>NZ_CP046115.1:2697380-5394761 GCF_009707385.1 Klebsiella oxytoca | reverse complement strand
CTCAGCGTGGGTGATTAAAGAGGCCGGATTGTAATAATTGTACACTCCGGAGTCAATTCTCTTTCCTTATTTCTCGCACCTTGCCGCACAAAAAATAAGCGCTGGCACGTTACGGAAAACGGGCATTACGCGCCGGGTGGGGGATTATACGACCCTGCGGATAAAGCGCAAGGATCGTAAAGGATCTTTGTTAGATCGATTGCGCCCGGAACCCGCATAGTTCATTAATTTTTCCAATATGCGGCTGAAATCGTGCTTCACTCCTGCCAGGATCGATTACACTTACCCAGCTTCGATCATTCCTGTGGATAAATCGGGAAGAATCTGTTGAGAAACACAAGATCTCTTTCTCAGTTTAGGCTATGATCCCCGGTCCCGATCGGGATCCAGAGATCCGCATCGGGTAATAACCGCAGATAGCGGTTCGCACGTCACCCCGCTTTTGTGCAGGGGCTTTTCGGCTATGCAGGGTCTTGTCGACGTGTGCCAACAATCACGATTGTTTCAGTTTCTCTTTATATATCGATTTTTGTTCGAGTGGAGTCCGCCGTGTCACTTTCGCTTTGGCAGCAGTGTCTTGCCCGATTGCAGGATGAGTTACCAGCCACAGAATTCAGCATGTGGATACGCCCTTTGCAGGCGGAGTTGAGCGATAACACGCTGGCACTGTATGCGCCAAACCGTTTTGTGCTCGATTGGGTAAGGGATAAATACCTCAATAATATCAATGGACTCCTCAATGATTTTTGCGGTGCGGATGCCCCACAGCTGCGTTTTGAAGTCGGCGCTAAGCCTGCCGTTCAGATGCAGAGAGGTACGGTAAGCGTAGCGGCCGCAGCGCCTGCACAGCAGGTCCAGGCGGCGCGCGTTGCGCCGGCTACCGTGCGTCCGGGCTGGGATAACGTTCCGGCGCCGGCAGAGCCTACCTATCGTTCTAACGTCAATGTAAAACATACGTTTGATAACTTCGTCGAAGGTAAATCTAACCAGCTGGCTCGCGCGGCGGCGCGCCAGGTGGCGGATAACCCCGGCGGCGCGTATAACCCGCTGTTTCTTTATGGCGGAACCGGTTTGGGTAAAACCCACCTCTTACATGCGGTCGGTAACGGTATTGTGGCGCGTAAGCCCAACGCAAAAGTGGTTTACATGCACTCCGAGCGTTTTGTGCAGGACATGGTAAAAGCCCTGCAAAACAACGCCATTGAAGAATTTAAGCGCTATTACCGTTCCGTTGATGCCCTGCTGATCGATGACATTCAGTTTTTTGCTAATAAAGAACGTTCGCAGGAAGAGTTTTTCCACACCTTTAACGCTCTGCTGGAAGGCAATCAGCAGATCATCCTGACGTCGGATCGCTATCCTAAAGAGATCAACGGCGTTGAAGATCGTCTGAAATCACGCTTTGGCTGGGGCCTGACGGTAGCGATCGAGCCGCCAGAGCTGGAAACCCGCGTCGCGATCCTGATGAAAAAAGCCGATGAAAACGACATCCGCCTGCCGGGCGAAGTGGCGTTCTTTATCGCCAAGCGTCTGCGCTCTAACGTACGTGAGCTCGAAGGGGCGTTGAACCGCGTTATCGCCAACGCCAACTTTACCGGCCGGGCGATCACTATCGACTTCGTCCGCGAAGCGCTGCGCGATCTGCTGGCTTTACAGGAAAAACTGGTCACCATCGACAATATTCAAAAGACGGTGGCGGAGTATTACAAAATTAAGGTAGCGGACCTGCTGTCTAAACGCCGCTCCCGTTCGGTGGCGCGCCCCCGTCAGATGGCGATGGCGCTGGCAAAAGAGTTGACCAACCACAGTTTGCCGGAAATCGGCGACGCGTTTGGCGGCCGCGACCATACCACCGTCCTGCACGCCTGCCGCAAGATTGAGCAGTTGCGTGAAGAAAGCCACGATATCAAAGAAGATTTTTCCAATTTAATCAGAACATTATCCTCGTGACGCTATGAAATTTACCGTAGAACGTGAACATTTATTAAAACCGCTGCAACAGGTGAGCGGTCCTTTAGGTGGTCGTCCGACGCTACCGATTCTTGGCAACCTGCTCCTTCAGGTGACCGATGGCGCGCTGTCGCTGACCGGTACCGATCTGGAAATGGAAATGGTCGCGCGCGTTGCGCTGCTTCAGCCGCACGAGGTAGGAGCAACAACCGTTCCGGCGCGTAAATTTTTTGATATCTGCCGCGGCCTGCCTGAGGGCGCGGAGATCGCGGTACAGCTGGAAGGCGAGCGTATGCTGGTGCGTTCCGGACGCAGCCGTTTCTCACTTTCAACGCTGCCGGCTGCGGATTTCCCGAACCTTGATGACTGGCAGAGCGAAGTTGAGTTTACCCTGCCGCAGGCGACTATGAAGCGTCTGATCGAAGCGACGCAGTTTTCGATGGCTCACCAGGACGTTCGCTATTACTTAAACGGCATGCTGTTTGAAACCGAAGGTAGCGAACTGCGCACCGTAGCGACCGACGGTCACCGTCTGGCGGTGTGCTCTATGCCGCTGGAGGAGTCGCTGCCGAATCACTCGGTGATCGTGCCGCGCAAAGGGGTGATTGAGCTGATGCGTATGCTCGACGGCGGCGATACGCCGCTGCGCGTGCAGATTGGCAGCAACAACATCCGGGCTCACGTCGGCGACTTTATCTTTACTTCGAAGCTGGTTGATGGCCGTTTCCCTGATTATCGTCGCGTGTTGCCGAAGAACCCGGACAAACATCTGGACGCCGGCTGCGATATTCTCAAGCAGGCCTTTGCCCGGGCGGCGATTCTTTCTAACGAAAAATTCCGCGGTGTGCGTCTGTACGTCAGTGAAAATCAGCTGAAAATCACCGCTAATAACCCGGAACAGGAAGAAGCGGAAGAAATTCTGGACGTTACCTATGCCGGCACGGAAATGGAAATCGGTTTTAACGTCAGCTATGTACTGGATGTTCTGAACGCGCTGAAGTGTGAGAACGTACGTATTCTGCTGACGGATTCCGTTTCGAGCGTGCAGATTGAGGATGCGGCTTCGCAATCCGCAGCCTACGTCGTCATGCCTATGAGGCTGTAGAAAATATCGGGCTATCTTACTTGTTATTCTGGCTCCGGGCAGTGCTCGCAATCCTCACGTACTTTAGTACGCTCCGGTTGCTGCGCGCTGGCCGTAACCAGACTAACTGCGCCGATAACGCCCTGGTTATGAGCTGATATGTCGCTATCCCGACTTCTAATCAAAGACTTCCGCAATATTGAAAACGCGGATCTCGCCTTGTCCCCCGGCTTTAACTTCCTGGTTGGCGCCAACGGCAGCGGCAAAACCAGCGTGCTTGAAGCTATCTACACGCTCGGCCACGGTCGGGCGTTTCGTAGTTTGCAGATTGGCCGCGTGATTCGTCACGAACAAGAGTCGTTTGTTCTGCACGGCCGTCTGCAGGGGGAAGAGCGTGAAGTTTCCATCGGCCTGACCAAAGACAAGCAGGGCGACAGCAAGGTGCGCATCGACGGCACCGACGGCCATAAAGTGGCGGAGCTGGCGCACCTGATGCCGATGCAGCTGATCACGCCCGAGGGCTTTACTTTACTCAACGGCGGCCCCAAATACAGAAGAGCGTTCCTTGACTGGGGATGCTTCCACAACGAAGCCGGATTCTTCACCGCCTGGAGCAACCTGAAGCGCCTGGTGAAGCAGCGCAACGCCGCGCTGCGTCAGGTCAGTCGCTATGCCCAGCTGCGGCCATGGGATCTGGAGCTAATCCCGCTGGCAGAGCTTATTAGCCGCTGGCGCGCCGAATATAGCGCCGCTATCGTCGAAGACATGGCGGATACTTGTCGGCAGTTTTTACCGGAGTTCGCTCTCACCTTTTCTTTCCAGCGCGGCTGGGAGAAAGAAACGGATTATGCTGAGGTGCTGGAGCGAAATTTCGAGCGCGATCGCATGTTAACCTATACCGCCCACGGCCCGCACAAAGCGGATTTCCGCATTCGTGCCGACGGTGCGCCGGTGGAGGATACATTGTCGCGCGGGCAGCTTAAGCTGCTGATGTGCGCCCTACGACTGGCGCAAGGTGAGTTTCTGACCCGCGAGAGCGGACGGCGCTGCCTGTACCTGATAGATGATTTTGCCTCGGAACTTGATGATGCGCGGCGCGGGCTGCTTGCCAGCCGTTTAAAAGCCACGCAATCGCAGGTTTTCGTCAGCGCCATTAGCGCTGAACACGTTCTGGACATGTCGGACAAAAATTCGAAGATGTTCACCGTGGAAAAGGGTAAAATAGCGGATTAACCTAAGATAAAATGAGCGAGAAACGTTGATGTCGAATTCTTATGACTCCTCCAGTATCAAAGTCCTGAAAGGGCTGGATGCGGTGCGTAAGCGCCCGGGTATGTATATCGGCGACACGGATGACGGCACCGGTCTGCACCACATGGTATTCGAGGTCGTGGATAACGCTATCGACGAAGCGCTCGCAGGTTACTGTAAAGACATCGTTGTTACCATCCACAGCGACAACTCCGTCTCCGTTCAGGATGACGGGCGCGGTATTCCCACCGGTATTCACCCGGAAGAGGGCGTATCAGCGGCGGAAGTGATCATGACCGTTCTGCACGCAGGCGGTAAATTCGATGATAACTCGTATAAAGTTTCCGGCGGTCTGCACGGCGTAGGCGTTTCCGTGGTTAACGCCCTGTCGCAGAAGCTGGAGCTGGTCATTCAGCGCGATAACAAAATACACCGTCAGATTTATGCTCACGGCGTGCCGCAGGCCCCGCTGGCTGTCACCGGCGAAACCGAAAAAACCGGTACCATGGTACGTTTCTGGCCTAGCTATGAAACTTTTACCAACGTCACCGAATTTGAATACGAAATTCTGGCGAAACGTCTGCGTGAGCTATCATTCCTGAACTCAGGGGTGTCGATTCGCCTGCGCGACAAGCGTGACGGTAAAGAAGACCATTTCCACTACGAAGGCGGTATTAAAGCGTTCGTGGAGTATCTGAACAAAAACAAAACGCCAATCCACCCGAATATCTTCTATTTCTCCACCGAAAAAGACGGTATTGGCGTTGAAGTTGCGCTGCAGTGGAATGACGGCTTCCAGGAAAATATCTACTGCTTTACCAACAACATTCCGCAGCGCGATGGCGGTACTCACCTGGCGGGCTTCCGTGCGGCGATGACCCGTACCCTGAACGCCTACATGGATAAAGAAGGCTACAGCAAAAAAGCAAAAGTCAGCGCCACCGGCGACGATGCCCGTGAAGGCCTGATTGCCGTGGTTTCCGTGAAGGTGCCGGATCCGAAATTCTCCTCGCAGACCAAAGACAAGCTGGTTTCCTCTGAGGTGAAATCGGCGGTAGAGCAGCAGATGAACGAACTGCTGAACGAATACCTGCTGGAAAACCCGTCTGACGCCAAAATTGTGGTCGGTAAAATCATCGATGCGGCGCGCGCTCGTGAAGCCGCACGCCGTGCGCGTGAAATGACCCGCCGTAAAGGCGCGCTGGACCTGGCAGGCCTGCCGGGTAAACTGGCGGATTGTCAGGAACGCGACCCCGCGCACTCTGAACTGTACTTAGTGGAAGGGGACTCTGCGGGCGGCTCTGCTAAACAGGGGCGTAACCGTAAGAACCAGGCGATTCTGCCGCTGAAAGGTAAAATCCTCAACGTTGAGAAAGCGCGCTTTGACAAAATGCTCGCTTCTCAGGAAGTGGCAACGCTGATTACCGCGCTGGGCTGCGGCATTGGCCGCGATGAGTACAACCCGGACAAACTGCGCTACCACAGCATCATCATCATGACCGATGCGGACGTCGACGGCTCGCACATTCGTACGCTGCTGTTGACCTTCTTCTATCGTCAGATGCCGGAAATCGTTGAGCGCGGCCACGTCTATATTGCGCAGCCGCCGCTGTACAAAGTGAAGAAAGGCAAGCAGGAACAGTATATTAAAGACGATGAAGCGATGGATCAGTATCAAATCTCCATCGCGCTGGATGGCGCAACCCTGCACACCAACGCCAATGCGCCGGCCTTAGCCGGTGAACCGCTGGAAAAACTGGTCGCCGAGTATAACGCCACGCAGAAAATGATTGGTCGTATGGAGCGTCGCTTCCCGAAAGCGCTGCTGAAAGAGCTTGTCTATCAGCCAACGCTGGCAGAGGCCGACCTGAGCAACGAGCAGACGGTAACCCGCTGGATTAACACCCTGGTGAGCGAGCTGAATGAGAAAGAGCAGCACGGCAGCCAGTGGAAATTTGATATTCGCGAAAACGCCGAGCTGCAGCAGTTTGAGCCGATCGTTCGCGTGCGTACCCACGGCGTGGATACCGACTACCCGCTGGATCACGAGTTCGTCACCGGGCCGGAATACCACCGTATTTGCGCGCTGGGTGAAACGCTGCGCGGCCTGATTGAAGATGATGCCTTTATCGAGCGCGGTGAACGCCGTCAGCCGGTCGCCAGCTTTGAACAGGCGCTGGACTGGCTGGTGAAAGAATCCCGTCGCGGCCTCTCTATCCAGCGCTACAAAGGTCTGGGTGAGATGAACCCGGATCAGCTGTGGGAAACCACCATGGACCCGGACAGCCGCCGTATGCTGCGTGTGACCGTGAAGGATGCGATTGCCGCTGACCAGCTGTTCACCACCCTGATGGGTGACGCCGTTGAACCGCGCCGCGCCTTTATCGAAGAGAACGCCCTGAAGGCGGCGAACATCGACATCTAATCTTCATCGCGTAAAATCAGCCCGGCATGCCTTGCGCTGTCGGGCGTTTTTTTGTCTGCAAAAGAGGAATCCCTCTTCGCCATTCCATCCCCCTTTTCCCCACTTTCTATTGCTGTTTTTTGAGCGGAATCGCGTTAGCATGAGTAAGAACTCATCTTACCCGGGGATTTCATGGCTATTAAACTGATTGCAATTGATATGGACGGCACGCTGCTGCTGCCTGATCATACTATCTCTCCTGCGGTGAAAACCGCGATTGCCGCAGCCCGCGAACGCGGCGTCAACGTGGTGCTGACTACCGGACGTCCTTATGCTGGCGTGCACAGCTATCTGAAAGAACTGCATATGGAGCAGCCGGGAGATTACTGCATCACCTACAACGGTGCTTTAGTACAGAAGGCGAGCGACGGCAGTACCGTTGCGCAAACCGCACTAAGCTATGATGACTATCGCTATCTGGAACAGGTAGCCCGTGATGTTGGCTCCCATTTCCACGCGCTCGATCGCAACACCCTGTATACCGCTAACCGTGATGTGAGCTATTACACGGTGCATGAATCTTACGTGGCGACAATCCCGCTGGTCTTCTGCGAAGCGGAAAAAATGGATCCCAATATCCAACTGTTGAAAGTGATGATGATCGATGAGCCGGCGATTCTGGACCAGGCTATCACCCGCATTCCGGCTGAAGTGAAAGAGAAATACACCGTGCTGAAAAGCGCGCCGTACTTCCTGGAAATCCTCGATAAACGCGTCACCAAAGGCACCGGCGTGAAATCGCTGGCCGATACGCTGGGGATTAAACCGGAAGAGGTAATGGCGATTGGCGATCAGGAAAATGACATCGCGATGATCGAATACGCTGGTGTCGGCGTGGCGATGGACAACGCGATTCCGGCTGTCAAAGAAGCGGCAAACTTTATCACCAAATCCAATCTGGAAGACGGTGTGGCGTATGCCATTGAAAAATATGTTTTAAATTAAAAGCTCGTTTCTGAACAACCCGCGTTTATCGCGGGTTTTTTTATGTCTTCAATTCCCCCGTAAGAAAATCCTCAAATAGTATTGTCGTTTTTGTGATCTAAATTGTAGTACAACAATAATGCATTGTACTACATTGTGCGCATGGCGATGATGAGAGCTATCACGTTAGTACTACAAAATTGCGGTCAAATCCGCCTGTCGCGGTAAAGTAGAGATACATCCAGAGCACAAGGACTCTCCATGACTCTCAATAAAACCGATCGCATCGTCATCACGCTGGGCAAGCAGATTGTCAGCGGTAAATACGTTCCCGGCTCTGCGCTGCCAGCGGAAGCCGACCTGTGTGAGGAGTTTGCCACCTCGCGCAATATCATTCGTGAAGTGTTTCGTTCGTTAATGGCTAAGCGACTGATTGAAATGAAACGCTATCGCGGCGCGTTCGTTGCGCCGCGCAACCAGTGGAATTATCTCGACACCGACGTTTTACAGTGGGTGCTGGAGAGCGATTACGACCCGCGGCTGATAAGCGCGATGAGCGAAGTGCGTAATCTGGTTGAGCCCGCGATAGCCCGTTGGGCGGCAGAGCGCGCAACCTCAAGCGATCTGGCGCAAATCGAAGAGGCGCTCAACGACATGATTGCCAACAACCAGAACCGTGAGGCGTTTAACGAAGCGGATATTCGCTATCACGAGGCGGTGCTGCAGTCGGTTCATAACCCGGTGCTGCAGCAGCTCAATGTGGCAATCAGCTCGCTGCAGCGGGCGGTATTTGAAAGAACCTGGATGGGCGATGAGGCCAATATGCCGAAAACGCTCCAGGAACATAAGGCGCTGTTTGACGCCATCCGGCATCAGGACAGCGAAGCGGCAGAACAGGCGGCGCTCACCATGATCGCCAGCTCGACACGAAGGCTGAAGGAAATCACATGACATCTCGCTACATCGCAATTGACTGGGGATCGACAAACCTGCGCGCCTGGCTCTACCAGGACGACCAGTGCCTGGAGAGCAGGCAATCAGAAGCAGGCGTGACGCGCCTGAACGGGCAATCCCCAGCGGTGGTGTTTAGCGAAATAACCGCGGGATGGCGCGACAGCGCTACCCCGGCGGTGATGGCGGGAATGGTCGGCAGTAACGTCGGCTGGAAGATGGCATCCTACCTGCCAGTTCCTGCTCATTTCTCCGCTATTGGCGAGCAATTAACGTCCGTTAGCGACAAAGTCTGGATTATTCCCGGGCTTAGTGTCTCTCGGGATGATAACCATAATGTGATGCGCGGCGAAGAGACTCAGCTCCTCGGCGCGCGGGTGATAGCCCCTTCCTCCGTCTATGTGATGCCCGGCACCCACTGCAAATGGGTGCAGGCTGACCGCCAACAAATTAATGACTTTCGCACGGTGATGACCGGCGAACTGCATCACCTGCTGCTGCGCCACTCGCTGGTTGGCGCCGGGCTGCCAGAGCAGGTCTCAGCCCCGGACGCGTTTAGCGCTGGTCTTGAACGCGGCATCGATTCCCCAGCCGTACTACCGCAGCTTTTTGAGGTACGCGCTGCGCACGTGTTGGGCTCTCTGCCGCGTGAACAGGTCAGCGAATTTCTATCCGGTCTGCTGATTGGCGCGGAAGTCGCCACCATGAGCGAACGTTTCTCCGGGCGTCAGATCACTATCGTTGCCGGAGAGACGCTGGCAGAGCGTTATCAGCAGGCGCTTGGCGCAATCGGTCGTCAAACGAAGGTGGTGTCAGGCGATAGCGCATTTCAGACAGGAATAAGGAGCATCATCCATGCAGTGGCAAACTAATTTACCGCTTATCGCTATTCTGCGCGGTATCAGGCCGGAAGAGGCGCTGGAACATGTTGGCGCCGTCATTGAGGCTGGATTTGACGCCGTTGAAATCCCGCTCAATTCACCGCAGTGGGAAAAAAGTATTTCCGCCGTTGTTGAGGCGTATGGGGATAAAGCGTTGATTGGGGCCGGTACCGTACTAAAGCCTGAGTTAGTAGACCAGCTTGCGCAAATGGGATGCAGGCTTATCGTCACGCCAAATATTCAGCCAGAAGTTATTCGCCGGGCGGTGAGCTACGGCATGACGGTTTGCCCCGGATGCGCGACGGCGACGGAAGCTTTTGCCGCGCTGGACGCAGGTTCTCAGGCGCTGAAGGTATTCCCATCGTCGGCGTTTGGTCCTGACTACATTAAAGCGTTAAAAGCCGTTTTGCCGCCGGAAGTACCCGTTTTCGCCGTGGGCGGCGTGACGCCGGAGAATCTGGCGCAGTGGATAAAAGCCGGTTGTAGCGGTGCCGGGCTGGGCAGCGATCTGTATCGTGCCGGGCAATCCGTGGAACGAACCGCACAGCAGGCGGCAGCATTTGTTAAAGCGTATCGAGAGGCAGTGCAATGAAAATAACCAAAATCACCACGTATCGTTTACCCCCGCGCTGGATGTTTTTGAAGATTGAAACCGACGAGGGTGTCGTTGGCTGGGGCGAGCCCGTGATTGAAGGGCGGGCACGAACCGTAGAGGCGGCCGTGCATGAGCTCGGCGATTATCTGATAGGCCAGGATCCGGCGCGGATTAACGACCTGTGGCAGGTGATGTATCGCGCGGGTTTTTATCGCGGCGGCCCGATTTTAATGAGCGCCATTGCCGGTATCGACCAGGCGCTGTGGGATATTAAAGGCAAAGTACTGAATGCGCCGGTCTGGCAGCTGATGGGCGGCCTGGTACGCGAGAAAATCAAAGCCTACAGCTGGGTGGGCGGCGATCGGCCGGCGGAGGTTATTGATGGCATCAAAAAACTACGCGGCATTGGTTTTGATACCTTCAAATTAAATGGCTGTGAAGAGCTCGGACTTATCGATAATTCTCGCGCGGTGGACGCCGCGGTGAATACCGTCGCGCAAATTCGCGAGGCTTTCGGTAATGAAATTGAATTCGGCCTTGATTTCCACGGTCGCGTTAGCGCCCCGATGGCGAAAGTCCTTATTAAAGAGCTGGAGCAATATCGCCCGCTGTTTATTGAAGAGCCGGTTCTTGCCGAACAGGCCGAGTATTATCCGCGACTGGCGGCGCAAACCTCGATTCCTATCGCTGCGGGTGAACGTATGTTCTCGCGCTTTGAGTTTAAACGCGTGCTGGAAGCCGGTGGGGTGGCGATTCTGCAGCCGGACCTGTCGCATGCGGGCGGTATTACCGAGTGCTATAAAATCGCCGGTATGGCCGAGGCCTATGATGTCGCGCTGGCGCCGCACTGCCCGCTGGGACCCGTTGCGCTCGCCGCTTGTCTGCACGTCGACTTTGTCTCTTATAACGCCGTCTTCCAGGAGCAAAGTATGGGCATTCACTATAACAAAGGAGCTGAATTACTCGACTTTGTGAAAAATAAAGAAGACTTCAATATGGAAGGCGGCTTCTTTAAACCGCTAATGAAGCCAGGACTGGGTGTAGAAATAGATGAGGCGCGGGTGATTGAATTAAGTAAAAACGCGCCGGACTGGCGTAATCCGTTGTGGCGGCATGAGGATGGTTCTGTCGCTGAATGGTAAATGCGCGTCATACTTTGCGCTGCTGATGCGTTGGCTGCATTTTCTTATCCCAGTCACATACTAATGTATGCTCCTGGGAATGCGAAAACTTGCCGCCTTTCCCCAGCACAAATTATTTAGCGCATTACGGTTAAGTTATTAATAAAAAATTTAAATAAACCCTCTGTAAATTACAGGGCATGGTGAGCGGCCTCGCTATGCCCAAAATCTGGAGACAGATTGCGATGGATATTTCAGTTACAGCTGCAAAACCCGGACGTCGGCGTTATCTGACGCTGATTATGATCTTTATTACCGTAGTGATTTGTTATGTTGATCGCGCCAACCTTGCTGTGGCATCAGCGCATATTCAGGAAGAGTTTGGTATTACCAAAGCGGAAATGGGATATGTATTTTCGGCCTTTGCATGGCTATATACGCTTTGCCAGATTCCCGGGGGCTGGTTCCTTGACCGCGTGGGATCGCGTCTGACCTACTTCATCGCTATTCTGGGCTGGTCAGTGGCGACGCTGCTTCAGGGGTTCGCCACCGGGCTGATGTCTTTGATTGGCCTGCGCGCGATCACCGGAATATTTGAAGCCCCGGCGTTTCCAACCAATAACCGCATGGTGACCAGCTGGTTTCCGGAGCACGAGCGCGCATCAGCCGTAGGTTTTTATACCTCAGGGCAGTTTGTCGGCCTGGCATTTCTGACCCCGCTTTTAATCTGGATTCAGGAAATGCTTAGTTGGCACTGGGTATTTATCGTCACTGGCGCAATCGGTATTGTCTGGTCACTGATCTGGATTAAGGTCTATCAGCCGCCGCGTCTGACGAAAAGCATCAGCGAAGCCGAGCTCGATTATATTCGCGACGGCGGTGGCCTGGTGGACGGCGATGCGCCCGTTAAAAAAGAGGCGCGGCAGCCGCTGACCAAAGCCGACTGGAAGCTGGTATTCCATCGCAAACTGATTGGCGTTTATCTCGGGCAATTTGCAGTGACCTCCACGCTGTGGTTTTTCCTGACCTGGTTCCCTAATTATCTGACCCAGGAAAAGGGAATTACGGCGCTGAAAGCGGGTTTCATGACTACGGTTCCGTTTCTTGCCGCCTTTGTTGGTGTGCTGCTCTCCGGCTGGCTGGCGGACCGGCTGGTGAGAAAGGGCTTCTCGTTGGGGGCGGCGCGTAAAACGCCGATTATCTGCGGGCTGCTGATCTCGACCTGCATCATGGGGGCGAATTATACCAACGATCCGCTGTGGATTATGGTCCTGATGGCGCTGGCCTTCTTCGGTAACGGCTTTGCTTCGATTACCTGGTCGCTGGTCTCCTCGCTTGCGCCGATGCGGCTTATCGGGCTGACCGGCGGGATGTTTAATTTCGTCGGCGGGCTGGGCGGTATCACCGTTCCGCTGGTGGTGGGTTATCTGGCCCAGGACTATGGTTTTGCGCCTGCGCTGGTTTATATTTCCGTCATTGCGCTGGTTGGCGCGCTCTCTTACATCCTGCTGGTGGGGGATGTTAAACGAGTAGGGTGACTGCTCCCCGCTGTAAACGGCGAGTCTTCCCACTTCTCAGGCTGCTTGCGCAAGTTTCGATGGGCTTTGACGACAAGTCCTGCTGCCATTAATTCAGTGATGCCCTGGCGCTGGATGTTGATCGCCGCGTTGATATCGCGGTCATGATTGGTATTACTGCCGGTGCAAGTCCATTCACACACTTTCAGCGGCATTTGCTAATCCATTGCGATACGATACCCTGATGCGAAAGTCTCGCATCAGGGTATCTTTATGAAACAAGTCACCTTTGCTCCCCGAAACCATCAGCTTACCAATACCCGTACCTGGACGGCGGACAGCCGCTGGCTGGTCTTTGATGTTCGCCCCTCTGGTGCTTCCTTTACCGGAGACACGATTGAACGGGTGAACGTTGATAGAGGGGATGTAGAGATCCTCTACCGTGCCGGACAGGGGGCTCACGTTGGCGTGGTGACCGTTCATCCATCGGTAGATAAATATGTCTTCATCCACGGCCCGGAAAACCCGGACGAGCGCTGGCATTACGATTTCCACCATCGTCGCGGCGTGGTGACGTACCAGGGGGAAACCCACAATCTCGATGCAATGGATATCTCCGCGCCTTATACGCCTGGCGCGCTGCGCGGCGGCAGCCATGTACACGTCTTTAGCCCGAATGGCGAGTTTGTCAGTTTTACCTATAACGACCATGTGCTGCATGAACGCGATCCGGCGCTGGATTTGCGCAACGTTGGCGTGGCGGTCCCCTATGGTCCGGTAACACCGCGTGGGAATCATCCGCGAGAATATCGTGGCAGCCGCTGGTGCGTGCTGGTTAGCAGTACGACACCGATGCCCGCGCCGGGTAGCGATGAAATTAATCGCGCCTATGAAGAGGGCTGGGTCGGTAATCAGGCGCTGGCCTTTATTGGCGATACCCTGGCGATAAATGGCGATAAAGTGCCGGAGCTTTTTATTGTCGATCTGCCAGACAGCGAAGAGGGTTGGAAACAGCCCGGCAACGCGCCGCTGGCAGGAACGGAAACCACGATGCCTGCACCACCTGCAGGAGTTGTTCAGCGTCGCTTAACGTTTACCCACCAACGCCGTTATCCGGGGCTGGTGACTACGCCCCGCCATTGGGTGCGGGCCAACCCGTTGGCCACGGAAATCGCTTTTCTGATGCGCGATGATGACGGCGTCGTTCAAATGTGGCTCATCTCGGTGCAGGGGGGTGAGCCGCGCCAGTTGACCCACAATCGTTCCGATATCCAGTCGGCGTTTAACTGGCACCCGTCAGGAAAATGGCTGGGCTTTGTGCTGGAAAACCGAATCGCGCTCTGTGATGCGCTGAGCGGCGAAATCTACTTTTTGACGGATGCGCATGCAAACCCGCCATCGGCCGATGCCATCGTCTTTTCGCCAGACGGCAAACAGATTGCATGGATGGAGGAGGTGGACGGTTACCGACAGCTGTGGGTAACCGCTACGGGGCGTTGATTATGGGTTAGGCATTTGTGCTGGCGGGATCACTGAATTGGTCGCCAGCGTCTCTTTCTCGCTCTTTTCCACGCGGGATTTGACCGAACTGTCGGTACGGAATATATCCCACGGCAGAAGCAGGGTATCCATGACGGCAGTGAGCGGCATATCCAGTGCCACAAGGGATTTCGTGCCCCAGTTGGCGTCATCATCTCCGAGCATTTGCGCGCTGGCGCGCGTTCCCGGGTAGGTTCCTTCCTTGCCGCCAGTATGTGACATTACGCTGGAGCAACCGCCCAAACTTATCATCCCGCTGAGCAGGACCAGCTTTAACAGACCGTTTTTCATCATTTTTCCGTCATCGTTACGGGCGTTGATAGAACCTTGTGTGTGCAAAATCATTCAGAACTCAGTTCACCAGAAGTCATCTGAACAATCGCGTACCTATCGGTTATATCGGGCCAATCCATGGATGCATAGCGCGATTGCACTGCACTGTGGCAGGCGTCGCACTTTGCCTTTTGTGCTGTCACTCCAGTCTAAGCAATAGACCGCAAACTGCAAAAAAAATTGCTTTTTTCCCCTTGAAAAGGCCACGGATAGACCCATTTTAGGAATGTGTCCGCAGGAATACGCCGAATGGGTATTCCGGGTAATAACGGCCTGTCCATGATGGAAGGTCAGATAATTCTCGCTGATTTCAGGAGCTATATATTATGCGTAATTTCGATCTCTCCCCGTTGTATCGTTCTGCTATTGGTTTCGATCGCCTTTTCAATCTGTTAGAAAATAATCAAAGTCAAAGTAATGGCGGTTATCCTCCGTACAACGTTGAATTAGTAGACGAGAACAACTACCGCATCGCGATTGCCGTTGCCGGTTTTGCCGAGAGCGAACTGGAAATTACCGCTCAGGATAATCTGCTGATCGTTAAAGGCGCCCACGCCGCCGAGCAAAAAGAGCGTACTTATCTGTATCAGGGCATCGCTGAACGCAATTTTGAGCGTAAATTCCAGCTTGCGGAAAATATCCATATTCGCGGTGCCAATCTGGTAAACGGTCTGCTGTATATCGACCTCGAGCGCGTTATTCCCGAAGCGAATAAACCGCGCCGCATCGAGATTAACTAATTTTTAGGGCCGCCAGGGCGGCCCGGTATTAATTCCAAAATCTGCCTGCCGTCAGGGGGCAAATGCGAATCCACAGGATTTGCAGATATCAACTCGCTTCTTAGAAGGAGAAACACAATGCGTAACTACGATTTATCCCCGCTGCTGCGTCAATGGATCGGTTTTGACAAACTGGCCAACGCGCTGCAAACCGCCGGTGACAGCCAGAGCTTCCCGCCCTATAACATCGAAAAAAGCGACGACAACCACTATCGCATTGCCCTTGCGCTGGCCGGTTTCCGCCAGGAAGATCTGGATATCCAGCTTGAAGGTACGCGCCTGACGGTAAAAGGCGCGCCGCAGCAGCCGGAAAAAGAGACCAAATGGCTGCATCAGGGGCTGGTTAACCAGGCGTTTAGCCTGAGCTTCACGCTGGCCGAAAATATGGAAGTCTCCGGGGCCACCTTTACCAACGGCCTGCTGCATATCGATTTGACCCGCAATGAGCCGGAACAGATAGCTCCGCAGCATATCGCCATCAGCGAACGCCCCGCGCTAAATAGCTGATTAAGCGAATCACTTATAAAGCCCCGATTTTCGGGGCTTTTTTGTGCGCGAGAGCGCATTAAATTCCCTTGCTGCAACAGATGTTTCAGTTTAAAAAATGATCAGATTTTATTGGCTAACTGAAACAAGGGATATGTAATGAACGAACAGCAGCCGTTTGAAGCGATTAAAAATAAAGATGAGGCAGGGAGAGAGTATTGGTCTGCCCGAAATCTGGGACCTTTGCTGGATTATAAAGAGTGGAGGAATTTTCAGAAGGTAATTTCAAAAGCGGTCATTGCATGTGAAGCGAGCGGTCAGCTAGCCGCCAACCATTTTGTTGAGTCCAACAAAATGGTTGAATTAGGCTCTGGTGCCAGCAGGGCTCTTGAAGATGTTCATCTCTCCCGCTACGCCTGCTATCTGGTTGTGCAAAATGGCGATCCGTCGAAGCCGGTGATTGCCGCGGGGCAAACCTATTTTGCTTTACAAACCCGGCGCCAGGAGCTGGAAGACGATCGGACATTTAAATCTCTGCGAGAGGATGAAAAGCGACTGTTCTTGCGCAATGAACTCACAGAACATAATAAACATCTGGTTGAAACGGCCCAGCTGGCTGGCGTGGAGACAACGCTGGATTTCGCTATCTTCCAGAATCACGGCTATAAAGGTCTCTACGGTGGCCTGGATCAAAAAGCGATTCATGAGCGTAAAGGGCTAAAGAAAAGCCAAAAAATCCTCGACTATATGGGATCTACTGAACTTGCTGCCAACCTGTTTCGCGCTACTCAAACGGAAGAAAAACTACGCCGTGATGAGGTTGATACGAAGCAGCTGGCGAATCAAACCCATTATGAAGTTGGGCAAAAAGTGCGTCAGACTATCAAAGATCTTGGCGGCACGATGCCTGAAGCGCTCCCTTCCCCGGAGAAAAGTATTCAGCAACTGAAAATCGCCGCGAAAAAGAAAGGTGCTTCAGAGTCGTAGAGCTGATCCCGTGATTATTGTGCGCCAGGCAGCATACAGTCCATGCTGTACCGGTCATAATCCGTTTTATTCGTAATGTTATACACAGGGAAGAGACGATGAGTGATATAGCATTGACCGTTAGCGTATTGGCGTTGGTTGCGGTAGTCGGATTGTGGATCGGCAATGTAAAAGTGCGCGGTGTCGGCTTTGGCATCGGAGGCGTGCTGTTTGGCGGTATCATCGTCGGCCACTTTGTGGACCAGGCCGGTATTACGCTCAGCAGCCCAATGCTGCACTTTATTCAGGAATTTGGCCTGATTCTGTTCGTGTATACCATCGGCATCCAGGTGGGGCCGGGCTTCTTCGCCTCGCTGCGCGTCTCCGGCCTGCGGCTTAACCTGTTTGCGATTTTGATTGTGATTCTCGGCGGTCTGGTCACCGCGGTCCTGCATAAACTGTTCGATATCCCTCTTCCCGTGGTGCTGGGTATCTTTTCAGGCGCGGTAACCAATACGCCTGCGCTGGGGGCTGGCCAGCAGATTCTCCGCGACCTTGGCGTACCGCTTGATACCGTCGATCAGATGGGGATGAGCTATGCCATGGCCTATCCGTTCGGCATTTGCGGTATTTTACTGACCATGTGGCTGGTCCGGCTGTTTTTTC
The DNA here is from genome assembly GCF_009707385.1 of Klebsiella oxytoca. Lineage (NCBI taxonomy): Bacteria > Pseudomonadati > Pseudomonadota > Gammaproteobacteria > Enterobacterales > Enterobacteriaceae > Klebsiella > Klebsiella oxytoca. The sequence continues at coordinate 5,377,254 of NZ_CP046115.1, read as the reverse complement.
GCATCAACGTTGAAAAAGAGGCTCAGCTGTTTGATGAGAACAACGGCAGCGGTAATGCGCATCTTAAGACCATCAACGTACAGGTCGAAAACCCTAACCTGAACAATATGGCAATTCGGGATATCCCGATGCTTAACAGCGATAAGCTGATTTGTTCGCGTCTCAAGCGTGAAGAGATGCTGATGGTGCCCGCGTCCACGACTCTGATTCAGCTTGGCGACCTGCTGCATCTGGTCGGGAGAGCGGAGGATTTGCGTAACGCTCAGCTGGTGATTGGTAAGGAAGTTTCCACTTCGCTCTCCACTCGCGGCACCGATCTGAAAGTTGAGCGCGTGGTGGTCACCAACGAAAAAGTGTTAGGCAAAAGAATTCGCGATTTGCACTTTAAACAGCGCTATGACGTGGTGATATCACGCCTAAATCGCGCCGGGGTTGAGCTGGTCGCCGGTAGCAATGCCAGCCTGCAGTTCGGTGATATTCTTAACCTCGTTGGCCGGCCGGAGGCGATTGACGCGGTTGCCGCTGAGCTTGGCAATGCGGAGCAAAAGCTGCAGCAGGTGCAAATGCTGCCGGTATTTATTGGTATTGGTTTAGGGGTGCTGCTGGGTTCAATTCCGCTGTTTATTCCGGGATTCCCGGCGGCGCTGAAGCTGGGCCTGGCGGGAGGGCCGCTGATTATGGCGCTGATCCTCGGGCGTATCGGCTGCATCGGCAAGCTGTACTGGTTTATGCCGCCCAGCGCTAACCTTGCGCTGCGTGAGCTGGGCATTGTGCTGTTCCTGGCGGTAGTTGGGTTGAAATCAGGCGGCGATTTTGTGGCGACGCTGATTGAAGGCGACGGCATGAGCTGGATTGCCTACGGCATCTTTATCACCGCTATACCGCTGCTGGCGGTGGGTATTCTGGCGCGTATGTTTGCGAAGATGAACTACCTGACCCTGTGCGGCATGCTGGCCGGCTCAATGACTGACCCGCCGGCGCTGGCTTTTGCCAACAACCTGCATGCCACCAGCGGCGCGGCAGCGCTCTCCTACGCGACGGTTTATCCGCTGGTGATGTTCTTACGTATTATCACGCCGCAGCTACTGGCGGTGCTGTTTTGGGGGATAGGTTAACGGATTTTCCGCCTGGACGCGCCGCAGATGGTAGTCCACCTGATACTCGCTGGCGTTACGGAACATCACCGAGTAGTTAAGAAATTCGCCGCTGTCGCTGTAGGAAAGAGAGGTAATACGCAGCAGCGGCGTTTGTTCCGGTACGTTCATCGACTGCGCCAGCTGCTTGTCCGCCAGCACTGGCGACAGCGTTTCATAGTTACCGCTGATGGTTATCCCACACTCCTTCTCAATGTAATCGAACTTCGACCCCTCCAGATGCACCAGCGACAGATTGCGAAACAGCTTCACCGGCATATAGCTGTCTTCGAGCATTAGCGGTTTGCTATCGACATAGCGCACCCGGCGCGAGAAGTAGATCCGTTCATCAATTTGTATTCGCAGCAGGCTGGCGATAGCCGGAGGGGCAGGCATGACTTCAAAACTCAGGACATGGCTCACGACCACTTTTCCCTGCTTGCGCAGGATCTCGGCCAGTCCGGTGAGATTGGCCGTTTCATGATGGAGGTCTTTATGGGCGACATAGGTACCGGAGCCGTGCCGACGCACCACCAGCCCCCATTCGACCAGCAGATCGATAGCTTTGCGGATGGTCATGCGCGCAACGCCGAACTCTTCCGCCAGCTTTTTTTCGCTCGGTAGCGGGCTGCCGACGACGAAATCGGTGGAATTCAGCCGTAGACGCAACCTGTCGGCGATAGATTTATAGATCACCTGTAGACCTCTATTTAAAAAGTGGCAAGCAATGCTGAATAGTAATTTATCTATATAAATTAATTAAATATAGAAACATAAACCTTTTTTTTATGGTGACTCAATAAACTCAACTTACCATGTCTAATTTTTTATAAAAAAGTAGATAACATTGGCGTAATTAAAACCATGAAAGGGATCACGAATCGAAACCGCGCTGCATGTTGCCGCCAGGGCAAATTTCTATCCTCGTTTCAGGCCAGTACAAATAGTTGCCCTGAATAATTCACCGTTGTACGTGAACTATGCCGGGTATGAATAAGGCCACTCACCCTAAAAGTTGTTACATGAGGATTTTCAAATGCTCAGTCAAATACAACGCTTTGGCGGCGCCATGTTTACCCCGGTTTTACTCTTTCCTTTCGCCGGGATCGTGGTGGGTATCGCCATTATGTTGCGCAACCCGATGTTCGTCGGTGAAGCGCTCACAGCACCCGATAGTTTATTTGCTCAGATTGTTCATATTATTGAAGAGGGCGGCTGGACCGTCTTTCGTAATATGCCGCTGATTTTCGCCGTCGGTCTGCCGATCGGTCTGGCGAGACAGGCTCAGGGCCGGGCCTGTCTGGCGGTACTGGTTAGCTTCCTTACCTGGAACTATTTCATCAACGCCATGGGGATGACCTGGGGCCACTTCTTCGGCGTCGACTTTTCTGTTGAACCGACGGCCGGCAGCGGCCTGACGATGATGGCCGGGATTAAAACGCTCGATACCAGCATTATCGGCGCCATTGTTATCTCCGGGCTGGTAACCGCCCTGCATAACCGCTATTTCGATAAACCGCTGCCGGTCTTCCTGGGGATTTTCCAGGGCTCCTCTTTTGTGGTGATTATCGCCTTCCTGGCAATGATCCCCTGCGCATGGCTGACGCTGTTGGGATGGCCAAAAGTGCAGATGGGTATTGAATCACTACAGGCTTTTTTACGCTCGGCCGGGGCGCTGGGCGTCTGGGTCTATATCTTCCTCGAACGCATCCTGATCCCCACCGGTTTACATCACTTCGTCTACGGACCGTTTATTTTCGGCCCGGCGGTAGTGGAAAGCGGTATTCAGGTTTACTGGGCGCAGCATTTACATGAGTTCAGCCAGAGTACCGAGGCGCTGAAAACCCTGTTCCCGGAAGGCGGATTCGCGCTGCACGGTAACTCGAAGGTCTTTGGTTCCGTGGGTATCGCGCTGGCGCTCTACTACACCGCCGCGCCGGAAAATCGCGTCAAAGTCGCCGGGCTGCTAATCCCCGCCACCTTGACCGCCGTACTGGTGGGGATTACCGAGCCGCTGGAATTCACCTTCCTGTTTATTTCGCCGCTGCTGTTTGCCGTCCATGCGGTGCTGGCGGCCACCATGGCCACGGTGATGTATATCTGCGGCGTGGTGGGCAATTTTGGCGGCGGCCTGCTTGACCAGTTCCTGCCACAAAACTGGATCCCGATGTTCCACAATCACGCATCAATGATGTTTATCCAGATAGGCGTTGGCGTGTGTTTCACCGCACTCTACTTCGTCATCTTCCGTGCGCTGATCCTGCGGCTGAACCTGAATACGCCGGGCCGTGAAGAGAGTGAAATCAAGCTCTACAGCAAAGCGGATTACCAGGCCGCACGCGGCAAAACCAGCGTCGCGTACGCAACGGATAGCAAACTGGGCCAGGCCGCCGGTTTCCTGCAGGCGCTGGGCGGAGCGGGCAACATCCAAAGTATCAATAACTGCGCCACCCGGCTGCGCATCGCGCTGGTCGACATGGCAAAAACGCAAAGTGATGACGTTTTTAAAGCGCTGGGCGCCCACGGCGTAGTCCGCCGCGGCAACGCAATTCAGGTCATCGTCGGCCTGCACGTTCCTCAGGTCCGTGACCAGTTGGAAACCCTGATAAAAGATTCTCAACAGACCGAACAAACCACCATGACGGAGGCAGTATCATGAAAAAATTCTCAGTTGTTATCGCAGGCGGCGGTAGTACATTTACTCCGGGCATCGTTTTGATGCTGTTAGCGAACCAGGATCGCTTTCCTCTGCGAGCGCTGAAATTTTACGACAACGACGGCGCGCGTCAGGAGACCATCGCCGAGGCATGCAAAGTGATTCTCAAAGAGCAGGCGCCGGAGATTGAATTCAGCTATACCACCGATCCGCAGGCGGCCTTTACCGACGTTGATTTCGTGATGGCGCATATCCGCGTGGGCAAATATCCGATGCGTGAAAAAGATGAAAAAATTCCGCTCCGTCACGGTGTGCTGGGGCAGGAAACCTGCGGTCCTGGCGGTATCGCCTACGGTATGCGCTCCATCGGCGGCGTTCTGGAACTGGTGGACTATATGGAAAAATATTCGCCAAACGCCTGGATGCTGAACTACTCCAACCCGGCGGCAATTGTCGCGGAAGCCACCCGCCGTCTGCGTCCGAACGCTAAAATCCTTAACATTTGCGATATGCCGATTGGGATTGAAGGCCGGATGGCGCAAATCGTCGGCCTCAAAGACCGCAAACAGATGCGCGTGCGCTACTACGGCCTGAACCACTTCGGCTGGTGGACTTCAATTGAAGATTTGCAGGGCAACGATCTGATGCCGAAACTGCGCGAACATGTGGCGAAATTCGGCTATGTGCCGCCGTCAAACGATCCGCATACCGAGGCCAGCTGGAACGATACCTTCGCCAAGGCGAAGGACGTGCAGGCGCTGGATCCGGATACGATGCCCAATACTTACCTCAAGTATTATCTGTTCCCGGACTACGTTGTGGCGCACTCTAACCCGGAACGCACCCGGGCCAACGAGGTGATGGATCATCGCGAGAAAAACGTCTTCAGCGCCTGTCGGGCAATTATTGAGGCCGGTAATTCTTCCGCGGGGGATCTGGAAATTGACGAACATGCTTCCTATATCGTCGATCTGGCGGCGGCCATTGCCTTTAATACCCAGGAGCGCATGCTGCTGATTGTGCCGAACAACGGCGCGATTCATAACTTCGATGCCGATGCGATGGTGGAAATTCCGTGCCTGGTTGGCCACAACGGACCGGAGCCGCTGACGGTTGGCGATATTCCGCACTTCCAGAAAGGGATGATGAGCCAGCAGGTGGCGGTGGAAAAACTGGTGGTGGATGCCTGGGAGCAGCGCTCTTACCACAAGCTGTGGCAGGCGATTGCGCTGTCAAAAACCGTGCCGAGCGCATCGGTCGCCAAAGCGATTCTTGATGACCTGATCGCGGCCAATAAAGAGTACTGGCCGGAACTGCATTAATCCTGCTGACCGGCATCCACAGGATGTCGGTCTTCGTCTGAGGGCGCAAAAGGGCCTGATAGCCTGACTTAACAAGCTATCAGGCCTGAACTTTCTCTGAGAAGGGGTGATTATTGATGCCTTCCGCTTTGGCAGTCAGGTAGAATCGGCGGTATTTTACGCAACCGGGAACCCATCAAGGAGTCGTGATGAAAATATCCCGTCTTGGCGAAGCTCCGGATTACCGCTTCTCGCTGGCCAATGAACGTACTTTTCTGGCATGGATCCGCACTTCGCTCGGCTTTCTGGCCGGTGGCGTCGGGCTGGACCAGCTGGCGCCAGATTTCGCCACGCCGCTGATTCGTGAAATTCTCGCCCTGCTGCTGTGCCTGTTTGCCGGCGGGCTGGCGATCTACGGCTATTTACGCTGGCTGAGTAACGAAAAGGCGATGCGGCTTAAGCAGGACCTGCCTTATACCCGCACTTTGCTGCTGATCAGCATTTTGCTGACCATCGTTATCGTGGTGGTGATGGCGTTGGTACTCTATGCCGGATAATCGTCGGGCGCGCCGCGAGCGCGATCCCGGTCTCCAGCCGGAGCGCACATCGCTGGCCTGGTTTCGTACTCTCTTAGGCTATGGCGCGCTGCTGGCGCTGGCAATCAGGCACCACTGGCATCAGGCGGGGCTGCCGTTCTGGATCTCTCTGGGCATATTGCCGTTCGTCGCCGTTCTCCTCTGGCGCTATACCCGCAGCCGCAATTTGATGAACGTCGAGCAGAGCGATTTTGCTCAGCCGCAGGCGGTTCGTGACAAATTTTTGATCGCATTCGCAGTACTTTCCCTGTCATTGTTGTTTGCTATCACCCACATAAGACAGGTGATTTTGTTTATTAAGGATGTGACATGACAGGATGTCAGGCCGACTACGGTGACGATCGGCACTGCGGCAACTGCAAATCTCAGGTGAGTGATATCCCCGTACAGGAAGTGATTATCCATCGTCAGGAGTGTGAACGGCCCGAACGCGTCTACCACCAGCTGAGCGCGCAGGGAGCGATAGCTATCAAATTCATTCCTCATCTACAGCCCGCAGACGCCCGGCTGTGGGGAGATTTCCTCTGCGCGGTATTCGCTATTTGGGTTAAAGAAGACGCTAACCGCATTGTTGTGCCGCTGTTTGAAGCCACTCTGCGCGCCTGGCGCGGTGAGACGGTGCACTATGCTGATAACCCCCCAGGGCCAGCGTGCGCTGGCTGCGCCTGGTTGAGATTATGCGGTGGGGGCTGCCCACAGGTGCGTCTGGAGGATGGCTCCAATGCGCTGTGCGAGGGGTACCGGCAGTTTTATAGCTGGAGCGCGCCCTATATGCGCGTTCTGCGCGATTTACTCAATCAGCACCGCTCGCCGGTAGAGCTGATGCATCTGCTGCGCTAAAAAATGGCGACGAGAGAGCCTTCGTCGCCATGGTGTTTACCTGCCTGGAGGGTTACCGACCCTTCGCCAGATACTGCGCCATCTCTTCTTCCGGCACCATGCCGCCGCCGGTCGCCCACACCAGATGGGTCGCATTGCGCATCTGCTCAGCGGTGAAGCCGTGCATCTGCTGATACGCCTGGCTGGCGCAGACCCGCTGCGGCCCGGCCATACCGGCCAGGGCGGATGGCTCCAGGCGAATACCTTCTTCTTCGGCTAACCAACCCAGCATGTCGTACATGGTCTGGTCATCGAGAGAGTAGAACCCGTCCAGCAGGCGCTCCATTGCCCGACCAACGAAGCCGGAAGCGCGGCCGACCGCCAGACCGTCGGCGGCGGTCAGATTATCGATTCCCAGATCCTGCACCGAAATTTCGTCATGCAGGCCGGTATAAACCCCCAGCAGCATACAGGGAGAATGGGTCGGTTCAGCGAAGAAGCAGTGGACGTGGTCGCCGAAAGCCAGCTTCAGGCCAAACGCCACCCCGCCGGGGCCGCCGCCAACGCCGCACGGCAGATAAACAAATAATGGGTGTGCGGCATCGACAACGCGACCTTCGCGGGCGAACTGCGCCTTTAACCGCTCACCGGCCACGGAATAACCGAGGAACAGGGTGCGCGAGTTCTCATCATCGATAAAGAAGCAGTTCGGGTCAGATTCAGCGGCTTTACGCCCTTGTTCAACCGCTACACCGTAATCCTCTTCGTACTCCACCACCGTTACGCCATGGCTGCGCAGTTTGGCTTTTTTCCACGCCCGGGCGTCGGCGGACATATGTACCGTCACCTTAAAGCCAATACGCGCGCTCATAATACCAATCGACATCCCGAGGTTGCCGGTGGAGCCGACGGCGATGCTGTACTGGCTAAAGAAATCCCTGAACTCGGGAGTCAGCAGCTTGCGATAGTCGTCGGAAGTTTTTAATAATCCCGCGCCGATCGCCAGCTTCTCCGCGTGGGTCAGCACCTCATAAATACCGCCGCGGGCCTTAATGGATCCGGAAATCGGCAGGTGGCTGTCTTTTTTCAGCAGCAGATCGCCGTCAATGGGCTGGCTAAAGACTTTTTCCAGCCGGGCTTTCATTGCCGGAATGGCAACCAGCTCAGACTCGATAATGCCGCCGGTCGCGGCGGTTTCCGGGAAAGCTTCCGCCAGGTATGGCGCAAAACGATCGAGCCGGGCGTGGGCGTCCTTAACGTCTTCTGTCGTCAGGCCAACGTAGGGTAAACCTTCCGCCAGCGACGTCGTTGACGGATTAAACCAGGTGGTTTCTTTCAGGGCAATCAGCTCCTCCAGCAGAGGAAACTGCGCGATTAAAGTGGTCATGTCAGCGTTTTTCATATTACGTCTCTTTGCGCTCAGATGATGAAAGAAAGCAGGAATGTACCGGCCAGTGCAAGCAGCGAAGCGATAAAGGTCGCCGTGGTATAGTATTTGAACGTCTCGTTGAGGCTTGCCCCGCAGTACTGTTTAACCAGCCAGAACAGGGAGTCCGTTACGATAGTGCAGCCAATCGCGCCGGAGCCGATGGCGATAGCGATGATTTCCGGGCTCACGCCGGGATAGAGCGGCAGCATCGGCGCGACGATGGCGGTTGCGCCCATCATCGCCACGGTGGCGGAACCAACCGCGGCATGCAGAATCAGCGCCACCAGCCAGGCCAGCAGAATCGGGTGCATATCGAGGTTCGACAGAATCACCGCCAGCGTATCGGCGAGGCCGCTGGTTTTCAGAATGGCGTTGAAGGCTCCGCCTGCGCCGATAATCAGCAGAATGTTGGCAATCGACCCGAAACAGTTTTCCGTATGCGTCAGCAGGGTACTCATGCCCATATTCTGGCGGATACCCAGCACGTAATAGGCCACAAAAACGGCGATAAACATGGCGGTGATCGGGTTACCGATAAACTCCAGCAGCATATACAGCGTGCCGCCTTTGGTCATATTCAGTTCGGCGATGGTTTTTACCAGCATCAGACCGATTGGCAGCAGGACCGTAAACAGCGTGGCGCCAAGCGACGGCAGGGTCTCTTCTTTGCGCACTTCGAGGTTAGCAAATTCAGCTGGAACCGCTTTAAACGGCAGGCGGTTGCCGAGCAGACGCAGGAACAGCGGACCACCGACCAGCGATGCCAGCAGGCCCACCAGCAGACCGTAAACGATCACCGTGCCGATATCCGCGCCCAGCTTATTCGCGACAAACAGCGCTGCCGGATGCGGCGGCACCACGCAGTGCACCGCCATCAGCGCCGTACACAGCGGGATGGCCAGCTTCAGCAGGGAGGTGTTGGTCTTTTTGGCAATGGAAAATGCCAGCGGGATCAGCAGTACCACGCCCACTTCAACGAACAGGGTGATCCCGCAAATCAGTCCCACCAGCACCATAATGACGTCAGCGGACAGCCAGCGGCAGCGCTGGAGCGTCAGGCCGATACGCTCAGCCGCGCCGGAGACCTCCATCATTTTGCCGAGAATCGTCCCCAGCCCAATTACCGCCGCCAGGAAGCCCAGCGTGCCGCCAATCCCGCTCTCGATGGCGTTAACCATATCCAGCGGGCTCATACCCATCATGGCGCCGACAAAAAAGCTTGCCAGCAGCAGCGCCAGAAACGGGTGAAACTTCAGTTTGACGATAGTTAATACAATCAACACGATGCTGATCAGCAGCGTGCTCACAACCCAGATCTGAGATTCCATACCCCACCTCGCCTGTGAATAATCTATCGCTATTGAACAGAAAAACGGCGCCTGCTGACAAACGATATAAACGCTCCTTAAGGTGAATAAGATTGAATCAAAAAGGTGATTTTGCTCTAAATTAGTCTGTTTTATGTGCTATGAATCACTTTTATTCACCTTTCTTACGCGGCTGGGGCGAAAACTTTCTTACAATCGGCGAAGAAAAGTGAAGGAGTAAGAGATGGAGACGTTAAAAGAGTTAGGCACTCGCCTGCTTAATGGCTGGCAGCTATCGAAGCTGTATACCTTTGAAGTCGCCGCCCGCCATGAGTCGTTTGCCCTGGCGGCAGAAGAGCTGTCGTTGACGCCGAGCGCGGTCAGCCATCGTATTAATCAGCTGGAAGAGGAGCTGGGGATCCAGCTGTTTGTACGCTCGCACCGCAAGGTGGAGCTGACGCACGAAGGTAAGCGGGTGTTCTGGGCGCTGAAGTCCTCTCTGGATAGCCTGAATCAGGAAATTCTGGATATCAAAAACCAGGAGCTGTCGGGGACCTTAACGGTCTATTCGCGCCCGTCCATCGCCCAGTGCTGGCTGGTACCGGCGCTCGGTGATTTTACTCGTCGCTATCCGTCGATATCGCTTACCGTGTTGACCGGCAACGATAACGTCAATATGCAGCGCGCGGGTATCGACCTGGCGATCTACTTTGATGACGCGCCATCATCGCAGTTGAGTCACCATTTTCTGATGGATGAGGCCATTGTGCCGGTGTGTACGGCGGATTACGCGCGCCGGCATCAGCTCCAGCAGAATCCCGGCAATCTTCTTCACTGTACGCTGCTGCACGACAGGCAGGCATGGAGTAACGATTCCGGCACCGATGAGTGGTTCAGCTGGGCGCAAAAATTTGGGATTGATTTACCACAATCGTCGGGGATTGGCTTCGACCGTTCGGATTTAGCGGTGATAGCCGCGATGCATCACGTCGGCGTGGCTATGGGACGTAAGCGGCTGGTGCAAAAGCGTCTCGACAGCGGGGAACTGATTGCGCCGTTCGGCGAGATGACCCTGAAATGCCACCAGCACTATTATGTGACGACCCTGCCGGGCCGCCAGTGGCCAAAAATCGATGCCTTTATCAACTGGTTGCAGAGTCTGGCGCAATTATGATGACCGGCTTAGTTTCATCCCGGTGGCGCTGCGCTGACCGGGCGACGGGTTCATCGGCGTCCGTCATGTTGTAGTCCGGGTAAGACGCACCGCGTCGCGACCCGGGAAACCCACAATGACGCCTTAAACCGGCTGCTGGTGTTGATGAAACCGCGACGCCAGCGGCAGCCAGCACAGCAGGATCAGCAATCCCATCAGCATCATCAGCAGACCGAGACTACCCTGACCGGTCTGCGGCATCATTGCCGACAGCCACGCCAGCACGCCGGAACCGATATTTTGCAGCCCACCCACCAGCGCCCCGGCGGTTCCAGCGAGGAACGGGAAGGGCTCCATTGCGCCGCTGGTCGCCAGCGGGAACAGCATTCCTGCGCCGAAGAAGAACAGCGCGGCGGGAATCAGCAGGGTCCAGACGGTCATCACGCCCAGCAGGCCTGGGATCCACATCATTACGCCCGCCAGCAGGCAGCAAATTACCGACTGCCACATCAGCGTCGGGAAACGTTTATTCGGCCGCCCGGCAAACCAGGCGCCAAAAAACGCCGCCGGGATCGGCAGAATAAACAGAATACTGACCGACATACTGCTCAGTCCCAGCACCGCGCCCATTAGCACCCCGGAACAGGCTTCAAATACGGCAATACCTGCCAGGCCGCCGATCAGCATCAGCAGATAGCAGTTAAACGCCCCGGTACCGAACAGGGTTTTGTAGTTAGTGATGAGTCGGGTATGCGGTGCACCGGTAGGCCGGGTCTCGGGCATCCAGCGTGCCATGCTGAAGGTGACGCCAGCGCAAAGAATCAGCAGGAACACAAAGCAGGCCCGCCAGTTCCAGATAGTATCGAGAATTCCGCCAATCAGCGGGGCCAGCAGCGGGCTGACCAGAATCCCCATATTCAGCAGGCTATTAGCGTGCCTGAGCTGAGCGCCTTCATACAGGTCACGCGGCAGGGTACGCGCCATCACGCCGCCGACGCCGGTTCCCATCCCCTGCATTGCGCTGGCGGCGATCAGCACCGGCAGACTATGGGTGGTGATGGCAACTAACGTCGCCAGCATAAAAATAGACATTCCAATGAGGATCACCGGACGGCGACCAACGCGGTCGGAGAGCGGGCCGTAGAAAAGCTGCGATACGCCGTAGGTCAGCAGATATGCGGCCATCACGCTCTGTACCGCGCCTTCGCGAACGTTTAGCGATACCGCCATGTCGGCTATCGCCGGAATATAAATGGTCTGCGCCATCTGGCCTACGGCCACCAGCAGTACCAGCATCAACAATAAATTGAAGTTCTTATGCCGTTTCATGTCGATGAATACTTCGTGGAAAGTTTAGGATAAAGAATATGTGACTGGCACACCCGCAAAACGATGGAGGAATCTACCATATAAAAATGACAGGACAACTACGCGACGGTGATTGCTGAAGAATATTCAGGCAGGTTTTGTAAACGATAATCGGCAACTAATGTTGCCATGAGTTTAGTCGTCATACTTCAAGTTGCAGATGCGTTGGCTTAAGACAGCCGCAGCAGAATCGCCCCGGCAGCAATGCCGCAGGCGGCAACAATGCGCAGTGGCACCATTTTCTCTTTCAACAGGACAAACGCAATTACCGCGCCGAAAAGAATGGAGGTTTCGCGCAGGGCGGCGACCACCGCCAGCGGCGCCTGGGTCATTGCCCACAGCGCCAGGCCGTAAGAGCCCATAGTACCTACGCCGCCGATCATTCCTTTCTTCCAGTGCTGGCGCAGATAGCGGCTGGCCTGAGGGCGTCGGACAATCATCGCCCAGCTCAGCAGGCAGAAGCCGTTCATAAAAAAGGTCCACAGCGTATAGCCCAGCGCGGTTTCTGAAAGCCGCACTCCGGTTCCATCTACCAGCGTATAACCGGCAATAAAGCAGGCGTTGATCAGCGCAAGTATGATACCGGCGCTCGAACTGGATCGACCGTTAAACGCCATCGCCAGTATCGCCAGACAAATTACGCCGATTCCCAGCCACGCTAGCGGAGAGAGGCGATCGTCAAGGAAGATGACGCTGATTATCGCCACCAGCAGCGGCGCGGTGCCGCGCATCAGCGGATAGGTCTGGCTCATATCAGAGACCTGATAGGTCTTTGCCACCAGAACGGTGTAGACCACCTGCAGCGCGCAGGAAACAGCAAGGAACGGCACGCTGGCTAGCGTAGGCTGGGGGGCAAAAGGGAGCAGAACCAGGGCGATTAATGACGCTGAGCCGCTGACGCCGATCGCCGCATACATTTTATCGCCGCTCGCTTTAACAATCGCGTTCCAGCTGGCGTGGAGCAGGGCGGCAAACAGTAGAATACAAAATACGGTAATGGTCATTACGGCCCGGCGCTGGGGAATAATTCGTCACTGGACTGTAACATGCGCACTCTTCGGCAGCCAGCGATGGCTAGAGCGAACAGAACAGACGATGTGTGACCTGAGGCTCATCATGCACCGGGCGAAATCCCAGATTTTCATAAAATGACCATGCTGCTGACGGCGCGTGGGCGTTGAGAAAATCAAAGCTGGCGCTGGAGTGGGTGATAACCGAGACCAGTAGCTGATGCCCGATCCCCTGCTGACGGTGGCGTTCGCCGATATATAAATGGCGGATGCGGCCGGCCCGCGGCTGCTGGCTAAAGGGGTCGATATTCAGCCCACAAACGCCGACCAGCAACCCATGCGCAAAGGCCCCCAGCAGCTTCTCTCCCGGCGCGTTAAAGCGATTTTCTCCGTTCTGCCAGTTCTCCGCCAGGCGATGCAGCATATTCAGGTTTTGCGTCTGGCTTTCGGCGCGTAATGCGGCAAAGCCGGGTTCGTCCGGGGTAATTGCGGCAATTAACAGCGGTGCCATGGTTTTCTCCTGTGGGTTAGCCTGTAGAGGGGCGGTTTCCCGCCCCTCTCAGGTGCGACTTGAACCTGAATCAGCGGAACTGCTTCAGGACTGCATCAAGTAGTTGCAGCACGGCAACCATGAGTTTCAGGATCAGAACAACGATATCCACTCCGCCCATACGCGTCTCCTCTGGTTCAGGAGCACGACCGGCTGGCGTACCTTTCCGCCGCCTGTTGCCAGCCAGGATATACCCGTCACATTTCAGGCGCCGACCTGCCGGTGGCGGACCAAATTATTCGGGGTATTTGTTGACGTAACACAGTGTGCTCTTCTGAGGTTAAGGCGCTGACGGCACCACCCGTTTCAGCCAGGACTTCTTTGCGCCGGTAAAAGTGCGGCCCCAGATCTCACCCTGCGTACCCTCTCAGTATAGAATGATTACTGTATATATGAACAGTATTTTTTGGACAAATTTGCGGGCACGATCCATACTCTAAATCAGCAAAAACCGTCGTCAAAATTGCGCCATCTTCCCCGATCGCGTATACTTTTCTCGTTGACGTAATACAGTGTGCTTATGGCTACCAACCGGAATACACTGAACAAAAAACCTCGCTATGGCGGGGTTTTTTGTTTTCATCCCTCGGCAAATTAATGTGATCATTCACGCAGTTTTTCCTGGCTGAAAATAAATCCATTGTGAAATGGCGAAAGCTGTGTTTGTATAAATCCATTCACTTTTTGCGAGAACAGGTCCCTAATGAACGCTACCACGCTGACTTCGACCCTACTACTAACCGCGCCTGCCGCGGTGGTCGTCGTGTCTGTGGTGGTCGTCGTCGGCAACGCGCCGTAGGGTCCGGAACAACACGAATTCCAAACCCCGCCGGCGCAAACCGAGCGGGGTTTTTCGTTTAAGAGCCCTGCCCGGATACGCTAAGTAATTCGGGTTGCAGGAAGGCGGCAAGTGAGCGAATCCCCAGGAGCGTACATAGGTATGTGACTGGGGTGACCAAGCGCAGCCAACGCACCAGCAACGTGAAGTACGACGCGTAAAGTCGGCCCAGAATAAAAGGACTGGAGCATGGCAAGTTCGGGCACAGCATCACAAAAAATGCGCTTCACTGGCGCACAGTTAGTCGTTCATTTACTGGAGCGTCAGGGGATCACCACGGTAAGCGGCATTCCGGGCGGCTCCATCCTTCCCATTTACGACGCGTTAAGCCAAAGCACGCAGATTCGCCATATTCTGGCGCGTCACGAGCAGGGAGCGGGATTTATCGCTCAGGGTATGGCGCGCACCGAGGGTAAACCCGCGGTATGTATGGCCTGCAGCGGTCCAGGAGCCACTAACCTGATCACCGCTATTGCCGACGCCCGCCTGGATTCAATTCCGTTGGTATGTATTACCGGTCAGGTTCCGGCCTCGATGATCGGCACCGACGCCTTCCAGGAAGTCGACACCTACGGTATCTCTATCCCCATCACGAAACATAACTATCTGGTACGTAATATCGCCGAACTGCCGCAGGTGATGTGCGACGCGTTTCGCATCGCGCAGTCCGGGCGTCCGGGACCGGTGTGGATAGATATTCCTAAGGATGTTCAGGCGGCGACCATTGAGCTGGAGGTTCTGCCTGAACCGGGTACCCGCATGGCGGCTCCGGAGTTCGACAGCGCCAGCGTACGCGAAGCGGCAGCGATGATTAACGCCGCACAGCGCCCGGTGCTTTATCTTGGGGGCGGGGTTATCAATGCTCCTGAGCAAATTCGCCAGCTGGCGGAAAAGGCGAATCTGCCTACCACTCAGACGTTGATGGCGCTGGGGATGATGCCGAAAGCGCACCCGCTGTCGCTGGGCATGCTGGGTATGCACGGTGCGCGCAGTACCAACTTTATTCTGCAAGAATCTGATTTGTTAGTAGTTTTAGGGGCACGTTTTGATGACCGGGCGATTGGTAAAACCGAGCAGTTCTGCCCGAACGCGAAAATTATCCACGTTGATATCGACCGTTCGGAGCTGGGTAAAATCAAGCAGCCGCACGTAGCGATTCAGGGCGATGTTGGTGAGGTGTTGAACCAGCTGATCCCACTGGTTGAGGCGCAGCCGCGTAGCGAATGGCTGCAGCTGGTAGCCGATTTGCAGCGTGAGTTACCCTGCGCCATTCCACAGGAGAAAGACCCGCTCAGCCATTATGGTCTGATTAACGCCGTTGCCGCCTGCGTTGACGATGAGGCTATCGTGACCACCGACGTGGGCCAGCACCAGATGTGGGTCGCTCAGGCTTATCCACTGAACCGTCCGCGCCAGTGGCTGACCTCTGGCGGTCTTGGCACCATGGGTTTTGGTCTGCCCGCCGCGGTTGGCGCGGCGCTCGCTAACCCGCAGCGTAAGATTATTTGTTTCTCCGGTGACGGCAGCCTGATGATGAATATTCAGGAAATGGCTACTGCGGCGGAAAATCAGCTGGACGTGAAAATTATCCTGATGAATAACGAAGCGCTGGGGCTGGTTCACCAGCAGCAGAGTCTGTTCTATAAGCAGGGCGTGTTTGCCGCGACCTATCCGGGGATGGTCAACTTTATGCAGATCGCCGCGGGGTTTGGTCTGCAAACCTGTGATTTAAATAACGAAGCCGACCCGCAGGCGGCGCTGCAGGCGATCATTGACCGTCCTGGCCCGGCGCTGATCCACGTGCGTATCGATGCCGAAGAAAAAGTGTATCCGATGGTACCGCCGGGTGCGGCCAATACTGAAATGGTGGGGGAATAAGCCATGCAACAGTCGACTCATGAAAACGTTATTCTACAGCTCACCGTGCGCAACCACCCCGGCGTAATGACCCACGTTTGTGGCCTGTTTGCCCGCCGCGCATTTAACGTAGAAGGCATTCTTTGCCTGCCGATTCAGGACAGCAATCAGAGCCGTATCTGGCTGCTGGTCAACGACGATCAGCGCCTGGGGCAGATGATTAGCCAGATCGAAAAGCTGGAAGATGTTGAGAAAGTGGTGCGTAATCAGTCCGATCCGTCGATGTTCAGCAAAATTGCGGTCTTTTTTGAGTAATTGAGCTTCCCCGAAAGGAAATATTCCTGCCGGGGAGTAATATCTGCTCTGATTTTATTCAGGGCAGATTTTTCTGTACTCATCTAAAGATGATGCTTTAGATTTTTTATCCAGATCGTCAGGCCAATTTACTTCGCGGCCATAAATGCCTACTTGCGCATTAACCGACGTATCTAATAAGTCATCGTTAAACTGCATAAAGTTACTAATCCATAACCACAGCTTGTAGTTAGGCATAAATAGCGCGTCCGTACCTGCGTCAGTCGATATCAGGTTAAAGGAATCGATCATAGTGGTGCTGATGCTGGAGTCATAAACGATACAGCGAATTGTGGAGGATGATGAGTGCTTATTGCGTGAAAAGATACTGATGGCTTGGATCAGACTCCAGTCATACTCTTTGCATTCGGCTTTAGTTGGCTTATAAAAAGGAAGATGCCACCAGAAGGTATAGGTTAATTTATAAGTAATACTATACAAAACATAATCGTAAACATAAACCTTACCGGTCTTTCTGTTGAAGCGAACAGGATAGTGTCGGGGAGCAAAGATAAAGTAATTAACAATAGCCGCGAAAGCAAACGTCATAAAAAGTATAATGAAAAACGCAAAATGTAGCAGGAAGTGAGCGTTTGGTCTGGAACTCCAGGTTTCAATATATGTTTTAAAATTGAATGTCGCATCGTATAAGAAAAACAACACCACGCCAAAGCATAAAATAACGACAGGTAAGAATAGCGCAATACCCAGGATGTTCATCCCATAAAATGAAGTATAATTGCGCGTAATCTCGCAGTAGTCATCATTGATATAAACTAATTTACCGCTATGCGATAGCTTATCTGTTTTGCTCTGCGTTTTTTTATTGAGTTGGTTGAGTAAACGCGCGTCAATAGTTTGTTTTGCGAGGTGAGGTTGCCGATGCATATATATTCCTTTGCTGATTCTGCAGGAACAATATCATGCGGCTTGTTCTCTGTACATAATAGATGCAGGGGTTCTGGCAGGAATAAGATTAATATATAAAATGAGTGAATAATTTAAAGTAATGTATGGTGAATATATCAGTAAAATTAAATATCTCTCCTGCCGTTGTGAATGACGTGCTGGCAACACTACCCGCTATACCCGCCATGGCCTCTATCGCCCTTATTAACGATCATCTTATCTTCTGTTCCGGTTTTTTAGGCTTCGTGCAGGGCTGTTTAATGCGGCAGCTCGCATAGCTATCCGCAATCGCGATAAGTCACATAATGATACGTCCGGCAGTCGACAGCGGACAAATTCCCATTATGATAGTGGGGCTGCGATTGAATGAGAGGATGCATGATCTGGTTAGGACTGGCCACGCTGATAGTGGTATTTGTTGTGGGATTTCGGGTGCTTACCTCTGATTCACGCCGCGCGATTCGCCGTCTGAGCGAACGGCTAGGCATTACGCCGGTGCCGCTGGAATCGATGATCGATCAGCTGGGGAAAACCGCCGGTAATGAGTATCTGCGCTACCTTGAACGGCCTAACGAAGCGCATCTGCAAAATGCCGCGCAGGTGCTGCTTATCTGGCAGGTTGCGGTCGTCGACGGCAGCGAGCAGAACCTGCACTACTGGTATCGGTTGATGCAAAAATCCCGCCTCGCTGCGCCGATTACCGAAGCGCAAATCCGTCTCGCGCAAGGATTTCTCCGCGAGCTTGAGCCGGAAGTTAGCGAGCTGCACGCTCTGCAGGAGCGCTATAACACGCTGTTTTTGCCGGAAGATGGCGTCCACTGGCTACATTGATATCACTTCCCTGTGCGCCGTTGGCTTCGTTAAAAATCTACACCGGCGAAGTCAACCCGGCAAAAGGCATCGCCACAAAGCGTCATTATCTGGCCGTACTTCCAATGAAATTATCGTTAATCCTGCGAATCTTGTGGTTGCGGGCGATACTGGTGAAAAAGTTGTCAAAACGTTAATTTCGTCACATTTAAAATGTTACACTGCGCGGCTTCTCCATGTTCAACCATGCAGGTAACTTATGACTCCTTCGAATGCATCCACGCCACACGCCAGTCAGGCAGCACGACCAAACTGGTCAGCGGTCTTTGCGGTGGCCTTCTGCGTTGCCTGCCTGATTACCGTTGAGTTCCTGCCGGTAAGTCTGCTTACGCCAATGGCGCAGGATTTAGGCATCTCTGAAGGCGTTGCCGGACAGTCGGTTACCACCACGGCGTTCGTGGCGATGTTTGCCAGCCTGTTTATAACCTCGATAATCCGCGGTACCGATCGCCGCTATGTGGTGATTCTTTTTTCGGTGCTGCTGACCATTTCCTGCCTGTTGGTCTCCTTTGCCAACAGCTTTTCATTATTGCTCCTCGGTCGCGCCTGCCTTGGACTGGCGCTGGGCGGCTTCTGGGCTATGTCGGCGTCGCTTACCATGCGGCTGGTACCGATGCGCGTGGTTCCCAAAGCGCTGTCGGTCATTTTCGGCGCGGTGTCGATAGCGCTGGTGATCGCCGCGCCGTTGGGTAGCTTTCTCGGCGGGATTATCGGCTGGCGTCATGTTTTTAACGCCGCCGCGGTGATGGGCGTGGTCTGTACAATTTGGGTACTCAAGGCGCTGCCTTCTCTGCCCGGCGAGTCGACCTCGGCGCAGCAAAATATGTTCGGCCTGCTGAAGCGCCCCGGCGTAATGGCCGGAATGTGCGCCATCTTTATGGCTTTCGCCGGTCAGTTCGCCTTTTTTACCTATATTCGCCCGGTGTACATGACGCTGGCGGGCTTTGACGTTGACGGCCTGACGCTGGTGCTGCTGAGCTTCGGTATCGCCAGCTTCGTTGGTACCTCGCTCTCTTCAATGCTGCTCAAGCGCTCGGTAAAAGCGGCACTGGCGATTGCCCCGGTGGTACTGGCTATCAGCGCCGCGGTGCTAGTTTTGTGGGGGGAGAGTAAAATTGTGGCGTCTACGGTAGCGGTTATCTGGGGCTTTGCTTTCGCGCTGGTACCGGTAGGCTGGTCGACGTGGATCACCCGCTCTCTTTCCGACCAGGCCGAAAAAGCCGGGTCGATTCAGGTGGCGGTGATCCAGCTGGCCAACACCTGTGGCGCAGCGGTCGGCGGCGTAGCTCTGGATCATCTTGGCCTGCTGTCGCCGCTGATCCTTTCCGGTTCGTTGATGCTGATTACCGGCCTGCTGGTTGCTACGAAAGTGCGCGTATAATTAGCCGTGGACAGGTGAAACCAATCTATGGGCGTTCACCTTTTGCCAGACGGCAATTAATGTCGGCAATGACGCCCGGTAAGTCCGCCAGGGTATCTACCACATAGTGTGCACCGGCGGCGTACAGCTTACCGGCAGCGTGCTCGCGGCGGGTGGCAATATCTTCAGCGGTCATCTGTTGATACTCCTCCAAGGTGGCGCCGAATTCGTTACCGGAAACCGCCAGCCCCACGCTCCACATTCCGGCGTTTAATCCTTCGGTAATGCCCGGGGCGGAATCATCAACCTTGACGCAGTGGGCAACCGAATCAATGCTCAGCGCAATCACGTTCTGCAGGGCCATCCACGGACCCGGTCGTCCCCCGGCGGCGAGGTCATCCGTCGCGACCCAATAGTCAGGCGCATAGCCCTGCGCGGCGGCGGCGGGCGCCAGCTTTTCCATGACCGGGCGCGGATAGCCGGAACAGGAGCCAATTTTTATCCCATCGGCGCGTAGTGCGGTAATCGTGTCGACAACCCCGGCGATTGGCGCAGAAAAATCGACGACTTTAGCAATTTGCAGCGGCATAAAGGCGGCGTAGATAGCATCGATATCCGCAGCATTCATCGCACGACCAAACTTTGTCTGCCAGCGGGCATCTACGGCGGGTAGTTTTCCCAGTGCTTCAATATGCTGCCATTTGCCAAGGCCCATCGGCACTCTTGCCTCTTCAAGCGTAATATCCATATCAAAGGCCTGGCGAAAGGCTTCAACGAAAATCTGCGTCGGCGCAAAGGAGCCGAAATCGACGGTGGTGCCTGCCCAATCAAGAATAACGGCGTTAATACGGTTCATGGCGGTTCCTTAATGTTGCCAGTACATGGCGTTGTTGATGGCCGCCAGCAGGGCGGTAATGTCGGCTTCGTACACTTCACCGATGTTGCCGATACGGAAGCAATCGCTTTGTGACACCTTACCCGGATAGATCACAAAACCCTGTTCTTTGAGCCGCTGATAAAAATCTTTAAAGCGGTACTGCGGCGCATCCGGAGAGTAAAATGCGGTGATGATCGGCGAATGCAGGCTATCGTCGAGAAGAGGCTGAAAGCCTAACGCGCGCATTCCCGCCACCAGACGGCGCTGATTTGCGCTGTAGCGCTGATGGCGCGCGCTCACCCCACCTTCTTCCGCCAGCTCTTTCAGCGCCTGAGCAAAAGCCAGCACGGTATGGGTTGGCGAGGTAAAACGCCATTTGCCGTGATTATCTTCCATGCAACGCCACTGGGCGTAGAGATCCAGCGACAGCGAACGCGAGCGGCCTTGGCAGGTTGCCAGTTCCGCTTCCCGAGCAATGACGAACGCAAAGCCCGGCACGCCCTGGATGCATTTGTTGGCGGAGCTGATCAGATAATCGATATTCAGCGCGGCGACGTCTAAGGGAATGCCGCCGAAGCTGCTCATCGCGTCGACGATATAGCGTTTATCGTACTGCTTCGCCAGTGCGGCAACCTCTTCAATCGGATTGAGCATGCCGGTGGTGGTTTCGCTATGCACCATCGCGATATGGGTGATCGCCGGGTCAGTTTGCAGGATCCGTTCGATCGCCGCCGCATCCGGGCTCGCCACTTCGCCGCAGTCGTAAGGATGATGCGCAATGCCCATCAGCTGCGCCATCTCGATCATGCGCGCGCCGTATGCGCCGTTGCTGATAATCAGCACTTTGCCCTGTGAGCCGATAACGCTGCCGAGCACCGCTTCAACCGCGTAGCTACCGCTACCTTGCAGCAGAACTGAGGTGTAGCCGGTGGCGGGCGTTGCCAGCTCGACCAGCTGTTGACGGATTGCCTGAACCACGCCGAGATTGTAGTCGTCATCCCAGGTGCAGCTATCGAACAGCATCGCTTCTTTTACCGTACGGGAAGTGGTTAACGGTCCGGGAGTTAGCAGCAGATAATTACGCGAAATCATTTTTTCACCATTTGGTCTATACCAGTTGTTTTTTATAATGACGATCGTCGCCTGAAAAGGTCAAAGGGAAAGTGGTGCTGCAACAAAAAATTCATCTGGTTATGTATAATGACCGCATCAAATTTGGCCGCGAGCGAACATGAAATCACCCTCTGGCGAGACGCCGCAGTATCTGCTGATTAAGGCACAGCTACAGGCGCGTATTCAAAACGGCGCGCTGAAGAGTGGCGATAAACTGCCCTCCGAGCGCGAGCTGTGCGCGCTGTTTAATACCACGCGTATTACGGTGCGCGAGAGCCTGGCGCAGCTGGAGGCCAGCGGGGTGATCTACCGCGCCGACCGCCGCGGCTGGTTTGTCACGCCGGAGCGTCTGTGGCTGGATCCAACGCAAAATACCAACTTCCATAAGCTGTGCCTGGAGCAGGGACGGGAGCCGAAAACGGTGCTGCTGGACGGGCGTTTAACCGCCGTTCCGCTGGACGTTATGCTGCCGCTGGCGCTGCAGCCTTTCGACCAGGTTTACCGGCTAACCCGCCTGCGCTACGCCGACGGGCGAGCGATTTGCTATTGTGAAAACCACTGCCTTCCCGCCAGGGTTCCGGAGCTGCTGCGCCACGATTTGAACGGTAGCCTGACCGAGATTTATCAGGTTCATTACGACTTGATATATACCAGCATGCATCTGTCGTTCTACCCTACGTCAATGCCGCCGCAGGCCGCCGCAGCGCTGGGGGTGATGGAAGGGCGCCCGGCGCTGCTGCTGCGCCGGCTTAACTACGATCAACACGGGCGAATTCTTGATTACGATATCGAGTACTGGCGTCACGATAGTCTACGGATAGAAGTCGATACCCACTGACTTTTCTCGGCCTGTTCGTGCTTTTTCCGCGGGTCGCGGCTGATGCCTGACCTGGGCTACAGGTTCACCGCAGTCTGCTGGTTTGGTAGCCCGGACAGGTGCGTCAAGCGCCGCCTCCGGGGAAAGCGACGCACTCCTGCTTTTAACCCTTTCGACACACTTTATTCATCGTTTTGTCATAAAGCCCCGGTAGCGTGAAACTCTATCTGGTATAGACCATTTAATTCACTCACCCGAAAAGGCTGACATGATGAAACTCTCCCGACTCGCTCTGCTATCCGCTATCGCCCTTGCCAGCGCCCCGGTTTGGGCCGATGGCGTGGTTACCGTCTATTCCGCTGACGGCCTGCACGATGGCGACAACAGCTGGTACAAAAATCAGTTCGATGCCTTCACCAAAGCGACGGGCATCAAAGTACAGTACGTTGAAGGCGGCTCCGGAGCGATTGTTGAACGCCTGTCAAAAGAGCGTACCAACCCGCAGGCTGACGTGCTGGTGACGGTGCCGCCGTTTATCCAGCGCGCCGCCAAAGAACAACTGTTGGCTGAATTTAAGCCGCAGGGCAGCGAACAGATCTCCGGCGTCCATGACCGCTACTCGCCCCTGGTTAACAACTACCTGACCTTCATCTATAACAGCAAACTGCTGAAAGCCGCTCCGGCCAGCTGGCAGGATCTGCTTGATAGCCGCTTCAGGAACAAACTGCAGTATTCGACGCCAGGCCAGGCGGGCGACGGAACCGCAGTGATGCTGCAGGCTTTCCACAGCCTGGGTAGCAAAGAGGCGGGGTTCGACTATCTCGGCAAGCTGCAGGCCAATAACGTCGGGCCGTCAGCTTCTACCGGTAAACTGACCGCGCTGGTCAACAAAGGCGAGCTGTACGTCGCTAACGGCGATCTGCAAATGAACCTGTCGCAGATGGAGCGTAATCCGAATGTCCAAATCTTCTGGCCAGCGGATGCTCAGGGTGAACGCAGCGCGCTGGCGCTGCCTTATACCATCGGCCTGGTTCAAAATGCACCGAACGGCGAAAACGGTAAAAAGCTGATTAACTTCCTGCTCGATAAATCCGCACAGGCCAGCGTAAGCGCGCTCTCCTGGGGACTGCCGGTGCGTAGCGATGTTGCTCCGCAAGATGTCAGGTTTAAGGCGGCGAAAGCGGCGCTTGACGGCGTGAAGAGCTGGGAACCTGACTGGGACGATGTTGCGGCTTCGCTGTCGGCGGATATCGCCCGCTGGCATAAAGTCACCGATAGCGAGTAAGCGTGATGTTGATGAAAACGACCGTCTCTCACTCTCCGCCGCTGGCGGGAACGTCCGGGATTACTCTCGACTCGCTGCGCGTTTCATATCACGGCAACGTGGTATTGAAGCCGCTGACTTTGACTATTGAACCGGGTGAGGTGCTGGCGCTGATCGGTCCCTCCGGCTCCGGGAAAACCACGGTACTGCGGGCGATAGCCGGTTTTGTGCAGCCTGCGGGCGGTCGGATTTTGCTTGGCGACACCGATGTTACCCACCTGCCGCCGTATAAACGCGGTCTTGGTATGGTGGTGCAGAACTACGCCCTGTTTCCGCATATGAAGGTGGAAGACAACGTTGCCTTCGGCCTGCGGGCGCAAAAGCAGCCAGGCGTGCAGATCGCTGAACGGGTCAAGGAGGCGCTGAAAATTGTCGGCATGGCGGATTACGCCAGCCGCTATCCGCACCAGCTCTCCGGCGGTCAGCAGCAGCGCGTCGCCATTGCCCGCGCTATCGCCGTGCGTCCGCGGGTATTGCTGCTTGATGAACCGCTTTCGGCGCTGGATGCGCAAATTCGCCATAACATGGTAGAGGAAATAGCTCGCCTGCACCGCGAACTGCCGGAATTGACCATTCTCTATGTCACCCACGATCAGACCGAAGCCCTGACCCTGGCGGACAAGATTGGCATTATGAAAGACGGCTCGCTGATTGCCCACGGCGAAACCCATCAGCTATATCACTATCCGCCCAATCGCTTTAGCGCCGAATTTCTCGGTCGCGCCAATATCCTGCAGGCGACGGCATTGAAAGATACCGCGCAGCCGGGAGTGGTTAGCGTCAGCTGCGGCGGTGGATTGGTTAGCGCTTTCAGCCACGGGGGGCAGCACGGCAACAATAAGCTGCTGTGCATTCGTCCTCAGCATATGAGCCTCGCGCCGCGCTCGGCTATCAGCAATCGGCTTAATGCTACCCTGACGTCGGTGCACTGGCAGGGCGATCTGACGCATCTGTTGTGCGACGTGGCGGGCGAGGCGGTACGCATCGTGATGACCCACGTAAACCCGCTGCCGCGTGTGGGTGACAAGCTGGCGCTTTACTTTGAACCCAACGATGCGGTTCTGATCGAGGTGCAATGATGGCGCAAACCCTAACGC
Organism: Klebsiella oxytoca; assembly: GCF_009707385.1. Taxonomy (NCBI): domain Bacteria; kingdom Pseudomonadati; phylum Pseudomonadota; class Gammaproteobacteria; order Enterobacterales; family Enterobacteriaceae; genus Klebsiella; species Klebsiella oxytoca. The sequence continues at coordinate 5,352,516 of NZ_CP046115.1, read as the reverse complement.
TTGTGCGCCCGGCGCGGAACCTGCGCCCTTACCTGTGGCTGTTGTTGCCCCTGCTGGTACTGGCGACGCTGTTTTTTTACCCACTGTTGCTGATTGGCGAACAGGCGCTGCGCGATGCCAGCGGGCACCTGAGCCTGGAAACGTTCCGGCAGGTGGTGGAGTCCCGGCGCTTTATCAGCGCGTTGCTCAATACGCTGCAAATTGCGGTCTTTGCCACGCTCGGCTGCCTGCTGCTTGGCAGCATACTGGCGCTGATTCTGGTCTTTATTCCGTTCCCCGGCAGCCAGTTGATTAGCCGGATAATTGATACCTTTATTGCGCTGCCAACTTTTCTTATCACCCTGGCTTTTACCTTTATCTACGGTTCCGCCGGACTGCTCAACGGAACGCTGATGTCGCTGTTTGCTTTTGAACTGCCGCCGGTGGACTTTCTCTATTCCATTCAGGGGGTGATTCTGGCGGAAATTACCGTTTTCACGCCGCTGGTGATGCGTCCGCTAATAGCTGGACTGCGGCAGATTGATAAAAGCCAGCTTGAGGCGGCGAGCATTCTTGGCGCTCATCCGCTGCGGGTTATCGGCCAGGTAATTTTCCCGGCGGCGCTGCCGGCGCTGATGGCGGGGGGCAGCCTGTGTCTACTGCTGACCACCAACGAGTTCGGTATCGTGCTGTTTATCGGCGCCAAAGGGGTCAATACCCTGCCGATGATGGTTTACAGCAAGGCCATTCTCGAATCGGACTACAGCGTAGCCTGCATGATTGCGTTGATAAATATTCTGCTGTCGCTGGGGCTGTTTATGCTCTATCGGCTGGCCGCCGCCCGTACCGGCGTGAGGAGCTAACGATGTTGATTTGGTCGCGTAAAGGCCGTACGGCGGCGGGAGCGCTGGCGGTGACGCTGTTTGGCGGATTTTTCTTTTTGCCGCTGGCGGTGATTTTAATGTCCAGCCTGAGCCAACAGTGGAACGGCCTGCTGCCCTCAGGCTTCACTCTCGGGCATTTCGTTAATGCATTTCGCGGCGCCGCGTGGGATGCGCTGTTCTCCAGCCTGATGGTCGGATTTTGCGCCAGCCTTTTCGCTCTGCTCTGCGGCATGTGGGCAGCGCTGGCTTTGCGCCAGTACGGTACAAAGCTGCAAAAATACCTTGGGCTGGCGTTCTATTTACCGAGCGCAATTCCATCGGTATCGGTGGGATTAGGTATTCTGGTGGCTTTCAGCCAGGGGCCGCTACAGATGAATGGTACCTTCTGGATCGTGCTGGCGGCGCACTTCGTACTGATTTCCGCATTTACCTTCAGCAATGTTTCCACCGGTCTGGCGCGTATTTCCGCCGATATTGAAAACGTCGCCTCCAGCCTGGGAGCATCGCCATGGTACCGCCTGCGCCATATCACGCTGCCGCTGATGACGCCGTGGATGATCTCTGCGCTGGCGCTGAGCCTGTCGCTATCGATGGGCGAACTGGGCGCGACGGTGATGATTTATCCGCCGGGCTGGACAACGCTGCCGGTAACGATTTTCAGCCTCACCGATCGCGGAAATATTGCCGATGGTTCGGCGCTGACCATCGTGCTGGTGGGCGTTACGCTGCTGCTGATGATTAAGCTGGAGCGTATCGCCCGCCGGATGAGCCAGAAGTAGCGTCTCTTTCCGGTGATATTGCGCTGGCCGGGCTATGGATTTATTGATGCCTGCAACCCGGGGGATTTAACCCGGCTCGCGCTACGCTCAGCCGGGCTACCGGTTTCCCCTAATAGAGCGACGCCGGTAGGGTGTTCAGCTTTGCGGGATCGCTACGGCTGTCCGGTATTGAATATTCAATGAGGACGATGAACAGGGGAAAAATCAGCTTCTCTGACTGAGCAGACGCTGATGCTTGATAGCTGTCTGCTGTGCGGAGATGTAATTATTCCATACCGCTGGTAGCGTACAGATATCAGGGGGTTGGGCACTGAATGTCGTTAATGGCCCTCTGATAAGCGGCGCTGTTGTTTTTATCCAGCGCCCGCGTTGCGCTTTTTACAGCGGTTTTGTTTTCAGTTGACTCCAGCACGCGGTTAGCAAACTGAGTATCATCAAGGCCTCTACTGACAGGGCAGTTTTTCCGCACATCCTTCACTATCTGCTGCTTTTGCTGTTCAAACTTCAGTCCGGAGAGCGGTGCGGCCGTCGCCACGATGGGTAACATCAGGCAGGCTGCCAGCGACAGCGCAATACTCATTCTCTTCATCACGAAAATCCTTAATTTCATAACGTGTTCTTCTAACTATAGACGCATTTCTCAATGAACATTTTGCGTGCTTCTTTCCGCAAAAATGAACCTGTTTCAGTCGTTGAAATTTATCTTCCGTACCAGTAAGCAAAGCCGAACATGTGCTGATGCTCGCCTATCTTTTGCTGAGTATATTCCAGCCATTGTGTTTCCACGGATGGCGAACCATGAAGAAAAAAGGAACTACTCCGACGCCGCACGATGCGGTTTTTAAACAGTTTCTATCGCATCCCGAATGCGCCCGGGATTTTATCGAGATTCATTTACCGGCTTCGCTACGTCAGCTGTGCGATCTGCAAACGCTCAGGCTGGAGTCCGGCAGCTTTATTGAGGCAGATTTACGCGCCAGCTATTCCGATGTGCTGTGGTCGCTGAAAACCAGCGATGGTGACGGCTATATCTACGTGGTGATTGAACATCAGAGCACGCCTGATGTGCATATGGCCTTCAGGCTGATGCGCTACGCGCTGGCTACAATGCAGCGTCATCTGGATGCCGGGCATAAAACGCTGCCGCTGGTAGTGCCGATGCTGTTCTATCACGGAGCCAAAAGCCCTTATCCCTTTTCACTTTGCTGGCTGGATGAGTTTGCCGATACGGCGGTAGCGCGTCGGCTTTATGCTGCTGCTTTCCCGTTAGTGGATATCACGGTGGTGCCGGATGACGACATTATGCAGCACAGACGCGTGGCGCTGCTGGAGCTAATACAAAAGCATATTCGCCAGCGCGATTTACTTGGCCTGGTGGAGCGATTAGCTGAGCTGTTGGTTAAAGGTTGTGCTAATGACAGCCAGCTTGAAGCGCTGTTTAATTACATGCTGCAGTGCGGCGATGAGCCTCGTTTTGCTGAGTTTCTTTACGAGACCGCGCGGCGTGTTCCTCAACATAAGGAGGTCATCATGACCATTGCGGAAAGACTACGGCAGGAAGGGCGACAAGAAGGCAAGTTAGAGGGCAAGTTAGAAGGTAAACAAGAGGGTAAACAAGAAGAAGCGCTGCGTATTGCTCGTTTATTTCTGGAGCAAGGATTTGAGCGCGAGCTGATACGGATGACTATTGGGCTCTCGGATGACGATCTTAATGCATTCCAGGATACATCCCTCAAGATGGGGGAAAATTAATGACGATTGTAGAGAGGCTACGGCTGGAAGAGATACCACAGGAGTTACAACAAGAGTATTTACTAGGATATCTGTTGGAATTATTCCTGGCGTTTTATGAAGGATTTCAGGAAGGTAAACAGGAAGGTAAACGCGAAGAAGCGCTGCGTATTGCTCGTTCATGTCTGGAACAGGGCTTTGAGCGCGAACTGGTAAGGGATGTTTGTCAGCTATCAGATGACGACCTGAAGATGCTGCAAACTCAGGTCGCAGCATCCTCAGCCAGATAATCATCAGGCCGTTTTAACCCTACGCCGCGAATCCATGGCGATCAGCACCACTGACGAGAGAATCAGCAGCGTGCCCAGCCAGTCCGGGAGGGTAAACGTAATGCCGAGCAGCAGCAGCGAGAGCAGGGCGCTACTCAGCGGCTCCGCGCAGCTGAGGATCCCCGCTTTCGCGCCGCCAATCTGCTGCGCGCCGTTCAGGTAGAGGCTGAAGGTCAGCGAGGTGCCGATAACCACCAGGTAGAAAAAGGCCAGCAGCAGGCCTCCGGTCACCACAAAATGGTTACCCTGCCCGGCGTAGAACGGTAGCAGCATGGCCCCGCTGAGCAGCATACTCCAGCCGACAATCGGCAGCGTGCCGTAGCGGGCAATCAGCGTCGAAGGATAAGTGGTGTAGAACGCGGCGGCGAATGCCGAGGCAATACCCCAGAACAGCGCGGTGGGAGAAATCGACAGCGTCGTCGGGTTGCCGTGGGTGACCAGCAGGAATGTGCCCGCCAGCGAGGTACAGATAGCTGCCAGCACCAGCGGGCTGGGTCGCGTTTTGCGGGCGATGGCAAACCAGGCGACGATAATCGTTGGTGACAGAAACTGCAGCACCGTTGCGGTGGCCGCGTTTGATTGCTCGATAGTCATCAGGAAGGTGTACTGCACGGTGAGCGCGCCGAACAGCGAGAAAATAAGCAGGCTGATGGCATCTTTACGGTTATGCAGAATGCGGAAAATCTTATCGCCGTGAACGAAGGAGAGCATCAGGAGGATCAGGCCGGCGAACAACAGCCGCGTCATGGTCAGAAACGGTGATGACATCTGGCTTTGCTGCATAATGTATTGCGCGCAGACGCCGGAACTTCCCCACAGCACGGCGGCTATCAGTACGTTCAGCATCCCTTTTTTGCTGGAGCCCATCTTTCCCTCGGGTGAAATATCGTCAAAGCGGCATCATAGCATGAGCGCATGCGGGCGGCGGGGCAGGAAATGGTAGCGGCGCCATTTATCATGCCCCCCACCCGCCATGCGGCGGGTTAAAAAGCGTTCAGCCGCTATGCATCAGACGCGCGGCTTAGCTCAAATCAACGTTCTTGCTGCCGAACAGCCAGGTCAGAGCGAACCCGCACAGGTATGAGACCGCCAGCCCGGCGGCATATACCGCCATTCCTGCGTAGATCCCGCTGCCGGAGGTCATCAGCGGCAGCGCCACCAGCCCCGAGGGGCCAAACACCGTATTCAGGCCTACCGGCAGCCCCATCCAGGCGATAAGCCCGAGGAAAAAACCGCCGCAGGCGCCGCCGAGGCAGGCGGTGATAAACGGCTTCATGCGCGGCAGCGTTACGCCGTAAATCAGCGGTTCGCCGATGCCTAGGAAGCCGGGGATTATCGCTCCTTTAATTTGCATACGCAGCATAGACCCCTGCTTAGCTCTCCAGAACAGCGCCAGCGCCGCGCCGACCTGTCCGGCTCCGGCCATCGCCAGAATCGGAAACAGCGAGTTAAAACCCTGCGCCTCCACCAGCGCGAAATAGACCGGTACAAAGCCTTGATGCACGCCGAACATCACCGCCAGCAGGAACAGGCCGGCCAGTACCGCAGAGCCGAACGGGTTACCGTTAAGATGCAGGAACAACCACGACATTCCGGTAAACAGCCAACCGCCAATGGGCATAATGACGGTAAAGGTTATCGCGCCCATGATCAGCAGCGTCACCGCCGAGGTAAGGATCATGTCGAGGTTGGCAGGCATAATGCGGCGTATCTGCTTTTCCACCCACGCGCCGATAATACAGGCGATCAGTACGCCGATAATATTGCCGCGCGGGTCGATGGCGTGGCCGAAGAAGGTTGAAATCCCGGAGTAGAAACCGCTGGTGGCCTCCGGGTTATAGCCAAGCACAAACAGCGATGCGATGATTGCTCCGTTGACCCCGGAGCCGCCGAAGGCTTTCTGCGCATTGTAGCCAATCAGGATGCTCAGGAAAGTAAACATCCCTTTGCTGAAGACCTTCATATAGCCGATCAGCGCTACTACCGTGGCGTTGGGATGCGTGTTTTCGAGAACAAATATCTGTTCCGCCAGGGTGGCAAATCCCAGCAGCAGGCCAACGGCGATAAAACCGGGTATCAGCGGGGTAAAAATGGTGGCGAATTTGGCGAGGAATTTTTGGATGCCGCTGGTTTGCTTACTCTTCAACGCCTGTTTTTTCTCGGCGGCGACATCGGCCAGCGATGGCGTTTCCGCCGGAGCGTCTTCCAGTAATGCGTTCATCATTTCCGCGGCGGTTTGCGCCTTGCCGGGCCCAAGGACAATCTGGAACTGCTTATCGCTGACGATCACTCCCATCACGCCTTCGATCCGGCGGATGGCGGCGCTATCCGCCTGCGATTCATCGTGCAAGGTTAAACGCAGCCGGGTCATACAGTTGCCCGCCTGTGCGATGTTCCCGGCTCCGCCAACGTGCTGCAGGATCCGCGCTATCATCTCTTTATTTATTTTTGCCATTGCAGATTACCCGTTGGTCAGCGGTCAGGAGCGGCTCAGCGCTTTGCGGATGTAGCCATTATTTTTTGCCAGTAGCGCCTGAGCATCCGCGGCGCTTAAATCAGCCAGCACCATCACAATCGCCGTTTTGCAGCGGCGGCCGCAGGCTTCCAGCGCGCTCTGAGCGGTTGCGCGATCGCATTCGGTGGCTTCCATGACGATGGATATCTGGCGCTCGATAAGCTTGGCGTTAGTCGCTTCAACGTCCACCATCAGGTTGCTGTAGACCTTGCCGATGCGAATCATCGCTCCGGTGGAGATCATATTCAGCACCAGCTTTTGTGCGGTGCCCGCCTTCAGACGCGTTGAGCCGGTCACCACTTCCGGGCCAACCACCGGCGTTATGGCGACGTCCGCCAGCTGGGCCATTTCACCGTGCGGGTTGCAGCTGACAATGGCGACAAAAGCGTTCTGGCTATGAGCATACTCCATCGCGCCTATCACGTACGGCGTGCGTCCGCTGGCCGCCAGACCGACCAGCACGTCGCGGTTGCTAAAGTTAAGGTTCTGCAGGTCCATTGCTCCTTGCGCTTTGTTATCTTCGACGTTCTCTACGGCACTCAGAATTGCTTTATGACCGCCAGCAATGATGCCCACTACCTGTTCCGGGCGGGTACCGAAGGTCGGCGGGCATTCGCTGGCATCAAGGATCCCCAGACGACCAGAAGTGCCTGCACCAATATAAATCAGCCGCCCGCCGGCCTGCAGCGCCGCTGCGACTTTATCCACGACCTGGGCAATTTGTGCCAGATAAGGCGTAATAGCGTGAGCCACCTGCTGGTCTTCCTGGTTAATTACCGTCAGCATCTCTTCGGTGGAGAGGGTATCAATGTGGGCGCTATTGGCGTTACGGCGCTCGGTCAGCAGTTTGCTCAGGTCGATATTCATAAGAACCTCTTTATTCACAGTGGCGGGCAGTATAAGGAATTAATTATTCCTTTCATGTGAAGGCTATCACGATTGATGTTGAATGAAGAATAGAAGATTACAGCCCTGGCGGGAAATATGGTGGTAAAAAAATGGAATATTTTATTACCACCAGCAGGAGTTACCGTGCGGAATGCGGTTTTATCAGGCCAACCAGCAGAGAGGCGAGATAGCAAAGGGCCATCGCGCTACTCATTTTGAGCATCGTTTCACCGCCGAGTCCGGCCAGCGGCGCGGCAATACCGCCAAACACAAACATCAGCGTGCCCATCAGGGCTGAAGCCGTTCCGGACTGGCGGGCGTTAATGGTATTCATGGCTTCCGATCCGGCAACGGTACTGATGCCGCTCATCATTGAGACCGTAAAAAACAGGCCAATCAGCGCCAGCGTCGGCAGCTGTAACCAGGTAAGCAGCAGGGTGATGGCGGCAAATGTCACGGCCAGCAGCTGGCCACCGCGCAGTAGGGCTTCGGCGCTGAAGCGGCGCGCCAGTCGTGAGAAGATCAGCGCCGCGATAATCAGCCCGATGCCGTTAAGGCCGAACAGCAGACTGAACTGCATTGCGTTCATGGCATATTCGCTCTGGATAACGAACGAAGATGAGCCGATATACGAGAAGAGTCCGGCCATCATAAAGGCCTGAATCAGGCTATAGCGCATGAAGCGGCTGTTTTTCAGCACCGGGGTATCATCCTGCTGTCGGGCAACCGAGGCGGCGCTTTTTGCCGGCAGCGTTTCATGCAGTACCGTCAGGCTGAGCAGCAGCAGGACAATGCCGATGGCCGCCATCGCCCAGAACAGAATACGCCAGTCGAAGGCGGTGATGATCCAGCCGCCGAGTACCGGCGAAAGCACCGGCGCGATGCCGTTCACGGTCATCAGCAGGGCGAAAAACTGGGTCAGAAGGGTACCCTGATAGCGGTCGCGGGCGATAGAACGCGACAGCACCGAGCCGCCCGCGCCGGCGAAACCCTGCAGAAAACGCCAGGCGATCAGCATATGGATATCGTAGGTGATGGCGCACATCACCGAGGAGAAGATAAACAGCAGCAGGGAGAGCGCGAGCGGCTTTTTACGGCCAATGCGGTCGCTCAGCGGGCCAAAAAACAGCTGCCCAAGGCCGAGGCCAATCAGCGCCGCGGTTAGCGAGAGCTGGGTTTGCGTGCCGGTAGCGCTAAGCTGCTGGGTAATTTCCGGCAGCGCGGGCAGATAGAAATCGGTACACAGCGGTCCAATAGCGCTGAGCAAGCCGAGAACCACTACCCAGGAAAGAGAAATTCGCGACATATTAACGGGCTCCTTGTCATAAAACCGGGCATTACCGTCCGGTATCAAATTAGCTGGCGCCGCCTCCCGGCGACTGCCAGTTTTCCTGGTCAGTTTGCTGGTGGCCTGAGCTGACTTCCGGGACGATCGGTTGCGGAGAGGAATTTTGCGCATTATCGCACCCGTTCAGGAGAAATAATGCTGCTGCGACGGGGCTATAGCGTATTTCATTATATTTTCTCAGGATGTACGACGTCTGCCCGACAAATTCAACGGCAAGGGGATGAACAGGGCGATGATACATCTCCGGATAAACACAAATAGCAAAATGAGAAATGAATACTCCTGTTTGTCGTAAATAACCTGGTTAGTACCGCTAATGATTAAACGGCTGGTTCAAGATTTTCCCTCGCGGTAAGTTCGACAGTTACAGGCTTTGAAGCGAGCGGCTATACCATGCTATACGCCATTATTTTGGGTTTTTTCCATACTTTAATTTTTTGAGAATGATGATTCTCGTTTTTCCCATTATACGTCAGTATTGAATGATGGGAAGGTTTTTTACACTAATAGGGTATCCGAGAAATTTACTCAGGAAATAATGGAGAAAAAAAGGATATTTTGTGAAAGTAGTCTGGCGGATGGTCTGTGAAAAATGGAGATAATTAATGGCATTAATAATAACGAATAACATTAATCCCGCCGATCAAGAAGAGTTGCTGACGGGGCTGCGGGAATACAATCTGCGTTTTCTGGACCCGGCCGAGTTCGGCGAGCTGGGGATTTATTCACGCGATGCTGCTGGCACGATGCGCGGAGGGTTGATAGCGAAACGTAAGGGGAGCTGGCTGTGTATTGAGTATCTGTGGGTCAGCGAGGCCTCACGCGGTAGCGGACTGGGCAGCGAGCTGATGCATGAAGCGGAAAACCAGGCGCGGGAGCGCGGCTGCAGCCATATGCTGGTGGATACGTTCAGCTTTCAGGCGCTACCGTTTTATCAGAAGCTGGGTTATCAGCTACAGATGTCGTTGCCGGATTTCCCGCACGTTGGCATGCAGCGCCACTATTTATCGAAGGTATTGTAAATCTGGTCTCAGGAGACTATCCCGGAGGCCTTTCCGGGTTTCCCGATTACAGGAGGCTGTGAACCGGGTTAAATCCCCCGGATTGCGGCTGCGCCTTATCCGGGCTACTCAATCGCAGAAGGTTATAAACCTATAGCCCGGCTAAGCGCAGCGCGAGCTGGGGGGAATTAGCCGCCGATCCCATGGCCAATCAGCGCCAGCGCATGGCTGACTATCATCTGCTTGTCGACCGACTGCAGCCGCACATCGGTGTGGGTGCGGGAGAAAGGTACCAGAACAAGGCTTATCAGCGTGGTAAACAGCAGCTCCGGAGACAACGTCGGATTAAGCTTGCCTTCGTGCTGCCAGCGCCGCACCGTTTCCAGCATCTTATGGTACTTTTCATCGCCAAAACGCGCGTGCATCTGCTGGCGCAGCACCGGCATCTCGCCGATGATCTCCTGCATCCACAGCGGCGCGAACCACGCGTTTTTCTCCGCCATTGTCGCCAGGGTTTCAATAAGCTGCGTAAAAGCGGTTACCGGATCCTCGCGATGGATGACAAAAATCTGTCCAATCTCGCTGCGTAGCGGCATAAAGCGCTCCTCGATCAGCTTTTCCACCAGCGCCTCACGTGAACTGAAGTAGTAGTGCAGCATGGCGGGCGTAACCCCGGCCTCTTTAGCAATAGCGTTCAGCGAAATGCGGGCGATCCCGTGGCGGGCAAATAGCGCGAGAGCAATGTCCATCAGCTGTTCGCGGTTAGCGGGGCTGGATCTTTGTCCGCGCGGACGGCCGGGCCGACGTGGGGCTACATTGTCTTTTTGTGCTGGCATGCTGTGGCGATCCCTTGACCAGATTCATCATTTCCCTAAATATTAATTATGCATTTAATTAATTTCAAGCGAGTGATGCTATGACATCTGAAGTCGCCACCCAACCGGCGGTACCCTCGATCCGCCTGCTCTTCAGCGCCCTGCTGCTGGTGATGCTGCTCTCGGCGCTGGATCAGACTATCGTCTCCACCGCGCTGCCGACCATCGTTGGTGAACTTGGCGGTCTGGATAAGCTCTCCTGGGTGGTTACCGCCTATATCCTGAGTTCGACCATCGCGGTACCGCTGTACGGCAAATTCGGCGATTTATTCGGGCGAAAAGTCGTTCTGCAGGTGGCGATTGTGCTGTTTCTTGCTGGTTCCGTTCTTTGCGGGCTGGCGCAAAATATGACGCAGCTGGTGCTGATGCGTGGCCTGCAGGGGCTCGGCGGCGGCGGCCTGATGGTGATCAGCATGGCGGCAGTGGCTGACGTCATCCCGCCCGCGAATCGCGGCCGCTATCAGGGGTTATTCGGCGGCGTCTTTGGTCTGGCGACGGTGATCGGACCGTTAATCGGCGGTTTTCTGGTACAGCACGCCTCCTGGCGGTGGATTTTTTATATCAACCTGCCGCTGGGGCTGTTTGCGCTGCTGGTGATCGGCGCGGTTTTTCACAGCAGCAACAAGCGCAGCCAGCACCAGATCGACTGGCTGGGAGCGATTTACCTCAGCCTGGCGCTGCTGTGCATCATCCTGTTTACCTCCGAGGGCGGCAGCGTCCGCGCCTGGAGCGACCCGCAGCTGTGGTGCATTCTGGCTTTTGGTCTGGTCGGGATTATCGGTTTTATTCATGAAGAGCGGATGGCCAGTGAACCGATTATTCCGCTCTCCTTGTTTCGCAACCGCAGCTTTTTGCTGTGCAGTCTGATTGGCTTTGTGATCGGCATGGCGCTGTTTGGTTCGGTGACTTTCCTGCCGCTCTATCTGCAGGTGGTAAAAGAGGCGACGCCGACCGAGGCGGGTCTGCAGCTTATCCCGCTGATGGGCGGTCTGCTGCTGACCTCGATTATCAGCGGGCGCATTATTAGCCGGACCGGTAAGTACCGGGTATTTCCGATTATTGGCACCCTGCTGGCTGTCATTGGGATGGTGCTGCTGACGCGCATAACGATCCACTCGGCGATGTGGCAGTTGTATCTGTTTACCGGTGTACTGGGAGCGGGTCTGGGGCTGGTGATGCAGGTGCTGGTGCTGGCGGTTCAGAACGCGATGCCCGCGCAGATGTACGGCGTGGCGACCTCCGGCGTGACCCTGTTTCGCTCGATTGGCGGTTCGATTGGTGTGGCGCTGTTCGGGGCGGTTTTTACTCACGTATTGCAAAGTAACCTGCAGCGTCTGCTACCGGAGGGCGCACAGCTACCGAGGGCGTTGAACCCGGCGGCGGTGCAAAATCTCCCCGCGGAGATCCGCCTTGATTATCTTGACGCCTTTGGGTCCGCTATCCACGCGGCGTTTTTGATGGCGGCCTGTATTATGGCGGTGGCGTTTGCGCTCTCCTGGCTGCTCAAAGAAGCGCCGCTGAAAAAGAGCGCACGCTAGGCGGTGGCGGCAATACGCAGCAGGGCCCGACGCAGCTCGGGGGCGGCGAAATCGATAAATTTACGCAGCTTGAGCGGGGCCAGATCCCGGGCGGTAGAGAGCAGGTGCACCGGTGCGGGTTCCGGCTCCAACGTCTGTAAAATCAGCTTCAGTTCGCCGCAGGCCAGACCGTCTATCGCCTGGTAGTGCAGCAGGCGCGCCACGCCCGCTCCCAGCCGGGCGGCGTCGGCGGCGCTTTCGGGCGTGGTCAGCGACAGCACCGGCTGAAGCGCGACCAGGCGGTCTTCCACCTCTTCGGCGTTAAAGCGCCAGCCGCTATAAGGCATCGGCGATTCAATTTGAATTACCGGCAGCGCGGTCAGCTGCCGCGGACGTTCTGGCGTGCCGTACTTTTCCAGCAAAGATGGGTGCGCGCAGGTGACGATACGCATCTCGCCGAGGCGAGTAGCCACCATCCCGCTGTCCGGCAGCGTGCCGATACGCACCGCCAAATCAATATGATCGCCCACCAGGTCGGCATTGCGATCGCTCAGTAATAAACGAACGCGAATTTGCGGATAACGGGCGAGAAAATTCGTGACTACCGGTAGAACGTGCTGGCGGCCAAACATAATTGGCGCAGAGATCGTCAGCTCGCCTTTCGGCTCCTGATACTCACCCACCGCCCGGCGCTCGGCGTTTTCCACTTCTTCGAGAATTCGCCGCGCGGCGGCGACATAATCGACCCCGGCATCGGTCAACGTAAGCCTGCGGGTGGTACGAATCATCAGGCGCACGCCGAGCGTATTTTCCAGATCTGCAATCTGGCGGCTGACGGTGGTCAGGGGCATATTCAGCGCTCGTGCCGCCGCCGACATACTGCCGAGTTCAGCCACTTTCACCAGCAGCGCCATTGCGCTGAGTCGATCCATTATTATCCCGTTTTACGGAAAGATGATTGTCATGTAGCCACTATTATATTTTCTGTCAGCACAGTCCATGATGAATTACGCCGCAACGCATCGGGAGGACCTATGCCAGAAGATTTTCTTGATATCGCTATGACTGACGACGTGATGGCTGTCCAGCATGAAATGGGCAGTGATGAATTGTGGCAGTCGCCACATCGCCCGCGCCGAGGGTCGCGCTTCAGCGCCAGCGAAGAGGGGATGATCGCCACTCGCGATAGCTTCTATCTGGCCACTATTTCGCAAACCGGCTGGCCCTATATTCAGCATCGCGGCGGCCCGCCTGGATTTCTGCATCTGCTGGACGAAACCACGCTGGCGATGGCGGATTTTTCCGGTAATCGTCAGTACATCACCACCGGCAACCTGCGCGGTAGTGACCGGGCGTGTCTGTTTTTGATGGATTACCCGCGTCGTGCCAGGCTGAAAATCTACGCTACCGTCGAAGTTGTGGCGGCGGATGGCGATCCGCAGCTGCTGGCGCGGGTCGCGCCGGAGAACTATCGGGCCCGGATTGAGCGTATTTTTCGCTTTCATTTACAGGCTTTTGACTGGAACTGCCCCCAGCATATCACCCCGCGTTACACCGCTCAGCAGGTGGCGGAGTATAGCCAGACGCTGCAACAGCGTATTGACGATCTGGAGCGGGAAAATCAGCGCCTGCAGCAGCTTATATACCCAAAATAATTCGAGTTGCTTAAAGGCGGCAAGGGAGTGACAAATTCGTCGGGAACGAATTTGACCAGCCGAAGGCTGGCCTCCGGTGAGAGGCAGGAGCCTCTCATTAGTCCCCAGGAGCATAGATAACTATGTGACTGGGGTAAACGACAAATCTGCCGGGAGCAGATTTGAACGTCGCTTGCGACGGCCCGTGAGGGCGAAGCCCATGGATGGGCCGAGTAATCCGTAGCCAACACATAAGCAACTTGAAGTATGAAGGGTATTCATACAGGAGATTCATGATGACCGAACAACGTCCGCCTCTGCCGCCGTTTACCCGCGAGAGCGCCGCGCAAAAAGTACGTGCCGCTGAAGATGGCTGGAACAGCCGCGATGCCGGAAAGGTCGCGCTGGCTTATACCGTCGATAGCGAGTGGCGCAACCGCAGCGAGTTTGTTCATGGAAGAACGCAAATTATCGATTTCTTGCAGCGGAAATGGCGTAAAGAGCAGGAATACCGGCTGATTAAGGAGCTGTGGGCGTGGAGCGACAATCGCATTGCGGTGCGCTTTGCCTATGAGTGGCACGACGATAGCGGCAACTGGTTTCGTTCTTACGGCAATGAGAACTGGGAATTTGATGAACGGGGCCTGATGCAAACGCGCTACGCCTGCATCAACGACCTGCCGATCGCCGAAAGCGAGCGTCTGTTTCACTGGCCGCAGGGCCGTCGCCCGGACGATCACCCGGGGCTGAGCGAGCTGGGGTTGTAAATATAAAACCCTCCCCGGCTTGCGCTGCGTTCAGCCTTTCGATCGGGTAGCCCGGATAAGGCGGCAGCTGCAATCCGGGGGAAGATGATTTTATTTCCGGTTGCGGTTTTTGCGTTTAAAACCTCACCCCAAAATCGTTATAGTTTCAGAGGAAAAAATAATAACGATCTTCTATGGACTGACGGGGTGATAACCATGAAATTACGTTTACGGACAGCCGCCGCCGTGGCGCTGGTCGGCCTGCTGCTGGCAGGCTGCGACCAGAAGGGCAGCGATGCGAAACACATTAAAGTCGGCGTCATTAACGGCGCGGAACAGGATGTGGCGGAAGTGGCGAAAAAAGTGGCCAAAGAGAAATATGGCCTCGATGTCGAGCTGGTAGGCTTTAGCGGCTCGCTGCTGCCGAATGAATCCACCAATGCCGGAGATCTGGACGCCAACGTCTTCCAGCATCGCCCGTTTCTCGAACAGGATAATAAAGCCCACAACTATCACCTGGTGGCGGTGGGCAATACCTTCGTCTTCCCGATGGCGGGCTACTCGCGCAAAATTAAATCCGTCACTGAGCTGAAAGACGGCGCGACCATCGCCATTCCTAACGACCCGACCAATCTGGGACGCGCGCTGCTTCTGCTCCAGCAGGAGAAGCTGATTACCCTCAAAGCGGGAACCGGCCTGCTGCCGACGGCGGTCGATATCACCGACAACCCGCATAACCTGAAGATTATGGAGCTGGAAGGCGCACAGCTGCCGCGCGTTATCGACGACCCGAAAGTCGACGTGGCGATCATCAGCACCACCTATCTCCAGCAAACCGGTCTTTCGCCGGTGCGCGACGGTATCTTTATTGAAGATAAAAACTCGCCGTATGTGAACATCATCGTGACCCGCGAAGACAACAAAGATGCGGAAAACGTGAAAGAGTTTATCCAGTCCTACCAGTCGCCGGAGGTGGCGAAGGCGGCAGAGACTATCTTTAACGGCGGCGCGGTACCTGGCTGGTAATCACTCACACAAGGAGAGGTGGCGATGACCCGGCAACGCCAGGCAGATTTACTGCTCATAGCCGCGACAGTTATCGCCGCCTGCGGATGGATTTTTTCCCGAGAAGCGATTGCCGGTATGCCGGTTTTCGCCTTCCTCGGGCTGCGCTTTTTCTTCGCCGCGCTGCTGCTGCTGCCATTCTGCCGCGGCTTTCGCGTAGAGAAGCAACACTGGCCGCGCATGATTATCAGCGGCCTGTGGTTTGCACTAAACCTGTGCCTGTGGATCTACTCGGTATCGACCACCCCATCGCTGGGCGAAGGGGCGTTCATCATGAGCCTGTCGATGCTGTTCGTGCCGATTACCGCGTGGGTGATGATGAAAGCGCGTCCGGCGCGAGCCTACTGGGAGTGCCTGCCGATTGCGGTTGTCGGTCTGGGCTTACTCAGCCTGCATATGCCGATTGAGTTTCACCCCAGCCAGGGCTGGTTTCTGCTGACCGCGCTGGTACAGTCGATCTGGTTTTGCTACACCAGCAAAAGCGCCCGCGAGGTGCCGCTGATCCCGCTGACTACCGTGCAGCTCGGCATCACCGGGCTTGTTGGACTGGCTATTTCCGCCGCCTTTGAGACCTGGGATCGGCCGTTTACCCTGCCGACCTTCGGCTGGCTGCTCGCCAGTATCGTTATTGCCACCAGCCTGCGCTTCGGCCTGCAAATGAAGGGGCAGAAGTACGCGGCGGTCGCCAGCGCGGCGATTATTATGGTGCTGGAGCCGCTGCTGACGGTGATCGCCGCGGCGCTATGGTACGGCGAACAGCTGCCGCTGCAGAAAATTATCGGCGGCCTGCTGATCCTCGTCGCTCAGCTGTGGTTCCGCTGGCGAATGCTGAAGCCGCTACGCTAAACCGGTGCGCCGCTGCGCCATCAGATGCAGCAGCGGCACCAGCGATAGCCCGTCCGGCATCTCACCGCGGGCGATCAGCTGGCCTATTTCTTCAAGGGTAAACCAGCCGGTTTCCATCACCTCATCCTGATTTTCATCCATCCCTACATAGCTTAAATCGCTGGCCAGCCAGGTGATAAATAGCTGGTCGCTGCTGCCGTAGGAGGGGTTATAGCGGAGAATCTCTTCGGCGTGCTGCGCTTGCCAGCCGGTCTCTTCCCGTAGCTCGCGCAGGGCCGCCTCATGCGGATCTTCGCCTTCATCGACGCCGCCTGAAGGAATCGCCCACACGACCTGGTCTATCAGGTAGCGGTAGTGGCGAATCAGCAGCACTTTGTCATTCTGCATCGCCACAATCCCTACCGCCGGGCGCGGGTAGTGAATGGAGTAAAAATCCCGCCGATCGCCGGGAGCCATATCAATCCCGATCTTGCGCATGCTGAACCACGGGGTATGCGCCAGAACTTCGGCATCGTGCATATCGGCGGCGGTTAGTTTTTTCTTCATCGTAGCCACTGTTTCTGAAAGTTGAGCGTTCAGCACACCATAGCCGGAAATAGATGGCAACCGCCAAAGATTGGCCCAATCTCATCGAACATTGCCCGGAAGCCCATATTGCGCCAGGCTTGTGCCAGCTACGATGTTCGCAAAATGACCGCGAAGAGGTATGAATACCATGAAAATCACTCACGTTCGCAATGCCACCCAGCTTATTGAATATGCAGGTAAAAAGTTTCTGATTGACCCGATGCTTTCTGCGAAAGGCGCCTGGGCGGGCTTTGCCGGTACCGCGCGCAGTGAGCTGCGTAACCCGCTGGTGGCGTTGCCTTTTGCCGTTGAAGAGATCGTTGACGTGGATGCCGTTATCGTCACCCACACTCATCAGGATCACTGGGACGAGGCGGCGATCGCCGCGATCCCCAAAACCCTGCCGGTTTACGTCCAGCATGAGGCCGACGCTCAGCTGCTGCGCGGTCAGGGGTTTAGCGATATTCGTTTGCTCTCTGAGCGCAGCGCGTTTGCCGATATTTCACTGCTGAAAACCAGCTCAGGCCAGCACGGCAGCGACCGTACTTACGCAGTGCTGGCAATGGCAGAGCGTCTGGGCGAAGCCTGCGGCGTGGTGTTACGTCATCCGCAGGAGAAAACCCTGTGGCTGGTGGGAGACACCATCTGGCGCGATGAAGTGGAAGCCGACATGCTCAGGCTGCGCCCTGACGTGGTGGTACTGAATGTCGGATATGCGCACGTCATCGGTTTTGGGCCGATCATCATGGGCAAAGAGGATGTGCTGAAGGCGCGCTTCACCCTGCCGGAAGCCAAAATCGTCGCCAGCCATATGGAAGCGGTGAACCACTGTCTGCTGAGCCGCGATGAGCTGCGCCAGTACGTGGTTGACAATCAGATTGCCGATGCGGTCAGCATCCCGCAGGATGGGGAAAGTATGATCTTTTAAAAGCGGAGCGGGCGATGAAACTGACGGAAGTGGCAATTGTGGCGGTGGACGGATTTAGCCCGTTTCACTACTCGGTGCCCTGTATGCTGTTTGGCGATACGGTCTCGGAAACCAAACGCTTTAATCTGCAGATTTGCGCTGAACGGCCCGGGCTGCTGAGCGCCCGCGACGGCTTCGCGCTGAACGCCAGCGGCGATTTTTCCGCTCTTGAACAGGCGGATATCGTGGTGGTGCCTTACTGGGGGGCGGTGAATCAGCGTCCACCGCAGTCGCTGCTCGACGGTCTGGTTCGCGCGCGCAACAACGGCGCGCAAATCGTCGGCCTGTGCCTCGGGGCGTTTGTGCTGGGCTACGCCGGGCTGCTTGAGGACAGGCGCGCGGCAACCCACTGGGAGTTTGAGCAGGATTTTCAGCGACTGTTTCCGCAGGTGCGGCTGGATATCAACGCGCTGTACGTTGACGATGAGGGAGTTATCACCTCTGCGGGGACCGCAGCGGCGCTCGACTGCTGCCTGTATATCATTCGCCAGCGCTTCGGCAGCCTTGCCGCCAATCAGATCGCCCGGCGGATGATCGTTCCGCCGCACCGGGAGGGAGGACAGGCGCAGTTTATCGCCCAGCCGGTGCCGAAAAACACCCGCGACGCGCGGATAAATGGCCTGCTTGAGTATCTCCAGCAGCATATCCGCGAATCGCATAATCTGGATTCTCTGGCACAGGTGGCGGCGATGAGCCGCCGCACACTCACTCGCCATTTCGCGAAAGCGACCGGTATGGGCATCGTCGACTGGCTGGCCGCCGAGCGCCTGCGGCGTAGCCAGATCCTGCTGGAGGCCGGGGATTTACCTGTCGGGCAGGTGGCGGAGGAAGTGGGCTATCGCTCCGCCGTGACCTGGCGCCAACAGTTTAAAGCGCGCTTTGGCGTCAGCCCGGCGGAGTGGCGGCGTACCTTTCGCCGCAGGGCTTAACCGCCGAGAGTGGCGCTGTCGATGACGAAGCGGTATTTCACGTCGCCTTTAATCATCCGCTCCCAGGCCTCGTTAATCTGGTCGCCGCGAATCAGCTCAATATCGACGACGATACCGTGCCCGGCGCAAAAATCGAGCATCTCCTGAGTTTCCGGGATACCACCGATCATCGACCCGGCTCGCGGCGGGTGATGGCCATAGACCCCAGCGGCTGGCCGGCCGAGTTCGTTCCAGTAGCGTTAATCTGCATAGCAAACCTCTTCTGCATAACGGCGCTGAATAAGACGGAGGGGGAGAGCTCAAAGGGTTAAAGATTGGCTCCTCCCCGCAAACGGAATGCAGAAAATATCAGGGCTCGACGGGCGTCAGATAATCCAGCCGCAGCGGCCCGGCAAGCAGGCTATCCATCTGCGCAATAAATTCCTGGAAGTGCGGCAGGGCGATATGCGCGTCCAGCGCTTCCTGATTGCGCCAGGATTCGCGCATATAGAACGTATCCGGCGCATCGCGCAGCTGAAACAGGGCGTAATCGAGGTTGCCCGGCTCCTGACGCGTCGGCAGCAGCAGCGCCTGTAGTGCCTGGCGCAGCGCTTTCGTTTGGCCCGGTTTCGCCGTCAGCACCGCGATAATCGAGATCGCTTCGTTGCTCATCTTAAAAGCCCTCCAGCACGATTTTGCCCACCGAACGCCCGGTTTCCAGCTGCGCGTGCGCTTTTTGTAGGTTGGCGGCAGTGATGGCGCCGTAGTGCTCGCCGAGGGTGGTCTTAATGGTTTTATCGTCAATCAGCGCCGCCACGCGGGCCAGCAGCTGATGCTGGGCAATCATATCCGGTGTTTCGAACATCGAGCGGGTAAACATAAACTCCCAGTGCAGAGAAATGCTTTTCGCCTTCAGCGGTACTACGTCGAGGGATTCGGGATCGTCGATCAGCGCCAGCCTGCCCTGCGGTGCGAGCGCGGCGATCAGCTGCGGATAGTGCTGGCTGGTATTGGTCAGGCTAGCGACGTGGGTCACGGCTTTGACGCCAATCCGCGCCAGCTCGTCGGCGAGCGGTTTACTGTGATCGATAACATGGTGCGCGCCCGCTTCCTGCACCCATTGCTGGCTTTCCGGACGCGAGGCGGTACCAATGACCGTCAGACCGGTCAGCCTGCTGGCGAGCTGGGTCAGAATCGAACCGACGCCGCCCGCCGCGCCGACGATCAGCAGCGTGTCGCCCGCGTTACCGCCTTCCTGTACGCCAAGACGGTGGAACAGCAGCTCCCAGGCGGTAATGGCGGTGAGCGGCAGCGCGGCGGCGGAAGCATTATCCAGCGAACGCGGCTTAAGGGCCACGATACGCTCATCCACCAGCTGGAATTCGCTGTTGCTACCGGGACGGCCCAGCGCTCCGGCGTACCACACTTCATCTCCCGGAGCGAACAGGGTCACTGCGCTGCCGACGGCTTTGACCACGCCCACCGCGTCCCAGCCCAGCACGCGCGGGGTATCGGCGTTAAACCCGGCTCGAACTTTAGTATCTACCGGGTTGACGGAAATGGCCTTCACTTCAACCAACAGATCGTGTCCCTCGGCAACCGGCTGTGGCAGCTCGATGTCGGTTAAAAAAGGAATATTGCTGCCTTCTGCCGCCGCGCGGGTAATGGCGATCGCTTTCATACACTCTCCGGTTTTGAATGAGGTTCATCGTTTGAATGTATTGAGCATAGACCGCTGCACCCCGGGGAGAAATGGCTTGATGGCGATAACAGTTATATTAAAAAAGTGAAAATCGCGCATTGCGCCGCTCTGTACACGCTGGTCGGGCAGGTAAGTCCGATTGAGAAATGGGGGGGTTGGAAAGACCACAGGTACCCGCAAATGCATTAAAACTCACGATGTTATTCTTTTTCTTAAATAACGTCTCATATATGAGAATATTTCTCTCGCTGTACCGAAAATATCAATATGTTAATCGTTGAATAATAATATTGAGTTATAGCTCAAAGTTTATGCCTTGACTCCCGACATCCTGCGTGCGATTTTTCCTCTATCAAATAATAAACAGAGTTTCATATTTGAAACGAAAATATAAACATCGCGCTATTTAACCGAGAGTTTCATTACTGAAACAAAATAATAATTCGATATTAATCGGCGGACTTCCATCGCTTATTAAATTGTAAAGTGAGGCATGTGCTATGCGTAAATTTTTTCTCCCGCTGCTGCTGGCAGTCGGCTCCAGCGGAGTGGCGCTGGCGGAAGCGGGTAAGCCGTTCCCCCATATTGGCTGGCGCAGTGCTGACAATCTCGCCGGACTGGATTTCGGCGGTGCGCTACGGGCTAATTACCGCTATGAAGACTGGAAGGGAAGTAATTACCGTAACCCGCCGCATCTGCGTTTTGATACGTTTCGTATCGATAGTAGCGGTTTTTATAATAACTATTTCTTCGACGCTGGATTTTGGTTCCAGGATCACCATAAATATGCTATCGATCGCGCTTATGTGGGCTATCGTTTCGATAATAATAATAATATCCAGCTGGGCATCCCGGGTAAACCTTTCGGTCTTGAGCCTTATCCGCAATTTGGCTGGTCTTACGGTATTCCGTTTTATTTAGGATTTGGCGTTAGCGCCGGTAGCGGTATTAACTATCAATATCATGATAATAACTGGACGCTGGATGTGGCCTATTTCCCCTGGATGGAACCGGAGAATTTACGCTATGCGCCGGACGTTGGAGATTACGATCGGCTAAAAAACACCATCTATCCCACACAGCATCAGCAGCACAATGAAAAGCGCGATCAGGTGAATGTACGAATTGCGCGTAATTTCCACGGCGGCGGCTGGAACAACGAGCTGGGTGGTTCGCTGGCGCTGGCGCGGCTGCATAACCGTGAGACCGACGACGACGGCACCTTCTGGGCGGCGGGCGTGCACGGGATGCTGCACAACGGGCCATGGCAGCTTACTTCGCAGCTGATTCGCTACCAGTACGATCCGAAGAACCCGGCGGGCGTTAGCGACGACGCTATTCTGATGGGCGGCAATGGTCTGACGCCTGCTTACATGATACCGGCTAAAGCCACCACCGGGTCGCTCAACCTTGCCCGAGATGTGGACGTGAAGTGGGGAGGCGTGTCGAAGCTGCGTTTTTACAACGATTATAGCGTGCTGTGGAAAGACAAAAGCGGATGGAGTAATTCACAGATGAACACCCTTGGCGTACAGGTATTTGCGCTGCCGGTGATGTTCTGGGTCGATCTCAGCTGGGCAAAGAACGTCAACCCGTGGGGCGGCGCGCTAAACTCCACCGGCTGGACCAGCACCCAGTCCGAGGGCAGCGGAAAATGGTATTTCCGCACTAACGTCAATATTGGTTATTACTTCTGATGGGGGGCTGGACCCGCGTTCCGGGAATCTCTCAGCAATTTTAATGCTACAAACGATAGCCGTTTTAATAGCCACTGGCGCGGCGGTAGCCTGGAGAGGACGTTTTCCCGGCCTGCGCTGCGCCTGGCAGGGCTTGCCTGGTAATCTGGCGTCAGACCGGGCAGATGAAGCACGCTGTTGACGCTTGTAAAGGATTGCTGAATTTGCAGTAATTCCGCTTTAAGCATCTCTTCCTTATCGCTCTGCGGCAGCAGCACAATACAGCCATTCATTACCTTAACCGTGAAGCGTTTTCCGGTATCGAACCCCGCTGCACGTAACCACTTGCCGGAAAGGGTGAGTCTTGCGAGCTGGTTCAAAGAACTGGCGAGAAGCGCGCTGAGAGCAAAAGGCATTGAACCGAAAGGCTGATTTTCTGGATAAGTTCACATGGATAAAAATGATTGAACTGGCGGAAGATCACAGGAGTTGAACCTGCCCGGGACCGCTGGCGGCCCCAACTGGATTTGAAGTCCAGCCACCTCACCGGAGATGACGATCTTCCGCGCCTCGATTGCTACATGGAGGCGGGCGCATTATAGCTACTTTCCTGCATTAACCACATACCCCAACGCACTTTTTTACTGTTAAAACTGGACTTTACAGAACCTTCTTAAACAATTCCTTGCAAAATCCGTGGCTTACACTTTCACACACTCTTCTGACCACCGGGATCACATAAAACAAGAAACGTAATTTGAATATGAGATATCGCAATTCCTCTTACGGCGCGGATAGTTTACAAAAGCTGTAACCGGTACCAGCCAGCGTCAGCGTTGAGAGAAGGGTGTGTTATGCAAGATCATATTTTGTCCGTCAAAGAGAAGATTGGTTACGGCATGGGCGATGCCGCAAGCCACATCATTTTCGATAACGTAATGTTGTATATGATGTTTTTCTATACCGACATTTTTGGTATCCCTGCCGGCTATGTCGGCACCATGTTCCTGCTGGCCCGCGCGCTGGATGCGATATCCGATCCATGCATGGGGCTACTGGCCGACCGTACCCGCAGCCGCTGGGGAAAATTCCGTCCGTGGATCCTGTTTGGTGCAATTCCTTTCGGGCTCGTCTGCGTGCTGGCCTACAGCTCGCCGGACCTGAGCCATAACGGCAAGCTGATTTACGCCGCGGTCACCTACACCCTGCTGACCCTGCTCTATACCGTGGTCAATATCCCGTACTGCGCGCTGGGCGGGGTCATCACCGACAACCCAACGCAGCGCATTTCCCTGCAGTCCTGGCGCTTTGTGCTGGCGACGGCGGGCGGCATGCTCTCTACCGTTCTGATGATGCCGTTGGTGAATTTTATCGGCGGCGAAGACAAAGCCTTTGGCTTCCAGGGCGGCATCGCGGTGCTCTCGGTGGTTGCGTTCCTGATGCTGGCGTTTTGCTTCTTCACCACTAAAGAGCGCGTCGAAGCCCCGCCGGGCACCACCTCGATGCGGGAAGACCTGCGTGATATCTGGCGTAACGATCAGTGGCGTGTGGTTGGTCTGCTGACCATACTCAACATTCTCGCGGTCTGCGTTCGCGGCGGCGCGATGATGTACTACACCACCTGGATCATGGGATCCGCTGGTCTGTTCACCGCCTTCCTCACCACCTACTGCGTCGGCAACCTGATTGGCTCGGCGCTGGCGAAGCCGCTTACCGACTGGAAATGCAAAGTCAGCGTTTTCTGGTGGACCAACGCTATCCTGGCGGCGCTGAGCGTGGCGATGTTCTTCGTGCCGATGGACGCCGAAATCACCATGTTCGCCTTTATCTTCGTAATTGGCGTGCTGCATCAGCTGGTGACGCCGATTCAGTGGGTGATGATGTCCGACACCGTCGACTATGGCGAATGGTGCAACGGCAAGCGCCTGACCGGTATTAGCTTTGCGGGCACCCTGTTCGTGCTCAAGCTGGGGCTGGCGCTGGGCGGCGCGCTGATTGGCTGGATGCTGGCGGGTGGCGGTTACGATGCCGCGGCCAAAGCCCAGAACAGCGTCACCATCACCATCATTATTTCACTATTCACCCTCGCTCCGGCGGTTTGTTACCTGCTGAGCGCAGTTATTGCGAAACGCTACTACACCCTGAAAACGCCGTTCCTGAAAAAGATGATGGCGGAACTGGCTCAGGGCGCGCGTCGCAACGAACACGACTTCACTTCAGCGCCGACAGGCAAAGAATTGCAAAACTAAGAGGAAGCTATTCATGAAAATCAGTGATGGAAACTGGCTTATTCAACCAGGGCTCAATCTGATCCAACCCGTGCAGGTCTATGAGGTTGAGCAGCAGGGTAACGAAATGGTGGTCTATGTGGCGTCTCGCGAAGTTCGTGAACGCGCCGCCCAGCTGGACGTTCCGCTATTTACCGTGCGCTTTTTCTCCCCGCAGGAAGGGGTGATCGGCGTACGCATGGAGCACTTCCAGGGCGCGTTGAACAACGGCCCGCATTACCCGCTGAACGTGCTGAAAGATGTGAACGTTGAAATTAACAACGGCGCTGAGTTTGCCGAACTGAAGAGCGGTAATCTGACCGCGCGCGTGACTAAAGGCGATTTCTGGTCGCTGGATTTCCTGCGCGACGGCGTGCGTATTACCGGCAGCCAGCTGAAAAACGACGGCTACGTTCAGGATACGAAAACGCATCGCAACTATATGTTCGAGCGTCTGGATCTCGGCGTCGGCGACACCGTTTACGGCCTTGGTGAGCGCTTTACCGCGCTGGTGCGTAACGGTCAGACGGTGGAAACCTGGAACGAAGACGGCGGTACCAGTACCGAGCAGTCGTATAAAAATATCCCGTTCTACCTGACCAACCGCGGCTACGGCGTGCTGGTGAATCATCCTGAGCGCGTCTCTTTCGAAATCGGCTCCGAGAAAGTCTCGAAGGTACAGTTCAGCGTCGAAGGTGAACACCTCGAGTACTTCGTCATTGACGGTCCGACCCCGAAAGAGGTGCTGAACCGTTATACCCGGTTTACCGGGCGCCCGGCGCTGCCGCCAGCCTGGTCTTTCGGCCTGTGGCTGACCACCTCGTTCACCACCAACTACGATGAAGCGACGGTTAACAGCTTTATTGACGGTATGGCAGAGCGCAACCTGCCGTTGCACGTGTTCCACTTCGACTGCTTCTGGATGAAGGCCTTCCAGTGGTGCGATTTTGAGTGGGATCCGGTCACGTTCCCTGACCCGGAAGGCATGATTAAGCGCCTGAAAGACAAAGGTCTGAAGGTCTGTGTGTGGATCAACCCGTATATCGGCCAGCGTTCGCCGGTATTTAAAGAACTGCAGGAGAAAGGCTATCTGCTGAAACGTCCTGACGGTTCGCTGTGGCAGTGGGATAAATGGCAGCCGGGACTGGCGATTTATGACTTCACTAATCCGCAAGCCTGCCAGTGGTACGCCGACAAGCTGAAAGGCCTGGTGGCAATGGGCGTTGACTGTTTCAAGACCGACTTCGGCGAGCGTATTCCGACCGACGTGCGGTGGTTTGATGGCTCCGACCCGCAGAAAATGCACAACCACTACGCCTTCATCTATAACGAGCTGGTGTGGAATGTGCTGAAAGAGACCGTCGGCGAGAAAGAGGCGGTGCTGTTCGCCCGTTCCGCCTCGGTGGGTGCGCAGCAGTTCCCGGTTCACTGGGGCGGCGACTGCTACGCCAACTACGAATCGATGGCGGAAAGTCTGCGCGGCGGTCTGTCGATCGGCATGTCCGGCTTTGGGTTCTGGAGCCACGATATCGGCGGCTTCGAAAATACCGCGCCCGCTCATGTCTACAAGCGCTGGTGTGCCTTCGGCCTGCTGTCGAGCCATAGTCGTCTGCACGGCAGCAAATCCTATCGCGTGCCGTGGGCCTACGATGACGAGTCCTGCGACGTGGTGCGCCACTTCACGCAGCTGAAATGCCGCATGATGCCGTATCTGTACCGTCAGGCGGCGCTGGCCAGTGAGTTCGGTACGCCGATGCTGCGTTCGATGATTCTGGAGTTCCCGCACGACCCGGCCTGCGACTATCTGGATCGGCAGTACATGCTGGGGGATTCTGTTCTGGTGGCGCCGGTGTTTAGCGAAGCGGGCGATGTGCAGTTCTGGCTGCCGGAAGGGCGCTGGACCCATCTGTGGCGCAATGACGAAGCGCAGGGCAGCCGCTGGCATAAGCAGAATCACGATGTGATGAGCCTGCCGGTGTACGTGCGTGATAACACCCTGCTGGCGCTGGGCAACAACGATCAGAAACCGGACTACGCGTGGAATGAAGGTACCGCCTTCCAGCTGTTTAATCTCGAAGATGGGCGCGAAGCGGTCAGCCAGGTGCCGGCAGCGGACGGGTCGGTGGTCTTTACCCTGAAGGCGAAACGCCAGGGCAGCGTCATCACCGTCAGCGGCGATGGCGAGGCCAGCGGCTGGACGCTATGCCTGCGCAATATTCCGCAGATTGCGGGCGTGCAGGGCGGCGCTCAGGCGGGCAGCGAGCTCGGTGTAGTGATCAGCGCGCAGGGCAATGCGCTGACGATTACGCTGTAAACGTTTAGTCATCCGGCAAGATGTGTAAGCGGTATGAACCGGAAACATGGGTGACAACTTTCTGCGGACCAGGTAGCCCGGACAAGGCGCGTCAGACGCCGCCTCCGGGAGGCAAGCGCAACCCAGCCTCAGGTAATCTCCCCCGGTGATGCGACTGTATGATCGGGGCTACAGGCTATGCCCTCTCCGTTTACGGAGAGGGTTTTTTATTCCATTTTATCTAAAAAAGTAACGTTCATTTCATTCTGGTGATTGAGCCCACAGACGCCAGCGCCGCCGGGTGATAGCGTAGTTTGCCGCTGAGAGGAGCCCGGAATGGATTTAGAAAACATCTTTCGTGACGTTAAGCTAAGCAAAACTGAAATGACCGTGCTGCGCTTTATTCAGAACGATCCTGAACAGTGCGTGCGCGAGGGGATCCGCGCGGTCGCGGAACACTGTTACAGCAACCCTTCCTCGCTGGTGCGGCTGGCGAAGAAACTGAAATTCAGCGGCTGGCTGGAGCTGGTCTATTTTATTAAATTCAATATCACCATGCCGAAACTCGATGTCACTAACGACATCGATTACATGAGCATTCAGCCGGTGGAGCGGATAACACCGCTGCTGGAAAGCCTGCAACATCACCGCATTTTGATTCACGGCAGCGGCTTTTCGCAGCTAATCGCCCAGTATATCTACAATAAATTTTTGGTGACCGGGGTGAATGCCAGCCTGGCGCTGTGGCCGGATTACGAAATTCTTGAGCAGAAGAACGCCGCCAAATTTGATTCGATCTGGATTATTTCCAAATCCGGGCGCAGCAGTTCGGCGCTGAACTGGGTGAAGGCACTGGAAGGGAAGGAGATTAATCTGGTCTGCTTTACCGGCGATTATCAAAGTCCGTTGGCGCAGGCGGCGGATACGGCGTTTATTATCCACGACCCGCAAAAGTTCGATGACGATATTTACTGGAGCAACCCGTTTTTCGGCTACTGCATACTCGGTTTTGAGCGGCTGCTGAAGATGTGGTTTACACACACGGGGATCCCCGGAGGCGGCGCCTGACGCGCCTGTCCGGGCTACCGCCCCGCAGACGGCGGTGAACCCGTAGCCCGGTCAGCGCAGCGCCACCGGGAGAAGTGCGGTGGCGCGAGGGTGGGTTTATTGCCAGTCGGCGAACTGCTTATCGTCGAGATAGGCTTCCACCAGCGTTTTTGCCAGCGAATAAGACCCGACCAGCGGATGCGCCATCAGCGCCCGTACCGCCAGTGATTTATCCCGCTGCAGAATGGCCGCCACCGCCAGCCGTTCATACTCTTTCACGCTGGCGATCATGTTTTTCTGCGCCGTTGGTACATGCTTTGGCGTTACCGGCTTCAGGCCGTCTTTACTCAGGTCGCAGCTGATCTCAATCACATCGTCCGGGCGCAGGAAGTCCAGCGTGCCGTTATTGGGCATCGACACCACGATGCGCTTGGTAGTGGTGCTGTTGACCGCTTCCAGAATATCCAGCGCCACGCCCGCGTAGCCGCCAGTATCTGGCTCCTCGATAAACTGTTTTAAGGTTAACGGCTCGCGGGTATGGAATTTTTCCTGCTGCGACTCATTCTGCATATAGCTGTTTTCCCGGCGCAGATAGTGCTTCATCCAGATAGTAAACGCCGCTTCCGGGCTGGCTTTGACGTCAACGGTCTTCAGCTCTTCACGCATATCGTGATTGATGCGGGCAATCTGCTCGCCGCGGGTTTCTGTCGCGTTCTGAATCGCTTTTAAGGCCACTTCACGATAGTAGTAGTAGTAAAGATATTCATTCAGCAGCTGCTTATCGCACAGCTGAACCAGCTCCGGCGAGAAATACTGCATTGCCGTCTTGCGGTATAAATCAGGGCTGGCGATCAGGCGCTCGGTAACATCCTCGCCGCGCACGGTGAAGTGGGTAAACCAGGAGAAGTGGTTCAGCCCGTAGCATTCGACGCCGAGGTCGCGTTCGTCGCAGCCGAGGATCTCTGGTAGCTCGCGAATAAGCTCCGACGGCGCGTCGCAGATACCGTACACCCGGCGCTTAAAGCCAGATTTAATAATCGCTTCGGTGACCAGCCCTGACGGGTTGGTGAAGTTAAACAGAATGGCGTCTTCGGCGGCGTGCTCTTCAATCAGGCGGCAGTAGTTGAGAATCGCCGGAATAGAACGCATCGCCATGGCGAAACCGCCTGCGCCGGTGGTCTCCTGGCCCAGGGTGTTGTGCTCGAGGGCGATACGCTCATCGCGGATCCGGCTCTCATCGCCGCCCACCCGTAGGGTGGTTATCACATAGTGGCTATTTTTCAGCGCTGGCACCGGGTCGCTGGTTACGCTGAAGTGAATATCCGGGCGAATAGCATTAAACACATAGCGGGCAATCTCGCCGAATATCGCCAGGTTCTCAGCGGAGCTGTCGAGAAATACCACTTCCGTTAAACCAATGCGGTGTGCGTTATATGCCAGAGATTTCGCCAGGAATGCAGAGCGAACGCCGCCCCCGCCTAATACGGTTAATTTCATAAAAACTCCCAATTAATTTTCTGCTAGCCAGCTATCAACCCGGGAACGAATCTGTCCCACTTTGACGCCATAAATAACCTGAACTTCATTTCGATTGCGTACTACGCCATTTGCGCCGGTGCTTTTTAATATTGCATCGTCAACTAAATCCATATTATGGATAGCGACGCGCAGGCGGGTGAAACAGTTGTCGACGGAAATAATGTTATCTTTACCGCCTAAGCCGTTGATAATTTCATTGGTCACCGACTGCGGTTCGCCCATTTTTTTACGGTAATCTGCCTTGCTATATAACTTCACGTTTTCATCATCTTCACGACCCGGTGTTTTGAGATTCAGCTTAACCACCAGGGTGCGGAAGATAACGTAGTAGACCGCGAACTGGCCGATTCCGATGAGCACATAGCCCGGCCAGCGCGTCAGGGAAACCGGCAGCGGCAGGTTGTAAATCAGGAACTCAATCAGTCCGGAGGCGCCCCAGGGGCGAACGGTAAAGATATCGCAAATCGCCTGCGAGGCCGCGGTCAGGGTGGCATGGATAACCCACAGCAGCGGCGAAACGAACAGGAAAGTAAACTCAATTGGCTCGGTGATACCGGTGAGCATGGAGGTGATAATGGCCGGCAGCAGAATCGCTTTGGCCATCATTTTTTTCTCCGGTTTCGCCGTGTGGTAGAACGCCAGCGAGGCACCGGCAAGGCCGAAGATAGTGGTCATTCCCTGCTGTGAGAAGCGCAGCGCATCGTTCATCACCGGGGTAAGATCCGGGTGGCGCATATAGGCGAGGAAAATCGCCTGGGTGCCGGAAACGACCTGGCCGTCGACGTTCAGCGTGCCGCCGATTTGCGTGAGCTGGAACGGCGACCACACAAAATGGTGCAGACCGGTGGGGATGAGGAATTTTTCAAAGAAACCGTAGACGAAAACTCCCGCTACGCCTGCGTTTTTCATAAAGCCGGTCAGCGCCGTGATGCCGTGAGTCATAAACGGCCAGATCCAGGTAAAGGCGATGGCGTAGAAAATGACAACCGGCGTCATCGCCACCAGCGTCAGCTTGGCCCCGCCGTACATGGAGAGCGCGCCTGGCAGCTCAATGGTCGACACTTTGTTATGTACCCAGGCGATAGTGCAGCCGAGAATAATCCCGAGGAAGACTCCCATATCAACCACGACAAAGCCCAGCAGCTGAGTTTGCCCGGTGCCATAATATTCGTCGTTAATTTTTTCCGCGAGGCCGTTGGTATGCTCCAGCCAGGAGTGGTTGGCGCCAAGAAACATGATAAAACACATTACCGAAACCAGCGCGACTTCGGTTTTTTTATCTTTCGCCAGGCCATAGCTTATGCCGACGCAAAATAGTAATCCCAGGTTACCGAATAAAGGCCAGAAGGTATCGCCGAGGAGCTGTCCGAGCTGGTGTAAAAAACTGGTCTCCGAAATTAATGTTGGATTAGTTAAGACAGAGCTGAGTGCCAAAATTAAGCCGATGACCGGCAAGAACAATACTGCACCGATCATTGCTCTGGAGAATTTTTGCATATTCTCCAGAATACGTTGACGTATTACAGACATGGTCGTTCCTTTATTTTTGTAGGTTCAGGGACTTTAATTATTTTTTTAACTTCCA
The DNA here is from genome assembly GCF_009707385.1 of Klebsiella oxytoca. Lineage (NCBI taxonomy): Bacteria > Pseudomonadati > Pseudomonadota > Gammaproteobacteria > Enterobacterales > Enterobacteriaceae > Klebsiella > Klebsiella oxytoca. The sequence goes on along the minus strand of NZ_CP046115.1, from coordinate 5,321,828 downwards.
GTGTTTTTGTTATAGCAAGTCCATTATTTGAAAGGAACAGGTTGCGGGAAATAGGTACAAACAGCCGCTAAATGGCAACAGGTTTCATGGCGGGAATATGACCCTCACCCCATCCCTCTCCCTGGAAGGAAGAGGGGGTCACTCGGTGTGGGCATAAAACAGGGGCTTCAGAGGGCGGTTTCCTCTCCCCGGCGGGGAGAGGATTAGGAGGAGGGGTAATCAGGGGGTCGTCGTCTCTGGAGCAGAAGGAGTCTGAGCGCTGATGACTTCCCCGTTACGCATCACCTGCGCAACCTGCTGTTTTTCCATATTGATGGCGCTAAGCTGCCCGTTGACGGTCGGCTTCAGCGGCGCATCCGCCAGCACGCTGCCGGTCGCCGTTAGCTGGAAATTTCCGTCGCCGGAAACCGGTAGAGCGGGCCAGCCCCACGCCTGCAAAATATTTAACGGTACGCCGCGACCGTTCAGGCTCAGGTTGACCAGACGCTGCGGGAGCTGCGATACCGCTGCGGTGGCTTCCAGGATCCCGCGTTCGGTAAAGGCGCTGAGTTCGTTAACGTTCACCGTAGAGGCATTGGCGCTCAGCTTGAGCGACGGCCGACGGACGTCAATACGATTAAAGGTCGCGGCGGCGGCGTTCAGCGTCGCGCTGCCGTTCCATATACCCCAACTGCGATCCTTCACCAGCTGCAGCTCGCCGCCGTAGCCGTCGAGAGCGGTGATCTGCCACGGGAACTCCGGTTCAACATCAATCACCAGGTTGCGGCTGGCGCTAAATTTCTTCAGGGTCAGGCTCTGTAACCATTCTGGCAGTTGTTCCATCCATAGTTGCTTCCAGTTGGCCGGCAACGTGTATTCCAGACCGGCGAACGCGGTGTCGTCCAGTACCAGGGCGTGGCCGGCGCGCAGCCAGTTGCCGGAAGTGCGTACCATGCCGCCCTCCCAGCGTGAGGTAAACTGGCGCAGCGCGATCCCCTGTGGTGAAAACCCGGCGTTGAGAATCGGATCGAGGAAATGCAGCGAGCCGTAGATAAACTCGTTGGCATTCATCGACAGCGTACCCTCCTGGCTTTGCCAGTCGCCGTGGCTGAGGGTGAGATTGCGTAGATTCAGGTCGAGGCTGACAATCGCCCAGTCTGGCCCCTGCAGGCTGGCGTCGGTGACATCAAGGCGGCCAATCTGCAGTGAAGGCAGGGTAAGCAGCGGGGCGAAAAAGTCGGCGAGTGATTTATCGCTTTGCATGCGAATCTCGTTGAGGCGTAAATTATCGACCTGCCAGCCGCCGTCGGCGCTGCGTTTCGCCGTGCCGGTGAGCGTGCCGCGCGCAACATCCGCTCCAACAGTGGAAAGCGAGACCTCTCCGTTATCAATATTCCCCTGAATCAGCACGTTGCTGGCTTCAATACCGTTGAGAGTCATCGACCCGGCGCTCATCTGAATCTGCGTTTTCTTACCGAGAACGTTGCCCGCTTCCGGCGCCCACGGGTTGACGCCGCCGGTGACGCGCTGAGCGCTGAGATCCCAGTCGCTCTCCGGGCTATTGAACGCCATATTGCGTAAGCGGAGACGGTCAGCGGCAAACGGTAGCGCAGCAGAGGAAGGAGAGAAGTTCAGCGTGCCGTCGCTGAGGACGATTTCATCAGCATGCAGCGGATCGCTGAACTGGCGGCTGCTAAAACCGATATCCACCGTTTTTGCGACCAGCGTGGCGGGTTTGCCGTCGCGGCCGAGGGTGACGTTTTGCAGCTGCAGGTGCATTGGCGAGGAGAAATTATGCTCCATCTTGTTAAAAGAGACCTTCCAGCCGGTATCCTCGCTAAGCCAGGCGCTGGCCTGGCGTCCACCCCACTGGGTTTGCAGCAGGAAATAAGCGGCAATAATCACTACCAGCAGGGCAATCAGCAGCCAGAGAATCAGCTTTCTGAGAAATTTCATGGTCTTCGATCCTGAGCGAGGCACATAGGGCTGTTATGCCCGAATTATGCGCAATCCTCAAGACAGGAATTGTGTAATGAGATGATGTGAGGTTGATGAGACTGATGCTCCGGCCAGCATCGTGCGGCCGGAGCGTAAGCGGCGATCAGTTTTTCTCTGGCGGGAAAATCAGATTCAGGACAATCGCCGTGATACCGCCAGCGGCGATACCGGAGGAGAGCAGATTCTTCAGCCAGTCAGGAGCGAACTGCAGGATCAGCGGCTGCTGGGAAACGCCAAGACCAACGGCCAGCGACAGGGCGATAATCAGGATCGCGCGGCGGTTCAGCGGCTCGCGGGAGACAATGCGCACGCCGGAAGCGGCGATGGTGCCAAACATCACCAGCGTCGCGCCGCCGAGCACCGGCTCAGGAATATGCTGCACGAAGCCGCTCACCGCCGGGAACAGGCCGAGCACGATCAGCATCAGCGCCACGATAAAACCAACATAGCGGCTGGCGACGCCGGTCAGCTGAATCACGCCGTTGTTCTGGCCGAAGCAGGAGTTCGGGAAGGTGTTGAATACCGCCGAGACAAATGAGTTCAGGCCGTTAGCCAGCACGCCGCCCTTCAGACGCTTCATATATAGCGGGCCGGAAACCGGCTGCTCGGAGACGTCAGAGGTGGCGGTAATATCGCCGATAGTTTCCAGTGAGGTAATCATAAAGACCAGCATCAACGGCAGCAGCAGGTTCCAGTCGATGCCCAGTCCGTAGTAAAGCGGCGTGGGTACCATTATCAGGCTGCTTTCCGTCGGGGCGGTATTGGCCGGCAGCATATCCAGCAACCATGCCGCCAGGTAGCCGGCCGCCATGGCGATAACCAGCGAAGCGATACGCAGATACGGATTGCGCTGACGGTTAAGGATAATAATCAGCCCCAGCACGATACCGGCCAACAGCAAGTTTTTCGGCGCGCCGAAGGTGTTGTCAGCCATCGCCGCATAGCCGCCGCCGATAGAGGTCAGGCCGACCTGAATTAGCGACAGGCCGATAATCATCACCACCACGCCGGATACCAGCGGAGTAATAATGCGGCGGGCGAGATGCAGGACGCGGGAGAGAACCATCTCCGTACAGCTGGCCAGCATCAGGGTGCCGAACAGCGCGGCCATCATGGTTGGGACGTCGGCACCGCCGGTTTTCAGCGCGGTACCGCCCATAATCAGCGGCGCGACGAAGTTAAAGCTGGTGCCCTGAATTGAGAGCAGACCTGAGCCGACCGGACCCCAGGCTTTGATTTGAATAATGGATGCCACACCGGAAGCGAACAGAGACATGCTGATGATATGTTGCGTATCCTGAGCCGGAAGGCCCAGCGCCTGGCAGATTAATAACGCCGGGGTGATGACCGCGACAAACATCGCCAGCAGGTGCTGGAAGGCGGCGAACAAGGTCTGCGGTAGCGGCGGGCGGTCTTCAAGGCGGTAGATTAATTCGCTGGTTTGCTTATGCGCAACCGGTTGCGCATTTTCTGACTCTGCGGTGTTAACGGACATCACAACAATCCCAAAGGTGGCAAAGCGGGGATTTTATCGGACTGTAGACCAAAAGCAAACGTTTGCCACTCTTTGGCGACAAATATTTATACTGGGAATAAGCGTCAAATATTTATTAACATTTTGTATGCTTGATCGCATCAATATCCCTACAAAATATCTTTTCCTGTCCTTTTTTCCGCACTTCTGCTTAAAATCCCTTCCCGATTACTCATGATGAGAAGCAATCGACACCGGGAAATATCGTCGCGTGTGAATGGATCATGCGCCTATAAGGAGCTCTTTTTTTATGTTTCATCTCGATACCTTATCGACGCTCGTTGCCGCAACTCTAGTGTTGCTACTGGGTAGAAAACTCGTTCAAACCGTCCCTTTCCTGAAGAAATACACCATTCCTGAGCCCGTTGCGGGCGGCCTGCTGGTGGCGCTGGCGCTGCTGGTATTAAAGAAAAGCATGGATATCGAAATTGATTTCGATATGAGCCTGAAAGATCCGCTGATGCTGGCATTCTTCGCCACCATCGGCCTGAACGCTAACCTCGCCAGCCTGCGCTCCGGAGGAAAAGTGGTGGGGACGTTCCTGATTGTGGTGGTGGGGCTGCTGCTGCTGCAAAACGCCCTCGGTATCGGCATGGCGAAGCTGCTGGGCCTCGATCCGCTGATGGGGCTGCTGGCCGGTTCGATTACCCTGTCCGGTGGCCACGGTACCGGCGCGGCGTGGAGCAAATTGTTTGTTGAGCGTTATGGATTCGCCAACGCCACCGAAGTGGCAATGGCTTGCGCAACCTTCGGTCTCGTTCTTGGCGGCCTGATCGGCGGGCCAGTGGCGCGTTATCTGGTTAAGCACTCTTCTTCACCGGACGGTACGCCGGACGATCAGCTCGCGCCCACCGCGTTTGAGAAGCCTGATATGGGGCGCATGATCACTTCCCTGGTGCTGATTGAGAGCATCGCGCTGATCGCTATCTGTTTGACCGTAGGTAAGGTCGTTGCGCAACTGCTAGCGGGAACCGTGTTCGAGCTGCCCACCTTCGTTTGTGTACTGTTTATCGGCGTGATCCTGAGTAACAGTCTGTCGGCGCTGGGGCTGTATCGCGTGTTCGATCGCGCGGTGTCGGTGCTGGGTAACGTCAGCCTGTCGCTGTTCCTGGCGATGGCGCTGATGAGCCTGAAGCTGTGGGAGCTGGCGTCGCTGGCGCTGCCGATGATTGCGATTCTGGCTGTGCAGACGGTAGCGATGGCGCTGTATGCGGTGTTTGTGACCTACCGGATGATGGGTAAAAACTACGATGCCGCGGTGCTGGCCGCCGGACACTGTGGTTTCGGACTTGGCGCGACGCCAACGGCGATCGCCAATATGCAGGCGATTACCGACCGTTTTGGTCCGTCGCACATGGCGTTTCTGGTGGTACCGATGGTGGGCGCATTCTTTATCGATATCGTCAACGCGCTGGTGATTAAACTGTATATGCTGCTGCCGGTGTTTGGCTCATAAAAACCGGAGGCGGTGCATATCTCCGGAAAATCCCCCGGTGGCGCTGCGCTTATCGGGGCTACAGGTCCGTGCTGTTTGGGGTTTTGTCGCCCGGGTAAGGCGTGTACGCCGCAACCCGGGGATACCCCGGGATTCATGCATCGGCGCGGCTTCTCCCCGGCTTGCGCTGCGCTTCGCCGGGCTACGGGGTTGTGCGGTCTGCGGGCTGTAGCCCGGCTAAGGCGTTTACGCCGCAAGCCGGGAATACCTCCACAATCTTACGCCTCGTCGTGCTCTTCCCACGCCAGCGCGCGTTTCACCGCTTTTTTCCAGCCGCTGTAGCGATAGTTACGCTCGGTGGTTTCAATTCCCGGACGGAATTCACGCTCGATAACCGCTTTCTCCTGTAGCTCATCCAGATTCTGCCAGAAGCCCACTGCCAGACCGGCCAGATAGGCCGCGCCCAGCGCGGTGACTTCGCGCACTTCCGGGCGCTCCACGCGGGTGCCGAGAATATCGGACTGGAACTGCATCAGGAAGTTGTTGGCTACCGCGCCGCCGTCAACGCGCAGGGCGTGCAGACGGATCCCGGAGTCAGCCTGCATCGCTTCCAGCACATCGCGGGTCTGATAGGCAATCGACTCCAGAGTGGCGCGAATAATATGGTTGGAGTTCACGCCGCGGGTCAGGCCGAAGATTGCGCCGCGGGCATACGGATCCCAGTAAGGCGCGCCAAGGCCGGTAAACGCCGGAACCACGTACACGCCGTTGGTATCCTTCACTTTAGTGGCGAAATATTCGGAGTCGAACGCGTCGCTAATTAACTTCATCTCATCGCGCAGCCACTGGATGGAGGCGCCAGCCATAAACACCGCGCCTTCCAGCGCATAGTTTACTTCGCCGCGCGGACCGCAGGCGATAGTCGTCAGCAGGCCGTGGGTTGACGCCACCGCTTTCTCGCCGGTATTCATCAGCATAAAGCAGCCGGTACCGTAGGTGTTTTTCGCCATACCCTCTTTGACGCACAGCTGGCCAAACAGCGCCGCCTGCTGGTCGCCCGCGATGCCGGCGATCGGAATACGGGTACCGCCTTTACCGCCGATGTTGGTCTGGCCGTACACTTCGGAAGATTTACGTACTTCCGGCAGCATGGCGCGCGGGATATCCAGCGCGTCGAGCATTTTGTCATCCCAGTCCAGCTCGTGGATATTGAACAGCATGGTACGCGAGGCGTTGGTATAGTCGGTAACGTGAACGCGTCCCTGGGTCATTTTCCAGATAAGCCAGGTATCAACGGTGCCGAACAGCAGCTCGCCGCGTTTAGCGCGTTCACGCGCGCCTTCAACGTGGTCAAGGATCCACTTCACTTTCGTACCGGAGAAGTACGGGTCAACGACGAGGCCGGTGGCCTTACGAATGTACTCTTCCATGCCGTCGCGCTTGAGCTGCTCGCAGATCTCGGCGGTACGGCGGCACTGCCAGACGATGGCGTTGTAAATCGGCTTACCGGTTTCCCGCTCCCACACGATGGCGGTTTCACGTTGGTTGGTGATGCCGATTGCCGCGATTTCATCGGAGCTGATATCGGCTTTCGCCAGCACTTCGACCAGCGTGGAGCTTTGCGATGCCCAGATCTCCATCGGGTCATGCTCAACCCAGCCCGGACGCGGATAAATTTGTTCGAATTCTCGCTGAGAGACGCTGATGATATTGGCATCGTGATCCATTACAACGGCGCGGGAACTGGTGGTGCCCTGGTCGAGCGCTACGATATATTTTTTGTCGGTCATAGGATGAGTCCCGTAGTCAAATTACAGCGAAGCTTTGTGTTGCGTCGAAGAGGGGGATGACGCCTCTTTCTCTTCGACAACGCAGATGTCGCAAGGCAGGTGGCGGCCAATCAGCTTGCGGTAGCAGAATGCGCCCAGCGCAGCACCGACGATTGGCGCACACAGCGGCACCAGGAAATAAGGAATATCTTTGCCGCCGGTAAAGGCGACGTCGCCCCAGCCTGCCAGCCAGGCAAAGGCTTTAGGTCCGATATCACGCGCCGGGTTCATGGCAAAGCCGGTCAGCGGGCCCATAGATGCGCCGATAACGGCGATCAGTAGACCAATCAGCAGCGGCGCCAGCGGGCCACGCGGCACACCGTTGCCATCGTCGGTCAGCGCCAGAATGACGCCCATCAGGATAGCGGTAATCACCATTTCTACCGCGAAGGCCTGCACAAAATTGATATGTGGGTTCGGGTAAGTAGAGAAAATACCTGCCAGCTCAAGACTTTCGACGCTACCGCGCACCATATTGTGGGTATGTTCGAAATCGAAGAAAAGATTGTAATAAAGCCCGTAAACTAAAGCCGCAGCGCAAAAGGCGCCAGCGAATTGCGCAATAATAAAAGGAACAACTTTACGACCGTCGAAGCAGGCGAACAGCCATAATGCTATGGTAACCGCCGGGTTAAGGTGCGCACCGGAAACCCCTGCGGTCAGGTAAATCGCCATAGCGACGCCCAGGCCCCAGATAATGCTGATTTCCCATTGACCGAAGCTGGCTCCCGCGACCTTGAGCGCAGCGACGCACCCAACGCCGAAAAAGATCAACAACCCGGTACCGAGGAACTCTGCGATGCACTGGCCTTTTAGTGTTGATGTTTGGCTCATAATCGAATCCTGAAGCGTAATGATGATTATTGTATGTGTGAAGGTCGCAGGCGACCACGCTGCCATGTAGGCATAGTGTTAATTTATCGTTAACGAACAAAAACGAGAAATATCGAAATTAAAATGTGTGTACTGCGTCAAGAAAATGAGCGTTTTCGCGTAATAAACGCGTTTTTGGTCATTTGCGGGAGCGTTTCACCGCTCATTTTTTTAACGCGTGGATTAACAATTACGAAAAAGTACCGGGTAAAAGCGGCGAACGGACCAGGTAAAGGCTGAAAAGTGTTGCAAACCGCAATCTACGCGGGTTGTCGCTGGACAGGGGCGGCGGGGCTTCATACAATCGACTACATCACCACTGTAGTGCGCTAATTTTCGTTAAGGCGTCACGCGTATACGAAACGGACGGTTTCTATCAACGCCTTGCAAGTTCAGGAGAGGTATGACGATGTCATTAGAAGTTTTTGAGAAATTAGAATCTAAAGTTCAGCAGGCGATTGATACCATCACTCTGTTACAGATGGAAATCGAAGAGCTGAAAGAAAAGAACAACACGCTGGCGCAGGAAGTACAGAGCGCCCAGCATAGCCGTGAAGAGCTTGAGCGTGAAAACGGTCAGCTGAAAGAACAGCAGCAGGGCTGGCAGGATCGTCTGCAGGCGCTGTTGGGCCGCATGGAAGAAGTCTAAAGCTTCATGGAAGAAGTCTAAAGCTTCCCGCTCTCTCCCTTCCGGGAGGGGGCAAACTCCCCCCGTTATATATACTCACAAGTTATAGCCAATCTTTTTTTATTCTTTAATCATTGGTTCGCTTTCTGGCACGCTTAATCCATCACAACATGACATTAAAGAGAGCGGTGCGATGAATAAGTGGGGCGTGGGGTTAACTCTGTTGCTGGCATCCGCCAGCGTTCTGGCAAAAGACATTCAGCTATTAAACGTTTCTTACGATCCGACGCGCGAGCTGTACGAACAGTACAACAAAGCGTTTAGCGCGCACTGGAAGCAAGAAACCGGCGACAATGTGGTGATTCGTCAGTCACACGGCGGATCCGGTAAACAGGCGACTTCGGTAATCAACGGCATTGAAGCCGATGTGGTCACCCTGGCGCTGGCTTATGACGTCGATGCGATTGCCGAGCGTGGCCGAATCGACAAAAACTGGCTGAAGCGTCTGCCGGATAACTCCGCGCCGTATACCTCAACTATCGTGTTCCTCGTGCGCAAAGGCAACCCGAAGCAGATTCATGACTGGAATGATCTGGTTAAACCCGGTGTGTCGGTGATTACCCCGAACCCGAAAAGCTCTGGCGGCGCGCGCTGGAATTATCTGGCGGCCTGGGGCTACGCTCTGCATCAGAACAACGGCGACCAGGCCAAGGCCCAGGAGTTCGTGAAGGCGCTGTTTAAGAACGTTGAAGTGCTGGATTCCGGCGCCCGTGGCGCCACCAACACCTTTGTAGAACGCGGAATTGGCGATGTGCTGATCGCCTGGGAAAACGAAGCCCTGCTGGCGACCAATGAGCTGGGTAAAGATAAGTTCGAAATCGTGACCCCGAGCGAATCAATTCTGGCCGAGCCGACCGTTTCCGTGGTTGATAAAGTGGTCGATAAAAAGGGGACCCGTCAGGTCGCGGAAGCGTACCTGAAGTATCTCTACTCGCCGGAAGGCCAGGAGATTGCGGCGAAGAACTTCTATCGTCCGCGCGATCCTGAAATCGCGAAAAAATACGCGGATGAGTTCCCGAAACTGAAGCTGTTCACCATCGATGACGTGTTTGGCGGCTGGACTAAGGCGCAGAAAGAGCACTTCTCTAACGGTGGAACTTTCGACCAGATTAACCAGCGTTAAATCGCCTCTCCTTTATCCCCGCTCGCGCTGCGCTGAGCGGGGCTACAGGTTTCCAGCCGTCTGCGGACTGGTAGCCCGGACAAGGCGCGTTAAGCGCCGCCTCCGGGGAACTCACCGTACCTCTTCCTGTTTTCATTTCGTCATCAAACTGCGTTACTCTTCCGTTTCCGGCTGAGACAGGAAGGAATAATGCGAAGAGTACAATACCTTTTATTAGCGCTGCTGGTGGCGGCTGTGGCGGCGATCGCCGGCGGCTACTACTGGCTTCATTCCGGCAACCGCGACGCGTTGCGTAAAATTGTTCTGCAACAGTGCGTTCCCAATCAACAGCAGAATCACAATCCCGCGCCCTGTGCGGAAGTGAACCTTAAGGGCGGCTATGTGCTGTTTAAAGACCGCAATGGTCCGCTGCAGTATCTGCTGATGCCGACTTACCGCATTAACGGTACCGAAAGCCCGCTGCTGCTGGAGCCTCAGACGCCTGACTTCTTCTGGCAGGCCTGGCAGGGGCGCGCCATCATGAGCCAGCAGCATGGCTCCACCGTGGCGGATGACGCGGTCTCGCTGGCCATCAACTCGCGCAGCGGACGCACGCAAAATCATTTCCATATTCATATCTCCTGCCTGCGGCCCGATGTTCGTAAGCAGCTGGATAACGAAGCCGCCGCCATCAGCAGCCGCTGGTTGCCGCTGCCCGGTGGGCTCATGGGCCACGAATATCTGGCCCGCCGCGTAACCGAAACGGAGCTGGCGCAGCGCAGCCCGTTCCTGATGCTCGCTGAAGAGGTGCCGGAAGCGCGCGAGCATATGGGTCGTTTTGCGCTGGCGATGGCGAAGCAGAGCGATGGCTCGTTGGTGCTGCTGGCGACCGAGCGTAACCTGCTGACCCTCAATCGGGCATCGGCGGAAGAGATTCAGGACCATAGCTGCGCCATTCTGGCATCCCGTTAATTTTCTACACGCGCCTCCCATTTATTATCTTATTGATTCTTATCCCGGTTTAAAGCCGGGACCGGGTTGCGTACAAAAAAATATGTGAAACCGATCAAAAGATATAAAGGTATACCTTTATATCTTTTTGTCAGTCGTTACACTCTCTTCATCGCCTCCATAAATTTTCTGGCGGCGGCTTATATATAAAAACGTTTTTATTTCATGTAGTGACATCATTAATTGTTCACCCTATTTGCGCTGTTAAGCGTAAAGGAATATCAACATGAAACTTTCTATTGTGGAAAAGATCGGCTTCGGCGCAGGGGACATGGCGATAAACGTTGTGATTATCGCCATGCAGCTGCTGCTCGCCTATTTCTATACCGATATCTACGGCCTGAGCGCCGCTGATGTTGGCGTACTGTTCGTGGTTGTGCGGATGATCGATGCGATTATCGATCCGGCCATGGGCGTTCTTACCGATAAGCTGAATACGCGCTGGGGACGTTATCGCCCGTGGCTGCTGTGGTTTGCAATCCCTTTTGGCTTCGCCGTTTATTTGATGTTTATCACGCCTGATATGGCTTATATGGCCAAGCTGGCATGGGCCTATGGCACCTATATTCTGATGACCCTGGTCTATACCGCGATAACCATTCCTTATATTTCGATGATTGGCGTAATCACCAGCGACCCCGTCGAGCGCTTAAGCGCAAACGGCTATCGCTTTGTGATGACTAAGATTGCCGCTTTTCTGGTGACTATCGTTGTGCCGATGCTCGCCGTCTGGTTGGGGCAGGGCAACAAGGCGCTGGGCTACCAGTTTTCAATGGGTCTGATGGGCGCGATGGGCGCCGTGTTGTTTATCTTCTGTTTTCTCACCACGCGTGAACGCAGCGAGCCAGAAATTACCTCGCTCTCGGTGGGGAAGCAGTTTAAGTATCTGTTACGTAACGATCAGTGGATTATTCTCGGCGTTGTTATTTTACTGTTGATGTGCGGTTATGTTATTCGCGGTTCCGTCGCGGCTTATTATGCTAAGTATTATCTGAACGGTGGCGATAGCCTGATTTCACCCTTCCTGACCACCGGCGTCATCGCTTCTATTCTGGCGATGATCGCCACCACATGGATAACCAAGTTCTGGGATAAAATTAAGATGTTCCGCTACACCCAGATTATTACTTTTATCCTGAGCGCGCTGATGTATTTCTCCGTCGGGCGTGAAAACCTTGTCCTGGCGTTTGCGTTCTATTTTCTTATTAATTTCTTCTGCGATATGCAAATGCCGGTGTTCTGGTCTTCTATCGCTGAAGCGGTAGATTACGGAGAAAAGAAAACCGGGCTGCGCGTTTCCGGACTCGCGTTTGGCGGCATCCTCTTCTTCCAGAAGTTTGGTATGGGCATCGCGGGAGGCATTCTTGGATTTCTGCTGAGTCACTTTGGCTATCAGGCCGATGTTGAACAGAGCGCACGTTCTCTCACCGGCATTGCGCTGATGATGACGCTCATTCCTGCCCTGTTCCACCTTGCGGTGGGGCTGCTAATGAAAAAATATCTGATTAATAACGAGTATTACCGTGATATTCAGCTCGCCCTTGCGCAGAAAAAGGCATAAGGAGGCGCAAATGGACACCATTAATAAAGTTTGGGTTATCGGTGACGCTTCCGTTGACCTGGTGCCGGAAAAACAAAATAGCTACCTGAAATGTCCCGGTGGAGCATCGGCCAACGTGGGAGTGTGCGTGGCCAGGCTGGGCGGAGAATGCGGTTTTATCGGCTGTCTTGGCGACGATGATGCCGGGCGTTTTCTGCGCCAGGTATTCCAGGACAATGGCGTAGATGTCTCATTTCTAAGGCTGGACGCGAGCCTGACCAGCGCGGTGCTGATCGTCAATCTGACGGCTGACGGGGAGCGCAGCTTTACCTATCTGGTGCATCCGGGAGCCGATACCTACGTTTCGCCGCAGGATCTACCGCCGTTCAGAAAACACGAATGGTTTTACTTTAGTTCGATAGGCCTCACCGACAGCCCCGCCCGCGAGGCGTGCCTTGAAGGGGCGAGACGCATGCGTGAGGCCGGCGGCTACGTTCTTTTTGACGTCAACTTACGCAGCAAGATGTGGCGCGACGCGACGGAGATCCCTGATCTGATAGCCCGCTCTGCCGCGCTTGCCTCTATCTGCAAAGTCTCAGCAGATGAGCTGTGTCAGCTGAGCGGCGCCAGCCGCTGGCAGGATGCGCGTTATTACCTGCGCGATCTTGGCTGTGAGACCACCATTATTTCTCTGGGTGCCGATGGCGCGCTGCTCATTACCGCCGAGGGGGAGTCCCTTTTTCCTGCTCCGCGCGTTGACGTCGTCGATACCACCGGAGCAGGCGATGCCTTTGTTGGCGGCCTGCTGTTCACGCTTTCCCGCGCAAACGGCTGGTCTCATGACCTGCTGGCGGAGGCTATCGGCAATGCTAACGCCTGCGGTGCGATGGCGGTGACGGCAAAAGGCGCGATGACGGCCCTGCCGTTTCCCGACCAGCTAAACACTTTTCTGGCCAGCCATTCGCTGGCACAAGCTATGACCATGAAATAAGGAGTCATCATGCACGTTGATCAAAACAAAATACTGGGATGCCTGGTTGGCGCCGCCGCCGCGGACGCGATGGGAGCGGCAACGGAAGTTCGGACTCAGCAGCAAATTAAAGACTATTTTGGCGGCTGGGTGACGACCTTTCAAAAACCGCCGGCGGATACGTTTGGCCGCTGCAATGAAGCGGGCATGTGCACCGATGATTTTATTCAGGCTAAGTACATTATGGACGCGCTGCTGCGCCATCAGCGCCAGGTCAGCGACGAAGCGATGCGCGAGGCGTTCCAGCAGTGGCTGGATTATCCTTACTACGCCAACTTTACCGGTCCGACGACGCGCGCGGCGATGAAAGCGATCTTCAATGACAACCGCGCCTCTTTGCAGGGCGAGCTGGAGGGTGAAAAACAGTCGGTACAGATTATTAATAAAGGAAACGCGGAAGCCACGAATGGCGCGGCGATGAAGATTTGGCCAGCGGCGGTGCTGCATCCCGGCGATATCGACGCGGCAATTGAATGTGCGCTGCAGATTTGCCGCTTTACGCACAACAATGTGCTGGCGATGTCCGGTGCGGCGGCGATGGCCGCGGCAACCAGCGAGGCGTTAAGATCGCAGACCAATGCAGACAGCATTATTGCCGCCGGTGTTTACGGCGCTCAAAAGGGCTATCTGCTGGCGCAGGAGCAAGGGGCGATGATGGTTGCAGGCCCTTCCGTTGCCCGGCGCATTGAGCTGGCGGTGGAGATCGGTAAACGTCATCGCCATTGGGAAACCGCGGTAGTGGAAATCGCCGATATTATTGGTTCCGGGCTGCACGTAAGTGAAGCAGTGCCTGCGGCCTTCGGTCTGTTCGCGTGTTGTCCGAATTCTGCCGTAGATGCTATTATCTCCGGCGTTAATATCGGCAATGATACTGATACTGTCGCCACCATGGTTGGGGCGATGTCCGGCGCATTTCATGGCGCGGATGCTTTCCCCGCCGATTATTTAACGACCGTGGATCGTATGAATCATTTCGATTTGGCAGAACTGGCCAGGCAAATCGCAGGGTAGCGAATTCACCCTGCCGGGGACGGTGAAACGTCCCCTGCTGGCGAAGACGTGAGGTGCGCAGTTTGCAGGTTGATAAAACGAGCTTTACTCCGCTTTATAAGCAACTATTTTTTATCATCTGTCAGCAGATCCAAAACGGGTCTTTGCCCTTAGGCAGCCAGCTGCCGACGCAAAAAGAGGTCGCCAGAGCCTACAACGTCTCGCTGATTGTGGTTAAGCAGGCCTGGAGCGAATTAATCAATGCCGGCATTATTTCGTCCCAGCGCGGAAGCGGCTCGGTAGTATGTTCCGTGCCGGAAGGCGTGAGCTATGGCCATACGTTTCGCGGAATCACCAGCGATCTTCAGGATGCCAGCGTCGAGATAGAGAACCGTATTCTGGAAATCGCTCCGCGCCGCGCGCGTGATGCTCAGGCAGATGGCTTGAGCCTTCCTGCCCATCATCATTATCTTTATATCTCGCGTATTCGTTGCCTGAATAATCGCCCGTTCAACCATGAAAAAATATATCTCGATCTTAGCTTCTTTCCCGGCCTGGAACTGACCCCGCGGGCACTGGAACATACATCGCTTTATTCATTATTAAACGTTACAAGCGACTCGGCGATTGAAAAAGTTGAGGCGATTTTACCTTCCCCCGAGCTGTGTGAAAAACTGCAGATTGCTGAGAATAAACCGCTATTATCCGTCGCCAGACAGACGTTTCAGGCCGGACACGATAGCCCTTTTGAATATTGCCGTTATTACGTGCTGTCTGAATACTTTGGTGAGATCCATTATCACTAAACTGCCTGTATCCATCCCGTAATAACCCCACCATTTATGGCGTTTACCTGCCCGACAGCCCATCGTATTCTTGCTGAAAAAAACAACAGGAGACAGGTATGTCGCTCTGGTTTTCTCACCCTCTGTTCCTCCCTTCCATCATCGTTGGTATCACCATCCTTCTCTGGGCGACCTCGCTACTACCGGAGTTTATGACCGCGCTGCTGTTTTTTGCCGCAGCAATGATCGCTAAAATCGCGCCGCCGGAGGTGATTTTCGGCGGCTTCGCGTCGTCGGCATTCTGGCTGGTGTTCAGCGGCTTTGTGCTGGGGATCGCTATCCGCAAAACCGGGCTGGCGGACAGGGCGGCACGGGCGCTTTCGTCGCGTCTGACGGATTCCTGGCCGCTGATGGTCGGCAGCGTGGTGCTGCTCAGCTATGCGCTGGCGTTTGTTATGCCGTCCAATATGGGGCGCATCGCGCTGCTGATGCCGATTGTGGCGGCAATGGCCAGGCGTGCCGGCATTGAAGAGGGGACGCGCCCGTGGTTTGGCCTGGCTCTGGCGGTCGGATTCGGCACCTTCCAGCTGTCAGCCACCATTCTGCCGGCGAACGTCCCGAATCTGGTAATGAGCGGCGCGGCGGAAGGCTCATACGGCATCCATCTGAACTATGTGCCCTATTTACTGCTGCATACGCCGGTGCTCGGCTGGCTAAAAGGGGCGGTGCTGATCGCATTAATATGCTGGCTGTTTCCCGGAAAACCGCATCCGCCACGCGACATGACGCCGCTGCCGCCGATGACCCACGATGAGAAGCGCCTGGCGTGGCTGCTGGCGGTAGTACTGACGCTGTGGGTGACCGAAAGCTGGCACGGCGTGGGACCTGCCTGGACCGGGCTGGCGGCAGCGGTGATAACGCTACTGCCGCGGGTCGGTTTTATTAACGGCGAAGAGTTTTCCAGCGGCGTGAATATTCGTACCTGCATTTACGTCGCCGGGATTCTGGGGCTGGCGATCACCGTCACCCAGACCGGTATCGGCGATGTTGTGGGGAGTGCGCTGCTGCAGATTATGCCGCTGGATAAAGAGAGCCCGTTTACCAGCTTCCTTGCGCTGACGGGTATTACCAGCGCGCTCAACTTTATCATGACCGCTAACGGCGTTCCGGCGCTGTATACCACATTCGCCCAGAGCTTCTCTGACGCGACCGGTTTCCCGCTGCTGAGCGTGATCATGATACAGGTGCTGGGATACTCCACGCCGCTGCTGCCGTATCAGGCTTCACCGATTGTGGTGGCGATGGGGCTGGGGAAAGTACCTGCGCGGGCGGGAATGCTGCTGTGTATCGCGCTGGCGGCGGTGAGCTATTTAATTTTGCTGCCGCTGGACTACCTGTGGTATCAGGCGTTGGGGAAACTGTAGCGGGGTAAAAAAACCCGGCTTGCGCTGCGCGGAGCCGGGCTACAAATATTGCAGATTTCTGGTCAGTGGCCCCGGTAAGCGAAGGGCGACCGGGGAAAGACCCTGCGCGAATTACGCGTTTTTCGCGGCTTCTGCTGCTTTAACGATCACCGCGAAAGCATCTGCTTTCAGGGATGCGCCGCCAACCAGCGCGCCGTCGATGTCCGGCTGGGTGAACAGCTCCGCTGCGTTGCCCGCATTAACGGAACCGCCGTACTGAATAATCACTTGCTCAGCCACTTTCGCATCGGCTTTAGCGATGTGATCGCGAATGAATTTATGCACCGCCTGAGCCTGAGCCGGGGTAGCAGATTTGCCGGTACCGATCGCCCATACTGGCTCGTAAGCGATAACCGCGCCTTCGAATGCCGCTGCGCCCTGAGTTTTCAGAACCGCGTCAATTTGGCGTGCGCACACTTCTTCAGTTTTGCCCGCTTCGTTTTCTGCTTCGGTTTCACCGATGCACAGAACCGGGATCAGGCCCTGCTCTTTCAGGACCGCGAATTTCTTCGCGATGAGCTCGTCGGATTCTTTGTGGTAGGTACGACGCTCGGAGTGGCCGATGATGATGTACTGAGCACCGATGTCTTTCAGCATTTCAGCAGAGGTTTCGCCAGTGAATGCGCCGGACAGGTTCAGGTCAACGTTCTGCGCGCCCAGGTGAATGTGGCTGCCCGCAGCGGCTTGTTTAGCCAGATCGATATACATTTCAGGCGGAGCAATGGCAACTGCACAGCCGGTTACGCCAGCCAGTTCGGTACGCAGGTTCGCGACCAGTTCGTTTACCATGTGGCGGCTGCCGTTCAGTTTCCAGTTACCCATCACTAAAGGATGTCGCATTTTTATTCTCCACGCTTCAAAGCGAATTAAGGAATATAGCCGCCCCCGCGGGCAGCATGGTCTGTGAAACAGTATAGAGATTCATCACTGGAAAGGCTTTGCTTTTTGTCATTTATTGTTGTTTTCCAGCGTTTCAGATAGCGTCAGCTTAATCGGTTCAACAGCGAAGGTCAGCCCCTTTTCGCCGTTGTCCGCTACCACATAGCGCACTGCGCCTTCGGTTTCGCTGAAGTAACGTTTACCTTTTCCGGCGGTGAGCAGCTTTTGCAGCTTTTGCTGGCTTTGGGCCAGGCTCAGCGTTGGCACGAAAGCGCGCATCACGGCGCTCATATACTCCTGAGCCCTGGCCTTCGCCGCTTTCTGCTGCGGCCCCTGAATCGGTAGCCAGGTTATCTGCATCGATTTAATTTTTAGCGTTCCACGTTCAAGCGCGGTAGAGGCGTACAGGTTCTCATTGATCTTCGTCGCCGCGCGGGTCAGGTTCGCCTGGTCTTTACTGGAAACTATGGAGCGGAATTCATTGAGCGAAAGCTTCGGGTTATCTGTATTGAATTTTTCCCGAAATTGGCTGATAGAAATATCAAAGACCGGCGCGCCGGAGAGAAGATAGGGTGCCGTAGCGTTGGACTCAGAATCTGCGGACAACGCCTTTTGGCCAGCGGATAACGCCGCCAGCCCAATTAAACATAGAGTTGCCCACTTCTTCATGCCCGTCTTTCCTTTTTTTGTCTGCTGACGATTAAAACGAGAACCGTCACGCTTGTCAAAAAGTGACGCCTTCAGGGTAAACTACGCCGGTGATGATGATAAGGAATAAAACATGACCCTACAGCAGTGGCTATTCTCAATTAAAGGGCGGATTGGACGTCGTGACTTCTGGATCTGGATCGCCATCTGGATAATGACCATGAGCGCGCTGTTCACGCTGGCTGGCAGCAATCTTCTTAATTTGCAGACCGCGGCTTTTATTCTGGTGTGTCTGCTGTGGCCCACGGCGGCGGTGACCGTTAAACGCCTGCACGATCGGGGTAAATCCGGCCTCTGGGCGCTGCTGATGATTCTGGCGTGGATGCTATTAGCGGGCAACTGGTCGATGCTGCCCGGCGTCTGGCAGTGGGGCGTCGGGCGATTTATACCGACGCTGATTATCGTCATGATGCTTATCGACCTGGGAGCGTTTGTCGGCACCCAGGGCGCAAATAAGTTCGGTAAAGAGACGCTGGATGTACGCTGGAAAGCGGAGTCCTGATTACCAGTAGTGCTCGGCGGTCATGTGACCCGGACGGCGACGCAGGTGCTTGGTCATCTGCCGGGTCTCTTTCAGCAGCTGCTGAGTGTCGCGTACCATTTGCGGATTACCGCACAGCATAACGTGGCTGCTCTCGGCGTTCATCGGCAAGCCGACGGCCTCTTCCAGCGCGCCGGTCTCAATCAGGAACGGGATGCGCCCCGTGAGCATACCAGGGACGCTTTCCCGGCTGACGACCGACTGGATGCGCAGCTTGCCCGCATAACGTTGTTCCAGCGCCTGCATTTGCGGCAGATAGCTGAGATCGGCGGCATAGCGTGCGGCATGTACCAGCACCAGATTTTTAAAGCGTTCCAGGTCTTTTCCTTCTTCCAGAATCGACAGGTACGGGCCAATCGCCGTGCCGGTAGCGAGCATCCACAGCGTATCGCAATCCGGTACTTCTTCCAGTACGAAGAAACCGGCGGCTTCGCTGACAATCTGCACTTCATCGCCTGGCTTTAGAGCTGCCAGCCGCGGGCTGAGTTTACCCTCAGGAACCGTCACCAGGTAGAACTCAAGATCGGGATTGCCGGGGGCGTTAACGTAGGAATAGGCGCGCTGCACGCGTTCGCCGTCAACGTCGAGGCCCAGTTTGGCAAACTGCCCTGCGGTGAACGGTTCAACCGGTGCGTGGACGGTGAGGCTAAACAGCGCATCCGTCCAGTTTTGAACTTTTACGACTTTGCCTGTAACCCAGTTTGCCATAGCATCTCTCCTCTCAATCTCGTTAGCGTATCTTCACCGCGACGAGAGAAGATTTCCAGCCCGAAAAGGCTGGAAAGCTCTATTGAACAAATGTTTTACAGGATGTGCTGCTGGATATCCGGGTCTTTGCGATCGAGATAATGAATCGACTGAATACGGCGGATGGTGCGGGATTTGCCGCGGATCAGCAGCGTTTCGGTGGTGGCCATATTGCCTTTACGGGTGATACCGTCCAGCAGATCGCCTTTGGTGATGCCGGTCGCTGAGAAAACGACGTTGTCGCTGCGCGCCATATCGTCCAGACGCAGCACTTTTCCTGCTTCAATACCCATTGCCTTGCAGCGTGCCAGCTCGTTTTCGCCGATGCGGCGGTTCTCTTCGCTGTCGCCCTTAACGTGATGACGTGCCAGCAGACGGCCGTTCATATCGCCGTCCAGCGCGCGGATTACGGCCGCGGAAACGACGCCTTCCGGCGCGCCGCCGATACCGTACATAACGTCAACTTCGCTGTCCGGCATGCAGGTCAGAATAGAGGCGGCAACGTCGCCGTCGGGGATAGCGAACACGCGCACGCCCAGCTTTTGCAGCTCAACAATGACCTCGTCATGGCGCGGCTTGGCTAAGATGGTGACCGTCAATTCATTCAGCGGCTTATTCAGCGCGCGGGCAATATTATGCAGATTCTCCGCCAGCGGCAGGTTCAGATCGATGGTGCCTTTCGCGCCCGGGCCGACAATCAGCTTTTCCATGTACATATCCGGCGCATTCAGAAAACAGCCCTTATCGCCGACCGCCATCACCGCCAGCGCGTTCGCCTGGCCCATCGCCGTCATACGGGTGCCTTCGATGGGATCGACGGCGATATCTACCGCATCGCCGTGGCCGGTACCGACGCGCTCGCCGATGTACAGCATCGGCGCTTCGTCGATTTCGCCTTCGCCAATCACGATGGTGCCGTCGATGTTGATCAGGTTCAGCATAATGCGCATGGCGTTGACGGCGGCGCCGTCGGCGGTGTTTTTATCTCCACGGCCTAACCACTTATAGCCTGCCAGCGCGGCGGCTTCAGTGACGCGCGAAAATTCGATGGCCAGTTCTCGTTTCATAATTCACTCATCTGAATAAAAATTATGCGCAGCGTGGCGAGATGACGTTCGCGCTACGCGTTGGAATAGCGTTCGGTTTCCGGCATCCAGCGTTCAATCAGCGCCCGAGCCTGCTGCGGATATCGCTCGTGAATATGGCGGGCAATGCGCTGAACTTCCGGGATCATGGCCTGATCGCGCAGTAAATCCGCAACTTTGAATTCAGCGTTGCCGGTCTGGCGCGTGCCGAGCAGCTCGCCGGGACCGCGAATTTCCAGGTCCTTCTGGGCAATGACGAAGCCGTCGTTGCTATCGCGCAGAACCTGCAGACGCTTCTGCGCGGTTTTTGAGAGCGGAGATTTATAGAGCAGTACGCAGTGGGAGGCCACCGCGCCGCGCCCAACGCGCCCTCTGAGCTGGTGCAGCTGCGCCAGTCCCAGACGCTCCGGGTTTTCGATAATCATCAGGCTCGAGTTAGGTACATCGACGCCAACTTCAATGACCGTGGTGGCGACCAGCAGATGCAGTTCGCCTTGCTTGAACGCGCTCATCACCGCCTGCTTCTCGGCGGACTTCATGCGCCCGTGAACCAGGCCGATATTCAGCTCCGGCAGCGCGAGCTTCAGCTCTTCCCAGGTGGCTTCCGCCGCCTGGGCTTCCAGCAGGTCCGACTCTTCAATCAGCGTACAGACCCAGTAGGCCTGACGGCCTTCGTGGGTACAAGCGTTACGTACGCGGTCGATAATATCGCTGCGGCGGGTATCAGGAATGGCCACCGTCGTGACCGGCGTACGGCCCGGCGGCAGCTCGTCGATAACCGAAGTATCAAGGTCAGCATAGGCGGTCATCGCCAGGGTCCGCGGAATTGGCGTGGCGGTCATAATCAGCTGATGCGGGTGAAAGCCCTGCTGCTGGCCTTTCTCCCATAATGCCAGCCGCTGATGGACGCCGAAACGGTGCTGTTCGTCGATGATCACCAGCGCGAGGCCGTTAAACTGAACCTGTTCCTGGAAGATAGCGTGGGTACCGACAATCATCTGCACCTGCCCGCTGGCGATAGCCTCCTGCTGCGCCAGGCGCGCTTTACCTTTTTGTTTGCCAGCCAGCCAGCCTACTTCAATACCCAGGGGTTCGAACCAGCTGCGGAAATTATTGGCGTGCTGTTCCGCCAGTAGCTCGGTAGGCGCCATTAGCGCCACCTGCTTACCGTGGGCGATGGCGCGCAGGGCGGCCAGCGCGGCGACCAGGGTTTTACCGGAACCGACATCCCCCTGCACCAGACGCATCATCGGCACGTCCAGCGCCATATCACGCTCGATTTCCGCCGATACGCGCGCCTGCGCGCCGGTTGGCTTAAAGGGGAGCGAGGCCAGCAGCTTATCTTTTAGCGTATCGTTCGCGCTGAGCGCCAGGGCGCGGTAGCGCTGAGCGCCGGCCCGCAGTGCCAGCATGCTGAGGTTATGCGCCAGCAACTCTTCCAGGATTAAGCGCCGCTGGGCCGGGTGTTGACCGCTTTCCAGCTCGCTGAGCTGTAAAGAGGGCGGCGGGCGATGCAGCGTGCGTAAGGCTTCCGGCAGGCTCATCATCCCCTGGGCCAGCTCCGGTGGCAGCAGCTCGGCGATAGCGCAGGTTTCCAGCAGCTCCAGCGCCTGATCGGTAAGCTTACGCAGGGTCGCCTGCTTGATACCTTCGGTGGTGGGATAAACCGGGGTTAGCGTTTCCTGTAAATCTGGCGTACTCATATCGCCCTGCACCCGATACTCCGGGTGGATCATCTCCGCCCCGTGCTTACCGCGCTTCGCCTCTCCGTAGGCCAGCACGCGCCGCCCGGTTGCCAGGCTATTTTTCATCGCCGCGCTGAAGTTAAAAAAGCGCATGGTGAGGATGCCGGAGCCGTCGCTTATCTGGCAGGTCATCATTCGGCGGCCGCCAAAAGTAACGCTGCAGTTAAGGACTTCTCCTTCAACGGTGGCATACACTCCGGGCAGTAGTTCGCCGATTTGATACAGATGGGTGCGGTCTTCGTAGCGTAGCGGCAGGTGCAGAAGCAGATCCTGCACGGTGTGCAGGCCGATTTTTGCCAGTCGGCTGCTTTGGGCCGCGCCAACGCCCGTCAGGGAGTTAAGCGGCACAGCATCCAACAGACGACCTTGCATGATTACTTCGCCGCCTGCATGGTGGCCCACCACTCGGCATCGGCTTCGACTTCACCCTGCTCGTTGACGTGGGGATAGGGGAGGCCTTTGCGTTTTGCGACTTTCGCCAGTACCGGATAGCCGCCTTCAAACAGCAGGCGCTGCTGGTCTTCTGCCGGCAGCATGCTGTTCTCGCGCTGGTACATGCCGGCATTCTGCCGCTGGCGCTGGGCTTCGTAGAGAATCAGCGCCGAGGCGACGGAAACGTTCAGCGACTGCACCATGCCAATCATCGGAATGATAATGTCCCGATCCGCCAGGTCTAACGCTTCCTGAGTAATGCCGGTTTTCTCCTGACCCATCAGAATACAGGTGGGGCGGGTATAGTCGATTTCACGAAAATCGACGGCGTTATCAGAGAGATGGGTTGCCAGAATTTGCATACCCTGGCCCTTTAAATGCGTAACGGCATCGGCAATAGTTCGGTGGGTTTTAACCTGCACCCAGCTATTGCTGCCAGCAGCCGCGGAGGCCATGGTGCGCATACGGTTACCGGGCCAGATGGCGTGCACTTCATGCACGCCAACGGCGTCTGCGGTACGAATGATCGCCGAGACGTTATGAGGCTTATGGACCTGCTCCATGCATACCGTCAGGTCAGGCTGGCGCCTGGCGAGCATTTCGCAGATTCGCGCATAACGCTGAGGATTCATAAAACACTTCTTCCTTCAAATTGCTTCGGCGTTGACTGTGCTTACTCACCCCCAGTCACCTGCTTCTGTGCGTGACTGGGGGATTTATGCGCTTGCCGCCTCACCCTTGGGGGCCAGCGCAAGCGCTATTCAAACGCTAAGCGTTTTGTGACGCAATCCGAATGATTTGTGTCTAAAACTAGTTTCGGTTACGAGTGACTTTAATTACATCCGGCATGACGCGAATCTTGCGCATAATATTCGCCAGATGCACGCGGTCACGCGCGGTGAGACGAATAAAGGCGCTGTAAACGCGGCCATCTTTCTCTTCCGTATTCAGGCTTTGAATATTGGAAGAGGCGGTGTTGATCGCGGCGGTAAGATTCGCCAGAGCACCCTGATGGTTGAACATATCCACCTTGATTTCGGTGATAAATTCCTGCGCCGTTTCTTTGTCCCACGCGACCGCCATAAATTTCTCCGGCTCTTTCTGATAGCCGCGAATGTTACGACAGGATTCGTGGTGAATAACCAGGCCTTTGCCGGGGCTGACGTGCGCAATAATCGGGTCGCCGGGAATCGGGCGGCAGCATTTGGCAAAGGTGATCAGCACGCCATCAGCGCCTTTAATCGGCAGATGGTTATGGCCGACAGGCGCTGCCTGTACCGGAACGGCAGTGGTTTCACCCTGCTGCAGGTTTTTAGCTACCACGACGCTCATGGCGTTGCCGAGGCCGATTTCGGCCAGCAAATCGTCAAGCGTTGCCAGCTTCATACGTTCAAGTTCGCGCTGAATGTTCTCTGGCGGAATCTCTGCCAGTTTACGACTGCCGCCAAGGGCGTGATTGAGAAGACGGCGTCCGAGGCTAACGGAATCGTCGCGCTTGAGGTTTTTCAGCAGCTGGCGAATTTTGGCGCGCGCTTTAGAGCTGACGACAAAGTTCAGCCACGCGGCGTTCGGACGTGCGCCAGGGGCGGTAATAATTTCCACGGTCTGGCCGCTGGAGAGCGACTGTGACAGCGGATATGGCTGGCGGTCGACGCGCGCGCCGACGCAGGCATGGCCGATATCGGTATGCACAGCGTAGGCAAAGTCCACCGGCGTGGCGCCAGCGGGGAGTTCAACAATGCGCCCTTCCGGGGTGAAAACGTAAATCTCATCCGGGAACAGATCGGATTTCACGCTCTCAATAAATTCAAATGAGCTACCGGCGCTCTGCTGGAGTTCCAGCAGGCTCTGCATCCAGCGCTGGGCGCGGATTTGCGCCGTAGTGCTGCTCTCGCCGCCGTGCTCTTTATAAGCCCAGTGCGCCGCGACCCCCATTTCCGCCATCTGGTCCATATCTTCGGTACGAATTTGTACCTCAACCGGAACGCCATGAGGGCCGATCATCGAAGTGTGCAAAGATTGATAGCCGTTCGCCTTCGGAATGGCAATGTAGTCTTTGACGCGGCCCGGTCGCGGCTTGTAGAGGCTGTGCATCTGGCCAAGCACGCGGTAGCAGGTATCGGAATCATGAACGATCACGCGGAAGGCGTAGATATCCATAATCGAGTGAAAACGCTGCTCTTTAAGCACCATCTTGCAGTAGATGGAGTACAAATGCTTTTCACGACCGCTAACTCGGCAAGGAATTCCCGCTTCCTGCAGGCGCCCTTCGATTTCGGAGAGGATCTTTTGAATCATCTCTTTACGGTTGCCGCGCGCCGCTTTAACTACCTCTTTAATAACGCGGTAGCGGTTTGGATACAGCGCCTCAAAGCCCAGCTCTTCGAGCTCGGTTTTGATGTGATGGATACCTAAACGGTGCGCCAGAGGGCTATAGATTTCCAGCGTTTCGCGGGCAATACGGCGGCGCTTGTCCGGACGCAAAGAGCCCAGCGTGCGCATGTTATGGGTGCGGTCAGCAAGCTTAATGAGGATGACGCGGATATCCTGCACCATCGCCATAATCATTTTGCGGAAGTTTTCGGCCTGAGCCTCTTTCTTGTCGCGAAACTTTAGCTTATCAAGCTTTGACACCCCTTCTACCAGTTCAGCAACGCTTTTACCAAAAAGCTGCTCCATATCCTGGTAGGTGGCAGGGGTATCTTCTATCACATCGTGCAGCAGAGCGGCCATGAGCGTTTCGTGGTCGAGCTTCATCTCGGCCAGGATACAGGCTACCGCCACCGGGTGCGTGATATAGGGTTCACCGCTTGAACGTGTCTGGCCCTCGTGAGCGTCACGTGCAACGAGATAAGCCTGCCGAAGACGTTTAATTTGCTCTTCGGGCAGGTAGTTTTGAATCAGCTGATTCAGGCTTTCAAACAGATACAAGGGCGACCCGCTGTGTGATTAACGACGACCTTCAGCAATAGCGGTAACGGCTTGTAATTCAGCGGCTTCCTGCTCTTGCTGTTCCTGGCGCTCACGAACGTCGAGGATCTTGTTGTTGATCAGACCTTCTTCGATTTCGCGCAGTGCGATAACGGTAGTTTTATCGTTTTCTTCCGGTACCAGCGGATCCTTTCCGCCTACCTGCATCTGACGAGCGCGACGCGCGGCGACCAGTACCAGGTCAAAACGGTTACCAATTTTCTCTACAGCGTCCTGAACAGTTACGCGTGCCATACTTAAAATGCTCCACAGGTGAAGAAATGACTGGGCATAATACTGAATGTGGGTTCAGTCTGCCAACAGTTTGGTGATTAAAGCGCCATGTCGCTGCTTTTGGCGGCTCATGCGCAGACGTTCGGCGCGAATAATAATTTTCAGATCGCTAAGAGCGGTATCAAAATCATCATTCACAATCAGGTAATCATATTCCGCGTAATGGCTCATTTCTGCAACTGCCTGCGCCATACGTTTCGCGATAACCTCTTCGCTGTCCTGACCGCGGCCGCGCAGGCGACGATCAAGTTCATCTTTTGACGGCGGCAGAATAAAAATGCTGCGCGCGCCGGGCATTCTGTTGCGGATTTGCTGTGCGCCCTGCCAGTCGATATCGAGGAAGACATCGACGCCGGTCGCCAGTACCTGCTCGATAGCTTCGCGCGAGGTGCCGTAATAGTTGCCAAAGACTTCTGCATGTTCAAGAAAAGCGTCTTCGCCAATCATCGTTCTGAATTCGTCGTGATTGACAAAGAAATAGTGTTCACCGTGCACTTCACCCGGGCGCGGAGCGCGTGTGGTATGCGAAACAGAAACCTGAGAGTCGTACAACAGTTGGGTTTTTAATAAAGCCTGAATCAGGCTGGATTTACCCGCGCCGCTAGGAGCGGAAACAATATAAAGCGTGCCTTGAGCCATGAGTGTCTTTTGTATGTGATGGTCGAAATAGAGCTTACATACGAGCCTATTATACACGCCGCCGCTGCGTGACGCAGTCCCTGTCACACTTTTTGCATTTTTTCTTTCATTTTGCTTGCCGTTTCCCTGATTTCTCCGGGCGTTGCTGTAACAACGCAGAAAATCTGGAACGCTGCGCGTAGCGTTAAAAATCCCCTCTCGCCGATGAAAATACGCCTGCGGCACAATGGCCCGCGAGAAAACAGGAGGGCATCGGGATGCAAAAAGGAATCTGGGCGCTGGTGCTGTGGATGCTGGTGGGTTATGGGCAGGCAGCCTGCCCTGGTTGGCCGCAGGCCAGGGCCGAACAGGAAATGGAGCGCCTCGGCCAGCAGATAACGGCATGGAAAAACGCTTACTGGCAGCAGGGGAGTAGTTCGGTAAGCGATGAAGTCTATGATCAGCTTGCGGAGCGGCTGGCGTACTGGCAGCGCTGCTTCACCGGCGAGTCTCCTGTTCACGATGACACTCCGCCGCTCAGGGGGGATGCCAGACATCCGGTGGCGCACACCGGTGTGCGTAAACTGGCAGATCGCGCCGCTGTGGCGCGCTGGATGCGTGGTCAATCCGACCTGTGGGTACAGCCTAAAGTCGACGGCGTTGCGGTCACTCTGGTTTATCGGCAAGGGCGCCTGGCGCAGGCAATAAGCCGGGGCAATGGCCTGGCAGGAGAAGACTGGACGGCCAGAGTCTTGCAGATCCCCTCTGTCCCCAAAGCCTCTGAAGGATTGCTGGCTAATAGCGTACTGCAGGGCGAGCTATTCCTGCTCCGTGAGGGGCATGTGCAAAAGCAGATGGGCGGCATGAACGCGCGGGCAAAGGCGGCCGGCATGATGATGCGCCAGCAGGTTGCGGCGGATATTAATCAACTGGGTATCTTTATCTGGGCATGGCCCGATGGTCCACAGGATATGGCACAGAGGCTGGCGCTGCTGCGGCAGGGCGGCTTTCTTTACAGTGCGCATTTTTCACATCCCGTCGCTGATGCGCAGCAGGTAGAGCAGTGGCGTCAGCGTTGGTACACCTCACCGCTGCCTTTTGCTACCGATGGGGTTGTGGTGCGACGGGGGAAGGAGTCTGCAGGACGCTTCTGGACTCCGGGGCAGGGAGATTGGGTCATTGCCTGGAAATACCCACCTGCCTCACGAGTTATGGAGGTTCGCGGTATCAGCTTTAGCATCGGGCGCAGCGGTAAAATAGCCGTGGTGGCGCAGCTGGAGCCACAGCTGCTGGACGATAAGCGCGTGCAGCGAGTGAACGTCGGCTCGGTATCCCGCTGGCACGGTCTGGATATTGGTATTGGCGATCAGCTGCAAATTAGCCTCGCCGGGCAGGGGATACCGCGCATCGATTCGGTCGTCTGGCGTACGGTGCAGCGTAATAAACCCCAGCCGCCGGCGGCACGGTACAACGCCTTAACCTGCTATTTCGCCAGGCCCGAGTGCGCGGAGCAGTTTATCTCACGGCTGGTCTGGCTCTCATCGCGAGCGGTTCTCGATATTGACGGTGCGGGAGAAGCGCTGTGGCGGACTCTGTACGATACCCCCGGTATGGAACATCTCTTTTCATGGCTTACGTATACCCCTGAGCAGCTGCAAACCATTCCGGGGATCTCTGCGCAGCGCGGGCAGCTGCTGTGGCATCAGTTTAACCTGGCGCGCGAACGGCCTTTTTTGCGTTGGGTACAGGCGATGGGGGTTCCCATACCCCGGAGCGCTTTTGTCAGGCTAAAGGAGGATGACTGGCGGCGGATGCAGAGTCGAAACGAAGAGCAGTGGCGAAGCCTGCCGGGCGTCGGGGCTGAAAAGGCGCGGCAACTGGTGGCGTTCCTGCATAACCCGGATGTTGCCGCTCTAGCGAAGTGGCTAAGCGGGCAACGCGTTCCGGGATTCGGAGAGAATTAATGTGCGCTATGGTTGTAGTTGAATACCGGCAGGCCCAGCTTCCAGCGTAGCGCCAGCATACGGGCGGTAAAGCCGAACAGCAGGGTGGAGATCACCACCACATCGTGACTGCTGACGTAATGCTGGAGCGCGATATATAAAATCGCGGCGGCGAACGACACGCCGGCATACAGCTCTTTCTGAAACACCAGTGGGATACGCTTGCAGAACATATCGCGCAGAACGCCGCCAAAGACGCCGGTGACCACTGCGGCAATAGAGGCGATTACCGGGCCATGGCCCATATCCAGCGCGATCTGGGCACCAATGATTGAGAACACAACGAGTCCGAGAGCATCAAGGACCAGAAACAGACGGCGCAGATGCGGCATGACCGGCGCGGCAATTGTGGTCAGGACCGCGGCGACGGCAACAATAATGACGTACTCAGGATGTTTCACCCAGCCAAGAGGATAGTGGCCAAGCAGAATATCGCGCACTGAACCGCCTCCAAGAGCCGTTGCGGTTGCAATGATAATGACGCCAAATGTATCCATACGGCGGCGTCCGGCGGCCAGCGCGCCGGTCATGGCTTCCGCTGTGATCCCAATCAGATAAAGAATATGAAGCAACATAAATCCCCCACAATGATGGCGGAAGATTAACGATTCGTGGCCCCGATCACGATTGAGATTTTCTAAGGTGAACCAGTTTGAACAGATTAAAGTAATGCGACTGATGGTTATGTTGGCTTTATTTCGTGGTTACTTCGTTATTTTTTTATTTTTATAGATTAAAAAAAGTAATGCTTATGATGCTGATGGTGCGCATCTCTGATGAAAACGCTATGTATACCTCGTAACGGCGATAGCGTCGTATTGAAGTTCAACCAAAGTGAACGCAGCGAGCTGGCCCTACACGGCTACGCGCCACTGGTCATTTTTAACCTGCCGGATATCGGATAAAACGGCTTTTTCTGCGACGCGGCGAATAATGAAAAGGGCTGGAGAGTGGCCCCCAATACTTGAAGCGTTTAGCCCCTGAAATGGGGGCTGCGTGAGGGCGGATCGCGTCAATCAGTCGCCGCTTCCCCTGAGCGTTGCTTCATGGTTGATTAGCCAGGTTTTACGCGCAATACCGCCACCGTAGCCGGTCATCGAACCATCTTTGCCGATAATGCGGTGGCAAGGGATGATAATTGCGACTCGATTAGCCCCATTAGCAGAGGCGACCGCGCGCGTGGCCGTCGGTTTACCTATATCCATCGCGATGGATTGATAATGCGTCGTCTCGCCGAAGGGAACGCTTTGTAAGCTTTGCCAGACCGCGCGCTGGAACTCGCTGCCTGGAGTATCAAGCGCCACACCGAACGTTTGACGCTGCCCGGCAAAATACTCGCTGATTTCCTTTTCCGCTTGCCGGGTATGGCCGTTTTCCCCTGCGATAATGCTGGCCGCAAACCGTTTTTGCAGATCGCTGAATTCTGTCTCCAGCGCTCTTCTGTCAACAAACTCGAGCAGGCAAATGCCCCTCTGCGTTGCGCAAACAAACATCGGTCCTAATGGGGTAGTAAATCGATGAATTAAAATAACCTGACGGTGCGCGCTCGGCGAGAAACCGGTCAATTTTTTGCAGGTATAGCCAAAGCCGCTTAATGATTCATATCCGCTATCAAACGCGACATCTGTCGTTGAACGACCCGCTTTTAGCTCCTGCAGCGCCATATTTACGCGCTGCATTCGTTGAAAGGCCTGGAAGGTGATCCCGTGGTTTTGCAGGAACCAGCGACGAACGCGTTCCGGGCTGATATCGTGATGACGCAGTTCGCTATCGCTGAGGCGTATCTTCGGGTTTTCTCGCAGCAGGCAAAGCGCTTGCTCAACGAAGGCGGGGGCCGTACGGGCATTCTCCGTTGGGCGACAGACTTTGCATGGCCGGTATCCGGCAGCCAGCGCGGACCTAAAGTCATTATAGAATTCGACGTTTTTCCGTTTGGGCTTACGCGCGCGGCAGACGGAGATGCAAAACACGCCTGTGGTTTTGACGCCAACGAAAAATACGCCGGTAAATTCGACCGAGCGTGCGAGCAGCGCCTGGTACCAGATATCGCACTGCATGCTATCGGTGATTTTCATGGCAAAAAACGTCCGAAAAAGATTGCTGCGCCTGAACCTTACATAATAAGTCGTTCAGCCGGGCCTGTGCCGCGTTATAAATAAAATTGCCCATAGAGATACGTTTTACGCCCAGGGAAGATAAAGTACTGAAGTCTGCGAGCTCGGGCATGCACATGACGTTTAATGGCAGAGGTACGTGGCGGACTATCGCGCTAATATCATCCGCACGGGTGACGCAGGGAACGAAAAAACCGTGCGCGCCGTGGTCTGTGTACAGCTGACCACGATATAGCGTTTCTTCAAGCGAGTTCTGTTGGTTGAGGAGAAACGTATCGGTGCGCACATTAAAAAACATGTTGGGGCAAGCACGGGTTAATTCCTGAAGTTTGACGGCAAAATCGGCTGCATCATCAAGACTACGCGTATTGTTCAGCACATGACTATCTTCAAGGTTTATCCCCGTCACTCCGAGCTGCGTCAGATGCCGGACATTGTCAATCATGCGACTTGTAGTGTCGCCGTATCCCGCTTCTAAATCGACGCTTAATGGTAGTCCGGTAACGGCTTTGATGCGGGAGACTATGTATAACAGTTCGTCGAAACTCATCTCTTCGCCATCTTCATACCCTAACATTGTGGCGATAGCGGCGCTGGAAGTCCCAAGCGCCCGGTATCCCGTCTGCTGAGCGGCACGGGCGCTGCTGGCATCCCAGACGTTGGCAATCAATAAGGGCTGGTTTTGGTGATAAAGCGCACTGAAGTCCATTCTGTTCTCCCGGTGTGATATTACGCCTGAATGTGCCGCGTTATGCACATTTGCCACAACCGAAAACTGGACGAGCATTTTTATGTCTCGCTTCCTCTAACGAGTCTGCGGAAAACGTAAAAATAAAAAGGCCATGATTTACCATGACCTTTTTGTCTGAGAGAAATTTTGTGGGTGGGAAATTGTTACTCGATATTCTGGATCTGTTTGTTTAGTATTTGAGTAGAGGCCTTGTTTAAATGGAGTTGTGATATGCTGGATATGAATTTGTGTACACCCTTGGGTACACAAATTTTAAGTGTTTAGACTTTAGTTCATGGCTGCTCTGCCTTGCGGGCTTCATAAGCTGAAACTGCAAGAGCAATTTCCAGTTTTGTGCTTTCCAGAAGCTCTTCACATAGAACCAAGTCATGAATGATTGCGCCGAGCAACTCTTTCTCAATTGCTCCATCTGCAACCCAAACAGCAATGTTTTCCATTTCTTGCGCAAAAAAATTAACACAATGCCCTAGTCCATTGATTTCTAAGAAATATGTGGAGAGGGCAATACTTGAACGTTTGTTGCCATCGTTGAAAGCATGAAATTTATTGATGGCAAAAAACAAGTGTGCAAGCTTGTCCACAAAACCAGGGTAGTACCAATCATTTTGGATGTGGTCTAATGCACTTTCTAAAATACCGATATCCCTGATTCCTTCGAAACCACCTGACTTTACTATTATCCAATCATGAACAGTAATCGCGTGCTCAATATCAAAATAGTTGAAGCGTAGCTCTTCCATGGTTTTCCTTAGCGATCTTTAAGTCGCTTGAAAACTTCTAAGGTTTCAGGGTCATTTAACCGTTCTTCAAGCGATTTGCTTTTTTCACCTAAGAATCTCTCGAAATCAGCTTCAGGAACGGCTCTAACATAAGCTTCTAATTTTTCGTGCAGCGCGTCACGAAAACACAAATCTCTACTTGCCATTTTCGAGCGCGCATCAAGCATCATAGGCTTAAAGAGGGGATGTGATTCGAACTGCCTGAATAATGCTTCAGCTTCTGGCTGAGTCAATTTCCTTCCTAGTCGATTAAACTCGTTTTTTAGTTCGTGCGCGATACCAGACTCAAATCCTGCAATCAGAGTAAGAACTTCCGAGTACATAGTATCTCTAATTTTATCTTTTTGGGCTAAATTCAGTACCTTACGGTACTCTGCAGCATCTTCATGAAAAATGCTCTGATAAACAAGGTTCGTGAATTTTGCATATTTCCAATTATTGCCTTCAACACACTCTTCCAAAGCATCTGTGAACTGCTTGCGATAGCTTTCTTCTTGAAATGAAGCGAGAAGATAGTTCTCATCTCTTTGGTTTATGTACTTAGTATGGCCGCCTGCACGCTCAGCAAGAGTATCAATCACTATATCTAATAATCTTGTTCGAATGATTTTTGCTTGTTCACTCTCAGCAAGTAGCATCGCGAAGTTCAAAACTGCTCTAAAATTGAACACCCCGATGGTTGGTGCCTTGTTACCCTCATTGATGAGGGAGACATGGTCTAAGCTCTTGAATTCTCTTAGCTCTTTCCCTTTTATTAAACGGTAGCCGTTGTTCTTCAACTCATCACTATGATTTGCAATGTATCGTTCCACAGTCGCATCGCTAATACTGAAAATCTCCATGAGCTGATTTTTAGTAAAAAGCCTTTCACCGTTGAACTCAATGCCTCCCAAAGCCATGTGTTTTTCTGCATGGCTCAAGGCATAAGAATTGTTAAGGATGTTCTGTCTGTCATGAGCAGAGGTTGTTAAGTCTTTAGCCATGTTGACACCTACAAAGAAGCAAGAATGACCATAAGATAGCATTTTTGTTGATGAAATTGATAAGCTGAAAGATGATATATTGCTTATTTGCCTAAGTATCGCAATCTACAAAATTAAAGGATTCTATGACCATGATCAAAGCACAGAGAATGATGGTGTTGCCAGAAGGTGAGCCTTACAAGCAGATCACTAAAACTTATGAAACCAACTTACTGCCCACACCTGGAATGTTCATTCAGGATTCAATGTGGCATGAGTCACTTGAGATCTCTAAGGTTGTCTGTCAGTTCGATGAAGATTGTTATTACATTTTACTTCCGGAATTGAAAATTAATTCACCTGAATCGGTGGAGTTGGAAAAAGAGGTTCTTGCGATGCATGGGTGGTCAGTATTCCCGTAGTTTTCCTGTGAGCCCCTTATTGGGGCTTTAGACTTTAAAAAAGATAAAAGTAGGGTATATGGCTAACGATATTTTAGAAACAGCATGTAATACGTTGTGGCTTGATCCTAAACTAGTAATTCCTGCAATTACGGCAGTGCTAGCATCAGTAATCGTTCCAATTTTAATACATCATACAAAGGCAAGGAGGGAACTTAGATATAAAACTTTAGACATCAGAACAAAAGTTTATACTGATTACTTCAAAAAGTATGAAGAAGCTGCTGCTGGAGTGGGCGTAGATTACGAGAAGTTTATCAAGGTTACATTAAGAAACGCGTTTAGAGAGTTACTCGAGTCCAATAGCTCACCAGAAGCAATGGTCAAATTCAGCGATGAAATAGGTCGATTTCCTTCACAAATCCAAGATTCTCACCGAAAGGCGACTGAAGAAATCACCTCACTGAAAATTTTAGGTTCTGATGAACTTTTCATGCTAACTGCTGAGTTTGAGCAATTGAATCAGGAAATTATGAAAATGACTTCTGAATGGTTAGGTGAACTCAATCAAGTGCTTATTGCCCCTGATCTGGATGCCCCAATAGCTAAGAAAATGAAAGCTAAAGCTGAACAAATTAAAGAACTCAAGGACAAGATAATTAACCAAATGCGCTCTGAGTTAGATCTGGGAAAAAAGTAACTCGTACATAATTAAGCAAACTGACTGAAGCAACTGTAACTTAAGCACCCCTGCTCAGTTCCTTTCACTCTTCCAGACGTTGTGAGGGAAACAGGAGCATAAAACCAGCCATGACTCTTGGGGGGCTGGCGCAAGTGAGGATGGTCACTTTACACTTTTGCTTTTCATCCCGCGCGAACCTCAACATTTCTATACATCATCACTTGACAGATTTGTCCTTAGCCCGGTATTCGTACCGTTCTCAGCGTGGTTTATACTTGCCGTTCTGCCCCATCAAACCTTAGTATTTCTTAGGAACTACGCATTTTTTGCGCAAAAACCCTGGCATTTCTAAGCATCGCAGGTTGACACATTTTATCCAAAGTTACGGGGTTTTCTGACTAAAACCGAAGCTCTTCATAACGAAAAACCCAGTAATCACAAGGCCTGTAGGCTGATTTACACTTTTCTTTATTTTGTCCTAAAACCTTAGCATTTCTTAGCATACCAACTTGACACTTTTCTCCTGAAAGCCGTCCTTGAACTTAATAATTCTGTATATTTCGGCTCGTATTTTGCCAGGAGGCCGCGATAGCAAGAGTCACAGGGCGGGTTAACACTTTGGGTGGACGTTTTGATGGAGGCGGCTCTGAGTTGAAACTTTTGCCCTTGGGCAATGGCTTACAGCGTACATTTCAACACTAACTTTCATCCTCCCCCATGTGCTCGTGGAAGCGCTTTAAACGAGCCTCATCTGTTTCAGTCGGCGTACACAATGCCTTAAGCCCCTTTATTGACCAACGGTCCCACTCAGGGTCAATATGGTCTCCTTTCCCGCGTAATTTCATCCTCAGGCAATCTGCGAGGATAAAATCTTGGATGAAGTCTATAGCATTGCCCAACTGGTGGAATCCATGAAAATAGTGCTCACAATCGTCAGGTTCGTGATAAAGCCTGACAACCTCTTCCCCGTCTTCATCACACAGGTATTCAATATCGTATGAAATTAACTGGGTGGCGGCTTCCAGCAGCTGTTTCGCTTCTTCCTGGCTTTGCGCCGCAGGGAACTTATCATGATTGGTATGAATCCATTCAATCACCTGCGAGGCAGACAGGAGCAGGTAGTTATTACCCTCAGAATCCTGGTTGCCATGCTGCATTTGTTCCGTAGCCTCAACGTCAATCTTGTTACCGGACATCACTACTTCACCCTTAGCTACCCAGTCATAAACTGTCTGGCGGCTCACACCACAGTGACGGGCATAAGCTGCTTTAGTTAACAACATATACACTCCATAAAA
Organism: Klebsiella oxytoca; assembly: GCF_009707385.1. Taxonomy (NCBI): domain Bacteria; kingdom Pseudomonadati; phylum Pseudomonadota; class Gammaproteobacteria; order Enterobacterales; family Enterobacteriaceae; genus Klebsiella; species Klebsiella oxytoca. The sequence goes on along the minus strand of NZ_CP046115.1, from coordinate 5,286,562 downwards.
ATTAAGCCTACCCCACTACATTATAAGTTTCAAAAAGATGAGTATTACTGCTCTTTATTAATAAACTCATCTGGAAGTGATAAATGTAGTCTGTAGCGCACGGGGTTCTCTTTTACTGGGTTTTCATTAAAAACTATTTCATATTTTGGGAAGGCTGGAAAGACCAACGACACACACGACAAAAACACATCTTCGAAGAATGTAATTAAAAACGAAAGTATTTCATTTGCTTCTTCATGAACATACTTAAGTCCCTGTCCTTGTAACCCCCATTTAGGAGCGTTTAATTCGTTTCCATTTTCAAAACTAAAATTATTGACTATCAACGGAGTATCAGTTGTGGCGGCATGTTCCTGAGCATTCCTAAAACTATAAATATGCTCGCACATCGGCAAGTATTCTTTTAGAACATTGATTAGCATTGTCGCTTCCTGATGATTTGCCTTTACTTCCTGTAACAATTTATCAATTCGCCCATGTTTGCTCTTTAATGGTAAGAAATAATTCACCATTACAGAAACTTCCTGAATGCATCGCTTGGCTGAAATTAAAAAATCCGTTGCATATCCATCTAGACCTTTTAGCTGAGGGAAGTATGCATGAGCCTTACCATTCATGACATTTTCATTTTCAATAAACTTTTTGATTTCAGCATTCGAATTATCTATCAAAGACTGCAGGGAGAGCAAGTAATTCAAAAGAACATTTTTGATATCTCTCGCCTTACTATTAATTTGAATGCGATTACTATCCTCATTAGAGTAAAGTTGCCTTAAAAACTCATTAGTCATAATTACAGTATTAGCAACTAAGGGGTTAGATGCTCCAAAGTCAGAAGTTTTAGTATAAACCCAAGGTACGTTTTGATGTTCTCTCTTAGGATCAATGCTATCTGGAGTCATGAGTTTATATGTAGATTGTTCTGTGTAAACCTCCATAAACTCGCCAAAATCTATCATAGTGATGATTTCACCTTTCTCTCCTTCAGGTAAACCAAACGAACCAGCTTCATCACGTGAATGCATATCTCTCCCGTTAGACACAATATGTTTATATCAACATCAGTAAAGCCCCAATTCATGAGGCTTATGCATGATTAGTTACAGAGAGCTCTTTTTCGCTCCCTCAATCTCCGCCTGACAGACATCATCATTTGTAAATGTATACTGTAGGTAAACATATCCCTGTGCAGAACTGTTCGCTCTGGCTTCGATAGAAATAGCGCCAATATTATTTTTTAGCGGCGTTTCTTTTGTGCCTTTCCAGGTGGCGGATAGGAAGCGCTCTTTTTTATTTAGCCCCATCATCCAGTCCTGAGGCTCTTTCCAGATTGAACCAGCCAGTAAAAGGTCTGTGGTTTCTGCCTTTCCATAAAGTGAGCTTAACGAGCTACTTAAATCTTCAAACCGGGATTTTAAGGCAAGCCCATAGCTATCGGTATCAATGTTTTTACCGACAGCCCTAATTTGACATAAGCCAGCTTTAGGCGAGATCAACAAACCATACATTTCAAAATCCGCGTTTTGCTTTGGTAGTTTATCGGAAGTATAGAGATTCACGCTGTCCGGTAGTGGTTTTAGCTTTGCCCCGATCATATCTTCGATATTTTTCTGGGTCAGACCAGCCTCAAGACCGAACGGGCCTTCAGCGGGTGGCAAAAGAGGGGGTTGTTCTTGTGTAGTTTTAGCCGTTGCTTCCTTCTTGTCACTGGCGGTTGCTGCACTGTCCTGAATTGGTGCCAGCTTAACTTCAGCGAGACCATACTTAGCGGTTAGATATTTTTGCTGCAGCATAGCCATGCTTTGTTCTTCAGTGGCAACGGCTGATAGTTTGAGTACCTGTATCAAACCGCCAGTGTACTGGCTGGCATCTGCTTTAGCTTCGTTGATTTTTGCAGTCAGATTATCGATCTCTGTTTTAATGGAGGCCGCAAGTTCAGGGTCTGGCTTGGTACCAGAGACTACTAAATCAATTTTGGCACCGGACTCAATAGCATTTATACGCTGTTCCAAAAGAGCCTTATTCGTTCCCAAAACTTCAAGTCTTGCGGTGGTTAAATTCTTGATCAGCCCACCAGAAAATTGTTGATCAACTTCTTTCGCTGCTGAGATTTCGACCTCAGTCTGTGATAGCTCAGTCTTAAGAGCCGCAACTTCCTGTTTTTGTTCCGGGGTTAACTCTTGTGGCCCACACCCGGTTAACATCGTTATGCCCACTAATGTTGCAATCAAAGTTTTCTTCATATCCCTATCCCAGTTGAAAGTATTCGGATTAATCCTATCAGGAAGTTAGGTGTATTAGAATTTGTCAGTCTTGGTCATATTCAATGCCTGATGAATGTCCTCCGACTGTTCCTGCTTGATACGCCTCACCAGGCCGTCGGCATCCACGCCACCAGCAGTTATGTTGTAGTGGTTTGTCTGATTAATGGTTCCTCCGGTATGGCTGCTGGTGGATGAAACCACAGGAGCGCCATAGCCACTAAGGTACTGCATGGGGTCGTAATTCATCCCGCTGCTTATGACGCGTGATATATCACCTTTGGAAAGATAATTGCCCCCGTTCTCATGATCGATAATCCCCTTCATGAGATTAACCATCGTCTGGGTATCGCCTGCAGATATCACCGCATTGGGATCTAAGCCTGTTTTTTTCGACAGCGCCTGAATGTATGCGCCGACGTTGTTGCCATCAGATGACGGGGCGTAGGTCTTCACAATGGAGGATATGGTATTTTTCCCGCGTTGAAGATAGAGCCCCAGCTGGCGATGAAGTGCCGCTACGCCCTCGTCCATAGAATCAAAAGTGGCAAACCTTCCCCCGGGGCCACCTTCCAGCGAAGCGCCACGCTGACCCGCAAAATTAAGATTGCCGGGATTATTGTTACGGATCCCCCGCGGGAGCGAAGTACCACCGTTTGCCTGTCCTGTGACACCAGGTAAGCCGTCACGATTATCAACCCATTTCCCTCCGTTCCAGTGGGCATCCCCTTTCCCCATGAGAGCATCACCGAAGTCTCCCCAGGTCTGGGCAGTACGCAAACGCTGGAAGTAATCAAAGTTCCCAAAGGCAGTATTCAGTGCACTATCCAGCAAGGGTTCAGTCATGTAAGCCGTACCTGCAGCAAGAGCCAGCTGCGGAACCATTCCTAATGCACTTCCTCCTGCGGCCGCCGCAGCGGAACCGCCACCGGAAAACTTAATTGCCGCCCCTCGGGTGAATAAGCCTTTCAGCAATGCAGCTGCCCCGAGCGTGCCACCAGCCATTGTGCCATAAGCCAGCGCCTTAGATGCCCCTGGGTGCTCTCTGATGAAATCTGAAATTATACCCAGTACATCATTAATCACTGGGTAAAGGTCAGAACCTATACTTTCAGCCAGCTGGCTGAACTGGGTCTGAAGCATACCCAGCATTTCTGCCAGACGGTAGCGGCGGATGTAGCCGGTTGTTGGAATTGCGGATTGTGCGGAAGGTTGATTTCTCATATATCCCGTTACCTCTTTCTGATGGCTGATGGTTCGTAACGGGATAATTAAATCAGAGAAATTTAAATCAGTCGGGATTTTAAAGGTTAAAATCCGGATATCAGGATAGGATCCCAATCCTAACACTAACGGGCTCCTTCTTCTTTTAACCATCGCGCAAGTGTCTTAGGATCAGCATCAAGGGGGGCATCACTTAGTAGTTTACTAACAGCTCTGTGTAATTGTGTCTCACTATATGCCCGTTGCTTTTCTTGGGTTATGCCAAGCAAAGCCAAAAGGGTCTTTAATGGCGTATCAGGGTTCACACCGTTCAGAATCATTAGCTGTTGTATTAAAGCTTCTTTTTTAGGAGCCTTTCTTTTGTTTTTGATTGATTCTTCAATTTTGTTTAAGTCTTTAATTGGACGAGTTTTATCTCCAGTTACAATACTATCCATAACTCTACCTTTATTAGTGTAAATATATTCTATCTGTTTCCTAGATATGTATAAATCATTCTTTGTCAATGTGATTATATCTGGCAAGTTTTCTTCAATGAATAAATCCTCATTTTCCCCTCCAAAAAAATCAAGCTCTTTGATATCAGATGCCGAAAGATGAAAATCAGGTTCTTCTTCCCTATCTGAAGCATGAATGGCTAAGTCAAGGAATTCAAAAGTTACGGAATGGTGGTTTGCTAACTTCTCATAAATATTATCATTCATATTTCTCACAAAGAAACACCATAAACCCTCGGCATGACCATAAATTAAACCCTCATCATTTCGCTGTATATCATATGCAAGGGTTGCATTGTCTAAAGTGTATATTAGATCAGATGTATTGGGGTCCGCCATAATCACACTCGGTGTAAAATTTGATGATTTTGAGAAGCTAATGCTAGGTTGCAAGAGGCCTTTTCTGTTTAACTGTTTATTAAGCCAAGTAAGATATGAGTCATTAGTATTATATGTTTCAATGACCGCCGGCATCCAGTCTATTTTTAAGCACAATTGAATTGCGTTGATCTCTGCCCAATGTAGTAAATCATTAATATGACATCCAAGTAATTCTGCAGAACGTTCAAGTTTGCAATATTCTATTGCTGGGATGTTTTTATCAGCCCATATATTTTTTTTCATTGTTTCATTCATTACGTTACCTTTAACTCATTCTTGAAGGAGTGTCAGAACTAAGCGGTATGCCTCTCTATGCCTTCCCCTAAGTCCAAAACTATTTTCATGTAGTCAGTCTTTTAATTAATGTCTGTTGCATTCTTCAATAGGTGTCTAACTCCAATAGTAAATTTGCCCAAAGAGACAATGCTGCTTTACGCTCTTGAAAATACTGGTGACGGTTATAAATACCTTCTACGCCTCTTATGCGGTGGTTTAGGCATCTTTCAGCCACGAGTGGATCGATACCTAGTGCGGCTAAATGAGTTCGCGCTGTACGTCGAAAATCATGAATTGTAAAGTTGGGAATGTCTGACATTTCAGCACGTACCTTTGCCAGCGCAACGGGGAGGGTGCTTTCTTGGATGTGGGGGATCATTCTGTGTTGCATTTTTCGCGCAGGTAAGACCCAAACACTGTTACATGAGAAGGTATGAAGTTCGCGTAACCATTCAACTGCTGGCTGGGGTAGTGGTATATCTATAGCATCGCCGTTTTTGCTACGCTCTTCAGGCAAGTGCCAGATAGCGCTATCTAAATCAAACTCCTCCCAGCGGGCGGCGCAAAGCTCCATTTTGCGGACACAGAGAGTAAGTAACAGCTTAAAGGTAAGTTCGTTCTGACGGCTAAAACCTTTTGCCACACGCATAGCTTGGAAGAACCGTATAAGTTCAGCGCGGCTTAACCAGCGATCACGGGCAATTTCCTTTCCACCAGCATCGGAAACTTCAAATGCAGAACAGGGATTTACCTCGAGGTGCATACGTTTAATGCCATAGTCGAAAATACGGCGTGTCCAACGAAGTACATCTGTTGCGATGGTGGGGGCTCCGCGATCAACAATACCTTTCAGCATATTGTCGATATGACGAGGCTTGACCTCTTCCACTTTCATATGACCGATGCATGGGTTTATATCCTTGTCGATGCGTCTACGAAGAATATCAGGGTGTTTCCAACGTGGAAGGATTTGTCGTTGGAAGTATTCGGCTGCAAGATCAGAAACGCGTAGGGCATTTTTCTCCGCCTCAATCTTCGCCAGCGCTTCAGCTTTACGTTTCTGCTTCTCTGCTGCTACGTCATAACCCAACGCGATACGAGCAGATAACTCTTTTGCTACCTCTCTGGCTTTGGAAAGGGACAGGTCGGCATAAGAGCCAATGAGCATGGCACGAGATCTCCCAGCAAGCTTGTAGCGGAACCGCCATGTTGGAGTTTTATCTACTTCTCTGAACCTCAAATAAAGGCCATTACCGTCCGAACGGCCTTCAAATCGCTCTCCCGACTTTATCCATGCGCGGATCTGCATGTCTGTAAGCTTTGGCATTGGTCATATATCCGAACTTGAAATTGAGGTGTACCCAAAGTGGAATTTTTTATCTGCAAAAGGTACACCCTTGGGTACACCTTTAACTTGCGCTTCCGTGATTCTTTATGATAGCTCATGATAACAAAAAAGCCCGCTAGAGTGCGGGCTTGGCAGGTTTTTGATTTTTGATAGAGGTCAATAAAACCTTACTCTATGTTCTGGATCTGCTCGCGCATTTGTTCGATCAGCACTTTCAGCTCAATAGCGGAGTTCGTCACTTCGGCATTGATTGATTTAGACGCCAGCGTGTTGGACTCACGGTTGAATTCCTGCATCATAAAGTCGAGGCGACGGCCGACCGCTTCTTTCTTTTTCAGGATGTTCCACGTCTCTTTCACGTGCGCTTCCAGACGATCCAGCTCTTCTGCAACGTCGATACGCTGCGCCATCAGCACCAGCTCCTGCTCGAGGCGGTTGTTTTCCAGCTGCACTTCCGCGTCTTCCAGCTTAGAGACCAGACGCTCGCGCTGCCACTGCAAAATTTCCGGCATATGGGCGCGCACTTTAGCTACTTCAGCGGTGACCCCGTCCAGACGCTGCTCGATAAGCGCTTTTAACGCCTGGCCTTCGGTTTCGCGAGCGACGATAAAGTCATCCAGCGCGCCGTTCAGCGCATTAAGAATTTCGGCGGCGATAGCATCCAGATCCTGCTCATGAGCCGACATCACGCCGGGCCAGCGCAGGATGTCGACCGGATTGATTTCACCCTCATCGCTCTGCATTTTGACCCAGTTGGCGGCGTTAACCAGCTGCTTCGCCAGTTTTTCGTTGAGAATCAGCTCGCCCTGAGCGCTCGGATCCTGCTCAAAACGCAGGGTGCACTCGACTTTACCGCGGGTCAGACGAGAGCGAATACGTTCGCGTACCACAGGCTCCAGGCTACGGAACTGCTCCGGCAGGCGGAAGTAGGTTTCCAGATATCGTTGGTTTACCGAGCGCAGTTCCCACGCGGCGCTACCCCATTCACCCTTGATTTCACGCCGGGCGTAGGCGGTCATACTGCGGATCATAGACGTTCCTGTTTTTAAAGGAGAGTGGGATGGATTATAGCTTTCGAGGCCTTATCAGGATAGGAATAAGCGCGCATTATCCGTATAATGCGCAGCCACATTCGTTTCAAGCCGGAGAACATCATGCGTCCAGCAGGCCGTAGCGCTAATCAAGTGCGCCCAGTAACCCTGACCCGTAACTACACAAAACACGCAGAAGGCTCCGTGCTGGTCGAATTTGGTGACACCAAAGTATTGTGCACCGCTTCTATTGATGAAGGCGTGCCGCGCTTTCTGAAAGGCCAGGGCCAGGGGTGGATCACCGCCGAATATGGCATGCTGCCGCGTTCTACTCATACCCGTAACGCGCGTGAAGCCGCAAAAGGTAAGCAGGGCGGTCGCACCATGGAAATTCAGCGCCTGATCGCGCGCGCGCTGCGCGCTGCGGTTGACCTGAAAGCGCTGGGTGAATTTACCATCACGCTGGACTGCGACGTGCTGCAGGCCGACGGCGGCACCCGTACCGCATCTATCACCGGGGCCTGCGTGGCGTTGGCCGATGCGCTGAATAAGCTGGTCGCGTCCGGTAAGCTGAAAACCAATCCGATGAAAGGAATGGTGGCGGCGGTATCCGTTGGTATCGTTAATGGCGAAGCGATTTGCGATTTAGAGTACGTTGAGGATTCCGCGGCGGAAACCGATATGAACGTGGTGATGACCGAAGATGGTCGCATCATCGAGGTGCAGGGCACGGCGGAAGGCGAGCCGTTCACCCATGAAGAACTGCTCACCCTGCTGGCGTTGGCCCGAGGGGGAATCGAATCTATTGTCACGACGCAGAAAGCGGCGTTGCAAAACTAGTTTTTAAGGCGACTGAGAAGTCGCCTTTTTTTTGTTCGTAGAAAAGTAAGATGAGGAGCGAATCCATGAAACCGTATCAGCGCCAGTTTATTGAGTTTGCGCTTAACAAACAGGTTCTTAAGTTTGGCGAATTTACGCTGAAATCCGGGCGCAAGAGTCCCTATTTCTTCAACGCCGGCCTGTTTAATACCGGGCGCGATCTGGCACTGTTAGGCCGTTTTTACGCCGAAGCGCTGGTGGATTCCGGGATTGATTTTGACCTGCTGTTTGGCCCGGCCTACAAAGGCATTCCGATCGCCACGACCACGGCGGTCGCGCTGGCGGAACACCATGACCGCGATCTGCCTTACTGCTTTAACCGCAAGGAGGCGAAGACGCATGGCGAGGGTGGAAATCTGGTAGGAAGCCCTCTGCAGGGTCGTGTGATGCTGGTGGATGATGTCATCACCGCAGGTACCGCAATTCGAGAATCCATGGAAATTATTCAGGCTAACGGCGCGCAGTTAGCCGGAGTGCTGATTTCTCTGGACCGTCAGGAACGCGGACGCGGCGAAATCTCCGCGATTCAGGAAGTTGAGCGCGACTACGGTTGTAAAGTGGTCTCTATCGTGACGTTGAAAGATCTGATCAGCTATCTCGAAGAGAAGCCGGAAATGGCTGAACATCTGGCAGCCGTTCGCGCCTATCGCGAAGCGTACGGGGTGTAAACAGCAGCGGCTGATTGTCTTTAAAGCAGTCGGCCGCTACGGGAATGACAATCTCGCATTTGGTGCGGAGAAAGTAAGCGTTCTTGCTGGAAGAGATGCAGCCTTTCGGGCTGCATAGAGACAAGAGAGGGTTATTTCAGCTGAGCGGCGACCAGCGGCCAGCGGGCGTCAAAATCGTCCGTCGGACGATATTTAAACTCGCTGCGCACAAAGCGCGACAGCATCCCTTCGCAGAAGGCCAACAGCTGGCTGGCCAGCAGGGATTCATCGACGGTATAGCCTTCGCCTTCACGCATTTTCTTTTCACGCATCACCTGGCGCAGCTGCACTTCAATACGCTCGAACAGCTGGTTGATACGATCCTGAAGCCTGTCTTGTTCAAACATCAGCGCATGGCCGGTCAGAATTCTTGTCAGCCCAGGATTACGCTCGCCAAACCCAAGAATCAACAGAACAATCAGACGCAGGCGCGCCGTAGTGTCTTTTTCATCTTTTAAAATCAAATTGATGCGCGTAATCAGGCTGTCTTCGATAAATTCAATCAGGCTATCAAACATGCGGGTCTTGCTCGGAAAATGCCGATACAGAGCCGCTTCAGATACGCCAACGGACGCCGCCAGCTTCGCCGTGGTGATACGCTGACTCCCATCGCTGGATTCAAGCATTAGCGCCAGAGATTGAAGTATTTCTTCGCGACGATTCCTTTTCGCAGTTTGTTTTTCTGCCATGTTTTAAAATACCCCTGAAAAAAAGCACTTGTCAGGCAGGCATCCACAAAGCGACCGCAAGCTGTTGCCTGCGGTGATGTTATTGCATTAGTGCGCTTTGCGATGCAGGTTCCACTTCATCTTTGGGACAGCCCGTTTATCGGCGACGCCCCGAAGATTTTTGTCTATTGCCGGGCTTATTTACGCCCTGAGTGACCGAAGCCGCCTTCGCCGCGATCGGTAGCGTCGAAATCTTCCACCAGGTTAAATTCCGCCTGTACAACGGGCACAAACACCATTTGCGCGAGACGCTCGCCGGGTTCAATAGTGAAGCTTTGCTGGCTGCGGTTCCAGACGGAAACCATCAGCTGGCCCTGATAGTCGGAATCGATCAGACCGACCAGGTTACCCAGGACGACGCCGTGTTTATGACCCAGCCCGGAGCGGGGGAGTATAACCGCTGCCAGAGACGGATCGGCAATATGAATCGCCAGGCCGGTCGGTACGAGGGTCGTTGCGCCTGGAGCCAGCTCTACGGCGTCATCGAGACAGGCTCGCAGGTCAAGCCCGGCGGAACCGGAGGTGGCATAGGTCGGCAGAGGGAATTGCTGGCCAACACGCGGGTCCAGAATCTTAACGTCGATTTTTTTCATCATAACGGGTAACGATCTCGTCGAGTAATAATTGGCCCAGAAGTTCCTTGCGCTCAAGTGGTAAGCGCTTCTCTCCCTCCTGCCAGAAAAGGTGTAATGCGTTGCTGTCGCTGTTAAATCCCTGATTAGGCTGTGAAACATCATTAGCGCAAATCAGATCAAGATTTTTGCGGGCTCGCTTTTGCCGTGCGTATTCTTCCACATTATTCGTTTCGGCGGCAAACCCAACGACGTAAGGGCGGTTGACCTTAAGCGCAGCGACCCCTGCGACGATATCCGGATTTTTAACCATTTTCAGGGTTAATTCATCACCTTGTTTTTTGATTTTTTCTTCGGCGATGACGACGGCACGGTAGTCGGCGACCGCCGCGCAGCCAATAAAAATATGCTGCCGGGAGACACCTTTTTGCACTGCTGATTCCATCTCAAGCGCTGTCGTGACGTCAACTCTTTGCACAAACGGCGGCGTTGGCAGCGAAACCGGACCGCTCACCAGCGTGACGTTCGCTCCTCGATGCGCGGCAGCGGCGGCAATAGCGAAGCCCATCTTACCAGAACTGTGGTTAGTGATATAACGCACCGGATCCAGCGGCTCGCGGGTTGGGCCCGCGGTAATCATGATGTTGAGATGTTGCAAATCTTTGACAGGAGAGAAATGCTGCGCGGCCAAATCCACAATCGTCAGCGGGTCCAGCATCCGTCCTGGGCCAATATCACCGCAGGCCTGACTGCCGCTATCCGGCCCCCACACCAGCAGGCCTCGGGCGGCAATGGTGTCAAGATTATGCTGAGTGGCGGCGGCGCGATACATCTGCTGGTTCATCGCTGGCACGACGGCGACCGGTGACGGCGTAGCGAGACAAATCGTCGATACGAGGTCATTAGCCATCCCCGCTGCGACGCGGGCGATTAAATCGGCGGTGGCGGGGGCGAGAATAACCAGATCGGCCCATTTCCCCAGCTCTATATGGCCCATCGCCGCTTCGGCGGCCGGGTCGAGAAGGCTGTCGGAGACCGGATAACCGGACACCGCCTGTAAACTTAACGGCGTAATGAAGGCTTTGGCGGCTTCCGTCATGGCGACGCGGACATCCGCGCCGCGGTCGCGCAGGCGGCGCACCAGTTCCGGCGTTTTATAAGCGGCAATACCGCCGCTCACGCCAAGAACGATCTTTTTACCAGCCAGACTCATCATGATTTTTTCCTGTTGCGGGACACCAGAATTCGCGCATCTTATCACAATCCTTTCGGCATCGTGTGCCTGGTGGAGATCCACTTTGCGAGGCGTTACGCACGGATAAAACTTGCGTATCGGCAGTGCGAAACGGCTGTGCCAGGATAGTGCGGAGTGGGAAGGAGAAGCCGCGATGGATATACAGGAATCCCTGATGCCGAGGGAAAAGATGCAGCGTTACGGTATTGAAGTTTTGACGGATAGCGAACTGCTGGCGCTGTTTTTACGCACCGGAACGCGTACGCAGGATGTAATGACATTTGCCCAGGATTTACTGCAGCGCTTTGGCTCGCTCTATGGTCTGCTATCGGCGGAGGAGTCGCAGTTTGACGAGGTTGAAGGAATTGGTCTGGCGAAATATGCGCAGCTAAAAGGTATTGCCGAACTGGCGCGACGCTATTTCAGTTTGCGGATGACGGAAGAACCCGCATTGGTTACTCCATCAATGACGCGGGAATTTCTGCAAAGCCAGCTGGCCGATGAAGAACGTGAGATCTTCATGGTGATCTTTTTAGACAATCAGAACCGGGTATTGAAACATAGCCGGCTTTTTTCTGGTACGCTTAGCCACGTTGAGGTGCATCCGCGAGAAATCGTACGCGAAGCCATCAAAGTGAACGCCGCAGCGGTGATCCTGGCACATAATCATCCATCCGGTAGCCCTGAGCCTAGCAAGGCCGACAGGCTGATTACCGAAAGAGTGATAAAATGCTGTCGATTCATGGATATACGCGTGCTTGATCACCTTGTTATTGGCCGCGGAGCGTACGTATCTTTTGCTGAGCGTGGCTGGATTTAGCCCCGATCAATCGATCCATCGGGATCTTTGTCTGTTCGGGACTTGAGCACATCGCAGAGTCAGCGTATACTACGCCACCTTTGAGAATCTCGGGTTTGGCATTTGGGCCTGGCAATCGAGAGTTCGCATATACACGAAATCATTCAAGTTGTATTGAGGCGGCAAGGGAGTGAATCCTCTGAGCTTACATAGGTAAGTGACTGGGATGAACGAGCGCAGCCAACTAAAGAGACGGCTTGAAGGATAAAGTGTATAGAACTGCGATGACCGGGCTGTAAAGCCTGACGAGGCGCCAATACCCCATACGAAGCTCGAGCTAATTTGATTTTTGGAGAATAGACATGTCCCGAGTCTGCCAAGTTACTGGCAAGCGTCCGGTGACCGGTAACAACCGTTCCCACGCACTGAACGCGACTAAACGCCGTTTCCTGCCGAACCTGCACTCTCACCGTTTCTGGGTTGAGAGCGAGAAGCGTTTTGTCACCCTGCGCGTATCTGCTAAAGGTATGCGTGTTATTGATAAGAAAGGCATCGATACAGTTCTGTCCGAACTGCGTGCCCGTGGCGAAAAGTACTAAGTACTTAGAGGAAATAAATCATGGCTAAAGGTATTCGTGAGAAAATCAAGCTGGTTTCTTCTGCTGGTACTGGTCACTTCTATACCACTACGAAGAACAAGCGTACTAAGCCGGAAAAACTGGAACTGAAAAAGTTCGATCCAGTTGTCCGTCAGCACGTTTTATACAAAGAAGCTAAAATCAAATAATTTTAGATTCCTTGTAAAGAAGAACCCCGCCTCGGCGGGGTTTTTTGTTTCTGCTTTATAGCAGCACTTCCTGCCTGCGAAATTTATCCCACATCTCTGATTTGCCGCTATTCATTAACTACATGAATGAATTGGTTTTTCTTGTCTTACCTGCATGTGGTGTTTATCCTTCCGGTACAGAAAACCACCGACAAGGATTGTTATGACCTCTTTAATTCCGGATGTTTCATTTATTGATAATAGTGAACAGCGTACGCCTTTAATTTTGGTTCTCGATTGTTCCGGTAGTATGGACGGCCGACCGATAGCCCAGCTAAATCAGGGGCTCAAGCTACTGGAAGAAGAGCTTAAGCATGATGTCATCGCCGCTAAACGCGTTCGCCTGCTGGTGATTAAATACGGCGGTTATGATGAATGTGAGCTATACGGCGACTGGTGTGATGCGATGGACTTCACGGCTCCCGTGCTTGAAGCCAATGGCCTGACGCCAACCGGGCAGGCCGTTAGCCTGGCGCTGAGCGAAATCGAAGCTGAAAAGCAGCGCCTGAAAGCGGCTGGCGTGCCCTATACCCGTCCCTGGCTGTTTTTAATGTCTGATGGTGAGCCCACGGATAACTGGCAAGCCGCGGCTCAAGAGTGTCGTGAAGCGCAGGCGGCAAATAAAGTCGCTGTTTTCCCGATTAGCGTAGGAAAAGAAGCCACTGAATCAATGGGCCACTTCAGCCGTAGCGGCATTAATGGCGTGAAGCAGCTAAAAGGATTGCAGTTCCGCGAGCTGTTCCTCTGGCTGAGCGCCAGCATGCAGGTGGTTTCGCAGTCGACGCCAGGCGGCAAAGCGCAGCTGCCGCCGACGGATAGCTGGTCAGAAATTTCGGTCTGACGCGATGAACTGGCGCGTTTACGCTTCGTCGGTCATCGGCAGCAGCCACCGACAAAATAACCTTCCCTGCCAGGATGCCTTTTGCTATCGCAATTTGGGTGAGCGTCTGGTGGCCGTCGTTTGTGACGGCGCAGGCTCAGCCGCCTATGGCGAGCAGGGGGCGGCTTTGGTCAGTCGGGAGCTGGTCGAGGGGCTGGCAAAATTTACCGCCGTACCCGACGAAAATCAGCTGACTACTCTGGTGGAAAGCGTGCGTGACACCATTCTGCTACAGGCGCAGGAGCGGGAGCTCTCCGCAGGCGATTTTGCCTGTACCGTTGTGGCCGCGTGGCTGGGGGAGAGCGCCTCAACGGTGTTGCATATCGGCGACGGCGTCGCGGCGCTGAGTATCGATGCTAATGAGTATTTATCTTTACCTGAAAATGGGGAATACGCTAACCAGACCTGGTTCCTTACCAGCCACGACTGGCGCGAACATTTACGCATCAGCCAGTTTGTCGGTCGCGCCACGCAGCTGGTGATGATGTCAGACGGCGTGCAGCCGTTTGCGTTGAATCGTAGCGGTGACGCGCTATTTGCTCCCTTCATTGCGCCGGTGATGAACTATCTGCGCCAGATTCCGGAAAAGCAGGGCAGTGAAGCATTGCGGATAACCCTCGACGATCCTCGTACCTGGGCCATAACGGGTGACGACAAAACGCTACTTATCGCTTTACGCAATGAAGAATAAAAAAACACTGAACTGCTATACCGAACAGCGCCGCCCGGTACGTCTGGGGAAACTCATCAAGAGCGGCGGTGCGGGCAGCGTCTATTTCCTGGCGGATGACCCTGCCGGCGTTGCGAAAATTTATCATCCCCATATTGATACCAGCTATTACCAGCGTAAGCTCCGCGCTATGCTGGCGCAGCGCCCGGAAATCCCTGCGCCGGCAGAAGGTGAGGCGATTGTTCAGCTGGCATGGCCTGATTATTTGCTTTTCGATGAGCGCAGGCGCGTCGTTGGTTTTGTTATGCCTGTCCTGGATACTCAGCGCACCATTGAGCTGGAGTATATTTTACAGGCGCGGCAGGCGAAGGCGCAGAATCTTCCGGAAGGTATCGGCGCAAAAGTGAGCCTCGCCTGTAATCTCGCCACCCTGGTTTCGGCGCTGCACGCGCGTCAGCACCGGGTTATCGACATGAAGCCGGTCAACCTGCGCTTTTATCGCGACAGCCTGTATATCGCGCTGCTGGACTGCGATGGCTTTAGCATCCAGGGTGTAGGTGAACGTTTCCCGGCCGGGCAGTTTACGCCGGATTACCTGGCGCCGGAGTTTCAGCGCATCGGGCAGGTACCCGGAGAACAGGAAGAGGCTCAGGATCGCTTTTCGCTGGCAGTCATTATTTTCCAGCTGCTTAACCACGGTATCCATCCCTATAGCGGCCGTTCACAAACGGCGAAGGTGCCTGATGATTTATCAGGGCGTATTGCCGCAGGCTGCTACGCCTACGGTATCAATGCCGCAAAAAATATCGCCCCGGTACCGGCCAGTACCCACCATCTGCTACCGGCTGAGCTGCGTGAACTGTTTGACCGCGCGTTTAGCGGTTCACCAGCCCGACGCCCTTCCGCTGATGAATGGGCGCAGGTACTGCGTCCTTATGCGCTACGCAGCACGCAAAAAATTATACTCTGTAGTCAGAAGCATCAGCATTTCGCCGGGATGCCGTGCCTGGTCTGCGCACGTGAAAAAAAGGTTGTAGAAGGCGTAAAGCAGGCGAAGCAGCATAAGCAAACGCAAACTGTTCGCCAGCGTCCTGCGCCCATCAAGCGCCAGCCTCGCGTTGCGCCAGCCGCTGCGATACCTCGTCAGCCAACCGGGCCAGGGCCGTTAACGCTGCTGTGGCGCAATATGCGCAGCAAAGTTCCTGCATTTGTATGGCATGGCGCACTGGCTGTGATTAGTACGCTGGTGATGGCCATATTAGCGCGTAATTTTACCCAACTGAGTGGTCCCTGGCATGCCTGGTACGATAACGCGGCGTTAATCCTGATTTTTGTCTGGATAGCCGTGATGGGGCTGCTGGCGATTCTTCGGAGTAAGCCATAAATGATTACGCCGAAGTTAAAGCACCTGCTGGTCATCTTGTCTTTGATTGTGCTTTTTGTCGCGCCGAATATGGTGCTCTTTCTCTGGTCTGTCCCCTTTATGTTGGTGGATAAGCTTTCGCTTTTACCGGCGGCGCTGAATGCTCCCCAGCGTTTATTGCTCTACGGCCTGTGGCTGGGGGGCGCTCTCTACTTTTCCGCGCTGATGTGGGTCGCAGTCACCCGGCGTAATAAAGGCTATCTGGCCGCCGCCGTGGCGCAGATTGTTTTCGTCATCGGTATCACGTTATTCAATGTCCCCATCGGCGAGCAGAACCAGCGGCGCTGGCAGAGTATGAATCAGCTGGAGTTACCCGCCTGGCAGGATTTTCTCTATGACCGCCATGCCCGTTTTATTCAGATAACCCTGCGCGGGGAGCCGTTTAATCAACACAACATTATCGAGCAATTTCTCGCGCAGAAAAGGCCTCTGGCGGAGCTGCCGCTTGGCTGGAATAAAGACGATGCCGCTGCCGCTGATGCGCTCTGGCAGCAGGCATTGGGCTATCGTGAGCAAGAGGCAAAGGCCCTTCCGAAGATGGAGGATTATTTGTCCTGGATGCCGGACCGTGGCGATCTGACGCTGGCTGCGGCCGTCCTGACGCTGACCACGGATGCCAATAAAGCGCTGGCGGAAAGAGCATTTCGCCAGGCAATCGCCATTGCGCCGGAAAACCCTGACGCCTGGCTGGGCTGGGCATTAGCGCTGATCCAGTCTCGTGATGATGAGCGGGTGCGAAATTCGCAGTTTCAGCCGCTCACGCAAAGCATCACCAGCGGATTATTGATGGCAGAGGGCCTGAAGGATAGCCCGCGCCAGCCAGCCCTACAGCAGCGGTTAGAGGCATATATTGCTCAAATGCCGCCTGAAGATCGGCAAATCCTGCAAATTCTGCGGGCCAGAATGCAGGCCCGCTCCTGCGATTCACCGCTGGCAGAGAATGAAAATGGGGACGCCGAAAAGGTCTTACCCCTGGCGCGATCGATCGTGTTTAAACAAGGCTCCGTGCGTAGCGCCAGCCCGATTAACGAGCGCTTTCCAGGGCACGTAAGCATTGAGGCCGAAAGATATGGGATTGCGAAAGAGTCGGTGTCTCCAATGTTCTATCCGACGATAAATAAATTTATCAAGTCGGCGACAACGGTGCTCTCGGTCGATACGCACGTTAGCGGCGATCTATTAAACGTGGTGGTCGAATGCAGTAGCGGCGTTCCGGAGTTTGACAAAGCGGCGCTGCATTATGCGCAGCAGTGGCGTTTTCACTCTAACCCGCAGGGAAAGCGCTTGTTGGTGCCGGTGACGTTTATCAGCGATCGTCTGGCGCCAGAGGAACACTATCGGGAGATGGAGGCACGGGCGATGCGTATCGCCCGACTGGCGGCCCGGCATAATAACGCCGGGATGGAAACTGCCGCGCAAGAGATGACCGCGCAATTCACCCGGATGAAAGCGCTGTTTCCGCAGAAGAAGCTCAGCGCGGAAGAGGCGCGAAATTTACAGCTTATCTACCTTAAAAAGCGGGATAAAAGTACCAAAGGCAGAATGGAAGCCTTCACCGAAATGACAGAGGCGATGGAAGCCCTGGTCGATACGCATCCGTACTATGCGCCGTTATTGAAGGATCTGGCGCTGCGAAAAAGCTTTGCTTCTTTTGAAGAGAATCGGGCAACGTGGGCGCAGCTGCTGGCGCTGGCTCCGGAAGACCCGCAGGTATGGATGGCCTGGGGTAGCCTGTGGGCCGAGCGCGATCCTGAACTGTATATCGGCGCGATGATCTATTCCCTGCTGCTACAGCCCCTCGCCGCGGATACCGAGCAGAAAATAGCCAATATCAAAACTAAGCTGCTGATGCGGGTTGGCATGGGTGAACGTAATGCGATTCTTTCGGCAAAAGTATATGCGGATTATGTCGATATCCTCGGGGAAAGAGCGAAAGGTGAAGATACCGCAAAGGCCGGGGATATCCTGCCGGTGAGCAAAATACTGGAGCGTTATGAAACTATTGTTCCCAATGACTCGTCAGTGAGTATGACGGTTGATATCGATCGGAATGAGGTGTTAAACGCGCCTTTCTTCAACGTTGAGTGGAAGAGACCGCAGGCGCAGGGAGATAAACAGGCTGAGCTGAGCGTTGATATTGATAAAAATGGCGCTCCGACGCTGGTGCTGGTAAGCAAAAGCAGCGAAGTGGAAGAGTATGATGCGCGGGCGGTCGATATGCTTTGGCGCTGGAAATTTAAGCCGCAGCCTGACGGCAGGAGAATAACTATCAGAGTGAATTTTCAGCACTAAACGCGTCGTTACCTCCTGAAAGAGGTAAAATAGGGGCGCCTGCTGTTTTAACATGAGAAAAATATGCCTGAATTACCAGAAGTTGAAACCAGCCGTCGCGGTATTGAGCCGCATCTGGTTGGTGCCACCATCCTGCATGCTGTTGTGCGCAACGGACGTTTGCGCTGGCCGGTTTCCGAAGAGATCTACCGCCTCAGCGACGTACCGGTTCTTAGCGTGCGTCGCCGCGCGAAATATCTGCTGCTGGAGCTGCCGGACGGCTGGATTATCGTCCACCTTGGGATGTCGGGAAGCCTGCGGATCCTGAGTGAAGAGCTGCCCGCAGAGAAGCACGATCACGTAGACCTCGTGATGAGTAACGGTAAGGTTCTGCGTTATACCGATCCGCGTCGTTTTGGCGCCTGGCTGTGGACTAAAGAGCTGGAAGGCCATCCGGTGCTGGCGCATCTGGGGCCGGAGCCGCTGAGCGATGAGTTCAACGCCGATTATCTCCAGCAGCGGTGCGCGAAGAAGAAAACCGCGATTAAGCCCTGGCTGATGGATAACAAGCTGGTGGTTGGCGTTGGCAATATCTACGCCAGCGAATCGCTGTTCTCGGCGGGTATCCATCCCGATCGGCTGGCGTCTTCTTTATCGCGAGAGGAGTGCGAACAGCTGGTGAAGGTCATCAAGCTGGTACTGCTGCGTTCAATTGAACAGGGAGGGACGACGCTGAAAGATTTCCTGCAAAGTGACGGTAAACCGGGCTATTTTGCCCAGGAGCTACAGGTTTATGGTCGTAAGGGCGAACCGTGCCGCATTTGCGGGACGCCGGTTATTGGCAGTAAACACGCCCAGCGGGCGACGTTTTATTGCCGCCAGTGCCAGAAGTAGTGGGCGGTGGTTACCTTGATCCCGGCTCGCGCTGCGCTTAGTCGGGCTACAGGTTTCCCGTTGT
Source organism: Klebsiella oxytoca (assembly GCF_009707385.1). Lineage (NCBI taxonomy): Bacteria > Pseudomonadati > Pseudomonadota > Gammaproteobacteria > Enterobacterales > Enterobacteriaceae > Klebsiella > Klebsiella oxytoca. Next base: position 5,267,597 of record NZ_CP046115.1, on the reverse strand, counting down.
CTGCGGACTGGTAGCCCGGGTAAGGCGTTTACGCCGCGACCCGGGGTCGTTCTCTACAGCTTCTTCAGCAGCGCCTGGTGTACGTTCGCCGGCAAAAAGTGGGAAACATCGCCCTGATGGCGCGCCACCTCTTTTACCAGCGAAGAGGAGATAAACGACCACTCTTTGCACGGCATCAGAAACACGCTCTCCAGGGTTGGCATCAGGTGACGGTTCATGTGCGCCAGCTGCATCTCATATTCAAAATCCGCTACCGCCCGCAGGCCGCGAATTAAAATATTCGCCTGCTGCGCGCGGGCAAAATTGGCCATTAAATCGCTAAAGCCGATAACCTCAACGTTGACCAGATGCGCCGTTGCCTGGGTGGCCAGCGCGATGCGTTCGTCGAGAGTAAACATCGGTTTTTTGCTCGGACTGGCGGCGATAGCCAGCAGCACCTTATCAAACATGCTGGCCGCACGGGTGACGATATCAATATGGCCGTTAGTGATTGGATCGAAGGTGCCCGGATAGATCGCTTTTGTGCTCATAATTACACTTTCTCCGAGTAGCCGCGGCCCAGAGCCCACAGCTCGGTGTATTTATTAAACGTGTATTGCGCGTTGACTACCGCCAACAGCCAGCCTTGTTTTCCATCCAGAACGCCGCCGCGCAGCAGCAGCGTTTTCACGAAGGCTCCCAGCGTATGGCCGAAGATAGCGACCAGCGAGGTCTTTTTACCTCTCTGATGGCGCTCAAGCGCCCAGGCGGCGGCGTAGGCCAGCTGCTTTTGCTGAAAGCCGGAGAAGTCACGACAGGTCAGATGCAGCAGATCGCCCGACAGCTCGATAACCTGCGCATCTTTACTGTTGAGAGATTCGTGAACCAGATTATCGTTATAGCGGTAACGGTCGCGTTCGTACAGGCGCATCACGCGGTCAGGATACCAGCCGCTGTGGCGCATAAAGCGGCCGAGAAAATAGTTACGCCGGGCGATGCTGTATATTGCTCCGGTTTTCGGTGCGGCCAACACGCGACGGATGGACTGTTCAAGCTCCGGAGTAACGCGCTCATCGGTGTCGATCATCAGCACGTAATCACCGGTGGCATAGTCCTGGGCGCGCTGGCGCTGAATGCCGTAGCCCTGCCAGTCATGATTGATATATACCTGAACGCCCAGGCTACGGGCTAATTCAACGGTATTGTCGCTGCTGCCGGAATCCAGCAGCACTATCTCATCTGCCCAGCTGACCGACGCCAGACAATCAGGCAGCAGATCCGCCGCGTTTTTGGCGATCATCACGACCGAGAGTCGAGGCGACATTAGTGGCTCCGCTGCGGCAGATAAGGTTGCAGTAACTGTAGCAGGCGGGAGAGCGCGCCCTGGTTTTGGTGCAGAACTTCCACCGCGTGACGACCGTACCACAGACGGTAATCTTCATCGGTCAGCAGGTTGGATACCTGCGTCACCAGCGAGGCGGCGTCGGTCACGGTAATGAGCCCATCGTCCTGCTGCAGCTTGGCGCAGATATCTTTGAAGTTGAAAGTGTGTGGTCCCATCAGCACCGGAATAGCGTGAGCTGCGGGTTCGAGCGGATTATGGCCGCCGCGCTCCACCAGGCTACCGCCGACAAACGCGAGATCGGCAATGCCGTACAGCAGCATCAGCTCACCCATGGTATCGCCAATTACCACCTGGGTGCTGCTCGAAGGGATTTCGCCGGTGCTGCGCAGGGTGTAGCTCATTCCCGCTTTCTGCACCATCTCGCGGGCGTCGCCGAAGCGTTCCGGATGGCGAGGGACAAGGATCAGCAGCAGATTGGGGAAACGCTCAAGCAGCTTTTTATGCGCCTGAAGAATAATTTGTTCCTCGCCGTCGTGGGTGCTGGTGGCAATCCATACCTGGCGGTGCGGCGCCCACTGGCGGCGCAGGGTGATGGCGCGAGCGGCCAGTTCAGGCGTCACTGAGATATCAAACTTCAGGCTACCGGTCACCGCCAGCTGATTACGTTTCAGACCGAGAGCGATAAAGCGGTTGGCGTCTTCTTCATTCTGCGCGGCGATAAGCGTAATGCGGCTCAGCAGCCGACTCATAAATTTACCCAGTTTGGCATAACCTTTCGCCGAGCGTTCGGACAGGCGGGCGTTGGCGATAACCAGCGGGATTTTACGCTTATGCAGCGTAGCGACCATATTCGGCCACAGTTCGGTTTCCATCACGATAACCAGCTTTGGCTGGACGGTATTGAAGAAGCGATTCATCGCGCCGGGGAGATCGTAAGGCAGGTAGACGTGATGCACGTCTTTGCCGAAAGCGGACATTGCGCGTTCAGAGCCGGTTGGCGTCATGGTAGTGACGGTGATCGGCAGATAAGGGTAACGGTGGCGTAACGCGCGTACCAGCGGGATAGCCGCCAGGGTTTCGCCTACGGAAACGGAATGCAGCAGAATACCATCTGGTTCTACCTTGTTCTGACAGAAGCCATAACGTTCCGCCCAGCGTTTGCGATAGGCAGGGGCCTTACGACTGCGTAAAAGCAGCCGCAGCCACACCAGCGGCTGAATAAGGTAAAGTAGAGCGGTATAAAGCAATTCCAAGCGATTTATCCGTATTTATGTTTTTGCGGGCAAATTCTAAGCATTTAACCCGCGTAAAGCTATCTCTTTGGCGGAAACTACGGGATTCAGTATTAAGCCGCGTCGCGATAGCGCTTGATGCGCAGATAGCGGCGTCCAAGACGCCAGCGTAGGCGGAATGTACGGGCGTTTTTCCAGATCAGACTCCAGATACCGCGGTCAAAGAACTCTTTAATAATAATATGCTTTTTTGACTCATCTTTCATGCTATCGAAAGTATGAATAATTCCGAGCCCCTCTTTGGCTATTTGCCAGCGGCAGGCGGAAATATCGCGAACCTTATCCGGATAGCGCTGGTTGATGGCCTCCAGCATCTCGAGAATCTTCATATAGTGGCGCGCCGAGCGCATCAGCGTATCGTCGTTGTCCGGCTTATGCGACACCGATTCCGAATGGATGTAGTAATCGTAGAACTGCTCGCTGGTGTACTGCACGCGTTCTGCCGCCAGCAGCACTTCCGTGGTCCACGGAATATCCTGATGACGCAGGCCAGGCTCGAAATGGAACTGGTGACCGGCGATAAACTCGCGGCGGTAAATATTCAGCCAGGTGACATGCAGGAACTTACGAGAATCCAGCGCCTTTTTTAACCAGACGTGGCCGGGCAATACGCCGGTCGACTGCAGCCGATCGAGCGGAAAAATAGGATGGATATCTTTTTTCGTCTCGTAGACGTAGCGGCCGTTGCAGGTAGCGACGTCAAGGTTGCCTTTTTCCGCCATTTCCAGAAGAGTGCGGTACATACCGGGATAAAGCTTGTCGTCGATGTCCGGGAAAGTCAGGTATTTACCCGTAGCCACGGCAAGACCGGTATTGCGCGCCACCGACACGCCCTGGTTTTCCTGCTCCAGCACGAGCACGTTTTGCAGGCGGTCTTTCCACTGGTCGATGATGGCCAGGCTGCCGTCCGTCGACCCGTCGTTCACCAGGATCAGTTCATAGCTTTCCAGCTGCTGTTGCTCAAGGCATTCGAAGAACTGCGCAAGGAATTTTTCGCCGTTATAGACGGCGGCTACGATGCTTAGTAAAGGCGTTTGACTCATAAATCATTCGATCCTGGTTGAATAACGGCGTCAGGCGCTGCGCAACTGACGATACTGCTGACAAATCGACGCGACGCTGAACTTTTCCAGCGCCGATGCATCAATAGCAGGCGGGCTATGGTAAATGCTTTGCATCGTCTGAGCCAGCGCCGGGCTGTTCAGGTCCGCCAGGCCGCGCGACAGCTCACCGGTCAGAATCTCGGTCACGCCGCCGGGGCAGCGGGTGCTGGCCACCGGCGTATCCAGCAGCAACGCCTCCACCACCACGTTGCCAAAACCTTCGCTATCGGAGCTCAGGACCAGCATCCGCGCGCCTTTAATCCACGGCAGCGGGTTTTTCTGGAAGCCTTTAAACAGCACGCGATCGCCAACCTGTAGCTGCTGCGCCAGCTGGCGCAGGCGCTGCTCTTGTTCCGGTTTTCCCTGTCCCAGCAGCACCAGCGGCGCCTCGATGCCGCTTTGCGCGTAAGCCTCAATCAGGCGGTCATGGCGTTTACCGGGATGAAAGCGGCCCACGTGGATAATATAGTCGCCGTCGGGGCGCTCGCTGGGCTCTTCAGCCGCGGCGCGCAGGGCAGCGATATCAAACGGGTTATAGATGGTTTTTAGCTGGGCCGGGCGAATCGCAAACTGTTCAACCAGGTCTCTGCCGACCGCATCGGAGACGGTCACGACGTTGCGTCCCTGGTAAACGCGCTTGATCTTCTGCTGCTTCATCCAGCGGTCAAAACCGGTGCGATGGCCGAGATAAGAGGTGGAGAACACGCCGTGCAGGCAGAACCAGACGTTACGCCCGTTCAGCAGGCGGCAGCGGGAGACAATGCGGTCAGTTTTATGCAGATTCGAGAGCACCAGATCGAAACGGCCCTGCTGCTCCGCTTGATTGATAGCTGCATCAAGCTGGCGCGCGCGCCGGGATAGCTCGGTCAGCTTGCGCCACGGTTTGCGACAGCGGTCGGCGATAACCTGATAATCCAGCCCTTCCGGTAGCGGGTAATCGCAGACGTCGCGCAGGGAAAAAAGCGACACCTGCTCGCCTTCTTTAAGAAACTGTTCCGCCAGCGTCAGCACCACTTTTTCCGCGCCGCCGCCGGGCAGGCCGTCGATAACAAACAGTATGCGCATCGTTATTTCACCAAATCCTGATAAAGGGAGAGCAGCTGCGTCGAGAGGCGTTCGCTGGTGCAGGTCATGATCCGCTCACGGGCGCGTTCGCCTTCCGCCGAGCCTAACGCCCGGGCGGGCAGGGCGTTGACTGATTCCTGCAGGGCGGGGATATCCAGCGTGTCGCAAACGTAGCCGTTACTGCCCTGAACGATAAACTCCGCGCCGCCGCAGCCGGTGGTGGTAATGACCGGCAGGCCGCAGGCCATCGCCTCAAGAATGACGTTGGGGAACGGATCGTACAGCGTCGGCAGCAGCAGGCCGTCGGCCATCTGATAAAACGGCAGGGTTTCCGACTGCATGCCGAAAAAGCGCACCCGATCCTCGCAGTTCAGCGTTTTCGCCAGCTGCTGGTATCGACCCTGCTCTTTATCTTTACCTACCACCAGCAGATAGCGGTTAGTCGGTGCGATGGCGCGGATTGCCGCATCCAGCCCCTTACGCTCAAAGCCGGAGCCGACGTAGATCAGGCAGGTCGCCTGCAGCGGCAGATTCCATTTGCTGCGTAGCGCAACAAAAGCGTCTTCCGTTGGCGGCAGAAAGCGCTGGTTATCGATAGCGTTGTAGATAACGTGAATTTTTTCCGCCGGCAGGCCGAAGTCTTCAACGATCTCGCGTTTAATCATCTCCGCGTTACAAATGACGCCGCGCAGGTGCGAGTCCTGGTACATTTCGCGTTCAGCCTGCATCACATAGCGATGGTAGCGGTCGGCAAACAGCAGGCGGCTTTTCCAGCCGGGCAAAATGCGCGAGCGCTGCTGTAGCCAGCGACGATGCACGCCGTCTCCGGCGCGGTACAGGTCGCAGCCGGGGATACGCTCATGGCTTTGCACCAGGTCAAATGATTCGCGCTGCCACAGCTGGCGGGCGGCATTGGCAAATCCTCGCTCGCGGCTGATCCGCCCCCACTTGCGCGGATTACAGATATGGATGTTCCACTCGGGCTTCACCGGGCCCTGCCACTCGCGGGTGATGACGTTCAGTTCAAGGTCGCTGTCGTCGAGGGCCTCCAGCGCTCGGGAGACAAAGCGTTCCGCGCCGCCGTCCGGGCGATACTTCTGGCGTACCAGAGCCAGCCTGAATTTACTCATGCCAGTACCTTTTTCGCCGCCGCGATAACCGCGTCGGTGGGAATTAAATCGAGATAACGTTCGTCCGTGCCGGTATCGATATCATCAGGGTCGGGAATCGAGCCGAAATCCCCTGCCCAGATAACCTCGCCTTGCGCCTGCCAGGGACGCCAGAAGGTGAGCTTCGAGGGGCCGAAAAGCGCAACCAGCGGCGTACCCAGCGCAGCGGCCATGTGCATTGGCACCGAGTCGACGCCGATAAACAGACGGGCATGATCGATGACGGATGCCAGCTGGCGCAGAGTGAGCTGCCCGGAGAGGGAGTGCAGGCGAGCATTGGGGCAGCCCGCCATAATAGTGTCTATCATCTGCTTCTCTTTGGCGTCAGGGCCGGAGGTTAGTATGACCGGATAGCCCGCTGCGGAGAGAGCGTTAATCAGGGCGCTCATCCGCTCTTCGCGCCAGCATTTAAAGAACCAGCGGGAGGTCGGCTGAATGACGATATAGTTGTCCTGAAATCCTTCCGGCAGCAGCGCACGGCTGGCGAGCCAGTCCTGTTCGCTGTAGCCCATTTTCGCCGGCGCGTCGTTAATATCCAGCCCTAACGGCGCCAGAATCGACAGATTCTGCTGCACGGTGTGTAGATAATGATGCTGCTGCGTTGAGGCGAGAGCGGTATGGCAAAAACGCCACGCCGGGTGACGACGTTTCGGAAAATCAAAGCCGATACGGGTGGCCGCGCCGGTTAACTTAGTGATGATCGCGCTGGGCCACTGGTCAGCAAGGTTAAGCACCATATCATAGCGCTGCTGGCGGAGCGTACGAATCAACTGCCACTCCATTTTAAGCTGATGACCTGTTCCCTGTTTTTTCCAGCGTCGGTCAATGCCGTAAATATGGCTGATATCAGTATTTGCTGCGAGCATATCCCGGGTTTCTTCATAAAGCAGCACATCCACAATGGCGGCGGGATATTGCTGCTTTAGCGCATAAATAAGCGGGGTTATCAACAACATGTCGCCATGATGACGAAGCTTGATGACCAGGATTCGCGCCGGGTTCACGCGGCCGGAAGTGCGGTTTTCAGGCGTCATACTCTGTTCTTCATTCAGGATCCGGGTTCCGATTCTAGGGGATCAGATAGATTGAGAGAAGCGTTGTCTTGCTCTACCATGACCCGATACGTATGGCCTGAGGACGTTTTCGTGCACAAACCCGCATTTCTCATCACGATTGATACAGAGGGCGATAACCTCTGGCAAAAACATGACAGCATCACCACCGAGAATGCGCGCTATTTACCGCGTTTTCAGCAGCTTTGCGAAAAGTATGGCTTCAAACCGGTTTATTTGACCAACTATGAAATGGCCATCGACCCGGTCTATATCGAATTCGCTAAAGACGTGATTGCCCGGGGAACGGCGGAAGTTGGTATGCATCTGCATGCCTGGAACAGCCCGCCAACCGACCCGCTGACGGACGATGACTGGCGGCATAAACCGTATCTGATCGAATATAGCGATGCGGCGATGCGTAACAAAGTCGACTATATGACCCGTTTGCTGGAGGATACCTTCCAGACCAAAATGGTCAGCCACCGGGCCGGGCGCTGGGCGTTCGATGAGCGCTACGCGCGTCTGCTGGTGGAGTATGGCTATCTGGTCGACTGCTCGGTTACCCCTCGGGTCAACTGGAAAACGGCCAAGGGCGCGCCGCAGGGCGACGGCGGCACCGATTATCGCCGCTTCCCGCAGCATGCCTATTTCATTGATGAAAATGATATCAGCCGCGAAGGGCATTCCCCACTTCTGGAAGTGCCGATGAGCATTCAGTACAAGCATTCCGCGTGGATGAACGGTCTGAAACAGGGTTACGACCGTCTGCGGGGAAAAGTGCGCTCGCCGTCCGTTCACTGGCTGCGTCCGATGGGCGGCAACGTTGAGACGATGAAGAAAGTCGTGGAGCAGACGTTGACTCAGGGTAATGACTACGTCGAATATATGCTCCACTCTTCTGAGTACATGCCCGGCGGCAGCCCTACCTTTAAAAATGAGCAGGATATTGAGCGCTTATATGCCGATCTGGAGGCCTTTTTCAGCTGGCTGGCTCCACAGGTGAAAGGAATGACGCTGGCGGATTACTATAATATTAAAAAGAGATAAGCGGTTCATTTTTATGTGAACTTAGCGTTCTTATTATAATGGACTTTGATTCTTATCAGGGTAATAAAATTATAGCTATCATCTTAAACCTGACAGAAGGAGTTTATGTTAGGTTTAAGCGTATTTCCGATATTTATGATAAAATATTTAAACTAACAAAGTCACAACAATCAGAAAAAACCTATGTCTAAAAAGCAAAAAATCCTGTTCGTTGTTGACATGCTTAGCGGTAGAGGGGGCATGGAAAATGTTACCCGGCAGCTTATTTTACAGTTAAATTCTGCGCCGCAGTATTCAGCGGGGCTTTTTATTCTGAATGATGGTGGTCGTTATGCTTCCGCAGCATGGCGTGAAGGCATTGTCTGGGGACAAAGCCGGAGGGTGACGGGTAATCATAAAATATCAAGATTGTTTCATATTTTGCAGCTGGCATTTTTTATGCTGACGAATCGCCCCGATCGAATCATTGTCCTGAATACTATTCCCTGTTTGATAACCCGCCGCGCAATGACACTATCTGCAGTAAAGGCAAAATTATCAACCTGGATGCATTTACCGCCACGAGATCGGTATCGTCCACAATACCTTTTACTTGCCGAGCATCATTTTGCTATTAGCCGGGATATTGCCGAGCAGTTTTTAACGCTGGGGGCTACGCCAGAGTCAATTGACGTGGTTTTCAACCCAGTGAAAAAAAGCACAGCGGTTATCACGCGACCACAGGCGTTGAAATTGCTCTATGTAGGACGAGTTCATTTTGCTGGCCAGAAGAACCTTAAAGAACTTTTCGACGCGCTCAGTCGGCTTGAAATCCCCTGGTCGCTTGATATTGTTGGCGATGGCGAAGATCTGCCGCAATGCAAGAGTTACGTTGAGACTTTGGGATTGCAGCAGAATATCACCTGGCACGGCTGGCATGAAAATGCCTGGCAGTATATTGAAGATAATATCCGGGAAGCCTCTTGTTTAGTGCTGACCTCTACTCAGGAGGGGCTACCTTTAGTGTTATTAGAGGCAATATCCCGGGGGATTTATTGCATATCTTCAAATTGTGTCAGCGGTCCGTCTGATATCATTGTAAATGGTGTAAATGGATATTTATATGAGCCGGGAAATGTAGGCGAACTGGTAAATAATCTCACTGCTATCGGTTCTGGAGAACGTCTTCCTGAGCATGATGTTATAAAAAATAGCATCTGTGATTTTTATGAGGATGCCTATATGTCAAGGTTCAAAGACTTTTTGGAAAAATAAAAATGTCTAAGATAAAAAGCGCTATATCTCGCTCGCTAACGCCAGAAAAGGGTGTTGGAGCATTTTTCTTTTTACTTCTTATAGCTATGTCGATAGAGCTATACACTAATGGCCTGGCGCAAAAATTATTTTATTTTTCTGGCTATATATCTGTTATTTTTATTGCGTACGCGCTTATTAAAAATAGGCAGCTGTTAAGTACACTGAGGCCAGCCTTACCATTTTTGATGGCATTGTTTATTATCGGGCTGGTTCGGTATGGTTGGTTTTTGTATGCGAAAACGGATACTTCACAGTTCAGTGAGTTCGACCTCAATAATTTAAGGAATTACGATCTCGGTGGTAAACGGTTTTTACTATCGGCATTTATTTTAAGCGTAGCGATAGTTTTCTCAAAACATTTAACTGATAAAGTTATCGCGTCAGGAAGAATTATTGTTCTTGCTGGTTTAGTTATTTCCTTAGTGTATGGCATGTATGAGTTCTACTACGTGACGCATGAGAGGATAAAGTTAACCGCGGATGCTGCAAGTAGCTCATCATATATGGTTTTATTTATGTACACTACCTATCTGACGTTGTCAAAGGACGCTGTACGTAGCAAGAATCTTATTGTCGATATTTTTGCAGCGGTAATCACATTTGCACTTTTGATGTTATGTGACACCAGAGTCTCGATTCTGGCTTTTATTGGCGTGACAACCATATATTGTTTATATAATAAAAGCTTACGCTCCTGTGTTCGCAATAAGTTTTTTGTGGGTGGCTTTGTTGGACTAATTATCGTAGTTATTTCTTTAACCGGAAACCGCTGGATAGATGGTATCCATAATATCCAGAACTACAAAACCGATAGCTCCACCTCTTTAGGCGCCAGAGTGGCAATTTGGGATAGTGGATTAACATACATTGATAAACACTACGGGTTTAGCACTCCGCAGGAAAGAACAGCGTATGCACAGGCGTTTATTAAAGAAAATCATCCGGGGAATACGGAGGGATATAATAACGTCAAATATAATATGCATAATGACTTTCTTGAAACGTTAACGCTGCAGGGTATAATAGGTGTTATTTCCTTAGCTTTTATTTATATCGCTTTTGCTATTGTGGCAATTCGTCACCGAATCATGACTTCGGTGTTATTGCCATTATTTGTGCTTTTTGTTTGTGGGTTAACTGATTCAGTATTAATAAATTCTCAAACGGTGATGCTATTTTTAATATCAGTTATTATTTCAGCCTCGTTACCTGTATCTAATAAGTAAAGATGGGGAGCGAGGCTCCCCATTGAAAATTACTTTCTAATGATGCGTTGAGCCACATCGATAATTTCCTCCACCTCTATAGTGGAGATAGGATGATACTTATCGCGCGTCAAGATTTGCACTGCTTCCGGATAGCCAGGACCCCAGGTCAGGTTATTCTGAAATTTACCGTGCATGTCATTGCCATAAAGAGCAATCAGAGGCTTACGGTACGCTGCTGCGATATGCACGATAGAGGTATCTGGTGTGATGACAAGATCGGCATGTTTGACAAGTGACATTGCGCTAAACAATGAACTGTACGGGTTTTTATATACTCCGGGAGGAAGTTCGGTAGTAATTTTATTGTTTGGATCAAGGATAATTATATTATAACCAGGAAGGCGCTTTATTATTTCCTGGCAAAGCTGTTGAAGTTGATGGAGTGATAGCTCACGTTTGCTATCGGCAGCAAAAGGATTGATGACTATGTTTTTAGCTTCAGGCAGGCCTTGCAAAAAGTCGGCAACCTCGACATCAATCTCTTCAGGATAAAAAAGGTCGTATGAAGTATCAATATGCGTAAAGCCCAGCTCAGACATTAATAATGCATAACGATTAGTAATATGCTGCTGAAAGCCAGAGAAAGTTATCGATTTATTATAAACATTATACTTTTCTTTATTAAAACCAATAACATTCCGGGTGTTAATTTTCAGTAAAAACCGCAGGCTGGCAGGCGATATTTTATCGCCCATATCGATAACAAGATCGTAACTCTCGTTGGCCAGGCTTGGCGCATTGCCGTGCCGATCGTAAAGGTGAATTTTGTGGATGTAAGGGTTGTGCTTAATAGCGATGATATTGTTCGCCGTCGCTAATATATCAACGGTATAACCATTGTTATACATTTCTCGTATCAGCGAAGTGGAGACGATCATATCTCCAATTTTCCCGTCATCACGTAAAAGCAGGATTTTTGCATCTTTCTTTAATGCAAACTCTTTTTTAACTCGATGGTCCCATGTCCAACGAGCAAGGGTCATTCGTAGCGCTTTAAAAAAATAATTCCGTTTTCTGTTCCAGGCCCGTAATGTCGCAAATTTTTTCTGGTGATGAGCTTTCATTTTGTTTCTGGACTCTCGCGAAAAGAACTCAGGTCCGTAAGATGGGATGTTTCCAGCAGGTTGCATACATGCTGAGCAGAAATATCCCCCGTGCTGTTGCCACTTTCCGGACGCACGACGTGCTGATTTTTACCGTAGCCGCCAATCAGCCCCGGATCGGTCGGGCCGTAGAGCGTGAAGTTGGGTTTATCGAGCGCGGCGGTTAAGTGGCTCAACCCCGTGTCGACGGAAACCACCCCGCGCGCGCCAGCCAGCACCTGAGCAACCTGCTCCAGACTCATACGCGCCAGGACGTCGACAAAATCGTGCCCTTCCGCCAGCCGTTTGGCTCGCGCCTCTTCATGCGGCGCACCCCACGGCAGTTTAATGCGTACGCCGCTGTTGGCCAGCAGGTCGATAAGCTCCCGCCAGTTCGCTTCCGGCCAGTGTTTGTCATCACGGGTGGTGGCATGCAGGAATACCAGATATGGCTCGGCGGGCGTGTCATTCTGGCGCAAAAAATGACGGGCGATAGCGTAGTCGCCCTGGGTTTCCGGCTTGGCGTAGCCAAGGCTTTTAGCGAACAGTTCGCGGGTGCGCTCAACGGCGTGCTGCTGTTTAGCGATATGATGGCGGCGATTGTAGAACAGGCTGGCCAGCGGTTCGCGGGCGGTTTGCCAGTCCATGCCGTGCTTAACGCCGTGGGCCAGTCTTGTTACCAGCGCGGCGCTTTTCACCAGCCCCTGAGCATCAATGATGGCATCGTACTTTTCCGCCTGGATAGCCTGGCGAAATATTTTGCGCTCGGCTTTAATCGGCGCGGAAAACCACGCTTTGCGCCAACGGCGGATCGCTACCGGGATGACCCGGTCAACGGCTTCATGCCAGGAAGGGATCTGGGCGAAACCCTCCTCAACGACCCAGTCGAAACGAATGTTGGGAAAGGCCTGCGCGGCGTCGGTCAGCGCGGGTAGAGTATGCAATACGTCGCCCATGGACGAAGTTTTTACGATCAGGACCCGCACAGTCAGGCTTCCTCTGTTTCCGTTTTTTCCGTCAACAGCGCGTTCAGCTCTTCGAGTACTCGCTGTGGGGTAATATCAATCAGGCTCTGATGATAGCCTTCGGCGGCATCGCCTTTACGTACTTTGTGGTAACCGCTAATCAGGCGAATAACCCGCGCTTTATGCGACAGCGGCGGAGTGAAGTCCGGGCTGCTTGGGCCGTAGAGCGCGACCAGCGGGCGGTCCAGCGCCGCGGCGACGTGCATCAGGCCGGAGTCGTTGCTGACGACTGCTTTACAGGCGGCAATCAGAATAACGGCCTGTTCAAGCTGGGTTTCCCCGGCAAGATTGCGGCACCACGCCTGCTGTTCGGTATTCAGCGTAGCAACGATCTCTTTGCCCGCTTCATTATCCTTGGCGGAACCGAAGAGGACTATCTGATAACCGTCGTCAATAAGCTGCTTCGCCAGCTCGGCGTAGTGATAGTGCGGCCAGCGCTTAGCCGGGCCAAACTCTGCGCCGGGGCAGAAGCCGACGATCGGGCGATCGGCTGAGATATTAAATGCGCTACAGGCCTGAGATTTTTCGCCTTCATGAACCTGCAGCTGCGGCCAGAGCAGAGGCTGCGGCAGGTCTTTAGCGCAGCGCATCACCCCTTTGTCGTACGCCAGACCAACGTAGCGTTCGACCATCAGCGGCCAGGCGTCTTTATCGAGCTTGCGGGCATCGTTCAGCAGCCCGTAACGCATCTCGCCGAGCCAGCCGGTACGATGCGGTATCCCCGCGAAGAACGGTACCAGGGCCGATTTAAACGAGTTCGGCAGCACGTAAGCGCGATCGTAGCGACGCTCGCGCAGGCTGTGTCCGAGCTTACGTCGTTCGCCGAGTTCCAGCGCGCCGTGGCCGAGCGGCATGGCAATCGCTTCGTTAACTTCCGGCATGCGCGACAGCAGCGGACGGCACCACGCGGGCGCCATCACGTCAATTATCGCCTGGGGATAGCGCGCCCTGAGCGTACGATAGAGACTTTGCGACATCATCATGTCGCCCACCCATGATGGGCCCACCACCAGTATCTTCATTCATTTCATCCTTCAAGCTGTCTCTGCGTTGGCTGCCTTCGTTCACTTCAGTCACATAGTTATCCTATGTTCCTGAAGATTCACTCAGTTGCCGCCTTAATACCGCCCGAATGATTTTATGAATTCGCATGATTGTCGCGGTTGAGCCAGGCCATATATTCCGTTACGCCTTCGGCGACGGTCTTGAACGGTTTGTCGTAGCCCGCAGCGCGCAGGTTAGTGAGATCCGCCTGGGTAAACGCCTGATAGCGGCCTTTCAGCTTGTCCGGGAACGGAATGTATTCGATGCTGCCTTTCTTATGATAAGCCAGCGTCGCGTCTGCAACGGCCTGGAAAGACTCCGCGCGGCCGGTGCCGAGGTTAAAGATGCCGGAAACGCCGTTTTCCCAGAACCACAGGTTCACTGCCGCCACATCGCCGACGTAGACGAAGTCACGCTTAAAGCCATCGCTGCCTTCAAACAGTTTCGGGCTTTCGCCGTTGTTCAGCTGGGTATTGAGATGGAAAGCAACGCTGGCCATGCTGCCTTTATGGCCTTCGCGCGGCCCGTAGACGTTAAAATAGCGGAAGCCGACGATCTGCGAATTCGCTTCCGGCAGGATCTGGCGGACATATTCATCAAACAGAAACTTGGAGTAGCCATAAACGTTGAGCGGCTGCTCGTATTCGCGGGATTCGATAAAATCGCTGGTGCGTCCGCCGTAGGTCGCCGCAGAAGAGGCGTACAGGAACGGAATTTCGCGCTCCAGGCAGTAGTGCAGAACCTCTTTTGAATACTGATAGTTGTTGTCCATCATGTACTTGCCGTCCCACTCGGTGGTGGAAGAGCAGGCGCCTTCATGGAAAATAGCGTCGATATCGCCGAACTCTTCGCCCGCCATTATCTGGATCAGAAAATCTTCTTTATCCATGTAGTCGGCAATGTTCAGGTCCACAAGATTAACGAATTTGGTGCCGTCTTTCAGGTTGTCAACGACCAGAATGTCGGTAATGCCCTGGTCATTCAGCGCCTTAACGATATTGCTGCCGATAAAGCCTGCGCCGCCGGTAACGATGATCATAACTGTAGCCTTTGAAGTTGGGAGTCCAGAGACAATCCGGACATGAATACTCCTATCATATCACCACATCGACGAGGCTTCAGCCATTCGCCGATAAGGGGGATGTAGCTCGTGATTTATGCTGCAAATAATTCATGCAGTAATGCATCATCTCGTATCAGCGTATATCTTTAGGTAATATACCCGTCATACATCAAGTTACAGGTACGTTGGTTTTCCTCGCTCACCCCAGTCACTTACCAGAGTAAGCTCCTGGGGATTCGCTGCGTCACCGCCTTCCTGCAACTCGAATTATTTAGGGTAATATGTGCCAAATTTTGCCGAATCTGGAGAGTTGTAATGCGTGGTGATTTTTACAAACAGTTAACCAATGACCTTAATACCGCGCGTGCGGAAGGGTTGTTCAAAGAAGAACGTATTATCACTTCGGCTCAGCAGGCGGATATCACCGTCGGCGGTAGCCAGGTAATTAACTTCTGCGCCAATAACTATCTGGGCCTCGCGAACCACCCGGAGCTGATTGCCGCAGCGAAAAGCGGGATGGATAGCCACGGTTTCGGCATGGCCTCCGTGCGCTTTATCTGCGGTACTCAGGACAGCCATAAGGCGCTTGAGAAGAAACTGGCCGATTTTCTCGGTATGGAAGATGCGATTCTGTACTCTTCCTGCTTTGATGCCAACGGCGGCCTGTTTGAAACCCTGCTTGGTGCGGAAGACGCGATTATCTCCGATGCTCTGAACCACGCTTCTATCATCGATGGCGTGCGCCTGTGTAAAGCGAAGCGTTTCCGCTATGCCAACAACGACATGCAGGAGCTCGAAGCTCGCCTGAAAGAGGCCCGCGAAGCCGGCGCGCGTCATGTGCTGATCGCCACCGACGGCGTGTTCTCAATGGATGGCGTGATTGCCAACCTGAAAGGCGTCTGCGATCTCGCGGATAAATATGATGCGCTGGTGATGGTTGACGACTCACACGCCGTTGGTTTTGTCGGCGAAAACGGTCGCGGTTCCCATGAATACTGCGACGTGATGGGCCGCGTCGATATTATCACCGGTACGCTTGGTAAAGCGCTGGGCGGCGCGTCCGGCGGCTATACGGCAGCACGTAAAGAAGTTGTCGAGTGGCTGCGTCAGCGCTCGCGCCCATATTTGTTCTCCAACTCGCTGGCGCCGGCAATTGTCGCCGCCTCCATCAAAGTTCTGGAGATGGTGGAAGCCGGCAGCGAGCTGCGCGACCGCCTGTGGTCTAACGCGCGCCTGTTCCGCGAAAAAATGTCCGCCGCAGGATTCACACTGGCGGGCGCCGATCACGCCATTATCCCGGTGATGCTCGGCGAGGCCACCGTGGCGCAGAAGTTTGCCAGCGAGCTGCAAAAAGAGGGTATTTACGTCACCGGATTCTTCTATCCGGTGGTACCAAAAGGCCAGGCGCGTATCCGTACCCAGATGTCTGCGGCGCATACCCCTGAACAAATTGAACGTGCGGTGGAAGCCTTTACCCGCATCGGTAAACAACTGGGCGTGATTGCCTGAGGGTGTGAGATGAAAGCGTTATCCAAACTGAAGGCGGAAGAAGGCATCTGGATGACCGATGTACCGGAACCGGAAGTCGGCCACAATGATTTGCTGATTAAAATCCGCAAGACCGCGATTTGCGGTACCGATGTGCATATCTATAACTGGGACGAGTGGTCGCAAAAGACTATTCCGGTTCCGATGGTGGTAGGTCATGAATACGTCGGCGAAGTCGTGGGTATCGGTCAGGAAGTGCGCGGTTTTAAGCTTGGCGACCGCGTTTCCGGCGAAGGGCATATTACCTGCGGCCACTGTCGTAATTGCCGTGCCGGGCGTACGCACCTGTGCCGCAATACGACGGGCGTTGGCGTCAACCGTCCAGGCTGCTTTGCCGAGTATCTGGTGATCCCGGCATTTAACGCTTTTAAAATCCCGGACAATATCTCTGACGATCTGGCGTCGATTTTCGACCCGTTTGGCAACGCAGTGCATACCGCGCTCTCTTTCGATCTCGTCGGCGAGGACGTGCTGGTTTCCGGCGCGGGTCCAATCGGCGTGATGGCAGCCGCGGTGGCGAAGCACGTCGGCGCGCGTAACGTCGTGATCACCGACGTTAATGAATATCGTCTGGAGCTGGCGCGTAAAATGGGCGTCACCCGGGCGGTAAACGTTTCGCAAGAGAACCTTAACGATGTGATGGCTGAGCTGGGCATGACTGAAGGTTTCGACGTGGGGCTGGAGATGTCCGGCGCGCCGCCAGCCTTCCGCACTATGCTGGATACCATGAACCACGGTGGGCGCATCGCTATGCTTGGTATTCCGCCGTCGGATATGTCGATCGACTGGACCAAAGTCATTTTCAAAGGGCTGTTTATCAAAGGGATTTATGGCCGCGAAATGTTTGAAACCTGGTACAAGATGGCCGCGCTCATCCAGTCCGGTCTCGATTTGTCGCCGATTATCACGCATCGCTTTGGCATTGATGACTTCCAGCAGGGCTTTGACGCTATGCGCTCCGGCCAGTCCGGGAAAGTCATCCTGAGCTGGGATTAATTCCATCCTGGCTGGCATTTAAAAAGCGCCTGCGGGCGCTTTTTTGAGAGTTATCCTACATTTTTGCGATCCTTAATCCACTCCGCACATTTTCTAAATCGCTTTTTCAGCTTTTCGTTTATACAGTCGGGTTAACCATGATTTAACCCTGTTAAGACTATGATTAAACTATCTGTATGCTTATTGACCTGTAATTCATCCCGCTTATTACGGGAGGTATTACCCCCATTGATGAAGGTAGCCGATGAATTTATCGTCATCGACTCAGGCAGCACGGATGCCACGCTGCAGATTTGCCAACAATTCGCTCTCACGGTACATCACCATCCCTATACCGCTCACGGTGCACAAATGAATTATGCCACCTCCCTGGCCAGCCACGACTGGGTTCTGTGCATGGATAGCGATGAGATCCTTGATGATGACGTGGTGGCAGCTATTCTGGCTTTGAAGGCGGGCGATGAGCCGGCTCCAGACTGCGCATGGCGTCTGCCGCGCTACTGGTTCGTGCTGGGAGAACAGGTACGAACCATCTATCCGGTATCATCGCCGGATTTCCCGGTTCGCCTGTTTAATCGTTCCGCTGCCAGGTTCAACGATCGGCCTGTAGACGATCAGGTTATCGGTTTTACGCACTCCACCAGGCTCCCGGGCTTCGTGCGCCACGATACCTTCTACTCCCTGCATGAAGTGTTCAGTAAGCTCAATAGCTACACGACACGGCTGGTGAAATATCAGAAGATCAGGCCATCAATCGGACGAGGGGTGATTAGCGCCATTGGCGCATTCTTTAAGTGGTATCTGTTCAGCGGAGCGTGGCGAAAGGGCAAGGTTGGGGTAGTTACCGGCCTTTACGCGACTTTTTACAGCTTTCTTAAATATTTTAAAGCCTGGTATGCCCATCAGGATAAGCCGAAATCCGCGGCGGATAAGCACACGGATTCACGAACGATTTAGTTGGTGGGTTTATCCCAGCCCTGCCACTTCAGCTGGTAGTACTGTACCAGGGCGCTCTGGCTGATGCTTTCGCTCAGAATAGTAAAGAAGCGGCTGGCATTAACCGGCTGCGGCGGATGCTTCGGTTTACATAGCTTCACGCCCCGGAACGGGTTGCGCGGCGGCTGTTGTGGCGGCGGTGCACTATTCGGCGTTGAGGTATCCACCTGCGGCTCGTTTAGCAGGCTGCTCGGGCGTACCAGCGTGATATCCGGCGGCAGGCTATATACCATCTGCTGCAGCACGCGCACCGTTGTCGGGTGCGGGTGCCCGATAGCAATCGCAGAGCCGTTGCGCCGTGCCAAAGCGATGGCGCGGTTAAACTGATAGCGTATATCCGCTTCGTTCTGGGTATCGTCAAGGAACACCTTGCGCTTAATCACCTTCACTCCGGTGCCCTGCGCCGCGCGCATGGCCTGGGTGTTGCCAATCGTGACGCTATCAAGGAAGTAAAGATTGTAGCGTTCAAGTGCCTGCATCACCTTCTGCATACCGAAGAGATTCGACGTCATGGCGCTGCCCATATGGTTATTCAGCCCCACGGCGTACGGAACCTTGCCGTAGGCTTCGCGGATAATGCGCTCAATCTCGCTGCTGTTCATATCCGGGCGGAGCGTGTCTTTTTCCAGCGGCTGCTTGCTCAGCGGCGCCATCGGCAGGTGAATCAGCACTTCGTGGCCGAGATTATGCGCTTTAGTCGCCATTTCTCGAGCGTGGGGCGCATTAGGGAGTACGGCAACGGAGATCGTCGCTGGCAGCGCCAGCACCTGGTTTTCCGTTTGAGGACGATAGCCAAAGTCGTCAATAACAATGGAGAGTTTGCCGGCAAAAACCGGCGACGCCATAACCAGCGTACTGGTTACCGCGAGTGCAATTCTGCGAAATTGAAGCAAAACTTATCTTCCCAACCACGGCTGTGGATTGACCGCCTGACCCTGGCGGCGAATTTCGAAATAGAGCGACGGACGGCCTTGACCGCCGCTGCTGCCTACGAGAGCAATCGGCTGGCCCGCCCGGACCTGAGTGCCGACGCTGACCAGCGCGCTTTGGTTATAGCCGTAAAGACTCATGTCGCCTTTGCCGTGTTCAACGACCACCACCAGGCCATAGCCCTGCAGCCAGTCGGCGAGAATAACCCGACCATCGGCAACGGCTTTGACCTCAGTGCCTTCAGACGCAGCGATAACCATCCCCTTCCAACGTAGTTCACCTTGCAGCTGTTCGCCATAGCGATGGAGAATTGAGCCGCGAACCGGCCAGAATGCCTGGCCGCGAGGTGAGCCTAGTCCGCCGGTTCGGGACATCAGCGAGCGTTCGCTTTCGGTCGGTTTGTAGGTGGTGCCTTTACGTGAAGCTTCCTGTTGGCGATCGCGCACGTCCTGAGCTTCTCTGGCTTCACGATCGGCGCGCGCTTTGGCCGCCGCCGCCGCCTGGGCGATGCGACCGCGCAGACGTGATTCGTTAGCCCGCATTTCGCTGAGCTGCTGCTGACCTTTCTGGATAGAGGATTCCAGGCCAGCGAGGGTCTTTTTACGTTCGTTACGCGCCTGTTCCAGCTTGCTCTGCTGGGCACGCTGTTCGTAAACCAGGGTTTGCTGCTGGCTCTGTTTCTCTTCCAGCATGCTTTTTTGCACCGCTACGTCTTCGCGGGTCTTCTTAAGCTCGGCAATGGTTTCCTGACGCGCCTGGTTCAGATAGCCGAAGTAGGCCTGCATGCGCTGGTTACGCTGCCCCTCTTCGCCGCTAAGGATCATCTGGATACCGGTATGCGGCCCCTGACGAAACGCGGCATCAAGCTGTGCAGAAAGATTGCGTTCCTGCGAGGCGCGCTGACGCTCCAGCTTCGCAAGGGCTGCGTTCATTTCATCGATCTGCTTATTCAGCTGATTCAACGTTTCTTGGGTTTCACGCAGCTTGCGCGCGGCGGCGGAAATAGCCTCCTCCTGCGCTTTAAGCTGAGCGACCAGGGAGGCACGCTGCTGCTGCTGTTGCTTAATCGCCCGCTGCTTAGCGGCGATATCGGCCTGAATGGATTTTAGCTGGTCGCGCTCGTCGGCGTGAGCAGATGCGGCGCACAGCAATACGCCAGCGCTAAGCGCGCTGGCGTAAAGAACGGATCGAACTGCCGTTGCGATCCATGTAGTTGAATAAGTCGCCTTTCCCCTCATGGGGAAGGATTATTCCACGATGAACAGCGGCTTGCCAGTCATCTCTTGCGGGATTTCCATTCCCATCAGCGTCAGCATGGTCGGCGCGATGTCGGAAAGTTTGCCGCCGTTGACCGCTTTGACGTTTTTATCGCCAACATAAATCAGCGGAACCGGCAGGTTGGTGTGAGCGGTATGCGCCTGACCGGTGGCCGGGTCACGCATCTGCTCGGCGTTGCCGTGGTCTGCGGTGATAAGCAGCTGTCCGCCAACGGATTCAACGGCTTTGCTGACCTGGTCGATACAGTGATCCAGCGCTTCCACCGCTTTAACGGCGGCTTCCATCACCCCGGTGTGGCCAACCATATCGCCGTTCGGGTAGTTACAAATGATGGTGTCGAACTGGCCGCCTTTGATGGCTGCAACCAGTTTTTCGGTCAGCTCAGCGGAGCTCATTTCCGGCTGCAGATCGTAGGTCGCCACTTTCGGCGAATTGATCAGAATGCGCTCTTCACCTTTGAACGGTTCTTCAACGCCGCCGTTAAAGAAGAAGGTCACGTGAGCGTATTTTTCGGTTTCGGAGATACGCAGCTGGGTTTTGTCTTTTTTCGCCATCCATTCGCCGAAGGTATTCACCAGAGAAGCCGGTGGGTAAGCACAGGCGACTTTGATATCGGCGGCGTATTCGGTGAGCATAACGAAATCGAGATTCACCACTTTCTTACGGGCAAAACCGTCGAAATCGGCGTTAACGAAGGCGCGGGTGATTTCGCGTGCGCGGTCGGCACGGAAGTTCATGAAAATCAGGGCGTCGCCGTCTTCCATAGCCGCATCGGCCTGGCCTGCAGCGCGGATAACGGTCGCTTTCACGAATTCATCGTTTTCATCGCGCGCATAGGCAGCCTGCAGGCCCGCAACGGCGGTATCGGCCTGGAACTCGCCTTTTGCCAGGGTCATCAGATCGTAAGCCTGCTCAACGCGATCCCAACGGTTGTCGCGGTCCATAGCGTAGTAGCGGCCAATGATGGAGGCAACGCGGCCTTTACCCAGCGCGGCAAATTTTTCTTCAAATTTCGCCAGCGTCTTTTCAGCGCTGCGCGGCGGGGTATCGCGGCCGTCAAGGAAGGCGTGCAGATAGATTTTTTCCGCGCCGCGCTCGGCTGCCAGCTCAACCATTGCCATGATGTGATCTTCGTGGCTGTGGACGCCGCCCGGAGACATCAGGCCCATAATATGCACGGCTTTGCCCGCTGCAATGGCTTTATCGACTGCGCCGGTTAGTACCGGGTTTGCGAAGAAGGTACGTTCTTTGATTTCAACGTCCAGACGGGTCAGATCCTGATACACGATGCGGCCCGCGCCGAGGTTGACGTGGCCCACTTCGGAGTTACCCATTTGCCGATCCGGCAGACCAACTTCCAGGCCTGAGGCATCAATCAGGGTATGCGGGCGTTTCGCCCACAGTGCGTCCATTACGGGGGTTTTAGCGCTGTAAATAGCGTTATCCTGCTGGTCTTCACGGTAGCCGTAGCCATCCAGGATCACCAGTACCATAGGTTTTTTAGAAACCGACATTGCGACAACCTCATGCTCAAAGACAGAAAATTTGCGTAATTTTACTACAGCTGAATCGATCAAATCACCGTAAAAGATCAAAGAAAGAGGGCGGCCCGAGCGCATTGCTACGATAAGAGCGGATTTTTTTCGTGACGGACCGCAGAAAATACATTACATCACGCTCACTGGCTGTATTTGCCGCAATGCACAGGTATACTCCTTCCCTGGTTTTTTTATCACTTAGTCGGGAGTTGTAACCCCCCATGCAAGAAATTATGCAATTCATCAGCCGTCACCCCGTTCTGAGCATCGCGTGGGTCGCGCTGCTGGCGGCGGTGCTGTTCACTACGTTTAAAGGGCTGATGTCAAAAGTTAAAGTCATCACCCGTGGTGAAGCGACGCGCCTGATCAACAAAGAAGATGCCGTGGTTGTCGACCTGCGTCAGCGTGACGATTTCCGCAAAGGCCATATTGCGGGTTCCGTTAACCTGCTGCCGAGCGATATCAAAGCAAATAACGTCGGCGAGTTGGAAAAGTACAAAGCACAACCCATTATAGTGGTAGACGGCTCAGGTATGCAGGCGCAAGAACCCGCCAGCGCGCTGAACAAAGCCGGTTTTGAAAAGGTCTTCGTACTGAAGGAAGGCATCGCTGGCTGGAGCGGCGAGAACCTTCCGCTGGTACGCGGTAAATAATTTACCCGCGTCTTTATGGCGCAGCGCAGTTTCCTTTATGGCGGCTATTCGCCAGCGGGAGAATAATGCCTGCGTTGTAAAACCCTCACGGGTAAAAACAGGAGTGAAGTCATGGCCAATATTGATATCTATACCAAAGCGACCTGCCCGTTTTGCGTGCGTGCGAAAGCGCTGCTGAACAGCAAGGGCGTGACGTTCAACGAGTTGCCTATCGATGGCGATGCTGCGAAACGCGAAGAGATGATTCAGCGCAGCGGTAGAACGACGGTTCCGCAGATTTTTATTGATGCGCAGCACATTGGCGGCTGTGACGACTTGTATGCGCTTGATTCACGTGGTGGACTCGATCCCCTCCTGCGCTAATTTTTGCGCTCATCCCCATTGGACGGGCGTACTTAAGGACAACACGAAAGGGTTTTACTATGTCAGAACAAAACAGCACCGAAATGACTTTCCAGATTCAGCGCATCTACACGAAGGATATTTCTTTCGAAGCGCCGAACGCTCCGCAAGTTTTCCAGAAAGATTGGCAGCCGGAAGTTAAACTTGATCTGGATACTGCTTCCAGCCAGCTGGCTGAAGGCGTGTATGAAGTGGTGCTGCGCGTGACCGTTACTGCCTCACTGGGCGAAGAAACCGCATTCCTGTGCGAAGTACAGCAGGGCGGTATTTTCTCCATCGAAGGCATTGAAGGCACCCAGATGGCGCACTGCCTCGGCGCATACTGCCCGACCATTCTGTTCCCGTACGCGCGTGAGTGCATCACCAGCCTGGTTTCTCGCGGTACCTTCCCGCAACTGAACCTTGCGCCAGTGAACTTCGATGCGCTGTTTATGAACTATCTGCAGCAGCAGGCTGGCGAAGGTGCTGAACAACATCAGGATGCCTGATGAACGCGCTTAACGCTGCAATGACTGTGATCGGTGCCGGCTCTTACGGCACCGCTCTTGCCATCACCCTGGCAAGAAATGGCCACCACGTTGTGCTGTGGGGCCATGACCCGAAACATATTGCGACGCTGCAGCACGATCGCTGTAACGCCGCATTTCTTCCTGATGTTCCTTTCCCAGATACGTTGCATCTGGAGAGCGATCTGGCGACCGCGCTGGCTGCCAGCCGCGATATCCTGGTTGTCGTGCCGAGCCACGTGTTTGGCGAAGTGCTGCGGCAGATTAAACCGCTGATGCGTCCTGACGCTCGCCTGGTTTGGGCGACAAAAGGCCTCGAAGCGGAAACCGGACGTCTGCTGCAGGACGTGGCGCGCGAAGCGCTGGGCGATGATATCCCGCTGGCGGTGATTTCCGGCCCGACCTTCGCGAAAGAGTTGGCGGCAGGCCTGCCGACGGCTATCTCGCTGGCGTCTACGGATCCGCAGTTCGCGGACGATCTGCAAAGCCTGCTGCACTGCGGTAAGAGTTTCCGCGTCTATATCAATCCGGACTTCATCGGCGTTCAGCTCGGCGGCGCGGTGAAAAACGTTATCGCTATCGGCGCCGGCATGTCTGACGGTATCGGTTTTGGCGCTAACGCGAGAACTGCGCTGATTACTCGCGGGCTGGTCGAGATGTCTCGTCTTGGGGAGGCCCTTGGCGCCGATCCCGAGACCTTTATGGGCATGGCGGGCCTGGGCGATCTGGTGCTGACCTGCACCGATAATCAGTCGCGTAACCGCCGCTTTGGCATGATGCTCGGTCAGGGCATGGATGTGCAAAGCGCGCAGGATAAAATTGGCCAGGTGGTCGAAGGTTACCGCAATACCAAAGAGGTTCGCGTTCTGGCGCAGCGTTTAGGCGTCGAAATGCCAATAACCGAGGAAATTTATCAGGTATTGTATTGCGGAAAAATTGCGCGCGAGGCAGCATTGACCTTATTAGGTCGTGCTCGCAAGGATGAGCGTAGCAACTAACTGAGATGGAACCTGGATCACCTGAATGACCCGGCCAGCAAAGAACTGGCCGGTCATTATTATATCGCCTGGAGTCAGCAATGCCGTGTGAAGAACTGGATATCGTCTGGAATAACATCAAAGCCGAAGCTCGGGCTTTAGCTGACTGTGAGCCGATGCTCGCCAGTTTTTACCACGCCACGCTACTCAAGCACGAAAATCTCGGCAGCGCCCTGAGCTATATGCTGGCAAACAAGCTTGCCTCGCCGATTATGCCCGCCATCGCCATTCGTGAAGTGGTGGAAGAGGCCTATGCCGCCGACCCGGAAATGATTGCCTCCGCCGCCTGCGATATTCAGGCGGTGCGCACCCGCGACCCTGCGGTTGATAAATACTCAACGCCGCTGCTCTACCTGAAGGGCTTTCATGCCCTGCAGGCCTATCGTATCGGCCACTGGCTGTGGAATCAGGGGCGCCGGGCGCTGGCTATCTTCCTGCAAAACCAGGTTTCCGTCTCGTTCCAGGTCGATATCCACCCGGCAGCGAAGATTGGCCGCGGGATCATGCTCGACCACGCCACCGGTATCGTGGTCGGTGAAACGGCGGTGATTGAAGATGATGTATCCATTCTGCAATCGGTTACCCTTGGCGGTACCGGTAAAACCAGCGGCGACCGTCACCCGAAAATTCGCGAAGGCGTGATGATTGGCGCCGGGGCGAAGATCCTCGGCAACATCGAAGTCGGGCGCGGAGCAAAAATCGGCGCAGGCTCAGTGGTGCTGCAGCCAGTGCCGCCGCATACCACCGCAGCAGGTGTTCCTGCGCGCATCGTCGGCAAGCCGGAGAGCGATAAGCCGGCGATGGATATGGATCAGCACTTTAACGGGATACACCACACTTTTGAGTACGGCGACGGGATTTAATTGATTTCCCGGAGGCGATGCTGCGCATCTGTCCGGGCTACAAAACAGAGTGTTGTCTGGTGGCCCGGACAGGCGCTACGCGCCGCCTCCGGGAGAAAGCCAGCATGTAGCCCGGATAAGGCGCTGTGCGCCGCAATCCGGGAATCGCTCAGGCTAGCTGCGCAGCACCGCGCCGGGATACCCCAGCTGACGCCAGGCTTCATACACCACCACCGACACCGCGTTTGACAGGTTCATGCTGCGGCTGTCCGGCATCATTGGAATACGGATTTTTTGCTCCGGCGGCAGGGCATCCAGAATGCTGCCTGGCAGTCCGCGAGTTTCCGGGCCAAACATCAGATAATCGCCGTCCTGATAGCTGACCGCGCTGTGCGCCGGGGTTCCTTTGGTGGTCAGGGCGAACAGGCGCTGCGGCTTTGCGTTTTCAATAAACGCGGCGTAATCATGATAGCGTTGGACGGCGGCGAATTCGTGATAATCCAGCCCGGCGCGGCGCAGTCGTTTATCGTCCCAGGTGAAGCCCATGGGCTCAATAATATGCAGATTGAAACCGGTGTTGGCGCACAGTCGGATAATATTCCCGGTATTTGGTGGGATTTCTGGTTCGAATAAGACGATGTTAAGCATGCTGCCCCCTTGATAGCGGGGGGCAGAATAGCAGATATTTGGTGAACCCTCACCCCGTGGTAGAGGGTGAGGGGAAAACCACCGCTAACCTGCCTGCCGGACGGTTTCCTCCCCTTGTGGGAGAGGGCCAGTGTGGGGAGTAACCGCTGCGTTTCCCGCTTTGATCGTATCAAAAGTCCGCAGCGCATCGGCGTTTTGTACCAGAGAGTCGCGGCTGATTTCTCCGATGGTTTTCGCGCCGGTCAGCGTCATTGCCACCTTCATCTCTTTCTCGATCAGGTTCAACAGATTGGCCACTCCCTGCTTGCCGTGAGTGGCTAACGCATACAGATAGGCGCGGCCAAGCAGCACGCTATCGGCGCCGAGGGCAATCATGCGCACGACATCGAGGCCGTTGCGGATGCCGCTGTCGGCGAGGATGGTAATGTCGCCTTTAACCGCATCGGCAATCGCGGGCAGAGCACGGGCGGAAGAGAGAACGCCATCAAGCTGGCGGCCGCCGTGGTTAGAAACCACGATGCCATCTGCGCCGAAGCGCACCGCGTCGCGGGCATCATCCGGATCGAGGATCCCCTTGATCACCATCGGCCCGTCCCAGAACTCGCGGATCCACTCAAGGTCTTTCCAGGAGATCGACGGATCGAAGTTATTCGCCAGCCAGCCGATGTAATCTTCCAGGCCGGTTGGTTTGCCGAGGTAGGCGGAGATATTGCCTAAATCGTGCGGACGACCGTTTAATCCGACGTCCCATGACCACTGCGGATGGGTCATTGCCTGCCAGTAGCGGCGCATTGCCGCATTCGGGCCGCTCATCCCGGAGTGGGCATCACGATAGCGTGCACCGGGCGTTGGCATATCGACGGTAAAGACCAGCGTGGAGCAGCCCGCCGCCTTAGCCCGCTCCAGCGCGTTGCGCATAAAACCGCGGTCACGCAGAACGTAGAGCTGGAACCACATCGGGCGCTTGATGGTTGGGGCGACTTCTTCAATCGGACAAACGGAAACGGTAGAGAGAGTGAAAGGGATGCCTTTTTCATCCGCTGCGCCTGCAGCCTGGACTTCACCGCGGCGGGCGTACATGCCGCATAGGCCGACAGGGGCCAGCGCCGTTGGCATCGCCAGCTTCTCGTTGAATAAGGTGGTTTCCAGGCTCAGGTCTGACATATTGCGCAGAATACGCTGACGCAGGGCCACGTCGGACAGGTCTTCAACGTTGCGGCGTAAAGTGTGCTCGGCGTAAGCGCCGCCGTCGATATAGTGGAACAGGAACGGTGGCAGGATACGCTGTGCGGCGGCGCGGTAGTCGCTGGCGGCGGAAATAATCATCACAAGTTCTCCCTGGAATTGTCGTTATGGTCTCCGGGCAGGCGGGTAATTCGCGCCTGGCGGGCCTGGTCTTCATCAAAGCGTTTGATAGTGGCGTGGACAAAGCCCAAATGGGCCATCATCGCCTGTCTGGCACCATCGGGATCGCCGGCGATAATCGCCTCCATGACCGCCTGGTGCTGTTCGGTCAGGCGAGCGAACACCGGCGGAACGAGGTACATCCGCTGGCGGCTCTCCTTGACCGAGGATTGTAAGAGGTCGAAAAAACCGCGCATGGTTTGCAGCAGTACTACGTTGTGCGAGGCTTCGGCAATCGCCAGATGGAAACGGACGTCGGCCTGCGAGGCCAGGTCCGGGTCTTCACTTTGGGTGGCTTCAAAGCAGAGGCGGATTTTCTCTTTTTCGGCATCGGTTGCCCGCATCGCCGCGTGCCAGGCTGTGCTGGCCTCGATGGCGTGGCGGGCTTCGAGGATATCGAAACTGTAATCAGGATCGTCGGAGAGCAGCGTTTTCAGCGGCTGAACGATATTTTGCTCCGACCACGCTTCGTGCTGCCAGCGCACGAAGGTGCCGCCGCCGCGACGGCTGAGCAGCACCCCTTCGTTGACTAACATCGCCAGCGCTTCACGCAGCGAATTGCGCGATACGCCAAGCTGCATTGCCAGCTGGCGCTCGGCGGGCAATCGCATGCCCGCCTCCAGTTGTTGTTCTTCAATCAGCGCCCGCACGCGACGGGCTACGTCGTCGGCAAGGCGTTTAGGCATCACTATCACGGGATCATCCAGGTTAAGACGTACGCCTGCAGCGTGGTGATCGCGCCGACCATACAGGTAAAAATCAGGCTGTGTTTTACGGTAAAGCGGAACAGATCGGACTCCCTGCCCACCAGACCAACCGCCGCGCAGGCGATAGCGATGGACTGAGGGGAGATCATTTTTCCGGTTACGCCGCCGGTGGTGTTCGCCGCGACCAGCAGGATATCGGAGACGCCAATCTGCTGGGCCGCCGTCGCCTGCAGCGCGGCAAACAGCGCGTTAGACGATGTATCCGAACCGGTCAGAAATACCCCCAGCCAGCCGAGGAACGGCGAGAAGAAGGTAAACGCATGGCCGGTGTGCGCCAGCGCAAGCGCCAGAGTTGAGGATAGTCCGGAATAGTTGGAAATAAAGGCGAACGCCAGCACCATACCGATGGAGTAAATCGGCAGCGCCAGCTCTTTCAGCGTGCTGCCGAAGGTGGAGATCGCGTCTTTTGGCTTCATGCGCAGCCAGACGATAGAGAGCAGCGCGGCGAACAGAATGGCGGTACCGGTCGCTGAGAGCCAGTCAAATTTGTAGATCGCAGCATACGGCGTGGCTTCGTTAACCACCGGCGGCATGCGAGCCACCATCTTGTCGAGGAACGGCACGGAAATATTAATGACAAAGTCGTACATTGCGCCGCCTGGAGCGAACAGCGCTTTAAACGGCGGTACGCTCCACAGAGTCACGGTCGCGGTGAGGAACAGGAACGGAGACCAGGCGCGAATCACCTGACCCGCCGTGTAGTGAGTTCGGGCCAGACTCATGTCGACCTGCGACGCGCCCATATCGCCGAAGCGGAAGATACGTACCGGCTGCCAGCGTTTGAGGAACAGCGTCAGGCAGACCAGCGACACCAGCGAAGAGATAATATCCGGCAGTTCCGGGCCGAGGAAGTTAGAGCTGAGGTACTGAGCGATAGCAAAAGAGCCGCCGGCGACCATAACCGCAGGCCAGGTCTCTTTAATGCCGCGCCAGCCGTCCATAATCGCCATGATCCAGAACAGGACGATGATGGTCAGAAAGGGGAGCTGCCGGCCAACCATCTGACCGATTTCGAAGCTATCGAGTCCCGTCACCTGTCCGGCGACCAGAATCGGAATACCCATTGCGCCGAACGCTACCGGAGCGGTGTTGACGATTAGACACAGGCCTGCTGCATACAGCGGGTTAAAGCCGAGCCCTACCAGCAATGCTGCGGTGATGGCGACCGGTGCGCCAAAACCGGCGGCACCTTCGAGAAACGCACCGAAGGAGAAACCGACGATCAGCATTTGCAGACGCTGGTCTGGGGTAATCGATAAAATCGATGAGCGGATAATATCGAACTGTCCGGTCTTGACCGAGATTTTATAGACGAAGACCGCAGCGATAATAATCCACGCGATGGGCCACAGGCCGTAGAAGAAACCGTAGACGACCGAGGCCAGCGCGTGGTCAACCGGCATTTTGTAGAACAGCAGGGCGACGGATAGCGCGATGACCACGGTCCAGGTTGCAGCAACGTATCCTTTTAGCTTGAGCTTAATCAGGGCAAAGAAGAAAAACAGAATCGGTAGCGATGCGATGAGACTTGAAAGCCAGATGTTACCGGCCGGATCGTAATTTTGTTGCCAGAGGTTCATGCAGGTCTCCATCGGGCCTTGATGATGTAGCGCTGAGTCTTATGCTCTTTGCAGGTCACATCATTTGTAAAATTGGCCCAGCCAAATTGCGATGTAGGGTTAACGACAACGAATGGTTAATCAGATGTTATCAATGAGCAATATATTTGTGACCAAAAATGATAGATATGTGAACCATTGGGCGCTTTAAGAAATAATTGGTAGGGCCAATTGAGGGAGGTGAACAGCGTTAGAACCAGAATAGATCCCGGAGGCGATGCTGCGCATCTGTCCGGGCTACCCTCTCGCAGAGGGCAGCGAACCCGTAGCCCGGCTAAGCGTAGCGCGAGCCGGGAGATTCACGGGATGAAAATATCAGAACTCGGTTTTTGAGAAGCCGGTCATTTCTTTCAGGCCCATTTCGCGGCCCAGGGCGGTCATCGGATGGACAACAACCAGACCGCGCACGCTTTTCTTGAGCTTGCCCATATCGGCCTGTTCTTTTTTGGTGATGGCGCGACGGTGCGGCATGCTCATCAGCTTTTGCGCTTCTTTGCTCAGCTTCTGGCCCTGAACTTCACGCAGCCGCACAAGCTCTGTCTCAATAGTGGTTTTCTCTTTTTCCAGCTCGGCATACTTGTCTGCGGCTTCAACCAGAGACAGGTCAGCCTGCTGGTGACGGATGGCGTCGAGACGATCGCTCAGACGCTTAATTTCATTTTTTTCGACTTCTTTCATGGTGGCTTAATCTATTAAGAAAGGGGCATTATCAGACTATAGTATGTGCTGTTGCGGGTGTTGTGGGTAGTTATTTATCAAAACGCCGCGGATTTTTTGCGAATAACAGTCACCGAGATTAATTATAATTAATTGAATATAGTGACTATTTTTATTAATAGTGAGCTAATGTTCATTTCTGTGAAGTCTGTCGGGCATTAAGCACGTTTTCCTCATCTGTATTGCGTTTTTTTAGCTAATTCTAAATAGGATCATTCCCGAGCAGAGGAGAGCGTGATGGCGAAAATCGGCGACGGTGTACCGCGTATTATTGATAAAGCCGTAGACTTTATGGCTTCAAGCCAGGCTTTTATGGAATATCTAAAAAAATGTCCACGTTTAAAGCAGATACCGCCGGATATTCCGACTGAAAAAGAAGAGCTATATCTGCGTCGTCTCGAGTACTATCGTCAGCTTTATCGGCCGACGTGCGAACAGCAAGAGACGGAATCAGGGCGTTGATTTTTGAAAGGCTTTTTTTAAGCTGATTTTAGAAATCAGCTCGGTCAGAGATAGCATCATTGTTGAACGAACAACCTGCTGGTAGCGCAGCTTTTGCATTGCCAGCAGGTCTGCATCGCTCTCATCGAACTGCGGCGTTGGCGGCAGAGCGGCGACGCAGTGCAGTTCGCCAAACGGTCCAAGAATCTCATCATCGGTAAAGCTGTACTCATTACCATCGTGATTCAACTCTTCGCGCAGGGCCATCAGCAGCTCGGCATCTTCATATTCGGCACGGCTAATCACCCCAAGGCCGTAGATCAGCTTCAGGCGTACAGAAAGGTCGCCAAGCGGCCCGTCGCCATCCAGCAACGGTTCCACTGCGTATTTTACCGCGTAGTCGTCTTTACGGAACACCTGAAGCACCAGGATATTGACTGCCTCCGTCAGCAGTTCAACGGTGGCGATCAGGAAGCTTCTTACGGTTTTGCCAGCATTCAGACGTTCAAGCACACGGTTTTCAAATGCCTGTGTTTCTTCCATTATTGCCTGCATATCTGACAGGAGTAGTAATGGGCGCGACTCGAGCCGCGCCAGGTCTTGTCTCATTTAACGGCGTTGTAATCGTTAACGGCTTCCGCCACCACGGCGCTTGCCGCGTCCAGACCAGAAATCTGCGCCAGCGCGGCCTGAGGGCCTTTCTCGGCAATCAGCGCCACCAGCTCCTGAGCCTGCGGGTCTTCTTCGCTGCGGAAGTGCATGGCAGCGGCGATACCTTTCACCAGGTTCAGATGCGGCAGGCCATATTCCAGCGTACCCAGCAGCGGCTTAATTAAGCGATCGCCCGCGCTCAGTTTGCGCAGCGGCTGGCGGCCAACGCGTTCAACGTCATCTTTCAGGTACGGGTTTTCAAAACGACCAATAATTTTCTGGATGTAAGCGGCGTGCTTTTGCGCATCAAAGGCATAGCGTTTAATCAGTACCGCGCCGCTTTCTTCCATAGCACCTTTGACCACCGCGCGAATTTTCTCATCGAGAATCGCGTCACGAATCGTCTGGTGACCCGCCAGTTTTCCGAGGTAGGCGGTTATAGCATGTCCAGTGTTTAAGGTGAATAGCTTACGTTCGACAAATGCCATCAGGTTATCGGTTAATTCCATACCCGGGATGTTTGGCAGCTCGCCCTTGAACTGGGTCTTGTCGACAATCCACTCGCTGAAGGTTTCTACGGTGACTTCCAGCGGATCGTGAGTGGCGGAAGCAGACGGTGGAACAATGCGGTCAACGGCGGAATCAACGAAGCCGACGTTGGTTTCAACCCAGGCTTTATCTTCTTCCGCCAGTGCATTGAAAACGTGGCCTTTCAGCTGAGTCGTACCGCGGACCATGTTCTCGCAGGCGATAATATTTAGCGGGGCCGTAACGCCCTGCGCCTTACGTTTGGCCAGGCCTTTGGCAATTGCCGGGGCGATACGCTCCAGCACGACCGGGCCGACGGCGGTGGTCACCAGGTCAACGCGAGAGATCAGGTCAATAACGTCGTCACCAATGCTGCTGACGGCATCGACGCCGGAAACGGTATCGACCTGCTCATTTTCGCCTACTACGTGAACCTGATAGCTATGACGGGCATTCAGGGCATCAAGTACGACCTGATTTACATCCGCAAACGTCAGCTGTATCCCCGCGTCTGCCAGCAGTTTGCCGATAAAGCCACGACCGATATTACCTGCGCCAAAATGTAATGCTTTCATAGTATTAACCTTCAATTAATGTTTTTACCTGAGAGGGCTGGGGTGAGGCTTTTCCCTCACCCTAACCCTCTCCCCACGCATGGGGAGAGAGGAGGCGTTGCCCGGCGTACAGCCGGGCAACAGGTTACGCTTTCAGCAGCGTCAGCACTTCTTCAACGCTGGTGGTTTTCGCCAGACGCTCAATCACCGATTCATCGTCCAGCGCGTTGGTCAGGCTGGTAATTACCTGAATATGCTCGTTATTACGCGCGGCGATACCGATAACCAGACGAGCAACGTCATCCGCTTCTTCACCGAAGCGTACGCCTTCCGGATACTGGCAGAAGACGATGCCGGTTTTCAGGACGCGATCTTTAGCTTCGATGGTGCCGTGCGGAACCGCGATGGACTCACCCAGATAGGTGGAGGTCAGCTTTTCACGATCCAGCATCGCCTGGACATATTCCGGCTCAACGTAGCCACCTTTTACCAGCTGCTCGCCAGCAAACAGAATCGCTTCTTCTTTGGTGGCGGCTTTGCGGCCAAGGAAGATGTTCTCCGCACCGAGTTTGAACAGGTTGGTGTCAGCCTCGTCGAAGCTGTCTTTCAGGCTATCGCGGACTTTTTCTTCGTTCTCATTATGGCGCTGTGCCGCAACCAGACGTTCGGTCAGGCTGGTATACAGGCCGCTGTCGAGGAAGTTGGTCAGCGAAATATGCTGCGCCTGCGGCACCTGACGCATTGCACGTTCGGTCAGGTCGCGGTGGGTGATGACCAGGTCAACATCCGGCGGCAGATTGTTAATCGCACAGTTGGTAACGGAGATATTGCCTAGTCCGGCATCCTGCACTTTCTTACGCAGCACGCCTGCGCCCATGGCGCTGGAGCCCATACCAGCGTCGCAGGCGACGATGATTTTGCGTACGTGGCTCAGATCGTTTGCGACATCACCAGCGGCCAGCGGAGTGGCGCCGCCTTTGGATTCGGCTTTCATATCGTGCATGCGGCGGGTCGCGGCTTCGATATCATCTTCTTCTTTCACTTTGCTGGTTTTCAGCAGAATGGCTGAGACCACGAAGGAGACGGCCATCGCGGCAACAATCGCGGCGATGTTAGCGAAGTAGGCACCTTTCGGCGTCATCGCCAGCACGGCGAGGATAGAACCCGGAGAGGCCGGAGAAACCAGACCGCCGTTAAGGAGGGTCAGGGTGAACACGCCGGTCATACCGCCAAGAATAACCGCCAGAATCAGACGCGGGTTCATCAGCACGTACGGGAAGTAAATCTCGTGAATACCGCCGAGGAAGTGGATGATTGCCGCACCGCCCGCAGACTGTTTCGCGCTACCGCGACCGAAGAACATGTACGCCAGCAGGACGCCCATACCCGGACCCGGGTTAGCTTCAATCAGGAAGAAGATAGACTTGCCGAGATCGTGAGATTGCTGAATACCCAGCGGCGAGAAAATACCGTGGTTGATGGCGTTGTTGAGGAACAGGATTTTAGCCGGTTCAACAAAGATAGACGCCAGCGGCAGCATGTCGTGCGCCACCATGAAGTTAACGCCAGCGGCGAGGATTTTCGACAGAACTTCAACCGCCGGGCCAATGCCGAGGAACGCCAGGATAGCGAGGATCATACCGATGATGCCGGCGGAGAAGTTATTCACCAGCATCTCAAAACCGGACTTGATCTTACCGTCTACCCACACGTCGAATTTTTTAATAGCCCAGCCGCCCAGTGGACCGGCGATCATGGAGCCGAGGAACATCGGCATATCCGCGCCGACGATCACGCCCATGGTGGTGATTGCGCCGACCACGCCGCCGCGCTCGCCGCCAACCAGCTTACCGCCGGTATAACCGATCAGCAGAGGCAGCAGATAGGTGATCATCGGACCGACCAGCTTCGCCAGCGTTTCGTTCGGTAACCAGCCTGTCGGAATGAATAATGCGGTGATAATACCCCACGCGATAAACGCGCCGATATTTGGCATCACCATATTGCTGAGGAAACGACCAAAGCTTTGCACTTTGATCTTGATATCGGATGACATAAAACACCCCTTCTTCTGTTTTTGCTATCGGCAGGCTGAAAGCCCGAGGCTTGTTGTTAATAAGGCGGCAGAGGTAGCCGGGCCCTGAGTGATAGAGCGAAATCTGGCACTGAATCGTTAAGCTGTCCAGTCGGTGGGTCTTTGTGTGATATATGTCACATTAATATAGGGCGTAAATGGTCATTTGTAGTGATTTGCGTCACAAAAATGATGTGTAAAAAAACAACAGCGCTGCGCTTAAGGGGTAAGAATACGGTTTTATGTGATTAATATCACAAATATAAATTGACGTTTTGTTGTTTGTTTGTGATTTGCATCACAAAATATTTTGACCTGGATTTTCCCTGATGTGATCTCGGGCAGATTATGCCGTGTTCAACTTGAAGATGTGTAACTCAATAACTCGTTCCGCTGAAGAAGATTTTAGTCGTCAATGGCGAAAATGAAACGGGTGAATTATGCTCAGTTTGTCGACCGTTTTTGCATTGGGTCCGACGCATATCCCATAAATAATTAGCGTAAATTCGAGGAAATTATGTTTCTCAATTATTTTGCGCTCGGCGTTTTGATCTTTGTCTTTCTGGTGATTTTTTATGGAATCATCATTCTCCATGATATTCCTTACCTGATTGCTAAGAAACGTAACCATCCGCATGCCGATGCCATTCACGTTGCGGGCTGGGTGAGTCTGTTTACTCTGCACGTTATCTGGCCGTTTTTATGGATTTGGGCCACGCTTTACCAGCCCGAGCGCGGTTGGGGAATGCAGCACCGACGGGATGGGATGCCGGCGGAAGCGCAGGAAGATGAGGACGAAATCAGTCAGTTACGCCAGCGAGTCAGCGTACTTGAACAACAAATCACTGCGCTACAGCCATCAGTCCAACCACCTTCGGTGGAGAAATAAATCATGGATTTGCTGATTATTTTAACCTACGTGGCAATTGCCTGGTCGATATTTAAAATATTTAAGATCCCGGTAAATAAATGGACGGTTCCCACCGCGGCGCTGGGCGGCGTATTTATTGTTAGCGCGCTTATTTTATTAATGAATTACAACCATCCATATACATTTACCGCACAAAAAGCGGTGATTTCTATTCCTGTTACTCCGCAGGTTACCGGCGTGGTCAGCAGCGTCACGGATAAAGCAAATCAACGAGTTAAAAAAGGGGAGATCCTGTTTACTATCGATCCTGCACGTTATCAGGCGCGGGTAGACAGGCTGCAGGCTGACCTTGTTACCGCGCTTCACGGTATTAACAATCTTAAGGCGCAACTTTCTGAGGCCCAGGCAAACACCACGCGCGTTTCCGCGGAGCGCGACCGTCTCTATAAGGACTATCAGCGGTATCTGAAGGGAAGCCAGGCACGGGTTAATCCCTTTTCTGAAAGCGATATCGATAATGCCCGGCAAAACTATCTCGCTCAGGATGCGATGGTAAAGGGCTCGGTCGCCGAGCAGGCGCAAATCCAGAGTCAGCTCGACAGCATGGTTAACGGCGAGCAGTCGCAGGTGGTGAGCCTGCGCGCGCAGCTGGCGGAGGCGAAATATAACCTCGATCAAACCACGGTGCGTGCGCCCAGCGACGGCTATATCACCCAGGTTTTAATTCGCCCTGGAACCTATGCCGCCTCGCTACCGCTGCGTCCGGTGATGGTGTTTATCCCGCAGCAAAAACGGCTGATAGTGGCCCAGTTCCGGCAAAATTCGCTGCTCAGGCTGGAGAAGGGCGACGATGCTGAAGCGGTTTTCAACGCGCTGCCGGGACAGGTCTTTCGCGGCAAACTGGTGAGTATTCTACCGGTAGTGCCGGGCGGAACGTATCAGGCTCAGGGCACGCTGCAAGCATTGACGGTTACGCCGGGTAGCGACGGCGTGCTGGCGACTATCGAGCTGGAGCCCAATGCCGCCGTAGACGCTCTGCCGGACGGGATTTATGCCCAGGTGGCGGTCTATTCCGATCATTTCACCCACGTCTCAGTGATGCGCAAAGTGCTACTGCGCATGACCAGCTGGATGCACTATCTCTATCTGGATCATTAGCGTGAACGTTTTATCCTGAGGTGATTTTGCTCTCTGCTTTTTACCTGCTCCTGCGCCATACTGACTACTTTGTTGGCGAAAGGAGCAGGCAATGAAACTGATCGGCAGCTACACCAGTCCCTTTGTGCGCAAAATTTCCGTCATACTGCTGGAAAAAGCGATCCCCTTCGAGTTCGTCAACGAATCCCCTTATACCGATGCCAGCGGCGTGGCGCAGTACAACCCGTTAGGTAAAGTCCCTGCGCTGGTTACCGACGACGGCGAATGCTGGTATGACTCGTCCATTATTGCTCAATATCTGGAGCTGCTCGGCATCGCGCCGGATATGCTGCCAGCGGAACCGAAAGCGGCGCTGAAACTACGTCAAATTGAAGCGCTGGCTGATGGGGTGATGGAGGCCGCGCAAACGCTGGTAAGAGAGAAAACGCGCCCGGCAGCCCAGCAATCGGAAAGCGAACTGCTACGCCAGAGAGAAAAGGTCGCGCGCGGTCTTGATGCGCTGGAAGGATATGCGGGCGATGGAACGCTACGACCCGATGAACTCAACCTGGCGGGCATTTCAACCGCCTGCGCTATTGCTTATCTTAATTTTCGCCGCGTTGCGCCCGGCTGGTGCGCCACCCGACCCAAACTGGTTCGCCTGGTGGACTCGCTCTTTCAGCGTCCCAGCTTTGCACGTACCGAACCGCCGGTGAGTTGACTCAGGCAGGTAACAGTTTTTGCGCGGAAGCATTACAATTGCCGCTCATTTGTTGACTCCCTCTCCCGTCGGGAGGGGGGAAAATAGGTTCATTCATGACTACCGAAATTCGTGCGCTTTATACCCGGCTTCCGGCCATCGACCGTCTACTCCGCGATCCCGCATTTTCACCGCTGCTGACGCAATACGGTCACTCCCAGACGGTAGCGCTGCTGCGTCAGATGCTGGACGAAGCGCGGGAATTTATCCGCCTGAACCTGGCGCTGCCGACGTGGTGCGAAGAGTGGCAACAGGAAACTCTACGACGCCTGGAGCTGACGCAGCAAAGCGCTCTGCGCCCGGTTTTCAATCTTACCGGCACCGTGCTGCATACCAATCTTGGCCGCGCGATTCAGGCGGAAGCTGCGGTGAAGGCGGTGGCTCAGGCGATGCGTGCGCCGGTGACGCTGGAATACGATCTTGACGATGCCGGACGCGGTCACCGCGACCGCGCGCTGGCCGATCTGCTTTGCCAGCTCACCGGTGCGGAAGACGCCTGTATCGTTAACAACAACGCGGCGGCGGTGCTGTTGATGCTGGCGGCTACCGCTGGCGGTAAAGAGGTGGTGGTTTCGCGCGGCGAACTGGTAGAGATCGGCGGCGCGTTCCGTATTCCCGATGTGATGCGCCAGGCCGGCTGCGTCCTGCATGAAGTGGGGACCACCAACCGTACCCACGCGAAAGATTATCGTCAGGCTGTTAATGAGAATACCGGCCTGCTCATGAAGGTTCATACCAGCAACTACAGCATTGAGGGTTTTACTAAAGCTGTGGATGAGGCGGAGCTGGCGGAGATTGGCCGCGAGCTGAATATTCCGGTGGTTGCCGATCTCGGCAGCGGCTCGCTGGTTGATTTAAGCCAGTACGGCCTGCCGAAAGAGCCGATGCCGCAGGAGATGATTGCCGCCGGCGTGAGCCTGGTGAGCTTCTCCGGCGATAAACTGCTGGGCGGCCCGCAGGCGGGGATCATCGTTGGCAAAAAAGCGCAGATCGCTCGTTTGCAGAGTCATCCGCTCAAGCGCGCCCTGCGGGCGGATAAAATGACCCTCGCGGCGCTGGAGGCTACGCTGCGCCTCTATCTGCACCCGGAAAAACTGGCCGCTGAACTGCCGACCCTGCGTCTGCTGACCCGCCAGGCGGATGAGATCACTCAGCAAGGCGAGCGCATTCAGGCCACGCTGGCTGAGCATTATGCTGATTTTGAGCTGCGGGTTGAGCCGTGCCTGTCGCAGATCGGCAGCGGTTCGCTGCCGGTGGACCGGCTACCCAGCGCGGCGCTGACGTTTACTCCGCGCGATGGCCGCGGTAGCCAGCTGGAGGCCCTGGCGGCCCGCTGGCGTCTGTTGCCCGTGCCGGTTATCGGTAGGATCTACGATGGCCGTCTGTGGCTCGATCTGCGCTGTCTTGAGGATGAAACCCGGTTTATGGAGATGTTATTGAGATGATTATTGCCACCGCTGGTCACGTTGACCACGGCAAAACTACGCTGCTACAGGCGATTACCGGCATCAATGCCGATCGCCTGCCGGAAGAGAAAGCGCGCGGGATGACCATCGACCTCGGCTACGCCTACTGGCCGCAGCCCGATGGGCGGGTGCTGGGTTTTATCGACGTTCCCGGCCACGAAAAGTTCTTGTCCAATATGCTGGCCGGCGTTGGCGGTATCGATCATGCGCTGCTGGTGGTGGCCTGCGATGATGGGGTCATGGCGCAGACGCGCGAGCACCTGGCGATCCTCCAGCTTACCGGGAGCCCGACGTTAACCGTTGCGTTGACTAAAGCGGACCGCGTAGAAGCAACGCGGATCGAAGAAGTAAAGGCGGAAATCGACGCGGTACTGGCGGAGTTCGGTTTTACCGGAGCGACCCTGTTTGTCGTTGCGGCGACGGAAGGACGGGGTATCGCCGAGCTGCGGGAACATCTACTGCAGCTTGCAGCACGCGCGCATCCGCAGCATCAACGCTTCCGTCTGGCGATCGACCGGGCGTTTACCGTTAAAGGCGCGGGGCTGGTGGTTACCGGGACGGCGTTATCCGGCGAAGTTAACGTTGGCGATACG
This sequence comes from Klebsiella oxytoca, assembly GCF_009707385.1. Taxonomy (NCBI): domain Bacteria; kingdom Pseudomonadati; phylum Pseudomonadota; class Gammaproteobacteria; order Enterobacterales; family Enterobacteriaceae; genus Klebsiella; species Klebsiella oxytoca. The sequence goes on along the minus strand of NZ_CP046115.1, from coordinate 5,227,808 downwards.
CTGTGGCTGACCGGCGTCGATAAACCGATGCGCGTGCGCGGTCTGCACGCGCAAAATCAGGCGGTTGAGCAGGCCTGCGCCGGCCAGCGTATTGCCCTGAATATTGCCGGCGATGCGCAAAAAGAGGATCTCAACCGCGGCGACTGGCTGCTGGCGGTGCCGCCGCCGGAAGCCTCTGAACGGGTCATTGTCGAACTCCAGTGCCACACGCCGCTTAGCCAGTGGCAGCCGCTGCATATCCACCATGCCGCCAGCCATATCACCGGCCGCGTGTCGCTGCTGGAAGGTTCGCTGGCGGAGCTGGTTTTTGATACGCCGCTGCGGCTGGCGGATAACGACCGCCTGGTGCTGCGCGATATTTCCGCGCGCCTGACGCTCGCCGGCGCGCGGGTAGTTGCGCTTAATCCCCCGCGCCGGGGCAAGCGTAAGCCGGAGTATCTACAGTGGCTGCACGCGCTGGCCGCTGCGCAGGGTGATGATGCCCGGGCGTTAGATATTCATCTCCAGCGCGATGCGGTGCGTCTCAATGATTTCGCCTGGGCGCGTCAGCTCAGCGATGAGGGCCTGAAAGCGCTGATTAACCGTCCTGACTATCTCCAGGCGGGAAATAGCCTGCTTAGCGCCCCGCTGGCCGCGCGCTGGCAGCGAAAGCTGCTTGATGCCCTTGCGCGCTATCACGATCAGCATCGCGATGAGCCGGGACCGGGACGCGAACGCCTGCGGCGTATCGCGCTGCCGATGGAAGATGAAGCGCTGGTGCTGCTGCTGATTGAACAGATGCGCGAAAGCGGTATTGTTCATAGTCACCATGGCTGGCTGCACCTGCCGGAGCATAAAGCGGGTTTTACCGATGAGCAGCAGGCAATCTGGCTGAGGGTTGCCGGGCTGTTTGCCGATGAGCCGTGGTGGGTGCGCGATCTGGCGCGGGAAGCCAACGTGGAAGAGTCGTTGATGCGTGCGGTACTACGCCAGGCGGCACAGCAGGGGATGATTACCGCGATCGTGAAAGATCGCTACTATCGTAACGATCGGATTATCGCCTTCGCTAAAATGATCCGCGAGCTGGACCAGGAGAGAGGATCAACCTGCGCGGCCGATTTTCGCGATACGCTGAACGTTGGGCGCAAGCTGGCGATTCAGATCCTCGAGTATTTCGACCGTATCGGCTTCACCCGCCGCCGTGGAAATGACCATATTCTGCGCGATAAGGCATTGTTTATTAAAGAATAAAATAATCCCCCGGAGGCGGCGCCTGGCGCGCCTGTCCGGGCTACTGGCTACGATAACGCACAAACCTTGTAGCCCCGGTAAGCGCAGCGCCACCGGGGAATGCTCACACTTACGCTTCCTTCACCCAGATACGCATTTCGCCTTCGCCGCGGTTGGCCCAGCTAAACCACGGAATAAAGGTCAGCGTTTGCGGCTGGCGGGTGGAGGGGACGTGGTCGTAGTTCCACAGCGTCTGGCTTTCAGCATCCTCCGCCGTTTGCTTATACCCCGGCGCCTGGAGAAGTATCTTGTGGGCAAAAATCCCTTTGCCTTCAAAGGCGGTAAACCGGGCATCGCGCGGCAACTGTAGGTTATGCAGCTGCTCGCCGTTATCCGCCTGCTCCAGGCAGTAAACCAGCGGGCCGCGCTGGACGGCGACCTGACCGACCTGATGGCGCACCAGCGGGTTGCCGTAAATGCGGCGTACCGGCATCGGTAGGGTCAACAGCAGCGTGTCGCCCTCCTGCCAGAGATGGCTAATATGCAGATAACCTCTGCGTACATCCTGCGTAGCCGGTACGCCGTTGAGCGTGACCTGCGGCTTATCACACCAGTCCGGCAGGCGCAGCGCCAGGGTATGATTAACCGGTGAAGATGAATCGATGACTATCTTCACCTGTTCCTGCCACGGATAGTTGCCGCTGATGCGCAGGTGTAGCGTCTCCTTGCCCACCGGGATCTCCACGCTGTTGCCGACATACAGGTTGATGTACAGGGCGTCATCGCGCGGCGTGTAGATATAGTGCCCCAGCGAGGTCAGCACGCGGGCGATATTCGGCGGACAGCAGGCGCAGCCGAACCAGCGCTGACGGACGGGTTTAACGTGATCGTAAATATGGTTGAATTTTAAGGATTTGGGATGCACTTCCAGCGGATTGACGTAGAAGAAGTGCTTGCCGTCCAGCGCCATACCGCCCAGAACGGTGTTATACAGCGCGCGCTCCATCACGTCGGCATATTGGCTGTCGGCTTCCATCTCCAGCATCCGACGGGCAAACATCATCAGCCCAATGGAAGCGCAGCTTTCGGCATACACCGTGTCGTTTGGCAGATCGTAGTCGCTGCTGAACGCCTCGCCGCTGCTCTGCGAACCAATACCGCCGGTGATATACAGCTGGCGCTGGGCCATGTTTTTCCACAGGCGCAGGCAGTCCTGACGCTTGCCCTCGTCCTGGCTTAAGCGAGCAAGATGGGCGATGCCGGTCATCAGATAGACGAAACGCACCGCGTGGCCGATGGCGACCGGCTGTTCGGAAACCGGCTGATGCGCCTGACTGTAGGGTTTATCCATGACCATCCACGCCGGACCGTAGGTGTTCCAGTAAGAGGTTTTGCCGCGCTTCTCATATTCGATATCGTAAAAATGCGGCCGCGTTCCGCGCGCCTCAACGAAGTAGTTTACTAACGCCAGGTAGCGCGGTTCCTGCGTCACTTCGTACAGACGCATTAACGCCAGCTCAATTTCCGGGTGTCCAGGGTAGCCGTGCAGCTGGTTATCTCCGGGGCCAAACACGCTATCAATGTGGTCAGCGAGGCGGCAGACGACATCCAGCAGACGACGTTTGCCGGTAGCCTGGAAGAAGGCGACGCCCGCTTCAATCATGTGCCCGGCGCAGTACAGTTCGTGGCATTCGGCGAGGTTGGTCCAGCGCTCCTCTGGCGCTTTGACCGTGAAATATGTATTCAGATAGCCATCTTCACACTGGGCGGCCGCGACCAGTTCAATCACCTCATCGGCGGTTTTTTCCAGCCCGGCGTCCGGCTTCTGACACAGCGACCAGGCCACCGCCTCCAGCCATTTCGCCACGTCGCTGTCCTGAAAGACCATGCCGTAGAATTCGCCCTCCTGTCGCCCGGCGGCGATGCGGAAGTTCTCTATCGCATGGCTCGGGTCCGCCTCCTCGATACGGTCGTTAAGCGCATCCCACTGATAAGGGATCACCACATCGCGCACCAGCTGCTGGTACTGGCCGAGGAACGAGTCGTTGATTTTCAGTTTGTGCAGATCGACTTCCATAACAGACATGACGGACTCCTTAAGGCTGAACATGACGCGTACGCAGATCGCTGGCGATGCGCGCCATCATCGGATTGTTGAGCTTGCAGGCGCGAATGGAAAAGGCCAGCAGCAGATGGAACAGGGCGGGCAGCAGGGTCTCCATGGAGGTGATACCCGCCAGTGATGATGCAGTCTGGTTTTCCGCACCCGGCAGATAAGCCACGTAGATAAACACGAGGCTAATAATCCCGGCGCTGGAGGCCCACGCCAGCTTGATAAAGAACAGGTTAAAGGCGAAGTTCATCCCGGAAGAGCGCACCCCGGTTTTCCATTCGCCGTAATCGTCGGAGAAGGCCATCAGCGAAAAGTGCAGCGGCAGGGTGAAGCCAAGAATAATGCCGTTGCCGAGGATGACGACCAGCCACAGGATCTGGTACGCCTGCCCGGTGGGCAAAAACCACATCGTCACGGCCAGCGCGGCCAGCGTCAGGTTGGTGTAGTAGTAGAGTTTGACGGTATCGAAGCGGTGCGACAGCAGGTTAATGATGACGGAACCGCCAATGGAGGCGAAGGTTACCATAGTGAAGAATAGCGATGTGTAGCCGGTAGAACCGCCCAGCACGTAGGTAATGAAGTACATGTAGCCGCCACCGCGGATATTGAAGACGTTGATGAGCAGAAATGACATCACCAGCATCAGCAGCAGCTGGTCGTTTTTACGCAGCCCGGCGATATGCTCGCGCAGGGTAAATTTCCCCATCACATCCAGCGAGACGCGTTCGCGAACCCAGAAAAAACAGCACAGGAACATCGCCACCGCGATAGCGCAGAGTACGCCAACGCCGTACTGATATCCCTGCGCGGTATCGCCCTGGCCGAGCGCTTTTACCATCCACGGCAGCCCAACGGAGACTAAGAAACCCGCCACGCCGCACAGCACAAAACGCCATGCCTGGCATGAGATAACCTCGGTATGACGCGTGGTCATGGTGTTAATCAGCGCGCAGTAGGGGACGTTTATCGCGGTGTAGCTCACCGACAGCAATAGATAGGTGCCGAATGCCCAGGCGATTTTTATCCCCATGCTGGCATCGGGCACGGTAAACGTCAGGACGCCGATAACGCCGATCGGCACGGCAATCCACAGCTGCCAGGGACGAAAGCGTCCCCAGCGGCTCTGGGTACGATCGGCGAGCACGCCCATGATCGGGTCGGAAACGGCGTCGAAAACGCGCAGGGCCAGGAACATGGTCCCGACCAGCGCGGGCGTCAGGCCGAAGACATCGGTATAGAAAAAAGTCAAAAAGTTCATGATCAGGCAGGTAATCACCGTCCCGCCCGCGTCGCCCAGTCCGTAGCCTATTTTTTCCCGAAGGGATAATTTGTCGTCCTGGGCACGCTGTGCCAAATCAGTTGTGGTAATCGGAGCCGAAGTCATAAATAACTCCCGGAGATGATGTGCGAATAATATCCCGCTGAAGTGCGGGCTTTAATTGTGTTATTTGCAAATGACGTTATTTATTCTGCACTAAATGTTGGGGGCAACAAGGGAAGGAAAAAGTATAAAAAGAGGACGATTCCGACCTGATGGTAAAAATGTGATTTCGATCCAGCAGGCGGCTATTTTATCGTGAATAATCAAAGTTAACAGGAGTTATTAATGATATTAAAAGCGGAATATTGAATGTCTATGCTTGAATTGTCCATGTCACTTCCGATTAAGGTGCAAAATGGGGGTTGTTTATTTCTCGTGGTATCGGTAGCCATCCAGCGCGCCAGCTTCACTCCTGGGAAATAATCTTTGTGGAAAAAGGGACATTAACGATTCGCGAAAACAACAACGTTTTTAGCGTTAATGCCGGGGAAAGTTTGCTGCTCTGGCCACAGCGATTACACGTTGGGATCGGACAATTTCCGGCAGATTTAAAATTCTACTGGCTGCATTTTGAAGTGACCTCTGCTGAAGGCGGTTCGCTGCTTTCTATTCCACAACACACGCGAGTTAATGAACCGCAGTATATTATTTCGCTGTTTCGCCAGTTCTTACGTGAGCAGGAAAATATTCATCGTAGCGTAGCGCTGGAATTAATCCTGCTGCTGATTTTGCAGCAAATCTCGGCGGCGGCAAATGAACAGCCTACCGATAGCCCCGGCAACGCGCTGGCGTGGAGAGCACAGCAAATCATTCATACCCAGTTTCATCTACCTATTTCCGCCTCAACGCTGGCGCGGGAACTGCACTGCAACGCCGATTATCTGGGGCGGGTTTATCGACATGCTTTTCGTCTAACTCTAACCGAAGCGCTGCACCGCCAGCGGGTGAGGGCGGCGGAAAAGCTGCTTATCAGCGATTTCCTGTCGCTTACCGAGGTGGCGATGAAATGCGGTTTTAACGACGTGGGCTATTTCCGTAAAATTTTCCGCAAGCACACCAGCCTGACGCCTGCAGCGTGGAAGCGCCGTTACTGCAAGGAACATATTAATTCGGTATAAGGAATAAATTTTGTACCGCATATGCCAAAAAAGCCGCTGACTCCATTCAGGATCAAGGCGCGGAAGCGGTTTTTTCTGGCACTCTGCGTTTTTATCCCCATTGGAGCAAGGATGAACCGGTTTATTATCGCGGATGCGCAAAAGTGCATTGGTTGCCGTACCTGTGAAGTCGCCTGCGTGGTGTCCCATCAGCAGAGTCAGGATTGTTCTGGCGTGTCAGCTGCGCGCTTTGCGCCGCGGATACGAGTGGTGAAAAGCGATGATCTTTCAACAGCAACGCTGTGCCGACAGTGTGAGGACGCTCCCTGCGCCAATGTGTGTCCTGAGGGCGCTATCCGCCGTGAAAACTCAGTCTGGCGCGTAGATCAGCGGCGCTGCATCGGATGCAAAAGCTGTATGGTGGCCTGTCCCTATGGCGCGATGACCGTGGTGCTGGTGGATGATGGGGTACAGGCGCTGAAGTGCGATTTGTGCAGCCATCGCGAGGAAGGCCCGGCGTGCGTGGCGGCGTGCCCGACTCAGGCGCTGTACTGCATGGAGCCGATGGAGCTGGAGAGAATGGCCGCTGAACGTCGCCAGAGAATGGCGCTGGCGATCTAGCCTGTCTCCCCGGAGGCGGCGCTTAACGTGCCTTGTCCGGGCTACTGGCCCACAGAGGGCTGTGACCTGGTAGCACGGTTAAGCGCAGCGCGAGCCGGGAAGAAAACAGCAGCAGTTCTTCAGGCTCCGCATCTTCCCGGAGGCGGCGCTTAACGCGCCTTGTCCGGGCTACCGGCCCGCAGAGGGCTGTGACCTGGTAGCCCGGCTAAGCGCAGCGCGAGCCGGGAAGAAAACAGCAGCAGTTCTTCAGGCTCCGGATATCCCCGGAGGTGGCGCTTAACGCGCCTTGTCCGGGCTACTGGCCCGCAGAGGGCTGTGACCTGGTAGCCCGCTAAGCGCAGCGCGAGCCGGGAAGAGAACAGCAGCAGTTCATCAGGCCCCGTATCTCCCCGGAGGCGGCGCTTAACGCGCCTTGTCCGGGCTACCGGCCCGCAGAGGGCTGTGACCTGGTAGCCCGGCTAAGCGCAGCGCGAGCCGGGAAGAAAACAGCAGCAGTTCATCAGGCCCCGAATCTCCCCGGCTAAGCGCAGCGCGAGCCGGGAATAGCCCTGGCTTATTCGGGCCTCTGGCGCGTGCTTATTACGCGCGCTGTTCACTCCATGCGCGTTCAACTTCTTCGGCGAGAATCTTCACGCCCGCTTCAATCTTCTGCGGATCCGGCACGTAGTTCATACGCATGCATTGATGCGTGTGCGGCCACGGCTTATCCAGTCCAGGAAAGAAATAATCGCCCGGTACCATCAGTACGCCGCGTTTTTTCAGACGCTGATACAGCAGCTCGGTAGAAATCGGCAGATCTTTAAACCATAGCCAGAGGAAAATCGCCCCTTCCGGCTTATGAATCAGGCAGCGATCTTCCGGCAGATAGCGGCGAATAATGGCGATAGTTTCCTGTACGCGCTGGAAATAGAACGGCTTAATCACCGTTTCTGACAGGCGCAGCAGGTCGTTACGTTTAATCATCTCACACATTATCGCAGGCCCCATTCCTCCAGGAGCGAGGCTGATAATGCCGTTCATATTACTGATGGCGGTGATGATTTTTTCATTGGCGACGATAATTCCGCAGCGGCTGCCCGGCAGGCCGAGCTTGGAGAGGCTCATACACAGGACAATATTCGGATTCCACAGCGGTCGGGCGTCGCTGAAAATAATCCCCGGGAACGGAACGCCATAGGCATTATCGATAACCAGCGGGATGCCGTGCTGGTTAGCCAGCGCATCCAGCTTGATTAGCTCATCGTCGGTTATCACGTTACCGGTGGGGTTAGTGGGACGGGAAACGCAGATCATGCCCGTTTCGTCCGTTACCTGTAAATGTTCGAAATCCACGTGGTATTTAAACTGGCCCTCAGGCAGCAGCTCGATGTTCGGGCGAGTGGCGACAAACAGGTCTTCTTCGAGGCCGGAATCGGCGTAGCCTATGTACTCGGGTGTCAACGGAAACAGCACTTTACGGGTGGTTCCATCCGCACGACGGCCTGCGAAGAGGTTAAACAAGTAGAAAAACGCGCTCTGGCTGCCGTTTGTCAGTGCAATATTCTGTGGTTCTATCTCCCACCCCAGTTCTTCGCGCAGCATTCGCGCCAGCAGGCTCAGCAGCTCGCTTTTACCCTGCGGACCATCATAATTGCAAAGCGCATCAAGGGCTTTGCCGTTATTTAGCATATCGTTCAGCAGGTTATGAAAGTAATCATTCATTTCAGGAATCTGTGCGGGATTACCGCCGCCCAGCATGATGGCGCCCGGCGTGCGCAGGCCGTCATTAAGGTCTTCCATCAAGCGGGTTATGCCCGAATGACGGGTAAATTTGTCGCCAAAAAGTGAAAATGTCATCGCGATTAGTCTGTCGGTATCCCAGGAAAGTGGGTAACCATAACGCCAGCACAGGCAGGGTGCAAATCGAGGTATCAGAAAGAAATTTTGTTTTTATGCTGCAAGATGTGGGTTTTTTGGACGTTTATCCTGATATGACTCCCCCGGAAGCCGGGGGAGCCTTGCGTCAGAAAGCTATTGCTGTCCCGCCCATACCACCATCACTTTGTCATCACCGCTCTCGCGGATAAAGCCGTAGCCTTTCGCCATCGATAGCGTGGTTTGTTTACCCATGCCAATGGCCGGATGACGGGCGCGGAACTGGCCCAGTTTCTCCCAGTGGGTTACGTTATGCGCGGCTTTACCGTTGACGTCCTGCCAGTTCATATCCGAACGCGTGCCCTGAAGCGGATCGGAGCCGGTCGGGCCGAACGGTCGTGAGGATTCGTCGCCATAGAAGATCTGCACTGCGCCAGGCGCGAGCAGCAGCAGTTCCGCCGCCGTACTGCCGCCCTTACGGAACAGGCTGGTGTCGTGTGAGGAGAGATAGCTTAAAACGTTGAAGTCCTGGAGCTTCTCCGCCATTTGTTGCCAGATCAGGTCCATATTTGCCAGGCAACTGGTCGCTTTTGCCGCCTGGTCCTGATAATCAAAGTTGAGCATTGCATCAAAGCCGTGGCGATAGTAATCACTCTGCATCACGCCGTGGCCCCAGGCTTCGCCGGTCATCCAGAAAGGCGCGCTATCCAGCGCTTTATCCGGATTCGCTTTTTTCCATTCGGCCAGCGCTTCTGTAGCCTGGGTTTTTAACTGTAGCCAGGCGGCCTGCTCAACGTGCTTAGCGGTATCGACGCGGAAACCGTCGATGCCGTAATCACGCACCCATTGGCTCAGCCAGTGGGTCAAATAATCGCGCGGCGTGTAGCCGGGGATCTCTTTAGCCGCGCTATCCGGCTTATGGCGATAGAAGTTCGGCAGACCGGATGGCTCTGTGGATTCAGTTTTCAGATCCGGCAGGAACGCCAGCGACATGGTCAGGTCGTCAAAACCGGGGTTGTCGTAGTCGCCAATGTCGGTGCGGATCCATTTTTTACCCCACCATTTCTCCCAACCGGCTTTATCGCTGAAGTTGATGTAGTCGTTAAAGCTGTGCCAGCTCTGACCGGCGCGGGGCTTCCAGTCGGTCCAGCGCTCTCCGAGGGTCTTTTTCAGCTCATCGCCCTGAATGTACAGAGAACCAAACTGAAACGCCTGCATATCGGCCAGGGTCGCGTAGCCGGTATGGTTCATTACAATGTCGAACAGAATACGGATCCCGCGCTTGTGGGCTTCATCCACGAGTCGACGCAGATCGTCTTCCGTCCCCATATTGGCATCGAGCTTCGTCCAGTCCTGGGTGTAATAGCCGTGATAGGCGTAATGCGGAAAATCGCCTTTCGTACCGCCGCCAACCCAGCCGTGAATTTGCTCCAGCGGTGAGCTGATCCAGAGCGCGTTGACCCCGAGCTGCTGAAGATAATCAAGTTTACTGGTCAGCCCCTGCAGGTCGCCGCCGTGGAAGGTGCCGATTTCCTCCATGCCGTCTTTATGGCGGCCATAGCTATTGTCGTTGGCCGGGTTGCCGTTAACAAAGCGATCGGTCAGGACAAAATAGACGGTGGCGTTATGCCAGTCGAAGGGCGCGGCGGCCTGCGTTTCCGCGCGCTCAAGCAGCAGTAGACCATTGCTGTTAAAGGCCGGTTGAAGGGTAATTTTACCGCCGCTTACGGTAGCAATATTGCCGCTGTAGAAGTCGCGAACTTTACTGCCTTCAGCAAATGATTTACTGACGTCAATGGTCAGCGGTTTGCCATCCCATTTCGGGCATTGCTGAATCTGCGGCGCGGCGGCGGCAGTCTGTGTCTCTACCAGGGAGACCATCAGAGTTGGCGTACCCGAGCGGGTATCGACTTCCAGGTTATAACGGCCATCGCGGAAGACGCGCCACTGCGGCGCAGAGTCGCGGCAGGGCTCCATAGATAGCATCTGGTTAAGCTTGATCGCGCCAGCGGGCTGCCAGCACTGTTGGTCAAAATTAATTCGCAGAGGGCGAGTACCCTTTGCCACCTCGTTCTGACTGATAAATCTGCCGGTGCCTTCTTCGGTAAAGGCGGGGAAATCTGCGGTAGTCCAGGCGGCGAAGGCCATCCCAGGCAACAGCAGCGATGCAAGCGCAGCGAGTTTCATTCCGGAGTCCTGTGTACGGTATTTTGTTCAGTTTGCGCGTCTGCTCCTCTAATGAACTCATCCCGGCTGCGCTTTTCGAGGGAGGATGAATAAGGGTGAGTGATCGCGTTCAAAAAATGAGCGCGAAATGAGATTTTTGTCGCATTTTTGAGCTGTTGTAATGCCGCAGAAACCGATTTCAGAGGACAGCTTTTCGGAATTGGACTATTTCTGTGGGTGCGTCATCTGGGTATTTTTGATACTATTCGCGATTCAACTATCGATTTTTTGTGAAAAACAAGGCGTTGCAATGATTGCATCCGACCAGGAGACCTAATGATATCGACTCCCATTCGACGATATGGGGCCGCGATACTCATGTTACTTACCTGTATATTTTCAGGTAGTGTGCTGGCAACAACACACACGGCAACAACGAGTCATAAAGCCCCAATTGTTAAAAAGAAAAGTACCGATAAAGTAAGCAAGGTAAGCAGTAAACAAGAGTATTCTCGCAATAGTGTAAAGAGCAGTTCACTTCCTGATTTGCGAAAATACCCTTCCGGGACACCAAGGAAAAAAGCGTTTCTCCGGACGGTAATGCCTTATATTACGAAACAGAATCAGGTGATTACTGCCGATCGTAACTGGCTGGTTTCCAAGCAGTACGATGCGCGTTGGTCACCTTCGGAGCGTGCGCGCCTGAAAGAGCTCGCCTCTCGCTACAAAGTGAAATGGTCCGGCAATACTCGCCATATTCCATGGAACTCGTTGCTTGAGCGCGTGGATATTATCCCGAACAGCATGGTAGCTACCATGGCGGCGGCGGAAAGCGGTTGGGGAACGTCAAAGCTGGCGCGCGTTAACAACAATCTGTTTGGTATGAAGTGTGGCGGTGGAAACTGCCGCGGCGCGGTGAAGGGTTACTCCCAGTTTGATTCTGTGGAACAGTCCGTTCAGGCCTACGTGAGAAACCTGAATACGCATCCGGCCTATTCATCGTTCCGTAAATCGCGTGCGCAGCTGCGTAAAGCCGATCAGGAAGTGACCGCCAGCACAATGATTCATAAGCTGAAGGGCTATTCGACCAAAGGGTCGAGCTATAACAACTATCTCTTCGCGATGTATCAGGATAACCAGCGGTTGATTGCTGCACACATGTAATTGCTCATACATGTTTTTATGAATGCCCGGCGCGCAAGCCCGGGCATTTTTCTTTGCGCTTTACATCATCACTTCACTGTGCCGATCGCGGTACTCCTTCGGCGTCACGTCGTACTCTTTCTTAAACACCGAATAGAAATACTGCAGCGATGGATAACCGCACATTTGGGAGATTTCGTTAATCGATAGCGTGGTCGAGACCAGCAGGCTGCGCGCTTTTTCCAGCTTCTCGCTATGAATTACCGTATGTATGGTCTCGCCCACTTCCTCTTTAAAGCGCTTTTCCAGATTTGAGCGAGAAATGCCAACGGCATCCAGTACCTGTTCAACTTTAATCCCTTTACAGGCGTGGTTGCGAATATAGTGCATTGCCTGAATAACCGATGGATCGGTGAGCGAGCGGTAGTCGGTGGAACGGCGCTCTATCACGCGCATCGGTGGGATCAGCTGGCGCTGGAGCGGTAACTCTTCTTTCTCCAGCAGGCGGTGCAGCAGCTTTGCCGCCTGGTAGCCCATCTGACGTGTTCCCTGGGCAACTGATGACAGCGCCACGCGCGACAGGTAGCGGGTGAGCTCTTCGTTATCAATGCCGATAACGCACAGTTTTTCCGGCACCGGGATGTGCAGTAGCTCACAGGCCTGTAAGACGTGGCGCGCACGGGCGTCGGTGACGGCGATAATGCCGGTTTGCGGCGGCAGAGTTTGCAGCCAGTCGGCAAGGCGATTTTGCGCATGCTGCCAGTTTTCTGGCGCCGTCTCGAGGCCCTGATACACCACGCCGCGATACTTCTCTCTGGCGACCAGCTGGCAAAACGCATGTTCGCGCTCGGCGGCCCAGCCCTTACAGCTGGAAGTTGGCAGGCCGTAAAAAGCGAAGCGGTTGATGCCTTTTTCCTTCAGATGCAGGAAAGCGCTCTCAACCAGAGCGGCGTTATCGGTGGCGATATAGTGTACTGGGGGATAGCATTCAGGGCGATGGAAAGAGCCACCGACGCCGACAATCGGAACATTAACGTCGATCAGCAGGTTTTCAATTTCCGGATCGTCGTAATCGGCAATAACGCCGTCGCCTAACCAGTCCTTGATGTTTTCAATTCGCGCCCGAAAATCTTCCTCGATGAAGATATCCCATTCCAATTGCGATGCTTGTAGATATTCGCCAACGCCCTCAACGACCTGACGGTCGTAGGCCTTGTTGGCGTTAAATAACAGCGTAATACGGTGACGCTTTTCAAACATAGTGTTGTTCCTGGTCTTTCTGGCAGGCCATACAATACCGGCCAATGCCCGGTTTATTTCAAGCTACTTGTGTCTAAGTTTGGCGGTAGCGCAAATAATTCGGGCATTTTTTTTCACGGTCCTCAGTTTCGACGTTTAGTTGCTGAATCCATCCACACCGCCAGCAATAAAATGACTCCTTTAACGATGTACTGCCAGAAGGTGGCGACGTCCATCATGCTCATGCCGTTGTCCAGCGCGGACATGATAAAAGCGCCCATTACTGCGCCCGCGACGCTGCCTATACCGCCGGCAAGGCTGGTACCACCGATCACGCAGGCGGCGATAGCGTCCAGTTCGGCAATGTTACCGGCGGAAGGGGAGCCAGCTCCCAGGCGTGAGCTGAGAATTAGCCCGGCGATAGCCACCATCAGGCCGTTAATGGCAAACACCGCCAGCTTGGTGCGTTCCACGCTGATGCCGGATAAACGCGCGGCTTCCAGATTGCCGCCGATGGCGTAGATGCGTCGCCCAAAGGCGGTACGGGTGGCCATGAACATGCCTGCCAGCAGCAGTGCTGCGAGAATAAGTACCGGCGTTGGAACGCCGCGATAGTCGTTTAACAGCCAGATGGCTCCCAGCACAATAACGGCGGTAATCGTCTGGCGCCCTACGGTTGAAGCGGATGCTGGCGTGGAAAGCCCAAGGGACTGGCGTCGCATACGGCCGCGCCATTGCCAGACGATAAAGGCCGCCATACCCACCACGCCGATGCCAAAGCCAATACCATCAGGCAGATAGCTTTGGCCAATTTGCGACATAGCCGGACTGGTCGGGGAGACGGTAGTGCCATTAGTGATGCCTATCAGAATGCCGCGAAATGCCAGCATGCCGGCAAGCGTTACGATAAACGACGGGACTTTACGGTAGGCGACCCACCAACCGTTCCAGGCCCCCAGCAGCAGACCCAGGGCCAGCGTAACCACAATCGTCAGCGGTAACGGCCAGCCGAACCAGACGTCAAAAATCGCCGCAGCGCCGCCGAGCAGGCCCATCATTGAGCCGACGGAGAGGTCGATCTCGGCGGAAATAATCACAAACACCATACCGACCGCGAGAATGCCGGTAATGGCGGTCTGACGCAGCAGGTTGGAGATATTACGCGCGCTCAGGTAAGCGCCTTCGGTAGTCCAGGTGAAAAACAGCATAATGGCCACGATAGCGGCAATCATCACAAATACCTGGAGATTTATCCCTTTCAGCCCTGTCAGCGCGCCAGGGGCTGGTGGGGTGAGTTTCATTTCAGACGACGTGTTCTTCGACATGGCGTTCGCTCCTCAGTGCGGCTTCCATCACCTTTTCCTGGGTCAGACCCTGATTGACCAAATTGGCCTTCAGTTTTCCTTCATGCATTACCAGCACCCGGTCGCTCAGCCCCAGGACTTCGGGCAGTTCGGATGAAATGACAATGACGGCGATCCCCTGCTGCACCAGCTGGTTAATTAACTTATAGATTTCGTATTTGGCACCGATATCGATGCCGCGGGTGGGTTCATCAAGAATCAGGATGCGCGGATTCAGCAGCAGGCAGCGGGCGAGAATCGCCTTTTGCTGATTGCCGCCGCTCAGGCGACCAATCGCCAGCTCCGGCGATGAGGTTTTGATCTTCAAACGCTGAATGGATTGCTGGATACAGTGCTGCTCTCCGGCATCGTCAAGGCTGCTCAGCGGGCCGGTAAACTGATTTAACGCGGCGAGGGTGATGTTTTTACCCACCGCCATCACCGGCACGATACCGTCTTTTTTTCTGTCTTCCGGCACCATGGCGATGCCCTGCGCGATGGCCTGCTGGCAGTTTTGAATCGTCACCTGCTGGCCATCAATAAAAATTTTACCCTGCCAGCGGCCCGGCCAGACGCCAAAAAGACACTGTACCGCCTCGGTTCGGCCCGCGCCGACCAGCCCGGCAATTCCCAGAATTTCGCCGCGTCGCAGCGAGAATGAAACGTCATTGACTCGCTTAATATGGCGATTCACCGGGTGCCAGGCAGTTAGATTCTCTACTCGCAGGATTTCATCGCCGCAGCTGTGGGCTTCGTTCGGATAGAGGGCGGTTAGCTCGCGGCCTACCATCATGGTGATAATGTCATCTTCATCCATGCCGTCAGCGCTGCGGGTACCGATATGCTGCCCATCGCGGATTACGCAGACGGTGTCAGAGATAGCTTTGACTTCATTGAGCTTGTGGGAAATGTAAATGCAGGCAATACCGTGATTTTGCAGATCGCGAATGATGTTCAGCAGAATTGCCGTCTCTTGCTCCGTTAATGAGGCGGTGGGTTCATCGAGAATTAACAGCCGTACCTGTTTATTCAGCGCTTTGGCTATTTCAACCAGCTGCTGCTGGCCGAGGCCCAAATCCCCAACGCGAGTATCTGGCGAAATGGATAAATTAACCTGAGCCAGCAGCTTCTCACAGCGCAGGGTCATGGTTTCATAATCCAGCAGACCGTAGCGGGAGATCTCGGTGCCGAGAAAAATATTCTCCAGAACGGTCAGATGTTTTACCAGCGCCAGTTCCTGATGAATGATGGCAATCCCTTTACGCTCGGTATCGCGAATATGGCCAGGCTGCAAAGTTTCCCCGGAAAAAATAATCTCTCCATCATAGCTACCGTGCGGGTATATTCCGCACAGTACCTTCATAAGAGTCGATTTTCCGGAACCGTTTTCTCCGCACAGCGAGACCACTTCACCGGCGTTAAGCCGCAGACTGACATTATCAATCGCCTTCACCGTGCCGAAGGTTTTAGTAATGTTTTTCATTTCGAGTAACCAGGACATAGAGGCTCCGCATAAGCGATATCCGGCTGGATGGGGTAACGCCCCCGGAAGAGGGGGCGTCAGAAATTACAGTTCGCTTTTTTTGTGGAAACCGTCTTTGATCACCGTCTGGTCAATGTTGTCTTTATTGACTTCGATAGGCGTCAACAGGCGGGAAGGCACGTCTTTAAGGCCGTTGTTGAGCGTGGCGTCGGACTGCGGCTGCTTATCGTTACCCAGCTCAACGGCGATCTCTGCCGCGGTAGTGGCAAGCGTAGTGATAGGTTTATAAACGGTCATCGTTTGGGTGCCGGCGATAATACGTTTCACGCCGGCAAGATCGGCATCCTGACCGGAAATCGCCACTTTGCCTGCGAGCCCCTGAGCGCTTAAGGCCTGAATAGCGCCACCGGCGGTGGCATCGTTGGAGGCGACGACCGCATCGATTTTGTTATTGTTGGCGGTCAGGGCGTTTTCCATAATTTTCAACGCATTTTCTGGTAACCATCCGTCGACCCACTGATCGCCGACGACTTTAATTTTTCCGTCATCAATATAGGGCTTAAGGACTTTCATTTGTCCGGCGCGGAAAAGCTTGGCGTTATTATCTACTGGCGAGCCGCCCATCAGGAAATAGTTACCCTGAGGTACTTTATCGACCAGGCTTTGTGCCTGCATTTCACCGACTTTTTCATTATTAAAAGAAATATAAAAATCAATATCAGCGTTATTGATAAGACGATCGTAGGCGAGAACTTTAATTCCCTCCTGTTTGGCCTCTTTGATAACATTGCTCAGTACCTGGCCGTTATAGGGAATAATCACCAAAACGTCGACGCCGCGATTGATCATATTTTCGATTTGCGACATTTGTGTTTCTTCGTTGCCGTTGGCAGACTGAACGAATACTTTTGCACCTAATGATTCAGCTTTATTGACAAAAATATCGCGATCTTTTTGCCAGCGTTCCAGTCGCAGGTCGTCAATCGCCATGCCAATTTTAACTTCTTTAGCCATGCCCGAGAGACTGGTGAGGAGGAGTGAAGCGCAGAGCGTTAGGCAAAGGTTCTTTATCTTCATAATAATAACACCTTTATTGTAAAGTGCAGGATAAGACGAACGATAAAAATAAACAGCCTGATACGTAGCAGATTTTTAACAGGGAAACGAGCGCTGGCAATTATCTATGCTTATTTTGCTGTTATGAAATTTTGTTTATTTGTTAATTTATGACCGCGATCGTACTTTAATAATTATTTATCATCGTATTTCATTGATTTTTCGAGGCGTAAGCAGAGCAATGGTTACTTTGATGTATTATTTTTGCGACCTGGCGCACGTTTGTGGATTCTCTCAATCACGGTGTGAAATAACGTAATTGAGGAAACTAAAAAGAGAATTCTATATTGGGTCATGACTTATTTACTCGCCGCATCCCTGAATATGGAGTTCATTATGCAGACCTATTTTGATCAGCTCGATCGCGTTCGTTATGAAGGCCCGAAATCCGCTAACCCATTGGCTTTCCGTCATTACAATCCGGATGAGCTGGTTCTGGGCAAACGAATGGAAGACCACTTGCGCTTTGCGGCCTGCTACTGGCACACCTTCTGCTGGAATGGTGCTGATATGTTTGGCGTGGGATCCTTTAATCGCCCATGGCAGCAACCGGGCGAAGCGATGGAAATGGCGAAACGTAAAGCCGACGTTGCGTTTGAGTTTTTCCACAAACTGAATGTGCCGTACTACTGCTTCCACGATGTTGACGTTTCTCCTGAAGGGGCATCGTTGAAAGAATATGCTAATAACTTCGCACAAATGGTTGATGTACTGGCGGAAAAACAGCAGCAGAGCGGCGTCAAGCTGCTGTGGGGTACCGCGAACTGCTTCACTAACCCGCGTTACGGTGCGGGTGCGGCGACTAATCCGGATCCGGAAGTGTTCAGCTGGGCGGCGACTCAGGTAGTCACCGCGATGGATGCGACCCACAGACTGGGGGGTGAAAACTATGTCCTGTGGGGCGGTCGTGAAGGTTATGAAACCCTGCTGAATACCGACCTGCGTCAGGAGCGCGAACAGATTGGCCGCTTTATGCAGCTGGTCGTTGAGCATAAGCACAAAATTGGTTTCCAGGGCACGCTGTTGATTGAACCAAAACCGCAGGAGCCAACCAAGCACCAGTACGATTACGACGCATCTACCGTGTATGGCTTCCTGAAACAGTTCGGTCTGGAAAAAGAGATCAAGCTGAATATCGAAGCGAACCACGCGACGCTGGCTGGCCACACGTTCCATCACGAAATTGCTACCGCGATCGCCCTCGGCTTGTTTGGTTCCGTTGATGCGAACCGCGGCGACCCGCAGCTGGGCTGGGATACCGACCAGTTCCCGAACAGCGTTGAAGAGAACGCGCTGGTAATGTATGAAATCCTTAAAGCGGGCGGTTTCACCACCGGCGGCCTGAACTTTGATGCTAAAGTGCGTCGTCAGAGTACCGACAAATACGACCTGTTTTACGGCCATATCGGCGCGATGGATACTATGGCGCTGGCGTTGAAAGTCGCTGCTCGTATGATTGAAGGCGGTGAGCTGGATAAGCGCGTTGCCAAACGCTATGCCGGGTGGAACGGCGAGTTAGGTCAGCAAATCCTCAAAGGCCAGATGAATCTGGCAGACATAGCTCAGTATGCCACACAGCATAATCTGGCACCGCAGCACCAGAGCGGCCATCAGGAACTGCTTGAAAACGTAGTGAACCGCTACCTCTTTGATAACTAATGATGATGCCCGGCTGGCCCGGGCATTAACTCTAACAGAGGCGCCAGTAAGGAGAGGCTGAATGTATATCGGGATTGATCTGGGTACTTCGGGCGTTAAGGCCATTCTGCTCAACGAGCAGGGTGAGGTAGTGGCTTCGCATACCGAAAAGCTCAACGTGTCGCGTCCGCATCCTTTATGGTCTGAACAAGACCCAGAGCACTGGTGGTTGGCGACGGACAGCGCGATGAAAGCGCTGGGCGCACAGCACTCTCTGCGCGCAGTGAAAGCACTGGGTATTGCTGGACAGATGCACGGCGCGACGCTGCTCGATAAGCAACAGCGCGTCCTGCGTCCGGCGATTTTGTGGAACGATGGTCGCTGCGGCGAAGAGTGCGCGCTGCTGGAAGAGAAAGTTAGCCGTTCGCGGCAGATCACCGGTAACCTGATGATGCCGGGATTTACCGCGCCGAAGCTGCTGTGGGTGCAACGTCATGAGCCCGAGACTTTCAGTCAGGTTGATAAAGTACTGTTGCCAAAGGATTATTTACGTTTACGTATGACTGGCGAATTTGCCAGCGATATGTCAGATGCCGCCGGAACGATGTGGATGGACGTGGCGCGGCGCGACTGGAGTGATGAGATGCTGGCCGCCTGCGGTCTGAGCCGCGATAATATGCCCGCGCTGTTCGAAGGCTGCGAAGTGACGGGCTCGCTGCGCCCGGCCGTTGCCCAGGCGTGGAATATGCCGGAAGCGCTGGTGGTCGCTGGCGGCGGTGATAACGCGGCGGGCGCGGTGGGCGTGGGCATGGCGGATGCTGGCCAGGCGATGCTGTCGCTGGGGACTTCGGGCGTCTATTTTGCCGTTAGCGACGGCTTTCTTAGCAAACCGGAAAGCGCTGTTCACAGTTTTTGCCACGCCCTGCCTGGCCGCTGGCACCTGATGTCGGTGATGCTGAGCGCGGCTTCCTGTCTCGATTGGGCTGCGACATTAACCGGTCTCGGCACGGTTCCGGCGCTGATTGCAGCGGCGGAATCAGCCAACGACAATGCCGATCCGGTCTGGTTTCTGCCTTATCTCTCCGGCGAACGTACGCCGCATAATAATCCGCAGGCGAAAGGCGTCTTTTTCGGCCTGACTCATCAACATGGTCCGGCGGAACTGGCGCGGGCTGTGCTGGAGGGGGTTGGCTATGCTCTGGCGGACGGTATGGATGTGGTTCACGCCTGCGGCGTCAAACCGCAAAGCGTAACGTTGATCGGCGGCGGTGCGCGAAGCGCGTACTGGCGGCAAATGCTGGCGGATATTAGCGGCCAGCAGCTTGATTTTCGCACCGGTGGCGATGTCGGACCAGCCCTTGGCGCGGCGCGGCTGGCGCAGCTGGCGTTGCATCAAAACGTCGCTTTCTCCGATTTGCTGCCGCAGCTCCCGCTGGAACAGGCTCATCGTCCGGACGCCGAACGTTTTGCCCGCTATGCCCCCCGTCGGGAGACCTTCCGACAGATTTATCAGCAGCTTTTACCGTTGATGTCCTGATATTTTCGCCCCTGTTGATGGGGCGAGATTCATCCCATGAATGCTTTTAAATTCATTTAGTTATCGCTTGTATTTATATATTCCGAATTTGTCGTTTCGGATGCGAAAAGTGCGGATAATCACCTGCTACCAGTACACAATGGGGGCTGTCTTTTGCCAGGGAGTCCTCATGAAAAATAATATTATTCCAGGGTTATTGATGTCCATTGGGGCGCTGGTTTATCTGGTGGGTATCTGGCGCACCTGTCCGCTCTTCAGCGGAAAAGGCTATTTTTTGAGCGTTCTGGTGATGGGCATGTTCGCGATTTTAGCCCATCAGCGTACGAGGCGGCAAAAAGAGGCTGACGATGGCTTTGCTTCACTGTGCCGCCTTGTACTGTTGCTGTCAGTCGGTTTACTTATGGTCGGAGCCTGGTTCGTCCCCGTCGGATGGGATGAAAAGATTATCTACGTGGTTGCCTGGTTTGTGTGCTTATACGGCGTTTCTGCATTGCCCCATAAAACGGTATCAACCTATATAGCGCAGCAGGATTCGCCGGAATAGCTTTAGCTGACCAGGCGACGGGTATCAAACCGCTGTACCAGGATCGAGAGCAGTAAACTACCCAGCAGCGCGGCGCTGAAGATCCAGACGATATCCAGTAACGGCCAGGAGGTTAGCTCAATCTTGCTGGCGCGTAGTGCGTGAATAATCAGCGCATGAAAACCGTAAATTCCTAACGAATGACGCGCAATCAGCGCAATAAGCGGCAACGGACGCGTATTAAGCGTATTTTTTACCAACGTCAGTAGGGCAATTGCGCAGACAAAAACCGCGGGACCACAGTATAAATACCAGGTATCACCAAAATCGCCGCGCCAGCGCAGTTCGTGTAGCGTGCCGCGTGATATCACCCAGACTCCCGCAATGAAAAGCGCGGCGCAGAGCGGAGTCAGCCATTTTTTATTGGTATCCAGCATGCCGATTGCCCGTCCCAGCACGCCGTACATCACATAGTAAAATGTATCACCATTAATATAGAGATTGACCGGCAACCACTCTATCCCCCCCGCTTTCACCGTTACCATATTGGGGTTGGCGATAATCCCTATCACCAGCATCAGCGCCAGCAGCATTTTGCCGTTAATCTGTTTGACCTGAACCAGAGGCGACAGCAGGTAGATGACGACGATAGCGAAGAAGAACCACAGGTGGTAGAACACCGGTTTTTGCAGCAAATTCTTCAACGATAGCTCAACGTTGATATGGGTAAACAGAGTGATGTAGAGCAGCGAAAACGTGCTATAAAACAGGATACACAGCGCGATACGCAGAAAATGTCGGGACTGCGCGCTGCGCTCGCCGAAAAACAGATAGCCAGAAATCATAAAAAACAGCGGTACGCTGACGCGAGACGCAGAGTTCAGGATATTCGCTAAATCCCACTCCAGCAGGGTGATGGTGTGCGGGTGGGTGATATACCAGGTCGTGCTGTGAATCATGACGACCATCAGGCAGGCAATGCCGCGCAAGTTAGTAATCCAGTTTATTTTTTCCTGCATCAGTACCTCTGTTTCTCCTCTCATAAAGAGTCTGACTGCCCTTATCCGCTTGTATTTCAGTGGAATAATCCGAGTTTTTCGGCATAGACTTGTCGAGGTGTGGCCCAATTCGCACAATGAGCCGGTCATTTAACGTAACCTGCACGATAACAATTTACTAACAAGGCGGTCGAGAAAAAATGGTAATGAAATATGCGTTTTCTGGGCTGCTGCTCTGCATGCTGGCGGGCTGTAGCACAACGTCGTCTCAGCCGGTGCAGAAGGCGCAAAAAGGACGGATAACGCCGCAGGCGACGCTTAATATGGAGCAATTGTGCAAAGATAACGCCGCAGTGCGCTACAGCACGGGCGTACATCAGATTGATGTCAGTCGTTTCGAACAGTTCCAGGGGAGCTACGAGCTTTCAGGAGTGACTTCGCGTAATGAACGCTTTATCTGTTCTTTTGACCCGGAAGGGCAGTTTTTACATCTTTCCATGCGCTAAATGCGCCTCCGGTGGCGCTTATTTCCGCAATTTTCCCTAAACAATCCCGTTTCGTACTGTATATCTCGCAGCCAGCGGGTATACTGGCTCCTTCCTTTAAATCCACACGTATCCAGCACGAAATCATATGCAAAAGTTTGATACCAGGACCTTCCAGGGCCTGATCCTGACCTTACAGGATTACTGGGCTCGCCAGGGCTGCACCATTGTTCAACCACTGGACATGGAAGTTGGCGCCGGCACCTCTCACCCGATGACCTGCTTACGCGCATTGGGCCCGGAGCCGATGGCTACCGCTTACGTGCAGCCTTCTCGCCGACCGACCGACGGCCGCTATGGTGAAAACCCGAACCGTTTACAGCACTACTATCAGTTCCAGGTGGTGATAAAACCTTCTCCGGATAACATTCAGGAGCTGTACCTTGGGTCTTTGAAAGAGCTGGGTATGGATCCGACCATCCATGATATTCGCTTTGTCGAAGACAACTGGGAAAACCCGACGCTGGGCGCCTGGGGTCTGGGTTGGGAAGTGTGGCTGAACGGTATGGAAGTTACGCAGTTCACCTACTTCCAGCAGGTAGGCGGTCTGGAGTGTAAGCCGGTTACCGGCGAGATCACCTATGGCCTCGAGCGTCTGGCGATGTATATTCAGGGCGTAGACAGCGTTTACGACCTGGTCTGGAGCGATGGCCCGCTGGGTAAAACCACCTACGGCGACGTGTTCCATCAGAACGAAGTTGAGCAATCCACCTACAACTTCGAATACGCTGACGTTGACTTCCTGTTCTCCTGCTTTGAGCAGTATGAGAAAGAAGCTCAGCAGCTGCTGGCGCTGGAAAATCCGCTGCCGCTGCCTGCCTACGAGCGCATTCTGAAGGCCGCCCATAGCTTTAACCTGCTGGATGCGCGTAAAGCCATCTCCGTCACCGAACGTCAGCGCTACATCCTGCGTATTCGTACCCTGACTAAAGCAGTGGCTGAAGCTTACTATGCTTCCCGTGAAGCCCTTGGCTTCCCGATGTGCAACAAGAATAAATAAGAGGCGGCCATGTCTGAGAAAACTTTCCTGGTGGAAATCGGCACTGAAGAGCTGCCACCAAAAGCACTGCGCAGCCTGGCTGAATCCTTTGCTGCGAACGTGACCGCTGAGCTGGATAACGCTGGCCTGGCGCACGGTAAAGTTGAATGGTTTGCTGCCCCGCGTCGCCTGGCGCTGAAGGTGGCGAATCTGGCGTCTGCACAAGCAGATCGAGAAGTTGAAAAACGCGGTCCGGCGATTGCCCAGGCGTTTGATGCCAGCGGTCAACCGAGCAAAGCGGCTGAGGGCTGGGCGCGTGGTTGTGGCATTACCGTCGATCAGGCTGAGCGTCTGGTGACCGACAAAGGCGAATGGTTGCTGTATCGCGCCCACGTGAAGGGCGAGAGCACCGAAGCGCTGCTGCCGAATATGATTGCCGCTTCGCTGGCCAGGCTGCCGATCCCGAAACTGATGCGCTGGGGAGCCTCTGACGTCCACTTCGTACGTCCGGTTCATACCGTGACTCTGCTGCTGGGTGACACCGTGATCCCGGCGACAATTCTGGGCGTACAGTCCGACCGCGTTATTCGCGGCCATCGCTTTATGGGTGAGCCGGAGTTCACCATCGATAATGCCGATCAGTACCCGCAAATCCTGCTGGAGCGCGGTAAAGTCATCGCCGATTACGAACAGCGTAAAGCCAGAATCAAAGCCGATGCGGAAGAAGCAGCGCGTAAAATTGGCGGCAATGCCGATCTAAGCGAAAGTCTGCTGGAAGAGGTGACTTCACTGGTGGAATGGCCGGTGGTGCTGACGGCGAAGTTCGAAGAGAAATTCCTCGCGGTGCCTGCTGAAGCGCTGGTTTACACCATGAAGGGCGATCAGAAGTACTTCCCGGTTTACGACAACGCGGGCAAGCTGCTGCCGAACTTTATCTTTGTGGCCAACATCGAGTCGAAGGACCCGCAGCAGATTATCTCCGGTAACGAGAAGGTCGTTCGGCCGCGTCTGGCAGATGCTGAGTTCTTCTTCAATACCGACCGTAAAAAACGTCTGGAAGATAACCTTCCGCGTCTGCAAACCGTGCTGTTCCAGCAGCAGCTGGGTACCTTACGCGATAAAACGGACCGCATTCAGGCGCTGGCCGGCTGGATCGCCGGGCAGATTGGCGCTGACGTGAACCATGCTACCCGCGCGGGCCTGCTGTCTAAGTGCGATCTGATGACCAACATGGTCTTTGAGTTCACCGATACTCAGGGCGTGATGGGTATGCACTACGCGCGCCATGATGGCGAAGCGGAAGACGTCGCGGTTGCCCTTAACGAGCAGTATCAGCCGCGTTTCGCTGGCGATGATCTGCCGTCAAATCCGGTAGCCTGCGCGGTTGCGATTGCCGATAAGATGGACACCCTGGCGGGAATCTTTGGTATCGGTCAGCATCCGAAAGGTGACAAAGACCCGTTTGCGCTGCGTCGTGCCGCGCTGGGCGTGCTGCGTATCATCGTTGAGAAGAACCTGAATCTGGACCTGCAGACTCTCACTGAAGAAGCGGTGCGTTTATACGGCGACAAGCTGACTAACGCCAACGTTGTTGATGATGTTATCGATTTCATGCTGGGCCGTTTCCGAGCCTGGTATCAGGATGAGGGTTACACTGTCGACACTATTCAGGCGGTGCTGGCGCGTCGTCCGACCCGTCCGGCAGACTTTGATGCGCGTATGAAGGCGGTTTCGCATTTCCGTACCCTCGAAGAGTCTTCCGCGCTGGCGGCGGCGAACAAGCGTGTCTCCAACATTCTGGCGAAATCAGACGTTACGCTGAACGATATCGTTCATGCCTCCGTGCTGAAAGAAGCTGCTGAAATCAAACTGGCAGGTAATTTAGTCGTGCTGCGCGATAAGCTGCAGCCGTACTTCGCCGAAGGACGTTACCAGGATGCGCTGATTGAGCTGGCGTCCCTGCGCGAGCCGGTGGATGAGTTCTTCGAGAACGTGATGGTGAACGCTGAAGACCAGAACGTGCGCGTGAATCGTCTGACGCTGCTGTCCAAGCTGCGCGATCTATTCCTGCAGGTAGCGGATATTTCCCTGCTGCAGTAAGCGTATCGTTAATAATAAAAGACCTGCCTCAGGGCAGGTTTTTTTATCTGTGAAATATAAATAGCCGAACCGTTAATAATTCTTTCGCTGATATTTCTATTATTTTTATTCATTAGTGAGAAATATTTTAGGAATATGCCAACGCAGTCTGCTCAGATATTTGCGGTAGAATAGCTGCGGGTGCTTGAGACTGTTTGACTCAGGCATTTAGCGGGAGACAGACAGAGAAAAACCCCACCTGATGATAAATCAAAGTGAGGCTCCCCTATGCATCAACACCGTAAAAGTAGCCTCTTACTTGTTGGAAATCAACACCGGAAGCGAGGAATGCCGCAAAAGTATCTGTTGTTTGGCTTAATAGTGATTTGCTTCGCTATACCTAAATAATTCGATTTGCAGGAAGGCGGCAAGTGAGGGAATCCCAGGAGCTTACTGAGGTAAGTGACCGGGATGAGCGAGGGCCGCCAACGCACGTGCAAATTGAAGTATGACGGATATATTTTATTATTCACCTGGATGGTACGTGACTCACCATGTGAATTACAGCTCAGACAGGGGAATATTGAGCTGGTGGCCTTCTTAGCCTGTGGAATTAAACAGTAAGAGCATCTGGCGGGGAGCGATTCCCGTCATTCTTACGGCGTGAAGCATTCTCAGTGCACCCTGTTATTTTCCATCAAATAGATATTTTGCCTCCTGTCACCAGGAGGCTTTTTTTTAACTTTCGTTATCTGGTGAAAAAACAGACTTGAAATTCATGTCGGGGTGTGGCTATCCTATGTCCCGACGAATCCCTCGTCTCACTGGAGAGCACACGCCAAATGAACAAACACGACTGATGAATTTCACGCCTTGCTTAGCGCTAATTGCCAGCAGGGGAAGTATTGATTTCATTCAGGAGTGCTTATGGCTCATTGTGCCCAGTCCCCCTCTTTTATTTTGCATCAGGTCACCTGTCAGTTTGCGACGGGAGATACCCTTTTTGGTCCGCTAAATTTATCGCTGGAAGCCTCACTGTGTGGTCTTGTCGGTCGTAATGGCGTTGGGAAAACCCGGCTGTTGCGTTTGCTGGCGGGGCTTGACTCGCCGTCAGGCGGACATATCGAACGTATGGCTTCAGTCGGCTATGTTGCTCAGCAGCAGATGATTACGCCAGCTACGACATTAGCGGAATTGTTGGGTTTCGAATTCATTTTTTCTGCTCTGACTCGTCTTGAGCGAGGCGAGGGGCGAGCCGACGATCTTGAACGCCTGGATGGTTTTTGGGATCTCCCGGATCGTCTGAATACCGCATTCCTGGCCGCTGGCTTGGGTGAGTTTTCCCCCGGGCGGCTCGCCTCTTCGTTGAGCGGCGGCGAAAGAGTTAAGGCGCAACTCAGCGGAGCATTTTTATCCGGCGCGGATTTTCTGCTGCTTGACGAACCTACCAACCATCTCGATCGGCAGGGTCGGAAGTGGTTGTATCAGCAGCTTGAGCAATGGCGCGGTGGGGCGCTGATTGCCAGCCATGACCGGGAGCTGTTGATGTTAATGCCGCGTATCATGGAGCTGACGCCCACTGCTTTGCGAATCTATGGGGGCAACTATGCGGATTATCAGCAGCAACGAGAGGTGGAGCAGCAGGCGGCTCGCGCCGCGCTGGAACATGCCGTAACTGAACGTCGTCGTACTCGCGCACGAATGCATAAAGAGCACGATGCCTGCCAGCGGCGTTCCGCGCAGACGCTACGCACCGTTGATACGCTAAATATCGCGTCGTTCGAGCGGGTGGCTTACAAAGGCGCGGCGAAAGAACGGCCTGGCAGCCTTCAGCGCCAGCATCGCCAACAAAATGGCGCGCTCAACAATGCTGTAATGCAGGCCCGGGAGCGGGTAGAAGAGGACAGCCCGGTGATGTTTACGTTGGCGGGCAGTCATATAGCCGCCGGAAAACAGGTGCTGGAGCTGGAGGCATTGCAGCTGGCGCATACGGTTATGGCGCCGCTGAACTGGCGTATGGATGGACCGATGCGCGTGGCCCTGCGTGGCCCCAACGGCTGCGGTAAGACCACGTTGCTCAAAACGTTGCTGGGGCTGGAGCCTCCGCTTTCAGGAAACTGCCGCTTATCGGTTAACGCGGCGTATCTCGACCAGCATCTGACTCAGCTGGATCTGTCTCTGTCGGTAATGGCGCTTCTGAATCTCGGCGACACGCCCTTAGAAGAAGGCGTGTTACGCAGCCAGCTGGCGCAGCTACAGCTTGGCGCGGATAAAGTCCATCTGCCGCTATCGGCGCTGAGCGGAGGAGAAAGATTGAAGGCGGCGCTGGCCTGTGTGCTCTGGCGACGGGATGCCACTCAGCTCCTGCTGCTGGACGAACCGACTAACCATCTCGATCTGGCGTCTACTCAGGCCATTGAAGCTGCGTTGGCGGCGTTTCCCGGCGCAATGATAGTGGTGTCGCATGATGACGCTTTTTTACAGGCTCTCAAGCTGACTCACAGCCTGGAATGGCGGGAAGGCGACTGGTACTTTGAGACGATATAAATACAAAACCGCCATCCTGCGATGGCGGTTTGTTAAGTGCAAAAAAATCCCCGCCGTTTGGCAGGGACTTTAGAATTCTGAGCTTTTTAAGCTTACAGGCTGGTTACGTTGCCAGCTGCCGGGCCTTTAGCGCCGCTTTCGATGGTGAAGGAAACTTTCTGACCTTCATCAAGGGATTTGTAGCCATCGTTCTGGATAGCAGAGAAGTGTACGAACACGTCTTTAGAGCCATCGTCAGGAGTGATGAAGCCGAAGCCTTTGTCAGCGTTGAACCATTTTACGATACCAGTCATTTTACCGGACATAGTGAATTACCTTTAAAAAAATAAATGAGCCTTTCGGCGTTACGGTCTGGACTACAGATTTGAAGCGATAAAGGGAAAGTTCACTACCGGGGTATCAACGGATAACCTTTGAAGGACTGCTCTATTCGAATGCTCTGTGGTCTTTACATCAAACCTGCGAGCATTAACGCATTTTCGCGGGGTGATAGCAAACTTTTTTTTCGCTGGCTTGAAAACGGCCCTTAACAGGACCGCTAGCCAAAATCAAAAATATTTAAATTTATCAATCAATAAGCTGTCTTGAAAGCTGTGGGTTAGCCTGTATTAAGCGCATCAGTTTTAGCTCTGTAATCGAGGGTTTGACGCGTCTCGATTCCCACTCTTGCACCATTGCTACGCTGACGCCCATGGCGTTGGCAAAATCATCTATCTTCAGCCCGGTACCTTTGCGCAGCTGTTCAAATTCGCTGAATACGGCGGGCTTACGCGTCAGGGAGGCCGCCTGAGACTGATCTTTAAAAATAATTTGTTCCAGGTTGCTCAGTAGTTCAAATGCAGGATCTTTATATTCCATTGAGAACTCCTCTCTTTCATACGGCGGAGGGTGAATTATGTAGAGCTTCTTAAGAATAGTCGTAAAAAAACAAAAAAATGATCACGCTAGTGATTATTTGCCGGCATGGCTTAGGTCAGGGGGGATCGCCCGGAGATAAGGCGATGATTAATATCAATACAAACGGATTAGAAAATTATTGTAAACAGTTAAGAAGAAAAGCGGAAAAGGCCAGCGCGCTCACGCTGGCCTCGGGGTTACGCTTTCTGCAGTTTATCCACTTCACTCTGCAAAGTCGTGGGTTGGCGCTGGCTCAGCTTGTATTTCACCAGCAGCGCAATGGCGGACAAGAAGGCCGGGATAGCCAGCAGTGAGAAGATTGTTTCGAAAGAGAGCTGGGCCTGCATCAGAAATGCGCCGCTAAATGCGCCAAGGATGCCACCAAAGCGACCAATTCCTAACATCCAGGCGACGCCGGTCGCACGTCCTTGCGTAGGATAAAACCCTGCCGCCAGCGCAGGCATTGACGATTGCGCGCCGTTCATAATGCTGCCGGCAATAAATACCATTACTCCCATCAACAGCAGACTGTGGGTTGAGAAACCGACCAGGCAAACGAATACCCCGGTTAGCAGCCAGCCTACGGCAACCACTTTGTTCGGGTTGATTTTATCCATCAGCGCTCCGAGGATGAGTACGCCGATGCCGCCACCCAGCGGGAACAACGCGGTGATAATAGAGGCCTGGCTCATCGTCGCGCCGGTTTCGCGAATCAGCAGCGGTAGCCAGCTGGTCAGTAAATAGAAGATCAGCAGGCCCATAAAGTAGGTCAGACAGAGCATGACGGTACCGACGGCGTAGCGCGGAGAAAAAATAACGCCGATGGCGGACTTCTCTTGTATCTGTCCCGCCTCACGGAGTTCAAATTCTGCCTGCTCGGGAACAGGCGCGATGCGGCGCAGAATAGCGGCGATACGCTCAGCGGATTGCCGTTTGACGACCATATAGCGCGCTGACTCCGGCAGAAGAAAAATCAGTACTACCGCCAGCAGCAGCGGCATCACGCCACCAAGCACCAGCACGCTTTGCCAGCCGTAATGGGGAATCATCCACGCGGAGAGAAAGCCTCCCAGCGAGGAGCCCATCGGGAAGCCGACGAACATCAGGTTGACCATCAGCGCCCTACGGCGCTCGGGGGCATATTCGCTCATCAGCGTTGCGGCGTTCGGCATGGCGGCCCCCAGCCCAAGGCCGGTGAGAAAACGCAGTAGCGTCAGCTGATTCAGGCTGGTTGCAAAGGCGGTCAGCAGGCTGAAGCCGCCGAAAACCACGATGGACATAATCAGCACTTTTTTACGCCCAACGCGATCGGCGAGCGGGCCGGCGGTGAGCGCGCCGACGGCGAGTCCGACTAAGGCGGCGCTCATCACCGGGCCTAACGCTGATTTTTCGACGCCCCATTCCTGCACCAGGTCAGAGGCGATAAAGCCGATTATCGCGGTATCGAATCCGTCCATCGCGACGGTGATAAAACATAAGGCCAGAATCATCCACTGGTATTTCGTGAAGGGATGTTCATTAATAAAAGCCTGAATATCGATGGTTGTTTTCTTCATGCGGCATTCCTGGCAGGCAGAGCGGGGGACAGAGATATACCCGTCATATTTCAAGTTGCCTGTGCGTTGGCTTCGCCTTTAGGGGCTGCGCAAGCGCTGTTCAGCTTGTCCTGCAACTCGGATTATGTTGGGTATAGATTATTATTATCTCCCTCGCGGGCGTTGATGTTGTTTGTGCGATTATCGAACAAGTTGTCGTTAATCGCTCATTTAATAAAATCATCGAACGGCGGTTCAGGCAATGCAGGCAAAAAGGGAAGCGTGCGATTATCGTCCGCTTTACTGGTGCGTAAAGAGCCCTGTTTAATTAAAAATAATTAAATCAGTCTATTAGATAAATTCGTTGCGGGCTGAGCGATGATGGTAATTGTGATGAGCTTAACAGACGGTACTACCGCACGCGAAAACGCCAAAAACCCGGTTTTAAGGCGGAAGATTGTGAGGAAAAGGTATCCTGCAAGGCCGACCTGGACTATCCTTGTCAGCGTCTGGCACGTGTGTGTCTGTTTGCGCTTTTTTTGGCTGAAAGGAGTAAAAAAATGGCGACAGGAAAGTCCTGCTCTCGCTGGTTTGCGGCTATTGCGGCCCTGTTAATGGTGGTTAGCCTGAGTGGGTGTTTTGATAAAGAAGGCGATCAGCGCAAAGCGTTTATCGACTTCCTGCAAAATACGGCAATGCGTAGCGGCGAACGTCTGCCGACGCTGACCGCCGATCAGAAAAAACAGTTTGGGCCTTTCGTTTCCGATTACGCGGTGATTTACGGCTACTCGCAGCAGGTGAGCCAGGCGATGGATGCGGGTTTGCGTCCCGTGGTTGATAGCGTCAACGCGATTCGCGTACCGCAGGATTATGTGACCCAACGCGAGCCTCTGCGTCAGGCAAACGGCGCGTTAGGTGTCCTTAGCCAGCAGCTCGAAAACGCAAAAATGCAGGCGGATGCCGCTCGCGGTGCGCTGAAACAGGGTGACGATCTCAAGCCGGTCTTTGACCAGGTATATAATAAAGTCGTCACCGCTCCGGCGAACGCGCTACAGCCGTTAATCCCGGCCGCGCAGGTATTTACTCAGCAGCTGGTGCAGGTGGGCGATTTTATTGCTCAGCAGGAAGCCCAGGTCAGCTTCGTGGCAAACGGTATTCAGTTCCCGACTTCACAGCAGGCCAGCCAGTACAATACGCTGATTGGGCCGCTGGCTGCTCAGCACCAGGCCTTTAACCAGGCATGGACTGCGGCAGTTAACGCGACCCGTTAACGCTTCTGACAACCCGGGCTGGGATTGACCTTTGCCCGGGTTTTCTTTTCTCACTTCACCTGCGGGTTTACGCAGTTTTTCTCTACCTTGCCGTTCAGGGCATCAATCAGGTTATCTACCGCACAGGCCGCCATGTTGTAGCGCGTTTCATGGGTCGCAGAGCCGATATGCGGCACCGCAACGACGTTCGGCATGCTCAGCAGCGGGGAGTCTTTCGCCAGCGGCTCTTGCTCGAAAACGTCCAGTCCGGCGGCATGAATAACGCCTTCCTGCAGCGCGGCAATCAGCGCTTTCTCATCAACTACCGGACCGCGCCCGGCGTTAATAAAGATGGCGGATCGTTTCATTCTGGCGAACTGCGCTTTGCCGAACAGATGATGAGTCTCTTCGGTCAGCGGCAGGATCAGACAGACAAAATCAGCTTCCTGAAGCAGGGTGTCAAGATCGCAGTAGCGGGCGTTAAAGCGCTCTTCCGCCTGCGGATGCGGGCGGCGAGCGTTATACAGAATCGGCATGCCGAAGCCGGCGTGGGCGCGCTGGGCAAGCGCCATTCCAATACGTCCCATGCCGACAATACCAAGCGTTTTATGGTGCACGTCGTTACCAAACCAGTCCGGGCCGATGCTTTTGGTCCACTCTCCGGCCTTCACGCGGTTAGCTACTTCAACTACCCGACGCGCGGTGCTTAACATCAGCGCCATAACGGTATCGGCGACGGTTTCGGTCAGCACGGTTGGCGTGTGCACCAGCAGCACGCTACGCGCGTTCAACGCCTCGACGTCAAAGTTGTCGTAGCCGACGGAGATAGTCGAGGTTGCACGAAGCTTCGGCATTTTCTCCAGTAACGCGGTATCGACTTTTTCGCTGGAACCCAGCAGTCCAACCGCTTCGGCGAAGGCGGCGGCGTGCTGCGAAACGGTCTCCGGGCTCAGGTTCTTCACCTGAGTAACGGCGAAGTGTTGTTCCAGACGCTGTTGCAGGTCGTCGGGAAGCGTTTTGTAGAGAATAACTGACGGCTTCATGCGGTTCTCCGTTGCGTTGAGGTTTCAGGCGTGACGTGCGCCGAGCGGAAGGTTTTGATTATTAGCAGGCTTAACAATCAGAGTAAGCCATACCGAGACGAAAAGCGCCACTCCCATGAAGATGTACGATGCTGACGGGCTGCCGGTGGTACCGTTCAGGTAGCCAACAAACCATGAGCCAAAGAATGAGCCCAGCGCGCCCATGCTGT
Organism: Klebsiella oxytoca; assembly: GCF_009707385.1. Classification (NCBI taxonomy): domain Bacteria; kingdom Pseudomonadati; phylum Pseudomonadota; class Gammaproteobacteria; order Enterobacterales; family Enterobacteriaceae; genus Klebsiella; species Klebsiella oxytoca. Next base: position 5,195,323 of record NZ_CP046115.1, on the reverse strand, counting down.
TAATCAGCGCCATGGCGCCCCCAGCAACGTTACGCGGCAGCATTTCAGGAATGATAGCGAAGAACGGCCCGTACGGGGCGTACATCGCCGCGCCGGCAATCACCAGCAGAGTATAAGAAGCCCAGAAATGGTTCGCGCCGACGGCCCACGAGCCGATAAACGCGAAGGCGGCAATTAACAATAGCGGCCAGACGAACAGTTTGCGGTTCTGCATTTTATCGGAGGCCCATGACACCACGATCATCGCAATGGTTGCCGCCAGATAAGGAACGGAAGAGAGCCAGCCGACTTCCACCATGCCCATATTTTCTCCGCCGCTGCGGATGATTGACGGTAGCCACAGTACAAAACCATAAACCCCGATGCTCCAGGCAAAATACTGCATGCACAGCAGAATAACGTTACGCGAGCGGAAGGCCTCGCCGTAGTTGCGCACCGGTTTGATCCCCTGCTGTTCACGCTCCAGCTGCTCCTGCAGGGCCGCTTTTTCGCTTTCCGCCAGCCAGTTGACCTGCGACGGTTTATCTTTCACCAGCACCCACCAGCAGAAAGCCCAGATAATTGCCGGAACCCCTTCAATAATAAACATTTCCCGCCAGCCGAAGGCCTGAATCAGATAGCCGGAAACCACCGACATCCACAAAACCGTTACCGGGTTGCCGAGGATCAGGAAGGTGTTAGCGCGCGAGCGCTCGGATTTGGTAAACCAGTTGCTGATATAAATCAGCATCGCCGGCATTACCGCCGCCTCTACCACGCCAAGGATAAAACGGATCGCCGCCAGCGCGGGAATATTGTGTACCATCCCGGTCAGCGAGGCGCACGCGCCCCACAGGATCAGGCAGATAAAAATCAGTTTGCGGACGCTGCGGCGTTCGGCGTAAATCGCACCGGGGATTTGAAAGAAGAAGTAGCCGAGGAAGAACAGCGCCCCCAGCAGGGAGGAGATGCCTTTGGTGATCCCCAAATCTTCAGTGATACCGGCCGCCGAAGCGAAGCTGAAGTTAGCGCGGTCGAGGTATGCCAGGCTGTACGTGATAAACACGATAGGCATGATGTACCACCAGCGTTTTGTTGCATTCGTCGAGCTATTCATAGGTTTGCCTCTGTTAGTGAGGTGACACTTATCATTGTGGTCTGTTACGCCGCGCTGCATGTAGGGTACAGGGCGGCCCTGACGTTGTACTGAATCTGCTTACTCGCCCAGCGCTTCGCGCGTGGGTAATCCTTCGCTATCGCCCTGAACCTGAATGGCCAGCGAACCGATTTTGTTACCGCGTTTAACCGCCTGCGGCAGCGGCTTACCTTCCAGCAGGGCGCTAATCACCCCAACGGCAAAACCATCGCCTGCGCCGACGGTATCGACGACGTTATCCACTTTTATCGCCGCCACGGCCCCTTGTTCGCCGTCGGCGGTTTTATACCAGGCGCCGTCGAAACCGGTTTTAATGATCACCGCGCGAACGCCGCGAGTGAGATAAAAATCCGCGATGGCTTCCGGCGTTTGCTGCCCGGTCAGGATCATCCCTTCTTTTAAACCCGGCAGAACCCAGTCGGCCTGGAAGGCGAGCTGGTTGAGCCTCTCGACCATTTCGGCTTCACTTTTCCACAGAGTGGGGCGCAGATTAGGGTCGAAAGAGATCGTTTTTCCGTGTGCCTTCATGGTGCGGGCCGCGAGGTCCAGCAGGGCATATGAGCTTTCCGACAGCGCAGCGGCTACGCCGCTTAAATGCAGATGGCGGGCGCTGGTGAAGTACGACTCGTTGAAATCATCCGACGACAGATGGCTGGCAGCGGAACCTTTACGGAAATACTCCACAATGGGATCGGTTCCATTTTCAACTTTAGATTTCAGCTGAAAGCCGGTAGCGTAGCGGCCATCGGTGCTCACTCCGCATGCGTCGATCCCCTCTTTTGCCAGCGCATTGAGGACGAAACGGCCGAAGCTGTCCTGACCAACGCGGCTCACCCAGCCGACGCTTAAGCCGAGGCGGGCCAGGCCGGTTGCGACGTTAAGCTCCGCGCCCGCCACGCGCTTCATAAAATGTTCTATATCGGCCAGCTCACCGGTTTCGGTGGCGATAAACATCGCCATGGCCTCGCCTATGGTGATGACATCTAACGTTTTTTGCATAACTTAATCCTCGCGTAACAGGTTGACGTAGCGGCGGGTCACGGCCGTCAGGTCATGGCCGGTCAGCGGAAACTCAATCCCGCGTGGGGCATCGGCGGGCAGGTTGTCGAGCAGCGCCAGCCAGCGCCCGGAGGCTTCATCCGGCGGAACTGCGCGAAACTGAGAATGGTGCGGCTCAGCGGCCTTAACATGAATATAGCTGACGGCAGGAGCCAGGTGACGCGCGGCCTCTTCCGGCGAATCACCTACCCATAGCCAGTTGCCCATATCAAAGGTCAGGGTGATCGGCAGCTGATTAATCCGGCAGGCGGCTTTAAAGCGCTGCATCGGCGCCAGCTGGCCGCAGTTGGTTTGATCGTTTTCCACCACCAGCGCCATGCCGCTCTCTTGCAGAATATCGCGCAGGCTTTCGAGACCTTCGTGATGGATAAAGTGGCCCAGCGAGAGCTTCAGCCACAGTGCGTTAAGCGTTTGTGCTTCCAGTAAAAGCGCGGAAAGATGGGGGTTGAGCGAACCGTCTGCGGCGAACAGGGGTTCCGGCGCGGAATAGCAGGCCAACAGGCCGCGGCGCTCAATTTTTGCGGCTAAATCCGCCAGACGATGTCGTTCATCAGCGCTGAACAGCTCGCGGCGGATCTCCACGCCGTCCGCGCCGGAATCGGCGATAAACGGCAGCACGGCGGACTGCCCGCCCAGCGCTTTAACATGGTCATTCCCGTACGCGGCGGTAACGACAATAATTTTTCTGGCCATCCTGTAAACTCCGGCGATTATCTGATGCGTTGTTTATTACGCTAGATGGTATCGGTTCCAAAACAAAGGCCAGGATGTCTAATTTATGATCGTCATCACGAAGGATCGTTAGCGGGAGGTGGAGCCCCTGACGATCAGTTCTCCGGAAAACACGCGCTCACAAACCGGATCGGTGCTGCCTTCAATCCGGCGGACCACCTGCTCAACGGCGGCAAAGCCAATCTGCCAGGTTGGCTGCTTGAGGGTCGTTATCCCCACGCCTGCCAGCTCGGCCCACTCCAGCTCGTCGAAGCCCAGCAGGCCGATATCGCTACCCCAAATCAGGCCAACGCGTTTCAGGGAGCGCGCAACTTGTAGAGTCAGCGCACCGTTGGCGGAAATCACCGCTTTACGCATTCCACGATGGTGGGAGTGAAAATGACGCAGGACGTTATCGAGCATCGCGCTATCGTTAAGCGGTACTTCGGCGTTTTCCGCAACGATGCCGGTATGGCGCTGGAGAGTGCTACGAAAGGCGCTCAGACGTTCGCGGCGGGTGTTGACCGAGCCTATAGGTTCGCTGAGGAACAGTAAGGCTTCGAAGCCTTTTTCCACCAGATGTTCCGTGGCGGTGGTGGCGGCCTGGGCATTATCAAGTCCGACGACATCGCAGGCGAATTCCGGGATTTTGCGATCGATAAGCACCATTGGCAGCGCCGACTGCTGCAGGCGGTTGAGGCCATCCTCACGCATCCCGACGGCGTTGACCACGATCCCTTCAACCTGATAACTGCGCAGCAGGTCGAGATAGTGCAGTTCCTGATCCAGCTCGTTATTGGTATTACACACCAGCAGGGTGAAGCCTTTTTCGCGACAGGCGGCTTCGATGCCGCTGAGCACATTGACGGAGTAGGGGTTGGTTATATCGGCGATGATCAGGCCAATTAGCCGGGTGCGGCCATGCTTCAGGCCGCGGGCCATCAGGCTGGGACGATAATCGAGCTCGGCAATCGCTTTTTCAATACGCCTCAGTAAATCGTCGGAAAGCAGATGCTTCTCGCCGTTCAGATAACGTGAAATGCTGGTTTTGCCGGTCTTTGCGGCTTTCGCCACATCGCTGATGGTTGCTCGCGCCGCTTTCGCCATGGTGGCTTCCTTTGCTGAAATCTGCACACACCTTAGCGCGAAAATTCGCTATATCAAGCATTTTGCCCGGCAATTCGCCGGGCAGAGGAGGGAGGTTACTGCAGCGGGCTGAGGGTAATCTCAACGCGGCGGTTCTGCGCTTTACCTTCTGCGGTGCTATTGCTGGCGATAGGGTTTGCCGGGCCCATACCGGTAGTACGAATACGATTAGCCGCTACGCCCTGGGTGATAAGCGAGCTGGCGACGCTCTCTGCACGCTGTTGTGACAGGCGCATATTCAGCTCCTAGCTGCCGGTGCTGTCGGTGTAGCCAACCACGTTAACCGCGGTTTTTTCATACTCTTTCAGCACCATCGCCACGCCGGTCAGGGTATTGGCGCCCGCTGGTTTGAGGTTGGCGCTGCTGCTGTCGAAGGTCACGTTGTTGGGCATATTCAGCACGATGTTGTTGCCGTTGCGCGTCACGCTGACGCCGGTTCCCTGCATTTTCTCGCGCAGCTTCGCTTCCTGAACGTCCATATAGTAACCGATGCCGCCGCCCAGCGCCGCGCCGGCCGCAGCGCCAATGAGCGCGCCTTTGCCGCGGTCATGTTTGGATGACGAGAGCGCCCCGACGCCAGCGCCGACTAACGAACCAATACCCGCGCCGATACCGGATTTACCCGCTTCACGTTCGCCGGTATACGGGTTGGTGGTACAGCCAGAAATGACCAGTGCGCCGCTAACGATAGCCGCAATCATGAGTACGCGTTTTTTCATCTTATTTCCTTAATCCTTTTTATTCTTTGCCACAGCGACCGTGACGGTTGATTATGACGCCCGAAGCCGGAGAAAATTCCGCAGAGCGCATCTCAATTTGTAAATAACATTGAACAACTGAATAACTTATCGTCACCATACCTGCTATCGCTGACCAGGAGCCTGCTTTGCCAACCTCATCTACCACTAAAACTATCCTGACCGCAGCCCACTGGGGACCCATGCTGGTCGAAACCGACGGAGAAAACGTCATCTCGTCGCGCGGGGCGCTTGATACGCCTTTTGCCAACTCCCTGCAAACGGCCGTGCGCGATCAGGTACATAGCAAGACTCGGGTGCGTTATCCGATGGTGCGTAAGGGATTTCTTGCGTCTCCTGAAAGTCCACAAGGCGTGCGCGGCAAGGATGAGTTTGTGCGGGTGAGCTGGGAACAGGCGCTGGATCTGATTCACGCTCAGCATCAACGCATTCGCGACAGTTATGGCCCGAGCGCCATCTTCGCGGGCTCCTACGGCTGGCGTTCTAACGGCGTGCTGCACAAAGCGGCGACGCTGCTCCAGCGCTATATGAGCCTGGCGGGCGGCTATACCGGGCATCTGGGGGATTATTCCACCGGCGCGGCGCAGGCAATTATGCCGTACGTGGTAGGCGGTAATGAGGTTTATCAGCAGCAGACCAGCTGGCCGATGGTGCTGGAACATAGCGAGGTGGTAGTGCTGTGGAGCGCTAACCCATTAAATACGCTAAAAATTGCCTGGAATGCTTCTGACGAACAGGGGATCCCGTGGTTTGACCGCTTGCGCCAGAGCGGGAAGCGGGTGATCTGCATCGATCCAATGCGATCGGAAACGGCGGAGTTCTTTGGCGATACGGCGGAGTGGATCGCGCCGCATATGGGCACTGACGTGGCGCTGATGCTCGGCATCGCCCACACGCTGGTGGTAAACGGCTGGCAGGATGATGCATTTTTGGCCCGCTACACCAGCGGCTACGACGTTTTTGCCCGCTATCTGACCGGGGAAAGCGACGGAACGCCTAAAACGGCAGAGTGGGCTGCCGAGATATGTGGCGTTAATGCAGATAAAATTCGCCAACTGGCAAAATTATTCCACGAAAATACCACGATGTTGATGTCCGGCTGGGGAATGCAGCGCCAGCAGTTTGGTGAACAAAAGCACTGGATGCTGGTGACGCTTGCCGCCATGCTCGGCCAGATTGGCACCGAGGGCGGAGGCTTTGGCCTCTCCTATCACTTTGCCAACGGCGGTAATCCAACGCGCCGCGCAGCGGTGCTGGCCTCGATGCCGGGTAGCGTGGCGGGTGGTACCGACGCGGTAGAAAAAATTCCGGTCGCTCGTATCGTTGAAGCGCTGGAGAACCCCGGCGCGGTCTATCAGCATAATGGTATGGAACGCCGCTTCCCGGATATTCGTTTTATCTGGTGGGCGGGCGGCGCCAACTTTACTCATCATCAGGATACCAATCGCCTGATCCGCGCCTGGCAAAAGCCGGAGCTTATCGTTATTTCCGAATGCTTCTGGACCGCGGCGGCGCGCCATGCCGATATCGTGCTGCCCGCGACCACTTCTTTTGAACGTAACGATATGACCATGACCGGAGATTACAGCAACCAGCATCTGGTGCCGATGAAGCGGGTGGTTGCGCCGCGCGATGAGGCGCGCGATGACTTCGATGTTTTTGCCGACCTTAGCGAACGCTGGGAAAAGGGCGGGCGGGAGCGCTTTACCGAAGGTAAAAACGATCTGCAGTGGCTGGAGACGTTTTATCAGATTGCCGCCCAGCGCGGGGCGCAGCAGCAGGTAACGCTGCCGCCGTTCGCCCAGTTCTGGCAGGCGAATCAGCTGATTGAAATGCCGGAAAATCCTCAAAACGCGCGTTTTGTCCGCTTTGCCGCCTTCAGGGCCGATCCGCTGGCAAACCCGCTGAAAACCGCCAGCGGTAAAATTGAAATACACTCGCCAACCATCGCCGGGTTTGCTTATCCTGATTGTCCTCCGCACCCGATGTGGCTGGCGCCGGACGAGTGGCATGGCAATGCTCAGGCAGGCCAGCTGCAGGTGCTTTCCGCGCATCCGGCGCATCGTCTTCACAGCCAGCTCAATCATACGTCGCTGCGCGAGCAGTATGCGGTGGCGGGGCGCGAACCGTTAACCATTCACCCGCAGGATGCGCAGGCGCGTAATATTGCCGATGGCGATCTGGTGCGGGTATGGAATTCACGCGGCCAGGTGCTGGCCGGCGCGGTGGTCACCGACGGCATTCGTCCGGGGGTTATCTGCTTGCATGAAGGAGCCTGGCCCGATCTTGACCCTCAGGCGGGCATTTGCAAAAACGGCGCCGTGAACGTGCTGACCAAAGATATTCCGACATCGCGGTTAGGCAACGGCTGCGCCGGAAATACGGCGCTGGCCTGGCTGGAAAAATATACCGGACCCGAGCTTACGCTAACGGCATTTGATCCGCCGACCAATGCATAATCCATGTCGGATGCTGGGTTTCATCCTGCCATGCGCAGTCTTCAATGCGGAAGCCTTGCGCATGGTAGAAATTCACCGCCTGCACGTTTTTCTGATACACCTCAAGGCTTAGCCAGCCGTAGTGTTTTTTGACTTCACCGATCAGGGCGCTGCCGATACCCTGCCTGGCGGCATCCGGCGCGACGAACAGCGCGCCGATGAAGCGGGATTCCATCACGCTGATAAAGCCCTTCAACGCGTCGCCCTGCTCCCAAACCCAGGTTCGGGCGGCGGGCAGATAAACGTCGCGTACTATCGCCAGACTGTCATGCCAGTAGCTTTCAGCGATAAACGGGTGCGCGTGGATCGTACTTTCCAGCCATAGTTCAAGCAGCGGGCCGGTTTCGTTAGCGTCCCAGTTGCGAATCATTCTGGCCTCCCGGGTGACAGAAGCAGTCGGTGACGTGGTCATTGACCAGACCGCAGGCCTGCATAAAGGAGTAGCAGATGGTTGAGCCGACAAACTTAAAGCCGCGTTTTTTTAGCGCTTTTGACAGCGCGTCCGAAGCCGGGGTAGTCGTCGGAATCTCCGCCAGGGTGGCGGCGTGAGTCACCTGCGGTTGATTGTCGACGAATGACCAGACGAAATCTGCGAAAGGTTCGCCATTTTCTTCCATTGCCAGGAAGGCACGGGCGTTACCGATGATGGCCTGAATTTTACCGCGATGGCGAATAATGCCGGCATCCAGAACCAGGCGTTCAACGTCTTCTTCGCCCATAGCCGCCACGCGAACCGGGTCAAACTGGTGAAAGGCGTTGCGGTAGTTTTCACGCTTTTTCAGCACAGTGATCCACGATAGTCCGGCCTGCTGGCCCTCAAGACAAATCATCTCAAACAGCTTCCGGGGATTCTTTTCAGCTACGCCCCATTCGCTATCGTGATACTCAATATATAAAGGATCCTGACTGACCCATCCGCAACGTTGCATCTGTCTCTCCCTTTTGTCATAAAACTCAGCCGTTCAACTTGACGGCTGAAAGATAAAGATAATAGTTAATACAGGGTTATTATCCCTAATACAGGGATATATCCGTCATACTTCAAGTTGCTTATGTGTTGGCTACGGATTACTCGGCCCATCCATGGGCCTCGCCCTCACGGGCCGTCGCAAGAGACGTTCAAATCTGCTCCCGGCAGATTTGTCACTCACCCCAGTCACATAGTTATCTATGCTCCTGGGGGTTCACTCCCTTGCCGCCTTAAAGCAACTCGAATTATTTAGGGTATAGGACACCCCATAAAAAACACAGCAACCTTGCCGTTTCGGCTCTTTTTGGAGTCGCATTAATGATAATAAAGAAATGCAATGGCCTCCGGGGACTCCTGGTCCCGGCTTGCGTATCAGTCTGGGCGTCGTGTGTTGTCGGTGCGAACGCCTGGCAACAGGAATATATCGCTATCGATACAAAAAGTAATACAGCAGAACGCTATACATGGGACAGCGATCACCAACCGCGCTATGAAGATATTCTCGCGGAACGAATAAATGCGTCCGATGAGGCTCCCGGGCTGGCGTTTAATCAGGCAATACCGCCTGCGGATAGCGCGCGCGGCATGAGCGTCGGCTGGAATTTCTCTCTGGTCGACGGCATAACCTCCGGCCCGGTAGCCAGTTTACATTCAGACCTGACGTCGCCCCCTCTTAGCCATAATCCGTCCGCAGCGGGTTACGTCAATACGCTGGGATGGCGGGTTGATTATCAGAAATTGTGGGGCGTACATCCCTGGGCGCAGGTGAGCTATAACCAGGGATTGACGGCGGATGCTGGTGGACCGAATCGTCAGGACGGGGCATGGCGTGACGTGACGTTGGGCGCGGATATGTCGCTCAACTCCCATCTTGCCGCCTGGGCGGCGCTATCGCAGGCGGATAATTTGCCCTCCGGGGAAAATTATCTCTATTTGATGGGCGTAAGCGCCAATTTTTAATTTATTCGCATCATGTTTGATTTAATTTGTTAACGTATTATTTACAGTAATGACGCATATTACAGCGATAGTGGGCACTAACTTTCCGGTAAATATTTAAGGTGTGAATGTTTTGCAATGTCATTCATTCCGCCTTTAATGCATTTCATTCCGCGCTGACGGCAGCTCATGCCTTTTTTCCCCAGACCCGGAGGGGACTTCGCTATTGTGGCGGCAGTTAATTATTCAGGACAACTGCTATGAACGCTGAGAACCGTCAATACACCCGCTGGCTTACCCTGCTCGGCACCATTATTACGCAATTTGCGCTGGGCTCGGTTTATACATGGAGTTTGTTCAATAGCTCTCTTTCCACCAAGCTGGATGAGCCGGTAAGTCAGGTGGCGTTCTCATTTGGCCTGTTAAGCCTCGGTCTGGCGCTCTCCTCATCCGTAGCGGGTAAATTACAGGAGCGTTTTGGCGTCAAACGCGTCACCATGGCGTCCGGCGTTTTGCTCGGCCTCGGGTTCTTTCTTACCGCACATTCAAACAGTTTGATGATGCTGTGGCTTAGCGCGGGTCTGCTTGTGGGGCTAGCGGACGGTGCCGGCTATCTGTTGACGTTGTCGAACTGCGTCAAATGGTTCCCGGAACGTAAGGGGCTGATCTCCGCCTTTTCTATAGGTTCCTACGGGCTTGGCAGCCTGGGTTTTAAATTTATAGATTCCCATCTGCTGGCGACGGTCGGCCTCGAGAAAACCTTTATTATCTGGGGCGCTATTGTGCTGGTGATGATCGTTTTCGGCGCGACGCTGATGACCGATGCGCCGGACCATACCGCTGTTGCGAATAATGGCGTGGTCGAGAACGACTTTACCCTTGCCGAATCGATGCGTAAGCCGCAGTACTGGATGCTGGCGGTAATGTTTCTGACTGCCTGCATGAGCGGTCTGTACGTGATTGGCGTGGCGAAAGATATTGCTCAGGGGATGGTGCATCTCGATGTGGCGACCGCAGCCAACGCGGTAACCGTGATTTCCATCGCTAACCTTAGCGGCCGTCTGGTGCTGGGGATTCTGTCCGATAAAATGTCCCGTATCCGGGTGATTACCATCGGCCAGGTTGTGTCGCTTATCGGTATGGCGGCGCTGCTGTTCGCCCCGCTGAACGCCACCACCTTCTTCGCCGCCATTGCCTGCGTGGCCTTTAACTTCGGCGGCACTATTACCGTTTTCCCGTCGCTGGTCAGCGAGTTCTTTGGACTCAATAATCTGGCGAAAAACTACGGCGTAATTTATCTCGGTTTCGGTATCGGCAGCATCTGCGGTTCGCTGATTGCTTCCCTGTTTGGCGGATTCTACGTGACCTTCTGCGTTATCTTCGCTCTGCTGATCCTTTCCCTGGCGCTGTCGACCACCATCCGCCAGCCGAAAAGTGAGATTTACCATCAGGCCCATGCCTGAAACAGGCGGGCGTCGTGCTCCTGATGTTTAATGAATTAAGCTAATAGTGCCTATCCAGCCAAATATTTTGTAAATGTTTGGCTGGATCACATTCCCTCCTGATACTTTTCCCGTTTGCTGTGGTCTACTTAGCGCGCTTTGTAGAGGTTTCTTATAACCAAGCTAAACGCACTTTATTAACCTGCTTACTTATATCGCTTAAGTAGGGCGGTTTTATCTTTTCGTTTTCCAGGTTTTTTGCATGAAATACATTAAAACGATGACGCAGCTGAAGCTAAGTATCTGGCTGGCGCTGTACATCGGCTGGTTTATGAACGCTGCCGTATTCTTTCGTCGTTTCGAAGGGTACGCTCAGGAATTTACCATCTGGAAAGGACTCTCAGGTGCAGTAGAACTGGTCGGGGCTTTCCTGGTCACCTTCTTTCTATTGCGTATTTTGTCGCTTTTCGGGCGCAGGGTCTGGCGTGTCCTCGCGACCATCGTCGTTATCTTCTCCGCTGCCGCCAGCTATTACATGACCTTCCTGAACGTAGTAATTGGCTACGGCATTATTGCGTCGGTAATGACCACCGATATTGATTTGTCCAGAGAGGTCATCGGCTTACATCTGATTCTCTGGCTGATACTGATGAGCGCGCTGCCGCTACTGCTTATCTGGAGCAACCGCTGTCGCTTTACACTGCTGCGCCAGATTCGTACGCCTGGTCAGCGTATGAAGAATATTACTATCGTGGTGCTGGCTGGACTGATGGTCTGGGGACCAATCCGTCTTCTTGAGGTCCGGCAGAAGAACTTCGAGCGCAGCTCAGAGGTCGACCTGCCAAGCTATGGCGGCGTGGTGGCCAACTCCTACCTGCCGTCTAACTGGCTTTCGGCGCTGGGGCTGTACGCGTGGGCGCAGGTTGATGAGTCTTCAGATACTAAATCCCTGATTAACCCGGCAAAAAAATTCACCTACGTAGCTCCTGAAGGGCTGGATGATACTTACGTAGTGTTTATCATCGGCGAAACTACCCGCTGGGATCATATGGGTATCCTTGGCTATAACCGCAATACCACCCCTAAGCTGGCGCAGGAGAAAAACCTGGTCGCTTTCCGCGGATACTCCTGTGATACCGCTACTAAGCTATCGCTGCGTTGTATGTTTGTACGTCAGGGCGGGGCGGATGATAATCCGCAGCGGACGCTGAAAGAACAGAATGTCTTTGCCGTCCTGCATCAGCTCGGTTTTACCGGCGACCTGTATGCTATGCAGAGTGAGATGTGGTTCTACAGCAACACGATGGCGAACAATATCGCCTATCGCGAGCAGATTGGCGCCGAGCCGCGCAACCGTGGGAAGAGCGTTGACGATATGCTGCTGGTGGACGAAATGCAGCGCGGTCTGGCGAAGAATCCTGGCGGTAAGCACCTGATCGTTTTGCATACCAAAGGTTCGCATTTTAACTACACCCAGAGATATCCTCGCAGCTTCGCGCAATGGCAGCCGGAGTGCGTGGGCGTCGATAATAAATGTTCGAAGGATGAGCTGATCAACTCGTACGATAACAGCGTGACCTATGTCGATCACTTTATCGTCAGCGTGCTGGATCAGCTGCGGGATAAGAAAGCGATTGTTTTCTATGCGGCCGACCACGGCGAGTCTATTAATGAGCGCGAGCATCTGCACGGCACGCCGCGCAAGATGGCGCCGCCGGAACAGTTCCGGGTACCGATGATGGTGTGGATGTCGGATAAGTATCTGGAATCTCCTGACCATGCAGCTTCATTTGCGCGCCTGAAGCAGCAGGCGGCGATGAAGGTACCGCGTCGTCATGTAGAGCTGTATGACACCATTATGGGCTGTCTTGGCTATACCTCGCCGGACGGCGGAATAAACGATTATAACAACTGGTGTCACGTGCCTGACGCTGCGGCGAAGAAGGGATAAGAGAGTGGCGAGTTTCTCGCCGTTTGAGCGACTTTTTCATAATAAGGCATTGACGGGTGTGTATCTCAGCAGTAAGATGCGCCCGCATTCGGTGATTGGCGCAGCCTGGTAGCGCACTTCGTTCGGGACGAAGGGGTCGGAGGTTCGAATCCTCTATCACCGACCAAATTCAAAAGCCTGCTCAACGAGCAGGCTTTTTTGCATCCGTAGTAGATGAGGATGAGAACCTCCGGGGGAAGAGGTTCGACTCGAGCGAAGCGAGAGAACGTTGCGTCAGCAACGGCCCGCAGGGCGAGCCACATAGTGGCGAGTCATCCTCTATCACCGACCAAATTCAAAAGCCTGCTCAACGAGCAGGCTTTTTTGCATCCGTAGGCTCGTGAAATCCCCGGCTCGCGCTGCGCTTAGCCGGGCTACAGGTTCACCGCCGACTACGGTCCGGTAGCCCGGACAGATGCGCAGCATCGCCTCCGGGAAATGCAGCCATATGTACACCGCTTCCGAGGGCGGCGCAAAGCGCCTTGCCTGGGCTACAGGTTCACCGCCGGCTACGGTCCGGTAGCCCGGACAGATGCGCAGCATCGCCTCCGGGAAATGCAGCCATATGTACACCGCTCCCGGGGGCGGCGCAAAGCGCCTTGCCCGGGCTACAAGTTCACCGCCGGCTGCGGGCCGGTAGCCCGGACAGATGCGCAGCATCGCCTCCGGGAGATATGCAGCTCGTCAGGAGTGCGAAAAAACGCATCCATCCTCATTTCCTGCCGCCAGTTCCCTGTTTTGTGACATCTTCCATTGTATTTTTTTATATATACTCCGATCTTTTTTCGCGAAGCTTATGGCTAACTTCAGCATTTTTCGCTGTGCGCTTTAACGTTCGCGCTATTTCTCGCTCACATATTGGTCACATTACAAGAATTTTTTACCATTTCACATAATTGCTTATCACTGGCTGCCGAAGGATATTAAGGGCTTTATTCTGTCTACTGGCCGCTAGCATAAATTTCTCTGCTGGAAATAGCGCTTTGCACTTTTTTTAATCTTTGCCCGCAGATTCTCACCCCGGATGTAAAACCAGGTTGGCTGTATTGACGTTTCCCCATTCTGTTGACAGATTGTAGGGCATGAGGGGCATTTGATGGAGAATCCGTACTGCAACTCAGTCGTTTTTGCGAAAGGAATCCCCATCTCTCTCAACGCTTTCGGGCACCACCGACCGGACCGGGCATAACATAAATAAAGGTCTGGCGGATATATGCAAACAACATCACATTTGGAGCAGAATAATGAGTATTTCCTTGAAAAAGTCAGGGATGCTGAAGCTTGGTCTGAGCCTGGTTGCCATGACCGTCGCAGCAAGCGTACAAGCGAAGACCCTGGTTTATTGTTCAGAAGGTTCGCCGGAAGGCTTTAACCCACAGCTCTTCACCTCTGGCACCACTTACGACGCCAGCTCGGTACCAATTTATAACCGCCTGGTCGAATTCAAAACCGGCACCACGGAAGTGATTCCTGGCCTGGCTGAAAAGTGGGAAGTTAGCGAAGATGGTAAAACCTATACCTTCCATCTGCGTAAAGACGTGAAGTGGCAGGATAACAAAGATTTCAAACCGACCCGCACGCTGAACGCCGATGACGTTGTCTTCTCATTCGACAGACAAAAAAATACCAACAACCCGTACCATAAAGTGTCTGGCGGCAGCTATGAATACTTTGAAGGCATGGGGCTACCTGACCTGATTAGCGAAGTGAAGAAAGTGGACGATAACACCGTCCAGTTTGTGCTGACTCGTCCGGAATCACCGTTCCTCGCTGACCTCGCCATGGACTTTGCCTCTATTCTGTCAAAAGAGTATGCCGACAACATGCTGAAAGCCGGTACGCCGGAAAAAGTGGACCTGAACCCAATCGGTACCGGCCCGTTCCAGCTGCTGCAGTATCAGAAAGACTCCCGTATTCTTTATAAAGCTTTCCCGGGCTACTGGGGCACCAAGCCGCAAATCGATCGCCTGGTCTTCTCCATTACCCCTGACGCTTCCGTGCGCTACGCTAAGCTGCAGAAAAATGAATGCCAGATCATGCCTTATCCGAATCCGGCAGATATCGCGCGTATGAAGGAAGACAAGAACATCACCCTGCTGGAGCAGCCGGGCCTGAACGTGGGCTACCTCTCTTTCAACACCGAGAAGAAGCCGCTGGATGATGTGAAAGTTCGCCAGGCGCTGACCTACGCGGTCAACAAAGAAGCGATTATCAAAGCGGTTTACCAGGGCGCAGGCCAGGCCGCGAAGAACCTGATCCCGCCGACGATGTGGGGCTATAACGACGACGTTAAAGACTACACCTACGACCCTGAGAAAGCGAAAGCGCTGCTGAAAGAAGCAGGCCTGGAAAAAGGCTTCACCATTGACCTGTGGGCAATGCCGGTACAGCGTCCGTATAACCCGAACGCGCGCCGTATGGCTGAGATGATTCAGGCCGACTGGGCTAAAGTTGGCGTCCAGGCCAAGATCGTCACCTTCGAGTGGGGTGAATATCTGAAGCGCGCGAAAGCGGGCGAACACCAGACCGTAATGATGGGCTGGACCGGCGACAATGGGGATCCGGATAACTTCTTCGCGACTCTGTTCAGCTGCGCTGCGGCCAAAGATGGCTCTAACTACTCCCGCTGGTGCTACAAGCCGTTTGAAGATCTGATTCAGCCGGCCCGCGCTACCGACGACCACAACAAACGCATTGAGCTGTACAAGCAGGCTCAGGTGGTGATGCATGACCAGGCTCCGGCGCTGATCGTCGCTCACTCCACCGTCTACGAGCCAGTGCGTAAAGAAGTCAAAGGCTACGTGGTCGATCCATTAGGTAAACACCACTTCGATAACGTCTCTATCGAATAATCAGCAAGACGTTCCCCTCTCCCCTGAGGGAGAGGGGCGGGTTGAGGGTGGGAAATAACTCCCCTCAACCTTACCTTCTCCCCCAGGGGAGAGGGAGTTTACTTTTGTGAGCAATACAGACGCCCTGTCACCAGGCGGGTCGTCACTAGAGAGAATCCGGGTTATGTTGCAGTTCATTCTCCGACGTTTGGGACTTGTCATCCCAACATTTATCGGTATTACCCTTCTCACTTTTGCCTTCGTCCATATGATCCCCGGCGACCCGGTGATGATTATGGCGGGCGAACGTGGTATTTCCCCTGAACGTCATGCGCAGCTGCTGGCCGAAATGGGTCTTGATAAACCCATGTGGCAGCAGTACGTCAACTATATTTGGGGCGTGATGCACGGTGATTTAGGCATCTCGCTGAAAAGCCGTATTCCCGTCTGGGAAGAGTTTGTACCACGCTTTAAAGCCACTATGGAGCTGGGCGTCTGCGCGATGATTTTTGCCGTCATCGTCGGGATCCCGGTTGGCGTGCTGGCAGCGGTCAAACGCGGCTCTATCTTCGACCACACCTCCGTAGGTCTGGCGCTGACCGGCTACTCTATGCCCATCTTCTGGTGGGGCATGATGCTGATTATGCTGGTCTCCGTGCACTGGAACCTGACGCCGGTCTCCGGGCGTATCAGCGATACCGTCTTCCTTGACGATACCCTTCCTCTGACCGGCTTTATGCTGATTGATACCGCGATTTGGGGCGAACAGGGCGACTTTATTGATGCGGTAATGCATATGATCCTGCCCGCCGTGGTGCTGGGCACCATTCCGCTGGCGGTGATCGTGCGTATGACGCGCTCATCGATGCTGGAAGTGTTGGGCGAGGATTATATCCGTACGGCGCGAGCGAAAGGGCTAACCCGTATGCGGGTGATCATCGTCCATGCTCTGCGTAATGCGATGCTGCCGGTGGTCACGGTTATCGGCCTGCAGGTTGGTACGCTGCTGGCGGGGGCTATTCTTACCGAAACCATCTTCTCCTGGCCGGGCCTTGGCCGCTGGCTGATTGACGCGCTACAGCGCCGCGACTATCCGGTGGTGCAGGGCGGGGTACTGCTGGTGGCGACGATGATTATTCTCGTCAACCTGCTGGTCGACCTGTTGTATGGCGTGGTGAACCCGCGTATTCGGCATAAGAAGTAAGGGGCCATCATGTCACAAATAACTGAAAATAAAGTTGTCGCCGCGCCGGTGCCAATGACCCCTCTGCAGGAGTTCTGGCACTATTTTAAACGCAACAAAGGCGCCGTCGTGGGGCTGGCTTATGTCGTGGTGATGATTATCATCGCCGTCTTCGCCAACTTCCTTGCGCCCTATAACCCGGCGGATCAGTTCCGCGATGCGCTGCTGGCTCCGCCGTTCTGGCAGGAGGGTGGTAGCGTAACCCATCTGCTCGGTACCGATGACGTTGGCCGCGATATCCTGTCGCGCCTGATGTACGGCGCGCGCCTGTCGCTGCTGGTCGGCTGTCTGGTGGTGGTGCTGTCGCTAATTCTCGGGGTGGTGCTCGGTCTGATTGCTGGCTATTTTGGCGGCGTTGTTGACTCGGTCATTATGCGCGTTGTCGATATTATGCTGGCCTTGCCGAGCCTGCTGCTGGCGCTGGTGCTGGTGGCGATCTTTGGTCCGTCGATCGTCAACGCCTCGATAGCGCTGACCTTTGTCGCCCTGCCACACTACGTGCGCCTGACCCGCGCCGCGGTGCTGGTGGAAGTGAACCGCGACTACGTCACCGCGTCTCGGGTGGCGGGCGCAGGCGCGATGCGCCAGATGTTTATCAATATTCTTCCAAACTGTCTTGCGCCGCTGATTGTTCAGGCGTCGCTGGGCTTTTCAAACGCCATTCTCGATATGGCCGCTCTTGGCTTCCTGGGCATGGGTGCGCAGCCGCCAACACCGGAGTGGGGCACCATGCTCTCCGATGTGTTGCAGTTCGCGCAGAGCGCCTGGTGGGTCGTCACCTTCCCGGGTGTCGCGATCCTGCTGACGGTGCTGGCATTTAACCTGATGGGTGACGGTCTGCGTGACGCGCTCGATCCCAAACTGAAGCAGTAAGAGGTTCGAGATGGCGTTATTAAATGTAGATAAACTATCGGTGCACTTCGGCGACGAAGGGACGCCGTTCCGCGCCGTAGACCGCGTGAGCTACAGCGTAAATCAGGGCGAAGTGGTCGGTATCGTCGGTGAGTCCGGCTCGGGTAAATCGGTCAGCTCGCTGGCGATTATGGGGCTGATTGACTACCCCGGCCGGGTGATGGCTGAAAAGCTGGAGTTTAACGGCCGCGACCTGAAGCGCATTTCCGAAAAAGAGCGCCGCCAGCTGGTGGGTGCGGAAGTGGCGATGATCTTCCAGGACCCGATGACCAGCCTGAATCCGTGCTATACCGTTGGCTACCAGATTATGGAAGCCATCAAGGTCCACCAGGGCGGCAATAAGAAAACCCGCGTGCAGCGGGCGATCGACCTGCTGACGCTGGTCGGTATTCCCGACCCGGCTTCGCGCCTTGATGTCTATCCACACCAGCTTTCCGGCGGTATGAGCCAGCGCGTCATGATTGCGATGGCTATCGCCTGTCGGCCAAAGCTGCTGATTGCCGATGAACCGACGACGGCGCTGGACGTGACCATCCAGGCGCAGATCATTGAGCTACTGCTGGAGCTGCAGCAGAAAGAGAATATGGCGCTGATCCTGATCACCCACGATCTGGCGCTGGTGGCCGAAGCGGCGCACAAAATCATCGTTATGTACGCGGGTCAGGTCGTGGAAACCGGCGACGCGAAGGATATCTTCCGCGCCCCGCGCCATCCGTACACCCAGGCGCTGCTGCGCGCGCTGCCGGAGTTTGCCCAGGATAAAGCGCGGCTGGCCTCGCTGCCGGGCGTGGTGCCGGGCAAATATGACCGTCCGAACGGCTGTTTGCTCAACCCGCGCTGTCCCTATGCGACGGACAAATGCCGCACTGAAGAACCTGAGCTGAACCTGCTCAACGGCGGTCGCCAGTCAAAATGTCATTACCCACTTGATGATGCCGGGAGGCCTGGGCTATGAGTACGCATGAGGCCACCACGCAACAGCCGCTGTTGCTGGCCACCGATCTGAAA
Organism: Klebsiella oxytoca; assembly: GCF_009707385.1. NCBI lineage: Bacteria > Pseudomonadati > Pseudomonadota > Gammaproteobacteria > Enterobacterales > Enterobacteriaceae > Klebsiella > Klebsiella oxytoca. Next base: position 5,176,681 of record NZ_CP046115.1, on the reverse strand, counting down.
AAATACTATCCGGTGAAGAAGGGGCTATTTGCGCCGGAGCGCCTGGTCAAAGCGCTGGATGGCGTCTCATTTACCCTTGAACGCGGCAAAACGCTGGCAGTTGTCGGGGAGTCCGGCTGCGGTAAATCGACGCTTGGTCGTCTGCTGACGATGATCGAAATTCCCACCGGCGGCGAGCTGTATTATCAGGGCCAGGACCTGCTTAAGCACGATCCGCAGGCGCAGAAGCTGCGTCGGCAGAAAATCCAGATTGTGTTCCAGAACCCCTACGGTTCGCTAAACCCGCGCAAAAAGGTGGGGCAGATTCTGGAAGAGCCGCTGCAGATCAACACCAGCTTAAGTAAAGAGCAGCGTCGTGAGAAAGCGCTGGCGATGATGGCGAAAGTCGGCCTGAAAACCGAACACTACGACCGCTATCCGCATATGTTCTCCGGCGGCCAGCGTCAGCGTATCGCGATTGCCCGCGGTCTGATGCTTGATCCGGACGTGGTGATTGCCGATGAACCGGTCTCCGCGCTGGACGTTTCGGTGCGCGCGCAGGTACTGAACCTGATGATGGATTTGCAGCAGGAGCTGGGGCTTTCTTACGTCTTTATCTCCCACGACCTGTCGGTGGTTGAGCACATTGCTGATGAAGTGATGGTGATGTATTTAGGCCGCTGCGTGGAGAAAGGGTCGAAGGATCAAATTTTCAACAACCCGCAGCATCCTTATACTCAGGCGCTGCTGTCGGCAACGCCGCGCCTGAATCCGGATGACCGCCGCGAACGCATTAAGCTGACCGGCGAGCTGCCGAGCCCGCTGAATCCGCCGCCGGGCTGCGCGTTTAACGCCCGCTGTCGTCGTCGCTTCGGCCCATGTACCCAGCTTCAGCCGCAGCTGAAAGACTACGGTGGCCAGCTGGTGGCCTGCTTTGCCGTCGACCAGGATCAAAACGGCGAGAAACCGCTGAGCTGATAATCAGGTATTGTCTTCCCCGGTGGCGCTAACGCTTACCGGGGCTACGGGTTCGCAGACGCCTGCGTTCCCGTAGCCCGGCTAAGGCGTTACGCCGCAAGCCGGGGAAAATCCCGGCAGCGGCGGTTTATGACTTAATGTACCACCTCATCACCATTATCAATTGGCGACCAGTCAATTTTCCCTTCTTCCTGAACCTGTCGCCAGGCCATAAAGGTCAGGAACAGCGTGGCAACGCCATAGCCAAACGTCACCGTCGGTGAAGCGTTAAACGCCATCTGATGGCCGTGAATAAAGCCGAAGAACGACAGGACGGTGGCCGCAGCGGCATAAAGCGCCGCCCAGTTAAAGCGCCGGTCGATAATAAACGCGGCAATGGCGCCCATCATCAGGCCCGCCAGTACCGCCCCGCCGCCAGTCGTTGCCATGCCGTGATACAGCACGCCATTATTGGCCATGGTATTCACCACCTCCGTCGGGAGATTGACGGTATTAGCCCCGGCGGCGGCCAGCGCGCCATCGACCTGGGTCTTCGCCCATTCGGCGATATTCGGCACCAGCGCCAGCACGATGGCCGGAGCGTGGCGTTTGGGCGAAACCTGAAACGCCTGAGCGCCAATGACCAGACCGATAAACAGCAGAATCGGCACAATCGCCACCAGTGGGATAATCGACAGCAGCAGCGCAGTTAAGCCCAGAAAGCAGACGACAGCCATGCAAATGCCGGTTACCAGCGAATAGCCGATACGCCCACCCATCGCTTTCCAGCCCGGATGACCGATATAGACTGCGGGCGGGAACGGTGAACCCAAGAGCGCGCCGACAATTGCGCCCAGTCCGTCAGCCGCCAGTACCGCGCGCAGGTTGTAGCTATCGCCGCCTACTGCCGCGGACTCAACGTTGTTGAGGATTTCGGTAAAGTTGAAAATCCCTAGCGGGATTGCCGTCACCAGCAGCGGCCATACCAGATGCATGGGGACGTTAAAGACATCGGTTGATAGGGTAGGTAAATAGAGCGAGAAGCGCCCCGCCGCCTCTTTGACTTCCGCCGGATTCATCAGGTCGCTAAAGCCGAGCCAGGTTGCGCCCCAGCCCAGCAGGCAGCCCACCAGAACCACCGCCAGTCCGCCCGGTAGACCAAACGGCAGACGTACGTTACCGACCCAGTTGAGCAGGATAATGGCGAAGCAAACAATACCTATCCACGCGGTATCGAACATCTGATACGCCGGACGCATGGCGATAAACGCAATCGCGATACCTGCAAGCGTGCCCAGCATCGCGGCTCGCGGCGTATATTTACGAATCGCCGGGCCAACCAGCACGCCAGCCAGCACAATGAAGCCGACGATCATTGCCCAGATAAGCCCCAGCTTCCACGCCAGCATCCAGTCCTTATGGATAAGCAGCGTTGGTAGCATTACGACGAACACGACGATAAACATATGCGGCACGCTTGGCCCATACGGTAGGGCCGTCACGGTGTCGCGGCCCTCTCGTTTTGCCAGACGCCAGGCAAGCCAGGCATAAAAGAGGTTACCCAGCGGTAGTGCGATACCGAGCGCCGGCAGGATGCGGCCATAGACCGTCGCTGCCGGAATCTGCGCGACATACAGCGCCAGGCCTGACAGAACCAGCACGTTCAGCAGTACGTTAGTAAAGAGTCCGAAAAAAGCGTTAAGATCGCCCGTCACCCATAGCCGTGGGCGGATAGTGAGTTTTCCTTGCTCCATAATCCTTCTCCTGATGTTAATCAGTCAGATGATGACCGGTATATGCGCGCCAGCCGCCGAGGTCGGTGATCTCCGGCTGTCCTTTAACCAGCCATGATTCCGCCAGAACGCCCAAAACTTCGCTGCCGTCTTCCAGTACCACTTTACCAATACAGAGCCCGGCAGGTTCTTTTTGCAGAATATTTCCCAGCCCGGCCGGAGGAACCGCCCAGATTTCCAGCGCAATCTTCGCCCCGCCTTCGGGCGAGCGAATCATGCCCGGATGATCGTCATTGATGCTCCAGCAGCGGTAGCAGGGCGCCGTTTTATCTTCACGAACAAATTCAGCATTTACAGCCAGCATGTTGGGATTGAGCTTCAGGCCTCGCATCAGCGTGCCGTTGACCGCCAGTAGAATTTTGCTATCCGACATCTTTTTATCCTTATTTCTCTGAATACAGGGCCGCCATTCGCCGTGCGCATGGCGGCATAAATTAACCGATAAACCGGGTTCCGCCGTTGCCGCCAATGGCCCGAACGATAGCCTCCGGGCTGGTAATTAGCCCGACGCCTGCCGGATTACCTCTGAGATAGGTCAACATGGCTTCGACTTTTGGCGCCATGCTTCCCGCGCCGAACTGACCGCTTGCGAGCAGCGTTTGCGCTTCTGCTAACGTCAGCGTGTCGAGCCAGCGCTGCTCAGGGGTACCAAAGTTGATAGCGACCCGTTCAACGCCGGTTGGGATGAGCAGCATATCCGCCTGTAATTCGCAGGCCAGCAGCGCCGAAGCCCGGTCCTTATCGATGACCGCCTGAGCGGCGATGAGCTTGCCTGAGGCATCGCGCCAAACCGGAATGCCGCCGCCGCCGCAGGCAATAACCAGAACGTTTTGTTCGAGCAGGGTGCGAATGACCGGCGTTTCAATGACCTCTTGCGGAGCGGGCGAGGCTACGACGCGTCGCCAGCCGCGGCCAGAATCTTCCGCGATATCCCAGCCCTGTGCGTTCGCCAGCGTTTCCGCCGTTTCCTGCGTCATATAGTCGCCGATAGGCTTATCAGGATGGCTGAAGGCGGAATCGTTGGGGTCGATCAGCGTCTGCGTTACCAGCGCGACCACCGGCGTGGTAGCAATACCACGTGCGGACAACGCGTTGTTGAGGGCGTTCTGAAACATAAAGCCAATGGCGCCCTGGGTATCGCCAACCGCGTACTCCAGCGGTACCCCGGGGACGGCGTCTTTGGCTATCTCGCTCCGGCGCAGGATAAAACCCACCTGCGGACCGTTGCCGTGCGTCAATACCACGCGCCAGCCTGCGGCAATCAGATCGACGACGTTTTCAGCGGTGGCCTTTACCGCTTCGTACTGCTGCTCCAGCGCGTTTTCGCCGGGATTGCGGATTAGCGCATTGCCGCCGACGGCCACGACGGCGATTTTCGTTTTAACCATGAGATACCTCCTCTGCCAGCGCGAGAAGCGCAGCGGTAAAACAGGCCAGCGGCGCGGTGGTGATCCCCGCGCCTATCTGCCCTACGCCCGCATGTTTATGGGCAATCCCGGTGTTGATGACCGGCAAAATATTGCGGTCGACAACGTAGCGGGCATCGATACCACAGCCGCTACCGGCGAAGTTCAACGCCGGCAGCGTGAACGCCGGATGAGTCGTGAGAGTGATCTCCTGCATCGTCAGACTATGGCGCACGGCATCGGCCGGCGTACCGCCGACGAATTTGACGATTGCCGGCGAAGCCGCCATCGCAAATCCGCCAATCCCGGCGGTCTCGGTGATCGCCGAGTCGCCTAAATCCGCCGCCGCATCGTCTATGCCGTAGCCCGGGAAGAACAGGCCGTCGACCGGGTTTGCCGGAGCCTGGAACCAACGGTCACCGGTACCGGAAAGGCGAATACCGAAGTTAACGCCGTTGCGCGCCATCACCGTGACCATTGAGCTGTGCGGCACATCGCAGGCGGCATCCAGCATCGATTTACAGGCCGCCATCGACAGGTTAAGGAAGAAGTGATCGTTGGCGGCGATAAATTCGAGGGCTTCCGGGCCATGCTCAATACGCGCCAGATGCGGCGCCAGGCGTTTAAAGAACAGCCCGCTTGCCGCCGCGTTGCGGTTATGGCACTCGTCGCCCATATGCAGCGCCTGGGCAATCAGCGGTTTGAGTTCGATTTCACCGCTCAGCGCCAGCGCCTGCTTCAGCGCGGGAGCCAGCACATCACCCATCCAGGCGAGACGACTCAGCACATCTTCATTATTGGCGCCGAAACGCAGCACTTTGCCGAGTCCTTCATTGAAGTTACAGAACGCGCGGTTGCCGTGAGTACGGTTTTCCACCACCCATACCGGCATAGAAGGGCTGATAATCCCGGCCATCGGCCCGGTTGCATGGTGGTGGTGGCACGGCTCGAGGTCTACCTGTCCCGTTGCCGCCATTTGCATCGCTTCTTCCGTGCTGCTGGCCCAGCCCTCGAAGACAATGGCGCCAGCAATCGCGCCCTGCATCGGTCCGCACATGTTGGCCCAGGCGATTGGCGGCCCGGCATGCAGGATTTTACGTATCCCATTAAGACCTGAAATCGCCTCGCTGGCCCTGGCGATATCGACCAGTACCGGCTGGGCGTCGAGATAGCGCTGCAGCGCCTGTTGATTAGCGGCTTTTATCCGCTCGTCGGCCAGCAGAGTCGCCAGCGTCCAGCCGGTTTGCTCATTGCCCTGGGCGACCGGTTGCCATTGCAGGTGGAGTACTTCGCCGCCGGCTTCGCGCAGATTATCGGCAAAACTTTCCAGCCCGAGATTGATCACCGAAAGCGGTTGTTGAAATAACGTCGTCATAATTTATTTCCGTTGTTGCGCGATAAATGCCGCCAGGCGAGCGGCCTCAATGTTGCTGTCAGCTACCACTACCCCGGCATGCTGCAGCAGCGCTATCTGCTGTGCTCTGTCCTGCGGGTCGGCGTCCGTGCCGCAGACGTGAGCGAGCAAGACAATGTGGCGCTGCCCGGCAGCTTCAATACGCTGAATTTCTTCGATGACGGGAAGCAGAGCGCTGCATGGCTCGCTGCTGGCGCCATAGCCCAGCACGATGTCAAACAACAGAACGGCTGTGCGCGGATCGAGAGCTTCCGAGAGCAGGCGCGCGTTACGCAGCGCAGGGTCGATCATCGGATGCGGACGTCCCTGGGTGAACTCATCGTCCCCCATGTCCACCAGGCTGTGCCCGTGACCGTGGTTTTTGTCGAGTAACGCCCGCGCGCCCGCCACCGGGGCATTGGACTCACAGGATAATCCTGCCGCCTGAAGCGCGAGCTGGGCTTCATAGCAGAACGTTCCACCAGCGAAAACGCCGCGGATATCGCTTTGCTCAACGCTCATCCCGGCAATCCACTGCATTGCCTGTTGCTGTAGCGGTTCCGATAAGCCATGGCTGGCGGCTGGCGTTTCGCCCCTCAGCGTGGCTACAGCAATGTCCGCTGCATGTTGCAGGCTGTGTGCCGGAATGATGCCGTAGGCCAGCAGCGCCGCATCGCTTGCGCCGAGGAAATGCGCCACAACGGGCTTACCGCACTGGCGCGCAGCCTCCAGCACTTTATCCATAATGGCAGGTGAGGGCGGCTTAGAGACCAGCGCAATCAGCCGGGTATCGGGGTCGTCCGCCAGCATTGCGATCCCTTGCAGCATGCTCAGGCCGCCGATCTCTTCATGCAGATCGCGACCGCCGGTGCCGATGGCTTGTGAAACTCCTTCGCCGAGATGATGAATGCGGCAGCTCACTTCCTGTAAACCGGTGCCGGAAGCGGCCACGAGGCCAATCGACCCGCGACGGACCACGTTAGCAAATCCCAGCGGCATACCATTGACGATCGCGGTGCCGCAGTCAGGTCCCATCACCAGCAGATTCCGCTGGCGTGCATACTGTTTTATGGTCGCTTCCTGGCACTCCGGAACGTTATCGCTGAACAGCATCACGTTCAGGCCCGCGGCGAGCGCTTTGAGCGCTTCAGCGGCGGCGTAGCTGCCCGGAACGGAAATCAGCGCCAGGTTAGCCTGGGCGCGCGCTTCCACGCCTTCGGCAATGCTGGTCGCGGGACGGCGGGCGGTTCCTTCGGTGTTTTCCGTGGGCGTTGGCGGGCTCAGCAGCTCATCCGCCAATGCCAGCGCCCGTTGTGCCGTCTCCTCATCGGCCAGCAGCGCAATAAGCAGGTCGTTAGGGCGAGCTTCAAGCTCTACGGGCATTCCCGCATCGCGCATGCGTTCGATGTTGGCCGCCGTCGCCATGGCGACGGAAGCTTGTTCAACCCCCTCCATGGCGTTAAGTTTTGCGGAAACCTGCATCAACGAGACGGAGTCTTTATACAGGTTAGGGAAACATTGGTAATGCAGAGTCATTTCCTGTCCTCGGGCAATAAGAGGCCACCGCCACTCACGTGGCGGAAGATTATTACCGGTTGTCGAAAAAATTAGTTTCGCAGTGCGCCGATGATGCTTGCTGAATCGCTGACCCAGCCGACGATGGCTCCCTGGGCTTTCATCATGTCGAGCGCGGCGCGATGGAATTCTGGAAAGTAGGAGGCGCAGCAGTCTTCGGGGATCACCAGCTCATACCCTCTGTCATTGGCTTCCCTTGCGGTGGTTTGTACGCAGACTTCCGTGGTTACGCCGCAGATAATCAGTGACTTAATACCGCGAGTTTGCAAAATCAGCCCCAGATCGGTGGCGTAGAAAGCCCCTTTACCGGGTTTATCGATAATGGGTTCGCCGGGCAGCGGCAAGAGCTCCGGGATTATGTCGTGGCCCTGCTCGCCGCGGATTAGGATGCGGCCCATCGGGCCGGACTCGCCGATAAATGTTTTACCGCCTCGGGTTTTTTTCGCCTGGGGACAGTCGGTCATATCTGCGCGATGGCCTTCCCGAGTATGAATAATAAATAAGCCCGCGGCTCTGGCCTGCTCCAGTAGCTGACGGCATGGGACGATAGTTCTGCGCAGATGCGAGACGTCATTCCCCAGCACTTCACCAAAACCGCCGGGTTCGACAAAGTCACGCTGCATGTCGATGATGATCAGGGCGGTACTGGCAGGATCAAACGTGAAATCAAAAGGTTGAGCTTGAATAGTTCGCATAAACGATCCCTTGTTAGCTATGACTACACTAGTTGCAGTCTATGGAGAGAATTCTGCGGATGCGCAGAAAGGTTTTCTGCTTATCCCTCAAAAAATATGAGGGATAAATCCATATCGACACGGCAAAATGGCTGCGATCCCGATGCCATGGGGACTGCGGTAAAAAGGAGATATCAGGCGCACGGACATCGGAGCGAAAATGGATGTGCAAAAGTGTGAAGCCCCTCGGAAAATAAGGATAACCTATGACTCTGAATGCGCTTAAGCATTGCGCCATGCTGAAGGGTGGGCAGGAGGGGCGCGTACATTCGGTCTTCACCCATGCCTGAAATGCTGGGGCATGCATGCCGAGGCCGCCACAGTCAGCATTTATTAGCCGCGGTGACGTTTTCTGCGGCCGATTTTTGTGCGGCGGCTCATTATGGCCATACTTCAGTCCTGGATATGCTGGCCGGTATGGCGGCGATGGTTAGCGTGTTAGCGGCTAACCGGCTTCGCTGAGATCGGTTAAAAACCCCTGCAGAACGTCTGCCCGCTGTAGCTGAGTTAACCACCAATGGCAGCAGGGCCGGGGAGGCTCATTTTGCCAGGCGAGGAAAAGCGGCGTCGGGGGTTTACTGACATCCACCGGCACGCTTACCAGACTGCCGTTATCAATGTAGCGCTGGCAAAAATGGCGAGGAAGAAAACCGATTCCCAGGCCGTGGAGATGCATCGCGATTTTACTGTGATAATCGGCGGCAACCAGCGCTTTCTGTCCGCGTAATTGCCAGGCTACCTTCGGCTCCAGCTGTACGGAGGTATCCTGGATACAAATAGCGGGATAGCGGCGCAGGTCGTCGGCCTGTAGCGGCCGATGTACCGCAGCCAGCGGATGGTGGGGGGCAATGGCAAACAGCCACTCAACGGCGGGCATTTCCGCACAAAGTACTTCACCGCTACGAACCACCTGATTAGGCGCGCCGATAGCAATATCCGCCCGTTTTTCCAGCAGGGCATCCCAGACGCCATCGTGCACATCGATACTTAACTGAATCTCGGTTTGTGGGAAGTGTTGCTCGCTTTGTTTCAACAGCGCATATAGCGGCTGCAGGCTGATAATATTATTCAGCGTCAGGCTTAAGCTTGTCTCGGCACCGCTGGCAATACGACGGGTAGTGTGCTGTAACTCCCCCAGTTCGCTCAGGATCAGTTGGCCTTTTTTGATGAAATAGCGGCCCGCCTCCGTCAGGATCAGCTGTTTGCCCTGGCGCTGAAACAGTTTGGCTCCAAGCTCATCCTCCAGCTTGTGTACCGTATAGCTGAGCGCCGTCGGCACCTTATGCAGCTCCTCGGCCGCAGCGCTAAAGCTGCCACAGCGTGCGATGGTGACGATGACGTTCAATGCCTGGACGTTTATCAACATGCCTTCTTCCTGCCGGTAGCCTGAACAATCCCTTCATGACCGGGAACATAAAACGAACATTTATCGAATATAGAGGATTTTAAATCACTCTGTCCATTGGCCGGGGTAACTCTATGAATATATTTTATTTTAATTTTCCTGGGCCCTGCTTAAATTGTAAAAAGAACGTATGGCGACGGTTAGCGCTGTTCTTTGTTGCCCGGTCAACTCATTATATTTTTGATTTTTGGATAACATCCTGAGCTATTTATTTTAACCCTGAACGTTACTTATTTTTTTAATAAGCATGGTAAGTAATATCTAAACACATGAAAAAATATTAAAATGTATTCTCTTTAGCGCCCGGCAGGCGTGTATTACGCCAATTTTAAAAATGTAGGCAGTATAAAAAACTACTCAACGCTAATAGCCTCTCAGGTAGCGGGGAGATTGACGGTGCGGACGCCTAAAAAATGGGGGCTATCATTTTGAAAAAGAACTGATAGTGTAGCCACACTACCACTATGGAATTACACCAATCCGGATTAATTTAAATAATCAAATCGATACTTTAGTTTGCGTATTGTTACGTACTAAATGTGGGCGACTGCCGAAAAAAACAACAAATTAAACTATGCTTTAGCGGTATAGAGTGACAATTAAAAAAGATTAAATTGATGTATTTAAATCATGAGGTTATCTATGAACCATTATGATGATTTGCAGCGCTTCAAGGAAAAGACGCGGACACTCAGTCTAAAATTCAAGGACCTTTCATCAGAAGCCGCCGCCGGTGAAAAAGGGGATTGGGTTATTCTCAACCAACTTATTCCTGCGGAAGAAAAATCCTCTTTGGCTATGGGAGGGTCAGTTTCGTTACCGCAGCCGCAGCTGGTTCCTGCAGATATGTTCCACAAGGTGGAACCTGAGGCCGTTCAGCGGACAGTCGAACCCTCTTTTGTTACTCCGGCCATGACCATTCCTGAGGCTGCGGCGGTATCCGCGCCGCGGCCCGCCCCCGTACAGACTGAGGCGCAGGCAAGCGCGGCTGCGCCTGAATCAGCCCCTCTGGCGGCGGCGTCTCAACCGCCATCTGCCAGCGTCTCTGCCCCGGCAATTCGACCCCGCCCGGCGACAGCGCCGACGGCGGAAGGTTTTGCCCATCTTTTTGCCGCCAAAACCGTGGAGCCGGTGGCAAAAGATAAAGATCAGTCCCTGAAATCTCTCTTAGAAAGGATTGCTACATGCCGTTGATCTGCGTGTGTTCTCCCAAAGGCGGCGTAGGAAAAACGACCCTGGCGGCAAACCTGGCCTGGGCGCTTGCGCGCGCAGGCAGCAAAGTTCTGGCTCTGGATTTTGATGTGCAGAACGCTCTGCGTCTGCATTTTGGCGTGCCTCTCGGCGATGAGCGCGGCTATGTCGCCAAAGCGCTGGATCTCCATGACTGGAGCCAGTGCGTGTTAAGCGCCGGCAGCAATATTTTCGTTCTGCCCTACGGCGACGTGAGCGAAGCGCAGCGCCAGGCTTTTGATGAACGATTGATTCTCGATGAGCATTTCCTGACGCGCGGTCTGGCTGCACTCCTCAATTATCCAGGGTTGATTACTATCGCCGACCTGCCGCCTGGCCCTTCGCCCGCGCTAAAGGCGCTGGCTCCGCTTGCCGACATGCATCTGGTACCGCTGCTGGCGGATACCGCGTCGATGTCCGCGTTGTCGCACATTGAAAAACAGCGCCTGACCGGCGATGAGCTCAACGATAAACATGGGCACTATTTTGTCATTAATCAGAGCGACAACCGTCGCCAGGTCAGTCGCGATGTTACGGCGCTGATGGAAGAAAAGCTGGGCGATCGTCTGCTGGGTATCATCCATCGTGATGAAAGCGTGGTGGAAGCAAACGCTTCCCAGAAGTCGATACTCGACTTTAATTCATCCTCTGCAGCCGCCTTTGATATTGAAATTATTGCCAAAAAAATCTCTGCGCAGTTGGGTATCAATATTGGCGATGGCAAGGTGCATAACCAGCCTCGCAGGTCAGGGCTTTAATTTAATTGCAGGGCTGCTGAATGAAAAAGACGCTTTTCTGGTTGCTGGTACTGGTGCTTTCGCCCGTTGCCGTGCTGGTGGTGATCACGCCGATGGATAGCCAAAAGCAGTATATTTTTGGTCTGCTGAGCATCGGTATTCTCTTCGTTATGGGCTTCAGTAAGAACCGTAGCGTTTCTGTCATTATGGTCGTGACATCGCTGCTGATGTCGACCCGTTATATGTATTTTCGTCTGACCCAGACCCTGCATTTTAACTCCACAATCGAAGCGATTCTGGGCATGGGCTTGTTCCTGGCCGAAGTCTATATCTGGGTAATGCTGCTGCTGAACTATCTGCAAACGGTCTGGCCGCTGAAGCGTGAGATCGTGCCGCTGCCCGACGATATGAGCACGTGGCCGACGGTAGATATCTACATTCCAAGCTATAACGAGCCGCTTGAGGTGGTCCGTGACACCGTGCTGGCCGCACAATGTATTGATTATCCAAAAGATAAGTTAAAAATCTATTTGCTGGATGATGGGAAACGCAACGAATTTGCGGTCTTTGCCGCCGACGTTGGCGTCGGCTATATCACCCGTAACGATAACAAGCACGCCAAGGCAGGTAACCTCAACCACGCGATGACGCTGACCAACGGCGAGCTGATCTGCGTTTTTGACTGCGACCACGTGGCGACCCGGGTCTTCCTGCAGGCGACGGTTGGCGGATTTCTTAACGATCCTATGCTGGCGCTGGTGCAGACGCCGCACTATTTCTACTCACCGGATCCCTTTGAGCGTAACCTTTCCGTTGGCCGCAATATTCCTAACGAAGGGATGCTGTTTTATGGCCCGATTCAGCAGGGGAACGATAACTGGAACGCAACCTTCTTCTGCGGCTCCTGCGCCGTCATTCGCCGCGCCGCGCTGGATCAGATCGGCGGCTTTGCGGTAGAGACCGTCACCGAAGATGCCCATACCGCGCTGAAGTTCCAGCGTCTGGGGTGGAAATCAGCGTTTCTTGATATTCCACTGGCGGCGGGTCTGGCGACCGAACGTCTGGTGGTGCACGTTATCCAGCGTACCCGCTGGGCGCGCGGAATGACGCAAATCTTCCGTCTGGATAACCCGTTACTGGGTCGCGGACTTACGTTCCAGCAGCGCCTGTGTTACCTCAGCGCCATGCTTTACTACCAGTTTGCTTTGCCGCGCGTGGTGTTTGTCACCGCTCCGCTGGCCTACCTGCTGTTTAACCTGAATATTATCTATTCTTCGGCGAGCCTGATCGTCTCCTACGCGCTACCGCATCTGTTCCTCGCGATCTATGTTGGATCGCGAATGAACGGCCGTTATCGCTACAGTTTCTGGGGTGAAATCTACGATATCGTACTGGCTTTCCACCTGGTGCTGCCAACGCTGGTAACCATGATTTTCCCCAAACGCGGGAAATTCAACGTAACGGATAAAGGCGGCCTGCTGGACGTCGGCTACTTTGACTTTACCGTCGTCAGGCCGCATCTGGTCGTTGCCTGTCTGCTGGGACTGGGCGTAGTGGTCGGCATTGTGCGCGCTATTGGCCATGATTACTTTGGCTCAGACCCGAACGTTATCGCGCTGAACGTCGGCTGGGGGATCTACAGCCTGATCTTCCTGCTGGCCGCCATTGCCGTGGCGCGCGAAACCCGCCAGGTACGAAAAACGATTCGTATTGATGTTGATATCCCGGTGCTTATTCACTACGCCAGCGGCATTGTGTCCCGTAGCCACACCGCGGATCTGTCGATGGGCGGATGCCGCGTTAGCGCGCCGGATAAGCGTCACCAGCAGGATGAAATTGAAGAGATTGAGCTGATTCTCCGGTCCGGAGCGATCTCAATTCCGGTTCGCCAGGTGACCGCCGACGAACGTTTTATACGTCTGCAATTTGACGAAAATATTCCGCTGTCCCGTCGCCGCGAACTGGTGCGCGTAGTTCTGGCCCGCGCCGATGCGTGGATTAACCCACCGCGCCCGCAGGACAACCCGTTCCGCTCTTTTGCCACTATTTTGCGCTGCGTTTTTGAACTGTTCTGGCTGACGTGGAGGACGCGGCGTAGCCAGCGTCGTCAGCCGCCTGCGGCGAAGCCCGCGCAGGAGGATGGCGGTCTATGAAACGATTAACAACGCTCGCGCTGCTGATCGGTATGCTCTCTGCGCCAGCGCTGCATAGCGAGGAGACGCCTGCAGGATCATTGCCGCCGCTAAATTTTCCGCTGCCTGATGGCGCAGCGGCGACGGAAGCCGCGCCTGCCAGCGAAACGAACCCTCCGGCCACGGTGGAGCCCTACCCTGCAAACGCCGCTGAACCGACTCCGCTCCCGTCCATGCCGCCGCCGGTTGTTTCTGGCGAACCTGATAGAGTCCCGTTATCCCCAGTTGTCGGGGGAGACCTCAACCTGATGCAAATGGGAATGCCGGATGGCATCATCCTCAGCGGTGGACAAAACCAGGGCGGCGCCAGCTTTACGCTTCCCTCGGATCAGGTTGTCACCCACGCCCAGCTGATGCTGGAGGTGAAAGTTTCACCGGAGATAGCGACCCGTAACGCCACGCTGCAATTAATGCTTAACGGCCAGCCGCTCGGCACTTTACCGCTGGGCGCAGATGGCGAGGATATTTCGCACTACCAGCTGGATATTCCGGCGGCGCTGATGGTGTCCAGTAACAACCTGAGCTTTAAGATTAACGACGGCGATGCGATGCAGTGTCGGCTCGATATCCACGACACCTCGCGGGTGACCATTTTGCCGGCCTCGCACTTCAGCTGGGAGAGCCAGCAGCTTAATATCAGCAACGATTTAAGCTACTTTCCGCGTCCGTTTTTCGACAACATGCAAATGACTCCGGCGGACATTGCTATCGCCTGGCCGGAGAACGCGACGGCGGATATCTTTAGCGCTGCGGCGCTGGTGTCGTCATGGCTGGGAATACAGGCCGACTATCGCGGTATCGCTTTTGACGCCCTGCGCGATCGCTTACCCGAGAAGCACGGTATTATCATTGGCCATCCCGGCGAGCAGGTGGGTGGCCTGACGCTACCGCAGAGCGACAAACCGCTGCTGCGGATCGTAGAAAATCCCGGTAATCCGGCCTATAAACTGCTACTGATCGTCGGAAAGAATGATGCCGCGCTGCGGATGGCCGCCTGGCGCCTGACTCGCGGGGATTTCGCTCCGCAGACGGCCAGCGTGGATGTAGATCCGCAGGCGATACCCGTCGGCAAGCCGTATGACGCGCCGCGCTGGATCTCCACCGATCGTCCGGTAAAAATTAGCGAACTGATCCGCCCGGATCAAAGCATGACCGTCAGCGGCGTATGGCATGAACCGCTGCGGGTGGCCTTCCGCGCCGCGCCTGATCTCTATTTGTGGGATGGTGAAACCATTCCCCTGCAGATTGGCTATCGTTTCCCTTCGGAGAGCTGGATTAACGAGGATAAGTCGCTGCTCAGCGTGACGCTCAACAGCACTTTCCTCAACAATTTGCCGATGAACAAACAGGGACCGCTGGAGAAACTGTGGCGTCATCTGGGCGGCGATGCGCGTCAGGAGCGTTTTACCATCCCTCTCGCGCCGTATCTGATTTACGGCGATAACCAGCTGTCGCTCTATTTCAACCTGGTGCCGAAGGATGACGCGCCTTGTACCGTTCTGTTAAACAGCAATATCAAGAGCCGAATCACCGACGATTCGTGGATTGATTTAAGCGGCACGCGGCACTTCTCGTTGTTGCCGAATCTTTCTTATTTTGTCGGCGCTTCGTTCCCGTTTTCCCGCTTAGCGGATTACTCGCAAACCACGCTGTTGCTACCCGAGAGGCCCTCGGAAATACAGGTTGCGACCATGCTGAATCTGGCTGCCCGCTCGGGTAATTCCACCGGTAAAGCGCTGGCGAATAATCGCGTCGTGCTCGGGATCCCTGATGGCGGCGCTAATTCACAGTTGCTGCGCGATCGCGACGTGCTGGCGGTGAGCGCTCTTGATCAAAAAGCGTTTAATCAGCGCCTGCTGGCCAATTCTCCCTATAACCCGGTCGATAATCTCCTGAGCGTACGTGAACCCACGCTGTGGCAAAAAATCCAGCGCAGGCTAAGCGGCGACTGGGCCTCCGACGGCGTAGATGCCGACCGCTATTTCTCCTCCAGCAGCGCCTGGCGTGGGTTTATCAGCTATCGCTCGCAGTGGGATCCGCGGCGGGTGGTGGTGGTGGCGATGGCCAGCAGCGACGACCAGCTGGAAAAACTGGAAGACGATCTGAATTCTCCGCGTATCAACGCCGGTATTCGCGGCGATACGGCGGTGATCACCAGCGATAACGGCGTTCGTAGCTTTCAGGTCAGCACGCCGTTTCCGAGCGGTCAGATGCCGTGGTACATGATGGCGGTGTGGTATGCCAACCAGCATTCCGGCCTGCTGGCGGTGCTGGGGTTAATTGTGACATCGATTCTGGGCCTGGCGCTGACCGCTATGTTTAAACGCCATGCCCGTAAGCGCCTCGGTTCGGGGGATAGCCAATGAAAAGAGTCAGCAGAATGAATAATAAGGCGGCTCGTCAATTTTCCACGCTGTGCCTGTCCGGCGCGCTCACGCTCGGCGCTTTCGGCGAGGCGCGGGCGGCGAGTAACGATGCGGCGCTACAGGCGCTGTTTGCGCAGGCCAATTACTGGCATGAAAAATCGCACGATGAGCTGGCGATAGAGTCGCTGCAGAAAGTGCTTTCAGTTGATGCTAATAACACTCAGGCGCTGTACCTGATGGCGCTGTGGACCCAGCAAGGGGGGAATCTTAAGGCTGCGGCCCAGTGGCGGGCGCGGCTGGAGAAAGCGGACCCTAACAGCCACGAATTGCAGGATCTGGATAGCGCTAAAAAAATGGCGCAGGTCCCGCAGGGACAGTTAAACCTCGCAAGACAACAGGCGCGAAGCGGCAACGTTCCCGCCGCGCTGACGACCTGGCGGAGTATGTTTAACGGTAACCTTCCGCCTTCCGGACTGGCGGCGGAATACTATATGACGATGGCCAGCGATAAATCGCTTTATCCGCAGGCGGTGAGCGAGCTGCGCCAGTACGTCGCGCAGCACCCGCAGGAGAATGGAACGCGCGTGGCTCTCGGTAAGGCGCTGACCTGGCGGGAAGATACCCGCCGGGAAGGGATCGCCATGCTGGAGTCGATGGCCAGCGGCAGCAAGGAAGCCGATGCGGGATTGCGTCAGGCGCTGCTGTGGCTGGGGCCGCAGCCGGGGGATGAGCAGTTTTACGCGACCTGGATGCAGCGCCACCCGCAGGATAGCGAAGTGCAAAACTACTTCCGCGAGCGGCACAGCGGCCAGGCTCGCGGCCAGGGCTATTCTGACCTCAACAGCGGCAATACCGCCGCGGCGAAGCAGCAGTTTGAACAGGTTCTGCAAAGCAACCCGCAGGATGCTGACGCGCTGGCCGGAATGGGCTATATCGCCCAGCGCAGCGGCGATTTTCAGGCGGCCTCTCAGTATTTGAGCCGGGCGGCGGATCTCGGCGGCGATGGCTCGGAAACCCGTCGTCAGCAGGCGGCGGATGCGCTGTTTTACGGGCAGCTCGCTCAGGCGCAGCAGGCTTACAAGCAAGGGAATATTAGCCAGGCGCTGGCGCTCTCTGCGCCGCTGGCGCAGCAGAGCGGGACGCAGGGCACGGCGGCGAAGCTGTTCCGCGCCGACGTTCTGCGCCATAACAAAGATTTGCCGCAGGCCGAACAAACGCTACGGGCGCTGCTCAACGACCAGCCGCAAAACGGCCCGGCGCGGGAGAATCTCTATTACGTTCTGCGCGAACAGAATAAAACGGCGGAAGCGCAGGCGATGCTGCGCACGCTGCCGGAAAGCCTGCAGCAAAAACTGCAGCCGCGGGTGGTCATCGGACAGCCCGGCGATTCGCTGCGTCGCCAGGCGCAGGAGCAGGCCAGCGCCGGTAACGTGACGGCGGCTATCGCCATGCTGCGCCAGGGGCTTTCTCGCTATCCGGACGATGCGTGGATGCGCCTCGATCTGGCCCGTATGCTGCAAAAAGCCGGTAACGACGGTGAGGCAAATGCGGTTATGGGCGCCGCCTGGCGTCCCGGCGCCGGCGCCAGCTCGCTGTACGCCGCGGCACTTTTTGCCAGCGAGAACGGCGGCTGGCAGCAGGCGCAAACCCTGCTGGCAAGAATTCCCCCCGCCAGTCAGACCAGCCAGATGCGCGACCTGAAACAACGGGTGAACTACAACCTGCAGCTGGCGACGGCGGAGGGCTATCTGGCGCAGGGCAATACCGTTGCCGCTGCTAATACGCTCAGGACGATGACCGCAACGCCGCCTGAAGCCCCGGCGGATGTGGGTAAACTGGCGCGGCTGCTGGCCCAGAGTGGCGATGTCACCACCGCGGTATCGCTGGTGCGCAACAATATTAACGGCGGTATCTCAGGTAATGCCGGGGATTATGCCGATCAGGTGACGGTACTTAACCAGGCGGGCCTGACAACCGAAGCGCAGAGTCTGCTCACTAACCCGCAGCTGCAGGCAAGCAGTACGCCGACGCAGCTGGCCAGTATTCGCAACGGTTATGTGATTAACGAAGCGGACCATCTGCGCGAGCAGGGCAACTACGCGGCAGCGTATGACAGGCTGATGGGCGCGATGCAGAACGACCCGCAAAATACCGATCTGATGTTCGCTATGGCGCGGCTCTATCAGAGCGGCAAAATGAACAAAGAGGCCGGTGTCGTCTATGACTATCTGATGACCCGCGATACGCCGACGCAGGATGCGCGCAGCGGGGCTATTGATGTCGCACTCTCGGCGGGGAATAGCGAACGGGCGGCGCAGCTGGCGGGTGGACTGCGCCCGGATAACTCGCCGGACCGCTTGCTGCTGCTGGCGCGCGTTGCCGAGTCGCAGGGGCATCATCAGCAGGCGATGACTTACCTGCGCAGCGCCCGCGGCAGGCTGCTGGGACAACAGAGCAGCAATGGCGCGCAAACGCCGACCGTGGGCGGCGCGCTGGCGGCGGATAATCCGTTTGTCGGCGTCTCGCGTACCCCCGGGGCGACGCGTGCGGCCTCCGCCTACGGGCAATATATGCCGTGGCAGGTCTCTCAGGTATCGACCGGGGATGGCGGCGCGCTGCCGGGGATCCAGCGCACCGATCTGCCGGTCGAAACCGCCCAGACCCGGATGCTGCGCCAGGTGGATACCATGATGGAGACGTTGCAGGAAAAAACCGGCACCTGGCTGCAGGGGGGCATGGAGGTTCGCGGTCGCGACGGCGAATCCGGCACCAGTAAGTTCAGCGAGATAAAAACCCCGCTCACCTGGTCCTCATCGCCGTTTGGTGATTCGCGTTTCGATTTTACCGTTACGCCGATTACGCTGAACGCGGGGACGGCGACCGGCGACGCCTGGCGGCGTTACGGCGCGAACCCGCTATCCAATGCAGTCTCCAATATGATTTCCACCGCGACCAGCGAGCAGGCGGCGATTGCGGCGATGACCGCGACCGAGCGCACGACGTACTTTGCCAACAATCCGGGGGCAGAAGCCTTGAGCGGTTTGGGCACGCTCAAGGCCTCTGACTTTAACGCCACCACCAGCAGCGGTATGGAGAATCTGGCGAAACTCGGAACTTACGATTCCGGGCAGGTCGCCAGCTATCTGGCCTCTTCCAGCCTGAAGCCGAATGTCGATCAGGCGAGCGGCTCAACCGATTCACAAAAAGCCAACGGCGTGGAGCTGGCTCTGGCGCTGAGCGGCGACGAATACCGCGTCGATATCGGCAGCACGCCGCTGGGCCAGGATCTCAATACCGTGGTGGGCGGCGTAAAGTGGTCGCCGAAGCTGACCAACTATCTGTCGTTGATTTTTACCGGCGAGCGTCGGTCGCTGACCGACAGTCTGCTCTCCTGGGTAGGGCTGAAGGATTCCTATTCCGGCAAGACCTGGGGGCAGGTGACCAAAAACGGCGGTACCCTGCAGCTAAGCTATGACGACGGCGATGCCGGTTTCTACGTCGGCGGCGGGGGCTATAGCTACCTGGGACAAAACGTCGCCAGCAATACCAGCATAAACGCCAACGCCGGAGTTTATTTGCGGCCTTACCACGATGAGTATCGTCAGCTGCAGACCGGGTTGAGCATGAGTTACATGGATTACTCGAAAAACCTGAGCTACTTCACCTACGGGCAAGGGGGCTACTTCAGCCCGCAGAACTACGTCAGCGTATCGCTGCCGGTGAGCCTGACGGAAAAATATGACAACTGGACGATGAAACTTGGCGGCTCGGTGGGCTATCAATCCTATAGCCAGGATAAGAGCGCTTATTTCCCGACTAACGCCGGGTGGCAGCAGGCCCTCGAGACCGCAGTGAGCAACGGTTTTGCCAAAGAAGCCTACTATTCAGCCACTTCGAAGAGCGGTATCGGCTATACCCTACGCGCCGGCGCGGATTACAAAGTGAATAAGCAGATGACGCTTGGCGGCCAGGTAGGTTATGACACTTTTGGTGATTATAACGAGAGCACCGCTGGTCTCTATATCCGCTACATGCTGGGAGATAACTGATCGTGACGGACAATAATAACGCGCAGGTTATGACGTGGTTTCAGCAGCAGCAAACACCTGCCGGATGGTTCGATCTGCTGCTCATTATGGTTGATGGGATGGTCAACAACGCGGGTGAGCTGGAGAGCCAGCCCTTTCTGCGGCAGATGGGCGAGGCGCTGGCCGATGAACATCCGCTGCCGGAGTCTGAGACTCTCGGCCAGCTGGAGACCAACATGAATGCGCTGCTAAGCCGCTTTCAGTGGGGCTTCGTCAGCGTCGAGGTGAACGATGAAGGCCTGCGATTACGCCATCAGGCTCTGCCGGTCAGCCGCGATGAAGTGCGGCGCATCCGCTGGTGTAATGCATTTTGTGCCATACTCGAGGGGCTCTATTCCCGCTGGTTACAGGGACAGGGCGGCGCGGCGCACGTGGTTTTACAGCGCGAGCGGCTGTTTTCAGTCTCTTACGTTCAGTTTCTTTACTTCCATCCCTAATGGGTGAATTTATGTCCTTGCGTGCTTTAGCGACAGTCGTGGTCACGACGGTGATGATGCTTCCCCACGCGTGGGCCGATACGGCGTGGGAAAGTTATAAATCGCGTTTTATGATGCCGGACGGGCGTATTGTTGATACCGGTAACGGCAACGTCTCTCATACTGAAGGGCAGGGTTTTGCCATGCTGTTAGCGGTGGCCAACGACGATCGTCCCGCCTTTGACAAGCTCTGGCAGTGGACAGATAAAACCCTGCGCAACAAAGATAACGGGCTGTTTTACTGGCGCTATAACCCGGTGGCGCCCGATCCGGTGGCGGATAAAAATGACGCCACCGATGGCGATACCCTGATTGCCTGGGCGCTGCTGCGCGCGCAGCAGCAGTGGCATGAAAAAACCTACGGTACCGCTTCGGATGCGATAACCGCTTCGCTGCTGAAGCATACGGTGGTGACCTTCGCCGACCGTCAGGTGATGCTCCCGGGCGCAAAGGGATTTTATCTCAACGACCATCTGAATCTGAATCCATCCTACTTTATCTTTCCCGCCTGGCAGGCCTTCGCCGCGCGTACGCACCTGACCGCATGGCGAAAGTTGCAAACCGATGGGCAGGCCCTGCTGGGGAAAATGGCGTGGGGGAAATCGCAGCTTCCCAGCGACTGGGTGGCCTTAAGAGCTGACGGCAAGATGGAGCCGGCAAAAGAGTGGCCTGCTCGGATGAGCTATGATGCGATCCGTATTCCGCTGTATGTCTACTGGAGAGACCCGAAAAGCAGCCTGTTGACGCCGTGGAAAAACTGGTTCCAGAGCTATTCGCGTCTGCAAACGCCGGCGTGGATAAACGTCAATACTAATGAAGTTGCTCCGTGGTTTATGGCCGGCGGGCTGCTGGCGGTCCGGGATTTAATCCTCGGCGAAGAACTGGCCGATCCTGTGATTAGCTCGCAGGATGACTACTACTCCGCCAGCCTGAAGCTGCTGGTCTGGCTGGCAAATAAAGACCAACAGTAAACTCTGGAATGTGTCTCGCACGGCTTGTTATCGCGGCGTGCGGGTATCAGGGTAGCGCAGTAGAATCGTCGGCAAGCCGGGCTTGCCCGGTGAGGCGCAGTGTTGCGGGGGCTTGAACCCCGGCGGCATAGAGAGATGGGTTGCTGGAAAGAGAAAAACCCCCGCACGTTGTTTGGTATACACCTGTCAACATATCGGGGGCTACTCTCGAACCTCAACAATTCGAGGATAGCCGCGAACGGTTGCCATTGCAACAAGGCGGCTGTATGACGCTCGCTCAGTTGGGCCTGGTATTCTGGGACGATCTGGCGGCTCCGGTGATTGCTGGCATTCTCGTCAGCATAATCGTGAGCTGGATGGATAGCCGGAAGTAAACCGGCCAGTGGGTATCTGCCTGCCTCAGTGGCAGCATGCGCCCGGACGGGGCCGCAGGAATAAAATCCTGCGGCCTTTTTCGCTTATTGCGGATAAGGCACCCAGCTGCCGCCGTTCAGCTGAACGTAAGGTTTGCCCTGATACTGAATCACTTTAGCGTTTGAGTTTTCCGACACTGCGGCGCTCTGCGGCAGGTTGGCAATATACTGCTGCCAGTTGATATCGGTGTCGTCAAACATCTTGCCGTCCAGGGCCCGGACTACCAGTTCAGAAACCGCCAGATAGCTGCTTGGCTGATCGATGACAATCGGCGCATCGGGATGCCGCGCTTTGATGCCGAAGAATTTCACCGCCGCCGGAACGTTGGTAATGGATGGGCTAGGAATATCTCGCAGGCCAGAAACCTGCATTTTGTCGCCTTTCAGCGCCGCACCGTGTTCCGGTACGACGATGACCATCACTTTACGACCCGATTTCTCCAGCTCAGTAAAGAAACTGTCCAGCTCATCGAAGAATTTCTGCGCACGAGCTTTATAGTCCGCGGTTTTGCTCTGGCCAGGATAGTGATTACCATCGTGCAGCGGCAGAGTGTTGTAGAAGGTTGCGGTGCGCGGGGTATTCAGTTTATCTACCGTCTGCAGCCAGCGGTTCAGCGTCGCCTGATCGTCATAGACCGGCGAACCATCAAAGCCCTGCAGAATCACCGGCAGGCCAGTTTGATCCATCAGCGGACTCTGGATACCGCCCAGCTCGCGAAGCTCTTTCAGGAAGTCGCCGAAGACACCGTTGTGGCCGAGCATGAGCTGCTGAGTAAAACCTAGCTTAGCAAGATTTTCAAACAGATAGCATTCGCTGCCCGATGGCTTATACAGGTTGGTGTGGGAGAGCTGGCCGCAGCTTGCGCGCAGCAGACGCGCCGCCGCCGGGCCGCTGTAAGAGGTCGCCGAGTTGAAGTTTTTGAATAATAAATCGAAATGCTTCCACAGCGGATGATCCATTAATCCGGCAGCTTCAATATCTGACCATGAGAGAGAGCAGATATTGATAACCAAAATATCAAACGGCTGCGCATCGGCCGGGAGCGTGTCCGGGAAAGGGGTTTTACGTTTCTGCTCAGAGGCATAAAAGGTGTTCAGCCAGTTGTTCAGGTTCGCTGACGTCGGTGGCTCCGTTTGCGGCGGAATATCGTTATTCGCCGCTGCAGCCGTAGCGGTGGTGGCCGTCGTACCGCCCGTATTTGCCGCGGTGTTCGCCGTTGCGGCAGTTGGCTGACCTGCTGGCCAAAGGGTGAAAGAGGGCAGCAGCGGGCTGATAACCAGCCAGACCATGATCGCCGAGACGAATACCGTGACTCGTAGCCACTGGCTAATAAACAACCACATGACCAGCAGCACGAAGAACGCGCCGATCATATTCCAGTTAATAAAGCGGGTGATCAGATCCCAGATATAGTCGGCGCTAAAGCCGGCAATCTGCGAACCCTGGCTGAAAATGCTTTCCGGGCCGGGTAGCCAGGTATCGTGCCAGAACAGGAAGAAGCCCAGCGGGAGCGCTATCCAGTGACGAATCCGGTGCAGCTTATATTGCGGAATCGGCACCAGCAGGAAAGCCAGGAACACCAGGTTCAACATGGGGTGAAAATTGAGATATCCCGCCCACAACAAAGCAAACTTCACCAGAAAGTAAAAGTTCCAGCCGGATAAGCCGCGCCAGTACTGCCAGAGTGGAAGCGACGCGGTGGATGTTTTGGGTTTGGTCATTTTATTGATTTGCCTTGCCTGGATGCCGCTTCCCGGCGTAGCACGCCAGCCGGTTTGACATAACGGGGTTTAAAGAACATCAGTCTTAATGTGGTGCGAATACGCCGCTGGTAGTGGCGCGTCAGGTATCCCAGCGGAAAGAATAACAGGGCGCACAGGATGACCAGCTGAATAATATCGGCGATAGACATCATAAGGTTGGCTCCCCATCGATGGACAGACGGTGCGGCTCGGGGTTTCGCCGCCAGCTTCGCCCGTCGTGGGTTGCGTTGATGGTTTCATTTTTGCCAAGCGAAATGGGCAGCGGCGTGTTCCAGTTCTCCGGCATCAGCCCGCGCATCTGCATGATTTCGGCGGATATCTGCTTATCTTCAAACCAAATCATGCGGTTAGAGAAAATATCGCCGGTAGGCAAAGGGAAGATATGGTTTAACGCGGTGTCCAGGTCATTTACGCGACAAAACGACAGAAACAGCACCAGACGATTGTTGCCGATGGTCATAATATCGCCCATACGGTTGGGTTTACACAGCGTCAGAGCCTGTTCTACGCGCAGCCCCGGGGCCGGGCGCAGCGCGACCATGACGCCTTTGCCGTCGTCAGGCAGCATGGTGTTGGCCATAATATTGTGCACCGCTTCGCAGAAGGCGTCCCACTTCTGGTAGCCACGCAGTTTTAACGGCTGGCTCCAGGCGAGCAGGGTAGAAAAATCTTCCGGGATATGGCGGGTAAATTGTTGTTTTTGAACGCTCTCTATCAGCGTAAGGCAGCGGGATAGCGGCGCGCCGCTGGGGATAACCATATTTGCGCCGCTGCTCAGCAACAGCCGTTCATCGGTGGCGCGCAGGCTCGGCGTCTGTTCACGGACGATGATTTTTAAGGCGCTGCCGCGCTGTCGGCGCAGAGTGTGGATATAACGTCCCAGCTGTTCAATCTGTTCATTCTGGGTGACGGAGAAGATAAGCGTCGCCGCCTGAGCCGTTCTGCCGGCGTTGAAAACGGCGTCGTTGGTCTCAAGCAATGTCCAGTACTCGGAAAGGGCAGGCGCTCCTTCCAGGACGCGCAGGTTGCTGAAAATCGCTTTTTCATCGCTGCGCGGCTGTACTTCCGTCTCTTCATCCTGCGCCAGCCGCCATCCGCTCTCATCCTGCAGGATAACCAGCTGCTGCCGGGCGCTGATGCCTTTTTCGCTGCCCCACCAGGCAATATCAAACAGGTGGCTATCCCCCTGGTAACGTATACTTGCCAGACCGGAAAGCGAGCGGTACTCACGTAATAAAGGGGAGAGTTGCATATCGATATCGTGCCCTGAATTAAGCACTAATAATGAACAACGATGATAATTAGTCCACCGATATGATTTCTCAACCCAATTGCATAATTCTGCGCTTTTAATATTCTGCCAGGCATTTTCGGCACATAGCAGAATAAACAAATAATTTCCAGGTTCGAGGGAACAAACTAAATCACGATGCATTTCTTCCAGCCCTTCAAAACGGTTGGGCATGGTGAATAATTCAACCTTTTCAGGTCCGCGATCTTTTTCTAATGAAATGATTTTATTTGGATTCTCACCCATGACTATCGCCGCAACATGGCTTTTTTTATCCTGAGCCGCAAGCGTATGGTTGAGCAGGCTTACCGCATCGGCATAGCGGTCAACGTTAAGCCACCATACTCCACCAACGGGCATATGGCGTACTTCGTCCCATAATGATGAAATACCCAAAGAATATACGATATCCACGGTGTCCCTCGTGAGACTTGATTTACACTTGATTAGTTTACTAGCGAAAGCGTGAGAGTAAACCTAACATTGAAATTAAAGGATATCAGTTTTAGCATGTAAACCTATTTTACGTATGAACTTACACCTTTCAGTTTAATTTGTTGTATTTTGCAACGGACAGAGATAATGCCAGCGAAAGAGCCTGCTGTACCCACTGATGCAAGTTTGGGCTATACGTTTCAAAATGATTTCCTGGCCTTGAGCCGGGCATTTTCCCTGCCTGATATTGATTACCACGATATTTCCCGACGCGAGCAGTTAAACGCGGCATTGAAACGCTGGCCATTACTGGCTGAATTAGCAGAGAAAAAGTAAGGAAGCCATCGATGGCTATTCTGGGATTACAAGGCGTGCGCGGCGGCACAGGTACTACGTCGATTACCGCTGCGCTGGCCTGGGCGCTGCAGTTACTCGGGGAAACCGTGCTGGTGATAGACGCCAGCCCGGACAATATGCTGCGCTTCTTTTTCAACGTCGACTTTAATCATAAAGCGGGCTGGGCGCGCGCAACGATCGACGGCAATGACTGGCGCGACGCCGGACTACGCTACACTTCGCATATCGACCTCCTGCCCTTTGGCCAACTGACGCCGGGCGAGCGCCAGAATATTGACCAGCTTCAGTCGACCCTGGAGCCGATGGCCGAAATGGTGCAGAAGCTTCAGCAGCAGGGCGACCATCGCTGGCTGCTGATTGACCTGCCGGACGGTTATTCCCCGCTGACCCGCTCTTTAATCAACATCTGCGACCGCACGCTAGTGGTAGTTCATCCGGACGGTAACAGCCATATTCGCCTCCATCAGCAGGCGCTGCCGGTAAATAGCGATATTTTGATTAACGATCTGCGCGTCGGCAGCCAGCTGCAGGAGGATTTGTATCAACTGTGGCTGGAAAGCCAGCGCCGCATTTTGCCGGTGACTATTCATCGCGATGAAGCTATGGCGGAGTGTCTGGCGGCGAAACAGCCGCTTGGCGAATACCGTCAGGACTCTCTGGCGGCGGAGGAGATACTGACGCTTGCCAACTGGTGCCTGCTGCACTATGCCGGCAAGGAGGCTGGATGATTCGCCTGAGTACGCTGCTGCTGGCTCCGCCGGTCGGAGAGCGTCTGAGCGAGCGCTATCGCGACTATCGCCAGAACGGCGCGTCGTGGCTGGCGGCCGCGCTGGGCTGCCTGTGGGCGTCTCTGGCATGGGCCTTTATGCCGCTGGAAACGCCGCGCTGGCAGGCTATACGCGAGCGCCACGACGAGTTTTTCCCGCATATCAATCCGCATCGGCCACGTCCGTTAGATCCGATTCGCTATCTGCTGCAGTCCCTGTGGCTGCTGGCGACGCGGGGACCGGATCCGGATAAAAAAGTTAGCTGGCGTTCACTGGTTGCGCTGAAAGGCGTGCAGGGACGCTATGCGCAGTGGCTGGAAAAGCTGCCGGAAAAGGTCAACGACCGCACCGGTCATCTGGACAAGCAAAAAGAGCTGGCGCACCTGCATCCGAAGATTCGCCGGTTTATTCTTGGCACGATTACCTTTTTCTCACTCATTCTGGCGCTGCTCTGTATTACCCAGCCGTTTAACCCGCTCTCGCAGTTTATTTTCCTGCTGCTGCTGTGGGGCGTGGCGCTGTTGGTGCGCCGTATCCCGGGACGTTTCTCGGCGCTGATGCTGATCGTGCTTTCGCTGACCGTCTCCTGCCGCTATATCTGGTGGCGCTACACCTCCACGCTAAACTGGGATGACCCGGTGAGCCTGGTATGCGGGATCGTGTTGCTGTTTGCGGAAACCTACGCCTGGTTGGTGCTGGTGTTGGGTTATTTCCAGGTGGTCTGGCCGCTGAACCGTCAGCCCGTACCGTTGCCGAAAGACATGGAGCAGTGGCCGACGGTCGACATCTTCGTACCAACCTATAACGAAGACCTCAACGTGGTGAAAAACACCATTTACGCCTCGCAGGGGATCGACTGGCCGAAAGACAAACTCAATATCTGGATCCTCGACGACGGCGGGCGCGAAGAGTTTCGCCAGTTTGCCAAAGACGTCGGGGTACACTACATCGCGCGCACCACCCACGAACACGCGAAGGCCGGTAATATCAACAACGCGCTGAAGTACGCCAAAGGCGAGTTCGTGTCGATTTTCGACTGCGACCACGTGCCGACCCGTTCGTTCCTGCAGATGACCATGGGCTGGTTCCTGAAAGAGAAAGAGCTGGCGATGATGCAGACGCCGCACCATTTCTTCTCTCCGGATCCGTTTGAACGCAACCTAGGACGTTTTCGCAAAACGCCGAACGAAGGCACGCTGTTTTATGGCCTGGTGCAGGACGGGAATGACATGTGGGATGCGACCTTCTTCTGCGGCTCCTGTGCGGTGATCCGCCGCGGTCCGCTGGATGAAATCGGCGGGATTGCCGTGGAAACGGTTACTGAAGACGCCCACACTTCTTTGCGCCTGCATCGCCGCGGCTATACTTCAGCCTATATGCGTATTCCACAGGCTGCCGGTCTGGCGACGGAGAGCCTGTCGGCGCATATCGGCCAGCGTATCCGCTGGGCGCGTGGGATGGTGCAGATATTCCGCCTTGATAACCCTCTGTTCGGCAAAGGGCTGAAGCTGGCGCAGCGCGTCTGCTACGTTAACGCCATGATGCACTTCCTGTCCGGTATTCCGCGTCTCATCTTCTTGACCGCGCCGCTGGCGTTTCTGCTACTGCACGCCTATATCATTTATGCGCCCGCGCTGATGATAGCCCTGTTCGTTCTGCCGCATATGATTCACGCCAGCCTGACCAACTCGAAGATTCAGGGTAAATACCGTCACTCTTTCTGGAGTGAGATCTACGAAACGGTGCTGGCGTGGTATATCGCGCCGCCGACGTTTGTCGCGTTGATTAACCCGCATAAAGGCAAATTCAACGTAACGGCGAAAGGCGGACTGGTGGAGGACGAGTACGTCGACTGGGTGATTTCTCGTCCCTATATCTACCTGGTGCTGCTGAATCTGGTCGGCGTCGGCGTCGGGATCTGGCGCTTTATGTACGGCCCGGAAAACGAAATTTTAACCGTCTGGGTGAGCATTATCTGGGTGTTCTATAACCTGATTATTCTCGGCGGCGCGGTAGCGGTATCGGTTGAAAGCAAACAGGTTCGGCGCTCGCATCGCGTAGAGATGTCTATGCCGGCGGCAATTGCCCGCGAGGATGGGCACCTGTTCTCCTGTACCGTCCACGACTACTCTGATGGCGGCCTGGGCGTCAAAATTCACGGCGAGGCGCAGGTGCTGGAAAGCCAGCACGTCAAGCTGCTGCTAAAACGCGGGCAGCAGGAGTACGCCTTCCCGGTGCGGGTAGCGCGGGTGAACGGCAGTGAGGTTGGGCTGCAGCTGCTACCGTTAAGCAATCAACAACATATCGATTTTGTGCAATGTACGTTTGCCCGCGCAGATACGTGGGCGCTTTGGCAGGATAGCTTCCCGGAAGATAAGCCGATGGAAAGCCTGCTGGATATCCTGAAGCTGGGGTTCCGTGGATATCGTCACCTGGCGGAGTTTTCGCCGCCGTCGGTGAAGGTTATTTTCCGCTCGCTCACCATGCTGGTGGCCTGGTTTGTATCGTTTATTCCGCGCCGTCCGGAACGGGAAGCGGCGATACTCTCGGCCGATCCGGCGATGGCTCAACAATGATGATAATGCGATGAACAGAAAACTCTCTTTGATTTGTGCAGTAGCGGTGGGCATTGGCGGTTGGTCTCCCTTCGCTTCCTATGCGGAACGGGCTACAGCGGTGGCGGCAGCTCCAGAAGCCGCGCAGACCACGGCCGTTCCCGGTATTGCCGGTACGGTGGCCGACGGCCAGCCAACGGCCACCGTCGCCGACCCGGCAGCGCCGGTAGTGGTGATGGAGAACGCCCCGACTCGCGACGTGAAGCTCACCTTCGCCAAAATCGCCCCGCCTCCGGGCAGCATGGTGCTGCGCGGCGCGCGCCCGGATGGTTGGGTGGAGTTCGGCATGCGCAGCGATGAAGTCGTGGCGAAGGCGATGCTGAATCTTGACTACACCCCATCACCGTCACTGCTGCCGGTGCAGTCGCAGCTGAAGGTTTATCTTAACGATGAGCTGATGGGCGTTTTGCCGGTCACCAAAGAGCAGTTGGGCAAAAAGGTCAGCGCGCAGATCCCCGTCGATCCGCTTTATATCACCGACTTTAACCGCGTGCGTCTGGAGTTTGTCGGCCACTATCGCGATGTCTGCGAAAACCCGGCCAGCAGCACCCTGTGGCTGGACGTGGGTCGCGATAGTTATCTGGATTTAACCTACCAGTCGCTGAACGTGCGCAACGATCTCTCGCATTTCCCGGTCCCGTTCTACGACTCTCGGGATAACCGTCCGCTGACGCTACCGATGGTCTTTGCCTCCTCGCCGGATGTCCAGCAGCAGCAGGCTGCGGCGATCGTCGCCTCCTGGTTCGGCAGCAAAGCGGGCTGGCGCGGCCAGCAGTTCCCGGTTCAGTTCAACGCGCTGCCGGATCGCAACGCCATTGTTTTCGCTACCAACGATAAGCGCCCGGACTTCCTGCGCGAGCATCCCCCGGTTAACGCGCCAACGATTGAAATGATCGACCACCCGGACAACCCTTACGTTAAGCTGCTGGTGATATTCGGCCGGGATGACAAAGATCTGCTGCAGGCGGCGAAAGGGATAGCCCAGGGCAATATTCTGTTCCGCGGCAGCAGCGTAACGGTAGACGATGTTAAAGAGCTACAGGCGCGTAAACCGTACGATGCGCCAAACTGGGTGCGTACCGACCGGGCGGTGACCTTTGGCGAGCTGAAAACCTACGAACAGCAGCTGCAATCCAGCGGCCTGGTGCCGGATTCCATCAACGTGGCGCTGAACCTGCCGCCGGACCTGTATCTGCTGCGCGCGAACGGCATCGATATGGACCTGAACTACCGCTACACCATGCCGCCTATCAAAGACAGTTCGCGCATGGATATCAGTCTTAATGACCAGTTCTTGCAGTCGTTCAGCCTGAATAGCTCGCAGGATGCGAACAAACTGATACTGCGTCTGCCGGTGCTCCAGGGACTGCTGGACGGTAAAACGGAAGTCACGATCCCGGCGCTGCGCCTCGGCGCGATGAACCAGCTGCGCTTCGACTTCCAGTACATGAACCCGATGCCGGGCGGTTCCATCGAAAACTGTATTACCTTCCAGCCGGTGCAGAACCACGTGGTAATCGGCGACGACTCGACCATCGATTTTTCAAAGTACTATCACTTTATGGCGATGCCGGATCTGCGCGTGTTTGCTAACGCGGGCTTCCCGTACACCCGGATGGCCGATCTTTCCGACACTCTGGTCGTGGTGCCAAAAACTCCTACTCAGGGTCAGGTCGCCACGCTGCTGCAAACTGCCGGCGGCATCGGGGCGCAAACCGGTCTGGCGGCAATCAACCTGCGTATGACCGATGACGGTAGCCAGATTAAAGATAAAGACGCCGACCTGCTGCTGATTGGCTCTATTCCGCAGGCGCTGAAGGACGATACTAAAATTAATCTGCTGGTTGAAGCGACCAAAAGCTGGGTGAAAATGCCGATGCGCCACTACGACCTGGCCAGCATCTATCCTGACGCCGAGGCCAGAACGCCGAATACCCGTACTGATATCACCTCGTCCGGACCTATGGCGGCAATTATTGGCTTCCAGTCGCCGTACAACGATCAGCGTAGCGTCGTGGCGCTGCTGGCCGATAGCCAGCGCGGCAACGAACTTTTGACGCAGGCGCTTAACGACAGCGGTAAGCGTGCGGCGATGTTTGGTTCGGTTTCGGTGATTCGTGAATCGGGCGTCAACAGTCTGCGGGTGGGCGATATTTACTATATCGGGCATTTGCCGTGGTTCGAACGTATCTGGTTTGCGCTCTCCAACCACCCGGTGCTGCTGGCGATTCTGGCTGCGGTAAGTATCGTGCTGCTGGCATGGGTACTGTGGCGCATGCTGCGCATTATCAGCCGTCGTCGCCTGCATCTTGATGATGAGTAATTGATGATGAACGCGGTACGCGGCGTGGTGATATCGATATTGATACTGGCGGCGGCGCAGGTTAGCGCCGCCTGCCGGTGGCCGGCCTGGGAGCAGTTTAAAAAAGAGTACGTCAGCGCCGAAGGGCGAGTTATCGACCCCAGCGATTCACGGAAAATCACCACTTCGGAAGGGCAAAGCTATGGGCTGTTCTTTGCTCTGGCAGCCAATGACCGCGAGGCCTTCCGCAAGCTGTTTGAGTGGACGCAAAATAACCTTGCCGAGGGCGATCTGCGCGCGCATCTGCCGGGCTGGCTGTGGGGGAAAAAAAGCGATGACGAATGGACGGTTCTGGACGACAACTCGGCGTCGGACTCGGATTTGTGGATAGCCTGGGCGCTGCTGGAGGCCGGGCGCCTGTGGGAAACGCCTCAGTATACCGATGTCGGTAAAGCGCTGCTGACGCGGATTGCCGATGAAGAAGTCGCGACGTTGCCGGGGCTGGGACCGATGATACTGCCGGGGAAAGTCGGCTTCGTCGATGATGGAGGCTGGCGTTTTAATCCCAGCTACCTGCCGCCGCAGCTGGCGACCTACTTTGCCGCTTTTGGCGCTCCCTGGCCGAAGATTCGCGACAACAACCTGCGTCTGCTGCTGGAGACCGCGCCAAAAGGTTTTTCGCCGGACTGGGTGCGCTACGAAAAAGGCAAAGGCTGGCAGCTGAAAGCGGATAAACCGATTATCGGCAGCTATGACGCCATTCGCGTCTATTTGTGGGTAGGTATGCTCAATGACGGCGATAAGCAAAAAGCGCCTCTGCTGGCGCGCTTTAAACCGATGGCTGCCCGGACGATCGATCAGGGCGTGCCGCCGGAAAAAAACAATATCGCTACTGGTAAAACCTCCGGCAATGGCCCGGTGGGCTTCTCCGCTTCATTATTGCCTTTTTTGCAAAACGAAGATGCCCGAGCCATTCAGCGTCAACGCGTCGCCGATGAATATCCAGGCGCGGATGCTTACTACAGCGCGGTCCTGACCCTTTTCGGCCAGGGATGGGATCAACACCGTTTTCGCTTCACCGCAGGTGGCGAATTACAGCCCGACTGGAACCAGGAATGCACAAGTTCTCACTAAGTTTATTCACGCTCTCTTTAAGCGTTGCGCTGATGCCGCTGGCGCACGCCGCGAACACGCCCGCTCAGGATCATCTGCTGGAGCAGGTGCGTCTCGGCGAGGCCAGCAATCGTGAAGATCTGGTTCGTCAGTCGCTATATCGTCTGGAGCTGATCGACCCGAACAACCCGGACGTTATCGCCGCGCGGGTGCGCTATCTTCTCCGTCAGGGCGATACCGACGGGGCGCAAAAGCTGCTGGAGCGTCTGAATAAACTCGCTCCCGACTCCGGCGCGCTCGCTGATTCACGCAATGAGTTAAACGTTACGCATGGTGAAGGAGAGCAGGAGCTGCAGCAGGCCCGCCTGCTGGGAGCTACGGGGCACATTGAGGAGGCGATCGCCAGCTATGAGAAAATCTTTGGCGGCGTGCCTGGCGCAATGCCTTACGCACAAGAGTATTGGGTATTGGTGTCGCGGCTACCGGCGCGCCATAACGAAGGCGTCAGCCAGCTCGAGAAACTGAACGCTAAGCAATCGGGTAACATCGAACTGCAGTCAATCCTTGCAAAACAGATGTTTCGCGACAACAACAGGCAAAAAGGTTTTGCCTACCTGGAACAGATGGCCCGCTCGCCGGCCGGCCGTGGAACGGCCGCTTCCATATGGTTTGATGCGATTAACGATATGCCGGTCAGCCAGGCGAGCGTTGAGGCTTTACAGCGTTTCCTGATTCTGTTTACTGATTCTGAAAAACTGGACGATGCCAGGTCATTGCTCAGCAAATACCAGACTGAATTAAAAGATCCAGCTTTTCGTTCTCGTAACGAGGGGCTGGCGGCGGTGAAAGCCGGAAAAGGCTCGGTAGCGGTAGCCGATTTGCAGCAGGCCGTCCGGGCGAATTCCAGAGATAGCGATGCGGTTGGCGCGCTCGGGGAGGCGTACTCCCAGCGCGGCGATCGGGCGCGAGCGATTAGCCAGTTGAGCAAAGCTATCAAAATGGATCCGCAGAGCCCGAGCCGCGATAAGTGGGACAGTCTGCTTAAGACTAACCGCTACTGGCTACTGATAAAGCAGGGCGATGACGCGCTGAAGAGCGGTCAGCCGGAACAGGCGAAAAATTATTACGCGCAGGCGCAGCGGATAGACAATACCGACAGCTATGCGGTACTGGGACTGGGTGACGTGGCGGCGGCGAATAAAGAAAGCGCCGCGGCAGAGCGCTACTACCAGCGCGCGCTGCGCATGGATCGCGGCAACAGTCTGGCGGTGCGCGGTCTGGCGAATCTGTATCGCGCCGAATCGCCGGAAAAAGCCAGCGCATATATCGCCAGCCTGTCCCCGAGCCAGCGGCGGAGTATTGATGATATCGAACGCAGTCTGACGAACGATCGGCTGGAAAAACAGGCCGAGACGCTGGAGAGCCAGGGTAACTGGGCGCAGGCGGCGGAAGTGCAGCGCAGACGGCTGGCGCTGGATCCGGATAGCGTGTGGATCACCTACCGCCTGTCGCGGGATCTGGTTAGCGCGGGCAGACGCAGCGAGGCCGACGCGCTGATGCGCGCTATGGTCAACCGCAAGCCCGGTGATGCCGACCGGGTCTACGCTTACGGTCTCTATTTATCCGGTAATAATCAGGATGATATGGCGCTGGCACAGATTAACGCCCTGCCGCGCGGGCAGTGGACGGACAATATTCGCGAGCTGGACGCGCGGCTGCAAAGCGACAAGATTTTGCGCCAGGCAAACCAGCTGCGCGATAGCGGCCAGGAAGCCCAGGCTATCGCGCTGATTAAACAGCAGCCGACGTCAGTGCGCTACGAGCTTACGCTGGCGGATTGGGCGCAGCAGCGCGGCGACAGCCAGACGGCGATAGCTGAATATCAGCGAGTGCTGGGCCAGCAGCCGGACAATGGCGATGCGCGTCTGGGGCTCGCGGAGGTTTATCTTGCCGACGGCGATAAGAATGCCGCACGCGCCCAGGTAGCTCAGCTCAAGGGCGAGGAGATAGACTCCATTAATATGCAGCGACGTATTGCCCTCGCGCAGGCCGGTCTGGGCGATCGCGCACAGGCGCAGCAAATTTTCGCCCGTATCGTTCCGCAGGCGAAAGCGCAGCCGCCGTCGATGGAAAGCGCGCTGGTGCTGCGCGATGCCGCGCGTTTCCAGGCGCAAAACGGCGAGCCGCAGCAGGCGCTTGAGGGTTATAAAGATGCGATGGTTGCTTCCGGCGTGACCGCCTCCCGCCCGCAGGATAACAATACTTTCACACGGTTGACGCGTAATGACAGCAGCGATGACTGGCTGAAGCGCGGGATCCGCAGCGATGCCGCCGATCTCTATCGCCAGCAGGATCTGAACGTTACTCTCGAACATGATTACTGGGGATCCAGCGGCACCGGCGGCTATTCCGATCTGAAAGCGCATACCACCATGCTGCACGTGGACGCGCCGCTGGCCGATGGCCGAATGTTCTTCCGTACCGACCTGGTCAATATGGATGTCGGGACTTTTTCTACGAAGAGTGACGGCAGCTATTCGCCTGACTGGGGAACCTGCGGCGAAATCGCCTGTACTGGCGGCAGTAAACATCAGAGCGATAGCGGCGCCAGCGTCGCGGTGGGCTGGAAGAACGATACTTGGAGCGGCGATATCGGCACCACGCCGATGGGCTTTAACGTCGTTGATGTGGTCGGCGGCCTGAGCTACAGCAGCGATGTCGGCCCGCTGGGCTACACCGTTAATCTCCATCGACGCCCCATTTCCAGCTCGCTGCTGGCCTTTGGCGGACAAAAAGACAACCCTAACGGCGGCCATACCGGCAAGACCTGGGGCGGGGTACGCGCCGACGGCGCCGGTTTGAGCCTGAGTTACGATAAAGGTAAAGCCAACGGCGTCTGGTCCTCACTGGGCGTTGATCAGCTAACCGGCAAAAACGTCGCCGACAACTGGCGCGTGCGCTGGATGACCGGCTACTACTATAAAGTGATTAACGAAGATAACCGCCGGGTCACCGTTGGCCTGAACAATATGATCTGGCACTACGATAAGGACCTGAGCGGTTATACGCTTGGCCAGGGCGGTTATTACAGCCCGCAGGAATATGTCTCTTTCTCGGTACCGGTGACCTGGCGTCAGAGAACGGAAAACTGGTCCTGGGAGCTGGGGGGCTCGGTTTCGTGGTCCCATTCGCGGACCAAAACCGAAGCCCGCTATCCGCTGCTGAATTTGATTCCCTCGGAGTATCGTCATGATGCCAGCCTGCTCAAAGAAGAAGGCGGCAGCAGCCAGGGAACCGGCTATACCGCGCGGGCGCTGATTGAGCGCCGGGTGAGCAGCAACTGGTTTGTCGGGGCGGCGGTGGATATTCAGCAGGCGAAAGATTACACCCCAAGCCACGCGCTGCTGTACGTGCGCTACTCGGCTTCCGGCTGGCAGGGCGATTTGGATATGCCGCCTCAGCCGCTGGTCCCTTACGCCGACTGGTAGCAGATTAGGCTGAATTTCGCGACAGGGCGCCACTCCACGGCGCTCTTCGCGTATACTCGTTGCCTCCGGCCATGCAGTCCGATTTCCCCTCCGGTGGTGATTGTGAACCTGTAGCCCCGGTAAGCGCGGCGCCGCTGGGGAGAGCTACCGAAGCTGCATTGCGCGCTGTATCCCGGGCATTGCGGCACTCCTCGCGGGCGTGAGCGAACAATTTAAGTATATAATCAGCCTGAAAACGACCGGTGAAAGGGATCTACATCGGCTAGGCGTTCAGTTTCAGTGGAGAACCCCGTTGCGCGTCAGTCGTTCACTTACAATTAAACAGATGGCGATGGTCGCGAGCGTGTCCATGGCATTTGTCCTGGTCTTCTGTTCTATTTTGCTGTTCCACTTTGTTCAGCAGAGTCGCTATACCACGGCCACGCAGCTTGAAAGCATCGCGCGCTCCGTTCGCGAACCGTTATCAGCGGCTATCCTGAAAGCCGATATCCCTGAGGCGGAAGCCATTCTAAGCCGCATTCAGCCTGCTGGCGTCGTCAGCCGGGCGGACGTTGTGCTGCCCAATCAGTTTCAGGCGCTGCGGATGCGCTTTATCCCCGAGCGTCCGGTACCGGTAATGATCACCCGGATGTTCGAGCTGCCGGTACAGATTTCGCTCCCCATCTACTCCCTTGAAAGGCCAGCCAACCCGCAGCCGTTGGCCTATCTGGTGCTGCAGGCCGACTCTTATCGCATGTATAAATTCGTGATGAGCACCCTGGCGACATTAGTGACCGCTTACTTACTTTTAGTGTTAATTCTGACGGTGGCGATCACCTGGTGTATCAACCGCCTGATCGTTCGTCCGCTGCGTAAAATCGCCCGTGAGCTAAACGATATTCCGCAACAGGAGCGTTTGGGCCATCAGCTCACGCTACCGCGCTTACATCATGACGATGAAATTGGCATGCTGGTGCGCAGCTATAACCGTAACCAGCAAACGTTGCTGCGTCAGCATGATGAACTCTCTTTGCAATCGACCCGTTTCCCGGTATCCGAGCTGCCTAATAAAGCTTTCTTGATGGCGATGCTGGAGCAAACCGTCGGGCGCCCGCAGACTTCGGCGCTTCTGATTGTCGCCTGCGAAACTCTGCAGGATACCGCTGGCGTACTGAAAGAGACGCAGCGTGAAATGCTGCTGTTAACCCTCGTCGAAAAGCTACGGGCGGTTATACCTGCGCAGATGGTGCTGGCCCAGGTGAGCGGCTATGACTTCGCGATTCTGGCCCACGGAATTACTGAACCCTGGCAGGCGGTGACGTTAAGTAAGCAAGTACTTACTGTCGTAAATGAACGTTTGCCGCTGCACGGAATTCAGCTGCGCCCCTGCGCCAGCGTCGGGATTGCAATGTTTAACGGCGAAATTAACGCCGAACAGCTTTATCGTCGGGCGTTTTCCGCCGCCGTGACCGCTCGCCGTAAAGGTAAAAACCAGATTGAGTTCTTCGATCCGCAGCAGATGGAAAAAGCGCAGCGCCGGTTGATGGAAGAGCACGATATTCTGACTGCGCTTGATAACCAGCAGTTTGCTATCTGGCTGCAGCCGCAGGTGGATACCGTCAGCGGAGAGGTTTGCGGAGCTGAAGTGCTGCTGCGTCAGCGTCAGGCGGACGGGAGCTGGTCGCTGCCGGGGAATTTAATTGAGCGTATCGAAGCCTGTGGGCTGATGATTCCGGTAGGCTACTGGGTGATGGAAGAGGCCTGCCGACAGCTTGCTGCCTGGCAAAATCAGGGCATTATGCTGCCTCTGTCGGTCAACGTATCGCTGCTACAGCTGCTGCATCACGATCGCGGCGCTGAAATGCTGGCGCTCCTGTCGCGCTATCGTATCGCGCCGGGCACGCTGGTGCTGGAAGTGACCGAAAGCAGCCGTATGGACGATCCGCAGGCGATTATCTCGCTGCTGCGTCCGCTGCGTGAAGCGGGCGTTCGCATTGCGCTGGATGACTTTGGTATGGGCTACGCGGGGTTGCGCCAGCTGCAGCATATAAAATCACTGCCGGTGGATATCCTGAAAATCGATAAAGTCTTTATTGATATGTTGCCGGATGACATCAGCATGGTTCCCGCCATTATCCAGCTGGCGCGTGGCCTGAACCTGCATATTGTCGCAGAGGGTGTCGAAAACGATACGCAGTACGAGTGGCTGCGGCAGGCTGGCGTCGAAACGGTGCAGGGATATCTGTTCGGTTGCGCCATGCCGCCAGAGGTATTTATGGCCCGCTTTGTACAGGGTGAGTCAGAGGGTGCAACTTTGTAACAACATTGTTAGCTTACGCGAGTCAGCTCAAATAAATTAACAATTACATTGCAATTCCATCACTCGTTATTTCTGAAATGTTTCATGGGTGTTATTTTTAAGCCACGGATGCAATATCCCTTCGCAGTCTGTGGTTATCTCCAAAGGACACCTATGAAAATCTCTATATTTAAAAGCCTCTATGTCCAGGTTCTATCGGCCATAGCGATTGGTATTCTGCTGGGCCATTTTTACCCTGAACTCGGCGCGCAGATGAAACCACTCGGCGATGCCTTCGTTAAGCTGATTAAAATGATTATTGCACCGGTTATCTTCTGTACCGTCGTTACGGGGATTGCCGGCATGGAAAGTATGAAGGCCGTCGGTCGTACCGGTGCGGTGGCGCTACTCTATTTTGAGATTGTTAGTACTATCGCGCTAATCATCGGTTTAATTATTGTTAACCTGGTGCAACCCGGCGCGGGAATGAACGTTGACCCGGCAACCCTCGACGCGCACGCCGTGGCGGTTTATGCCGAACAGGCTAAAGAGCAGGGGATTGTGGCGTTTTTGCTCGATATTATCCCCGGTAGCGTGATTGGCGCTTTTGCCAGCGGCAACATCCTTCAGGTACTGATGTTCGCGGTACTGTTTGGTTTTGCCCTGCATCGCCTGGGCAGCAAAGGCCAGCTGATTTTTAACGTCATCGAAAGCTTCTCGCAGGTGATCTTCGGCATCATCAATATGATTATGCGCCTGGCGCCGATTGGTGCTTTCGGGGCAATGGCCTTTACTATCGGTAAATACGGCGTCGGGACGCTGGTGCAGCTTGGTCAGCTGATCGTCTGTTTCTACATTACCTGTATCCTGTTTGTGGTCGTCGTACTTGGGTCAATCGCCAAAGCTACCGGCTTCAGCATCTTTAAGTTCATCCGCTATATCCGCGAAGAGCTGCTGATCGTGCTGGGGACCTCTTCATCCGAGTCGGCGCTGCCGCGTATGCTCGATAAGATGGAAAAGCTGGGCTGCCGTAAGTCAGTCGTAGGATTGGTGATCCCGACGGGGTACTCGTTTAACCTCGATGGCACCTCTATATATCTGACGATGGCGGCGGTTTTTATCGCCCAGGCAACCAACAGCCATATGGATATTTTCCATCAGATAACCCTGCTGGTAGTGCTGCTGCTCTCTTCGAAAGGGGCGGCGGGCGTGACGGGAAGCGGCTTTATCGTTCTTGCGGCGACGATTTCCGCCGTTGGCCATTTGCCGGTCGCCGGTCTGGCGTTAATCCTGGGTATCGATCGCTTTATGTCCGAGGCGCGCGCGCTGACCAACCTGGTGGGTAACGGCGTTGCGACCATCGTGGTTGCTAAATGGGTGAAAGAACTGGACTCCAAACAGCTGGATGATGTTCTTAATAATCGTACTCCAGCAGGCAATTCGCACGAATTATCCTCATAAATCCATCTGTTAGGCCCGTTGTCCTTGCTGGACTACGGGCTCCTGCGCATAATTAGGGGTCACTGTCGTTTGAGCGGCAGTGACCCTAAATGATTATTTCACGTCAACATGTGACATTTTCATCTCCGTGTGGTCTAACCGACGTAATTAACTCACCATATTTTCGGCGGCCCTCCCGTGGGCCGCTGTTGTAACCAGGATTGTTCATCAGGGGTTCACATGCAGGGCACAAAAATTCGACTCTTAACCGGTGGTTTGCTGATGATGGCGACGGTTGGTTATGTGCAGGCAGAAGCGCTCCAGCCGGACCCGGCCTGGCAACAGGGAACGTTAGCGAACGGGTTTCAGTGGCAGGTATTAGCCACCCCCCAGCGCCCCAGCGATCGTATCGAAGTTCGCCTGTCCGTGAATATTGGCTCGCTGAGCGAAAGTACTCAGCAGAGCGGCTTTAGCCACTTTCTCCCGCGTCTCGCGCTGACGCAAAACGGCGGCCTCCCGACCATGCAGGCCCGCTCTCTGTGGCAGCAGAGTATTGACCCGAAGCGTCCTCTGCCGCCCGCCATTGTCTCTTATGACTACAGTTTATTTAATCTGAGCTTACCGAATAACCGTAACGATCTGCTAAAAGAAGCCCTGAGCTGGCTGGCGAATAACAGCGGTAACATGACTATCACTCCGGAAACGGTCAGCCACGCGCTGAAAGGCGAAGACATGGTGGCGACCTGGCCTGTGGATACCAAAGAAGGCTGGTGGCGCTATCGGCTGAAAGGGTCCACCATGCTTGGACACGATCCGGCAGCTTCGCTGAAGCAACCGGTTGATATTGCTCAGCTAAAAGAATATTACCAGAAGTGGTACACGCCGGATGCGATGACCCTGATAGTGGTCGGCAACGTTGACAGCCGCAGCATCGCCGAGCAAATCAACAAAACCTTCGGTGGCCTGAAGGGCAAACGCGAAACCCCGGTGGCGGTTCCTACGCTGTCGCCGCTGCCGACGGCGCCGGTCAGTATTATGACCGATGCGGTGCGCCAGGATAAGCTATCGCTGATGTGGGATGCGCCGTGGCAGCCTATCCGCGACTCGGTAGCCCTTCAGCGCTACTGGCGTGACGATCTCGCCCGAGAAGCGCTGTTCTGGCACGTTCAGCAGAATCTGAGCAAAAGTAACATCAAGGATATCGGCCTTGGCTTCGACTGTCGGGTGCTCTACCAGCGCGCTCAGTGCGCTATCAATGTTGAATCCCCGGGCGAGCGTCTGAACGCCAACCTGGCAACGGTGGCGCGTGAGCTGGCGA
The DNA here is from genome assembly GCF_009707385.1 of Klebsiella oxytoca. Classification (NCBI taxonomy): domain Bacteria; kingdom Pseudomonadati; phylum Pseudomonadota; class Gammaproteobacteria; order Enterobacterales; family Enterobacteriaceae; genus Klebsiella; species Klebsiella oxytoca. The sequence continues at coordinate 5,135,798 of NZ_CP046115.1, read as the reverse complement.
AAGTGCGCGATAACGGCCTGCCGCAGGATGAGTTTGATGCCCTGATCGCGCAGAAAAACCTGGAGCTACAGAAGCTGTTCGCTACCTATGCGCGCACCGATACGTACATTCTGATTAGCCAGAGGATGCGTTCGTTGCAAAATCAGGTGGTGGATATCGCCCCGGAGCAGTATCAAAAGCTGCGCCAGGAGTTTCTGAACTCGCTGACGGTCGACATGCTGAACCAGTATCTGCGTCAGCAGCTGTCGCAGGATATGGCGCTGGTGTTGCAGCAGCCGCAGGGCGAGCCGGAATACAATATGAAGGATCTCCAGGCGACGTGGGAGAAGGTGATGACGCCTGCGCCAGCGGCCGCGACGGCGGCCAGCAGTACCGGTGATGTGGCGGAAAGGCGTAATGAAGCGACGGATATTCCGCCAGCGCAATAAACAAAAACCGGATAGCGCGGCTATCCGGTGAGGTTATGGTTAAGTATTGCTCGGGGTTAGCCCGGTGATTTTCCCGGAGGCGGCGCTGGCGAGCCTTCTCCGGTCTACCGGCCCGCAGATGGCGGTAAACCCGTAGCCCGGCTAAGCGCAGCGCAAGCCGGGATTCACTCCGGCGGGCGTAACTCCATCGAAATTACTGCGGCATCGCCTCGCGCGGAATAATTGCGCCGCGATACTGGATTACCGTGCTGGCGGTCAGGTGGCCGCGTTTTGCCGCAGCTTCGGCATCGCCGCCGGTCAGGCGCACGGCCAGGTAGCCCGCGCTGAATGAATCGCCCGCTGCAGTCGTATCCACGACTTTTTCTTTTGGCAGCTTCACGGCCGGGATTTCCAGCTGCGGCTGTCCGGCAATCGCCACCAGGCAGGAGTCTGCGCCGCGCTTGACCACCACTTCTTCAACGCCCGCGGCGTGCGTGCGGGCAATCACTTCCTCAACTGGCTTCTCGCCCCACAGCGCATCTTCATCGTCGAGTGTAAGGAACGCGATATCGGTGCAGCTCAGCATCTGCTGATAAACCCGCTGCGTCTCTTCTTTGCTGCTCCACAGGCGCGGGCGATAGTTGTTATCAAAGATAACCTTGCCGCCGTTTGCCCGGCATTCCCTCAACAGAGTCAGTAGTTTCTCACGGCTGGTTGGGCTCAGGATCGCCAGGCTAATACCGCTGAGATAAAGATAGTCAAAGGTCGCCAGCTCTTCGCAAATGGCCGCAGACCGCTCGCTCTCCAGCCAGAACTTCGCCGCGGCTTCATTACGCCAGTAGTAGAAGGTACGCTCGCCGGTCTCGTCGGTTTCGATGTAGTACAGGCCCGGTAAACGGTCGGCCATGCGCTGAATCAGGTCTGTCTGAACGTTTTCGCCTTGCCAGGATTCGAGCATTTGCTGGCTGAACGTATCCGTTCCTAACGCGGTAACGTAGTGCACGCTAAGAGCGCTGGTATCGGCCTGGCGGGCAATGTAGACGGAAGTGTTTAAGGTATCGCCGCCGAAGCCGCGATTTACCGCCGCGTCTTTTTCTGACAGCTCAATCATGCATTCGCCAATGACGGCAATTTTCTTAGACATAGTGGTGACCTGAAATGAAATCAATATTAACCCTAGTGTGCGCCGGGCCGCTTTTATGGTCAATGATATTAAAACAACGTTCCATTATTTTTTTGACCTGAGGCGGATTATGTGACGAAAACCTCATTCGGCGGAGCACCCGGCGTTTCTCAACTATATTCAGGACTGACGAGATGCTAAAGGAGTGCAGAAGGGATGAGCAGAACCCGTAAAACCGTAGCTATTGTTGCTGGAACGATAGTGTTACTGATTGTGGTGTTTTTTATCGTGCTGGCGACCTTTGACTGGAACCGCCTGAAGCCGACGATTAACCAAAAAGTTTCGGCCGAGCTAAACCGCCCGTTTGCTATTCGTGGCGATCTGGGCGTCGTCTGGGAACGCCAGCCCGGCGAAAGCGGCTGGCGCAGCTGGATACCCTGGCCGCACGTTCACGCCGAAGATATTGTCCTCGGCAACCCTCCTGATATCCCGCAGGTAACCATGGTCCACCTGCCGCGCGTCGAGGCGACGCTCGCTCCGCTGGCGCTGCTCAGCAAAACGGTCTACCTGCCGTGGATAAAGCTTGAACAGCCTGACGCGCGATTGATTCGTTTGTCGGAGAAGACCAACAACTGGACTTTCGACCTCGCTTCGAGCAACCCAGAGGAGAAAACTGCGCAGCCTTCCAGCTGGTCTTTCCGTCTCGACAATATTCTGTTTGATCGCGGCAAGATTGCTATCGATGACAAAGTGACGCGCGCTGATGTGACAATTTTGGTCGATCCGCTCGGTAAGCCGCTGGCGTTTAGCGAAGTGACCGGCGTGAAGGGCAAGGGGCAGGCGCAGAAAGTGGGGGATTATGTTTTTGGCCTGCAGGCGAAAGGGAGCTACAACGGCCAGTCGCTCTCCGGGAGCGGAAAAATCGGCGGCATGCTGGCGCTGCGCAGCGAAGGTACGCCGTTCCCGCTGCAGGGAGATTTTCGTTCCGGCAATACCCGGGTTGCTTTTACCGGTACGGTTAACGACCCGCTTAACCTTGGCGGCGTCGATCTACGCCTCAAGTTTTCCGGAGACTCGCTGGGCGATCTGTACGATCTGACCGGCGTGCTGTTGCCGGATACCCCGGCATTTTCGACCGACGGCCATCTGCGGGCCACGTTCAAGGATAAGGCCGGATCACGCTTCAGCTATCAGGATTTTAATGGCCGCATCGGTGAGAGCGATATCCACGGCTCGCTGACCTACACCACCGGTAAACCCCGGCCTAAGCTCGAAGGCGATATGGAGTCCAGACAGCTAAGACTGGCGGATTTAGGGCCGTTAATCGGCGTCGACTCAGGCGGAAAAGGAAGCCAGACCGAACGACGCAAAGGGGAGTCCTCCCCGCAGCCCGCGGGAAAAGTACTGCCTTATGACCGCTTTGAAACCGACAAGTGGCAGGTGATGGATGCCGATGTACGTTTTAAAGGGCGGCGCATTGAACACGGCGGCACGCTGCCCATCAGCGACCTCTCCACCCACGTGATACTTGAGCGAGGCGACCTGCGTCTGCAGCCGCTGCGTCTGGGGCTGGCCAACGGCACCATTGCCGGCAGCATTCATCTTGAGGGGGATAAAAAACCGCTGCAGGGGACGGCAAACCTGCAGGCGCGCCGTCTGAAGCTGAAAGCGCTGATGCCAGACGTAGAGATGATGCAGAAAACGCTCGGTGAGATGAACGGCGATGTGCAGCTTCGCGGTACCGGTAACTCCGTCGCCGCTCTGCTGGGCAACAGCAACGGCAATCTGAAGCTGCTGATGAACGACGGCCTTATCAGCCGTAACCTGATGGAAATCCTTGGTCTGAACGTCGGGAACTATATCATCGGGCAGATATTTGGCGATGACGAGGTGCGGGTGAACTGCGCGGCGGCAAATATCGACGTGGTTAACGGCGTCGCCAGGCCGCAGGTGTTTGCTTTTGATACGGAAAATGCGCTGATCAACGTTACCGGCACCGCCAGCTTCGCGTCGGAGCAGCTGGATTTGACAATCGATCCGGAAAGTAAGGGTTTTCGCATTATCACTCTGCGTTCGCCGCTGTACGTGCGCGGCAGCTTTAAGTCGCCGAACGCTGGCGTGAAGGCGGGACCGCTTATTGCGCGCGGCGCGGTGGCGGCAGCGCTGGCGACGCTGGTGACGCCGGCCGCAGCGCTGCTGGCGCTGATATCACCTGCCGAAGGCGAGGCGAATCAGTGCCGGGCAATATTGTCGCAGATGAAAAAATAGTCGGGAAGAGGTCTCCCCTGGCCGGATGGCCAGGGGAGATTGCGGAGTATTACAGCGACTGATGGCGCGTTTCGTGAGTAAGCAGCAGCGCAATCATCGTCAGCCCTGCCATGGCGGCGAGGTAGAGACCAACCGCAGGCAAGCCGTAGTTACCCTGCAGCCAGGCGGCGATATACGGCGCCACGGAAGCGCCGAGGATCGACGAGACGTTGTAGGAGAACGATGCGCCGGTGTAGCGAACTTCGGTCGGGAACAGCTCCGGCAGCAGCGCGCCCATTGGGCCAAAGGTCAGCCCCATCAGGCTCAGGCCAATCAGCAGGAAGGCAAAGACCAGCAGCGGATTACCGGAACCGAGCAGAGGTTTAAAGGCAAACAGCGCAAAGAGGATAATCAGGGTCGTGATAACGACCATGCTCTTACGACGACCGAAGGCATCCGCCAGCAGACCAGCAACCGGCACCATCACGCCAAAACCAATGACCGCCATCATTAGCATCCACAGCACTTCGTTGCGCGGCATGCCGAGGCCAACCGGCGCGGCGGCGGTGCTGAAGGTCATGGAGTAGACGGTCATGATGTAAAACAGCGTGTAGGTCGCCAGCATGATAAAGGTGCCGAGCACGGTAACGCGAACGTGTTTGGTCAGCAGCGTACCTAACGGGATTTTCACCTGCTTCTTCGCGGCGGCAACCTTAGCGAACACCGGCGATTCATGCAGTGAAACGCGAACGTACAGGCCAATAATGACCAGCACGGCGGAGAAGATAAACGGCAGGCGCCAGCCCCATTCCATAAACTGCTGGTCGGTCAGCAGCCAGGAAAGCAGCAGGAAGGTGCCGTTGGCGAAGAAAAAGCCAATGGGTGCGCCCAGCTGTGGAAAAGAGCCATACAGCGCGCGTTTGCGCGGCGGGGCGTTTTCCGTCGCCAGCAGCGCTGCACCTCCCCACTCACCGCCAAGGCCGAGCCCCTGGCCGAAGCGCGCCAGCGCCAGCAGCACCGGAGCCATAATCCCGATAGTCTCATAGCCAGGCAGCAGGCCGATAACCACGGTGGAGATGCCCATAGTCAGCAGCGATGCTACCAGGGTCGCTTTACGACCTACGCGGTCACCGAAGTGGCCGAATACTGCGGAGCCGATAGGGCGGGCAATAAAGGCGATAGCGAAGGTCGCCAGCGATTGTAGCGTCGCGGCAGCAGGATCGCCCTGGGGGAAGAAAATGTGCGGAAATACGATAACCGCCGCGGTGGCATAGATATAGAAGTCGAAGAACTCAATGGCGGTACCAATGAGTGAGGCGACGACGACTTTATTGCGTGAGTTAACCGGTACGGTTTCCTGCGCGTTGTCGAGTGTGGTGGCTGTGGCTTGCATAGATCTTTCTTATTTTTTGCGAACGAAAGGCCATATAGCCACAGCCTTGGGGACATTTCAATCTGTAACAAGGGGAGGTAAAGGCTAAAAAACAGGCAAAAAGTGAATAATTTCTGTGCCGGAAGAATAACTTCTATGAAATGCTTCACATAATTAAAATAATGGAAGATAAAACCAGATTTAGGTTAAATAAAAGTTACATGTTGGATTTATATGCTGAAATGCCCGGTTGGGCTGAATATTGCGTCTTTTATTCAGCCCAATGATGGTTTAGTTGTGGGCTTTACCCGGCATCCGGCGATCGTCTTTGTATTCGGCGGTGGCAATCCACGCGGCGCAGAAAAGCGTGAGGCGGGCGAAGAAATAGAAGAAGGCCATTATGCCCAGCACCGATCCGAACGCCGCTCCGGACGGAGACTTCACCAGCGCCGGAAGCGTCCAGGTCATGATGATCTTAATTATTTCAAAGCCAACGGCTGCAATCAGGGTACCGCGAATCAGCGCCTTACGGCGCGGGCGGTGGCGCGGCAGGCGCCAGAAAATCCAGAAAAACAGCAGGTAGTTGGCGAAGATGGAAATGGCCAGGCCAATCATCCGCCACGCCGGTTTCAGCCACTCAATAGCATCGAGGTAGAGCGCCGAAATGATCATCTGCTGGGCCGAACCGGCGATTGATGTAATCGACAAGGTGATCACCAGCGCAACCAGCAGCCCAATCAGGGAGATAAAGTCGCGGAAATACTTCACCCAAATTTTCTCCTGATCCTGCGGCGTGCGTTCCCAGACGTCGCGCGACTGGGCGCGTATAGCTTCGCGCAGGTTGCCCATCCAGTTAATTCCGGAATAGAGCGCCACCAGCAGACCAACGATACCAACGGTAGTGCGCTGCTGTACGGCCGTGTTAATGGTATTTTTCAGCGTAGCCGCCAGCGTCGGATCGCTAACGTTGAGCAGGATTTTATCGAAGATGTCCTGTAGCAGCGTGGGATGCGAAGCCAGAACAAAACCGGCGGCCGCGAAAGAGACCATCAGAATTGGGATCATGGATAAAAACGAGAAGTAGGTGATGGCTGCGCCAAACTGATTACCGAGCCTGTCGTTGAAGCGCTCTGCGGCACGAATGAGGTGCGCAATAATGGGGTTACGCTGGACTTTTTCCGCCGTTCCGGTGACGCTTTTCAGCGCCTGATTGGCTTTTTTCGCCACGGCAGAATCATTTATCGCAGCCATGGTGCTTTTGTTTTTATCCGGCTGCTGGACCGGATCCTCGGCTGGGCGTTGAACGTCGTTTTCCGGCGTCATAAATTATTTCTTCCTTTTTTACAGCGATATTCATCAAAATTATATACGTAAAATCCCTGATGAGGCATTTTCGGGGCTCCAGGGGGATGAATCAGATGGTGGTTGAATCGTCACCTTCGGCAATTTTCCGGCGGCGCTTCGCTTGTATGGACGTGAAGATAAATATCAATTATTTGATATTATTGGTTTTTTATTTTTGCTAAGGCATTGGCGGCCGTCCGACAGAAAATATTGGCACTATTTCAAATACAGAATTTTCATCATTCGGACTAATCAACGTAGTTTTTCATTAGCCCGCCCAGCCACTCCATAAACAGATGTATCCGGCGCGAGAGATTGCGTCGATGCGGATAGATTAAGGAAACCGGCAGCGGTTCGGCGCGGTAGTGGGGCAGAATTTCTATCAGCTCGCCGGTGCGCAGCCTTTCACGTACGCCCACCCGCGGTACCTGAATAATCCCCAGCCCTGCCAGACACGACGCCTGATAGGTTTCGGTGCTATTAACCGTAAGCACGCCGCCGGTTTTGATCCAACGAACCGCGCCATCGCTGACCACTTCAAAACCCAGCGGACGTACGCCGAGGTTGCTTGCATAGTGGATCAGGGCATGATCGGCCAGATCGTCCAGCGACTGCGGGTAGCCGAAACGCGTCAGGTAGTGCGGGCTGGCGCAGTTAATTTGCGTCAGCTTACCCAGCGGCCGCGCGATCAGCCCGGAATCTTTCAGGGCGCCGACGCGGACCACGCAGTCAAAGCCCTCGCGGACCACATCGACCAATCTGTCGCTGCTGCTGAGCTCCAGCTCAATGCCGGGATACTGCTGGAGAAATGCCGGCAGCTGCGGAATGACCAGCTTTTTCGCTACTCCGACAGGCATGTCGACCCGTAAACGCCCGCTAATGCTGGAGGGATCAAGCTGAAACATACCGTCCAGTTCCTCAAGGTTGCTGAGCAGGTCTCTGGCGCGTTCGTAGTAGACCATACCGTCCTGAGTCAGCTGCACCCGGCGGGTTGTTCGGTGCAGCAGGCGAGCGCCAAGATGGCTCTCCAGCGCCTGAACCTGACGCGATACGCTCCCTTTCGGCAGGCCGAGGGTGTCTGCGGCACGGGAAAAACTTTCCAGTTCCGCTACCCTAATAAACAGCTGCATTGCGTGAATTTTATCCATCGCGAAGGCCTATTGTTGTTCTGAAGGAAACAGTAAAACGTAATTAGCCATATTTATTGTTTTTATAGCAGCTAATAAGCTCGTAAACCATGCAAACGTAATCATGAAGGGGTTTTCTGATGACACAACGTATCGCTTTAGTCACCGGTGGTAGCCGTGGGCTGGGAAAAAATGCCGCATTGAAGCTGGCGGCGAAGGGAACCGATATTATTCTGACCTGGCACAGCAACCAGCAGGCAGCGCTGGAAGTTGTGGCCGAAATTGAACGAACAGGCGTAAAAGCTGCAGCATTACCTTTAAACGTCGGCGATGTGGGCAGCTTTGAACATTTTGCGCAGACTGTTGCGGTACTACTTCAACAGCGCTGGAAGCGCAATACCTTCGACTACTTATTGAACAATGCCGGAATCGGGCTGAATGTTCCCTTTGCTGAAACCAGCGAAGCACAGTTTGACGAACTGCTGAATATCCAGTTTAAGGGGCCGTTTTTCCTGACCCAACGCCTGCTGCCGTTATTACAGGATGGGGGGCGGATCCTTAATGTTTCCAGCGGTCTGGCGCGTTTTGCCCTGCCGGGCTATGCGGCCTACGCTTCAATGAAAGGCGCTATGGAGGTGCTGACGCGCTATCAGGCGAAGGAGCTGGGCGCGCGCGGGATTTCGGTCAATATCATCGCTCCGGGCGCGATTGAAACGGATTTTGGCGGCGGCGTGGTGCGGGACAACGCGCAGGTTAATCAGCATATTGCCGCGCAAACGGTGCTGGGAAGAGTCGGTCTTCCGGATGATATTGGCGATGCCATCGCCGCGCTGCTCAGCGATGATCTGCGCTGGATGAACGCTCAGCGGGTAGAAGTTTCAGGCGGGATGTTCTTGTAATCCACGTTCGTCCAGAGATGACGAAGAGGCTAACGCATTTAACGCGTTAACCTCTCCGCAACGGACTTTCTCCATTTACCATTACCCGTTTTACTAAGGATTTCCTTAAGTTAAATGTAATAAATATTGTGAATGAGTAATGGCGCCAACAGGCCATGTAACTATTCATTGTTTTGATATTTAGTTAATCCTCTCTATCGGTAAAATGCGCTGACCAAACAGCGAGTTCTTTTTTCTGGCTGATATTTTCCTCCGCCCTCGTTCTATTGGCCATTTTTTTGATGGAGAGAAATCCATGCAAATCATGATGTTTGACAGGCAGCCAGTATTTATTCACGGAATGAAAGTTGGCCTGCAGCAATACATTCCTGAAGTTAATATTTTTGGCACCTGTCAGGCTGAACAGCTCTGGCTGAAGCTCTCGGCGTATCCGCAGGCGCCGATCCTTCTGGATGGTGATATGCCGAGTGAGTTTTGCTGTTGGTTATTGCAGGAGAAACAGCTGCGCTTCCCGCAATCTCAGGTTCTGCTGGTTGTCTCTGACGATAATAAGAGCTGGCTACAGCGTGCGCTGTCTTACAACGTGCGGGCCGTTATTCAACGCGAAGAAAGTTTGCAAACTTTCGCGCAGGCAATCAACAGTCTCCTGACTGGCTCGCTCTGTTTGCCGGGGGATTGGCTGATGACGATGAAACTGCGGGATAATAAATGGGTTTATTTGAGCCAGCGCCAGCGTGAGATATTGCAGCTGCTGGCAGCGGGAGACTCAAATAAAGAGATTAGCCGTACGTTAAATATTAGCGCGGGGACGGTGAAGACTCATCTTGAGTCGCTGTACCGTCGTCTGGATGTGAAAAATCGCACACAGGCGGCGAGGTTGTTTAATGACCTCAGCGTAACGTAGGCCGTTCGGGCTTTAAATTTTGCGCACGCACCGCCGCTCTCTCTGGTAGTGCAGAAGAGCGGCGGTGTCATCGGGAATAGGTATTTCTCTCTCTTTGGCTGGCCCATAGTGGAGAGAAAAGGATAAGCGCCTCTTATTGGGCAGATTATCCTGGCTGTTTGTAGTCGCGGTGCAGCAGACCAAATAACCAGTCGTTGTGCCAGCGCCCGTTGAGCCAGTAGCATTCGCGTAGCTCGCCTTCCTGATGAAAACCGACCTTTTGCAGCAGCTTTTTTGATGCCATATTGCCCGCGGTGACCGTCGCCGTGAGTCGACGGATGCCGCCCGTGGAGAACGCGTAATCGCAGAGCGCGCGCAGCGATTCGTAGCCATAACCCTTACCCTGCGCCTGGGGAGCGAAGAGAAACCCTGCTTCAGCGCTATCGACGGCGTGATGCACATATCCGGTGAGTCCCAGGGGGGCGTGGGTTTTCCGGTCGCGCACGACCAGACATAGCCAGTGGGAAGCGCCCGGCGACCAGGCGGGAAGGCGCGAATCGAAAGCCGCGCGAATTTCAGCCACCGGACGAGGATCCGCGACGTAGAGCATCACCTGAGGGTCCTGCTGCAGGGCCAGAAAAAAGGGCCAGTCATCAAGCTGCAGCGGGGAACAGCGCAGGCGCTGAGTGATAAGTTCTGGCATAGCGGGGCTTCCGGCGAAAGTCGATGCCCATGAACATAGCAGGACATCGACTTCGGGAATAGTGCGCTTTTACAATGGCTCACCGTAGAGACCAATCAGTCGACGCACGACGCCGTTGGTCCAGCCGAATCCATCCTGCAGGGGATATTCGCCGCCGCCGCCCTCAAGCGGAGTCGCGCTGGCAATATGGTACTTTTCAATCAGCTTATAGTGACGTTTGTAGAAATGGTGAACCGTTTGCAGCCAGCTGTGGGCTATCTCATCGCCCAGCGGATCCTGGCCGTACATTTTAAAGCCCTGCACCGCCATCCACTGTAACGGCGCCCAGCCGTTGGGTTTGTCCCACTGCTCGCCGCTTTCATATTCGGTCGCCATGATCCCTCCGGGAGTGAGCAGGCGGGCGCGTACCGCATCGGCAAGCCTGTCGGCCTGTTCATGGGTCGCCATACCGACATAAAGCGTGACGATGCTGGCGGCGGAGAACAGCGCCAGCTGCTCGCGGCGCCAGTCGTAATCGCGAAAACAGCCGCCTTCCTCATCCCACAGGTAGCGGGTCACCGCCGCCCGGCGGTCGTTGGCCTTCTGGCGAAAAGCGGCCTCCGTTTCCCGATCGCCCTTCAGGCCGGAGAGATTAGCGATGGTGTGCTCGAGTTTGAACAGGAAGGCGTTCAAATCAATGGGGATAAACTGGGTGGTGCGAATACTCGCCAGCCGGGTAATATCACGCAGCCAGCGGCTGGAATAGTCCCAGCCGGACTCCGCCCCGGCGCGCAGGTCTCGATAAACCTCATTCGGCGGCCGCCCGGAATGCTTCGCCGTTTCTACATCCTCCCGCCACGACTCATCGCGTGGCGTATCGCGATCGTCCCAGTAGCGGTTCAGCAGCGAGCCGTCCGGCATACGCACTACCCGGCGATAGGCCTGATTAGGGATCAGCGATTCCGCGCCATCCATCCAGAAGCTGTACTCCATCTGCAGGTGATCGAGATACCGTTTGGCGCCGCGAATGCCGTCTTCCTCAAACAGTTCGACCATCAGAGCAAAAACCGGCGGCTGCGAACGGCTGAGATAATAGGTGCGGTTGCCGTTAGGAATATGGCCGTAGATTTCGATCATCCACGCGAAGTTATCGGCCATGCATTTCAGCAGGTCTTCGCGTCCGCTTTCCGCCAGCCCCAGCATGGTGAAGTAAGAATCCCAGTAGTAGGTTTCGCTGAAACGGCCGCCGGGAACAATATACGACTGCGGCAGCGCCAGCAGCGAAGACCAGGGAATATGATCCTGCGGCTCGCGGGTCAGAACTGGCCAGAGATTATCGATATGCTCCTTCAACGATCGGTTGGGATCGGAGACGTAATCTTCGGCGCGACTATCCGGTAGCCAGAAGTGATCTTCAACGAACTGGCGTAAGTCGAATCCAGGGGTGCGCCTTACGCGACGGTAGTGAATCAAAATATCCAGCGGATCCTGTTTCGGCGCGCAGTCGGGAAAGGTTTTGCTATCGGCAAAAATGCCTGATTTCTGCACGTGAGCGAACAGTTCCAGATAGCGATCGGCAGGCGTCAGGGCATCCGAGGCGGGTAGACCTTCAATGATCTCCGGTTCGGGTTCGGCGTCTAACATTTCATCCAGCTTTAACTCATACGGATCGGCTTCGTAGCACGGATCGTCTTCGATCCGTAGCTCATCGTCATCAGCGTTGCGTAATTTCTGGCTGAACATAGTGATTCGGACCTTCGGATTTCGTCAATAGAGGATGCCGGGCGCGCCCGGCCTGTCTATTAAGCTTAGACATTCGCAGCGGGAAACGAAAAGAGAAGTGTGCGGTAGATCACGCTTTATCCTTAACGATAATTTCCGGGATAGAGCTTTAAGTCATTGAGCTACCGCTGTAAAACCGGTTTAACCGCTTCGTATTACGCTAAAAAATTCGGAGATTTCGTTTTGCAACAAAATCTAAATTTCCACGCGCGCTGCGTAATCAGCGATTATTCCCACGCCGCTTCCAGCATCTCCAGCAGCTGTTCGCTGGTTAGCGTGGCCGGGTTAGCCTTCATTGAAGATGAGCTGCTGGCGGCGAGGGCCGCCGGTTCCAGCGCAGCTCGGGGAACGCCGAGATCGCGCAGATTACCCAGACCGGCGCGCTGGCTCCACTCGCGCAGGCCCTCCCAGGCGCTGTTCGGAGCGACGTCTAACCCAACGGCTAGCCACTGGCGTACATCAGTAAAACGCTGACGAATTTTCGCGTCGCTAATCTGTGTTTCATTAAGCGCCAGACCGAAAGGGAGCAGACTGCCGCAAAGCGCGCCGTGGGCGGCATTGCTCAGCCCCCCCAGTGGGCCAGCCAGACCATGAATTACGCCAAGTCCGGCGTTGGCCAGCGCCAGCCCGCCGCACAGGCTAACCCACGCCATCTCGTCGCGGCTATCCGCACACTCTTTTTCCATCAGCGTTCTGAGCGCTTTAATACCGCGCGGGATCGCCTCCCGACAGAGAGCGTCGGTAAAAGGATTGGCGCGGGTGCACAGCCACGGCTCAATCACCTGGGTGATGGCATCCAGACCGGAGGCGAGGGTAACCGCGCGCGGCGCGCCGTCGGTGAGCGACGGGTCGACAATCGCCAGGTCCGGCAGCATGCGGTCATCGCGCAGGCTGACTTTGCGCTGCTGCTCGGGCACGTTGATCACCGCGTTCTTTGTGACTTCCGCACCGGTGCCGGCGGTGGTGGGAATGGCGACAAACGGCAGCGGGTTAGCTTCTAACACGCGCCCGCTCCCCACGACTTCCAGATAGTCGATAGCGGGTCCCTGGGCCGGAACCAGCGCCGCAATGGCTTTGCCCGCGTCAATCACCGCGCCGCCGCCGAGGCTGACGACCGCTCCGATACCTTTTTCCCGCGCCAGGCGGACGCCCCGTTCAATATCCTGCAGGCAGGGTTCATGGGCGATAGAGAGCGTGGAGACGTGCAGCTGGTGAGCGTGGAGTTCGGCTAACAAAAACTCCGCGCGTTTCAGGCTGGCACCGTGAACCAACAGGATGTGTGCGGAGCGTCCGGCGAGCCAGGGAGCGGCGCTTTGAGCAAGACCGCGCCCAAAGCGGATATTGCCCGGGGTTAAAACGTTAAAAGAGGTCAACATGTCGGATAACCTGTTCTGGAGAAAAATCCTGCAATCCACTATACACATTATCCGGGGGTATATGAGCCGCCGATGCAGTATTGTGAAACAACCATCTTTTTGATTGAGGAATTGCTGACAATGATAAAAATACTGGGCAAACGCTCATCAATTAACGTTCGTAAAGTGCTGTGGACTTGCGAAGAAGCGGGACTGGAGTACCAGCAGGAAGATTACGGCAGCGGGTTTCAATCAATTGAGACCCCGGAATTTCGCGCCCTTAACCCAAACAGCCTGGTTCCGGTACTGCTGGATGATGACTTTGTGCTGTGGGAGTCGAATAGCATCTGCCGTTACCTGGCGCGCAAAGCGGGACGAGAAGACCTGCTGCCCGTAGCGCCTCAGGCTGCCGCTGAGGTTGAGCACTGGATGGACTGGCAGGCGACGGAGTTCAATACTGCCTGGCGCTACGCTTTTATGGGGCTGGTGCGCAAGGACCCGCGTTTTCAGGATCCGACGGCTATCAAAGAGAGTATTGCCGCCTGGACCCGCTGCGTGCAGATCGTCAATGCGCAGCTTCAGCAAACCGGGGCATGGGTTGCCGGCAGCCAGTTTACGCTCGCGGATATTGTGCTTGGACTGTCGGTGCATCGCTGGAAAATGACGCCCTTCGCGCATCCGGAAATGGCTGAGGTTGAGCGCTGGTATATGGCGCTGAATCAGCGCCCGGCGTTCAAACGCCACGGCAATAATGGCGTAGCGTAGCGATAAAAAAAGAAGCTCCGGAGAGCTTCTTTTTAACAGCAGGCCATCGCTGACAAACGCCTTAACGCATCGTCACAAACTCTTCCGCTGCGGTTGGGTGAATCGCCACGGTATTGTCGAAGTCTTTCTTGGTTGCGCCCATCTTCAGCGCCACCGCGAAGCCTTGCAGCATCTCATCCATACCGAAGCCGATACCGTGAATGCCGACAATTTTCTCTTCCGGGCCGACGCACACCAGCTTCATACGGCACGGCTGGCGGTGTGAAGTCACGGCGGTATACATGGCGGTGAAAGAGGATTTATAGACTTTCACCGCTTCGTCGCCGTATTGCTCGCGCGCCTGCGGCTCGGTCAGGCCGACGGTGCCGATAGGCGGATGGCTGAAGACCACCGTCGGGATGTTGCTGTAGTCCAGGTGCTCGTCCGGTTTGTTGTTAAACAGACGCTCGGAGAGGCGGCGGCCCGCGGCAACGGCTACCGGGGTCAGCTCGACGGCGCCGGTATTATCGCCGACCGCGTAAATGCCCGGAACGTTTGTATTCTGGAACTTATCAACGACGATATAGCCTTTATCGTTAGTTTTCACCCCTGTAGCGGCGAGGTTGAAGTTATCGGTTGCCGGTTCGCGACCAATCGCCCAAATCAGGCAATCCACGGTCTGGCTGCGGCCATCCTCCAGCTCCAGAGTCAGGCTGCCGTCGTTATTCTTGACCACCGCTTTCGGAATTGCGTTGGTGTGCAGCTGTGGGCCTTCAGCGTTCATCACCTCGACCAGCGTTTCAACGATCAGCGGATCGAAGCTGCGCAGCGGCGCGTGTTTACGCACGAACAGATGGGTCTCTGCGCCCAGGCCGTTAATCACGCCCGCCAGCTCAACGGCGATATAGCCTGCGCCGACTACCGCAACGCGCTTCGGCAGCGCTGGCAGTTCGAAGAAACCGTCGGAGTCGATACCGTATTCGACGCCGGGAACGTTCGGATGGCTCGGGCGCCCGCCGGTAGCGATCAGGATATGATCGGCGGTAATCGTCTCACCGTTCACTTCGATGGTTTTGGCGTCGACAAAACGGGCGAAGCCTTTAATCACGTCGACCTTGTTTTTGCCCAGCACGTTATCGTAGGAGGTATGAATACGGTCGATATAGGCGCTACGGCTGGCGACCAGTTTGTCCCAGTCGAAATTATTGATGGTGGCATCAAAACCGTAATCCGGGCCATACAGATGGATGGCTTCGCGGATTTGCGCCGCATGCCACATCACTTTCTTCGGCACGCAGCCGACGTTCACGCAGGTGCCGCCCAGGTCTTTGGCTTCAATCAGCGCGCACTTCTGGCCGTACATAGCGGCACGGTTGATGGAGGCGATACCGCCGCTGCCGCCGCCAATGGCGATATAGTCATAATGCTTGCTCATGAGTCTTATCCTTAATGTCTGATTGGCGCGATTGTATACCTGAAATCAATAGTTTCCACCGATGACTGCGATTACTCAGGCACGATCCAGCTAACGGTTGTATGGCCGATGCCGGTTGGAACCAGCTTCTTATGCAGCCACGGCAGAACGTTGTTCATCTGCTGCTCCAGCTTCCACGGCGGGTTGATGACGATCATTCCGGAGGCGGTCATCCCGCGCTGGTCGCTATCCGGACGCACCGCCAGCTCAATTTGCAAAATTTTGCGAATGCCGGTGGCCTCTAACTCTTTGATCATGCGCTTAATCTGCGCCCGTAACACCACCGGATACCACAGCGCGTAGGTGCCGGTAGCAAAGCGTTTGTAGCCTTCATGAATACCGGTGACGACCGCCTGGTAGTCGCTTTTTATTTCGTAAGGCGGGTCGATCAGTACCAGCCCGCGACGAGAAAGCGGCGGCAGTTTAGACTTCAGCTGCTGATAGCCATCGCTTTTTTCTACCCGCGCGCGGTCGTCTTTCTGGAACTCAGCGCGCAGCAGCGGGAAATCGCTCGGGTGCAGCTCGGTCATCTGCAGGCTGTCCTGCTCGCGCAGCAGTTGGCGGGCAATCAGCGGAGAGCCGGGGTAGTAGCGCAGCTGGCCGCTGCGGTTGAAGTGCTGAACGACGGAGATGTACGGTTCCAGCTCGGCGGGCAGGTCATCCTGCTGCCAGATACGGGCAATGCCTTCGAGATATTCACCGGTACGCTCGGCGTGTTCGCTGCTCAGCTGATAGCGGCCTGCGCCGGCGTGGGTGTCCAGATAGAGAAACGGTTTTTCTTTCTCTTTGAGCGATTCAATGATCAGGCTCTGAACGGTATGTTTAAGAACGTCGGCGTGATTGCCTGCGTGAAAGCTGTGGCGATAACTGAGCATGGATTCGGTGATTCCGGGAATTAAACAAGATAAGCGATAGTTTACCGCAGATCCGCCTGGATTACCGCTGCGCTACCATGCTGTTTTAATTCCTGCCCGGTGTGGTGTGAGTCGCGACTCCCCGGAGGCGGCGCTGGCGCGCCTGTCCGGGCTACCAACTCGCAGATGGCCGGAACCCTGTAGCCCGGCTGAGCGCAGCGCGAGCCGGGAACAAAACGGCATCGAAGCATCAGCTTTGGTCCTTTTCCCGGAGGCGGCGCTGGCGCACCTGTCCGGGCTACCAACTCGCAGATGGCCGGGACCCTGTAGCCCGGCTGAGCGCAGCGCGAGCCGGGAACAAAACGGCATCGAAGCATCAGCCTTGGTCCTTTTCCCGGAGGCGGCGCTGACGCGCCTGTCCGGGCTACCAACCCGCAGATGGCCGGGACCCTGTAGCCCGGCTGAGCGCAGCGCGGGCCGGGAACAAAACGGCATCGAAGCATCAGCCTTGGTCCTTTTCCCGGAGGCGGCGCTGGCGCGCCTGTCCGGGCTATCAACCCACAGATGGCCGGGACCCTGTAGCCCGGCTGAGCGCAGCGCGAGCCGGGAACAAAACGGCATCGAAGTATCAGCGCCGGTCCTTTTCCCGGAGGCGGCGCTGGCGCGCCTGTCCGGGCTTCCGGCCCGCAGATGGAGGGACCCTGTAGCCCGGCTAAGCGCAGCGCGAGCCGGGAACAAAACGGCATCGAAGCATTAGCCTTGGTCCTTTCCCAGGAGGCGGCGCTGGCGCACCTGTCCGGGCTTCCGGCCCGCAGCCAGCGGACAGCGGATGATTGCGGAATTAGCTCTCTTTTGTGGGTTTTACCGTGGGCAGAGTACGATTCATCGGCACCGGTAGCCAGGCGCGAATCAATAATCCGCCGCGCGCGCTGGAGCCCAGTTCCAGTTTGCCATTGTGGTTGTCGATAATGCGCTGGACGATAGCCAGCCCAAGGCCGGTTCCGCTTATGGTGCGGGCGCTGTCGCCGCGTACGAACGGCTGGAACAGATGCTCGCGCTGCTCCGGTTTAATTCCCGGACCATCGTCTTCTACCTGGAACCAGGCACGGTTCCCCTCGCTGCCGCTGCTGACCTTGATCCAGCCGTTGCCGTAGCGGGCGGCGTTGACCACCATATTCGCCAGCGCGCGCTTGATGGAGAGCGGATGCACGCGCAGCGGGATCTCGCCGGACTGCAGATCGGTGTCGATTTCGCGCTCATAGCCGCTTTCCGCCGCAATCACTTCGCCCAGTACCGCATTAAGGTCTACCAGTTCTACCGGCATCTCCTGACCGGTACGCAGGTAGTCGATAAACTGCTCGATAATGGCGTTGCACTCTTCGATATCTTTATTGATCGACTCGGCGAGATAACCGTCCTCTTCGCCCATCATCTCGGTCGCCAGGCGGATACGCGTCAGCGGAGTGCGTAAATCGTGGCTCACCCCGGCCATCAGCAGCGTACGGTCATCCGCCAACTGCTTCACGCCTGCTGCCATATGGTTAAAGGCGCGGGTCACCGAACGCACTTCCGACGCGCCGTATTCGCGCAGCGGGGGAGGAATAATGCCGCGTCCAACCTGCAGCGCCGCGTGTTCAAGGTCGACCAGCGGCCGGTTCTGAATACGAATAAAGAGCCAGGCGCCGCCAATCGCCAGCAGCATGATCGCCAGGGTGTAGCGGAACAGCGGCGAAAAGTCGCCCTGGTGGATTTCGGTCAGCGGTACGCGCACCCAGATGTTGGGGGAGAGCCAGGTTTTCAGCCAGACGACAGGGGAGCTTTTGTTCACCTCAACCCGCACTTCCGTCGGCCCGCCGAGCTGATGCGCCATCTGCTGGCTTAAGAATTCATAATGCTGCGCCCAGCGCAGGCCTGCGTCTTCCGCCGCTTCGTTGGAATAGAGCGAAATGCCCAGCTCGCGATAAATTTCGCGGCGAAACGCCGGTGGAACCACCAGTTGGGTGCCGTCCTCCAGCTGCAGCTTATCGGTCATCAGCATACGAACTTCGTAAGCCAGAACCTTATTGAACTGCTGAAGACTTGGCAGAATCGCGAAATTCAGCACCACTAAATAGGTCGTCACCAGGCTGGCGAACAGCAGGGTGACGATCAGTAACAGGGTGCGGGCAAACGAGCTTCGCGGCGAAAAGCGCACGCGTTTCATGCCTTAGAGCCGTCCGGAACGAAAACGTAGCCCAGGCCCCAGACGGTCTGGATATAGCGAGGATGCGCCGGGTCTTCTTCCACCATGCGGCGCAGGCGTGAGATTTGCACGTCGATGGAACGCTCCATGGCCGAATATTCACGGCCGCGGGCGAGGTTCATCAGCTTATCGCGGGACAGCGGTTCGCGCGGATGGCTTACCAGCGCTTTCAGCACCGCGAATTCACCGCTGGTCAGCGGCATGGGTTCATCTTCGCGGAACATTTCGCGGGTGCCAAGATTCAGCTTGAACTTACCAAAGGCGATAACCGCTTCTTCCTGTGAAGGCGCGCCCGGCAGCTCGTTGGCCTGGCGGCGCAGCACGGCGCGGATACGGGCCAGCAGCTCGCGCGGGTTGAACGGTTTTGGGATGTAGTCGTCGGCACCGATTTCCAGCCCCACGATACGGTCAACTTCTTCCCCTTTCGCCGTCACCATAATGATCGGCATCGGGTTGCTCTGGCTGCGCAGGCGGCGGCAGATGGAGAGGCCATCTTCGCCCGGCAGCATGAGATCCAGCACCATCAGGTGGAAGGATTCACGGGTCAGCAGGCGATCCATCTGTTCAGCGTTCGCCACGCTACGAACCTGGAAGCCCTGCTCGGTCAGATAACGCTCGAGTAGCGCGCGCAGGCGCATGTCGTCATCGACAACCAGAATCTTATAATTCTCTTGCATTGTTTATACTCCCAAAGGTTCACTGCAATTGTCTGTACGTATTCTCAAAAAAGCCCGGGTCGCCCACCAGCGAAATCTGGTATATATTCCAGGCTAAATTGTTACAAAGCATATTTAACAGCAGCTTAAGTATACATTTAAGCATAAGACGCATTATTTATCCTGCTGCTAGTATGACGTGCGACGAATTGTGCGCAGCATTGCACAAAGATCTGTAATCAGGAGCCGGAATCTTCGATGAAAACGCCGCTAATCACCCGTGAAGGGTATGAAAAACTGAAGAAAGAGATGGACACCCTGTGGCGCGAAGAACGTCCGGAAGTCACCAAAAAAGTGACCTGGGCGGCGAGCCTCGGCGACCGTAGCGAAAACGCCGACTATCAGTACAACAAAAAGCGCCTGCGTGAAATCGACCGCCGGGTGCGCTACCTGACCAAATGCCTCGAGCAGCTTAAAATCGTCGATTATTCACCGCAGCAGGAGGGCAAAGTGTTCTTCGGGGCGTGGGTGGAAATTGAAAACGATGCGGGCGATACCCGGCGCTTCCGGATTGTCGGCTACGATGAAATCTTTGGCCGCAACGACTACATCTCCATTGATTCGCCGATGGCGCGCGCGCTGCTGAAAAAAGAGGTCGGCGATTTAGCTATCGTTAACACGCCCGCGGGCGAGGCGGCCTGGTACGTGAACGAAATTGAATACGTCAAAGCTAAATAGGTGCGGAACATTCCGAGAGGCTTTGGTCGTGGCTGGCATTTTAGCGTGTCAGTCCGTATAACTATCCCCCTGATTTTTGATCCTAAAGATGAATTAAACCGATGATGAATGATTCGCTCTGCCGCATTATTGCGGGTGAACTTCAGGCCAGGGCCGAACAGGTAGAAGCTGCCGTTCGCCTGCTTGATGAAGGGAACACCGTGCCGTTTATCGCACGCTATCGTAAAGAAGTCACCGGCGGTCTGGATGACACGCAGCTGCGTAATCTGGAAACCCGCCTGGGTTATCTGCGTGAGCTCGAAGAGCGTCGCCAAGCGATCCTGAAGTCCATCGGCGAGCAGGGCAAACTGACCGAGTCGCTGGAAAAAGCCATCAACGGTACGCTGAGTAAGACCGAGCTTGAAGACCTCTATCTGCCGTATAAGCCGAAGCGCCGCACCCGCGGACAGATCGCCATTGAGGCCGGGCTGGAACCGCTGGCCGAGCTGCTGTGGAACGAACCGTCTCACGACCCGGAAACCGAAGCTGCCAAATATATCGACGCCGATAAAGGTATCGCGGACAGTAAAGCCGCCCTCGACGGCGCGCGCTATATCCTGATGGAGCGCTTCGCTGAAGACGCCGGGCTGCTGGCGAAAGTACGTGATTACTTGTGGAAAAATGCCCATCTGGTAGCGACCGTCGTCAGCGGTAAAGAAGAGGAAGGCGCGAAATTCCGCGACTACTTCGATCACCATGAACCGATCTCCACCGTGCCGTCGCACCGCGCGCTGGCGATGTTCCGCGGGCGTAACGAAGGCGTGCTGCAGCTCTCTTTGAACGCCGACCCGCAGTTTGACGAGCCGCCGAAAGAGAGCCACGGTGAACAAATTATTATTGACCATCTCGGTCTGCGCCTGAATAACGCCCCGGCGGACAGCTGGCGTAAAGGCGTGGTGAGCTGGACGTGGCGGATCAAGGTGCTGATGCATCTGGAAACCGAGCTAATGAGCACCGTACGTGAACGCGCCGAAGACGAAGCCATTAACGTCTTTGCCCGCAACCTGCACGACCTGCTGATGGCGGCTCCGGCCGGGCTGCGCGCGACCATGGGCCTTGACCCGGGCCTGCGCACCGGTGTGAAAGTCGCCGTGGTTGACGGTACCGGCAAACTGGTCGCGACGGATACTATCTACCCGCATACCGGACAGGCCGCTAAAGCGGCGGTGGCGGTTGCCGCGCTGTGCGAAAAGTACAACGTAGAGCTGGTGGCTATCGGTAACGGTACCGCCTCGCGTGAAACCGAGCGTTTCTTCCTCGACGTGCAAAAGCAGTTCCCGAAAGTGACCGCCCAGAAGGTGATTGTCAGCGAAGCGGGCGCATCCGTTTATTCCGCCTCCGAGCTGGCGGCGCAGGAGTTTCCGGACCTCGACGTTTCTCTGCGCGGCGCGGTTTCTATCGCCCGTCGTCTCCAGGATCCGCTGGCTGAACTGGTGAAAATCGACCCCAAATCTATCGGCGTTGGCCAGTATCAGCATGATGTCAGCCAGACCCAGCTGGCGCGTAAGCTGGATGCGGTGGTGGAAGACTGCGTGAACGCCGTCGGCGTCGATCTGAATACCGCTTCCGTCCCGCTGCTCACCCGCGTGGCCGGCTTGACCCGCATGATGGCGCAGAATATCGTCTCCTGGCGCGACGAGAACGGCCAGTTCCAGAACCGCCAGCAGCTGTTGAAGGTCAGCCGTCTGGGGCCAAAAGCCTTTGAGCAGTGCGCGGGCTTCCTGCGCATTAACCACGGCGACAACCCGCTGGATGCTTCCACCGTCCACCCGGAAGCTTATCCGGTAGTGGAACGTATTCTGGCGGCGACTCAACAGGCGCTCAAAGATTTAATGGGCAACAGCAGCGAGCTGCGCAATCTTAAAGCCGTTGATTTCACCGATGATAAATTCGGTGTGCCGACGGTTACCGACATCATCAAAGAGCTGGAAAAACCGGGGCGCGATCCGCGTCCTGAGTTCAAAACCGCCCAGTTCGCCGATGGCGTGGAGACCATGAACGACCTGCTGCCGGGGATGATCCTCGAAGGCGCGGTCACCAACGTCACTAACTTCGGCGCATTCGTTGATATCGGCGTTCATCAGGACGGCCTGGTGCATATCTCTTCCCTGTCGAATAAGTTCGTAGAAGACCCGCATACGGTAGTGAAAGCGGGGGATATCGTGAAGGTCAAAGTGATGGAAGTCGACCTGCAGCGTAAGCGTATCGCGCTGACTATGCGTCTCGACGAACAGCCAGGCGACAGCAACGCGCGCCGCGGCGGCGGCGGTAACGAACGTCCTCAGGGTAACCGTCCGGCGGCGAAGGCCGCCAAACCTCGCGGTCGCGAGGCGCAGCCTGCGGGCAACAGCGCGATGATGGATGCGCTGGCGGCGGCAATGGGTAAAAAACGCTAATGATATTGTGGCCCCTTTTTCTAAGGGGCCGTTTCTGCTTTGCTTATCGCCATATTGCGCAAAACAAGCATGAGTATTTTCTTATAACCTCTTAATAAGCGCGAATTACGTCGATAAGAATATTATTTGCATTTCGTTAACTAACGAAACTTTAATTAAACATTCCGGCTTTAAGAATAATGAGCGTCTCTGTGCCTGTTACAAAATAGATTTTGCTCAATATCAACAAATACTCACTTTCCTGTTTAAAAAAAGAATCGACCGCATTATATGTATTGATGATAAAAACTATTCTCATTATCATTATGTGCGTTAAGCATTTTTTATCCTTCGTTGGCTATGGTCCCTTGCGCTGCATCTAAGGCGCATATGGAAAACTCTCTTTCGGTTAGCGATATACAAGTAGGTTCTATGCAATTCACACCTGATAGTACGTGGAAGATTACCGGTTTCTCCCGCGATATTAGTCCGGCGTATCGGCAGAAGCTGCTGTCCCTTGGGATGCTGCCGGGTTCTTCTTTTCATGTGGTTCGCGTGGCGCCGCTTGGCGACCCTATTCATATTGAAACCCGACGCGTTAGCCTGGTATTACGTAAAAAGGATCTTGCGTTAATTGAACTGGAAGCGGTTGCACAATAATGCCTGACCGGTACTAAGAGCATGAATATGAAAAAATTAACCCTTGGTTTAATTGGTAATCCTAATTCCGGTAAGACCACGCTATTTAACCAGCTCACCGGTGCGCGCCAGCGCGTGGGTAACTGGGCTGGGGTGACCGTTGAGCGTAAAGAGGGTGGTTTCAACACCACCGATCATCAGGTCACGCTGGTGGATCTGCCGGGCACTTATTCTCTGACCACTATCTCTTCGCAAACTTCGCTGGATGAGCAGATTGCCTGCCACTATATCCTCAGCGGCGACGCCGACATGCTGATTAACGTCGTTGATGCGTCCAATCTTGAACGTAACCTTTATCTGACCCTGCAGCTGCTGGAGCTTGGCATACCCTGCGTGGTCGCGCTGAACATGCTTGATATCGCGGAAAAACAAAAAATCCGCATTGATGTCGACGCGCTGTCAGCTCGCCTGGGATGCCCGGTGATCCCGCTGGTTTCTACCCGCGGGCGTGGTATTGAAGCCTTAAAAATAGCGATCGACCGCCATCAGCAGAACCAGGCTATTGAACTGGTGCATTACCCTCAGCCGCTGCTGCGAGAAGCGGACAAGCTGGCGCAGTTTATGGCTGCGGACATTCCGCAGCGCCAGCGTCGTTGGTTAGGGTTGCAGATGCTCGAAGGCGATATTTACAGCCGCGCCTATGCCGGTGACGCCGCCCACAAACTGGACGTGGCGCTGGCGCATCTGAGCGAAGAACTGGACGACCCGGCGCTGCATATCGCCGATGCCCGTTACCAAAGTATTGCCGCGATTTGCGATGCGGTGAGCAATACTCTGACCGCCGAGCCCAGCCGCTTTACCACGGCGATGGATAAAGTGATTCTCAACCGCTTCCTCGGGCTGCCGGTGTTTCTGTTTGTCATGTATCTGATGTTCTTACTGGCGATTAATATCGGCGGTGCGCTACAGCCCATTTTTGATGCCGGTTCCGTCGCTATTTTTATTCACGGTATTCAGTGGATTGGCTACACCCTGCACTTCCCGGACTGGCTGACGGTTTTCCTTGCCCAGGGGATTGGCGGCGGTATCAACACCGTGCTGCCGCTGGTGCCGCAGATTGGCATGATGTATCTGTTTCTCTCTTTCCTTGAAGACTCAGGCTATATGGCGCGAGCGGCGTTTGTGATGGACCGCCTGATGCAGGCGCTGGGTCTCCCGGGTAAATCCTTCGTGCCGCTCATCGTGGGGTTTGGCTGCAACGTTCCATCGGTGATGGGCGCGCGTACTCTTGATGCGCCGCGCGAACGCCTGATGACCATTATGATGGCGCCGTTTATGTCCTGCGGCGCGCGTCTGGCGATCTTTGCCGTCTTCGCCGCCGCCTTTTTCGGCCAGAACGGCGCGCTGGCGGTCTTCTCGCTGTATGTGCTGGGGATCGTCATGGCGATTGCGACCGGCCTGATGCTGAAACATACCATTATGCGCGGCGAAGCTTCGCCGTTCGTGATGGAGCTGCCGGTATACCATGTACCGCACGTAAAGAGCCTGATCATCCAGACCTGGCAGCGCCTGAAAGGCTTCGTACTGCGGGCGGGTAAAGTTATCGTCATCGTCAGCATCTTCCTCAGCGCGCTGAATAGCTTCTCGCTGAGCGGTAAGATCGTCGATAACATCAACGATTCGGCGCTGGCGTCGGTCAGCCGGGTGATTACTCCGGTGTTTAAACCGATTGGCGTGCATGAGGATAACTGGCAGGCGACCGTCGGCCTGTTTACCGGCGCGATGGCGAAGGAAGTCGTGGTCGGGACGCTGAACACGCTCTACACCGCCGAGGATATCCAGAACGAAGAGTTTAATCCGCAGGAGTTTAGCCTGGGCGCTGAGCTGCTGGACGCGGTGGATGAGACCTGGCAGAGCCTGAAAGACACCTTCAGCCTGAGCGTCCTGGCTAACCCAATCGAAGCCAGCAAAGGCGATGGTGAAATGGAAACCGGCGCGATGGGCGTGATGGGCAGCAAGTTCGGCAGCGCCGCTGCGGCGTACAGCTACCTGATTTTCGTTCTGCTCTACATTCCGTGCATCTCGGTGATGGGAGCGATTGCCCGCGAGTCGAGCCGGGGCTGGATGATGTTCTCGGTTCTGTGGGGGCTGAATATCGCCTACTCGCTCTCTACGCTGTACTACCAGACCGTCAGCTTTAGCCAACATCCGCGCTATAGTCTGGTGTGCATTCTGGCGGTGGTGCTGTTCAATATCGTCGTCTTTGGCCTGCTGCGCAGAGCGCGTAGCCGGGTGGAGATCTCGCTGCTGGCAACGCGCAAAACGCCGTCGACGTGCTGCCAGAGCCCGACCGGTGATTGTCACTAGGGAGCGATAATGGCGTCGTTAATTGAGGTTCGCGATATGCTGGCCCTGCAGGGCAGGATGGAAGCGTCGCAGCTAAGCGCCCGTCTTGGTACGCCGCGGCCGCTAATCGATGCCATGCTTGGGCGTCTGGAAGCGATGGGTAAAGCGGTAAGAATTACCGAAGATGCCGAAGGCTGTCTCTCCGGCAGCTGTAAAAGCTGTCCCGAAGGCAAGGCCTGTCTGCGAGAGTGGTGGTCGCTGCGCTGATGGGCCTGTAAAGGCTGGTTTCCCGGATTGCGGCCGGGCTACACGCCAGTGAGGTTTTGGGGCTGGTAGCCGGGTAGGGCGTTTACGCCTCGACCCGGGAGATTCGAACACCGATTTGTACGGTTTTGGGGTGGATAGACCGGACAGGCGCAACGCGCCGCCTCTGGGCCCAGGGCTGCGAGCGGGTCCTGAGACCCGCTTTCTGGCTTACTTGTAGACGTCCGCGTTAGCGTGAACCGTTTTCTCGTTCTTCTCGCCTGCAATCACCACAAAATAGGTGCCGCCCAGCTCATCTGCTTTTTTCGACAGATCGCGCTTTGCATCCATAGGAGAGGTTGTTCTTGAAGTGGTAATAGAACCAATTTTGGTCAGATTCAGTTTATCTACTTCATCTTTTTGAATTTCCTTGGCGGCAAAAGCGCCGAAGGACAGGGAGCCAATAACCAGAGATGCAACAATTCCTGTAACAAGTTTCATAGCCTCTACTCTCCATTAGGTTGTTTTTTTAGGTCGCGGGGATAATGTGAAATAGTCAACCACCGCAACAACCTAAGTATTACTGCACCCTGCGTTTTTACCACGTTCCGCTAAAAATATTTACTGACCAGACCCTGCAGCTCGACCAGCGGAGCGCAAAACGCCTGCGGATGAGAAATGAACGGCGCATGGGCGGCTTTATCGAACACCACCGATACGCTATCGGGCCACAGGGCGTCGAGAAGCGGAATGATTTTACGCGGCACCAGGCCATCCAGGCGGCCGTACATGCGCAAAAACGGCATCTCGAGGGCCGTTAACGGCTGGCGTAAATCGGCGGTTTTCAGGATCTCCAGCCCGCCGTTTAAAACTTCCGGCGACGGCATCGGTAACGACAGTACCGTGTTCTTTAGCGCTCTCGCATCCTGGCGCGCGCTCTCGGTACCCATGGTTTGCAGCGCCAGAAAACGCTCAACGGTGCGTTGGAAATCCTCTCTCAGCTGCTGCTGGAATCCGCTCAGCACCTCGGGTTTGATTCCCGGCCAGCTGTCGTGAGCAGCAAAACAGGGGGAAGAAGCAACGGTGGCCAGCGCCAGCACGCGCTCAGGATGCGTTAATGCCGCCTGGCTCGCGACCAGACCGCCCAGGCTCCAGCCAAGCCAGATAGCGCGCTCCGGCGCTTTCTCCAGCACTAACTGCGTCATCTCCTCCAGCGACAGAGCGCCAAAGCCACTGCTGCGGCCATAACCCGGGAGGTCGACGAGGTGCAGCGTAAAATGCGAGGCCAGTTCCGGCGCGATGCAATCCCACACTTGCGCATTCAGCCCCCATCCGTGCAGCAGCACAAGATGACAATTTCCTTCGCCTGTGGTCTGCCACCAGATCTCTTTCATCAGTTACTGTTCTCTTTCCACCAATATGAGGGGAAATATGCTAACAGCACACAGCTTATGCTGGCTATGCCAAATGCCGCTGGCCATCGCCCGCTGGGGGATTTGCTCGCGTTGCACGTCGGCGCTGCTGGCTTCTGAACCGCTCTGCCCGCAGTGCGGCCTGCCGGCCCACTCAGTCTCGCTTCCCTGCGGACGTTGCCTGCAAAAACCGCCGCCGTGGCAGCGGCTGGTGACGGTAAATGACTATCGCTCGCCGCTGAGCGGCCTGATTCATCAGCTGAAATTCAACAAGCGGCCCGAACTGGCCCCGGCGCTGGCGCGTCTGCTGCTGCTGCGCATACGCCAGAGCCCCGATCTTCCTCGTCCTGACCGGATTATCAGCGTGCCGCTCTGGCAGCGCCGTCAGTGGAGGAGAGGATTTAATCAGAGCGACCTGCTGTGTCGCCCGCTATCCCGTTGGTTGGGCTGCGCCTGGCGTAGCGATACGCTGATCCGCAGACGGCGCACCGCTACCCAGCATCAGCTCAGCGCCAGTTTGCGCAAACAGAACCTGAAAAACGCCTTTCAGCTTGAATTGTCGCTACGGGGCCTCCATATCGCCCTTGTGGATGATGTCGTCACAACCGGAAGCACCGTCGCCGAGATATCCCGCCTGCTTTTGCGAAACGGCGCCGCGACGGTTCAGGTATGGTGTATATGCCGTACCTTGTAGACCCCTGCCGATGGGCGTATTATAACCAACTAAAATAGTCAACTATTAGGCCAACGCTATGATCCGTATTTCCGATGCTGCACAAGCGCACTTTGCCAAACTGCTGGCAAATCAGGAAGAAGGGACACAAATTCGCGTATTTGTGATCAATCCCGGCACCCCAAACGCCGAGTGCGGCGTCTCCTACTGCCCACCGGATGCGGTGGAAGATTCCGATACTGCGCTGAAGTTTGAGCAACTCACCGCTTATGTCGATGAACTTAGCGCGCCGTATCTGGAAGACGCTGAAATCGATTTTGTTACTGACCAGCTCGGTTCCCAGCTGACGCTGAAGGCGCCAAACGCCAAGATGCGCAAAGTATCTGACGATGCCCCGCTGATGGAGCGCGTAGAGTACCTGCTACAGTCGCAGATTAACCCGCAGCTGGCCGGTCACGGCGGGCGCGTCACGTTGATGGAAATCACCGATGATGGTCTGGCGATTCTGCAATTCGGCGGCGGCTGTAACGGCTGCTCGATGGTCGACGTGACCCTGAAAGAAGGGATTGAGAAGCAGATGCTCAGCGAGTTCCCTGAATTGAAGGGCGTACGCGACCTGACTGAACACCAGCGCGGTGAGCACTCTTACTACTAATTCCCTCCCGCCCGGCAGATTTATTCTGCCGGGTAACTCCCTTCATGTTACCGGGCAACATTCCCTGCCAGGCTATCCGGTAAAAACCAGCTAAAGAGTATGACTTAAGTCTCAAATTTGAAATTTTCATCGCCCAGGTGATTCTCAAACTTCATATGTTACCCGTATCATTCACTTCAGACGCTACAGATAAAAAAATAGCCAGCTATCCTTTCTCTGGGTAAGGATAAAGCCAGCTTCTACAGCGTAAGACATTTTTTGTTCCTGTCGGAACGGATGAAGTCAATGTTCAAACTATGACGTTACCCATAACAAATTAAGGCCAGGTAAATCATGCCATTAGTCATCGTTGCTATCGGGGTTGCCCTGTTATTGTTGCTGATGATCCGTTTCAAGATGAACGGGTTCATCGCTCTGGTTCTGGTGGCACTTGCCGTCGGGCTCATGCAGGGTATGCCTCTGGATAAAGTTATCGTATCCATCAAAAACGGCGTAGGGGGAACCCTTGGCAGCCTCGCGCTGATCATGGGCTTCGGCGCTATGCTTGGTAAAATGCTGGCAGATTGCGGCGGTGCGCAGCGTATCGCCACCACGCTGATTGCCAAATTTGGTAAAAAGCATATTCAATGGGCGGTTGTGCTGACCGGCTTTACCGTCGGCTTTGCGCTGTTCTATGAAGTAGGCTTCGTACTGATGCTGCCGCTGGTCTTTACCATCGCTGCATCTGCCGGTATTCCGCTGCTCTATATCGGCGTACCGATGGCGGCCGCGCTCTCCGTGACGCACGGCTTCCTGCCTCCGCACCCGGGCCCGACGGCGATTGCCACCATTTTCCATGCTGACATGGGTAAAACCCTGCTGTTCGGTACGATTCTGGCGATCCCGACGGTTATCCTCGCGGGTCCGGTTTACGCGCGTTTCCTGAAAGGTATCGATAAGCCGATTCCGGAAGGTCTGCATAACCCGAAAACGTTCACTGAAGAAGAGATGCCGGGCTTTGGCGTCAGCGTCTGGACCTCTCTGGTGCCGGTGATTCTGATGGCGATGCGCGCCGTGGCTGAGATGGTTCTGCCAAAAGGCCACGCCTTCCTGCCTGTAGCGGAATTCTTCGGCGACCCGGTGATGGCGACGCTGATCGCGGTACTGATCGCGATGTTCACCTTCGGTCTTAACCGCGGTCGTTCAATGGAGCAGATCAACGATACGCTGACCTCCTCAATCAAAATTATCGCCATGATGCTGTTGATCATCGGCGGCGGCGGCGCCTTCAAGCAGGTGCTGGTTGATAGCGGCATGGACAAATACATTGCTTCTATCATGCATGAATCCAACATGTCTCCGCTGTTTATGGCATGGTCGATTGCCGCGGTACTGCGTATCGCCCTGGGTTCCGCGACCGTTGCGGCTATCACCGCTGGCGGTATTGCCGCGCCGCTGATTGCCACCACCGGCGTGAGCCCGGAACTGATGGTTATCGCCGTGGGCTCCGGTAGCGTTATCTTCTCTCACGTGAACGATCCTGGCTTCTGGCTGTTTAAAGAGTACTTCAACCTGACCATCGGCGAGACCATCAAGTCGTGGTCGATGCTGGAAACCATTATCTCAGTGTGCGGTTTGATCGGCTGCCTGCTGTTGGGGATGGTGGTGTAAGCGGGTCATCAGTCAAAAACGGGCCGGGTAGCAACGATGCTAACCCGGCTTTTTTATGCGCTATAACCTCAACGGCCGTACTTATCGCAGTAATACCCGGCTCCGCGCGGCGCCTGACATTGAAATTCCCCTGACTATCCCCCATTCTAGATCTCATGCTATAGCGCCGGACGCGCGCTTCATTCACCCTATTCAACAGGACTGTGTAAATGACCAATCCATTACTGACGCCTTTTTCATTGCCGCCATTTTCTGCAATCAAACCCGAGCACGTGGTCCCCGCGGTCACCAAAGCGCTGGATGATTGCCGGCAGGCGGTAGAAAGCGCGGTGGCGCAAGGGGCGCCGTATACCTGGGAAAATCTTTGCCAGCCGCTGGCGGAAGTGGACGACGTGCTGGGGCGTATTTTTTCCCCGGTCAGCCATCTGAATTCGGTCAAGAACAGCCCGGAACTGCGCGAAGCCTACGAGCAAACCCTGCCGCTGCTCTCGGAGTACAGCACCTGGGTTGGGCAGCATGAAGGCCTGTATAAAGCGTACCGCGACCTGCGTGACGGCGACCATTACGCCACCCTGAATACCGCGCAGAAAAAAGCGGTGGATAACGCGCTACGTGATTTTGAACTCTCCGGTATTGGCCTCGCAAAAGAGAAGCAGAAACGCTACGGCGAAATCGCTGCCCGCCTTTCCGAACTGGGCAATCAGTACAGCAACAACGTGCTCGACGCCACCATGGGCTGGACGAAGCTGGTCACCGATGAATCTGAGCTCTCCGGGATGCCGGAAAGCGCGCTTGCCGCGGCGAAAGCACAGGCTGAAGCCAAAGAGCAGGAGGGGTTCCTTCTCACCCTGGATATCCCAAGCTATCTGCCGGTGATGACCTATTGCGACAACCAGGCGCTGCGTGAAGAGCTCTATCGCGCCTACTCCACCCGCGCCTCTGACCAGGGCCCGAACGCCGGTAAATGGGATAATGGCCCGGTGATGGCGGAAATCCTCGCCCTGCGTCACGAGCTGGCGCAGCTGCTGGGCTTCGACAGCTATGCCGATAAGTCGCTGGCGACCAAAATGGCCGAGAATCCGCAGCAGGTGCTCGACTTCCTGACCGATCTGGCCAAACGCGCCCGTCCGCAGGGTGAGAAAGAGCTGGCCCAGCTGCGTGCGTTCGCCAAAGCCGAATTCGGCGTAGATGAACTCCAGCCCTGGGATATCGCCTGGTACAGCGAAAAACAGAAGCAGCATCTTTACAGCATCAGCGACGAACAGCTGCGCCCCTATTTCCCGGAAAACAAAGCCGTTAACGGCCTGTTCGAGGTGGTTAAGCGCATTTACGGCATTACCGCTAAAGAGCGTACCGATGTAGATGTCTGGCATCCGGAAGTTCGCTTCTTCGAGCTTTACGATGATAAAAATGAGCTGCGCGGCAGCTTCTACCTCGACCTCTACGCTCGCGAACATAAACGCGGCGGGGCATGGATGGATGACTGCGTCGGCCAGATGCGCAAGCTTGATGGTTCGTTGCAAAAGCCGGTCGCCTACCTGACCTGCAACTTTAACCGTCCTGTCAGCGGTAAACCGGCCTTGTTTACTCATGATGAAGTGATCACGCTGTTCCATGAGTTCGGTCACGGTCTGCACCATATGCTGACCCGCATCGATACCGCCGGCGTTTCCGGCATCAGCGGGGTGCCATGGGATGCCGTCGAGCTGCCGAGCCAGTTTATGGAAAACTGGTGCTGGGAGCCGGAAGCGCTGGCGTTTATCTCCGGTCACTATGAAACCGGCGAGCCGCTGCCGCAGGAGCTGCTGGAGAAAATGCTGGCGGCGAAGAACTACCAGGCGGCGATGTTTATTCTGCGTCAGCTGGAGTTCGGCCTGTTCGACTTCCGTCTGCATGCGGAATTCAGCCCGCAGCAGGGGGCTAAGATTCTGGAAACGCTGGCGGAAATTAAGCAGCAGGTCGCGCTGATTCCCGGGCCTTCATGGGGCCGCTTCCCGCACGCCTTCAGCCACATTTTTGCCGGCGGCTACGCGGCGGGATATTACAGCTACCTGTGGGCTGACGTGCTGGCGGCGGATGCTTTCTCGCGCTTCGAAGAAGAAGGGATCTTCAATCGGGAAACCGGTCAGTCTTTCCTCGACAACATTCTCAGCCGCGGCGGTTCAGAAGAGCCAATGGTCCTGTTTAAACGCTTCCGCGGTCGTGAGCCGCAGCTGGATGCGATGCTTGAGCATTACGGTATTAAGAGTTAATCCTGTTGTGAAAATCTCCTTAATAGATGAAACGGGCGCCGGAGACGGCGCCTTATCTGTTCTTGCCGCCCGCTGGGGGCTGGAGCAGGACGACGGCAACCTGATGGCGCTGGTGTTGACGCCGGAGCGTCTGGAACTGCGCAAGCGAGATGAACCGAAGCTTGGTGGCATCTTTGTTGATTTTGTCGGCGGAGCGATGGCCCACCGGCGCAGGTTCGGCGGCGGCCGAGGCGAGGCGGTGGCAAAAGCGGTGGGCATCAAAGGCGACTACCTGCCGGATGTGGTCGATGCGACCGCCGGCCTGGGAAGGGATGCTTTTGTTCTTGCCTCCGTAGGCTGTCGCGTGCGGATGCTGGAACGTAACCCGGTGGTTGCCGCACTGCTCGACGACGGCCTAGCGCGCGGCTATGCCGATGCGGAAATCGGCCCGTGGTTGCAGGAGCGGTTGCAGCTGATCCACGCTTCCAGCCTGACGGCGCTGACCGATATCACCCCGCGCCCGCAGGTGGTGTATCTCGATCCGATGTTTCCGCATAAACAGAAAAGCGCGCTGGTGAAGAAAGAGATGCGGGTATTCCAGTCGCTGGTGGGGCCGGATTTAGACGCTGACGGTCTGCTGGAACCCGCGCGTCAGCTGGCAACCAAACGCGTGGTGGTTAAGCGTCCGGACTACGCGCCGCCGTTGGCGGATGTCGCGACTCCCAACGCGGTGGTGACCAAAGGCCACCGGTTTGATATTTACGCCGGAACGGCGGTTGAGCCGCAATCCGGGCATGTTTCTGACTGAAATAACGTGCGCGCTTTCCCCGGGGGCGGCGCTCGGCGCGCCTTGCCCGGGCTACAGGTTCACTGCCGTCTGGGGGTTTTGTAGCCCTGACAGGTGCGTAGCACCGCCTCCGGGAAATTTTGCCGCTCTGTGCGCGGTGGGCTACGGGTTTGTGCGGCCTGAGGATGTTGTAGCCCGGAACGGCGGTTGAGCCGCAATCCGGGCATGTTTCTGACTGAAATAGCGTGCGCGCTTTCCCCGGGGGCGGCGCTCGGGCTACAGGTTCACTGCAGCCTGGAGGTTTTGTAGCCCGGATAAGGCGTTAGCCGCAATCCGGGAAACCTCGTCGACCGTACCGTTTTTACGCGCTTTTGGTATTAATCATCCGGTTCAGCCATGGCACCATTAACGCCATGACTACCGTCACGCCCAGGGTCACGAGGCCGATTTTGCTGAAGACATTGGTATAGACTGGCAGCGTCTGCAGCGGGTCGGTAATATTCTCCGGTACGGCGGTGAAGGTGGCGACGTAGCCGCCCAGCAGGAACGCGGCGGCCTGCGTCAGGAACCACATCCCAAGAATAAAGCCCATCAGATGCTGCGGTACCAGCGCGGCGACCATCGCCAGCCCCAGGGCGCTAATCAGCAGTTCCCCCAGGCTCTGGAACAGATACACGAGCACGATAAACCATGGCGAGGTCAGGCCCCGGGCATCGGCAAACCACATCCCTGCGGCGGCGGCGGTGAGAAAACCCAGAGAGCACAGGAACATACCGAGGGTGAACTTCATTGGCATGGTCAGGTCTTTGCCCTTGTTGCCCAAACGCGTGTAAATAGCGGCCAGTATCGGGCTGGCAACCACCACCCAGAACGGGTTTAGCGCCTGGAAACTCACCGGATTAATCGCGAAGCCGAGTATTTCGTGGTGGACGTTATTGATAGCAAAGAAGTTGAGGGAGGTGGGCATCTGCGCGTACAGAATATAAAACAGCACCGCTTCCAGCATCAGGATAAAGGCGACGAACATTTTGTTGCGCCCGGTCTTATCCAGCCTGAAGGCCTCGCGGAAGAAGAAAATCGTCACCACCATCGAGAGGACAATCAGCACCAGATTGGCGATCTTTACGTTATGCATCAGCCAGGCGCAGGTAAAAATCATGACTACCGTTCCTGCCAGCACGTACAGCAAATTACGCAGGCTGAGCGGTCTGTGGTCCGGTTCTGAACCGATATCCTTCACCATTCCACGACAGGCGAAGTACACCAGCAGGGCGACAATCAGACCCGCCCCGCACAGGTTGTAGGTCACCGCGTAGCCGAACTTATCGGCAATCACCGGCGCCAGCGATAGCGACAGCAGCGAACCAATGTTGATCGACATATAAAACAGCGTGAAGGCGCCATCAAGGCGGGCGTCTTTGGGCGGATAGCACTTGGCAAGCAGGCTTGCCGGGTTAGCTTTGAACAGCCCATTCCCTACCGCAATGGTTCCCAGCGCGATAAAAATCAGATCGGGTTTGTGCAACGACAGGCCGGTCAGAAAGTAGCCCGCGGCCAGCACAATCGCGCCCAGCACCAGCGTGCGTTTGGTGCCGAGGAGGTGATCGCCGACGTAGCCGCCGATGGAGATCAGGCCATACACCAGCGCGGCAAAAGCGCCAAAGGTAATGAACGCCTGTTCCTGAGAGAAGCCGAGCTGTTTAACAAAGAAAACGGCCAGGATCCCCTGAACGCCGTAATAGCCAAATCGTTCCCAAAGTTCCACAAAGAAGATCATGAAGAAGGGGCGAGGTTGCTGCAGCAAGCCTCTCGGTGCGGTGGAATTCATCTTTCTTCGCCTTTTAGTCCTGTCCGGAAAAGTATGAACGCGTATGCCAAAACGCGCTCAAAATGCTTAACTTTGCGCAATGATATGATTTTTACGGCTGTTAGCGAATTATTATATGGATTAAAGGCGATTTTATTGGTTTATAAATCTGTTTTAATACGGTTTATATGGTTTTAAATGCTATTTTTCGCGTGAAAAATAAAAACGCCCGCGTTGGCGGGCGTTGATTATCAGCGAATTTCAATAACGTTCTGTTATTCCTCTTCTTCGTCGCGCAGCGGGACAATCAGCATGTCGACGTGTACGGTATTGATTAGCTGACGCGCGGAGGACATCAGTTTGCTCCAGAAGTCCTGGTGGTGACCGCAAACCACGAGGTCCATATCATATTTCTTAATCGCATCGACCAGGACCTGGCCGAGATCGCCGCTGCCGCTCAGGGTCTCGGTGATCGGATAGCCAGCGTTAGTAGACAGTTCGCTTAACGCGTGATGAGTCTCTTCGGAGATGCGCTTCTGCATGTCGCCAAGATTAACATCGATAAGGCCGGTGTATAGATCGGAGTAATTCACATCAACGTGGATCAAGGACACTTTTGCATTGTAGGGACGGGCCATAGAAACGGCTTTTTCTACCAGTACTTTGCTTTCCGGGGACAGGTCTACTGCAATAAGGATATGTTTGTAAGCCATAGTGTTACTCCTTCCATAAGTTGTCGACGACCGTTGGACCTGACAGCCAGCGCTGCCGCTTCGCCCGCGTCCTGCGTGCCACATTCGCGGGGGGTAGTCCTTAAGGACTTAATTGTAGAAGATATTTCTACCTTATAGCTCCCCTCGCGATCCGTCAATCTACCTTGTTCAGCAAATGGTTAAACAAATATATCCGTCATACTTTCAGTGGCATATCTGTTGGCTTTTAGCCCCGTCTCCTGCGAGACCAGCGTAAGCGCGGTTCAAACAGTTAATCGTTTTGTCTCATAATTCAAATGATTCAGGTTAAATATCAGACTTATGCATTGATAATGATTAACCTTGTGGTAAAAAAATTAACTGATCTCCTACACTATTTAATGAGCCGGTCGGATAAATAAATGTGATCGGAATCGCACTCTTTAACTGTACAAGTCGGTTTGACATTGGGGAGCGGTAGTCCCGGAGGGAGCCTCCGAGGACGGGTCGCCGGGGAGGAGGTATGATCAGCACTATCGCGCTGTTTTGGGCCCTGTGTATCGTATGTGTAGTGAATATGGCACGCTACTTCTCGTCGCTGCGTGCATTGCTTGTTGTGCTACGTGGTTGTGACCCTTTGCTCTATCAATATGTCGATGGCGGCGGTTTTTTTACGTCGCATGGGCAGCCCAGCAAACAGATGCGCCTGGTGTGGTATATCTACGCTCAGCGCTACCGCGATCACCACGATGATGAGTTTATCCGTCGCTGTGAGCGGGTTCGTCGGCAGTTTATTCTCACCAGCGCGCTATGCGGCCTGGTTATGGTGAGCATGATAGCCCTCATTATCTGGCACTAGTTGCGCGG
The DNA here is from genome assembly GCF_009707385.1 of Klebsiella oxytoca. Taxonomy (NCBI): domain Bacteria; kingdom Pseudomonadati; phylum Pseudomonadota; class Gammaproteobacteria; order Enterobacterales; family Enterobacteriaceae; genus Klebsiella; species Klebsiella oxytoca. The sequence goes on along the minus strand of NZ_CP046115.1, from coordinate 5,099,453 downwards.
CAGGCAAAAAAAACGGGCCAGTTTCCTGACCCGTTTAAAATTTCTTATTTCCAGATATACGCTTAGATAATCTGCAGCGAGATCCAGTACAGCGCGCCGGACAGCAGAATCGCTGCGGGCAGGGTGAGCACCCAGGCCATCAGGATGCTGGTGACGGTTTTCTTCTGCAGACCGCCGCCATCAACGAGCATAGTCCCCGCCACTGACGATGAGAGTACGTGGGTGGTGGAAACCGGCATACCGGTATAGCTCGCCAGACCAATCGATACGGCTGCGGTCATCTGGGCTGACATACCTTGCGCGTAGGTCATTCCTTTCTTACCGATTTTCTCGCCAATGGTGGTCGCCACGCGACGCCAGCCGATCATGGTGCCGATACCCAATGCCAGAGCGACCGCCATAATAATCCAGATCGGTGCATACTCGATGGTGCTCAGCATATCGGTTTTCAGCTTTTTCAGCAGACGCTTATCGTCGGCACTCACTTCCGGCAGTTTCGCCACTTTATCGGTGGTGTCGGAGATGCAGAGCATAATACGGCGCAGGTGGCTACGCTGCTCGACGGTGAGCGTATCGTAGCTTTCAGTACCCGCAAGCATTGTCTTCACGCGGTCAAGCGCGTTGATGGTGTTTGCCGGGTGACAGTGAAACTCGCCGTTGGCGGCAGCGCCAGCTTCCGGAGACGGAATGAGCTGCTCGGCGCCGGTCGCTTTCTTCAACAGATCGGGGTGCTGCTGGAAGAAGGTTTCCACGTTGTTGACCGCATCGCGAGTACGGGTGATTTCGTAGCCGGAAGCGTTCATGTTGACGACGAAGCCCGCCGGAGCAACGCCAATCAGAACCAGCATAACCAGACCAATGCCTTTCTGACCATCGTTGGCGCCGTGCGAGAAGGCGACGCCAATAGCGGAGAGAATCAGCGCGATACGCGTCCAGAACGGCGGCTTTTTCTTGCCATCTTTCTTTTCACGTTCGGCAGGAGTCAGGTGGATACGGGCACGTTTTTTGGTTCCGCTCCAGTAGCGACGCAGTATGAAAATCAGGCCGCCCGCAACCACCAGGCCAACGATCGGCGAGATGATTAGTGAGCCAAAAATACCCATGACTTTCGGGATATTCAGCGCGTCCACAACCGAAGTGCCGGTCATCAGCGCATTGGTTAAACCAATACCGATAATCGCGCCGATCAGGGTGTGTGAGCTGGAGGCCGGAAGGCCGAAGTACCAGGTGCCGAGGTTCCAGATAATTGCCGCCAGCAGCATGGAGAAGACCATGGCGAGGCCATGTGCTGAACCCATGTTAAGCAGCAGGTCGGTCGGCAACATATGCACAATGGCATAAGCTACGCTGAGACCGCCCAACAGAACGCCGAAGAAGTTAAAAAGAGCCGCCATCGCCACAGCAAGCTGCGACCGCATTGCGCGCGTGTAGATCACGGTTGCAACAGCGTTTGCGGTATCATGAAAACCATTGATCGCTTCGTAAAAAAGCACGAAAGCCAGAGCAAGCAATAATAGTAGCCCGGTATGTAAATCAAGACCGGCAAATAAATGTAGCATAGGACGTTACGCCATTTTGAGGACATGAACGCGGCGCATTATCAGTGACTTTAGCGGCGCGGGCAAAGTGAAATATAGACTTTTTTTGATTTTCTTCCTGTTTAAGTTTTAGCTCGTTGGGAGTATTCCTATATCTTTCAATAAGCTAGATAAATCTGTTTTTTTCGTGCTGGTGCGACCAGAGTGAAAAATTTACAATTCCCGACAATCGGGAGATGAGGAATGTTGTGTGGAAAGGTTTGATGCCATCGTAATCGGCGCCGGAGCGGCGGGAATGTTTTGTGCGGCGCAGGCAGGGCAGGCAGGTTGCCGCGTTCTGCTGCTCGATAATGGCAAAAAGCCTGGACGGAAGATTCTGATGTCCGGCGGCGGCCGCTGCAACTTTACTAACATGTATATCGAACCCGCGGCATATCTCAGTCAAAACCCGCATTTTTGCAAATCTGCGCTGGCGCGCTACAGCCAGTGGGACTTTATCGAGCTGGTGGGTAAATACAGTATTGCCTGGCACGAGAAAACCCTGGGCCAGCTTTTTTGCGATGATTCAGCCGAGCAAATTGTTAACCTGCTGCTGGCCGAGTGCGAAAAAGGCGGCGTGGAAATTCGCCTGCGTAGCGAAATTATCAGCGTTGAGCGGGATGATGAGGGCTACACCCTGCAGCTTAACGGCGATACGGTCGCGGCGAAAAAGCTGGTTGTCGCTTCCGGCGGGCTCTCCATGCCAGGCCTGGGCGCTTCGCCGTTCGGCTATAAGCTTGCCGAGCAGTTTGGCCTGAAGGTGTTGCCAACCCGGGCAGGGCTCGTGCCGTTCACCTTGCATAAGCCGCTGCTTGAACAGCTACAGGTACTTTCCGGGGTATCGGTGCCATCAACCATTACGGCGGAAAACGGTACCGTCTTTCGGGAAAACCTGCTCTTTACCCATCGTGGGCTATCCGGCCCGGCGGTATTGCAAATTTCCAGCTACTGGCAGCCGGGGGAGTTCGTCAGTATTAATCTGCTACCGGATTGCCAGCTTGATGAGTTTCTCAACGAGCAGCGCGCGGCGCATCCCAACCAGAGCCTGAAAAACACCCTGGCGATACAGCTGCCGAAGCGGCTGGTCGAGTGTCTACAGCTGCTGGGGCAGATTCCGGATGTTACCCTGAAACAGCTTAACGTTCGCGAGCAGCAGGCGCTGGTTGAGACGCTGACCGCATGGCGCGTGCAGCCAAACGGAACCGAAGGCTATCGCACCGCGGAAGTGACCCTCGGCGGCGTTGATACTAATGAACTCTCCTCGCGCACCATGGAAGCCCGTAAGGTGCCGGGCCTCTATTTTATTGGCGAAGTGATGGACGTAACCGGCTGGCTGGGAGGTTATAACTTCCAGTGGGCGTGGGCGTCAGCCTGGGCGTGCGCGCAGGCTTTGGCGGAACAGCAATAATTGCGGCTTTCTGTCAGCGGAAAGGATTAGTCCTGACCGCTGATATTATGCTGCTTTAATTTACGCCACAGGGTGGTGGGGCTGATACCCAGCATTACTGAGGCTCTGGTTCTGTCTCCGTCCGTTTTCGCTAACACGCTGGCAATCAATAATCTTTCCTGTTTTTTTAACAGATCGGTTTCATCATCCGTCGCACCGACGCTTGCATCAGGAGATATATCTTCGTGGTAAGCGGGTGAAATGTGGCTGATTTGCTGCAAAACCTCTTTGCTTACCGTTTCCATTTCCACCAGTACGACCAGCCTGTAGATAACTGCCTGTAGTTCGCGAATGTTGCCGGGCCAGCGATAGCTATGTAAAAAATCTACCGCGTCGGGGGTAAAGGTGATTTGCTTACCCTGTTGATTCAGCTGGTGCTGAATCAACAGCATGATATCTCCCGGACGCTGATGCAGGGCCGGGAGCTTCAATTCAAGAATATTGATTCTGTAGTACAGATCTTGCCTGAACTCGCCGTTGGTCACGAGATCGCGCAGATCTTTGTTGCTGGCGGTGATCAGACGAAAATCTGCGGTAATAAGCATATCGCCGCCCAAACGAGAAAACTGCTTTTCCTGCAACACGCGCAGCAGTTTGACCTGTACCGATAGCGGCGCTTCGCTGATTTCATCGATAAACACCGTACCGTTCATCGCCATTTCAAAAACGCCGGGCTTGCCTCCCTTGCGCGCGTGAGTAAATGCCCCTTCGGCATAGCCAAAAAGTTCGCTTTCAAGAAGGCTTTCGGGAATCGCTGCACAGTTGAGCGCAATAAAAGGACGATGGCTTCTGGAGCTATAGTGATGAATACTTTGGGCAAAGAGCTCTTTACCTGTGCCGGTTTCACCCAAAATATGAACCGGAAGATCGTGTCGTGCACAGAGTTTCGCTTTTTTAATAACTTCACTCATTATTTGCGACTGGCCAATAATATCATCGAAAGACCAGGTGGTGGAAAAGCCACGAAGCTTACTCTTTTTGCTAATACTATTTTGCCAGAGCGTACTTTCCTGGCTTAATCCGGTGATAATACTGTAAGATATCTGCCGGTTGGAAAAATGGCGTAAGGAAATAAAAATAGTTATGCCGTTAATTTCAATAGGTTGTTCTTTAATATCTAATTCATTAATAATACTGGCGTAGATGTCTTTAAAGGCCTCTTTCTTGAATATTTTATCTCCGCTTTGACACTGGAACAACTCTACGCCAATGGCGTTAATATTAATAATTTCACCCAGCTGATCGATGCACATGATGCCCTCGCGTGCCTGATTCAACGCTGCGTGGCTCATGATTAGCCTGGAGCTTTCACGATTGATATATTTTAACAGACTGAAGGACTCATTGATGGCCTGCTCAATCGAGATATTATCAGTATCGCCCATAAGAGCATTGAGATTATATTTCTTAGCCATTTCGGCAACCGTAAGGCCGCCAATAACGGTGTGGTAATCATTTTCTGAAAGGTTTTTTATAACGTTTTCAATATCATTATGGTTATATACCTGACAAATTTTAAAGTCTTCATTAGTCATGTTCTGGTAATGCCGCAAGGCATTACAAAACTGTGGAAAGCCAACGGCAGCAATTTTTTGTGATTTAATTTTTGCCTGTTGTAAAATTCTGTACACGCCATGAAAATCATGGGCAATCTCAATAACCGGAATACTGATGTTACTACGAAGAAGTGCGGCAGTACCTCCTCGACTAATAATGATTTTAGTCCCGGACTGGATCATCTCATTTGCTTTATCCAGAACGTCTGAATAACGGAATTCATACACAGGAATATCAAGCTCTCGCTCAATAAGAATATTCATGATGCGTTGGGTTATTGTTTTTGATACTGAAAAAATGACAATCTCATTATTCTTCATGAATTATTCGCTTAGGTCTTCTGGGCCGCAATGATGATTATATAATGAGTGTAGGGATAATCTATGAAGGAGGTCATATAATACGTTTTTCAGAATATATCCTTCATGTTTTAAGGTGCCGGTGTGTTGGCCGCTTTCGCTCAGTCGACCGCTTACTGCAGTAGGTGGTTCCGGATTCATCGATGACTGCGTGCTTTGTCCAGCAGTCTCACCGTTTTGTTATGTAGCTTGAATTATCCAGGCTATAAAAGCCTTACGCAAAGGATGGCGTAAGGCTTAATAATTATTGATTAGAAATGCAGGCGGCGGTAGACAATTTGACCGTTGCACAGCGTCGCGCAGTTATCAATGTACCGGTCGCCTTCAATTTTGACCCCTTGAGTATCTTCAAACATGATTTTTTCTTTGCGTAGCTTAATAATGGATATGTCAGCAAAAGCGCCGGGAGCCAGGGTGCCAATTTGCCCCTGCATCTTCATTAAGCGCGCTGGCGTGGTGGTAACCGCGCGCAGGACATCAAAGAAGGACATTCCCATATTAAGATATTTCGACATGACGTGGAGCAGACTGTAGACTTTATCCGTTCGTAAACTATTTCGTAAGGTGAGGTCGGTACTAATGATATCAGGATAGAATCCCTGCTCCATAGCTTTACTGGCAACGTTAAAATCGAAGTGGGCGACGCCGTTTGAACAATCGAAAATAACCCCTCTGGTTTGAGCCTCTTTTATTGCCGAGTAGACTTGACCCTGCTCATCGAGAATCGAGTGACCGGTACCGTGGAAGCAGTGGGCGTAAATATCATCAGCATTAAAATAGCGAATCAGTTCGTCCGCGCAGAGCAAAGAATCGGTAACGTGCACGCAAATAGAAGTATCGAGTTTACGCGCCAGGGAGACCGTAGATAAAAGCGGATCGCTGGCATATTGTTTTCCTTTGGCAATATCCTGACTGTAGCGTAATTTCAAACCCAGAATATTGTCTCGGTTGCTATTCAGCGTTTGAGTAATTTTCTCTTCGTTATAGTTCGCAGGATTCGTATTTTCAAGATAACCCGTAGGCCCGCCTCCAAGAGTGGAAAGGCCGACGTTGACTACGTTCAGGTAGCTTTTTATTTTGGTCATTGAAGTATTCATGACGCTGTTTCGAAACAGCTGATAGTTCACCCAGCCGCTGCTGCCTGCATCCACCACGCTGGTGACCCCGTTGGGCAGGCATATGATATCAGGGTTAACGCTGATGGCGGTTCCACCATGAAAAAAATGGCCATGGAAGTCGATTAAGCCAGGAAGCACGATACAACCTGCGGCATCAATAACCGTTTCGGCCTGTAAATCATCAACGGCATTTAAGTCAACGATACGATTACCGATAATGCCAATGTTACGATTAATATAATCGTGGCTTTCGATATCAGCGACCAGACCGTTTTTAATCAGAATATCCAGTTTCATTTTATGCTCCTGTTAAATGCCGATAAACTTCCAGTAAGGAATACCAATTAAGAAGAAGACTAATACGTTAACTAGTACCATGACGGTCCCCAGCAACCAGAACGTTTTTTGCGGGACATAGCCGCTGGAGAAGGTAAATACGCCAGCGCCGTTGCCATAATGCGTCAGCAATGCGCCGTAGCCTGCGGAGAAGGCCAGAGAAAGCGCCACGTACATCGGATGCGCCTGAGTCGTCATTCCCAGAGTAAAGAGTACCGGATAGAAAGAGACAACAAACGCGCTATTAGAGACGAAGAAGTAGCGGACCGCAAGGCTGATAAAGACCAGCACGGCAATAGCGCTGATTTCATTCAGATGCGACAGGTCGAGATAGTTTTTAATGACGTCGACCAGAAAGACATAGAATCCGCCTTTTGATAGCGCAACCGCGCAACCATAAAACGCACCGTACCAGACGAACGTCTGCCAGGCCGATTTTTCGCTTACCACATCGTTCCAGCTTAGTACGCCGAAAAGCAGCAGGCAGGCGAGGAAGGCCAGGCCGACGGGAATGAAGGCGATACCGGTGAGAGAGCCCGTCATCCAGCCTAATACACCCAGAATAAAGAACACGATCAACAGCTTTTCTTCACGCTTGACCGGACCCAGTTCATTCAGCCCCTTCTCGGCAATTTCGTTGACGTTATCAATAACTTTGAGCTTAGGAGCATAGATTTTATACAGTATCCACGGTGCGAGCAGCAGCACCAGCCCGGCGGGAACAACGGCGGCTTTGAACCAGGTCATCCACTCGAGATTAACTTTCATGATCTCGTTAGCCAGCGACACGGTAATGGAGTTGGTCGCCATCCCCGTCAGGAACAGGCTGGAGGTGCCCATAGAAACGACATACATCAGGATGGTCAGATAGGCGCCTATTTTGCGGCTGCCATCGTCGGGCTTCGAACCCAGCGCTTCGGCGATATTTCTGAATATGGGATAGGTAATTCCCCCCGAACGGGACATGTTTGATCCGGTTGCCGGAGCCAGCACGGTATCCGTGACCATCATCAAATATCCCAGGGTAAGGGTATTTTTACCATAGCGTCTCAGCAGCAGATAGGCGATACGTTTACCTAAGCCAGTAATGACAAACGCTTTGCAAATAATAAATGCGCTGATGATAAACCAGACCATCGGGCTGCCGAAGCCGGCGAAAAGAGGGCCGGGATCGAGAACCAGGGAGGCAAATCCAAGGATTATCAACATAATAACTGCATCAGTAAACGGACGTAAAACCAGCCCGCATAGCATCGCCAGATAAATACCGACCATATGCCAGGTGGGGGCGGAGACGCCTTCCGGATGAGGTATTATCCAAAATAAAACGGGAAAAAAGATAATGGGTAAGAGTTTTAAATAAAGCATATTTGTTACCTTTGCTTTAAAGCCACGGCTCGTCGGAGAGCCGTGGTCTGATATTATTTAATCAAATTAACGATACGTGTCGTCGATAAACTCAACGCCCGATTCATCCAGTGATTTTTTAACCCATTGGCGATTCGCGGTGCCGTTTTTTGCCGCTTCTACTTTATTTGCATCGAATTTTGCATACTCTTTGGCTTTATCCAGCACGGCTTGCGCGTCGCCGAGTGGGATAACAATCACGCCATCCGCATCGCCAACAATCAGGTCGCCGGGGCAAACCGCGACGCCGCCAACGGCAATCGGCGTGTTTACCTCTCCGGGGCCTTGCTTAAAAGGACCCGCGGGGTTGGAACCGGTGGCGAACAAAGGAAAATCGAGAGTCGACAGCGCATCGATATCGCGGATAGGTCCGTCCAGCACGATACCGGCGATTTTCTTCATGTAGTGGGCATAAGCCACCATGATCTCGCCCATTAATGCGCGTGAACGATCGCCTTCGTTGGAGACCACAATGACATCGTTTTCTCCCGCCATATCCAGCGCGGCATGCAGCATCAGGTTATCGCCCGCTCGTGCTTTTACCGTGATAGCAAAGCCCGCCATAATCGGTTTTTTCGGCGAAGAAATACGTTTAATTCCGTTACCCAGCACGGCGATCCGGTTCATTGTGTCAGCTATATTCGCCGCCGGAAGGTGCTCAAATTCTTTAAGAAGATCGACGTTATAGTTCGGACGCTTTAAAAAAATACGGTTACCAATAGTCATGTTTTTTCTCCTTAAAAACCTGGAACCGGCCAGGACGGTTTCTTACCGGATAAAACTTCATCAATGCCAATAGCGGAATGGAGTGAGGCTCTGTCGGTGGCTTCGATAGTGGCGGCGCCTATGTGCGGAGCAATAACGATATTGCTCAGCGCGAAAATTGGATCGTTGGCATCAAACGGCTCTTTCTTTAAAACATCGACGCCGGCGCCGGCAATGGCGTGAGTGCTCAATGCGTGATACAGCGCTTTTTCATCAACCAGTTTTCCGCGCGCGGTATTAATGAAATAGGCGCTGGGCTTCATCATGGAAAACTGTTTCTCACCGACAAAATCGGTGGTTTCCGCCGTGGTTGGACAGTGCAAAGAAACGAAGTCGCTCTCTTTGAAAATACGGTCAAAATCGTCGGTGAGCTCTACGCCTTCAGGGATCTGCTGCTGAGTTTTATACGGATCGTAGGCGATAACTTTCATATTAAAGCCATGCAGCGCTTTTATTGCCACGCGCGAACCAATATTCCCTACGCCAATTAAGCCCAGCGTTTTACCATCCAGCTCCACTTTTGGTGTGCGCAGTTTTGCCCAGTAATAATCTTCCAGCATCTTTTCCTGCACCAGCTTGAAATTACGCGAGCAGTGCAGCATATAAAATATTGCCAGTTCAGCGACGGACATACTGTTAGCAATCGGCGCATTTAATACGACCACGCCGTGTCGTTTCGCTGACTCCAGATCGACCGTATCATAACCGGCACCGTGACGGGCAACGACTTTCAGCTTTTTAGCCGCCTCAAATACGCGATCGGACATTTTTGAAAGGCGTACAATAATCCCGTCACAATCTACGATGTCGCGAATGATATCTTCTTCTTCCATCCCTGAACCGTTAATCAGTTCATAGCCGCGGCTTTCCAGATATGCTCTCCCTTCTGCCATGATTTCCTGTGGGAGTAAAATTTTATACGTCATTTAACTATCTCCAGTGTGGTTTACGAGTAGTTAATTGCATACGCTGTGCCATAAAATTTTCATGATGACTGTTTTGCATTTAACATCATGATAATTATGGGTAATTTATTTATTGTTTTTTTGTTGCAGGCTGGCGTCTGGTGATTCCTCTCACATATTTACTTGTGCCTGTCGTGAGGTTTATTTAATTTTGAAATGCATGAATTGCAAAATTAAATGGAAGCGTTATAGGCCTCTCACTTTTATTTCTTGTGTAAACCAGAGGGCAATTGATTGTTTATTGACAATGTTTTTTTAACCGCTTAAAAAGTGGGGGAGGTTTTTTAGTAAGAGCGCACCGGTGATGAAAAAGTCAGAAGTCGAAATATTTATGCTTATGGTACAGATGGGCGATATTCATCAGGCTGCGCAGAGGCTTGCTACGGATCCATTATTAATAACGGCGAGCATTTGTGCGCTTGAAAATTCTCTGGGTTTTAATCTGATTAAGCGCGGCAGGAATATCAGAAAGGTCATCTTAACGGAAAAGGGGCTTGCTTTTTATCAGCTGGCTCCAGAATTAATGAGATTACTTAACGCAATTGCTGATATTCGACTGGGAATAAAAAAGCCCGGCTAGCGATTTTTCCCGCCAGCGTGTGGCTGAATGAACATACTGATAAATTTGATGTGTCATTCATTTAATCAAATGCGCCGCCTTTTATCATTCAGCGGCTGTTATATCGAGTTCCGTACGTTGCACTGGCCTGCGCTTTATGAGTGGCTTGATGGCTTCTCGTCAGGCAAACACTGCAAATGACCGTGACGTACGCCGCGCTGGGCGATAACGTCATCGGCAAAATGCTGAACGTCGCCCATATCTCCCTTCAGGACGGCAATCTCCAGGCAATCGTCGTGATTAATATGTACGTGCAGGGTGGCGACGGAGAGGTCGTGGTGGTGGTGCTGGGTGGAGACCAGGCGACTGGCTAAATCGCGCTTCTCGTGTTCATAAACGTAGGAGAGAACCGCGAAGCCTTGGGTGCCGTGCTCCTGAGTGGTTTCCTGGGCCAGCGCGCCGCGCAGAATATCGCGGATAGCTTCGGAACGGTTGTTGTAGCCACGGCGCTGGCTCAGGCTATCCAGCGTATCGAGTAAATCGTCATCGAGAGTAATGGTAATTCGTTGCATCTGACTTAAACCTTATTTCGGCGCACGGGAAAGGCGGGAAGTACCGCATTTTGTAACACGCGACCGGCGTCAGAGGAAAAAGTTAATGCGTCGCCCACGGTTTGTATCTCCACGATTTTCCCCTCATCCATCACCAGCACCTGCTGACAGAAACGCTGCACCAGACGTAAATCGTGAGTGATAAACAGGCAGGCGGTGCCGAACTGCTGCTGGAGCTTTTTGAGTAGACGTATGATGCCTGCCTGTATCACAAGATCGAGATTAGAAACCGCTTCATCGAGGATCAGCAGCTTCGGCTCTACCGCCAGCGCCCGCGCCAGGCAGACGCGCTGGAGCTGGCCGCCGCTCAGCTGGGGCGGCCGTTTATCCAACATGCTATCGTCGAGATCCACCGCCCTGAGCATTTCGCTTGCCCGGGACAGCTGCTCAGATTTTTTCAGCGACAGCAGATGGCGCATGGGTTCACGCAAAATCTCACGTACGGTTTTACGCGGATTTACCGCGCCGATGGAATCCTGAAACACCAGTTGAATATCCCGGCGAAACGCTTTTTGTTTAGCGCGATTGAGCCGGGAGAGCGGCTCTCCCCGCCAGCTTACGCTGCCCTCCTTTGGCGTTTCCAGCCCGACGAGCAGGCGCGCCAGAGTGCTTTTCCCGCAGCCGCTGCGCCCCAGCAGGGCAACGGTTTCGCCGCTTTTCAGCGCCAAAGAGACCTCTTTGAGCACCTGTAAATTCATATACTGATGGGTAATTGCAGATACGCTCAGTAACGTCATAGGGCCAGCTCCAGACCATAAAGGGCGAGATGCGCCGCTACCAGACCGCGGGTGATGGCGTGCCGCGGAGAGCTGAATATCGTTGTAACATCGCCCTGTTCTACGAGGCTGCCGTTATCCATCACCGCCACATCGTCCGCCAGCCGCGCCACGACGCCCATATCGTGGGTGACCAGCAGCATCCCCGGCCCGCGGTTTTGCATGATGTCTGCCAGCAGATCGAGAATGCGCGCCTGGGCCACAGCGTCCAGATCGGTGGTCGGTTCGTCGGCGACGATAAACGGCGCATCGCACAGCAGCGCCAGGGCAATCATCATTCGCTGCAGCATACCGCCGCTCATCTCAAACGGATAAAGCTTCAGCACGCGCTGCGCCTCCTCCAGCCCAACGGCTTCGAGGACCGCGATAAGCGTGGCGTCGTCTGAGGGTTTACCCAATGCCCGGCAAGTTTCCCGCGCATGGGTCGCCATGGTGTGCAGCGGGTTAAAGGCGCTACGCGGGTTCTGCATAACGGTGGCGATTGTACTGCCGCGCAGTTTGCAGGGGGAAACCGGCTGGCCGTCAGCAAGAATCATCCCCGCCGTCTGGCGTACGCCGGAGGGAACAATACCCAGCGCCGCCGCGCAGGTCAGCGATTTCCCACTGCCGCTACCGCCTACCAGCGCCAGCACGCGTCCGCGTTGGATCGTCAGCGAAACGTTATGCACCAGCGAGCGTTCGGCACGTAAGGTAATGTTTTGCAGTTCAATTCGTTGCGGCATCAGTGGGCATGCTCCGCGATCAAATGAGGATCCAGGCGATCGCGCAGCGCGTCGCCCACCATGTTGAACGCCATGACGGTGATAAACAGCGCCAGTCCCGGCCAGAACATTTGCAGCGGCTGGGTCCAGATATACTGGCGGGCATCGTTAATCATCACTCCCCATTCGGCGGTTGGCGCGGTGACGCCAAGGCCGAGGAATGACATCCCGGCGACGTGCAGCATCATATGGCCGATATCCAGCGTTGCCAGCACCAGCAGCGAGGGGATCACCGCTCCGGCAAGATGGTCGATAAACACCCGAATATGGCCCGCACCGGAAAGCCGGGAAGCGAGGACAAACTCGCGCTGGCGCAAAGATATCGTCAGGCTGCGCACCATGCGTGCGTACCACGCCCAGTGCGACAGGGCGATGGCGATAATCACGTTGGTCAACCCGGTTCCCAGTACTCCGACCATAAAGAAAGAGAGGATCGAGGTCGGGAAGGTCATAAACATCTCCGCGACGCGCATGGTGGCCTGATCGACACGGCCGCCGATAAGCCCCGCGCTGCCGCCAACGATTAAACCCAGCGCCAGAACCAGCAGCAGGCAGGCCATCACTGAACCGAGCGATACGCGGGGCGCCGCCAGCAGGCGCGAGAAGATATCGCGACCCAGATGATCGGTCCCCAGCCAGTGCTGACCGTCAGGGGGCTGCAGGCGCGAAGGCAAATCAATGACCTGTGGGTCATATGGCAACCACCACTGGCTGGTGAGCGCAATGACTGCCAGCAGGAAGATGATGATCAAAGAGATACGGACGGACCCGCGTGAAGAGAGGAAAAAGTTCACGAATGCGCTCCTTCATGGTGGCGAATACGCGGATCGAGCGCGGCGTTCAGCAGGTCAACAAGCAGGTTACAGACTACAAAAACAATCACCATCATCAGGGTAAAACACTGAATGACCGGGTAGTCACGGTTAAAAATTGCCGAGACGGCGTAGCGCCCGACGCCGGGCCAGGCAAAGATATTCTCAATAATCATTGTGCCGCCAATCAGCTCGCCGATGTGCATCCCGACGGCGGTAATCATCGGCAGCGAGGCGTTGCGCAGAATATGACGACGTTCGGTCTGCTTCTCGTCCAGGCCGCGCAGGCGCGCCCAGGTGACGTGACGCTGCCCGGCGACCTCCAGCATGCTGGCGCGCAGCAGACGGGCGTTGATCGCCAGCGACATAAAAGCAATCGACACCGCAGGCAGAACGATATGCTGCCAGCCGCCGTAGCCCATTGCCGGCAGCCATTGCAGGTAAACCGAAAAGAACATCACCAGCAGGAAAGCCAGCCAAAAGTTGGGCATCGACACGCCGAGGAAGGCGATAACCCGCACAATGAAATCCGGCAGGCGGTCGCGGTGGCGCGCCGCCCAGATACCGAGCGGGACGGAGGTAAGCAGGATCAGCACCAGCGCGGCCCCCGCCAGCTGTAGCGTGGCGGGCAGGAAGCTGAGCATATCATCCAGTACCGGGCGCTGGGTGGCGAACGAGACGCCGAAATCCAGATGCAGCGCCTTCCACAGCCAGCTGCCGTACTGCACGATAAGCGGCTGGTCCAGTCCCAGCATGACGCGAGTGGAGGCGACCATCTCCGGCGTTGGCGGCAGGTTTGACAGACGTAGATAGTCAAGCGCCGGGTCACCGGTTCCCAGACGCAGCAGGAGAAAGATAATCACCGAGGCGGCGAAAATCATCGGAATCAGCAGCAGAATACGCCGCAATACATAATGCAACATCAGGGTTTCACCGGCTTAATCTGTTCGAAAGGAATTTCAGACGCAATCGGCGCGTAGGGGATCGCGCCCAGCTCCGGTCTGGCCACCACCATCATCGAGACGTAGCTGATGGGCAGGTAGACCGCATCGTTGTGCAGGCGGGTCAGAATATCGCGATACAGCGCCTGGCGTTGCGTTTCATCGGTGGTTTCCAGCACCTCGCTAATCTCTTTATCGATAACCGGTTTGTCGGCTAAACCCTGCTGCGCCTGAAAGTCGGCGTGCGACGGAACGCGCATCGAACTCATAAAGGCATGCGGATCGTACGGCGCGCCCCAGGTGCGGTTGAAAATCATGCCGAAGCGGCCATCGCGCTGGCGGGCGTAAATACTGCTCTCTTCCTCGCCGACCAGCGCCACGTCCACGCCAACCTGGCGCAAATCGGCCTGGATGATTTCCGCCATCGATTTACTCAGGGCATCGGTGCCGATAAAAGACAGTTCAATACGCAGCGGTTGGCCATTTTTCTGACGGATATCTTTTCCTTCAGGTAGCGTCCAGCCCGCTTTTTCCAGCAACGCCTTCGCCTGCTGTGGATCGTAGCGGCGCGGCTTGAGGCCAACGTCCGCATAAGGCACGGTGGGGGCAAATAGCGTATCGGCAACCTGCTGGGTGCCGTACAGGGCGTTATCGATCAGCGATTGTTTATTTATCGCGTGGTTCAGCGCTTCGCGTACCGATAGCTCGTTGGTTGGGGCTTTGGCGGAGTTCAGCGCCAGCATTACCGTCTCTATTGGCCGGGAAAGCTGGGTACGGTAAGCCGGGTTGTGGCTGAAGCGAGCGAAGGTGTCAAGCGGCAGCAGCCCTTCGTTGCCGTAGAGCAGGTCGATATCGCCGGTTTCAAAGGCCACCGCGCGGGTGGTCGGGTCGGGGATTACTTTGACGGTGATCTTTTGAATTTGCGGCTTTTCACCCCAGTAGCGGTCGTTACGCACCAGCACGTCGTATTGGTTCAGCTTTGACTCCTTCAGTACCCACGGACCGGTGCCAATCGGCGCTTTAATGCCGTGCAGGGTTTCATTATCTTTGAACTGCGACGGGGCGATAAAGCGGAAAGGGCGCGGCAGGGCCAGCTCTTGCAGGAACGGGTAATAAGCGCTTTTCAGGGTGATTTGCAGCTGGTTTTTGGCGAGCGCTTTAACGTCGACGATTTGATTAACCAGCTCCAGCCAGGCGTGGCGCTGGCGGTTATCGAGCACCACGCGGAAGTTCTCCGCCGCCGCAGCGGCATCAAACGCTTCACCGTTGGAGAATGTCACATCATCGCGCAGGGTAAAGGTCCAGACTTTACCGTCATTCGAGTGGGTCCAGCTTCTGGCCAGCCAGGGTTTTACCGAACCGTCCGCCTGATATTTTACCAGCGGCTCATAAACCATGCTCTGGGCGAACATCTGGTTGGGGGTGTAGAGATGAGGGTTGAGCGGTCCCACGTTGACCGGCCACGCGGTGGTGAGCTCATTGGCGACGGCGTTAGCCAGTAAAGGGGCGCAGGCAAGTAGCGCCAGCAGAGTGGTGCGGATGATAGACAAGGCTTTTTCTCAGCGACAGGAAAGTATGACGATTTTAATGATTCATCATACTTTCGGCGTAAGCTGGATCAATATAGGGCCTGAAAGTATAAGAAAACGGTATATCTCTTTTGGCTGTATAAGATTGCGAACCCGCCTGCGGCCTGGCTAAGCGTAGCGCAAGCCGGGAAGCACCTGCTTCGGCATATCTCCCGGGAGCAGAGCGCAGCGTGGCAGAGTTTCCCGGAGGCGATGCTGCGCATCTGTCCGGGCTACCGGCCTGCAGACGGTGGTGACCCTGTGGCCCGGGCAAGGCGCTTTGCGCCGCCCCCGGGAGCAGAGCGCAGCGTGGCAGAGTTTCCCGGAGGCGATGCTGCGCATCTGTCCGGGCTACCGGCCCGCAGACGGTGGTGAATCTGTAGCCCGGGCAAGGCGCTTTGCGCCGCCCCCGGGGGCATGGCGCAGAGAGGCAGAGTTTCGGAGGTGATGTTGCGCATCTGTCCCGGCTACCGGCCTGCAGACGGCGGTGATCCTGTAGCCCGGGCAAGGCGCTTTGCGCCGCCCCCGGGGGCAGAGCGCAGAGTGGCGGAACTTCCCGGAGGCGATGCTGCGCATCTGTCCGGGCTACCGGGCCGCAGACGGCGGTGAATCTGTAGCCCGGCAAGGCGCTTTGCGCCGCCCCCGGGAGCAGAGCGCAGCGTGGCGGAACTTCCCGGAGGCGATGCTGCGCATCTGTCCGGGCTACCGGCCCGCAGACGGCGGTGATCCTGTAGCCCGGGCAAGGCGCTTTGCGCCGCCCCCGGGAGCAGAGCGCAGAGTGGCGGAATTTCCCGGAGGCGATGCTGCGCATCTGTCCGGGCTATCAGACCTTCAGGGCGTTCTGAACAGATCCAGCAGCATGGCGACCTGCTCATCGATGGGCGTTAAATCACGCTTAACGATCAAATGCAGCGGTGTGGCGCGCCGTGCGCCGTGGCCCAGCGGCAGCGCCTTTAGCAGCCCCTGTTGGAGCTGCGGGCGGATGCGTTCTTCCGGCAGCCAACCGAAACCAACCTGATACAGCACCGCGTCAATAGCGGCATCAATAGTGGAAAACGTCCACGCATCGCGCGCGGACTGCGGATCGTTGTTACGGTCGGCGATGCGCACCAGCGGCCAGGGGGCCAGCGCGCTATCGTCCAGCGGTCCCTCGAGGTCCGAGAGGGGGTGATCGCGATGGGCGACGGCGACAAAATCAATATTCATCAGCCATTCGCCGCGACCGGTAATATCCTGGCGGCGGGTCAGGACCATCACGTCCGCTTCGCTGCGCGCCGGGTGTTCTTCTTCAACGTTTTCCAGCACTTCGGTCAGCCTGACCTGCGTCTGCGTATAGCGCTGTTGGAACCGGCGCAGGATGGCGAATAATCGTTCGCGCGGAAAAATGCTGTCGACCACCAGGTCCAGCCGGGTTCGGACACCGTCGCGCAGGGTAGCGGCGTGGGTTTCGACATAGGCGAAAGCTTGCAGCAGCGGCTTCACCTGGCCGAGGAGCAGCTCGCCCGCCGGGGTCAGCACCGCGCGACGGCCAGATGGCGTGAGCAGCGTGACGCCGAGGCGCTCCTGCAGCAGCGCGAGATTATAGCTAACCGATGACTGACTGCGGTGGGTCTCTTCCGCCGCCTTCACGAAGCTACCCAGCTCGACAACCTTTTCCAGCAGCGCCCATTGCTCCAGAGTCGTTTTGTGCATAATTAATCTAAAAAGTGAATTGATTTAATCCAAACATAGCGTTATTCATCCATTTTTTAAAGCAGTATGCTTCTTCTCAACAAACAGAGGAGAACAGATTATGAGCACTTTCGACAAACATGACCTGAGCGGTTTTATCGGCAAACATCTGGTTTATACCTACGATAACGGCTGGAACTACGAAATTTACGTTAAAAACGCCACCACCCTTGATTACCGTATTCACAGCGGTATCGTCGCAAATCGTTGGGTGAAGGACCAGCTGGCTTACATCGTGCGCGTTGGCGAGAGCATCTATAAAATTTCCTGGACCGAACCGACCGGCACCGACGTGAGCCTGATTGTTAACCTTGGCGACAAACTGTTCCACGGCACCATCTTTTTCCCGCGTTGGGTGATGAATAACCCAAAAAAAACCGTCTGCTTCCAGAACGAACATATTCCGCTGATGATTTCTTACCGTGAAGCCGGTCCTGCCTACCCGACTGAAGTGATCGATGAGTTTGCTACTATCACTTTTGTTCGCGATTGCGGTGCGGATAATAATGAAGTTATTAATTGTCCGGCTAATGAATTACCTGACAACTTTCCTGCCAATCTGTAATTAATTCGATAAAGTGTGGTGCTGAGACTGGATTTTTTATATCGCGTAAACCATGTTTAAAGATGGTTTATTGGAATCTGGTTTAACTTCCGTTTACTTTCCGTCAGGGCGTTTCCGCTATTTCTTCGCAGTTGGGAACGCCACACCTCTTTTTAGTACGCCATATTTTCTTTTATCTTCATGATTTTAAAAAAGATTGTGGTGAATATCTAATTAATATTAATTTCTTAATATTATCCTAAGCAAACCTGACTAAATTTAATAACATCTGAATTCAAAGTAATGAAACGCGCTATCGGGCCGATCTCGCTTTCATTTTCATTTTGTTTAAGTCAGCAGGTGCAGGATATTTCATATCGACCCGTCTTCGACGGGTCATTTACAGAGCAGGAACATGATGAGCGATTTTTTGCCGTTTTCGCGCCCGTCGATGGGCGACGCAGAGCTGGCTGCGCTGCGTGAAGTTTTACAATCAGGATGGATCACCACCGGACCAAAAAATCAGGCGCTGGAAGAGGCGTTCTGCACGTTAACCGGCAACCGCCACGCCATTGCCGTCAGTTCGGCGACGGGCGGTATGCACGTCACGCTGATGGCGCTGGGTATCGGCGCGGGCGATGAAGTTATCACCCCTTCCCAGACCTGGGTCTCCACGCTGAACATGATCTGTCTTCTCGGCGCGACCCCGGTGATGATCGATGTTGATCCCGATAACCTGATGGTTACTCCCGAAGCGGTTGAAGCCGCGATCACCTCACGAACCAAAGCTATCATCCCGGTACACTATGCGGGCGCGCCGGCGGATATCGACGCCATTCGCGCTATCGGCGAGCGTCACGGCATTCCGGTGATTGAGGATGCCGCCCACGCGGCGGGAACGTACTACAAAGGCCGCCACGTAGGCTGGCGCGGCACCGCCATTTTCTCGTTTCATGCGATCAAAAACATGACCTGCGCCGAAGGCGGTCTGGTCGTGACCGACGACGACGAACTGGCCGCGCGCATTCGCAGCCTGAAGTTCCATGGTCTTGGGGTTGACGCCTACGACCGTCAGACTCTGGGCCGCGCCCCGCAGGCGGAAGTTATTTCACCGGGGTTTAAATACAACCTTGCGGATATCAACGCCGCGCTGGCACTGGTACAGCTGGATAAGCTTGCTCACGCCAATCAGCGTCGCGCCAAAATTGCTCAACGTTATCTGAGCGAGCTGGCAGACACACCGTTCCGTCCGCTGGTCTCGCCGTCGTGGCAGCATCAGCATGCCTGGCATCTGTTTATTATCCGCGTTGACGAAGCCGTTTGCGGCATCAGCCGCGATGCCCTGATGGAAAAACTAAAAGCCATGGGGATCGGCACCGGCCTGCACTTCCGCGCGGCGCATACGCAAAAGTATTACCGCGAGCGTTTCCCCGAAGTTTCATTGCCGCATACGGAATGGAACAGCGCGCGCATATGTTCCATCCCTCTGTTCCCGGACATGACCGATGACGATGTCACTCGGGTGATTTCCGCTCTGCACCAGCTGTCAGGACGTTGATATGTTTAGCTATCCTCCCGTGAAAAAGGTCTCTGTTGTTATCCCTGTTTATAACGAACAGGAGAGCCTGCCGGAGCTTATTCGCCGCACCGACACCGCCTGCGCAACGCTCGGACGCCAGTATGAAATTCTGCTGGTCGACGACGGCAGCAGCGATGAGTCGGCGCGGATGCTGACCGAAGCCGCCGAGGCCGAAGGCAGCCATGTGGTCGCGGTGCTGTTGAACCGCAACTACGGCCAGCATTCGGCGATTATGGCGGGCTTCAGCCATGTCACCGGCGACCTGATTATTACCCTCGATGCAGACCTGCAAAACCCGCCGGAAGAGATCCCGCGTCTGGTGGAGAAGGCCGACGAGGGCTATGACGTGGTCGGTACCGTACGTCAGAATCGTCAGGATACCTGGTTTCGAAAAAGCGCGTCGAAGATGATCAACCGTCTGATTCAGCGCACTACCGGTAAAGCGATGGGCGACTACGGCTGCATGCTGCGCGCCTATCGTCGCCATATCATCGACGCGATGCTCAACTGCCATGAGCGCAGCACCTTTATCCCGATTCTGGCGAACACCTTTGCCCGCCGGGCGGTTGAGATCCCGGTGATGCACGCCGAGCGCGAATTCGGCGATTCCAAATACAGCTTTATGCGCCTGATTAACCTGATGTACGACCTGGTGACCTGTCTGACCACCACGCCGCTGCGTCTGCTGAGCCTGTTCGGTAGCGCCATCGCTCTGCTGGGCTTCGCCTTTGGCCTGCTGCTGGTGGTGCTGCGCCTGGTGTTCGGTCCGCAGTGGGCGGCGGAAGGGGTGTTCATGCTCTTCGCGGTGCTGTTCATGTTTATCGGCGCCCAGTTTATCGGTATGGGCCTCCTTGGGGAGTACATCGGCCGCATCTATAACGATGTTCGCGCCCGTCCTCGCTACTTTATTCAACGTGTTGTTCGCCAGCCGGAAACGGCATCTCAAGAGGAAGATCGTTCATGAAAGCCGTAGTCTTCGCTTATCACGATATGGGTTGTGCAGGTATTCAGTCTCTGTTGGATGCCGGTTATGACATCGCCGCCATTTTTACCCATCCGGATAACCCTGGCGAAAACCATTTCTTTGGCTCCGTAGCGCGTATTGCCGCCGAGCAGGGCATTCCGGTATGGGCGCCGGAGGATGTGAACCATCCGCTGTGGATCGAACGTATCCGTGAGATAAACCCTGACGTGCTGTTCTCGTTCTACTACCGCAACCTGCTGTGCGATGACATCCTGAATATTGCCCCGCAGGGGGCATTTAACCTGCATGGTTCACTGCTGCCGAAATATCGCGGTCGCGCGCCGCTGAACTGGGTGCTGGTGAACGGCGAAAGCGAAACCGGCGTCACGCTGCATCGTATGGTTAATCGTGCCGATGCCGGCAATATCGTGGCGCAGAAAAGCGTGGCTATCGGCGCGGATGACGCGGCGCTGGCCCTGCACCGCAAACTCTGCGCTGCAGCGTCCGATCTTCTGGCTCAGGCCCTGCCGGCAATTCGCGACGGCAAAATCGAAGAGCGAGCGCAGGATGAAAGCCAGGCGACCTGTGTGGGCCGCCGTACGCCGGAAGATGGTCGTCTCGACTGGGAAAAATCGGCTCAAACGCTGCATAACCTCGTGCGTGCGGTTTCCGATCCGTGGCCAGGCGCGTTCGGCTATGCCGGGGCGAACAAATTTATCGTCTGGAAGTCCCGCGTACGTGACGATCTACCTGCCGCCAAAGCGGGGACAGTACTTTCCGTCACGCCGCTGGTCGTCGCCTGTCAGGAAGGGGCGTTAGAAATCGTCACCGGGCAGACCGAGCACGGCGTATATATGCAGGGTACGCAGCTGGCGCAGGCGCTGGGGTTGGTTGCGGGCGCGGTGCTGAGCAGCAAACCGGTAGTGGCGATTAAGCGCCGTACCCGCGTGCTAATCCTCGGGGTGAACGGCTTTATCGGCAACCACCTCACCGAGCGTCTGCTGCAGGACGACAACTACGAGATTTACGGACTGGATATTGGATCAGACGCCATCAGCCGCTTCCTCGATAACCCGCGCTTCCACTTCGTTGAGGGCGATATCAGCATCCACTCCGAGTGGATCGAGTACCACATTAAGAAATGCGATGTGGTGCTGCCGCTGGTGGCGATTGCCACGCCTATTGAATATACCCGCAATCCGCTGCGCGTCTTTGAGCTCGATTTTGAAGAGAACCTGAAGATTATCCGCGACTGCGTGAAATACGATAAACGCATCATCTTCCCGTCGACTTCTGAAGTGTACGGTATGTGTACCGATAACAACTTCGATGAAGATACCTCCAACCTGGTGGTCGGTCCGATCAACAAACAGCGTTGGATTTACTCGGTCTCTAAGCAGCTGCTGGACCGCGTTATCTGGGCCTATGGCGATAAACACGGCCTGAGGTTTACCCTGTTCCGTCCGTTCAACTGGATGGGGCCGCGCCTCGATAATCTCAACGCTGCGCGCATCGGTAGCTCCCGCGCTATCACTCAGCTGATCCTCAACCTGGTCGAAGGTTCGCCGATCAAGCTGATTGAGGGCGGCAAGCAGAAGCGCTGCTTTACCGATATTAGCGACGGTATCGAAGCGCTGTTCCGCATCATTGAGAATAAAGATGACCGCTGCAACGGGCAGATAATCAACATCGGCAACCCGGATAACGAAGCGAGCATCAAAGAGCTGGCGGAAATGCTGCTGGCCTGCTTTGAACGCCACCCGCTACGCGACCGTTTCCCGCCGTTTGCCGGTTTCCGCGAAGTTGAAAGCAGCGATTACTACGGTAAAGGTTACCAGGACGTTGAGCACCGTAAGCCGAGCATTCGCAACGCGAAGCGCTGCCTGAACTGGGTGCCGACGGTGGAAATGGAAGAGACGGTAGAACACACCCTGGACTTCTTCCTGCGTACGGTTGAGCTGACGGACGACAGTAAATCATGAAACAGGTCGGCTTACGCATAGATGTCGATACCTTTCGCGGTACGCGGGACGGGGTTCCGCGGCTGCTGACTCTGCTGAGCAAGCACGGGATTCAGGCAAGCTTCTTTTTTAGCGTCGGGCCGGACAACATGGGGCGTCATTTATGGCGCCTGGTAAAACCGAAATTCCTGTGGAAGATGTTGCGTTCAAAGGCCGCTTCGCTGTACGGCTGGGATATCCTGCTGGCAGGTACTGCCTGGCCGGGGCGCAGGATTGGCGCGGGAAATGAAGGGACGATCCGCGCCGCCGCGCAGGCTCATGAAGTTGGCCTGCACGCCTGGGATCACTATAGCTGGCAGGCGTGGAGCGGCGTCTGGCCGCAGGAAAAGCTGACCCTGGAGATTGAACGCGGGCTGCTGGAACTGGAGCGGATCATCGGTCGCCCGGTGACCTGCTCCGCCGTTGCCGGATGGCGCGCCGATCAGCGGGTCATTAAAGCCAAAGAAGCTTTTGATTTCCTCTACAACAGCGACTGCCGGGGAACCGCCCCTTTTCTGCCGCAGCTTGGTAACTGCGTTTTCGGGACCGTGCAGATTCCGGTGACGTTACCTACCTGGGATGAAGTGGTAGGCAGCGCGGTAGATAGTGCGGGCTTCAATCGCTATCTGCTTGATTGTATCCACCGCGACGCAGGGACCCCGGTCTATACCATCCATGCCGAAGTCGAAGGGATTGCCTTCGCGGAACAGTTTGATGAACTGCTGACTTTGGCCGCTCAGGAAGAGATCCAGTTTTGCCCGCTAAGCCAGCTGCTGCCCGCCGATTTCAGCGTGCTGCCGCGAGGCAAGGTGGTACGTGGTGAACTGGCCGGCCGGGAAGGCTGGCTTGGGCGTGAACAATTACTGAATTCGGGTGTTTGATGAAAAGCATTCGCTATGGCGCCTCTCTGGTCGCCCTTTTTGTCCTCTACTATTTACTGCCGCTCAACTTCCGTTTGCTCTGGCAGCCCGACGAAACCCGCTACGCGGAGATCAGCCGCGAGATGCTGGCGACCGGCGACTGGATAGTGCCGCACTTCCTCGGACTGCGCTATTTTGAAAAGCCGATTGCCGGATACTGGATCAACAGCATTGGCCAGTGGCTGTTCGGCCATAATAATTTTGGCGTGCGTTTCGGTTCGGTCTTCGCTATCACCGTCACCGCGCTGCTGGTAGCCTGGCTGGCGTGGCGTATCTTCCGCGACAAACGTCTTGCTATCCTGTCGCCGGTTATTTTTCTGAGCGCGCTGCTGGTTTACGGTATCGGCACCTATGCGGTGCTCGATCCGATGATCACCATGTGGCTGGCGCTGGCGATGTGCAGCTTCTGGGGCGCAGCGCAGGCCCAGAGCCATAGCGGTAAAATCCTCGGCTACGCGTTACTTGGCGCGGCCTGCGGCATGGGCGTTATGACCAAAGGCTTCCTCGCCCTGGCGGTGCCGGTGGTCGGGGTGCTGCCGTGGATAATTGCGCGTAAGCGCTGGCGCGAAGTGCTGACTTACGGCTGGCTGGCGGTGGGCGTTTGCGTGCTGGTGGTGCTACCGTGGGGACTGGCTATCGCTAAACGCGAGCCGGACTTCTGGCGCTACTTCTTCTGGGTTGAGCATATTCAACGTTTTGCAGAAAAAGATGCTCAGCATAAAGCGCCGTTCTGGTACTACATTCCGTTCCTGATTGCCGGCAGCCTGCCGTGGCTGGCGCTGCTGCCGGGAGCGATTAAGCGCGGCTGGGCCGAACGCGATGAGTCGCGCGGTGCGCTCTATTTACTCGGATGGGTGGCGATGCCGTTCCTGTTCTTCAGTATCGCTAAAGGAAAACTTCCGACCTATATTCTGCCCTGTTTCGCACCGCTGTCGATTCTGATGGCGCGCTACGCGCTGGATGCGGCAAAAGCGGGAGCGAAAGCGCTGAAAATCAACGGTGCGATTAACCTGGCCTTCGGTCTTATTGGCCTGGTCGCCGTGCTGGTAGTTTCACCGTGGGGCTTTATGCACAAGCCGGTATGGAGCCATATCGAGCTGTATAAGTGCCTGCTGGCGGCGATAATATTCGGCTGCTGGGCGTTAATGGGCTGGTTGGCGATGAAGGATAACGGTCGCCGCTGGACTCTCGCCGCCTGCTGCCCGCTGGGGCTGGCGCTGCTGGTGGGGTTTGCTATCCCGGATCGGGTTATCGACAGCAAGCAGCCGCAGTTCCTGGTAGATATCGTCAGCGAATCTCTGACGCCGAGCCGCTACGTGTTGACCAACAACGTTGGCATTGCCGGCGGGCTGTCATGGGAGCTCAAGCGCAGCGATATCATTCTGTACGACAAACAGGGTGAGCTGAAATATGGCCTGTCCTGGCCGGATGCGCAGGACCAGTTTGTTGATAAACAGCATTTTGCTGACTGGCTGGCGGAGCACCGCCAGCAGGGCCCTGTATCGCTGGTTCTGCTGATGGATAAAGGAGAGACGATGGCCGATTTATCGTTACCGACACCAGATAGCTCCTATGAGCTGGGGCGGGTCGTGTTTATCCAGTATTTGCCGCAATGAGCGTCTGGATCTGTCTGGTTTTCGCCAGCTTACTGAGCTGCGCCGGACAGCTGTGCCAGAAACAGGCTACCCGCCCGTCCAAATCCGGACGGCGCGGGCATCATATCCTCGGTTGGCTGGGCTTAGCGCTGCTCTCTCTGGGCTGTAGCATGCTGCTGTGGCTTAGCGTGCTGCAGTCGATCCCGGTCAGCATTGCCTATCCCATGCTGAGCCTGAACTTCGTTTGGGTGACGCTTGCGGCATGGGGGATCTGGCGCGAACCGGTGGCGCGCCGCCACTGGCTTGGCGTGGGGCTGATTGTCGTCGGGATCGTTATTCTGGGGAGCCGCGTCTGATGGGTTTAGTCTGGGCGTTACTTAGCGTCGGTCTGGTGAGTGGCGCGCAGCTGCTGCTGCGCAGCGCGATGGTCGAACTGCCGCCGCTGACGGATTTACTCACCTTTCTCAACCATCTGCTGCATCTGCGGGCGGGCACTCTCGGCCTGGCGTTCGGCCTGTTGGGTTATCTCCTGTCGATGGTCTGCTGGTACTTCGCCCTGCATCAACTGCCGCTGGCGAAGGCCTATGCGTTGCTGAGTCTGAGCTACATTCTGGTCTGGGCCGCCGCCATCTGGCTCCCCGGCTGGCATGAGCCTTTCCACTGGCAATCGCTGCTCGGTGTGCTGCTGATTGTCGCCGGGGTGCTGACTATCTTCTGGCCGGTAAAGCGGCGGGGCTAGCCCGGTAGCCTGCTTTTCGGCCGTCCGGGCCCGAGCAGGATGGCTAACTTGCTGCCGCCTTTGGTGGTTTCCATCCATATTTTACAGACGCTGGTTAACGGCACCGACAGCAGCATCCCCACCGGGCCGAGCAGCCATCCCCAGACCAGCAATGAAAGAAAGACTACCAGCGTCGACATCCCCAGTCGGTGGCCCATCATGCGCGGTTCGAGAATATTACCGATAATCATATGCACGACTAAAAAGAGCGCGCCCACCAGCAGGCATTCATAATAACCGTTGAAGAGTAGCGCCTGGATCATTGGCGGGACGGCGGAAATCACCGAGCCAATGTTCGGCACATAGTTCAGCAGAAAAGCCAGCACGCCCCACATCAGCGCAAACTGAACGTCCATCAGCATCAGCCCTAACCAGATAATCACCCCGGTCCACAGGCTGAGCAGCGTTTTCAGCGCCAGATAATGCGAAACGCCTTTCAGGGCCCGGTGCAGACCGGCGATATGGATTTGCGGGTTATTGAGGGCAAAGCGGAGTTTATAAGGCACATGGCGGACTTCAAAAAGCATAAAGACCACGGTCATGACCAGCAAAATGACGCTGGCCATAGCGCCAGACAGCCCGGTCATAAGGACGGTTGTGAAGGTCATCAGCTTGTCAGAGTCCATGCGTTGCAGCATACGCTCCGGGGACATGTGGATATGCAAAAACGGTAGCATCTCCTGCAGCCGCAGGACTTTCGCCGTCAGCTCTTTATTATACTTCGGCAGCATGGCAACGAATTCGTTAACCGACGCGGCCAGTACGCCAATTAACGCGGTGAGCACGATCAGCATCACCACCACCACGATAGTAATGGCTACCGGGCGACGGACGCCGCGACGAATAAACCAGGTGACCAGAGGGTTGAGGACTATAGCGAAGAAAAGCGCCAGGAGTAGCTGCACGATGATATCTGCTGCGGCATGAATACCGGCGAGGATAACCACCAGCGATGCCAGTTTGAGCAGAATATGCATGCCCGTTTTATCGGGCTGAGGGGTTGTCATTCACTCTTCCTTTCTATGATTTTGATTAAGTGTAGCGGCTGGCTTGTTTCCGAGAATCCTAATCTGGCTGCTGATTTATAACGCGTGGCATGATAGAAACGAAACACTGTTGTAAAAATCTGGTGGAACCCGATGCCTGAAAACGTCGCCGAACCGGCGCTCAATGGATTGCGCCTCAATCTGCGGATTGTCTCTGTCGTTATTTTTAACTTTGCCAGCTACCTGACCATTGGCCTGCCGCTGGCGGTGCTGCCCGGCTATGTTCATGATGTGATGGGGTTTAGCGCTTTCTGGGCCGGGCTGGTGATTAGCCTTCAGTATTTCGCGACATTGCTGAGCCGGCCTCACGCCGGGCGCTACGCAGACCTGCTGGGGCCGAAAAAAATTGTCGTATTCGGTCTGTGCGGCTGTTTTCTGAGCGGGCTGTGCTATCTGCTGGCGGCGTTCAGCGACGGCTGGCCCGTTGTTAGCCTCGCGCTGTTGTGTCTTGGGCGCGTTATTCTCGGCATCGGGCAGAGCTTTGCGGGAACCGGCTCCACGCTATGGGGCGTCGGGGTGGTCGGGTCGCTGCATATCGGGCGGGTTATTTCCTGGAACGGGATTGTGACCTACGGGGCGATGGCAATGGGCGCACCGCTTGGCGTGCTCTGTTATTCGCTGATTGGCCTGCACGGGCTGGCGTTGACGATTATGGCAGTGGCGCTGGTGGCCGTGCTGTGTGCATTGCCGAGAGCGGCGGTGAAAGCGGGCAAGGGAAAAGCGATGTCGTTTCGCGCGGTGCTGGGGCGCGTCTGGCTCTACGGAATGGCTCTGGCGCTGGCATCTGCTGGTTTTGGCGTGATCGCCACCTTTATCACCCTGTTTTATGAAGCCAAAGGCTGGGACGGTGCGGCCTTCGCCCTG
Organism: Klebsiella oxytoca; assembly: GCF_009707385.1. Classification (NCBI taxonomy): domain Bacteria; kingdom Pseudomonadati; phylum Pseudomonadota; class Gammaproteobacteria; order Enterobacterales; family Enterobacteriaceae; genus Klebsiella; species Klebsiella oxytoca. Next base: position 5,071,873 of record NZ_CP046115.1, on the reverse strand, counting down.
ACGTTGTTTAGCTGCGCCTTCGTCGGCACTCGCCTGCTGTTTCCCAACGGAATCAACCGTCTCGGCGGGTTGAACGTAGCGATGATCTGTTTTGTCGTCGAGATTATCGGGCTGCTGTTAGTCGGATTCGCGCACACGCCGCTGATGGCGAAAATCGGTACTTTCTTTGCCGGAGCTGGTTTTTCGTTAGTTTTCCCGGCGCTTGGCGTGGTGGCGGTGAAGGCCGTGCCGCAGCAAAATCAGGGGTCTGCGCTGGCAACCTATACGGTCTTTATGGACCTCTCCCTGGGAGTAACCGGTCCGCTTGCCGGGCTGCTGATGGCGTGGACGGGCATTTCTTCGATCTATCTGGCGACGGCGGGGCTGGTTGCGATAGCGCTGCTGCTGGGGTGGCGGTTAAAAAAACGGCCCCCGGTCAGTGAACCGAAGGCCGCTGCGTCAGGCCAGTAGTTACTGGATGACGAGGGTGTTAATAATATTTTCCGCTTCGGTCTGCGCCTTCTGCTGGTTGTCTGCTGGCAGCGTGATTTGCAGCGTCAGCAGTTTGTCATCAACCTTACCGAGAATCACCGAAGACCAGGCGGTCTGGCCTTTGGCGGAGATGATGGTGTCCAGCTGCTGCAGAGTATGACCTTTAACCTCAATGGATTTGTTGCTCACAACCTGCAGCTGCGGGTCGCGGCTGCGCTGCTGCTCTTCCAGACGCTGAGTCATGACGGCCAGATCTTCATTAGTGCTGTCGCCGACAATCACGATTACCGCTTTCTGCCCGGTGGCATCAGAATAGACGTGCATATTGTTGGCCTGGGTGCCCAGCTTGCCGCTCTGATCGGTCATACCGGCAGGCAAGGAGAAGCTCAGTTTGCCGTCCAGCAGATTAACAGGTTGCCCGCTGGCGTTGCTTTCTGCAGCAGCCCCGGCAGTCGGCGTTTTTGTGTCGCTGTTATCACAGGCCGCAAGCCCCATAACCAGCAGGCCAATACCGACATATTTAACCAAATTGCGCATTGACATCTTCCTTTCGATAAACGGCCATTAACGGCTCATTCGCTTATCTTATCACATCGTTTCGCCAGTACTCTTAACCTGGCTGGAATGCGGATAAATCAGATTTATCTGCCAGCTTTTTCAGCAGCATATTCAACAACATGCCATACATTGGCAGGAAAAATACAATGCTAATCAGCACTTTGAAGCAGTAATCAACGATGGCGATTTCGCCCCAGTGCGCCGCCATAAACGGATCCGGGCTGCGCCAGAAGGCGATAAAGAAGAAGGCCAGGGTATCGCTGACGTTGCCGAAAAGAGTGGACGCGGTGGGCGCCAGCCACCAGCGGCGGTTCTGACGCAGGCGATTAAAGACGTGGACGTCGAGGATTTGCCCCAGCGCGTAAGCCATAAAGCTGGCGGTGGCGATACGGGCGACAAACAGGTTAAAGCTGGCTAATGCGGCAAAACCCTGCCACTCGCCCATATAGAACAGCGCGGAAACCGCGTAGGAGATAAGCAGCGCCGGGACCATGACCGCAAAGATAATGCGTCGCGCCAGCGGAGCGCCGAAAATCCGCACCGTTAAATCGGTGGCGAGGAAAATAAACGGAAAGCTGAACGCGCCCCAGGTGGTATGAAAACCAAAAATGGAGATCGGTAGCTGTACCAGATAGTTACTGGAGGTAATGACCAGCAGATGGAAAAGCGATAGCCAGAACAGCGCTTTTTTACGCTGAAGAGAAGTAAACGGATTCATATTGTGACCTTTTTATGCCCGTCATACTTCAAGCTGCAGATGCGTTAACTTTCCTCGCTGATCCCAGTCACTTACTTAGGTAAGCTCCTGGGAATTCATTGCGTCGTCGCCTTTCTGCAACTCGAACCATTTAGGGCCAGAGAGTTGGGGTGAGGGAACCCAATAAAAACGGCTGCATGATACTGCGTTGGGGGAGTAATGCAATGGTTGTTTTTCGCGCAAACGTTAACCTGGCTTGCGTACTGGCAAACTGGGGGTAAACTAGGGCCGTTTTGTTAATGTGAGATGAAAATGAGCGAACTTTTCTCCAGCCCTGACCATACGCTTGATGCGCAGGGGCTTCGTTGCCCGGAACCGGTAATGATGGTGCGCAAGACCGTGCGTACGATGCCGGTGGGCGAAACGCTGCTAATCGTTGCCGACGATCCGGCGACCACCCGCGATATTCCCGGTTTCTGCCGCTTTATGGAGCATGAGCTGCTGGCGCAGGAAACCGAGGCGCTGCCGTACCGTTATCTGATTCGTAAAAGCCACTGATCTGCTTCAGGTTGCCCCGGAGGCGGTGCTGCGTACCTGTCCGGGCTATAAAAAACCAGACCGCACTAACCTGTAACCCGGGCAAAGAGCGCAGAATATTTCAGTCAGAGACATACCTGATTGCGGCACGATGCGTTCTTTATCCGGGCTTAGCTTTCCCAGGAAATGTCACGCAGGGTGCTGTTTTCATCAAAATCAAATACCAGCAACTGGTCGGAAAACTCTTCTGGCAGCCCATAATCCAGCGTCATGCTCAGAGTACCCGGCGCGGGAGCGGCCAGCCAAATCCCTACACCGCGCAGGATGAGGCTTTTGGCGCAGATGAGCCGGGTCGGCGTTGTAATATTTAACGTCTGCAATGTTTCTTCGTCATATTCCTGTACATATTCAAGAAAATCATCAATAAAGGCGTTTTCTCCCGCCTCCCGGACGAGCATGTTTTGGATCTGCTCTTCGCAGGTAGGGACGCTATCAAGCAACGCGATGATTTTCGCTGCTGGCGTTGCGGGCAGTACATCCTCAAATATATTCAGCCAGACATTCCGCTGTTTGCCGTTTACCGTCAGCATAACGATTTCCGCGAATCCATCATCTTCATCGATGTTGAGCGTTCCCCAGCGTGCCGTGTTTAACGTAATGGCCATTTTCTACATGTTCCTTATGTTCAAAGAGGCATTAGTTTAATGGATTTTTCACGCCGCTGGGGAGATCATTATTTTTTACGCAACAACCGCAACGCGTTGGCGGTGACCAGCACCGTTGCCCCGGTATCCGCCAGTACCGCCAGCCACAGGCCGGTCAGACCGAGCAGGGTGGTGACCAGGAAAACTCCCTTCAGACCCAAAGCGATGGCGATATTCTGGCGGATATTGGCGTGGGTGGCGCGCGCCAGCGAAATCATCTGCGCCAGTCCGGTCAGGCGATTATGGGTCAGAGCCGCGTCGGCGGTCTCCAGGGCAACGTCGGTGCCGCTGCCCATGGCGATGCCGATGGTCGCCGCTTTCATTGCCGGCGCATCGTTGATACCGTCGCCGACCATCGCCAGCGGCGCCTGTGCGTTAAGCGCCATGACCGCCTGTACTTTATCCGCAGGTAGCAGCCCGGCGCGGAACTCCAGCCCCAGTTCGCTGGCGATGGCCGCCGCCGCGCGCGGGTTGTCGCCGGTAAGTATGACCCCCTGAACGCCTAACTGATGGAGCTCATCCACCGCCTGGCGAGCATCATCGCGCAGCGTATCGCGCAACGCCAGAATCCCCAGCAGGGTCTCATCGCGCATGACCAGTACAACCGTCTGTCCGGCGCTTTCCAGCTGCTGAATACGTTCATCGTACTGCGGAGCGCTATTTTTACCGGCGGCGCAAATCAGCACCCGGCGCCCTTCGACCTGCGCTTCAATACCGGAGCCGGCCAGCGCGCGCTGGTCTTGAGCCAACGGAATAACCAGCTCTCGCTGCTCTGCTTCCCGTACGACGGCCTGGGCTAACGGATGGCTGGAGCCTTGTTCCACGGCAGCCGCCAGCGCCAGCAGCTCGTTTTCATTGATGTCTGCGGTCGAAATAACGGTGGTGACGCGCGGCTGGCCGATAGTGAGAGTACCGGTTTTATCAAACGCCACCTGGCGCACGCGGCCTAACTGCTCCAGCGCCGCTCCGCCTTTAATCAGCGCGCCGCGACGCGCCGCCACCGCCAGCCCGGAGGTAATCGCCGCCGGGGTAGAGATCACCAGCGCGCACGGACAGCCAATCAGCAGCAGCGTTAAGCCTTTATAGATCCACGGTAGCCAGGCGCCCGCAAACAGCAGCGGCGGAACAACAGCCACCAGCAGCGCAACGACCATAATTGCCGGGGTATAGATGCGGCTAAAGCGATCGATAAAACGCTCAATCGGCGCGCGGCGCTCTTCCGCTTCTTCAATCAGCTTAAGGATGCGATCGATAGCGCTGTCGCCGGGTTCGGAGATAACCGTTAGCTGTACCAGACGATCGACGCTGGTGGCGCCGGCCGCCACGCGTTCCCCGGCCTTACGCTCTACCGGTACGGATTCACCGGTTAACGCACTTTCATCAAAGCTGGCGAAGGGGGAGAGCAGCTGGCCATCGGCGGGCAGGCGGCCTCCGGCGGCGACTTCAATCACGTCGCCGGGGCGCAGGTCGCGCTGGGCTACGGTTTCACGCACGCCGTCGCGCACGCGGATTGCCGTGTCGGGTTTCAGCGCCATCAAGGCGCTGACGCCTTGCCGTGCGCGGCTGGCGGCCCAGCCCTCAAGACGTTCGCCGATTAAGAACAGCAGCAGCACCATCGCCGCTTCAGCGGTAGCGCCGATGAACAACGCGCCGATAGCCGCTACGCTCATCAGCGTTTCAATGGCGAACCAGCTGCCGCTTTTGATCAGACGTACTGCCTGGCGGGCGACCGGCCACAGGCCGACAAGAGTCGTCGCGATGAAGGCGATTTCGCCAAGAGGCGGATTGAGCTGCGTCAGCCCCCAGCTCAAGGCCATCATGACGACCAGGGTAATGAGCGACAGATTTTCGCGCAGCCACGAGGCTGACTCCTCTTGTCGGGGGGCGTTTTCATCGCGTAGCTGGTAACCCGCAGCGCGCACCGCGCTTTCAATTTGCGGGCGAACATCGCCATCGGCGTTAACCAGCAGCTTTTCGGTGGCAAACAGCACCTGAACCTGGCTGACTCCCGGCACCTGGCGGACGGCGGTTTCGACCTTGCGCGCGCAGGCCGCGCAATCCATACCTTCTACCAGCCAGCTATAGCGGGCGTGACGCAACGCTTCATTGTCAGCGGCGGTTTCGCTGCTGCAGGCGCGATCCGCACAGCAGCTTTCGGAAGGCTGCGCGGCTGGCGTGAATTTTAATGATGAGAATTGTGGGACTTTTTTATCCTGCGATTCTGGAGCCGACATAGGACCCTCCGGGTAATGATAATTTTCTCATTACCCGAAGGATACACTCTGGAGTCGACTCCAGAGTCAAGCGCTTAATTACAAATAAAGCGCGCGGACGATCAGGAAGTGACCGGCGAAGTAAAATGCCGTAGAGATTGCGGTATCGGCGCGGAAGCGGCGGCGGTAATGACTGACGAGCCAGACTGCGTTACCGAGCAGCAGGGAGGCTGCGCCAGCGAAGCCGGACAGTGCCGTATCCGTCGGACGGGCGAACCACAGCTCCCCGGCTAACCAGGCCATTACCAGCGTCATGGCGATAAAGGTAAACACCGGCATTCGCATCTCTTCCAGACGCGTCCAGATAATCGCCAGCAGCAGGGCGCCGAGGATCAACAGCACCAGCGGCAGCGGCCAGAAGAACGAGAGCGTTAGCTGGCTGGCAAACCAGATGGTGTAGAGCAGATGAGAGAGAAAAAATGCTCCCACGGCGTACATCACCCGTTGACGAGGCAACAGGGTCAGCGCGTCGCCAACCAGCGAGGCGCAAAGCCCCGCCAGCACCAGATAGCTGATGGCGTTAAACATTGGCGCTTGCCAGGCCAGCAGCAGAAGCAGGAGCAGCGTGACGGGTTTAAACACCCAGCAACGCCAGGCGGGCCCACGCCAGGATGCATCGATATAGAGAATTGCGGAGAAACAGACAGCAATAAACGACCAAAGCATAGTAAGTCCCTGTATCTGTTATCATTAAGTAAGTGTTTGTACTTACGGCACTGAGTCTCAGTGTAGTGGTTTGCAGAGGAAGATGACAATGATAATCAAGCCGCTGTACTCTTATTCCTGATAATTCCTGGGGACAAGGTCAATGAGTAAAGTTCCGCTGTTTTTTATGGTTGCCGTTGCCATCATTGCGGTTGCCGCGTCGTATCGCTATGTGCAGCAGCGTCGGGAAAAGATGGAGAACGACGCCGCGCCGCTGCTGCAAAAGCGGGTGGTGGTGAGCAATAAAAGGGAAAAGGTGATTAACGATCGTCGTTCACGCCAGCAGACGGTGACGCCTGCCGGTAGCGAGATGCGTTATGAAGCCAGCTTCAGGCCGGCAAACGGCGGGCTGGAAGTGGTTTTTCGCCTGCAGGCACCGCAGTATCACGCGCTAAGCGTCGGAGATAAAGGTGTACTGAGCTATAAGGGGTCGCGGTTTGTAGACTTTACGCCAGACCCCTGAACCTTTTAGCCTGTGTTATTTCTTCTTCAGGGTCGCCTTGAGCTTTTTCTGCCAGGCGACCAGTTCGAATACGCCGAAGATGAAAATACGAATCTGCTCGAAGCGCCCCAGCGGCGGCATCTCTTTTGTCTGCGTCGCTTTCAGCAGCGTCAGCTGCAGGCCGTGCATCAGAATCATAAAGATCAGCGCCACGTTAACGAAGATATTCAGCGGCTTCGGGAACGGTTGAAACAGGTTCAGCAACAAAAACGCCCACACGCACAGCATCAGCAAGCGGCCAAAGTTAATCAGCATGGTTTTCTCCTTGAGCCTCACGTTGGTACAGACGGTAGGCGACCTGTCCGGCCACTTTCTCACGGTACGGATGCCAGTTTGTGGGCACCGGCGGTAGACCGTTTTCGACTTCGCTCTCAATGTAGATGAGCGCTTCCTCGCTAAGCCAGCCGTTGTTTTCCAGCAGCGTCAGCGTCTCTTCAAGCAGCCCTTTGCGAAACGGGGGATCGACAAACACGATATGGTGCGGCGTACCCGTCTGAGCGAGAAACGCTAACGTATTGGAATTCACGACCTTACCGTTACTGGCCTTCAGGGTGGCGAGATTTTTTTGCAGCTGCTGGGCGACGCCGCGCTCCATTTCCAGCAGCGTGGCGCTGGCCGCATAGCGGGAGAGCGCTTCAAGGCCCAGCGCGCCGCTGCCGGCGAAGCAGTCGAGGCAGTTTGCGTCAACGATTGACGGCGCCAGCCAGTTAAATAGCGTTTCGCGGACCCGGTCGGTGGTCGGGCGCAGACCCGGGCTCTCCGGCACCGGTAATTTACGGCCTCGCCATTGTCCGCCGATAATACGGATCTGGCCGCTGCCTGCGTGGTTTGGTTTCTTCATCTCTTTGCTCAAGTCTCAACTTCCGGGCTGCTATTCTAACGATCGTCAGCGGTTGACGAAACCTTAATCCGGGGGCGGTGATGCGAGTTAAGTTAAGTGGTAGACTATCCGACTAATTTCATCATTTTTCAGCTTCCGCTATCAACATGCCGAAGCTGTGCCATGAATTAACAGCGAGGAGTGTAGTCGCAAATGGCGAAAGACAAAAAACGTGGCTTCTTTTCCTGGCTGGGCTTTGGACAAAAAGAACAGGCGCAGGACACCGAAACAGAACAAAAAGTAGAAGCCCAGCAAGAGGTTGAAGAACAGTCTCCGGAAAGCGAAGCGCCTGCGGTTGTTTCCGAAGCTGTCGACGCGCCTGCGACGGAGAAGCCGGATGCCGAAGCTTTTGCCGCCGACGTGGTCGAGGTCACCGAACAGGTCGTGGAGAGCGAACAGCTGCAGGCGGTTGCCGAATCGCCGGTTATTGAGGAAATTGCTGAACAGCCAGTGGTTGAGGAGATTATCCCTGAGCCAGTGGTTGAGGAGGTTATTGCCGAGCCGGTGGTCGCTGAAGCGCTGGTTGAACAGCAGCCGGAAGAGGTTATGCCTGAGCCGGAAGCTGCAGTTATTGAAGAGGCCGTTGTTGAAGAAGCGGAACCAGAGGAACCGGTAGAGGACGCGGAAGCTGAACTCACCGACGAAGAGCTGGAAGCGCAGGCTCTGGCGGCAGCCGATGCGGCGGAAAACGCCGTAGAAGTGGTGCCGGACGCAACCGTCGTGACGCCGTTAGAGCAGGAAAAACCGACCAAAGAAGGGTTCTTCGCTCGCCTTAAACGCAGCCTGATAAAAACCAAGCAGAACCTCGGTTCCGGATTTATCAGTCTGTTCCGCGGCAAGAAAATCGACGATGATCTGTTTGAAGAGCTGGAAGAGCAGCTGCTGATTGCTGATGTCGGCGTGGAAACCACCCGTAAGATCATCACTAATCTTACCAACGACGCCAGCCGCAAGCAGCTGCGCGACGCCGAGGCGCTGTACGGCCTGCTGAAAGAAGAGATGGGCGATATTCTGGCGAAAGTGGACGAGCCGCTGAATGTGGAAGGCAAAACGCCGTTTGTTATTCTGATGGTCGGCGTCAACGGCGTCGGTAAAACCACCACCATCGGCAAGCTGGCGCGTCAGTTCGAGCAGCAGGGCAAGTCGGTGATGCTGGCGGCGGGGGATACTTTCCGCGCGGCGGCGGTGGAGCAGCTGCAGGTATGGGGCCAGCGTAACAATATTCCGGTGATTGCCCAGCATACCGGCGCGGATTCGGCATCGGTTATTTTTGATGCTATCCAGGCGGCGAAGGCGCGCAATATTGACGTCCTGATTGCCGACACCGCGGGTCGTCTGCAGAATAAATCGCATCTGATGGAAGAACTGAAGAAGATTGTCCGCGTCATGAAAAAGCTGGACGTTGATGCGCCGCATGAAGTCATGCTGACTATTGACGCCAGCACCGGGCAGAATGCGATTAGCCAGGCCAAACTGTTCCACGAAGCGGTTGGACTGACCGGTATCACTTTGACTAAGCTGGATGGTACCGCCAAGGGCGGGGTTATCTTCTCGGTTGCCGACCAGTTCGGTATTCCGATTCGCTACATCGGTGTTGGCGAACGTATTGAAGATCTGCGTCCGTTTAATGCGGGCGACTTTATTGAGGCACTTTTTGCCCGAGAGGATTAAAAATGATTCGCTTTGAACAAGTCAGCAAAGCCTATCTCGGTGGGAGACAAGCGCTGCAGGGGGTGACTTTCCACCTGCAGGCGGGTGAGATGGCGTTTCTGATCGGCCATTCCGGCGCAGGGAAAAGTACTCTGCTGAAGCTTATCTGCGGTATCGAACGGCCCAGCGCTGGCAAAATCCTCTTCGGCGGCCATGATATTAGCCGCCTGAAGAGCCGCGAGGTGCCGTTTTTGCGCCGTCAGATCGGCATGATTTTCCAGGACCATCATCTGCTGATGGACCGCACGGTATACGATAACGTGGCGATTCCGCTGATTATCGCCGGCGCCAGCGGCGACGACATTCGTCGTCGCGTGTCGGCGGCGCTGGATAAAGTCGGGCTGCTGGACAAAGCGAAGAACCTGCCGATTCAGCTTTCCGGCGGTGAACAGCAGCGCGTGGGCATCGCCCGCGCGGTGGTCAACAAACCAGCGGTCCTGCTGGCGGATGAACCGACCGGTAACCTCGATGAAGCGCTGTCGGAAGGGATCTTACGTCTGTTTGAAGAGTTTAACCGCGTTGGGGTGACGGTGCTGATGGCGACGCATGACCTGGGGCTTATCTCCAGTCGTCCGTACCGCGTCCTGTCCCTCAGCGAGGGGCATATGCATGGAGGCCACATCGGTGAATAAGCGCGAGGCAATGAACCACATTCGCCGGTTCGGCAATCGATTCGACCGTTTTCGCAACGCGGGTGGCGCGGGCGGTAGCGGCGGACGCAATACGTCGAAACGGCCAAAAGCGGCGCCTGGTCCGGCTTCCCGCAAGAGCAACGTATTCAATGAGCAGGTGCGATACGCCTGGCACGGCGCGCTACAGGATCTGAAAAGCACGCCGCTGGCGACCTTCCTGACGGTGATGGTTATCGCTATTTCGCTGACCCTGCCAAGCGTGTGCTACATGGTCTACAAAAACGTCAGTACCGCGGCGTCGCAGTATTATCCCACGCCGCAAATCACCGTCTATCTGGAGAAAACGCTGGATGACGATGCCGCTGCGCGGGTAGTCGGTCAGCTGCAGGCGGAGCAGGGCGTCGAGAAGGTCAACTATCTGTCGCGCGATGAAGCCCTTGGCGAATTCCGCAACTGGTCAGGCTTTGGCGGCGCGCTGGATATGCTGGAAGAGAACCCGCTGCCCGCCGTGGCGATCGTAGTGCCGAAGATTGATTTTCAGAGCGTCGAGGCGCTGAACACGCTGCGTGACCGCGTGAGCCGCGTCCAGGGCGTTGATGAAGTGCGGATGGATGACAGTTGGTTTGCGCGCCTGTCGTCGTTAACCGGCCTGGTCGGTCGCGTGTCGGCGATGATTGGCGTACTGATGGTGGCGGCGGTGTTCCTGGTGATCGGCAACAGCGTGCGTCTGAGCATCTTCGCCCGTCGCGATACCATTAACGTGCAGAAACTGATCGGCGCCACAGACGGTTTTATCCTACGTCCGTTCCTGTACGGCGGGGCGATGCTGGGATTCTCCGGCGCGTTTCTGTCGCTGATCCTGTCGGAAATTATGGTCATGCGCCTGTCATCGGCGGTCACCGAGGTGGCGAAAGTGTTCGGTACGCAGTTTGAACTCAGCGGCCTGGGCTTTGACGAGTGTCTGCTGATGCTGATTGTTTGTTCAATGATTGGCTGGGTCGCTGCCTGGCTGGCAACCGTTCAGCATTTACGTCATTTTACCCCGGAGTAGTAAAAATCTGGTATAATCTTTCCCTGCACTGAATATCTCTCTGCAGGGAAAGAGTCCCTGTTGACGCTTCCCTAAACTTCATTACGATGTCACATTTTGTGCGTAATCTATTCACATCATTGCATGGAACTTGTGGATAAAATCACTGTCTGATACTAATGTGAGTGATATTCTCGTTGCTCATCAATGCTGGCATGTTTGTTGCTCCGTTGTGAGGACAGAACGATGCCGGAAGATATCGATTGAGAGGATTTGAATGACCAAAGATATGCAAACTTTAGCCTTAGCCCCCGTTGGTAACCTGGAATCGTACATCCGGGCTGCTAACACTTGGCCGATGTTATCGGCTGACGAAGAGCGGGAGCTTGCTGAAAAGCTGCATTACCAGGGCGATCTGGAAGCAGCGAAAAAGCTGATCCTGTCTCACCTGCGCTTTGTTGTTCATATTGCTCGTAACTACTCGGGCTATGGCCTGCCGCAGGCGGATTTGATTCAGGAAGGTAATATCGGCCTGATGAAAGCCGTGCGCCGGTTTAACCCGGAAGTGGGCGTGCGCCTGGTTTCCTTCGCCGTGCACTGGATCAAAGCGGAGATTCATGAATACGTGCTGCGTAACTGGCGTATCGTGAAGGTCGCGACCACTAAAGCGCAGCGTAAGCTGTTCTTTAACCTGCGTAAAACTAAGCAGCGTCTGGGCTGGTTCAACCAGGACGAAGTCGAAATGGTGGCCCGCGAGCTGGGCGTGTCGAGCAAAGACGTGCGTGAGATGGAGTCACGTATGGCGGCGCAGGACATGACCTTCGACATGTCTTCGGATGATGAGTCCGATAGCCAGCCGATGGCGCCGGTGCTCTATCTGCAGGATAAAACGTCTAACTTTGCCGACGGCATCGAAGACGATAACTGGGAAGAGCAGGCGGCGAATAAGCTGACCGATGCGATGCAGGGGCTTGACGAGCGTAGCCAGGATATTATTCGCGCCCGCTGGCTGGACGAAGACAACAAGTCCACGCTGCAGGAGCTGGCGGATCGCTACGGCGTGTCGGCCGAGCGTGTGCGTCAGCTTGAAAAGAACGCCATGAAAAAACTGCGCGCCGCTATCGAAGCCTAATCTGAGCGCCAGTCCCCGATAACGCCCCACATTACGTTGGGGCGTTTTGTTTTTCCGCCCTCGCCAGCGCCCGCGGGCAATGTATTTCCAGACACGCCACCAGGACGTTGAACGCTGACTCCATCTGCGTCTCAGGCTGGGAAGCAAACCCCATCAACAGCCCTTTCTTACGCTGCGCCGTCAGGTAATAGCGCGACAGCGGACGCACGAGTATATTGCGCGCGTTGGCATCGCGGGCAATCGCCACGTCATCCGCCTCATCCGGCAAATTCAGGATCAGATGCAGCCCGGCATTATCGCTGAAGTCCAACAGCGCGTGCGGCCCGCAGTGCCGCAGGATCAGCTCGGTCAAAAAGACGCGGCGGCGGCTGTAGAGCAGGCGCATGCGGCGAATGTGCGCCGAGTAATGGCCGGCGTTAATAAACTCCGCCAGCGCCAGCTGGATAAGCGAATGGCCGCCGCGATAAAGCTCGGCATGAGCGTTTTTGAGCTCAGCCGCCAGCGGACGAGGCAGGACCACGTAGCCCAACCGCAGTCCCGGATACAGCGTCTTACTGAACGTGCCGACGTAGACCACCGGCGCTTCGGCGACTAACCCCTGTAGCGCCGGGATCGGCTGGCCGGAAAAGCGAAATTCGCTGTCGTAATCATCCTCCACAATCCAGCTGCCGTGCTGATGAGCCAGCGCCAGCAGGCGCTGTCGGCGCTCAAGGCTCATTACCGCGCCGAGAGGATACTGATGGGATGGCGTCACGAAGATCAGCCGCGGCGCTTCGGCTATGTTTTCGGGCGGACACAGGCCGCTGGCATCCACCACAATGGGCTCGGCCCGCACTTCATTCATCGCCAGCACATGGCGAATGCCCCAGTAGGAAGGCTCCTCAACCCAGGCGAGATCGCCGCTATCGCACAGCATACGCGTGACCAGATCGATGGCCTGGTGAATCCCTTCAGTGATAAGAATTTGATCTGCCTGGCACTGAACGCCGCGCGCTACTCTCAGATAGTCCACCAACGCGTGCTGTAGCTCGGCCGTTCCGCCGTTGCAGCTATAGCTGAGTTGCTCGGGTTTGGGACGGCGGCTGATGCGCGCCTGGATTTTACTGAACAGCGGGTGGGGAAACGCGTTGACGTCCGGCACGCCGGGGATAAAAGCCCCCCATTGACGCGGGCTGGCGCTGATATGCCCCAAAAGATGCTGGCCGCGCCGGGAGATAGATGCGCTGGCTGCTGACGCGGGGCTGCTTTCTCTGGTGCTGCTGGCGGGAAGAAACATATCGGGCAGCGTTTTCGCGACGAATGTTCCGCTACCGCGGCGGGATACAACGTACCCTTCAGCAAGCAATTGTTCGTAAACTGTTAAAATTGTGTTGCGTGACATTCTCAGCTCGCCAGCCAGATCCCGTGAAGGGGGAAGCCGACTATGGGGCGGCAGAGAACCATCCAGAATGGCGTGGCGAATCGCCTTATACAGGCGTTTGTGCAGGAGCGGATCGGCTTCTTGCTGCAATCTGACCAGCACCAGGTCGGCGATAAGCGAACGCAATTGGATCCCTCAGATAATCTGAATTGGTACTCGATTATAGGGCCAAATCCTGTGTAAATAAACGACATGGTTTCGAATTTGTTGCGATAACGTGACATACATGACAGGAGATTCCCGGTGAAAAGTTCAGAACTGAATCAGCGTCGCCAGCAGGCGACTCCGCGCGGCGTAGGGGTGATGTGCAGCTACTTTGTTGAGAAAGCAGAGAACGCCACGCTGTGGGATATTGAAGGGAATGAGGTGATTGATTTCGCCGCCGGTATCGCGGTGCTGAATACCGGCCATCGCCATCCCAAAATCGTTGCCGCCGTTGAGCAGCAGCTGCAGGCCTTTACCCACACTGCCTATCAAATTGTGCCGTACGAAAGCTATGTCACGCTGGCTGAGCGAATTAACGAACTGGCGCCGATTGACGGTCCGGCGAAAACCGCCTTTTTTACCACGGGGGCTGAAGCGGTTGAAAACGCGGTGAAAATCGCGCGCGCTTATACCCGTCGACCGGGGTTGATTACCTTTGGCGGCGGCTTCCACGGTCGTACGTTTATGACCATGGCGCTGACCGGCAAAGTGGCGCCTTACAAGATTGGTTTTGGCCCGTTCCCGGGCTCGGTTTACCACGCCGTCTACCCTAACGCCGCTCATGGCATTACCACCGCCGACGCGATGAAAAGCCTTGAACGTATTTTCAAAGCCGATATCGCGGCCGACCAGGTCGCGGCGATTGTGCTGGAGCCAATTCAGGGCGAAGGCGGCTTTAACGTGGCCCCGCCTGAGTTTATGCAGGCGCTGCGCGCCCTGTGCGATACCCACGGTATTCTGCTGATTGCCGATGAAGTACAAACCGGCTTCGCGCGCACCGGCAAGCTATTTGCGATGCAGCACTATGATGTGAAGCCCGACCTGATGACGATGGCCAAAAGTCTGGCCGGTGGTTTCCCGCTCTCCGGCGTGGTGGGTCGCGCCGAGGTGATGGATGCGCCTGCGCCGGGCGGCCTGGGCGGTACCTATGCCGGTAACCCGCTGGCGGTCGCAGCTGCGCACGCGGTGCTGGATGTGATTGAAGAAGAGCAGCTGTGTCAGCGCGCTGAGCGCTTAGGTAGCCATCTGAAAGAGGTGTTGAATCAGGCGCGTCAAAGCTGCCCGGCTATTGCTGATGTTCGCGGTCAGGGGTCGATGGTGGCGGTGGAGTTTAACGATCCGCAGACCGGCGAGCCGTCGGCGGAGATCACTCGTCAAATTCAGCAACAAGCCCAGCAGAACGGCCTGCTGCTGCTGAGCTGCGGCGTGTATGGCAACGTCATTCGTTTCCTCTATCCGTTAACGATTCCGGATGCGCAGTTTACCAAAGCGCTGGATATCCTGGCCCGCGTGCTGAAGCGCTAACTTTTCTCCGGTCAGGCTGCGGCGGCAGGGAAGCCGAACAGAAACAGGAGGCTGCGGCCTGGTTATTCATGCTCAGCGTGAGTGGTTTATCACCCTGATATCACCTTTTTTCCGGCAGCGGACGTTGCCGGAATAAAACGGAAAATATTATGTCTGACAACTCCACCTTTTCTTCGGTTCTGACGAGCCGGGAGCGTACCGCTGTACCTGCAAAATCCCTGAGTTTCGTTGAAGGCGTGTCGATGATCGTCGGCACTAATATCGGCGCGGGCGTGCTATCCATCGCTTATGCTTCCAGCAAAGCGGGTTTTCTGCCATTGCTGTTTTGGCTGGTCGTTGTCGGTAGCCTGACGACCGTTACTATGCTGTATGTTGCGGAGTCGACGCTGCGCACGCGCAGGCATCTGCAGCTTAGCGGCCTGTCGCAGCGCTACGTTGGGCGCTTTGGCGCGCTGATGATGTTTCTTTCCGTGTGCGTCAACAGCGTCGGCGCGCTGACGGCGTATATGACCGGCAGCGGTAAATTACTGCATTCGTTATTCGGCATCTCGCCGGCTCTCGGCAGCGCGCTGTTTTTTATTCCGGCGGCAGGGGTGCTTTATCTTGGCCTGAAGGCGATTGGCCGGGGTGAAAAATTTATTAGTATCGGGATGGTCGTTATGATCGCCATTCTCGTTGCCGCCACGTTGCTAAAAGAGACGGCGAGCGTGAGCTATCTGCTGGACGGTAACTGGCTGTATATGGTGCCGGTATTTAACGTTGTCGCCTTCTGCTTCTCCGCGCAGTATATCGTGCCGGAAATGGCCCGCGGTTTTGCAGACAAACCGGAAAAACTGCCGAAGGCC
This sequence comes from Klebsiella oxytoca, assembly GCF_009707385.1. Classification (NCBI taxonomy): domain Bacteria; kingdom Pseudomonadati; phylum Pseudomonadota; class Gammaproteobacteria; order Enterobacterales; family Enterobacteriaceae; genus Klebsiella; species Klebsiella oxytoca. The sequence continues at coordinate 5,056,268 of NZ_CP046115.1, read as the reverse complement.
ATCATGGTAGGGATGTTGTTAACCTTTTGTCTGCTGGCGCTGGTTCCGCTCTCGGTGATTGTGTTAAGCGGGCTGGATAACATTTCTGATGTGGCAACCATCTCCTGGGGAAGGGCGCTCGGCGAGTGGGCCTTCTTCTCGGCAAACCTTTTTGCGCTCTGCGCGATGCTGACTTCCTATTGGGGGCTGGGCGGCAGCTTCCTGACCAATATCTTCGATCAATTTCGCCTCGGCAGCGATGAGCAGCCGTTCAAACGCTTTAAGGTGCTAGTCGTGGTAGCCGTGCCGCCTTTTATTCTGGCCTATAGCGGAATGGTGTCCTTCGTGAACGCGCTCTACTTTGCCGGGGTATTCAGCGGAGTAATTTTATCCATCATGCCGATTCTGATACTTAAGGGCGCGCGTCGGCAAGGCGATATTACCCCCGGCTGGACCTGTCCGGCGCTGATAACGCACCCCTTAATCCAGATCTTCATCGTATTACTCTATCTTTGCAGCGCCGCCTACGCCATTGCTTCCGCCTTTGGCTACCTGCCTGCGGGTTGGTAACGCTTTTGTTTACTCCACCGCGCCTGGTGTATTCCTGCGCGGTTTTTTTGTCACTTATCTGTTACATACTCCGCAATTTTATCGTTTCCAATTCTTCTGAATGACGGTATGTTTAGCATAGTGTGCTGCAAAAGCGCAGGCGGCAGACCCTAATCTAACTATCATATGCTTTTCTTATGTGTCTAATTAGAATAATGCGCTAATAAACAACATCATAACAAATGCAAAAACCATAATAATGGGGAGCCTCAGGATGAATATGAAGGGTAAAGCGTTACTGGCAGGATGTATTGCCTTAATCATGAGCGGTGCGGCAATGGCCGAGGATATTAAAGTGGCCGTCGTTGGCGCGATGTCCGGCCCGGTAGCGCAGTATGGCGACCAGGAGTTTACTGGTGCAGAGCAGGCCATTGCTGATATCAACGCCAAAGGCGGTATCAAAGGCAATAAGCTGCAGATGGTAAAATACGACGACGCCTGTGACCCGAAACAAGCGGTTGCGGTCGCTAACAAGGTGATTAACGACGGTATCAAATACGTTATCGGCCACCTGTGCTCTTCTTCTACTCAGCCAGCGTCAGATATCTATGAAGATGAAGGTGTGCTGATGATCACCCCGGCGGCCACCGCGCCGGAGCTGACCGCTCGCGGCTATCACCTGATTCTGCGCACCACCGGACTCGACTCCGACCAGGGGCCAACCGCCGCTAAATATATTCTGGAAAGCGTTAAACCACAGCGCATCGCGATTGTTCACGATAAGCAGCAGTACGGCGAGGGTCTGGCCCGTGCGGTACAGGACAACCTCAAGAAGGGCGGCGCTAACGTGGTGTTCTTTGACGGTATCACCGCCGGTGAGAAAGATTTCTCAACCCTGGTGGCGCGTCTGAAGAAAGAAAATATCGACTTCGTTTACTACGGCGGCTATCACCCGGAGATGGGGCAGATCCTGCGCCAGTCTCGCGCCGCTGGCCTGAAAACGCAGTTTATGGGGCCGGAAGGGGTAGCGAACGTTTCCCTGTCTAACATCGCGGGCGCTTCTGCGGAAGGGATGCTGGTGACTAAGCCGAAGAACTACGACCAGGTGCCGGCGAACAAACCGATCGTGGATGCTATCAAGGCGAAGAAACAGGATCCGAGCGGCGCGTTCGTGTGGACCACCTATGCCGCGCTGCAGTCGCTGGAAGCGGGCCTGAATCAGTCTGACGACCCGGCGGAAATCGCTAAATATCTGAAGGGAACAACGGTTGAAACCGTGATGGGGCCGCTCTCCTGGAACGAGAAGGGTGACCTGAAGGGCTTCGAATTCGGCGTGTTTACCTGGCATGCCAATGGTACCGCGACTGACGCCAAATAATTTAACCTGCGCCTTTCACGCCGCAGATGCGTTGTCTGCGCCCCTCAACCCCGGTCGCTTACTGATGTAAGCTCCCGGGGATTTCGGGTCTTGACGCCTTTCTGCAGCGCGAAATTCTTGGTTAAATCCGTTGATCCTTTCCTCTGCGCATAGGCGAGGATAAACGTAAAAGCAAAAAGGCAACGTAAGTTGCCTTTTTTAGCGTTTGCTCTCTCTTCTGTGGGAGAGAGCATCAGGCGGCGCTATGCCGCATTTTCCCGGGGGCGGCGCCTGGCCCGGGCTACAGGCTGGTACGGTCTGGTTTTTTATAGCCCGGGTAAGGCGTTCGGCCGCAATCCGGGAATACTCGGCCTTCTTTCGCCGATTTATTGATTTTTTACCCAGCCGCCGGTTTGCGCGCTGAAGCCCAGCGCCTGCATAAACGCCGCCATCACGCCGCGGTCTTCTACTCCGCTATCGGCTACGCGCCAGCTGTTGATGTTCGGGTTATCGCTCAACGTCTCTTCCACTAAATACTGCCCGACGCCGCGACGGCGGGTGACTTCGCGCACGCACAGCGCGCCGAGCTCGCCCTCAACGCCATTCAGCGTTACGCGAACCGCGCCCAGCAGGCGCTCGTTAAAGCGGGCGGCATAAATACGATGGTTCTCATCTAACGTCAGCGCCGCGAGATCCTGCGACGGCCAGATTTTCCCTAAATCGATGCAGTCCTGATCGCTGAAGTGCTGTAAACGAATAATAGTCAGTTTCATGCGCGGTAGGTCCAGTTAAAACAGATGCATTAGTGTATCTAAATTCGCTGTCTGGCGGAGCGTCGTTTTTGACGGATGCATCAGGGGATTCGTTTTCCTGAACGGTGCAGGGTAGAGCAATTCATCATGGATCGAAAAATAAGCAGAATTTTAACCTGAAAAGTAGCGTTTTATTCCGCCTTATGTATCGTTATTTTATGCTGTTTACTGGACTTTTTTTGTTTATCTTCCCGCAAATACAGAATATTATCTTTGCTTAATCGCCTGAAAAATAGAGATTTTACTCTGATTTGAGGCAGAAAACATCGCTAAACCATTAAAGATAATGGTAAAAGTAGCGTTGTTTAATAAAAGCACAGCATGCTTTTTAACCATAAAAATACAAAATATTTACACCACATCATGAACGGGGTTCTGCAAGCATGAAAAGGAACGCGAAAACAATTATCGCGGGGTTAGTCGCACTGGCGATGTCCCACTCGGTAATGGCCAGGGATATTAAAGTCGCGGTTGTTGGCGCGATGTCTGGCCCGGTAGCCCAGTGGGGCGATATGGAATTCAACGGCGCGCGTCAGGCGATCAAAGATATTAATGCCCAGGGTGGTATTAAGGGCGATAAGCTGGTCGGCGTGGAATATGATGACGCCTGCGATCCAAAACAGGCCGTTGCGGTGGCGAACAAAATCGTCAATGACGGCATCCAGTATGTGATCGGCCACCTCTGCTCTTCCTCCACTCAGCCAGCTTCTGATATCTATGAAGATGAAGGCATTCTGATGATCTCCCCGGGAGCGACCAACCCGGAGCTGACCCAGCGCGGCTATCAGTACATCATGCGTACCGCAGGTCTGGACTCTTCACAGGGGCCGACCGCCGCTAAATACATCATGGAAACCGTCAAACCGCAGCGCATTGCTATCATTCATGATAAGCAGCAGTACGGCGAAGGTCTGGCGCGCTCTGTCCAGGAGAGCCTGAAAAAAAGCAACGCGAATATTGTCTTCTTCGACGGTATTACCGCCGGTGAGAAAGACTTCTCCGCGCTGCTGGCGCGCCTGAAGAAAGAAAATATCGACTTCGTTTACTACGGCGGCTACTACCCGGAAATGGGCCAGATGCTGCGTCAGGCGCGCTCCGTGGGTCTGAAAACCGTGTTTATGGGGCCAGAAGGCGTGGGTAACGCGTCGCTATCCAATATCGCGGGCGAGGCGGCGGAAGGCATGCTGGTCACGATGCCGAAGCGTTATGACCAGGATCCGGCAAACAGCGCTATCGTTGACGCGCTTAAAGCGGAGAAGAAAGACCCAAGCGGACCGTATGTCTGGATCACCTACGCCGCCGTGCAGTCGCTGGCGCAGGCGATGGACCGGGCCGGAAGCCAGGAGCCGCTGGATTTAATCAAAGATCTGAAAGCTCATGGTGCGAAAACCGTGATTGGGCCGCTGACCTGGGACGAAAAAGGCGATTTGAAGGGATTTGAGTTTGGCGTCTTCCAGTGGCATGCGGACGGGTCATCCACCCTCGCGAAATAAGCCATAAGACAAGTTATCCCACCGCCCGTGCAAAGCGGGCGGGTAGAAAAAGGTTACCTTATGTCCGAGCAGTTTCTCTATTTTCTGCAGCAGATGTTTAACGGCGTTACGCTGGGAAGCACCTACGCGCTGATTGCCATTGGCTATACCATGGTGTACGGCATTATCGGCATGATCAACTTCGCCCACGGCGAAGTGTATATGATTGGCAGCTACGTCTCCTTCATGATTATTGCCGCTCTGATGATGATGGGCATCGATACCAGCTGGCTGCTGGTCGCCGCCGGTTTTGTCGGCGCTATCGTTATTGCCAGCGCCTACGGCTGGAGTATTGAACGCGTGGCCTACCGGCCCGTGCGCAGCTCCAAACGCCTGATTGCGCTCATCTCTGCCATCGGGATGTCCATCTTCCTGCAAAACTACGTCAGCCTGACGGAAGGTTCACGCGATGTCGCCCTGCCAAGCCTGTTTAATGGTCAGTGGACGATAGGCAGCAGCGACAACTTCTCCGCTACTATCACTACCATGCAGCTGGTTATCTGGGTGGTGACGTTTATCGCTATGCTGGCGCTGACGCTGTTTATCCGCTATTCCCGTATGGGTCGCGCCTGCCGCGCCTGTGCGGAAGACCTGAAAATGGCCAGCCTGCTCGGGATTAACACCGACCGCGTCATTGCGCTGACGTTTGTTATCGGCGCGGCCATGGCGGCGGTAGCCGGTGTGCTGCTCGGCCAGTTCTACGGCGTGATCAACCCCTACATCGGCTTTATGGCCGGGATGAAGGCTTTTACCGCTGCGGTTCTTGGCGGCATCGGCAGCATTCCCGGCGCGATGATCGGCGGCCTGATTCTCGGTATTGCCGAAGCGCTTTCATCTGCCTATCTCAGCACGGAATATAAAGACGTGGTCTCCTTCGCGCTGCTGATCCTGGTTCTTCTGGTGATGCCTACCGGTATCCTGGGTCGCCCGGAGGTAGAAAAAGTATGAAACCGATGCATTTCGCGATGGCGCTGCTGTCCGCAGTAATGTTCTTTATTCTGGCTGGCGTCTTTATGGGCGTGCAGCTGGAGCTGGACGGCACCAAACTGGTAGTGGATACCGCCGCCGATATTCGCTGGCAGTGGATCTTTATCGGTACCGCAGTGGTCTTTCTCTTCCAGCTGCTGCGTCCTGTATTCCAGAAAACCATGAAGAACGTCTCCGGGCCGAAGTTTATTCTGCCGGCTATCGACGGTTCGACGGTGAAACAGAAGCTGTTCCTGATAGCCCTGCTGGTTATCGCCGTGGCGTGGCCGTTTATGGTGTCGCGCGGAACGGTGGATATCGCTACGCTGACCATGATTTACATCATCCTCGGCCTGGGTCTTAACGTGGTGGTGGGGCTTTCCGGCCTGCTGGTGCTGGGCTACGGCGGTTTCTACGCCATCGGCGCCTACACCTTCGCGCTGCTGAACCACTATTATGGTCTGGGCTTCTGGACCTGCCTGCCGCTGGCGGGGCTGGTTTCGGCGGCTGCGGGCTTCCTGCTGGGCTTCCCGGTGCTGCGCCTGCGCGGTGACTATCTGGCGATTGTGACGCTCGGTTTCGGTGAAATCGTGCGTATCCTGCTGCTCAACAACACCGCGGTGACCGGTGGTCCTAACGGGATCAGCCAGATCCCGAAACCGACGCTCTTTGGTCTTGAATTTAGCCGCAGCGCCCGCGAAGGCGGCTGGGATACGTTCAGCAATTTCTTTGACGTGAAGTACGACCCGTCCGATCGCGTTATTTTCCTCTACCTGGTTGCTCTGCTGCTGGTGGTGCTAAGTCTGTTCGTGATTAACCGCCTGCTGCGTATGCCGCTGGGCCGCGCCTGGGAAGCGCTGCGCGAAGATGAGATCGCCTGTCGTTCACTGGGCCTCAGCCCGACGCGCATCAAGCTGACCGCCTTTACCATCAGCGCTGCGTTTGCCGGTTTTGCCGGCACCCTGTTCGCCGCCCGTCAGGGCTTCGTCAGCCCGGAATCCTTTACTTTCGCCGAATCCGCTTTTGTGCTGGCGATTGTGGTCCTGGGCGGAATGGGCTCCCAGTTCGCGGTGATCCTGGCGGCGGTGCTGCTCGTGGTGTCGCGCGAGCTGATGCGTGATTTCAATGAATACAGCATGCTGATGCTGGGTGCGCTGATGGTACTGATGATGATCTGGCGTCCGCAGGGGCTTCTGCCGATGACCCGTCCACAGCTGAAGCTGAAAAATGGGCAGGCCAAAGAAGGAGAGCAGGCATGAGTCAGCCATTATTATCCGTAAACGGCCTGATGATGCGTTTTGGCGGCCTGCTGGCGGTCAACAACGTATCGCTGGAGCTGCACGAGCGGGAAATTGTTTCGCTTATTGGCCCTAACGGCGCGGGAAAAACCACCGTCTTTAACTGTTTGACCGGCTTTTATAAGCCAACTGGCGGCACCATTATGCTGCGCGATCGGCATCTGGAAGGGCTGCCGGGCCAGCAGATTGCCCGCATGGGCGTGGTGCGAACTTTCCAGCACGTGCGTCTGTTCCGCGAAATGACGGTGATTGAAAACCTGCTGGTGGCGCAGCATCAGCAGCTCAAGTCCGGTGTCTTCTCCGGTCTGCTGAAAACGCCGTCCTTCCGTCGCGCCCAGAGCGAAGCGCTGGATCGCGCCGCAACCTGGCTTGAACGTATTGGTCTGCTGGAACATGCCAACCGCCAGGCCAGCAACCTGGCCTACGGCGACCAGCGCCGTCTGGAGATTGTCCGCTGTATGGTGACCCAGCCGGAAATCCTGATGCTGGATGAACCGGCGGCAGGGCTGAATCCGAAAGAGACCAAAGAGCTGGATGAGCTGATCGTCGAGCTGCGCAGCCATCACAACACCACTATCCTGCTGATTGAGCATGATATGAAGCTGGTGATGGGCATTTCCGACCGTATTTACGTGGTAAACCAGGGCACGCCGCTGGCCAACGGTACGCCGGAAGAGATTCGCAACAACCCGGACGTGATCCGCGCCTATTTAGGTGAAGCATAATGGTGGTGACGCATAAGATGGAAAAAGTGATGTTATCTTTTGACGATGTCAGCGCCCACTACGGCAAAATCCAGGCGCTGCATAACGTCAGCCTGCATATCAATCAGGGGGAGATTGTCACCCTGATTGGCGCGAACGGCGCGGGGAAAACCACGCTGCTGGGGACGCTGTGCGGCGACCCGCGCGCCTCCAGCGGACGCGTGGTTTTCGACGGTAAAGATATTACCGACTGGCAGACGGCGAAAATCATGCGCGAAGCGGTGGCGATCGTGCCGGAAGGGCGCCGGGTCTTCTCGCGGATGACGGTGGAAGAGAACCTGGCGATGGGCGGTTTTTTTGCCGATCGCGACCAGTTCCAGACCCGCATCAAATGGGTGTATGAGCTGTTTCCGCGCCTGCATGAGCGCCGTGTTCAGCGGGCGGGCACCATGTCCGGCGGCGAGCAGCAGATGCTGGCCATCGGGCGCGCGCTGATGAGCCAGCCGCGCCTGCTGCTGCTGGATGAGCCTTCGCTCGGTCTGGCGCCGATTATCATTCAGCAAATCTTCGACACCATCGAACAGCTGCGCGAGCAGGGGATGACCATCTTCCTCGTTGAGCAGAACGCCAACCAGGCGCTGAAGCTGGCCGATCGCGGCTACGTGCTGGAGAACGGCCATGTGGTGCTGGAGGATACCGGAGACGCGCTGCTGGCGAATGAAGCCGTACGCAGCGCCTATCTGGGCGGGTAAGTAAAAATGCCCGGCAGCTGTGGACTGCCGGGCATTTTGTTTAATTTCTACAGCTCCAGCGAGCGTTTCCACAGCATAAAATCATACTGTTCAAGCGCATCCGCTTTGGTTCGCCAGGTTCCGCTGGCGGTGGCGATGATTTTCTCAAACAGGCCGTCGGCGATGTCCGCCAGCGGCGTACCCTCGATAATCGGCCCGCAGTCATAATCGATAATATCCGGCATCTTTTTCGCCAGCGCCGAGTTGGTGGATACTTTAAGCACCGGAACGATAGGGTTACCCGTCGGCGTACCCAACCCGGTTGAGAAGATCACCACGTTGCACCCCGCCGCGACCAGGCCCGTTACCGCGTCCACATCGTTGCCCGGCGTACAGACCAGTGAAAGACCGCTTGCGCCCATCGGTTCGGCGTAGTCGCATACTGCGCTAACAGGCGCTCTGCCGCCTTTTTTTGCCGCTCCGGCGGATTTGATGGCGTCCGTAATCAGCCCGTCGGCAATGTTTCCCGGACTGGGATTATCGGCGATGGTGGTACCGAAAAAGTTAGCGACATGCTCATAGTTTTTCATCAGCGCCAGAAACTTCTCTTTTAGCTCGCGGGTCGCGCAGCGTTGAACGATATCCCCTTCCGCGCCGCACAGTTCGGGAAATTCTGCCAGCCCCGAAGCGCCGCCGAGCGCGACAAGGCGATCTGAAACCTCGCCCATCGCCGGGTTGGCGCTGATCCCCGAGAATCCGTCTGAAGCACCACACTTCACGCCGATTTTGAGGTGGGAGAGCGGGACGTCCTGCCGCTCGGCGATGGGGGCCTCACGAATCGCGTTATAGGTCTCGGTCAACGCATCCTGCATCATCTTTTCTTCACTACTCCAGTCCTGCTGCCTGAAGTAGATAACCGGCTTGTTGAAGTGCGGGTTGCGCTTCGCCAGAGCGGCCTTGAAATCAACAATTCGCGCTTTTTCACAGCCGAGGGCAAAGACCGTTACGCCAAGAACGTTAGGGTGGTCGGAATAGGCGGCCAGCACGTCGCACATCGTCATGCTGTCTGAGGTGGCGCCGCCGCAGCCGGAGTTAACGGTAATACAGCGGATGCCGTCAAGATGCGGGAAGGGCAGATGGCGAGTATCGTTTAAGGCTCCAGCCGACGTTACCTGGCGAGCAAAGTTTTTCAGGCCGTTATTGGCGTAGCCAAGAGCGTCGTTTAATGCGTCGGTGACGCGCTGAACGTTGCGGTTTTCACAGAATACCAGCGGAATGACCAGCCAGTAGTTCGCGGTGGCGACCCGGCCATCTTCACGCACGATTCCCTTAAACGTCCGCTGCTGCCAGGCGGAAACATCGGGCTGCTGCCAGTCGTAGGGGGCGACGTCGTCAAGCGAAACCGGGGCCGCGTAGTGTTTGATATTCTCGGTCGTGATGGCTTCACCGCAGGCAATGGGCCGCGTCGCTTTGCCTACCGGTACGCCGTACAGCGATACAATATCGCCGGTCTCGATATCTTGAGTCGCGAACTTATGTTTGGCTTTGACATCGCTACGCAGAACGTAGGCTTCATCGTTCCAGTTCACCTGCTGCTCTTTGCGTAAGTCCTGCAGCGCAACGATCAGGTTATCGGTAGGGTCAATTTTTAAGATGGTCTGCATGTTATTTATCCTTTGTTATAGGCGCATCAGGACTTAGTGATGAGTGATCGCGACGCCGTTTGTCGCTTTTCTGCCGGCGAGGGCGGCAATAAGCAGCGCGCAGCAGACGGTGATGAGCGACAGGGCGACCAGACCAGCCGAATCGTTGCCGAAGAAGGCATCGACCTCGACGCGAATGAGCGGGGCCAGAAAGCTACAGAACGCGCCCATGGTGGTGCAAAAGCCGATACTGGCAGCCAGCGCTGACCCTGACACGATTTGCGCCGGGAAGGTCCAGAAAATAGGTTGCACGGAGAGGAAACCGATGGCCGATAGCGAGAGGGCGGCAATCGCCAGTACCGGGCCGGACCAGGCAGAAACAAACAGGCCCAGCGCTGCAGCCAGCATACAGAATACCGAGATAAGAATCCGCCGGGCTGGCATTTTGTCCGCCAGACGCGGGATGTAATAGACCCCAACGGCGGAGCAGGCCCAGGGGATAGCGGCGACCAGCGACTCTTTAAAACCGAGCGTGGAACCCATTAGCGAGGCGACTTGCGAAGGCAGGAAGAACATCAGCCCGTAAACGCTGATCTGGATGGTGCCGTAGATCAGCGCCAGGTGCCAGACCTTAAGGCTTTTCAGAGCGGTACCTACGCTGCTGGTTTCCGTCTGCTGCTGCTCCTGCTGAAGCTGGGCAATCAGCGCTTTTTTCTCTTCATCGGTGAGAAAGCGCGCTTTAGCTGGCGTATCATCAAGCCAGAACCAGGCAAAGATTCCCATGATGACCGCCGGGATGCCTTCGATAAAGAACATCCAGAACCAGCCGGGTTTACCGAGGAAGCCGTGCATTTCCAGAAGCGCGCCGGAGATGGGCGAGCCTAAGGTCAGCGCCAGCGGCACGCCGAGGACGAAGATACCGACCACGGAGGCGCGCACTTTATTAGGAAAGTAGATTGAAGCCAGCAGCAGAATACCGGGATAAAAACCGGCTTCGCCTAATCCCAGTAAAAAACGCAGAACGATAAACTGGGTCTCCGTTTGTACTAACCCGGTGAGGGCGGAGAGTAGGCCCCACAGTGCGGTAGTAATGCTTAACCATTTCTGCGCGCCAATTTTATTGAGGATCAGGTTCGCGGGAATACCAAATAGCGCGTAGGCGGCAAAAAAGATCCCCGCCCCGAGCGCAAAGGCGGAATTGGAGAGCCCAATGTCCACCTGCATCGCTTCTTTGGCAAATCCCACGTTCACCCTGTCGATAAAGGCGATGAAGTACAGAATAAACATTAGAGGAACCAGGCGTTTCCACGATTTTGTAATCGCGGAATTAAGGACCGGGTTATCATAAGCAGTGATTGTTTTCATAATACCTCCGCGTGGGGGTCAGGCATTAATTTCAATACCAGCGCGGGAAAGTATTCGTTGAATACTTTCGGTCTGGCAGGTTGCGAGTGTGCTAAAAGGCGGCGTGCAGCGGTCGGACTGAATAATACCGCGTAGCTGTAATGCTTTTTTAAAGGTTGGAATGAATGGATCGTTAACCGCGTAAATATCCATTAAATCATCCACTTTTTTCTGCAAAAGCGAAATCTGGTTCAGATCGTTATCGTTAAATGCCTGCATCCAGTCGCGGAAGACTTCAGGGCAGATATTTGATAATCCGCCTATACATCCATCTCCTCCAGATAAGACGTTGTGCGCAAAGTTATTGTCATAACCGGCATAGACTTCAAAATACGGTAGTTCAGATTTTACCTGGCGAATTACCTGCGACGTATGATTGGTGTCCGGTATGGTATCTTTAAGACCGACAATATTCGGGAACTCTCTGGCGAGCCGTAAACAAACTGCTGGCGAGACGGAGTAGCCGGTGCGCTCCGGAAAGTTATAGATAAATATTTTGGCGGCAGTGCGGCGGGCAATCTGGCTATAAAATGTATAAACGCCTTCATCCGTCAGGCGGAAGTACCACGGGCTGATAATCATGACGCCATCCAGTCCGCACTCATCTGCGTAGTTTGCCAGCTCTACGCATTCGTCAATATCCATGCGGCTGGTACCCGCATAGGCCTTTATTCCCTCGCGCGGGAATTCTGCCGCCATTTGAATTATCTGACGGGATGTTTTCATATCCAGCGAGAAAAACTCACCGGTACTGCCCATGACGACAAATCCCGATACGTTATTTTTTATGAAATCGTACAAGCGAAAATTTCCATCAGGATCCAGCCTGCCCTGTTCATCAAAAACCGTTATTGCGGGGGTGATGTAACGACTTTGCATATTTAGCCTCTTTTGTTCGTATATACAAACGTTGTTTGTATTTGCGATTAAGCATAAGTAAACACGCCATCGACGTGAAGTCAAATAGCGCAAAAGGCGGGCGGATAATTGATTAACTCAATGAATAAATGGGGAATTATGCAGAATAGTCGGGCGCCACGGAGGATCATTAAATATCGGTATTGTGTGGGTAATCACAATTCCGAAGGCGCCGTTGGCAAATAAATCAGTAATTTTTAATATCAGGAAGCTTATTCAGCACGCTTTCGATACGACCCTTGGCCTCTTTTAGCGCGTGAATAACCTGCCGCGTTTTTTCATCGCTGGCGCGGAAAGAGGGCAATGAGACGCTGATCGCCGCCAGAATAATGCCTTTCTGCTGCAGGGGGACGGCGAAACAGATGGTATCATCGTTGATTTCCCGATCGTCCATGGCATAACCGTTGGCGGCAACAAAATCCAGCTGCGGACGGAGCTGAGCCATATTCGTTACGCTGCGAGCGGTAACGGAAGGAAAACCCTGCGGATAAAGTTCCACAATTTCTTCGTCGCGGTGCTTATGCAGCAGCGCTTTGCCCAACGCGGAACAGATGGCCGGAAGGCGAGTCCCTACCTTAGAGACCAGTTGTACGGTTTGGTCGCCCTGAACTTTATCGACGTAAAGAACCCAGGCATCATCCAGAATGCCGAGCTGGCAAACCTCATTGCATTCATTGACCACCGTGTGCATTTCACCGTTGATCATTTTAAGCCAGAACTCTTTTTCAACCGTTGAGCTTGCCAGAACCGCGCATGAGATCCCCAGCGTGTAAATACCCTTGCGATCGTCGTGACTAATATATTTCCGGTACTGAAGCGATTTGAGAATTGGGAAAATGGTTCCCTTTGAAATATCGGTTTTGAGCGACAGCTCGGAGAGCGTCATTCCATCCGCGTTGGCTAATGTTTCCAGAATCAGTAAAACGCGCTCGGTAGGTTTATGAAGCGTCTTCATATTTTTCCTTGTGACGGCTCGCTGGAGAGTGCTCTTAAACGAACCCTATTTAACTACAGATCCCGGTTTATCTGTAGTCCGTCCCGCCTCTCTTTTTCGCTTTGCCATTTCCCTGACACTTTTTTTTCACCGTTTCATCATGCTTTCGCCAATTTATTGTAATATTTTTGTAATGCAATAGTTATTTTTCTGTCATTCGAGCATGTCATGTTACCCCCGCGAACATAAAACGCGTGAAATCGCGCATCCGGAACAACAAGAGAGATAACCGATGAGATCGTTACGACATACAGCTTTAGGACTGGCGCTCAGCCTGGCATTTGCCGGACAGGCCCTGGCGGTAACCACGATTCCGTTCTGGCACTCAATGGAAGGGGAGCTGGGAAAAGAAGTTGATTCCCTGGCGCAACGTTTCAACGCAGCCAACCCGGACTATAAAATTGTTCCGGTATACAAGGGTAACTATGAGCAGAGTCTGAGCGCAGGTATTGCCGCCTTCCGTACCGGCAACGCGCCGGCGATTCTGCAGGTGTATGAAGTCGGCACCGCGACGATGATGGCCTCGAAGGCGATTAAGCCGGTTTATCAGGTGTTCAGCGATGCGGGCATTAAGTTTGATGAAACGCAGTTCGTGCCTACCGTCTCTGGTTATTACACCGACTCGAAAACCGGTCATCTGCTCTCCCAGCCGTTTAACAGCTCCACGCCGGTACTGTACTACAACAAAGATGCCTTCAAAAAAGCCGGTTTAGACCCGGAGCAGCCACCAAAAACCTGGCAGGATCTGGCGGCGTATACCGCGAAGCTGAAAGCAGCCGGGATGAAGTGCGGCTACGCCAGCGGCTGGCAGGGCTGGATTCAGATTGAAAACTTCAGCGCTTGGCACGGCCTGCCGGTGGCAAGCAAAAACAACGGCTTCGACGGTACCGATGCGGTACTGGAGTTCAACAAGCCGGAACAGGTCAAGCATATCGCCCTGCTCGAAGAGCTGAACAAGAAGGGCGACTTCAGCTACTTCGGGCGTAAAGACGAATCCACCGAGAAGTTCTATAACGGCGACTGCGCCATCACCACCGCTTCCTCCGGCTCGCTGGCGGATATCCGTCAGTACGCGAAGTTCAACTACGGCGTCGGTATGATGCCTTACGACGCCGACGTGAAGGGCGCGCCGCAGAACGCCATTATCGGCGGGGCCAGCCTGTGGGTGATGCAGGGTAAAGATAAAGAAACCTATACCGGCGTCGCCAAATTCCTCGATTTCCTGACCAAACCGGAAAACGCTGCCGAATGGCACCAGAAAACCGGCTACCTGCCGATTACCACCGCCGCCTACAACCTGACCCGCGAACAGGGCTTCTATGATAAGAACCCGGGCGCGGATATCGCTACGCGTCAGATGCTGAACAAGCCGCCGCTACCGTTCACTAAAGGCCTGCGTCTGGGCAATATGCCGCAAATCCGCACCATCGTGGATGAGGAGCTGGAAAGCGTCTGGACCGGTAAGAAAACGCCTCAGCAGGCGCTGGATGCCGCCGTTGAGCGCGGTAATCAGCTGCTGCGCCGTTTTGAGCAGTCGACGAAGTCGTAATCTTATAGCCAGCCCCTTATCCTGACCTTCTCCCCGACGGGGAGAAGGGATCGCCCGGAGCCGTCTTTTCTCCCTCGCCCCGCCGGGGAGAGGGCCGGGATGGGGGAAAACCAACTCAGAGTTTAACTATGTCATCATCCCGTCCGGTGTTCCGCTCGCGTTGGCTGCCCTATGTGCTGGTCGCGCCGCAGCTGGTTATCACCGTTATTTTCTTTATCTGGCCTGCGGGCGAAGCGCTGTGGTATTCGCTACAGAGCGTTGACCCTTTTGGGCTCTCCAGCCAGTTTGTCGGTCTGGACAACTTTTTAGCCCTGTTCCACGACCCGTACTATCTGGATTCCTTCTGGACCACCATTAAGTTCAGTACCCTGGTCACCGTCAGCGGCCTGCTGATCTCGCTGTTTTTCGCCGCGCTGGTGGATTACGTGGTGCGCGGCAGCCGCTTCTATCAGACGCTGATGCTGCTGCCCTATGCCGTTGCGCCCGCGGTAGCCGCGGTGCTGTGGATCTTTTTATTCAATCCGGGACGCGGGCTGATTACCCACCTCCTCGGCGAGATGGGCTATGACTGGAACCATGCGCAGAACAGCGGCCAGGCGATGTTTCTTGTCGTCTTCGCCTCGGTCTGGAAGCAGATTAGTTACAACTTCTTATTCTTTTTTGCCGCACTGCAGTCTATTCCGCGCTCGCTGGTTGAAGCCGCCGCCATTGACGGCGCCGGGCCGATTCTCCGCTTCTTCAGGCTGGCGCTGCCGCTGATCGCTCCGGTGAGTTTCTTCCTGCTGGTCGTCAACCTGGTATACGCCTTTTTTGATACTTTCCCGGTTATCGATGCCGCAACCGGCGGCGGGCCGGTACAGGCAACGACGACGCTGATTTATAAAATCTACCGTGAGGGTTTTGCCGGGCTCGACCTGTCCGCTTCCGCTGCCCAGTCGGTGGTGCTGATGTTCCTCGTCATTATTCTGACGGTGGTGCAGTTCCGCTATGTTGAGAGAAAGGTGCGCTACCAATGATTGAGAACCGTCGCGGGCTGACGATTTTCAGCCACACTATGCTGATTTTAGGCATCGCGGTCATTCTATTCCCGCTGTATGTCGCCTTTGTTGCGGCAACGCTGGACAGTAAAGCGGTCTTCGACACGCCAATGACGCTGATACCTGGCGGGCATCTGCTCGAAAACATGAAATTCATCTGGGTGAACGGCGTAGGGGCCAACAGCGCGCCGTTCTGGCTGATGATGCTCAACAGTTTCATCATGGCCTTTGGCATCACGGTGGGCAAAATTACGGTATCGATGCTCTCCGCTTTCGCCATCGTCTGGTTTCGCTTTCCGCTGCGCAACCTGTTCTTCTGGATGATCTTTATCACCCTGATGCTGCCGGTTGAAGTGCGTATTTTCCCGACCGTGGAAGTGATTGCCAATCTGAAGATGCTCGACAGCTATGCCGGACTCACGCTGCCGCTGATGGCCTCGGCGACCGCCACCTTCCTGTTCCGACAGTTCTTTATGACCCTGCCGGACGAACTGATTGAAGCCGCGCGCATTGACGGCGCCTCGCCGATGCGTTTCTTCCGTGACATCGTGCTGCCGCTGTCGAAAACCAACCTGGCGGCGCTATTCGTGATCACCTTTATTTACGGCTGGAACCAGTATCTGTGGCCGTTGCTGATTATTACCGACGTTAATCTCGGCACGGCGGTTGCGGGCATCAAAGGGATGATCGCCATCGGCCAGGGAACCACGCAGTGGAATCAGGTGATGGCGGCGATGCTGCTCACGCTGATTCCTCCGGTTGTTATCGTTTTAGCCATGCAGCGCGCGTTTGTGCGTGGTTTAGTGGATAGTGAGAAATAAAATGGCAGGACTGAAGCTACAGGCAGTAACCAAAAGTTGGGATGGTAAAACCCAGGTGATCCAACCGCTGACGCTGGACGTCGCGGACGGTGAATTTATCGTCATGGTTGGCCCTTCGGGCTGTGGAAAGTCAACCCTGCTGCGTATGGTGGCGGGTCTGGAGCGGGTCACCAGCGGCGATATCTGGATTGACCGCAAGCGCGTCACCGAAATGGAACCGAAAGATCGCGGCATTGCGATGGTGTTCCAGAACTACGCTCTCTACCCGCATATGAGCGTGGAAGAGAATATGGCGTGGGGCCTGAAAATTCGCGGTTTAGGTAAAGGATTAATTGCTGAGCGCGTCCAGGAAGCGGCGCGTATTCTGGAGCTGGATGGCCTGCTGAAGCGCCGTCCGCGTGAGCTCTCCGGCGGCCAGCGCCAGCGGGTAGCGATGGGACGCGCTATCGTGCGCGACCCGGCGGTATTCCTGTTTGACGAACCGCTCTCCAACCTTGATGCCAAACTGCGCGTGCAGATGCGTCTTGAGCTGCAGCTGCTGCACCGGCGGCTGAAAACCACCTCGCTGTACGTGACCCACGATCAGGTGGAGGCGATGACTCTCGCCCAGCGGGTAATGGTGATGAATAAAGGCATTGCCGAGCAGATCGGTACACCGGTCGAAGTCTATGAAAAACCGGCCAGCCGCTTTGTGGCGAGCTTTATCGGCAGCCCGGCAATGAACCTGCTGGAAGGTCGGGTCAGCGACGACGGAAGCCGCTTCGAGCTTGAGGGCGGAATGCTTTTACCTGTCAACAGCGAGCATCGCCGCTTCGCCGGGCGTAAGATGACGCTGGGTATCCGCCCGGAACATTTTGCATTAAGCTCCGGGGCGGAAGGTGGCGTACCGCTGGTGATGGATACGCTGGAAATTTTAGGTGCCGATAACCTCGCCCACGGGTGCTGGGGTGAGCAGAAGCTGGTGGTCCGGCTGCCGCACCAGCAGCGTCCGCGCTCGGGCAGCACCCTGTGGCTGCATCTGCCGCAGGAAAGTCTGCACTTTTTTGATAGTGAAACAGGACAACGCGCATGAGCCACTGGCCTTATCCCCATATCGTCGCCCACCGCGGCGGCGGTAAGCTGGCCCCGGAAAACACCCTGGCGGCCATCGATACCGGCGCTCGTTACGGTCATACGATGATTGAGTTTGACGCTAAGTTATCGAAAGACGGGCATATTTTTTTACTGCACGATGACAATCTCGAACGCACCAGCAACGGCTGGGGCGTGGCGGGCGAGCTGGCGTGGAACGATCTGCTCAAAGTGGATGCCGGCAGCTGGTACAGCGGCGAGTTTAAAGGCGAGCCGCTGCCGCTGCTGAGCGAGGTGGCCGAACGCTGCCGCCAGCACGGCATGATGGCCAACATCGAAATTAAACCGACTACCGGTACCGGTCCGCTGACCGGTAAAGTTGTGGCGCTGGCGGCCCGCGAGCTGTGGCAAGGAATGACCCCGCCGCTGCTGTCATCGTTTGAAATCGATGCTCTGGAAGCTGCGCAGGAAGCCGTGCCCGAACTACCGCGCGGGCTGTTGCTTGATGAGTGGCGGGACGACTGGCGCGAGCTTACCGCGCGCCTCGGCTGCGTTTCGATTCATCTCAACCATAAGCTGCTGGATGAAGCGCGCGTCGCGAGCCTGAAGGCCGCAGGCCTGCATATTCTTGTCTATACCGTCAATAAACCCCAGCGTGCCGCCGAACTGCTGCGCTGGGGGGTCGACAGCATCTGCACCGATGCGATTGACGTTATCGGCCCCGGCTTCCCGGCATAATCTGTTACAGACGACCCTTACGGGGTCGTCTGTCGCTGTAGCATCCCACCGTTGTTGTTGGGGAGGGGCTGCTGGCGGTTCAGGTTGTTATTCTGCTGTACTCGCTGCCGATCGTTATTCAACTGCGTCTGCAGACGCTGCTGCTGGGTGCGCGACTGGCTTTGAATACCCTGCTTCAGGTTATTTTGCTGCTGCATTTGCTGGGTCTGCATCTGGTTTTGCATCCGCTGCTGGCTGGGCACCACGTACCCCGGCTGATTAGGGTTATTGTCGATATTGATCGGCTGCGCCAGAGCGCTTAGCGGCAGCAGCGCCGCCAGAAATAGCATAGCTTTCATTGTTCTCTCCTCCCTTTCATGGGATCCCTTAAGTTTATCCTCTTTCCGGCACAACAATGATTTTTTAAGACTTATCATCCAGGATTATGGGTAAATAAAAACATCATCAGGAGTATGACAATGATAAAAACAACGCGCTGGCGTCAGGTCGTCATCGCTGCTTTGCTGGCGGGCGGGAGCTTTACCGTCGCGGCAAATCCAGCACCGCCTCCGGTTTCTTATGGTGTAGAGGAAGACGTTTTTCATCCGGTCCGCGCTCAGCAGGGGATGGTGGCCTCGGTAGATGCGCTGGCCACTAAGGTCGGCGTGGATATTCTGCGTCAGGGCGGCAACGCGGTGGATGCCGCCGTGGCGGTAGGCTATGCGCTGGCGGTTACCCATCCGCAGGCCGGTAATATTGGCGGCGGCGGGTTCATGATGCTGCGAACCAAAGACGGTAATACGACGGCGATTGATTTTCGAGAGATGGCACCGGAACAGGCCACCCGCGATATGTTTCTCGACGACCAGGGCAATCCGGACAGCAAGAAATCGCTGGCCTCCCATCTGGCTTCCGGCATCCCGGGCACCGTGGCCGGTTTCTCTCTTGCGCTGGAGAAATACGGCACGATGCCGCTCAATAAAGTGATTCGCCCGGCGATTAAGCTGGCGGAAGAGGGCTTCACGGTCAACGATGCGCTGGCCGACGATCTGAAAACCTACGGTAGTGAAGTGATCCCTGGCCACGCCAACAGCCGGGCCATCTTCTGGAAAAACGGCGAGCCGCTGAAAAAGGGCGATAGGCTGGTGCAAAAACAGCTGGGCAAAAGCCTGGAGCTGATTGCCGAGCTGGGGCCGGATGCCTTCTATAAAGGCGCAATTGCCGATCAGATTGCATCAGAGATGAAGAATAACGGCGGGCTTATCACCAAAGCGGATCTGGCAAATTACAAAGCGGTCGAGCGCACGCCGGTTAGCGGTGATTATCGCGGCTACCAGGTGTTCTCCATGCCGCCGCCTTCATCCGGGGGCGTTCATATCGTGCAGATCCTCAATATCCTGGAAAACTTCGATATGCATAAGTACGGCTTCGGCAGCGCCGACGCCATGCAGGTGATGGCGGAAGCGGAAAAGCACGCCTATGCCGACCGCTCGGAATACCTTGGCGATCCGGACTTCGTCAAAGTGCCGTGGCAGGCGCTGACCAGCAAAGCGTACGCCAAATCGATTGCCGAACAGATAGACATCAATAAAGCCAAACCGTCGAGCCAGATTCGCCCCGGCAAACTGGCGCCGTATGAAAGCAACCAGACCACGCATTTTTCGGTGGTGGATAAGGACGGTAACGCCGTTGCGGTGACCTATACGCTGAATACCACCTTTGGTACCGGCATCGTGGCGGGAGACTCCGGGATTTTGTTGAACAATCAGATGGATGACTTCTCCGCTAAGCCCGGTGTGCCGAACGTCTACGGGCTGGTAGGCGGCGACGCCAACGCCGTTGAGGCGAAGAAGCGCCCCCTGTCGTCGATGTCGCCGACCATTGTGGTGAAAGATGGTAAAACCTGGCTGGTGACCGGTAGTCCAGGCGGCAGCCGTATCATTACTACCGTCCTGCAAATGGTGGTGAATACTATCGACTTCGGTATGAACGTTGCGGAAGCTACCAACGCCCCGCGCTTCCATCATCAATGGCTGCCGGACGAACTGCGGGTAGAAAAGGGCTTTAGCCCGGACACGCTGAAGCTGCTGGAGAGTAAAGGGCAGAAAGTGGCGCTGAAAGAGGCGATGGGCAGTACCCAGAGCATTATGGTTGGCCCGGACGGCACGCTGTACGGCGCATCCGATCCGCGTTCGCCGGATGATCTCACGGCAGGATATTAGTTTTCCCCTAACCCTCTCCCTTTCAGGGCGAGGGTTAGGGTGAGGGTCATCCCTTCAGCCGCGCCATAAAGTACGCATCAACATATTCGCCGTTGCGCAGGGCATACTTTCTCCCCGTACCTTCAATTTCAAAGCCTAATTTCTGATACACCGCCACCGCGGGAGCGTTATCCACAAACACCGTCAACTCAATACGGTCGACGCGCAGCCAGTTGTCGCACATGTCGATCATGGTGCGAATCAGCTCACTGGCAACGCCGCGATTGTGCCATCGTGAATCCACGCAAATGCCGAAATCGGCGACGTGGCTCCGGCGCGGGCGCTGGATAACCTCAATGGCGAGGTGCCCCACGACCTGGTCATCTATGCTGGCGACCAGCTGTTTGACGCCCGGTCGGTCGGTTAGTCGCTCGTGCCACATATGGCTGGAAGGATGAGGAACCTGTAGCGTGTTGTGATACACCTCCGGCTGAGCATGGATCTGACGGATTGCGTCGTAATCTTTGGCTTCGGCATGGCGTATCACTATGTCGCTCATTCTTCATTTCCTCGGTGGGTTTATAGTCCCTGTAAACATCACTGACTTTAAAAAATGCGTCAACGACTATTTTTTGCAAAAAGGAGTGGACAAGTGCGAATGAGAATGATTATTATTGCATTGCGTTCAGGGAGACCCTCGCGGAAAGCCTGAAAGCACGACATTGCTCACATTGCTTCCAGTATTACTTTAGCCAGCCGGGTGCTGGCTTTTTTTTTGCTTTTTTCAGGAAGCACCCGGATGAGCTTTATTGCGCCACTTCTGCGCTTTGTCTATCGATCTTGTCTTTGCTTTCAGGCGCGGTATCCGCGATAAAACCCACGACGTTGCTCTTTTCCGCTACCGGCGGCAACACTTCTGCCTGACCGGAAAACACGCCACCCTTTTTAATCGCCAGCGTACGGTAGGTCAACGTGCCGGTGACTTTGCCGTTCTTATCGATTTCAATCGTCTCACCGTGACACTGGCCGATGACGCAGCCGTCGATAATCAGCTCGCGACAGGTGATATTTCCCTCTACCAGACCTCCGGTCATAATCTTAATTTGGCTCTCTTCAGCGTCGATATTGCCGCTTACTGTACCGTAAATATCAACATTGCCCTCGGAAGTGATGTTGCCCTCCAGGCGGATACCGCTGGCGATAACCGTGGCGACAGGTTTTTTGGTCACCGCTGGCTGAGGGTCGCTGTTTGGCACGGTAGTATTCAGCGCGGAAGGCGTAGCTTCAATGGTTTTATTCTTTTTAAACATATGGTTAATCCGATGGTATTGAAAATGAATAACGAAAGATGACAAAGACAAGGAGCCCGAGAGGCAGGCCAGATAGGCGGATTCGAAGCACCAGGCCATCAGGCCAAGCAGCCAAAAAAGAAGGGCGCTATTTAAGGCAATATATTTGCTTTCCATGCGAACGAGATGGCTACTCCTTTAGTCATCGTGTTTTGGAAAAGGTGAGTGCGACGGATGGGACGTCAAGCCGGCTAGCGCACTGGATAAAAAATGCTCTTTCCCGAGGATTCCTCTTATCCGGAATTTAACCGTTAGGGTCAATGAATTTAAGCGATAAATTTAACATTTAAGAATTTACCAATACTAATTGCAGGGGTTAAGTTCGGGACTGGCTTGCGCTATGGTTAATAGCAGAGATCTTAACTAAGGACAGCGTTATGACTTTGCACTGCGCATTTATTGGATTTGGCAAAAGCACCACCCGCTACCATCTTCCCTACGTACTGTACCGAAAAGACCGCTGGCACGTAGCGCATATCTTTCGCCGCAGCGCAAAACCGGAGGAGCAGGCGCCGCAGTATTCGCATATCCATTTCACCAGCGACCTCGACGAAGTGCTTAACGACCCGCAGGTAAAACTGGTGATTGTCTGCACCCACGCGGACAGCCATTTTGCGTATGCGAAACGGGCGCTGGAGGCGGGTAAAAATGTGCTGGTTGAAAAGCCCTTTACCCCGACTCTGGAAGAGGCAAAAACGCTGTTCGCTCTGGCGAAAAGCAAGGGGCTGACCATTACTCCCTACCAGAATCGTCGCTTCGATTCCTGCTTCCTGACGACAAAAAAGGTGATTGAGAGCGGTAAGCTTGGCGAACTGGTCGAGATAGAGAGCCATTTCGACAACTATCGCCCGGTGGATGGAGGGAAACCAGGACTCCCGCAGGACGGCGCGTTCTACGGCCTCGGCGTCCATACTATGGACCAGATTATCTCCCTGTTTGGTCGCCCGGACCATGTCGCTTACGATATCCGTAGCCTGCGCAATAAGGCCAATCCGGACGATACCTTTGAGGCTCAGCTGTTCTACGGCGATCTGAAAGCGATTGTGAAAACCAGCCATCTGGTGAAGCTGGCCTACCCAAA
This sequence comes from Klebsiella oxytoca, assembly GCF_009707385.1. NCBI lineage: Bacteria > Pseudomonadati > Pseudomonadota > Gammaproteobacteria > Enterobacterales > Enterobacteriaceae > Klebsiella > Klebsiella oxytoca. The sequence goes on along the minus strand of NZ_CP046115.1, from coordinate 5,033,555 downwards.
ATTTATCGTCCATGGACGTAACGGTTCGTTTATTAAATACGGAATTGACCAACAGGAGACCAGTCTGAAGGCCAATATTATGCCGGGCGAGCCGGGATTTGGCGCGGACGATACCGTTGGTCTGCTGGAGTACGTCAATGAGGCGGGAGAAACCGTGCGGGAAGAGATTGCGCTGGAAACCGGCGACTATGGCCGAGTCTATGATGCGCTGTATGAAACCCTGGTTAACGGCCAGCCAAATTTCGTCAAGGAATCTGAAGTTCTCACAAATATGGAGATTCTCGAACGCGGCTTTGAACAGCCTTCTCCAGCCACGATAACCCTTTCCAGATAAGCGATAACGGCTCCTCTGCACTTGTTCATATTTTTTGAAAAGAGGAGTCAATTTTCACCCTCTATGATCGTTTGGGGTTTGGGTCCACACTTACTCCATCGACAACATACGGGGGTGCAACATGATCTACTTACGCAAAGCTAACGAACGCGGTCACGCTAACCACGGCTGGCTGGATTCCTGGCATACTTTCTCTTTCGCTAACTATTATGACCCTAACTTTATGGGCTTCTCGGCGCTGCGGGTTATCAATGACGATGTGATTGATGCAGGCCAGGGGTTCGGTACCCATCCGCACAAAGATATGGAAATTCTGACCTATGTGCTGGAAGGGGCCGTTGAGCACCAGGACAGCATGGGTAACAAAGAGCAGGTTCCGGCGGGTGAGTTTCAGATCATGAGCGCAGGTACCGGGATCCGTCACTCTGAGTACAACCCAAGCGCCACGGAAAAACTGCATCTTTACCAGATCTGGATTATGCCGGAAAAAAATGGCATCACTCCGCGCTACGAACAGCGCCGCTTTGACGCCGTTCAGGGCAAACAGCTGGTGCTGTCGCCGGATGCTCGCGAAGGTTCGCTGAAGGTGTTCCAGGATATGGAACTTTACCGCTGGGCGCTGCTGAAAGATGAGCAGTCGGTGCACCAGATTGCCGCTGAACGTCGGGTGTGGATCCAGGTGGTGAAAGGTGAAGTGACTATCAACGGAACCAAAGCCACCACCAGCGATGGTCTGGCGATTTGGGATGAACAGGCAATTTCCGTACATGCCGACGGCGATAGCGAAATTCTGCTGTTTGACCTGCCGCCGGTTTGATCCCTTACGGAAGATGCTTAAATAAATTGCCCAACCTCCCCAAACATCCGGGAAGGTTGGGCTTTGTCCGTGATAAACTGAGAAAATGTCTCTCGTTTAACACAGTCAGGACGATGAAAAAGAAAAGACCCGTACTTCAGGATGTAGCCGATCTTGTCGGCGTGACCAAAATGACGGTCAGTCGCTACTTACGTAACCCGGAACAGGTTTCCGAAGCGCTGCGTGGCAAGATTGCCGTTGCTCTCGATGAACTGGGTTATATTCCTAATCGCGCCCCTGACATCCTCTCTAATGCCACCAGCCGCGCCGTTGGCGTGCTGCTGCCCTCGTTAACCAACCAGGTTTTTTCAGAAGTACTGCGCGGTATTGAAAGCGTGACCGATTCATTCGGTTATCAGACCATGCTGGCGCACTACGGCTATAAGCCTGAAATGGAAGAAAAACGCCTGGAGTCAATGCTCTCCTGGAACATTGACGGCCTGATCCTCACGGAACGAACCCACACGCCGCGCACATTAAAGATGATTGAAGTGGCGGGGATCCCGGTTGTCGAACTGATGGACAGCAAATCGCCGTGTCTCGATATCGCCGTCGGTTTTGATAACTTCGAAGCGGCCCGGCAGATGACCGCGGCGATTATCAATCATGGTCACCGTCACGTTGCGTATCTTGGCGCACGTCTTGATGAACGTACTATCATCAAACAGAAGGGGTATGAGCAGGCGATGCTCGACGCCGGAATGACGCCCTACAGCGTGATGGTTGAGCAGTCTTCGTCCTATTCATCGGGCATTGAACTGATGCGCCAGGCGCGTCGTGAATATCCGCAGCTTGACGGTATTTTCTGTACCAACGATGACCTGGCGGTCGGCGCGGCGTTTGAGTGCCAGCGCCTGGGGCTGAAGATCCCTGACGATATGGCGATTGCTGGTTTCCACGGTCACGATATCGGTCAGGTGATGGAGCCTCGTTTGGCCAGCGTGCTGACGCCGCGTGAGCGGATGGGGCGAATTGGTGCTGAACGACTGCTGGCGCGTATTCGCGGTGAAGAGGTGACGCCTAAGATGTTAGATTTAGGTTTCACGTTGTCACCGGGCGGATCTATTTAAACTGACAAATTTGAAGTAGATCACACATATTCACATCTGGCACGAATGGTTATTGCTTCTCCATAACTCCGGCATGACAATGTTACCGATAACAGTTACCCGTAACAATTAACCTGTACGCCAGTATTTCATGCCGTTAAAAGCTGCCAGGCTGTGCGTATGTGTCCAGTGGGAGGAAGCTTTGAGCACGACTAACCATGATCACCACATCTATGTCCTGATGGGCGTTTCCGGCAGCGGTAAATCCGCTGTCGCCAGCGAAGTGGCGCATCAACTGCACGCCGCGTTTCTCGACGGCGACTTTCTGCATCCGCGCAGCAATATCAATAAGATGGCCTCCGGTGAACCGTTAAATGACGATGACCGCAAGCCGTGGCTGCAGGCGCTGAACGATGCTGCCTTTGCCATGCAGCGTACCAATAAAGTGTCACTGATTGTCTGCTCGGCGCTGAAAAAGAGCTACCGCGACATTCTGCGTAAAGGTAACCCGAACCTCTCCTTTATCTACCTGAAAGGCGATTTTGCGGTTATTGAACAACGTCTGAAGGCGCGTAAAGGCCACTTCTTTAAAACTCAAATGCTGGTCACGCAGTTCGAGACTCTGCAGGAACCGGGCGCGGATGAAAGCGATGTTTTAATCGTCGATATCGACCAGTCATTGGAAGGCGTGGTCGCCAGCACCATTGAGGTGATCAACAAAGGCAGTAACTAGTGAGTACATTAACGCTTGTTTTAACAGCAGTCGGCTCCGTTTTGCTGCTGCTGTTTTTAGTCATGAAGGCGCGCATGCATGCCTTCGTGGCTTTGATGGTGGTTTCTATTGGAGCAGGACTTTTTTCCGGAATGCCGTTGGATAAAATCGCGGCGACGATGGAAAAAGGCATGGGCGGCACGCTGGGTTTTCTGGCTATCGTCGTCGCGCTAGGGGCAATGTTCGGAAAGATCCTGCATGAAACCGGCGCGGTCGACCAGATCGCCGTTAAAATGTTGAAATCTTTTGGCCATAATCGCGCCCACTATGCGATAGGCCTGGCCGGGCTGATCTGCGCGCTGCCGCTGTTTTTCGAAGTGGCGATCGTGCTGTTGATCAGCGTGGCTTTCTCGATGGCGCGTCATACCGGCACCAACCTTGTGAAGCTGGTGATCCCGCTGTTTGCCGGTGTAGCCGCTGCGGCTGCGTTCCTGCTGCCGGGGCCTGCGCCGATGCTGCTGGCATCGCAGATGCACGCTGATTTTGGCTGGATGATCCTGATTGGCCTGTGCGCCGCGATACCGGGGATGATTATTGCCGGGCCGCTGTGGGGTAATTTCATTAGCCGCTACGTTGAGCTGCATATTCCTGACGATATCAGCGAGCCGCACCTGGGCGAAGGCAAAATGCCGTCATTTGGCTTCAGCCTCTCGCTGATTCTGCTGCCGCTGGTGTTGGTTGGTCTGAAAACTATCGCCGCGCGCTTTGTACCGGAAGGTTCTACCGCCTACCAATGGTTTGAGTTCATCGGCCATCCGTTTACCGCGATTCTGGTCGCTTGCCTGGTGGCAATCTATGGCCTGGCGGTGCGTCAGGGAATGGCGAAAGACCGAGTAATGGAGATTTGCGGTCATGCTCTCCAGCCTGCGGGCATTATTCTGCTGGTCATCGGTGCAGGCGGCGTCTTCAAGCAGGTGCTGGTCGACTCCGGCGTAGGTCCGGCGCTCGGCGAAGCGCTTACCGGCATGGGGCTGCCGATTGCCATCACCTGTTTCGTGCTGGCGGCGGCGGTGCGTATTATTCAGGGTTCCGCGACCGTTGCCTGCCTGACGGCCGTCGGCCTGGTCATGCCGGTTATCGAACAGCTGCACTACAGCGGCGCGCAGATGGCGGCGCTGTCTATCTGTATCGCCGGCGGCTCTATCGTGGTCAGCCACGTCAACGACGCAGGGTTCTGGTTGTTCGGTAAGTTTACCGGCGCGACCGAAGCGCAAACGCTGAAGACCTGGACGATGATGGAAACTATCCTCGGCACCGTCGGGGCAATCGTCGGTATGATTGCGTTTACGCTGCTGAGCTAAGCGCCACAGCATTAACCCGGCGGAACGAGATAACGCCGGGTTAATTTTTCCGCTCTACTTTTATCCAGAAAACCTCGCTTTCAATCCCGCCAGATTTGCCGTTATCAGAAGTACGACATACATCACATAGCTCGTAATCCCTTGCTATATCTGGGTTTGTCGGGTTTTGTCAGGAAGGTTAAAACAACCTGATTTCTGCTGATATCCATAATCCTGATCAATAAAATAGCAGCGGAAATTATTCCCTTTGCAATATAAATACCCTGATAATCATCAAGGTATTCCGGGGGCCAGCGACGGCTACCGCTCTGCGAAATTAGCTGCGTTACTGATTGCCTTGCAATCATTGATTAATTTCACTTGCGACTTTAGCTGCATTTTGTAATGTGAAGGGCTAACCAGTAGGAAACTGGCCTGGAACAAACAGCACACACCTCGCAGGAATACGTTATGAAAAATGTTGGTTTTATCGGCTGGCGCGGAATGGTCGGCTCTGTCCTCATGCAACGCATGGTTGAAGAGCGCGATTTTGACGCCATTCGCCCTGTTTTTTTCTCCACCTCACAGCTGGGGCAGCCTGCTCCATCTTTTGGTGGCAGTACCGGTGGCACGCTTCAGGATGCTTTTGATCTGGAAGCTCTGAAGGCGCTGGACATTATTGTTACGTGTCAGGGCGGCGATTACACCAACGATATTTACCCGAAGCTGCGTGAAAGCGGCTGGCAGGGTTACTGGATTGACGCGGCCTCTTCGCTGCGCATGAAAGATGACGCCATTATCATTCTTGACCCGGTGAACCAGGATGTCATCACCGCTGGCCTGAACAACGGCGTTAAAACCTTTGTCGGCGGCAACTGTACCGTCAGCCTGATGCTGATGTCCCTCGGCGGCCTGTTTGCTCAGGATCTGGTTGAGTGGGTTAGCGTGGCGACTTATCAGGCGGCTTCCGGCGGCGGCGCGCGTCATATGCGCGAGCTGCTGACCCAGATGGGCCAGCTGCATAGCCATGTTGCGGCTGAGCTGGCGGATCCGGCTTCTGCGATTCTGGATATTGAACGCAAAGTGACTTCGTTGACCCGCAGCGGCGAGCTGGCGGTAGACAACTTTGGTGTTCCTCTGGCGGGCAGCCTGATCCCTTGGATCGACAAGCAGCTGGATAACGGCCAGAGCCGTGAAGAGTGGAAAGGGCAGGCGGAGACCAATAAAATCCTCGCCACTGCCTCAGCGATTCCTGTAGACGGCCTGTGCGTTCGCGTTGGCGCGCTGCGCTGCCATAGCCAGGCGTTTACTATCAAGCTGAAAAAAGATGTTTCTATTCCGACCGTTGAAGAACTGCTGGCCGCGCACAACCCGTGGGCGAAAGTGGTACCAAACGATCGTGAAATTACTATGCGTGAGCTGACCCCGGCTGCTGTTACCGGCACCCTGACCACCCCGGTGGGTCGCCTGCGTAAACTGAACATGGGGCCGGAGTATCTGTCGGCCTTCACCGTCGGTGACCAGCTATTGTGGGGGGCCGCCGAGCCGCTCCGCCGAATGCTAAAACAGCTGGCGTAGCCGTCACAAGATGAGACAAGGGGTGTTGAAACACCCCTTTTTTTTGCGTAATACAAAGAGTAAACGCGAATGTTAGATTTTTCTCAACGGAGGTAACTCAGCCTTGGCTATGCTTTAAGTAAGGGGTCATGACGTCTCCTTACCTGAAGGTGGGACGGAGCAGGGGAAGGCATAACGTGCTGCGCCGTTCAGGGCAAAAAAAGTCGCCAGAAACAGGAAAGTGCGACACCTACAACAGGATGAAAACATGTCTGATCGTATTGATAAGGACGTGATTAATGCGCTTATCGCCGGCCATTTTGCGGATCCATTTTCCGTGCTTGGCATGCATTACACCGACGCCGGGCTGGAAGTTCGTGCATTATTACCCGATGCCACCGATGTGTGGGTCATTGAACCAAAAACCGGACGCAAAGTCGGCAAGCTAGAAAGACTTGATGCGCGTGGTTTCTTTAGCGGCGTTCTGCCGCGTCGTAAAAACCCTTTTCGCTACCAGCTGGCCGTTACCTGGCACGGACAGCAGAATCTGATTGACGATCCGTACCGTTTTGGCCCGCTGCTGCAGGATCTCGACGTTTGGCTGCTGTCGGAAGGCACGCATCTGCGTCCCTATGAAACGCTGGGCGCGCATGCCGATACCATGGACGGCGTGGTCGGCACGCGGTTTTCGGTGTGGGCGCCCAACGCCCGCCGGGTGTCGGTGGTCGGCCAGTTTAACTATTGGGACGGCCGTCGCCACCCGATGCGTCTGCGCAAAGAGTCCGGCATCTGGGAGCTGTTTGTTCCCGGGGCGCTGAACGGCCAGCTGTATAAATTCGAGCTTATTGATGCTCACGGTCATCTACGGGTGAAGTCCGACCCTTACGCCTTTGAAGCACAAATGCGTCCGGAAAGCGCCTCGCTTATCTGCGGGCTGCCGGAAAAGGTCGAACAGCCGCCGGAGCGCAAGCAGGCTAACCAGTTTGATGCACCGATATCGATTTACGAAGTGCACCTGGGGTCCTGGCGACGCCATACCGACAATAACTTCTGGCTGAGCTACCGCGAGCTTGCCGACCAGCTGGTGCCTTATGCCAAATGGATGGGCTTCACTCACCTGGAGCTGTTGCCGGTTAACGAACATCCGTTCGACGGCAGCTGGGGCTATCAGCCAACAGGCCTGTATGCGCCAACCCGTCGTTTCGGCACCCGGGAGGATTTCCGCTACTTTATCAACGCCGCGCATGCTGCGGGCCTTAACGTCATTCTGGATTGGGTACCTGGCCATTTCCCGGCGGATGATTTTGCTCTTGCCTCGTTTGACGGTACTTCCCTGTATGAACATAGCGATCCGCGCGAAGGCTACCATCAGGACTGGAACACCCTGATTTACAACTATGGCCGTCGTGAAGTCAGCAATTTCCTGGTCGGCAATGCGCTGTACTGGATTGAGCGCTTCGGCATTGACGCGCTGCGGGTCGACGCGGTGGCATCGATGATTTATCGCGATTACAGCCGCAAAGAGGGTGAGTGGGTGCCGAATGAATTCGGCGGCCGGGAAAATCTGGAAGCCATTGAGTTTCTGCGTAATACCAACCGCGTGCTGGGCGAACAGACGCCAGGCGCGGTGACGATGGCGGAAGAGTCTACCGATTTTGCCGGAGTTTCTCGTCCTTCATCCACCGGTGGACTGGGCTTCTGGTTCAAGTGGAATCTCGGCTGGATGCACGACACCCTCGACTACATGAAGCTGGACCCGGTGTATCGCTGCCATCATCACGACAAGATGACCTTCGGTATGCTCTACAACTACACCGAAAACTTCGTCCTGCCGCTCTCCCATGACGAAGTGGTGCACGGCAAAAAATCGATTCTCGACCGTATGCCTGGCGACGCCTGGCAGAAGTTCGCAAACCTGCGCGCCTATTACGGCTGGATGTTCGCTTTCCCGGGTAAAAAGCTGCTGTTTATGGGCAATGAGTTTGCCCAGGGGCGCGAGTGGAACCACGATGCAAGCCTCGACTGGCATCTGCTGGAAGGCGGCGACAACTGGCACCACGGCGTCCAGCGGCTGGTGCGCGACCTCAACCATACCTATCGTCACCATAAAGCGTTATATGAGCTGGATTTCGATCCTTACGGTTTCGAATGGCTGGTGGTGGACGATCACGAGCGCTCGGTATTTATCTTTGTTCGTCGCGACAGGGCGGGCAACGAAATTATCGTCGCCAGCAACTTCACCCCGGTACCGCGCCATGACTATCGCTTCGGTATCAACCAGCCTGGCCGCTGGCGTGAAGAGCTCAACACCGACTCAATGCACTACCACGGCAGCAATACCGGCAATGGCGGCGTCGTGGAAAGCGAAGCGATTGCCAGCCACGGTCGTGAACACTCGCTCTCCATTACGCTGCCGCCGCTGGCGACGGTCTGGCTGGTGCGGGAGGCGCAATGATCGCACTCACAGCAGGAAATCCCGCCCCCCTGGGGGCCAGCTACGACGGCAAGGGGGTGAATTTCGCCCTCTTTTCCGCCCATGCGGAGCGGGTGGAGCTCTGTGTGTTTGATGAACAGGGTAACGAACGGCGTGTCGATCTGACCGCGCGCAGCGGCGATATCTGGCACGGCTGGCTGGCTGATGTCGGACCGGGACTGCACTACGGTTACCGCGTCCATGGCCCCTGGGACCCGGCGCAAGGACACCGCTTTAATCCAGCAAAGCTGCTACTTGACCCCTGCTGTCATCAGGTGGTCGGCGGGCTGCCTGACGACGAGCGCCTTCACGGCGGCGACCATGCTCCCGATAACCGCGATAGCGCGGCGGTAGCGCCCAGGTCGCGGGTGATCGACCTGCATTATGACTGGCGCGGAGATAAGCCGCCGCGTACCCCCTGGGGTCAGACGGTGATTTATGAAGCGCACGTGAAAGGGCTGACGTATCTGCACCCTGAGCTCCCGGAAGAGATTCGCGGTACCTACAAAGCGCTGGGCCATCCGGTGATGATCGAATACTTCCGCACGCTTGGCATTACTGCACTAGAGTTAATGCCGGTGGCGCAGTTTGCCAGCGAACCGCGCCTTCAGCGGTTGGGATTGAGCAACTACTGGGGCTATAACCCGCTGGCGATTTTCGCCCTCGACACCCGCTACGCCAGCGCGCCTGAACAAGCGTTAAATGAGTTTCGCGATGCGGTAAAGGCGCTGCATGCGGCGGGGATAGAAGTGCTCCTTGATGTGGTTCTCAACCATAGCGCGGAGATAGACCTTGAGGGGCCAACCTTCTCCCTGCGCGGAATTGATAACCGTAGCTATTATTGGATTAAGGAAGACGGTGATTACCACAACTGGACCGGCTGCGGCAACACCATCAACCTCAGTCATCCCGGCGTGGTGGAATATGCGCGCCAGTGCCTGCGTTTTTGGGTCGATGAGTGCCACATCGACGGCTTTCGTTTCGACCTGGCCTCGGTGATGGGGCGCACGCCGGAGTTTCGCCAGGATGCGCCATTGTTTGAGGCTATCCGTAACGATCCGCGCCTGGCGGAAGTAAAGCTGATTGCTGAGCCCTGGGATATTGGCCCCGGCGGTTATCAGGTGGGTAATTTTCCGCCGTTATTCGCTGAGTGGAACGATCATTTTCGTGATACCGCGCGTCGATTCTGGCTACAGCAAAATGTTTCTCTGGGCGACTTTGCCCAGCGTTTTGCCGCTTCCAGCGACGTTTTTCAGCGTAACGGAAGAGAGCCGGCGGCGGCGGTTAACCTGGTCACCGCGCATGATGGTTTTACCCTGCGCGACTGCGTTTGTTTCAATCAGAAACACAATGAGGCAAACGGGGAGGAGAATCGCGATGGGACTAACAATAACTACAGTAACAATCATGGAATAGAAGGTTTAGAAGGGAGTCTTGCTGTAATTGAACGGCGCCGTGCCAGCGTTCACGCCCTGTTGGCGACGCTACTACTGGCGCAGGGAACGCCGATGCTGCTGGCGGGTGACGAACATGGTCACAGCCAGCATGGCAACAATAATGCTTACTGTCAGGATAATGCGTTGACCTGGCTGGACTGGAACCATACTAACCGCGGGTTGACCGCGTTCACCGCCGCGTTAATTCATCTGCGCCAGCGTATTCCGGCTTTAACCGAGAATCGCTGGTGGCAGGAGGGAGACGGCAGCGTTCGCTGGTTAAACCAATATGCACAGCCGCTATCTGTCGATGAATGGCAGCACGGTGCGCCGCGTTTGCAGATCGTATTGTCCGATCGCTGGCTGCTGGCGCTCAACGCCACCGCCGAGGTGGCAGAGATGGCTTTACCTGCGGGGGAATGGCGAGCCATTCCACCTTTCGCCGGAGAGGATAATCCGGTCACTATGGCTGTCTGGCATGGGCCCGCGCACGGAGTGTGCGTATTTCAAAGGTCGTAACCTCGGGGCTTCCGGTTGGACTCGAAGCGACGACGCGGCGAGAAGGGCAGGCAAGCTGGGGAGTAAAAAAGGAGTTAATTATGGTTGGGGTAGAAAAGAACGATCCGTTGATGCTGGCGCGTCAGTTGCCGATCAAATCCGTTGCGCTGATCCTTGCCGGGGGACGTGGTACCCGTCTGAAAGATCTGACCAATAAACGCGCGAAACCTGCTGTCCATTTTGGCGGTAAGTTCCGTATTATCGATTTTGCGTTATCTAACTGTATTAACTCAGGTATTCGTCGTATCGGCGTCATCACCCAGTATCAATCGCATACTCTGGTGCAGCATATCCAGCGCGGCTGGTCGTTCTTCAATGAAGAGATGAACGAGTTTGTGGACCTGCTGCCCGCTCAGCAAAGAATGCAGGGGGAAAACTGGTACCGCGGCACGGCGGATGCGGTGACGCAGAACCTCGATATTATTCGTCGCTACAAGGCGGAGTATGTTGTTATCCTCGCCGGTGACCATATTTACAAGCAAGACTACTCGCGCATGCTTATCGATCACGTCGAAAAAGGCGCGCGTTGCACCGTTGCCTGTATGCCGGTGCCTATTGAAGAGGCGCGGGCGTTCGGGGTGATGGCGGTGGATGAGACCGATAAAATTATCGATTTCGTCGAAAAACCGGCTAACCCTCCGGCGATGCCGGGAGATGCCAGCAAATCGCTGGCGAGTATGGGTATCTATGTCTTTGATGCTGATTATCTTTATGAGCTTCTGGAAGACGACGACAGCGATGAAAACTCCAGCCACGATTTTGGTAAAGACATTATTCCGAAAATCACCAAAGCTGGCATGGCATATGCACATCCTTTCCCACTCTCCTGCGTGCAGTCCGATCCGCAGTCAGAGCCCTACTGGCGCGATGTCGGGACCCTGGAAGCATACTGGAAAGCCAACCTCGACCTGGCTTCGGTAACCCCGGAACTCGACATGTACGACCAGAACTGGCCGATCCGCACCCATATGGAGCCTTTACCGCCGGCCAAATTCGTTCAGGACCGCTCGGGCAGCCACGGAATGACCCTGAACTCACTGGTTTCCGGCGGATGTATTATCTCCGGCTCGGTGGTAGTGCAGTCGGTGCTGTTCCCGCGCGTGCGGGTGAATTCGTTCTGTAATATTGATTCGGCCGTCTTGTTGCCAGAGGTTTGGGTTGGCCGTTCGTGCCGCCTGCGTCGCTGCATTATTGACCGCGCCTGCGTAATCCCGGAAGGTATGGTTATTGGTGAGAACGCGGAAGAGGACGCACGTCGTTTCTACCGCTCGGAGGAAGGTATCGTGCTGGTCACCCGCGACATGCTGCGGAAATTGGGGTACCCACAGGAGCGCTAATGCAGGTATTACATGTATGTTCAGAGATGTTCCCGCTGTTAAAAACCGGTGGCCTGGCGGATGTGATCGGCGCGCTACCGGCAGCGCAAATTGCAGGTGGCGTCGACACGCGCGTTCTGCTGCCAGCGTTTCCTGATATCCGTCGCGGCGTGACGGATGCGCAGGTTGTGACGCGCCGGGAGACTTTTGCCGGGCGTATTACGCTGCTGTTTGGCCACTTTAACGGCGTGGGCATCTATTTGATTGATGCCCCTCATCTCTACGATCGCCCAGGGAGCCCTTATCACGACACTAATCAGCATGCCTATACCGATAACGTGCTGCGCTTTGCGCTGCTGGGTTGGGTCGGAAGCGAAATGGCCTGCGGGCTGGATCCTTTCTGGCGTCCTGACGTGGTTCACGCCCACGACTGGCATGCGGGGCTGACGCCTGCTTATCTGGCGGCACGCGGCCACCCGGCGAAGTCGGTTTTTACGGTGCATAACCTGGCTTACCAGGGGATGTTCTATTCGTGGCATATGAACGACATTGAACTGCCGTGGTCGTTCTATAACGTTCATGGCCTGGAGTTTAACGGCCAAATCTCTTTTCTGAAGGCGGGTCTCTACTACGCCGATCATATTACGGCGGTCAGCCCGACCTATGCCCGCGAGATAACCGAGCCGCAGTTTGCTTATGGGATGGAAGGGCTGCTGCGCCAGCGCCAGCACGAGGGACGTCTCTCCGGGATCCTCAATGGAGTCGATGACCGGATCTGGAATCCGGAAAGCGATCTGCTGCTGGCAACACGCTATGATCGCGATCGGCTGGAAGAAAAAGCGGAGAACAAACGCCAGCTGCAAATCGCCATGGGACTTAAGGTGGATGACAAAGCGCCGCTATTTGCCGTTGTCAGCCGCCTGACCAGCCAGAAAGGGCTGGATCTGGTGCTTGAAGCGCTGCCGGGTCTGCTTGAACAGGGTGGCCAGCTGGCGCTGCTGGGCGCGGGCGATCCGGTGCTGCAGGAGGGGTTCCTTGCGGCCGCCGCTGAGCATCCAGGCAAGGTTGGCGTACAGATTGGCTACCATGAAGCCTTTTCCCACCGCATTATGGGCGGCGCCGATGTGATTCTGGTACCCAGCCGTTTTGAACCGTGCGGCTTAACGCAGCTGTATGGTCTGAAATACGGCACGCTACCGCTCGTGCGGCGTACCGGCGGTCTGGCGGACACCGTTTCCGACTGCTCGCTGGAGAATCTCGCCGACGGTCTGGCTACCGGATTCGTTTTTGAAGATAGTAATGCCCTGTCGCTGCTGCGGGCGATTCGACGCACATTCGTATTGTGGTCGCGTCCGTCGCTCTGGCGTTACGTCCAGCGGCAGGCGATGAACATGGATTTTAGCTGGCAGGTTGCCGCAAATTCTTACCGCGAACTTTATCAACGCTTGCTGTAAGCAGGAGCCAACGCTATGAATGTACCTTTTAGCTACTCATCACCGACTCTGAGCGTTGAGGCGTTAAAGCACTCTATTGCTTATAAGTTGATGTTTATCATCGGCAAAGACCCGGCTATCGCTAACAAACATGAATGGCTCAACGCCACGCTGTTCGCCGTTCGCGATCGCATGGTTGAGCGCTGGCTGCGCTCAAACCGGGCGCAGCTCTCTCAGGAAGTTCGTCAGGTTTATTACCTGTCTATGGAGTTTTTGATTGGCCGTACTTTGTCCAACGCGCTGTTATCGCTCGGTATTTACGAGGATGTAAACAGCGCGCTGGAAGAGATGGGGCTGAATCTCGAAGAGCTGATTGACGAAGAGAACGACCCCGGCTTAGGCAACGGTGGTCTTGGCCGTCTGGCGGCCTGCTTCCTCGACTCGCTTGCGGCGCTGGGATTACCGGGCCGCGGCTACGGTATTCGCTACGACTACGGCATGTTTAAGCAAAATATCGTCGATGGGCGGCAGAAAGAGTCCCCGGATTATTGGCTGGAGTACGGGAACCCGTGGGAGTTCGAGCGCCATAATACGCGTTACAAAGTGCGCTTCGGCGGCCGCATTCAGCAGGAAGGTAAAAACTCACGCTGGGTGGAGACCGAAGAGATTATCGCAGAAGCCTATGACCAGATTATCCCTGGCTTTGACACCGACGCGACCAACACGCTGCGTCTGTGGAGCGCTCAGGCCAGCAGCGAAATCAACCTCGGTAAATTCAACCAGGGCGACTACTTCGCGGCGGTGGAAGATAAAAACCACTCCGAAAACGTTTCCCGCGTGCTTTACCCGGATGACTCCACCTACTCCGGTCGCGAGCTACGTCTGCGTCAGGAGTATTTCCTTGTTTCGGCAACGGTGCAGGATATTCTCAGCCGCCACTACCAGCTGCATAAAACCTACGCCAATCTGGCGGATAAAATCGCGATTCATCTCAATGACACGCACCCGGTGCTGTCGATTCCGGAGCTGATGCGCCTGCTGATTGACGAGCATAAGTTCAGCTGGGATGAGGCGTTCGAGGTGACCTGCCAGGTCTTCTCCTATACCAACCATACCCTGATGAGTGAAGCGCTGGAGACCTGGCCTGTCGATATGCTGGGTAAAATCCTGCCGCGTCATTTGCAGATTATCTTCGAGATTAACGACTACTTCCTGAAGACCCTGCAGGAGCAGTATCCCAACGATACGGCGCTGCTGGGCCGGACATCGATTATCGACGAGTCTAACGGTCGCCGCGTGCGTATGGCGTGGCTGGCGGTGGTCGTGAGCCACAAGGTCAACGGCGTATCAGAACTGCACTCCCGGCTGATGGTCGAATCGCTGTTCGCTGAATTTGCCAAAATCTTCCCGATGCGTTTTACCAACGTCACGAACGGCGTAACTCCGCGCCGCTGGCTGGCGCTGGCGAATCCGCCGTTATCGGAAGTGCTTGATGAAAATATCGGTCACACCTGGCGTACGGATTTGAGCCAGCTGAAAGAGCTAGAACAGCATATTGATTATCCGAAGGTTAACAATGCGGTGCGTCAGGCGAAGCTGGAAAACAAGCAGCGGCTGGCGAACTACATCGGGCAGCAGCTTAACGTGGTGGTGAACCCGAAGGCGCTGTTTGATGTGCAGATCAAGCGTATTCACGAGTACAAACGTCAGCTGATGAACGTGCTGCATGTGATCACTCGCTACAATCGCATCAAAGCCGATCCTGACGCTGAGTGGGTACCGCGAGTGAATATTTTCGCCGGAAAGGCAGCTTCGGCTTACTACATGGCTAAGCATATTATTCATTTAATCAACGATGTCGCGGCGGTCGTGAACAACGACCCGCAGATTGGCGATAAGCTGAAAGTGGTGTTTATCCCTAACTATAGCGTTAGCCTGGCGCAGCTGATTATTCCGGCGGCGGATCTTTCCGAGCAGATCTCGCTGGCGGGAACGGAAGCATCCGGGACCAGTAACATGAAGTTCGCGCTTAACGGCGCGTTAACCATTGGTACCCTTGACGGCGCTAACGTTGAGATGCAGGAGCACGTAGGAGCGGAGAATTTCTTTATCTTCGGTAATACGGCGGAAGAGGTGGAGGCCCTGCGTGCCAACGGCTACAAGCCGCGTGATTACTATGAACAGGATGAAGAGCTGCACCAGGCGCTGACGCAGATCGGCACCGGACTGTTCAGCCCATCGGAGCCCGGCCGCTATCGCGACCTGCTGGATTCGCTGATTAACTTCGGCGATCACTATCAGGTACTGGCGGATTACCGCAGCTACGTGGATTGTCAGGACAAGGTGGATGAGCTGTATCGCCACCCGGAAGAGTGGGCCACCAAAGCGATGCTTAACATCGCCAATATGGGGTACTTCTCATCGGATCGCACGATTAAAGAGTATGCCGATCATATCTGGCATATCAATCCGGTACGACTATAACGCGCGAAGCACAAAAACGGGGCCCGCTTGCGGGCCCCGTTTTTTATCTGCGGAAGATTGTCGAATCCGGCTTTATGACGCCAGCGACAGTTCAGACTTTCCCGCGTGCTGCGCCAGCCATTCGCTGATACGGGTCTGCTGTTCTGCCGTCAGCCACATTCCCTGCTTAGTCCGCCGCCAGATTGCATCATCCAGTGAGCGAACCCATTCATGTTCAACAAGATAACGCAGCTCGGCTTCGTAAAACTCATGGCCGAAATCCTCTCCCAGTTCGGCAACCGAAGTCGCTTCGCCGAGGATCCATTCGCTATTGCTGCCGTAAGTCCGCGCATAGTGGCGGGCCATGGACTCGCTGATAAATGAGAAGCGACGGCGCAGCTTAGCCGCGTAGTCGTCACGGTCGCCGCCGATATCACCGCCGGGTAGTACCGCGGTTTTAGTCCATGCCGGGCCAATACCTTTATAGTAGGGCGTCAGTTTCTCCAGCGCGTGCTCGGCCAGCTTGCGGTAGGTCGTGAGTTTACCGCCAAATACCGACAGCAGCGGCGCCTGGCCGTTTTCATCGTGGATATCAAGAGTGTAATCACGGGTGATGGCCTGCGGCGAATCGGATTCATCGTCGCACAGCGGGCGCACGCCGGAGTAGGTCCAGACAATGTCGTCGCGGGTGAGCGTCTTTTTAAAGTGCGCGTTGTAGACGTTCAGCAGGTAGTTAACCTCTTTGTCGTCGATTGCTACGGCTTTCGGATCGCCTTGATATTCAACGTCGGTGGTGCCGATGATGGAGAACTCATCCATCCACGGGATCACGAACACAATGCGTTTGTCTTCATTTTGCAGAATGTAGGCCTGCTTTTGGGTATGCACGCGCGGCACGACAATATGGCTGCCCTTTATCAGGCGAATACCATAAGGTGAACGCAGGTGCATCCCTTCGTCGAAGAACTGTTTGACCCACGGGCCGGTAGCATTGACCAGGCCACGCGCCTGCCAGGTAAACTTCTCGCCGCTATCTATGTCTTCCGCTTCGACGACCCATAAACCATTTTCACGTTTTGCCGAGATGGCGCGGGTTCGCGTGCGGACTTCTCCACCTTTACGCACCACCATCTGGGCGTTGGCCAGCACCAGGCGTGCATCGTCAACCCAGCAGTCGGAATATTCGAAACCGCGCACAATTTCAGGTTTAAGTACTGACTCTGTGCCAAAACGCAACCCGGTTGAGCCTGGTAAGCTGGTGCGCTTGCCAAGATGATCGTACATAAACAGACCAATGCGGATCATCCACGCCGGGCGCAGGTGTGGGCGATGAGGTAAACGAAAGCGCATCGGAAAGGCGATATGCGGGGCCATTTTTAACAAGACCTCACGTTCGGCCAGCGCTTCGCTCACCAGGCGGAATTCGTAGTGCTCAAGGTAGCGCAGCCCGCCGTGGATCAGCTTTGAGCTGGCGCTGGAGGTGGCGCATGCCAGATCGCTGGCCTCCAGCATCAGCACGGATAAACCACGCCCTGCGGCGTCTGCCGCGATACCGGCACCGTTGATGCCTCCCCCTATCACAATCAGATCTTTGGTTTCCACGCTCGCTACCTCTTACACTTTCGTTTAAGCTCATAAATGTTCGATATCGCTCAATATAGCAAAAGATCGCGCTCTTGGTAACATCAAAAAAACATTTCAGAGTGATGCGTGTAACATATTGGCGTTTATTTAGCGCCAGGCTGTACACTAGGCGCTAAAATCCGGGGCGTTTCGCCGCAGCCTGTCGATAAAGAGTCGATAAAGAAGAGAACTTATGGATCACTTTGAATGTATTAACGTAGAAGAAGCCCACCAGAAGATGCATCAGCAGACGGCGGTGCTGGTGGATATCCGCGACCCGCAAAGTTTTGCAATGGGCCATACGCCGGGTGCCTTTCATCTGACTAACGATACGCTGGGCGCGTTTATGCGAGATAACGATTTTGATACGGCGGTCATGGTGATGTGCTACCACGGTAATAGCAGCAAAGGCGCTGCGCAGTACCTTTTGCAGCAGGGCTACGATAAAGTTTACAGCGTGGATGGCGGCTTTGACGCCTGGCACCGGCATTTTCCGGCGGAAGTCGCGCACGGCGCGCTTTAGGCGTTAGCGCGAGTTGTGGCTATAATATCTCCCTTTGTGTGGAATAAGCGATCCGCTGCATGTTAATGATCACCTCTTTTGCCAACCCGCGCGTGGCCCAGGCGTTTGTCGATTATATGGCGACGCAGGGAATTATTCTGACTATTCAGCAGCATACGCAGAGCGATATCTGGCTGGCTGATGAGAGCCAGGCCGGACGCGTGCAGGCCGAGCTGGCCCGCTTCCTGGAGAATCCTGCCGATCCGCGTTACCTCGCCGCCAGCTGGCAGGCGGGGCAGACCAACAGCGGGCTGCACTATCAGCGTTTCCCCTTTTTAGCGACGCTTCGCCGTAACGCCGGGCCGGTAACCTGGGGAGTACTCTTCGCCTGCATCGCCGTCTTTGTCCTACAAACGGTTCTTGGCGACCAACCGGTCATGCTGCTGCTGGCCTGGCCCTACGATCCTTCGTTGAAATTTGAAGTCTGGCGCTACTTTAGCCATGCGCTCATGCACTTCTCGCTGATGCATATTCTGTTTAACCTGCTATGGTGGTGGTATCTCGGCGGGGCGGTAGAAAAGCGCATTGGCAGCGGCAAGCTGGTGGTGATTACCGTAATCAGCGCCTTGCTGAGCGGCTTTGTTCAGCATCAGTTTAGCGGCCCGTGGTTTGGCGGTCTCTCCGGTGTGGTCTATGCGCTGATGGGCTATGTCTGGCTACGAGGCGAGCGCGATCCCCAGAGCGGCATTTATTTACAGCGCGGCTTGATACTCTTCTCTTTAGTATGGTTAATTGCTGGATGGTTTGATGTTTTCGGCATGTCGATTGCGAATGGCGCACACGTGGCTGGTCTGGTGACCGGGCTGGCGATGGCGTTTGTTGATACGCAGAATGTGCGAAAACGAACGTAGAGGTTCCCAGGGATATTTCATGAAACAAACACAACGTCATGACGCGATTATCGAGCTGGTAAAGAAACAGGGATACGTCAGCACCGAAGAGCTGGTCGAACAATTTGCCGTCAGCCCGCAGACCATTCGTCGCGATCTGAATGATTTAGCCGATCAGAAAATGATTCTCCGCCACCACGGCGGCGCCGCGCTGCCTTCCAGCTCGGTGAACACCTCCTGGCACGACAGGAAATCGACTCAGACCCAGGAAAAAGAGCGCATTGCCCGCAAGGTAGCCAGCGAAATTCCGGACGGCGCGACGCTGTTTATCGATATCGGCACCACGCCGGAAGCGGTCGCGCATGCGCTGCTCAACCATAACGATCTGCGCATCGTCACCAATAACCTCAACGTCGCCAACACGCTTATGGCGAAAGAGGACTTCCGTATCATTCTGGCCGGCGGCGAGCTGCGCAGCCGGGATGGCGGCATTATCGGTGAAGCCACCCTCGATTTTATCTCCCAGTTCCGCCTCGATTTCGGCATTCTCGGCATTAGCGGCATTGATAGCGATGGCTCGCTGCTGGAGTTTGACTACCATGAAGTGCGCACCAAGCGGGCGATTATTGAAAACTCGCGCCACGTAATGCTGGTTGTTGATCATTCTAAATTTGGCCGCAATGCGATGGTGAACATGGGCAGCATCAGCATGGTCGATGCGGTGTACACCGATGTGATGCCGCCCGCGGGCATACTTAAGGTGATTACTGATAACAACCTTCAGCTGGAGCTGTGCTGATTTTTCAGCGTTTCCCAGCTCAGGCCAAAGCGCGCCAGATACTTACGCAGCCGGTCCGCGTCGTTGACGGTGGCTTTGCCGAGGCGCGAGACGTTAAAGAGCTGACGTCCGGCATCGGAAATGGTTTTAGCCTGCTGGCATACGGCAATGACGTTCTGCAGATGCAAACGGTCGAACAGATCGATATTTTCCGCCTCCGCCCCTAAGAGCGTATCGAGCACTGAAGGGCGGTTATCATTCCAGCTGTAGCGTAGACGCTCAATCTCATCCTCTACCGTATTTACCGTAATGCGACCGTTTTCCGCCAGGGTTGCCATGCGGGTGACGCTGGCTGAAAGCTCGCGGAAATTGCCGTTCCACGACGCCTGCGGCGAGGTGGCGAATGTCAGCCACGCGCGGCGCGCTTCGGTATTGAAACGTACGCTGTCGCCGGTTAGCGCGGCGTGACGCTCAATTTCATAATCGAGATTCGGCTCGATATCTTCCTGCCGCTGGCGCAGGCCGGGTAGTTCAAAGGTCCACAGATTGATACGCGCGTACAGGTCCTCGCGGAACTGACCATTGGCAACCAGCTGGCGCAAATCGCGCACGGTTCCGGCGATGAGCTGAAAATCGCTGCTAACCTGCTGGTCGCTGCCGAAGGGATAAAAGCGTTGTTCTTCAATGGCCTTAAGCAGCATCGCCTGTTCATCCGCGCCCAGCTCGCCAATCTCGTCGAGAAAAAGCATCCCCCCGTTCGCGCTGCGCAGCAGACCGGCCCGCTCCTCCCGCGCGCCGGTAAAGGCGCCTTTGACATGGCCAAATAACGTCGACATCGCGGTATCGCCGCGCAGAGTCGCGCAGTTCACTTCGACAAACGGGCCGTTAAACTGATGGCGCGCCAGCTTTAACTCATAGATGCGGCGGGCGAGAAACGATTTCCCTGCGCCAGTGGGACCGTTGAGCAGGATGGGGGAGCGGGAACGTATCGCGACGCGCTCGATTTGCTCAATCATCCGATTGAAACGCTGGTTACGGGTTTCGATGCCGGATTTCAGAAAGTTAAGCGTTTCTTCCCGTTCCTGGGCAAAGCGGCTGGCGATGTTGTTATAACGGCTGAGGTCGAGATCAATGATTGTTATGCCGCCGGAGCTGTGCGGCTTATCTTTCTTGTGCGGCGGTGAGGTTTGCGCTAACCGTGCCGGGAGATAGCGCGCTTCGGCCAGCAGGAACCAGCAGATCTGCGCCACGTGAGTGCCGGTAGTAATATGAATCAGATAGTCTTCATCTTCCGGATGGAACGTATGGCTGCGGGCGAAATCGTGCAGGCAGGCGTAAACCTCTTCGAAATCCCACGGATTGCGGATGGTTATCTCGACGCCGATGACCTCCGTTTCCGGCGAGACGCTGGCGATATCCTGCTTTAAGGTTTCAAACAAGCCGCGCGAACGGGCGTCGTACAGCAGCTCAAGGCGATGAACGACCAATGTTTCCTGCTGGCACAGGCATAAGGTTGGCCGCCATTTTTCCCAGCGCTGGCTGCCGCGGCCAACGTAATCCAGTACCGTACCGACAAAACCGAAAGCCACCGTTTTACGCATCTTAGATTTCCTTATAAAAGACGATATTTAATTATCGCCTTTTAGCTTTTCTCATGCAGTGACTTTTTCGACCTGATGCACATAAAAATTATTAACTCATTAAAATCATATGGTTAATGATTTATTTAATTTCTGGCACGCCGGTTGCAATAGCTATGGCATGGAGAATAACGGAAATGGGAAAACAGATGGCTAATCCACTTTTGTTCCGTTCATTGTTACGGAATGCACCGCTGGCCGATACGCAAAATCACCAATGCGCGGCGGCTTTTGCCTTAAGTCCGCGTCATCGCTTAGCGCAGATGGTCATGACCGGCTGCATGAACGAAACCTTTTATGCCAGCGCTCAGGCGCAGCTGGATGATGTACTGGTTATTGCGCAGGATGTCGACGATCTCTTTTTGGCCCAGCTGGCGATTTATGGTCGCGAGCGGGGAATGATGAAGGATATGCCCGCGCTGTTAACTGCCTTACTTGCGGCGCGCGGCTCGGCTCTGCTACCGCTGGTGTTTGCGCGGGTGATTAACAACGGTCGGATGCTGCGTAACTTTGTGCAGATACTGCGTAGCGGCGTCACCGGGCGGCGTTCGCTGGGTACCCGGCCGAAGAAGCTGGTCCAGCGTTGGCTGCAGGAAGCCAGCGAAGAGCGTTTATTACAGGCCTCGCCAGGCAACTCTCCGTCTCTCGCGGATGTTGTCAAAATGGTTCACCCGCGTCCGCAGGCTGCATGGCAGGAGGCTTTTTTCGCCTGGCTAATCGGTAAGCCTTGCGACAAAGCGCTGTTGCCGGAGAAAACGCGCGCGCTGCTGGCGTTTCGCGAAGGGGTGAATGGCGCGGCGCTGCCCGATGTGCCGTTTTTACTGCTGACCCACTTGCCGCTGAGTGCTGAACAGTGGGCGCAGCTGGCACAGCGGATGAGCTGGCAAACGCTACGAATGAATTTGAATACTCTGGCGCGTCACGGCGTTTTTGAGAATGCAGATCTGACCTCCCGCGTGGCGAAGCGGCTGGCGGACAGGGAGCAGGTGCGTCAGGCCAGAGTTTATCCCTATCAGCTGCTGTCTGCGTGGAGCAACCTGCAAAGCGGCGTGCCGCAGGCGATCGGCAATGCTTTAGAACACGCGATGGAGTTTGCGCTGGAGAACGTTCCGCAGCTGCGCGGCAACGTGGTGGTCTGCCCGGACGTATCGGGGTCGATGAGCTCATCGATAACCGGCTATCGTCAGGGAGCAACCAGCAAAATTCGCTGCGTGGACGTGGCCGGGCTGATTGCTGCCGCCGTGCTGCGTAATCATTCGCAGGCCCGGGTGCTGCCGTTCGAATGCGATGTGGTAAACGTCGCGCTCGACCCCTGGCAGTCGGTGATGCGCAACGCGCAGAAGCTGGCGGCGGTCGGCGGCGGCGGCACCAACTGCTCCGCGCCGCTGCGCAAGCTGCTGGCCGAGCGGGCGCGGGTGGATCTGGTGATCATGGTGTCGGATAACGAATCCTGGATTGATAAGTCGCGCCATGGCTCGACCGCAACTATGGAGTGCTGGGCCGCGCTAAAAAAACGCAACCCGCAGGCTCGCCTGGTGTGTATCGATCTGCTGCCTTACGGCACCACCCAGGCGGCGGAGCGGGACGATATTTTGAACGTCGGCGGTTTTAGCGACGAGGTGTTTACGGTGATTGATAACTTTGTTAACGGTCGCTACGGCAGCGCGCACTGGCTCGAGGAAATCGGGTCCGTGACGCTGCAATGAGTATTCAGCGCGACGCGAATGCTGGCCGGGATTACATCTTTCCCGATGCGTATCATCCCGGCTATGAATTTGTCGCGCGGCGCTGAAGGCACGAATGCTGGTGGATCTACACCCTATGATGGTCCAGGTCGCAGGTTCGAGTCCTGCCGGAGTCTGACTCCGTAGCTCAGAGGTAGAGCAGGCCGATCCACCTCTTTTTGTCGTGCCACCCTGTTCTGGCGAATGCCGGCGAATCTACATGGGACAGTAAGGTTGCAGGTGCAAATCCTGCCGGAGCCAGCCTCTGTAGCTCAATCAGATAGAGCATACTGATAACGATCCGCCATAAAACTTGTCGCCACCCTATTAATAAAATGAGAAAAGACAATGAGTTATGAATTAATGACCACCCAGAACGCCCCGATAAAAATGTGGACTAAAGGCGTGCCTGTGGAAGACGACGCGCGTCAGCAGCTGATCAATACGGCAAAAATGCCTTTTATTTTCAACCACGTTGCCGTTATGCCCGATGTGCATCTCGGAAAAGGCTCGACTATCGGCAGCGTGATCCCAACGCGGGGTGCGATTATCCCGGCGGCGGTTGGCGTGGATATTGGCTGCGGAATGAACGCGCTGCGCACCAGCTTAACGGCGGCGGATCTTCCGGACAACCTGGCTGAACTGCGTAGTGCGATTGAAGCCGCCGTGCCGCACGGACGGACGACCGGACGGGGACGTCGTGATGCGGGGGCATGGGAAAATCCGCCTGCGAACGTTGATGCGCACTGGGCAACGCTGCACGCGGAGTTCCAGTGGTTAACGAGCAAATATCCGCGTTTCCTTAACACTAATAACTATAAGCACCTGGGAACGCTGGGTACCGGTAACCACTTTATCGAAATCTGCCTCGATGAGGCGCAGCAGGTATGGGTAATGCTGCACTCTGGTTCGCGCGGTATTGGTAACGCTATTGGTAGCTATTTCATTGAAATGGCCCAAAAAGATATGCAGCAGCATATTGCTAACTTACCCTCGCGCGATCTGGCTTATTTCTCTGAGGGCAGCGAGCATTTTGCTGATTACGTTCGGGCTGTCGGCTGGGCGCAGGATTATGCGCGCGCCAACCGTGAAGCGATGCTGGAAAACGTGCTGCTGGCGCTGCGAAAAATCATCACTAAGCCCTTTACCTTGATGAGCGAGGCAATTAACTGTCACCATAACTATGTGCAAAAAGAGCAGCACTTTGGTGAAGAGATCTTTGTAACCCGTAAAGGCGCAGTATCCGCGCAGCGCGGTCAGTACGGTATTATTCCGGGATCCATGGGGGCGAAAAGCTTTATTGTGCGCGGATTGGGTAACGAAGAGTCGTTCTGTTCATGCAGCCACGGCGCCGGGCGCGTCATGAGCCGTACTAAAGCGAAAAAGCTGTTTAGCGTCGCCGATCAGATTCGCGCCACCGCGCATGTGGAATGTCGTAAAGATGCGGACGTTATCGATGAGATACCGATGGCCTATAAGGACATTGACGCGGTGATGGCCGCGCAATCGGATCTGGTGGAAATTGTGCATACCCTGCGTCAGGTGGTGTGCGTTAAAGGATAACCAAAAATGAAAAGGATGATTACGCTGGACGGTGCGCAGGGGGAAGGCGGCGGGCAGATTTTGCGCTCGGCGCTGAGCCTGTCGATGATAACCGGACAGCCGTTTGAAATTACCGGCATTCGTGCCGGTCGCGCCAAACCGGGTCTTCTGCGCCAGCATCTTACGGCGGTGCGGGCGGCAGCCGAAATCTGTAGCGCCGAAGTGAGCGGCGGTGAGCTGGGCTCGCAGCGGCTGCATTTTGTGCCGGGAAGAGTTCACGGCGGCGCGTATAAATTTGCTATTGGCAGTGCGGGCAGCTGCATGCTGGTGCTACAAACGATTTTACCTGCGCTGTGGTTTGCCGATAGCCCGGCCCGCGTGGAAGTCAGCGGTGGGACGCATAATCAGTCAGCTCCCAGCGCGGATTTTATTTGCCGCGTCTGGGAACCGCTGCTGGCGAAGATGGGAATAAACCAGCAAACCTCGTTGCTGCGCCACGGTTTCTATCCGGCAGGCGGCGGCGCGGTACTGGCGCAAGTAGAGCCGGTCGCGTCGTTGAGCGGACTACAGCTGATTACGCGTGGTGAAACGGTGGCTATAACAGCCGAAGCGCTGCTGGCTGCTGTTCCTTACCACGTCGGCGAGCGTGAAGTGATAGCGCTGGAGTCCTGGCTGCCGCTGGCGGAGAGAAAGGTTCAGGTGCTGGAAGGCGGAGCCGGGCCGGGAAACTCGCTGTCACTGACCATTGAGTGCGAACATCTCACGGAATTGTTTATTGCCTTTGGCGCCAAAGGCGTGAGCGCCGAAAATGTCGCGCACCAGCTGGCAACGGAGGCAACGCGCTATCTGGCAAGTACGGCGGCGGTAGGGGAATATCTGGCCGATCAGCTGATTTTACCGCTGGCGCTGGCGGGGGAAGGCGCTTTTACCGTGGCGAAAACCTCAGCGCATCTGCTGACGAATATCGCGGTGGTCGAGCAGTTTCTGCCGGTGAGATTTATCCGCGAGCCGCTCGACGACGGCTATCTTATTCAGGTACGGAGTTAAACCCCGTACCCCATCATCTTAAGCAGCCGCTGGGCATGCTGAACGGCATCCTGACGGTGGGCCACGCCCAGCTTCTGATACAAATTGCGAATGTGCGTTTTGATGGTGGTGGCGGCGACATCCAGCTCGCCGGCGATTTGCTCGTTGCTGTAGCCGGAATAGATAAGTCCGAGTACCTGCCATTCGCGCTGAGTTAGCGGGCTGGTGCGGATCAGCTCCGGCACTTCCGGATGATTCAGCAGCTTTTCGACGAAGCTCTCGTCAAAGTGGGCGAATTTATGCCGGTGATGCTGGTTAATATCGCGCAGAATACGCTGGGCGCGGTGCTGCTCCAGCTCCGGCAGCGTATTGAGCTGAATCAGCTGGCGTAGCTGCTGCGCCATCGCTTCACCTTCGATCACAAAATGGTTGATAAAACCGGTGCGGTTGGCGAGGGTGAGGGCTTCCAGCAGCGCTTTTTGCGCTTCGCTCTTACGCCCCGCCTGCCAGTAGAGCTGGTTGAGCAGCAGCAGGTTGCGGTTGAGATCGCTCATCAAACGCAGCGAGCGGGCATTGTCGTTTAGCTCTTCGAGAACCATTTCAGCGGAATCAAAATCGCCGAGCAGGATCTGCGCGCGGGCGATATTACGCCACTGGCTCTGTAGAAAGTGGTTATTGGCAAATTCTGGTTTCGGCGTCTGGCGTAGCCAGTTTGCCGCGGCAGCTTTGTCGCCGATCATCTGCCAGTAAATTACCCTCACTTTATCGGCATTGGACACCCAGTCGCTATGGTAGTGGCCGTTGCCAAGCAGGTTTTCGAGGCGATTTAAATGGCTGCGGGCATTATCCAGATCGCCGCGCGCCAGCGAGCACTGCACCATCAGCGTCAGGCACTGTAGCTGCTGCTGCGGCTGATAGGACGAAAGCACGTTCATACCGCTGCGCGCGGAGGTTTCCGCTTCGTCCAGCCGCGCCCAGGCCCACAGTAGCTGGGAGCGAATACGCAGCAGGAATTCATGCATCGGCAGCTGTTCAAGATGCTGTTCGCGGATGAGCTGGAAAGCTTTTTCCTGAATTTCCCATGCTGCCTGCAGGAAACCCTGCGCAAAAAGAATTTCGCTTTGCTGGATCATGCTCCATAGCGCGTAGTGCCAGACATCATGGCGGCGGGCCATCTGTTCCGTCTGCTGCATGACCGCCAGCGATTTACTCAGCTGGCCTTTACAGTGCAGCACTTCACCGTGCACGGAGGTTGCAACGATACGGCTGTAGTAGCTGGCCAGCGGTAGTTCATCAAGGGCGACCATCGCCAGGCGTTCGGCTTCGTCCTGATCCCCGGCGTTAATCGCCACCTGAGCACGCAGAGCGTTGAAATCGCCGTGCATGGCGGTATCCATTTCCGCGTCCATCTCCTGCTCGGCGCGCGCCAGCAGGGTATTCACTTCGCTATAGCGGTGCTGGCTTTGCATTAGCCAGGCCTGCAGCAGTATTAAGCGCGGATTTTCCAGCAGGTTTGACCACGGCAGCGCGGCGAGGGACTGTTCCAGCAAACTCAGTTCGCTGTGGTTAAATAACCCCCACGCGTGGTTAAGCAGAATATCGCGCAGCATTTTGGCGTCGCCCGCCGCGAGGGCGTGGTGAATAGCCTCCGTCGGGAAGCCTTGCGCCATCCAGCTCTCTGCCGCCGCACGGTGAATTTCCGGTAGCTCAGCCGCCAGCTCCCACTGGCAGCGCTGGCGCAGGAAGTTACCGAATAGCGGATGGTAGCGGAACCACTCGCCGGAGTCGTCCATTCGCTGCAGGAATAGCCCCTGACGTTCAATTTCCTCCAGCTGCATCTGACCATTCTCTTCGCCGGTAACGCGGACGATGAGCGCATCGTTCATCGAGCGAAGCAGCGAGCTTTTCAGCAGGAAATTACGCGTCCGCGAATCAACGTTATCCAGCACCTCATCAACCAGATAGTCCGAAAGATGGCTGGCGTTAATCCCGGCCAGTCGGCGGGCGGAGTGATGGGCGGAGGTATTGTTCTGACGCGCTGAGAGGGCAATTAGCTGCAGCGCGGTGGCCCAGCCGGCGACATCGTCGCATAGCCTTTTACTGTCGTCTGCTTCGATGGGCGAGCTAAGACGACAGTCGAAAAACTGTTTGGCTTCCTGATGGGTAAAAGCCAGCTGTTGACTGCCAATTTCCAGTAGCTGATCGCGTACCCGCAGATTGGCGATACCCAACTGCGGCAGATTACGCGACAGAACTACCAGCGTCATATTTTCCGGCTGATGGCGGAGGAAGAAGCGCATTGCATCATGAATAACCGGATTGCTGATTAGATGGTAATCATCAATCACCAGGTACAGCGGGCGCTGCCAGTCGGCCAGCTCGATAAACAGTTGTGCAAAGAGGGAAGGTAGACTGGCGTACTGGCGCTTTTGCACCATGGCTTCGCTGGCTGCACAGTGACCGCCGGTAGCCTGTTGAATCGCGGCGATAAGATAGCTGGAAAAACGCTCTTGTTGGTTATCGCCTTCATCCAGTGAGAACCAGCCAAGGTCAGTTTTCCCCGCCGCCCATTGAGAAACGAGCGTGGTCTTACCGTATCCAGCCGGGCTGGTGACCAACGCGAGACGATAATTGTTCGCGCCGGAAAGTTTCGCCAGTAGTCGCTCACGAACCACAGTGTGTTCAAGGCGGACCGGACGACTTAATTTAGACGGAATCAACATAGTTCTTCATTTCGCTGTGCAAGGGAGGGATTGCGAATTTTTTTGCGCTTCGTAATTAATACCCAATAAGGTCGGCCATAATGAATTTTATTGCAAGTTATGTCCGAGTTTTATGCTCTTGAATTTGCTCTATGTCACAATTTTGGATATGGAGCGAAATTCATAGAAATGGGTGTCAGCTGGCGCGGTTACTGGGCTAGCAGAAAATTTAGACATAAGAAGACAATCTTTTTTTTCAAAACTAGTAGCTGTTTGTTTTTATTAAAATATTATCAGTGAATTCTTATAAGTCATCTTTTTGAGCTATTTCCGCATTAAAGACCGTATATTCTGCGGATATTTACTTTTATTTTGTCATATTTACAAAAAGGAATTTTGCGTACTTTCACCGTCGCGGCTTGTAACAAAGTTCAGGCGGCAAGCGGTGACGATTTGTTGTTCCGGTGTGGTGAATTTTGCAGCATAATTTTGCCGGTAAGCTATCGCAATAGTGGCCAGGATCACACTTTTCGCTCATCCCTGCTACTCCTCCCCGGCTAATCCCTGGCGGGATGAGGACGTGACTCCGGGAGGTCGGCACACTAACGCTAACGTTTTAGTAAAGGACCCGGATTTCTTATGTCACAGACTTCTTTTAACAAAGCTCAGTTTCAGGCTGCACTGACGCGTCAGTGGCAGCATTTCGGTTTACAGTCAGCTTCCGAGATGACCCAGCGTCAGTGGTGGCGTGCCGTTAGCGGTGCGTTGTCTGAGCTGTTGTCAGCTCAACCGGTTGTAAAAGCGACCGAAGGGCAGCGTCACGTAAACTATATTTCAATGGAGTTTTTGATTGGTCGCCTGACCGGCAACAATTTGCTCAACCTTGGCTGGTATCAGCAGGTGAGCGATGAACTTCAGACGCATGACGTTAACCTGACCGACCTGCTGGAAGAGGAAATCGACCCGGGTCTGGGCAACGGTGGTCTGGGCCGTCTGGCGGCGTGTTTCCTGGATTCAATGGCAACCGTTGGTCAGTCGGCGACCGGCTACGGCCTGAACTACCAGTACGGTCTGTTCCGCCAGTCTTTTGCTGACGGTCAACAGATGGAAGCGCCGGATGACTGGGGGCGCAGCAGCTATCCGTGGTTCCGTCATAATGAAGCGTTGGACGTGCAGGTTGGCCTCGGCGGTAAAGTGACCAAAAGCGGTGAATGGGTACCGGCATTTGTGATTACCGGCGAAGCCTGGGATCTGCCGGTGCTGGGCTATCGCAACAACGTGGCCCAGCCGCTGCGTCTGTGGCAGGCCAAACATGCGCATCCGTTTAACCTGACCAAATTCAACGACGGCGATTTCCTGCGTGCCGAACAGCAGGGTATTGATGCCGAAAAGCTGACTAAAGTCCTCTATCCGAACGATAACCATCAGGCGGGCAAAAAACTGCGTCTGATGCAGCAGTACTTCCAGTGCGCCTGTTCGATTGCCGATATTCTGCGTCGCCATCATCTGGCGGGCCGTAAGCTGGCCGAACTGGCGGATTACGAAGTCATTCAGCTGAACGATACCCACCCGACAATTGCGATTCCGGAACTGCTGCGCGTGCTGATCGATGAGCATCAGCTGAGCTGGGACGACGCCTGGGCGATTACCAGCAAAACCTTTGCCTATACTAACCACACTCTGATGCCGGAAGCGCTGGAGTGCTGGGATGAGAAGCTGGTGAGAGCATTGCTGCCGCGCCACATGCAGATAATCAAAGAGATTAACGACAGATTTAAAAAGCTGGTGGATAAAACCTGGCCGGGCGACAAGCAGGTGTGGGCGAAACTGGCGGTGGTGCACGACAAACAGGTTCGTATGGCGAACATGTGCGTGGTGAGCGGCTTTGCGGTTAACGGCGTTGCCGCGCTGCACTCCGACCTGGTGGTGAAAGATCTGTTCCCGGAATATCACCAGCTGTGGCCGAATAAATTCCATAACGTCACCAACGGCATTACTCCGCGCCGCTGGATCAAACAGTGCAACCCGGCTCTGGCCGCGCTGCTGGATAAGACGCTGAAGAAAGAGTGGGCCAACGACCTCGATCAGCTGATCAACCTCGAAAAATATGCTGACGACGCGAAGTTCCGTCAGACGTATCGCGAGATTAAGCTGGCCAACAAGGTTCGCCTGGCGGAGTTTGTGAAGCGGCGCACCGGTATCGAGATTAACCCGCAGGCGATTTTCGATATCCAGATTAAGCGTCTGCACGAGTACAAACGTCAGCACCTTAACCTGCTGAATATCCTCGCGCAGTATAAAGAAATTCGCGAGAATCCGCAGGCGGACCGCGTACCGCGCGTCTTCCTGTTTGGCGCGAAGGCGGCTCCGGGCTACTACCTGGCGAAGAATATTATCTGGGCGATCAATAAGGTTGCCGCGGCGATCAATAACGATCCGCTGGTAGGCGATAAGCTCAAAGTGGTGTTCCTGCCGGACTACTGCGTGTCGGCGGCGGAAATGCTGATCCCGGCGGCGGATGTCTCCGAGCAGATCTCCACGGCGGGCAAAGAAGCCTCCGGTACCGGCAACATGAAGCTGGCGCTGAACGGCGCGCTGACCGTGGGTACTCTCGACGGCGCCAACGTTGAAATTGCTGAGCAGGTGGGCGAAGAGAACATCTTTATCTTCGGTCATACCGTAGAAGAAGTGAAAGCGCTGAAGGCCAAAGGCTACGATCCGCTGAAATGGCGTAAGAAAGACAAGCTGCTGGATGCGGTGCTGAAAGAGCTGGAAAGCGGTAAATACAGCGATGGCGATAAACATGCTTTCGACCAGATGCTGCACAGTCTGCTGAAAGGCGGTGACCCGTACCTGGTGCTGGCGGATTTCGAAGCCTACGTGGCGGCGCAGAAGCAGGTTGACGAGCTGTATCGCGACCAGGAAGCCTGGACTCGCGCGACGATTCTGAATACCGCGCGCTGCGGCATGTTCAGCTCCGACCGCTCGATTCGCGATTATCAGCAACGTATCTGGCAGGCAAAACGCTAAGGACAGGCCTATGGAGACTAAACGCCTTGATAACGCTGCCCTGGCGGCGGGAATAAGCCCAAGCTACATCAACGCGCACGGGAAGCCGCAGTCTATTGCTGCGGCGACCAAGCAGCGTCTGCTGGATGCGATGCATCGTACAACAGCCGCCACAAAGGTGGCGGTTAACCCGCTGCCTGTGGTGCAGGTATTCACCCATGGCAAAAAGATGTCTCTGCCGGTGGCGGGCCAGGGGGAGTTCCACTGGATCCTCACCACTGAAGAAGGGAAACAGTATCAGGGCCAGGCGCGCGGCGGTGAAACGCTGTCGCTGCCTGCAAGATTACCGGAAGGGTACCACACGCTGACCCTGACCCAGGACGGCGATCGCTGGCACTGCCGGACTATTATTGCTCCTGCGCGCTGCTATGAACCGCAGGCGCTGAAGGATGGCAAGAAGCTATGGGGAACCTGCGTACAGCTGTATACGCTGCGCTCGGAGAAAAACTGGGGAATAGGCGATTTCGGTGATTTACGCGCGATGCTGCCGGAAATCGCCCGCCGCGGCGGCTCGTTCATTGGGCTTAACCCGATTCACGCGCTTTACCCGGCTAATCCGGAGAGTGCCAGCCCCTACAGCCCCTCTTCGCGCCGCTGGCTCAACGTTATCTATATTGACGTCAATGCGGTAGAAGATTTCCGTCACAGCAAAGAAGCGCAGAAATGGTGGCAATCACCGGCCACACAGCAGGCTTTACTGGCCGCACGCCAGACCGATGATGTTGACTATACCGCCGTCACGGCCCTCAAGCTCACCGCGCTGCGTATGGCCTGGAAAAGCTTTTCCGCGCGTAACGATGAAACGACGGCAGAATTTCGCCAGTTTGTGTCGCGCGAGGGCGAAAGCCTGTACTGGCAGGCGGCGTTTGACGCGCTGCACGCCTGGCAGGTTAAGCAGGATCCGATGCGCTGGGGCTGGCCTGCCTGGCCTGAAGCCTACCGGGATACCGATAGCCCGGAAGTTAAAGCGTTCTGTACCGAACATGCCGACGAGGTGAATTTTTATCTGTGGCTGCAATGGCTTGCTTATACACAGTTTGCTGAGTGCTGGCATACCAGCCAGAACGATGCCATGCCGATTGGCCTGTATCGTGACCTGGCGGTCGGCGTCGCGGAAGGCGGGGCTGAGACCTGGTGCGATCGCGAGCTGTACTGCCTGAAAGCCTCCGTCGGCGCGCCGCCGGATATCCTCGGCCCTCTGGGACAGAACTGGGGCCTGCCGCCGATGGATCCGCATATTATCGTGGCGCGCGCCTATGAGCCGTTTGTCGAGCTGCTGCGCGCTAACATGCAAAACTGCGGCGCGCTGCGCATCGATCACGTGATGTCGGTACTGCGTCTGTGGTGGATCCCATACGGTGAAACGGCCGATCACGGTGCCTATGTGCAGTATCCAGTGGATGATCTACTGTCGATTCTGGCGCTGGAGAGTAAGCGTCATCGCTGTATGGTGATCGGTGAGGATCTGGGGACCGTACCGGTTGAGATCGTCGGTAAGCTGCGTAAAAGCGGCGTTTACTCCTATAAAGTGCTCTATTTCGAAAATGACCACGAGAAGAATTTCCGTGCGCCGAAGGCGTATCCGGAGCAATCAATGGCTGTGGCAACGACGCATGACCTGCCAACGCTGCGCGGCTACTGGGAAAGCGGCGACCTGACGCTGGGTAAAACGCTGGGCCTGTATCCGGATGAGGTAGTGCTGCGTGGGTTGTATCAGGATCGCGAACTGGCGAAACAGGGGCTACTGGACGCTCTGCACCGCTATGGTTGCCTGCCGAAACGTACCGGGCATAAAGCGTCGCTGATGGCGATGACGTCCACCCTGAATCGCGGAATGCAACGCTATATTGCCGACAGCAACAGCGCGCTGCTGGGCCTGCAGCCGGAGGATTGGCTGGAAATGGCCGCGCCGGTCAATATTCCTGGAACCAGTACGGAGTATCCAAACTGGCGTCGTAAGCTTTCCACCACGCTTGAGGCGATGTTTGCCGATGAGCAGGTGAATAAGCTGATTAAGGATCTGGATAAGCGGCGTAAGGCGGCAGGTAAGAAGAAGTCAGCCTGATTTGCAGTTTATAAAAAAAGCCGGGAAGCGATTCCCGGCTTTTTCATTTCTGATAATCCGCTTAGAGTTTTGGCCCCGCGGCTACCAGCGCTGCGCCCGCAGGCGTATCGGTGTACTTCTCGAAGTTCTCAATAAACAGCTTCGCCAGCTGCTCGGCTTTCTCCTGCCACTGCTCTGGCGAGCCGTAGGTGTTGCGTGGATCGAGGATATGGGTATCCACGCCCGGCAGCGCCGTTGGGATCTGCAGCTCAAACATCGGCAAAGTGAAGGTTTCTGCATTGTCCAGCGAGCCATCAAGGATCGCATCGATGATAGCGCGGGTATCTTTGATCGAGATACGTTTACCGGTGCCGTTCCAGCCGGTGTTAACCAGATAGGCCTGCGCGCCGGAAGCCTGCATACGTTTCACCAGCACTTCTGCGTATTGCGTTGGATGCAGCGACAGGAACGCGGCGCCGAAGCAGGCGGAGAAGGTCGGCGTTGGCTCAGTGACTCCACGCTCGGTACCGGCCAGTTTGGCGGTGAAGCCAGACAGGAAGTGGTACTGGGTCTGATCGGCGGTCAGGCGAGAAACCGGCGGCAGGACGCCAAATGCGTCGGCGGTCAGGAAGATAACCTTGGTGGCGTGTCCCGCTTTGGAGATCGGCTTAACGATGTTCTCGATATGGTTGATCGGATAGGAGACGCGGGTGTTTTCGGTCTTCGAACCGTCGTTAAAGTCGATAGTACCATCGGCCAGCACCACGACGTTCTCCAGCAATGCATCGCGGCGAATCGCATGGTAAATATCCGGCTCTGCGGCTTCGGAAAGCTTAATGGTTTTCGCGTAGCAGCCGCCTTCGAAGTTAAACACCCCGTCATCATCCCAACCGTGTTCGTCATCGCCAATCAGGCGGCGTTTCGGGTCGGTGGATAGCGTGGTTTTGCCGGTGCCGGAAAGGCCGAAGAAGATGGCGACATCCTCTTTTTCCCCGACGTTGGCGGAGCAGTGCATAGAGGCGATACCCTGCAGCGGCAGCAGGTAGTTCATGATGGAGAACATCCCCTTTTTCATTTCGCCGCCGTACCAGGTTCCGCCGATTAGCTGGATGCGCTCGGTCAGGTTGAAAGCGATGAAGTTCTCAGAGTTCAGGCCCTGCTCTTTCCACTGCGGGTTAGTGCATTTGGCGCCGTTCATCACGATGAAATCTGGTTTAAAGTTTGCCAGCTCTTCATCGCTCGGGCGAATAAACATGTTCTTCACGAAATGCGCCTGCCAGGCGACTTCGGTAATAAAGCGGACGCTCAGGCGGGTGTCGGCGTTGGCGCCGCAGAAGGCATCAACGATAAACAGACGTTTACCGGAGAGCTGGCGGGTGACCAGACCCTTCAGGTGCTGCCAGGTTTCTTCTGAGAGCGGCTTGTTGTCGTTCTTACCTTTGCCTTTATCGGCCCACCACACGGTATCGCGGGTAGTGTCGTCACGAACGATATATTTATCTTTTGGAGAACGGCCGGTAAAAATACCGGTATCTACGGCGATTGCACCAAGATTTGTTAACACGCCACGTTCATAACCTTCCAGATTAGGGGCGAGCTCTTCCTGATACAGAGTATCGTAGCTGGGGTTATGGACGATATCCTGGACGTCATTGATACCATAAGCCTTGAGATCCTGCGGGGTTAAACTATTAACGCGCATGTCACTGCTCCTTAGCCAATATGTACTGCTTTAAATTGTAGGGTTTATTACAGGGTATAGACCGCGACCAGGCTCATAGATTTACGTATCTCGACAAACTACAGACTTACGAAAAACGTTGTGACTCCTGTCACGAAGCGTAGGGCATTATCTCAGGAAATAGGGCTTCGGTGGGGGTAGATGTTTCTTAATGGTTAAAAAGAAATTAAAAAAACTATAGAAATGTGAATGTAATCGCTTAACTGAAAGAAAATTACGTAACTCTTTCCTAAGGAATCGATTCATCACGCGTAGAAAAACGCTTGACGCCAGGGCGATATAAAACATCGCCTCTGGCGTATTGCAAATTAATGGATCTTCGGGTCAGCCGGGGAGGCGTTGTTGCGGATCTCGGCAATGTCCATCGCATTAAAGATGTAATGATTGCCGCAATAATCGCAGTGCATATCAATTTCACCTTCGTCAGCGAGGATGCTGTCGATCTCTTCATCCGGCAGAGTTTTCAGCGCGCCGGCGCAGCGCTCGCGGGAGCAGGTACATTTAAATTCGACGCTCTGCGGCTCGTAAACGGTGACTTCTTCTTCATGGTACAAACGCCAGAGCACATCGTTCGCGGGCAGGGTAAACAGCTCTTCAGCTTTGATGGTTTCGGTCAGCGTACTGAGATGTTCGAAATCAGCCGCCTGCGCGTCTTGTGCCGGAAGTACCTGTAGCAGCATGCCGCCGGCCATCGGTTTACCTTCGTGTTCGCCGCTACGGATGATCAGGCGGGTCGGCAGCTGTTCGGAGCGCTGGAAATAATCTTCCAGACAGGCTGCCAGCGTATCGCCTTCAAGACCTACCACGCCCTGATAGCGCTCGCCTTCTTCCGGAGAGATGGTAATGACCAGATATCCGTTACCGACCATGGTTTTCAGGTCCGCCCCTTCCGGGATCTCACCCTGCGTGCGGGCGACGCCGCGCATCTGCTGCTGATTGTTGCCGTTGATCACCGCTAACGACAGCGGGCCATCGCCCTGTAGCTGAACGGTGATATCGCCCGCGAACTTTAGCGTCGCGGTCAGCAGGCTGGTGGCGACCAGCAGTTCCGCCAGCACGGTTTTCACCGGCTGCGGATAGCTATGGTTTGTCAGAATCTGTTCTAAAGTTTCTGAAACTGTCACCAGCTCACCGCGTACGGCATAGTTTTCAAACAGATAGCGGTGTAATTGATCGTGTTGAGTCATAATCATCTCTCTTGCGGGCCACAGTTATTCACTATCGCCGTGTTTAAATCTCATCAGGTCGCGGCGCTCTTTCTTATCCGGACGTCTGTCGGGATGCGGCATGGTTAACGCGTTCATTTTTCGCGCCAGCGCCACTTTCTCGCGTTTCTCGATGCTCTCAGCCGTCTCTTCATAAAGCGCGACGGCTTCACTGGCGGGTCTGCGCTGTTCGGTAATGCCTTTTACCACGATAGTGCGTTCGTCATTGCCCTGGCGCAGCATCAGGATGGCGCCTGGTTCGACGACTTTCCCCGGCTTGCTGCGCTGTCCGTTATAGTGCACCTTTCCGCCTTCAATCATCTCGCGCGCCAGCGCACGAGTTTTATAAATGCGGGCAGCCCACAGCCATTTGTCCAGCCTGACGGCCTCGACATCTTTTTCTTTCATGGCTTCTCCTGTTGGCTCAGCGAGGGGATCAGATGCCGGTAATCATTTAATCCTGGATGGCGAACGTAGCTTTTTTCCGCCAGTCCGGAATCGGGGTTGGTGATACCCAGGCAATAGCGGATGCCAAACTCCGCCGCCGCGTCAAGAATGGCTTCGTTATCATCGACGAAGAGCGTGTTGCGCGCCTCGAAGCCGGTTTCTTCAGCTACAGCGTGCCACAGCCGCTGATCTTCTTTCGGATAACCAAATGTGTGGGTGGAAAGTAATAAATCAAGGTGCGCGTCCAGTCCGGTGTGTTTTAGCTTCACCGCCAGATTATGCGGATGGGCGTTAGTCAGCAAAATCCGCCGCTTACCGCTGGTTTTAAGCGCCTCAAGGAACGGCACGGTATCTTCACGCAGCACGGCTCTTGGCCCCTGCTCGCTGGTCATCGCACAAATATCCAAACCCAGGCGCTCGCTCCAGTAATCCAGGCAGTACCAGTTTAGCGTATGTTGTACCGCATGATACTCCTGACGCATCGCGTCTCTGGCTTCCTGCAGGTTGAGTCCCCGCGCGGCGCCCCAGGTTTCCGGGACCAGTTTTTGCCAGAAGTAGTTGTCGAAAGCGAGGTCGAGCAGCGTGCCGTCCATATCCAGCAGAACGGTATCAACCTCTTGCCAGGCAATATCAAAATGCATGGTAAGTCTCCAGCGAGGGGGGGAAATTGCGCGACAGGGTATCATACCCCGTCGCACAGAGGTTTATTCTTGCGGGTCAGGCGAGGAAAGTAAAACCGGATTCAGGCAGCTTTCGTAGTATTTCTGGATCTCTTCCTGACGTTGGCGATGGCGCTGATAACGACGTAAAGCCAGGATGCCGTGATACGCCGCACAGCCCAGCATGGTCAGCAGCAGTAGCGTGGTTCCAAGATAGCGCCACAGCCCGGTGCGATCGGGAATACGATGCAGGTTGATATGCTGAGTACCGTTGGCATCGGTGTAAATACTGGTGACGATCCCTTCAGCCTGGAACGGCGTGTTCATCAGCATACCCGCGAGGCGCCGTAGTTCGCTCCACTGCTGGTGTGCCGGGAAATCGTATAACCCAGTGCTCGGCCATGGCTGATTCACCAGCTCGCTGCCCTCATCGCTGGCAATCAGGAAACCGCCAGGCGCCGGGCTGTTTAATGCCTGAGCCGCGCGCGCGGTTTCCCGGCTGACGAACGGAGCGGTTGAGGTGGTGACCAGATTTTCTAACGATTCCGCGCTTACCGGACGTAGCAGCACATTGACACCGTCAAGTTTACCCGCGCTGGCGCGTTTGATCAGCGTTTCCCAGTTACGAGTGTTACCGAGGTTAACCAGCGCATTTTTCAAACGAACGCAGTCGTCTTTTGCAGAGCACAGGTCGTTGGTTTTTGTGACGATATCGCCAAAGTCATCCAGTAGTACCATGCCGGATTTCTGAATAGCCGAACGCAAGGCCGGGCTGACTCGCGAATCCTCTGCGGATTCTGGATGGAGCTGGCGTTGAACGGTCTGCATCAGCGCGGTGGCTTTACTGACGATATCGGACTCCGGCAGCGGCAGGGGAGGTGCATCATTCCAGACGATTTGCGAACAGTCGAACGGCATAAACGGCGAATTCTCTTTTGCCGTCCAGGTGCCCGGCGTGTGGATATTGCACATTCCCGAGCCCTTCAGACGCAGCGTATCGCCAATGCGAATTTTCGACTTATCCAGCTGGGCTACCGTCGTGGCTTCGATAGTTTGCGCGCCTTTTAGCCATGAAAGCGTGAATTTAAACGGCATATTCAGCGGGACGCTGGCCCACAGCATCACAACAACCAGCAGCGCTCCCAGCGCGATAATTGTGCTGCGAAGCCAGTACTGAAGCGGGAAGTTTTTGACTTCATCATGCAGGGACAGGAAACGCCCCTGGCGCACAACGTGGCGGCTGAGATAAATATCAATATCCGTCTGCTGGCCCAAATCCTGAGCAATCCACGGTTGCCAGTGGCGAGGGTAGATCAGGTCGATGATGCCAAGAGAAATATTGTTGATATGCTCCTGATTGTTTTCGCCAAACAGCCCCCAGCGTTTGGGCATGCCGCGTAGACAGTGAATCTCGCGGAGCGATGTTTTGCGCGGCGGCGCGTAAATCCCCCAAATGCTGGCAAGCAGAAGTACTAAACCGCCCCCCAACAGCCAGGGAGAAAAAACATCGGGAGTTATCAGGCTGCAATAAAACAGCAGGAAAGCAGCGACCGCCAGAATGGCTTCGCGA
Source organism: Klebsiella oxytoca (assembly GCF_009707385.1). Taxonomy (NCBI): domain Bacteria; kingdom Pseudomonadati; phylum Pseudomonadota; class Gammaproteobacteria; order Enterobacterales; family Enterobacteriaceae; genus Klebsiella; species Klebsiella oxytoca. Next base: position 4,994,866 of record NZ_CP046115.1, on the reverse strand, counting down.
AGACCTTCCGGGCGGCTGAGCGCGTGTTCTTCAGTCGTTTCCGGGCGGATGCTGAGCAGCTCAATTTGCTCGCTCTCTTCTCCGCGGATGGATGCCTGGGTCGCAGGAGCTTTTTCAAGAGCCAGCGCCTGGGATTCCTGCGGATAGTCGCTTAGCGTCTGGCCGTTGAGAGCAATGACCAGAGGCAGGCTGTCGGTGGAGATTAATTCGACGCTGTTTTCATCATTGATATGCTGCTCCCAGAACGGGGGCAGGTGAATCTCCACTGAATCAAGGAAATAGCGCCATTTATTGAGATCGTCAGTGGTGATGCCGTAGCGCGTAATTGCGCGGGTGACGCTATACACGGTGCCGCTCTGTTCGGTCAACGTCAGGTTTACCGGCGCGGTGCTGGCGCCAGACGCAGGGAGCTGCTGGCTGCGGCTGAGGCTTTCGAGGTATTTTTCTACGGCGCTGCGTTCTTCGTCGGAAAGCTTGCGCGTAGCGGCATCGCTAAAGGCATGCAGCAGCGGCAGGCGGCGACGTCTTGCATGCGTGCGATACCACCAGCCGATAAGCAATGCGCAGATTAGCAGAGCTATTAAAAATATCAGAAAGGTGCCCATGCCCATCCCATCATAATTATTCTTTTCTTACTGGTATCGTCGGTTGCCATTCATCATGAAGCTAAAACAGCCGCCGCAATCGGCACTTATCCTGTTAATACGGGAAAATCTATTATGCAATGCAGCAGCATACAACCTTATCAAAAACGTTAAAATCCAGAAATCGGTATATTCTCAAATACTATTCAACCTATTGACTTTTTAGTCTTTGTGGCACCAGATTTTAAAACGAAAAAGTTGCAACTATGTAAATTAGTGGCGAATTGAATTGCCGAAACCGTGCTGCGTATCGCACAATGACCTCTGTAATCACACTATAGACCGATGACAATGAGCAAATCATTACAAAAACCCACCATTCTCAATGTTGAAACAGTCGCGCGCTCGCGTCTATTTAATGTTGAAAGCGTGGATCTTGAGTTCAGCAACGGCGTACGCCGGGTGTATGAACGGATGCGGCCTTCAACTCGTGAAGCTGTGATGATTGTGCCAATTGTCGATGCCCATATAATTTTGATTCGTGAATACGCGGTTGGTACGGAGTCCTATGAGCTGGGCTTTTCAAAAGGCTTGATCGATCCGGGCGAAAGCGTACTGGAGGCCGCCAACCGTGAACTGAAAGAAGAAGTGGGTTTTGGTGCGCGAAAACTGACGTTTTTGAAAAAGTTGAGTATGGCGCCGTCCTATTTTTCCAGCAAAATGAATATCCTGGTGGCGGAAGACCTTTACCCGGAGTCGCTGCCTGGCGATGAGCCAGAGCCGCTGCCGCAGGTTCGTTGGCCGCTGTCGCAGCTGATGGCGCTGCTTGATGAAGAAGACTTCAACGAAGCCCGTAACGTTAGCGCGCTTTTTCTGCTGCGCGAATGGCTGCAGGCTCAAGGGCGGCTGTAGCGTATCGTTTCGCATGAATACGGGGTTGATACCTACAAACCGATTTCCCCCAGCCAAAAAAAAGCGCCCGCAGGCGCTTTTTTTGTCAGAACAGTTCGTGGGTCTCGCCCCCGCCATCGGTGATGGTGGTGCCAACTTCACGAACCGCCTGCTGGGTCGGCTGAGTACCCTCAATAAAGTACTCAGCGCGGCTGTTGCCGCCGCTGGCCAACTGGCCGGTACTGCGGTCGATGTTAACCGTAATGATTCCCGGCGGCGGCGTCAGCGGCTCTTCCGGCACGCCTTCCAGCACTCTCTTCATAAAATCATCCCAGGCTGGCTGCGCGCTTTTTGCGCCGCCTTCATAGCCCGATATCTGATTTTTGATTGCCCCGGAGGCGGTGGTACGGCCGAGATCGCGGCGGTGGTCATCAAAGCCAATCCAGACTGACGTCACAACGCCTGGACCATAGCCGGAGAACCACGCATCTTTTGAACTGTTAGTAGTTCCTGTTTTACCGCCGATATCGTGACGCTGCAGATCGCGGCCTGCGCGCCAGCCGGTTCCCATCCAGCCAGGTTCGCCAAAAATGTTGGTATTGAGAGCGCTTTTAATCAGGAATGCCAGCGGCGTGTTGATCACGTGTGGAGCATACTCAGGAGCCCCGCTTTGTGCCACCAGTGACTGATTTGCCTGCGCAAGCTGAGGCTGCGGAGGGACGCTGGCGTTTTGCGGCTCCTCAGAGGTCACGACGTCTTCAACATCTTTATTTTCCAGAACATTTGATTTTGGAGTATCACCGTAAATCACCGGAATATTGCACTCCGGGCAGGCAATTTTTGGACGCTCTTCAAAAATGACGCCGCCCTGATCGTTCTCAATTTTGCTGATAAACCAGGGGCTGATCAGGAAACCACCGTTAGCCATCACCGAGTAGCCGCGAGCCACCTGAAGCGGCGTAAAGGACGCGGAACCCAGCGCCAGCGATTCGGTGCGTACAATATTCTGCGCCGGGAAGCCGAAACGCTGGAGATACTCAGCCGCGTAGTCCACGCCCATGGCCCGCATCGCGCGCACCATGACAACGTTCTTTGATTGACCCAATCCCTGGCGAAGGCGGATAGGACCCGCATACTGCGGCGGTGAGTTTTTGGGCCGCCAGTCGGAGCCGGAACCAGCGTCCCAGCGGGAAATCGGCACGTCATTGAGCATGCTCGCCAGCGTTAAACCTTTATCCATAGCGGCGGTGTACAGGAATGGCTTAATGTTAGAACCAACCTGGCGCAGCGCCTGAGTCGCGCGGTTGAACTTGCTTTGGTTGAAATCGAAACCGCCCACCAGCGCAATGATTGCCCCGTTTTGCGGGTTGATCGATACCAGCGCCGAGTTGACATCAGGCACCTGCGATAGCCACCAGCTGTTACCTACCTCGCGGACCCAGACCTGCTGTCCGCTTTGCACTACATCGTTCACTTTACGCGGCGTAGCGCCCTGCTGGGTATCAGAGATAAAGCGACGTGCCCAACGGACGCCTTCCATGTTCAGCGATACCGAGGTTCCGTTGCTCAGTAACGCGACGGCCTCCTGCGGGCTTGCCGAAGTAATTACCGCCGGTGAGAGAGGTCCGGAGCCGGGAATTTTTTTCAGCGTATCGATGATTTTCTGGTTATCCCACGGCGTTTCACCCACTTTCCACAGGACGTTTGCCGGACCGCGATAGCCGTGGCGCATATCGTAATCCAGCACATTGTTACGCACCGCCTGCTGGGCTGACTGCTGATTTTTACGCGTAATGGTGGTGTAGACGCGATAGCCGTCTTCATAGGCCTGCTCGCCGTAGCGGCTGACCATTTCCTGACGCACCATTTCGCTGAGATACGGGGATGAGAAGGCAATTTCCGGCGTATGGTATCTCGCGTCGATAGCCTGGCTACGCGCCTGATCGTACTGCGACTGCGAGATATAGCCTTCGCTCAACATTCGTGACAGAACAACGTTGCGGCGGGCGGTCGCGCGGTCCATCGAATAGAGCGGGTTAAAGGTTGACGGCGCTTTAGGCAAGCCCGCAATTACCGCCATTTCGCTCAGCGTCAGCTGATCCACCGTTTTGCCGAAATAGACCTGTGCGGCGGCGCCGACGCCGTAGGCGCGGTAGCCGAGATAGATTTTATTCAGGTACAGCTCAAGGATTTCATCTTTGTTGAGCAACTGCTCAATGCGGATCGCAAGGAAGGCTTCTTTCACCTTACGCATCAGCGTCTTTTCAGGACTCAGAAAGAAGTTACGCGCCAGCTGCTGAGTAATCGTACTGGCGCCCTGCGAAGCGTGGCCGGAGAACATCGCAACGCTGGCGGCGCGGAAAATCCCTACCGGGTCAACGCCATGATGCTCATAAAAGCGGCTGTCCTCGGTGGCGATAAACGCTTTTATCAGCTCAGGCGGCATTTGCTGCAGCGTGACGGGAATACGGCGCTTTTCGCCATATTGCGCGATCAGCTCGCCATCCGCGCTATAGACCTGCATCGGGATTTGCAAGCGCACATCCTTCAGGGTTGCGACATCGGGGAGCTGCGGCTCTATATATTTATAAAGACCAAAAATCGAGCCTGCTCCCAGCAGTACGCAACAGACTGCAAGGATAAAAAGATACTTTACGAACTTCACCGGAGATTTCTCATTTAGTTTTCATTGGGCAGTTTATAAACAAACGCGCAGTAGTATAAAGGCAAGCCTGGTGCATTGATATAGCGAAGCATATTGGCTGATAAGGAGATCGTAAGCATGGCTTTTGGAAACTGGCGCATAGGAATGCATATCCAGCAGGACCATATTGCTATTGTCGCATTATTACATGAGCGTTCACGCTGGGCGCTGCGCCGCTGGTGGAATATCCCACTAATTTCCGGCACCGTGCGGCAGGGAATGGTGATGGACGCAGAGTCACTGGCCCGGCAGCTGCAAAGCTGGCGGCGCGAGCTGCCTTTACAACATCAAGTGTATATCGCTTTCCCGGCGGCGCGAACGTTGCAAAAACAGCTCCCGCGTCCGCAGATTTCATTAAGAGAAAGCGAGCAGGCAACGTGGATTGCCAGCGCCATGTCGCAGCAGCTGGAAATGCCTGCATCTTCGCTATGTGTCGACTATTCAGAAACTACCGCGGCCGATGGCTGGCGGGTTACCGCCGCGCAACGGTTGGATATTAACGTATTGTGCCGCCTGGCAAATCTTCTGAAGCTCAGGGTTGTAGGCGTTGTTCCGGATGCCAGCGCGCTTAGCGTTTTTCTCCCCTCGCTACCCGCTGAGATTCAGGGGCTGGCGTGGCGTGACGAAGCAAACTGGCTCTGGGCAACTAGCGATAGTTGGGGATACTGTCCGTGCAGCGAAGTCCCCTCTTTTTCCCACCTGGTTTCACAGCTCAACGCCGGCGCGTTCAGGCTCTGCACCGCAGAATCGCTTGATGGGCAGAGCTTTGACGCCTGGAGCGTCATTTCTCGCCTGCAGCCTCCGCTGCCGAGCGATGGCGAGCGTTTTACCATTGCCCTGGGGCTGGCGCTGGGAGCGCGTCGCTCATGAGCCAGCTCGTAAACTTTCTTCCCTGGCGCGAAACTCGCCGACGGCAGCGTTTGCAGAGGACGGGGCTGCTGATCGTCAGTTTGCTGCTTATTCTGTTTGCGGCCCTGATTGCCTCACGGTTCAACAACAGGGCCGAACACGCGCTCGATACGGCAAAGATAAATGCGGATAGCCGGCTTGAGAGCGCTTTTCAGCAGCGTGAGCGGGACATGCGTCAGAGTTTACAGCAGCAGGAACAAAGGCGCTTGCGTCTGCTGCGGCGCGACAAAACCGCTGCCTGGCAGACAAGATTGCAGGGGATAGCGGCGCTTATCCCGGCGCAAGCCTGGTTAACTCACCTGGAATACCGTCAGGATACCCTGCTGCTGAGCGGGTTAACGTTGAATCTTAAGGAGGTAGCCGCGCTGGAAAAAGCGCTGAGAAAGATCGGCGGATTTCGTCCTCCCAGGACTGGTGAAACGCAGCGCGATAGCGAAGGGCGCTGGTTGTTTCACTTTTCAATGACAGGAGAGAGCGCAAATGCAGGAACGCCTTGAACGTTGGCTAATAGCACCTAAAAGCCGGTTCGCCATAGCTGTCGTTCTGGTTCTTATTATCGGTGCCTGGACAGGGTTCTTTCTGTGGCCCCGGGCAGAATTACAAGAGGGGCGAGCGACGCGTCCCCAGGAGCAGTGGCGAAAACTGTTGTCGCTGCGGGCAGCTCTGCAGGCCATCGCGATCGATGAGGAGCGGCTGCAGGCCTTTTCTCCTGTTGATCTTCCGGTTGCAGGAGCGGCGCTTATCTCCTGGCGACCGACAGGAACTGGAGGCGAGATGCAGCTGGCGGTTAACTGGCAGGCAGTACCAGCGCTCTTTTCCTGGCTGGCCCGCTGCGGGGTGCAGATCACCGGGTTCTCAATGCACCCGGAAAAACAGGCTTTGCGGCTGACTCTACAGCTGGAGGCGGAAGATGCGCCGTAGGTGGTGGTGTTTATTGATTTTTCCGTTACCGCTATTTGCGGAAGAACGCGATCCGTTCCAGCCAGTAGCCGATACCTGCCGTACGGCGCAGCTTAGCCAGTGGCGCTACGGCGGAGCCATCGGCGATCCGCTAATGCCGATTGGCCTCTTGCAGGATAGCGCGGGGAAGTGGCGTCGCGTGAGGACAGATGAGACGTTGCCTACCAGCTGGCGGGTTACCCTCCTGACATCCGAGAAAATTGTAATTTCAACCGGCTCTGGGTGTGAACCTGCACAGTGGGTCTGGCTACGAAAAGGAATAAAGAATGATGCGATGGATAAGCCTGCTGTTTTTGCTCCTGCCGCTGATGGGAGCCGCGGCAAAAAAAGATCTACCGATGTCGTTGGTCGTCGATGATGTGCCGGTAGCCCAGGTATTGCAAACCCTGGCTGAATTAAAACAAAAAAATCTCGTGGTGGCTCCGGACGTCAGCGGCACGATATCTCTCCATCTTAAGGATGTGCCCTGGCTACAGGCGCTGCGCTCGGTTATCGATACCGCCGGTCTGGCCCTGACCCAGCAAGGCTCAGTGCTGTATGTTCATACTCAATCCTGGCAAAAGGCGCAGCAGGCACAGCTTGAGGCAGAAAGAGCGAAGCGTCTGCAGAATCTTCCTTTGCAGGGGCATAGCATGGCCTTACGCTACGCTGATGCTGAAGAGCTGGTTAAAGCCGGAGAAAAACTGCTGAGTGCGCGTGGGCATCTGGCGGTTGATAAACGAACTAACCGCCTGTTAATTCGTGATGATGCCCGGCATCTTCCGGCGTTAAAAGCATGGGCCCTTGAAATGGACGTGCCCGTGGGCCAGGTTGAGCTGGCGGCGCATATTGTTTCCATGAGCGAAACCAGCCTGCGCGAACTGGGCGTTAAGTGGAGCCTGGCGGACGCCGGCACTCCTCCGGGTTCCGGTAAATTGACAACCTTGAGCAGCAATCTGGCGGTGGGGGATGCCAGTACGAGAGCTGGGTTTAATATCGGCCGCATTAGCGGGCGACTTTTAGAGCTGGAACTTTCTGCCCTTGAGCGGAAGCAGCAGGTGGACATCATCGCCAGTCCCAGATTGCTGGCTTCGCATATGCAGCCCGCCAGCATTAAGCAGGGAAGCGAGATACCATATCAGGTTTCCAGCGGCGAAAGCGGCGCGACCTCCGTTGAGTTTAAAGAAGCGGTACTGGGAATGGAGGTGACGCCGACGGTGCTATATAAAGATCGGGTGCGTTTAAAACTTCGAATTAGCGAAAATACGCCGGGCCAGGTGCTCAAGCAGGAAAATGGTGAAGTACTGGCTATCGATAAACAAGAAATTGAAACCCAGGTTGAAGTAAAAAGCGGCGAGACCCTGGCTTTGGGGGGGATTTTTTCGCAAAAAAATAAATCTTCTCGCGATGGTATTCCTCTACTTAGCGACATTCCCTGGCTTGGTCAGCTGTTTCGCCGTGATGGTAAGGATAACGAACGACGTGAACTGGTTGTATTCATTACTCCACGTATTCTGGCAGCGCATTAGGCGGGTTTTTCATGCTAAACACGTTTCAGGTGTTTGACGTGAGGACGGATTTAGCATACAAGGGGTACCGATTTGAGAGTCGGGTACGACATCAATCCTCCCTTTCTTGTCCGGTGATTTATTCTGTTGCCAAACCAGCCGGAGTATTGAGATAATTTTTAGTCTGACTCTCGCTCTATTGCATATGAGGTTTCAGTTCATGTCCTGCTGCGCTGGGTGTCTGCGAAGCGGGTTTACCATTAACGAATAGTCTTAGTAGTACCGAAAAAATGGCAGAGAAACGCAATATCTTTCTGGTTGGGCCTATGGGTGCCGGCAAAAGCACTATTGGGCGCCAGTTAGCCCAACAGCTCAACATGGAATTTTACGATTCCGATCAAGAAATTGAGAAACGCACTGGCGCAGATGTGGGTTGGGTCTTTGATGTAGAAGGCGAAGACGGCTTCCGCGACCGTGAAGAAAAAATCATCAATGAGTTGACGGAAAAACAGGGAATCGTGCTGGCAACCGGCGGTGGCTCTGTAAAATCCCGTGAAACGCGTAACCGTCTCTCCGCCCGCGGCGTGGTGGTCTACCTGGAAACAACTATCGAAAAGCAGCTTGCCCGTACGCAGCGCGATAAAAAGCGTCCTTTGTTACAAGTTGATGCGCCGCCTCGCGAAGTTCTGGAAGCGTTGGCAGACGAACGTAATCCGCTGTATGAAGAGATTGCTGATGTCACTATCCGCACTGACGATCAAAGCGCGAAAGTGGTAGCAAACCAGATTATTCATATGCTGGAAAGCAACTGATTCTGGCTTAATAAAGTGCGTCAGAGTAAAAGCAACTGAGGTGGACGTCGCGTTATGGAGAGGCTTACTGTAACTCTCGGGGAACGTAGTTACCCGATTACCATCGCGGCTGGTTTGTTTAACGATCCAGCTTCCTTCCTGCCACTGAAATCCGGCGACCAGGTTATGCTGGTCACCAATGAAACGCTGGCGCCGCTTTATCTGGATACCGTGCGCTCCGTACTTGAGCAAGCGGGAATAAAAGTCGATAGCGTGATTCTTCCCGACGGCGAGCAGTTTAAAAGCCTGACGGTAATGGATACCGTTTTTACTGCGCTATTGCAAAAACCACACGGCCGCGACACTACTTTAGTGGCGCTCGGCGGTGGGGTGATCGGTGATTTAACCGGATTTGCCGCTGCCAGCTACCAGCGTGGCGTGCGCTTTATCCAGGTACCAACCACCCTGCTGTCACAGGTGGACTCTTCGGTCGGCGGCAAAACCGCCGTCAACCATCCTCTCGGCAAAAATATGATTGGCGCCTTCTGGCAGCCGGTATCCGTTGTTGTCGACCTCAACTGTCTCAAAACGCTGCCGAAGCGCGAGCTCTCCTCCGGCATGGCTGAAGTGATAAAGTACGGCATCATTCTTGATGGCGAATTCTTTGACTGGCTGGAAAATAACATCGATGCCTTGATGGCGCTGGATGAAAAAGCAATGGCGTACTGTATTCGTCGTTGTTGTGAGCTGAAAGCTGAAGTTGTCGCTGCCGACGAGCGAGAAACCGGGTTACGTGCTTTACTCAATCTTGGTCATACTTTTGGTCATGCTATCGAAGCTGAAATGGGCTACGGTAATTGGCTGCATGGTGAAGCGGTAGCTGCCGGTATGGTGATGGCGGCACATGCGTCTGAGCGTTTGGGAAGGTTTAATCCGCAGGATACGCAGCGAATTATTCATCTGTTGCAACGTGCTGGCTTGCCGGTATGTGGTCCTCAGGAGATGGCAGCAGACGCGTATTTGCCCCACATGATGCGTGACAAAAAGGTGCTGGCAGGCGAGATGCGGCTGGTGCTACCCCTCGCAATAGGGAAGAGCGAGATACGCGGCGGAGTACCGCATGATGTTGTTCTTGGCGCGATTGCTGATACGCAGCAGGCGCAACAATAAGAAGGTCTGGCCGCGTTCGCGCGGCGTTATCATTTCGGGTGACGTGCAATAGTCGTGAGCATAAGCCTTTTAGTGGGGTGTTAAATGGATGAATTAAAACCAGAAGACGATATGAAAGCCGATCGCAGCGATCGTCGTACTGGTCGTTCTCGTCAGTCTTCAGAGCGTGATGCCGATCCGCAGATCAATTTTGATGATGTCGATCTTGATGAGGCTGACGATGGTCGCCCGACGCGCGGTAGCAAAGCACGCCGTGAGCGCGACGAAGAACAGTATGAAGAGTATGAAGAAATAGAGACTGACGAAAGCGATGACGCAGAGCGTCAGGTTGAGCGTCGTCCACGTAAGCGTAAAAAGGCCCCAGCGAAACCGGCATCTCGTCAGTACATCATGATGGGCGTGGGGATCCTCGTTCTGCTACTGCTGATCGTTGGCGTCGGCTCCGCGCTTAAATCACCGTCTTCCTCATCCAGCGAGCAAACGGCTTCCGGTGAGAAAAGTATTAACTTGTCCGGCGCTCAGGACAATAACACCCAGCCTGCAGCTCAGGAGTCGTCAACGACGAGCAATTCGCAGCCGCAGGATGTTTCCCTGCCGCCGATTGCTTCTAATCCGACTCAGGGCCAGACTACCGCTGAACCACAAGGCCAGCAGCGTGTTGAAGTTCAGGGCGACCTGAACAACGCGCTGACCCAGCAGCAGGGCCAGATTGACAGCGCTGTGGCAAATTCTACTCTACCAACTGAACCTGCTACCGTAGCTCCGGTGCGCAATGGTGCCGCCCCGCGCCAGGCCACCACGGAGCGTCAGACGGCAGCGGCAACAACGGCAACGCGTCCGGCTGAGCGTAAACATACGGTTATCGAACCGAAACCGCAGACAACGGCGAAAGCGACAGCACAGCCGAAGCCAGCTCCAGCTCAGCCTAAGCGCGTGGAAAGCGTCGCGACCACAGCTCCAGCAACAGCTCAGACGACAAAGCCTGCCGCAACTGCGCAGACCAAACCGGCTGCGACTGCCGCTACCGCTCCAGCAGCAACTGCTGCTGCCGCTCCGGCAGCAGCGGCTTCTACGGGTAAAAGCGCGGGTGATGTCGGCTCGATGAAGTCCGCGCCGTCCGGCCATTACACTCTTCAGCTCAGTAGTTCTTCTAACTACAACAACCTCAACAGTTGGGCGAAGAAAGAGAAGCTGGAAAAATATGTTGTCTATGAGACTACGCGTAACGGTCAGCCCTGGTATGTTCTGGTGAGCGGTATTTACGCTTCGAAAGATGAAGCGAAACGTGCTGTTGCCACTCTGCCAGCAGATGTACAGGCAAAAAATCCGTGGGCAAAACCGCTGCATCAGGTTCAGTCTGATCTGAAATAATGCCGCGATGTAGTCTGAAGCGCAGGATGCTGTCGGAGCTTTCTCCACAGCCGGAGAATGTGTAATTAGTTAGGCAGCATGAAAAAGAATCGCGCTTTTCTGAAATGGGCGGGGGGGAAATACCCCCTGCTCGACGATATTAAAAAGCATTTGCCGCAGGGTGATTGCTTGATTGAGCCCTTCGTGGGCGCCGGGTCGGTATTTCTGAATACCGACTTTTCTCGTTATATCCTCGCTGATATCAATAGTGATTTGATTAGTCTGTATAACATCGTCAAACTGCAAACCGATGAATATGTAGCGGCTGCGCGTGAGATGTTTACGCCAGAGAACAACGTTGCGGAACAGTATTATCAGTTACGTGATGAGTTCAACCTTAGCAAGGAACCCCTGCGTCGCGCGGTGCTGTTTCTTTATCTGAACCGTCATGGTTACAACGGTCTGTGCCGTTACAACCTGCGCGGTGAGTTTAACGTGCCGTTTGGCCGCTATAAAAGGCCCTACTTTCCCGAAGCAGAGCTCTACCATTTTGCGGAGAAGGCGCAGCATGCCGAGTTTCATTGTGAGTCTTATGAAGACTGCATGAAGCGAGCAGATAACCGTTCGGTGGTTTACTGCGATCCCCCTTACGCGCCGCTGTCGTCAACGGCGAATTTTACGGCTTATCATACGAACAGCTTTAGCCAGGAACAGCAGGAGCTGCTGGCTAAAAAAGCGGAATCGCTAATGAAAAAGCGTATTCCAGTGCTTATTTCAAACCATCGCACGCCGCTCACTCAGGAGTGGTATAAAAATGCCGCTGAGACGCATATTGTGAAGGTTCGACGCAGTATTAGCAGTAACGGTGGTACACGTAAGAAGGTGGACGAGCTTCTGGCTCTGTACCGTCCGCCCAAGACCAAATAAATTTCAAGGAGATGCGGATGAAGCAGTATTTGATTGCCCCTTCGATTTTGTCGGCTGATTTTGCCCGTCTGGGTGAGGATACCGCCAGGGCGTTGGCTGCTGGTGCCGATGTCGTGCACTTTGACGTGATGGACAACCACTACGTGCCGAATCTGACCATTGGTCCGATGGTACTGAAATCACTGAGAAATTACGGTATCACCGCGCCGATAGATGTACATTTGATGGTCAAACCGGTTGACCGCATCATCCCTGATTTTGCCGCGGCTGGCGCCAGCATCATTACTTTCCATCCGGAAGCCTCTGAACACGTGGATCGCACGCTGCAGCTTATTAAAGAGCACGGCTGTAAAGCTGGTCTGGTGTTTAACCCCGCCACCTCGCTGAGCTATCTTGATTACGTGATGGATAAGCTGGATGTCATTTTGCTGATGTCTGTAAACCCGGGCTTTGGCGGCCAGTCTTTTATTCCGCACACTCTGGATAAACTACGTCAGGTTCGCCGCCGTATTGATGAATCCGGCTACGACATTCGTCTGGAAGTCGATGGCGGCGTAAAAGTGAGTAATATCGCTGAGATCGCTGCCGCCGGCGCGGATATGTTTGTTGCCGGTTCGGCCATTTTCGATCAGCCGGACTACAAAGCAGTGGTCGAACAAATGCGTAGTGAATTAGCTAAGGTTAGCCATGGATAAGTTACAGAATATTCGCGGCGTGGCGTTTGACCTTGATGGGACGCTGGTGGACAGCGCGCCGGGGTTGACGGCTGCCGTTGATAACGCGCTGTATGCGCTGGAACTCCCGATGGCGGGAGAAGAGCGGGTCGTGACCTGGATTGGCAACGGCGCAGACGTTCTGATTCAGCGAGCGCTGACCTGGGCCCGTCAGGAGCGAGCGACGCTAAGAGCCGCGCAGGGTAAACCTTCCGTCGATCACGATGATATTCCACAGGCTGAACAACAGGCGATTTTGCGCAAGCTGTTCGACCGCTATTATGGCGAAGTCGCGGAGGAGGGGAGCTTTCTGTTTCCAGCCGTTGCCGATACGCTGGGGGCGCTGCACGCACAAGGCCTGCCGCTGGCGCTGGTGACCAATAAACCGACGCCATTTGTCGCGCCAATTCTTGAGTCGCTGGATATCGCCAAATATTTTACCGTTGTTATTGGCGGTGATGATGTAAAAAATAAAAAACCGCACCCGGAACCGCTGCTTCTGGTTGCCGAGAAACTGGGTCTGGCTCCCGCAGAGCTGCTGTTTGTTGGCGACTCTCGCAATGATATTCAGGCTGCGAAGGCGGCGGGTTGCTACTCAATCGGTCTGACGTACGGATACAACTACGGCGAACCGATTTCGCTGAGCGAGCCGGATGACATCTTTGACCAATTTAATGAACTCTTGCCCGCTTTAGGGCTACCGTACAGTGAAAATCAGGAATAAAAAATGACTAAGCCCATCGTTTTTAGTGGCGCACAGCCCTCAGGTGAATTGACCATTGGCAACTACATGGGTGCGCTGCGTCAGTGGGTAAACATGCAGGACGATTACCACTGCATTTACTGCATCGTTGATCAGCATGCGATTACTGTCCGCCAGGATCCGCAGCAGCTGCGTAAGGCTACGCTGGATACGCTTGCTCTGTACCTGGCGTGCGGTATCGACCCGCAGAAAAGCACCATTTTCGTTCAGTCCCACGTCCCGGAGCATGCGCAGCTGGGCTGGGCGCTGAATTGCTACACCTATTTCGGCGAACTGAGCCGCATGACCCAGTTTAAAGACAAGTCATCGCGCTATGCGGAAAACATTAACGCCGGTCTGTTTGACTATCCGGTGCTGATGGCCGCCGACATCCTGCTGTATCAGACTAACCAGGTGCCGGTCGGTGAAGACCAGAAGCAGCATCTGGAGCTGAGCCGCGATGTTGCTCAGCGTTTCAATGCTATCTACGGCGACGTGTTTAAAGTGCCGGAGCCGTTTATTCCAAAATCCGGCGCGCGCGTGATGTCGTTGCTGGAGCCGACTAAAAAGATGTCCAAGTCCGATGATAACCGCAACAACGTTATCGGCCTGCTGGAAGATCCGAAATCGGTGGTGAAGAAGATCAAACGCGCGGTTACCGACTCCGACGAGCCGCCGGTTGTTCGCTACGACATCCAGAACAAAGCGGGCGTTTCCAATCTGCTGGATATCCTCTCTGCCGTAACCGGTCAGAGCATTCCAGAGCTGGAGCAGCATTTTGAAGGCAAAATGTATGGTCACCTGAAGGGTGAAGTGGCAGACGCCGTTTCCGGTATGCTGACGGAGCTGCAGGAGCGTTACCACCGTTTCCGTGGTGATGAGGCGTTCCTGAATCAGGTGATGAAAGAGGGCGCGGAGAAAGCCAGCGCTCGCGCTTCCGTTACCCTGAAAGCGGTTTATGAAGCGATCGGTTTTGTCGCCAAACCCTGAGCCATTTGCTGGTTAACGCGCAATGAAAAGCCGGGTGCAAAAGCATCCGGCTTTTTAACAAGCGCGCTGTCTTGAGCCTGGTCAGAGTAACTAGTGGTTTGAGAACCAGTTCAGTTTGCCGCGCAGGCCGACCACTCGGCCGACAATAATCAGCGCCGGGCTGGCCATCTGCTTCGCCAGAATATCCAACTGCTCCAGGGTTCCGGTGACAACTTTCTGAGTTATCGCGGTACCGTTCTCAACGATAGCTGCGGGCATATCCGCCGCCATACCGTGAGCTATCAGTTTTTCCCTGATGGCAGGCGCCTGGTTCAGACCCATATAGAACACCAGGGTTTGTTTTTCTACCGCCAGGTTTTCCCAGTCCAGCTCGCCGCCGGTTTTAAGGTGTCCGGTGACCAGACGCACGCCCTGGGCAAAATCACGATGGGTCAGAGGGATGCCTGAGTAGGCGGAGCAGCCGGAAGCCGCGGTAATTCCCGGTACCACAGAGAAAGGAATACCGGCATGGCACAAGGTTTCCAGCTCTTCGCCGCCGCGCCCAAAGATAAACGGATCGCCGCCTTTCAGCCGCACCACCCGTTTCCCGCTCTGGGCCTCGCGCAGCAGAATCTGGTTAATCTCCTCCTGCGGTACGCAGTGGTAGCCTGAGCGTTTGCCCACGAAGACCCGATCGGCATCGCGGCGCACCAGGTTCATAATATCGTCGGAGACCAGGCGATCATAAACCACGACGTCGGCCTGCTGTATTTGCTGCAGCCCTTTAAGAGTCAGCAGCCCGGCATCGCCGGGGCCTGCGCCCACCAGCACCACTTCACCACGATGGTCCAGCGGCTCGTTCAGAAGCTGCTCCGTAGCATCAGCCACGGCCTGGCGGTCTTCGTTGGCCAGCGACTGCGCCAGCCTGTCGTTAACAAACAGCTTCTCCCAGAAGCGGCGGCGTTCGCCAACGGTGGCAAACTGTTTCTTCACCCGGGAGCGTAGCTGACCTGCGTAGTGGGCCAATTGACCTAAATGTAGCGGCAGAACCGACTCCAGCTTTTCGCGCAGCAGGCGCGCCAGCACCGGCGAGGTGCCGCCAGAAGAGACGGCTACCATAAGCGGCGAGCGGTCGATAATTGACGGCATGATAAAGCTGGCCTGCTGGGGAGCATCGACCACGTTGCAAAATATTCGCCTTTCTTCCGCTGACCTGCTGACCTGCTGATTCACCGCCTCGTTATCGGTAGCGGCAATCGCCAGCCAGCAGTTATCCAGCAGCGCAGGATTAAACTCGCCTTGTACCAGGGTCAGCATGTTCGAATCAGCCCAGACCTGGAATTGCGGTACGAAATCCAGGGCGTTGACTGTTAATCTGGCGCCCGCATCCAGCAACAGGCGAGCTTTACGCTCAGCAACATCGCCACCGCCGACTAACAGGCAATCGCGATCGCGTAATTGGCAAAAGATAGGCAAATGGTCCACGACATTACCTCTTAATTATTGGCTGCAGCCTCTGATTGTTTAATTTTTTCCGGAACGGGGCGCTCCGATTTCGGCGTAGCATACCAATAACCTAACCCCATAAATACGACACCGGACAAAGTATTGCCGAGTGTTACCCATAACAAATTATGCCCAATTCCGCTCAGGGTATAGGCATCGCTGTGATGGCCGAACCAGGAGAGGGCAAACAGCGTCATGTTGGCGACCGAGTGCTCATAGCCGGAGGCGATAAATGCCAGCAGGCACCACCAGATAGCGATAAATTTCGCCGCGCCTTCAGTACGAATTGCCATCCAGATTGCCAGACATACCAGCCAGTTACATAGCGCACCTTTGAAAAAGAGCGCCATCGCAGATTGGCTGGTTTTGGCTAGCGCGACGGTGTGGACCAGGCTGCTATCGACCGGCAGCAGGCTGCCGCTGCCCCAGTTGTACAATAGCGCCACAAAAACAGAACCTAAAAAGTTACCTGCCCAGGTTTGCGGTAAAATCGCCCACATCTGACTCTGGTTGATGGTGCCCGCTTTTACGCCGAGGGTCAGAAACATAGTGTGGCCGGTAAACAGTTCAGAACCGGCGATAATCACCAGGGTTAACGCAATGCCAAAGGTGGCTCCCATTACCAGCGGACGAACGGCAGGATCGAGCAGATTTCCGAGGGTGAAAATAAGAATTATGCCGATGCCGACGTAGGCGCCAGCCATCATTGAGCTAACCCAAAAGCTGAATGGATTATTGGCTGAGAGGCGTGCAATGCGTGCAGCGTTAGCCGCGCACTTGTTAATCGTGTCCGTAAACATAGGATTGTCCTTTTACACTTTATCCTTTGCGCTGTCTTTTTGTTGGCGGCCTTCGTTATTCGGCCCGTCCCTGAGTCTCATCCCGGGGTGACCAGGGCTCGCTCAGTTGCCTTCGCGATGCAGCACAAATGATTTTGTGTTATCAATTGAAGAAAAAATTTAAAAAAAGGGAGGCGTTGCGCCTCCCGTAAAGTTGTTAACCGCGTAGCTGCACGACGCCATCTTTCACTCGCGCTTCATAGTGCGCGACTGAATGGCTTTCATCTTCCATACATAAGCCGTCACGCAGGCGGAAGCGCTGTTTTTTCAGCGGGCTGGCAACCCATAGTTCGCCCTGATGCTCGGCGATCAGGCCCCGTGACAGGACGCTGGACTCAAAGAACGGGTCGATATTGCTGATCGCAAATACCTGGTCGCTGTGAAACGGGCGGAAAATCGCCACCTGTTTATCACCTAACAGCGCGCAGACGCCGGTTTCCGGCAGGATGTCATCAAGTTTGCAGATGTTTTTCCACTGGCTCATGCGTTTTCCTCCACCAGAGTCACCGGGATACGTTCGTACGGCGCGGCCGGACGATGCTGTTCACGTTCAGGCACGACCTGGACGTTCGGGTCGCGCTTGTCGCTGTTGATGAAGTGCCTGAAACGCACCTGGGCAGATGGCGTGTTAACGGTTTCCGTCCACTCGCAGACCACCGCTTCACGCAGGCGGGACATCTCTTCTTCCAGATGCTCATTCAGACCCAGCTTGTCGTCGATGATCACTGACTTCAGGTAGTCGATGCCGCCTTCAAGGTTATCCAGCCACGGCGCGGTACGGGTCAGTTTGTCGGCAGTACGGATATAGAACATCATGAAGCGGTCGAGATATTTCATCAGCGTTTCACGATCAAGATCGGCGGCCAATAGATCCGCGTGACGAGGCTTCATGCCACCGTTGCCGCAGACGTACAGGTTCCAGCCTTTTTCCGTGGCGATGATGCCGACATCTTTGCCCTGGGCTTCGGCGCATTCACGGGTACAGCCGGAGACGCCAAACTTCATTTTGTGTGGGGTGCGGATACCTTTGTAGCGGTTTTCCAGCTCCACGCCGAAGCCGACGCTGTCGCCGACGCCGTAGCGGCACCAAGTGCTGCCTACGCAGGTTTTTGCCATCCGTAGCGCTTTGGCGTATGCGTGACCGGTTTCGAAGCCTGCGTCGATTAGCTGACGCCAGATTTCCGGCAGGTCGTCTTTCTGCGCACCGAACAGGCCGATACGCTGAGAACCGGTGATCTTGGTGTACAGGTTAAATTCACGAGCGATACGCCCTACGGCTACCAGGCCTTCCGGGGTGATTTCACCACCCGCGGAGCGCGGAATAACGGAGTAGGTACCGTCTTTCTGGATATTGGCCAGGAAATTGTCGTTGGTATCCTGCAGCGGGGTGTGCTGCGGCTTGAGGATATATTCATTCCAGCAGGAGGCCAGCAGGGAGCCAACGGTCGGCTTACACACTTCACAGCCGTAGCCTTTACCGTGTTTCGCCAGCAGCTCTTCAAAAGTTTTGATGCCTTCCACGCGAATAAGGTGGAACAGTTCCTGGCGGGAGTATGCGAAGTGCTCGCACAGGTTATTGTTGACTTCGATGCCCTGTTTCGCCAGTTCGGCGTTGAGAACCTGAGTCACCAGCGGAATACAGCCGCCGCAGCCGGTTCCGGCTTTGGTTTCCGCCTTCAGCGCCGCCACCGTGTGGCAGCCTTTATTAATGGCGGCAATCAATGCGCCTTTGGTGACATCGAAGCAGGAACAAATTTGCGCGCTATCCGGCAGCTTATCCACGCCAATGGACGGCTTACCGCTGCCCGCGTGCGCAGGAAGAATTAGCGAGTCCGGGTTTTCCGGCAGTTCGATGGCGTTCAGCACCAGCTGCAGCAGGTTGCCGTAATCGCTGGTATCGCCCACCAGCACCGCGCCGAGCAGGGTTTTATTATCTTCACTGACGATAAGGCGTTTGTAGACCTCTTTGCTTTCGTCGAGGTACACGTAGCTGCGGGCGCCAGGGGTGTGACCGTGGGCGTCGCCAATTCCGCCAACGTCAACGCCCAGCAGCTTCAGCTTGGCGCTCAGGTCCGCGCCTTCAAAGGCGTTTTCGGTGTTGAGGATATGGTCAACGGTCACCTGGGCCATTTTATAGCCCGGGGCCACCAGGCCGTAAACGCGGTTGTTCCAGCTGGCGCATTCACCGATGGCGTAGATATCCGGGTCGGAGGTCTGGCAGGCGTCGTTGATCGCGATACCGCCGCGCGGAGCGACTTCCAGACCGCACTGGGTGGCCAGCTTATCGCGCGGGCGGATACCGGTAGAAAAGACGATGAAGTCGACTTCCAGCTCGCTGCCGTCGGCGAAGCGCATGGTTTTACGCGCTTCGGTACCTTGCTGAACGATCTCTTGGGTATTTTTGCTGGTGTGCACGCGCACGCCCATGCTTTCAATTTTACGGCGTAGCTGTTCGCCGCCCATCTGATCGAGCTGTTCAGCCATCAGCATCGGCGCGAATTCAATGACGTGGGTTTCAACGCCGAGGTTTTTCAGCGCGCCCGCGGCCTCCAGGCCTAACAGCCCACCGCCGACCACTGCGCCGCGTTTGCTGCGACGGGCGCAGGCTTCAATGGCGTTGAGGTCTTCAATGGTGCGATAAACAAAACAATCCTGCGTTTCAGAACCTTTGATCGGCGGGATCCATGGATAAGAGCCGGTTGCCATGACCAGCTTGTCATAGAATACGGTACGGCCCGCGCTGGAGTGGATAACCTTCTCCTGACGGTTGATGGTGATGGCGCGTTCGCCGACCAGCACCTTAACGCCGTGCTTTTCATAAAACCCCTCCCGTACCAAAGAGAGCTCTTCGGCGGTGTGGTGGGAAAAGTAGGATGAGAGGTGTACGCGGTCGTAGGCGATACGGGGTTCTTCACAGAAGACGGTAATATCGAACAGGCTGGCGTCGGATTTATCAAGAAGGTCCTCAATAAAGCGATGGCCGACCATACCATTACCAATGATAGCGAGTCTGACTTTGCTCATTTTTGCCTCGATTTCTTTTATATTACCGCCTACCTTAACGATTCAGCCACGATACTTATTGATGCAAATCAATTACACCTTTACCTACCACTTAAGTGGTATGTTTATGATTTGTCAGTATTTTTATAAGTGCTGGAAAATGCTGGCTTTTCCTTTTCGCCTTTTTTATGTACAAAATTGGCAACAGAGACCCACAGCGGGTTGGACAAAACTTCAGCAACAATTACGGGAGTCATCGATATGACAGCAGCGCCGCTTTGGTTAATTGAGAACGTTCGTCTGCCCGAACGTGAAGGGCTATGGCAGATAGTGATAGACAAGGGGCGCTTTGGGGATATCACCCCAATGGGAGAGGCGCGCAGTGAGAATTTTGAAGTGCTGAATGCACGCGGTGGGCTGGCGATCCCTCCTTTTATTGAACCGCATATTCACCTTGATACCACCCAAACCGCCGGAGAGCCGAACTGGAATCAGTCCGGAACGCTGTTTGAAGGAATTGAGCGCTGGGCGGAGCGTAAGGCTTTATTGAGCCATGAGGATGTTAAAGCCCGCGCGTGGAAGACGCTGAAATGGCAAATTGCCAATGGTATCCAGTTTGTACGTACCCACGTCGACGTTTCAGATCCTACGCTAACCGCGCTCAAGGCCATGCTGGAGGTAAAACAGGAAGTCGCGCCGTGGGTAGATCTGCAGATTGTCGCCTTCCCACAAGAGGGTATTTTATCCTACCCCAATGGTGAGGCTCTGCTTGAAGAGGCGCTGCGTCTGGGAGCCGATGTGGTGGGCGCAATTCCCCATTTTGAATTTACTCGCGAATATGGCGTGGAATCCCTGCATATCGCTTTTCGTCTGGCGAAACAGTATCAGCGCCCTCTGGATATTCACTGCGATGAAATCGACGATGAACAGTCACGGTTTGTTGAAACCGTAGCGGCTCTGGCGTTAAAAGAGGGTATCGGGCCGCAGGTTACCGCGAGCCATACTACCGCTATGCACTCCTATAACGGTGCTTACACCTCGCGTCTTTTCCGTTTGCTAAAGCTATCCGGTATTAACTTCGTCGCTAACCCGCTGGTCAATATTCACCTTCAGGGACGCTTTGATGACTATCCGAAGCGTCGCGGCATTACGCGCGTGAAGGAGCTGATGGCGGCGGGAATTAACGTCTGTTTTGGCCATGATGATGTGTTTGATCCGTGGTACCCGCTGGGCACCGGTAATATGCTACAGGTGCTGCATATGGGGCTGCACGTTTGCCAGATGATGGGCTATCAGCAGATTAACGATGGACTTAAGCTGGTGACGGAAAATAGCGCGCGTACGTTTGGCCTGAGCGATTACGGCATTAAGACGGGTAATACGGCGAACGTGGTGATTCTGCCCGCTGAAAACGGCTTTGAGGCTGTGCGTTGCCAGGTTCCGGTACGTTGGTCAATTCGTCAGGGGAGGGTGATTGCTACGACGCAGCTGGCGCAAACCTGGGTACAGACAGACAGGGGCGGAGAGGAGCTGTTCTTTACCAGAAATAGCCCCTTTGCCGGAACAAAGGGGCCAGAGGCTTAGTGCGATACCGCTGCCGCGTTGTTCTGGCGGTGGCGGGAAACAAAACCGAGGATCAGACACATCACAAACACCACGGCGTACAGGCCGTTAGCGGTATGCAGTGCTGCCAGCGGTCCGCTGGCGGCCACGATTGGACCGGTAACGACGAAGGTCAACATGGTACCCACGGTGCCGCAGGTCAGAATGAAGTTCACCAGCTTCGGCGATGATACTTTGGTCTGGAGTGAACCCAGGGTGATGATCGAGGTATAGATGGCGCTGGAGAAGAAGCCAAGGCTCAGGATA
This sequence comes from Klebsiella oxytoca, assembly GCF_009707385.1. Classification (NCBI taxonomy): domain Bacteria; kingdom Pseudomonadati; phylum Pseudomonadota; class Gammaproteobacteria; order Enterobacterales; family Enterobacteriaceae; genus Klebsiella; species Klebsiella oxytoca. The sequence goes on along the minus strand of NZ_CP046115.1, from coordinate 4,973,452 downwards.
AACCACGGCATATGCTCCGGCGAACCGTTGATAAACAGATACATCAGCACCGTCGCCACGCCAGCCAGTACGGTCAAAATTCGCTGCAGGTCAAAGAAGCGCAGAATAAAGCTGAATGACCACATGCCTATCATGTACGACATCCAGAAATCGCTCACCAGTTTACCCGCATCGCCCAGGCTCATTCCCAGTCCTTTGGCGTATTCCGGTACCCATGAGATAAAGCCCAGCTGGCCGAGGATATAGCACAGTGCGGCGATGGAGAGAAACAGTACGCCGATACCCCATTTTTCTTTCACTACCGGCTGGCTATCCTGCCGGGCTTTTTTACCCAGCACCGGAAATTCGCAGCCGAAGGTCAGCACGAAAATAGCCACGTAGACCAGGCCGATACAGGCATAAACCCAGTACCATTCAATACTGCGCGCCAGCAGATAAGCCGCCAGCATCGGGAAGATCATTCCCGCCATGCTAAAAAAGGAGTCGGTGAACAGCAGACGCGCGCCGCGCTGACGTCCTTCATACATATGGGTAATCAGGAAGGTACCGATCGACATGGTGATACCGCTGACCAGCCCCAGCACAAACATTGAGGCGGAAAACAGCGCCAGGCTATGGCTGAACATTAAACCAGCGACGGCCAGAATCATCAGGATAAAGCCAAAGCGAAGCTGGGTTTTCAGCGGAACAATTTCCATCAGCCAGGCGTTCAGGAAGATAGAGATGAGAATACCGGCGTTAAGAAAAGTAAAGGTGTTACTCATACTGGAAACGGGCAGATGGAAATAATCTGCGATATTTCCCATCACCATCCCGGTGACGATCACCAACGCGCCGGTCAGGGCGTAGGAGAAAAAGCTGATCCATGTGAGCTTGATACGATTGCTGTTAGTCATGACTGGCCTGTGAATAGAAATGTAAAGCGCGTTGACTCTGCGCCGGGCGGACAGATTTTATTCGCTGGAGTGATGTAATCAAACTTTTATTGTGAAATTTGGATCTATTTGCAATTTTAAATGTGAAATAAGTCACATTTTATTATTTTGCTGATAAATCAGAACATCGTTACAAGTGTTTCAGCTAAGTAAAATTAGGTAAAAGGCTAGCCCAGGATGCAAAGGCTCTTTAGAATCAAAGCACTCGCTTTTTATTCTGCTCCGTTAAGGAATTTCCATGCTCAAATCAACTCTCGCGGCGGTGGCTGCCGTTTTAGCCATTTCAGCATTCTCCCCGGCCATGGCGGCAAAGGGCGATCCTCATGTTTTGCTGACCACGTCTGCGGGCAATATTGAGCTTGAGCTGAATAGCCAGAAAGCGCCTGTCTCGGTAGAGAACTTCCTGAAGTACGTCAACAGCGGTTTTTACAACAACACCACTTTTCACCGCGTGATCCCGGGCTTTATGGTACAGGGCGGCGGTTTTAACGAGCAAATGCAGCAAAAGCAGCCTAATCCGCCAATTAAAAACGAAGCCGATAACGGCCTGCGCAACACTCGCGGAACCATCGCTATGGCGCGTACTGCGGAGCAGGATAGTGCGACCAGCCAGTTCTTTATCAATATTGCGGACAACGCCTTCCTCGATCATGGCCAGCGTGATTTTGGCTATGCGGTGTTTGGTAAAGTCGTCAAAGGCATGGACGTGGCGGACAAAATTTCTCAGGTGCAGACCCATAACGTTGGGCCGTATCAAAATGTACCGTCCAAACCTATCGTTATTCTTTCCGCAAAAGTTCTGCCGTAACTATTTTGCGCGGGTAGCCCTTACCCGCGCATTTCCCACTTCCCTGCGAAATCGTTTTTTGCCGCTTATACTTGTGGCAACTGCGGAAATGTCAGGGAGGTGTTAAATGAAAAAGCTCACCGAAAAACAGAAATCCCGTCTTTGGGAGGATCAACGTAACCTTAATTTTCAGGCCAGCCGACGGCTTGAGGGCGTTGATATTCCGCTGATAAACCTTACCTCTGAAGAGGCCCTGGCGCGAATTGCGGCGTTAAGGAGCCACTATGAGCGATAAATTTGGCGAGGGTCGGGATCCTTATCTTTATCCTGGCCTGAAGGTCATGCGTAACCGCTTAGGCATTCGCCAGGCTCAGCGCCTTGAGCAGGCTGCGTGGGAACTGACTGCACTACGGGCTGCTACCATTGAACTTGGGCCGCTAATCCGTGGATTACCGCATCTCTGCGCGATTCACCGGCAGCTTTACCAGGATATTTTCGACTGGGCGGGGCAGCTGCGCGAAATTGATATCTATCAGGGGGACACCCGTTTTTGCCATTTCGCCTACATCGAAAAGGAGGGGAATGCCCTGTTTCAGGAGCTTGAAGGGGAAGGTTATCTGGTTGGGCTGGCGACCGATAAATTCATTGAACGCCTCGCTCACTATTACTGTGAGATCAACGTCCTGCATCCTTTCCGTATTGGCAGCGGCATGGCACAACGCATTTTCTTTGAGCAACTGGCTATCCACGCCGGCTATACGCTGGATTGGCGCAATATTGCTGTCGATGTCTGGAACCAGGCCAACCAGAGCGGTGCAATGGGCGACCTCTCCGCGCTGCAGATGATATTTCGCAAAGTGGTAAGCGAAGCTGTAGAAACTGAGTAGAATAGCGCGGTTCTTTTTTCCCCGGAGCCGCTATGATCCTGCTTATCGACAACTACGATTCTTTCACCTGGAACCTGTACCAGTATTTCTGCGAACTGGGGGCGGAGGTACAGGTCAGGCGTAATGACGAGCTGACGATAGCGGAAATTATTGCCCTGGCGCCAGAGAAAATCGTTATTTCACCGGGCCCCTGTACGCCAAATGAGTCAGGAATTTCGCTGGCGGCGATCCGCCACTTTTCCGGAAAAACGCCTGTCTTAGGCGTTTGCCTCGGCCATCAGGCCATCGCCCAGGTTTTCGGCGCAACCATTGTGCGGGCCGCTCGGGTGATGCACGGGAAAACGTCGCCTGTCAGCCATAATGGTCAGGGGGTATTCCGTGGACTGAATAACCCGCTTACCGTGACCCGCTATCACTCCCTGTTGATTGACCCGCTAACGCTGCCTGACTGTTTTGAGGTTACCGCCCGTAGCGAAGAGGGAGAGATCATGGGTATTCGCCACCGCCAGTTCGACCTTGAAGGCGTGCAGTTTCATCCGGAGAGTATTCTCAGCGAGCAGGGACATCAGCTGCTGGCAAACTTCCTCAATCGTTGATTTTTAGTTGCCATCAAGTGATTTTTTATGCATATTTTGTGATTAGATTAGCATAATCATTGCTGCATAACGAAGAAGGATGGGCATGACATGGCAACTGAACAACCGGCAATCACCCGCGCGACATTCGACGAAGTCATTTTGCCAATCTATGCACCGGCAGAATTTATTCCGGTGAAGGGGAAGGGGAGCCGAGTATGGGATCAGCAGGGTAAAGAGTACGTTGATTTCGCCGGTGGAATTGCCGTGACCGCGCTTGGTCATTGCCATCCGGCGCTGGTGGCGGCGCTGTATGAACAGGGCGAAAAGCTGTGGCACACCAGTAACGTTTTTACCAACGAACCGGCTCTGCGCCTGGGACGTAAGCTGGTCGAGGCGACTTTTGCCGATCGCGTTGTGTTTATGAACTCCGGTACGGAAGCCAATGAAACGGCTTTCAAGCTGGCGCGCCATTACACCGTGACGCGCCATAGCCCTTACAAAACCAAAATCATCGCCTTCCATAACGGATTCCACGGTCGGTCGCTGTTTACCGTCTCCGTCGGCGGCCAGCCCAAATATTCTGATGGTTTCGGGCCGAAACCGGCCGATATCGTTCACGTACCGTTTAACGATTTACACGCGGTGAAAGCGGTGATGGACGATCATACCTGCGCGGTGGTGGTTGAACCGATTCAGGGAGAAGGCGGTGTGACCGCGGCGACCCCGGAATTCCTGAAGGGTCTGCGCGAACTCTGCGACCAGCACCAGGCATTACTGGTGTTTGATGAAGTTCAGAGCGGTATGGGACGCACTGGTTCACTTTTTGCGTACATGCAATACGGCGTGACGCCGGATATTCTGACCAGCGCTAAGGCGCTTGGCGGCGGCTTTCCTATCAGCGCAATGCTGACCACCCATGAAATCGCCAGTGCTTTCCACGCCGGATCTCATGGTTCGACCTACGGCGGTAATCCGCTGGCCTGCGCGATCGGTGGGGTAGCGTTCGATCTGATTAACACTCCGGAAGTGCTGGATGGCGTCACGGCGAAGCGCGAACTGTTTGTTCAGCACCTTCAGCAGATTGACGCGCGGTTCGATCTGTTCAGCGATATTCGTGGAATGGGCCTGCTTATCGGCGCCGAACTGAAGCCGCAGTACCATGGGCGGGCGCGTGATTTCCTGTATGCGGCTGCGGAAGCGGGCGTGATGGTCCTCAATGCGGGGCCGGATGTGATGCGTTTTGTGCCTTCTCTGGTAATTGATGACAGCGATATTGCTGAAGGTATGGCGCGCTTTGCCCGGGCGGTTGAAAGCGTGCTTAGCGCTTAGTCGCGCGTAGCCAGATACCATGATGTGGACGCTGACGCCATGCCACCGATGAAATGGTGTGCATGGTGTTCAGGTGTCCGAGGATGCGCTGCAAATGCTGCTCCATTGTGCTGAGCGGGCCGCGAGGAACCTCGGCATCCTGCGCTTCCATAATATTCACATCTCCTGCGCTGCCCGGCCCGTCGGTATCCAGCCGCTGCTGACAGCGCTGTAGCGCAATTTCGCAGGACTCCAGATAACGCTGCGCCAGAGCCGGCGTCAGCATATTGTGCTCACGCGCCAGAGTAGTCATGGCATTGATATGCTCGACAATAAACTGGCTATGCGTCACCCACAGCTTCATATCTTCCAGATAGTGCGAGTTAAAGCCGGGCTCCTGCATCGCCTGATTCAGCGAGTTGAACAGCGCGTTGTGCGCCTGATTGACGAGCATTCGCTGATAGGCCAGCGCCGGTGCCTGATGGTCGTCGCTAAGAATAAGCCTGATGGCCTCCTGATCGGCTTCCAGCGCATCGTGAGCATTTTTGCGCAGCAGGCCGCTTTGCCACTGCGGCCATAGCCAGACCATTCCACCGAAGGCGATCAAACAACCAATCAGGGTATCAATCAGTCTGGCGATGATGAACTGCTCGCCGTTCAGGGTGAGCAACTGCAGGGTATAAACCGCGGTGACCGTAAATCCGACCATTGCCCAGCCGTAATGTTTGCGAATAATCAGATAGCTTAACAGCGTAATGAACAGCATCGCGGTCAGCGTATAGCCTTCAGGGACGTGAAAGTGCAGCGTCAGTCCGGCTATTAACAATCCAGCTATCGTCCCGGCAGCCCGGTGGACAATGCGTACCCGCGTCGCGCCGTAGCCGTTTTGCGTCACGAATAGCACCGTCATCAGGATCCAGTAGGGTTTTGGCAGGTGCAGCGCGCTGCCCATCAGGCTGGCTGCGCTCAACATAACGCTGATCCGAGCGGCGTTACGTAACGCCGGTGATTTAAACGACAGATAGTTTTTCAACGCCGGCAGCAGCGGCAGACGGCGGGTTTTATCCGCCATCAGATTCCGCGCGTAAAGCGGGCGCTGGGTGCGCAGAACCCGGGCAATACGGCTGAAGTGCCAGGCGCAAAACTGCCCGACAGGATTATCCGGATGCTGCGAAGCGATTTTTTCCAGCGCACCGATCTGCTTATCCATCTGAAAGCGCCGAGGATAGCGATGGTAGAGCAGATCGTCCGCCAGTTCCCGCAGGCGGGCGGCAACGGTTTGTGCGCTCCAGCGGATCACCGCTTCAGCGTGGCTGCGTTCCACCAGCTTCTGTACCTCTTCCGGCTGATGAAGGCTGACGGAAATATGCTCCTGCAGGTCCAGCCCGACCTGGAAAGCGCGCAGCAGGCGTTTGTGATCGCTGCGCTGATTGGCCGCCAGCATATGCATCTGCTGATAGCACTGGGTAATCAGATCCACCACCTTTTGTTGGCGATTAAGCAGCGGGGGCAGAGATGTGGTGGGGTCCGTATGCTGGGTAAGCAGACTGTATTTAGCCTCGCAGTAGTTGGCTAATTCCCGGTAAAGCAGGCTCAGGGACTCGCGCAGCGGCTGTTCGCGCCATAGCCAAAACCAGAACCAGTTAAAAACGCCATACCACAGGGTGCCGAGGGCATAGATCAGCAGCGGCTCCCAGACCGGCATATTGCCTGCGAGACTCAGAGTAAAGATAGCCGCGATAAGCGAGGCTGGCAGCAGCCTGGCATGCAGCGGGCTGATTTCGGCAGTGACGCCGAGGATAAGCGCGAGGCCCGTGAGAATAATCGGCAGCGGGATTTCACGCAGCAGGAGGAGCTGGACAATCAGGCTACAGCCAGCAAACAGGCAGCCGCCGATAATCAGACGTTTGAAGAAACGTTTATGCGGCGTATCCAGCCCGGCAATGTTGCAGCAGGCGGGAACAAGAGAAAACAGAAGCCCCTGCTGTAAATGGCCAAACAGAAGACCAATGGCGACCGGCAGACACAACACCAGCGTTTGCCGCAGTGCATAGTTGACTTCAGGGTGGTAAATCAGCCTGCGCCACATGGGGAGAAAACAAAAACGGCGTATTGTCTGGCAATACGCCGTTTTACCGACTTAACGGGTACCGTAGACGACGATAGTTTTACCGTGCGCGGAGATCAGGTTTTGATCTTCCAGCATTTTCAGAATACGACCCACGGTCTCGCGAGAGCATCCGACGATCTGACCGATTTCCTGACGAGTAATTTTAATTTGCATACCGTCCGGGTGGGTCATCGCATCCGGCTGTTTTGCCAGATTCAGCAGCGTCTGAGCGATACGACCGGTAACGTCGAGGAAGGCAAGGTTGCCCACTTTCTCAGATGTAACCTGCAGACGGCGTGCCATTTGCGAAGATAGACGCATCAGGATATCCGGGTTTACCTGGATCAGCTGACGGAATTTTTTGTAGGAGATCTCGGCCACTTCACATGCGGTTTTCGCACGTACCCAGGCGCTACGCTCCTGACCTTCTTCAAACAGGCCTAATTCACCGATGAAATCGCCCTGGTTGAGGTAAGAGAGGATCATCTCTTTACCTTCTTCATCCTTGATGAGTACAGCCACGGAGCCTTTAACGATGTAGTACAACGTTTCTGCTTTCTCACCCTGGTGGATCAGCGTGCTCTTTGATGGGTACTTATGAATGTGGCAATGAGACAAGAACCATTCAAGGGTAGGGTCTGTTTGCGGTTTGCCAAGCACCATGCGCGGTTATCCTCTGTTATAAGCTATCTCCGGGTGCCGACACAACACGGCATCCGGGCATGCAATCGTATTGAATCCCTGTACCTGGGAATCCGGCTGAAAGTTTTCTGCAGCCTGTAATGTGAACTCCTCTGCATACATGCAGTACATCAATGTATTACTGTAGCATCAAGACTGTTTTAGCATAGCTTTCGCTGCATGTCTCCTGGTGTCTCGCTTCAGCATGACCCAGGTCGCCTTCCGTTGCGAGAAATGTTATGTGCGCGTAATCTGTCAGGAAAATTACAGACCTGGAGTTAAATTTATGCAAGCGCGAGTGAAGTGGGTTGAAGGGTTAACCTTCATCGGTGAGTCGGCTTCCGGTCACCAGATTCTGATGGACGGCAATTCCGGGGATAAAGCGCCGAGCCCAATGGAAATGGTGCTAATGGCGGCGGGCGGATGCAGCGCGATTGATGTCGTGTCCATTTTGCAGAAGGGTCGGCATAACGTTACCAACTGCGAAGTTAAGCTGACTTCTGAGCGTCGCGAAGAAGCGCCGCGTCTGTTTACCCATATCAACCTGCATTTTATTGTGACCGGTAAAGAGCTGAAAGATGCAGCCGTTTCCCGCGCTGTCGACCTGTCGGCGGAAAAATATTGCTCGGTGGCGCTGATGCTGGAGAAAGCGGTAAACATTACCCACTCTTATGAAGTCATCGAAGGGTAAAGCGACCGGACCCCGGCAGTGCAATCGTGCTGCCGGGATTGGCTTCTTAGCTAATTTTTCTGCCTTCCATCAGCCGTTCGACCAGCGGCGCCATAATAAGCTCCATCGCCAGTCCCATTTTTCCGCCCGGAACCACCAGCGTATTCATATGTGAGATAAATGAACCCTGCAGCATCGCCAGCAGCCAGGGGAAATCGATATTTTTCAGATTCCGAAAGTGAATGACGACAAAGCTTTCATCCAGCGAAGGGATGGCTTTAGCCGCAAACGGGTTGGACGTATCCACCGTCGGTACACGCTGGAAGTTGAGATGGGTGCGCGAAAACTGCGGGGTGATAAAGTTGATGTAATCTTCCATTGAGCGGACGACGGAATCCATCACCGCCTCACGAGAGTGCCCGCGTTCGCTGGTGTCGCGGATAAGCTTCTGGATCCACTCAAGATTGACGATCGGCACCACGCCGACCAGCAGGTCAACATGGTTAGCGACATTATGCTGAGGCGTAACCACGCCGCCGTGCAGCCCTTCATAAAACAGAACGTCAGTTGGTTCGGGCAGCGGCTGCCAGGGCGTGAAGGTTCCTGGAACCTGATTCCACGGCACGGCTTCATCATAGGTATGTAAATACTTGCGCGACTGACCTTTGCCGCTGAGCCCATATTCCGCAAAGGTCTGTTCCAGCAGGCCGAAGTCGTTGGCCTCGGGGCCAAAGTAGCTGATATGTTTACCCTGATCGCGTGTTTTACGGATCGCCATGTCCATTTCCGGACGGGTGTAGCGGTGAAAGCTATCGCCTTCTACTTCGGCGGCATGCAGATTTAGCTGGGCGAAAATTTTGCGAAAGGCAAGGCTGGTGGTCGTGGTTCCCGCGCCGCTGGAGCCCGTGACGGCAATCACCGGATGTTTGGCAGACATAACTACTCCCAGGATAAACGATAGTGTGTGCCGCCTTAGCCGTGAAACTGCTTGCGGGGCATGATGTTGACCGTCTCGTGCAGCTCTGACCACACCAGCACGGCTTCTCCGCTTTTCAACTGTTGTTTAACATCGGAGACTTTATCAGTCAGCGAACGTTCATGTTCACCATAATCGGTGCCTTCACGTAATACAAAACTTTCGATCAGATTGTCCAGCGTTTCGGGATCGAGATCTTGCCAGGGAATGATCATATTTTCGCTCCTAACCAACGGGTTAGCCAATCCGGGATGCGCTTTTCAAGCCACATTTCCGGCTTACGCAGCGTGCCGCCGACGAAACCAACGTGCCCACCGTGCTCCGTGAGCTGATATTCAACGTTCGCCGGCAGCTGCTCTTGCGGAGGAATTGAGTGGTGATCCATAAAAGGATCGTCCTTCGCGTGAATAATCAGCGTTGGCTTAGTGATATCGCTTAATCGCGGCATGGCGCTGCACTGGCGATAATAGTCCAGCGCATCGGCAAAACCGTGGATCCTGGCGGTGATGCTGTCGTCAAATTCGCGGATACGGCGCATGCTTTTTAGCTGACGTAAATCGACAGGCAGAGAGCCGGGATAGGCTTTGAGTTTACGTGCGGCGTTAGCTTTCAGCAGGTTGAGCAAGTAGCGCTGATAAACGCGGGAGAAACCTTTGTCCATATGCGAGCTGCAGGCTTCCAGCATAAACGGAGCCGAGACGATAACCGCGGCATCGACGGGAATATCATCGCCTTCTTTTGCCAGCAGGCAGCCCAGCATATTGCCCCCGAGCGAATATCCAACCGCTGCGGTTGGGACATCGCCGTATTCGCGCTGGAGCCAGCGTAAAAACCAGGCGCCGTCTTCCGTTTCACCCGAATGGTAAATACGGTTATTGCGGTTTGGTTCGCCGCTACAGCCGCGAAAGTGCATTACCACGCCCAGCCATCCGCGCTGCATTGCCGCGTGGATGAGTCCGTGCGCGTAAGGGCTGTGCAGGCTGCCCTCCAGGCCGTGAAAAACGACTAACCGAGGTTTATGGCGCGCCTGAGAAGGGTCTTCACTCCATGCGAGATCGACAAAATCGCCATCCGGCAGTTCAAGACGCTGCCAGTGGGGAGTGAAACGGAGTTTGCGACGGATTAGCCGCGGCAACATGGTTTGCAAATGACGATTGCCCAGGCCGCGCATCGGGTGAAACTGCTGCGAGTCGTTTTCAGGGGGCGTCATTTCTGTAGGAGTGATATCAACCATAGCACCAGAGCAATTAATAATCTTTGTCCATACTATACCGCGCATGAAGTGCGCAGGTTAGCCAATATGTGGTCTTGCGGCTAATCGGTAAGCAGGTTACGTGAAAAAGCCGCGGAGAGAGATGAAAAAAGGCGGGTTTCCCCGCCTTGCTGGATGCATATTGCCGCTAGCCTTCCTGCAGCATTTGCTCCAGCTGTTCCTGGGCATCCAGCCAGGCCATTTCACACTCTTCCAGCCCGGACTTCGCGCTAGCCTGTTGCTGTAAACAGGCGGTGAGTTCTGCTTTGCGGCTTTGATCGTACAACTCGCTGTCGCCGAGCTGCTCTTCCGCCTGCGCCAGCAGTGCGTTGAGCTTTTCCATCTCTTTTTCCAGTCGGGCAATCTCTTTGCGCAGCGGCTGGGTTTGCGTACGCAGCTCGGCTTCCCGGCGTTTCTGATCTTTACGCGCCTGGGCGCTATTGCCGTTTTCTTTCGGCTCTTCAGAGGCCTGACTTTCCTGCTTTTGCGAGTCGCTTAACCACTGCTGGTAGTCTTCCAGATCGCCGTCGAAAGGTTCGACTTTGCTATCGTGTACCAGGTAGAGATCGTCGGTAGTGGAGCGAATCAGATGACGGTCATGCGAAACCACTACCAGCGCGCCTTCAAAATCAATGAGCGCTTCGGTTAGCGCCTGGCGCATATCGAGATCGAGGTGGTTAGTCGGTTCATCAAGCAGCAGCAGGTTTGGCCGCTGCCAGACGATTAACGCCAGCACCAGACGTGCTTTCTCGCCGCCGGAGAAACGCTTTGTCTCTTCGTTGACTTTATCGCTCTGGAAGCCAAAACCGCCCAGATAGTCGCGCAGCTTCTGCTCCAGCTCCTGCGGCGCCAGCCGGGCAAGATGCTGCAGCGGCGATTCGTCCGCACGCAGGAACTCAAGCTGATGCTGGGCAAAGTAGCCAAGCTTGATACCTTTCGCCAGACCAATTTCACCGTGCAGCGGCTGTAGCTCACCGGCCAGTAGTTTAATTAGCGTCGATTTACCGGCTCCGTTGCGCCCCAGCAGACCGATCCGCGAACCTGGAACCAGATTCAGTTTGATTGAGTCGAGGATCACGCGTTCGCCATAACCGGCGCTGACTTTTTCCATCTTCAGCAGCGGATTGGGCAGGCTTTCCGGCGCGCGGAAGCTGAAGTGGAACGGGTTATCGACATGGGCTGGTGCAATGAGCTCCATGCGCTCAAGCATTTTGATGCGGCTTTGCGCCTGCTTGGCTTTAGTGGCCTTGGCGCGAAAACGATCGATATAGCTCTGCAAATGGGCGACGCGCTGCTGCTGGCTCTCATACATCGCTTGCTGTTGAGAAAGGCGGGTTGCGCGCTGGATTTCAAACGAACTGTAGTTGCCGGTGTACTCGAACATGGTTTGCTGTTCGATATGAATAATTTTATCGACGATCGGGTCAAGGAAATCGCGATCGTGGGAAATCAGGATCAGCGTGCCGGTATAGCCTTTAAGCCATTTCTCCAGCCAGATGACCGCATCAAGGTCCAGGTGGTTAGTCGGTTCATCAAGCAGCAGCAGGTCGGAACGGCAAATGAGCGCCTGAGCGAGGTTAAGGCGCATACGCCAGCCTCCGGAAAAATCGCTCACCGGTCTTTCCAGCTGTTCGTTGCTGAAACCCAGACCGTGGAGAAGGCTGGCCGCACGAGAGCGTATAGTCCAGGCGTCGATGGCGTCCAGCTTGCCGTGTACCGTCGCGATGGCATGACCATCGTTGCGTTCGTTGGCCTCCCGTAAATCGGCCTCCAGCTTGCGAAATTCGCGATCGCCGTCAATAACATAGTCAATAGCCGGCTGCGGTAGCGCAGGGGTTTCCTGATTAACCCACGCCAGCTGCCAGCTGCCGGGGAAGGTCATCGAGCCGCCGTCGGCGCTAATCTCGTTTTTCAAAAGCGAAAGCAGGGTGGATTTACCGCAGCCGTTTTTACCCACCAGGCCGACTTTTTGCCCTGGGTTGATAGTGGCGGTAGCGTTATCCAGCAGGACGCGTACGCCGCGACGAATTTGTAACGAGGAGAAAACAATCATAAGGCGCCGTATGTTCTGACTATGTTAATTTGTCATTATGATAATGTAGTGTGGAGCGAATCGCTCAACCGGGCCGCAATGGTAGCCCAAAACGAAGATGATACACAAAGTCATTCTGGTTGCGTCGGGACGCAGCCGCTGCACAGGCCGCCAGAAGACGTTCGGGAGGGGAAAGATGTCTCAGACAGCGAAAGTTTTGCTGCTGTATGCCCACCCAGAATCTCAGGATTCCGTGGCCAACCGGGTTTTGCTTGAACCGGCCTTACAGTTGTCGAATGTGACCGTGCACGATCTTTACGCGCACTATCCGGATTTTTTTATTGATATCGCCTGGGAGCAGGAGCTCCTGCGCCAGCACGAGGTGATTGTTTTCCAGCACCCGCTCTATACCTGGAGCTGTCCGGCGTTGATGAAAGAGTGGCTGGATAGGGTTTTAAGCCGCGGATTTGCCAGCGGAGCGGGAGGGAATCAGCTGGCGGGAAAGTACTGGCGTAGCGTGATAACCACCGGCGAGCCTGAGAGCGCCTACCGTCGCGATGCCCATCGTTATCCGATGAATGACATTCTTCGTCCTTTTGAACTGACCGCCGGTATGTGCCGCATGCACTGGATGAGCCCAATTATTGTCTACTGGGCGCGACGACAATCACCTGAAGACCTGAAAAGCCGCGCTCGTGCGTATCGAGACTGGTTAAGTCACCCTATCAGCGCAGGAGGCTCAAATGGCGGGAGCTGATTTACTGCTGGCCGGGGTGTTATTTCTGTTTGCCGCCGTGGTGGCGGTGCCGCTGGCGGCAAGGCTGGGGATTGGGGCCGTGCTGGGGTATCTGCTGGCCGGTATCGCCATCGGCCCATGGGGATTAGGATTCATCAGCGATGTTGAGGAAATTCTTCACTTTTCAGAATTAGGCGTCGTCTTCCTGATGTTTATCATCGGGCTGGAGCTGAACCCGTCCAAGCTCTGGCGACTGAGAAGCTCAATTTTCGGCGTGGGGGCCGCGCAGGTCGCTTTCAGCGCGCTCATTCTTGGCGCTTTGCTCATGCTGAGCGACTTTTCATGGCGCGCAGCGGTGGTTGGCGGTATTGGGCTGGCGATGTCTTCAACCGCGATGGCGCTGCAGCTGATGCGTGAAAAAGGCATGAGCCGCAGCGAATCCGGACAGCTGGGCTTCTCGGTGCTGTTGTTTCAGGATCTGGCCGTTATTCCGGCCCTGGCGCTGGTTCCCCTGCTTGCGGGTTCAGGCGACGATCATTTTAACTGGCTCACCATAGGGATGAAGGTACTGGCTTTCGGTGGAATGCTGATTGGCGGTCGCTATCTGTTGAGGCCGGTATTCCGTTTTATCGCCGGTTCCGGGGTGCGGGAGGTTTTCACTGCTGCAACGTTGCTGCTGGTTCTTGGCTCGGCTCTGTTTATGGACGCTCTTGGTCTGTCGATGGCGCTGGGGACCTTTATCGCCGGCGTTCTTCTGGCCGAGAGTGAATACCGCCACGAGCTGGAAATCGCCATTGAGCCGTTCAAAGGGCTCCTCCTCGGGCTGTTCTTTATCTCCGTTGGCATGGCGCTCAATCTGGGGGTGCTATACACCCATTTGCTATGGGTCGTCGCCAGCGTTGTAATATTAGTGGCGGTAAAGGGCGTCGTCCTGTATTTCCTGGCGCGCGTGTACGGCCTGCGTAGCTCGGAACGGGTGCAGTTTGCCGGTGTGCTTAGCCAGGGAGGGGAGTTCGCTTTTGTCCTCTTTTCACTACCCGCTTCGCTGCGTTTGTTTCAAAACGATCAGATGGCCCTGCTGCTGGTCACGGTGACATTGTCGATGATGACCACGCCGCTTTTAATGAAGTTGATCGATAGCGTTCTTTCGCGACGCTTTAATCAATCTGATGAAGAGGGGGAGGCCCCGTGGGTTGAAGATGATAAACCGCAGGTCATTATCGTTGGTTTTGGTCGCTTCGGTCAGGTGATTGGCCGCCTGCTGATGGCGAACAAAATGCGTATTACGGTGCTGGAGCGTGATATCAGCGCGGTCAATCTGATGCGCAAATATGGTTATAAAGTTTATTTTGGTGATGCGACTCAGCTGGAGCTCCTGCGTTCGGCGGGAGCCGAAGAAGCGAAGTCGATCGTTATTACCTGTAATGAGCCGGAAGATACCATGAAGCTGGTGGAGATGTGTCAACAACACTTTCCACATCTGCATATTCTGGCGCGAGCGCGGGGACGCGTTGAAGCACATGAATTGCTGCAGGCGGGCGTGGCGCAATTCTCACGCGAAACATTCTCCAGCGCGCTGGAGCTGGGACGTAAAGCGCTGATCTCGATAGGTATGCATCCCCATCAGGCGCAGCGCGCGCAGCTGCATTTTCGGCGTCTTGATATGCGGATGCTGCGTGAGTTGATGCCGGTGCATAGTGATACTCAGCAGATATCCCGGGTGAGAGAAGCCAGACGCGAGCTGGAAGAGATCTTCCAGCGTGAGATGCAAAAAGAGAGCAGGCAGTTAGACGGCTGGGATGAATTTGAATGAAAGGTAAATAATATGGCTGTGCGTAAACGTTTTATTGCCGGTGCGAAATGTCCGGCGTGCCAGGCGCAGGATTCGCTGGCGATGTGGCGTGAGAATAATGTCGATATAGTTGAGTGCGTTAAGTGTGGTCATCAGATGCGGGAGGCGGATAAACAGGTCCGCGAGCATGTTCGCAAAGAAGAGCAAGTGATAGGCATTTTTCATCCGGACTAGCGTTATCTATCGGCTTTTTTTAAGCTAGAGAGTACACGGCTGCAGAATTCCGCTACAATCTGCGCCACTATTCTTCCCATGCTCAGGAGATATCATGAAAGTAGCAAAAGACCTGGTGGTCAGCCTGGCCTATCAGGTACGTACAGAAGACGGTGTGTTGGTTGATGAGTCTCCGGTAAGCGCGCCGCTGGACTACCTGCATGGTCACGGTTCCCTGATTTCCGGCCTGGAAAATGCGCTGGATGGTCACGAAGTTGGCGACAAATTTGACGTAGAAGTCGGCGCGAACGACGCGTACGGCCAGTATGACGAAAACCTGGTTCAGCGCGTTCCTAAAGACGTTTTTATGGGCGTTGATGAGCTGCAGGTTGGCATGCGCTTCCTGGCGGAAACCGATCAGGGTCCGGTACCGGTAGAAATCACCGAAGTAGGTGACGAACACGTTGTTGTCGACGGTAACCACATGCTGGCTGGTCAGAACCTGAAGTTCAACGTGGAAGTTGTCGCCCTGCGTGAAGCAACGGCGGAAGAGCTGGAGCACGGTCATGTACACGGAGCTCACGGCCACGATCATGGGCACGACCACGATCATGATGGTTGCTGCGGTGGCCACGGTCACGGCCATGATCATGAACATGGTAAAGGCGGTTGCGGCGGTAACGGCGGCTGCGGTTGCCACTAATTTCGTTACGCTAGCGTTGCGGAAGAGAAAAAGCGGGGAGACCCGCTTTTTTTACGTCTTAATAATGTGGTGGCGGCGTTTCTTCTGCCTGTGAAGCCAGGTGGGATGGTTGAGTGGCTTTTAGTTTCTCCACCATCAGGCGCATATGTTCGCGCATTCTGGCCATTTCTATCTCGTGGGCGGTGACGGTCTTGTTGAGGTCTTCAATAGTGATTTCCTGAAACGCCAGTCTGCTCTCCAGCTCCGCAAGGCGAGTCTCTAAAGTGCTATCGTGCATGAGTAACCTCTTCTGTCTTATCCAGCGGGCGGATTCTACTGAAGTTTCAGCATCCGCGCAGCATCGTTACGTCTGACGGGAAACTAATTTACACAAAAATAGTCTTAAATGAGGCGATATTCAGGTACGTCTGTATGTTGATTTGTTCTGCAACGTTTTATAGTACGTTTTTTGTTTTTTACGATAACCTTGGGGTGAGATGCCCCGGCCCTGGAGAAATGGATGAAATCACTGTTTAAAGTAACGCTGCTGGCGACCACAATGGCCATCGCCCTGAACGCACCGCTGTCATTGGCTGCGGAAACTGTTGCGAAAGGAGCATCAGCAGAACCTGCAGCGACTGCGGCACCTGCAACGGATAGCAAATCGGCATTCAAAGATGACGATCAGAAATCTGCTTATGCGCTGGGTGCATCGCTGGGACGTTACATGGAAAACTCCCTGAAAGAACAAGAAAAACTGGGCATCAAATTAGATAAAGCTCAGCTGATTGCCGGTGTTCAGGATGCTTTCGCTGATAAGAGCAAACTGTCCGATCAGGAGATTGAACAGACTCTGCAAGCGTTTGAAACACGCGTAAAAACTGCCGCTCAGCAGAAAATGGAAAAAGATGCCGCTGAGAATGAGATAAAAGGCAAAGCCTACCGCGATGCCTTTGCTAAAGAGAAAGGCGTGAAAACGTCTAAATCTGGCCTGCTGTACAAAGTTGAGAAAGCAGGTACCGGTGAAGCGCCAAAAGATAGCGATACTGTGGTTGTGAACTACAAAGGTACGCTGATCGATGGCAAAGAGTTTGATAACTCCTTCACCCGCGGCGAGCCGCTCTCTTTCCGTCTGGACGGCGTAATCCCTGGCTGGACCGAAGGTCTGAAGAACATCAAGAAAGGCGGTAAAATTCAGCTGGTCATTCCACCAGATCTGGCTTACGGAAAAACCGGCGTTCCGGGTATTCCGGCAAACTCTACGCTGGTATTTGACGTAGAGCTGCTGGATATTAAACCGGCTCCGAAAGAGGATGCCAAGCCTGAAGCAGCCGCTGAAGCGCCTGCCGCTGACGCTAAGAAGTAATCCGGTTTATGCCGCCGCCTCCAGGGGCGGCGGTTTTTTTATTGCGGGCAAATATAATTAAAACTGGAAAGAACCTCAGGCGCTGTATTACTTTAGATAGATTAATAATGATGATGAGCCTGCCCTGACGATAACGACAGGCTCCTGAAAAGGAGTGCTTTTTTTCATGTCCAGGTCGCTTTTAACCAACGAGACCAGCGAGCTTGATTTGCTGGATCAACGTCCTTTTGACCAGACCGACTTCGATATCCTCAAATCCTATGAAGCGGTAGTGGACGGGTTAGCGATGCTCATCGGTTCCCATTGTGAAATCGTACTGCACTCATTGCAGGACTTAAAATGTTCCGCTATTCGTATCGCCAACGGTGAACACACCGGCCGTCAAATCGGCTCGCCAATTACCGACCTTGCGTTGCGCATGTTGCACGATATGACTGGGGCCGATAGCAGCGTTTCCAAATGCTATTTTACGCGAGCCAAAAGCGGTGTACTGATGAAATCGGTCACGATCGCTATCCGTAACCGTGACCATCGGGTTATCGGCCTGCTGTGCATTAACATGAATCTTGATGTGCCGTTCTCTCAAATTATGAGCACCTTTATTCCGCCGGAGACGACGGAAGTGAACTCTCAGGTCAACTTTGCTTCATCCGTTGACGATCTGGTTGCGCAGACGCTTGAGTTTACTATTGAAGAGGTGAACGCCGATCGGAACGTTTCTAATAACGCCAAAAATCGCCAGATTGTGCTGAACCTCTATGAGAAAGGGATCTTTGATATCAAGGATGCCATTAATCAGGTTGCTGACCGGCTGAACATCTCCAAGCACACGGTATATCTCTATATTCGCCAGTTCAAAAGCGGAGATTTCCAGGGGCTTGATAAATAATGCGCTTCGCCATTACGGTGACGGGGCCGGCTTACGGTACGCAGCAGGCCAGCAGCGCATTACAGTTTGCCCGAGCCGTATTGCAGGAAGGCCATGAGTTGCTCAGCGTCTTTTTCTATCGTGAGGGCGTATATAACGCGAATCAGCTAACGGCCCCCGCCAGCGATGAATTTGATCTGGTCAGGGCCTGGCAGGCGCTACATGAGGAACACTCTGTTTCCTTACATATCTGTGTAGCTGCAGCTTTACGCCGTGGAATTACCGATGAACAGGAGGCCCGTCAGCTGGGTTTACCTGCCCATAATTTACAGCCAGGCTTTACGCTGAGCGGATTAGGCGCGCTGGCGGAAGCCGCGTTAACCAGCGATCGAATGGTGCAGTTCTGATGAAACGTGTGGCCTTTGTATTTTCATCCGCGCCTCATGGTTCAGCCTCGGGCAGGGAGGGGCTGGATGCCCTGCTGGCGACTTCAGCGCTGACGGAAGAGATCGGCGTTTTCTTCATCGGTGATGGCGTGTTTCAGCTTCTCCCGGAGCAGCAGCCAGCTGCGGTGCTGGCGCGCGACTATATCTCTACCTTCAAACTCTTATCGCTATACGATATCGAACAGCGCTGGATTTGCGCGGCATCAGCACGCGAGCGCGGTCTGAATGGTGCCACGCCGTGGATCGTTGATGTTGAATGTCTGGAGCCGGAGGCTCTGCGCGCCCGGCTTGATGATTTTAACGTGATACTGCGTTTTTGAGGCCTGAATGCTCCACACACTAAGCGTATCCCCCTGGCACGCCGATATTGCGGCAATGCTGCGTTTGATAAAAGAAGGTGACGAGCTTCTGCTGCTGTCGGACGGCGTCATCGCAGCCATTGCGTCAGGTCGTTTCCTTGAAATCCTGCAATCTGCCTCCATATCCATCTACGCTCTGCAGGAAGATATCGAAGCCCGCGGGCTGGCTGGTCAAATTGCGGACAGTGTTATCAGGGTTAGCTATACTGATTTCGTCAGACTGTCTGTCAAACATGCAGGTCAGTTAGCCTGGTAATGGCGGGATCGTTGTATATTTCTTGACACCTTTTCGGCACCGCCCTAAAATTCTGCGTCCTCATATTATATGAGGCGATTTATTACGTGTTTACGAAGCAAAAGCTAAAACCAGGAGCTATTTAATGGCAACAATTAACCAGCTGGTACGCAAACCACGCGCGCGCAAAGTTGCAAAGAGCAACGTGCCGGCGCTGGAAGCCTGCCCGCAGAAACGTGGTGTATGTACTCGTGTATATACCACTACTCCTAAGAAACCGAACTCCGCACTGCGTAAAGTTTGCCGTGTGCGTCTGACTAACGGTTTCGAAGTCACCTCCTACATCGGTGGTGAAGGTCACAACCTGCAGGAGCACTCCGTGATCCTGATCCGTGGCGGTCGTGTTAAAGACCTTCCGGGTGTTCGTTACCACACCGTTCGTGGTGCGCTTGACTGCTCCGGCGTTAAAGACCGTAAGCAAGCTCGCTCCAAGTATGGCGTGAAGCGTCCTAAGGCTTAATGGTTCTCCGTTAAGTAAGGCCAAACGTTTTATATTAATGTCAAACTAAACTCTTAGAGTTTTGGACAATCCTGAATTAACAACGGAGTATTTCCATGCCACGTCGTCGCGTCATTGGTCAGCGTAAAATCCTGCCGGATCCTAAGTTCGGATCAGAACTGCTGGCTAAATTTGTAAATATCCTGATGGTAGATGGTAAAAAATCTACTGCAGAAGCAATCGTATACAGCGCGCTGGAGACCCTGGCTCAGCGCTCTGGTAAAAATGAACTGGAAGCTTTCGAAGTCGCTCTCGACAACGTGCGCCCGACTGTAGAAGTTAAGTCTCGCCGCGTTGGTGGTTCTACTTATCAGGTTCCAGTTGAAGTCCGTCCGGTTCGTCGTAATGCCCTGGCAATGCGTTGGATCGTTGAAGCTGCTCGTAAACGTGGTGATAAATCCATGGCTCTGCGTCTGGCGAACGAACTCTCTGATGCTGCAGACAACAAAGGTACTGCAGTTAAGAAACGTGAAGACGTTCACCGTATGGCAGAAGCCAACAAGGCGTTCGCACACTACCGTTGGTAATCCCTTCGGAGTCATAGTCACCAGGCGGGCGCTTCAGGTAAGTCGCCCGTTTTGGATAACTTAACTGAACGCCTAAAGAAATAAACGAGGAATCAAATGGCTCGTACAACACCCATCGCACGCTACCGTAATATCGGTATCAGTGCGCACATCGACGCCGGTAAAACTACTACTACCGAACGTATTCTGTTCTACACCGGTGTAAACCACAAAATCGGTGAAGTTCATGACGGCGCTGCCACCATGGACTGGATGGAACAGGAGCAGGAGCGTGGTATTACTATCACCTCCGCAGCGACTACTGCATTCTGGTCAGGTATGGCTAAGCAGTATGAACCGCATCGCGTAAACATCATCGACACCCCGGGGCACGTTGACTTCACTATCGAAGTAGAACGTTCCATGCGTGTGCTTGATGGTGCAGTAATGGTTTACTGCGCAGTTGGTGGTGTTCAGCCTCAGTCTGAAACCGTATGGCGTCAGGCAAACAAATATAAAGTTCCGCGCATTGCGTTCGTTAACAAAATGGACCGTATGGGTGCGAACTTCCTGAAAGTTGTTGGTCAGATCAAAACCCGTCTGGGCGCGAACCCTGTTCCGCTGCAGCTGGCGATTGGCGCTGAAGAAGCGTTCACCGGTGTTGTTGACCTGGTGAAAATGAAAGCCATCAACTGGAACGAAGAAGATGCAGGTGTAACCTTCACTTACGAAGATATCCCGGCAGACATGCAGGAACTGGCCGAAGAATGGCACCAGAACCTGATCGAGTCCGCGGCTGAAGCTTCTGAAGACCTGATGGAGAAATACCTGGGTGGTGAAGAACTGACTGAAGAAGAGATTAAAACTGCTCTGCGTCAGCGCGTTCTGAACAACGAAATCATCCTGGTAACCTGTGGTTCTGCGTTCAAGAACAAAGGTGTTCAGGCGATGCTGGATGCGGTAATTGACTACCTGCCATCCCCGATTGACGTACCTGCGATCAACGGTATCCTGGACGACGGTAAAGATACTCCGGCTGAGCGTCACGCTAGCGATGATGAGCCGTTTGCTGCTCTGGCATTCAAAATCGCTACCGACCCGTTCGTGGGTAACCTGACCTTCTTCCGTGTGTACTCCGGTGTGGTTAACTCTGGTGATACTATCCTGAACTCCGTGAAAGCTGCACGTGAGCGTTTCGGTCGTATCGTACAGATGCACGCTAACAAACGTGAAGAGATCAAAGAAGTTCGCGCGGGCGATATCGCTGCGGCTATCGGTCTGAAAGACGTAACTACGGGTGACACGCTGTGCGACCCTAACGCGCCGATCATTCTGGAGCGTATGGAATTCCCTGAGCCGGTAATCTCTATCGCTGTTGAACCGAAAACCAAAGCTGACCAGGAAAAAATGGGTCTGGCTCTGGGCCGCCTGGCAAAAGAAGACCCGTCTTTCCGCGTATGGACTGACGAAGAATCTAACCAGACTATCATCGCCGGTATGGGTGAGCTGCACCTCGACATCATCGTTGACCGTATGAAGCGTGAATTCAACGTTGAAGCGAACGTCGGTAAACCTCAGGTTGCTTACCGCGAAGCGATTCGCGCGAAAGTTACCGATATCGAAGGTAAACACGCTAAACAGTCTGGTGGTCGCGGTCAGTACGGTCACGTCGTTATCGACATGTACCCGCTGGAGCCGGGCTCTAACCCGAAAGGTTACGAGTTCATCAACGACATTAAAGGTGGTGTAATTCCTGGCGAATACATCCCGGCCGTTGATAAAGGTATCCAGGAGCAGCTGAAAGCTGGTCCTCTGGCTGGTTACCCGGTAGTTGATCTGGGCGTGCGTCTGCACTTCGGTTCTTACCACGACGTTGACTCCTCTGAACTGGCGTTTAAACTGGCCGCTTCTATTGCCTTTAAAGATGGCTTTAAGAAAGCGAAACCAGTTCTGCTTGAGCCGATCATGAAGGTTGAAGTAGAAACTCCGGAAGAGAATACTGGTGACGTTATCGGTGACCTTAGCCGTCGTCGCGGTATGCTGCGCGGTCAGGAATCCAACGTGACTGGCGTTGTGATCCACGCTGAAGTTCCGCTGTCTGAAATGTTCGGATATGCAACTCAGCTGCGTTCTCTGACCAAAGGTCGTGCTTCTTACTCCATGGAGTTCCTGAAGTATGATGATGCGCCGAACAACGTTGCTCAGGCCGTAATCGAAGCCCGTGGCAAATAAGCCGCAGGGTTAAAACCAAAGTCCCGTGCTCTCTCCTGAAGGGGAGAGCACTATAGTAAGGAATATAGCCGTGTCTAAAGAAAAATTTGAACGTACAAAACCGCACGTCAACGTCGGTACTATCGGCCACGTTGACCATGGTAAAACTACTCTGACCGCTGCAATCACTACCGTTCTGGCTAAAACCTACGGTGGTTCTGCTCGCGCATTCGACCAGATCGATAACGCGCCGGAAGAAAAAGCTCGTGGTATCACCATCAACACTTCTCACGTTGAATATGACACCCCGACTCGCCACTACGCGCACGTAGACTGCCCGGGCCACGCCGACTATGTTAAAAACATGATCACCGGTGCTGCGCAGATGGACGGCGCGATCCTGGTTGTTGCTGCGACTGACGGCCCGATGCCGCAGACTCGTGAGCACATCCTGCTGGGTCGTCAGGTAGGCGTTCCGTACATCATCGTGTTCCTGAACAAATGCGACATGGTTGATGACGAAGAGCTGCTGGAACTGGTTGAAATGGAAGTTCGTGAACTTCTGTCTCAGTACGATTTCCCGGGCGACGACACACCGATCGTTCGTGGTTCCGCTCTGAAAGCGCTGGAAGGCGACGCAGACTGGGAAGCGAAAATCATCGAACTGGCTGGCTACCTGGATTCTTACATTCCGGAACCAGAGCGTGCGATTGACAAGCCGTTCCTGCTGCCGATCGAAGACGTATTCTCCATCTCCGGTCGTGGTACCGTTGTTACCGGTCGTGTAGAGCGCGGTATCATCAAAGTGGGCGAAGAAGTTGAAATCGTTGGTATTAAAGAGACTGCGAAGTCTACCTGTACTGGCGTTGAAATGTTCCGCAAACTGCTGGACGAAGGCCGTGCTGGTGAGAACGTTGGTGTTCTGCTGCGTGGTATCAAACGTGAAGAAATCGAACGTGGTCAGGTACTGGCGAAGCCGGGTTCTATCAAGCCGCACACCAAGTTCGAATCTGAAGTGTACATTCTGTCCAAAGACGAAGGCGGCCGTCATACTCCGTTCTTCAAAGGCTACCGTCCGCAGTTCTACTTCCGTACAACTGACGTGACTGGCACCATCGAACTGCCGGAAGGCGTAGAGATGGTAATGCCGGGCGACAACATCAAAATGGTTGTTACCCTGATCCACCCGATCGCGATGGACGACGGTCTGCGTTTCGCAATCCGTGAAGGCGGCCGTACCGTTGGCGCGGGCGTGGTTGCTAAAGTTCTGGGCTAATAATTAGTTCTGAATTAAAAAGGGCGCTCAGGCGCCCTTTTTGCTGCCTGCTATTTGTATGAACAAGCCAATACTGGCATGAATAAACGGGATGTATATTTAATAAACAGGCTATTGTAATCATAACTATTCTCATTTACACTTTGGATGTAATTTAAACGGGAGTATCTATGTACGTTTGTCTGTGTAATGGGGTGAACGATAAAAAAATTCGCCAGGCAGTACGCCAATTTAATCCTCAGTCTTTCCAGCAACTGCGAAAATTTATTCCCGTTGGAAATCAATGTGGTAAGTGTGTTCGTGCAGCGCGTGAAATTATGGAAGATGAATTAACCCGTATGCCGGAATATCAAGAGATCGCCTGAAGAGCTTCAGCTTTGCTTTGACATCCCTATAGCCCGAACTACGCTTCAATGAGTGGAAGCGGAGGGACTATATAATGAAAGGTGATGTCAAAATCATAAGTTATCTCAATAAATTATTGGGAAATGAGCTTGTCGCAATTAATCAATACTTTCTCCATGCGAGAATGTTCAAAAACTGGGGCCTGATGCGCCTCAACGATGTTGAATACCATGAATCTATCGATGAAATGAAACATGCCGATAAGTATATCGAGCGTATTTTGTTTCTTGAGGGTATCCCAAACCTGCAGGATCTTGGCAAACTTCGTATTGGCGAGGATGTCGAGGAGATGTTGCAGTCTGACTTGAGGCTGGAACTGGAAGGTGCAAAGGATCTACGAGAAGCTATTGCCTATGCCGATAGCGTTCATGACTATGTCAGTCGTGATATGCTAATTACCATTCTTGCAGATGAAGAAGGCCATATTGACTGGCTGGAAACTGAGCTGGACTTAATAGGCAAGATTGGTCTGCAGAATTATCTCCAGTCGCAGATTAAAGTGGCTGACTAAAAAAAGTCTGCCATGCACATGTTAAGCCCGCTGCGGCCAGGAAAGGGCCAAAAGGCAGCGGGTTATACAACACCTCCTTTTTTCGTCTCCAGAGCGCCAGCAGAATTACGGTTACGCATGCCAGAATCGTTGCGATAAGAACCAGCTGCGGTAAAACACTCCAGCCATACCAGGCCCCAAGAGCGGCAAGAAATTTAACATCGCCGTAGCCGATACCCTCATACCCACGAATCCCTCTGTAGAACCAATAGAGCAGCGCAAAGGCCAGATAGCCAGTTATTGCTCCCCATACCGCATGCGCCAGATGGGCCGGTGACATACACAGATAATAAAGCAGACCGCTCCACAGCAGAGGACAGGTATATTTATCGGGAAGTAAGCCATGACGCAGATCGTGCCAACAAAGCATTAGTAATAACCCGCCATGGATAATAAAGAATGTAAACGCTGCTACTGCCATCGACAGGTGTCCTGAATGTGGGTGTTGGTGCTGAGTGTGGCGGGGAACTTCATAACGGGCAAAAGGCAATAACAAAGAATGGATTCCAGTGTCCAGAGTATTCGCCGGCGGCTTAGCGCATTGCGAGAGGTTCTGAAGCCTGTTCTCATAAACCAGTGCTGATTTTCTACGCAGCTATTGCGTTGTATCTGTATTTGCGTATAATGCGCGGGCTTGTCAAAATTGACGGCCGGTTCGATATGAACCCGGTAGCGTACTTTGCTATCAACAATGTTCCCGATTGGGGAACTATGTAAGAACGGTTACACTCTCCCATCAATCGTAATGGGTATGAGGAGTAACCATTTCGTCTATAAAATAATTGGAGCTCTGGTCTCATGCAGAACCAAAGAATCCGTATCCGCCTTAAAGCGTTTGATCATCGCCTGATCGATCAATCAACCGCGGAAATCGTCGAGACTGCTAAGCGCACTGGTGCGCAAGTCCGTGGTCCGATCCCGCTGCCGACCCGCAAAGAGCGCTTTACCGTTCTGATCTCTCCGCACGTTAACAAAGACGCGCGCGATCAGTACGAAATCCGCACTCATAAGCGTCTGGTTGACATCGTTGAGCCAACTGAAAAAACCGTTGATGCTCTGATGCGTCTGGATCTGGCTGCCGGTGTAGACGTGCAGATCAGCCTGGGTTAATCAGGTCATCGAGCGATTGAGAGGTTGAAACAATGATTGGTTTAGTCGGTAAAAAAGTGGGCATGACCCGCATCTTCACTGAAGATGGCGTATCTATCCCAGTAACCGTAATCGAAGTTGAAGCAAACCGCGTTACTCAGGTTAAAGATCTGGCTAACGATGGCTACCGTGCCGTTCAGGTTACCACTGGTGCTAAAAAAGCTAACCGTGTAACCAAACCGGAAGCGGGTCACTTCGCTAAAGCTGGCGTTGAAGCTGGCCGTGGTCTGTGGGAATTCCGTCTGGCTGACGGCGAAGAATTCACCGTAGGTCAGGATATTAGCGTTGAGCTGTTTGCTGACGTTAAAAAAGTTGACGTAACCGGTACCTCTAAAGGTAAAGGTTTTGCTGGTACCGTTAAGCGCTGGAACTTCCGTACCCAGGACGCTACTCACGGTAACTCCTTGTCCCACCGCGTTCCGGGTTCTATCGGTCAGAACCAGACTCCGGGCAAAGTGTTCAAAGGCAAGAAAATGGCAGGTCAGCTGGGTAACGAACGTGTCACCGTTCAGAGCCTGGACGTAGTACGTGTTGACGCTGAGCGCAACCTGCTGCTGGTTAAAGGTGCGGTCCCGGGTGCAACCGGTAGCGACCTGATCGTTAAACCAGCTGTGAAGGCGTAAGGGGATAGCAATGGAATTAGTATTGAAAGACGCGCAGAGCGCGCTGACTGTTTCCGAAACTACCTTCGGTCGTGATTTCAACGAAGCGCTGGTTCACCAGGTTGTAGTTGCTTATGCAGCTGGTGCTCGTCAGGGTACTCGTGCTCAGAAGACTCGTGCTGAAGTAACTGGTTCAGGCAAAAAGCCGTGGCGCCAGAAAGGTACCGGCCGTGCGCGTTCAGGTTCTATCAAGAGCCCGATCTGGCGTTCAGGTGGCGTGACCTTCGCTGCTCGTCCGCAGGACCACAGTCAAAAAGTTAACAAAAAGATGTACCGCGGCGCGCTGAAAAGCATCCTGTCCGAACTGGTACGTCAGGATCGTCTGATCGTTGTCGAATCTTTCTCTGTAGAAGCGCCTAAAACTAAGCTGCTGGCACAGAAACTGAAAGACATGGCTCTGGAAGATGTGCTGATCATCACCGGTGAGCTGGACGAGAACCTGTTCCTTGCTGCGCGCAACCTGCACAAGGTTGACGTACGTGATGCAACTGGTATCGACCCGGTTAGCCTGATCGCCTTCGACAAAGTCGTAATGACTGCTGATGCTGTTAAGCAAGTTGAGGAGATGCTGGCATGATTCGTGAAGAACGTCTGCTGAAGGTGCTGCGCGCACCGCACGTTTCTGAAAAAGCGTCTACTGCGATGGAAAAAACTAACACCATCGTTCTCAAAGTTGCTAAAGACGCGACCAAAGCAGAGATCAAAGCTGCTGTGCAGAAACTGTTTGAAGTCGAAGTCGAAGTCGTTAACACCCTGGTTGTTAAAGGGAAAGTTAAACGTCACGGACAGCGTATCGGTCGTCGTAGCGACTGGAAAAAAGCTTACGTCACCCTGAAGGAAGGCCAGAATCTGGACTTCGTCGGCGGCGCTGAGTAAGTCGGAGGAGTAATACAATGGCAGTTGTTAAATGTAAACCGACATCTCCGGGTCGTCGCCACGTTGTTAAAGTGGTCAACCCAGAGCTGCACAAGGGCAAACCTTTTGCTCCGCTGGTTGAAAAAAACAGCAAATCCGGTGGTCGTAACAACAATGGCCGTATCACCACTCGTCATATCGGTGGTGGTCACAAACAGGCCTACCGTATTGTTGACTTCAAACGCAACAAAGATGGTATCCCGGCAATTGTTGAGCGTCTTGAGTACGATCCGAACCGCTCCGCGAACATCGCGCTGGTTCTGTACAAAGACGGTGAGCGCCGTTACATTCTGGCCCCTAAAGGCCTGAAAGCTGGCGACCAGATTCAGTCTGGCGTTGATGCTGCAATCAAAGCAGGCAACACCCTGCCGATGCGCAATATCCCGGTTGGTTCTACCGTTCATAACGTAGAAATGAAACCAGGTAAAGGCGGTCAGCTGGCTCGTTCCGCTGGTACTTACGTTCAGATCGTTGCTCGCGATGGTGCTTATGTCACTCTGCGTCTGCGTTCTGGTGAAATGCGTAAAGTCGAAGCAGACTGCCGCGCTACTCTGGGCGAAGTTGGCAATGCTGAGCATATGCTGCGCGTTCTGGGTAAAGCAGGTGCTGCACGCTGGCGTGGTGTTCGTCCTACCGTTCGCGGTACTGCGATGAACCCAGTCGACCACCCACATGGTGGTGGTGAAGGTCGTAACTTTGGTAAGCACCCGGTAACTCCGTGGGGCGTTCAGACCAAAGGTAAGAAGACCCGCAGCAACAAGCGTACTGATAAATTCATCGTACGTCGCCGTAGCAAATAATTTTAGAGGATAAGCCATGCCACGTTCTCTCAAGAAAGGTCCTTTTATTGACCTGCACTTGCTGAAGAAGGTAGAGAAAGCGGTGGAAAGCGGAGACAAGAAGCCCCTGCGCACTTGGTCCCGTCGTTCAACGATCTTTCCTAACATGATCGGTTTGACCATCGCTGTCCATAATGGTCGTCAGCACGTTCCAGTTTTTGTTACCGACGAAATGGTTGGTCACAAACTGGGTGAATTCGCACCGACTCGTACTTATCGCGGCCACGCTGCTGATAAAAAAGCGAAGAAGAAATAAGGTAGGAGGAAGAGATGGAAACTTTAGCTCAACATCGCCATGCTCGTTCTTCTGCTCAGAAGGTTCGCCTTGTTGCTGACCTGATTCGCGGTAAGAAAGTGTCGCAGGCCCTGGATATTCTGACCTACACCAACAAGAAAGCTGCTGTACTGGTCAAGAAGGTACTGGAATCTGCCATTGCTAACGCTGAACACAACGATGGCGCTGACATCGATGATCTGAAAGTTGCGAAAATTTTCGTAGACGAAGGCCCAAGCATGAAGCGCATTATGCCGCGTGCTAAAGGTCGTGCAGATCGCATCCTGAAGCGCACCAGCCACATTACTGTGGTTGTGTCCGATCGCTGAGACTCTGGAGACTAGCAATGGGTCAGAAAGTACATCCTAATGGTATTCGCCTGGGTATTGTAAAACCATGGAACTCTACCTGGTTTGCGAACACCAAAGAATTCGCTGACAACCTGGACAGCGATTTTAAAGTACGTCAGTACCTGACTAAGGAACTGGCGAAAGCGTCTGTATCTCGTATCGTTATCGAGCGTCCGGCTAAGAGCATCCGTGTGACCATTCACACTGCTCGCCCGGGTATCGTTATCGGTAAGAAAGGCGAAGACGTAGAAAAACTGCGCAAGGTCGTCGCGGATCTCGCTGGCGTTCCTGCACAGATCAATATTGCCGAAGTTCGTAAGCCTGAACTGGACGCTAAATTGGTTGCTGACAGCATCACTTCTCAGCTGGAACGTCGCGTTATGTTCCGTCGTGCTATGAAGCGTGCTGTACAGAACGCAATGCGTCTGGGCGCTAAAGGTATCAAAGTTGAAGTTAGCGGCCGTCTGGGCGGCGCGGAAATCGCACGTACCGAATGGTACCGTGAAGGTCGCGTACCGCTGCACACTCTGCGTGCTGACATCGACTACAACACCTCTGAAGCGCACACCACTTACGGTGTAATCGGCGTTAAGGTATGGATCTTCAAAGGTGAGATCCTGGGTGGTATGGCTGCTGTTGAACAACCGGAACCGGCTGCTCAACCTAAAAAGCAGCAGCGTAAAGGCCGTAAATAAGGAGCGTCGCTGATGTTACAACCAAAGCGTACAAAATTCCGTAAAGTGCACAAAGGCCGCAACCGTGGTCTGGCGCAGGGTACGGATGTTAGCTTCGGCACTTTCGGTCTGAAAGCTGTTGGCCGTGGTCGTCTGACTGCACGTCAGATCGAAGCAGCACGTCGTGCTATGACCCGTGCAGTTAAGCGTCAAGGTAAGATCTGGATCCGTGTATTCCCGGACAAACCGATTACCGAGAAGCCGCTGGAAGTTCGTATGGGTAAAGGTAAAGGTAACGTGGAGTACTGGGTTGCCTTGATTCAGCCGGGTAAAGTCCTTTATGAAATGGACGGCGTACCGGAAGAGCTGGCCCGTGAAGCATTCGGCCTGGCAGCAGCGAAACTGCCGATCAAAACCACCTTTGTAACTAAGACGGTGATGTAATGAAAGCAAAAGAGCTGCGTGAAAAAAGCGTTGAAGAGCTGAACGCTGAGCTGCTGAACCTGCTGCGTGAGCAGTTCAACCTGCGTATGCAGGCTGCAAGTGGCCAGCTGCAACAGACTCATCTGCTGAAGCAAGTGCGTCGTGATGTTGCACGCGTTAAGACTTTACTGACTCAGAAGGCGGGTGCGTAATGACCGATAAAATCCGTACTCTGCAAGGTCGCGTGGTTAGCGACAAAATGGAAAAATCCATTGTTGTTGCTATCGAACGTATGGTGAAACACCCGGTATACGGCAAATTCATCAAGCGTACGACCAAACTGCACGTACATGACGAGAACAACGAATGCGGTATCGGTGACGTGGTTGAAATCCGCGAATGCCGTCCGCTGTCCAAGACTAAGTCCTGGACGCTGGTTCGCGTTGTAGAGAAAGCGGTTCTGTAATACAGTACGCGTTCTCGATACGGATAAACGGCTCAGCGATGAGCCGTTTATTTTTTCTACCCATATTGCAGAAGCGGTGTTATAATGCCGCGCCCTCGATATGGGGCTTTTTTAACGACCCTATTTTTGGGTCTCAGTAGTAGTTGACATTAGCGGAGCACTAAAATGATCCAAGAACAGACTATGCTGAACGTCGCCGACAACTCCGGTGCACGTCGCGTAATGTGTATCAAGGTTCTGGGTGGCTCGCACCGTCGCTACGCAGGCGTAGGCGACATCATCAAGATCACCATCAAAGAAGCAATTCCGCGTGGTAAGGTCAAAAAAGGTGATGTGCTGAAGGCGGTAGTGGTGCGCACCAAGAAGGGTGTTCGTCGCCCGGACGGTTCTGTCATTCGCTTCGATGGTAATGCATGCGTTATTTTAAACAATAACAGCGAGCAGCCTATCGGTACGCGTATTTTTGGGCCGGTAACTCGTGAACTTCGTAACGAGAAGTTCATGAAAATTATCTCTCTGGCCCCAGAAGTACTCTAAGGAGCGAATCATGGCAGCGAAAATCCGTCGTGATGACGAAGTTATCGTGTTAACCGGTAAAGATAAAGGTAAACGCGGTAAAGTTAAGAATGTCTTGTCTTCCGGCAAGCTCATTGTTGAAGGTATCAACCTGGTTAAGAAACACCAGAAGCCGGTTCCGGCTCTGAACCAACCGGGTGGCATCGTTGAAAAAGAAGCTGCTATTCAGGTTTCTAACGTTGCAATCTTCAATGCGGCAACCGGCAAGGCTGACCGTGTAGGCTTTAGATTCGAAGACGGCAAAAAAGTCCGTTTCTTCAAATCTAATAGCGAAACTATCAAGTAATTTGGAGTAGTACGATGGCGAAACTGCATGATTACTACAAAGACGAAGTAGTTAAAAAACTCATGACTGAGTTTAACTACAATTCTGTCATGCAAGTCCCTCGGGTCGAGAAGATCACCCTGAACATGGGTGTTGGTGAAGCGATCGCTGACAAGAAACTGCTGGATAACGCAGCAGCTGACCTGACAGCAATCTCCGGTCAAAAACCGCTGATCACCAAAGCACGCAAATCAGTTGCAGGCTTCAAAATCCGTCAGGGCTATCCGATCGGCTGTAAAGTAACTCTGCGTGGCGAACGCATGTGGGAGTTCTTTGAGCGCCTGATCACTATTGCTGTACCGCGTATCCGTGACTTCCGTGGCTTGTCCGCTAAGTCTTTCGACGGTCGTGGTAACTACAGCATGGGTGTCCGTGAGCAGATCATCTTCCCAGAAATCGACTACGATAAAGTCGACCGCGTTCGTGGTTTGGATATTACCATTACCACTACTGCGAAATCTGATGAAGAAGGCCGCGCTCTGCTGGCTGCCTTTGACTTCCCGTTCCGCAAGTAAGGTAGGGTTACTTAATGGCTAAGCAATCAATGAAAGCACGCGAAGTAAAGCGCGTGGCTTTAGCTGATAAATTCTTCGCTAAACGCGCTGAACTGAAAGCTATCATCTCTGATGTGAACGCAACCGACGAAGATCGTTGGAACGCTGTTCTCAAGCTGCAGACTCTGCCGCGTGATTCCAGCCCGTCTCGTCAGCGTAATCGCTGCCGTCAAACAGGTCGTCCGCATGGTTTCCTGCGGAAGTTCGGGTTGAGCCGTATCAAGGTCCGTGAAGCCGCAATGCGCGGTGAAATCCCGGGTCTGAAAAAGGCTAGCTGGTAATTGTCACCAATTGAATCACGGGAGTAAAGACAGATGAGCATGCAAGATCCGATCGCGGATATGCTGACCCGTATCCGTAACGGTCAGGCCGCGAATAAAGCTGCGGTCACCATGCCTTCCTCCAAGCTGAAAGTGGCAATTGCCAACGTGCTGAAGGAAGAAGGCTTTATTGAAGATTTTAAAGTTGAAGGCGACATCAAGCCGGAACTGGAACTGACTCTTAAGTATTTCCAGGGTAAAGCTGTTGTAGAAAGCATTCAGCGTGTCAGCCGCCCAGGTCTGCGCATCTACAAACGTAAAGATGAGCTGCCGAAAGTTATGGCGGGTCTGGGTATCGCGGTTATTTCTACCTCTAAAGGTGTTATGACTGATCGTGCAGCGCGCCAGGCTGGTCTTGGTGGCGAAATTATCTGCTACGTAGCCTAATCGGAGGAAAAAATGTCTCGTGTTGCTAAAGCACCGGTCGTTGTTCCTGCCGGCGTTGATGTAAAAATCAACGGTCAGGTTATTACGATCAAAGGTAAAAACGGCGAGCTGACTCGTACCCTCAACAATGCTGTTGAAGTTAAACATGCAGATAATGCTCTGACCTTCGGTCCGCGTGATGGTTACGCTGACGGTTGGGCTCAGGCTGGTACCGCGCGTGCCCTGCTGAACTCAATGGTTGTTGGTGTTACCGAAGGCTTCACTAAAAAGCTTCAGCTGGTTGGTGTAGGCTATCGTGCAGCGGTCAAAGGGGATGTAGTAAACCTGGCTTTAGGTTTCTCTCATCCTGTTGAGCATAAGCTGCCGGCCGGTATCACTGCAGAATGTCCGACTCAAACTGAAATCGTGCTGAAAGGCGCTGATAAGCAGGTGATCGGCCAGGTTGCAGCAGATCTGCGCGCCTACCGTCGTCCTGAGCCTTATAAAGGCAAGGGTGTTCGTTACGCCGACGAAGTCGTGCGTACCAAAGAGGCTAAGAAGAAGTAAGGTAACACTATGGATAAGAAATCTGCTCGTATCCGTCGTGCGACCCGCGCACGCCGCAAGCTCCAGGAGCTGGGTGCAACTCGCCTGGTGGTACATCGTACCCCGCGTCATATTTACGCACAGGTAATTGCACCGAACGGTTCTGAAGTTCTGGTAGCTGCTTCTACTGTAGAAAAAGCTATCGCTGAACAACTGAAGTACACCGGTAACAAAGACGCGGCAGCAGCTGTGGGTAAAGCTGTTGCTGAACGCGCTCTGGAAAAAGGCATCAAAGATGTTTCCTTTGACCGTTCCGGGTTCCAATATCATGGTCGTGTCCAGGCACTGGCAGATGCTGCCCGTGAAGCTGGCCTTCAGTTCTAAGGTAGAGGTGTAAGATGGCTCACATCGAAAAACAAGCTGGCGAACTGCAGGAAAAGCTGATCGCGGTTAACCGCGTATCTAAAACCGTTAAAGGTGGTCGTATTTTCTCCTTCACAGCTCTGACTGTAGTTGGTGATGGTAACGGTCGCGTCGGTTTTGGTTACGGTAAAGCGCGTGAAGTTCCAGCAGCGATCCAGAAAGCGATGGAAAAAGCCCGTCGCAATATGATTAACGTCGCGCTGAACCACGGCACCCTGCAACACCCGGTTAAAGGTGTTCACACGGGTTCTCGTGTATTCATGCAGCCAGCTTCCGAAGGTACCGGTATCATCGCCGGTGGTGCAATGCGCGCCGTTCTGGAAGTTGCTGGAGTTCATAACGTTCTGGCCAAAGCATATGGTTCCACTAACCCGATCAACGTGGTTCGTGCAACTATTGATGGTCTGGAAAATATGAATTCTCCAGAAATGGTCGCTGCCAAGCGTGGTAAATCCGTTGAAGAAATTCTGGGGAAATAAACCATGGCAAAGACTATTAAAATTACTCAAACCCGCAGTGCAATCGGTCGTCTGCCAAAACACAAGGCAACGCTGCTTGGCCTGGGTCTGCGTCGTATTGGTCACACCGTAGAGCGCGAGGATACTCCTGCTGTTCGTGGTATGGTCAACGCGGTTTCCTTCATGGTTAAAGTTGAGGAGTAAGAGATGCGTTTAAATACTCTGTCTCCGGCCGAAGGCTCCAAAAAGGCGGGTAAACGCCTGGGTCGTGGTATCGGTTCTGGCCTCGGTAAAACCGGTGGTCGTGGTCACAAAGGTCAGAACTCTCGTTCTGGCGGTGGCGTACGTCGCGGTTTCGAAGGCGGTCAGATGCCTCTGTACCGTCGTCTGCCGAAATTCGGCTTCACTTCTCGTAAAGCAATGATCACTGCAGAAGTTCGTCTGTCTGATCTGGCTCACGTAGAAGGCGATGTTATCGACCTGAACACGCTGAAAGCGGCTAACATTATCGGTATCCAGATCGAATTCGCGAAAGTGATCCTGTCTGGTGAAGTATCTCGTCCGGTAACTGTTCGTGGCCTGCGCGTGACTAAAGGTGCTCGTGCTGCTATCGAAGCTGCTGGCGGTAAAATTGAGGAATAAGTAGCAGATGGCTAAGCAACCGGGATTAGATTTTCAAAGTGCCAAAGGTGGGATTGGCGAACTGAAGCGCAGACTGTTGTTTGTAATCGGTGCGTTGATTGTGTTCCGTATTGGCTCTTTTATTCCGATCCCTGGTATTGATGCCGCTGTACTTGCCAAACTGCTTGAGCAACAGCGAGGCACCATCATTGAAATGTTTAACATGTTCTCTGGTGGTGCACTCAGCCGTGCTTCTATCTTTGCTTTGGGTATCATGCCGTATATTTCGGCATCGATTATCGTCCAGCTGTTAACGGTTGTTTATCAGCCGCTAGCAGAGCTGAAGAAAGAAGGGGAGTCTGGTCGTCGTAAGATCAGCCAGTACACCCGCTACGGTACTCTGGTGCTGGCGATATTCCAGTCGATCGGTATTGCTACCGGTCTACCGAATATGCCTGGTATGCAGGGCCTGGTGATTAATCCAGGCTTTGCATTCTATTTCACCGCTGTTGTTAGTCTGGTCTCAGGAACCATGTTCCTGATGTGGCTCGGCGAACAGATTACTGAACGTGGTATCGGTAACGGTATCTCAATCATTATCTTCGCCGGTATCGTTGCGGGTCTCCCGCCGGCCATAGCCCATACTATCGAGCAAGCGCGTCAAGGCGACCTGCACTTCCTCCTGTTGCTGTTGGTTGCAGTATTAGTATTTGCAGTGACCTTCTTTGTTGTATTCGTTGAGCGTGGCCAGCGCCGCATTGTGGTAAACTACGCAAAACGTCAACAGGGTCGTCGTGTCTATGCTGCACAGAGCACACATTTACCGCTGAAAGTGAATATGGCAGGGGTAATCCCGGCAATCTTCGCTTCCAGTATTATTCTGTTCCCGGCAACCATTACATCATGGTTCGGGGGCGGTACTGGTTGGAACTGGCTGACAACAATTTCGCTGTATTTGCAGCCTGGGCAACCGCTTTATGTGTTACTCTATGCGTCTGCAATCATCTTCTTCTGTTTCTTCTATACGGCGTTGGTTTTCAACCCGCGTGAAACAGCAGATAACCTGAAGAAGTCCGGTGCATTTGTACCAGGAATTCGTCCGGGAGAGCAAACGGCGAAGTATATCGATAAAGTAATGACTCGCCTGACTTTGGTCGGTGCGCTGTACATCACTTTTATCTGCCTGATCCCGGAGTTCATGCGTGATGCAATGAAAGTACCGTTCTACTTCGGTGGGACCTCACTGCTTATCGTTGTTGTCGTGATTATGGACTTTATGGCTCAAGTGCAAACTCTGATGATGTCAAGTCAGTATGAGTCTGCATTGAAGAAGGCGAACCTGAAAGGCTACGGCCGCTAACAGGGCGCCCGAGAAGTTACGGAGAGTAAAAATGAAAGTTCGTGCTTCCGTCAAGAAATTATGCCGTAACTGCAAAATCGTTAAGCGTGATGGCGTCATCCGCGTGATTTGCAGTGCCGAGCCGAAGCATAAACAGCGCCAAGGCTGATTTATTCGCATATTTTTCTTGCAAAGTTGGGTTGAGCTGGCTAGATTAGCCAGCCAATCTTTTGTATGTCTGTACGTTTCCATTTGAGTATCCTGAAAACGGGCTTTTCAGCATGGTGCGTACATATTAAATAGTAGGAGTGCATAGTGGCCCGTATAGCAGGCATTAACATTCCTGATCACAAACATACCGTAATCGCATTAACTGCTATTTTCGGTATCGGCAAGACCCGCTCTAAAGCCATCTGTGCTGACACGGGTATCGCTGAAAATGTTAAGATCAGTGAGCTGTCTGAAGAACAAATTGATTCCCTGCGTGAAGCGGTTGGTAAATTTGTCGTTGAAGGTGATCTGCGCCGTGAAATCACCCTGAGCATCAAGCGTCTGATGGACCTTGGTTGCTATCGTGGTTTACGCCATCGTCGTGGTCTTCCGGTTCGCGGTCAGCGTACTAAGACCAACGCACGTACCCGTAAGGGTCCGCGTAAACCGATCAAGAAATAATCGGGGTGATTGAATAATGGCAAAGGCACCAGTTCGTGCACGTAAGCGTGTAAGAAAACAAGTCTCTGATGGCGTGGCTCATGTCCATGCTTCTTTTAACAACACCATCGTTACCATTACCGATCGTCAAGGTAACGCACTGGGTTGGGCAACAGCCGGTGGTTCCGGTTTCCGTGGTTCTCGCAAATCCACTCCGTTTGCAGCTCAGGTTGCAGCAGAGCGTTGCGCTGAAGCCGTAAAAGAATACGGCATCAAGAATCTGGAAGTTATGGTCAAAGGTCCGGGTCCAGGTCGCGAATCTACTATTCGTGCACTGAACGCCGCTGGTTTCCGCATCACTAACATTACTGATGTGACTCCGATCCCTCATAACGGTTGTCGTCCGCCGAAAAAACGTCGCGTATAACGCGTTCGTTTCTAGGATTGTTGGAGAAAGAAAATGGCAAGATATTTGGGTCCTAAGCTCAAGCTGAGCCGTCGTGAGGGCACAGACCTGTTCCTTAAGTCTGGCGTTCGCGCGATCGATACCAAGTGTAAAATTGAACAAGCTCCTGGCCAGCACGGTGCGCGTAAACCGCGTCTGTCTGACTATGGTGTGCAGTTGCGTGAAAAGCAAAAAGTTCGCCGTATGTACGGTGTGCTGGAGCGTCAGTTCCGTAACTACTATAAAGAAGCAGCGCGTCTGAAAGGCAACACCGGTGAAAACCTGTTGACTCTGCTGGAAGGTCGTCTGGACAACGTTGTATACCGTATGGGCTTCGGCGCGACTCGTGCTGAATCACGTCAGCTGGTTAGCCATAAAGCTATCATGGTAAACGGTCGTGTTGTTAACATCGCTTCTTATCAGGTTAAAGCGAATGACGTTGTCAGCATTCGTGAGAAAGCGAAAAAGCAATCTCGCGTGAAAGCCGCTCTGGAGCTGGCTGAGCAGCGTGAAAAGCCAACCTGGCTGGAAGTTGATGCTGGCAAGATGGAAGGTACGTTCAAGCGTTTGCCGGAACGTTCTGATCTGTCTGCGGACATTAACGAACACCTGATCGTCGAGCTTTACTCCAAGTAAAGCTTAGTACCAAAGAGAGGACACAATGCAGGGTTCTGTGACAGAGTTTCTAAAACCGCGCCTGGTCGATATCGAGCAAGTGAGTTCGACGCACGCCAAGGTGACCCTTGAACCTTTAGAGCGTGGCTTTGGCCATACTCTGGGTAACGCACTGCGCCGTATTCTGCTCTCATCGATGCCGGGTTGCGCGGTGACCGAGGTTGAGATTGATGGTGTACTTCATGAGTACAGCACCAAAGAAGGCGTTCAGGAAGATATCCTTGAAATCCTGCTCAACCTGAAAGGGCTGGCGGTGAGAGTTCAGGGTAAAGATGAAGTCATCCTTACTTTGAACAAATCTGGCATTGGCCCTGTGACCGCAGCCGACATTACCCATGACGGTGATGTCGAAATCGTCAAGCCGCAACATGTGATCTGCCACCTGACCGATGAGAACGCAGCTATTAGCATGCGTATCAAAGTTCAGCGCGGTCGCGGTTATGTGCCGGCTTCTGCCCGAATTCATTCGGAAGAAGATGAGCGCCCAATCGGCCGTCTGCTGGTCGACGCATGCTACAGCCCGGTAGAGCGTATTGCCTACAATGTTGAAGCAGCGCGTGTAGAACAGCGTACCGACCTGGACAAGCTGGTCATCGAAATGGAAACCAACGGCACAATCGATCCTGAAGAGGCGATTCGTCGTGCGGCAACCATCCTGGCAGAACAACTGGAAGCTTTCGTTGATTTACGTGATGTACGTCAGCCGGAAGTGAAAGAAGAGAAACCAGAATTCGATCCGATCTTGCTGCGCCCTGTTGACGATCTCGAATTGACTGTCCGCTCTGCTAACTGCCTCAAGGCAGAAGCTATCCACTATATCGGTGATCTGGTACAGCGTACCGAGGTTGAGTTGCTGAAAACGCCGAACCTGGGTAAAAAATCTCTTACCGAGATTAAAGACGTGCTGGCTTCACGTGGTTTGTCTCTGGGCATGCGCCTGGAAAACTGGCCACCGGCAAGCATTGCTGACGAGTAACCGGATCACAGGTTAAGGTTTTACTGAGAAGGATAAGGTCATGCGCCATCGTAAGAGTGGTCGTCAACTGAACCGCAACAGCAGCCATCGCCAGGCTATGTTCCGTAACATGGCTGGTTCGCTGGTTCGTCATGAAATCATCAAGACGACCCTGCCGAAAGCGAAAGAACTGCGTCGCGTAGTTGAGCCGCTGATTACTCTTGCCAAGACTGATAGCGTTGCTAATCGTCGTCTGGCATTCGCCCGCACTCGTGATAACGAGATCGTGGCAAAACTGTTTAACGAGCTGGGCCCGCGTTTCGCGAGCCGCGCCGGTGGTTACACTCGTATTCTGAAGTGTGGTTTCCGTGCAGGCGACAACGCGCCGATGGCATACATCGAGCTGGTTGATCGCTCTGAGTCGAAAGCAGAAGCTGCTGCAGAGTAATCTGTAGTAACGTAAAAAAACCCGCTTCGGCGGGTTTTTTTATATTCTCTCTATTCCTGCTTGTTTAAAATGTCTGCATTATTTTTGTTCGTCGCCGGAGCCTTCTGATGTGGTTACTGGATCAATGGGCAGAACGCCATATTCTTGATGCACAGCGTAAAGGTGAGTTAGATAACCTTCCGGGAAGTGGGGAACCGCTGGCCCTGGACGATGATTCACATGTACCGCCTGAGCTGCGTGCAGGTTATCGGTTACTCAAGAATGCAGGCTGTTTACCTCCCGAACTTGAATCTCGTAAAGAAGCGGTAATGCTCACTGACTTACTGAGAGGTGTGGAGGAGAGCGATCCGCGCTATTCGGAACTGAGCCGTCGTCTGGCGCTACTCGAATTAAAGCTGAGACAGGCGGGCCTGACGTGGCGACTATGCTGATAAGTTGCTACATAAGATTAACGAGGAGCGATAATGTACCGTATTGGCGAACTGGCAAAATTGGCTGACGTTACTCCCGACACCATCCGCTACTATGAAAAGCAGCAGATGATGGATCATAATGTGCGCACTGAAGGTGGATTTCGTCTCTATTCTGATAACGACCTGCAGAGACTGCGTTTTATTCGCTATGCCCGGCAGCTGGGATTTACCCTGGAATCGATCCGCGAACTTCTCTCGATCCGCATCGATCCTGAACATCATACCTGTCAGGAATCTAAAGGTATTGTACAGGCCCGTTTGAGTGAAGTTGAATCGCGGATTAAAGAACTACAGACCATGCGCCGCTCATTGCAGCGCCTTAATGATGCCTGTTGTGGTACTGCGCACAGCAGCGTCTATTGTTCAATTCTTGAAGCGCTTGAGCAGGGCGCCAGCAGTCAAAATACGGCGCGTTGATTTTTTCATCATACGCGTCTACACTCACGCCGATTGTTCTACTAATCTGGAGAATTTATGAGCCGCTATCAACACACTAAAGGGCAAATAAAAGATAACGCTATAGAGGCATTACTTCATGACCCATTATTCAGACAGCGAGTCGAAAAGAATAAGAAGGGGAAAGGTAGTTATCAAAGAAAAGAAAAATATGCAGGGTGGGATGGTCGGGAGGCCAGCGGTAAGAAAGTAACTAACTTTTTTACCGCTGGCCTCCTGCTTTTGAAGCTGATTAAGAACGATTGTTCTGTTCTTTTAACAGGTCGCGAATTTCGCTAAGCA
Organism: Klebsiella oxytoca; assembly: GCF_009707385.1. NCBI lineage: Bacteria > Pseudomonadati > Pseudomonadota > Gammaproteobacteria > Enterobacterales > Enterobacteriaceae > Klebsiella > Klebsiella oxytoca. The sequence goes on along the minus strand of NZ_CP046115.1, from coordinate 4,933,367 downwards.
GAACTTCTTCTTTAGTCGGAGCCGGTGGCGCTGCCGGAGCCTCTTCTTTTTTCCTGTTCAATTTATTTATCAGTTTGATTGCCATAAAAATAGCAAACGCTACGATAATAAAATCGAAGACATTCTGGATGAATACGCCATAGTGCATTACGACAGCCGGAATATCGCCCTGGGCATCCCGCAGCGTGACAGCAAACTGTTTAAAGTCGATTCCGCCAATGAGCAAGCCTAATGGCGGCATAATAATATCGGCGACTAGCGACGATACGATTTTACCAAATGCTGCACCAATGATGACACCGACTGCCAAATCAACCACGTTTCCGCGCATCGCAAATTCGCGAAATTCTTTTAAAAAACTCATTTTATTCTCCTTGAGCCAGCTAACACTGATAAGTTTAACAAATGTATTCCTATTTTCCATTGTTGGTAAATAATTGCAGGAAAATATTATCCCTTGATATATAAGGGATAAAAGAAAGGCGTCTTACGGACGCCTGTAAACTATAGAAAGAAAGGGCTTGGCTGGAATAGTCTCTCGACATCTGAGATAAATTTTTTGTCAGTCAGGAACATAACTACATGGTCCCCCTGCTCAATGCGCAAATTGTTATTAGCTATCATGACATCATTGCCGCGTACAACTGCGCCGATAATTGTTCCGGGGGGTAGCTTAATCTCATCGATTGAGCGACCAACAACTCGTGAAGTACTTTCATCTCCGTGCGCTACAGCTTCAATGGCCTCAGCAACGCCGCGACGTAGTGAGGAAACGCCAACGATATCCGCTTTGCGGACATGGCTAAGAAGGGCTGATATTGTTGCCTGCTGCGGTGATATTGCAATATCGATCACGCTTCCCTGAACAAGATCAACGTAGGCCCGGCGTTGAATCAGGACCATCACTTTTTTGGCGCCCATCCGCTTGGCGAGCATTGCGGACATAATATTAGCTTCATCATCGTTGGTGACGGCAATGAAAAGATCGACTTGATCGATGTGCTCTTCAGCCAGCAATTCCTGATCTGAAGCATCGCCATAAAAGACGATAGTGTTTTGTAACTTTTCGGCAAGTTCGGCGGCACGCTGTTGATTACGTTCAATAAGTTTGACGCTGTAGTCTTTCTCCAGCTTATGGGCGAGACCGGCACCAATATTTCCGCCCCCAACCAGCATGATGCGCTTATAAGGTTTTTCCAGGCGCTGAAGTTCGCTCATCACTGCTCGAATATGCTGCGATGCGGCGATAAAAAATACCTCGTCCCCGGCCTCAACAATCGTTGAACCTTGTGGTCTGATAGGGCGATCGTGGCGGAAAATAGCCGCTACCCGAGTTTCGATATGCGGCATATGTTCACGCATTGTTGAAAGCGCGTTTCCGACCAAAGGACCGCCATAATAGGCTTTCACGACGGCCAGACTGACTTTGCCTTCAGCAAAATTGACAACCTGCAATGCGCCTGGATACTCAATCAGGCGGTAAATACTGTCAATAACCAGCTGTTCTGGAGCGATTAGGTGATCGATAGGCACCGCTTCTGAATGGAAAAGTTTTTCGGCATCTCGTACATAATCCGGCGAACGGATGCGGGCAATGCGATTAGGCGTATTAAACAGCGAATAGGCAACCTGGCACGCTACCATGTTGGTCTCATCTGAGCTGGTCACAGCAACCAGCATGTCAGCATCATCTGCGCCGGCCTCGCGCAACACGCGCGGATGCGAGCCATGACCCTGAACGACCCGGAGATCAAATTTGTCCTGAAGGCTGCGAAGACGATCGCCATTAGTATCGACCAGCGTAATATCGTTGTTCTCACCGACGAGATTTTCAGCCAGAGTTCCGCCAACCTGTCCTGCGCCCAATATGATAATTTTCATTAGTCGCGACCCGTTACCTCATTACTTTTTGATTAGCTTAGCGTAAAAGAAACCATCACCCTCTTCGGCACCTGGCAAATTTTGCTGTCCCGGTAAATCAGGGGTTCCTGTTTCGCTAAGCACCGCATCAGCTGTACGTTGCAGAAAGGCCTTAATTTGCTGGCCGTTCTCTTCTGGTAATATGGAACAGGTCGCATAAACCAGAGTACCGCCGGATTTCAGATGCGGCCATACGGCATCAAGAATTTCAGACTGTAGTTGAGCGAGTTCTGCGATATCCCGATCGCGGCGTAGCCACTTGATATCCGGGTGGCGGCGAATAACTCCGGTAGCGGAACAAGGGGCATCGAGTAGAATACGATCGAATTGCTGCTCTCCACACCACTGGGCTGGATAGCGGCCATCGCCTTGTTTTACGGTTGCCTTCATTCCCAGGCGCTTCAGGTTGTCATAGACGCGGGAAAGTCTCTGCTCATCAATATCAACGGCCAGAACCAGTGCTTCGGGAGCTGCTTCGAGAATATGCGTGGTCTTGCCGCCAGGTGCAGCGCATAGATCCAGAATTTGCTCGCCGTTTTTTGGCGTAAGGAACGTGATGCAGCCCTGGGCGGAGGCATCCTGCACGGTAACCCACCCTTCTTCAAATCCGGGTAAGACATGGACAGGAACCGGTGTTTCCAGACGTACCGCGTCGGGATAAGCGGGATGAGTAAAACCTTTCATGCCCGCCTCTTCCAGCAATGCCAGCCAACTATCGCGCGAATGATGCCGTTTATTCACCCGCAACCACATCGGCGGGCGCTGGTTATTCGCTTCGATAATAGCTTCCCACTGCGTGGGATATGCCTTCTGCAGACGTTTCAGCAACCAGGAGGGGTGCAAAAAGCGGGCTTCACTGCGAGAAAATTCAGACATCAGCTCTTCCTGCTGACGTTGAAACTGTCGTAATACGCCGTTAATTAATCCCTTGAGCTGGGGGCGTTTGATGACAACAGCGCCTTCAACCGTTTCCGCTAATGCTGCGTGAGGGGGGATGCGGGTGTATAACAGTTGATAAAAGCCCACCATAATCAGGTAGTGCACAGTACGCTGCTTACCCGTCATCGGACGAGACATGAGCTTATTGATCAGCCAATCTAGCTGCGGAAGCGTACGCAGGACGCCAAAGCATAGCTCCTGAAGTAGCGCTTTATCTTTATCGGATACCTTTTGTTGCAGCGAGGGCAGGACGTTGCTTAAGGATTGCCCTTGCTCGAGAACCTGTTCAACGGCTTGCGCCGCCAGACTGCGTAAATTGAGTTGTTTTTTCATAAGTACAAAAATAAAAATGCCCGGCAACACCGGGCGTATTAAGAAGGGGCCGTCAGACCAGACGGTTGCCAGGAGCGAACCACTCCCGGCGCGAGTTGAGGAGATCCTGGGCACTCATTGCTTTTTTACCGGCTGGCTGTAGCGACAGTAAATTCAAAATACCATCGCTGGTCGCAACCTGAATCCCTTGTTTTGTCGCTTCAATAATGGTCCCCGGTTCAGCTTTTGTTGCTGCATCAATAACGGATGCCTGCCAAACTTTTACCGGCTGACCATCAATTTCTATCCAGCTCATTGGCCACGGATTAAAGGCGCGAATGCAGCGTTCTAACTGCGCTGCCGACAGGGACCAGTCAATGCGCGCCTCTTCTTTGCTGAGTTTTTGTGCATGGGTCACCAGCGCTTCATCCTGAACAACCGGTTTTGCGGTGCCAGCGGCAAGTTGCTTAAGGGTTTCTATAAGACCCTGAGGTCCCAGGTTAGCCAGTTTGTCGTACAACGTTCCGCTGGTATCTTCTGCCGTAATTGGGCACGCAAGCTTATATAGCATATCGCCCGTATCAAGGCCGACATCCATCTGCATGATGGTTACACCAGTCTCGGTGTCGCCAGCCCAGAGAGAGCGTTGAATTGGTGCTGCACCGCGCCAGCGCGGAAGTAGAGAACCGTGTACGTTGATGCAGCCCAGACGTGGCATATCCAGTACGGCTTTGGGCAGAAGTAGCCCATAGGCTACGACAACCATAACGTCTGCGCCCAGGCCAGAGACTAATTGCTGGTTTTCCTGAGGACGTAGCGAGGCGGGCTGGAATACCTGTATGCCTTTCTCTTCCGCTAGTACCTTCACCGGACTGGGCATAAGTTTTTTACCACGACCAGCCGGACGGTCCGGTTGGGTAAACACGCCAACGATGTTATGTCCAGAAGACAGCAAGGCGTCAAGATGACGCGCTGCAAAGTCTGGTGTACCCGCAAATATAATACGTAGTGAATCTGACACGTTAATTCTCGTCCTTAAGCTCGAGCATTCAGGCGATCAAGTTTCTCAACTTTCTGACGAATGCGTTGTTGCTTTAGCGGCGACAGGTAATCGATAAACAGTTTACCGACAAGGTGATCCATCTCATGCTGAATACAGATTGCCAGTAGTCCGTCAGCTTCCAGCTCAAAAGTTTTACCTTCACGATCGAGAGCGCGAATTTTCACTTTTTCAGCACGTGGCACTAAAGCACGTTGCTCAGGAATTGAGAGACAACCCTCTTCAATGCCGGTTTCTCCGCTCTTTTCAAGCAGTTCCGGGTTAATTAATACCAGCTGCTCGTCACGATTTTCGGACACGTCGATAACGATAATACGCTGATGAATATCCACCTGCGTTGCGGCCAGGCCGATACCTTCTTCAGCGTACATCGTCTCGAACATATCATCGACGATACGCTGAATTTCTGCATTTACTTCTTCAACCGGTTTTGCGACTTTGCGAAGACGCTCGTCCGGAATATGTAACACTTGCAAAACTGACATAGTTATCCAGAGTTGTGTTCAGGAGTTGGAAAGATTATTACCTCTATTCTAGACAAAACCCCCTGCAATTGACAGTCTCGCTGTCCAATCGCAAAGATTGTTAAAGTCGTTTATGGCAGGGAGAGAACAGGGATGACGCCGACGGAAATTTGGCTACGTTTGATGAGAGTGAGCAGCCTGTATGGCGACCGTGCCATCATAGTTGCCCGCAAGTTGTGTTCCTCTCCAACCTTAGATCATGACGGTTTGCAGGCCTGTGGTCTGAATCAGGTGCAATCGAAGCACTTTCTCAATGTTAATCAAGGAGAACTTGATGCAACGTTGCGATGGCTGGAGCAGCCAAATTGCTTTCTCCTCACTGCTGAAGATCCTCTTTATCCGCCTCAGTTGCGGGCTATTACAGATTTTCCTGGCGCTATTTTGGTCCGTGGCGATCCTGGGTTACTGAGTAGCCGGCAGCTATCCGTTATTGGGAGTCGAGCACATTCATGGTATGGCGCTCGTTGGGGAAAATTGTTTAGCGAATCTTTAGCTCGCTATGGCATTACGATCACTAGCGGATTAGCTCTGGGCATTGATGGAATAGCTCACCGTGGTGCGCTGGAAGGAAAAGGTAAAACGGTTGCGGTTTTGGGCAATGGCTTATGGGACATTTATCCTCGTCGGCATCAGGCTCTGGCGGAACAGATTACTGACAATGGCGGGGCAGTACTCTCTGAGTTTCCGTTTTTTACTCCGCCTTTACCAGGTAATTTCCCTCGCCGTAATCGTATTATCAGCGGGTTAAGTGCCGGTGTGTTAGTTGTGGAGGCTGCATTGAAAAGTGGCTCATTAGTAACGGTTCGTTGTGCTCTGGAACAGGGAAGAGACGTATTTGCCCTGCCAGGGCCGATTGGTAGCCCTGGATCAGAAGGTCCGCATTTACTTATCAAGCAGGGGGCTATTCCCGTTACAGCGCCAGAAGACATTATTGACTATTGGCGGGATGAGCTTTCATATCTTCTTCATGAGTCCGATGATGCAAATAATTGCGATAATGGGCCTTCTGCAGCATTGCCATTTCCAGAGCTCCTGGCTAACGTAGGAGATGAGGTAACACCTGTTGACGTTGTCGCTGAACGTGCCGGCCAATCTGTGCCAGTAACCGTAGCCCAGCTACTTGAACTGGAGTTAGCAGGCTGGATCGCAGCTGTACCCGGCGGCTATGTCCGATTAAGGAGGGCAAGCCATGTTCGACGTACTCATGTATCTGTTTGAGACTTACATCCATAACGAAGCAGAAATGCGCGTGGATCAAGACAAGTTGACTCGGGATCTTACCGATGCTGGTTTTGAACGAGAAGACATTTATAACGCCCTGATGTGGCTCGAAAAGCTGGCTGATTATCAGGAAGGGCTTGTTGCGCCCATGCAGCTTGCTTCTGACCCGCTCTCGTTACGAGTTTATACTGACGAGGAGTGTCAGCGTCTTGATGCGAGTTGCCGAGGATTCTTACTGTTCCTTGAGCAAATTCAGGTGTTGAACCTCGAAACACGGGAAATGGTGATAGAACGTGTGCTTGCGCTGGATACGGCAGAGTTCGATCTGGAGGACCTGAAATGGGTCATCCTGATGGTGCTATTCAATATTCCCGGTTGTGAAAATGCCTACCAGCAAATGGAAGAATTACTCTTTGAAGTAAATGAGGGTATGCTGCACTAACATTTTTGCTGCGACATTAGAGTAGTTATGACCAAAACTGCACTGTTTTCGGTGCGTAAAAAAGAGCCTTGCCCGCAGTGTGGGGCTGAACTGGTAATACGCTCCGGGAAGCACGGACCTTTTCACGGCTGCTCGCATTATCCAGACTGTGACTATGTCCGTCCCCTGAAAAGCCAGGCGGACGGACATGTTGTCAAAGTCCTGGAGGGGCAAATGTGTCCGTCTTGCGGCGCAGTACTGGTGCTACGCCAGGGACGTTTTGGTATGTTTATCGGTTGTAGCAGCTATCCGGATTGCGAACATACTGAGCTTATTGATAAGCCTGATGAAACGGCGATTGCCTGCCCGCAATGTGGGCAAGGGCACCTGGTTCAGCGCCGTTCCCGTTATGGGAAAAACTTCCATTCCTGCGATCGTTATCCCGATTGCCAGTTCGTCATTAATTTCAGGCCGGTAGCGGGCGAGTGTCCCGAGTGTCATTACCCGTTGCTAATTGAAAAGAAAACGGCACAGGGCGTTAAGCGTTTTTGTGCCAGCAAACAATGTGGAAAGCCGATATCGGCGGAATAAATCTGTGAATAATAACCTGCCCTCAGAAGCCATCGTACATGCAGTGGAGCTTCTGAATAATGAACACGTTATCGCCTATCCTACAGAAGCTGTTTTTGGCGTCGGTTGCGATCCTGATAGCGAAAAAGCGGTAATGAATCTGCTTACTCTTAAACAGCGGCCCGTCGACAAAGGGCTGATCCTGATTGCCGCTAATTTCGAGCAACTTAAACCGTATATTGATGCTACTCAACTCAGCGATGAGCAGCTAACGACCGTTTTTTCGTGCTGGCCCGGGCCCGTGACATTTGTCTTCCCCGCCAGTACTTCGACGCCGCGTTGGTTGACTGGACGTTTCAATTCCCTGGCTGTACGAGTTACGGATCATCCGCTGGTGGTCGCATTGTGTGAGGCCTACGGCAAGCCGTTGGTTTCAACCAGCGCAAATCTATCCGGCCAGCCTCCTTGCCGCACTACTGAGGAAGTTCATTTGCAGTTTGGGGCGGATTTCCCGGTCGTTGATGGGAGAACCGGAGGGCGTCAAAACCCATCTGAAATACGTGATGCCTTGACGGGCAAACTTTTCCGCCAGGGATAATTCATGGAAACCTATGCTGTCTTCGGACACCCCATTGCTCATAGTAAGTCGCCATCCATTCATCGGCTTTTTGCGCAGCAGCTGCAAATTGTGCACCCATACGGACGTATTCTCGCTCCTCTTGATGATTTTGTTACGACGCTTAATACCTTCTTTAATGAAGGAGGTAAGGGGGCTAACGTTACCGTTCCTTTTAAAGAAGAGGCCTTCGCGCGAGCAGATGAGTTAACCGAGAGAGCTGCGCTTGCCGGCGCGGTGAACACGCTTAAACGTCTGGAGGATGGTCGACTGTTGGGGGACAATACTGATGGTATTGGGCTATTGACTGATTTAGAGCGGCTCAGCTTTATTAAACCCGGATTTCGGGTGTTGCTTATTGGCGCGGGTGGCGCTTCACGCGGAGTATTACTTCCCCTTCTCTCGCTGGACTGTGCTGTCACTATTGTTAATCGTACCTTTTCTCGTGCGCATGAGCTGGCTACGCTTTTTGCTCATACTGGCAGCGTCAGCGCTATGAATATAGAGGCATTGGGCGATAAAGAATTTGATCTTATTATTAATGCCACATCGAGCGGCATTGACGGTGAAGTCCCTGCGATCCCTGTTAATTTAATCAATCCCGATGTTTGTTGTTATGACATGTTCTACCAGAAAGGCTGTACGCCATTTTTAAGCTGGTGTCAGGAGCATGGGGCGAAACGATGTGCTGATGGTTTGGGTATGCTGGTGGCTCAGGCTGCCCATGCGGTACTGTTGTGGCATGGGGTCCTGCCTGAAATTACGCCAGTAATTCAGGCGTTGCATCAGGAACTAAATGCATGAACCAGGCTATCCAGTTTCCAGACAGGGAAACCTGGGACGAAGAGCATCAATGCATTGCTTTTCCGGCACTGGTTAACGGTATGCAGCTAACCTGTGCCTTAACGTTGGCGGTACTTAAGAAGCGCTTTGGCGGTGAAGCGCCGGCACAGTGGCTGGTTGCTTTTCGTGAACATCGTTGGGATTTGGAGGACGAAGCTCAGGATCTCATTCTCAACCAGCTGGAAGATGCTCAAGGCTGGGTCTGGCTTTCCTGAGTCAGATAGTCATTTTTCCAGTTTACATAGTTATTCGCTGAATATATTAGTCCCGCAATTTCTGCCTCCGTCAGGGGGCGTATCTGTTTTACAGGGTTGCCAAAGTAGAGATAGCCTCCTTTAAGGTGTTTGTTTTGTGGTACCAGGCTTCCTGCGCCAATCATCACATTCTCTTCTACCACTACGCCATCCAACAAAATTGAACCCATGCCGATCAGTACCCTGTTACCAACGGTGCAGCCGTGCAGCATAACCTTATGGCCGACAGTAACATCTTCGCCAATGATAAGTGGGTTGCCTTGTGGGTTGGAGAGAGACTTATGAGTGACATGCAGGACGCTACCGTCCTGGATGTTGGTGCGGGCGCCTATCTCAACGTAATTCACATCACCGCGAATAGCGACAAGCGGCCAGATGCTGACATCATCAGCTATTCTGACATCTCCGATCACCACGCTACTGGTGTCGATCATCACGCGTAGACCCGTTTTCGGGAATAAATCTTTATAACGACGCAAATTAGTGGCCATAGATACCTCAATACACTTAGGGAGTGTAAAGACTTTGGGTGCTTTTTTGGCCCTCTGCAACCCTTTATTGTGGTAAAAATTGAGCGAATTGGCTAAGAACGCTGCGAAGAGGCTGAAAAAACATCATATGGAAAAAAAGATCGAAAAAAGGCTTGTGCAAAAAAATGGGATCCCTATAATGCGCTCCCACTGACACGGCAGATGTGAATCACTTCACACAAACAGCCGGTCGGTTGAAGAGAAAAAATCCTGAGATTCAGGGTTGACTCTGAAAGAGGAAAGCGTAATATACGCCACCTCGCAACGGTGAGCGAAAGCCGCGTTGCACTGCTCTTTAACAATTTATCAGACAATCTGTGTGGGCACTCAAAGTGACATGGATTCTTAACGTCTTCGGACGAAAAATGAATACCAAGTCTCAAAGAGTGAACACGTAATTCATTACGAAGTTTAATTCTACGAGCATCAAACTTAAATTGAAGAGTTTGATCATGGCTCAGATTGAACGCTGGCGGCAGGCCTAACACATGCAAGTCGAACGGTAGCACAGAGAGCTTGCTCTCGGGTGACGAGTGGCGGACGGGTGAGTAATGTCTGGGAAACTGCCTGATGGAGGGGGATAACTACTGGAAACGGTAGCTAATACCGCATAACGTCGCAAGACCAAAGAGGGGGACCTTCGGGCCTCTTGCCATCAGATGTGCCCAGATGGGATTAGCTAGTAGGTGAGGTAACGGCTCACCTAGGCGACGATCCCTAGCTGGTCTGAGAGGATGACCAGCCACACTGGAACTGAGACACGGTCCAGACTCCTACGGGAGGCAGCAGTGGGGAATATTGCACAATGGGCGCAAGCCTGATGCAGCCATGCCGCGTGTATGAAGAAGGCCTTCGGGTTGTAAAGTACTTTCAGCGGGGAGGAAGGTGTTGTGGTTAATAACCGCAGCAATTGACGTTACCCGCAGAAGAAGCACCGGCTAACTCCGTGCCAGCAGCCGCGGTAATACGGAGGGTGCAAGCGTTAATCGGAATTACTGGGCGTAAAGCGCACGCAGGCGGTCTGTCAAGTCGGATGTGAAATCCCCGGGCTCAACCTGGGAACTGCATTCGAAACTGGCAGGCTGGAGTCTTGTAGAGGGGGGTAGAATTCCAGGTGTAGCGGTGAAATGCGTAGAGATCTGGAGGAATACCGGTGGCGAAGGCGGCCCCCTGGACAAAGACTGACGCTCAGGTGCGAAAGCGTGGGGAGCAAACAGGATTAGATACCCTGGTAGTCCACGCTGTAAACGATGTCGACTTGGAGGTTGTTCCCTTGAGGAGTGGCTTCCGGAGCTAACGCGTTAAGTCGACCGCCTGGGGAGTACGGCCGCAAGGTTAAAACTCAAATGAATTGACGGGGGCCCGCACAAGCGGTGGAGCATGTGGTTTAATTCGATGCAACGCGAAGAACCTTACCTGGTCTTGACATCCACAGAAGTTTTCAGAGATGAGAACGTGCCTTCGGGAACTGTGAGACAGGTGCTGCATGGCTGTCGTCAGCTCGTGTTGTGAAATGTTGGGTTAAGTCCCGCAACGAGCGCAACCCTTATCCTTTGTTGCCAGCGGTCCGGCCGGGAACTCAAAGGAGACTGCCAGTGATAAACTGGAGGAAGGTGGGGATGACGTCAAGTCATCATGGCCCTTACGACCAGGGCTACACACGTGCTACAATGGCATATACAAAGAGAAGCGACCTCGCGAGAGCAAGCGGACCTCATAAAGTATGTCGTAGTCCGGATTGGAGTCTGCAACTCGACTCCATGAAGTCGGAATCGCTAGTAATCGTGGATCAGAATGCCACGGTGAATACGTTCCCGGGCCTTGTACACACCGCCCGTCACACCATGGGAGTGGGTTGCAAAAGAAGTAGGTAGCTTAACCTTCGGGAGGGCGCTTACCACTTTGTGATTCATGACTGGGGTGAAGTCGTAACAAGGTAACCGTAGGGGAACCTGCGGTTGGATCACCTCCTTACCTGAAAGAACCTGCCTTTGTAGTGCTCACACAGATTGTCTGATAGATGTAAAGAAGCAAGACGGCTGCGAAGTCGTGACACCTCGTGTCCCCTTCGTCTAGCGGTTAGGACTCCGCCCTTTCACGGCGGCAACAGGGGTTCGAATCCCCTAGGGGACGCCACTTGCTGGGTGTGAGTGAAAGGCACAACCAACCGGTATCTCAAAACTCATCTTCGGGTGACGTTTGAGATATTTGCTCTTTAAAAATCTGGATCAAGCTGAAAATTGAAACGACACACAGTTAATGTGTGTTCGAGTCTCTCAAATTTTCGCAATCAGAAGTGAAACATCTTCGGGTTGTGAGGTTAAGCGACTAAGCGTACACGGTGGATGCCCTGGCAGTCAGAGGCGATGAAGGACGTGCTAATCTGCGAAAAGCGTCGGTAAGGTGATATGAACCGTTATAGCCGGCGATGTCCGAATGGGGAAACCCAGTGCAATTCGTTGCACTATCGTTTGATGAATACATAGTCAAACGAGGCGAACCGGGGGAACTGAAACATCTAAGTACCCCGAGGAAAAGAAATCAACCGAGATTCCCCCAGTAGCGGCGAGCGAACGGGGAGCAGCCCGGAGTCTGAATCAGCGTGTGTGTTAGTGGAACGGTCTGGAAAGTCCGACGGTACAGGGTGATAGTCCCGTACACCAAAATGCACATACTGTGAACTCGAAGAGTAGGGCGGGACACGTGGTATCCTGTCTGAATATGGGGGGACCATCCTCCAAGGCTAAATACTCCTGACTGACCGATAGTGAACCAGTACCGTGAGGGAAAGGCGAAAAGAACCCCGGCGAGGGGAGTGAAAAAGAACCTGAAACCGTGTACGTACAAGCAGTAGGAGCCTCCATGTGGGGTGACTGCGTACCTTTTGTATAATGGGTCAGCGACTTATATTCTGTAGCAAGGTTAACCGTATAGGGGAGCCGCAGGGAAACCGAGTCTTAACTGGGCGTTAAGTTGCAGGGTATAGACCCGAAACCCGGTGATCTAGCCATGGGCAGGTTGAAGGTTGGGTAACACTAACTGGAGGACCGAACCGACTAATGTTGAAAAATTAGCGGATGACTTGTGGCTGGGGGTGAAAGGCCAATCAAACCGGGAGATAGCTGGTTCTCCCCGAAAGCTATTTAGGTAGCGCCTCGTGAACTCATCTTCGGGGGTAGAGCACTGTTTCGGCTAGGGGGTCATCCCGACTTACCAACCCGATGCAAACTACGAATACCGAAGAATGTTATCACGGGAGACACACGGCGGGTGCTAACGTCCGTCGTGAAGAGGGAAACAACCCAGACCGCCAGCTAAGGTCCCAAAGTCATGGTTAAGTGGGAAACGATGTGGGAAGGCCCAGACAGCCAGGATGTTGGCTTAGAAGCAGCCATCATTTAAAGAAAGCGTAATAGCTCACTGGTCGAGTCGGCCTGCGCGGAAGATGTAACGGGGCTAAACCATGCACCGAAGCTGCGGCAGCGACACGATGTGTTGTTGGGTAGGGGAGCGTTCTGTAAGCCGTTGAAGGTGGCCTGTGAGGGCTGCTGGAGGTATCAGAAGTGCGAATGCTGACATAAGTAACGATAATGCGGGTGAAAAACCCGCACGCCGGAAGACCAAGGGTTCCTGTCCAACGTTAATCGGGGCAGGGTGAGTCGACCCCTAAGGCGAGGCCGAAAGGCGTAGTCGATGGGAAACAGGTTAATATTCCTGTACTTGGTGTTACTGCGAAGGGGGGACGGAGAAGGCTATGTTGGCCGGGCGACGGTTGTCCCGGTTTAAGCATGTAGGCGGAGGCTCCAGGTAAATCCGGAACCTTATTAACGCTGAGGTGTGATGACGAGGCACTACGGTGCTGAAGTGACAAATGCCCTGCTTCCAGGAAAAGCCTCTAAGCATCAGGTAACATCAAATCGTACCCCAAACCGACACAGGTGGTCAGGTAGAGAATACCCAGGCGCTTGAGAGAACTCGGGTGAAGGAACTAGGCAAAATGGTGCCGTAACTTCGGGAGAAGGCACGCTGATGGTAGGTGAAGTGACTTGCTCATGGAGCTGAACTCAGTCGAAGATACCAGCTGGCTGCAACTGTTTATTAAAAACACAGCACTGTGCAAACACGAAAGTGGACGTATACGGTGTGACGCCTGCCCGGTGCCGGAAGGTTAATTGATGGGGTTATCCTCGCGGAGAAGCTCTTGATCGAAGCCCCGGTAAACGGCGGCCGTAACTATAACGGTCCTAAGGTAGCGAAATTCCTTGTCGGGTAAGTTCCGACCTGCACGAATGGCGTAATGATGGCCAGGCTGTCTCCACCCGAGACTCAGTGAAATTGAACTCGCTGTGAAGATGCAGTGTACCCGCGGCAAGACGGAAAGACCCCGTGAACCTTTACTATAGCTTGACACTGAACACTGGTCCTTGATGTGTAGGATAGGTGGGAGGCTTTGAAGTGTGGACGCCAGTCTGCATGGAGCCATCCTTGAAATACCACCCTTTAATGGCTGGTGTTCTAACGTGGGCCCGTAATCCGGGTTGCGGACAGTGTCTGGTGGGTAGTTTGACTGGGGCGGTCTCCTCCCAAAGCGTAACGGAGGAGCACGAAGGTCAGCTAATCCTGGTCGGACATCAGGAGGTTAGTGCAATGGCATAAGCTGGCTTGACTGCGAGCGTGACGGCGCGAGCAGGTGCGAAAGCAGGTCATAGTGATCCGGTGGTTCTGAATGGAAGGGCCATCGCTCAACGGATAAAAGGTACTCCGGGGATAACAGGCTGATACCGCCCAAGAGTTCATATCGACGGCGGTGTTTGGCACCTCGATGTCGGCTCATCACATCCTGGGGCTGAAGTAGGTCCCAAGGGTATGGCTGTTCGCCATTTAAAGTGGTACGCGAGCTGGGTTTAGAACGTCGTGAGACAGTTCGGTCCCTATCTGCCGTGGGCGCTGGAGAATTGAGGGGGGCTGCTCCTAGTACGAGAGGACCGGAGTGGACGCATCACTGGTGTTCGGGTTGTCATGCCAATGGCATTGCCCGGTAGCTAAATGCGGAAGAGATAAGTGCTGAAAGCATCTAAGCACGAAACTTGCCCCGAGATGAGTTCTCCCTGACTCCTTGAGAGTCCTGAAGGAACGTTGAAGACGACGACGTTGATAGGCCGGGTGTGTAAGCGCAGCGATGCGTTGAGCTAACCGGTACTAATGAACCGTGAGGCTTAACCTTACAACGCCGAAGATGTTTTGGCGATTTGAGAGACGATTTTCAGCTCTGATTCAGAGTCCGAAGGATTTTACGCTGAGACAAGGCGGCAAGCGAAGCGATGGAAGGAGCATACTGAAGTATGTGACTGACATTCGCGAGAGCAGCCAACGCAGTATGAGCGTAAAAGACACAGGACGAGCACAAAGAATTTGCCTGGCGGCAACAGCGCGGTGGTCCCACCTGACCCCATGCCGAACTCAGAAGTGAAACGCCGTAGCGCCGATGGTAGTGTGGGGTCTCCCCATGTGAGAGTAGGGAACTGCCAGGCATCAAATTAAGCGTGCTGATATGGCTCAGTTGGTAGAGCGCACCCTTGGTAAGGGTGAGGTCCCCAGTTCGACTCTGGGTATCAGCACCAGTTTTTAGGTTAAAGTTCGGCGATTTGAAAAGAATTTGCCTGGCAACGATAGCGCGGTGGTCCCACCTGACCCCATGCCGAACTCAGAAGTGAAACGCCGTAGCGCCGATGGTAGTGTGGGGTCTCCCCATGTGAGAGTAGGGCATTGCCAGGCACCAAATAAGTGAAGAGCCCATCCGTCAGGATGGGCTTTTTGCGTTCTGCTTCGTGAGAAAATTTTCTTAGCATAATCCTTAAATTAGCCAGCGACTTACTCTTGTTGACATGAGCTGGTAGCTTAAGCTCGTCCATTCAGAATGGGGGCTAAGTGATTAAAAATGCAGGTTTCTCCTGAAGAAAAAGGTACCGGATATTACACCGGTACCCATCATGGCAGAGAAGAGAAAAGGAATTAGCGAGTCAATGCCACGATACCCAGCGTCAGGCCAGCTATCGCGGCTGCTCCTCCGGCAATAGCGCCAGCGGTTTCCCAGTTATCCTGGGTCGTCCCTTTCATACAGGTATTGGTATGCACTAATCGACCTTCAGAATCGTAGACCGGCACGCACGGAGAGTCATGTGCACAGCCAGCGAGCAGCGTTGCCAGCAGCGCTACTACAATAAATTTATTCATGATGTTACCTCTAAATGATCCGCTTCGCTGTATTGGAGAACCCACACACATACGCAACGGTTTATTTTATCATCAGTAATACAGGACTCCGCCAGAGTAAATAATCTCAATTTATGAGTAACGTAAATATCATGAAGAAAGTCAGAGAATTACGTGAAAATAATATTTTTTAAGAAATGAAGAAATTATTAAAAAGAAATAAATATATTTAATATCATCAGGATAGTTTTTAAATTGCAGAAAAGAAAAAAGGCACCATACGGGTGCCTTTAAAAATGATATTTATTCTGCATGCTTTGTGAAACGTCGTCTTACCACCACAAAGAAGACAGGGACGAAGAAGATAGCCAACAAGGTTGCCGTTAACATTCCGCCCATAACTCCTGTACCCACCGCATTTTGAGCACCGCTACCCGCTCCATGGCTAACAACTAAAGGTAGAACACCCAGGATAAAGGCCAGTGAGGTCATTAAGATAGGACGTAAACGCATACGTGAGGCTTCAAGCGTCGCTTCGATAATTCCCTTATTTTCTTTATCCATAAGGTCTTTAGCAAACTCGACAATAAGAATAGCGTTTTTTGCAGAGAGGCCTATTGTTGTTAATAAACCCACCTGAAAATAAACGTCATTATTAAGTCCGCGAAGAGAGGCTGCTAATAAAGCCCCAACAACGCCTAATGGCACGACAAGCATGACGGAAAATGGGATCGACCAGCTTTCATAGAGCGCCGCAAGACAGAGGAAAACGACAATGAGTGAAATAGCATATAGGGCTGGCGCCTGGTTACCAGACAGGCGTTCTTGATAAGACATTCCCGTCCAGTCGTAGCCAATGCCGGCAGGAAGCTTGCTGGCCAGCTGTTCCATCAAAATCATCGCATCACCGGTACTTTTCCCTGGTGCAGCTTCGCCAAGGATCTCCATAGAGGGTAAGCCATTATAGCGTTCCAGCCGCGGTGAACCATAAACCCAGCGTGAGGTGATAAAGGCGGAGAACGGAACCATTTCGCCATTCGTGCTGCGGACGTACATATTATTGATATCGGCCGGCAGCATACGGAATCTGGCATCGGCCTGAACGTAGACTTTTTTCACTCGTCCATGGTCTATAAAGTCATTTACGTAATAGCCTCCCAGCGCTGCGGAAATGGTTTCGTTGATATCAGAGAGTGATATCCCCAATGCCTGAGCCTTCTCTTGATCGACATCGAGCTTAAATTGCGGCGTGTCTTCAAGCCCGTTTGGTCTCACGCGCACCAGCCGATCCGGATGTTCCTTTACCATACCAAGAAGTTGATTTCTTGCCTGGGTCAATGCGCTGTGGCCAAGGTTACCCTGGTCAATAAGTTCGAAGTCGAAACCAGTAGCCGTACCCAATTCGATAATGGCCGGAAGGTTGAAGGGAAAGACCATCGCATCTTTAATCTGACTAAAGGCAACGGTCGCTCGTTTGATGATTGCCTCAACGCCATTTTCTGAACCACTTCGTTGCTCCCATGGCTTCAGGCTGACAAACGCCATACCGGAGTTTTGTCCCTGACCGCTAAAGCTAAAGCCGTTAACGGTAAAGACGCTTTCAACATTCGCCTTCTCTTTATGTAGATAGTAATCGGTAACCGTATCAAGAACCTTCTGCGTACGTTCCTGCGTTGCGCCCGAAGGGAGTTGAATCATGGTCATAAATACCCCCTGATCCTCATCCGGCAAGAAGGAGGTGGGCAGACGCATAAACAGGACGGCCATACCCACAACGATCAGTAAATAGATGATCAGGTAGCGCCCGGTGCAGCGCAGGATCCCGCTAACGCTGTTAGTGTAGTGGTTCACGCTACGATCGAATTTCGCATTAAACCAGCCAAAAAAACCTGTTTTCTCATGATGATCGGCTGATGCGGGTTTCAGTAATGTGGCACAAAGCGCGGGGGTCAGGATCAGCGCGACCAGTACGGACAGCGCCATGGCGGAGACGATGGTGATAGAAAATTGCCGATAAATTGCCCCCGTAGAGCCGCCGAAGAAGGCCATCGGCACAAATACTGCCGACAGGACCATCGCAATGCCGACCAGCGCCCCCTGAATTTGCGACATCGATTTTTCCGTCGCCTCTTTGGGAGGAAGCTTCTCTTCAACCATCACGCGTTCTACGTTTTCCACTACCACGATAGCGTCGTCGACCAGCAGGCCTATTGCCAGCACCATGCCGAACATCGTTAGCGTATTGATGGAGTAACCGAACATAGCCAGTACGGCAAAAGTCCCGAGCAGGACGACTGGAACTGCAATGGTGGGGATCAGCGTGGCCCGGATATTCTGTAAGAACAGATACATCACCAGGAAGACGAGGATAATCGCTTCAAACAGCGTCTTCACAACCTCATGAATAGAGATTTTCACAAATGGCGTAGTGTCGTAGGGATAGACAACCTTCATCCCCTGTGGAAAGTAGGGCTGCAGTTCGGCAAGCTTTGCTTTGATTGCCGCGGCGGTATCGAGGGCATTGGCGCCGGTAGCGAGCTTAATTCCCAGTCCTGAAGCCGGCTTTCCATTGATTTTTGCTACAACGTTGTAGTTTTCACCTCCCAGCTCAATACGTGCCACATCTTTCAGATGCACCACTGAGCCATCCGCGTTCACGCGCAGAGTTACTTTGCCAAACTCTGCGGGATCCTTCAGGCGCGTCTGAGCAATGATGGAGGCATTTAGCTGCTGGCCTTTAAGGGATGGAGTGCCGCCAAGCTGGCCTGCAGCAATCTGATCGTTTTGGATCTTAAGCTGGTTAATGACGTCAACTGGCGTCATGTTGTACTTATTCAGCAGATTACCGTCCAGCCAGACGCGCATAGCATACTGCGCGCCGAAGAGCTGTACATCGCCGACGCCGTTAAGGCGGCTGATGGTATCTTTGACGTTCGAGGCAACGTAGTCGGATATATCATCCTGAGCGGTGCTCGTGTTATCGGAGATGAACCCAGCGACCATCAGGAAGCTACTGCTTGATTTCTCAACGCTAATCCCCTGCTGCTGTACTTCCTGAGGAAGAAGCGGCGTCGCCAGCTGGAGTTTATTCTGCACCTGAACTTGCGCAATATCCGGATCCGTACCTGATTTAAAGGTCAGGGTGATGGTAACGCCGCCTGCGGAATCGCTGGTTGAGGACATGTACATCAGGTTATCGATACCGTTCATGTTCTGTTCGATAACCTGAGTCACCGTATCCTGAACGGTTTGTGCGTCCGCGCCTGGATAGGTAGCGGAAATAGCCACCGCGGGCGGCGCGATGGTCGGGTATTGTGCAATGGGGAGCTGCATAATCGCGAGACCACCGGCAATCATCATGATAATTGCCAGTACCCAGGCGAATACCGGTCGATGGATAAAGAACTTAGACATAGGAATTCGTACCTTATTGCGCGACGGACATCGCGGTATCTTCTTCGGTCTTCACCGTGATGCCGGGACGCACTTTTTGCAGACCGCTGACGATAACCTTTTCACCGGCTTTCAGGCCGCTGGTGATCAACCACTTATCGCCAATCGCCTGCGAGGCGGTGACGGCACGGGTTTCAACCTGGTCTTTGTCATTGACGAGCATCACGCTGGCGTCGCCGCGCGGTGTACGGGTCACCCCCTGCTGAGGGACCAGGATGGCATCTGGTGAAACTCCCTCATCAATGCGGGCTCGAACAAACATGCCAGGCAGCAGAACATGCTGTGGGTTAGGAAAGATCGCGCGCAGCGTGATAGAACCAGTGCTCTCATCCACCGTCACGTCAGAGAATTGCAGAGTGCCCTGAAGCGCGTAAGGTTGCCCATTTTCCATCATCAACTGCACGCTTTTAGTATCATTGCCGTGCTGCAGGCTTTCCTGTTTAAGGCGCATGAAATCATTGCTCGATTCAGTGACATCGACGTATATAGGATCGAGCTGCTGTACCGTGGCTATGGCGTTTGCCTGGCCATTAGTCACCAGCGCCCCTTCAGTCACGTTGGATTTACCGATACGTCCGCTGATAGGCGATGTCACTTTGGTGTATGCCAGGTTAATACGCGCGCTTTCAACGGCAGCTTTTGCGGCAATAACATCAGCATCCGTCTGGCGCGCCGTCGCCACTGCCTGATCGTATTCTTGCCGGCTGATATATTGTGTGCCGAGCAGTGGCTGATAACGTTTCACCGTCAAATGAGCGATAGCCGCGGCGGCTTCTGCTTTCGCTTCATCACCCTTTGCGCTGTTGTAGGCTGCCTGATAAGTTGCCGGATCGATCTGATAAAGAGATTGTCCGGCAGTGACATCGCTGCCTTCAACAAAGTTACGTTGCAGGATAATTCCACTGACCTGCGGGCGAACTTCCGCTATACGGTATGCCGATGTGCGGCCAGGTAGCTCCGTGGTAACGGACAGCGGTGCGCTGCTCACCACATGTACGGAGACCTGCGGTATCTGCGCATGCGGTTGCCGAGCGCCTGAATCATCGCAACCGTTAAGTAAAATGGTTGCGATGATTAGGCTGGATAAAAGTGTAACCCTGACATAACGTGTCATTGCTGTTCCTTATAGATTATGAGCCAGGTCTGGTCACGAATCTGTGCAAGAAATAATGAATTTAAATGCGGTTGGTTATCCTACAAATAAAAAATGTTTGATGTAAGGAATAGTTATTTTTTAACCATCAGCAAGGCACGCAAAAAAAAATATCCGTGATTATGTTTTTAAAGATTTCTTAAATTAAAGTTTTCTTACATTGATATTTAATTTATGAATGATTTTATTTTAATCATTCTTGTAGTGTATTTATTTTTTTTGTTTAAGATTTAACTTATCTCTCTTTTTGCTAAAAAATAGTTATTGTCAGATGCTAGGTTGAGACGTATTCAGTTATTCCCAAATTTTTAATCCGGCGTCGAGCGGAGCACCATATGCCTGGAAGAACGAAAGAGGATGCGTTAAAGACGCGGCAGCTTCTGATTGAGTCTGCCATTCAGCAGTTTGCCCTACGTGGCGTAACCCGCACCACTTTGACCGATATCGCTGATGCTGCAGGCGTGACGAGGGGAGCCGTCTACTGGCACTTTTCCAGCAAAGCGGATCTATTTAATGAAATGTGGCAGCAGCAGCTCCCGCTACGTGACCTTATTCAGCATGAAGATAATTCAGCGGATGGCCAGAATCCGCTGAGCAAACTACGTGAGAAATTTATTTACGGTTTGCAATTTGTCGCTAATAATCCTCGTCAACGTGCGCTAATGCAAATTCTGTATCAAAAGTGTGAGTTTTCTTGCGATATGATGTCAGAGGCTGAGATTCGCCAAAAAATAGGTTTTAGCTATCCTGTAATACGCGGAGTTTTGCAGCTCTGTATTCGTAATGGATTATTACCAGTAGAAACGAATGTTGAAATTCCTTTAATCGTATTACACAGCGCATTGGTCGGGATTATTAAAAACTGGCTAATGGAAAACGGCACGTTTGATCTATATCACCAGGCACCAGCCCTGGTTGATAATATTATGTCGACCCTTTTCGGTAACCATCAGCTGCAGGCGATAGTCAATCAGCAAATCAGATGAAATAAAAAAGGCGCTTCCCCATGCCGAAGAGCGCCTTTTATATCAAACATTTAACTGATTAGTATCAGTTCATGCCGTATTTTTTCAGTTTTTTACGCAGAGTACCACGGTTGATGCCCATCATCAGGGCAGCACGGGTCTGGTTACCGCGGGTGTATTGCATCACCATGTCCAACAGGGGCTGTTCTACTTCAGCCAGTACCAGCTCATACAGGTCATTCACATCCTGACCGTTCAGTTGAGCAAAATAGTTCTTCAGTGCCTGTTTAACCGAGTCACGCAGGGGCTTTTGAGTTACCTGATCCTGAGAGTTAACGGTAGAAACGGTCAGTACGTCAGAATTTACGCGTTGTTCGAACATAGTTCTGTCAGCTCTTTATTTCTATTACGCAAAATTTTCGAAGTATGCCTCCAACGCCTCCAGCTGTTCGCTGGAATCTTCTATGGCGTTGAATGTGCGCCGAAACTGGTCATCCGGAGCGTGTTCCTGTAGATACCAGGATACGTGTTTGCGCGCGATTCGGTACCCTTTTGCCTGGCCGTAAAAGCCATGCAGTTCCCGAACGTGCGAACAAAGCAAGCGCTTAACCTCTGCCAAAGGCAGCGGGGACAGCAGCTCTCCAGTGTCCAGATAGTGCTGGATTTCCCGAAAGATCCAGGGTCTTCCCTGAGCTGCGCGGCCTATCATAAGGGCATCCGCCCCCGTATAGTCGAGCACAGCTCTGGCTTTAAGCGGGTCGGTAATGTCACCATTCGCGATAATCGGAATGGAAACTTTCTGCTTAACTGCCCGAATACTGTCGTACTCAGCTTCTCCATTAAACAAGCAGGCGCGGGTGCGTCCGTGAATAGTCAGAGCCTGAATGCCACATTCTTCAGCCAGTTGGGCAATCTCTACGCAGTTACGGTGTTCCGGTTCCCAGCCGGTGCGAATCTTGAGAGTTACGGGAACGTCCACTGCTTTAACGACCGCCGCCAGGATTGATTTCACCTGGTCGGGGTACTGCAAGAGGGCTGAACCTGCAAGCTTACGATTCACCTTTTTCGCCGGGCACCCCATATTAATATCAATAATTTGGGCGCCGCTTTCCACGTTAATACGGGCGGCTGCAGCCATCTCTTCCGGCACGCTACCGGCGATTTGCACGGTACGAATACCGGGCTCATCAACGTGCACCATCCGTAAGCGGGACTTGTCGCTCTCCCAAACCTGCGGGTTAGAGGACATCATCTCGGATACGGTCAAGCCTGCCCCCATCTCGTAACACAGCGTCCGGAATGGTCTGTCAGTAATGCCAGCCATAGGCGCTGCGATCAGTCGATTTCTGAGCTGGTAGTGTCCGATGCGCATGAGTTAAGAAATGACCATACTGTGACTGCAAGGCGGCGTATATTACGCATTTTTTGCACGAGATGAAAGGCCAAACTTTGAGCAATCCTCTGTTACAGATCAATGAATCCGATAGTCGGGTCAGGCTGATGAATAAATTTGCCTATTAATCATTGGCTTAATACAGGAAGGATAATTTGTGTCCAATTATAAAATCGTAAAACTTCTCGATTTTTCTTAGAAAAAGGTTGCTGCTGGTGGCATAAAACGCTGTTTTTGTCGCCAAAAAAGAACGTCATAATGGGATCTGACTCTCATTTCTTGACGTCATTAGGCGATAACTGGAAACAAAAATGCGGTCCGCAGACCGCATTGAATGATTATTTTTTTTGACCGGTAATGCGGCACCACTCTTCTTTTTCGACAACAGGATCAAGTGCAAAGAGATCGGCATAGGCTTCACAAACGCTCTCCGCCTGGCTGGCAAGAATACCAGAAAGACCCAGCAGGCCTCCTGTAACGGGCAGTACGCTGATAAGAGGGGCTAACTCGCGTAAAGGGCCGGCCAGGATGTTTGCGACCACGACATCGGCTTTCATTGCCTCTGGCTGATCCTTCGGCAGATAGAGTTCCAGGCGTTCAGAAACCCCGTTACGTTCCGCATTATCGCGGCTGGCCTGAATGGCCTGGGGATCGATATCAATACCAATGGCTTTCGCTGCGCCCAGTTTTAATGCTGCGATGGCCAGAATGCCGGAGCCGCAGCCAAAATCGATAATCGTTTTACCTTCGAGGTCGAGTCCATCCAGCCACTCCAGGCACATGGCTGTTGTGGGATGTGTACCGGTTCCGAAGGCCAGGCCCGGGTCGAGCATCACGTTGACGGCGTTTTCGTCTGGCACATCGCGCCAGCTAGGGCAAATCCACAGACGTTTTCCGAAGCACATTGGGTGGAAGTTATCCATCCACTCGCGCTCCCAGTCTTTGTCTTCCAGCTGTTCGATTTTATGGACGAATCCGTTACCCAGAAGCGGGTGCTGCTCCAGGATTGCTACCACCTCTTTCATATCGGTTTCTGCGTCAAACAGGCCAATAACGTCAGTATCGCCCCACAGACGGGTTTCGCCCGGTAAAGGCTCGAATACTGGCGTGTCGTGCGTATCCTGGAAGGTAATAGAAACGGAACCCGCCTCCATCAAAGCTTCACTTAGTTCTTCCGCATTCGCGCCGGTAGTATTCAGTTTCAGTTGGATCCATGGCATGGCAAAACTCTTTATTTATCAGTAGTCAATACGGCGGCTTGCGGGACGGAAGGACCAAACTGGTTTCCGACCAGGAAAGCCAACAAGCTTAACAGCAACGAGGGGACTATCGGATGGAGCCCCAGGTACTGAAGATTAAATGTGGCGAGTATGGCATACAGTACGCCGCCAACGATCATCGCGCTTAACGCGCCTGTTGCGTTCGCCCGTTCCCAGTACAGACCCAGCACCAGCGGCCACAAGAACACGGCTTCAAGACCGCCGAACGCCAGCAGGTTGAGCCAGATGATCATCTCAGGTGGGCGCCAGGCGGCCAGCAGCAGCAGCGCGCCCAGGAGCAGCGTAATAACCGCCGACATCCGCTTCAACCGCTTCTCATTTTGTAGCTGTTCCGGACGGATGTTCAGATAAAGATCTTTAATGATCGTAGCGGAACTTTGCAGAAGCTGAGCATTGATAGTCGACATAATCGCGGCCATTGGCGCTGCGAGGAAGATCCCGGCGGCAAATGGCGGTAATACTTTGACCATTAATGTGGGAATAACCAAATCCGGCACCGTCAGATCGGGGATCACTGCCCGTCCCAGAGCGCCAGCCAGATGCATCCCAAACATCAGGACCGCGACCACGATGGTACCGATGATAATGCCCCGATGTACCGCTTTGCTGTCTTTGTAAGAGATGCAACGTACTGCCGTGTGGGGCAGGCCGATAACCCCAAAACAGACCAGTACCCAGAACGAGGTCATAAAGGTCGGCGACAGAATATCGTCAGCCCCTTGTGGAGTGATGAGCTTTGGATCAATGGTTTGCAGCGTCTCAACCGCATGACTTAGTCCCCCCGCCGCATGAACGACGCCGACCAGTAAAACGATGGTGCCAACCAGCATCACCATTCCCTGCATGGTATCGTTGAGTACGCTGGCACGGAAGCCTCCGAACGCGGTGTACAACGCAATACTGATGCCAAAAATCAGTAAACCCGTCTCATAAGGAATTCCGGCGGCGGTTTCCAGCAGACGCGCGCCGCCGATAAACTGCACCGTCATCGCTCCGACAAATGCCACGAGTAAACTGAGGCTCGCCAGCCACACCAGCAGGCGACTCCGGTAACGGGCAAATAGCATATCGTTGAGCGTTACGGCGTTGTAACGCCGCGCCAGAATAGCGAATTTTTTTCCAAGGATACCCAACGAGAGCCAGACTGCGGGAAGTTGGATCATCGCCAGCAATACCCAGCCCAACCCATATTTATAGGCAGCGCCCGGCCCGCCAATAAATGAGCTGGCGCTAATGTAGGTTGCCGTCAGCGTCATCGCCAGGACAATCCCGCCCATTGAGCGGCTGCCGAGGAAGTATTCATTCAGGAAGGTGCCTGTCGTGCGTTTGCGCATGGCGTAAATGGAGATGCCAAACACCACTACCAGATAGGCAATTAGCGGCAGAATAACTTCAAGCTGCATTGTCATCCTCCAGCGAGATATCGCGGAAGATGAAACGTACCATCGCCCAGCACAGCAGAATAAACACCAGCGGTACCAGCAGGCAGGCCATTTCGAACCAGTGTGGCAGGCCGGTAATGCCAATTCTTACGTCCGGCAGATAGGCGGCAGCCAGCCAGGCGGCAAGATAGAGAAGGGTTAGCCACAGCGCCCAGCGCGCCTCTTTATGGGCCTGAACAAAACGTTTGTCCATTTTTTGTCCCTTGAGGATGAAGAAAGCGGGGATTGTACCGCATGGAAAAGATGAGAGGAGAGAAAAAGAAAAAAGGCCGGATTACCCGGCCCTTTACTGCGATGGCAGAATTACTTCTCCTGCAATCCGAGTTTTTTCTCCAGATAGTGGATGTTGGTACCACCATTCTGGAAATGCTCGTCGTTCATGATGCGGATCTGCAGATCAACGTTGGTTTTGATGCCATCGATAATCAGCTCCTGCAGCGCATTCTTCATGCGAGCAATCGCGACATCACGGTTTTCGCCATAGCAAATCAGCTTGCCGATCATTGAGTCATAGTACGGAGGTACGGTGTAGCCTGCGTAGATATGAGACTCCCAGCGCACGCCAAAACCGCCCGGCGCGTGGAAGCGGGTGATTTTACCCGGGCTCGGCAGGAAGGTGTTCGGGTCTTCGGCGTTGATACGGCATTCCACCGCATGGCCTTTAACCACTACTTCTTCCTGCTTGATGGAAAGCGGCTGACCCGCTGCAATGCGCAGCTGCTCTTTAATCAGATCAACGCCGGTGATCATTTCGGTTACCGGATGTTCAACCTGAATACGGGTATTCATTTCGATGAAATAGAACTCGCCGTTTTCGAACAGGAATTCGAAAGTACCCGCACCGCGATAGCCGATATCAACGCATGCTTTGGAGCAACGTTCGCCGATATAGCGACGCAGTTCCGGCGTAATGCCCGGCGCTGGCGCCTCTTCGACAACTTTCTGGTGACGACGCTGCATGGAGCAGTCGCGTTCGGCCAGATAGATAGCGTTACCCTGGCCGTCAGCCAAAACCTGGATCTCAATGTGGCGAGGATTTTCCAGGTATTTCTCCATATAAACCATGTCGTTATTGAAAGCAGCTTTTGCTTCCGCTTTGGTCATGGAGATGGATTGAGCCAGTTCAGCATCGCTGCGTACAACGCGCATACCGCGACCGCCGCCGCCGCCGGAGGCTTTGATAATCACCGGATAGCCAATGCGTTTCGCATGGGCGCGGTTAACGTCCATATCTTCGCCCAACGGGCCATCAGAACCCGGTACGGTAGGAACGCCCGCTTTCTTCATGGCGGTGATAGCGGACACTTTGTCGCCCATCAGGCGGATAGTGTCTGCTTTCGGACCGATAAAGATAAAACCGGAGCGCTCAACTTGCTCAGCGAAGTTAGCGTTTTCGGACAGGAAACCATACCCCGGGTGAATAGCCACCGCGCCGGTGATTTCGGCAGCGCTGATAATAGCCGGGATATTCAGATAGCTTTTTACGGACGGAGCCGGGCCAATACAGACCGTCTCATCCGCTAACAATACGTGTTTTAAATCGCGATCCGCCGTTGAATGCACAGCAACGGTCTTGATGCCCAGTTCTTTACAGGCACGCAGGATACGCAATGCAATCTCGCCGCGGTTGGCGATAACAATTTTATCCAGCATGTTCGCCTCGTTATTCGATGACGACCAGTGGCTCGTCAAATTCTACCGGTTGACCACTTTCGACCAGGATGGCTTTCACCACGCCGGATTTATCGGCTTCGATCTGGTTCATCATTTTCATGGCTTCAACGATGCACAGGGTATCGCCGGCGTTAACTTTCTGACCGATTTCGATGAAGGCTTTCGCGTCCGGGCTCGGGGTGCGGTAGAAAGTACCAACCATTGGGGAACGTACGATGTGGCCACTGATTTCCGCTGCCGCAGAGGCTTCCATTGCTGGAGCTGCCGCTGGTGCGACGGCGTTAGACAGAGCTGGCTGTTGCTGCATCATTGGTGCGGCGTAAGCCTGTTGCATCACCGGGAAACCTGCGTTTGGCGCGGCACGGCTAATGCGTACAGACTCTTCGCCTTCAGAAATTTCCAGTTCGGAGATACCTGATTCTTCAACCAGCTCGATCAGTTTTTTAATCTTACGAATATCCATGAGTGGGTTCCGTACTCTTTGTTTAGTGTGATTGTGACAAGCGTGTTAACGCCGTCTGTAAAGCATATGAATTACTGCTGCTTCAGGATGCCGCGCCTCTTCAGAAGCCGACAGGTTAAGCTCCGGTGACTCAAAAGCAAAAATCGGAACTTACCAGCCAATATGCGGCCATCTTCTGCCATTCTCGGGTAAAAAACAAAATATACCTTCGATACGCGATTGTCACCTTTTCGAGGCTTAAAAAGCCCGTCAGGAAAACCAAAGTCGCACATTATAACGATTTCGTAGCATTTGGCAGCTAAATACTGGTCTTATCAGGGAAGATTATCAACCGCTATCGTGTAAAGAGTCGCGGTTGATAAAAGATCTGCGGGAAACTGCACATATCCGGAATTAGCGCCACCACTGGCGGAACTTCTTGTATCGCCATACTAAAAGCAGCAGCGCCAGCAGGGCATAAATTATCGGCTGCGGGGATAAAATCTTCACCGACCACAGGTAGTGAATCGGGGCGAGGATCGCGACAATATAGACGAAGTTATGCAATGTTTGCCAACGGCGACCCAATTTTCGCTGCATTGCCTGCGTTGACGTCGCCGCCAGAGCCAGCAGAATCAGCCAACTGACTAACCCCAGCGTCAGGTAAGGCCTGGTAAGCACTTCTTTACCCAATAGCGCCAGATTGTTAATCCCGAGTTCGAGCAGCGTATAGCTGGTCAAATGCAGGGTTGCCCATGCGAAGCACCATAGACCCAATAAGCGTCGGGTACGTATCAGTAACGGCTGTTTAGCGTAACGCGCCAGCGGCGAAACAAGCAAGGTGGCAAGCAGGAATTTAAGAGCCATCCTACCGGTAAAGTGCTGGATATCTTTTGCCGGATCGGCGCTGAAATATCCTTGATATCCAGCCCAGAATAGCCAGATAAATGGCAGCAAACCCGCCAGATGGAGAATGACTTTCAGCCAGGTTATCTGCTTTACGTTCAGGCGCACTAGTAATTCTCCCGCAAGTTCAGACCCCGATAGAGCGATGCGACCTCATCGGCATAGCCGTTGAATAGCAGCGTTGGCTGGCGTTTAACGTCGAGCACGCCTCCAGAACCGATAAAGCGCTCGGTCGCCTGTGACCAACGGGGGTGATCAACATGCGGATTGACGTTGGCATAGAAACCGTACTCCTCAGGCCCGGCAAGGTTCCAGGTGGTAGGAGGGCGGTCGCGGGTCAGTTCGATACTGACGATAGACTTGATACCTTTGAAGCCGTACTTCCAGGGAACGGTGAGCCGCACCGGCGCGCCGTTTTGCGGGGGAAGCGCTTTGCCGTATACGCCGACGCTGAGCAGCGTCAGAGGATGCATGGCCTCATCGAGCCGCAGGCCTTCAACATAGGGATATGCCAGACCGCCGCCGATAAAACGATCCTTCTGGCCAGGCATTTGCTCCGGGGCATAAAGCGTTTTAAATGCGACATAGCGTGCATTGCTGGTAGGTTCAACCAGCGACAGCAACTTATGTAGCGGGAATCCTACCCACGGAATCACCATTGACCAGGCTTCTACGCAGCGCATCCGGTAAATTCGCTCTTCAAGCGGGAAACGGCTGGTCAGGTCATCATGATCGAGGGTTAGCGGTTTTGCCACTTCGCCGCCAATGGTCAGCGTCCAGGGATCGGTGCGCAGGCTACCGGCATTGGCCGCCGGATCGGCTTTATCCAGGCCGAACTCATAAAAGTTATTGTAGCCGGATACCTTGTTTTCCGGTGTTAGCGGCAGATTGTTTTGCCATTGCGCGGGTTTATCGAAAGTCAGCGCTTTACCCGCTGGTGCCGGCGGTCGATCGTTGCCTTTGAACCAATCCAGCAGGTCGGCTTGCGCGGAGGGTGAGAGGGAAAGGGCGGTCGCACTAATGCCCAGCATTTTCAGGACCTGGCGTCGTTGCAGCATAAAAACGGATTCTGCCGTAACGTCGGCTTCCGTTAGTTTTTTGGGTTTCATAGCATCCTCCGTCATGCGTTTTACTAAGCATGACGGAGGCGGAGAGTTATTGCGAATATGTCACGAAAAATTGCAGATTAGGCGATTTTGACCAGCGTGCGGCCCTGAATCTGATTGGACATGATCTTATCGGCAAACTCACGGGCCTCAGCGAGGCTAATTTCAGTCGCGCTATGCGCGTAGAAAGATTCGGGCAGATCGCGAACCAGCCGTTGCCAGGCCTCGGCCCGACGTGCTGCTGGCGTCATCACCGAGTCGACGCCCTGCAGGCGTACATTACGCAGAATAAACGGCATGACGGTAGTCGGCAGGGCAAAGCCGCCGGCCAGGCCGCAGGCTGCGACGCAGCCGCCGTAGTTCATCTGCGCCAGAACTTTTGCCAGCACTTTGTCACCAACGGTATCAACGGCGCCGGCCCACAGCTGTTTTTCCAGCGGGCGGGTTTCCGCGAATTCATCACGGCTAAGGATACGCTGGGCGCCGAGGGCTTTCAGATACTCATGCGTGCTTTCACGTCCGGAAACCGCCGCCACCTGGTATCCCAGATGATGCAGCAAAGCGACCGCGGTGCTGCCGACGCCGCCGCTGGCTCCGGTGACCACGATTTCCCCCTCTTCAGGACGAATCCCCGCGTCCTCCAGCGCCATCACGCACAGCATCGCGGTGAAACCTGCGGTACCAATAGCCATAGCTTTACGTCCATCCAGGCCTTGAGGCATTGCCACCAGCCAGTCGCCTTTAACGCGAGCGCGTTCCGCCAGCCCGCCCCAGTGATTTTCACCAACACCCCATCCGGTCAGCAGCACCTGCTGCCCGGCGTGGAAACGAGGATCTTCGCTGCTATGGACAAAACCGGCGAAATCGATGCCAGGAATCATCGGAAAGTTGCGGATGATTTTCCCTTTACCAGTGATAGCCAGTGCATCTTTATAGTTAAGGCTCGACCATTGGATGTCCACTGTCACATCACCCTGCGGCAGTTGGCTGGCATCAATGGTTTGCACCGAAGAGAGAGTTTTGCCATCCTGCTGTTCTAAGATTAAAGCCTGCATGCGCCGGTCCTCATAGGTTGGGTGATTGGAAAATTTTTTCTGCAGACTATACTCGCTAACGGCATTATTACACCGATGTAACGCAATAAATTGCCAGATGCGCCAGCTTTGGTAGTATGCGTCGCTCTTTAGAAAGTTAGTGCTTACTCTAGTTTAGGCGCCAGCACATGAGCCCGGATGTTTATCGGGTAGTCATTCACACGCGGAGTTAACACAGGGATGCGATTAACGACGAAATTCTCAGCCTTTGTCACGCTACTCACTAGCCTGACCATCTTTGTCACGCTGGTTGGCGCTTCGCTGAGTTTTTATAACGGCATTCAGCTAAAAATGACCAACCGCATTCAGGCGGTGGCGACGATGCTGGATAACCGCCTGGCCTCTGTGTCTTTTGACCAGCTTGAACCTCAGATGGATGAGCTGATGACGCCGGTTGAAGTGGTGCGCGTTGATTTTCAGCTCAACGGTAAATCGCTCTATAGCCATTCACGTACCGATAATTATCGCCCTTTAGGGACCAGCAATCAGTTCCGCAATATCACGGTTCCGTCGCTCAAGCATCCCGGAATGTCCATCCATCTGGTTTATCTGGATCCGATGGCTAATTACTTCCGTTCGCTACACATCACCGCACCGCTTTCCATCGCTATTGGTTTTATGGTGTTGATTATCTTTTTTTCCGTGCGCTGGATCCGTCGTCAGCTGGCGGGCCAGGAGCTACTGGAACTTCGTGCTGCGCGTATTCTTAACGGCGAACGAGGGCCGCAGGTGCGTGGGTCGGTACATGAATGGCCTGCTAACATCAGTAGTGCGCTGGATATGTTGCTATCAGAACTTCAGTTTGCCAGCGATCAGCGCAGCCGCATGGATACCCTGATTCGTTCCTATGTCGCGCAGGATTCGAAAACCGGGCTGAGCAACCGCCTCTTCTTTGATAATCAGCTGACGACGCTGCTTGAAGATCAGGAGAAAGTCGGCTCATACGGTATTGTTATGATGATCCGCTTGCCGGATTTTGACCTGCTGAGCGACAACTGGGGGCGTGGAGCGACCGAGGAGCATTACTTTACGCTGGTCAATCTGCTCTCTACTTTTATTATGCGCTATCCCGGCGCGCTGCTGGCTCGCTACCACCGCAGCGATTTTGCCGTCCTGCTGCCTCATCGCACGTTAAAAGAGGCGGATAGCATCGCCGGATTGCTATTGAAGGCCATGGACGCCCTGCCGCCGACGCGAATTCTCGATCGTGACGATATGATGCATATCGGAATCTGCGCTTTCCGTAGCGGTCAAACGGCGGCCCAGGTGATGGAGCATGCGGAAGCGGCAACGCGTAACGCGGTATTACAGGGCAGCAACAGCTGGTCCGTTTATGACGACTCGTTGCCGGAGAAAGGGCGCGGCAATGTGCGCTGGCGTACGCTCATCGAGCAAATGCTCAGCCGCGGCGGTCCGCGGCTGTACCAGAAACCGGCGGTAACCCGTGATGGTCGTGTGCATCATCGCGAGCTCATGTGTCGTCTTTATGATGGTAAGGAAGAGGTGATCTCGGCGGAATATATGCCAATGGTGCTGCAGTTTGGCCTGGCGGAAGAGTATGACCGTCTGCAAATTACACGCTTGCTGCCATTTTTAGGATTCTGGCCGGAAGAAAAGCTCGCGTTGCAGGTAACGGTGGAGTCATTAATTCGCCCTCGATTCCAGCGCTGGCTGCGCGATACGTTGATGCAATGTGAAAAATCGCATCGTCGACGCATTATTTTTGAACTTGCAGAGGCGGATGTTTGTCAATATATCGGCCGCCTGCAGCCAGTTATGCGGTTGGTTAACGCTTTAGGTATTCGGGTTGCCGTTATTCAGGCCGGTCTGACGCTGGTTGGCACCAGCTGGATTAAGCAACTTGATGTTGAAGTGATTAAGCTGCATTCGGGGTTATCGCGCAATATAGAAAAACGTAGTGAGAATCAGCTGCTGGTTCAGAGCCTGGTCGAAGCCTGTAAAGGAATGCCGATTCAGGTTTTCGCAACCGGCGTGCTCAGCCGAAGCGAGTGGCAGGTGCTGTCTCAATGCGGTGTTACCGGTGGTCAGGGGGAATTTTTTGCCGCCTCACAGCCACTTGACACAAATGTGAAAAAATATTCGCAAAGATACTCTGTTTGATCTGCCGTTTAGCGTGATTTCACGTAGAATAATGCGCGCCATAGTGATGGGGGTGTGCTTGTCTACCTGCCGGATTGTCGCAATGTAAATGCCAGTGAATGACCTTTGACAGGTTGCAGATTCAAGCGCGGAGCGCTGCTGAAGATTTCGGCATTGGACGGACTCAGTCAAATTTGTAACAAAGGTAACGAACTGCACTAATTTTCACCGCAGCAGATGATTTTTGCGCCTTGTCGCTGCTGCGCGTGGTTGGTAAAGTAAGCGGATTTTGTTTTCCGCCCCAGCTTTCAGGATTATCCCTTAGTATGTTAAAAAAATTTCGTGGCATGTTTTCCAATGACCTGTCCATTGACCTGGGTACCGCGAATACCCTGATTTATGTAAAAGGACAAGGCATCGTATTGAATGAGCCTTCCGTTGTGGCCATTCGTCAGGATCGTGCCGGATCGCCGAAAAGCGTCGCCGCTGTGGGCCATGAAGCGAAGCAAATGCTTGGGCGTACACCGGGCAATATTGCAGCTATTCGCCCAATGAAAGACGGCGTTATTGCCGACTTCTTCGTTACCGAAAAAATGCTCCAGCACTTTATTAAACAGGTGCACAGCAATAGCTTTATGCGTCCGAGCCCGCGCGTGCTGGTCTGCGTGCCGGTTGGTGCGACCCAGGTTGAACGTCGCGCTATTCGTGAATCCGCACAGGGCGCTGGCGCCCGTGAAGTCTTTCTGATTGAAGAGCCGATGGCGGCTGCGATTGGCGCAGGCCTGCCGGTTTCCGAAGCAACCGGTTCTATGGTTGTGGATATTGGCGGTGGTACGACTGAAGTGGCGGTTATCTCCCTGAACGGCGTGGTTTACTCCTCTTCTGTGCGTATTGGCGGCGACCGTTTTGACGAAGCCGTGATTAATTATGTCCGTCGTAACTACGGTTCCCTGATCGGCGAAGCGACCGCAGAACGTATCAAACACGAGATCGGTTCCGCTTATCCGGGTGATGAAGTTCGTGAAATCGAAGTTCGCGGGCGTAACCTTGCTGAAGGTGTACCGCGCGGCTTTACGCTGAATTCCAACGAAATCCTCGAAGCGCTGCAGGAGCCGTTGACCGGTATCGTTAGCGCGGTGATGGTGGCGCTGGAACAGTGCCCGCCGGAGCTGGCATCCGATATCTCCGAACGAGGGATGGTTCTGACCGGCGGTGGCGCTCTGCTGCGTAACCTTGACCGTCTGTTAATGGAAGAGACAGGAATTCCTGTCGTAGTTGCAGAAGATCCGCTGACCTGCGTCGCTCGCGGCGGCGGTAAGGCACTGGAAATGATCGATATGCACGGCGGCGATTTGTTCAGCGAAGAGTAGTCAGGCTGAGATCCGGGTAGCTGGTTTACGGCTGCCCTGGTCTTAACTGACACGAGAATACGCATAGCCTATGAAGCCAATTTTTAGCCGTGGCCCGTCGCTACAGATTCGCCTTATTCTGGCGGTGTTGGTGGCGCTTGGCGTGATAATCGCCGATAGTCGCCTGGGTACGTTCAGCCAGATACGAACGTACATGGATACTGCCGTCAGCCCTTTCTACTTTGTCTCTAATGGTCCCCGGGAATTGCTGGATAGCGTTTCGCAAACGCTGGCCACCCGCGACCAGCTCGAACTGGAAAACCGCGCGCTGCGTCAGGAGCTGTTGCTGAAGAACAGCGACTTACTGATGCTGGGCCAGTATAAACAGGAGAACGCGCGTCTGCGCGAGCTGCTGGGCTCTCCGCTGCGTCAGGACGAGCAAAAAATGGTGACTCAGGTCATCTCAACGGTTAACGATCCTTACAGCGATCAGGTTGTTATCGATAAAGGCAGTGTTAACGGCGTTTATGAAGGCCAGCCGGTGATCAGCGATAAAGGCGTGGTCGGGCAGGTGGTCGCGGTGGCTAAACTGACCAGCCGCGTGCTGCTGATCTGCGATGCCACCCATGCGTTACCGATTCAGGTATTGCGTAACGATATTCGCGTGATTGCTGCCGGTAACGGCTGTACCGATGATTTACAGCTGGAACATCTGCCGGCCAATACGGATATTCGCGTTGGCGACGTCCTGGTGACTTCGGGTCTCGGCGGCCGATTCCCGGAAGGGTATCCGGTCGGCGTGGTTTCGTCGGTTAAGCTCGATACGCAGCGCGCGTATACGGTGATTCAGGCTCGTCCAACCGCCGGTCTGCAGCGCCTGCGCTATCTGCTGCTGCTGTGGGGCGCCGATCGCAACGGCGCGAATCCGATGACGCCGGAAGAGGTTCATCGCGTAGCTAATGAACGTCTGATGCAGATGATGCCGCAGGTTCTGCCTGCACCGGATGCTATGGGGCCGCAGATGCCGGCTCCGGCAACGGGGATGCCGCAGCAGTCGCCGCCAGCAGGGGGGCAATAGTGGCAAGTTACCGTAGCCAGGGACGCTGGGTTATCTGGCTCTCGTTTCTTATCGCACTATTGCTGCAGATTATGCCCTGGCCGGCGGACATTAGCGTCTACCGGCCAAACTGGGTATTGCTTATCCTGTTGTACTGGATCCTCGCGTTACCCCACCGGGTTAACGTCGGCACCGGTTTTTTGATGGGGGCAATCCTCGATCTCATTAGCGGGTCGACGCTTGGCGTGCGCGCACTATCATTAAGTATTGTGGCTTATCTGGTCGCGCTGAAATATCAGCTGTTTCGTAATCTGGCGCTCTGGCAACAGGCGCTGGTGGTGGTCATGTTATCCCTCGCCGTGGATATTATTGTTTTCTGGGCCGAGTTTTTAGTGATCAACGTCTCTTTCCGTCCGGAAGTGTTCTGGAGTAGTGTAGTAAACGGCGTGCTCTGGCCATGGATTTTCCTGCTGATGCGTAAAGTACGCCAGCAGTTTGCGGTGCAATAAGGTTGATATGACGACTCTTTATCTTGCTTCTGGCTCTCCGCGTCGGCAGGAACTGCTGGCTCAGCTTGGCCTCTCTTTTGAACGTGTGGTTCCCGGTATTGAGGAACAGCGTCGTCCACAGGAGAGCGCGCAGCAGTATGTTGTCCGGCTGGCGCGAGAAAAGGCGCAGGCTGGCGTCGCGTTAGCGCCGCGCGATCTCCCCGTTCTGGGAGCGGATACCATTGTCATCCTTAACGGCGAAGTGCTGGAAAAGCCGCGTGATGTCGAGCATGCTGCCGAGATGCTACGCATGCTTTCCGGGAAAACCCATCAGGTTATGACCGCCGTGGCCCTGGCCGATAGGCAGCAGACGCTGGATTGCCTGGTGGTCACGGAAGTCACTTTTCGCGTGCTCTCAGTACAGGATATCGCCGATTATGTTGCCAGCGGCGAACCTTTAGATAAAGCAGGTGCATACGGTATTCAGGGGTTGGGTGGCTGTTTCGTCAGGAAGATAAATGGCAGCTATCACGCCGTAGTCGGCTTACCGCTGGTGGAAACGTATGAGTTGCTGAGTAACTTTAACTCACTGCGTGAAGAAAAGGGATAAAGATGACGGCTGAATTATTAGTTAACGTAACGCCATCAGAAACGCGCGTCGCGTACATTGATGGCGGTATTCTTCAGGAAATTCATATTGAGCGTGAAGCGCGACGAGGAATAGTAGGCAATATCTACAAAGGTCGTGTCAGTCGGGTTCTGCCGGGAATGCAGGCGGCTTTTGTAGATATTGGCCTCGATAAGGCCGCATTCCTGCACGCTTCCGATATCATGCCGCACACCGAGTGCGTGGCGGGCGAAGAGCAAAAACAGTTTGCCGTCCGTGATATTTCTGAACTGGTGCGTCAGGGGCAGGATTTAATGGTACAGGTGGTGAAAGATCCGCTTGGTACTAAAGGCGCGCGTCTGACCACCGATATTACCATTCCCTCTCGCTATCTGGTTTTTATGCCTGGGGCCTCGCATGTCGGCGTCTCTCAGCGTATTGAAAGCGAAGCAGAGCGCGAACGCCTGAAAAAAGTGGTGTCAGAATATTGCGACGACCAGGGCGGATTCATTATCCGTACTGCGGCGGAAGGTGTGCAAGAGCAGGAGATGGCCGCCGATGCCGCTTATCTCAAGCGCGTCTGGACCAAAGTCATGGAGCGCAAAAAACGCCAGCAGACGCGTTATCAGTTGTACGGTGAACTGGCGCTGGCGCAGCGCGTGCTGCGTGATTTCGCCGATGCGCACCTTGACCGTATTCGCGTTGATTCGCGTCTGACCTACGAATCGCTGCTCGAATTCACCGCCGAATATATCCCGGAGATGACCAGTAAGCTGGAGCACTACAGCGGCCGTCAGCCGATTTTCGATCTCTTTGATGTAGAAAATGAAATTCAGCGCGCGCTGGAGCGTAAAGTTGAGCTGAAATCAGGCGGGTATCTGATTATTGACCAAACTGAGGCAATGACCACCGTTGATATCAATACCGGGGCATTCGTCGGTCATCGTAATCTTGACGATACTATCTTTAATACCAATATTGAGGCGACTCAGGCGATTGCCCGTCAGCTGCGGCTGCGTAATCTCGGCGGCATTATCATCATTGATTTCATTGATATGAATAATGAGGATCATCGTCGGCGGGTGCTGCATTCGCTGGAACAGGCGCTGAGCAAGGATCGGGTCAAAACCAGCATCAACGGCTTCTCTCAGCTTGGGCTGGTAGAGATGACCCGCAAGCGTACTCGGGAAAGCGTGGAGCACGTGCTGTGCAATGAGTGTCCTACCTGTCACGGCCGCGGCACGGTGAAAACGGTAGAAACGGTGTGCTATGAAATTATGCGCGAGATCGTGCGCGTGCACCACGCTTATGATTCCGACCGCTTCCTGGTCTACGCTTCTCCTGCGGTGGCGGAAACGCTGAAAGGGGAAGAGTCGCACGCACTGGCGGAAGTCGAGATCTTTGTCGGTAAGCAGGTCAAAGTGCAAATTGAACCGCTCTATAATCAAGAGCAGTTTGATGTAGTAATGATGTAATCATCCGTTTTGCCTGCTTATGCCGCAACAGGAAGCAGGTAAAAGTATGATGCGTAACAGGCTGACAAGGAGAGATGCGTGAGGCGACTGCCCGGGATATTACTGCTCACCGCGGCAACATTGATTGTTGTCGTCGCGCTGCTGGTGAGCGGCCTGCGTCTCGTGCTGCCGCAGTTGAACAACTGGCGTCCGCAGGTGCTGGAAAAAGTATCGGCGATTGCCGGCGTTCCGGTTGATGCTTCACAAATTACCGCCAGCTGGCAGACTTTTGGCCCAACCCTTGATGTCCGCGATATTAAAGCGGGCCTGAGCGACGGCGGCGAACTTTCCGTTAAACGCGTCACCCTGGCGCTCGACGTATGGCAAAGCCTGCTGCATATGCGCTGGCAGTTTCGCGACCTGACCTTCTGGCAGCTTCAGGTTCATACCAATACCCCCATTCAAACGAATAACAGCGGCGAAGGACTGAAAGCCGACCGTATCAGCGACCTTTTCCTCCGCCAGTTCGACCACTTTATCCTTCGCGATAGCCATCTCAGCTTTCTGACCATTTCCGGTCAGCGGGCAGAGCTCACTATTCCACAGCTTACCTGGCTGAACGGTAAAAATCGCCATCGTGCTGAGGGGCAGCTTAGCCTGAGTAGTCTGACCGGCCAGCATGGCGTGATGCAGGTACGAATGGACCTGCGAGATGAAGACGGTTTGCTCAATAAGGGGCGCGTCTGGCTTCAGGCTGATGACATCGACGTTAAGCCGTGGTTTGGGCGCTGGATGCAGGACAATATTGCACTGCAAAGCGCGCGGTTCAGCCTTGAGGGCTGGATGACTATCGACAAAGGCGATGTCGCCAGCGGCGATGTATGGCTGAAAAAAGGCGGCGCCAGCTGGCAGGGGGACAAAGATAAACACCAACTGTCGGTCGATAATCTGACGGCGCACATCTATCGCGATAATCAAAGCTGGGGCTTCAGGATCCCTGACACGCGTATTTCCATGGATGGCAAATCCTGGCCGCGCGGGGCGTTGTCGATGGCATGGATCCCGGCGCAGGACGTCGACGGAAAAAATGGTGAACGCAGCGATGAGCTGCGCATTCGTGCCAGCAATCTTAACCTGAGCGGCCTGACCGGGCTGCAGCCGATGGCGGATAAACTGGCGCCATCGCTGGGTGAAATCTGGCGTAAGACGCAGCCGAACGGCAAAATCAACCTTCTGGCCCTGGATATCCCGCTACAGATGGCGGAAAAAACTCGCTTCCAGGCAGACTGGAGCGACATGTCCTGGAAGCAGTGGAAGCTGCTGCCTGGCGCGGAGCATTTCTCCGGCAGCATCGCCGGGAGCGTGGAAAACGGTACTCTGCATGCCAGCATGACGCAGGCGAAAATGCCTTATGAGACGGTTTTTCGCGCGCCGCTGGAGATAGCCAAAGGCGATGCGACCCTCAGCTGGGTGAAGAATGATAAAGGTTTTATGCTCGACGGTCGCGATATCGACGTACAGGCGATCGGGGTTCGCGCTCGCGGCGGATTCCGCTATCTGCAGCCGCAGGGCGATGAACCCTGGCTCGGTATTCTGGCCGGAATCAGTACCAACGATGGCGGTCAGGCATGGCGCTACTTCCCGGAAAACCTGATGGGCAAAGAGCTGGTAGATTACCTCAGCGGGGCGATTAAAGGCGGCCAGGCGACCGACGCCACGCTGGCTTACGGCGGCAATCCCCATCTTTTCCCGTACAAGCATAATGAAGGTCAGTTCCAGGTCTCGGTACCGTTAAAAAACGCCACCTTTGCTTTTCAGCCTGACTGGCCCGCGCTAACCGGCCTGAATATCGACCTTAACTTTATCAATGACGGACTTTGGATGCGGGCCGATAAGGCGCTGCTCGGCAAAGTGACCGCCAGTAACCTGGATGCGGTGATTCCCGACTATTCGCGAGAAAAGCTGCTGATTGATGCCGACGTTAACGGCCCGGGTAAAGAAGTAGGCCCTTACTTTAACGAGACCCCGCTAAAAGAGACGCTGGGCGCGGCGCTGGATGAGCTCCAGCTGGACGGTAATGTTAGCGCTCGCTTACATCTTGATATTCCGCTGAACGGTGAGATGACTACCGCGAAAGGTGACGTTCAGTTGAATAACAACAGCCTGTTTATCAAACCCATTGATGCCACGCTGCAGAACCTGAGCGGTAAATTTAGCTTTGTAAATGGCGACCTGAAAAGCGAGCCGATGAGCGCGAACTGGTTTAATCAGCCGCTGAATATTAATTTCTCCACCACCGAGGGTGAGAAAGCGTTCATGGTCAACGTCGGCATGAATGCCAACTGGCAGCCCGCGCGTACCGGTTTGTTGCCGAAAGCCCTGGACGGCACTCTGAGCGGCAGTGTGCCCTGGGACGGGAAAGTGGCGATTGAGCTGCCGTATCACGGCAGCGCAAACTACAAAGTGGATATCAACGGCGATCTGAAGAATGTAAGTAGTCACTTACCTGCGCCAGTTGATAAGCAGGCAGGTGAACCTCTGCCAGTAAAAATTAAGGTTGAGGGGGGATTAAGTAGTTTTAATCTGACCGGTTCCGTAGGTTCGAAGAATCACATCAATAGCCGCTGGCTGCTGGGCCATAAGCTAACCCTCGACCGCGCGATTTTAACTTCTGACAGTAAAGCCGTATCTCCGCTTCCCGCACAACAAGGCGTGGAACTGAATATGCCGCCGATGGATGGCGCGCAGTGGCTGGCGCTGTTCCAGGGCGGTGCGGTAAATGACGTCAGCAGTAATATGGTCTTCCCGGAGCAGGTGACCCTGCGTACGCCGACGTTAGCGATGGCGGGTCAAAGCTGGAACAACGTTAGCCTGGTCTCCCGACCCGAGGCGGGAGGGACGAAGATTGAAGCTCAGGGACGTGAAATCAATGCAACCCTGACAATGCGTAAAAATGCTCCGTGGCTGGCGGCCATTCGTTATCTCTATTACAACCCAGCTTCGCTGAAAAGCAGCGAGACGACAAAAAGCGGCGGTCCGCTGGCTGATACTAAAGTTGATTTCCACGGTTGGCCGGATCTTCAGCTTCGCTGCGCGGAGTGCTGGCTGTGGGGGCAAAAATATGGTCGCATTGAAGGGGATTTCAATATCAGCGGCGATACCCTGACCCTGGCGAACGGACTGGTGGATACCGGTTTTGGCCGTCTGACAACCGATGGCGTATGGGTCAGCGCGCCGAGAGGTACCCGAACCTCTTTGAAAGGCAAACTGCACGGTAATAAAACCCAGGACTTCGTGAATTTCTTCGGCGTATCCACGCCGGTGAAAGGTTCCTCGTTCGATATAGATTACGATCTGCACTGGCGTGCGCCGCCGTGGCAGCCGGATGTTGCCTCGCTTAACGGGATCCTCAAAAGTCATCTTGGAAAAGGTGAATTTACCGATCTAAGCACCGGCCATGCCGGTCAGCTTTTGCGTTTACTGAGCGTTGACGCGCTGCTGCGCAAGCTGCGTTTCGATTTTAGCGATACGTTCAGCGAAGGTTTCTACTTCGATTCAATTCGCAGTACGGCGTGGATTAAAGACGGCGTTCTGCACACCGACGATACGCTGGTCGATGGCCTGGAAGCGGATATCGCGATGAAAGGTTCGGTGGATCTTGTTCGCCGTCAGCTGGATATGCAGGCCGTGGTCGCGCCGGAGATTTCCGCGACCGTAGGCGTTGCGGCAGCTTTTGCCGTGAACCCAATTATCGGTGCTGCGGTGTTTGCCGCCAGTAAGGTGCTGGGGCCGCTGTGGAATAAAGTCTCTATTTTGCGCTATCGCATCACCGGTCCTATCGATCAGCCGCAAATTAACGAAGTGCTGCGCCAGGCGCGAAGCGACAAAAAGCAATGATTTGACGATTGTGCGTAATTACCGCACTCTCAATAGATAGCCTTTTTTATTTCCGCCTGAGAGGCGGCAACAAACGAGTAGCATAACGATGAGTCTGAACCTGGTAAGTGAACAATTACTGTCGGCAAACGGCCTGAATCATCAGGATCTGTTTACCATTCTTGGCCAACTGGCCGAGCGTCGTCTGGATTACGGCGATCTCTATTTTCAGTCGAGCTATCACGAGTCCTGGGTTCTGGAAGACAGCATCATTAAAGATGGTTCGTACAATATCGATCAGGGCGTCGGCGTGCGCGCGGTGAGCGGGGAAAAAACCGGCTTTGCGTACGCTGACCAGATTAGCCGACTGGCGCTGGAACAGAGCGCGCAGGCGGCCCGCACCATCGTGCGCGATCGCGGTGATGGTAAAGTTCATACTCTCGGTGCGGTGGAATATAGCTCCCTTTATACCAGCATCGACCCGCTGCAGAGCATGAGTCGGGAAGAGAAGCTGGATATTCTGCGCCGGGTTGATAAAACCGCCCGAGCCGCTGATAAACGGGTGCAGGAAGTTTCCGCCAGCCTCACCGGCGTTTATGAATTAATCCTTGTCGCCGCTACCGACGGTACGCTGGCGGCGGACGTTCGCCCGCTGGTTCGTCTTTCCGTTAGCGTGCTGGTTGAAGAAGACGGCAAACGCGAGCGCGGCGCCAGCGGCGGCGGCGGCCGTTTTGGCTATGACTATTTCCTGGCTTCTCAGGATGGCGACGTGCGCGCCGATGTTTGGGCGAGAGAAGCGGTGCGTATGGCGCTGGTTAACCTGACCGCCGTCGCGGCGCCTGCCGGAATGCTTCCGGTCGTGCTGGGGGCTGGCTGGCCGGGTGTGCTGTTGCATGAAGCCGTCGGTCACGGCCTGGAAGGTGATTTTAACCGTCGCGGGACGTCGGTATTCAGCGGTCATATGGGAGAACTGGTGGCTTCTGAGCTGTGTACCGTGGTGGATGATGGCACCATTGCCAACCGCCGGGGCTCCCTTGCCATCGATGACGAAGGCACGCCGGGTCAGTACAACGTGCTGATCGAAAACGGCATCCTTAAAGGCTATATGCAGGACAAACTCAATGCCAGGCTGATGGGCGTGGCGCCAACCGGCAACGGTCGCCGCGAATCTTACGCGCATCTGCCTATGCCGCGTATGACCAACACCTATATGCTGGCGGGGAAATCCACGCCGCAGGAGATTATCGAATCGGTCGATTACGGGATCTATGCGCCGAATTTCGGCGGTGGTCAGGTGGATATCACTTCCGGGAAATTTGTCTTCTCAACTTCTGAAGCCTACCTGATTGAAAAAGGGAAAGTGACGAAAGCGGTGAAAGGGGCGACGCTTATCGGTTCCGGGATTGAAGCGATGCAGCAAATTTCCATGGTCGGGAACGACCTGAAGCTGGACAGCGGCGTTGGCGTTTGCGGCAAAGAGGGCCAGAGCGTGCCGGTTGGCGTTGGTCAGCCAACGCTTAAAGTGGATAACCTTACCGTCGGCGGTACCGCCTGATATCTCACAATGCGCTTTCGTACTCCGCGAAGGCGCAATTCACCTCTGCGAGGCAGCGATGAAAGCCGCCCGTCAGCAGCAGCTCGTCGAGCTACTCAATCAGCACTACACCTTAACTACCGCAGCGCTGTCCCATTTTCTGCAGGTCAGCATTGAGATCATTCGCCGCGATTTGAACGGGTTGCAGAAGCAGGGAAGCATTCAGCCGTAACCACGGGCAGGCGCGACCACCTCAGCGAGACAATCGTAACAGCGAGAAGCCTTAATCCGGTATAAGGCCACTAGCGGGCAATTCCACGGCCGTGCATACCCTGGTAAATTTTGGCCACTCCGACAAAATACTCGGTCAGGTAATTAATGCACACCTGTACCTTCAGAGGGAGCTTATCTTTTTCCGTATATAGCGCGTAAACCGGGCGCGGATCGGACTGGTAGCTCGGCAGCAGGATCTCCAGTTCGCCGCGGTTGATCTCATCGATCGCCCACATCAGCGGAACGTATGCGACGCCGACGCCTGCCGTTAGCCAGCGCACCAGAGTCATCGGATCGTTAGTGACGAATCGTCCCTGTGGGATCAGCTTGGTTGAGATCCCTTCCGGAGCGATAATTTCAAATTCGTTATCCGGTCGGACGCTATATTCAAGCCAGGAGTGACTGGCGAGATCGCCCGGTTTTTCCGGACAGCCAGCATGCTGGAGATAGCTTTTTGCCGCGCAAAGCACCATCGGCATTGAGCCCAGCCGGCGGGAAAAGAGGCTGGAGTCCTGCAGTGCGCCCACGCGAATAACCACGTCCAGACCGTCGGCGATCAGATCCGGTGCAGGAATTCCTGTCACCAGATTTATCGACAGCCCCGGGTGTTCTTTCAGCATTTCCGCGGTTATGCGAGCCAGGACATTCTGTGCCATAGTTGAAGAACAGCCGATGCGCAGCGTACCGATGGGCGTATTGTTAAACGCGTAGAGCTGTTCGTGAACATCCTGGACTTCGAACAGCATTCGCCGGCAGCCCTGGTAATATATTTTTCCCGCTTCTGTTAAGCCAAGGCTACGCGTGCTGCGGTTGAGGAGCTTAACCTGCAGTTCATCTTCCAGTTTGGCTACGGTCTGGCTGATGGAAGAAACGCTCATCTGGAGCTGACGGGCCGCGGCGGTAAATGAACCTAATTCAACCACTCTGGCAAAAACGGACATGCGTTTTAATCGTTCCATTATTCACTCTGGCTTAAAAGTGATTTAGATCACAAATTATAGATAAGGCTGCAATTGTTACGGTACTATATAGTTAGCTAAATAATAAACGCATTGCGCATACCACCTGCACGCTTCTTATCAAGGTCATCATGAGTCTGTTTCCTGTCATTGTGATTTTCGGCTTATCGTTTCCGCCGATCTTCTTTGAGTTGCTATTGTCGCTAGCCATCTTCTGGCTGGTGCATCGTCTGCTGGTTCCGACCGGCATCTATGATTTTGTCTGGCACCCGGCACTGTTTAATACCGCGCTCTATTGCTGCCTGTTTTATCTGATATCGCGTTTGTTCGTTTGAGGTAGATGTGAAAACACTAACAAGAAATATCCTCCGTACCGCAATCACTGTGATACTGGTTATCCTGGCATTTATGGCGATTTTTCGCGCATGGGTGTACTACACCGCCTCGCCCTGGACGCGCGATGCGCGCTTTAGTGCGGATATCGTGGCCATCGCTCCCGATGTTTCCGGACTGATTTCGCAGGTGAATATTAAGGATAACCAGCTGGTTAAGAAAGACCAGGTTTTGTTCATCATCGATCAACCCCGTTACCAGAAAGCATTAGCCGAGGCGGAAGCCGATGTTTCCTACTACCAGACTCTGGCGCAGGAGAAACGG
Organism: Klebsiella oxytoca; assembly: GCF_009707385.1. Taxonomy (NCBI): domain Bacteria; kingdom Pseudomonadati; phylum Pseudomonadota; class Gammaproteobacteria; order Enterobacterales; family Enterobacteriaceae; genus Klebsiella; species Klebsiella oxytoca. The sequence continues at coordinate 4,888,682 of NZ_CP046115.1, read as the reverse complement.
GTTGAAGCCGGTCGTCGTAATCGTCTTGGCGTCCAGGCGATGTCCCGGGAAGAAATTGATCAGGCGAATAACGTTTTGCAAACCGTTGAGCATCAGCTAGCCAAAGCGGTCGCGAGCCGCGATCTGGCGAAGCTTGATCTCGAACGCACGGTAATTCGCGCCCCGGCCGATGGCTGGGTGACTAACCTGAATGTTTACCGCGGCGAGTTTATTACCCGCGGTTCGACCGCTGTAGCGCTGGTTAAACAGAATACTTTCTATGTGATGGCCTATCTTGAAGAGACCAAGCTTGAGGGCGTACGTCCCGGCTTTCGAGCCGAAATTACGCCGCTGGGAAGCGTGCAAACCCTTAAGGGTACCGTCGACAGCATTGCCGCCGGCGTCACTAATGCCAGCAGCAGCAGCGATTCTAAAGGGCTGGCTTCTATTGATTCAAACCTTGAATGGGTGCGCCTGGCGCAGAGGGTACCGGTACGCATTCGTCTTGACCAACAGCAGGGTAACCTCTGGCCTGCGGGGACTACCGCAACGGTGGTGATTACCGGTAAAGACGATCGTGATACCCGTCGGGCAAACTTTTTCCAGAAACTGGCGATGCGCCTGCGTGAGTTTGGTTAACCGCCATGGGGATCTTCACCATCGAGCTTCGGCATCTCCGCTTTGCCGTTAAATTAGCCTGTGCGGTGGTGCTGGCGTTATTCGTCGGTTTTCACTTCCAACTGGAAACACCGCGTTGGGCGGTGCTTACCGCCGCTATTGTTGCTGCTGGTCCTGCATTTGCCGCCGGAGGTGAGCCTTACTCTGGCGCTATTCGCTATCGCGGGATGCTGCGTATTGTCGGTACTTTCATTGGCTGTATTGCGGCGCTGGCGATCATCATTGTGATGATCCGCGCCCCGCTACTGATGGTTCTGGTCTGCTGCCTGTGGGCGGGATTCTGTACCTGGATCTCCTCGCTGGTACGGGTTGAAAACTCCTACGCCTGGGGTCTGGCGGGCTATACCGCGCTTATCATTGTTATCACCATCCACGAAGAACCGATGCTGGCACCGCAGTTCGCCGTCGAACGCTGCAGTGAAATTGTGGTGGGTATCGTCAGCGCCATCGTGGCGGACCTGCTATTTTCGCCGCGTTCGATTAAAAAAGAGATCGACCTTGAGCTGGATAATCTGCTGATCGATCAATATCGCCTGATGCAGCTTTGCGTGGCATATGGCGATAAAGATGAGGTCGATAAGGCCTGGAGCGCGCTGGTTCGCCGTACCAACGGGCTGGAAGGGATGCGCGCCAATTTGATCATGGAATCTTCACGCTGGGCAAAAGTGAACCAGCGGCTGAAGGCTATCAATACGCTCTCTCTGACCTTGATTACTCAGGCCTGTGAAACCTTTTTGATTCAGAATACCCGGCCTGAGATGGTCACCGATGATTATCGGGAGCTGTTTGCTGAACCGGTAGAGACCGTGCAGGATGTGCACCGGCAGCTAAAGCGCATGCGCCGCTTTTTGACCTGGAAGGGGGAGCACAATACGCCGGTGACGATCTACAGCTGGGTCGGGGCCGCTACGCGCTATCTGCTTTTGAAACGGGGAGTCGTCGGTAATACCAAAATCAGCCGTATTGAAGAGGAAGTGCTGCAAGGGGAAGTGGTAGTGAAGGCGGAATCCGCCGAGCGACACCATGCGATGGTTAACTTCTGGCGCACGTCCATCTCCTGTATCCTCGGAACGCTGTTCTGGCTATGGACTGGCTGGACTTCCGGTAGCGGAGCGATGGTGATGATTGCGGTTGTCACTGCCTTAGCCATGCGTCTGCCCAATCCGCGAATGGTGGCTATTGATTTCCTCTACGGCACGCTGGCGGCTTTACCGCTGGGCGCGCTGTTTTTCCTCGTGATTATGCCCGCCACTCAACAAAGTATGCTGCTGCTGTGTATCAGCCTCGCGGTGATGGCATTTTTTATCGGCATTGAGGTACAAAAGCGGCGGCTGGGATCGCTGGGGGCACTGGCCAGCACGATTAATATTCTGGTGCTCGATAATCCGATGAAGTTTGAATTCAATCAGTTTCTCGATAGCGCTTTAGGTCAGATCGTGGGATGTTTCCTCGCGCTGATGGTGATCTTGCTGGTTCGCGATAACTCGCAGGCCCGCACCGGTCGCGTGTTGCTCAACCAGTTCGTGTCGGCAGCGGTATCATCGCTGACCACCAATACCGCGCGACGTAAAGAGAACCATTTACCGGCCCTCTATCGCCAGCTCTTTTTGCTGCTGAATAAATTTCCGGGTGATATTGCCCGGTTTCGCCTGGCGTTGACCCTGATTATCGCGCACCAGCGTTTACGCGATGCGCCGGTACCGATAAATGACGACCTCTCCGCCTTTCACCGGCAGCTGCGTCGTTCGGCGGATCGCGTTATTTCCGCCAGCAATGATGACAAGCGGCGCTACTATTTTACTCGCCTGCTTGATGAGCTGGATGTCTACCAGCAAAAATTACAGCTCTGGGAAGCCTCTGAGCAGGTGACCGAGCCGGTACGCAGGCTGGTGGATATGCTGCATAAGTATCAGCATGTTTTAACCAATAGCTAACCGCCAGAACCGACGCCTGAAGCGTCGGTTTTTTTATCGCTATACTTAACTGTCAGAACAATAACTCCTCCGTCAGAGTGGAACTACATGCCGGGGTTCCGGGCTATGAAGAGCTGCAGGTGTGGACAGGATGCGGGCAATGAATACCTATACCTTTGATTTCGATGAAATAGCTGAGCAGCAGGATTTTTATCGTGAGTTTTCACGCACCTTCGCTCTGGAGCATGAGAGAGTGAACAACCTTGATTCGTTGTGGGAGGCGGTGACCGCCGGTCTGTTGCCCCTACCGCTGGAGATCGAGTTTGTTCATCTAAGCGAGAATCAGCGGCGGCGCTTTGGCGCGTTAATATTGCTATTTGATGAGGCGGAGGAAGAACTGGAAGGAGAACTTCGTTTTAACGTGCGGTAGCCATAAAAAAGCCCCCGACAGGGCGGGGGCAAGTCGTCGGATAAGACGACGAGGGTTTATTTGTACAACTCAGCTGTAGCGTGCCAGTTGTCGCCGGTGCGTGCTTCAATAATACGGTAGCTGCTGGCACCTTCTTTCTCAGCTTTAGCTGCCAGTTCCTGACGCATATCCATCGGAGCGCTGCCTACCTGAGAAACGGAAACGGTGCCCATGGATTGCAGATTTTGCGCCTGCTCTGCGCTCACTTGATTCACGGCTGCGTTTGCGCCGAAAGAGAGAACGGAAGCCAGACCCAGGGATGCGATGATAATTGCGCTTTTCATAATTTTTTCTCCAACCTTAATTTTTTGCAGCGGCATCAGACTATTGTGCGTCTGTGAGGCCGCTGGCGAGATTCTGTTTCAGTAAATGGCCGACAATTGTTAAATCTTATTTATACAGTTCAGCGGTTGCGTGCCAGTGATCGCCGGTACGTGCTTCAATGATGCGATAAGAAGAAGCACCTTCTTCTTGCGCTTTTTTGTTCAGCATTTCGTGCATATCCATCGGGGAAGAGCTTACCGCGCCGACGGAAATAGTGCCGATTGCCTGACGGCCTTGAGCCTGTTCGCTGTTGATGGAGTCAGCGGCGAAGGCGCCAAAGGACAGAACGGAAAGAATGCTTAATGTTGCTACAGTGGTTTTGATTTTCATGATGTTCACCTCGTCGAATCTTTTTGTTGGGGGCCTTTGTTTCGTGACCCTCATCACAAAATCAAGTATACACTAATCACTGAAAATATTAATACCTTGCTAATTGTTATTCATGTAAATGATTACAAAGAAATGTCGTTTTTATAACGTATAAGTATTAGAAATGTTATTTTTTAGCCACGTATGATCAATATATCTATTAAAATCATAATGATATATGGATTTGATCTTTTGTGCGTTTAAGTCGTTTTTGTTAGGTAAAAGTATGTATATAAGCGGAAAAACACACAAAATGTTAAAGAAATGATAATTTTTTGAAGGGTGCCCTCTGGTGTTAACCAGAGGGGGAGGGAATCAGAGTTCCTGTTCAAACAGGACGAGAATGGCGTCATGCAGCTCTTTAACGGTAAAACCTCTCGCTGGGGTGGTAAAGATAGTGTCATCACCCGCAATGCTACCAAGGATACCTTCAGCCTTGCCAAGAGAGTCCAGCAGGCGGGCAATCAGCTGTGCTGCTCCCGGGCTGGTATGAATGACCACGACCGAATCGTTGTAATCGATATCCAGCACCAGGTTTTTTAGCGGACTGGAGGTCGTCGGAACGCCAAGCTCGGCAGGCAGACAATAAACCATCTCCATTTTGGCGTTACGCGTACGGACGGCGCCAAACTTAGTGAGCATACGTGAGACTTTAGATTGGTTAATATTATCAAAGCCTTCATCCTGAAGCGCCTGGACGATTTCACCTTGAGAGCTGAATTTTTCTTCTTTAAGCAGCGCTTTAAACGCCTTAACCAGTTCTTCTTGTTTTGCCGAACTACGCATAAGTCACCCAGTTATGGTGGTAAAAACAACATCATTATGCATAAGCATGCATTTTTATGCAAATAATCCGCAGGGGAGAAGCGTAAATAATGTTATGAAGGGCGCATATTTTAGCAAAAAACACTAACAAGGAACATGCTTTCGTCACGGGTCGCAAATTGATAAAAAAGTAAATGAAATGTTATTAAATGATGTTGTTCTGCTCAATGTGCTGGGTGTATTGTAACCAATAGTCGATCCGGTTCTACGTTTTGCTGGATGGTCAGTCTCAGGGAGGAAAATGCATCGCTGCGCACGACCACGCATTCTTCAGCCATAATTATTGTAATTGTTCATCTTGTGAATTAAGGTCCAGGCGACGGAATAACGAAAGATTATTTTAACCATAATAAGGAGTTTAGGATGAAAGTTGCAGTCCTTGGCGCCGCTGGTGGAATTGGCCAGGCGCTTGCCCTACTACTTAAGACCCAACTGCCTTCAGGTTCAGAACTCTCGTTGTACGACATTGCTCCGGTAACTCCGGGCGTGGCGGTTGATCTAAGCCATATCCCTACCGATGTAAAAATCAAAGGTTTTTCCGGCGAAGACGCCACTCCTGCACTGGCAGGCGCTGATGTCGTGTTAATATCTGCTGGCGTAGCGCGTAAACCTGGTATGGATCGCTCCGATTTATTCAACGTTAATGCCGGTATTGTGAAAAATCTGGTACAGCAAATCGCTAAAACCTGCCCGCAGGCCTGCGTCGGGATTATTACCAACCCGGTAAACACTACCGTTGCAATTGCCGCAGAAGTACTGAAAAAGGCCGGTGTTTACGATAAGAACAAGCTATTTGGCGTAACTACGCTGGATATTATTCGCTCAAATACCTTTGTTGCCGAACTGAAAAATAAATCCTCTTCAGATGTCGAGGTCCCGGTTATCGGCGGCCACTCAGGCGTGACCATTCTTCCCTTATTGTCACAAATCCCGGATGTGAGCTTCAGCGAACAGGAAGTGGCGGATTTGACTAAACGTATTCAAAACGCCGGTACTGAAGTTGTCGAAGCAAAAGCCGGCGGCGGTTCCGCGACGCTATCGATGGGACAGGCAGCCGCGCGTTTCGGTCTCTCTTTAGTTCGCGCTCTGCAGGGAGAGAAAGGCGTGATCGAATGTGCCTACGTTGAAGGCGATGGCCAGTATGCCCGTTTCTTCTCGCAGCCGCTGCTGTTAGGTAAAAATGGCGTAGAAGAGCGTCGCTCGATTGGCAAACTAAGCGCTTTCGAACAGCAGGCGCTGGAAGGGATGCTGGATACGTTGCAGAAAGATATCGCACTGGGCGAAGAATTTGTGAATAAATAACGTTTCATAAAAAGATTAGCCGGAGCCTGGGTTCCGGCTTTTTTATGCCTTTCTCCCGCCCCTGAATGACTCAACCTGCTGGTAAATCTGCTAAACTCCCCGCGTCTTGAGCGGCAACAAACGAGGGCGTCGTGAAAAAAATCGAAAGAAAGCAGACCAGGGACCACATTACTCAAATGATCCGTTACGAGATCCTTTCCGGCAGTATGAAACCGGGAGATGAGCTCACGCAGGAGAGTATTGCGGAACAGCTGGGGCTTTCTCGTATGCCGGTTCGTGAAGCGTTACAGGCCCTGGAGCAGGAAGGGTTTCTGGTGCGCTTGCCAAACCGCCATATGCAGGTCTCACGGCTGGAGCCTGACCACATCAGCCATATTTTCCAGGCCATTGCCGCAATGGCAACGGTGCTTTTTTCACTGGTGCCTGCGGCGGCAGGCGAGTCGCTGGCTACGAGAGCGCGAGAGTTGGGGCATCCAGGTGAGAAGATACGGGAGCTGGCGTTTCATCAGGCGCTCATTTCTTATATTGATAACCGCTATCTGGAAAAGATTTATCAGCAGTTTTTAGATGGTTATATCGGCTATGTCATTCTGTATCTGAAAGAGGATAATCAGGAGTCGGCGCAAATACTCAGTTCTCTGATGGATGCTATCCGTCAAGGCGACTGCGCCGGGATCGTGCAGGAAACGCAGCGTTATTTCCTCTCTCTGGCAGAAATAATGCGTCAACACATGAAGGATTGGGAAAGTGCAGAAGCCTCGATTAGGGAAAATTAAGCTTCTTTCAGCGAAAGAGCAGGTCGCGGCAGTATTACGTAAAGCGATACTGTCGCGAGATTTAGTTGAAGGGCAAGAAATTACCCTTGAAGGGATCGCCAGCATGGTTGGCGTATCCAGTATGCCCGTGCGTGAAGCATTTCAGATACTGGCTGCGGATGGGCTGATTAAAGTCCGCCCCAATAAAGGGGCGGTTGTGCTGGGGATTAACGAACAAACGATTCGCGAGCATTACGAGATTCGCGCTCTGCTGGAGAGCGAAGCGGTCGCTAAAGCTTCTCGCCCTGGGACGGACATTTCGCGCATTGCCGAAGTCCATTACGCTGCGGAAAAAGCGCTGGCGGAAAATAACTCAGCTGAATATTCTGACCTCAATCAGGCTTTTCATATGGAGATATGGAACGCTGCCGGAAACGGCAAAATGAAGCTGCTGCTCAGCAATATGTGGAACGGGCTATCGATGGGGCATAAGGTCACCGAGGAAGAGTACGCGATCATTTCCATACGCGAGCATAAAGGGATTTTACAGGCCCTGGAGCAGCATAATGAAGCGCTGGCCCGTCAGCGAATGCGCGAGCATATCATCCGTTCGATGGAGAATATGCTGACGCGCTACGTCGGCGAGCCCTCGGCATGACCTAACCGCCTGCATGATCGTTGCAGGCTCCTTATCTATTCGCTCCATGAATTAATTACTCTAAGTTACTGCTTTTGTGAGATTTTGATGAAGATCTCAATCCTGACGCTTTCGTGAAAAACGCATTGACTTACTCTTTGCATGGGAATAATTTCCCCCCTGTCAATATTGGATACAATATCATATATCATTGATTGGATAACTATAAATATGGAACCGATTACCATTACTCTATGTTTGCTGGTGTTTGCTATCGCCATGTTTGTGTGGGAAAAAATACCGCTCGCGGTCACATCTATGGTGGTTTGCGTCGCACTGGTTCTCACCGGCGTGCTCAATCTCAAGCAGGCTTTCGCCGGCTTTATCGACACCAACGTCATTCTCTTCGTCGCCATGTTTATCGTCGGCGGGGCGCTATTTGAAACCGGGATGGCGAATAAGGTGGGGGGCGTGATTACGCGCTTCGCTAAAACGGAAAAACAGCTGATTTTTACCATTATGGTCGTGGTTGGCGTGATGTCCGGTTTCCTCTCCAATACCGGTACCGCAGCTGTCCTGATCCCGGTCGTTATCGGCGTGGCGGCAAAATCAGGCTTTGCCCGTTCCCGACTGCTGATGCCGCTGGTTTTCGCCGCTGCGCTCGGCGGTAACCTGTCGTTGATTGGCGCGCCGGGCAACCTTATTGCACAATCAGCATTACAGAATATCGGCAGCGGCTTCGGTTTCTTTGAATACGCAAAAGTGGGCCTGCCGATGCTGGTCTGCGGCATTCTTTACTTTCTGACTATCGGCTATAAGTTCCTGCCGAATTACCCAAACAGCGGCGAAGTAGGCAGCGTCGGCGAACAGCGCGATTACAGCCACGTCCCGCGCTGGAAGCAGATCCTCTCTTTGCTTGTTCTGATCGCCACGATCCTCGGCATGATTTTCGAAAAGCAGACTGGTATTAGCCTGGCGGTAGCTGGCTGTATCGGTGCGCTGGTGCTGGTAGTAACTGGCGTGCTCACTGAAAAACAGGCTTATAAAGCCATTGATTCACAAACTATTTTTATCTTCGGCGGCACTCTGGCCCTGGCAAAAGCGCTGGAAATGACCGGGGCGGGAAAACTGGTTGCCGATCACGTGATTGGCATGCTGGGACAAAACTCTTCGCCGTTTATGCTGCTGGTCGTTGTCTTTGCCCTGTCCGTCATCATGACCAACTTTATGTCCAACACCGCGACCGTTGCGCTGCTGGTGCCGGTCAGTCTATCGATTGCCGCAGGCATGGGCGCCGATCCTCGGGCAGTACTGATGGCGACGGTTATCGGCAGCTCCTGCGCCTACGCCACGCCTATCGGCATGCCGGCCAACATGATGGTGCTGTCGGCCGGCGGGTATAAGTTTGTTGATTACGCCAAAGCTGGCATCCCTTTGATCATCGTTTCCACCATTGTCAGCCTGATTCTGCTGCCAATCCTTTTCCCTTTTCATCCGTAATTAACGGACGCTGTTCTGACTAAGGAGCATTTATGAGCAAAAGTGAACAGATATCCCATATGACCAATATTATGGCCAAATTTGTGGGGTACACCGGCAAAGTCTTGCCAGATGATGTCACCGCAAAACTGGAAGAGTTGCATAAGAAAGAGACCAGTAAACTGGCCGACGTCATCTTTACGACCATGATTGAGAACCAGCGTCTGGCAAAAGAGCTGGATCGCCCTTCCTGCCAGGATACTGGCGTGATTCAGTTTCTGGTGGAGTGCGGGGCTAACTTCCCGCTGATCGGTGAACTGGAGGCGCTACTGCGTGAAGCGGTGATCAAAGCGACCGTGGATTCCCCGCTGCGCCACAACAGCGTTGAAACCTTTGATGAATACAACACTGGTAAAAACGTAGGTAAAGGTACGCCGACGGTATTCTGGGAGATCGTTCCCAATTCCGATCGGTGCAGTATTTACACCTATATGGCGGGCGGCGGCTGTTCTCTGCCGGGTAAAGCGATGGTGCTGATGCCGGGCGCAGGTTATGAAGGCGTAACCCGCTTTGTGCTGGACGTGATGACCAGCTATGGCCTTAACGCCTGTCCGCCGCTGCTGGTTGGCGTGGGGGTGGCGACTTCCGTTGAAACGGCGGCGCTGCTGTCGAAAAAAGCACTGATGCGCCCGATAGGTTCGCACAATGAGAATGAGCGCGCGGCTTCGCTGGAAAAAATGCTTGAAGACGGCATTAACAAAATCGGCCTCGGGCCGCAGGGGATGTCCGGTAATACCTCCGTTATGGGCGTAAATATTGAAAACACCGCGCGTCATCCTTCCACCATCGGGGTGGCGGTGAACGTTGGCTGCTGGTCGCACCGTAAAGGGCATATCGTTTTTGATAAAGATTTGAACTACACCATTACGTCTCATAGCGGAGTGAATTTCTGATGACTAAAAAAATCCTTACTACGCCAATTAAAGATGAAGATTTAGCCGATATTAAGGCTGGCGATATTATTTATCTCAATGGCCATATTGTTACCTGCCGTGATGTTGCCCATCGTCGTTTAATTGAAGGCGGTCGTGAACTCCCGGTAAATGTTCGCGGTGGCGCTATTTTACACGCAGGGCCAATTGTTCGCCCAATTAAAGGCGAAGACGATAAGTTTGAAATGGTATCCGTTGGACCAACGACCAGTATGCGTATGGAAAAGTTCGAAAAAGAATTTATTGCGCAGACCGGCGTGAAATTAATTGTTGGTAAAGGTGGAATGGGTAAAGGCACCGAAGAAGGCTGTGCTGAACATAAGGCCCTGCACTGCGTATTCCCTGCTGGCTGCGCGGTCGTTGCCGCCGTATGTGTAGAAGAAATTGAAGATGCGCAGTGGCGCGACCTGGGAATGCCGGAAACGCTGTGGGTATGCCGGGTAAAAGAGTTTGGCCCGCTGATTGTTTCTATTGATACCCATGGAAATAACCTGTTTGAACAGAACAAGATTATTTTTAATCAGCGTAAAGAGCTCGTCGCTGATGAAATATGCCAGAACGTAAGTTTTATCAAATAATCCTGATTACCTAAATTGCACGGTAATGGTGGTAATACATTATGACGATAATAATAACCAAGGGTTCTGGCCGGGGGCGGCTCAGGGAAATCCACCCTTATTATTTCTTCGTCATAAACAGCACCATTATCGTGCCTCCTGCCTGAAGGCTATTTTATGACTGATGCAGTACTGCTATTAGGTGAAGGCTTCACCCTGATGTTTCTCGGCATGGGGTTTGTGCTGGCGTTTCTGCTCCTGCTGATTTTCGCCATCCAGGGCATGTCCGCCGCCGTCAACCGCTTCTTCCCCGAACCGGTCCCGACGCCAAAACCGGCTTCCGCACCTGTCGCGCCCGCCGACGACTTCGCCCGCTTAAAGCCGGTGATTGTCGCCGCTATTCATCACCATCGCCGCCTTAACCCCTAATTCACGGAGGAATCCATGACCGTTGCCATTACCGATGTCGTCCTGCGCGACGCCCACCAGTCCCTGTTCGCCACCCGCCTGCGCCTCGACGATATGCTCCCCGTTGCGGCCGCCCTCGATGACGCGGGCTACTGGTCCCTTGAATGCTGGGGCGGCGCCACCTTTGACGCCTGCATCCGCTTCCTCGGCGAAGACCCCTGGGTCCGCCTGCGCGAGCTGAAAAAGGCCATGCCGAAGACCCCGCTGCAGATGCTGCTCCGCGGCCAGAATCTGCTGGGCTACCGCCACTACGCCGATGACGTGGTGGAGCGCTTCACTGAGCGCGCCGTCAAAAACGGCATGGACGTGTTTCGCGTCTTCGACGCCATGAACGACCCGCGCAATATGAAAGCGGCGCTTCAGGCGGTGCGCAGCCACGGTGCCCACGCCCAGGGCACCCTCTCCTACACCACCAGTCCGGCCCACAGCCTGCAGACCTGGCTGGATTTAACCGAACAGCTGCTGGAGACCGGGGTGGATTCCATCGCCATCAAGGATATGTCCGGCATTCTCACCCCGATGGCCGCCTGTGAGCTGGTCAGCGAAATCAAGAAGCGCTACGACGTCCGGCTTCACCTGCACTGTCACGCCACCACCGGCATGGCGGAGATGGCCCTGCTGAAGGCCATCGAGGCGGGCGTCGACGGCGTCGATACCGCGATTTCCTCCATGAGCGCCACCTATGGCCATCCGGCCACCGAGGCGCTGGTCGCCACCCTGGCAGGCACAAAATATGACACCGGGCTGGATATCCTGAAGCTGGAGAGCATCGCGGCGTACTTCCGCGAGGTGCGCAAAAAATATCATCAGTTTGAAGGCCAGCTGAAGGGCACCGACAGCCGTATTCTCGTGGCCCAGGTGCCGGGCGGCATGCTCACCAACCTTGAGGGCCAGCTGAAGCAGCAGAACGCCGCCCACCGTCTGGATGAGGTGCTGGCGGAAATCCCCCGGGTACGCGAGGACCTCGGCTTTATCCCGCTGGTGACGCCGACCTCGCAGATTGTCGGCACCCAGGCGGTGATCAATGTCCTCACCGGCGAGCGCTATAAAACCATTGCCAGGGAAACGGCGGGCATTCTGAAGGGGGAATACGGCCACACGCCGGTGCCGGTCAACGCGGCGTTACAGGCGAGAGTGCTGGAAGGCGCCGCCCCGGTAACCTGCCGCCCGGCGGACCTGCTGAAACCGGAGCTTTCTGTGCTGGAAACCGATGTGAAGCGCCAGGCGCAGGAAAAGGGCATCACCCTTGCCGAAAACGCCATCGACGACGTGCTCACCGTGGCCCTGTTCCCGCAGGTCGGCCTGACGTTCCTTGAGAATCGCCATAACCCGGCGGCGTTCGAACCGGCACCGCAGGTGGAAGAAATGAAACCCGCCGCACAGGCAGATAAACCGGCGGCCTCCGGCGTCTACACCGTGGAAGTGGAAGGCAAAGCCTTTGTGGTGAAGGTCAGCGACGGCGGCGATATCAGCCAGCTGACGGCGGCCGCTCCGACCGCTGCGCCAGCCGCTGCTGCGGCTCCGGCGGGCGCAGGTACCCCGGTGACCGCCCCGCTGGCGGGCACTATCTGGAAGGTGATTGCCACTGAGGGCCAGAGCGTGGCCGAAGGCGAGGTGCTGCTGATTCTGGAAGCCATGAAGATGGAAACCGAAATCCGCGCCGCGCAGGCCGGGACCGTGCGCGGTATCACGGTGAAATCCGGCGATGCGGTCTCGGTGGGCGACGCCCTGATGACCCTGGCGTAAGGACGAGGAGCGGAAATGGAAAGTCTGAACGCCCTGATTCAGGGGATGGGGCTGATGCACCTCGGCGCCGGCCAGGCCATCATGCTGCTGGTGAGCCTGCTGCTGCTGTGGCTGGCCATCGCGAAGAAGTTCGAGCCGCTGCTGCTGCTGCCGATTGGCTTCGGCGGTCTGCTGTCAAATATTCCGGAGGCCGGGCTGGCATTGACCGCCCTGGAGAGCCTGCTGGCCCACCACGACGCCGGGCAGCTGGCGGTGATTGCCGCGAAGCTCAACTGCGCGCCGGACGTTCACGCCATTAAGGAAGCTCTGGCGCTGGCCCTGCCGTCGGTGCAGGGGCAGATGGAGGACCTGGCGGTGGATATGGGCTACTCGTCCGGGGTGCTGGCGATTTTTTATAAGGTTGCCATCGGCTCGGGCATCGCCCCGCTGGTGATATTTATGGGCGTGGGGGCGATGACCGACTTCGGCCCGCTGCTGGCCAACCCCCGCACTCTGCTGCTGGGGGCGGCGGCGCAGTTCGGCATCTTCGCCACGGTGCTCGGGGCGCTGACGCTGAACTACTTCGGCATTATCAGCTTTACCCTGCCGCAGGCGGCGGCCATCGGCATCATCGGTGGGGCAGACGGCCCGACGGCGATTTACCTGTCGGGCAAGCTGGCGCCGGAGCTGCTGGGGGCCATCGCGGTGGCGGCGTACTCGTATATGGCGCTGGTACCGTTGATTCAGCCGCCAATTATGAAAGCGCTGACCACGGAGAAGGAGCGAAAAATCCGCATGGTGCAGCTGCGCACGGTGAGTAAGCGGGAAAAAATCCTCTTCCCGGCGGTGCTGTTGCTGCTGGTGGCGCTGCTGCTGCCGGACGCGGCGCCGCTGCTGGGGATGTTCTGCTTCGGTAACCTGATGCGCGAGAGCGGGGTGGTGGAGCGCCTGAGCGACACGGTGCAGAACGGGCTGATAAATATCGTGACCATTTTCCTGGGGCTGTCGGTGGGGGCGAAGCTGGTGGCGGACAAGTTCCTGCAGCCGCAGACGCTGGGCATTCTGGTGCTGGGGGTGATTGCGTTCTGCGTGGGTACGGCGGCGGGGGTGCTGATGGCGAAGCTGCTGAACCTGTGTAGCCGGAACAAAATCAACCCGCTGATTGGCTCTGCCGGGGTGTCGGCGGTGCCGATGGCGGCGCGGGTGTCGAACAAGGTGGGGCTGGAGTCGGACGCGCAAAACTTCCTGCTGATGCACGCAATGGGCCCGAACGTGGCCGGGGTGATTGGCTCGGCGATCGCCGCCGGAGTGATGCTCAAGTACGTGCTGGCGATGTAAAAGCGCATTATTCCCGGCTTGCGCTGCGCTTAGCCGGGCTACCCAGACCCCCAGACCGCGTGGACCTGTAGCCGGATAAGGCGTCAGCCGCGACCCGGGGATTTCCCATAAGGAGACTTTGATGAATGAAACCATAGCATTACGTCCTGGCAGCAGGGCGTCGGCAAAGGACGTAGTCGTTGATTACATCCTTGCGTCGCTGGGTGAGCTTGAACAACTGCACCCGGCTCTGAATCTGCTGGCGCATCCACCAATCGGTCAGGGGAGTCATGATTTCTTCTTCCAGTGTTATGATGCTGGCGTACAGCATGCGCAAACTGGAGTCGTTGAAACGGTATCGGCGCTGCCTGAATCGCTGTCACATAAGCTGCAAAGATGCGCGCTGCTGTGTGCCGCTGCGGGTCGCCTGAATGCCCTGGGCCAGCCGCTGACGCACAATCGTCTATGCGATCTGGCCGGTCAGTATTGCGCCAGCGTGGCGGATGCTGATGCCGAAACCCGCAGCGGTTTCTATACCGTGCGCAGCATATCGCTACCGGTTTACCGGCGGTTGCGGCGGGATAAGCATTCACATGACATCTGCCTGCAGCAGGCGCTGCTGCATCTGTTGGCCTGGAAGAGCGATTCCCCCTGGGCCCGGCAGCAGGCTCAACGGTTGCTCTGGCAGGGCGGCGTTCTGGGGGATAAAGGCGAGTTTGCGCTCATGACGCTGGATGACGAGCTGCGGGAGCGCCAGTTTGCGTGGCCCGAGCTGTGGTCGTTGCTGGCCGTGACCGGGTTTCTGGCGAAATTCCCGGCCGGGCCGATTTTTGCTGATTGAATAGCGCTCCCCGTTCGGGGAGCCCGTCAGTTGGTTGCCGGATATTCCTGGACGGCGATATGCAGCGTAATTTTTTTATCGTCGCGCATAATCACCACCGGAATGTCCGAGCCCGGGCGGATCTCTGCGACCTGATCCATCGTTTCCAGGGCAGAAACGGCGGGCTTATCGTTAACCGAGATAATCACGTCGTTGGCGCGGATCCCTGCCTGAGCCGCCGGGCCTTCCGGCGCAACATCATTCACCACAATCCCCTGCAGCTGATCGATTCCGCCGCCGCCCTGCGCATGCAGCGGCGCAATTTCGCGGCCGCTGATCCCAATGTAGCCGCGAATAACCCGGCCATCGCGGATCAGCTTATCCATAATCTTGGTTGCCAGCTGGAAAGGTATGGCAAAGCCGATCCCTTCCGGCGTTTCGCCATCGTTACTTTTATCAAATGACAGGGTGTTGATACCCATCAGCTCACCCAGCGAGTTCACCAGCGCGCCGCCGGAGTTACCGTGGTTGATTGATGCGTCGGTTTGCAGGAAATTCTGGCGTCCTGTAGGGTTCAGGCCGATACGACCGGTGGCGCTGATAATCCCCTGAGTAATGGTTTGCCCGAGGTTGTAGGGGTTGCCAATCGCCAGCACGACATCACCGATATGCGGCACTCTTTTCGGGTTAATCGGAATGACCGGCAGCCCGCCGCTGGCGTTGATTTTTAATACCGCCAGATCGGTGAGGGTGTCTGAGCCGACCAGCAGCGCTTCAAAAACCCGGCCATCCTGTAATGCCACGATGATCTGATCGGCATCGTTGATAACGTGCTTATTGGTCAGGATATAGCCGCGTTGATCCATGATCACGCCAGAACCGAGCGTTAGCTGGTTATGACTGGTGCTGTTTAGAGCTCGGTTATATACGTTGACTACCGCAGGGGCCGCGCGACGAACGGCGGGGTTATAGCTAGCGGGAGATTCATCCGCGCTATCGTATTGCGTGGTCGGCGAAAGCTGCCACTGGCGCAGCGAAGGCATAACGGCCAGCAGCAGGCCGCCGACAATTAAACCGATAAGTATCGAACGTAAAAGCTTTCCAGGCATGATGCAGATATCGTTGATGGATAGACAGGGGAAGCATAACACGACTTGTCCGGACATCGCACTGCACGCGATGTCCGGATAGCGAGTTAGCGCAGCAGCAAATAGATGCTTTCGTTGCCGCGAATCACGTTCAGAGCGATAACAGTCGGTTTGCTTTCGAGCACTTTGCGCAGTTCGGCAATGGAACGCACGCGCTCGCGGTTGAGGGCAATAATGATATCGTCTTTATGCAGGCCCGCCTGTGCGGCAGCGCTGCCTTTATCGACATTATCAATGACCACGCCTTTGGTCCCGTCTTTCATCTGACCGTCGCTTAACGATGCGCCCTGCAGGGCCGGAGCGATAAGCTCAGCGCTGGCGGAAGACGAGGTGCTCTTGTCCAGGGTGACATCAACTTCCAGCGGCTTCCCATCGCGCAGGAGCCCCAGCTTCACCTTGGTTCCCGGTTCAGTAGTGGCGATGCGTGAACGTAGTTCAGCGAAGCTATTGAGCGGTTTGCCGTTCATGCTGACGATGACGTCGCCAGATTTTACGCCTGCTTTAGCCGACCCGGAGTTTGGCAGAACTTCGCTGACGAATGCGCCGCGCTGAACATCAAGATTCATCGCTTTGGCGATATCCGCGCTCATCTCCATCCCTTTAATACCCAACAGACCGCGTTTGATTTCACCAAACTGGATAAGCTGCTGAGAGAGGGTTTTTGCCATATTGCTGGGGATCGCGAAACCAATTCCGACGCTGCCGCCGCCCGGGGCGAGAATGGCGGTATTGATGCCAATCAGTTCACCGTTAAGGTTCAGCAGCGCACCGCCTGAGTTACCGCGGTTGATGGAGGCATCAGTCTGGATAAAGTTCTCCAGACCTTCAAGGTTCAGGCCGCTGCGGCCAAGGGCTGAAATAATTCCGGAAGTCGCGGTCTGACCAAGACCAAACGGGTTGCCAACGGCGACGGCGAAGTCACCCACCCGGAGCTTATCAGAGTCGGCGATAGCGATTTGCGTGAGATTGCTGGGCTTTTGTATCTGCAGCAGGGCGATATCGCTTTGCTCGTCGCTGCCGATCAGTTTGGCATCGAATTCACGGCCATCGTTGAGCTGGACGCTGATCTTCTGGGCCTGATTAATGACATGATTATTGGTCAGTACATAGCCTTTTGCAGCGTCAATAATGACCCCGGAACCCAGCCCTTCAAAGGGCTGAGCGGGTTCCTGTGGTGCATTGTCGCCAAAATATTTCTTCAGCTCTTCCGGCATATTCTGTTCAGGGGACGCGGTGCCTTCAACCTGAACGCTCACCACTGCAGGCAGCACTTTTTCCAGCATCGGCGCGAGGCTCGGCAACGCGTTCTGACCCGGAAGTTGTGTCGGTAGAGACGCTGCTGCCGGAGGTAAGGCGGACAACGACAACCCAATGCTTAACGCTAACGCACTCAACAGCAAAGTCTGTTTCTTCATTAGATGCTGGCTCTCGTAACCTGAGGTGTATGGGAAACGTCCCGAATGGCCCGATGTTATTGAATTTTCGACCCGGTAACAACGTGGGCAATATTTAAATTGTAGCTGGGATGAGAGGTTGAAACGGGCGCAGAGGGTGCGCCCGGAAAATATTTTTACTGTTGTTAACGGATTACTCGCGTTTTGCGCCTCCGCGCAGCAGGCCGGAAGCGCCTTCAGAATAGTCGCGCGGCATCTGTACCGGCGCCTGATCGTTACCCGCTTCAGATTCTTCCAGACGATTGCGGAACGGATTCGCGTCCGCCATGCTGTCCGGCAGCAGATTGCTGGAGCTGTTCGCCATATGTTGATACAGCTGGCGGTAATCATGCGCCATGTTATCCAGCAGCTCTGCGCTCCGGGCAAAATGGCTCACCAGCTCTTCGCGGTACTCCTCCAGCTCTGCTTTATTCTTTTCCAGTTCGAACTGAAGCGCCTGCTGTTGGCGTAATTTGCGGTTGCCAAAACGCATCGCGACGGCACCAATGATGATACCGACAACTAGCCCAATTAGCGCGTATTCCCAGGTCATGAACATCTCCCGTTGTTTTGTGGTTCCGTAGGGTGGCTGTGAGGCTCTCCGCCTGCGCCCGATAGTGCCACTATAACCGCTAATTCCACAGAAGTGGAATCCTGGCGTATCATCACGTAGTGTAGAGCAGCCTTTTTTTCGTCAATCGTGAGCTACAGCGTTACGGTTTTCAAGGAATAACAATTAGATCATGCAAAGCCTGTCCCCAACATCGCGTTACCTCTCCGCCCTGAAAGAGGGGAGCCATCAACCTGACGACGTTCAGCGAGAAGCGGTCAGTCGCCTCGATATTATTTATCAAGAATTACAGAATAAACCTTCGGCAGCGCCGCAGGCCGGCGGCGGTTTGCGGGCGAAGTTCGGTAAGCTGCTGGGCAAGCGAGAACCCGTTGCCGACGCGGTCGCGGTTCGTGGTCTCTATATGTGGGGCGGGGTTGGCAGAGGGAAAACCTGGCTGATGGATCTGTTCTATCAAAGTCTGCCGGGGGAACGTAAACAGCGTCTGCATTTTCATCGCTTTATGCTGCGGGTCCATGAAGAGTTGACGACTCTGCAAGGGCACAGCGATCCGCTGGAAATCGTGGCCGACCGTTTCAAAGCTGAAACCGATGTACTCTGTTTCGATGAGTTCTTTGTCTCTGATATTACCGATGCAATGCTGTTGGGCGGTTTGATGAAAGCGCTGTTTGCTCGCGGCATCACCCTGGTTGCTACGTCGAATATTCCTCCTGATGAGCTGTACCGGAACGGTCTTCAACGAGCGCGTTTCCTGCCCGCTATCGACGCTATTAAGCAACATTGCGATGTTATGAATGTTGATGCCGGCGTGGATTACCGATTACGTACGCTGACCCAGGCGCATCTGTGGCTGTCGCCGCTTAATGACGAGACTCAGCGGCATATGGATAAACTGTGGCTGGCTTTAGCAGGCGCAAAGCGTGAGAAGGCGCCGACGCTGGAGATCAACCATCGTCCGCTGCCGACGTTAGGCGTTGAGAACCAGACTGTGGCGGTTTCATTTGCGACGCTGTGCGTGGATGCGCGCAGCCAGCATGACTATATTGCGCTTTCGCGCCTGTTTCATACCGTGATGATCTTTGATGTGCCGGTGATGACCAGGCTGATGGAAAACGAGGCGCGGCGTTTTATCGCCCTGGTTGATGAGTTCTATGAACGTCACGTCAAACTGGCGATCAGCGCAGCGGTACCGCTGTATGAAATCTATCAGGGCGAGCGGTTAAAATTCGAGTTCCAGCGCTGTTTATCGCGCCTGCAGGAGATGCAGAGCGAGGAGTATCTGAAGCTGGACCACTTGCCTGGGTAAAACCGGGTACAAATCATATAAAGGGGTCGATCTTTGACCCCGACTTCTCTATAATCTTGCGACCCCACGTTACGAGAAGGTTTTTTTCCCAAAACTTTCTATGCGCCGGCATAGGCTATTCGAAGGGGTAGGTTTGCTGGACAATGTCGTGTGAACCTCAACTGACTAAACGTTTGGGTGTTCACCAACGTGTAACTTATTTATTTGGGTAAGCTTTTAATGAAAACTTTTACAGCTAAACCAGAAACCGTTCAACGCGACTGGTATGTTGTTGACGCGACCGGTAAAACTCTGGGCCGTCTGGCTTCCGAACTGGCACGTCGCCTGCGCGGCAAGCATAAAGCGGAATACACTCCGCACGTTGATACCGGTGACTACATCATCGTTCTGAACGCAGAAAAAGTTGCTGTAACCGGCAACAAGCGCGAAGACAAAATGTACTACCACCACACCGGCCACATCGGTGGTATCAAAGAAGCGACCTTTGAAGAGATGATTGCCCGCCGTCCTGAGCGTGTGATTGAAATCGCGGTTAAAGGCATGCTGCCAAAAGGCCCGCTGGGTCGTGCTATGTACCGTAAACTGAAAGTTTACGCGGGCAATGAGCACAACCACGCGGCACAGCAACCGCAAGTTCTTGACATCTAATCGGGATTATAGGCAATGGCTGAAAATCAATACTACGGCACCGGTCGCCGCAAAAGTTCCGCAGCTCGCGTTTTCATCAAACCGGGCAACGGTAAAATCGTTATCAACCAGCGTTCTCTGGAACAGTACTTCGGTCGTGAAACTGCCCGCATGGTAGTTCGTCAGCCGCTGGAACTGGTCGACATGGTTGAGAAATTAGATCTGTACATCACCGTTAAAGGTGGTGGTATCTCTGGTCAGGCTGGTGCGATCCGTCACGGTATCACCCGCGCTCTGATGGAGTATGATGAGTCCCTGCGTGGCGAACTGCGTAAAGCTGGTTTCGTTACTCGTGATGCTCGTCAGGTTGAACGTAAGAAAGTCGGCCTGCGTAAAGCACGTCGTCGTCCTCAGTTCTCCAAACGTTAATTGTTTTCTGCTTACGCGGAACAGTTTGCGAAAAAACCCGCCTCGGCGGGTTTTTTTATGGATAAACTTGCCATTTTCCCTCTACAAAGGTCCGATTGTTACCACTTTTTCAGCATTTCCAGAATCCCCTCACCACAACCTCTTCAAAATCTGGTAAACTATCATCCAATTTTCTGCCCAAATGCAGGTGATTGTTCATTTTTTGTTTGGATGACGAACGAAATGAGATCGCGCATATGGGGTTTTTACATCTGGCTGGCCATGAATGGTCGGCAGCAGTACAAAAATTCTGAATATACCTGGAGGTTTTCATGGCTGTCGCTGCCAACAAACGTTCGGTAATGACGCTGTTTTCTGGTCCTACTGACATCTATAGCCATCAGGTCCGCATCGTGCTGGCCGAAAAAGGTGTTAGTTTTGAGATAGAGCACGTGGAGAAGGACAACCCGCCTCAGGATCTGATTGACCTCAACCCGAATCAAAGCGTACCGACGCTTGTGGATCGTGAGCTCACTCTGTGGGAATCTCGCATCATTATGGAATATCTGGATGAGCGTTTCCCGCATCCGCCGTTAATGCCGGTTTATCCGGTTGCCCGTGGGGAAAGCCGTCTGTATATGCACCGTATCGAAAAAGACTGGTATTCGTTGATGAATACCATTCAGACCGGTACCGCTGCGCAGGCAGATACTGCGCGTAAGCAGCTGCGTGAAGAACTGCAGGCGATCGCGCCCGTTTTCACCCAGAAGCCATACTTCCTGAGCGATGAGTTCAGCCTGGTCGACTGCTATCTGGCACCGCTGCTGTGGCGCCTGCCTGTTCTCGGCGTGGAGCTGGTCGGCGCTGGCGCAAAAGAGCTTAAAGGTTATATGACTCGCGTATTTGAGCGTGATTCTTTCCTGGCTTCTTTAACTGAAGCCGAACGTGAAATGCGTCTCGGTCGGGGCTAAATAATGGATGTATCACAGCTGACGCCGCGTCGCCCGTACCTGTTACGAGCGTTCTATGAGTGGCTGCTGGATAACCAGCTGACCCCGCATCTGGTCGTTGACGTCACTCTGCCGGGCGTACTTGTCCCGATGGAGTACGCTCGCGATGGGCAAATCGTTCTCAATATTGCCCCGCGGGCCGTCGGTAATCTCGAACTGGCCAACGATGAAGTGCGTTTTAACGCGCGCTTTGGCGGCGTGCCGCGTAATGTCTCAGTGCCGATGGCCGCCGTACTGGCGGTCTACGCGCGTGAGAATGGGGCGGGGACGATGTTCGAACCGGAAGCGGCCTACGATGAAGACGTCACTAGCCTGAACGACGACGAAGAGCTGACTGAAAGCGAAACGCTCATGTCGGTGATCGATGGTGATAAGCCGGATAATCACGATGACGATCCCGACGATACGCCGCCGCCTCGCGGTGGCCGTCCGGCGCTGCGCGTCGTGAAATAATCCTTACCAGGCCCTTCGGGGCCTGTTTTATGCTCTCTGCAAAATTCTTGTGTTAAGATGGAACAGCCGTCACATGCTGTCACAAATCACACAATGGTCCCTATGAGCGCATTTGATCCACAAGCCGAAGATACTCCGTCCTCCATTGGCAACAGCCTTGGCCGCCGTCCTCTGGCGCGCAAAAAACTATCTGAAATGGTGGAAGAAGAGCTGGAGCAGATGATCCGGCGCCGGGAGTTCGCGGAGGGTGAACAGCTGCCGTCCGAACGTGAGCTGATGACCTTTTTTAACGTCGGACGTCCGTCGGTTCGTGAAGCGCTGGCGGCGCTGAAGCGTAAGGGACTGGTGCAGATTAGCAACGGCGAACGCGCTCGCGTTTCGCGACCTTCAGCAGACACCATCATTGGCGAGCTTTCCGGCATGGCGAAAGACTTTTTGTCTCACCCTGGCGGTATCGCGCACTTTGAACAGCTGCGTCTGTTTTTTGAGTCCAGTCTGGTTCGCTATGCCGCAGAACACGCCAGCGATGAGCAGCTGGAAAAGCTGACGCAAGCGCTAAAGATCAATAGTCAATCGCTGGATGACAATGCGCTGTTTATCCGCTCTGACGTTGAATTTCACCGCGTGCTTGCAGAGATCCCCGGCAATCCAATCTTTATGGCTATCCATGTGGCCCTGCTGGACTGGCTAATCGCCGCCCGGCCAACGGTGCCCGAACGCGAACTGCACGAACATAACAGCGTTAGTTATCAACAGCATATCGCAATTGTGGATGCTATTCGTCGTCGCGATCCTGACGAAGCCGATCGCGCTCTCCAGACCCACCTCAATAGCGTATCCGCCACCTGGCACGCCTTAGGTCAGAAAGCTTAACCTCGTAAGCAATCCTCACGATCCTCAGGATCGTTTAGTGAAGTAGATCGCATTATAAGCGTTCTCTATTACTCTGCTGCTTATTTTATCTGGTATAACAGGTATAAAGGTACATAGTTAATCATTAGAAATTCACAAAGAGGTAGATATGGCGGTCAATTTACGTGGGGTTATGGCGGCGTTGCTTACGCCGTTCGATGGGCAGCAAAAACTGGATAAAGAGAGCCTGCGTCGACTGGTGCAATTTAATCTGCGTCAGGGTGTTGATGGACTATATGTCGGAGGCTCTACCGGTGAAGCCTTTGTCCAGAGCGGCACAGAGCGTCAGGAAGTGCTGGAGATCGTAGCGGAAGAGGCGAAAGGCAAAATGACCCTTATCGCCCATGTCGGCTGTGTGAGTACCCTCGAAAGCCAGCAGCTGGCAAGGGCTGCGGTAGGTTATGGCTACGACGCGGTCTCCGCCGTCACGCCGTTCTATTATCCGTTTAGTTTCGAAGAACACTGCGCGCATTATCAGGCCATTATTGAGTCGGCTGATGGCTTGCCGATGGTGGTGTACAACATCCCGGCGCTAAGCGGGGTTAAGCTGACTCTCGATCAAATCAATACCCTGGTGACGCTGCCTGGCGTTGGTGCGCTAAAGCAGACTTCAGGCGATCTATTCCAGATGGAACAGATCCGACGGGCTCATCCGGATCTGGTGTTGTACAACGGTTACGATGAGATATTTGCCTCAGGCCTGTTGGCAGGAGCCGATGGTGGTATTGGTAGTACTTACAACATCATGGGCTGGCGTTACCAGGGAATTGTCGCGGCGCTGAAAGCGGGTGATGTTGCCAAAGCACAGCAGCTGCAATGTGAGTGCAACAAGGTAATCGACCTGCTGATTAAAACCGGCGTATTCCGTGGTTTGAAAACCGTACTGCACTATATGGATGTGGTCTCTGTGCCGCTGTGCCGTAAGCCGTTTGCACCAGTAGACGAAAAATTCTTGCCGGAGCTGAAAGCGCTGGCGCAGCAGCTAATGCAGGAACACGGCTGATCGATAGTCGGGGGGCGACAGCGCTTTCCGGCCTGCGGTTGACCTTTCCTGGCCGGGCAAGCGAAGCTCCCCGGCACGACAACAAACATCGTCGGGAGAGTAAAATGAGTACAGTGCCCCAGAACATCCCGTGGTACCGCCATCTTAGCCGTCCCCAGTGGCGGGCTTTTTCCGCCGCCTGGCTTGGGTATTTGCTTGATGGTTTTGATTTTGTATTAATCGCCCTGGTGCTCACTGAAGTGCAGGGGGATTTTGGCCTGACGACCGTTCAGGCTGCAAGTCTCATCTCAGCGGCTTTCATTTCTCGCTGGTTTGGCGGTCTGATGCTTGGCGCGATGGGCGATCGCTATGGTCGACGCCTGGCGATGGTGACCAGCATTATTCTGTTCTCTCTCGGTACTCTGGCCTGCGGTTTTGCGCCGGGTTACACAACAATGTTTATCGCACGTCTGGTTATCGGTATGGGAATGGCTGGAGAGTACGGCTCCAGCGCCACTTACGTTATCGAAAGCTGGCCGAGGCATTTACGCAATAAGGCCAGCGGTTTTCTGATTTCCGGGTTTTCCGTCGGAGCAGTTATCGCCGCACAGGTTTATAGCCTGGTGGTACCCGTCTGGGGCTGGCGCGCGCTTTTTTTCATCGGTATTGTCCCCATCGTATTTGCCCTCTGGCTGCGGAAAAATATTCCGGAAGCCGAAGACTGGAAAGAGAATCATGAAGGCAAAGAACCGGTACAGACGATGGTCGATCTGCTGTATCGCGGCAAGCATCGGGTAATTAACATCCTGATGACCATCGTGGCGGCGACTGCGCTATGGTTCTGTTTTGCCGGTGACTTGCAAAATGCAGGTATCGTTCTGCTGCTGGGCGTAATGTGCGCGGTGATATTTATCAGCTTTATGGTGCAGAGCAGCGGTAAACGCTGGCCTACGGGCGTGATGCTGATGGTGGTGGTACTTTTCGCTTTCCTTTATTCATGGCCAATCCAGGCGCTGCTGCCGACTTATCTGAAAACAGAGCTGGCCTATGACCCGGCGACTGTGGCAAAGATTTTGTTTTTCAGCGGGTTTGGCGCGGCGGTTGGCTGCTGCGTGGGCGGATTTCTCGGGGACTGGCTGGGAACCCGCAAAGCCTACGTTTACAGCCTGCTGGCTTCACAGCTGTTGATTATTCCGGTCTTTGCAATTGGCGGCACAAACATATGGATCCTCGGCCTGCTACTGTTTTTCCAGCAGATGTTAGGGCAAGGGATCTCCGGGATCTTGCCGAAACTGATTGGCGGCTATTTCGATACCGATCAGCGGGCGGCCGGTCTTGGTTTTACCTACAACGTGGGGGCGCTGGGCGGCGCGATTGCGCCGGTGCTTGGCGCCTTAATCGCCCAGCGTCTGGATCTGGGTACCGCGTTGGGATCGCTCTCTTTTGGTCTGACCTTCGTTGTAATCCTGCTGATTGGTCTGGATATGCCTTCCCGCGTACAGCGCTGGATTCGACCGGAAGCGATACGAACCCATGATGCGATCGATGGTAAACCTCTGAGCGGAGCGGTGCCTTTTGGCGGTAGCAAAAGCGGCTTAGTTAAGACCAGATAACAACAGCCCGGCTGCGGTGCCGGGTGTACATATTTATCAGGGAGCGAGTATGTCTTTGCTTAAAGAATTGGATTTACGCATTAGCGCTAACGGTGGTCTTATTGTTTCCTGCCAGCCGGTCCCCGGCAGCCCATTGGATAAGCCGGAGATCGTTGCCGCGATGGCGCTGGCGGTGGAACAGGCCGGGGCGATCGCGTTGCGCATTGAAGGCGTTGAGAATCTGCGCGCGGTACGTGCGCTGGTAAAGGTGCCGATTATCGGCATTATTAAACGCGATCTGGATGATTCACCGGTACGGATCACGCCATATCTGGAAGATATCGATGCGTTAACGCAGGCTGGCGCCGATATCATCGCTGTTGATGGCACAGAGCGTGTGCGCCCTGTTCCAGTGGCAACGCTGCTGGCGCGTATCCACCAGCACAAACTGGTGGCGATGGTCGACTGCTCCTCGCTTGAGGATAGCCTGGCCTGTCAGGCTCTTGGCGCGGAAATCATCGGCACTACGCTGTCGGGCTATACCACGACGTATACGCCGGATGAACCAGACCTGGAGCTGGTAAAAGCTCTGGCGGAGGCTGGCTGCCGGGTGAACGCGGAAGGGCGCTATAACACACCGGCTCAGGCAGCAGAAGCCATGCGCCACGGCGCGTGGGCGGTGACCGTTGGTTCTGCGATTACCCGCCTTGAACATATTTGCCAGTGGTATAACACGGCGTTAAAAGAGGCGCAGCCATGACGACGCTGGCGATAGATATTGGCGGCACTAAGCTCGCGGCTGCGCTGGTAGCGGATGACCTGCTGCTCCGCGATCGTCGCGAGCTACCAACCCCCGCCAGCAAAACCCCGGATGCGCTACGGGCCGCGTTAAAAACGCTGGTTGAGCCGCTGTTCACACGGGCAAAGCGCGTCGCGGTAGCCTCGACCGGGATTATTCGCGAAGGAAACCTGATTGCAATTAATCCGCAGAATCTTGGCGGACTCATGCACTTCCCGTTGGTAAAAACGTTACGAGAGATAACCGGTCTGCCAACGCTGGCGGTCAATGATGCTCAGGCAGCAGCCTGGGCGGAATACCAGGCGATGGCCTATAAAGTCAGCGATATGGCGTTTATTACCGTCTCTACCGGAGTTGGCGGCGGCGTGGTGAGCAACGGCACTTTACTTACCGGGACCGGAGGCCTGGCCGGACACCTGGGGCACTCGTTGGCCGATCCTGGCGGACCGCTTTGCGGCTGCGGTCGGGTCGGCTGCGTAGAGGCTATTGCTTCCGGACGGGGAATAGCCGCGGCGGCAACTGACGATCTCTGTGGACTGGATGCGAAATCTATTTTTACTTTTGCGGCACAAGGCCATCCGCAGGCGCGTTTACTTATTCAGCGCTCGGCACAAACTTTGGCGCGGATGATTGCCGATCTTAAAGCGTTGACCGATTGCCAGCGCGTGGTCGTTGGCGGCAGTATTGGCCTGGCGGCTGGGTACTTACCGCTGGTGAGGGACTATCTGGCGCAAGAGCCTGATATTTACCAGCTGCCACTATGCGCAGCACACTATCGCCATGATGCTGGCCTGCTGGGCGCGGCACTATGGAGCAGGGAGGAACGTCATGATATTCGGTAATTTAGTTAATCCATTACAGGCCGGCGTGCCTTCAGCGCTGCAAAAGGCGATATCCCTCGCCAGGGAGCATGATTTACCTGCCATTTCTCCCGGAAGCTACGAGCTGCAAGGGGATAATATCTTTATGAACGTGATGCAGTTTGCCACGGGGTTACCGGACGTGAAAAAGGCAGAGCTGCATACGCAGTTTATCGATATTCAGATTTTACTGGCGGGTGCGGAGCGGATTTTTTATGGGGTGAGCGGTTCGGCAATGCAGTGCGAGGAGATGCACGTTGAGGAGGATTATCAGCTGTGCAACGCCATTGATGGCGAACAGTCGGTCATTCTGACGCCAGGCATGTTCGCCATCTTTATGCCGGGCGAACCGCATAAGCCGGGATGCGTAATAACCGAGCCCGCAGAGATTAAAAAAGTAGTGATTAAAGTTCGCTCAGATTTGTTAAGCGCATAAAAAAGCCCGAGGGGATTAACCATCGGGCCTGGGTCATATACCCGGATAAAACCGCTATCCGGGTTTTCGCATTACACTTCCAGATAGTTGAGGATCCCGTCAGCCGCCTTACGGCCTTCGGCGATCGCCGTCACAACCAGGTCGGAACCGCGAACGATATCGCCGCCGGCGAAGATTTTCGGGTTGCTGGTCTGGAACGCGTTGTCGCTGCCTTCCGGCGCGATGACGCGGCCCTGAGAATCCAGCTCAACGCTGTGTTTCGCCAGCCATTCCATGCTGTGCGGGCGGAAACCGAACGCCATAACCACCGCATCGGCGGGCACGACATGCTCAGAACCAGCTACGATTTCCGCACGGCGGCGGCCCTTCGCGTCCGGCTGGCCCATCTCCGTACGCGCCATCTTGACGCCGCATACTTTACCGTTAGCATTGACTTCGATGCCCAGCGGCTGGACGTTGAACTGGAATTCCACGCCTTCTTCACGCGCGTTCTTCACTTCGCGTTTAGAGCCCGGCATGTTCTCTTCATCACGGCGATAGGCGCAGATAACATGAGTCGCGTTCTGGCGAATTGAGGTACGTACGCAGTCCATTGCGGTATCGCCACCGCCGAGAACCACGACGCGCTTACCTTCCATACTGACGTACGGTTCGTCCGCCGTTTCGCCAAAGCCCATGATCTGCTTGGTATTGGCGATCAGGAACGGCAGCGCATCGAATACGCCGGAAGCGTCTTCGTTTTCCAGCCCGCCGCGCATTGACTGATAGGTGCCAACGCCGAGGAATACCGCATCGTAATCTTTCAGCAGATCGTCGAGCTGCACATCGCTGCCCACTTCAGTATTGAGTTTGAACTCAATTCCCATACCGGTGAAGATCTCACGACGGCGGGTCATCACCTCTTTTTCCAGCTTAAATGCCGGAATACCAAAGGTCAGGAGGCCGCCGATCTCCGGATGGCGATCGAAGACCACCGCCTTGACGCCGTTACGGGTTAATACGTCTGCGCAGGCCAGGCCTGCCGGGCCCGCGCCGATGATGGCGACGGTTTTACCGGTTTGCTTCACGCCGGTCAGATCCGGACGCCAGCCCATTTCGAACGCTTTATCGTTGATATAGCGCTCAATATTGCCGATGGTGACCGCGCCGAACTCATCGTTCAGGGTGCAGGACCCTTCGCACAGGCGATCCTGTGGGCAAACGCGCCCGCAGACTTCCGGCAGGGTATTGGTCTGATGCGACAGTTCTGCCGCTTCAAAAATACGCCCTTCATTGGCCAGCTTCAGCCAGTTCGGGATGTAGTTGTGCACCGGGCATTTCCATTCGCAGTACGGGTTGCCGCAGGACAGGCAGCGGTCCGCCTGCGCTTTGGCCTGGCCTTCTGAAAACGGCTCGTAAATTTCTACAAATTCAATTTTACGGATCTTCAGCGCTTTCTTCGGCGGATCAACTCGCTGTAAGTCGATAAATTGATAGACATTCTGACTCATCTTAACCCCTTACTGCGCCTGCACCCGCAGCTCAGCTGCGGAACGACTACGGTGACCCAACAGTGCTTTAACATCGCTGGACTTCGGTTTAACCAGCGCAAATTTCGCTGAGAAGGCCGGCCAGTTGGCCAGGATCTCTTCACCGCGCTGCGAACCGGTAAGCTGTACGTGCTCGGTAATTAAACCGCGCAGGTGCTCTTCGTGGATAGCCAGAGAATCAACGTCCAGCACTTCCACCAGTTCAGGGTTTACGCGTTTGCGGAAATCGCCATCTTCATCGAGAACGTAACCGAAGCCGCCGGTCATCCCCGCGCCAAAGTTAACGCCGGTTTTGCCCAGCACGCAGACGATGCCGCCGGTCATATATTCACAACCGTTGTCGCCAATACCTTCGACGACGGTGATGGCGCCGGAGTTACGCACCGCGAAGCGCTCGCCCGCGCGGCCTGCAGCATACAGGCGACCGCCGGTGGCACCGTACAGGCAGGTGTTGCCGATGATGCTGGCTTCGTGGCTGCGGAAAGCGGAGCCGACCGGAGGACGAATGGCGAGCAGGCCGCCAGCCATCCCTTTACCAACATAATCGTTCGCATCGCCGGTCAGATGCAGCTCAACGCCGCCGGCGTTCCACACGCCGAAGCTCTGGCCCGCAGTACCGCTGAAGTGAGCGATAATCGGGTCGGCTGCCAGCCCCTGGTCGCCGTGAGTCTGGGCGATATAACCGGACAAGGAAGCGCCAACGGAGCGGTCGGTGTTGCGGATATCGAACCAGAAAGTTTTGCTCTGCTTGCTGTCCACGAACGGTTTTGCCTGCTGCAGCAGCTGAGCATTGAGCACGCCATTGTCGAACGGCGGGTTATTCTCCGTGCAGTACAGCGCTTTACCTGGATGCGGCTCTGCGGTCTCCAGCAGTTTACCCAGGTCCAGCTTCTGCTGTTTGGCGGTAAAGCCATCCAGCTCTTTCAGCAGGTCGGTGCGGCCAATCAGATCCACCAGACGCTTAACGCCAAGCTGCGCCATCAGCTCGCGGGTTTCGCGGGCGATGAATTCAAAGTAGTTGGTCACTTTGAACGGCAGGCCGTGGTAGTGGTTCTTACGCAGCTTGTCATCCTGGGTTGCTACGCCGGTTGCGCAGTTGTTCAGGTGGCAAATACGCAGATATTTACAGCCCAGCGCCACCATTGGGCCGGTACCGAAGCCAAAGCTCTCAGCGCCGAGGATGGCTGCTTTGATGATATCGAGGCCGGTTTTCAGGCCACCGTCCACCTGCAGGCGAATCTTATGGCGCAGTCCGTTTGCGACCAGCGCCTGCTGGGTTTCGACCAGACCCAGCTCCCACGGACATCCCGCGTACTTCACTGAAGATAACGGGCTGGCGCCGGTACCGCCGTCGTAGCCGGCAATAGTGATCAGGTCTGCGTAAGCTTTTGCGACACCGGTGGCGATAGTACCGACCCCGGGTTCAGAAACCAGCTTCACGGAGATCATCGCTTTCGGGTTGACCTGTTTCAGATCGAAAATCAGCTGCGCCAGATCCTCGATAGAGTAAATATCGTGGTGCGGCGGCGGAGAAATTAACGTCACGCCCGGTACTGAATAACGCAGTTTGGCAATATATGGCGTGACTTTATCGCCCGGCAGCTGGCCGCCTTCGCCAGGCTTTGCGCCCTGGGCGACTTTAATCTGAATCACATCGGCGTTGACCAGGTAAGCCGGGGTAACGCCGAAGCGACCGGAAGCGACCTGCTTAATACGCGACACTTTATTGGTGCCGTAGCGCGCCGGGTCTTCACCGCCTTCGCCGGAGTTAGAGTTGCCGCCGATGCTGTTCATGGCTTCCGCCAGCGCTTCGTGCGCTTCCGGGCTCAGCGCGCCGATAGACATTGCCGCGGTATCGAAGCGTTTGAACAACTCGCTCGCTGGTTCAACATCGTCCAGGCTCACGGTAGTTCCGTCCGGCGTGACGGACAGCAGGTCACGCAGCGTTGCCGCCGGGCGCTCGTTAACCAGTTTCGCGTACTGTTGGTAATCGCTGTATTCGCCGCTTTGCACCGCTTGCTGCAGGGTACGAACCACGTCCGGGTTGTAGGCGTGATATTCGCCGCCGTGGACGTATTTCAGCAATCCGCCCTGGTCCAGCGGTTTACGCGCCAGCCAGGCACGTTTTGACAGGTTTAACAGATCCTGCTGGAAGTCATCGAAGCCCGCGCCGCCGATACGGCTGACGACGCCCTGGAAGCACAGCTCGGAGACTTCGCGATGCAGACCGACCGCTTCAAACAGCTTCGAGCAGCGGTAGGACGCGATGGTCGAAATCCCCATCTTCGACATGATCTTATACAGACCTTTGTTAATGCCGTTACGATAGTTCAGCATTACCGCGCGGTACTCTTTGTCGATGGCCTTGTTGTCCACCAGCTTCGCCAGGGTTTCATAGGCGAGGTACGGGTAGATAGCCGTCGCGCCGAAGCCGAGCAGCACGGCAAAGTGGTGCGGGTCGCGGGCGCTGGCGGTTTCGACAATGATGTTGGCATCGCAGCGCAGGCTCTCGTCGACCAGACGAGTCTGAATGGCGCCCACCGCCATCGGCGCCGGTACCGGCAGACGGTTTTTAGCAATATTACGGTCAGAAAGCACCAGCAGAACGGTCCCGTTGCGCACCATCTGTTCCGCTTTATCGCACAGCGCCTTCACCGTCTCAGCCAGCGTGGTTTCGGTGGCATCAAAAGTGATATCCAGGACGTCGGCGCGATAGTGCTCCTCTTCCATGGTGGTCAGCTGTTTAAAATCGGAGTACAGCAGTATCGGCGACTTAAAGCTCAGGCGGTGCGCCTGGCCTTCCGCTTCGCAGAAGACGTTCATTTCACGGCCGATGCTGGTGGCCAGCGACATGACGTGCGCTTCGCGCAGCGGATCGATCGGCGGGTTGGTGACCTGCGCGAACTGCTGGCGGAAGTAATCGTAAATGATACGCGGCTGGCTGGAGAGCACGGCAAATGGAGTATCGTCGCCCATCGAGCCGACGGCTTCCTGGCCGTTTTCACCAAGCACGCGAATAACGGAGTCCAGCTCTTCAGCGCTGTAGTTAAACTGTTTCTGGTAGCTGGCGAGGGTATCATCATCCAGCTGGCGGCTACCGACGTCTTCATCCGGCAGCTCTTCGAACGGCACCAGACGGCGGACGTTTTTCGCCATCCACTCTTTATACGGGTGACGGCTTTTCAGATCGTTGTCGGTTTCCGCGGAGTGCAGAATTCGCCCCTCGCGGGTATCGATAACCATCAGCTCACCCGGACCAACGCGGCCTTTTTCAACCACTTCATCCGGCTGGTAATCCCAGATACCCACTTCGGAAGCGCAGGTGATGAGCTTGTCTTTGGTAATCACGTAGCGCGCCGGACGCAGACCGTTACGGTCAAGGTTACAGGCGGCGAAGCGGCCATCGGACATCACGATGCCCGCCGGGCCGTCCCACGGCTCCATATGCATGGAGTTAAAGTCAAAGAACGAGCGCAGCTCGGGATCCATATCCGGGTTGTTCTGCCAGGCCGGTGGTACCAGCAGACGCATAGCGCGGATAATATCCATCCCGCCCGCCAGCAGCAGCTCCAGCATGTTATCCATGGAGCTGGAGTCAGAGCCGGTTTCATTGACGAACGGCGCGGCGTCGTGGAGGTCCGGGATTAGCGGCGTCTGGAACTTATAGGTACGGGCGCGGGCCCACTGGCGGTTACCGGTAATGGTGTTGATTTCGCCGTTGTGCGCCAGGTAGCGGAACGGCTGCGCCAGCGGCCAGCGCGGTACGGTGTTGGTGGAAAAGCGCTGGTGAAACAGGCAGATGGCTGATTCCAGACGCAGGTCCGCAAGGTCCAGGTAGAAGCGCGGCAGATCCGCCGGCATACACAGACCTTTATAAATGTTGACCAGATTCGACAGGCTGCAAACGTAGAAATCTTTATCTTCCTGCAGACGTTTTTCGATACGGCGACGTGCGATGAATAAACGGCGTTCCATATCACGCGGACGCCAGCCAGCCGGGGCGTTAACGAAGATTTGTTCAATACGGGGCAGCGAGGAGAGGGCGATTTCACCGAGAACGCCTTCATTGGTTGGCACATCGCGCCAGCCGACAATAGACAGCGTTTCGCGCTGAAGTTCTTCTTCGACGATGCGGCGCGCCGCGTTAGCCAGTTCAGGATCCTTATTAAGGAATAGCATCCCAACGGCGTAATTTTTGGCTAAACGCCAGCCGCGCTCTTCCGCAACAATGCGGAAGAAACGATCGGGTTTTTGTAGCAGCAAGCCACAACCGTCGCCGGTTTTTCCATCGGCGAGAATCGCGCCGCGGTGCTGCATTCGGGCCAGTGCGTGTATAGCGGTACGCACTACCTTGTGGCTAGGTTCGCCTTCTATGTGGGCGATCAGGCCGAAACCACAGTTATCCCTCTCAAGGGATTTATCGTACAACATATCAGTGAACCTCCCCAGGCTCTACGGGACACCCTCCGATACCGATTGCGCACGGGCACAGAAAGAGCATGGCGACGGGGTTTACACCTCGCATTCGCCCTCTTTAAATCCTTTTCGCATCGGTACACAAGTTTGAGGACTTGCTGTTAAGAGGGAATCTCAATTACTGCATAAATATGATGAGCAGAGCGCTCATCCAGAAAGCTTCCAGCGGATTCCCAACTTATCGGGAATCCACACATACGTCAAATGGCAATCTTATTTATACAAAAATGTGCTATGCAACGTGTAATTTTATGATTTTTAAGAAAATAACTGCATTTTAAATACTGCTGAAACGCGCCAGATAGAATAATCGAGTGTGATCTGTCTCACTATATGGACGGCGAGACATTATCTGTCTGTGCTAAATTGCTATTTCATTGTGGTTTTTTAAACTGCTTTTTGTTTAATTTTAAGTAATAAATACTGTTTTATGCCTGGGTAAAGATAATCGCAAATCAGAGGCAATGTATAAGGAAAACTCATTATCACCGGGGTGAATTAAATTGCAGTTATCTTGAGTGTTTATGCAATAAGGTGAGCGGCCGCGTTGACGATTGATCCAGGTCATCGCCGTCGGTGGCTAAAAATGGCAGGCTTGGCCCCTTTCTTAAGGCCGGTCTATCAGATTATGCAGTTACAAAAATTAGTCAATATGTTTGGTGGGGATCTTGCGCGCCGATATGGTGAAAAGGTTCATAAGCTGACGCTGCATGGTGGATTTAGCTGCCCCAATCGTGATGGTACTATTGGCCGCGGCGGCTGTACGTTCTGTAATGTTGCCTCTTTTGCCGATGAAGAACAGCAGCATCGTTCGATCGCCGAACAGCTGGCCCATCAGGCGCAGCTGGTAAACCGCGCGAAACGGTATCTGGCCTATTTCCAGGCCTATACCAGCACTTTTGCTGAGGTTCAGGTTCTGCGCTCCATGTATCAACAGGCGGTCAGCCAGGCCAGCATCGTTGGGCTGTGCGTAGGCACTCGCCCGGACTGCGTCCCCGGTGCGGTATTAGATCTGCTAAGTGAATATCGGGAGCAGGGTTACGAAGTATGGCTCGAACTTGGGTTACAAACCGCACACGATAAAACGCTGCACCGCATTAATCGCGGCCACGATTTTGCCTGCTATCAGCGTACAGCTCGTCTGGCGCGCGAGCGCGGTCTTAAAGTGTGTAGCCATCTTATCGTTGGCCTGCCGGGCGAAGGGCAGGGTGAATGCCTGGAGACCTTAGAGCAGGTGGTAGAGACGGGCGTTGACGGTATTAAGCTGCATCCACTTCATATTGTGAAGGGAAGCATTATGGCCAGGGCCTGGCAGGCCGGTAGGTTAAACGGTATTGAACTGGACGACTACACGGTCACCGCAGGAGAGATGATCCGCTATACTCCGCCAGAGGTGATTTATCACCGTATTTCCGCCAGCGCGCGCCGCCCGACGCTGCTGGCGCCGCTGTGGTGTGAGAATCGCTGGACCGGGATGGTTGAGCTGGATAAATACCTCAATGAATTCGGCGTTCAGGGTTCCGCCATCGGCCGTTGCTGGCTATCTCCGGTTGCTGGCGAATAGCGTCATCCCGTCCTTTTTGTATGAAGGGGCAGCGGTAAGTGCCCGGTAAATGCTAACGCTCGTAGTTATACCTCCGGCCTGTTTGCTGTCGGCTGCTATCCGAAGTCAGCGGCCTAACTACAATCCTTCCCGCATTTTTCGCACAACTTACAGCGTCTTGCTCAGAATTGAGTATTATTGTGCCAGGTTGTCGCGAAGGAATCCTTTATGAAGCAAATCCGTATGCTGGCGCAGTATTATGTTGACCTGATGATGAAGCTGGGTCTGGTGCGCTTTTCAATGTTGCTGGCCTTTGCGCTGGTCGTGCTGGCAATAGTCGTGCAGATGGCAGTTACTATGGTGCTGCACGGCCAGGTGGAAAGTATTGATGTCATCCGCTCCATCTTTTTTGGCCTGTTGATTACCCCATGGGCGGTCTATTTCCTTTCGGTGGTGGTTGAGCAACTGGAAGAGTCCAGGCAACGTCTCTCGCGGCTGGTGGAGAAACTGGAGGAGATGCGCGAGCGCGATCTAACGCTGAATGTGCAGCTTAAGGACAACATCGCCCAGCTTAATCAGGAAATTGGCGAGCGTGAAAAAGCGGAAGCGGAACGTGAAACGACCCTCGAGCAGCTGAAAATTGAGATGAAGGAGCGCGAAGAAACGCAAATTCAGCTTGAACAACAATCCTCCTTTCTGCGTTCTTTTCTTGATGCCTCGCCAGATTTAGTTTTCTATCGTAATGAAGATAAAGAGTTTTCCGGCTGCAACCGCGCTATGGAGCTGTTGACCGGTAAAAGTGAAAAGCAGCTTATCCACCTGAAACCGCAGGATGTGTACAGCGAAGAGGTGGCGGAGAAGGTGCTGGAAACGGATGAAAAAGTCTTCCGTCATAACGTGTCGTTGACCTACGAGCAGTGGCTGGATTATCCGGACGGACGTAAGGCCTGCTTTGAAATACGTAAAGTGCCTTATTATGACCGCGTCGGTAAACGACGTGGCCTGATGGGATTTGGCCGTGATATTACCGAGCGTAAGCGCTATCAGGACGCTCTGGAGCGGGCCAGCCGTGATAAGACCACCTTTATTTCAACGATTAGCCACGAGCTGCGTACGCCGCTTAACGGCATCGTCGGTCTTAGCCGAATTTTGCTGGACACCGATTTGACCGATGAACAGGAAAGATACCTGAAAACCATCCATGTCTCAGCGGTAACTCTTGGCAATATCTTCAATGATATTATTGAGATGGATAAAATGGAGCGGCGTAAAATTCAACTGGATAACCAGCCGGTTGATTTTACGGGCTTCCTTGCCGATCTGGAAAACCTCTCCGGTCTGCAGGCGCAGCAAAAAGGCCTGCGCTTTGTGCTGGATCCCACGCTTCCGCTGCCGCACAAGGTCATTACCGATGGCACGCGTTTACGCCAAATCTTATGGAATCTTATTAGCAACGCCGTGAAATTCACTCCGCAGGGGGGGAATGTGAGCGTACGCGTGCGCTACGACGAGGGAGATATCCTGCACTTTGAAGTAGAGGATTCAGGCATCGGTATCCCTGAAGCGGAACAGGATAAAATTTTCGCTATGTATTACCAGGTGAAAGATAGCCAGGGAGGCAAGCCGGCGACAGGCACCGGTATCGGTCTTGCCGTATCACGTCGTCTGGCTCGCAATATGGGGGGGGATATCAGCGTTGCCAGCCTGCCGGGCAAAGGCGCGACCTTTACCCTCACCGTCCATGCACCTGCTGTAGCAGAAGAAGTCGAAGATACGCTGGCGGAAGATGAAATGCCGTTACCTGCGCTGAACGTGCTGCTGGTGGAAGATATCGAGCTAAACGTCATTGTGGCGCGCTCGGTGCTGGAGAAACTGGGCAACAGCGTGGATGTCGCGATGACCGGTAAAGCCGCGCTGGAGATGTTTGTACCCGGCGAGTACGACCTTGTTCTGCTCGATATCCAACTGCCGGATATGACCGGTCTCGATATTTCTCGCGAGCTGAAACAGCGCTTTGCCGCTGATGAGCTGCCGCCTTTGGTTGCGCTGACGGCAAACGTATTGAAGGACAAGAAAGAGTATCTGGACGCGGGAATGGACGATGTTCTGAGTAAGCCATTATCGGTTCCGGCATTAACCGCGATTATCAAAAAATTCTGGGATGCTCCGGAAGAGGAGGAGAGTGAGATGCCATCTGTTGATATCAGTAAATCGGCTTCCGTACTGGATATTCCGATGCTTGAGCAGTACATCGAACTGGTAGGACCGAAGCTTATTAATGACGGTCTGGCCGTTTTTGAAAGGATGATGCCGGGCTACCTGGCGGTTCTGGAATCAAATTTGACCGCGCGCGACCAGAAAGGCATTGTCGATGAAGGACATAAGATTAAAGGGGCCGCCGGTTCAATCGGTTTGCGCCATATTCAACAGCTAGGTCAGCAGATTCAAACTCCGGACTTGCCAGCCTGGGCGGATAACGTTGGAGAATGGGTGGAAGAGATGAAATCCGAGTGGCAAAACGATGTGGCGGTACTCAAGGCGTGGGTTGCGGCGGCAGATAAAAAATGACCCCGGATAAACCGGGGTGCGCGAATACTGCGCCAACACCAGGGAACCGGTCATTGCGCCAGAATCATTTGAGTGATTTTTTTACACGGCACAACCTGAGGATTTGGCTTGCTCGCCCATTAAGATAGCAAACCTTAAATAATTTGTTACGTGAATCAGTAAAATATGTGAAGCATAGCGAGTAAATCAAAATTTTTGACTGCTTTCATAAACTTGTACTAAGAGGCTGATGTGATGAAAAAAATTGGTGTCGTGCTGAGCGGCTGTGGCGTATATGACGGAAGTGAAATCCATGAAGCTGTCATTACCCTGCTGGCAATTGCCCGCAGCGGCGCTCAGGCTATCTGCTATGCGCCTGATAAAGCGCAAACCGATGTTATCAATCACCTGACAGGCGAAGTCCAGGCGGAAAGCCGTAACGTGCTTGTCGAGGCTGCGCGTATTGCACGCGGCGAAATCCAGCTTCTGGCCAATGCCCGAGCGGAGGAGCTGGATGCGCTGATTGTGCCCGGTGGTTTTGGCGCGGCAAAGAATCTCAGCAGCTTTGCTTCCCGGGGGAGTGAATGTGAAGTCGATAGCGACCTGAAGGCTTTGGCTCTGGCGATGCATCAGTCCGGTAAACCGTTGGGCTTTATCTGCATCGCTCCGGCGCTGTTGCCGAAAATATTCGCCATTCCGTTACGCGTGACCATTGGTACCGATCTTGATACCGCCGATGTGGTTGAGGAGATGGGGGCTGAACACGTGTCGTGCCCGGTTGATGATATTGTGGTTGATGAAGACAACAAGGTCGTGACGACTCCGGCGTATATGCTGGCTCAGAACATTGCTGAAGCAGCGAGTGGCATTGAAAAGCTGGTCGCTCGCGTATTGGTTCTGACGGCATGACATTCCGCTTTTCGCCATTGCGTATGATTAAACGTTTATTGCTGAGGCTGCTGTTAGCTTGTGCCGTTGTATGGGCCGGTGGGATTGCTCTGTTTAGTATTGTGCCAGTGCCTTTTTCGGCCGTGATGCTGGAGCGACAGGTCAGCGCCTGGCTCTCAGGGAATTTCCATTACCTCGCTCATTCCGATTGGGTGGGAATGGATGAGATTTCTCCCTGGATGGGACTGGCGGTCATCGCTGCAGAAGATCAGAAATTCCCGGAGCACTGGGGGTTTGACGTTTCGGCCATAGAGAAAGCGCTGGCGCATAACGAACGTAATGAAAACCGGATCCGCGGCGCATCAACCCTGTCGCAGCAGACAGCAAAAAATTTGTTCCTGTGGGATGGCCGCAGCTGGCTACGAAAAGGGCTGGAGGCGGGACTGACCGTCGGCATCGAGACCGTGTGGAGCAAAAAAAGGATCCTCACCGTTTATCTTAATATTGCTGAGTTTGGCGAAGGAACGTTTGGCGTGGAAGCTGCGTCGCAGCGTTATTTCCATAAGCCGGCCAGTAAACTGACAGCTGCCGAAGCTGCACTTTTAGCCGCGGTCCTGCCCAATCCCCTTCGCTTTCGCGCGGACGCGCCGTCGGGTTATATTCGCAGCCGCCAGGCGTGGATCCAGCGACAGATGAAACAGTTAGGTGGGGAAGGTTTTATGCGGGCGAATAAGCTACATTAATAAACTTGCTATCAGATACCCCCGGTAAGCACCGCTGCAGCCGGGGAATACCTCTAGTCTTCATCAAACCCGGCGTTGAATAGCGCGATAACCGCTGCCAGCGCTTCAACCTCCTGCGGGCCGTTGGCTTCAATCTCAATCTGACGGCCTTTAGCCGAGTCGAGCATCAGCAGGGCAATCACGCTATTCGCTTCAGCTTCGGTGCCTTCATCATTGCGCAGCAGCACTTCAGCATCATAGTTTTGCATTAATTCAAACAGCTTCATCGCCGGGCGAGCGTGCATGCCCAGCTTATTGGTGATTTCAACGGTTTGCTTAACGGTCATGATTTGCGTTTTTCCAGCGTCCGATGACGAGACTGCACGTTCTTACCGCGTGAACGGAAGTAGTCAGCCAGCTGTTCGGCGATGTAAACCGAACGATGTTTACCGCCGGTACAACCAATGGCGACCGTCAGATAGCTACGGTTATTGGTCTCCAGCATAGGTAACCATAGCTCAAGATAGCTGCGGGTCTGGTAAATAAAATTATGAACTTCCGTGTGGCGATCGAGGAAAGCGGCAACCGGTTTATCAAGGCCGGTCATAGGACGTAGCTTCGGATCCCAGTGCGGGTTCGGCAGGAAGCGGACATCGAAGACGTAGTCAGCATCGATAGGAATTCCGTGCTTAAAGCCAAAGGACTCAAACACCATTGTCAGTTCGCGTTCGCGTTTGCCCAACAAACGCGTACGCAGCATCTCTGCCAGCTCATGGACCGACATTTCGGAGGTATCAACGATCAGGTCGGCGCGCGAGCGCAGAGGTTCCAGCAGGTCGCTCTCTTCATCAATGGCGCTTTCCAGCGACAGATTTTTGCTCGACAGCGGATGTAAACGACGAGTGTCGCTGTAGCGGCGAATCAAGGTGTTACGATCGGCATCCAGGAACAGCAGCTGAGGTGAAAACTCTGCGGGCAGATTTTTCATCGCCTGCTCGAAGATTTCCGGCGACTCCGGCATATTTCGCACGTCTATACTGACGGCAGCCGAGATGTTCCTGTCGGCCAGCGATCGAGCGAGCTCGGGTAGCAGCACAACCGGCAGATTGTCCACGCAGTAAAAACCCATATCTTCCAGCGCTCGCAGGGCGACGGATTTCCCCGACCCTGAACGGCCGCTGACGATCATCAGTACCATGTACCGTTTCTCCTCAGTACGATAAAGAGTAAGGTGCGACTTCCGTTACGCATCATTATTACTTCCCGCTTCAGTGATGATTTCATACAGCTCTTCATCACTTTGTGCAGCGCGCAGACGGCGGCAAATTGTTTTATCCGCCAGACGCTTTGCTACCAGCGAGAGCGTATGCAGATGCGTTTTAGTTTGATCGGCCGGAACGAGGAGGGCAAACAACAGATCGACAGGCTGATTGTCGATAGCATCAAAGGCGATCGGGGTTTCCAGCTGGACAAAAACGCCCACGGCCCGCAGCGTATCCTCTTCGAGTTTTCCGTGCGGAATAGCAATGCCGTTGCCAATTCCGGTACTGCCCATTTTCTCACGAGTCAGGATCGCCTCGAATACTACCTGGGGCGGTAGGCCTAACTGCTTTGCTGCCAGCTCGCTGATAATTTCCAGCGCGCGTTTCTTGCTCTGGCAGTGAACCTGGCTACGGGTACATTCCTGGTTAAGGACATTGCTCAGTTGTAGAGCCGAATCGTTATTTATCATAATTTCACCTGAGCTCTTCCTGGCCAACCGCCTGCTGGCGGTTGGCGTAGGCTATTGCCCGGACAATTAGTGTTGTTTCAGTTTATCTTTATGTTTTGTTAATTGTCTTGCCAGCTTATCGATAAGACCATCGATAGCGGCATACATATCCTGCCCTTCCGCACTGGCATGGATTTCACCACCGTTGACATGCAGATTGGCATCCGCAATTTGCGTTACCTTCTCCACCTTTAACACAATATAGACCTGGTTGATCCTGTCGAAAAACTGCTCCAGTTTGCTGAACTTCGCGGTAACGAAATCACGCATAGCGGGGGTTATTTCGACGTTGTGTCCTGTAATGTTGAGCTGCATAGTGTCTTCCTTATCGGTTGGGTCAAACTAGCTGCTTGCGCTGGTTTGACGGCGGAATGGATAAAGACTCTCGGTACTTAGCAACGGTTCGGCGCGCTACCATAATACCCTGATCGGATAGCATGGTGGTGAGCTTACTGTCACTCAATGGTTTCGCCGGGTTTTCCGCGGCGATTAATTTCTTCACCAGCGCACGAATGGCCGTCGACGATGCTTCGCCGCCGCCTTCGGTGTTGACATGGCTGGAGAAGAAATACTTCAGCTCAAAAATACCGCGTGGACTGTGCAGGTATTTTTGCGTGGTAACGCGTGAAATGGTGGATTCATGCATTTCGACGGCCTGGGCGATGTCCGCCAGCACCATCGGTTTCATAAACTCTTCACCCTGTTCAAAAAAGGCCTGCTGCTGTTCGACGATACAGCGGCTGACGCGCAGAAGGGTGTCGTTACGGCTCTCAAGGCTTTTGATAAGCCAGCGCGCTTCCTGCAGGTTGCTGCGGATAAACTGACCGTCAGCATCGTTGCGCGTACTGTTGCCCATGGCGGCATAGTGCTGATTGATCTTCAGGCGCGGAAGGCTATCTGAATTGAGTTCAACCACCCAACGCTCGTTAACTTTGCGTACCAGTACGTCAGGAATAACATATTCCGGCTCGCTGGTTTGGATTGACTGGCCGGGGCGCGGATCCAGCGATTGGATCAGATTTACCGCTTCCTTTAACACTTCTTCTTTCAGGCGGGTCACGCGCATCAGAGTGCGGAAATCATGGTTGGCGAGCAGATCGAGGTGATCGCTGATGATCAGGCGAGCTTCTTCGATCCACGGCGTCTCTTTGGCAAACTGCGACAGCTGAACCAGCAGGCAATCGCGTAAATCTTTTGCCGCCACGCCGACGGGATCGAAACGCTGAATGCGCTTGAGAACCGCTTCAACTTCTTCAAGTCCGATTTCATCATCGCCAATGCTTTCAACGATGTCTTCCACGGAAATAGTCAGGTAGCCGGTATCATCAACGGCATCGACGATCGAGGTCGCGATGGCGCGATCGGTGTCGGTGAATGGCGTAAGCTCAACCTGCCACATCAGGTAATCCTGCAGGCTTTGGGTGGTCTCGCCCTGGTAGACCGGCAGTTCGTCATCCTGGTAATCAATGCCGTTTCCTGATGGCGTTCCCGCGGTATAAATCTCATCCCAGCTGGCATCAAGAGGCAGCTCTTCGGGCATCTCTTTCTGCTCAAGGGCATCGACGGTATCCAGAGACTCGCGATCCTCGGCCTCTTTGGTTTCCACCTCATCGTGAAGATCGGTTTGCTCCAGCAACGGGTTGCTGTCCAGCGCCTGCTGGAGTTCCTGCTGGAGTTCTAACGTAGACAACTGCAGTAGACGAATTGCCTGCTGCAGTTGTGGCGTCATGGCAAGCTGTTGGCTTAGCCTTAATTGCAAACCTTGCTTCATATTCAGGGCCAATATCTCCGGCTAAAACGTCTGTAACCTCTACCCTATCAGAGTCTGAAGTCTTCCCCAAGATACACGCGCTTAACCTGCTCGTCTTCAAGGATTTGCTGCGGCGTACCGTGAGCGATAAGGTGCCCCTGGCTGACGATATACGCTCGCTCACAAACGGCCAGCGTCTCCCTGACGTTGTGGTCGGTTATCAGAACGCCCAGACCGCTGTCGCGCAGGTGTTCAATGATGCGTTTGATATCAATAACGGAAATGGGGTCAACGCCGGCAAAGGGTTCATCCAGCAGGATGAATTTCGGGTTGGCGGCCAGCGCGCGGGCGATTTCTACGCGGCGGCGTTCACCACCGGAAAGTGCCTGGCCGAGACTATCGCGCAGGTGCTCAATGTGAAACTCCTCCATTAGCTCCTTCGCGCGATCTTCACGCTGCTCGGTACTCAGGTCGTCACGAATCTGCAATACCGCCATCAGGTTATCGTAAACGCTCAGGCGGCGGAAAATGGAGGCCTCCTGCGGCAGATAGCCAATTCCACGACGCGCGCGCGCGTGCAGCGGCAGCAGGCTGATATCTTCGTCATCGATGATAATGTTCCCTGCGTCGCGCGGTACGATGCCAACGACCATATAGAAGGTGGTCGTTTTACCGGCGCCGTTTGGGCCGAGCAGGCCTACAATTTCGCCCGAGTTCACGGTCAGACTGACATCTTCCACGACGCGGCGGCCTTTATAGGCTTTAGCAAGGTTCTTTGCAGTTAATGTTGCCATAACGAATTACTTACCTTTCTTTGACTGATCGCCACTTTTGTCCTGCAGCTGCGAAGGAACCAGAACCGTGGTCACGCGCCCGCCTTTATTGCTGAAAGCCTGCATTTTTTGTTCTTTCACCAGGTAAGTGATTTTGTCACCCTGGATATTGCTGTCGATCTGTTCCAGATGCGCGTTGCCGGTCAGGACGACAAAGTCGTTTTGCAACTCATAATGCATTTTTGACGCGCGGCCTTTCACCGGTTTGCCGTTGTCCTGCATCTGGTAGAAGGTTGCCGGATTACCGTAGCCATCGATAACCTCTTTGCCCTTTTCTCCACCTGGACGAGTCACGACAACTTTATCGGCGTTGATTTTGATGGTTCCCTGAGTGACGACGACATTTCCCGTAAAGGTGACGACGTTACCCTGCATATCCAGCGACTGCTGATTGGATTCAATGTGGATCGGCTGATCGGTATCACCCGTCTTCGCCTGTGCCGACAGGCTGGCGGCCAGTAAGGCGCTGGCGAGCGCAATCTTAAGGCTGAGTTTATTTGTTCTGAATTTCATATGAGGTTCTAACCTTTTCAATCAGCTCGGCATTTTTGCTGCGTAGGTTCCCGCGCATTTTCAGGCCGCTGGAATTAAATGTTGTTCCGTATAACGTCACCATGTCATCGGAGGTAACATCCTGTGTTACCAGGTTTATCTGGGCGTTATCCGTCGTAATCTTGCGCAGTTGAGAATCCGCCGTTAGCGCATTCACCTCAACGTGCCCGTAAAGATACAGCATGCGGTCACTCGTCAACTTGGCTTTATCCGCTTTGACAGACCAGGTTGGTACTTTATTCGTATCAAAGGTGGTCATCACCGGCTTCGCGAACCACGAAAGCTGCTGTTCGGAAAAATACTCAACGTGTTCAGCGATTAACCGATAGTTGAGCGCCCCTTCGGGACTATAAACGACGGTATCGGTATGCTCGCTGGTGTACGTTGGGTCATCAGGATTGACCACTTGCTGGGTGCTATCGTCCGTGCTCGCCAGGTTCAGGCCGATCAGGATCAGCGCGACCAGCGATAGTAAAATGATAACCCAACGTCTGGTTTTACTCATATAGATTGCCCTTTGGCCTCATCCAGCTTGCCTTGCGCCAATAGTAGCAAATCGCATACTTCCCGTACCGCTCCGCGCCCGCCGTTTATTCGGGTAACGTAATCCGCGCGCGGGGGCAGCAACGGATGCGCATCGGCTACCGCTATGCTTAAACCAACTTCAGCCATCACCGGCCAGTCGATTAGATCATCGCCAATATAGGCCACTTCATCGGCGCTAACGGCCAGTTTATTGAGTAGTTCATGAAACGCCAGCAGCTTATCAGACTGCCCCTGGTACAGATGCTGGATACCCAGCGTTTGGCAGCGATCTTCCACCAGTTTAGCTTTTCGGCCGGTAATTATCGCCACTTCAATATCCGAGGTCAG
Source organism: Klebsiella oxytoca (assembly GCF_009707385.1). Classification (NCBI taxonomy): domain Bacteria; kingdom Pseudomonadati; phylum Pseudomonadota; class Gammaproteobacteria; order Enterobacterales; family Enterobacteriaceae; genus Klebsiella; species Klebsiella oxytoca. Next base: position 4,844,052 of record NZ_CP046115.1, on the reverse strand, counting down.
GGCGCAACGGATGCCGTAGCCATCGCGCACGTTAAACGCTTTTAGCTCTTCGCCGTTGTTGCCCATATAGATAAGGCCATCGGAAAGGACGCCGTCTACATCAAGTATCAGTAAACGGATTTTCGCCGCCCGGTCAATAAAGTTCTGGCTCACTGGCCCATAGCAGGTCGCTAACAGGGCATCAGCATTATTCATTATTTTTTCCTTACTTACACTACGCCCGCGCGCAGGAGATCGTGCATATGTATCACACCTACCAGGCGGTCGCCATCGGCAACCAGCACGCAGGTGATATGACGGGACTGCATCAGGTTAAGCGCATCAACGGCCAGCGTTCCCGGACGAATACGGATACCGCCTCGCGTCATCACGTCGGCAATACTGGCGTTACGCATATCAATGCCGGTATCAAAAACGCGGCGCAGATCGCCATCGGTAAAGATACCGATAATATTCATGTCATCATCGCAAATGGCCGTCATGCCCAAATTCTTGCGCGTGATTTCCAGCAGCGCGTCGCGTAGCGTAGCCTGCAGGCTCACATGGGGGATTTCTTCCCCAGTGTGCATAATATCATTGACCCGCAGCAGTAGCTTACGGCCAAGAGCACCGCCAGGATGCGATAGCGCAAAATCCTCCGCGGTAAAACCGCGAGCTTCCAGCAGCGCGACGGCAAGCGCATCGCCCATAACCAGAGCAGCAGTCGTACTTGATGTTGGGGCTAATCCTAACGGACACGCCTCTTTGGGCACCTTTACGCACAGATGAATATCTGCCGCGCGCGCCATGCTGCTTTCCGGGCGACTGGTAATACAAATAAGCGACACCTGCTGGCGCTTGAGAACCGGAATTAGCGCGAGAATTTCATTGGATTCTCCAGAGTTGGACAGCGCGATGACGACATCGCCTGGAGTCACCATGCCCAAATCGCCGTGCGCGGCCTCGCCGGGATGAACGAAGAATGATGAGGTGCCGGTACTGGCAAAAGTCGCCGCCATTTTGCGGCCTATGTGACCGGATTTACCCATTCCCATGACGACGACTTTACCGCTGCAGCGAAAAATGGTTTCACAGGCGCGGGTAAAATCTTCATTAATGTATTGATCGAGCTGGGCCAGACCTTCACGTTCAATTTCCAGAACCTCACGGCCTGCCCGTTGAAAGTCAAAATCCGCTGGCAAATCTGTTGGTGACATAATCTTATCCCGAATCATTCAACGAAGAGCGGTGCTGTCCAGTACAGCATCGCTAACCAAAGCACAAAACCTCCAACCAGCAGGAGACCTGCAAGGCGACCGGGCTGCTGGTTACGGCGCCAGCACAGCACGGCAAATATCAGGCTAACCAGCAGCATGACGCCATAGTCGCGGGTAAAAGCCTCGGCGGCAAAGGTACCCGGGGCTATCAACGCCGGGAGGCCGAGGACCAGCACGATATTGAGAATATTAGCGCCAATAATATTGCCAATGGCGATGTCATTTTCACCTTTTCGTGCACCGGCGATGGCGGTTGCCAGTTCAGGCAGACTGGTGCCGATGGCGATTACCGTTAAGCCGACGGTCAGTTCGCTGATAGCAAAAAAGTTTGCCAGCACCGTGGCGTTATCAACCACCATGCGCGTAGCCATCGGCATCACTATCATCGCCACGCCCAACCAGAGCAGCGCCACGGGAAGTGAACCTTCTCGCGGTAGCTCCGCCAGCTGTTCACGAGTCAGGCTGTCGTTACCCTGGCGTTCCGCAAGCCGGGCAATTTTAATGGTGAATAACAGCCACAGGATGGCAAGCGCCAGCAAAAAAAGGCCATCTATTCGCGTTAGCTGCCCGTCGTACAGTACAAACCCGGCCACTACGCTGACCAGCAACATTAGCGGTAATTCGCGGCGCAGGATATCAGAATGCACGGTAAAAGGTTGAAACAGAGCCGTAAGACCGAGGATCAGCAGAATGTTGGTGATGTTAGAGCCAAGAGCGGTTCCGATCGCCAGATCGGTTTGCCCATGCAGAGACGCGGCGGCGGAAACAATGATCTCCGGTAAACTGGTACCGATGCTGACTACCGTCATGCCAATAATAAGCGGGGGGATCCCCAGCATACGGCAGAGGATTGAAGCGGCGTAGACCAGACGATCGGCGCTGTAGACAACCAGCAATAAACCAATAATTAACAGAGCCGTCGCTAAGAGCATCTAAAGTCCTTTATTCAGGTATAATCGTCGTCTCGCTGGCCGTCCGTAGGCAGCGTAACGAATTCTTAATTTTGACTTTATGTGTGTCAAAAGTAAAACAAATGCCAGCTTTCGCTAACCCTGGCAGGTAAGATTCTGTAAAAATGTTGGGTTTGTGGTGAAAGAAAGCGCCATGCTTAGCCCGATGGGTGTCTAGTAAGGATGATTTTATGAGCCAGAGTTTGGCGAATTTAGTCGAAGTACGCGGTATTCGCTTCTCGAGAGGCGACCGCGTGATCTTCGATGATATCTCGCTGTCGGTACCCCGCGGTAAAATCACCGCGATTATGGGGCCATCAGGGATCGGCAAAACTACCCTGTTACGTCTGATCGGTGGGCAGATTCCGCCTGATAAAGGCGAGATCCTGTTTGATGGTGAAAATGTACCGCAGATGTCGCGCTCGCGCTTGTATACCGTGCGCAAACGCATGAGCATGCTATTTCAGTCCGGCGCGCTGTTCACCGATATGAACGTGTTTGATAACGTCGCTTATCCGCTGCGCGAGCATACGCGTCTGCCGGAAGCGCTGCTGCACACCACGGTGATGATGAAGCTGGAGGCCGTCGGGCTACGCGGAGCCGCCAAATTGATGCCTTCTGAACTCTCCGGCGGGATGGCGCGCCGCGCCGCGCTGGCGAGGGCCATCGCCCTGGAACCTGATTTAATCATGTTCGATGAGCCTTTTGTCGGGCAGGACCCCATTACTATGGGCGTGCTGGTGAAGCTGATTTCTGAACTCAACAGCACCCTGGGTGTCACTTGTATCGTGGTTTCCCATGATGTGCCGGAAGTGCTTAGCATTGCGGACTTCGCCTATATTGTGGCGGACAAAAAAGTCGTGGCGCATGGGAGCGCGCAGGCGCTGCGTGAAAACGCCGATCCTCGGGTTCGTCAGTTCATTGATGGTATCGCCGACGGCCCGGTGCCGTTCCGCTATCCGGCGGGTGATTATCATCATGATTTATTGAGCAAAGGGAGTTAAGCGACTCATGTTGTTAAATGCGCTAGCCGCGCTCGGGCACCGCGGTATTAAAACTATCGCGACGTTCGGGCGTGCTGGATTGATGCTCTTCAACGCTGTTGTGGGCAAGCCTGAGTTTCGCAAGCATGCGCCGCTGCTGGTACGTCAGCTGTATAACGTTGGCGTGCTTTCGATGTTAATCATCATTGTATCGGGGCTGTTTATCGGTATGGTGCTGGGTCTGCAGGGCTATCTGGTATTAACCACCTATAGCGCCGAAACCAGTCTGGGTATGCTGGTGGCACTGTCGCTGCTGCGTGAGCTGGGGCCGGTGGTTGCCGCACTGTTGTTTGCCGGACGGGCAGGTTCGGCGCTGACAGCCGAAATTGGTCTGATGCGCGCAACTGAACAGCTCTCCAGTATGGAGATGATGGCGGTTGACCCGCTTCGCCGAGTAATTTCCCCGCGTTTCTGGGCCGGGGTGATTTCACTGCCGTTGTTGACGATTATTTTTGTGGCGGTCGGCGTATGGGGCGGCTCGCTGGTTGGTGTCAGCTGGAAGGGCATCGATGGCGGATTCTTCTGGACCGCCATGCAAAGTGCCGTTGACTGGCGGATGGACCTGGTTAACTGCCTGATTAAGAGTCTGGTTTTCGCCATTACGGTAACATGGATCGCGTTATTTAACGGTTATGACGCTATCCCCACTTCCGCCGGGATTAGCCGGGCGACGACGCGTACCGTGGTACATGCGTCGCTGGCGGTACTGGGGCTGGATTTTGTGCTGACTGCGCTGATGTTTGGGAATTGAGTTCATGCAAACGAGAAAAAATGAAATCTGGGTCGGGGTATTTTTACTGGTTGCGCTGCTGGCCGCGCTGTTTGTCTGCCTGAAGGCGGCAAACGTAACCTCTTTACGTACGGAACCGACCTATCGGCTTTATGCCACTTTTGACAATATTGGCGGTCTGAAAGCACGCTCTCCGGTGAGAATTGGCGGCGTTGTCGTGGGACGCGTGGCGGATATTACCCTCGATCCTAAAACCTACCTGCCTCGCGTAGCGCTCGATATTGATGAGCGCTACAACCACATCCCGGATACCAGCTCGCTGGCGATCAGAACTTCCGGCCTGCTGGGCGAACAGTACCTGGCGATGAACATCGGGTTTGAAGACCCTGAACTGGGAACATCTATCCTTAAAGATGGCGGCATCATTCAGGACACCAAATCCGCAATGGTGCTGGAAGATTTGATAGGCCAGTTCCTTTATAACAGTAAAGGTAGCGACAATAAGAATTCTGGCGATGAACAGGCTGCTGGAGAGAGTCATACTGACGCTACGCAGCCAGCCGGCACGACGCACTAATTTCAGGAGAGATGAGACATGTTTAAACGCTTACTAATGGTCGCTATGCTGGCGATCGCCCCCTTAACTGCGGCGACCGCTGCGGATCAATCTAATCCGTATAAGCTTATGGACGAAGCGGCACAGAAAACTTTCGATCGCCTGAAGAACGAGCAGCCTAAAATCCAGGCTAATCCGAACTACCTGCGCGATATCGTCGATCAGGAGCTGCTGCCGTACGTTCAGGTGAAATACGCCGGTGCGCTGGTATTAGGTCGTTACTACAAAGAAGCGACCCCGGCCCAGCGTGAAGCCTATTTTGCCGCCTTCCGTGAATATCTGAAGCAGGCCTACGGCCAGGCGCTGGCGATGTATCACGGTCAGACCTATCAGATTGCACCTGAACAGCCTCTGGGTGACGCGACCATTATTCCTATCCGCGTAACTATTCTTGACCCAAATGGCCGTCCGCCGGTTCGCCTGGATTTCCAGTGGCGTAAAAATACCCAAACCGGTAACTGGCAGGCGTACGACATGATTGCGGAAGGGGTGAGCATGATCACCACTAAACAAAATGAATGGAGCGACCTGCTGCGCACCAAAGGCGTTGATGGTCTGACCGCACAGCTGAAGGCAAGCTCCGCGCAGCCGATTACCCTGGAACAGAAAAAATAATGACCGGACAGCTAAGCTGGGCTCGCGATGGCGAGACGCTGGCGCTGCGCGGAGAGCTGGATCAGGATCTGCTGGTCCCGCTGTGGGAAGCACGCGCTCAGGCGACGGATGGCGTGTCGGCGATCGACCTGAGCGCAGTGACCCGCGTGGATACTGCCGGGCTGGCGCTATTGGTGCATTTTATTGCGCTGGTGCGTCAGCAGGGCCGGGAAGCCAAACTGATCGGAAAGAGTGAGAATCTGCAAACGCTGGTCAAGCTATATAACCTTCCTGCCGATATGATCCCATAAATTTTTCAGTGCCTTACTGCTAAAGCTATTCTGAAAGCCCCATCAAACTTTTCGATGGGGCTTTTTGCTTGTTTAAGACAGCGCCACTTTCCTCTAAGATGTTGGGCTGTTTTCACTATCAGATAAATTTAGCCCATGGAAAATCATGAAATTCAGACCGTGCTGATGAACGCACTCTCCCTCCAGGAAGTCCACGTCTCTGGCGATGGCAGCCACTTTCAGGTTATTGCTGTGGGTGAGATGTTCGACGGCATGAGTCGGGTCAAGAAGCAGCAGGCTATCTACGCCCCGCTGATGGAATATATTGCCGATAACCGCATCCATGCTCTGTCGATTAAAGCGTTTACTCCGCAGGAGTGGGCGCGAGACCGCAAACTAAATGGCTTATAAGCTGTGGGGATGTTCCCCGCAGCGAATGTGATTTCTTAACAGAGAACAGAATCAATGGATAAATTCCGTGTTCAGGGGCCGACTCGTCTTCAGGGCGAGGTCACCATTTCCGGCGCGAAAAACGCCGCCCTGCCAATCCTCTTTGCCGCGCTGCTGGCCGAAGAGCCGATTGAGATCCAAAATGTACCGAAGCTAAAAGACATCGATACCACCATGAAACTGCTGAGCCAGCTGGGCGCGAACGTTAAGCGCAATGGCTCGGTATGGATCGACGCTGGCCCGGTTGACGTTTTCTGTGCTCCGTATGACCTCGTTAAAACCATGCGCGCATCTATTTGGGCGCTGGGGCCGCTGGTGGCTCGTTTTGGTCAGGGTCAGGTTTCACTCCCCGGTGGTTGCGCCATTGGCGCGCGTCCCGTTGATTTACATATCACCGGCCTTGAGCAGCTGGGCGCGGAAATCAAACTGGAAGAAGGTTATGTTAAGGCGTCGGTCAATGGACGTCTGAAAGGGGCGCATATCGTGATGGATAAGGTCAGCGTTGGCGCTACCGTCACCATCATGAGCGCCGCAACGCTGGCCGAAGGCACTACCATTATCGAAAACGCCGCGCGTGAACCGGAGATTGTCGATACCGCGAACTTCCTTAATACGCTGGGCGCGAAAATCAAAGGTCAGGGGACCGATCGCATCACCATCGAGGGCGTAGAGCGCCTTGGCGGTGGCGTCTATCGTGTTCTACCGGATCGCATTGAAACCGGGACATTCCTGGTGGCTGCGGCGATCTCTGGCGGTAAGATTATGTGCCGCAATGCGCAACCGGATACCCTTGATGCTGTTCTGGCGAAGCTGCGTGATGCCGGAGCGGATATCGAAACGGGCGAAGACTGGATTAGTCTCGACATGCACGGCAATCGCCCGAAGGCGGTCAACGTTCGCACCGCTCCGCACCCGGGATTCCCGACCGATATGCAGGCCCAGTTCACCTTACTGAATCTGGTTGCTGAAGGAACGGGCGTGATCACCGAAACTATCTTTGAAAACCGTTTCATGCATATTCCGGAACTGATCCGTATGGGTGCGCATGCGGAAATCGAGAGTAATACGGCGATTTGCCACGGCGTGGAGCAGCTTTCTGGCGCCCAGGTGATGGCAACGGATCTACGCGCATCAGCCAGTCTGGTACTGGCTGGCTGTATCGCGGAAGGTACGACGATTGTCGATCGTATTTACCACATTGACCGCGGTTACGAACGTATCGAAGATAAACTGCAGGCGCTGGGCGCGAATATTGAGCGTATCAAAGGCGAATAAATCTTGTAGCAGCAGCCCTCTGACGTTGGTCCGGGGGCTGTTACCTGCGGCCTCGCTCTATTTGTTATTCTTCCTTTGGCGCATCATTTGCGTTCTGTCGATAAACTGGTGGGTATGAGGATCGTGATAGCGCGATGGCCAGATCACCCACGGATCGGTTTCCAGCGCGTTAGCAATAATCAGCTCGCCTTTGGGCCACGGCCGGGTTAAAGCATTGGCGAGAGTTGAAGAACTTAAACCATTACGCCGCGATTCAGCTGCCAGCGACGTCCCTTTTTTGCGTAATCCGGCAATAATATCCGCCGGATGCCAGTCGATGAACTTATCCATAAATTCTCCGGGTAATTAAATTCTGCTCGTCCTTAATGGGCGACAAAATGACTATACCTTTAGTTCCAGTATTGTTCTAACAAGTTCTTTTAATGGGTTTGATATTAGGAATATATCAAGACCAGAGGCTGGAAAGAGATTTTTTGGAATTTACTGGAGCTTTCCCGCGATTTACGCGGGAAAGGGAGAGGGGGCTTAATGATCGCGCTTCACGGCGATATGGGCGAGGCCAATTAGCGCTTCGCGCCATTGGGTATCCGGAAGGACCTGAAGCGCGGCAATCGCTTTATCAGCTTCTTCCTCCGCGCGCTTTTGGGTCCATTCAAGCGAGCCGCAGGTAGCCATCGTTTCCAGTACGGCTTCGAGAAGATGACGGCCGTTGCCCTGCTCAATCGCTCCACGGATCATGGCTGATTGCTCGGAGTTGCCGTGTTGCATAGCGTGCAGCAGCGGAAGGGTGGGTTTGCCTTCATTCAGATCGTCACCGACATTTTTACCCAGCCGTTCACCGTCTGAACTGTAGTCGAGTAAATCGTCAATCAGCTGGAAAGCGGTACCCAGATAGCGTCCATAATCCTGTAACGCTTGTTCTTCTTCTGCGGTACAGCCGGCGAGAATTCCGGAGCACTGAGCTGCGGCTTCAAATAAACGGGCGGTCTTGCTGTAAATGACCCGCATATAGTTTTCTTCTGTGATATCCGGGTCGTTAACGTTCATTAACTGCAGGACTTCGCCTTCTGCAATAACGTTAACGGCTTCCGACATCACTTCGAGAACTCTTAATGAACCAAGGCTGGTCATCATCTGAAAGGCGCGTGTGTAGATGAAATCGCCAACCAGCACGCTAGCGGCGTTGCCAAAAGCGGCGTTTGCCGTGGCTTTTCCCCGGCGCATGTCAGACTCATCGACGACATCATCATGCAGCAGGGTGGCGGTATGGATAAATTCGATCAGTGCAGCAATGGCGACATGAGCATTACCCTGATAGCCGACGGCACGTGCAGCCAGTACGGCAATCATCGGGCGAATGCGTTTACCGCCTCCGCTAATGATGTAGTAGCCTAACTGATTGATAAGCTGGACATCAGAGTCGAGTTGCTCAAGGATTGTCGCATTAACGCCCGCCATGTCCTGCGCGGTTAACTCATTGATTTTTTCTAAATTCATCGCAAAAGCCGGGCCAAATGTCCTGTTACTGCGTATCCGAATGGGATCACAGAAGGATTAAGATAGAATTAAAAGAAGATGTGATTGTACTGAAAAATTGCCGTAGTTAAACGCTGGAGTGAAAGTTGTGTTTTTTTTCTGCGTTGATCGCTGATCGCTCTTGTCAAAGGCTCGCGTTTTGCGTAATATTCGCGCCCTATTGTGAATATTTATAGCGCACTCTGAATCATACGAAGAGGTGCGCGGAAGCGGAGTTCTATATGTACGCGGTTTTCCAAAGTGGTGGTAAACAACACCGAGTAAGCGAAGGTCAAACCATTCGCCTGGAAAAGCTGGACATCGCAACTGGCGAAGCTGTTGAGTTCGCTGAAGTGCTGATGATCGCAAACGGTGAAGAAATTAAGATCGGCGTTCCTTTCGTTGAGGGCGGCGTAATTAAAGCTGAAGTTGTTGCACACGGTCGTGGCGAGAAAGTTAAAATCGTTAAGTTTCGTCGTCGTAAACACTACCGTAAGCAGCAGGGCCATCGTCAGTGGTTCACTGATGTGAAAATTACTGGCATCAGCGCCTAAGACCTGAGGAGAGATTTAAATGGCACATAAAAAGGCTGGCGGCTCAACTCGTAACGGTCGCGATTCAGAAGCTAAACGCCTGGGCGTTAAGCGTTTCGGTGGCGAATCCGTTCTGGCGGGTAGCATCATCGTTCGTCAACGTGGTACCAAGTTCCACGCTGGCACTAACGTAGGTTGCGGTCGTGACCACACTCTGTTTGCTAAAGCAGACGGTAAAGTGAAATTCGAAGTTAAAGGCCCGAACAACCGTAAATACATCAGCATCGTTGCTGAGTAAGTTTTTCGTGGTCCGGTAACGGATTAAAGCCCCGCAACGTGTTGCGGGGCTTTTTACATTGAAAACCCGGAAAACTTTCTGCAAGGATAACGGGCATGAAGCAGCAGGCCGGCATCGGCATAGTTTTAGCGCTCACCACAGCGATGTGTTGGGGGGCCCTGCCGATCGCAATGAAGCAGGTTCTTGAGGTCATGGAACCGCCGACGGTGGTTTTTTATCGCTTTTTGATGGCAAGTATTGGTCTTGGCGCCATTCTGGCTATGAAAAGAAAACTGCCTCCGCTGCGTATTTTTCGCAAGCCGCGCTGGCTGATATTGCTGGTTATTGCGACAGCTGGCTTGTTCGGTAACTTCATTCTGTTTAGTTCTTCCTTGCAATATCTCAGCCCCACCGCTTCTCAGGTGATTGGCCAGTTATCCCCGGTCGGTATGATGGTGGCCAGCGTTTTTGTCCTCAAGGAGAAAATGCGCGGCACTCAAGTCGTGGGTGCGCTAATGCTGGTGAGCGGTCTGGTGATGTTTTTTAACACCAGCCTGATTGAGATTTTTACCCGCCTGACGGACTACACGTGGGGGGTAATTTTCGGCGTAGGGGCGGCAATGGTATGGGTCAGCTACGGCGTCGCGCAAAAGGTGTTATTACGCCGTCTGGCGTCACAGCAAATTCTTTTTTTGCTGTACACTTTATGTACGATATCGCTCTTGCCGCTGGCGACGCCTTCACAGGTGTTGGCATTAAGCGACTGGCAGCTGGCCTGCCTGGTTTTTTGTGGGCTAAACACCCTTGTAGGATACGGTGCGCTGGCGGAAGCGATGGCGCGCTGGCAGGCGGCGCAGGTGAGCGCGTTGATTACTTTAACGCCGCTATTCACGCTGCTATTTTCAGATTTATTATCACTGGCCTGGCCCGACGTTTTCGCCAGACCGCTGTTGAACCTGATGGGTTATCTCGGTGCGTTTGTCGTGGTTGCGGGCGCGATGTATTCCGCCGTCGGTCATCGTCTTTGGGGACGGTGGCGTAAGCGAGAAGCGGTTGTGCCGCTCCCCCGCTCAGGCGAATGATTTACGGAGAGTAAAATGAAGTTTGTTGATGAAGCAACGATCCTGGTCGTTGCAGGCGATGGCGGTAATGGTTGCGTTAGCTTCCGCCGCGAAAAATATATCCCGCGAGGCGGCCCGGACGGCGGTGACGGCGGTGACGGCGGTGATGTCTGGCTTGAAGCGGACGAAAACCTGAACACCCTGATTGACTATCGTTTTGAAAAGTCTTTCCGCGCCGAGCGCGGGCAGAACGGCCAGAGCCGCGACTGTACCGGTAAACGTGGTAAAGACGTGACGGTGAAAGTGCCGGTAGGGACGCGTGTGATTGACCAGGGAACCGGCGAAACGATGGGCGATATGACCAAACACGGTCAGCGCCTGATGGTCGCAAAAGGCGGCTGGCACGGCCTGGGTAATACCCGTTTCAAATCTTCCGTTAACCGTACCCCGCGCCAAAAGACGATGGGTACGCCGGGCGATAAGCGCGACCTGCAGCTGGAGCTGATGCTGCTGGCGGACGTTGGAATGCTGGGAATGCCCAATGCGGGCAAATCGACCTTTATCCGTGCTGTTTCTGCAGCGAAGCCTAAAGTCGCTGACTATCCGTTCACGACGCTGGTGCCGAGCCTCGGCGTGGTGCGTATGGATAACGAGAAGAGCTTCGTGGTTGCGGATATTCCAGGGCTGATTGAAGGCGCTGCTGAAGGCGCAGGCCTCGGTATCCGCTTCCTGAAGCACCTGGAGCGCTGCCGCGTGCTGCTGCATCTCATCGATATCGAACCGATTGACGGCTCCGATCCGGTTGAGAACGCGCGGATCATTATCGGTGAGCTGGAAAAATACAGTGAGAAGCTGGCTTCTAAACCGCGCTGGCTGGTCTTTAACAAAATTGACCTGATGGACAAAGCCGAGGCGGAAGCCAAAGCGAAAGCCATCGCTGAAGCTTTGGGCTGGGAAGATAAGTTCTACCTGATTTCGGCTGCCAGCCAGCAGGGCGTCAAAGACCTGTGCTGGGACGTCATGACCTTTATCATTGAAAACCCGGTTGTGCATGTGGAAGAAGCGAAGCCCGCGGAAAAAGTCGAGTTTATGTGGGACGACTACCACCGCCAGCAGCTTGAAGAAGCTGAAGTGGAAGATGATGAAGACTGGGATGACGATTGGGACGAAGACGACGAAGAAGGCGTTGAATTCATCTACAAACGTTAATTCTGAGCAAACTAAAAGGGCCGCATCATATGCGGCCCTTTTGTTTTAGTTATTCTGATAAAGATCTTTGTACAGCCGGCTCTCGAACCGCACCAGCGGAATCCGCCGGTTACGCTGATCGGCCGGTGGTACGGCGTAGCCTGACAAATATTGCACGAACGCCATCTTCTGCCCGCTGGCCGTAGTGATGAAGCCGGCCAGGTTATACACCCCCTGCAACGAACCCGTTTTGGCGGAAACTTTGCCATCAACGCCAGCCTGATGCAGACCGGCGCGATATTGCAGAGAGCCATCATGACCAGCCAGAGGCAGCATCGAGATAAAGTTGAGCTCGTTATCGTGCTGGGCGATGTACTGCAGTACCTGCATCATCGTCGCCGGCGCGATAAGGTTGTGGCGCGACAGGCCTGAGCCATCGGCAATAATGGTATTCCCGAGATCGACACCGGCCTGCTGGCGCAGGATTTGCCGTACGGCATCGGAGCCCGCCCGCCAGGTACCCGGTACGCTGAAACGAGCATGACCAATAGTGCGGAATACCGTATCAGCGATCATGTTGTCCGATTTTTTCAGCATAATACGCAGCAGATCGTGCAGCGGCGCAGACTGTGTACTCGCCAGGACGGTACCCGGATCGTTCGCCAGCGTTTGACGCAGCAGCGTGCCGCTCCAGGTGATGTCGGCATCAGTCAGCTCGGCTTTCAGTATCGCACCGGCATAGCTGGCGCCATCCTGAATGGCGAATGCCAGCGGCAGAGGTTCGCTACGCTGCGGCAGACAGCCGGTCAGGGTATAGCGGTTCAAATCGCCGGGGACCACGTCGAGTTCACAATACTGCGCTTCAGCAGCGCCGCGGGCCAAAGTTCTCACCTGACTGAACATGGTCACCGGGTAGTAAGATGCCACGCGGATAAACGCCAGGTCGCCCGGCTTTTGCGCGCTATAGAGCGAGATGGAGAAACAGTTACGATCGACAATAGCCGCTGCCGGAGGTGCGCTAAAGCACTGCGTCATATCGTTCCATGGCCATCCCGGCGCTTTGTCATGGCTGGCGAAAACGGAGGTATCGATTAGTACGTTGCCTTCGATGCGCTGCACGCCCGCTTTCTTCAGCGTGGCCACCATATTGCGAATATCCTGGCGCTTTAAGGTCGGATCGCCGCCAAAGCGTGCGATAAGATCGCCCTTCAGAACGCCGCCATCGAGTGTGCCTTTTGTTTCCAGCGTCGTGGTAAAGCGAAAGTCGGGACCCAGCTGCAGTAGCGCGGCAAGCGCGGTTATAACCTTCTGGGTGCTGGCGGGAAGCGCCATCTGCTGGCTATGATAATCTATCTCCGGCGTCGCGGAGCCTACCTTCTGCGCCATAAAGGCAAGGTTTGCGCCCGCAGGTAGTTGGTTGATGTACTCGTCAATATTCGCCGCTTGAGCGCTAATCGCTATGCCGGCAGTCAATCCGATGATAAATCTGGGAAATCGCATAATCTCGCGCTAACAACCTGAAACCAGTCCGTCATACTACGGTGCAACGCCCTGTAAAGTAAACGATGACCCATAGTGAACTTCAGGGTAAAATACGTATCAAATTGAAAATTGCTGCTGACCTGGGGATGATTTCCCGGGTCGGTTTTCTTTTGCTCCGGCCCTGCTCAAGTCTTGACCGGCTGCGGAGCGACGTTGTCCGCTCCTTGAAGGAATGACAAAGAGGTATAACAAATGCAAGCTATTCCGATGACCTTACGTGGTGCTGAAAAACTGCGCGAAGAACTGGATTTCCTGAAGTCCGTACGTCGTCCTGAAATTATCGCGGCTATTGCCGAGGCGCGAGAGCACGGCGATCTGAAAGAAAATGCCGAGTATCATGCTGCCCGCGAACAGCAGGGCTTCTGTGAAGGCCGCATTAAAGATATTGAAGCGAAGCTCTCCAACGCGCAGGTCATTGATATCACCAAAATGCCTAACAATGGCCGGGTGATTTTTGGCTGTACGGTCAGCGTTCTGAATCTTGATACGGATGAAGAGCAAACTTATCGTATCGTCGGCGATGATGAGGCCGACTTTAAGCAAAATCTGATCTCTGTGAATTCACCGATTGCACGTGGTCTGATCGGCAAAGAGCAGGATGATGTTGTTGTCATTCGCACGCCGGGCGGTGAAGTCGAATTCGAAATTATTAAGGTTGAGTACCTTTAATCCGAATTTAACGCTACGATGTTGATGGATTGTAAAGAAAGGAAAAAGGCCGCGTAGCGGCCTTTTATCAACGTCCGGAGCATGGCATTTTGCTCGTCTACCCGCAGAAAACCCTCGATTTACACAAAGTTGTGTCGATAACCAGGATATTCTTAGCGTGGCAGCGAGATTTTACGCTCTTTAGTCGGGCGGTACAGAACTAGCGTTTTCCCGATGACCTGTACATTACAGGCGCCGGTTTCGCGCACGATAGCTTCCACGATCAAGGTTTTAGTTTCGCGATCTTCCGAGGCGATCTTCACCTTGATAAGTTCATGGTGCTCTAACGCTTGTTCAATCTCGGCCAGTACCCCTTCGGTCAAACCATTGTTGCCAAGCATAACTACCGGCTTGAGCGGATGTGCCAGACCTTTCAGGTGCTGTTTTTGTTTAGTACTCAGATTCATCGTATTATTTTGCTTACGTTGGGATTGAAAACGGTTCATTCTACCGCCATCTCCCATATATCGCCAAACTACCGCGTCGATTTTTACGTCGCGAAGTACGATGAACCCGAAATGGGAATGTTAAATGACAGGTAAAAAGCGTTCTGCCAGCTCAAGTCGTTGGCTTCAGGAACACTTTAGCGATAAATATGTTCAACAGGCACAGAAAAAGGGGTTACGTTCCCGCGCCTGGTTTAAACTTGATGAAATACAGCAAAGTGACAAGATTTTTAAACCGGGGATGACGATAGTCGACCTCGGCGCTGCACCCGGTGGCTGGTCGCAATATGCGGTTACGCAAATCGGTAACAGCGGCCGCATCATTGCTTGCGATCTTTTACCTATGGATCCAATCGTTGGTGTGGACTTCCTTCAGGGCGACTTTCGTGATGAATTAGTCCTGAAAGCGTTACTTGAGCGTGTAGGTGACAGTAAAGTACAAGTTGTCATGTCCGATATGGCGCCAAATATGTGTGGAACACCGGCGGTGGATATTCCCCGGGCCATGTATCTGGTGGAACTGGCGCTTGGAATGGCTCGTGATGTATTAGCGCCAGGTGGTAGTTTTGTAGTGAAGGTGTTCCAGGGCGAAGGCTTCGATGAGTATCTAAGAGAGATTCGCTCCCTGTTTACGAAGGTCAAAGTTCGTAAGCCGGACTCTTCTCGCGCCCGTTCGCGTGAAGTGTATATTGTAGCGACCGGGCGTAAACCATAACCGGCAGAATTCAACCGAAAGTTTGAAAGACGCTGGATATAGAGTATCCTGACGCTGTTTTTAACACAGTTGTAATAAGAGGTTAATCCCTTGAGTGACATGGCGAAAAACCTAATACTCTGGCTGGTCATTGCCGTTGTGCTGATGTCAGTTTTCCAGAGCTTTGGGCCCAGCGAGTCGAATGGCCGAAAGGTAGATTATTCAACCTTCCTGCAAGAGGTCAATCAGGACCAGGTTCGCGAAGCGCGTATCAACGGACGTGAGATCAACGTTACCAAGAAAGATAGTAACCGTTACACGACTTACATTCCGGTTAACGATCCGAAGCTGCTTGATAACCTGTTGACTAAAAACGTCAAAGTGGTTGGCGAACCGCCGGAAGAGCCAAGCCTGCTGGCTTCTATCTTCATTTCATGGTTCCCGATGCTGTTACTAATCGGCGTCTGGATCTTCTTTATGCGCCAGATGCAGGGCGGCGGTGGCAAAGGCGCCATGTCGTTCGGTAAGAGCAAGGCGCGCATGCTAACGGAAGATCAGATTAAAACCACTTTTGCCGACGTTGCGGGTTGTGACGAAGCGAAAGAAGAAGTGGCTGAGCTGGTTGAGTACCTGCGTGAGCCGAGCCGTTTCCAGAAGCTGGGCGGTAAAATCCCGAAAGGCGTCCTGATGGTCGGTCCTCCGGGTACTGGTAAAACCTTGCTGGCAAAAGCCATTGCAGGTGAAGCGAAGGTCCCATTCTTTACGATTTCCGGTTCTGACTTCGTTGAAATGTTCGTTGGTGTTGGTGCATCCCGCGTGCGCGACATGTTCGAGCAAGCCAAGAAAGCGGCTCCGTGCATCATCTTTATCGATGAAATCGACGCCGTAGGCCGCCAGCGTGGCGCAGGCCTGGGCGGTGGTCACGATGAACGTGAACAGACGCTGAACCAGATGCTGGTTGAGATGGATGGCTTCGAGGGTAACGAAGGTATCATCGTTATCGCGGCAACCAACCGTCCGGATGTTCTTGACCCTGCGCTGCTGCGTCCGGGCCGTTTCGACCGTCAGGTTGTCGTTGGTCTGCCGGATGTTCGCGGTCGTGAACAGATCCTGAAAGTGCATATGCGTCGCGTACCGCTGGCGCCGGATATCGACGCGGCAATCATTGCTCGTGGTACTCCTGGCTTCTCCGGTGCCGATCTGGCAAACCTGGTGAACGAAGCGGCGCTGTTTGCTGCTCGTGGCAACAAGCGCGTTGTATCGATGGTGGAATTTGAAAAAGCGAAAGACAAAATCATGATGGGTGCGGAACGTCGCTCCATGGTGATGACGGAAGCGCAGAAAGAGTCCACCGCATATCACGAAGCGGGCCACGCGATTATCGGTCGCCTGGTGCCGGAACACGATCCGGTGCACAAAGTAACGATTATTCCGCGCGGTCGCGCATTGGGTGTGACTTTCTTCCTGCCTGAAGGCGATGCGATCAGCGCCAGCCGTCAGAAGCTTGAGAGTCAGATTTCTACCCTGTACGGCGGTCGTCTGGCGGAAGAGATTATCTACGGCGTAGAACATGTTTCTACCGGTGCGTCGAACGACATTAAAGTGGCGACCAACCTGGCGCGTAACATGGTGACCCAGTGGGGCTTCTCTGACAAACTCGGCCCGTTGCTGTATGCCGAAGAAGAAGGTGAAGTATTCCTTGGCCGCAGCGTCGCGAAAGCGAAGCATATGTCCGATGAAACGGCTCGTATCATCGACCAGGAAGTGAAGTCACTGATTGAGCGTAACTACAATCGTGCACGTCAGCTCCTGAACGATAACATGGACATCCTGCATGCAATGAAAGATGCGCTCATGAAATATGAGACCATCGATGCTCCGCAGATTGATGATCTGATGGCTCGCCGCGATGTTCGCCCGCCAGCGGGTTGGGAAGAACCGGGTTCGTCCAACAATTCTGACAACAATGGCACCCCTCGTGCTCCGCGTCCGGTCGATGAACCGCGTACGCCAAACCCGGGCAATACCATGTCAGAACAGCTGGGCGACAAATAAGTCAGCCGTTATTGATGCTGTTGTACTTTTTAAAACCCCTGGGCGTTTGCTCCGGGGTTTTTCTTTTTCAATCTTTCTCTGACTCAGGGATTTAGCGATGAAACTTGTAGCCCAGGGCTCAACCCTCGATCTCTCTCATCCACATGTGATGGGTATTCTTAATGTTACTCCAGATTCATTCTCTGACGGTGGAACACACAACACGCTGATAGAGGCCGTTAAACATGCCAATCTGATGATTAACGCTGGAGCGACCATCATTGATATCGGTGGAGAATCGACGCGTCCTGGGGCTGCTGATGTCAGCGTTGACGAAGAGCTGGCGCGAGTGATTCCGACGGTAGAAGCGATTGCCCAGCGTTTTGAAGTATGGATTTCCGTTGATACCTCAAAGCCGGAGGTCATTCGTGAGTCAGCGCGCGTTGGTGCGCATATCATCAATGATATCCGTTCGCTTACCGAACCGGGAGCGCTGGAAGCCGCAGCCGAAACGGGATTGCCAGTATGCCTGATGCATATGCAGGGGCAGCCGAAGACGATGCAGGAAGCGCCGAAGTATGCGGACGTGTTTGCTGACGTAGAGCGCTTTTTTGTCGAACATATTGTGCGCTGCGAGCGGGCAGGTATCTCAAAAGATAAATTGTTGCTCGACCCGGGATTCGGTTTCGGTAAAAATCTTTCCCATAATTATGAACTGCTTGCCCGACTTGGTGAGTTCCATCATTTCGGTCTTCCGCTGCTGGTAGGTATGTCGCGGAAATCGATGATAGGTCAGTTACTTAACGTCGGGCCAGCGGAACGTCTGAACGGCAGTCTGGCTTGCGCAGTCATTGCTGCCATGCAGGGCGCGCAAATTATTCGCGTCCATGATGTCAAAGAAACGGTAGAAGCGCTGCGCGTGGTGGAAGCTACCCTGGCCGCTAAGGAAAATAAACGTTATGAGTAACCGCAAATATTTTGGTACCGATGGTATTCGTGGCCGCGTGGGTGATGCGCCAATTACGCCTGAGTTTGTGTTAAAGCTGGGCTGGGCGGCAGGTAAAGTGCTGGCGCGCCACGGTTCACGGAAGATTATTATTGGTAAAGATACCCGTATCTCTGGCTATATGCTGGAGTCCGCTCTGGAAGCGGGCCTG
Organism: Klebsiella oxytoca; assembly: GCF_009707385.1. NCBI lineage: Bacteria > Pseudomonadati > Pseudomonadota > Gammaproteobacteria > Enterobacterales > Enterobacteriaceae > Klebsiella > Klebsiella oxytoca. The sequence goes on along the minus strand of NZ_CP046115.1, from coordinate 4,825,693 downwards.
GCGGCCGCGGGATTATCAGCATCTTTTACCGGCCCTATGCCAACCCCGGCAATTGCCTATCTGACGCGTACCTTCCGTGCGGAAGCCGGGATTGTGATTTCCGCGTCGCATAATCCGTTCTATGACAACGGCATTAAATTCTTCTCTATCGAAGGCACTAAGCTTCCGGATGAAGTTGAAGAAGCTATTGAAGCCGAAATGGAAAAAGAGCTGACCTGCGTCGATTCTGCGGAGTTGGGTAAAGCCAGTCGTATCGTTGACGCAGCCGGTCGCTATATCGAGTTTTGTAAAGGCACTTTTCCGAATGAGCTGAGCCTCAATTCTCTGAAAGTGGTGGTCGATTGCGCCCATGGGGCGACTTATCATATCGCGCCGAGCGTTTTCCGTGAGCTGGGTGCTCAGGTTATCGCGATGGGCTGCGAGCCTGATGGACTCAACATTAATGAAGAAGTAGGGGCGACGGATGTGCGTGCTCTGCAGGCGCGCGTATTAGCGGAAAAAGCTGACCTCGGTATTGCCTACGATGGTGATGGCGATCGGGTCATTATGGTTGATCATGAAGGCAATAAAGTCGATGGTGACCAGATCCTTTATATCATTGCCCGTGAGGGATTGCGTCAGGGGCAGCTGCGCGGCGGCGCCGTCGGGACGCTGATGAGCAACATGGGGCTGGAACTGGCGCTCAAACAGCTGGGAATTCCTTTTGTTCGCGCGAAGGTGGGAGACCGCTATGTGCTGGAGAAACTTCAGGAGAAAGGCTGGCGTATTGGCGCAGAAAACTCCGGTCATGTGATCCTGCTGGACAAAACCACCACGGGGGATGGGATTGTCGCCAGCCTGCAGGTGGTGGCAGCGATGGTACGCAACCATATGAGCCTGCACGACCTGTGCAGCGGAATGAAAATGTTCCCGCAGATTCTGGTTAACGTGCGCTTTACTGAAGGTAGCGGTAACCCGCTGGAACATGAGCACGTGAAAGCGGTAACGGCAGAAGTAGAAGCTGCGCTGGGGAACCGCGGTCGCGTATTACTGCGCAAATCAGGCACCGAGCCGCTGATTCGCGTCATGGTAGAAGGCGAGCATGAAGAACAGGTGCATGAATTTGCCCATCGTATCGCTGATGCCGTAAAAAGCGTTTAATTTGACTTGCTAAGTGATTAAAAAGGCGGCGCTTGCCGCTTTTTTAATCGACAATAAATCGCTTTTTGCTGTTTTTTTCTGCACTTGATACAATGCGCTGAAATTGCCCTTGCGAAGGTCATTCGCTTTGGTTAGTATTCACACCCGCTTCAGTGGGAAACATTAAAACGTCCCGCTTTATTGGTCGAAGCACTTGGTATGCGGCGAATCCGCAAGGAACAGGTTGATTATGTACGAAGCTCTTTTAGTTGTTTTCCTTATTGTAGCGATTGGCCTTGTTGGTCTGATTATGCTGCAGCAAGGTAAAGGCGCTGATATGGGAGCCTCCTTCGGAGCAGGCGCTTCCGGCACTCTGTTTGGATCCAGCGGTTCTGGTAACTTCATGACCCGCATGACTGGTATCCTGGCTGCGCTGTTCTTCATCATCAGTCTGGCGCTGGGTAATATCAACAGCAACAAGACCAATAAAGGAAGTGAGTGGGATAACCTGAGCGCTCCGAAAACTGAGCAAACTCAGCCGACAGCTCCGGCACAGCCGAGCAGTGATATCCCGCACTAATAAGTTGTATCCGTACCGAGGTGGTGGAATTGGTAGACACGCTACCTTGAGGTGGTAGTGCCCTAACGGGCTTGTGGGTTCGAGTCCCATCCTCGGTACCAATTTCTGAAAAAGAGACGCTAAAAGCGTCTTTTTTTCGTCCCGAGAAAGGTGGGGACGCGAGGCCGCTTCTGATATTTCAGCGAAGCTTTGGGTGATTATTTCTGTATAAAAAAGGCCGCTTGCGCGGCCTTAGTATTTTCTGGTGGGTTACTTACCCTTGTTTTCCAGATTTTCCACCTGCGGTAAACCGGTGGCGGAAGACGCTGTCAGCAGTCCGGACTGGGCATAACCAAAAAGTTTTTCGCGCGTATCGGTGATATCCAGATTACGCATAGTGAGCTGGCCGATACGGTCCTCTGCGGAGAACATCGAGTCGCCTTTTTCCATTGTCAGACGCTCTGCTTTATAGGTCAGATTATCTGAGACGGTATTCAGGATGGAGTAGTCGTTACCGCGACGGAGCTCAAGAGTGACTTCACCGGTGATTTGGCTTGCTACCCAGCGCTGCAGGCCGTCACGCAGCATCAGTGCCTGTGAGTCGAACCAGCGCCCCTGATACAGCAGACGACCCAGCTGACGGCCGTGTGCATGATATTGCTCAATGGTATCTTCGTTATGAATACCGGTTAAAAGACGTTCATAGGCGATATGCAGTAACGCCATTCCCGGGGCCTCATAAATGCCGCGGCTCTTCGCTTCTATAATACGGTTTTCAATTTGATCGCTCATACCCAGGCCATGGCGGCCGCCGATGCGGTTAGCCTCCATCATCAGCTCAACGTCATCGCTGAAGGTCTGGCCATTCAGCGCTACCGGATGACCCTGTTCAAAACGAACGGTAACTTCTTCCGCAGCGATTTTGACGTTTTCGTCCCAGAATTTGACGCCCATAATCGGGTTCACAATCTTGACGCTGGAGTTCAGGAACTCAAGATCTTTAGCTTCGTGCGTTGCACCCAGCATATTGGAGTCGGTGGAGTAGGCTTTTTCAACCGACATTTTATAGTCAAACCCGCAGGAGATCATAAACTCTGACATCTCCTGGCGGCCGCCTAACTCGTCGATAAAGTCGCTATCCAGCCACGGTTTGTAAATTTTCAGCTCAGCGTTGGTCAGCAGACCGTAACGATAGAAACGTTCGATATCGTTACCTTTATAGGTACTGCCGTCGCCCCAGATGTTAACGCCGTCTTCTTTCATTGCGGCGACCAGCATAGTACCAGTCACTGCGCGGCCCAGCGGAGTGGTATTAAAGTAGGTTAACCCGCCGGTGGTGTTATGAAATGCGCCGCACTGGATTGCAGCAATACCTTCCGCAACCAGCTGCTTACGGCAGTCGATCAGACGAGCTCCTTCAGCACCATACTCTTTGGCACGACGAGGAATGGCTTCGTAATCGTCTTCATCTGGCTGTCCCAGGTTAGCAGTATATGCATAAGGGACCGCCCCTTTTTTACGCATCCACAGCAGCGCGGCGCTGGTATCCAGTCCACCAGAAAAAGCGATACCAATACGTTGGCCAACCGGGAGATGCTTGAGAATCGTCGTCATAAAATAAAACCCTGCTAGATAGACTGTGGTGAGTTTGACTCAACAATCTTTATTGCATGTTTATGCATTAATTGTGAGTTTTCATTTAATCATCTTTTGCTGGCGACAGGAAGAGGCTCTGCGTCTTTTTGCCAAAAAACCCAGAAATACCAGCGTGAAGAGAAACCTGCAACGTGAAATTCATGTTGACAAAATATATGAAGTATCAATACAATTCACTACGATTTTATGTCCCGTCTCTCGGTACCAAATCCCAGCAGTATTTGCGTCTTTTGCTCAAAACGAGTAAAATATGCCACGTTTCAGGCGCGGGGTGGAGCAGCCTGGTAGCTCGTCGGGCTCATAACCCGAAGGTCGTCGGTTCAAATCCGGCCCCCGCAACCACTTTCCCAATAAGTACTTTTTCAAATATACTGTGAGGACCGGGTCCTTCGTAGACGAATTTGAAAGAATTCTTCTGGAAAGTGTTCCAGATCGCAGTTGCGATCTCAGGGTTCAGTTATCTAAAGCCCCGATTTATCGGGGTTTTTTGTTATCTGACTTCAGAATAACTGGGCTATACGCCCTTTTTTTATGTCTTGGGGGTGGGTTTGTCCACATTAGAGCAAAAATTAACAGAGATGCTCACTGCGCCAGTTGAAGCGCTTGGCTTTGAGCTGGTCGGCATCGAATTTATTCGCGGTCGCACGTCCACACTGCGCATCTATATTGATAGTGAAGATGGCATCAATGTTGATGATTGTGCTGATGTGAGCCACCAGGTCAGTGCTGTTATGGATGTCGAAGACCCGATCACAGTCGCTTATAACCTGGAAGTTTCTTCCCCTGGTCTCGATCGTCCTATGTTTACCGCCGAGCACTATGAGCGTTTCATCGGCGAAGAAGTTTCGCTGGTTTTGCGCATGGCGGTACAAAACCGACGCAAATGGCAGGGCATTATCAAAGCGGTAGACGGTGAGATGATCACGGTAACCGTCGAAGGCAAAGATGAAGTGTTCGCGCTGAGTAACATCCAGAAGGCGAACCTGGTTCCCCACTTTTAACAGTCTGGATTGAGGTGAAAGGCCCCGATGAACAAAGAAATTTTGGCTGTTGTTGAAGCCGTTTCCAACGAAAAGGCGCTGCCGCGTGAGAAAATTTTCGAAGCGTTGGAAAGTGCGCTGGCAACGGCTACCAAGAAAAAATACGAGCAAGAGATCGACGTTCGCGTAGAGATCGATCGCAAAAGCGGTGATTTTGATACTTTCCGTCGCTGGTTGGTGGTTGAAGAAGTCACTCAGCCGACGCGCGAAATCACGCTGGAAGCTGCGCGCTACGAAGATGAAAGCATGAATCCTGGCGATTACGTCGAAGACCAGATTGAATCTGTCACCTTTGACCGTATCACTACGCAGACCGCAAAGCAGGTTATCGTACAAAAAGTACGTGAAGCTGAACGCGCAATGGTCGTTGATCAGTTCCGTGAGCACGAAGGTGAAATCATCACGGGCGTAGTGAAGAAAGTTAACCGCGACAACATCACGTTGGATCTGGGCAACAATGCTGAAGCTGTGATCCTGCGCGAAGATATGTTACCGCGTGAGAACTTCCGTCCGGGTGACCGTATCCGCGGCGTACTGTATGCAGTTCGTCCGGAAGCGCGCGGCGCACAGCTGTTCGTGACTCGCTCCAAGCCGGAAATGCTGGTTGAACTGTTCCGCATTGAAGTGCCGGAAATTGGTGAAGAAGTTCTCGAAATTAAAGCGGCGGCTCGCGATCCTGGCTCCCGCGCCAAAATCGCAGTGAAAACCAACGACAAGCGTATTGACCCGGTCGGTGCCTGCGTCGGTATGCGCGGCGCGCGCGTTCAGGCAGTTTCTACTGAACTGGGCGGCGAGCGTATCGATATCGTCCTGTGGGATGATAACCCGGCGCAGTTCGTGATTAACGCCATGGCTCCGGCTGATGTCGCATCTATCGTGGTAGATGAAGACAAGCACACTATGGATATCGCGGTAGAGGCGGGTAACCTGGCACAGGCCATTGGCCGTAACGGTCAGAACGTGCGTCTGGCCTCTCAGCTGAGCGGTTGGGAACTCAACGTTATGACCGTTGATGATCTCCAGGCTAAGCATCAGGCCGAAGCCCATGCAGCGATTGATACCTTCACTAAATATCTTGATATTGATGAAGATTTCGCCACGCTGCTGGTTGAGGAAGGTTTCGCCACTCTGGAAGAGCTGGCCTATGTGCCAATGAAAGAACTGCTGGAAATTGACGGTCTGGATGAAGCGACCGTTGAAGCACTCCGTGAGCGTGCGAAAAACGCGCTGACCACGCTGGCGCTGGCTAAAGAAGAAAGCCTGGGAGACAGCAAACCTGCCGACGATCTTTTGAATCTGGAAGGCATGGATCGCGCCCTGGCATTTACCCTGGCCGCTCGTGGTGTTTGTACGCTGGAAGATCTCGCCGAGCAGGGCATTGATGATCTGGCTGATATCGAAGGCTTGACCGATGAGAAAGCCGGAGAACTTATCATGGCCGCTCGTAATATTTGTTGGTTCGGCGACGAAGCGTAATAAACTGTAGCAGGAAGGAACAGCATGACAGATGTGACCATTAAAGCGCTGGCCTCAGAGATTCAGACCTCTGTGGATCGCCTGATACAGCAATTTGCTGATGCAGGGATCCGCAAATCAGCTGATGATTCTGTGACCGCGCAAGAGAAACAAACTTTGTTGACGCACCTGAACCGTGAACATGGCTCAGCGCCCGACAAACTGACGCTGCAGCGCAAAACGCGCAGTACGTTAAATATTCCAGGTACCGGTGGAAAGAGTAAATCGGTACAAATCGAAGTCCGCAAGAAACGCACCTTTGTGAAACGCGATCCGCAAGAGGCCGAGCGCCTTGCCGCGGAAGAGCAGGCGCAGCGTGAAGCGGAAGAGCAAGCCCGTCGTGAGGCAGAAGAATCAGCCAAACGCGAGGCGCAATTAAAAGCTGAACGTGAGGCCGCAGAACAAGCGAAACGTGAACTCGCCGACAAAGCGAAACGTGAAGCCGCGGAAAAAGACAAAGTGAGCAATCAACAAACCGACGATATGACCAAAACCGCCCAGGCTGAAAAGCAACGCCGCGAAAACGAAGCTGCGGAGCTGAAGCGCAAATCGGAAGAAGAAGCACGCCGCAAACTTGAAGAAGAAGCGCGCCGTGTAGCGGAAGAAGCACGCCGTATGGCTCAAGAAAATGAAAAAAACTGGACTGAAGCGCCAGAAACTCCGGAAGAAACCACTGACTATCACGTAACCACGTCTCAGCATGCACGTCAGGCTGAAGACGATAACGACCGTGAAGTTGAAGGCGGCCGCGGCCGCGGACGCAACGCTAAAGCCGCGCGTCCGGCGAAGAAAGGCAACAAACACGCTGAATCTAAAGCCGATCGTGAAGAAGCCCGCGCGGCGGTTCGCGGTGGTAAAGGCGGTAAACATCGCAAAGGTTCCACCTTGCAGCAAGGCTTCCAGAAGCCCGCTCAGGCTGTTAACCGCGATGTGATTATCGGTGAAACCATCACCGTTGGCGATCTGGCCAACAAAATGGCCGTCAAAGGTTCTCAGGTCATCAAAGCGATGATGAAACTGGGCGCCATGGCAACCATCAACCAGGTCATCGACCAGGAAACCGCACAGCTGGTTGCCGAAGAGATGGGCCACAAAGTTATCCTGCGTCGTGAAAACGAGCTGGAAGAAGCGGTAATGAGCGACCGTGATACCGGCGCTGCGGCTGAACCGCGCGCACCGGTAGTGACCATTATGGGTCACGTTGACCATGGTAAAACCTCTCTGCTGGACTACATTCGTTCCACGAAAGTTGCCTCTGGCGAAGCGGGCGGCATTACCCAGCACATCGGTGCGTACCACGTCGAAACCGACAACGGTATGATCACCTTCCTGGATACTCCGGGCCACGCCGCGTTTACCTCTATGCGTGCTCGCGGTGCGCAGGCGACGGATATCGTGGTTCTGGTTGTGGCGGCAGACGACGGCGTGATGCCGCAGACCATCGAAGCTATCCAGCACGCGAAAGCGGCGGGTGTGCCGGTTGTGGTTGCGGTGAACAAAATCGATAAGCCGGAAGCGGATCCGGATCGCGTTAAAAACGAACTGTCCCAGTACGGCATTCTGCCGGAAGAGTGGGGCGGTGAGAGCCAGTTCGTCCACGTATCTGCTAAAGCGGGTACAGGTATCGACGAACTGCTGGACGCAATCCTGCTGCAGGCTGAAGTTCTGGAGCTGAAAGCGGTTCGTAAAGGTATGGCGAGCGGCGCGGTTATCGAATCCTTCCTGGATAAAGGTCGTGGTCCGGTTGCTACCGTTCTGGTACGTGAAGGTACGCTGCATAAAGGCGATATCGTTCTGTGCGGTTTCGAATACGGTCGCGTTCGTGCGATGCGTAACGAACTGGGTCAGGAAGTGCTGGAAGCGGGCCCATCCATTCCGGTGGAAATCCTTGGCCTGTCAGGCGTACCGGCTGCCGGTGACGAAGTTACCGTTGTTCGTGATGAGAAGAAAGCACGTGAAGTTGCGCTGTATCGTCAGGGTAAATTCCGTGAAGTTAAACTGGCTCGTCAGCAGAAATCTAAGCTTGAGAACATGTTCGCCAACATGACCGAAGGCGAAGTTCACGAAGTGAACATCGTCCTCAAAGCGGACGTTCAGGGCTCTGTGGAAGCGATCTCCGACTCCTTACTGAAACTGTCGACCGACGAAGTGAAAGTGAAGATCATCGGTTCCGGCGTAGGTGGTATCACCGAAACCGACGCGACCCTGGCTGCGGCATCCAACGCAATTCTGGTTGGCTTTAACGTTCGTGCTGATGCATCCGCACGTAAAGTTATCGACGCGGAAAGCCTGGATCTGCGCTACTACTCCGTCATCTACCATCTGATCGACGAAGTGAAAGCAGCGATGAGCGGCATGCTGTCTCCGGAACTGAAACAGCAGATCATTGGTCTGGCGGAAGTTCGTGATGTGTTCAAATCGCCGAAATTCGGCGCTATCGCGGGCTGTATGGTTACCGAAGGTACGATCAAGCGTCACAACCCAATCCGCGTACTGCGCGACAACGTGGTTATCTATGAAGGCGAGCTGGAATCCCTGCGCCGCTTCAAAGATGACGTTAACGAAGTTCGTAACGGTATGGAATGTGGTATCGGCGTTAAGAACTACAACGACGTTCGCGTTGGCGATATGATCGAAGTGTTCGAAATCATCGAGATTCAACGTACCATCGATTAATCGTTTAGTAGACCGGGGAAGCGCAGCGCCACCCGGTTATACAAAATTAAAGGGGGCCGCGTGGCCCCCTTATTTGTCTGGAGAATTTATTATGGCGAAAGAATTTGGTCGCCCGCAGCGCGTGGCCCAGGAGATGCAAAAAGAGATCGCAATCATCCTGCAGCGCGAAATTAAAGACCCGCGTCTGGGCATGATGACCACCGTTTCCGGTGTCGAAATGTCCCGCGATCTGGCCTATGCCAAAGTGTTCGTAACCTTCCTTAACGACAAAGACGAAGCCGCCGTAAAAGCGGGCATCAAGGCTTTGCAGGAAGCGTCTGGTTTCATCCGCTCGCTGCTGGGCAAAGCAATGCGCCTGCGTATCGTGCCGGAACTGACCTTCTTCTACGATAATTCATTAGTCGAAGGGATGCGCATGTCGAACCTGGTGACCAGCGTGGTGAAACATGACGATGAGCGTCGTGTGAATCCGGACGACAGTAAGGAGGACTAATGAGTCGTCCTCGTCGTCGCGGTCGCGACGTGCACGGCGTACTGTTGTTGGATAAACCGCAAGGTGCCTCCAGCAACGACGTGCTGCAGAAAATTAAACGACTTTATAATGCTAACCGGGCAGGGCATACGGGAGCGCTGGATCCGCTGGCGACCGGCATGCTGCCGATTTGCCTCGGGGAAGCGACAAAGTTTTCCCAGTATCTGCTCGATTCTGACAAGCGCTACCGCGTGATTGCTAAGCTTGGCCAGCGCACCGATACCTCTGATGCCGATGGCCAGGTGGTGGAAGAACGTCCGTTGACTTTTAGTCCTGAGCAGCTGGCAGCCGCGCTCGACAGCTTCCGCGGGGAAACCCAGCAGGTGCCATCGATGTATTCGGCGCTGAAATACCAGGGGAAAAAACTGTACGAATATGCCCGTCAGGGGATTGAAGTACCGCGTGAATCCCGGCCGATTACGGTTTACGAGCTGCTGTTTATTCGCCATGAGGGGACGGAGCTTGAGCTGGAAATCCACTGCTCGAAAGGCACCTACATTCGCACGATTATTGATGATTTAGGCGAGAAGCTAGGATGTGGCGCGCACGTCATTTTCCTGCGTCGCCTGGCGGTCAGTAAATATCCCGTTGAACGAATGGTGACGCTTGAGCAGCTGCAGGCGCTGGTTGAACAGGCGAATGCCCAGGATATTCCCGCAGCCCAACTGCTGGATCCGCTTTTGATGTCGATGGACAGTCCGGCTTCGGATTACCCGCTGGTTAATATTCCGGAAACATCAGCCGTCTACTTTAAAAACGGTAACCCGGTTCGGACATCGGGCGCGCCGCTGCAGGGACTGGTTCGCGTCACCGAAGGTGATGAAGAGAAGTTTCTTGGCATGGGTGAAATCGACGATGAAGGCCGCGTGGCGCCTCGTCGTCTGGTGGTTGAATACCCTGTCTGAGCGCTTTCCTTGCGATAAAAGGCTGCTGCGAGTAGAATATCGCCGCTTAACGCCCGCTAAAGTGTTTTAACATTTGCGAGCGTTATATCAGGGGTTGCTGAATTAGAGATCGGCACCCTTTCTTTCTTTTAATTTGGAGTTCGAAAATGTCTCTAAGCGTTGAAGCTAAAGCAAAAATCGTTTCTGAGTTCGGTCGTGGCGAAAACGACAGTGGTTCTACTGAAGTTCAGGTTGCACTGCTGACTGCACAGATCAACCACCTGCAGGGTCACTTTGCAGAGCACAAAAAAGATCACCACAGCCGTCGTGGTCTGCTGCGCATGGTTTCTCAGCGTCGTAAACTGCTCGACTACCTGAAACGTAAAGATGTTGCACGTTACTCTTCGCTGATCGAGCGTCTGGGTCTGCGTCGCTAATTCTGCGAGTTTCAGAAGAAGGGGCCTCACGGCCCCTTTTTTCGACCGGGCGGCAGCAATTCATTAAAAACTCATGTATTGTTGCTATTAATGATCTTCGTGCAGAGGTTCGCGCGGCTAATGAGAGGCTTGACTCGCAAGGGCGGGTAAAGGTTGTCATTAGTCGCGAGGATGCAGAAGATCGGGTCATACGATGTCTTATCGTGGATTTGACATCATCTATAGATAAAAGGATAGAATTTTGCTTAATCCGATCGTTCGTAAATTCCAGTACGGCCAACATACCGTAACGCTGGAGACTGGCATGATGGCGCGTCAGGCAACTGCCGCTGTTATGGTTAGCATGGATGACACTGCGGTATTCGTTACCGTTGTTGGTCAGAAAAAAGCGAAGCCAGGCCAGGATTTCTTCCCGCTGACCGTTAACTATCAAGAGCGTACCTACGCTGCAGGTAAAATCCCGGGTGGTTTCTTCCGTCGTGAAGGCCGTCCGAGCGAAGGCGAAACCCTGATCGCGCGTCTGATTGACCGCCCGGTTCGCCCGCTGTTCCCGGAAGGCTTCGTTAACGAAGTCCAGGTAATTGCGACCGTTGTTTCCGTTAACCCACAGGTTAACCCGGATATCGTCGCGATGATTGGCGCTTCCGCAGCGCTGTCCCTGTCCGGTATTCCGTTCAACGGCCCAATTGGCGCCGCGCGCGTGGGTTATATTAATGACCAGTACGTACTGAACCCGACCCAGGAAGAGCTGAAGTCCAGCAAACTGGATCTGGTTGTTGCGGGTACCGAAGCCGCTGTGCTGATGGTTGAATCTGAAGCTGAACTGCTGAGCGAAGACCAGATGCTGGGCGCTGTGGTGTTCGGTCACGAACAACAGCAGGTTGTTATTCAGAACATCAACGACCTGGTGAAAGAAGCCGGTAAACCGCGTTGGGACTGGCAGCCAGAAGTAGTTGACGCAGCGCTGAACGCGCGCGTTGCTGCGCTGGCTGAAGCTCGCCTGAGCGATGCTTACCGTATCACCGACAAACAGGAGCGTTATGCTCAGGTTGACGTGATCAAATCTGAGACTATCGCGACCCTGGTTGCGGAAGATGAAGCCCTGGACGCTAACGAACTGGGTGAAATCCTGCACGCAATCGAGAAAAACGTGGTGCGTAGCCGCGTACTGGCCGGTGAGCCGCGTATTGATGGTCGTGAAAAAGATATGATCCGTGGTCTGGACGTTCGTACCGGCGTTCTGCCACGTACCCACGGTTCCGCACTCTTTACCCGTGGCGAAACTCAGGCGCTGGTTACCGCGACTCTGGGTACCGCACGCGACGCGCAGAACATCGATGAACTAATGGGCGAGCGCACTGACTCCTTCCTGTTCCACTATAACTTCCCTCCGTACTCCGTAGGCGAAACGGGAATGGTCGGTTCTCCGAAGCGTCGTGAAATCGGTCACGGTCGTCTGGCTAAGCGCGGCGTACTGGCCGTGATGCCGACTATCGAAGAGTTCCCGTACACCGTACGCGTGGTTTCTGAGATCACCGAATCGAACGGCTCCTCCTCCATGGCTTCCGTCTGTGGCGCTTCTCTGGCGCTGATGGACGCAGGTGTACCGGTGAAAGCCGCCGTTGCGGGTATCGCAATGGGCCTGGTGAAAGAAGGCGACAACTTCGTCGTGCTGTCTGACATTCTGGGCGATGAAGATCACCTGGGCGATATGGACTTCAAAGTCGCGGGCTCCCGTGAAGGTATCTCTGCTCTGCAGATGGATATCAAAATTGAAGGTATCACCAAAGAGATCATGCAGGTTGCTCTGAACCAGGCTAAAGGTGCGCGTCTGCACATCCTGGGCGTGATGGAACAGGCGATTAACGCGCCGCGTGGCGACATCTCTGAATTCGCACCACGTATCCACACGATCAAGATCAGCCCGGACAAGATTAAAGACGTTATCGGTAAAGGCGGTTCCGTCATTCGTGCTCTGACCGAAGAAACCGGCACCACTATCGAAATCGAAGATGACGGTACCGTGAAGATCGCTGCAACCGATGGCGACAAAGCGCAGCATGCAATTCGTCGTATCGAAGAGATCACCGCTGAGATCGAAGTTGGCCGTATCTATAACGGTAAAGTGACCCGTATCGTTGACTTTGGTGCGTTTGTTGCCATTGGCGGCGGAAAAGAAGGTCTGGTTCACATCTCTCAAATCGCCGACAAGCGCGTTGAGAAAGTGACCGACTATCTGCAGATGGGTCAGGAAGTGCCGGTTAAGGTTCTGGAAGTTGACCGTCAGGGCCGTGTCCGTCTGAGCATCAAAGAAGCAACTGAACAAACTCAGCCTGCGGCTGCGCCGGAAGCTCCGGCTGCTGAACAGCAGGGCGAGTAAGGTTGCCGTTTGCCCTCCGCATTGCGGAGGGCGCATTACGGGCAGGAAGCCCTGTTTGCAGCCGGGGAACTGGACGTTCATCCAATCGTTGTCTTCGGGAGTGGGAAATGAAGCCTTTTTTGCGCTGGTGTTTCGTGGCGACAGCTCTCACGCTGGCAGGATGCAACAGCTCTGCCTGGCGTAACGACGCAGTCCTCGCGGTGCCATTGCAACCGACTTTGCAGCAGGAAGTGATTCTGGCGCGCATGGAACAAATTCTTGCCAGTCGGGCTTTAACCGATGACGAACGCGCACAGCTTTTATATGAGCGCGGAGTGTTGTATGATAGTCTCGGTCTGAGGGCATTGGCGCGGAATGATTTTTCACAAGCGCTGGCAATCCGACCGGATATGCCTGAAGTATTCAATTACTTAGGCATTTATTTAACGCAGGCAGGCAATTTTGATGCTGCCTATGAAGCGTTTGATTCTGTACTTGAGCTTGATCCAACTTACAACTACGCGCACTTAAATCGCGGCATCGCTCTGTATTACGGCGGTCGCGCTAAGTTAGCGCAAGATGATCTGCTGGCGTTTTATCAAGACGATCCCAATGATCCTTTCCGAAGCCTGTGGCTTTATCTCGCTGAGCGTCAGCTCAATGAGAAGCAGGCACTTGAAGCACTGAGACAGCGCTTAAACAAGTCGGATAAAGAACAATGGGGATGGAACATTGTCGGGTTCTACCTTGGCGACATTAGCGAAAAAGAGCTAATGAACCGTCTGAAGGCAGACGCAACGGATAACACCTCGCTCGCTGAGCATCTCAGTGAAACCAACTTCTATTTAGGTAAGTACTACCTAAGTCTGGGGGACAAGGACAGCGCTACGGCACTGTTCAAACTGGCGGTCGCAAACAACGTTCACAACTACGTTGAGCACCGATACGCATTGTTGGAATTATCGCTCTTGGGCCAGGAGCAAGATGACCTGGCAGAATCGGACCAGCAATAGCTGACGAACACATCAGCCCTTTTTTTGATTGCCATCACCTTCGCGGGTGAGGGCGTTGTTGTTCGTTAATACATCTACTTTGAGCCGGTTCACACTTTTCAATGAAAATTACCGTAAATTTTCACGATGAGTTATGTAGACTGGCCGCCATTAATTTTGAGGCACACGTACTACATGGCTGAATTCGAAACCACTTTTGCAGATCTGGGCCTGAAGGCTCCCATCCTTGAAGCGCTTAACGATCTGGGTTACGAAAAACCATCTCCGATCCAGGCTGAGTGCATTCCGCATCTGCTGGGCGGCCGCGACGTTCTGGGTATGGCCCAGACGGGTAGCGGTAAAACCGCAGCGTTCTCTTTACCGCTGCTGAACAATATTGATCCTGAGCTGAGAGCACCGCAGATTCTGGTGCTGGCGCCGACCCGCGAACTGGCGGTACAGGTTGCTGAAGCAATGACGGAATTCTCTAAACATATGCGCGGCGTAAACGTGGTTGCCCTTTATGGCGGCCAGCGTTATGACGTGCAGCTGCGCGCGCTGCGTCAGGGTCCACAAATCGTTGTTGGTACTCCGGGTCGTCTGCTGGACCACCTGAAACGCGGCACGCTGGATCTCTCTAAACTGAGCGGTCTGGTGCTGGATGAAGCTGACGAAATGCTGCGCATGGGCTTTATCGAAGACGTAGAAACCATTATGGCGCAGATCCCGGAAGGTCATCAGACCGCTCTGTTCTCTGCCACTATGCCGGAAGCGATTCGTCGTATTACCCGCCGCTTTATGAAAGAGCCGCAGGAAGTACGCATCCAGTCCAGCGTAACCACGCGCCCGGACATCAGCCAGAGCTACTGGACTGCTTACGGTATGCGTAAAAACGAAGCGCTGGTGCGTTTCCTGGAAGCGGAAGATTTTGATGCGGCGATTATCTTCGTTCGTACCAAAAACGCGACCCTGGAAGTGGCCGAAGCGCTGGAACGTAGCGGCTATAGCAGCGCCGCGCTGAACGGTGATATGAACCAGTCCCTGCGTGAGCAGACTCTGGAGCGTCTGAAAGACGGTCGTCTGGATATCCTGATCGCCACCGACGTTGCGGCCCGTGGCCTGGACGTTGAGCGTATCAGCCTGGTTGTTAACTACGATATCCCGATGGATTCTGAGTCTTACGTTCACCGTATCGGTCGTACCGGTCGTGCGGGTCGTGCTGGCCGCGCGCTGCTGTTCGTTGAGAACCGCGAGCGTCGTCTGCTGCGCAATATCGAACGTACGATGAAGCTGACTATTCCGGAAGTTGAACTGCCGAACGCAGAACTGCTGGGCAAACGTCGTCTGGAAAAATTCGCCGCGAAAGTTCAGCAGCAGCTGGAAAGTAGCGATCTGGATCAGTACCGCGCGCTGCTGGCGAAAATCCAGCCGTCTGCTGAAGGTGAAGAGCTGGATGTTGAAACTCTGGCCGCAGCACTGCTGAAAATGGCTCAGGGCGAGCGTCCGCTGATTCTGCCGCCGGATGCGCCTATGCGTCCTAAGCGCGAGTTCCGCGACCGTGACGATCGTTTCGAACGTCGTGGCGACCGTAACGATCGTGGCCCACGCGGTGAGCGCGGTGGCGAAGATCGTCCTAAGCGCGAGCGTCGTGATGTCGGCGATATGGAGCTGTACCGCATTGAAGTGGGCCGTGATGACGGCGTTGAAGTTCGTCATATCGTTGGCGCGATTGCTAACGAAGGCGATATCAGCAGCCGTTACATCGGTAACATCAAGCTGTTCGCTTCTCACTCAACAATCGAACTGCCGAAAGGTATGCCGGGCGAGGTGCTGCAGCACTTTACGCGTACGCGCATCCTGAACAAGCCGATGAACATGCAGCTGCTGGGCGATGCTCAGCCGCGTCCTGAGCGCAGCGGCGAACGTCGTGGCGGCGGTGAGCGTCGTGAAGGCGGCCGTAGCTTCGGCGGCGGTGAACGTCGTGAAGGTCGTGGTTTCGGTGGTGAGCGTCGCGAAGGCGGTCGTGGTGAAGGTCGTCGCTTCAGCGGCGAACGTCGTGAAGGTGGCCGTGCGCCGCGCCGCGATGATGCTTCTGCTCCGCGTCGTGATGACTCCGCTGGTCGTCGTCGTTTCGGTGGCGATGCATAATTAGCGTTCCGCTGACGTAAAGTAAACGATACAGCCCCGATCTTAACGATTGGGGCTTTTTTTATTTCTTTTGTACTCGTGTACTGGTACAGTGCGTCACGTTAATAACAAGAAAAGTTTTTTTGACTGGAGATTTCGGCAAATGGCGACACTTACCACTACGGCAACCCGACCGTCCTTATTTGGCGGCGTAGTGATTATTGGCGGGACGATTATTGGCGCGGGGATGTTCTCACTGCCGGTCGTAATGTCCGGAGCGTGGTTCTTCTGGTCTCTGGCGGCCCTGGTTTTTACCTGGTTTTGCATGCTTCACTCAGGGTTAATGATCCTCGAAGCGAACCTGAATTATCGAATTGGCGCAAGCTTCGATACCATTACTAAGGATTTGCTCGGCAAAGGCTGGAATCTGATTAACGGCGTGTCGATCGCCTTTGTACTTTATATTCTGACTTACGCTTATATTTCCGCCAGCGGCTCGATTCTGCACCATACGTTTAGCGAAATGTCACTGAACGTACCGGCAAGGGCGGCTGGCTTCGGTTTTGCGCTGCTGGTGGCGTTTATCGTCTGGCTGAGTACCAAAGCGGTGAGCCGTATGACGGCCATTGTTCTGGGAGCAAAGGTGATTACTTTCTTTCTCACCTTCGGCAGCCTGTTGGGGCACGTCCAGCCGACAACCCTGTTTAACGTTGCTGAACAAAATGCGTCATACATGCCCTACCTTTTGATGACGCTGCCGTTCTGCCTTGCGTCTTTCGGCTATCACGGTAACGTGCCGAGCCTGATGAAGTACTACGGCAAGGATCCACGTACTATTGTTAAATGCCTGGTTTATGGCACGCTGTTAGCGCTGGGTCTGTACGTGGTATGGCTGCTGGTAACGATGGGCAATATCCCTCGACCGGAATTTATCGGGATTGCGCAGAAGGGGGGCAACATAGATGTCCTGGTCCAGGCGCTCAGCGGCGTACTGAATAGCCGGAGCCTTGATCTGCTGTTAGTTATCTTCTCGAACTTTGCCGTTGCCAGTTCATTCCTGGGCGTAACGCTCGGTCTGTTTGATTATCTTGCTGATTTATTCGGTTTTGATGATTCCTCATTGGGACGTTTTAAAACCGCGCTTCTGACCTTCGCTCCGCCGATAATTGGCGGCCTGCTGTGGCCGAACGGATTCCTGTACGCGATTGGTTATGCAGGCCTGGCGGCGACGATCTGGGCGGCAATTGTACCGGCGCTGTTGGCTCGCGCATCGCGTAAACGCTTCGGCAGCCCATTATTTCGCGTTTGGGGTGGAAAGCCGATGATTGCTTTGGTCCTGCTGTTTGGTCTGGGTAATGTTATTGTGCATTTCCTGTCGAGTTTTAACGTATTACCAACCTATCAATAATTAGAAATGCGGCAAAAATGCCGCATTACTCACTATCCGAGAAGCTCTTCTTTCACCTGCATCGCCAAATCAAATGAATGCAGGCGCGCCTGATGATCGAATATTTGGCCGTTGACCATGATTTCATCGGCCTGAGTTTCCCGCAGGATTGATTCTAGCCCATGACGAACTTTGGCTTTATCGCCCACCAGCGACATGCTCAGCGCCTGCTGGACGCCATATTGCTCAGACGCTGACCATAGCTGATGCATATTTTGCACCGGCGGCGGTAGCTGCCCGGTCTCGCCGCGACGTAGTTTGACAAACGCCTGCTGCATGGACGTAAACAGGAACTCGGCATCTCTGTCGCTATCGGCGGCGATGATGTTAATGCACACCATCGCATACGGTTTCTCTAACCGTTCTGATGGTTTGAAATGAGTGCGGTAGAGGTGCAGAGCCTGGAAGAGCATGTCCGGCGCGAAGTGAGAGGCGAAGGCAAACGGCAGACCAAGCTGCGCCGCCAGCTGCGCGCTGTACAGGCTGGAGCCGAGCAGCCAGACCGGAATCTTCTCGCCATAGCCGGGAACCGGACGGACGTGCGGATTAGGATCGCGGGCGTCGAACCAGTCCACCAGTTCCGCGACATCGCGCGGGAAGTTATCGACATCGCCGCTCATATGACGCCGCAGCGCGCGCATGGTCGGCTGGTCGCTACCCGGCGCGCGGCCAAGGCCAAGATCGATACGTCCGGGATAAAGCGTATTGAGCGTGCCGAACTGCTCGGCAATCACCAGCGGCGAATGGTTCGGCAGCATCACGCCGCCGGAGCCAAGATGCAGAGTGGTGGTATTGGCTGCAAGGTAGCCAATCAGCACCGAAGTCGCGGCGCTGGCGATACCGACCATATTATGGTGCTCGGCCAGCCAGTAGCGGCGATAGCCGCGTTTTTCCGCCAGCTGCGCCAGAGCTAAAGAGTGGGAGAAGGCTTCCTTCGCGGAAGAACCTTGCGGGATCGGCGCTAGATCGAGCACCGAAAACGAAACAGATTTGTCAGTCATAAAGGCTCACTTTGCTACAGCATAGTCATCAGATTGAAGGTCTTCTTCCAGCCTGGCGCATTCGCGATACACCTGCCAGAAAAGCTGCGTCTTTAATAGTGCATTAAAAAGCAGCGATAGCCATTAACAAAGTGAGCTGTACTCAGCTCTGCAGTTCCAGCCCGGCCAGCCGCCGCCAGTAGCCGTTACAGTCGCTGTTTGCCGTCAGCGGCAGCGGCGCTGCGCCGTTTTCATTGGCGCGGAAGGCATCGAGCATTGCGAAGGTCTCGCTGCCCAGCGGCGACAGGCGAACCATATCTACCAGGCCGTTCATGGTGCTTAGCTCATTCCCGAGGTTGTAGACGTAGCCGCTCATGGTTTGGATGCCGTTGAGGACGAATACCTGCTGGTTCTCCTGCGAGAGCACGTCGCGTCCGTTAGGATATTTGATGCAGCAGGTTTCGCACTCATCTTTTGGCCGGTCTTCCGAGCGTGCGGTAAAGCAGCGGGCGGAGTAAGCCAGCGGCAGGTGACCGTAGCTGAGGACTTCTACCTCAAACTGATTGCGGATGCCCAGCTCGTCGCACTGGGTTAGCAAATTCGCCAGCCAGTCGCGGGAAAGCTCAACCGGCATGCACCAGCGCATCATGCCTTGCTTAAGCAGCAGGCGCAGGGTGACTGCGTTATAGCAGTTGAGCGCATGGCCGGCGACGAACGGCAGCTTGCGTTCCGCGCACAGGTTGACGACCCCGAGATCGCTGGCTTCAATCAGAAACTCACCGTTATCGACGTAGCGTTTCAGTTCGCCGAGCTCAGAGGAAGCCTGCACCAGCGCGAGGGTGGAAAGCACCACCTGCTTACCGCTTTCTGCCAGCGCTTTTGCCATTTCGATCCAGTCGCCGACTTTGGTCGCCCGGCGTTTACTGCATACCGCTTCGCCGAGATAAATGGTGTCCGCGCTGCAGCCCGCCGCCTGCTGGTAAAAATCTTCCAGCGTCTCTTTTGGCCAGTAATAAAGCACCGGCCCTAATGAATATTTCATTGCTGTTCTCACTGCCATTTACGGTGATAGGCGCCAAGAGTGGTTTGTGTCCCTTCGGACATGGAACCGAGAGTTTCCATCCATGTAGATTGCGGCACGAAGTTTTGCGGATCGGCTTTGCAGCGATCGATCGCCTGACGCCAGACTTTCGCCACCTGGGTGACGTACGCCGGGCTGCGCTGGCGGCCCTCAATTTTCACCGAAGCAATATTTGCCGCCATCAGTTCCGGCAGCAGCTCCAGGGTATTCAGGCTGGTGGGTTCTTCCAGCGCGTGATAGCGCTCGCCGTCGACCAGATAGCGCCCTTTACACAGCGTCGGGTAACCGGCGTTTTCACCGTCCTGATAGCGGTCGATTAGCACTTCGTTAAGGCGCGACTCCAGACCCTGCGGCGTTTGCTGCCAGCGGACGAAGCGCGCAGGCGAGCAGGCGCCGACGGTATTCGGCGATTCACCGGTCAGATAAGAGGAAAGATAGCAGCGGCCTTCCGCCATGATGCACAGGCTGCCGAAGGCGAAGACCTCCAGGGGGACCGGCGTGGCGCGAGCCAGCTGTTTAACCTGGTGAATCGACAGAACGCGCGGTAGCACCACGCGGGCGACGTCGAAATTGCGATGATAAAACTTCACCGCTTCTTCATTGGTGGCTGAAGCCTGAACGGAGACGTGACGCTCAATATGCGGATAGCGCTCGGCGGCGTACTCCAGCATCGCGATATCGGCGAGGATCAGCGCATCGGCGCCCAGCTGGGCCGCCATATCGACCGCGCGCTGCCAGCGAACATAACCATCAGGATGGGCGAAGGTATTAATGGCGATATGCAGTTTGCGGCGATGCTGGTGTACAAAGTTGACGGCTTCCTGCAGTTTCTTTTCGGTGAAATTAAGGCCGGCAAAGTGGCGGGCGTTAGTGTCATCTTTCAGCCCGATGTAGACGGCATCGGCACCATTTTCGATGGCCGCCTTAAGCGCCGGGAGGTTACCGGCTGGGCAGAGCAGCTCCATAATCTTTCCTGAAAAACGCGGCCCGTCAGGGACGCTGGATGGTTAATGAGCTGGGATTTTAGTTAACCTTCTGGTGACAATTTTTGATTTGAGGCAGTTAAAAGCGTATTGGCGGGATCAATACCTGAGACCCGACATTGTGATTTTGTTGATTTACGCCGCTATGTCGTTTATTTGATATGGCACAATAGATGGACTATTGCATTCATGGAGTAAAGCTTGTGTTGGATAAACTGCGTTCCAAACTGGTTCAATTTGGCCCGTCAATGATGAGCGTGCCGGTTAAGCTGGCGCCATTTGCCCTCAAGCGCCAGGTGCTGGAACAAGTATTAAGCTGGCAGTTTCGCCAGGCGCTGGCCGATGGTGAGCTGGATTTTCTCGAAGGGCGCTGGCTAAGTATTAATGTGCGTGATATCGGCCTGCTGTGGTATACCTCGGTAGTTGATGGTCGTCTGGTCGTCAGCTCTGCGGCTGAAGCAGACGTCAGCTTCAGCGCCGACGCCAGCGATTTGCTGATGATTGCGGCGCGTAAGCAGGATCCGGATACGCTGTTCTTCCAGCGTCGCCTGGTTATCGAAGGCGACACCGAGCTGGGGCTGTATGTAAAAAACCTGATGGATGCCATTGAGCTGGAGCAGATGCCTAAGGCGCTGCGTGTCATGCTGCTGCAGCTGGCGGACTTTGTTGAAGCTGGCCTGAAAGGCCCGCAGAAACCTGAACAGACATCGGTAGGTGAGGCATGCTGATTCGAGTAGAGATAGGGATTGATGCACCGGGCATCGACGCGCTGTTGCGTCGTACCTTCGGCAGTGATGCGGAAGCGCAGCTGGTACATAGCCTACGTGAAGACGGTCTGATCACGCTGGGCCTGGTGGCGACGGATGACGAAGGTCAGGTTGTGGGCTACGTGGCATTTAGCCCGGTCGCCGTCGAAGGTGAGGAGCTACAGTGGGTCGGGCTGGCTCCGCTGGCGGTAGACGAAAGCTACCGCGGTCAGGGAATCGGGCGTCAGCTGGTCTATGAAGGGCTTGATTCGCTTAACGAGTTTGGCTATGCCGCCGTCGTGACTCTTGGCGATCCGGCGCTGTATGGTCGTCTGGGCTTTGAACCTGCGGCGCGTTTTAATCTGCGTTGCCGTTGGCCGGATAGCGCGGAAGCTTTCCAGGTTCACCGCCTGGCCGATAACGCCCTTGATGGCGTAAGCGGGCTGGTCGAATATAGCGACCACTTCAACCGCTTCTGAGACTTTCCAGCAAAGCCTCAAACGAACCATCCCCGGCAACGAGGCGCTCTTTCTGGCGCTTCGTTAGCTGCTTGATACGATACTCCAGGCGCAGAGCTAGTGAGTGTTCACCAACCTCCTGGCTGAAGGCCAGCTGAAGCTCTCCTTTTCCACGCAGCGCTTTTGCTCCTTTGCCATCCTGGTGCTGGCAAAAGCGGCGTGAAACATCGGTGGTAATCCCGGTATAGAGGCGATTATCGGCGGTACGAATCAGATAGAGAAACCAGCACACGGTACACAGGTCGCTATGTTAAGGTGTGAGCACCATAACATACTGGAGAGTAAAGATGGATACGCTCGCCGCTATCAGCCGTTGGCTGGGCAAGCAGCACGTTATTACCTGGTGCGTTTCCCGGGATGAAGAGCTGTGGTGCGCTAATGCTTTTTACGTCTATGATCCGGAAAAGGTCGCTTTTTATCTTCTCAGCGATGAAAAAACGCGCCACGGTCAAATGACCGGAGCACGCGCTAAAGTTGCCGGAACCGTTAACGGGCAGCCCAAGACCGTGGCGCTGATCCGCGGCGTTCAGTTTAAAGGAGAGATTCGCCGGCTATCCGGAGAAGAAGAAGCGGCCATGCGCAAACTCTACGTCAGCCGTTTCCCGGTGGCCCGCATGCTATCGGCGCCCGTCTGGGAGATTCGTCCCGATGAGATCAAGTTCACCGATAACACGCTGGGTTTTGGTAAAAAGCTGCACTGGCTGCGTGAATCAGGCTCCGAGCAGGCGTAAGGCTTCGCGATTAAACGCCGGCAGGTCGTCAGGCGTTCTGCTGGTTACCAGCTGTTCATTGTCGATGACCACTTCCTGATCGTAGAATTCACCACCGGCGTTTTTGACGTCAACAACGATAGGTTTCACTGCCGTCAGCTTACGCCCGCGAATCACATCAGCGCTAATCAAAAGCTGTGGACCGTGGCAAATTGCGAATACCGGCTTGCCGCTGTTCACGAAATCACGGGTGAAGGTGACAAAACGCTCGTCACCGCGCAGTGAGTCCGGTGAATAGCCGCCCGGCAGCAGTAAGGCATCGAAGTCGGCAGGGCTAACGTCATCAATAGCTTTGTCGATGACCACTTCGGCTTCTCCCTTTTTCCCTTTTACCTTCTTACCCGCCTGTTTTTCAATCGTCACCACCTCATGACCGGCCAGACGGTAGGCGTCTGCGGGCGATGTGTATTCCGAGTCTTCAAAGTCGTCGGTAATTAAAACGGCAATCTTCTTACTCATTCTTCCTCCAGTGTTTTGGTGTGGAATGAGGCATTTCCCTGATGATGATGGATAATTACCTCGTAGAGTATTAAGCCTGGAACATGAGCCGGGGATCGCAAGGTAGAAAAATCTGCAAAGGAGTTTCGATGAGTCAGGTACTGTTAACGGGAGCAACCGGGTTAGTTGGTGGTCACTTACTTCGGATGCTGTTGAATGAGCCGGAGATTAAGTCCATTGCTGCGCCTACTCGTCGGCCGCTGGCCGATATTTCCGGCGTGTTTAATCCACACGACCCGCAGCTAACGGATGCCCTGGCGCAGGTCGTTGATCCGGTAGACATCGTTTTCTGCTGTCTGGGAACGACTCGCCGTGAAGCCGGAAGTAAAGAAGCGTTTGTGCATGCAGATTATACGCTGGTCATTGATACCGCGCTGGTGGGAAAAAAGCTGGGCGCCCGGCATATGCTGGTGGTCAGCGCGATGGGAGCGAATGCGCACTCGCCTTTTTTCTATAATCGGGTAAAAGGCGAGATGGAAGAGGCGCTGATTGCGCAGCAGTGGCCGCGCCTGACCATTGCCCGGCCGTCAATGCTAATCGGCGAGCGCGAAAAAAAACGCACCAGTGAGACGCTGTTTGCGCCGTTTTTCCGCCTTTTGCCGGGAAACCTCAAATCGATAGACGCGCGAGATGTGGCCAGCGCCTTACTCGCGGAGGCGTTATCGCCAACGCATGAAGGCGTACAAATTCTCTCTTCGTCGCAGCTTCGGGAGAGAGCTGCGCGTTCAGCGGATTAATAATTTCCAAAATTTCCCTGAAAGCGTAGTATTCATGACCTCTATTTTTCATGACACTCCCTGGGGAATGCTATGGCTGGTCAGTCTTCATCTCAGGCGGCAACACCGTTGCAATGGTGGAAGCCCGCTCTCTTTTTTCTCGTCGTTATTATTGGGTTGTGGTTCGTTAAATGGCAGCCCTATTACGGCAAAGCCTTTACCGCAGCTGAGACGCACAGTATTGGTAAATCCATTCTCGCCAACGGTAACGCTAATCCTTTAGCAGCGGCCTGGGATTACGCGCTGGTCTATTTCCTGGCGGTATGGAAAGCGGCGGTTTTAGGCGTCCTGCTGGGATCGCTTATTCAGGTGCTGATCCCTCGAGACTGGCTTTTGCGCACGCTGGGACAGGCGCGTTTTCGCGGTACCTTGTTGGGGGCCGTGTTCTCTTTGCCGGGCATGATGTGTACCTGCTGCGCCGCGCCGGTGGCGGCGGGAATGCGTAAGCAACAGGTTTCTATGGGCGGCGCGCTGGCATTCTGGTTGGGCAACCCGCTGCTGAACCCTGCGACCCTGGTATTTATGGGCTTTGTGCTGGGCTGGCAGTTTGCGTTGATTCGCCTGCTGGCCGGGCTGGCGACGGTACTGGTGGTTGCCACGCTGGTGCAGAGATGGGTGAAAGAAGCGGCGATACAACCTGTTTCTGTGCCTGAAGAGACGGTGGAAATCACGCAGGGCGGTTTTTTCAGCCGCTGGCTGCGCGCGCTGTGGACGCTGTTCTGGAATACCATCCCGGTTTATATTCTGGCGGTGCTGGTGCTGGGAGCCGCGCGGGTGTGGTTATTTCCTCACGCCGATGGCGTGGTGGATAACACGTTGTTCTGGGTGATTGCGATGGCAATTGCCGGCTGTCTGTTTGTTATTCCGACGGCGGCGGAAATCCCGATTGTGCAGACCATGATGCTGGCGGGGATGGGCGTGGCGCCCGCGCTGGCGCTGCTGATTACGCTGCCTGCTGTCAGCGTACCGTCGCTGATTATGCTGCGTAAAGCATTCCCGGCGAAAGCGCTATGGCTGACCGGTGGACTGGTGGCGCTGTGCGGCGCGGTAGCTGGCGGGTTGGCTTTAATCTGATATTTTCCCGGGTTGCGGCGTAAACGCCTTACCCGGGCTACGGGTTTACAGCCGTCTGCGGGCCGGTAGCCCGGCTCAGCGTAGCGCAAGCCGGGATGTATCGTGTTTATTTGATATAGGTAAAGGCGGTGGTGACGCGAGACACGCCGCTCACCCGGCTGGCGATATCCGCTGCCGCGCGTCCTTCACGGTCGGTGACCAGACCCATCAGGAAGACTTCACCGTTTTCCGTTGTTACTTTCACGTTAGAGGATTTCACCTGGTCGGTACCCAGCAGCTGGGAGCGGACTTTAGTGGTTATCCAGGTATCCGAAGAGGCGGTACCTAAGCCGATGGGCTGACCTTGACGCACTTCGTTAAACACCTCGGTTGTACCTTCTACACCCATCGCGATTTGCTTCGCTCGTGCGGAGAGGTCTGACGTTGGAGACTGCCCGGTCAGCAGGACTTTACCCTGGTACGCGGTAACGTTGATGCGAGCCTCTTTTTTAATTTGTTCATCTTTCGACAGGGCGCTGTTGACGCGTAGCTCGAGCGTGCCGTCATCAACCTGAGTACCGACCGTACGCGGGTCTGTCGCGGCTTTAGTGCCGACTGCTGCCGTTCCGACTACCGCTGCAGCAACGCATCCCTGAAGTAATAGCGCAGAAAGCAGAATGGCGAGGGGCGAGAGAGCCTTCATGTGTTCTCCTTAATCGTCCTGGTGTGGAAAAAGCGTGTTATCGATCAAATCGCACAGACAGTTTACGGTGAGCATGTGCATTTCCTGAATTCGCGCGCTGCGATGCGAAGGAATACGGATTTCGACGTCCTGCTGCCCTAAAAGGCCAGCCAGTTCACCGCCGTCATAGCCGGTTAACGCCACGATAGTCATATCGCGGGTGACCGCCGCTTCGACGGCTTTCACGATATCACGGCTATTGCCGCGCGTAGAAATCGCCAGCAGCACATCGCCAGCGTGTCCCAACGCACGTACCTGTTTAGCATAAATCTCGTCATGCAGGCGATCGTTGGCAATTGCGGTTAAGACCACATTATCGGTATTTAGTGCAATGGCGGGTAAACCGGGGCGCTCTGTTTCAAAACGATTAATCATGCTGGCAGCAAAATGCTGTGCGTTGGCGGCGGAAGTGCCATTACCACAACAGAGGATTTTGTTGCCGTTCAGCAGCGACTGGACGAGCGTCATAGCCGCACGGGAGATGGCGTCCGGGAGTGCTTCCGCTGCTGCAATTTGAGTTTGAATGCTTTCAGTAAAGCAGGCTTTGATTCTATCGAGCACAGGATCCCTTAATTCATTTATACCCGTCATACTTCAAGTTGCTTGTGCTTTGGCTTTGTTACTCGGCTCATTCATGATGGGACCAGCGCTATTCAAAGCATAAGTGCCTTGCCCTGCAACTCGAATTATTTGGGTATACATTATTCGCCAAAGGCGTTTTTTAGCCATTGGATGTCGTTTCCGGTGAAGGCTACCACATCGAAACGGCAATCCACAGTCTCAAAACTCCCATTCTTTCGGGAAAGCCACAGACGCGCGGCTTTGAGCAGTTTTTGTTGCTTTTGCGGCGTGACGCTGGAGGCGGCATCGCCGTAGTTTGCGCTGCGACGATAGCGCACTTCCACAAAGACGGTGATGCTACCGTCGCGCATGATGAGGTCAATTTCGCCGCCACGCTCATGGACGTTGGCGGCGATAAAACGCAGGCCCTGGCTCTCAAGCCAAAGGCGAGCCCGGATTTCCCAGGCGTCGCCGGTCTGCTTATTTAGTTGGCTGCGACGATTTGCCCACCCTGGTATTTGAGCCATGACAGTTTCCTGTTGATAACGCACTCCTGGGTAGCCGTGAGATCGCCGGTGTTGCCGTTCAGCTCAAAGCCGGGAACCTGGCGGATCTGCGAGAAATGGTTGGCCAGCGACCAGGCGTCGGCGCCCATCGCGTACAGACGGGCCAGCGAGTAATCGTTGCGAACCGCGGCGAGCGCCTGCTGCTGCAGCGCCGGATTACTTCCGGCCAGCATCGGGATCTCGCTGTATTGCAGACCTTCCATCTCCAGACGGAAATCCGGGCTGGATGCGCCCTGGGCGCTACGGGAGCTGGCATACAGCGTCACGCCGCTCTGGCTGCCGTTACGCAGGGCGATCATTGGTTTGATATACGCGATTTGTTCCGGCGTAGCCAGAATATATGCGGCATCGACACCACCGGTGCTGCTTACCGGCATATCGCTCGGGCTACCCAGGGCGCTGTCCTGCGATGATGGCAGGGTAGAGACTGGAGTACCGCTCAGGGAGATCCCGCTGTTAACGCTGCCGCGCAGCTCGGCGGTAGAGCCCAGGCGCTGTTGCAGTACCGTACCGCCGCCCAGCTTAAGCCACTCGTTGGCGAAGGCATTCACCACGCGATCGCCCAGCGCGCCGCGCGGTATCAGCAGCAGAGGAGTCTGCTTGCCCTGATCGTGAATATGGCGTGCGGCGTCGCGTGCTTCGTCTTCAGGAGAGAGGGCGAAATAGCAGATATTGATTCGGCTTTCGACTCTCTCCGGTTGATTAAGCGCCAGCACGTTGAGCGAGGTGTTGCTCTTGATGACCTCTTCAACGTTATCTTTTAACAGAGGGCCGACGACGATAGTCGCGCCGTCCTGCTGTACCTGGGCCAGCAGCTGGCTTATGGGCTGAGCGGTGGTGTCGTAGATTTTCAGCTCTGCGGAAGGATTGGCTGGGGTCGCGGCGACCGCCTGAGCAGCAGCAGCTGCTGGCTGGCTGGTGGTTTCAGGGCTATTTGTGGTTTCCGATGCCGGGGCTTGTACTGCCGCAGGAGCGGTGACCGGAGCCGTTGTTTGCGCCTGGTCAGCAGCCGGAGCCTGTACCGGCTGCTGAGCGTTATTGCCGGTAGTGAGATCGGTGACTTCCGCCTGCGACGGGCTTACCACCGTGCTATCAGCAACGTTCGCTGCCTGGGCGACCTGCACGGGGATCGCGCTTCCTGCAACAGCAGGCGCGCCGTTTTTCGCCGCTTCAAAGCCCTGCTTAATTGTGCGGCCAAATATCGCCGCCTGGCCGTTCAAAGGCAGTAGCAGAGCGATTTTATTGGTCGATGCGGCCTGGTAATTCTGCATATTCACCAGCGCCGTCGGCAGCATTTTCGCCCCCGGGTTTTGCGGATAGCGGGTCTGCCAGTCTTTCACGCCGGCCTTGAGCAGCGTCGGATCGGTGCGGTTATCTAACCACATGCGCTGCAGATCCAGCCAGCCTTGCAGCACGTTTTCATCGGCGTTAATCACCAGCGCGTTGGCCTGCTCTCTGGTCATGGCGGTGAGCGCTTTCCAGGTTGCGTCGATGTTTTTCTGTTTTTGCGCGGGCAGGCTCAGCAGCGGCTGCTGGGCAATCAGGGCCCGCAGCAGGTTCAGCGAGGGTTGACCCTGGCTGGCGTCAATTTGCGCCTGCCAGTAGCGGGGCAGTTGATTCTGCTCAAAGCTTGCCGGGTCGAGTTTGCTCAGCAGCGTCTGCGCGCCCTGGAAATCGTTCTGCGCCAGCTTCACTTCTACCGCCAGCAGCGACTGCTCTCGGCTCTGCGCGCCTTTGAGGTTCGATGGCAGCTTGTTAAACAGGTCAATGGCCTGCGGTTTCTTACCTTCTGTTAGCAGTGCACGAATGGCGAGTAATTGCCAGTTGGTCTTGCTATCATTCGAGCTTTGCTGCATCTGTTCCAGATAGTAACTGGAGTTTGCCTGTGCCGTACCCTGCAAATGCGCCGTGCTCTGGTCCGGGGTATGGGTGCCGCAGCCGGCAAAAATCAGAGCGGCCAGCAGTACGGGCAGACAACGCACGGGTTTAGAACGAAGAAATGTTGAAGGTACCATATGTGTCCAGTGATATTTTTTTGGCTCAATGCTCAATATTAAATCGGCAATACGGACGAAACAATGAAACAACACGAATCAGCGGATAATTCTCAGGGACAGCTCTATATTGTGCCCACTCCGATAGGAAATCTGTCTGATATCACGCAACGCGCGCTGGAAGTGTTGCAAGCCGTTGATTTAGTTGCAGCGGAGGACACGCGTCATACCGGTTTGCTGCTGCAGCATTTTGCAATTAACGCCCGTTTATTTGCACTTCATGACCATAATGAACAGCAAAAGGCGGAAACGCTGGTAGCGAAGCTAAAAGAGGGGCAAAACATTGCGCTGGTTTCCGATGCCGGAACGCCGCTGATTAACGATCCCGGTTATCATCTGGTGCGCATCTGCCGCGAGGCTAATATCCGCGTGGTGCCGCTGCCGGGCCCCTGTGCGGCGATTGCGGCGCTGAGCGCGGCCGGACTGCCTTCGGATCGTTTTTGCTATGAAGGTTTTTTACCAGCCAAATCAAAAGGCCGCCGCGACACGCTGAAGGCGCTGGAAGAAGAGCCGCGCACGATTATTTTTTATGAATCCACCCACCGTTTACTGGAAAGCCTGGAGGATATTTGCACCGTGCTCGGTGAGTCCCGTTATGTGGTGCTGGCGCGTGAGCTAACCAAAACCTGGGAATCGATTCACGGCGCGCCAATCGGCGAGCTGCTGGCATGGGTGAAAGAGGACGAAAATCGTCGTAAAGGCGAGATGGTCCTGATCGTCGAGGGCTTTAAAGCGCAGGAAGAAGCGCTGCCAGCGGTGGCGCTGCGCACGCTGGCGCTGCTGCAGGCTGAATTGCCGTTGAAGAAAGCTGCTGCCCTGGCCGCAGAAATTCACGGCGTGAAGAAAAACGCGCTCTATAAGTACGCCCTGGAGCAGCAGGGGTAAGCAGAACGCCCGGGGAGTGCCCCGGGCTGATAGCTTATTTAGCGGGGGTTGCTTCGAAGACCAGCATCTGTAACGGTTGGAGCGTGACGATAACCGCACCCTGATAATTGTCCGGGAATGTCGAATTATTCCCGTAAATGCTTTTTAACGTGAAGTGTGAGGCTTCTCCATGCGGAAGCTCAAAGGCTTTTGTCAGGTCGAGATAGTATTGCTGCGGTTTGTCCGACGGATTGCGCAGTCCAAGTATGGCTTTTTCTTTACTCCAGGATGCCCAACCATACACTTCCAGCGCCGTTGGATCGCCGCCCACCCAGTGGGTATCGACTAATATATCGGCGTTAGCACGAGACCATTTTGCCGCCTGCGCCAGGGTATCCCATTTCGCCTTGTTGAGCATAGAAGGTGTGATGTAGAGCTCCTGTAGCTGCGTGCCCGTGGCGAAATAGCTCCAGACCTGATCGGCAAAATCGCTATCCGTTTGCACTTTCTCCAGTCCATAATAGGCGTTTTCAGCACTTACAATGCCGTGATACATCAGTGAGTTAAGCGGGAATAGCGGACCTTTTCTTACGATAGAGCGCCAGGTTTCAGCATCCCGGTAAGTCATCCATTGTTGTACCGGCGTGCCGGGTCCGTAGAGATTAATGTCATCGCCCTGCCGCCAGATTGAGTCGGCATAGAATAGCCATGAGGGGCTGGCGTTGGTCCCGGTAGTTAAATTAATAAACTGGTTCGGGTTGGCGCTACGCATATTATGAAGAAGGGCAATTGAAGCATCGAAATCGGAAGCGAACTCGCTGCCTTTAATATGTGAATTGGCATTCCCCATTCCATCCAGTTTAAATGACGTGATATGCTCTTCTTTAATCAGCTTAATAATCTGCTCATTAAAGTTTTTAAAATAATTTGGCCCGGAGAGAGCAAATTTACCGTCAACGGTTTCGAAGCCGTATTCTTTCGCATGGGATACGCGAATATCTCGCGGTTTGTTATATCCTCCCCAGGGCGAAAGCCAGAGGCCGACGGAACTGTGCATACTGTCGGCTTTTTCCCTGACTTTACTAAAGCCATTGCTAAACGCAGGGCCAAATAACCATCTTCCGGTCCGGTCATCCCAGCCATCGTCTAACAGGAAGGCGTCCAGCGCTACGCCGCGTCCGGTAATGAATTCTTTATTCCACTCATCCATGCGCGCTAAAACGTCAGATTCGGTATAGGTGGTAAAGAAGCCGATATCCATCCAGCTGTTGTAGTGCAGGTATGGTTTATAGGGGCGCGGGCGGACTGCGTCGATAAATTGGTTAACGCTGCGGCGTAGCTGGTTGGTTTCCGGGAAGGTGCCGAACCAGGTGGTGTAGCTGACGGGAGTACCCGGCTGCAAAGGCGTTTTTAGTTCGACGTTAAGATTAGTCGTCGCTTCATAAGCCCAGGTATTCACTACGGGTTTATTCGGCAATATAAAAAAGGAATCGGCAATAATCGGGGAGCTATTTATTGCACCGTCTACAAATGGCGCCTGCGACTGTTTTCTGGTAGGGAAGAACGTTATTTTTGCGATATTTTGCTCTTTCCCGAGGGCGGTAATCGTATAATCAATGCTGGCGTATTTATCTTTAACCAGGTTCAGTTTTACTACGACGTTAAAATCAGGATGGGTATAGTCAATGCTGATGGTATTATCTTTTTTGTCTACATGCTTTATTTTAAAATCCGCGGCGTGGATAACCTTTTCATCAGGTAGAGTGAGAAAGAAAAGTTCCTCAGGCGCAAGCTGATTCTGCGACTTTACGTCTTTAAGCACCATCGCAGAGTTCGTATCATTAAATGAAACGGCGAGGTATTCGCTGTTTAATGCATATTGGGCGGCGAAAGCGCTATTAGAAATAAACAGGGCCAGTAACGAAACATTGAGCGTTTTTTTCATCAGAAAAGTCCTTGTTTTCGTTTTTTTCAGAGGTAAGCAGCGTTAGCCCTGAAGGGCTAACGCCTGGGTACGGCAGCGTCTCGGGTGTGCTGGTAACAATCAGGCTTCGGCGGGTTGTAGCAGGCGGTTCGCCGAACCGCATACGGCGATCTTACTGCGTATCACCTCTTTCATCGCGTCCATGCCGACGCGCATGTAATAGCGCGGATCGTTACCTTGTGGATTTTCGGCAAACCATTTTTTCACCGCATCGGCAAAGGCGATTTTTAGTTCGGTGGCGACATTGACCTTGCACACGCCCAGTTCGATGGTGCGGCGGACATACTCATCGGGTACATCGCTGGCGCCATGCAGCACCAGAGGAATATCAACCACTTCACGAATTTCAGCCAGACGCTGGAAATCAATTTTGGGCTTTTTGGTATAAAGGCCATGGGCGGTACCGATAGCTACGGCAAGGCTGTCTACACCCGTTAGTTCGACGAAGCGCCTGGCTTCCTGCGGGTCGGTTAAAAACGCGCTTTCCGCATCAACGCTCATGTCATCTTCAACTCCGCCCAGGCGTCCCAGCTCAGCTTCAACGCTACAGTCGCGTGCATGACAGAAATCGACAACGGCTTTCACCAGCTTCACATTCTCTTCAAACGGAAAATGGCTGCCGTCGATCATGGCGCTGCGTACGCCCGCATCTACCTTGCGACGGATATCATCCAGTGATTCATGGTGATCGAGATGCAGCGCCAGCGGTATACCGAAACTGGTGGAGTAGGCGCTGCATAGCGCGTAGATCTCTTCCAGCGCAATATGTTTAAAGGTTCCCG
The DNA here is from genome assembly GCF_009707385.1 of Klebsiella oxytoca. Classification (NCBI taxonomy): domain Bacteria; kingdom Pseudomonadati; phylum Pseudomonadota; class Gammaproteobacteria; order Enterobacterales; family Enterobacteriaceae; genus Klebsiella; species Klebsiella oxytoca. The sequence continues at coordinate 4,793,392 of NZ_CP046115.1, read as the reverse complement.
GTGTCCCGGCGAGGATCACCGGGGATTGCATTTCGCTGCACACTTCCAGGATCGCCTGGATCGTTTCGGCGTTATGGATGTTGAAAGCAGGTACCGCATAGCCTTTTGCCTGGGCATCCTGCAGAAGATACTTGGTGGAAATGATGCTCATGATCGGATCCTCTTAAGCCTGCCATGGATGAATAACAACACCCTGTACCACGCGGTTGACCGTGCCGCTGGCGGATGGGGTATCCGGCGTATTTCCTACCGCTAGCGACTGCGTAAGGGCGAACACCTGGGCGTACATCAGGAAGCAGAAGGCCAGTTCCATATCGATGAAATGACGCGCTGACGGCAGCAGAATATGCGGACCGGCTTCGATAACCGCATCGCTTTCTGCGGCAATAGCGACCACCCGCATTGCCTGCCCGTCGCGCCGCAGTTCAGCCAGCAGGTCGAGATCGTACTGGCGGGTGTAAGGATGGCTGGAGATATACACCACGACCAGCGTTTCGTTATCGACCAGCGATTTTGGCCCGTGGCGGAAGCCGGTCGGTGAATCGTAGAACGCCGCCAGTTTGCCCGCCGTCAGTTCCAGTACCTTTAAGGCTGATTCACGCGCCGCGCCCTGTAATCCGCCGCTACCGAGGTAAACGATTCGTTTCCAGGGTTCATTGCCAAATACCCCGTGGCTGAAATCGCCGAGTGAAGTCAAGATGGCGTGGCAGCGATCGGCTACGTCGCGGAATGTCTGGCTGTTAATCACTTCCGGTACGAAGACCGCCAGGCAGCTGGCCATCATGGTGGTAATACTGCTGGTCATCGCAAAGCCGCGATCGTGCGTTTCTGCAGGCATCAGCAGCGCAAAGGCGTTGTCGCTCTCAACCGCGTTCTGATACAGGCTCCCCGCTTCGTTGCAGGTAATAGAAAGGTGATAGCACTCAGGGACGAACTGGTTTGCCAGTTCAACGGCGGCGACGCTCTCCGGACTGTTGCCGGAACGGGCGAAGGAGACCAGCAGTAGCGGATGTGCCGGATTCAGATAATCCATCGGGTTGGTCACCAGATCGGTGGTCGGTACTGCGCTAATGTTTTTTCCGGTGTGGCTGGCAAGCCATGGAGCGACGATATCGCCGATAAATGCTGAAGTGCCTGCGCCGGTCAGGATGATCCGCAGATTATCTTTGCGCAGTAGCGGGGCGAGAAAGCCATCGATAGTTGGCCGAATACTGTCGATATTTTTTAGTGAGCGGATCCAGCAGGCGGGCTGCTGACGGATCTCTTCTTCGGTCCAGGTTCCGGTCGTCGTGGCTGCAGGGGCGTAGGTTTCTGACATAACGTAAGTCCTTAGTCTTGTGAATTCCACATCAGACGCTGGCAAAGTGTCGCTATCTTTCGTTTCGTTTCACTTGTTCATATGATCGATTAATTAAAATCTATAGGAAAGAAATCGAAAGTTCAACAATGCAAAATGAAATAAAACGAAATTTGTGATCGTTGAAAGCGTTTTTGTTTATATATTATTGATATTTATAGAGTAAATTTTGCTGAATCGATGTTGGGGTTTTTATTGTCGAAAGGAAAAGAAAGGCCTTGCGACGATTAACCGAAGGCCAATATGACGTACAATGAAAGGGCTATAGGGGGAGGAGCTGGCCCTGAATCCAAATCTGTTGTAAATACAGCCCGTCGTCGAGTGCGATAATGCTGGCGCGTTTACCCACCTTAAGCGAACCCAGCTGGTTGTCGATTCCCAGCAGGCGGGCCGGATGCCATGAAGCCATATGGATAGCATCCTCTGGAGCGAGCCCTGTGAGTTTAACCATATTGCGCACCGCCGCATCGACCGACAGCGTACTACCCGCCAGGCTACCGGAAGCGGTCCGCACAATGCCGCCGCGCATCTCTACCTTTTCGCCACATAGCGTGTAGCTCCCATCAGGCATGCCGGCTGCCTGCATCGCATCGGTAATGAGTACTATCCGGTCCTGTGCGCAGCAGCAGCATAGCTTCATGGCGGCAGGATGAACGTGGTGTCCGTCGGCGATAAGTTCCAGCCACGCTCGCGGATCGGTTAACCCTGCGCCGACCATGCCCGGCTCCCGATGATGCAAACCGGTCATACCGTTATAGCAGTGCACCAGTCCGTCAGCACCGGCGTCAAAAGCCATGCGAGTTTGCTCCCAGGTTGCCGCGCTATGCCCCAGCATCACCCGTAGCCCTCGTTGCTTAAGATGTTTAATTGCCTGAAGTGCGCCGGGCTTTTCCGGTGCCAGCGCGACTACGCGCAGGGTCTGGCGGGAAACGGCTATTAGCTCATCCAGTTCAGCGAGCTCCAGTTCGCGAAACAATTCCGCGGGATGAGCGCCTTTGTTTTGTGGCGTAAAGTAGGGGCCTTCCAGATAGCTCCCCAGCACCTGCGCTCCGGGACCGCCGGAACGGCAGCGTTGCGCTATACGTTCCAGCGCGCGGTGTATCATCTGCAGCGGAGCCGTAACGGTGGTCGGGAGCCAGCTGCTGACGCCTTCGCGTGCTTTATGCATCGCCAGTCTATCGAGTACATCTGGCGCGTCGTCCATGACATCAACCCCTGCGCCGCCGTGGACGTGAATATCGATGTAAGCGGGAGCGAGCAACTCTGCATCGCGCCGTGCGGTGCCTACAGGAACAGGTTCTATGGCGGTAATCACGCCATCTTCAATCCGCAGTTGATGATCGTCCAGCCAGCCTTGTTCCGTGAGCAGACGCCTGGCGCGCAGAACTTGTGTCATATCCCTTCCTCGATAGCGCTCTCTTCACGGCAGCGACCCAGTTCGTCCACCAGGCTAGTCAGGCCACGATGCCCGCATTCCAGAGCCTGTATGCGAAACGCTTCGCCGCTGAGCTCATCGCGATCCAGCACCATTTCCAGCAGTAGCTGCAGGTTGGTGCCGGTAATCACTTCACGTCCGGTTTTTTGCATCGCCAGAGTGGAGGCAACGCGGAATGGCGTACCGCCGAGCAGGTCGGTCAGGAAGACGAGGCCCTCCTCGCCGTCCAGTTCTTCAACTGCCTGCTCAAGCTGTGAGGTAAGCAATGCGGTGGTAGAGGTCTCAGGAAAATCGATAGCGATAAACTGAGACTGTTCACCGAGGATCTGCTTCATCGCTTTTTCCATTCCGCTGGCAAATCCGCCATGTCCCGTCAAAATAATACCTAACATCTCAGACCTCTTTTGTTTTACAGGAAGTGACAGAATTTGCCGACGATACCGAGCACCACGGTGATACCGATAAGGCGTAGCGGGCTCCAGCCGCGGCGTACCAGCCAGTACATGGTCAGGGTGTAGACCAGCGGCAAGAAGGCAGGCATCAGCTTATCAATAACGTCGGCCTGCAATTTTACAACCGCGTCGCCGGCCTTGATTTCAAGGGTGGTATTCAGACGAACATAGGTTGCCACCAGTGCCCCAATGACCGTCATCCCAACGATAGACGCTGCGTGACCTACTTTCTTGGTGTTCGCTTTGATAAGCGGAATCGCCGCGACGCCCATTCGGTAAGCATAGTGCGCCAGGCCAAACCGCAGGCCGAGGTGGACGACGTTAAACAGCACAATAAAGACCACGGCGCCGAGGATAGAACCTTGCAGAGCCAGGCTGGCTCCAATCCCGCCGCAAATCGGCAGCAGCGTCAGCCAGAACATCGCATCGCCAATCCCGCCGAGCGGCGCGCCAACGGCGATTTTGGTACTCTGAATGCTGTTGACATCCTGCTTGGAACGCTCCATTGCCAGAATGATGCCAATAACAAACGTCACCAGGAAAGGATGGGTATTGAAGAAGCCCATATGTCCTTTCATCGCACGGGCCAAATCGCGTTTATTGGTATGGATCTTTTTCAGTGCGGGCAGCAAACCGTACAACCAGCCGGATGCCTGCATACGTTCATAGTTAAAAGACGCCTGCAGCAGCATGGAACGCCATGCTACGCGGTTAATGTCCTTTTTGGTGAGATCCGCGCCAATGTTCTGATCTTCATAGACGTTTTCGTTCACTCCGGTCAGCAGAGTCTCTTCGTTTTCAGCCACGTTCGGCAGAGTATGTTGATTAGATGCCATCTTCGAATTCCTCTTTCTGTGCCGCTGGCTGAGTGGGTTCTGGAGATTTACGCAGCAGATCGATAAGCGCCATAGCCAGCGCGGCGGCGGCGATAGCCAGCACCGGCAGCTTGAGCCAGGCAGCGCCAACGAAACCAATGATAAAGTAAGGGATGTAGACGTTCTTCATCATGATTTTAAGCAGTACGGCAAAACCAATCGCTGGCATGATGCCGCCCGCGACGCCCAGGCCGTCAATCAGCCTTTCAGGCAGAACGTCAATAGCGGTTTTTGCGTGCTCCGCTCCGAAGTAAATCGGCAGGAAAGCGCAAAGGAAGTAAAAAATCCCAAGCGCCAGCAGCGCCAGATAGTTAACCCGTTCAATGCCCGCGGTGTCCGCATTTGCCGCCATACGATCGCAGCGGGACATCACGCCGGACATGACCGAGAACAGGAAGGTAATGCCCATTTGTACGGCGACGGCAAACGGTACGGCGACCCCGACGGCGACGTCAGGCTTCACGCCGGTAGTGATGGCGAACGTAGTCCCGACGATAGTACCGATAATGACGTTCGGCGGTTGAGCGCCGGCCAGCGGCGCCAGACCCATCCACACCAGTTCCAGCGTACCGCCGGTTAATATACCGGTATGCAGATCGCCCAGAATCAGACCCACCAGCGGCCCGAGCACCACCGGACGGTGCATATGCGTTAACCCGTTGAACATATCCAGGCCAGCAATAAAGGCGAGAATACCTAATGCAAAAGCCTGTAACAGACTAATTTCCATTGTGAATCCCTCAAAGTAGTTTAAAGAGATCCAAAGCCGGTTCCGTTGGGACGCCCTGAACGAAGCATTCCACTCCAGCCGCTTTCAGGCCGTTAAACGCGCTAATATCATTCGCGTCGACAGAAACCGTTTTGGCAATTTGTTTTTTACCTTCGGCGTAATGCATGTTTCCAACGTTGATGCGAGTGACGGGCACGCCGCCTTCAACCAGCTTGAGAAAATCAGTCGGCGTTCTGCATACCAGCAAAATTTTCTGCCGGTCAGCAGCGCGGTGAATGTTATCGATCACTTTCTGCAGCGACCAGAAACGTACGGCAATCCCTTCCGCCAGTACCATTTCCATCAGGTTCTGCTGCACGGTGTCTTCCGCTACTTCATCATTAGCGACCAGTACCAGATTTGCCCCCGCAAATCCGACCCACTGTACGCCGACCTGACCATGAATGAGTCTTTCGTCGATACGGCTAAGTACGATATTTGGCATAGCGTTTTCCTCTTAGTTGTTATCCGTTATGGAAGTAACGCCCTGACAGGCGGCATGGTACTGCTGCAGTATGTCCTGAATGTGGTTGATGATGAGTTCCCGCGGCGTGGCTCTGAGATCTCCCTCGCGGACTTTTACGTATTGCAAAGGCAAATACTGACTGATTAGCGGCAGCGGAATCGGATCGTCCGCCAGATTGCGCACTAATCTCTCGAAGGCGTCATCGATCTGGCTGTCCGGCCAGTAGTAACGAACGCGATCTGAATAGCTGTAGCCGCGGGCCAGACGACGCGCGTTGCCATCACCGTGGTAGTGGCTTTGCCAGTATTCCGGGCGATCGAGCATCACGGACTCAAGGACTTGACGCAGGCCTGAGCAGGCTTTGGCCGGAAGCAACTCCTCTTCAATGGCGGCCAGTGAGAACAGCGCTTCGCGCAGTGCGAAGGTCAACGCCGGACCCACTTTCAGAATGGCGAAGTGATCTTTCACCAGCTGACGCAGAGACTGCGGCGTCTGGTAATCCGTGGAGTGTGCCTCGAAGACCAGCGTGTCGTACGCTTCCACCATTTTGCTTAGAGCGACGGCTTTTTGCGGTTGATAATCAATGATGTGCGTATGATCGAACTCGACGCCGGGTTGCACCACCAGGGCGATAATGCGGGGCCAGATGGTATCCAGACCCAGCTTTTCAAATGCATGGTGATGGGCTTCCAGCGTGGCGCGCGCCGCATCGGGAGTTGTGACAGCCAGTTCAGTTAGCGTCTCATGGGCACCGCCCGGCACCGGTACTTCGGTACCGATGACGTAGACGAGATCGGATTTGCCAAACAGTTCAGCGCAGGTCTCTTCGGCAACCCTGGCCAGACGCGCGGCACGTTCAGCGACGATAGCATCGGTTAATGGCACCGGATCGCCCTGACAGGACATGCTGCAATCAAGATGGATTTTTTTAAAGCCGGCAGCCACATAGCTTTTGATCAGGTCGTCGGCATTGGCCATCGCCTGCTCCGCTGGCAAGCTTTGCCAGCGGTTTGGTCCGAGGTGGTCGCCGCCCAGAATCAGCTGCTCCTGGGGAAAATCAAGCGAGTCGGCCAGCTGGCAAACGAAGTGGCGAAAATCGGCTGGGATCATTCCCGTATAGCCGCCAAACTGATCAACCTGATTGGAGGTTGCCTCAATCAGCAGCGGCGTGTGTTTAGCATGGGCGTAACGTATTGCGGACTCCAGAACCAGCGGGTGCGCCGAACAAACGGCATATATCCCGTTTGCTTTTCCCCATTTATGCTGTTCCACCATAGTAGTCAGATGTTTCACTTTCCTCTCCAGGTCGGATAACTTCGACATAAATCTTTCGTTTTGTTTCATTTGATACTGCATCATGGTGTTATAAAAATAAAACGAAAGATAATGGTTTTCCGATCTGTTTCACAAAAGAAACGTAATGAAAGGTTTGTGTGATGAATTTATGGGCAGAGGTACTCATCATGGGGCTTGCATTCGGCTAAAAGAAAGGTGTTAATAGTCAAAACGAAATGAAACGAAAGAATTAATCAAAGGATTTCTTATGAGCAACACCGACCCTTCCGCAGATAAACGGGTACCCGGTACCAGCGAAAGACGCGAGCAGATCATTCAGCGGTTGCGGCAGCAAGGAAGCGTACAGGTGAACGATCTTTCTGAATTGTTCGGCGTTTCCACAGTGACAATCCGTAACGATCTGGCTTTCCTCGAAAAGCAGGGGATCGCCGTTCGGGCTTATGGTGGCGCGTTGATCTGCGACAGCAATATGCCAGGCGTAGAGCCCTCAGTTGAAGATAAAAGCTCGCTGAATACGGCGGTAAAACGGCGTATTGCCGGAGCCGCCGTTGCGCTGATCGAATCGGGCCATCGCGTTATCCTCGATTCCGGTACCACGACCTATGAGATTGCCCGTCTTCTGCGTGAGCATACTGACGTTATTGCGATGACCAATGGGATGAATGTGGCGAATGCGTTGCTGGAGGCAGAGGGCGTCGAGTTGCTGATGACCGGCGGGCATTTACGCCGCCAGTCGCTGTCTTTCTATGGCGATCAGGCCGAACAGTCTTTGCAAAATTACCACTTTGATATGCTGTTTCTCGGGGTTGATGCGATCGATCTGGAGCGGGGCGTCAGCACCCATAATGAAGATGAGGCCAGACTTAATCGCCGGATGTGTGAAGTAGCGGAACGAATTATCGTGGTCACCGACTCGACGAAGTTTAACCGTTCCAGCCTGCATAAGATTGTCGACACCCAGCGGATTGATACCATCATCGTCGATGATGGTATCCCGGCGGAAAGCCTTGAAGGGCTGCGTAAAAACGGCGTTGAAGTGATTCTGGTGAGCGCGTAAATCTTGCAATGCCGGGGCGTTGCTCCGGCATGTCGACGAAAGATTTTCAGGTTACCGGCGCTGGGTTAAACACCGCCAGCTGGTTGTGCAGGCCCCATTGATCTGAAAAGGTCTTCTTACGGCCGCTGGCGACATCAAGAATAAACTCAAACAGCTTCAGACCCACGTCTTCGATCGTTTCTTCTCCGGTCGCAATGGTTCCCGCATTGATGTCCATTAAGTCATACCAGCGGTTTGCCAGTTCGGTACGCGTCGCCATTTTAATGACCGGTACGGCGACCAGTCCATACGGCGTACCGCGACCGGTGGTAAAGACCTGTACGGTGATCCCGGAAGCCACCTGCTGAGTACCGCAGACAAAGTCGCTCGCCGGAGTCGCGGCGTAAATCAGGCCGCGTTTGGTTGGGCGCTGTCCCGGTGAGAGTACCTCGGCAATCGCGCTCTTCCCGGACTTGGCGATAGAGCCCAGCGCTTTTTCTACGACGTTTGCCAGGCCGCCTTTCTTGTTGCCCGGAGAAGGGTTAGCGCTGCGGTCGGTTTTGCCCATATCGAGATAGTTATCATACCAGGCCATCTCTTCCAGCAGGCGTTTACCCACCTCTTCGTTAATGGCGCGCGGCGTCAGAAGATGGATCGCATCGCGAACTTCGGTGACTTCGGAGAACATAACGGTGGCTCCGCAGCGCACCAGCAGATCGGACGCGTAGCCCACCGCCGGGTTGGCGGTTACGCCAGAAAAGGCATCGCTGCCGCCGCACTGCATGCCAACGACCAGCTCGGAAGCGGGACAGGTTTCACGCTGACGCTGGTTCAACTTCTCCAGATGGCGTTCGGCGACCTGCAGAATGTCATCAACCATCGATTTAAAACCGACGTGCTTTTCATCCTGCAGGCTGACGATGCTGGCGCTATCTGGCGGAATGCTTTGCGCATCGTCGGTGCCTTCCAGCAGTCGCTCCGGCTGCAGTTTTTCGCAGCCAAGGCCAATTACCATCACTTCGCCGCCGAAGTTTGGATTGAGCGCCAGGTTGTGAATGGTGCGGATAGGAACGACCGCCGCCGGCGCGTTAATCGCCACGCCGCAGCCATAAAGGTGGTTCAGACCTACGACGCCGTCGACGTTGGGATACTTCGGCAGCAGATCGCGTTCGATAATTTTCACCACGTAATCGACGACTCCCGCCACGCAGTGCACGCTGGTGCTAATGCCGAGCAGGTTTTTCGTACCAACGCTACCGTCGGCGTTGCGATACCCTTCGAAGGTATAGCCTTCCAGCGGCGGCAGCGGCGCCGGGACTTTTGTCGCCAGCGGTAGGGTATGCAGCGGCGGTGCCTCAGGTAGTTCCACCAGCGATTCGTCAATCCAGCTGCCCTGTGGGATATCGCGCACCGCGTAGCCAATCACTTCGCCATAACGGATGATTTCACCGTGTGCGGGAATATCAACCAGCGCAACTTTGTGCCCTTGCGGGATATGTTCAACCAGCGTGAGGCCATCAGGAAAACGCGTTCCGGCCTTTAAACCCTGGTCGTTAACAATTATCGCTACGTTATCCGTATCGTCTACTTTTATATAAAACGCCGTTGGCGATTCTTGTCTAATTTCAATGCTAGCCATTGTTCAGTATTCTCCAGCAAGGTGCGAATAATAAATAAAACGTTTATTCAATTTCTGGTGGGAAGATTTTCTGAATAAAGGATGTCAGGTGTTTGAATTTGAAAATGTGATCTTAATCACCCATTGCTGCGAGAGGAAACTCGGCAAGGGGGGAAATCACTGGAACTGTGGATCAGCGCCCACTGATTGTGGCATCTGCACAGTAATAATGATTTTTTATTACTTTTTTATGGTTTTTTTGCACAGTGTTCAATGGCCGGGAGCTGATTATACTGAGTCATGCTTGCAATATGCAGTATGGGTTAATCGATACGACTGAAACAGGAACCATTAAATAATTACACGTAGCATCAAAAATAAATAACAGAAGGTTTCAGGTTGCCGGGGAATAATTAATGGATAGTGTATTCAACAATAGAGAAGAAAATAATTGTGTCAACCGGATATTTAATTCTGTTGTCTCCCTTTATTGTTACCACCCTCGGCTCCGTAAATCGGGTCATGTTCTCTGTTGCGGATGCGGACATCGTTAAAGAGCCGCAGATAAGCGCGGTGTCTGTGGGGTACATCTCCTGCCAGGTTTTGTGTATACGCTCCCGCAGGACTGGTTTTCGTCGGATGGGCGGTTCTGCTAGCGATGGTTTGCTATCTGTTTATTGTCGGTGACATCAAACGTAGGGAACTGCAGAAATAATTAACGGTTAAGTGACAAGGTATAAACGATGAATAACGATATCTTCCCGAACAAATTCAAGGCCGCCCTGGCGGCGCATCAGGTACAGATTGGCTGCTGGTCCGCGCTGGCCAGCCCGATTAGCACCGAAGTTTTAGGTCTGGCTGGTTTTGACTGGCTGGTACTGGACGGCGAGCATGCGCCAAACGACATTTCGACCTTTATCCCGCAGCTGATGGCGCTCAAAGGCAGCACCAGCGCGCCGGTCGTGCGCGTGCCGACCAACGAACCGGTCATCATTAAGCGCCTGCTGGATATCGGTTTTTATAACTTCCTGATCCCGTTTGTGGAAACGGAAGAGCAGGCGATTAACGCCGTTGCCTCAACCCGCTATCCGCCTGAAGGTATCCGCGGCGTTTCCGTATCGCATCGCGCCAATATGTTCGGTACCGTGCCGGACTACTTCGCCCAGTCGAACAAAAACATCACCATCCTGGTACAAATTGAAAGCCAACAGGGCGTAGATAACGTTGACGCGATTGCCGCCACTCCCGGCGTTGACGGTATTTTTGTCGGCCCAAGCGATCTGGCCGCAGCGCTGGGTCATCTGGGCAATGCCTCCCATCCGGAAGTACAGAAAGCTATTCAGCATATTTTTGCCAGCGCGAAAAAGCACGGTAAGCCGAGCGGTATTCTGGCGCCGGTTGAAGCCGATGCGCGCCGTTATCTGGAATGGGGCGCGACCTTTGTCGCTGTCGGCAGCGACCTGGGCGTTTTCCGTTCTGCCACGCAGAAGCTGGCTGACTCCTTTAAGAAATCTACCCAATAAATTTCGAGCTGCATCAAGGTGGCAACTAAGCGAATCCCCAGGAGCTTACATGAGTAAGTGACTGGGGTGAGCGACAAATCTGTCTGGAACAGATTTGAACGCCGCTTGCGGCGGCCCGTAAGGGCGAGGCCTATGGATGGGCCGAGTATTTGCCGCCAACGAAGAGGCAGCTTGAAAGGTGAAGGGTATTACCACCACCGAAACTAGAGAGATAAAGACATGACAATGAAAGTTGGTTTTATTGGCCTTGGCATCATGGGTAAACCAATGAGTAAAAACCTCCTCAAGGCAGGTTACTCGTTGGTGGTTGCGGACCGTAATCCGGAAGCCATTGCCGAAGTGGTTGCCGCAGGTGCTGAAACCGCCGCTTCAGCGAAAGCGATTGCTGAACAGTGTGATGTGATCATCACCATGCTGCCAAACTCTCCGCACGTGAAAGAGGTGGCGCTGGGCGAAGGCGGCATCATTGAAGGTGCGAAGCCAGGCACCGTATTGATCGACATGAGCTCCATCGCGCCGCTGGCGAGTCGTGAAATCAGCGAAGCGCTAAAAGCGAAAGGCGTGGATATGCTGGATGCGCCGGTCAGCGGCGGCGAACCGAAGGCCATCGACGGTACTCTGTCGGTCATGGTTGGCGGCGATAAAGCAATTTTCGACAAATATTACGATTTGCTGAAAGCGATGGCGGGTTCCGTGGTGCATACCGGCGAGATTGGCGCAGGCAACGTGACCAAGCTGGCTAACCAGGTGATTGTTGCGCTGAACATTGCGGCGATGTCCGAAGCGTTAACGCTGGCGACTAAAGCGGGCGTGAATCCGGATCTGGTGTATCAAGCCATTCGCGGCGGCCTCGCCGGGAGTACGGTGCTGGATGCTAAAGCGCCAATGGTTATGGATCGCAACTTTAAGCCGGGATTCCGTATCGATCTGCACATCAAAGATCTGGCGAATGCTCTGGACACTTCTCACGGTGTAGGCGCCCAGCTGCCGTTAACCGCCGCGGTAATGGAGATGATGCAGGCGCTGCGCGCCGACGGTCTGGGCACCGCCGACCATAGCGCGCTTGCATGCTACTACGAAAAACTGGCGAAAGTGGAAGTCACTCGCTAACAAGAAGGGCGCTGATGAGCGCCCTGTAATTCTTGCCTTGCGCGGCACTGTCAGGCTACATAACTATGAAAATCGTAATCGCCCCAGACTCTTATAAAGAAAGCCTCTCGGCCACTGAGGTTGCACAGGCTATAGAAAAAGGTTTTCGGGAAATATTCCCCGATGCGCTCTACGTGAAGGTTCCTCTCGCCGATGGCGGAGAAGGTACCGTTGAGGCGATGATTGCCGCCACGCGGGGGATCAGGATGAGCGCCTGTGTCACGGGGCCGCTGGGTATTCCGGTCGATGCCTGTTGGGGGCTTTCCGGCGATGGTAAAACCGCGTTTATTGAAATGGCAGCAGCCAGCGGGCTGGGGCTGGTGCCGCCTGCGCAGCGTAATCCGCTACTGACGACATCGCGCGGTACCGGTGAGCTTATTCTGGAGGCGCTGGATCACGGGGCGAAAAATATCATCATTGGTATTGGCGGTAGTGCGACGAATGACGGCGGTGCGGGGATGGTACAGGCTCTGGGCGCGCGTCTTCGTGATGCAAATGGCACGGAGATTGGCAACGGTGGCGGTAGTCTGTGTAGCCTGAATTCGATAGATATTTCTGGCCTTGATGCGCGACTGCAGAAGTGCGCTATTCGGGTGGCCTGCGATGTTACCAATCCGTTGATCGGCGATACCGGCGCTTCACGGATATTTGGGCCGCAGAAAGGGGCTGACGAAGCGATGATCCGTGAGCTGGACAACAACCTGGCGCACTACGCTGATGTTATTAAGGCCGCCTTGCATGTTGATGTGAAGCAGGTTGCCGGAGCGGGTGCTGCGGGCGGCATGGGCGCTGCGCTGATGGCGTTTCTCAACGCTGAGTTACGCAGCGGAATTGAAATTGTGACCCAGGCGCTGCATCTGGAAGAGCATATCCTCGATTGCTCGCTGGTGGTAACCGGCGAAGGCCGACTGGATAGCCAGAGCATTAACGGTAAAGTACCGGTTGGCGTGGCGAGCGTGGCGAAAAAGTATCGTAAGCCGGTGATCGGCATTGCCGGTAGTCTCACCCGGGATGTCGGCGTGGTTCACCAGTATGGGATTGATGCGGTGTTTAGCGTGCTGAGCAGCATATCTACGCTGGAAGAGGCGTTTCGCGGCGCGGCGGACAATATTTATCATGCGTCGCGTAATATAGCGGCGACATTACAGGTCGGGATGGCTACGGAAGGATGACAACCGACGACAAACCCTCTATACTTCGCGCCGAAGCTGACCAGACAGTCGCCGCTTCGTCGTCGTCCTCTTCGGGGGAGACGGGCGGAGGGGAGGAAAGTCCGGGCTCCATAGGGCAGGGTGCCAGGTAACGCCTGGGGGGCGCAAGCCCACGACCAGTGCAACAGAGAGCAAACCGCCGATGGCCCACGCAAGTGGGATCAGGTAAGGGTGAAAGGGTGCGGTAAGAGCGCACCGCGCGTCTGGTAACAGTTCGCGGCACGGTAAACTCCACCCGGAGCAAGGCCAAATAGGGGTTCACAAGGTACGGCCCGTACTGAACCCGGGTAGGCTGCTTGAGCCAGTGAGCGATTGCTGGCCTAGATGAATGACTGTCCACGACAGAACCCGGCTTAACGGTCAGCTTCCTCATTCAACGAAAACCCTCGCCAGCAATGGCGGGGGTTTTTGCTTATGGCCTCAGGTTTATCCAACGACAACCCCTATCAGAAACGCCAGTAATTGCGAGGGTAGGCAACGTTCGCTGCTTTAATTGCCCAGTGGCGAGTAGCGCCTTAGCGGGCATACGGGCGCGGGTGTAGTAGGTCAGGTAAGGCGTCAGCCGCAACCTGACAAAAACGCGGGCACGATGCGTAAAACTGATTTGTTATCAGCTTCAACATGACTCATAAGATAAAGAATAGTTATTTTGTATACTTTAAATAAATTGGTTTGTTTAAAGTATTCATATTAATTATAAATCGCCGATCTTAACTACATTCATACGTACTATTTATTACATTTCGTCATCTGCTTCTGAAAAATAATAGCTCGCTAAATCGGTGATAATTATTCAGGATAAAACAATGAAATTAATGACCCGCATTGCATTTACTGCCGTTCTCGCCACTGGATTCTCAATGGCGGCTCAGGCTGCGGATGTTAACGCTGCGCCCGCCCCGGCGCAGGATCCGATTGTCCAGCACTTAAAGCTGACCAACGATCAGGTGGCGAAAATTAAAAGCCTGCATCAGCAGCTGGAGAAAAGCGTGCAGCAGATTTCGCAAAAAGAGATTAAAGACGGCGCACTGTTTGAGGTGATTGATTCCGGAAAATGGAATGAGCAGGCGGTCAAAGATCAGCTGGCGGCGTTTAGCAAAGTGGAACAGCAGGTTCGTTACTATCGCGTGAAGTACTATTTCGATGTAAATCAGGTGCTGACGCCAGAGCAGCGTAAGCAGGTGCAAAAAGATTTGGCGCAGGAATTGAGTGAGTAAAGCCATCGGCCCCGGCAGGGGCCGATACCGGCGTCAGGAGACGCTCTCTTCATCCTGGAGCCGGATCTCCGCTTCCGCGACGATCGCTTCCAGTTCGCTCAACATCTCTTCATAACCAAAGCTAACCATCGTGATGGTTTCTGGCTGCGGCTGCTGCATCGATGCCGCTACTTTTTTTGTTTTCTTTTTGCTCACAGGCAAACTCCCTTACCGCCGTTGTTACACAGGTAAATCTATCAGCAAAGCGCGCAGCGGCGTATCGGCGACGAGGGTAATGTTAGCTTCATCACGAATAAATGCGCCATCACCGCAGGTTAACGCCTGCTTCTCATCTTCCTTCACCAGGGCGAGTATCGTCCCGTGAATTGACTGCAGGTAGGCGCGCGGGCCGTGAAGCTGCACATTAAGCTGCTCGCCTTTAGCCAGTTCAATATGGTGGATCCATACCTGCTGACGCAGCTGAAGACTTTGCTGGCTGCCGTCCGGCGAAGCCAGCAGCTGCTGCGGTCCTGCGCCAATAGCGATTTTTTGTACCAGCGGGTTTTCATGCTGTGGGCAGGCATCCAGCCACAGCTGCATCCGCGTCAGTGAGTTCTCTTTACTCAGATTGTGCTCGCTGTAGCTAACGCCGGGTTGAGTCGAGATAAGCAGCGCTTCGCCAGTTTTGGCCTGGATGTGGTTGCCATCGCTGTCGCGGTATTCCGCTTCCCCTTCCAGAATCAGGTTCAGAATGTCGACTTTCGGGTAGGTACGCGGCTGGAAAGATGCGCCAGGAGCCAGAACTTCCTGGTTGAGCACGCGCAGCGACGCGTAGCCCAGCAGTTTCGGGTCGAAGTAGTGGCCAAAGGAAAAGGTGTAGCGGGCCTGCAGCCAGCCGAAGTCTGCTTGACCACACTGTTTGGCTGTTCGTGTTGTAATCATCTTCTTGACCTCTCTTTACACTTAATCAATGGTAAAGGTATGGACGCTGTATTGTTAGCCAGATATTCTGCCCGGTATGTTCAAATTTACTGAATGAGAGTGCGATGGCTAAAGAGAGAGCATTAACGCTGGAAGCGTTGCGCGTAATGGATGCGATTGACCGACGCGGAAGCTTTGCGGCGGCGGCAGATGAGCTTGGTCGAGTGCCTTCAGCGCTGAGCTATACCATGCAAAAGCTGGAAGAGGAGCTGGATGTCGTTCTGTTTGACCGTTCAGGTCACCGAACAAAATTCACCAACGTTGGCCGAATGTTGCTGGAGCGCGGGCGCGTTCTGCTGGAGGCTGCGGATAAGCTGACCACCGATGCCGAAGCGCTATCTCGCGGCTGGGAAACGCACTTGACGATCGTCACCGAGGCGCTGATTCCGACGACAAATCTGTTTCCGTTAATTGAAAAGCTGGCGACCAAATCGAATACTCAGCTGTCGATTATTACCGAAGTGCTGGCCGGAGCCTGGGAGCGTCTTGAGCAGGGACGGGCGGATATTGTTGTTGCGCCGGATATGCATTTTCGCTCCTCCTCGGAAATTAACTCCCGCAAACTCTATTCGTTGATGAGCGTCTACGTTGCTGCGCCGGATCACCCCATTCACCAGGAGCCGGAGCCTCTTTCTGAAGTCACGCGCGTTAAGTATCGCGGCGTGGCGGTTGCGGATACCGCCCGTGAACGTCCGGTGCTGACGGTACAGCTGCTCGACAAACAGCCGCGTTTAACCGTAAGTACGATTGAAGATAAACGTCTGGCGCTGCTGGCAGGACTGGGGGTTGCCACCATGCCTTATCCGTTGGTTGAGCAGGATATTGCCGAAGGGCGTCTTCGGGTGGTCAGCCCGGAGTACAGCAACGAGGTCGATATTATTATGGCCTGGCGTCGCGATAGCATGGGTGAAGCAAAATCGTGGTGCCTGCGGGAAATCCCGAAACTGTTTTCGGGAAGATAAAAAAAATACGCCCCTTTTTAATGAGGGGCGCATCGTTTAGTAAGAGGTTGGTTTTGGATCGGGCCCGAAGCGGTTATTACCGGGGGTGCCGCTCTGGCAGTTGAAAGCCAGAATCACCAGCCAGCCGATAATCGGTATCAGCAGTAATAACAGCCACCATGCCGAGCGGTCAGTATCGTGCAGGCGACGAAACTGTACCGCCCACCACGGTAAAAATATCAGCACGCCATAAATGGTGGTCAGAATACCTTCACCTCCTGCTCGCTGCCATCCGAGCATCTTATCGATGATGCTGAGGACGCCGGTCAGGATGATATTGACCAGAATAAACATCCAGTACTCTTTGCGCCGGGCGCGACCGCCAAATCCAATATAGTTTTTTAATACTTTAAGATACCAGTCCATTTTTACGCCTCAATTAGCCGTCAATCACTTGTTTTTAAAGCGATTGAAATAAGAATAGACGCGAATGTAATGATGGCAAATATTTGTTTCGTGAATTATTGGGCGCGGAAAGTCGCGCCCAGGATTTTAGCGGAAAAGAAGATCGCGGCCGTGCGGTTCGTTGAGATCCTGCTGCGGGCCAGCGGAGATAATTCCGGTAGGATTGATGGTTTTATGGCTACGGTAGTAATGGTTGCGGATATGAGCAAAGTCTACCGTATCAGCAATGCCCGGCATCTGGTAGATATCGCGCAGGAAGCCATAAAGATTGAGATAATCGATGATGCGGCGTTTGTCGCATTTGAAATGGGTCACGTATACCGGGTCGAAGCGTACCAACGTAGTCCACAGGCGGATGTCGGCTTCGGTCAGCTGGTTACCTGTCAGGAAGCGATGTTGACCAAGGATTTGCTCCAGACGCTCCAGCGAGGTAAATACCCCATCGACGGCTTCATCATAGGCCTGCTGGCTGGTCGCGAATCCGGCTTTGTAAACACCGTTGTTGACGTTGTCATAGATCCAACCGTTCAGCTCATCAATTTGAGCGCGCAGTTCAGGCGGGTAGTAATCGCCTGCGCGAGCACCAAGTCCATCAAACGCGGTATTAAACATGCGGATGATTTCCGCCGACTCATTGCTGACGATGGTGTGCTGCTTTTTGTCCCACAGTACCGGCACCGTAACGCGTCCGCTGTAGTGCGGATCGGCATGCAGATAAAGCTGATAAAGATATTCGTGCTGATAAAGCGTATCGCCCGTGGCTGCCGGAAAGCTGTCGTCGAAAGTCCAGCCATTTTCGAACATCAAGGGGTTGACCACGGAAACGGAAATGAACGGCTCCAGCCCTTTCAGGCTGCGCAGAATCAAGGTGCGATGCGCCCATGGACAGGCCAGAGAAACGTACAGATGATAACGGTCTTTTTCGGCGGCGAACCCGGCTTCTCCGCTTGGTCCCGGCGCACCGTCGGCGGTCAGCCAGCTGCGAAAGGCGGAAACGGAACGCTTGAATCTTCCACCGGTGGATTTGGTGTCATACCAGGTATCGTGCCAGACGCCGTCAATTAATTGTCCCATCATTTCCTCCTTTATACCCGTCATACTTCAAGTTGCATAACTCGCCCCATCCTTGTCTTCGCCCCTTCAGGACCCGCGCAAGCGATGTTCAAAACGGTTATCCGTTATGTCCTGCAACCCGAATTATTTCGGCTATAGATAGCAAAAGCGAGGAGATATCCCCTCGCTATTTTTATTCATTAGTATAGTTCGCTTACCACTTTTTATTCAGGACGCGGTCGATGCTAAACGCGCCCGGGCCAGTGATAGCCAGTAGCAGGAAGCCGCCTGCGATGGTCAGGTTTTTCATGAACATCAGCGAGTTGACGCCTTCAGCAAAGTTGCTGTGGAACAGGAACGCGGTCAGCACGGTGAAACCGGCGGTGAACAGCGCGGTAGTACGAGTCAGGAAACCGACCAGGACTGCCAGACCGCCACCAAATTCAAGCAGAATAACCAGCGGCAGCATAAACCCAGGGACGCCCATGGCCTCCATATACTGTTGAGTACCCGCATAACCGGTGATTTTGCCCCAACCTGCGGTAATAAACAGAATGGGCATCAGAATGCGCGCTACCAGTACACCAACATCTTCTAATTTTTTCATTTCCTACTCCAGAAAACCCAAAGGGCGGCGATTTTTGTTTTTAGACGCAATCCTGCGTGTGGTGCGGGGTTGCTGTCGATGGAGTGAATATTAGCGAGGCCGTGACCTAATTGTTAGCAAGGAAAACTGTAGATCTTCTTCAAAGAATCTGAGTGATTTTAGATAAATTAGATGAATAGAAAAGGGGATACAACGGCGCGAAAAGCAGGGCGCTGGCTGAATGTTTCAGGTAGTTGAATGAGAAAGAAGAAGGGCAAATCTGATAGATATTGTACGTTGATGTTAGTGCGGCTGACGACTGACCGGTCTGTAGAGTAGTTCAGACTCAGCCAGTCACTTTCAGCGAGATGAGGTCTGGCGCAGCAGATTGCGGGCCATACGCCAGGTACTCCAGATACCGAGGCTGCGTTTTGCCCAGCGCAGTAAAAAACGCGGATGGCGAACTGACCATACTGCCACGATGCCGCTACCGACCATCGCCCATGAACGCAGATTCAGCAGGGTGTTCCAGCCCCGGTCAATGGGGGCGGTCGCTTCAAGCCAGCGGCGGTGGCTGGCGCTAAGGTCCAGCCGCTGCTGTTGGATCAGGCGGAGCAAAAGCGCTTTTTGTCTTTCACGTTCCTTCTGCTCGCGGCTCATGGCTTATCGTCCTCCAGCAATGCGCGGTCGTTTGCCAGCTCCTGGCGCGTAAAGCGCAGGAACGTTGAACGACGAGCCTTGCGTAACGTCCAGATACCGCCTATCAACGCTGCCAGCAGGAGCGTCACCGTCGTGGCGAGCATTACGTTCAGGCGATACTGAGCATCAACGGCCCAAATAATCAGGACCAGCAGGCTCATCAGGCCAAACGCGGCAAACAGCAGCGTCAGTCCAAGCATCAGGAATAGCTGGAAGAGATTGGCTTTCTCCTCTTCCAGCTCCACGACTACCAGGCGCAGGCGCGTTTCCACCATCTCAACCAGCAAAGTGACTATCCGCTGACCGATGCCGAAAATGCTTTGCCCGGGCCCTTGAGTGTGTTGAGAATTCGCCATAATTAGCGACGCGTCAGCAGGACACCCAGCACCAGCCCGACGGCTGCGCCGATCCCTACCCCGGTCCACGGATTTTCACGGACGTATTCATCAGCACGTGCAGCGGTTTCACGCGTTTGCTTCAAAATGGCGTCGCTGGTTTCACCCAGGCGAGCACGACTTTCTTTCAGCGCACTTTCGGCTTTACTGCGCAGCTTACCGATCTCTTCTTTCGACTTGTCCGTGGAGGAGTTCAGCACTTCTTCCAGGGTGTCAGCCAGCGTCTTCAGTTCCGCACGCAGGTCTTCTGCAACGTTATCTTTAGCCATGTTTATCTCCTGTTAAAGTGGTCCATATTGGTCTTGCTTAAATCAGTACTCGCGAGACTGCAGCTCTTTCAGTTCTTGCTGCGCTTCGTCGAGTTTACGTTGGCGCTTGCTGATTTTGTCAGCATCACCTTTCTGTTCAGCTTCGCGCAGGTCGCTCTGGCGTTCGGCAATTTCTTCCTTCTGTTTAGCTATTTTTTGCTGGTGATCGGCTTTGAGCTTGCTGTCGCTGCAGTTATCTTTAACTTCGCTGAGCGCCCGCTTCAGACCATCAATACGATGCTGATTTTGATGTTTTTCTGCGTAGCTGATCTCCCGCTGAATATCCTGCTCTTTTTCCTGACAAGGGGAGATGGCAAAGGCGCTGGCGCTAAGCGAAGTCAGAACCAGGATCAAAGCGATGCGGTGTTTCATGGATACTACCTTCCATTGTGTGAGGACATATCTTAAGGATATATCCGATCCAGTTGATTAACGTGAGCCTGGTGACTCCCGCAAACTTAATGATAGTAAGTAAAACGGGAAATCACCAAACAGGGTGAATATATTCGGAATTTTCGGTGATTACCCGAATCTGTGTGGGGTATCGCGCAGGCGCGAAATCCAGGCAGTTGGTGAGTCATCGTCTTCCAGTAGAGCGATAATATAACCATGTGGCAGGGCGCGGCCCAGAACTTCTTTTGCCGCGGCGCCCTGAGCGCTGGAGTCAAACTTGATGAGCAAGCCGTCTTTTTGCGGCGTAATGCTTTTAAAGCGGATGCCGTTGGCATCAAGGTGGTGCCAGACGGAAAAACCGTCCGGCATGCTGATACCCTGGCTCACGGGACGAATAGCCAGGGTGGATTCCTGATGCTGCACGGTAAGCCAAAGCCAGAACAGAGCGCACAGGAGTAGCGAACCGCCCAGCACCCATCTTATCTGACGCAGAGAGGGTCGTTGCATCGCCATGGTTAGCCCCGGCTCCGGTGTTTTTTCTTCCACAGAACAATCAGTGAGCCAATCAGACCGAATACCAGCAGCGCGACGGGTAGCAGCATCAGGCAGGACATTAGCTGATCTTCATACTTCAGGAAGACCGGCGTTTTTCCCAACAGGTATCCCAGCGAGGTCAGAATCAGGACCCACAGCAGACCGCTCATCCAGTTGAAAAACTGGAAGCGTGCACTACTGAGGCCTGATAGTCCGGCAATGGTTGGCAGCAGCGTACGAACAAAGGCGATAAAGCGGCCAATCAGCAGTGCGGAAAGCCCGTGCTTATGGAACAGGTGATGCGCGCGCTGATGGTAGTGCGAGGGGAGATGCGATAGCCAGTTTTGTACTATTCGCGTATTGCCCAGCCATCGGCCCTGGATATAACTTAGCCAGCAGCCAAGACTCGCCGCAGCGGTAAGCAGCAGCAGCGTTTGCGGAAAGCCCATCGCGCCTTTAGCAATCAGGACGCCGACCAGTACCAACAGGCTATCGCCCGGTAAAAAAGCGGCGGGCAGTAAACCGTTCTCAAGGAACAAAATCATAAATAAGACAAAGTACAGCATGCCAATCATGGAGGGATTAGCGAGGGTTTCGTAATCCTGAGCCCACAAGGCATTCAATAATTGGGTTAATAGTTCCATTCACGATTCCTGGTACATCGGTTAACGGCACGTCTGAACGCGGTATTATGCATGGCGACATCGTTTCTTATTAGATTATGGTCGCTACTGCGCTCTGAACTGTTCCCTGTTTAAAAGTGAAGTCAGCAAAAGCTAACTCTCAGAACGACGAAATGCATCTAATTGTAACAAACCCGCTGACTTTACGTCAGAGAAATTGCAGTTTGTTGCATTCTGATTTTGCTGATTGCGAGGGAGGGTGGCGAGTGTATTTACACAGGCTGACACTATATATGCTTTGCTTACCCTGAGGGCTTTGCGGGCAGCAGATGCATTGCCACCCGGTGTAGAGATAACTGTCTATTTTGCGCCGTTAGTGGCTGTATCGAGATGAACCACTGGATTATCAGCAAAGAGATAACGATCGGCATTGAATTCAAAGTCATCGCTGGTTTCATTGAACAACATCAGCTTGGTGTTTTCCAGATGCTGCCACATGGCCAGCTTAGCTGCATGCGGGTCTTTGCGAATCAAAGCCTTGAGAATTTGATCGTGATCGTCGCACCAGTTATCAACGGTCCGCGAGTCGATATGATCGTGCAATTTTTTCCAGTAGGGATTATGCACGCGCTGGGTCCACATTTTTTCTACGATGGCGGCCAGAGCGGTATTTTGCGTCGCCAGAGCCACCTGAACATGGAACTGGAGATCCCATTCCGAATCGCGAAAGCATTTCTCTTTGCGCGCTTTTTCCTGGATTTCCATCAGCTTCATGATGTCCTGCTTGGTCACCTGAGTGGCGGCAAACTCGGCAATATTGCTTTCTATCAGCTGACGGGCCTGCAAGAGCTCAAAAGGGCCATAATTGGCGAACTCCAGCGAATCGTCGGTAATTTGCTGGTGTTTAGGATGGTTAGAGATAACGTGAATGCCGGAACCTTTACGCACTTCAACGTAGCCTTCTACTTCCAGCATAATGATGGCTTCGCGAACCACGGTGCGACTCACGCTTTTTTCGTCAGCGATAAACCGCTCTGCGGGTAGCTTATCGCCTACAAGGTAGACACCTTGTTCAATGCGCGTCTTAAGCTCAGCGGCAAGCTGCTGGTACAAGCGACGCGATTCAATGATTTCCATATTCGCTCCCGGGAGATGGCGACAATATTGGATTTGTTATACCACTTTTAGGCGTTTGTCACCACAAGAAGAGACGAAAAAGCCGCCTTATCAAGGCGGCCTGGGGGGATAAATCAACCCGCGTCTATCTAGCTTTGGGTGGCTGGATTGGCTGTTTCCAGCGGCGGACTGTCGTCATTCGCTGATTTATTTTTCAGCACGGTCCAGATAACCACCGCGCCGAGGACATCGAAGATTGCCAGTACGGCGAACAGCGGGCTAAAGCCGATCGTGTCCGCCAGAGCGCCAACCACGAGGGCAAACATAGTGCTCGCCAGCCATGCGGCCATACCGGTCATACCGTTGGCCGTTGCGACTTCGTTACGACCAAATACGTCGGAAGAGAGGGTGATTAACGCACCGGACAGCGCCTGGTGAGCGAAACCGCCGACGCACAGCAGGGCGATAGCGACGAACGGGCTGGTAAACAGACCGATCATCCCCGGGCCAATCATCAGCACCGCGCCCATGGTTACCACCATTTTACGCGAAACGATCAGGTTCACGCCAAACCAGCGCTGGAACAGCGGCGGCAGATAACCACCAATGATGCAGCCGAGGTCGGCGAACAGCATCGGCATCCAGGCAAACATGGCGATCTCTTTCAGGTTAAAGCCGTAGACTTTAAACATGAATAGCGGGATCCACGCGTTGAAGGTACCCCATGCCGGCTCGGCAAGGAAACGCGGCAGGGCGATACCCCAGAACTGACGGTTACGCAGAATCTGCCACGGCGACATTTTCTTGCCGTTATTGGTCTGATGCTGAGATTCCTGGCCACCAATAATGTAATCGCGTTCTTCTTCGGTTAATTTTTTCTGATCGCGCGGGTGTTTGTAGAAAACCAGCCATGCCATTGCCCAGACAAAGCTCAGAACGCCGGAGATGATAAACGCCATCTGCCAGCTGTGCATGACGATAGCCCACACCACCAGCGGCGGAGCAATCATCGCGCCGATGGAAGAGCCGACGTTAAAGTAGCCCACGGCGATAGAACGCTCTTTTGCCGGAAACCATTCCGAGCTGGCTTTCAGACCCGCAGGGATCATTGCTGCTTCAGCGGCGCCGACCGCACCGCGCGCCAGCGCCAGGCCGCCCCAGCTTCCTGCGAGCGCCGTCGAGCCGCAGAAGACAGCCCAGGCGATAGCGAAAAACGCATAGCCGATCTTGGTGCCCAGAACGTCCAGTACGTAGCCGGCTACCGGCTGCATAACGGTATAGGCAGCGGAATAGGCAGCGATGATATAGGAGTACTGTTGAGTGGAGATGTGTAACTCTTCCATCAAAGTCGGCGCAGCGGCAGCGACAGTGTTACGCGTCAGGTACCCCAGCACGGTGCCCAGAGTCACCAGTGCGATCATATACCAACGTAACCCTTTAATTTTACGCATGTAAACCTCATCGTTTATTTTATATCCGCAGCGGGTGCGGTTATTTTCCAGCCCTGTTACTGAGGCGGAGACGGTGAAACGGGGGGGCACAAGAGAGGAAACCTCATATGTCCCGAACCTTGCCATCAATTGTTGTATCTGATTCGGTGTCCATACCGGTAAATCCGACCTGATAATGCGTCGGTAAAACATTCCGTCGGTTTATATGTTTTGACGGCAGCAAGATAACTTGTCATACAACTTCAAAAGTTGAGTGACGTCACAAAAGTAGGAAAGTTTATGTGGGCATTTGTTCTTGCTGGAAACGCCAGAGCTGGCGCGCTCTGGCGGGCTGTTTAATCCTTTCAGAGTACTTTTTTTGTCGACGTTTATTGATCTAACTCACGAAAAATACTTCGGTCAGTGGAAATTGGTGTGATAACTTTGTCAGCATTATAGTCAATCATCTGATGGGCTCCCCAGGGGGCGAAGAGGACACGAAAATGACACCGTTTATGACCGAAGATTTTCTGCTTGATACCGAGTTTTCCCGCCGCCTGTACCACGATTACGCGAAAGACCAACCGATTTTCGACTACCATTGCCACCTTCCGCCGCAGCAAATCGCGGAAAACTACCGCTTTAAGAATTTGTATGACATCTGGCTGAAAGGCGATCACTATAAGTGGCGTGCGATGCGTACTAACGGGGTGGCCGAGCGTTTATGCACAGGAGATGCCTCCGATCGCGAGAAATTCGACGCCTGGGCGGCTACCGTGCCGCATACCATCGGAAATCCGTTATACCACTGGACGCATCTTGAACTGCGTCGTCCTTTTGGTATTACAGGTAAGGTCCTCTCTCCGGCCACGGCGGACGAGATCTGGAATCAATGTAACGATTTGCTGGCGCAGGACAGCTTCTCGGCTCGCGGCATCATGCAGCAGATGAACGTGAAAATGGCCGGTACTACCGACGATCCTGTCGATTCGCTGGAACATCACGCTTCCGTCGCTAAAGACAGCTCTTTCACCGTCAAAGTGCTGCCAAGCTGGCGCCCGGACAAAGCCTTCAATATCGAACAGGCGACCTTCAACGACTACATGGCGAAGCTGGGTGAAGTGTCTGACACCGATATCCACCGCTTTGCCGACCTGCAGTCCGCGCTGATCAAACGTCTGGATCACTTCGCCGCTCACGGCTGTAAAGTTTCCGATCACGCGCTGGACGTGGTGCTGTTTGCGGAAGCCAACGACAGCGAACTGGATAGCATCCTGGCGCGTCGTCTGGCCGGTGAAGCGCTCAGCGAACATGAAGTTGCGCAGTTCAAAACCGCTGTGCTGGTGTTCCTCGGCGCGGAATATGCCCGCCGCGGCTGGGTACAGCAGTATCACATTGGCGCGCTGCGTAACAACAACCTGCGTCAGTTCAAACTGTTAGGGCCGGATGTTGGTTTTGACTCCATCAACGACCGTCCGATGGCGGAAGAGCTGTCCAGGCTGCTCAGCAAGCAGAACGAAGAGAATCTGCTGCCGAAAACCATCCTCTACTGCCTGAATCCGCGCGATAACGAAGTGCTGGGTACCATGATCGGTAACTTCCAGGGCGAAGGTATGCCGGGCAAGATGCAGTTCGGTTCCGGCTGGTGGTTTAACGATCAGAAAGACGGTATGGAGCGTCAGATGACCCAACTGGCGCAGCTTGGTCTGCTGAGCCGCTTTGTCGGTATGCTGACCGACAGCCGCAGCTTCCTCTCCTACACCCGCCATGAATACTTCCGTCGCATTCTGTGCCAGATGATTGGCCGTTGGGTCGAAGCGGGAGAGGCCCCGGCGGATATTCAGCTGCTGGGCGAGATGGTGAAAAACATTTGCTTTAACAATGCGCGTGACTACTTCGCCATTGAACTGAACTAAGACCAGAGGTCGGTTGATATGCAATACATTAAAATCCATTCGCAGGATAACGTCGCGGTAGCGTTGGCGGATATGGCGGCAGGCACGGTAGTCACCATTGATGGCGATACGGTCACGTTGGCTCAGGATATCGCGCGCGGACATAAGTTTGCGCTGCGCGCCATTGCGAAGGGAGACAACGTCATTAAGTATGGTCTGCCGATAGGACATGCGCTGGCGGATATTGCGCCGGGGGAACATATTCACTCCCACAATACGCGCACTAACTTAAGCGACCTCGACGCGTATAGCTATCAACCCGATCTTATCGAACCCGCCGCCCAGCCGGCGGATCGCGATATCGAGATTTACCGTCGGGCTAACGGCGAAGTCGGGGTGCGCAACGAGCTGTGGATCCTGCCGACCGTCGGCTGCGTCAACGCCATGGCCCGCCAGATGCAGAACCGTTTTCTGAAAGAGACTAACGATGCGGAGGGTATCGACGGCGTTCATCTCTTCAGCCATACCTACGGCTGTTCGCAGCTTGGGGACGATCATATTAACACCCGCACCATGCTGCAAAATATGGTGCGTCACCCGAACGCGGGGGCGGTGCTGGTTGTGGGGCTGGGCTGCGAAAACAATCAGGTTGATGCCTTCCGCGAAACGCTGGGCGAGTATGATCCCGACCGCGTTCACTTTATGATCTGCCAGCACCAGGACGACGAAGTGGAGGCGGGGCTGGAGCATCTGCGTCAGCTGTACGAGGTTATGCGTCACGACAAGCGCGAGCCGGGTAAACTGAGCGAGCTGAAGTTTGGCCTTGAGTGCGGCGGCTCTGACGGTCTGTCCGGCATCACCGCTAACCCGATGCTGGGCCGCTTCTCGGATTATCTGATTGCCAACGGCGGCACCACCGTGCTGACCGAAGTGCCGGAAATGTTCGGTGCCGAGCAGCTACTGATGAGCCACTGCCGCGACGAAGAGACCTTTGGCAAGCTGGTTACAATGGTCAATGATTTCAAACAGTACTTTATCGCTCATGACCAGCCGATTTATGAGAACCCATCGCCGGGCAACAAAGCGGGCGGCATCACTACGCTTGAGGATAAGTCGCTGGGCTGCACGCAAAAAGCGGGCTCAAGCCAGGTGGTCGATGTTTTGCGCTACGGCGAGCGGTTGAAAGTGCACGGCCTTAACCTGCTGAGCGCGCCGGGCAACGATGCGGTAGCCACCAGCGCCCTGGCCGGTGCCGGTTGCCATATGGTGCTCTTCAGCACCGGCCGCGGCACGCCTTACGGCGGTTTCGTGCCGACGGTAAAAATTGCCACCAACAGCGAGCTGGCGGCGAAGAAAAAACACTGGATCGACTTCGATGCCGGTCAGCTGATTCATGGCAAAGCGATGCCGCAGCTGCTGGAAGAGTTTGTCGATACCATTGTCGCGTTTGCTAATGGTAAGCAGACCTGCAACGAGCGTAATGATTTCCGCGAACTGGCGATATTCAAAAGCGGCGTCACTCTCTAATGACTCGTTATCTTTCACGCCGTGATTGCGGTGTGAAATCTTTTGAGTAATAAAAGGGCGGTATTCCGGAAGCGGCGTTTCAGAGTATGATGCGCCGTTTTGTTTTATAAGGACTTTTCATGACCGCGTATTGGCTTGCCCAGGGCGTTGGCGTCATCGCCTTTCTGATCGGTATTACGACCTTTTTCAATCGCGATGAGCGACGCTTTAAACTGCAGCTGGCGGTCTATAGCGCCACCATTGGCGTACATTTCTTTTTGATGGGGGCCTGGCCGGCGGGAATGAGCGCCGAGCTCAATACCGTCAGAACCCTTGTTTCAATGCGCACCCGCAGGCTGTGGGTGATGACGGTGTTTATTCTGCTCACGCTGGTGCTGGGGCTGGCGAAACTGCAGCACGCTATGGAACTGTTGCCGATTATTGGCACCCTGGCCAGCACCTGGGCGCTCTTTCGCTGCTCGGGATTAACCGTCCGCTACGTCATGTGGTGCGCGACCGCCTGCTGGGTGATCCACAACTTCTGGCTGGGCTCGATTGGCGGCACCCTGATTGAAGGCAGCTTTTTGCTGATGAACGGCCTGAACATCATCCGCTTCCGGCGGATGCAAAAGCGCGGTATAGATCCGTTCAGAGTGGAAAAGGCGGTACAGGAAGAGAGCCCCTCCGCGCGTTAGCGGAGGGGAAGGGCGAGCTTAGTTACGCACGGCGTTCCTGGCAATCTGTTCGTCTTCCGCGATACAGGCCGCGGCAGTAAACAGAACATCGGTAGAGGAGTTCAGCGCGGTTTCGCAGGAATCCTGCAATACCCCGATAATAAAGCCGACGGCAACAACCTGCATGGCAACATCGTTTGGAATACCAAACATATTACAGGCCAGCGGGATCAGCAGCAGCGAACCGCCCGCCACGCCGGAAGCGCCGCAGGCGCACAGCGAAGCCACGACGCTCAGCAGCAGCGCGGTCGGCAGGTCCACCGGGACATTCAGAGTATGTACTGCCGCCAGAGTGAGCACCGTAATAGTAATCGCTGCCCCGGCCATATTGATGGTGGCGCCCAGCGGTATGGAAACGGAATAAGTATCGCGATCCAGGTTTAGCTTTTCACTCAGCGCCATATTCACCGGAATGTTGGCGGCGGAGCTGCGGGTGAAAAAGGCGTAAACTCCGCTTTCGCGCAGGCAGAGCAGCACCAGCGGATACGGATTACGGCGGATTTTCCAGAACACCAGCAGCGGGTTAATGACCAGCGCCACCAGCAGCATGCAGCCAACCAGCACCAGCAGCAGCTGGGCGTAGCCCCACAGGGTCTCAAAGCCGGTGGTCGCCAGCGTTGAGGCAACCAGGCCGAAGATACCCAGCGGCGCAAAGCGAATCACTACCTTAACGATAAAGGTCACCGCGTGGGACATATCGTTAATCAGATTTTTAGTGGTTTCATTCCCGTGGCGCAGCGCGAATCCTAAACCGACGGCCCATACCAGAATCCCGATATAGTTGGCGTTCAGCAGCGCGTCGATCGGGTTAGAGACCATGCTCATCAACAGCCCGCGCAGGACTTCGACGATCCCTGACGGCGGGGTGATGCTATCTGCCGCGGCGTTCAGATGCAGCGTTGACGGAAAGATAAAGCTAAACAGTACCGCGGTTAACGCGGCGGCAAACGTTCCCAGCAGATAAAGGAACAGAATTGGACGAATGCTGGTTTTTTGTCCCTTCTGATGGTTGGCGATGGAGGCCATAACCAGCATCAGTACCAGCACCGGCGCTACCGCTTTCAGCGCGCCGACGAACAGGGTACCCAGCAGCCCAACCGCTACGGCGGCCGGCTTTGAGACCGTCGCCAGCAGTACGCCGAGTACCAGACCGACTAAAATTTGTTTGACCAGGCTGCCCTGTGCCAGCCGCCTTAGCAGGGTCGATCGGGGTGATTGTGTTGCCATGCTTCATTCCTTCCTGTGATGTTGCAGTTCGTCCCGGCGACGTATTCTTTGTAACGTTTATGTCCGGATGTAAATAGATGTTTGCCTGGTTGAGTATACGGAAAGAACGCTATTGGGGAAGGGTAAAATGCTGTTTGTCGCTCTGATGACTTATTTTTTAACTAGATTTTAACTATTTTGTGACATGAGTAAGAATAAGACGCGGAAAACGTTGCTGGCCGGGTGAAATTGGCTTCCACCCGACCATGCAGGCTTATTGCAGCTGTTTTTTCCTGTCGTGCTGCTTGTTAACCCAGGCGTTGATAAGCAGCGTGAGAACCAGAATACCGCCGACTACGCCCAGCGACACGCCGATTGGAATATGGTAGAAGTCGACAATCAGCATCTTGATGCCGATAAACACCAGTATCACCGACAGACCATACTTCAGCATGGAGAAGCGCTCTGCGACGCCCGCAAGCAGGAAATACATCGCGCGCAGGCCGAGAATCGCGAACAGGTTTGAGGTCAGCACGATAAACGGATCGGTGGTGACGGCGAAGATGGCCGGAATGCTATCAACGGCAAAGATAACATCGCTCAGCTCGACCAGGATCAGCACCATCAGAAGCGGCGTGGCGTACAGCACGCCGTTTTTACGCAGAAAGAAATGTTCGCCGTCAATCTTATCGGTCATGCGCAGATGACTACGGATCCAGCGTACCAGCGGCTTATCGCCGATCCCGGAATCGTCCTCTTTCGCCAGCGCCATTTTCACCCCGGTAAACAGCAGGAAGGCGCCGAAGACGTAGAGCAGCCACTCGAACTGAGAAATCAACCAGCTGCCGGCGAAGATCATTATCGTACGCAGCACGATTGCGCCCAGTACGCCATAGACCAGAACTCTGCGCTGTAGCGCAGGCGGTACGGCAAAGTAGCTGAACAGCATTAGCCAGACGAAGACGTTATCCACGGCCAGCGCTTTTTCAATCAGATAGCCGGTGAGGAACGCCAGCGCTTGCGGGTCGGCCACGGCGCGACCTTCGGTCTGCACCAGATACCACCAGAAAGCGGCGTTAAACAGAAGTGAGAGGGTAACCCAGAGAATTGACCAGCCAGCGGCTTGCTTCATGGTCATGCTATGTGCACCACGCCGTCCTTGCAGCAGCAGATCGATAGTCAGCATGATGACCACGACCACTGCGAATCCGCCCCATAACAACGGTGTGCCGACAGTATTCATTACGATATTCCTTACATAAAAACAAAACGGCTGACGTCGGAAGACGGCAGCCGCTGCGCTTTTATGCATAGACCTCGCCTTCCGGCAAGGTCTCACTTACAACAAGAATCTGTTGCCCGGCGACCGGATGCGGTTTTTCACACATCGTAATGACGATCGGCCGGCAAGGAAGTTACTCCCCTTTGCGCGTAACAAAGTATTACAGGTTATAAATGGCGTCAATGGAGTTTGACGTACCATTTACACAGCTTTACGCCACCGGCTGACTATCCGCCGGGAAGACCACGCCGGTCTGGCGACGAATTTCGCTTAGCAGCTTCGCCGTGATGCGGCTCACTTCCAGACCCGGATGAGCCACCTCGTTGCCTTCCACCAGACGAGCGAACTCTTCCGCTTCATAGAGCATGGTATTGATATGCTGCGGCTGGGTAAGATCCTGCGACTTGCCGCCGCGCGGGACCAGGCAGACCTTCTGGCACTCAGAGATTTTCTCAATCACCA
Source organism: Klebsiella oxytoca (assembly GCF_009707385.1). NCBI lineage: Bacteria > Pseudomonadati > Pseudomonadota > Gammaproteobacteria > Enterobacterales > Enterobacteriaceae > Klebsiella > Klebsiella oxytoca. Next base: position 4,762,400 of record NZ_CP046115.1, on the reverse strand, counting down.
GCGCGCCGGCTTCACCCTGGATTTCGCTCGGGATTGCCGAATCGCTTACCTTCGAGTGGTGCAGGGTGACATCAAAATCACCGTAGCTCAGGACGACCGTGCCCTGGCCATCGACACCGCTCTCCAGCAGGCTGGCGCTGGCGTGTACCGCGCGAGGCTCGCCCCACAGCGCAACTGCGGAGGCCAGGCAGTAAAAGCCGATATCCATGATCGAACCGTTAGAGAAGGCCGGGTTGAAGGTATTTGGATTCTCACCGTCGAGATAGCGTTGATAGCGGGAAGAGTACTGGCAGTAATTAATAAAAGCCTTACGTAGTCTGCCGATTTTATCGAGCGATTCTTTTATCAGTAAAAAGTTGGGCAGGCTGGCGGTTTTGAACGCTTCGAAGAGCACCACGTTATTGTCCCGCGCGACCTTGATAGCGGCTTCCACTTCCTGCAGGTTTGAGGCCAGCGGCTTTTCGCAAATGACATGCTTTTTGTGGCTCAGAAACAGGCGGGTTTGTGGGAAGTGCAGTGAGTTAGGGCTGGCGATATAAACCGCGTCAACATCCGGGCTTTGCGCTAAATCGTCCAGCGAGGTGAACAGATGTTCGACGGGATAATCGCTGGCGAAGGACTGGGCTTGCTCAAGGCTGCGGGAGTAAATGGCGGTAAGTTTATATTTACCGGTTTCATGGGCGGCATCGACAAACTGTTTGGTTATCCAGTTTGTGCCAACAACTGCGAAACGTATCATAAACGTTGACGAACTCCATAAAAGGGACCTTTCGTCACTGTAACACGCCATCATGACAAAACCAGTGCGCTATGGCGCAGAACGCTCTAACGAAAGCTGGGTCAGCCACAGGCGGGTATCAAACTCCAGCTGATGGTACTGCGGCTCCATATGGCAGCACAGCTGGTAGAACGCCTTGTTGTGATCTTTTTCCTTCAGGTGCGCCAGCTCGTGCACCACGATCATCCGCAAAAAATCCTCCGGCGCATCGCGAAAGACGGTGGCGACGCGAATTTCGGCTTTGGCCTTCAGCTTACCTCCCTGCACTCTGGAGATAGCGGTATGCAGGCCGAGCGCGTTGTTCAGCACGTGGATCTTACTGTCGTACATCACTTTATTTATAGGCGCTGCTCCGCGCAGATAGCGGGTTTTCAGATCCTGGGTGTACTGGTACAGCGCTTTATCGTTGTTGATATCATGGCCTTGCGGATAGCGTTTTTTCAGCACTTCACCGAGGCGGTTCTGTTCGATCAACGCGGTGACCTGCGCCAGCAGGGATTCAGGGTAGCCCTGGAGATAGGTTAATGTGCTCATGTGGCCTGTTTGCGTAATTAAGCGACAACAGCCGCGAATTCTAGCATCCCGCGCGGGCGGGATGCCAGAAAGGCTGCGTTACTCGATGATCGCATCTTCAAGCGCGCGATAGCTGAAGAAATCAAACAGCGCCTCTTTCCGATGCAGCATGCTATCCACGCAGGCCATGCCGACAAACGCGCCGGTAAACTCGCCGTAGCGGCTGTATTCATCGGAAAAACGTGATGTCTCGTAGACCGCGCCGATGTTTTGGTATTTTTCGCCATCGACGGACCATGAGCACTGTACCTCCCGGCCGTTAATGGCCATCGCGAGGTAGATTTCTCCTTCCGCGAGGCGGATTTTATGCGGGTCGTCGTGGCGCTCGCCGTTATCCATATAAATAATTGCCAGCTGCGCAGCGCCAGAGGCGTCATCCCATGTTTTGTGTAAAAACAGATAGTTCATGTTGTCGTAATAGAGCGCCAGACCGGCGCTGTGCTGATAAATCTCCGGGCTAAAATCCATCTTCGTAGTCATGGTGGCGTATACCGAGGTGAGCTTTTTCGCCAGCAGACTAACTTTATTGAGCGAGCTCAGCGACTCCTGGCCGCGTAGGGCAAGGTAGCCCGCTTTACGCTGCAGGCTGGCAAAGCGCTGAAAACGGATCCTTGGAGCATAAAAGGCGTTATCCAGCGTTTGCCCGTTAAAATCATCTGTATCCGCTTTCGCCGGAAAAGGATGCGCAGGCAGGTTCGATTCTTCAACCTGATGCTGAGCGAGGTTGCCTCCCGCGGCCAGGCGCAGCCAGCCATCGTCGCTCCAGATCATCTTTTGAATCGCCGTTTCACGGCCCAGCGGGCAGCGTAGCTCTTGGCGAAACGGCCTGCTGCAAAGATGGGTTAGCCAGACTTCGCCGGTTGGAGTTTCGACATAGCTACCGTGCCCGGCTTTTTGCAGGTAGGTTTGCGGATTGAAATAGTGCGGCTTGAGATGGCCTGCATCTTTGCGCTCGTTAAAGTTTTCCGGCCAGGAGGTGACGATCGGGTTCAGCGGATCGCCTTGATAAGGTCCGGTGACCTCCGTTGCGCGCGCCATAGTGACCGCATGGCCGTAGCCGGTGCCGCCTTCGGCGACCATCAGATAGTAATAGTCGCCGCGTCGCGTCAGATGCGGCGCTTCGATACAGCCGCGATCGGTACCGCCGTGCCAGATCCGCTGCGGATAACCGATAACGCTTTGCGCTTGCGGCGAATATTCCACCAGGCAAATGGCGCCAGGCTTTTCGTAACCTTCGCGAGTTTCCCACTCCAGAGAGACGATCCATTTTTTGCCATCATCGTCGTGTAAAATTGACGCGTCGAATCCGGCGGAATGGAGATAAATAGGCTCGCTCCAGGGACCGGTTATTTCCCCGGCGGTAATAAGATAATTATCAACGTCAAAATAACGCGAATTCATAGAGTTCATCACGCCATAAATAACGTAAAATAGTTTTTCTTCTTCGCACCAGGTCAGGCTTGGTGCCCAAATACCTTTGGCGGAGGGCAGCTTTTTTAAATCCGGGTTATTATCATCGGTAAGCACGTGGGTAAGTAATTGCCAATGCTTAAGATCCCTGGAGTGATAAATCGGCAGGCCGGGGAACCATTCAAAGGATGATACAGCCACATAATAATCATCGCCGCGGCGACATATACTGGGATCAGGATTAAAACCTTTAAACACAGGATTCTGAATCATCGTATTTACCCTTAATGCGCAAAATATAGCGATAATTGTAAATAGACGACAGCCCGGGAGATATATAGATTGTTTCTGTTTATATAATAAACGTCTACTTATCCGGTGATGTTGCTCACAAAAAAGAGTTATTTGTCCGCCCGACTGCCCACGGCTGCGGTGCTTCTGACTTTGTGCCGGAAGGACTGCGGGGTATCGTTCATCATCTCTTTAAACTTTAGGCAGAAGTAGGCGCTGTCGGTGAAGCCGGCGCTTTGCGAGATATCGCTGATCTTCAGGTCGGTATTGGTCAGCAGATTGATAGCGATATTGAGTTTGCGCAGCAGCATAAATTTCTTGAAGCTGATTCCAAAGGCGGATTTAAAGGTGCGGGAAAACCAGGATTTTGACCACCGGCAGCGGCGGGCGGCTTCTTCGGTCGTCATTTCAAAATTTTCATTTTCATCAATAGATTGAAGCAGTTCAATCAGTTCGCTGAGGTAGCGATGGTTGGTTCGTTCGGTAATGGGGACAGAATCTTTCAGACTATTAAAAGCATGCAGCAGCACGCTTTGCATCAGGGAACGGAATAGCGAATCGGAGAAGTCGCTGAACTCGCCGCACCAGCTCAGCAGCAGCTCCAGACGCTCGGCTTCCTCGCCGGAGAGGTACGCGACTGCGCCGCAGTGGGCCGCGGGTAGCGACAGGTCGTATCCCTCAAGCCACTCTTTTTCGAATTGCATAAGATAACGCTTGTGGCTGGCGGCGGCTGGTAGCGTCATTTCATGAATCAGTAAGGCAGGAACAAATACCAGCGTATTGTTTTTTATTGTAAATTTTTCATCACCAATCGAATAGCTGCCCCCTGATTCCCTGAACCACATCAGTTCGTCCATCATATGAAAATGGGGAATTACGTTTATTCCATTGAAATCATTTATGTTATCTACCCGTAGCGTAAACTGCTCACCGGCGCCTACGGGGATTTTTTCGAAAACGGGAGATTGGTCACTCATCGGGTACACTCTTCTTATATTTAACAGGATGATTTATACATAACCTGATCCGCCTTCGCAATAACTTACAGAGGACAAATATTAACGATTTTTCTGGCGGAGGCGCGATGAATACAGCCCGTATAAGTACAAAAGAAAAATTCAGCTATGGGTTAGGTGATACCGGCTGTAATTTAGTCTGGCAAACGGTGATGCTGTTTATGGCCTGGTTTTATACCGACGTATTTGGTTTAAGCCCGGCGCACATGGGAACGATGTTCCTTGCGGTAAGGGTATTAGATGCGGTGACCGATGTATTAATGGGAGCGGTCGCGGACCGCACGCGGACTAAATACGGACAATTCCGTCCCTATATTTTATGGTTCGCTATTCCTTTCGGCGTTCTTTGCTGCTTAACGTTTTACACGCCGGATTTTGGTTATACCGGTAAGCTTATTTATGCCTATGTTTCTTATACATTGTTATCTCTGGTGTATACGGCGATTAACGTTCCGTATTGCGCGATGATCAACAACATTTCTAACGACTCCCGCGAGCGCGTTTCGCTCCAGTCGTGGCGCTTTGCGCTCAGTACGCTCGGCGGTTTGATTGTCTCGCTCACCGCGCTGCCGCTGGTGGCGTGGCTGGGTCAGGGCAATGTGCAAAACGGCTATTTTTACACCATGATTGTGATGGGATGCCTGAGCATTATCCTCTTCTTTATCTGCTTCGGCCTGACGAAAGAGCGTTACACCACGGATATTGCGGTTAATACCCAAAGCAGCATTCTTGATGACCTGAAAACCCTGCTCTCCAATAAGGACTGGCGCATTCTGTTTGTGCTCAACGTTGTTAACCTGATTGCGGTGTTGTTTAAAGGCGGCACGACTCTCTATTACGTCAACAATATTATGGGGCGGGCGGATCTGGGCAGCCTGCTGCTGACCACCACTCTGGCCTCCGGCGTGCTGGGGGCGATGCTATCTCCGTTTATCTTTAAAAATATCGATAAGGTGAAAGGCTTTAAAATATCGATGGCTCTGGAAGCGGTGCTGCTGATCGGCATGTACTTTGTTCCGGCGGGCAACGTGGGCGCTATCTTTGCGCTGGTGATTATCATCAATATTATTCAGCTAGCCGCCACGCCGCTGCAGTGGAGCATGCTGTCCGATATTATCGATGCGGAAGAAAAACGCAGCGGTAAAAAACTCAGCGGGATCGTGTTTTCAACTAACCTTTTTGCTATCAAGTTGGGGATTGCTATCGGCGGCGCGCTGGTGGGCTATATGCTGGCATGGGGCGACTACGTTGGCGGCGCAGCGCAACAAACCGAATCTGCGCTGGAGATGATCAAGCTGCTTTTCACCGTCTTCCCCGGCATTCTGGTGGCGCTGCTGGTGGTTATCATGAGCAAGTACAGCCTGGATGATAAGCGCCTGTCCCGCCTGGCGCAGAACGATCTTCCTGCATAATGGGCTATCGTCCGGCAGATAGAGATAATCGGCGCATCTCTATTCTACTGGGCGAGGTTTGCGTATAAACTCGCGGGTTTTAGAGTTCCGGAGGCACAGAGGCGATGAGCCAGGTAGAGTTAAACGGTGAGTTATTCACATTAGAGCGATTCCCACCCAATGCTGAAGAGGAAGCGCTTCAGGCGTGGGAAGCGGCGGATGAATATCTGCTGCAACAGGTGAATGACGTCGACGGCCTGACGCTCATTTTCAATGACAGCTTCGGCGCGCTGGGCTGTGCGCTGGCGGAACGCAATCCGCTCAGCATCAACGATTCCTACGTGTCTAAGCTGGCGACCCGCTACAACCTGCGAATGAACGGCATCGATGAAGAGAGCGTACGTTTTCAGGATTCCCTGAGCGAGTTGCCTGCGGCTCCGGCGCTGGTATTGATTAAAATACCCAAACAGCTGGCGCTGCTGGAGCAGCAGCTGCGCGCTTTGCGCGAGGTTGTCACCCCGGAAACCCGCATTATCGCAGCCGCGAAAGCGCGCGATGTGCATAATTCCACGTTGGCGCTATTTGAAAAGATCCTCGGTACCACCACCACATCGCTGGCATGGAAAAAGGCGCGGCTGATTTTCTGTACCTTTACCGCGCCTGAAGTGGCCGATGCGCCGCAAACTTACAGCTGGCAGCTGGACGGTACGCCGTGGGCGATCCACAACCACGCCAACGTCTTCGCCCGCAGCGGCCTGGATATTGGCGCGCGTTTCTTCCTGGAACATCTGCCGAAAAATATTGAAGGCGAGATCGCCGATCTCGGCTGCGGCAACGGCGTGATTGGCCTGCAAGCGCTGGCTTTAAACCCCGACGCCCGGGTGATGTTTACCGATGAGTCCTATATGGCGGTCGCTTCCAGCCGGCTGAACGTTGAAATTAATATGCCGGATGACCTCGAGCGCTGCGAGTTTGTGGTGAATAACGCGCTGTCCGATATTGAGCCGGACCGCTTCGCCGCTATCCTCTGCAACCCGCCGTTCCATCAGCAGCACGCTATCACCGATCATATTGCCTGGCAGATGTTCAACGATGCCCGCCGCAGCCTGAAGTACGGCGGCGAGCTGTATGTTGTCGGCAACCGCCACCTCGATTATTTCCGCAAGCTGAAGCGCGCGTTCGGTAACTGCACGACGATCGCCACCAATAATAAATTTGTGGTGTTGAAAGCGACGAAGGTGCGTAAACAGCGCTGAGCGTTATCGGCTTCCCCGGTTTCCCCGGCTCGCGGCTGACGCCTTAGCCGGGCTACCGGCTGATGCCTTAGTCGGGCTACCTGCTGACGCCTTAGCCGGGCTACTGGCTGACGCCTTAGCCGTGCTACCGGCTGATGCCTTAGTCGGGCTACCTGCCGGGTTTCCTTTCCCTAAATCGACAGCGCCAGCCTGGTGCCCTGAGCGATTGCCCGCCGGGCGTCCAGCTCCATCGCCATGTCGCAGCCGCCAATCAAATGCACCGTTTTACCCGCCTCCTGCAGCGGATCGGCCAGCTCACGGCGGGGATCCTGACCGGCGCAAATAATCACATGATCGACGTTAAGCACCTGAGATTCGCCGCCGATCGTCACATGTAAACCTTCATCATCGATCCGCTCATAGCTGACGCCGGGGATCATTTTGACGCCGCGGGCCAGCAGGGTAGCGCGATGGATCCAGCCGGTAGTTTTCCCCAGGCCATCGCCGGGTTTGCTGGTTTTACGCTGCAGCATCACTATCTGGCGCTGGCTTTTAGCCAGCTGTATCCCTTCCGGGCGTAGCCCGCCAGCGGTCTGCAGGCTGGTATCAATCCCCCATTCGGCGCAAAACTCGCCAATATTCTGGCTGGTGGCGACGCCGGACTGGCTGAGGTACATGGCGGTATCAAAGCCGATCCCGCCGCAGCCGATAATCGCCACCTTCTCGCCGACCAGCGCTTTATCGCGCAGGACATCGAGATAGCTCAGCACTTTGGGATGATCGATCCCCGCGATATCGGGCATTCGCGGGGCTATCCCGGTGGCGAGGACGATCTCATCAAATGCCCGCAGATCCTCGGCCGTGACGTGGGTATTCAGACGCAGATCGACAGCGTGAAGATCGAGCATTTTGCGATAGTAGCGCAGGGTTTCGTAGAACTCCTCTTTGCCGGGGATCCGTTTGGCGATATTAAACTGGCCGCCAATCTCGCGATGACCATCAAACAGGGTCACTTGATGTCCGCGCGAGGCGGCGTTAACGGCAAAGGCCAGCCCGGCAGGACCGGCGCCGACTACCGCCAGCCGCTTCGGCGTGGTCGCGGGCGTTATCGGCATCAGGGTTTCATGGCAGGCGCGCGGGTTGACCAGGCACGAGGTGATCTTGCCAACGAAGATCCGATCGAGGCAGGCCTGGTTGCAGCCGATGCAGGTATTGATCTCATCCGCCCGTCCGCTCTGCGCTTTGGAGAGAAATTCGCTGTCGGCGAGAAAAGGGCGAGCCATCGATACCATATCGGCGTCTCCGCGGGCCAGGATCGCTTCCGCGACTTCTGGATCGTTAATCCGGTTGGTGGTGACCAGCGGGATCGACACCGCGCCCTTCAGCTTGCGGGTGACCCAGCTAAACGCGCCGCGCGGCACCGGTGTGGCGATGGTGGGGATGCGCGCTTCGTGCCAGCCGATGCCGGTATTGATAATCGTTGCCCCTGCGGCCTCAATGGCTTTTGCCAGCGCGGTGACTTCCGCGAGCGTGCTGCCGCCGCTGACCAGGTCGAGCATCGACAGGCGGTAGATGATAATAAAGTCGCTGCCCGCGCGTTCCCGCACGGCTCTGACCACTTCAATGGCAAAACGCATACGCCGGGCGTAGTCGCCGCCCCACTGGTCATCGCGCAGGTTGGTGCGCGCGGCAAGAAATTCGTTAATCAGATAGCCTTCGGAGCCCATCACTTCGACGCCGTCGTACCCCGCCTCCCGCGCCAGCTGGGCACAGTGGGCAAAATCATCAACCAACTGCAGAATCTCTTCGTGGCTCAGTTCGTGAGGCGTAAAGGGGTTGATTGGCGCCTGCAGCGCGGAAGGGGCCACCAGCTTCGGCTGGTAGCTGTAGCGCCCGGTATGCAGGATCTGCAGGGCGATTTTGCCGCCTTCTTCGTGCACCGCGTCGGTAATATGGCGATGGTGGGAGAGGTGGCTGGCATCGTTCAGCACTGCGCCGCCCGCCATGGTGACGCCGGAGGGCGCGGGGGCAATCCCGCCGGTAACGATTAGCGCTACCCCGTGGCGGGCACGCTCGGCGTAAAAGGCCGCCAGCCGCTGCGCGCCGTCCGGGAGCTCCTCCAGGCCAGTGTGCATTGAGCCCATCAACACGCGGTTTTTGAGCGTTGTGAACCCCAGCTCAAGCGGGGCGAAAAGCGACGGGTAGCGGCTCATAATGGCTTCCAGTGTAAAATTATTGTTATGTGGTCGGATGAGTTACTAATTTAGCCGTCGCGGGCAAAAAGGGAAAAGGGGAGTGCGGCGATTGTGATGGGATTCAAAGAATGGCGCAGGAAGACTCCCCTCACCCCGACCCTCTCCCGAGGGGAGAGGGAGAAAGGCGAACTTTGCCTGGTGTTCTGGTCTAAAAAGCGGTGCCGAACGGTCCCCTCTCCCCTGCGGGGAGAGGGTTAGGGTGAGGGGGTAACAGGTGCACGCCGCACCAGCCCCGGCGCCTGCCACATCGACGTCGTCAACCCGCTATCTACCAGACCGAGCTGTTCGGCGTACACCGACTGCCATTTGGCCATCATCTCCTGATACAGCTCGCGATGCGCTGGATTGGGCGTAAATTCCCGATGCCAGCTCACCAGCTTCTCGCCCGTCGCCGCCATATCATTGTACAGTCCGGCGCCGGTTCCGGCGGCAATTGCGCAGCCGAGCGCCGTCGCCTCGCGGACCTCCGGCACCCGCACCGGCAGGCCGGTGACATCGCTGAGGATCTGGCTCCACAGCGCCCCTTTCGAGCCGCCGCCGGCGAAGACCAGGCCGTCAAACTGCACGCCGGAAAACTGTGAAATCTGCGCCAGGTTGCAGGCGGAGACAATCGCTGCGTTCTCTTCCAGCGCGCGGAAAAGCGTGGCCTTATTGCATTTTTCCGGGTCAATGGAGAGGTTAATAAACGATGGCGCGGCGTGGTACCACTGCTTAAAGTGCATGGCATCGGAGAAGATCGGCATCACCCCATGGGAACCTGCCGGTACGCGGCTGGCCATCTCTTCGAGCAGGCTGTAGGCGTCGACGCCGAGGCGCTCGGCAATCAGCTTCTCTTCCGCACAGAAAGCATCGCGGAACCAGCGCATGGTCAGGCCGGTGAAGAAACTGATGGACTCAGCCTGCGCCATACCGGGAATGACGTGCGGGTTAACGCGAATATTCATCTCCGGATCAGTACGGACTTCCGGCAGGTTAACTACCTGCTGCCAGAAGGTGCCGCCGAGTACAGCCGTCTGTCCGGCGCGCACTACGCCGAGGCCCAGGCAGCCGAGCTGAACGTCGCCGCCGCCCATCACCACCGGGGTGCCAGCGCGCAGCCCGCTCTGCTGCGCCGCTGCGTTGGTTACCGCGCCCAGCAGGGTACCGGTCTCTTTCACCGGCGAGAGAATATCGGCCCGCAGCCCGGCCATATCCAGTAGCGCCGGGCGCCAGTCGCGGCTGAACAGGTCGAGCATGCCGGTGGTTCCGGCGTTAGAAGGGTCAACCGCCAGCTCGCCGGAGAGCTTCGCCGCCAGCCAGTCGCTGATCATGGTGATGGTCGCCGCTTTGCGATAGATGTCCGGGCGATGGTGGGCCAGCCACAGCAGACGCGGCATGGCGCTCAGCGCCAGGGTTTGCCCGGACACGCCGTACACTTCGGATTCAAAACGGTCGTCGTGGATCTCTTTGAGCTCCGCCACCTCGCGGCTGGCGCGAGCGTCAACGTTGGCGCAGGCCCAGATGGCCTCGCCGTTGCGGTCGTAAAGCACGATGCCTTCGCGCATTGAACAGCAGGCGACGGACTGAACATCCGCCGCAGAGAGATGGGCGGCAGCCAGCGCCTGGCGGATGCACTGGCAGGCCAGCTGCCAGTTGACGCTGAGATCGAATTCCATCGAGCCGGGGACATTGTCCACGCTCAGGTGTTTCCATTCGGCCTGGCCGACCGCAATCTGGCGACCGTTGAGATCGAAAATCACCGCCCGGATGCTGCCGGTACCGGCATCTAACGCTAACAGGTAACTCATGACATGCGCCTCGCTTGTGTTGCGCGGCGCAGGGCCGTTATGAGGCCAGCGTCAGCACCGCGCGTGCTGTTGTCTCTTCCGTTACCAGGCCATTAATCCGCTTGCCGATAAGGGCCGCGTAAATCGCCTGCGCTTTTTCTTCTCCCCCGGCGACGCCAACGATGGTTGGCAGCTGCGCCAGTTCATCAAGGGTGACGCCGAGCAGTTCCCGATGGATCTCCAGCCCTTCGACCGGTTTGCCGTCGGCCTGCAGGAAATACCCTAAAATGTCGCCCACCGCGCCTTTGCGGGCGAACATCAGCTGTTCGCCTTCGCTGATATAGCCGGATCGCAGGATGGTAGCGTCGCGACGCTGGTCAATGGCGCCGATACCTACCACCGCCGCATCTGCCGCCGTGGCGGCGAGGATCACGTCGCGTACGCTCGATTCCCGGCGCAGGATCTCCGCCACATCCGCCGATGACACCCTCAGCGGCGCGGGGATCATGCTGACGCTACAGGCGGCATCCAGCTGGCCAATGCCGGTCATATACGGGCCTACGCCGCCGGAAAGCGTCACCAGCCGCACCTGCTGCGAGCCAATAAAGCCGCTCAGATGCTGCAGGCAGCTCATGGTGGCTTCGCCAAAGCCCACCGCCAGCAGCTGTCCCGGCTCCAGCACGCCCATTAACGATTGCGCCGCGCCAATCCCCAGGCGGGTGTTCATCGGCGGGGTATTCAGCGCCGGCAGCACGCGGGCGATTTTCAGGCCGAAGCGCTGCTGGAGCTCGGTTTCCAGCGCCAGACAGCCCTCATAGCGCGAATTAATCTGGACGCGGATCACCCCCGACTGGCGGCCCTTCTCCAGCAGGCGGGAAATTTTCAGCCGCGGTAGCCCTAAACGCTCGCCAATGTCGTTCTGGGTTAAGCCATCGTGGTAGTAACACCACGCCACCCGCGCCACCAGCTCCTCCTCGGCTAACGCCAGCCCGGCGTAGCGGCTCTCTTCCGTAATGCGTTTCTCGCTCATAAAGTGAACTCTTATAAAAATTTAGATCATATGTTCGTTATTGCGCGGCCGGAAAATGTGAGCCGACTGGCAAAACCGATCTTTCATCGCTCGCTGGTTTTATTCAAACGATCTAAAGCATAAAACTGTGATCGTTGCACGGTTGTAAATATAGTTCACCGTCTACGCTTTTGAACATTATTAATTTAAAAAATCATTTGTTCAAATCGAGGCGCGATGATGAAGCCACTGCTTGAAGCTCGCCAAATCTGCAAACAGTTCTCCGGCGTGACCGTACTGAAGCAAATTGATTTCACGCTGCTTTCCGGCCAGGTGCACGCGCTGATGGGCGGCAACGGCGCCGGAAAATCGACGCTGATGAAGATTATCGCCGGAGTAGAAACGCCCGACAGCGGTGAGCTTATCCTCGGCGGACGCGCGTTTGCGCGCCTCACTCCCGCTCAGGCCCACCAGCAGGGGGTGTATCTGGTACCGCAGGAGCCGATGTTATTCCCCAACCTGACGGTGCGGGAAAACATTTTATTCCGTCTGCCGAAACGGACGGATAACGAGGCTCGCCTGCAGGAAAAGCTTCAGCAGCTTAGCTGCCAGCTTAACCTCGAGGCGGCGGCCAGCACCCTGGAAGTGGCCGATCAGCAAATGGTGGAGATCCTGCGCGGGCTGATGCGCGACGCGCAGATCCTGATCCTTGATGAACCCACCGCCTCATTGACGCCGGGTGAAACCGAGCGCCTGTTTCGCCAGATCCGCTCTTTACAGGCCCTCGGCGTCGGCATCGTGTTTATCTCGCACAAACTGCCGGAGATCCGCCAGCTCGCCAGCCACGTCTCGGTGATGCGCGATGGCGCGGTGGTGCTGAGCGGGGAAACCGCGCATTACGGCGACAACCAGCTGATTGGCGCAATGACGCCCGTCAGTCGCGATCGAGCCCTGAGCGACACGCAAAAGCTGTGGCTGGCGCTGCCGGGCAATCGGCGCACTCAGGCGCAGGATTTTCCGGTGCTGCGGGTCGAAGATCTGACCGGGGAGGGCTTTATCGATCTCAACCTCGAGATCCGCGCCGGGGAGATCGTCGGCCTCGCCGGGCTGGTCGGATCCGGGCGTACCGAATTTGCCGAAACGCTCTACGGTCTGCGGCCGGCTCGCGCAGGGCGGGTGTGGCTGGAAAACCGCGATATCAGCCGCGACAGCACGCGCGCCAGGCTGGCCAGTGGGCTGGTCTATCTGCCGGAGGACAGACAGGTTTCCGGTCTGTTTCTTGATGCACCGGTGCGCTGGAACACGGTGATGTTTAACCAGCCGTCGCTGTGGCAGCAGAACCGGCGCGAAGCGGCGGTGGTGGAGCGCTATCACCGGGCGCTGGGGATCAAAATGGCCGATGGCGATCGCCCGGTGCGCACGCTCTCCGGCGGTAACCAGCAGAAGGTACTGCTGGCGCGCTGCCTGGAGGCTAACCCGCTGCTGCTGATCGTCGATGAACCCACGCGTGGGGTGGACGTTTCCGCCCGCGCCGACATCTATCAGCTGCTGAAAAGCGTCGCCGCGCAGAACGTGGCGGTATTGATGATCTCCAGCGATCTCGACGAGTTCGTTGGTCTTGCCGATCGGGTGCTGGTAATGCATCAGGGCAGGCAGAGCGGCGAGCTGGCGCAGCAGGCGGTCAGCGTTGACCGGATGATGACCCTGGCCTTCGGAGGGCAGGCATGAAAACGTTATTAAAGAATCGCGAACTGAGCGCCTTTCTCGCCATCGTGGTGCTGTTTGCCGGGCTGGTGGCGCTCAACCCGGCTTATTTCAGCTTACAAACCCTGGGCATGATTTTCGCCAGCTCGCAAATCCTTTGCCTGCTGGCGCTGGGGGCAACCCTGGTGATGTTGACCCGCAATATTGACGTTTCGGTGGGCTCCACCGTTGGCCTGAGCGCTATCGCGACAGGCGTGGCGCTCAATAGCGGCTATAGCCTGATGACCGCCATCGCCTTCGCGCTGGCGATCGGCGCGCTGGCCGGCGCCTTTAACGGCCTGCTGGTGGTGGGGCTGCGCATCCCGGCGATTGTCGCCACCCTTGGCACCCTCGGGCTTTATCGCGGGGTGATGCTGCTGTGGACCGGCGGTAAATGGATTGAAGGACTGCCGAACAGCCTGAAAGCGCTGTCGGAACCGGCATTCATCGGCATTTCTTCGCTGGGCTGGCTGGTGCTGGCGCTACTGCTGGCGGGCGGCTGGATACTGTCGCGCACCGCCTCTGGACGTGATTTTTACGCCGTTGGCGATAACCTCGCCGCTGCCCGCCAGCTCGGGGTGGCGGTGAACCGCACGCGGATGCTGGCATTCACCCTTAACGGCATGCTGGCGGCCTGCGCCGGGATTGTGTTCGCCGCGCAGATTGGCTTTGTGCCCAATCAGACCGGCAGCGGCCTGGAGATGAAAGCCATCGCCGCCTGCGTGCTCGGCGGGATCTCGCTGCTCGGTGGTACCGGTACGCTAATTGGCGCTTTCCTCGGCGCGTTCTTTCTGACCCAAATCGACACCGTACTGGTGCTGTTCCGTCTCCCGGCCTGGTGGAACGACTTTATTGCCGGCCTGGTGCTGCTCGGCGTACTGGTGCTCGACGGGCGGCTGCGTCAGGCGCTGGCCCGCCATCAGCGGGCGCTGAAGTACAGCCGCTTTCAGCCCGGTAATAAAGGGGGCAAGCGCGTGGCCCCATTTCCCGAACGAAAAAACAAAGAGGTGGCGTAAATGAAGCTCAACTGGGAAAGCGCGCTGCTGGCGTTGCTGGTGCTGGAGATCCTGCTGTTCGGCGCGCTGAATCCGCGCATGCTGGATCTCAATATGCTGCTGTTCAGCACCAGTGACTTTATCTGTATTGGCATCGTGGCACTGCCGCTGACGCTGGTGATCATCAGCGGCGGGATTGATATTTCGCTCGGTTCGACCATCGGCCTGTGCGCCATTGCGCTGGGGGTGATGATGCAGGCGGGCTGGCCGATGAGCCTTGCAATCCCGCTGACGCTGCTGCTCGGCCTGCTGTGCGGGCTGCTGAACGCGGCGCTGATCCACTACACCGGCATAAGCCCGCTGGTGATTACGCTTGGCACCCTGTACCTCTACGGCGGCGGCGCGCTGCTGCTTTCGGGCATGGCCGGGGCGACCGGCTACGAAGGCATCGGCGGATTCCCGGATAGCTTTACCGCCTTCGCCAACCTGACCCTGTTCGGCCTGCCGATCCCGCTGGTGCTGTTCGCGGTTATCACCTTTTTCTTCTGGCTGCTGGCCCACCGCGGGCGCTTTGGGCGGCATCTTTTTCTGCTCGGGCAGAACCCGCGCGCCGCGCGCTATGCCGCGCTTTCCGTGAACGGTATGCCGTATGTGCTGTATGGCCTGGTGGGCGTGGCGTCGGCGGTGGCGGCGCTGGTGATGGTCTCCTATTTCGGCTCGGCGCGCTCGGATTTAGGCCGCGACCTGCTGATGCCGGCGCTGACTGCAGCGGTGCTCGGCGGGGCCAATATCTACGGCGGTTCCGGCTCGATCGTCGGCACGGCGCTGGCCGCGCTGCTGGTGGGCTATTTACAACAAGGTTTGCAAATGGTCGGCATCCCCAACCAGGTGTCGAGCGCGCTGTCAGGGGCGCTGTTGGTTGTGGTGGTGATGGGGCGTTCGCTGAGTCTGCACCGTGAATGGGTGCGGATGACCTGGCGACGTCTTTTCTCGCGTAAAACAATCGGAGCATAAAATGAAAACAAAACTGATCGTGCTGGCGATGGCGCTGGGTGTGGCATCGGCCCAGGCGGCGGACCGCATCGCCTTTATTCCTAAGCTGGTTGGCGTCGGCTTCTTTACCAGCGGCGGCAACGGCGCGAAAGAGGCGGGCAAAGCGCTCGGCGTGGACGTTACCTACGACGGCCCGACCGAACCGAGCGTCTCCGGCCAGGTGCAGCTGATCAACAACTTCGTCAACCAGGGCTACAACGCGATTATCGTCTCCGCCGTGTCGCCGGACGGCCTGTGCCCGGCGCTGAAGCGGGCGATGCAGCGCGGTGTCAAGGTTCTGACCTGGGACTCCGACACCAAACCAGAGTGCCGCAGCATCTATATCAACCAGGGGACGCCGCAGCAGCTCGGCGGCCTGCTGGTGGAGATGGCGGAAAAGCAGGTGACGAAGCCCACCGCCAAAGTGGCATTTTTCTACTCCAGCCCGACGGTCACCGATCAGAACCAGTGGGTGAAAGAGGCGAAAGCCAAAATCGAAAAAGAGCATCCGCAGTGGGAGGTGGTGACCACCCAGTTTGGCTATAACGACGCCACTAAATCACTGCAAACTGCCGAGGGGATCTTAAAAGCCTATCCGGATCTCGACGCCATTATCGCCCCGGACGCCAACGCGCTTCCGGCCGCCGCCCAGGCGGCAGAGAACCTCAAACGCCAGGGGGTGGCGATTGTCGGCTTCAGTACCCCGAACGTGATGCGCCCCTACGTGGAGCGCGATACGGTCAAAGCCTTCGGCCTGTGGGATGTGGTACAGCAGGGCAAGATCGCGGTTAACGTCGCCGATCGTCTGCTGAAAAAGGGCGATCTTAACGTCGGCGACAGCGTTGAGGTGAAAGATCTCGGCACTCTGAAAGTCGAGCCCAACAGCGTGCAGGGTTATCAGTATGAAGCGAAAGGCAACGGCATCGTGCTGCTGCCGGAGCGGGTGGTATTCACCAAAGAGAATATTAATAACTACGATTTCTGATGGAGGATGAGATGGCTGATTTAGACGATATCAAAGAGGGGAAAGACTTCGGCTTAGACCGTCCGCAGCAGAACACGCTCTATACGCTGAAGGGCTGCGGTTCGCTGGACTGGGGCATGCAGTCGCGGCTGGCGCGCATCTTTAACCCACAGAGCAACCGTACGGTGATGCTGGCGTTCGACCACGGCTATTTTCAGGGGCCGACTACCGGCCTGGAGCGTATCGATCTCTCTATCGCGCCGCTGTTTGCAGAAACTGATGTGCTGATGTGCACCCGCGGCGTACTGCGCAGTCAGGTGCCGGCGGCGACCAACAAACCGGTGGTGCTGCGCGCTTCCGGCGGTAACTCGATCCTCAGCGAGCTTTCTAACGAGTGCGTGGCGGTGGCGATGGAAGACGCGCTGCGCCTGAACGTCTGCGCGGTGGCGGCGCAGGTCTATATCGGCAGCGAACATGAGCATCAGTCGATCAACAACATTATCAAACTAGTGGATGCCGGAAACCGCTACGGGATGCCGGTGCTGGCGGTAACCGGCGTCGGCAAAGAGATGACCCGCGACGCGCGTTATTTCTCGCTGGCCAGCCGCATCGCCGCCGAAATGGGGGCGCAGTTTGTGAAAACCTATTTTGTTGAGGAGGGCTTTGAGAAAGTCACCGCCAGCTGCCCGGTGCCGATCGTCATCGCCGGGGGCAAAAAGCTGCCGGAGCATGAGGCGCTGGAGATGTGCTGGCGGGCGATCGACCAGGGCGCATCCGGCGTCGATATGGGACGCAATATCTTCCAGTCCAGCGCGCCGCGCGCGATGCTCAAGGCGGTGAAAAAAGTGGTGCACGAGAATCTGAGCGCCCGCGAGGCGTATCAGTTCTGGCAGGAGGAAAAACAGGGAGAGCTGAAATGAACGTGACGCTGGTGGAAATCAATATCAAACCGGAACGGGTCGACGAGTTTCTTGAAGTGTTCCGCGCCAACCACGAAGGGGCGCTGCAGGAGCCGGGCAACCTGCGCTTTGACGTATTGCAGGACCCGGAGGTGAAGACGCGTTTTTTTATCTACGAAGCCTATAAAGATGATGAGGCGGTACTGGCGCATAAGAAAACCCCGCACTATCTGGCCTGCGTGGCGAAGCTCGAGGAGCTAATGTCGCAGCCGCGGCAGAAGCGCAGCTTTATCGGCCTGCTGCCGGAGGTGTGAGGCTGCCCCCTCACGCTAACCTTTTGTCTGGGATAGCGTGAGGGGACAGATATGGCGGATATAAGGGAGAGTCACTACGCCTCTTCCACCGAAACCCGCAGCGCCGCCAGCGCCAGGCGGGCCGCTTTTAGTACCTGTTCACACTGCTCAGGTGTCAGCGTCAGCGGCGGTTCAATGCGGATCGTCCTTGCGTTGTTCAGCGTTCCGGCCACCAGCACCCGCTGGCGGAACATCTCGCTGGCAAAGTCATAGCCGATTTCGTTATCGACAAACTCAATCGCCATCAGCATGCCTTTGCCGCGCACGTCATTTACCAGATCCGGATATTCGCGGGCCAGCTGACGGAAGCCGTCCAGCAGCATGTCGCCTTTCTGCTCCGCCTGTGCGGGTAAGTTCTGCGTTAACAGCACGTTGATGGTCGCCAGCGCCGCCGCGCAGGCCAGCGGATTACCGCCAAACGTGGTGGTGTGCAGGAATGGGTTGTCGAACAGTACTGAAAATACCTCTTCGGTGGCGACCGTTGCGCCAATTGGCATCACCCCGCCCCCCAGCGCTTTGGCCAGGCACAAAATATCCGGCTGAACGTTTTCGTGCTCGCAGGCGAACATCTTGCCGGTGCGCCCCATGCCGGTTTGTACTTCATCGAGGATCAGCAGGGCGCCAAACTCGTCGCACAGCTTGCGTACCGCAGGCAGATAGCCCGGAGGCGGCAGAATTACCCCACCTTCGCCCTGGATGGGCTCAAGGATCACCGCCGCGACGTCATCGCCGGTTTTTTTGCACTCGCTCAGCAGCGTGCGCATGGCGTTAATATCGCCAAACGGCACATGGCGAAACCCTGGCAACAGCGGCATAAACGGCTTGCGGAAGGTGGATTTCGCGGTGGCCGACAGTGCGCCCAGGGATTTACCGTGAAACGCGCCGCTGGTGGCGACAAAGGTAAACTTGCCGCGCGGCGACTGGTAGGCCTTCGCCAGCTTTAACGCCGCCTCTACCGACTCGGTACCGCTGTTGCTAAAGAAGCTGTATTTCAGTTTGCCCGGCGTTAAGGCCGCCAGGGTTTTAGCCAGCATGGCCCGCAGCGGGTCCAGCAGTTCCTGACTATGAAGGGGTTGTTTAGCGAGCTGATTTTCGACGGCGGAAACGACAACTGGATTACGGTGCCCTACATTAAAAATCCCAAACCCACCCAGGCAGTCGATAAACTCCTGTCCCTGAGTGTCGACAAGCGTATTTAATCCCCCCGCTTGCCACTCTACGGCTCCGTAATCCCCGCCAGCAGTGACCGATTTTCGATACGCTAAAAAACCCGGATTCACATGCTCTTTAAAGTATTCTCTAACCTCCTGATTAAGTGATTTCATCTCCTCATGATCGAGCGTTCGCTTCTCAATGAGATTCAGTGCGTGCGCGCTGCAGGCCAGAGCCGATGCGCTGGAAGGTAACCTGTTCAAAATGTGCTCCTGGGCGGGGCGTATCACATGATACTGAATTAAGTATTGCAGGGATTACGCCACTTCGGCGCGGGCCAGGAAAATCAGGATAAACGCAACGTGAATGCGTGATTGAACAAAATTTAATCTCACGGCGCTTTTATTGGCATGTTTTACTCCTGAGAAGATAAAACGGTACGGGAAGAGGCTTCCGCCGCGCGCTTCGCGGCGGTGCAGGCTGCCCTGCGATGGGGCAGAGAATCAGTCGAGCTGGGAGATCTCCATCGCCGCACGGTCAATTATGCCGACGATCTGCTTTAGCTGAGCTTCGGTAATTTCCTGCTGATTAACCTTTAAATCCAGTACCGCTTTGAAGTTTTCCAGCGCGCGCTTCATCTGCGGGTTTTTACGCAGTTCACAGCCCACCATACGCGCCTGCAGTCTGGCCTGAATATGTTCCAGCTGTTCCTGGTTTTCCGCGTGCAGCTGGCTGCCCTCGGCGGTAATAGCGATTTTTTTGCGGCCGTTTTCGTCAGCGACGCTGATTAAACCCTGATCCTGGAGCAGATCGAGCGTCGGATAAATGACGCCGGGGCTTGGGCTGTAGTTACCCTGGGTCATGGTTTCTATCTCTTTGATAAGCTCATAACCGTGGCTGGCATTGCGGGTGAGGATATCCAGAATGACCAGTCGCAGCTCGCCGTGGCCAAAGAAGCGCTGTCGACGCCCGCCGCCTCTGCGGCCATGTTCGTCGTGGCGCCCGCGCGACCCATCGCCTTCTTCGTGATGATGTCTCATAGTGAGTTCCTTTTTTATTTTGATATATCTAATTTATATCTAAATTAATGGCTTTGGGCAATGTTGATTTTTTATGTTATTGATAATAAATAATTTATTTTATCATTTTGACTTATCTGGCGTTTAATTTTGGCTATATCAAAAAATACTTGCATTCTTATTTAATAGCAATCATTATCATTTGAAATGGTTTTAGATATATCTATTTAGTGTTTCAAGGCGATGAAAAATGACGACGACAAATCCTCTTAAATATCCCCAGCGCGTTCGTAACGAGCTGCGTTTCCGTGAGTTAACCGTATTGCGCGTTGAGCGTGTCGGTAGCGCTTTCCAGCGTATTGTACTGGGCGGTGAGGCGCTGGACGGCTTTGTTTCCCGGGGTTTTGATGACCACACCAAGCTCTTTTTCCCCACGGCGGGCACGACGTTCACTCCACCGGAAGTGACGGAAGAGGGCATTAACTGGGGCGAAGGCGTGCGTCCGGCGACCCGCGACTATACGCCGCTGTACGACGCCGACCGTCATGAGCTGGCGTACGACTTTTTTATTCACGACGGCGGTGTTGCCAGCAGCTGGGCGCTGGCGGCGAAAGCAGGCGATAAACTGGTGATTGGCGGTCCGCGCGGCTCGCTGGTAGTGCCGGAAGATTACGCCTGGCAGCTGTACGTGGGTGATGAATCAGGAATGCCCGCGCTGCGCCGCCGCTTGCTCGGATTACAACAGCTTCCGACGCGTCCGCAGGTGACGGCAATTGTGACTATTGGCGATGCGTCTTATAAAGATTATCTGGCGGATATTAACGGCTTTAATATCGAGTGGATCGTAGGGCATAACTCATCCGCCGTGGCCGAGCGCCTGGCGCGGATTGAGGTTCCGGGGGAAGATTATTTTATCTGGGTGACCGGAGAAGGCGCGGTAGTAAAATCGCTGCTGGCGCGTTTTGAAGGTGAAGAGATTGACCCGCAGCTGGTGCGTTCGCAGGCCTACTGGCACAGTAAGTAAAGGCTGAGAAACCCCGGGTTGCGGCTGACGCCTGACCCGGGCTACCAGACCTGCAGACAGCGGTGAACCTGTAGCCCGGGCAAGGCGCGTCAAGCGCCGCCCCCGGGAGCAGGGCACAGAGCGGGCGAATTTCCCGGAGGCGATACTGGCGCATCTGTCCGGGCTACCAGACCTGCAGACGGCGGTGAACCTGTAGCCCGGGCAAGGCGCGTTAAGCGCCGCCCCCGGGAGCAGAGCGCAGAGGGGGCGAATTTCCCGGAGGCGATGCTGGCGCATCTGTCCGGGCTACCAGACTTGCAGACGGCGATGAACCTGTAGCCCGGGCAAGGCGCGTCAAGCGCCGCCCCCGGGAGCAGAGCGCAGAGCGGGCGAATTTCCCGGAGGCGATGCTGCGCATCTGTCCGGTCTACCAGACCTGCAGACGGTGGTGAACCTGTAGCCCGGGCAAGGCGCGTTAAGCGCCGCCCCCGGGAGCAGGGGCGGTGTCAGAGAGACTATTTCTGCGCCAGCGCTTTAAACACCATGGCCACCGCGTGGGCGCCGGGGTCCATATTGCCGCGCAGGCTATCGCTGTTCAGGTACGATGCGCGCCCGGCACCTGCTTTGCTGGCGTGAAGCGTCCGATCCGCACCCGCCTGTGCCGCCGCGAAAGCGGCCTGCAGATTTTCCGGTTCGGCCAGCATTGCCGCCAGGGCCGGCTGCAGGGCGTCAATCATGGTTCGGTCGCCTTCGTCGGCACCGCCGTAAAACTTCATCTGCGCCAGACCGGCGTTTAGCGCTTCGGCGACGCTTGCTCCCTGTTCCAGCTTCTGCCCGGCGGCGGTAAAGAAAATCGACATCAGCACGCCGCTGGAACCGCCCATCACGACGGTCAGACGCTCGCCAATCAGCGCAAATAGCGTAGCGAGGTTAGCCAGCGGCAGCTGGCGACGCTGTAATAAATCGGCGATGTCGCGCGCGCCGGCGGCAAAGGTGGAGCCGGTATCGCCGTCGCCGACTTTGGCATCCAGCGCGTTAAGGTTCGCTTCCAGATCGGATAGCGTACCGGTCACCCGCTCAACGTAGTCCGCCACCACGCTATTTTCCGAAGGTTCAAACTCCACGCGGCTGCTGCGCAGCGATGACGGCATCACGCTGACTGCGCGCGGCTGCACCGGTGTCTGCCAGCCGGCGGTTTCTACCGTGGAGAGCAGCGCTTTCTCAATACTCTCTTCCAGTACGATGGCGGTGAGGGAGAAGCCTTTCATATCCAGCGCGGTGACCAGCGACGCCGGGCCAATCAGCCAGTCAATACGTTGATGCAGCGGAGTATGCGCCAGCTCGCGGGTCAGAATCGCCATTTCGGCAACCGACACGCCGCCGAGATTATTGATCATTACCGCCAGGCGGCCGGTTTCCGGCAGGGCGGCGCTGAGCTTCTCTACCATCAGCTTAACGATTTCCGCACTGTTCTGGGTGTTGATGACCGAAGCGCCCGGTTCACCGTGGATCCCCATGCCCAGCTCGGCCTGGTCCGGATGCTGGCGCGGGGCCGCTTCCGCATCCTGCGGCAGATGACAGCTGGCAAGGGCCAGCCCGAGGCTGAAAGTATGTCCGGCGGCATACTGCGCTTCGCGCAGCACGGTCGCCAGATTGTGTCCGCGTTCGGCAAAGTAGCCGGCCACCTTATGCACCAGACTCGTCCCGGCAATGCCGCGAGGGTGTTTGTTATCCGGCAGAGAAATATCATCGCCAACGATCAGCATTTCGACGTTATAGCCCATGCGGCGCGCCTTCTCCGCTGCCAGGCCGAAGTTCAGGCGATCGCCGGTATAGTTCTTGACGATCAGCAGACAGCCCGCGTCGCCGGTCACCGCCTGGATGGCGGTCAGCACCGCATCGACGCTCGGCGAGGCAAACAGATCGCCGCAGACGGCGGCGGTCAGCATGCCTTTACCGACGAAGCCCGCGTGGGCCGGTTCGTGGCCGGAGCCGCCGCCGGAGATCACCGCCACGTTATTTTTGTCGAGATCGCGGCGCACCACCACGCGAATGGCGGGATCGCTCTCGAGCCGCGCCAGGTTATTCCACGGGCTGGCGATAATGGTTCCTTCAATCACTTCATTCACAAGGTTGGCGCGCTGATTAAAAAAGAATTGAGACATAACGGATCCTGAAAGTTAAGCGAGTTCCCGGAGGAGACAGCCTCCGGGAAGTGAAGGTTAGAACAGGCTAGCCGCGAGTCACGCGTTTGCCGGGGATATCAAGAGCGACGCTCTCGCCGTTTTGCAGGCTGGTCAGGACATCGCGCTGCTGACAAAGCAGCGCAATGCCTGCCTGACGGGCGATAATGGCGCTGTGAGAAAGCTCGCTGCCGTCCTGCAGGCAGATCCCTTTCACCTGACCTGCGTCGAGCTGCAGAACGGTAGAAGGAAAGATATCGTCGGCCACGAGGATCGAAGGGCCGTCAAACTGCGGTAGCACTTCGTTGCTCCCGTTAAGGTGACGCAGCGTGCGGTGCAAAATATCGTCAATATCAATATAGCGCGCCTGCAGGTAAGCATCGTCGAGATGGCGATATTGCTGGCTTAAATCGGTCAGCACCTGATGCCATGCCCACGCCGCATTACACTGCTCGTCGTGTACGATATCGCACGCCACTGCATATAAATCAGGGTCATCAAGCAGGGTATGATGTCCGGAGAAGATGGCCGCGATATCGGCGGAATACTTCTCTTCCGCAAGACTGGCCAGCGCGTTAAGGTCTTCCAGCGTCTGGTCGATGGCCCGTTTCAGACGCAGCTGCTGCTGACCGATATTGGCGTTTTTTTCCCGCGTAACCTTGTCCTGAGGTTGCGGGTAGAGCACGACCTTACCCTGAACCCGATCGCCGCTGGTGGGCTGAAGCGCGGGCGCCGCCTGCGCTTGCTCGCCGAAGTTCTGCGCCGCCAGAGCCTGGAAGGCCGCCAGCGCGGCGTCGGCGTCAGGGCCGCGGGCCAGCAGTCTTAAAGTATCGTTTTGGCGTACCTGCAGCAGGGCGATTTGGTTGATGCTGTCCGGCGTCACGCATTTCCCCTCTTTCTCCAGCACCAGGTCGGCATTGAATCCGGCCAGCGCGGCGACCAGCTTTGACGCCGGGCGTACGTGCAGGCCGTTGTGGTTTTGAATTACCACGGAAACCGAGCGCGCGTCGCCGTCGTCGGCCAGCGCGGCGGTATCCGGAGCGCGTTGCGGTTGCGATGGTAACCCCAGCTGTACACGCTTTGCCTCCAGCGCATTCATGGCGTCGTCGATCACCTTGTCGATGCCGGCTCCAGCGGCGGCGCTCACTGTTGCTGCCAGAGTGCCTTCAACCAGCGGCGCCGCGCAAAGCCTGACCTTTGCCGCAATCGCCGGATCGAGCAGATCCAGCGCGGTTTCGGCGCTCAGCAGGGCGCTGCCGATATCCATCATCACCAGCACATGATCGGCGTCAGCGACGGATTCGATGGCTTCCATAACCTTAAGTGGATCGGTGCCGATCGGGCTGGTGGGATCGTCAATCCCGGCGGCGATCGCCAGCTTGCAGCCATCGTTCATTAACATCTGCCGGGCCAGTTCTCCGACACCTTCGCCCAGACGGGCGCTATGAGAAACAATAACCAGGTTTACCATCGCATTTTCCTTACTCTTTAGCCGCTGCGGCCAGCATCTGAACCATAAACATCACTGAGGTTGCCCCCGGATCCTGGTGCCCGATGCTGCGTTCACCCAGGTAGCTAGCCCGCCCTTTGCGAGCCTGCATGGCGATAGTGGCGTGGACGGCGGCTTGCGCCCGTTCGCAGGCAGCGTCAAGGGCGGCCGGTAATGACAGGTGCTGTTCGCTGGACTGACGCAGCGACTCCACTACCGGCAGCCAGACGTCGCACATGGTTTTATCACCCGGCTCGGCTTTGCCGCGATTTACCACGCCATCCGCGCCTTCGCGAATAGTTTCATAAAGCTCTTCCAGGGTCAGGCTCTGATGGGCCTGAGTCACCTGGGCGGCGCGAATAAAGAAAGTGCCAAACAGCGGGCCGCTGGCTCCGCCGACGTTGGAGAGCAGCGTCATACCGGTATTCTTAAGAATGAAGCCAATGTCTTTATCGGCAATCGACGGCAGCTTTTCTACTACTTTGCTAAAACCACGATGCATATTCAGGCCGTGGTCGGCATCGCCGATTTCCCGATCCAGACCGGTCAAAAAATCGCTCTCTTTCGTGAAGATATCGCCGCAGCGATAGAGCCAGTCTACGATTTGCGTTCTGCTTAATGACATGTCGTGCTCCTTATTTTCCCCAGTTCAGCGCCGGGGTGTGAACCGGGGCGTCCCATAATGCCAGGGTCTCGTCATCGGCTTTTAACAGGGTGATGGAAAAACCGACCATATCCAGAGAGGTACAGTAGCTGCCAATAAGATTGCGCTCGATGACGATGCCGGTTTCCTCGCAGCGCTGCGTCAGACGGTTATAGACGCCGTAGAGTTCGGACAGCGGCGTGGCGCCGAGGTTGTTGACCAGCGCGATAACCCGATCGCCTTTTTGCAGCGCCTGTTTGCTCTGTGTGACCTCCTGCCACGCGCCTTTCACGTTGTCCCAGTGGCGCAGCGTGCGGCTATAGGCGCCGTTTTCCAGCAGGGTATCGAACATTTCGTCAACGGTGCGATCGAGGGAGGTGAAGCGGCGGCGGTCGATGCCCGGTTCGCCGTGAATGCCGACGCCGAACTCCATCTCATCGTCCCGCAGTTCGAACGAAGGCTGGCCGGCGGCCGGGACGGTACAGGCCCCAAGCGCGATGCCGATAGAGTGGCCGAGGTTGTTAAGCTTGCGCCCCAGTTCAGCGCAGGCTGCCAGCGAGTCGCCGCGTTCGGCGGCCGCGCCCACCAGTTTTTCAATCAGTACGGTATTGGCTACCCCGCGCCGTCCGGCGGTGTAGAGACTGTCTTTCACCGCCACGTCGTCATCGACTACCACAGTAGTGACCTTGACGCCGCTTTCGTGCAGCAGTTCGGCGGCGGTTTCGAAGTTAAGAATATCGCCGGTATAGTTTTTGATAATCAGCAGTACGCCTTCGCCGCCGTCGATCGTCATGGCGCACTCAAACATTTTATCCGGCGTCGGGGAGGTGAAAATTTCCCCCGGACAGGCCCCGGAAAGCATGCCGTGGCCAATATAGCCGCAGTGCATTGGTTCATGACCGCTACCGCCGCCGGAAAGCAGCGCCACTTTCCCGGCCACCGGCGCATCGGCGCGGGTGACGTAGACCGGGTCATGATGCAGCGTCAGTTCAGGGTGCGCTTTTGCCAGGCCCGCCAGTTGTTCACTCAGGACATCTTCGACACGGTTAATCAGTTTTTTCATTGTTTATTCTCCGTCGGAGTTTCGATGCGGCCTCTCTGCTGACGGAGGCGGTCATCGTGTAGGGGTACCGCCTGACGATATGCGATGTCCGGCGATGTAGTGATTCTGGCTGAGTTAACGGAAAAAAAAATCGTCATAAAACGAGTTTCATTACGAAACGTGATTGTTGAATTTTGTTTCGTAATGGAACGTTTTTGGCGAAGGAAATGGAAAAATGCGAGCTAAGGCAATTTTTTAAACCCGCTTCAGATGTCTGCAAGGGATGGCCAGAGAGAAATTTTGTCCTGTCTTGCTGGTTGTAGTGGTGAAAAACGCGGTCAATCCCCCGTCCGGAATGCTTTTTTTACGCTGAACGAGCGGATCGAGATCGCAATCCCGCCATTTCATATAAATTTATGTTCCAATATGAAACGATAAAATACGCGCCTTGTTTCATATCGGGACAAAAAGGGGAAAGATTTTTTTGCCCGCAGCTCGCCCTACAGTGATGGCATCGCTCAGGTAACACTTCCATTCCCGCTCTTAATACGAGGCCGGAAGAGGAGATACCGGAGCTCATCGTGTCAATACATGCACTTATTTGAGGGTGAACGGAATGCTAAAAGTTATTCAATCTCCAGCCAAATATCTCCAGGGACCAGATGCATCCACTCTGTTTGGGCAATACGCTAAAAACCTGGCGGAGAGCTTTTTTGTGATTGCTGATGACTTCGTAATGAAGCTGGCGGGAGAGAAAGTGCTGGAAGGTTTGCACAGCCATAACATCAGCTGCCATGCGGAGCGCTTCAACGGCGAGTGCAGCCACGCTGAGATCAATCGCCTGATCGCCATTCTGAAGCAGCACGGCTGCCGCGGCGTGGTGGGCATCGGCGGCGGCAAGACGCTTGATACTGCGAAAGCGATCGGCTATTACCAGAAGCTGCCGGTGGTGGTGATCCCCACGATAGCCTCCACCGATGCGCCAACCAGCGCGCTGTCGGTTATCTATACCGAGGCCGGTGAATTTGAAGAGTATCTGATCTATCCGAAAAATCCGGACATGGTGGTGATGGATACGGCGATTATCGCCAAAGCGCCGGTGCGCCTGCTGGTCGCCGGGATGGGCGATGCGCTTTCAACCTGGTTTGAGGCTAAGGCCTGCTATGACGCCAGAGCGACCAGCATGGCCGGTTGGGCAGTCGACGGCGGCGGCGCTGAGCCTGGCTCGTCTGTGCTATGATACGCTGCTGGCGGAAGGCGAAAAGGCCCGCCTTGCCGCTCAGGCCGGAGTGGTGACCGATGCGCTCGAACGCATTGTCGAAGCGAATACCTACCTTAGCGGAATCGGCTTTGAAAGCAGCGGCCTGGCCGCCGCGCACGCCATTCACAACGGTTTCACCATCCTCGAAGAGTGCCACCACCTGTACCACGGGGAGAAAGTGGCGTTTGGTACCCTGGCGCAGCTGGTGCTGCAAAATAGCCCGATGGAAGAGATCGAAACGGTGCTGAACTTCTGCCATACCGTGGGACTGCCGGTTACGCTGGCGCAAATGGGCGTCAAAGAGGGCATCGACGAGAAAATTCAGGCAGTCGCAAAAGCGACCTGTGCCGAAGGCGAAACCATCCATAACATGCCGTTCCCGGTAAGCGCGCAGAGCGTGCATGCGGCGATTCTGACTGCCGACCTGCTTGGACAGCAGTGGCTGGCGCGCTAATTTAGCGTCGGTCTGCCTCGACTCGTAAACGAGAAGCGGCATTTTATCCCCCTCTGGCGGTTGCCGCCGGAGGGGGTGTCGTTTTATGCAACAGCGGAAATGGATATGACTGCGCAGACTCAGAGCTTTCCCCTGGTGATAACCCAGTCGTGGCATCGTTGCAGCAAGTTTATGCAGCGAGAAACCTGGCAGACGCCGCATCAGGCGCAAGGGCTGACCTTTGAATCGATTTGTCGCCGTAAGACGGCGCTGCTGACGATTGGCCAGGCGGCGCTGGAAGATGCCTGGGAGTATATGGATAATCGTCCCTGCGCGTTGTTTATCCTTGATGAGTCCGCCTGTATTCTCAGCCGCTGCGGCGATCCGCAGACCCTTGACCAGCTGGCGGCGCTGGGGTTTCGTGACGGCAGCTACTGCGCGGAAAGCATTATCGGCAGCTGCGCGCTCTCGCTGGCCTCCATGCTCGGACAGCCGGTCAAAACGACGGGCGAGGAGCATTTTAAACATGCGCTGCACGGATGGTCGTTTAGCTCCACGCCGGTGTTTGATAACCATGGGCGTCTGTTCGGTTCCATTTCGCTGTGCTGCCTGACGGAAGAACAGGCCTCGCCTGACCTCTCCCTGACCCTGGCTATCGCGCGGGAAGTGGGCAATTCGCTGCTTACCGATAGCCTGCTGGCCGAGTCGAATCGCCATCTTAACCAGATGTACGGCCTGCTGGAGAGCATGGATGATGGGGTGATGGCATGGAACGAGCAGGGCGTTTTGCAGTTTCTTAACGTGCAGGCCGCGACGCTGTTGCATCTTGATGCCCAGGCCAGCCAGGGTAAAAATATTAATGAACTGGTCACGCTCCCGACCCTGCTGCGCCGGGCGATAAAACACGCGCGTGGGCTGAACCATGTGGAAGTCACCTTCGAGAGCCAGCATCAGTTTGTCGACGCCGTTATCACCCTCAAGCCGATCGTTGAAGAGCAGGGCAACAGTTTTATTCTGCTGCTGCATCCGGTCGAGCAGATGCGTCAGCTGATGACCAGCCAGCTTGGTAAAGTGAGCCATACCTTTGAGCAAATGTCGGTGGACGACCCGGAAACCCGGCGGCTGATTCACTTTGGCCGACAGGCGGCGCGCGGCGCTTTTCCGGTGCTGCTGTGCGGTGAGGAAGGTGTGGGCAAAGAGCTGCTCAGCCAGGCGATTCATAATGAGAGCGAGAGGGGCGGTGGGCCTTATATCGCGGTTAACTGCCAGCTATATGCCGACAGCGCCCTGGGCCTGGATTTTATGGGCAGCGCGCCGACGGACGATGAAAATGGTCGTCTTAGCCGTCTTGAGCTGGCTAACGGCGGAACGTTGTTTCTGGAGAAAATTGAATATCTGGCGCCGGAGCTACAATCCGCGCTGCTGCAGGTGATCAAGCAGGGGGTATTAACCCGCCTTGACGCGCGTCGACTGATCCCGGTGGACGTTAAGGTGATCGCTACCACTACCGTCGATCTTGCCAACCTGGTGGAACAAAACCGTTTTAGCCGCCAGCTGTACTACGCGCTGCACTCTTTTGAAATCGTTATTCCGCCGCTGCGGGCGCGGCGTAATAGTATTCCTGCGCTGGTCAACAATCGTCTTAAGAGTCTGGAGAAGCGTTTTTCCTCGCGGTTGAAGATGGATGACGATGCGCTGGCGCAGCTGGTGGCCTACTCCTGGCCGGGTAATGATTTTGAGCTGAACAGCGTTATCGAGAATATCGCCATTAGCAGCGAGAACGGCCATATCCGCCTGAGTAATTTGCCGGAATATCTGTTTGTCGAGCGGCCCGGCGCCGATGCCGGATCGTCGCTGCTACCCGCCAGCCTGACTTTCAGCGCCATTGAGAAAGAGGCGATTATCCATGCCGCCCGCGTTACCAGCGGTCGGGTGCAGGAGATGGCGCAGCTGCTGAATATTGGTCGCACCACGCTGTGGCGCAAAATGAAGCAATACGATATCGACGCCGGTCAGTTTAAGCGCGGACGTATAGAGTAGTTTTCTGGGTTACCGGTTCGTAATAATTGAGCAGAAAATCACCACGCAAGCGTTTAGCTACGCTCTGAATCAAATAAAGGCAATGTTCTCTTTGATATCCCGGCGATGATGGGTCCATAGTGTAAACATGTTCATTACGTGGTTAATTTTAAGGATAAGAGCATGCCAACAGCAATCGATAAAGCCCTGGATTTTATTGGTGGTATGAACACCTCGTTACCGGTGCCGAATACTATGGATGAAAGTACCGCGAAGGGAATCTTGAAGTATTTGCATGAATTAGGCGTACCGGCCAGCGCTGCGGACGTTACGGCTCGCGGTGAAAAGGAGGGCTGGAATGCCGGGTTCACGCAAAAAGTCGCCGGATGGGCAGACAAAATTGCCTCAGGCAACCGTATCATTATCAAAAATCCAGAATACTTCTCTTCTTATATGCGGGAACAGCTGCAGGCGCTGGTCTGAGCCGAACGTTCCACAAAATCATCCTGAACTGCGATATCTTGCGGATAGCGTATAAAACAAAAGGAGCTGCGATTTCTCGCAACTCCTTGTTTTGTCTGGTGGCCCCTGCTGGACTTGAACCAGCGACCAAGCGATTATGAGTCGCCTGCTCTAACCACTGAGCTAAGGGGCCGTGGCGAGGGATTATAAAGTAACTGTTGCCCGCAATCCAGCCTAAAACGCACGCTTGCTGTTTTTATAAACAATGTATTTTCAATCCTTTATAATTACATTTTAGGTATTGAGCTGGGGAAAGCATGATCAACGATATTCTGGCACCGAACCTGCGGGTGGTTTTTTGTGGTATCAATCCGGGGAAGTCTTCCGCCCATACCGGTTTTCACTTTGCCCATCCGGGTAATCGCTTCTGGAAGGTGATTCACCAGGCCGGGTTTACCGACCGTCTTCTGAAGCCTGAAGAGGAACTTCAACTTCTGGATACCCGCTGCGGAATAACCATGTTAGTTGAGCGTCCGACTGTGCAGGCGAGCGAGGTAGAACTGCTTGAGCTTCGTGACGGAGGCAGGGAGCTGATACGGAAAATGGAAGAGTATCAGCCGCGTGCGCTGGCTATCCTTGGTAAGCAGGCTTTTGAGAAAGCGTTTCAGGTGCGCGGGGCGCGATGGGGTAAGCAGCAGGTAACTATTGGCGCAACCGAGGTATGGGTATTGCCAAATCCCAGCGGACTCAACCGGGCGACGCTGGATAAACTGGTAGAGGCCTACCGGGAGCTTGATGAAGCGCTGGCATCGCGAGGGCTTTGATTAATCGCAGGTGATTTCATGCGGTTAAACATTCTGATAGTGCGACATATTTTCGCCGTCATCGTCATCGTCAACGTCACCGGCGTGGGATGATTACTTGTGACGGCTGGCTTAAGCCTGAGGTTTTTGCCAGCCGTGCTCGTAAGCGCCTGCCATTTTGTGCTGAAGATAAAATTTCGCTATCCTCAACAACTTATATGGTGCTACCCGTAAAGTATCTGTTATCGGCAGCTACTTTTTGCTCGCCTGCCATTATTTGTGAAGATAATCCCGGTAGACTTTCGCCCGGGACCTTGTCTTTTACTCATTATCTATTGCTCTCTTTCTCTATTATCGACAATAAAGCTTCAAAAGCGAAATTGAGAAAGAGAGTTCGATCTTTATCAAGGTGCTGTAAAAAACAGGTTTCTTTAGGTGAGGATTTTTCCACCAGTCCGCTCAGACATAGCCAGAACAACATCATAATATCCGCGACAGGAGCGTTGAGTTCGATCTCCTTTTTTTCAACGGCGGCAGTGAAGCGGGTTGCGATAAGATGATTTATCTTTTCGGCAGTGATGCGGATGTTTACCGCGATTTTGCTATCTTCAGTTTTTTTCTCAGAGCCTGTGATGTTTCCCGTTATCCCCGGGAAATAGGCTGATTCTGTGTCGTGCAGAGTAAGCAGCGCGTGACAGAGCTGCAGAAAAAACTCGCGAAATGAACTTTGTTGACTGGCTATTTGTATTATTTTTTGATGGAAATGCGTTATTGCCTCGAAAATAAGATGGTCGAGAATATGCTGCTTATTTTCAAAGTAGGTATAAAGCGTTGTTTTACTGAAACCTACGGAATACGCAATATCTTCCATAGTCGTTCCTTCTATGCCACGGCTTAGAAATAACGCATTAGATGAGGTCAGAATTGCCATTCTATTAAAATCTGCCAGCTGAATTTTATGCTTGCCTCTCATATTATTTCCCTATGGTTTACGTTCCATTTTGTGTAGTGAATTTTATCTGTAAACCATTAGTACAAATGTAAAACTGTGAGTCCAGATGTTTATCTTTTGCTTAATAAATAATAAGGTTCTGACGCTGAATATATATTAAAAATATCTCGATATAGTGTTGGATATTTATTAGGTGAATAGTTTTATGCAGATATAAAAAAAGCCAGTCAGATGACTGGCTTCTTGAGGGAAGTGACGATAATTAATCGTCGAGGAAGCTACGCAGTACTTCAGAGCGGCTCGGGTGGCGCAGTTTACGCAGCGCCTTCGCTTCGATCTGACGGATACGTTCGCGGGTTACGTCGAACTGTTTACCTACTTCTTCCAGCGTATGGTCGGTGTTCATGTCGATACCGAAACGCATACGCAGAACTTTCGCTTCACGGGCGGTCAGGCCAGCCAGAACGTCGTGAGTGGCGGCGCGCAGGCTCTCGGTGGTGGCAGAGTCCAGCGGCAGCTCGAGGGTGTTATCCTCGATGAAATCACCCAGATGCGAATCTTCATCGTCGCCAATTGGCGTTTCCATGGAGATCGGCTCTTTGGCGATTTTCAGCACCTTACGAATTTTATCTTCCGGCATCAGCATACGTTCGGCCAGCTCTTCCGGCGTCGGCTCGCGCCCCATCTCCTGCAGCATCTGGCGGGAAATACGGTTGAGCTTGTTGATGGTCTCAATCATATGCACCGGAATACGGATGGTGCGCGCCTGGTCTGCGATAGAGCGGGTGATTGCCTGACGGATCCACCAGGTTGCATAGGTGGAGAACTTGTAGCCGCGGCGGTATTCAAACTTATCAACTGCTTTCATCAGACCGATGTTGCCTTCCTGGATCAGGTCAAGGAACTGCAGACCGCGGTTGGTGTATTTCTTGGCGATTGAGATAACCAGACGCAGGTTCGCTTCAACCATCTCTTTCTTCGCACGGCGGGCTTTCGCTTCACCGATGGACATACGACGGTTGATATCTTTTACCTGCTCGATGGTCAGGCCGGTTTCTTGTTCAATCTGCTGCAGTTTCATCAGACTGCGCTGAACGTCTTCTTTCACGTCAAGCAGCTTCTCTGACCACGGCTTGTTCATGGCGATGGCCGCGTTGAACCAGGTTTCGCTGGTTTCGTTGCCGGTGAACAGAGTGATGAAGTTTTTCTTCGGCATTTTGCACTGTTCAACGCACAGCTTCATGATGATACGTTCTTGAGTACGAACGCGATCCATCATGACACGCATGCTGTTAACCAGGTAATCGAACTGCTTCGGCACCAGACGGAACTGTTTGAACACTTCAGACAGCTTGAGGATCTCTTCCTGCGCTGCGGCGTGGCTACGACCTTTCGCTTTGATGGTATCGCGGGTCAGTTCGTACTGCGTACGCAGCTCGGCGAATTTCTCGCGCGCCAGCTCAGGGTCGATGCTGTTGTCGTCATCGCTGCTGTCGTCGTCTTCTTCTTCATCTTCGTCTTCGTCGTCATCCATCTCTTCCTGAGAGAGTTCAGAACCGACGTGAGTCGCCGTTGGCGCCAGGTCTTCTTCGGCGTTCGGGTCAACAAAGCCGGTGATCAGATCGGACAGACGCGCTTCTTCCGCTTCAACGCGATCGTACTGCTCCAGCAGATAGGTGATCGCTTCCGGGTACTCAGCAACCGAGCACTGTACCTGGTTAATACCGTCTTCGATACGTTTAGCGATGTCGATTTCGCCTTCGCGCGTCAGCAGTTCAACGGTACCCATTTCACGCATGTACATGCGTACCGGGTCGGTTGTGCGGCCAATTTCAGACTCAACGCTGGAGAGAACCTGCGCGGCGGCTTCTTCCGCATCTTCGTCGGTATTGTTGTTTGTTTCAGCAAGCAAGAGATCATCGGCATCCGGTGCTTCTTCCATCACCTGAATGCCCATGTCGTTGATCATTTGGATGATGTCTTCGATCTGGTCGGAGTCGACGATATCTTCCGGCAGATGGTCATTGACCTCGGCATAGGTCAGATAGCCTTGCTCCTTACCACGTTGGACAAGAAGCTTCAGCTGTGACTGCGGGTTTTGCTCCATAAGACGGTATCCACACTTAATTCGTTTGATTGGTGTAGGCAGACGAACTGCCAACATTTAAAGCGAGGGCGTACTTATATTATTGCCGCTGCGCCTCGGGCGGCTGTCGGGGGCTTCCCGAACGATATTCGGCACTTAAGCCGTTAAATACTTCATCCTTCAAGTTATCTCTGCGTTAACTTCGTTCTGTTATCGCCTGGTACAACTTGAAGGATTTTGTCTTTCAGTTTATTTCTTCGCCAGTTCCTGGCTGATAGTCCAGAGTTCCCGGCGTTCCTCACTGCTTAAACCGTGTGTGCGGTCGCGAGCTATCAACTCTTCTT
Organism: Klebsiella oxytoca; assembly: GCF_009707385.1. Taxonomy (NCBI): domain Bacteria; kingdom Pseudomonadati; phylum Pseudomonadota; class Gammaproteobacteria; order Enterobacterales; family Enterobacteriaceae; genus Klebsiella; species Klebsiella oxytoca. Next base: position 4,727,799 of record NZ_CP046115.1, on the reverse strand, counting down.
GCCGCAGTTCCAGCAGTGAATCAAACATATGGTTGAGCGAGTCGGTGAAGGTTTTTTCAGCAATATCCTTATCTGCTATATCGTCCCACATCGACAGTTTTTCAAGGGTTGCGGCTTCATTTGTGCCGCGATACTGCTCTAAAAGCTGCCCGGTGGTCAGTCCAGGCTGCGACAAACAGGTTTTAACCAGTTCGTTGAATAAACCAAGCCCCGGAATTTTTCGCGGGTCCAGACCTTCTAAGGGCGGCACCAGCGGGGCCAGGTCCGGATTTTGTACCAGTAGCCCTATAAGTATACGCATGGTAGTGCGTTTTAGCTGCGGAGCAGGGCGCTGGATGCCATTTTCAGACTGTTTTGGCATTAAACGTTCAAGCTGCGCATCGTCTAAAATCCCCAGTTTGTTACCCAGCTCCTGACGCAGATAAATGCGCAGCGTTTCTCCCGGCACCTGGGTGATCAGCGGCAGAGCCAGCGTGCTCAGCTGCGCGCGTCCGTCCGGCGTGCTCAAATCAACCTGCGGTAGCAGGCTATTGAACAAAAACGTCGAGAGCGGCTGAGCCTGCTCCATCCTCGCTTCAAACGCGGCTTTCCCTTCTTTACGTACCAGCGTATCCGGGTCTTCGCCATCCGGCAGAAACATAAAGCGCAGCTGACGCCCGTCGGTCATATACGGCAGCGCCGTTTCCAGCGCGCGCCAGGCGGCATCGCGGCCTGCCCGGTCGCCGTCGTAACAGCAAACCACCTGATTGGTGACCCGAAACAACAGCTGAATATGGTCCGCGGTTGTCGATGTCCCCAGCGATGCAACGGCATAGTTAATGCCGAACTGCGCCAGTGCCACCACGTCCATATAACCTTCGACCACCAGCAGGCGAGACGGTTCAGCGTTGTCCTGCTGCGCTTCATAAAGACCGTACAGCTGGCGGCCTTTATGGAAAATATCGGTTTCCGGTGAGTTAAGGTACTTCGGCAGGGCATCGCCCAGCACGCGGCCACCAAAACCAATCACCCGGCCTCGCTTATCGCGGATGGGGAACATCACCCGTTCGCGGAAGCGGTCGTAGCTGCGTCCCTGATCGTTAGTGACCAGCATGCCTGCATCAATAAGCGATTGACGATTTTCCTGATTACCGCCAAAACGTTTTAAGACGTTGTCCCAACCGGGAGGGGCATAACCAATCGCAAAGCGCGTAATTACCTCGCTGCTTAAACCGCGTTTTGCCAGGTACTGGCGCGCGGAATCGGCGGCGGGTTGCATCAGAGACTGTTGATAAAACGCGTTCAGACCATCCATCAGCTGATAAAGATTTTGCCGCTGATGGCGCTCAATCTGGCTGGGTCCGCTACCTGCTTCGTACGGCACTTCAAGATTATGCATGGCAGCCAGCTCTTCGACGGTTTCCACGAACTCGAGCTTGTCGTAGTTCATCAGGAAGTCGATAGCGTTGCCGTGCGCTCCGCAGCCAAAGCAGTGGTAAAACTGTTTTTCACCGTTGACGGTGAAAGAGGGGGTTTTTTCGTTATGGAACGGACAACACGCGTGAAAATTTTTGCCCTGCTTTTTCAGCTTTACCCGCGCGTCGATCAGATCGACGATATCGGTACGCGCCAGCAGGTCATTGATAAATACTCGTGGAATTCGTCCAGCCATATGCCCCTGTTTTTTGATGACTCATATACACAAAATCATTCAGGATGCATCAAGGCGGCAAGGGAGCGAATCCTCAGGAGCGTACATCAGTACGTGACTGGGGTGAGCGACTGCAGCCAACACAGAGGCAGCTTGAATGATGACGTGTATAAACGAAAATAAGCCGCGCATTCCTTTCGGAAGCACGGCCTTACAACTACAACTCGGTCTGAATTGAGAGCCTGGCTCCCAACAGATTAGTACAGACGAGTGCGGCGTGCGTTTTCGCGAGCCAGTTTCTTCGCGTGACGTTTCACTGCGGAAGCTTTAGCGCGTTTACGTTCGGTAGTCGGTTTTTCATAGAACTCACGACGACGAACTTCCGCCAGAACACCTGCTTTTTCGCATGAACGTTTGAAGCGACGCAGCGCTACGTCGAACGGCTCGTTTTCACGTACTTTAATTACCGGCATGTAACTCTCACCTTTGATAAATTCGGTTTGCCGCTGGCATCAGCGCCAGCTTATTTCAAAATGGTGCGGAATTTTACTGCAATTGCTGCTGCTTTGTAAAGCACCGACGCGATTTTTGAAAGGGACTTTTATAAGGACAGGGAGTATACACGAAGTGAACGCCAGGGGTGAGGAAAGTTTTATACCCGTCGTCTTTCAGCCCGCAGGGGCGTTGGCTTTTGAGTTACTCGTCTCATCCATGAGACTCGCCCTTATGGGCCGTCGTTCCACGACGTTCAAATCTGTTCCTGACAGATTTGTCGCTTACCCCAGTCACGTACTTTCCGTACGCTCCGGGGGATGCGCTGCGTCGTCGCCTTCCTGCGACCTGAAATTCTTAGGGTATACATCAACCGGCATTGGTCCTAAACTGCGCGGTATTGAAATGAGGTAAAACTAGCCATGCGTGTACTGGGAATTGAAACATCCTGCGATGAAACCGGCATCGCCATTTATGACGACGAAAAAGGTCTGTTAGCCAACCAGCTGTATAGTCAGGTGAAATTGCATGCTGACTACGGCGGCGTGGTGCCTGAACTGGCCTCGCGCGACCACGTGCGTAAAACCGTACCCCTGATTCAGGCGGCGCTTAAGGAAGCAGGGCTGACGGCAAAGGATATCGATGCCGTTGCCTATACGGCGGGTCCAGGCCTGGTTGGCGCGCTGCTGGTCGGCGCGACGGTCGGTCGCTCGCTGGCGTTCGCCTGGAACGTTCCTGCAATCCCGGTACACCATATGGAAGGGCATCTGCTGGCGCCGATGCTGGAAGATAATCCGCCGCAGTATCCGTTTGTCGCGTTGCTGGTATCCGGCGGCCATACCCAGCTGATTAGCGTCACCGGTATTGGCCAGTATGAGCTGCTGGGAGAGTCGATTGACGACGCTGCGGGGGAAGCCTTCGATAAGACGGCTAAACTGCTGGGTCTGGATTACCCCGGTGGCCCGATGCTGTCAAAAATGGCCTCTCAGGGCACCGAAGGGCGCTTTGTTTTTCCGCGCCCGATGACCGACCGTCCCGGGCTGGATTTTAGCTTCTCTGGTCTCAAGACCTTTGCCGCGAACACCATCCGCAGCAACGGCGATGACGATCAGACCCGCGCCGATATCGCCCGCGCGTTCGAAGACGCGGTCGTGGATACGCTGATGATCAAGTGCCGCCGTGCGCTGGAGCAAACCGGCTTTAAACGGCTGGTGATGGCGGGAGGCGTTAGCGCTAACCGTACGCTGCGCGCGAAGCTGGCGGAAATGATGAAAAAGCGCGGCGGGGAAGTCTTCTACGCCCGTCCTGAATTCTGTACCGATAACGGCGCGATGATTGCCTATGCGGGGATGGTTCGTCTGCGTTCGGGGGCAAAAGCGGAGCTGGGCGTCACCGTTCGTCCGCGCTGGCCGCTGGCTGAGCTTCCGGCGGCATAATTTCTGCGGTTTCACAGGCCGACGTCCTGTCGGCCTGCCTTCTCGACTTATTCCATACTCTTACACAGCGAGCAAATCGCCCCCTGATGCTTATGCGAATGCATCACGTCAGGACGTTCGTACTCTTCCCGGCAGCTCAGGCAGCGGTAAACGGTGATCGACGCATTACCCTGCGCATCGTAGCGCGGCTCGGCGATACCGTCATCGTGCTGTTTAATGTAATAGCGCCCGCGGGTGGCGATTCCCATGACCGGCGTCATGACCAAAGCCACCGCCAGCGCGATCGGCGGCGAGAACGGCGCCAGGGTGTCGCCTAACAGGCCAAAGAAGGCGCTAATGGAGAGTCCGGCCGCGAGGGCAAAAGAGACTACGCCTACCGGGTTGACGTTGTAGATCATCCCGCGGCGGTATTCCGGCTGCGCCGGGGCCAGCTTCAGCACCCCTTTATTGACGGTGATATCGGTGGCGACCACCACCACCCAGGCGATGGCAAAGTTGGAATAGAAGCCGAGGATCCACGCCAGAGCGCTGAACATGTCGCCTTCCATCAGGGCGAGAGCGATAGTCAGGTTGACGATGACGAAAATAATTCGCCCCGGGTAGCGTTTGGTAGTGCGCGTCCAGGCGCTGGTCCACGCCAGCGAACCGGAATAGGCGTTAGTGACGTTAATTTTAATCTGCGAGATAACCACCAGCACCACGGCGAGGATGAGCGCCAGCCAGCCGGGGACGAGGTTATCGAAGACGCTGACGAACTGCTGTACCGGTTCGGTATTGTGCACCGCCGGGAAGTGGGTTAGCAGATAGAAGCCGAGAAAAGCGCCGATAATCTGCTTAATCGCACCCAATACCACCCAGCCCGGGCCGGCAGAGAATACCGCCAGCCACCAGCTTTTACTGTTTTCCGCGGTCTTCGGCGGCATAAAGCGCAGGTAGTCGATCTGCTCGCCAATCTGCATGATCAGCGACAGGCATACTCCCGCGCCGAGCATAATGGCGGTTAAATCTACCGTTGCGGCGTGGTTTTTACCGGCGAAGCTCATAAAGCCGTCTACCAGATCCGGGTCTTTGGCGATAAGCCAGACCACCGGAACCACCATCAGGATCAGCCACAGCGGCGTCGTCCAGACCTGAAGGCGAGTCAGCGCTTTCATGCCGTAGACCACCAGCGGCAATACCATCAGGGTGGCGATGAGGTAGCCCATCCACAGCGGGATCCCTAAGCCCACCAGCAGCCCCTGGGCCATAATCGAGCCTTCGAGGGCGAAAAAGATAAAGGTAAATCCGGCAAAGATAATGCTGGTGATCACCGAGCCAAAGTAGCCGAAACCGGCGCTGCGGGTGATTAAGTCGAGGTCGATGTTATAGCGCGCGGCGGTTATCGCCAGCGGGATACCGGTGAGAAAAATGACCAGCGCCGCCAGCAGGATGGCATAAATCGCGTTAGTGGTGCCCCAGGCCATGCCGATGCTGGCGCCGATAGAAAAGTCGGCGAGGTAGGCGATGCCGCCTAATGCCGTCACCGCGACAACCCCAGGACCCCAGCGGCGAAAGCTCAGCGGGGCATAGCGAAGAGTATAGTCTTCCAGCGTCTCTTTTGAGCCGGAGGCGCTGGATTGCGCAGGTAAATCAGTTTTTATATCCAGTGATGACATCGTCATTCCTTAATAGTCAGGCATGACTGGAATTAGCAAACCTTATGCCACATCGCAGGGCAGGTGCTTTCAGGGCTTCGGAGAGAGGATGACTAAAGAGAGGGCAGGAGATGCACCATCCCGACATCTGTGCGCCGGGATGGTGCAGGGGCTACTTGCTGAGCATGCCCTTGTCTTCGATAAAAGCGATGATATTTTGCAGGCCGTCGCCGCTTTTCAGGTTGGTGAAGCTCCACGGACGTTCGCCGCGCATGCGTAGGGTATCGCGCTCCATCACCTCAAGGGAGGCGCCCACGTAGGGTGCAAGATCGGTTTTGTTGATCACCAGGAAGTCAGATTTGGTGATCCCCGGCCCGCCTTTGCGCGGGATCTTTTCCCCTTCCGCCACGTCGATGACGTAGATGGTGAGATCCGCCAGCTCCGGGCTGAAAGTGGCGCTCAGATTATCGCCGCCGCTTTCCACAAAGATCAGATCGAGATTGCCAAATTTTTCGCTCAGCGCTTCCACAGCGGCCAGGTTCATCGATGCGTCTTCGCGAATGGCGGTATGCGGGCAGCCGCCGGTTTCGACGCCGACAATTCGCTCAGGCTCCAGAGCTCCAGCCTCGGTAAGAATGCGCTGATCTTCTTTGGTGTAGATGTCGTTGGTGACTACCGCCAGCTGCCAGGTGTCGCGCATGGCTTTGCAGAGGGCTTCCAGCAGTGCGGTTTTTCCGGAGCCGACCGGGCCGCCGACGCCAACGCGCAGCGGTTGTTTAATCGTGTTCATACCTTCTCCTAAGAACGGAATAATCGGGAATACTGGGTTTCGTGCCGCGCTGAAGCGATAGCCGCAAGCGGCGTCGCCGAACCGATGGCGTCGTCCGGGGTCGCCAGGGCGCTGTCCATGTCCGCCGCATAGCGGTCGCACAGGCGCAGAATCAACTGCTGTGCTGCCTGCTGGCCGAAGGGCACCAGCTTGACGCCCGCCATCACCGCGCTTTCAATCCAGCTATAGCCAAGGCTCAGGGCCAGCTCAGGAATGGCTATCTGCCAGCGTACGCCAAGCCACGCCATGCCGGTTAACTGGCTTTGCTGGCACAGCCTGCGCCACTCGGGCGGGCAGTCCGGCTGCCAGTCAGCCAGCAGCCGGGTGAAGGCCGCGCCGCGATTGCGTTCTTCATCGCGCAGCTCACGGGTTTCCCGACAGGCGAGCAGATAAGCCGTCCAGCGCTGCGCTGAGGCCAGATCGCCCGCTTCGCAGGCCCGGTAGAGCCGGGCAAACAGCGGCAGGTCGACGGTAAAAAAGCTCTGCTCCATCTGCCGCAGCTGCCAGCGCTCAAAGGCGGCGGTATCCGGGACCCAGCCCGCCTCCACCGCCCACTCCAGCCCCTGGGACCAGCTGTAGCCGCCAACCGGGAGGCTGCTGCTGGCAAGCTGCATCAGGCGCAGACGTTTTTCCGGCGTCGGCATTTAGTGACTGTGCTCATGATGGTGGTGATGATGATGATGGCCGTGCGACTCGCTGGCGTAGGCGCCGGCTTCCGGTTCAAACGGCAGATGCGCGAAATCCACGGCCAGGCCAAACTGGCGCAGCATATTGTCCAGTACGTGGTCATGATGGTAGCGCAGTTCGCCGGGCATGATTTGTAGCGGCACGTGGCGGTTGCCGAGGTGATAGCAGGCTTTCGCCAGCACAAAAGGGTCATCGCAGCGCACCACCGAAACGGCCTCATCGGCGGCGATGACCTCGACAAACTCGCTGCCGTTTTCGTTGCTGAGAATATCACCGCCGCGCAGCAGCAGGCCGCGAGGCAGCAGCAGGCCCGCCTGGCGGCCATCGTTGAGGGTGACTTTAATACGGCTTTTTACCCGTACGTCAATCGGCAGGGTAACGCTGGCCGTGGCCTGCGCTGGGGTCTCTACCCGCTGGGTCAAATAAAGCATTTGCGCTCCTTAAAACAGGAAATAACGTTGCGCCATCGGTAACACGTCCGCCGGTTCGCTGGTTATCAGTTCGCCGTCGATGCGCACCTCGTAGGTTTGTGAATCCACGGTGATATTGGGCAACAGGCCGTTGTGGTGCATATCGGCTTTTTGTACCGTGCGGCAGCCTTTCACCACCGCCGTCGCGCTGTGCAGGTTCAGCCGTTCAGCGACACCGTTTTCCGCCGCCGCCTGCGACAGGAAGGTTAAACGGCAGCGGTGACGAGCGCTGCCCAGCGCGCCGAACATCGGCCGATAGTGCACCGGCTGCGGCGTCGGGATAGATGCGTTGATGTCGCCCATCGGCGCCATGGCGATCATGCCGCCTTTGACGATCGTCGCCGGTTTGACGCCGAAGAACGCCGGGGACCACAGCACCAGATCCGCCAGTTTCCCCACTTCAATCGAGCCGACTTCGTGGGCGATACCGTGGGTCAGCGCTGGATTAATAGTGTATTTGGCGATATAGCGCTTCACGCGGAAGTTATCGTTATCGCCGCTCTCTTCCGCCAGCGGGCCGCGCTGAACTTTCATCCGGTGCGCCACCTGCCAGGTACGTAACACCACTTCGCCGACGCGACCCATGGCCTGCGAATCGGACGAGGTAAGGGAGAAGGCGCCCAGGTCGTGCAGGACGTCTTCCGCGGCGATGGTTTCCCGCCGAATGCGCGATTCGGCAAACGCCACGTCCTCGGCGATATCCGGGTCGAGATGATGGCAAACCATCAGCATGTCCAGATGTTCGTCAATGGTGTTGACGGTGTATGGCAGCGTCGGATTGGTCGATGAGGGCAGAATATTGGGGTGCGCGCAGGCGGTAATAATGTCCGGCGCATGGCCGCCGCCCGCGCCTTCGGTATGGAAAGTATGGATAGTGCGTCCGCCGATGGCCGCCAGGGTATCCTCAACGAAGCCGGACTCATTGAGGGTGTCGCTGTGCAACGCGACCTGCACGTCCATTTCGTCGGCCACGGTCAGCGCGCAGTTGATTGCCGCCGGAGTCGCGCCCCAGTCTTCGTGAATTTTCAGGCCGATAACCCCGGTCGCGACCTGCTCACGCAGCGCATCCGGATTTGAGCCATTGCCTTTACCCAGCAGGCCGACATTGACCGGCAGGCTGTCCGCAGCCTGGAGCATCCGCGAGATGTACCACGGCCCAGGCGTACAGGTTGTGGCGTTAGTTCCCGCCGCTGGACCAGTCCCCCCGCCAATCATGGTAGTGACGCCGGAGACCAGCGCTTCTTCCGCCTGCTGTGGGCAGATCCAGTGAATATGCGTATCGACGCCGCCGGCGGTGACGATCTTGCCTTCCGCGGCAATAATTTCCGTGGCCGCGCCGATCGGGATCGTGACGTTGGGTTGAATGTCCGGGTTGCCGGCTTTGCCGATCGCGAAGATCCTTCCATCTTTGACGCCGATATCGGCTTTGACGATCCCCCAGTAATCGACGATCAGGGCATTAGTCAGTACCAGATCCACGCACCCGGCGGAAAGCATCTGCCCCTGTCCCATACCGTCGCGGATCACTTTACCGCCGCCGAATTTGACCTCTTCGCCGTAGGTGGTTAAGTCATCTTCGACCTCGATCCACAGCTCGGTGTCCGCCAGGCGAACTTTATCGCCGGTGGTGGGGCCGAACATGTCGGCATAGGCCTGACGTGAAATCTCACTCATCATTTGCCTCCAGCTCACCCATTATTTCGCCGCGAAAACCGTGCACTACGCGGGCTCCGGCCAGCGCTACCAGTTCCACCTCGCGCTTTTGGCCCGGCTCGAAGCGCACTGCGGTTCCGGCGGCGATATTCAGGCGATAGCCCGTCGCTTGCTGGCGATCGAACTTCAGCGCCGGGTTGACCTCGGCGAAGTGATAATGGGAACCGACCTGAATCGGCCGGTCGCCGTGATTTTCAACGATAATGCAGCAGGTAGCCCGGCCGACGTTAAGCGCTATCTGGCCCGGTTTAACCTGATATTCTCCTGGGATCATCGCGCTACCTCAGATTATCGGGTTATGGACGGTAACCAGCTTCGAGCCGTCGGGAAAGGTGGCTTCGACCTGGATATCGGGGATCATTTCCGGCACGCCTTCCATGACCTGCTCGCGGCTGAGGACGTGGCGCCCTTCTTCCATTAGCTCTGCGACGCTTCTGCCATCGCGTGCGCCTTCCATAATAAAGGCGCTAATCAGGGCCACGGATTCGGGATAGTTCAGCTTCAGCCCGCGGGCCAGGCGACGCTCCGCCACCAGCGCGGCGGTAAACAGCAACAGCTTGTCTTTTTCTCTGGGTGTCAGTTCCATAGCGTTCTCTTAAGTCAACCAGATTCGGGGAGTTAGCGGAGTTTTGCCGGTCAGATGCGGGCGCATAAACTGCCAGATATCACGCATTACCCGCTGGCAAAGCAGATTGTCATCACTTAAAAAGCGTACCGTCAGCAAGCCGTCGGTGAGCGTGGCGCCGGCGTAGTTTGCCAGCGGCGTAAGCTTTTCGCGTACGCCTTCCAGTAGCGTTTCGTTCGCCGGGTAGAACAGCATCGTTCCCACCCACGGCTGCTGCGCGACGCAGGCCAGCTCTCCATCGGCCAGGCTCAGGCGCTCAATCAGCAGCGGAGAGCCGTCGATCCACACTTCCAGCCGATTGGTGAGCGCGCCGTGGCTAAAGGATTCGCCGATGACCGGACGGCCAAGACACAGCAGGTCCCAGGCCAGCAGCGTGCTGGAGGAGGTGAGGTGAAACACGGTGTGCAAAGCGGCGTTGGCGCCGGGAAAGAAGATCGCATCCTGCGGCAGCCACTCGAGCGTCGAGTTTTCGGCCAGCGTCATGGTTTGTTGAAGCCGCGCCTGCGCGCCGCTGCTGCGATAAAACTTGCTGGCGCCGGGCATGGTGATCAGAGTATGGCAACCAGGCTCAATCGTGGCGCTGATGGCCAGTTCATCGCCGCCGACGATACCGCCGGGCGGATGAAGCAGATAGAGGTGGCAGATCCCTTCTTCGGGATAAAACGGGCGCTGAACGGTGAGGGGACCGACATGACGACGAGAGGCGAGCGTGGTTTTCCCGCCGAGAAGCTGGAACTGCAGGTCCAGCGTGGCCTGCCAGCCTTTTTTATTCTGTGGTAACACGGTGCCGTGCAATGTCGCGCCCCTGCAAAATCAAGATAAAACAGCAGCGAAGAGTATTGATCGGGGGGGGATCATCCCGGTCATATGAAAAGCTTATGCCCGTCATACTTCGAGCAGCGGCTGCGTGAGCGCAGCCGAATTACCTGGGGCTCAATTGACGCCTTGTCACGAAGTTGCGTCGAAGCAAAGGTTATTTCTGCTCCGGCGTTTTGTTCTTCTTTTTGAAACGAGTCCAGATACGGGTTTCCTGGCGCCGCCACAGACGCTGAATGTTGTCGTGATGGCGTAGCAGAATCAGGCATGAAAGCATCGATACCGGGAAAGTATACTGCGGTTTGAACCACCAGACATAAAATGGCGCAATCAGCGCGCTGACGATCGCCCCCAGCGAGGAGTAGCCGCTGAGCAGAATAGTGAGCAGCCAGGTCCCGGCCATCACGCCGGTAAGATCCCAGCCAATAGGCGCAATCGCGCCGAAGGCAGTAGCCACGCCTTTACCGCCGCGAAAATGAAAGAACACAGGCCAGATATGGCCGACGCAGGCGGCAATCGCCACCAGACCGAGCCAGAACGGCGTCAGGCCTAATGCCCATGCCCCCCACACCGGCAGCATGCCTTTCAGGACGTCAAAAATAAGTACCGCTACGGCTGCGCCCTTACCGCCAATTCGCAGGACGTTAGTCGCCCCTGGATTGCCGGAACCGCTGTCTCGGGGGTCAGGAAGGCCAGCGAGACGGCAAACAAGAATGGCGCTGGAGATTGAGCCGCAGAGGTAGGCGAGGATAACCAGTCCTGGCGCGATTGCACTCATCAGCTGTTCCATTTTGAAAGTGTCGTTTGATCCCCTGCGCACTGGCTTGCCCGGACGCATAGCCTCGCTATGTTCCTGGAGCCTTGCCACGTCGCTGTCTTCCGGCAACGCAAATTATTTAGGGGATGTCTTTGCATCTGTGGATAATACGCATAATTGGCCGGAAGTGGTATCCGGTTTAGCCAAAAAGCAGGCAGGTCGTGATGGATATTGTATTTATAGAGCAACTTTCGGTAATCACCACTATTGGGGTTTACGACTGGGAACAAACCATTGAACAGAAGCTGGTGTTCGATATCGAAATGGCGTGGGATAACCGCAAAGCGGCAGCCAGCGATGATGTCAGCGATTGTCTCAGCTATGCCGATATCAGCGAGCTGGTTATCAACCACGTCGAGGGCGGGCGCTTTGCGTTGGTAGAGCGCGTGGCGGAAGAAATTGCCGACCTGCTGCTGGAAAATTTTCAATCTCCATGGGTTCGTATTAAAGTCAGCAAGCCTGGCGCAGTAGCCCGGGCGGCCAACGTTGGCGTCATTATTGAACGTGGCCTTAATCTGAAACAAAACTTTTCAGGTCATACTCGTTAAACAAATTGCGTTTATACCGGTCATAGAATCCGGCTATCAGGTTATTTTTCTTGCCGTATTGTCCCTGGCAGCGCTCGAAATCTTTGCGTACAACCTGTACGCTCCCGTTTCTGCGCGCTGCCTGAGGCCAAATAATTACGCCTGCTAGCGCAGTTCTTCGTATCTGGTTTTTTTCATTTTACTTTTAAAGGGTTTAATTGGATGAGCGATATACACTCGCTGCTGGTGGCGGCAATATTGGGTGTGGTGGAAGGTTTAACAGAATTTTTACCTGTTTCCAGTACTGGCCATATGATTATTGTCGGGCATCTGCTGGGTTTTGAAGGCGATACCGCAAATACTTTTGAAGTAGTGATTCAGCTGGGTTCGATTCTCGCGGTTGTGGTGATGTTCTGGCGCCGCCTGTTCGGTCTTATTGGTATTCATTTTGGTAAAAAACCTGTTCATGAAGGCGAAGGCAGCGGCCGTCTGTCGCTTATCCATATTCTTTTAGGAATGATCCCGGCGGTGGTGCTGGGGCTGATTTTCCACGACTCCATCAAGTCTCTGTTCAATCCGATAAACGTGATGTATGCGCTGATTGTGGGCGGCGTGCTGCTGATCGCGGCGGAAGTGCTGAAGCCAAAACAGCCGCGCGCGGTGGGCATAGATGATATGACCTATCGTCAGGCGTTCGTGATTGGCTGCTTCCAGTGCCTGGCGCTGTGGCCGGGATTCTCGCGCTCCGGGGCAACAATTTCCGGTGGGATGCTGATGGGCGTGAGCCGCTATGCGGCCTCTGAGTTCTCTTTCCTGCTGGCGGTGCCGATGATGATGGGCGCAACCGTGCTGGATATGTACAAGAGCATTGGGTTCCTGAGCGCCAGCGATATTCCGATGTTTGCCGTCGGTTTTGTCACGGCGTTTATCGTTGCGCTGATTGCGATTAAAACCTTCCTGCAGCTGATTAAACGTATTTCGTTTATCCCGTTCGCCATTTACCGTTTTATCGTGGCGGCAGCGGTTTACGTGGTCTTCTTCTAAGCGGCCGGCCCTCAGTCCTGTGGCTGAGGGCAACGCTTTTCTTTCCACTCTGCGACGGCCTGAATCCGCCGACGCGTCAGCTCTTCACGAATCTCAATTCCCTGAAAACCTTCCGCAACAACCTCTTTTGTTGAGACCGCCCGGGCCACATCCCAGGCTTCCAGCAGCAGGCGTCCCTGAGGGTAATCGCGGGCTTCGAAGCCGGTACGTCCGCGCACGTCGGCTTCGCTGGTTAAGGCAATTTGCCTGACCCGCTGTGGCTTGCGCCAGGCATCGATATTATCGAACAGCTTAACCAGCGTTTTGGGCTGCAGCATGGGTAGGGTGTGGATCAGATCGTGAAATTCAGCGACCAGTTTTGCCAGGTCGCGGAGATCGTTTGGTACCCGCAGCCGGTTGCAAAGCTGTTCGACCAGCTTTACGCCTGCCGGACCGTGGCCATGGTGACGCGGCCAGAGCTCCTTCGGCGTCAATCCTTTCCCCAGGTCGTGACATAGCGTCGCGAAACGCACGTCGACTTCCGGTGAAAGCATCGCTGCCATGGTGACGGTCATCAGAGTGTGCAGCCCGGTATCAATTTCCGGATGCCATTTTGCCGGAGCCGGTACGCCATAAAGAGCGTCGACTTCCGGGAATAGCACCTTGAGCGCACGGCAGTCGCGTAAGGTCTGGAAGAAAACCTGCGGGTTGCGGGTGGTAAGGGCGCTTTCCGTCTCTTTCCACACCCGCTCGGGCGTAAGGTGCGCAAGCTCACCGGCATCGGTCATCGTGCGCATCAGCGTCATGGTTTCATCGGCGATGCGGAATCCCAGATGCGCGTAGCGGGCGGCAAACCGCGCCACGCGCAGAACGCGTAACGGGTCTTCGCTGAAGGCGGGCGAAACGTGGCGCAGCAGACGCTGGCGTAAATCGGCCTGGCCGCCGTAGGGATCGATAATCTCACCATCGGCGTCCTGGGCCAGCGCGTTGATGGTCAAATCGCGACGCAGCAGATCTTGTTCAAGAGTGACGTCGGCAGCGGCATAGCAGGTAAAGCCGGTATAGCCGGCCCCGGATTTTCGCTCGGTACGCGCCAGGGCATACTCTTCGCGGCTTTGCGGATGAAGGAACACGGGAAAATCGCGGCCTACCTGCTGGTAGCCCGCGTCGAGAAGCTGCTGAGGCGTGGCACCCACCACAACCCAATCTTTATCCTTAACCGGTAGTCTTAATAACGCATCCCGCACTGCACCACCGACCAGATAAACCTTCACGCCTTACTCTCCCGTCTTCATTTTCTTACGATGATACGTAAGTCTGGCAGAGAAGACGAATTAGTTCATCCAACGGTCTTTGCGTTTACGGCTCGGCACCAGGTGCGGCAGCACCAGACCGAGAATCAGGCCGACGCCAAGCACGCCGCCGCCGTACATAAACCACTGCATGATAATGGTGCGCTGTTTGTCATCAAGCTGCAGATTAGCGGCATTGACCTTCTTCTGTGCGACAACCAGCTCGTTTTTCAGCTTTTGGTTCTCTTCTTTCAGGCCGTTGATGACGGCATCGCTACCAGCAACCTTCTTCTGCATGTCCGCCGTGCGCTGGTTCCAGGTGGTATCTATGTTGTTCAGTTTATCGGTCAGGGTTTTGACCTGGTTTTCCAGATCCGGTACGCGGGTGCGCAGGCTGGGCTCGTTGCTCAGCTCTTTCAGTGGGATCCAGGCAGTACGGCCGCTGCTGTCGCGTACCTGAGCATAGCTCGTGCTGTCGTTGGTCTGCAGCACGGCGACTTCTTCCCCGGCGTTGATGGTTCCGACAAGGCGATAGTTATCACCCGGACCGCTGCGAACCCAGGTATTCAGTTCATCTGAAACGTAACGCTTTTCTTCCGCGTGAACCGCCGTGGCGGCGCTCAGCGCCAGCAAAGTCAATGTAATAAGGCGTAATTTTGGCATCAGGTCATCGTTTGGTCATAAAAAGTTGAACGATAGTAGTGGCATCGCCGAAGCGACGCAAAGTTTTCCGCCACAATCGGAATCATCCAGGAGGTGGCCCGGCAAAATGCGCATTGCATGGCGATTCGCCGCAAAATACTATCTACTGACAAGAAATATCGTTGTTAGTTCGCCGCAATTTCCCGGCACAGCATATAAGCGGAAGAATTCAGTCATGGCTCAAGAAATCGAATTAAAGTTTATCGTCGCTCAGGATGGGGTTGACGCGCTGCGTCAGCACCTCAATACGCTTGAGGCAAAGCATACGCCCGCAGGTCAATTGCTGAATATCTACTACGAAACGGCGGATAACTGGCTGCGCCGCCACGATATGGGGCTGCGCATTCGCGGCGACCAGGGGCGCTATGAAATGACGCTGAAAATCGCCGGCCGCGCGGTGGGCGGCCTGCATCAGCGTCCGGAATATAACATCCCGCTGGAAACCGCGGAGCTGGCGCTGGATAAACTGCCGGCCGAAGTCTGGCCGCAGGATGAACTGCCGGCGGAACTTGCGCAGAACGTACAGCCGCTTTTCAGCACTGATTTTGAGCGTGAAAAGTGGATGGTGAAGGAGGGCGGCAGCGAAATTGAAATCGCTCTCGACCGCGGCGAAGTCAAAGCCGGCGAGCATAGTCAGCCGATTTGTGAACTGGAGCTGGAGCTCTTGTCCGGTAATACGCAGGACATTCTCACTCTTGCCCGTCGCCTGCTGGACACCGGCGTGCTGCGCCAGGGAAGCCTGAGCAAAGCGGCGCGTGGTTACCATCTGGCGCAGGGCAATGAAGAGCGCCAGCTGACGGCGCTATCCATTCTCCGCGTGGTGCCGAAGGCCAGCGTCGAACAGGGGCTGGAAGCGGCGCTGGAAAGCGCGCTGGCGCACTGGCTATATCACGATGAAGTCCTCAATTGCGGCAATCTGAAGGCGAAAGCGGAGATTCTGCACGCCATCGCCCGCGTACGGCACGCGCTGGTATTGTTTGGCGGCATTGTCCCGCGTAAGGCAACCACGCTGCTGCGGGAGCGTTTGAGCGAAGCCGAGGCAGCGCTGGCGGAGGCCGAAACGGCCCAGGCGGCGCTTTTCAGCGTGGCGACGGTCAGAGCTAAGCTGGCGCTCACCGAGCTGCTGGTAAACCGCGGCTGGCGCCCTTTCCTGAGCGCAGCGGGGGAGCAGAAAATTGTCGGATCGTTTAAACGCTTCGCGGATATTCAGCTCTCCAGAGCGGCGGCGGAACTGAAAAACGCCTTCCGCCAGGCATCCCCTGACGGTTATGCCGATCAGCTTCCGCGTCTGACTCGTGAAATTGACACCGTACAGCTGCTATCCGGAGCCTATATCGACGCGGCCGGACCGTGGCTGGAAAACTGGCAGGAAATCCGCCGGGCGATTGCGCACAACGACAGCAGCGTCATTGAATATTTTCGTCGTCAGGCGCTGGCAGCGGAGCCGTTCTGGCTGCATAGTGGAAAACGATAATTACAGGCCAGGGAGCCCCTAAGATGCCGCTTTCTTCGCAATTACAGCAGCACTGGCAGACGGTCAAAGATCGGCTGCCAGCGGATTTTCCCGTATCAACGTTGAGCGATCGGGCGCAATCGGTGATGACTTTCAGCGATTTCGTCGAACAGAGTCTCATCGCTCAGCCGCACTGGCTGGCAGAACTTGAAACCTCCCCTCCTGAGGCGCTGGAGTGGCGTCACTACGCCGACTGGCTGCAGGTTTGCCTGGCAGAGGTCAATGATGAAGCTGCGCTGATGCGCGAGCTGCGTCAGTTCCGCCGCAGGATTATGGTGCGTATCGCCTGGGCTCAGGCGCTATCGTTGATCGGCGAAGAGAGTAGTTTGCAGCAGCTAAGCGCATTAGCGGAGACGTTAATCGTTGCCGCACGCGACTGGCTTTATGCCGCCTGCTGTCGCGAATGGGGCACCCCGTGTAATGCTGAAGGTTCACCGCAGCCGCTGCTGATCCTCGGGATGGGCAAGCTCGGCGGCGGCGAGCTGAACTTCTCCTCCGACATCGATCTGATTTTCGCCTGGCCTGAGCACGGCTCCACGCGCGGTGGACGTCGCGAGCTGGATAACGCGCAGTTTTTTACTCGTCTCGGGCAGCGCCTGATTAAGGTACTGGATCAGCCCACTCAGGATGGATTTGTGTATCGCGTAGATATGCGTCTGCGTCCGTTTGGCGACAGCGGCCCGCTGGTGCTGAGTTTTGCCGCGCTGGAGGATTACTACCAGGAGCAGGGGCGAGACTGGGAACGTTACGCGATGGTGAAGGCGAGAATTATGGGCGATAACGATGACGCCTATGCCAGCGAGCTGCGCGCCATGCTGCGGCCGTTTGTCTTCCGCCGCTACATTGATTTCAGCGTGATTCAGTCCCTGCGTAACATGAAGGGTATGATTGCCCGTGAAGTGCGCCGCCGGGGACTGAAGGACAACATCAAACTCGGCGCGGGCGGTATCCGCGAAATTGAATTCATCGTCCAGGTCTTTCAGCTGATTCGTGGCGGTCGCGAGCCGATGCTGCAGCAGCGGGCCCTGCTGCCGACGCTGGCCGCTATCGAAGAGCTGCACCTGCTGCCGGAAGGCGATGCGCAGAGGCTGCGCGAAGCCTATCTGTTTTTACGTCGCCTGGAAAACCTGCTGCAAAGCATCAACGATGAGCAGACGCAAACCCTGCCGCAGGATGAGCTTAATCGTTCCCGGCTGGCATGGGGGATGGGCGTTGCCGACTGGGATACGCTCAGCGCCAGGCTGGCGGAGCAGATGGCCGACGTGCGGCGCGTCTTTAATGAATTAATTGGCGACGATGAAACCCAGTCGCCGGATGAACAGCTTGAAGAGTACTGGCGCGAACTGTGGCAGGACGCGCTACAGGAGGACGATACCAGTCCGGCGTTGGCGCATCTTGCTGATAGCGATCGCCGCAGCGTACTGGCGCTGATCGCTGATTTTCGTAAAGAGCTTGACCGGCGCACTATTGGCCCGCGCGGTCGTCAGGTACTCGATCAGCTCATGCCGCATCTGCTGAGCGAAATTTGCTCGCGCGTGGATGCTCCGGTGCCGCTGGCGCGCATCACGCCGCTACTAACCGGGATTGTCACCCGCACAACCTATCTTGAGCTGCTGAGTGAATTCCCCGGCGCGTTAAAGCACCTGATCAGCCTGTGCGCCGCATCGCCGATGGTCGCCAACCAGCTGGCCCGTCACCCGCTGCTGCTGGATGAGCTGCTGGATCCGAATACGCTCTATCAGCCGACGGCTACCGACGCCTACCGCGATGAGCTACGGCAGTATCTGCTGCGCGTACCGGAAGATGATGAAGAGCAGCAGCTGGAGGCGCTGCGCCAGTTTAAGCAGGCGCAGCTGCTGCATATCGCGGCGGCCGATATTGCCGGGACGCTGCCGGTGATGAAAGTGAGCGATCACTTAACCTGGCTGGCTGAGGCGATGATTGACGCGGTGGTCCAGCAGGCATGGCTGCAGATGGTGGCCCGCTACGGGCAGCCGACGCACCTGCACGATCGCCAGGGGCGCGGTTTTGCGGTGGTCGGCTACGGCAAGCTGGGGGGGTGGGAGCTGGGCTACAGTTCTGACCTCGACCTGGTGTTCCTGCACGATTGCCCGATGGAGGTAATGACCGACGGCGAGCGCGAAATCGACGGCCGCCAGTTTTATCTGCGTCTGGCGCAGCGCATCATGCATCTTTTCAGTACCCGTACATCTTCAGGCATTCTGTACGAAGTGGACGCTCGCTTACGCCCCTCTGGCGCAGCGGGGATGCTGGTCACTACCGCCGATTCCTTTGCTGATTATCAACAGAATGAGGCCTGGACATGGGAGCATCAGGCGCTGGTGCGCGCTCGCGTAGTGTATGGCGATCCAGAGCTACAGGCGCGCTTTGATACCATTCGTCGGGATATTCTCACCACCCCGCGGGAAGGTGAAAAACTGCAGACCGAAGTGCGGGAAATGCGGGAAAAAATGCGCGCCCACCTTGGTAATAAGCATGCCGATCGCTTTGATATTAAAGCCGATGCGGGGGGGATCACGGATATTGAATTTATTACTCAGTATCTGGTCCTACGCTATGCCAGTGATAAACCGAAGCTCACGCGTTGGTCCGATAATGTGCGAATTCTGGAACTGCTGGCGCAGAACGACATTATGGATGAGGCAGAGGCGAGAGCGTTAACCCATGCTTACACAACGCTACGCGATGCGCTACATCATCTGGCCCTGCAGGAGCAGCCGGGGAACGTGGCGCCGGACGCCTTTAGCCTTGAGCGTGAACAGGTCAGCGCCAGCTGGCAGAAATGGTTGATGGCTTAACTAAAAAAGCGGGTGTGCTATTATCGCGCGCAAAGTTTGCGTCTCGCAGGAGAAAGTAATGAAAGTAACGCTGCCAGAGTTTGAACGAGCAGGAGTGTTGGTGGTTGGCGATGTGATGCTTGACCGCTACTGGTATGGCCCCACCAGCCGTATTTCGCCGGAAGCGCCGGTGCCGGTGGTGAAGGTAGAAAATATCGAAGAACGCCCTGGCGGTGCAGCGAACGTGGCGATGAACATCGCTTCACTCGGTGCGACCTCTCGCCTGGTTGGCCTGACCGGGATTGACGATGCTGCCCGTGCGCTGAGTAAAGCGCTGGCTGACGTCAATGTGAAGTGTGACTTCGTATCCGTCCCGACGCATCCGACGATTACCAAACTGCGCGTACTGTCGCGCAACCAGCAGCTGATTCGCCTCGATTTTGAAGAGGGTTTCTCTGGCGTCGACCCGCAGCCGATGCACGAGCGTATTCAGCAGGCGCTGAGTTCCATCGGCGCGCTGGTGCTGTCTGATTACGCCAAGGGCGCGCTGACCAGCGTTCAGACCATGATCAAGCTGGCTCGCGATGCGGGCGTTCCGGTGCTTATCGACCCGAAAGGCACGGATTTTGAACGCTATCGTGGCGCGACTCTGTTGACGCCAAACCTCTCCGAGTTCGAGGCGGTAGCGGGCAAGTGTAAGGATGAAGAAGAGATCGTTGAGCGCGGGATGAAAATCATCGCCGATTTTGAACTGTCCGCGCTGCTGGTGACCCGCTCCGAGCAGGGCATGACGCTGCTGCAGCCGGGCAAGCCGCCGCTGCATATGCCTACTCAGGCGCAGGAGGTTTATGACGTTACCGGCGCAGGCGATACGGTTATTGGCGTGCTGGCGGCGACGCTGGCGTCCGGCAATACGCTGGAAGAAGCCTGCTACTTTGCCAACGCGGCGGCTGGCGTGGTGGTCGGTAAACTCGGAACCTCAACCGTTTCACCTATCGAACTGGAGAACGCGGTACGCGGGCGCTCTGAGACCGGTTTTGGCGTGATGAGCGAAGAAGAGCTGAAGCAGGCGGTAGCCGCGGCGCGCAAGCGCGGCGAGAAAGTAGTGATGACCAATGGCGTGTTCGACATTTTGCATGCGGGCCATGTTTCTTATCTGGCGAACGCGCGTAAGCTGGGCGATCGACTGATTGTTGCGGTGAACAGCGATGCTTCAACTAAGCGTCTGAAAGGCGAGACTCGTCCGGTCAACCCGCTGGAGCAGCGGATGATCGTGCTGGGCGCGCTGGAAGCCGTTGACTGGGTGGTTTCTTTTGAAGAGGATACCCCGCAGCGCCTGATCGCCGGGATTCTGCCGGATCTGCTGGTAAAAGGTGGCGACTATAAGCCGGAACAGATTGCCGGTAGCGAAGAGGTGTGGGCAAACGGCGGCGAGGTGCTGGTGCTTAACTTCGAAGATGGCTGTTCGACAACCAACATCATCAAGAAGATCCAAAAAGATAGCGAGCAGTAATGTTTTCGCTTCAGGCGTTAGCGACTGTGTATCCGGAATTGCCCTGCCAAATGAAGCGTAACCGGCGTTAATGCTGCAAAGTAGTACAAAAGAGGCCCGCGGTCGCATAATCGTGGGCCTCTTTTATTTAATGACGGCATAAATGATTTTGCTCAATAAAGCATCCTTTTAGGCGCATTTTTCGTACAAAAAAAGCTAAGGTAATAATAAATACTGAAGCTAGTAAAAAGCATATGACCAATCAGAACATCAACGGCTGAAGGAGTATGCGTATGAAGAATAACGATATGTATTTGATGAAGAATTTTGATTTTCTGGCTCAGAGTTTCGCCAGAATGAACGCACAAGGTCAGCCAGTCGATCTTCAGGCCATTGTAGGA
This sequence comes from Klebsiella oxytoca, assembly GCF_009707385.1. Lineage (NCBI taxonomy): Bacteria > Pseudomonadati > Pseudomonadota > Gammaproteobacteria > Enterobacterales > Enterobacteriaceae > Klebsiella > Klebsiella oxytoca. Next base: position 4,706,902 of record NZ_CP046115.1, on the reverse strand, counting down.
AATATGGATGAAGAACATCGTGAGTGGTTTTGTCAACGATATGAACTTTATCGCCGGCAGGCAAATAAAGTCACAACACCAGAAGCGGAGCTGGAGCACTAATATACATATCGCAGCGCTAATACGACAACGGGCCTTACGGCCCGTTGCTTGTTTTTACTGCTTTTCTTCGGCGTCTGGAGCCACCGGCGCGATCGCCGAGCGGCTTTCCAGCTCGCTCAGACGCTGTTCCAGAAGCGCCAGTTTTTCGCGAGTGCGCAGCAGCACTTGCGTCTGTACATCGAACTCTTCTCGACTCACCAGGTCCAGGCGAGTTAACTGCGACTGGAGCACCTGACGAATTTTTTTCTCTACGTCTTCCCCCAGATCGCGGAGCCCTTTCGGCATTGATTCATGAACCTGACGGGCGATTTGTTCAATTTTTTTCGGGTCAATCATGGTGAGTTCCTGCTCTGGTCGGTTATCTGCTCATTGTAGTGCGATCGTCGGTGCCTATAAACCATAAATGTTTGAAGCTTATGCATTGCCGACGATAGTCAATAGCGTTATAGTGACTTTGCTTATTCTCAGGGCGGGGCGAAATTCCCCACCGGCGGTAAATCAACCATAGCGTTGAAAGCCCGCGAGCGCTTTCTGTTAATGCAGAAAGGTCAGCAGATCCGGTGTAATTCCGGGGCCGACGGTTAGAGTCCGGATGGGAGAGAGTAACGGCTCAGTCGGGTTTCCGCCCGCTTGCGTTGACTTTTGCCGCTAAACCGGCACTCCTAAGACTGCCCTGATTCTGGTAACCATACAATTAATGAGGTTTTATTACCATGAATCAGACGCTACTTTCCTCTTTTGGTACCGCTTTTGAACGTGTGGAACGTGCTTTAGATGCACTGCGCGAAGGCCGCGGTGTGATGGTGCTTGACGATGAAGATCGTGAAAATGAAGGCGATATGATTTTCGCCGCCGAAACTATGACCGTTGAGCAGATGGCGCTGACCATTCGCCACGGCAGCGGCATTGTTTGCCTGTGCCTGACGGAAGATCGTCGTAAGCAGCTCGACCTGCCAATGATGGTTGAGAACAACACCAGCGCCTACGGTACCGGTTTTACCGTGACCATCGAAGCCGCCGAAGGCGTGACCACCGGCGTTTCCGCCGCTGACCGCGTTACCACCGTTCGCGCGGCAATTGCCGATGGCGCGAAGCCGTCAGATCTGAACCGTCCTGGCCACGTTTTCCCACTGCGCGCGCAGCCGGGCGGCGTTCTGACCCGTGGTGGCCATACCGAAGCAACCATCGACCTGGTTACGCTGGCTGGTCTCAAACCGGCAGGCGTACTGTGCGAGCTGACCAACGACGATGGTACTATGGCGCGGGCGCCGCAGTGCATTGAATTTGCTAAACAGCACAATATGGAAGTGGTCACGATTGAAGATTTAGTGGCTTATCGTCGTGAACACGAGCGTAAAGCGAGCTAATCTGGCTTATCTGCTTAACAAGGCCCACGTCATGTGGGCCTTGTTGTTTTTACCTTTAGCCAATTCCAACCGTTTGTAAAACAACGAGGCTTAATCCCATTACCGACATCCCGCACAGCACGCCGTAGCTTGGGTTGCTTTGTGGATCGAGCTCTTTTGCCAGCGGCATAAGCTCATCTATAGACAGCGCAATCATAATACCGGCGACCGTTGCCATGATTGCTGCCATCAGCACCGGAGAGACCAAACTACCAAGGATCAGCCACGCCAGCACGCCGCCGAAGATTTCCGCCAGGCCGGAGAGTCCCGCCCAGAACACCGCTTTACTCCTGGACCCCGTGGCGGCATATACCGGTCCGGCTACCGCCAGCCCTTCCGGGATATTATGTAAAGCAACGGCTAAGGCAACCCCCATCCCCAGCTCCAGGTTATTGCTGGCCGTCACGAAGGTCGCAATGCCTTCGGGGAAGTTATGCAGACTGATGCCTAATGTCAGCAGTATCGCCGTACGTTTCAGGTTACGCGGGCGGGAAATACCTGGCGTCATCAGATCCTGCGGATGCGCGTGAGGCAACATGCGGTCAAGGGCAAAATAGCCCAGAAGACCGATGATAAACATGCCATAGCCGAGTAAAGGCGACATTCCTTCGGTTGCCAGCGCAGCCGGCAGCATCTCCATTAATGAAATCAGCAACATGATCCCGGCGGCGAAGCCCAGAGAGAACCCCAACAAGCGGTTCGAGGGTTTTTGCCCGATAACGCCAAAAATGGCCCCAATAAAGGTGGCACTCCCTGCCAGCAGGGTCAAAATTATGGGGGATGACATCACTTACCTCTTTGTGAAAATGATTCTCATTAATGATATCTCTATTAGTTGATGACCGCGAGAGAGGAGATTCACTCTTTACCGCCCCTTACATTCAAATTTTCTGACGATCATCATCATTCTTATCTGAGTTTAACCTGAATGGAAAGAGCGTAATGTAAATGCATAAACACTCTTAATAAAGGATATCACTATGTCCCTTACCCGTATGCCCGCGCTGTTTCTAGGTCACGGTAGTCCGATGAACGTGCTGGAAGATAACATCTATACTCGCGCCTGGCGGCATCTGGGCGAGACTCTGCCACGGCCTAAAGCCATTGTGGTGATATCCGCGCACTGGTTCACACGCGGTACCGGAGTCACCGCGATGGAAGCGCCGAAAACGATTCATGATTTTGGCGGGTTTCCGCAGGCGCTATACGATACCCACTATCCGGCGCCGGGTTCACCAGAACTGGCCAGGCGTTTGGTTGAGCTGCTGGCGCCGGTGCCGGTGACGCTGGATAAAGAAGCCTGGGGCTTTGACCACGGCTCGTGGGGCGTATTGATTAAAATGTATCCCGACGCCGATATTCCGATGGTGCAGCTGAGTATCGACAGTACTAAACCCGCGGCATGGCACTTCGAAATGGGGCGTAAGCTGGCTCAGCTGCGTGATGAAGGGATTATGCTGGTCGCAAGCGGCAACGTAGTGCATAACCTGCGTACCGCGCGCTGGCACGGTGAGAATACGCCATATCCCTGGGCTGAGTCGTTTAATGAATACGTGAAAGCGAATATGAACTGGAAAGGCCCCGTGGCTGAGCATCCGCTGGTGAATTACCTGTCGCATGAAGGTGGAGCACTGTCTAACCCGACGGCCGATCACTTCCTGCCGTTGCTGTACGTGCTGGGGGCCTGGGATGGTGAAGAACCGATAACTATTCCGGTGGAAGGAATAGAAATGGGGTCGTTGAGCATGCTGTCGGTGGTGATTGGCGCCTGAAAATAGTTAAACCCCGGCCGTAAAGGATACTGCCGGGGTTAGATGTTACTCGACGAAAATGTGCGGATAAAAACGCGACAGATCCTGGGTTATCATCGCCCGGTCTTCACGAATACCGATTCCCGCAGGCTGGTCGTTAATCAGCCAGCTGCCGATAAGGGTGTAGCTGTCACCAAACTTCGGCAACGGATAGAACTCCTGTACGATAGTACCTTCTTCACCGTACGGACCCTCCACCGCCTCCAGCACTTTGCCGTTTTCGACAATAGAGATGTTAGCCCCTTCGCGGGAGAAGATGGGTTTGATAACGTATTTTTCCATCTCCGGGTGCGCATCTTCGCTGAAGTAAGCGGCCAGCAGATTCGGATGGTTCGGGAACATCTCCCACAGCAGCGGCAGTAGCGCTTTGTTGGAGATTATGCTCTTCCAGGCCGGTTCCAGCCAGCGCACGCCAGCATCTTCCAGCTTGGTAGAGAAAACCTCCCGCAGCATGTACTCCCACGGATAGAGCTTGAACAGATTACCAATCACCTGATCCTGCAGATCGGTAAACTGACCTTTTTCGCCAAGGCCGATATCTTCGATGTACAGGAACTCGGTTGCCACGCCCGCTTCTGCTGCACAATCCTGCAAATATTGCACGGTACCGCGATCTTCAACGGTGTCGCGGCAGCAGGCCATATGCAGCAGCTGGAAGCCAAACTGTTCGCGCAGCTCGCCGAAGCGATCGATCAGCTTCTCCTGCAGGCTATTGAACTGATCGCTGCCCGCAGGCAGCTGACCGGCGTTCAGCTGATCTTCCATCCAGAGCCACTGGAAAAAGGCCGCTTCATAGAGAGACGTCGGCGTATCGGCGTTATTTTCCAGCAGTTTTGGTTCTCCCACGCCGTCCCATGCGAGATCGAGACGCGAGTACAGCGATGGCTGGTTGGTTTTCCAGGACTGGCGCACGAACCCCCAGGTATGTTTGGGAATACGAAATTTGGCCATTAAATCGTCGCTGGCGATGACTTTCTCAACCGCCTGCAGACACATCTGATGCAGCTCGGCAGTGACGTCTTCGAGCTTCTCAACCTGCGCCAGCGTCAGTTTGTAATAGGCTTCTTCGCTCCAGTACGGTTCACCGTACATGGTGTGAAAGTTAAAGCCATACTCTGTCGCTTTTTCCCGCCAGTCCGGACGCTCGGTAATGCTGATTCTTTCCATGTTGCTTAGCCGCCCATCGAGCGTGAAGAAGAGGAGCTCGCAGAGCTGCGCTGCATGGTGGATTGTTTCGCGACCGAATCACCGAATCCGCCGCGCGTCACGGTGCTGGTGGTCGCCGGTTTTGGCGCCATCGCGGTTTTCGGCACGTTCATGGTACGGCCCGGCTGCGCTGCGCCGTAGCTCTTACCACCAGCGTCGGTATATTTACCATAGGCCGGGCTGGCCGGATTTTTTGAACTGAACAGCGGCTGCTGGGCGCCCATTCCGCCGCCCATCATGCGACCCATCATGTAGCCGGCCATCAGCGGCATCCAGAAGCTACCGCTGCTTTGCGCCTGGGCCTGATTTTCCGGAGCCATGCCTGCCTGAGCCGGCGTCTGCTGACACTGACCTTCACCAAATTCGGCTACGCAATCTTCACGCGTGGCATATTTCGGTGCGGTACGTTCTGCTTCTTTGAGTGCGTTGTTATAGGCAGTGGTGCACTCAGCTGATTTGCTCGGATTGGCGGCAGAGCAGTCATCGGCGTTTTGATACAGAGAAACCGTCTCATCGCTTTGTTCACAACCGGCCAGCATAAATACCGCCGTGACGGCAAGCGCAACGGGAGTTAAATGGCGCGCGCTCCAGCTTTTGCGAAAGGAGGCGTGATTGATATTTTTTGTCCGTTTCATGATTGTCTTTCCTGGACCCAGTGGTATGCGTTTTGTTAACGCTCAGGATAGAGGATGAGTGGTGGAAAATGAAGCGAATAGGGGCGGAAAGCGGGAGATCTTTACGTTGCCTTACGTTTAACGCTTCGCTTACCCGGGCGGATAAGCGAAGCGTGGACTACGTAAGCTGATTACTGACGGAACGGATTGCTGCCGCTAGTGCTGCGTACGGATGCCGGTTTTGCCGCGGCGGTATTGCTATAACCGTCTGCGCTGGCGTCCTGTTGCGGATTCTCTGGCGCTACGCTATCCGGCGAAGTCGGGATAGGTTTGCCCAGCGTATTATTCAGCGCTACCAGATCCTGCTCATTCAGCGTGCCGAGAGCAGATTTGATGTTCAGTTCGTTGATCAGGTAGTTATAACGTGCGTTGGAGAGCTGCTGTTTGGCGTTATACAGCGTCGTGGTCGCATCCAGCACATCAACGATGGTACGGGTACCCACCGAATAACCGGCTTCCATCGCATCTAATGAACTTTGCGCGGAAACCACGGCCTGTTTGTAGGCGTTGATACTGCTGATAGACGCGTTGACGTTGTTAAAAGATGAACGAACGGTCTGTACGACGCTACGATGTGCGCTTTCCAGCTGTTCGCTGGCGCCCACAAAGTTGTACTGAGCTTGTTTAACCTGCGAGTTAACCATCCCGCCCTGATACAGCGGCAGGGAGAAGCTCAGGCCGATTTTATTCTGCCCGACGTCAGCATCCTGTGAAATGCTCTTTGAGCCGCTGTAGCGGTTATTAGAGACGCCACTGGAAGCGTTCAAATTTAGCGTCGGCAGATGACCATCCTGCGCCTGGCGAATTTGCTCGCGCGCCAGGTCCTGGCTCAGACGGGCCTGCAGCAGCGACAGGTTGCGGTTTTCCGCTTCTTTCAGCAGCGCGTTAACGGCTGACGGCTTGTTGGTTTTAAAACCATCAACGTTTAGAGAGGCCAGCTCCGGATAGTAGTTGCCGGTCACCTGACGCAGCTCTTCAACCGCGTTGTCGAGGTCGTTGCGCGCGGTAACTTCATTCGCCAGCACGGCATCATATTGTGAACGGGCGTTCTGCACGTCGGTGATGGCAACCAGACCAACGTTAAAGCGCTGGGTTGTCTGATCTAACTGGCGGTAAATAGCCTGTTTCTGCGCTTCGGTATAGGAGAGCGTATCGATAGCGGCCAGCACTTTAAAGTAAGCGGTTGCGGTGTTCAGAATTAGCGTTTGCTGGTCAGTCTGGTAAGTGACGTCCTGGATACCGGCCGTTTTTTCCTGCAGCGTCAGCGAGCGCCACTTCGACATATCGAACAGAACCTGCGTTAACTGCAGCGAGCCGCTGGTAACATTGGAATTCTGGTCTTTGTAATCACGAAAGCCGCTGGTATAGGTATAATCAGCACCCAGACCGAGCTGTGGCAGTAATGGGCTACGCGCTTCGTTGATCTTCTCGAATGCGGCATCACGATCGGCTGCTGATTTACGCAGATCAGGGTTGCTGATACGCGCCTGCTGATAAACCTGTAGCAGGTTTTCTGCCTGGCTCATGGCGCTGAAGCCAGTCAGGCCCAGGCCGATAAGGATGGGAAAGAGTTTCTTCATTTGCATTCCTTGTTGTGAAGCATTTAGCGCTACTCAAATTCTAAAAATAATCACTGATTGTATAGAGTCTGTTACCGTAAAAAGTTGGCGTTATGTGCCATGGGGCGGTAATTTGCACCAATCTAGCATACAAGCCATAAAACGGTAGCCACACCGCCTATAAATTCATAACTTCATGTTCTACAGGATATCGAAATGAGCGACGTCAATCAGCAGGGGATTACCTTCTCTAAAAACGATGTAGAAATTATTGCACGCGAAAAGCTTTATCGTGGTTTTTTTTCGCTCGATTTATATCGTTTTCGCCATCGCTTGTTTAACGGCGGCATGAGCGGTGAAGTGACCCGCGAAATTTTTGAGCGTGGGCACGCCGCAGTCCTGCTACCCTTTGACCCGATACGTGATGAAGTTGTGCTCGTCGAGCAGATCCGTATTGCGGCGTATGATACCAGCCCGAGCCCGTGGCTGCTCGAAATGGTCGCCGGAATGATTGAGGAAGGGGAGTCTCCCGAAGATGTCGCCCGTCGTGAAGCAGTAGAAGAAGCCGGGCTTGAGGTTGGCCGGGTTAAACCGGTTCTGAGCTACCTGGCCAGCCCCGGCGGTACCAGCGAAAGGTTGTCTATTATGGTGGGGGAGGTCGATGCAACGACGGCAAAAGGAATTCATGGACTGGCCGACGAAAATGAGGATATTCGCGTTCATGTGGTCAGCCGTGAACAGGCTTACCAGTGGGTAGAAGAGGGGAAAATCGACAACGCAGCCTCTGTCATCGCGCTGCAATGGCTGCAGCTGCATTATCACAATTTACGCAATGAGTGGACAAAATGAAGCGTTATACACCTGACTTCCCTGAAATGATGCGCCTGTGTGAAACGAACTTTGCCCAGCTGCGCCGCCTGCTGCCGCGAACGGATGAGGCGGGAGAAAAGGTGAGTTACCAGGTGGGCAACGCGCAATACCGATTAACCATCGTTGAGTCGACCCGCTACACTACATTGGTGACGATTGAACAGACTGCCCCGTCGGTGAGTTACTGGAGCCTGCCGTCGATGACCGTCCGGCTCTATCACGATGCAATGGTCGCTGAAGTGTGTTCAAGTCAGCAGATCTTTCGCTTCAAAGCGCGGTATGATTATCCTAATAAAAAGTTGCATCAACGCGACGAAAAGCATCAAATTAACCAGTTTTTGGCCGATTGGCTGCGATACTGTTTAGCACATGGAGCGATGGCGATTCCGGTTTGTTAGCGTCGTGAAACCTAAGGACACCATTTGGAAAGCCTGTTAAACCTACCTTTGGCTGGTGAGGCCAGAGTCAGGATATTACAAATTACCGATACTCACCTGTTTGCTGAAAAACACGAAACGCTGTTAGGCATCAATACCTGGGAAAGCTATCAGGCTGTACTGGATGCTATCCACGCTTCACAGCGAGAATGCGACCTGATTGTTGCCACCGGCGATTTGGCGCAAGATCACTCTACCGCGGCCTATCAGCACTTTGCTGAAGGCATCGCGAGTTTTGCTGCACCCTGCGTCTGGCTACCGGGCAATCATGATTTTCAACCGGCGATGTACAGCACGCTGCAGGAGTCAGGCATTTCCCCCGCTAAACGCGTTCTGCTGGGCGACCATTGGCAAATATTACTGATGGATAGCCAGGTATTCGGCGTTCCGCACGGTGAGCTGAGCGAATTCCAGCTGGAATGGCTTGAGCAGAAGCTGGCGGAAGTCCCGGAGCGCTATACGCTGCTGCTGTTGCATCATCATCCTCTACCGTCTGGCTGTAGCTGGCTGGATCAGCATAGCCTGCGCAATGCCGGAGAGCTTGATTGCGCGCTGGCCGCCTTTCCCCGCGTTAAGCATCTGCTGTGCGGCCATATTCATCAGGAGCTTGACCTTGACTGGAACGGACGGCGCATGATGGCAACGCCATCTACCTGCGTCCAGTTTAAGCCGCACTGCGCTAATTTCACGCTGGATACCGTTTCTCCCGGCTGGCGCTGGCTGGAGCTGCATCCTGACGGTACATTGACCACTGAAGTTTGCCGCCTTGAAGGCGTGAAATTTCACCCGGATATCGCTTCAGAAGGATACTGATGTCTACGCTTCTTTATCTGCATGGTTTTAACAGCTCGCCGCGGTCGGCAAAAGCGACGGCGCTAAAAGAGTGGCTGGCGCAGACTTATCCCGAAATCTCTATGGTGATACCAGAGCTCCCGGTTTATCCCGCGCAAGCGGCAGAATATCTGGAGGCTATCGTGCTGGAGCGTGGCGGAGAGCCGCTGGGCGTTGTCGGGTCTTCGTTGGGAGGATATTACGCCACCTGGCTATCCCAGTGTTTTATGCTGCCCGCAGTGGTAGTGAACCCTGCGGTGCGCCCGTTTGAGCTATTGAACAATTTTCTTGGCCCTAATGAGAATCCATACACGGGGCAGCAATATGTGCTAGAGTCTCGCCATATTTACGATCTCAAAGTCATGCAAATTGACCCGCTGGAAGCGCCGGATTTAATCTGGTTATTGCAGCAAACGGGTGATGAAGTGCTTGATTACCGCCAGGCCGTTGATTATTTCGCCTCCTGCCGACAAACGGTAGAGGAGGGCGGTAATCACGCATTTGTTGGCTTTGAAGATCATTTCACTCAGATTATCGATTTTCTGGGCCTGCGCTAAGCGGTTCGGAACGACCTACGAATACACACCATGACGCAATCTTCATATAACGCTGATGCCATTGAGGTACTCACCGGGCTAGAGCCGGTTCGCCGCCGTCCGGGAATGTACACGGATACCACACGACCAAACCATCTTGGTCAGGAAGTTATTGATAACAGCGTGGATGAGGCCCTGGCCGGTCACGCGAAGCGGGTGGAGGTCATTCTCCATGCCGATCAGTCGCTGGAAGTTATCGACGATGGACGCGGAATGCCGGTGGATATCCATCCTGAAGAAGGGGTACCGGCAGTTGAGCTGATTCTTTGCCGCCTGCACGCGGGGGGGAAATTCTCCAACAAGAACTATCAGTTCTCCGGCGGTCTGCATGGGGTGGGGATTTCCGTGGTCAATGCCCTGTCGAAGCGCGTCGAAGTCAACGTGCGCCGCGACGGCCAGGTCTATAGCATCGCCTTTGAAAACGGCGATAAAGTAGAAGATCTCCACGTCACCGGCACCTGCGGTAAGCGCAATACCGGTACCAGCGTGCACTTCTGGCCGGATGAAAGCTTCTTTGATAGCCCGCGTTTTTCCGTCTCGCGTCTTTCGCATTTATTAAAAGCCAAGGCCGTTCTTTGCCCGGGCGTAGAAATTGTTTTCCGCGATCTGGTCAACGATAGCGAGCAGCGCTGGTGCTACGCCGATGGTCTGAACGACTATCTCAGCGAAGCGGTTAACGGGTTGCCGCTGCTGCCGGAAAAACCCTTCGTCGGCAATTTCTCCGGCGATACCGAAGCGGTCGACTGGGCGCTGTTGTGGCTGCCGGAGGGCGGTGAGCTGCTGACGGAAAGCTACGTTAACCTGATCCCCACCATGCAGGGCGGAACCCACGTTAACGGCCTGCGTCAGGGGCTGCTGGACGCGATGCGCGAGTTCTGTGAATACCGCAATATTTTGCCGCGCGGCGTGAAGCTGTCGGCGGAAGATATCTGGGAGCGCTGCGCCTACGTGCTTTCCGTGAAGATGCAGGATCCGCAGTTTGCCGGGCAGACTAAAGAGCGTCTCTCTTCACGCCAGTGCGCCGCGTTTGTTTCCGGGGTGGTTAAAGATGCGTTCAGCCTGTGGTTAAACCAGAACGTTCAGTCGGCAGAGCTGCTGGCGGAAATGGCGATTTCCAGCGCCCAGCGTCGCCTGCGCGCGGCGAAAAAAGTGGTGCGCAAAAAGCTCACCAGCGGCCCTGCGCTGCCCGGCAAGCTGGCGGACTGCACCGCCCAGGATTTGAACCGAACTGAACTGTTCCTCGTCGAAGGGGATTCAGCAGGCGGTTCTGCCAAGCAGGCGCGGGATCGCGAATATCAGGCGATCATGCCGCTGAAAGGTAAAATCCTTAACACCTGGGAAGTCTCTTCCGATGAAGTGCTGGCGTCCCAGGAAGTGCATGATATTTCGGTCGCCATCGGCATCGATCCGGATAGCGATGACCTGAGCCAGCTGCGCTACGGTAAGATTTGTATTCTGGCGGATGCTGACTCCGATGGTCTGCACATCGCTACGCTGTTGTGCGCGCTATTTGTCAGACACTTCCGTAATCTGGTCAAACACGGCCACGTGTACGTGGCGCTGCCGCCTCTGTACCGTATCGACCTCGGTAAAGAGGTTTACTACGCGCTTACGGAAGAAGAGAAAACCGGCGTTCTGGAGCAGCTTAAACGTAAGAAAGGTAAGCCTAACGTACAGCGCTTTAAAGGTCTGGGTGAGATGAACCCGATGCAGCTGCGCGAGACTACTCTGGATCCGAATACCCGCCGTCTGGTACAGCTGATTATCAACGATGAAGATGAGCAGCAGACGAACGCGATGATGGATATGCTGTTAGCGAAGAAGCGTTCCGAAGATCGGCGCAACTGGCTGCAGGAGAAGGGCGATCTGGCCGAGCTGGATGGATAATGATAAAAAATCGGCCGGGAAACCGGCCGATTGATTTGGCTCGCTTAAATTCCTGATTCTAGGATACGAATGTTCATTTCCAGCACGTCGCCTTTAACAGCTTCGCCGTAGGCTTTCATGTGCGGAGTTTGCAGGTGCGCCTCAAGATGCGCGACGCTTTCCCACTGCTCGACCATCACGATGGAATCCGGTGAGGTGGTCTGAAAACTGACGCCAGCGGCGTGATCTACCAGCGGCGCGTAGCCGTGGCAACCCTCTTCCTGGAGTACGGTCGGGGTAATTTTTGCGAACTGATCCAGCACCGCCTGACGATGATGTTGGCCCGGACGAGTGCGAATTTCAGCGATCACTGTCAACATGGTTAACTCAACTCCTTCTGTATATTCTCATCATACTTCAAGCCGCCGCTATGTGAGCCGCGCTTGTCGTCTTTTCATAACTCAATACAGTTAACCAAAAATTTCCGCCAGATGCTTGCGATATTCTGCCATATAACGTGGAACATCAGGCATTTTGATCACATCGTTGGCGATGAAGGTAGGCAGGGCGGTCATCCCAAGAAACTGATTGGCTTTATGGAACGGCAGGTAAACGCCATCGACGCCGGCGCCGTGGAAAAACTGCTCTTTATCGGTGAAGGCCTCCATCGGCGCGTTCCAGGTCAGAGACAGCATATATTTTTTGCCCTGAATCAGGCCGCCGGAACCATATTTCTTACTGGCATCGGAGCGAGTACGACCATCGCTGGCATACAGAGAGCCGTGACCTTCGGTGAAGACGTCATCGATGTACTTTTTCACCGTCCACGGCGCACCCATCCACCACCCCGGCATCTGCCAGATAACCACGTCAGCCCAGAGAAAATTCTGCACTTCTTCTTTGACATCGTATTCGCTTTCGGCGCGGACGATCTTAACATCATGTCCGGCGTCGCGCAGATAACCATCCGCGACCTCGGTCAGGGTGTCGTTCAGCTGGCCGTTGGAGTGGGCGAATTTTTTCGCACCGTTGATAATCAGAATGTTGCTCATTTTTTATCCTCAACTTTTCAATTTTGTGGTTAATTTTACCCCGATGGGCAGAACGGTAAAATGAGCAAAATGTGCAAAGTCTTTTGCTTTTTTAGCAATAATAGGCGCTACCAGCGAATGCGCGCTTCGAATCCGCCGTCCCGGGCGTTACCGAAGCTGGCCGTCATTCCGTGCAGCGCGGCGATACGTTTGACGATAGATAACCCAAGGCCGCTGCCGGGTTGCTCCTGTCCGGGCGGCCGATAAAAGCGCTCGCCGATACGCGCCAGGGCTTCGGCGCTGATGCCCGGGCCGTTGTCGCGCACGCGAAATTCATGAGCTTCAAGGGTGATATCGACCTGACTTCCGGCAGCGCTATAGCGTACGGCGTTATCTAACAGATTGCGTACCAGCAGACTCAGCAGCAGCGGCTGGCCGATGCGCGTGATGTTATCCGCGTTCAGGTGCAGGCGTAGCTCAACGCCGGCCTGCCGGGCAGGGTGATACATCTCCATCACCGCCGACTGTAGCAGGTCAGTAAGGGCGATAGTCTGGACATCATCCAACTGGGCCAGAGAGTCCAGTCGCGACAGGGTAAGTAGCTGATCGACCAGACGGGTTGCACGGTCGATACCCTGATGAAGCTGTTCCAGCGCCTTATCCAGCCCTTGCGGATCGTCTAACGATAGCTGGGCGACTTCAGTCTGCACCTTCAGCGCCGCCAGCGGGCTACGTAGCTCGTGGGCGGCATCGGACGTGAAGCGACGCTCGCGGATCATGGCATTGTGCGTCCGGGTAAAAAGCTGATTTAGCGCGTCGACCAGCGGACGGACTTCATTGGGCACGTTGTCGTTATTTAGCGTTTCGGCCGAGTCTGGCGCCCGGGCGCGCAGCGTGTTGGCGAGCTTTTTCAGCGGCGCCAGCTCGCGGCTTAACAGCACGATAAGCAGCAAAAACATCAGCGGGAGCGCGGCCAGCCAGGGGGTGAGCTGGGAGGTAACGATATCAAGCGCCATCTCACGGCGGTAATCCCACTCCTGGCCGACGACGATTCGATGGCGGCCGTCGCGGGTGGTCAGCCACAGGAAACGCCACTCGTCGTCATCTCCGCGCAGATAGCCGTCGCTGAACCCCTCCCGATGGTTGCCCCACAGGATATCCTGGCCATTTTCACCATCGTTAAGCACCATTTTGCCGTCGGTGGTGAAGATGGCGAACGCCAGCGCGTCGTCGTCGAGATGGCCGTGCTTGACCTTTTTCTTCGCCCGTACCTGCGGAGCGAGAGTATGAAGCTCGTCAAAATTCATTGCGCTAAGGCGGCGGGCGAACAGCAGCTGTTGGGTATCGAATAGCTTATCCAGCTTGTCGGTGGTTTGCTGCCAGGCAATAAAACTGGCTATGCCCCAGGCGGCGCTGGTCAGCAGCAGGAAAAAGAGCGTCAGGCGGACGCGCAGGCTCAATCTGCCTTGACGTTTCATGCATCCCCCAGGGTATAGCCGATACCATGTACGGTACGAATGAAACCGCTGCCGAGCTTACGGCGCAGATGATGGACGTGCACTTCTATCGCATTGCTGGAGACATCGTCGTCCCAGTTATAGAGCTTTTCTTCAATCAGCTTGCGCGGCAGTACCCGCCCGGCGTTGCGCATCAGCAGCTCCAGCAGGGCGAACTCCCTGGGCTTGAGCGGTAAGTTTTCGCCGTTCAGTGTGGTAGTGAGCCGGCCAGGATCGAGAACGACATTGCCGTGCCGCAGTTCGCTGCTGCTCTGACCGTGGGCGCGGCGCATCAGCGCTTCCAGACGGGCGGCGACCTCAATCAACGCGAAAGGTTTGCAGAGATAATCATCGGCGCCGAGCCGTAGTCCTTCAACGCGCTGGCTGAGCGCGTCGCGGGCGGTGAGGATCAGTACTGGTTCATGGCGGCCTTTGTCGCGCCATTCGCGCAAAATGTCCAGCCCATCGATACCGGGGAGGGTCAGATCCAGAATAACGGCATCATAGGGGGCATTGTACAGCGCGGCTTTTCCTTCCTCGCCGCGGGTAAACCAGTCGACGCTGAAGCCTAGTTTAGCCAGCCCGGTTTTAATACCGTCACCGATCAGTTTGTCGTCTTCCACCAGTAAAATGCGCATTCTTCTGCTCCTGTGTCCCCCGCCTATGCCAGCAGTAAAGCGCGTTGCGGCGCGTGCTGTACAGTAATAAAATTTATTTTTACCGCTTAAGAAGTTGTTAAGTTTTGCCCGGTGTAATAGTGACGATACAAACACAAAGGGAGAACACATCATGAAGAAAATCGCCGCAATGACCGCTATCATCGCCTTAGTTTCTATGCCGGTCCTGGCCGCCGAGCAGGGCGGATTTTCCGGCCCAGGCTCCACGCAAACCAGCCAGACGACCACGCAAAACGGCGGGTTTATTGGCCCTAACGGTAGCGTAACAACGGTTGCGAATGCGAAAACCCTGCGTGACGATACCTGGGTGACCCTGCGTGGTAAAATCGTGGAGCGGATTTCCGACGATCTCTACAAATTCCAGGACAGCTCCGGCATCGTGAACGTGGATATCGATCACAAGCGCTGGAACGGCGTGACCGTAACCCCGCAGGATACGGTAGAGATTCAGGGGGAGGTCGATAAAGACTGGAACTCAGTGGAAATCGACGTAAAACAGATTCGTAAAATCACCCCCTAATTTGCGATTCACCTTCAGCCATAACTGAAGGATGCTCACGGAATTCCTCAACCGGCCTAACGCCCTGTGACTCAGGGCGTTAGATAGGTTATTATCGCCGGTAGTTTTGCCGTCCGAACGGCCGGTACGCAGATTGAGGATTCACGATTAATGAGCGATATGGCAGAGCGCCTTGCGCTGCATGAATTTACGGAAAACGCTTACCTGAACTACTCCATGTACGTCATCATGGACAGGGCGCTGCCGTTTATTGGCGATGGCCTGAAGCCGGTCCAGCGTCGCATCGTCTATGCGATGTCGGAACTGGGGCTGAACGCCAGCGCGAAGTTCAAAAAGTCCGCCCGTACCGTCGGCGACGTGTTGGGGAAATATCATCCGCACGGCGACAGCGCGTGCTATGAAGCGATGGTACTGATGGCCCAGCCATTCTCCTACCGCTATCCGCTGGTCGATGGCCAGGGGAACTGGGGGGCGCCTGACGATCCTAAATCTTTCGCCGCGATGCGTTATACCGAATCCCGTTTGTCGAAGTATGCGGAGCTGCTGCTGAGCGAACTGGGACAAGGCACCGTGGACTGGGTACCAAACTTCGATGGCACCATGCAGGAGCCGAAGATGCTGCCTGCCCGCCTGCCGAATATTCTGCTCAACGGCACCACCGGTATTGCCGTCGGGATGGCGACGGATATTCCGCCGCACAACCTGCGCGAAGTGGCCCGGGCGGCTATCACCCTGATCGAGAAACCACAAACGTCGCTGGACGATCTGCTGGATATCGTCCAGGGGCCGGATTACCCGACCGAAGCGGAAATTATCACTCCCCGCGCCGAGATCCGTAAAATCTACCAGAATGGCCGCGGCTCGGTGCGTATGCGCGCGGTATGGACGAAAGAAGACGGCGCGGTGGTGATTAGCGCGTTGCCGCATCAGGTTTCCGGCGCTCGCGTACTGGAGCAGATCGCCGCCCAGATGCGCAATAAAAAGCTGCCGATGGTTGATGACCTGCGCGACGAGTCGGATCACGAGAACCCGACCCGCCTGGTGATCGTCCCGCGCTCTAACCGCGTCGATATGGAACAGGTGATGAACCACCTGTTCGCGACGACCGATCTGGAAAAGAGCTATCGAATCAACCTGAATATGATCGGGCTCGATAATCGTCCGGCGGTTAAAAACCTGCTCGAAATCCTCACTGAATGGCTGACTTTCCGCCGCGATACCGTGCGTCGCCGTCTTAACTATCGTCTGGAAAAAGTCCTTAAGCGTCTGCATATTCTTGAAGGCCTGCTGGTGGCGTTCCTGAATATCGATGAAGTTATTGAAATCATTCGCCATGAAGATGAGCCTAAACCGGCTCTGATGTCGCGTTTTGGCATCAGTGAAACCCAGGCGGAAGCGATTCTGGAGTTAAAACTGCGCCATCTCGCCAGACTGGAAGAGATGAAGATTCGCGGTGAACAGGACGAGCTGGAAAAAGAACGTGACCATCTGCAGGCTATCCTGGCCTCTGAACGCAAGATGAATAACCTGCTGAAGAAAGAGCTGCAGGCCGATGCCGATGCTTTTGGCGACGACCGCCGTTCGCCGCTGCGCGAGCGCGAAGAAGCGAAAGCGATGAGCGAGCACGATATGCTGCCGTCCGAGCCGGTTACCATCGTTCTTTCACAGAGCGGCTGGGTGCGTAGCGCCAAAGGCCATGATATCGACGCGCCGGGGCTGAACTATAAAGCAGGCGATAGTTTTAAAGCGGCGGTCAAAGGGAAGAGCAATCAGCCGGTGGTCTTTATTGACACCACCGGGCGCAGCTATGCGATAGACCCGATTACTCTGCCGTCCGCGCGCGGACAGGGCGAACCGCTTACCGGTAAGCTGACGCTGCCGCCGGGCGCGACGGTTGAACATATGCTGATGGAAGCAGACGATCAAAAACTGCTGCTGGCCTCCGACGCGGGCTACGGATTTATTTGTACTTTCAACGATCTGGTCGCGCGCAACCGCGCCGGTAAGACGCTGATCAGTCTTCCGGATAACGCACACGTGATGCCGCCGCTGGTGATTGAGGACGAGTCAGATATGCTGCTGGCCATTACCGCCGCCGGGCGTATGCTGATGTTCCCGGTTAGCGATCTGCCGCAGCTATCGAAAGGGAAAGGCAATAAGATTATCAATATTCCATCGGCGGAAGCGGCTTCTGGCCAGGATGGCCTGGCGCATCTGTTTGTCCTGCCTCCGCAAAGTACGCTGACCATTCATGTCGGCAAGCGGAAAATCAAACTACGCCCGGAAGAGCTGCAAAAAGTTACCGGAGAGCGCGGTCGCCGCGGTTCTCTGATGCGCGGCTTGCAGAAAATTGACCGGGTAGAGATTGATTCGCCGCGTCGCGCCTCTGCGGGCGACAGCGAAGAGTAAGATGGACCTCCCTCGCTGTCAGGCGGGGGAGGTTAATATTCACCGCAAAAACGTTGTTTATTCAGGCATTGCGATTAACAAAGACAACGCGCATGCAACTTGAAGTATGACGGGTATAATTCTAAGCGGTTTGGGTTTTAGAGGTAGCTATGCTATTTATTTTTCGAGTAATTATCGTTGTCATCTACTGTATTCTGGTCTGCATCTTCGGCTGTATCTATTGTCTGTTCAGTCCACGTAATCCTAAGCACGTCGCCACCTTCGGACACCTTTTTGGCAAACTGGCGCCGGTGTTCGGCCTGAAAGTCGAGCTGCGTAAGCCTGCGGATGCGGAAAACTACGGCAACGCTATCTACATTGCTAACCACCAGAATAACTATGATATGGTGACGGCCTCGAACATCGTCCAGCCGCCCACCGTTACCGTGGGTAAAAAGAGCCTTGCGTGGATCCCCTTTTTTGGCCAGCTCTACTGGTTGACGGGTAACCTGCTGATTGACCGCAACAATCGGGCAAAAGCGCACGGCACCATCGCAGAAGTCGTAAACGCGTTTAATAAGCGCAAAATCTCTTTTTGGATGTTTCCGGAAGGAACCCGCAGCCGGGGCCGCGGTTTGCTGCCTTTCAAAACCGGTGCTTTTCATGCGGCAATTGCGGCTGGCGTACCAATTATTCCGGTGTGCGTGTCTAATACATCGAATAAAATTAATCTTAATCGCCTGAACAACGGTCTGGTGATTGTAGAAATGCTGCCGCCGGTAGACACCAGCCAGTACGGGAAAGAGGGCGTTCGTGCGCTGGCGACGCACTGTCGCGAGCTGATGTCCGCTAAAATTGCCGAGCTGGACAAAGAAGTTGCCGAGCGCGAAGCGGCCGAAAAGAAATAACACAGGAAGCGCCGCGAACAGCGCGCGTATTGCTGGCGGGAAACGAATTCCCTTGTTGATTAGTCAGTATCTCATGGAGTTAATATGTCACTCAGTCGGCGTCAGTTCATTAAGGCTTCAGGCGTAGCGCTATGCGCGGGCGCCGCGCCGCTGAAGGTTCAGGCCGCTGGCCAGCAGCCTGCGCTGCCAATCCCTCCTCTGCTGGAGTCCCGTCGTGGGCAGCCGCTGTTTTTGACCCTACAGCGTGCGCACTGGTCGTTTACGCAGGGAACCCGCGCATCGGTATGGGGGATTAACGGCCGCTATATGGGGCCAACCATTCGCGTCTGGAACGGCGACGACGTGAAGCTCATCTACAGCAACCGCCTGGCCGAAAACGTTGCGATGACTATCCGTGGTCTGCAGGTTCCCGGTCCGCTGATTGGCGGCGCGGCGCGGATGATGTCCGCCAACGCCGACTGGGCGCCGGTGCTGCCTATCCGTCAAAGCGCGGCGACATTATGGTATCAGGCCAACACGCCCAACCGTATGGCGAAACAGGTATATAACGGCCTTGCCGGAATGTGGCTGGTGGAAGACGAGATCAGCAAGAATCTACCGATCCCCAACCACTACGGTGTGGATGATTTCCCGGTGATTATTCAGGACAAACGTCTGGATAACTTCGGTACGCCTGAATACAGCGAGCCCGGTAGCGGCGGCTTTGTTGGCGATACGCTGCTGGTGAACGGCGTTCAGGGGCCTTTTGTTGAAGTCTCGCGCGGCTGGGTACGCCTGCGCTTGCTTAACGCTTCAAACTCCCGCCGCTATCAGCTGCAGATGAGCGACGGTCGATTGCTGCACGTGATCTCCGGCGATCAGGGGCTGCTTCCGGCACCGGTTTCGCTAAAGCAGCTGTCGCTGGCGCCGGGCGAGCGGCGAGAAATTCTGGTCGATATGACCAACGGCGACGAGGTGTCGATAACCTGCGGGGAAGCGGCAAGCATAGTCGATCGTATTCGCGGCTTCTTCGAACCGTCGAGCATCCTGATCTCTACGCTTGTTCTGACTTTGCGTCCGACGGGCCTGCTGCCGCTGGTGACCGACAGCCTGCCGGTGCGCCTGTTGCCAACGGAGATTCTGGCCGGCGCGCCGATTCGCAGCCGGGATATTACCCTCGGTGACGACCCTGGGATTAACGGCCAGCTGTGGGATCCGCAGCGCATCGATATTACGGCGCAGCAGGGAACCTGGGAGCGCTGGACGGTACGCGCCGACCGGCCGCAGTCGTTCCATATTGAAGGCGTCATGTTCCAGGTGCGCAACGTTAACGGCTCTGCGCCGTTCCCGGAAGATCGCGGCTGGAAGGATACCGTATGGATCGATGGGCAGGTTGAACTTTTGGTCTATTATAACCAGCCCTCCTGGCCGCACTTCCCGTTCCAGTACCTGAGCCAGACGCTGGAGCTTGCCGATCGTGGTTCAATCGGCCAGATTCTGGTAAACCCGGCACCGTAATTTCTGCCGTCCCGGCCCAATAGCGGCCGGGTTCAGAAAAAACCTCCTTCATTTCTTCCCGCGTTCCGGCTTATAATCGCCGCCCTTTTTGATTATTTTTTTATCATTTCCCCGGAAGCAATATGAGCGCAATATCCCTGATCCAACCGGATCGTGACCTTTTCTCCTGGCCGCAGTACTGGGCCGCCTGTTTTGGCCCCGCGCCGTTCCTGCCGATGTCGCGAGAAGAGATGGACCAACTTGGCTGGGATAGCTGCGACATTATTCTGGTTACCGGCGACGCTTATGTCGATCACCCGAGCTTTGGTATGGCGATTTGCGGACGCATGCTGGAATCCCAGGGCTTCCGCGTGGGCATTATTTCCCAGCCGGACTGGAACAACAAAGATGACTTTATGCGTCTGGGCAAACCGAACCTGTTCTTCGGCGTAACCGCCGGCAACATGGACTCAATGATCAACCGATATACAGCCGATCGCAAGCTACGTCATGACGATGCCTACACCGCGGGCAACGTGGCCGGCAAACGCCCGGATCGCGCGACGCTGGTTTATACCCAACGCTGTAAAGAAGCGTGGAAAGATGTCCCGGTGATCCTCGGGGGTATCGAAGCCAGCCTGCGCCGTACCGCGCATTATGATTACTGGTCGGATACCGTACGTCGTTCGGTTCTGGTGGATTCGAAAGCAGATATGCTGATGTTTGGCAACGGCGAGCGTCCGCTGGTGGAAGTGGCGCACCGTCTGGCCGCCGGTGAGCATATCGGGGAAATTCGCGATGTGCGCAACACCGCCATCATGGTGAAAGAAGCGCTGCCGGGCTGGAGCGGAGTGGATTCCACGCGTCTGGATACGCCGGGCAAAATCGACCCGATTCCGCACCCGTATGGCGAAGATCTACCGTGCGCCGATAACAAAACCGTCGTCCCGCCAAAGCAGGAAGCGAAGCGCGTCACCGTGCAGCCGCCGCGTCCAAAGCCGTGGGAAAAAACCTATGTTCTGTTACCTTCCTTTGAGAAAGTTAAAGGCGACAAGGTTCTCTACGCGCATGCTTCGCGCATTCTGCACCACGAAACCAACCCCGGCTGCGCCCGCGCGCTGATGCAGAAGCACGGCGAGCGTTATATCTGGATTAACCCGCCAGCTATTCCGCTTTCCACCGAAGAGATGGACAGCGTGTTTGCTCTGCCTTATAAGCGCGTCCCGCATCCGTCATACGGCGATGCCCGCATTCCGGCGTATGAGATGATTCGTTTCTCCATCAATATTATGCGCGGCTGTTTTGGCGGCTGTTCGTTCTGCTCTATTACCGAGCATGAGGGACGCATTATTCAGAGCCGCTCTGAAGATTCGATCATTAATGAAATCGAAGCTATTCGCGATACGGTTCCCGGCTTCACCGGAATTATCTCCGATCTTGGCGGCCCAACGGCCAACATGTATATGCTGCGCTGCAAGTCGCCGCGCGCCGAGCAGACCTGCCGTCGACTGTCATGCGTCTATCCGGATATCTGCCCGCATATGGACACGAACCATGAGCCGACGATTAACCTCTACCGCCGCGCCCGCGATCTTAAAGGCATCAAAAAGATTCTGATCGCTTCCGGCGTACGCTATGACATTGCCGTGGAAGACCCGCGCTACATTAAGGAGCTGGCTACTCACCACGTTGGCGGTTATCTGAAGATTGCCCCGGAGCATACGGAAGAGGGGCCGCTGTCGAAGATGATGAAGCCGGGAATGGGCAGCTACGACCGCTTCAAGCAGCTTTTCGATACCTATTCGAAGCAGGCGGGGAAAGAGCAGTACCTGATCCCATACTTTATTTCCGCTCATCCAGGGACGCGTGATGAAGATATGGTGAATCTGGCGCTGTGGCTCAAGCGGCATCGTTTCCGTCTGGATCAGGTGCAGAACTTCTATCCATCGCCGCTGGCGAACTCGACCACTATGTATTACACCGGCAAGAACCCGCTGGGTAAGATTGGCTATAAGAGTGAGGATGTGGTGGTACCGAAGGGCGATAAACAGCGTCGCCTGCATAAGGCATTACTGCGCTATCACGATCCGGCTAACTGGCCGCTGATCCGCCAGGCGCTGGAAACGATGGGCAAAAAGCACCTGATTGGTTCGCGCCGCGACTGCCTGGTACCGGCGCCGACGCTGGATGAAATGCGTGAAGCCCGCCGCCAGAACCGCAATACCCGACCGGCGTTGACCAAGCATACGCCAATTGTGCATCAGCGATCGAACGGTGGGGCGACGGCGAAGAAGCCCGCAAAACGCGGCAAGTCCGCCAGTTGATAAGTCTGCGGTATTGCCCGGCGGCGCTAGCGTCTGCCGGGCTTACAAAACATCTCCAGGCCGGATAAGCGCCAGCGCTATCCGGCTTTTTTACGGTTTAGCCGCCAAACTGATCCGGGTCTGGCCCCAGGCGTTTGTTCTGGTCCAGTTTAGTGATTTCACTTAATTCATCTTTATCAAGACGGAAGTCCCAGACGTTGAAGTTCTCGGCAATACGCGACGGCGTGACCGATTTCGGGATCACTACCAGGCCGCTATCGAGGTGCCAGCGAATGACGATCTGCGCCGGCGTTTTACCGTATTTATCCGCCAGCTGGTGGATAATTTTCTGATCGAATACGCCTTCGCCGCCCTGAGCCAGCGGACTCCAGGACTCGGTCTGGATTTTGTGCGTCGCATTCCAGGCATGAAGCTGGCGCTGCTGGAGCAGAGGATGAAGCTCAATCTGGTTAATTACCGGAGCGACGCCGGTTTCATCGATGATTTTCTGCAGGTGTGGGACCTGGAAGTTACATACGCCGATGCTTTTTGCCAGCCCCTGTTGCTGTAGCTCGATCAAACTTTTCCATGCGTCAACGTAGTGGTTTGATGCCGGAACCGGCCAGTGAATGAGATATAAATCGACATAGTCGAGTTTCAGCTTTTTAAGGCTTTCCTGCAGCGCTTCATGGGGATGCTTTTGATCGTCATTCCATAGTTTCGTGGTGATGAATAGCTCATCGCGGGCGACGCCTGCGCTACTTAACGCGTTGCCAACGCCGGTTTCATTCTGGTAAATGGCGGCGGTGTCAAACGAGCGATAACCGACTTCCAGCGCCTTATGAATGGCGGAGACGACTTCCTCGTTGCCTGCTTTCCACACGCCGAGTCCCAGCTGCGGCATCAGGTTGCCGTCGTGTAGTTTAATAACGGTTGGATGTGTCATGCCTTCCTCCTGTTAATGAACTCAGCGGCATTTATTCCGCTGAGGGGTAGCATTAAGTCTGGACGAAATAGCTAAAAACGGTAGTTAAACTCCTCTCCTTTGCATGAGTTTACGCGGCGGAGAGGGCGTTGA
The DNA here is from genome assembly GCF_009707385.1 of Klebsiella oxytoca. Lineage (NCBI taxonomy): Bacteria > Pseudomonadati > Pseudomonadota > Gammaproteobacteria > Enterobacterales > Enterobacteriaceae > Klebsiella > Klebsiella oxytoca. The sequence continues at coordinate 4,683,667 of NZ_CP046115.1, read as the reverse complement.
TTAGCGTGCAGCCTCGTAAATACGGCGGCTGACGTCCAGCGTAATATCCTGGTTTTCACCTAATTGGGTCATACCGTGTTCTTCCAGTTTCGCCAGCAGCGCCGGGATGGAGCTACCATCCAGACCGTAGGCGGAAAGGCGAGTCGGAACGCCCATCTGTTCGAAGAAATTACGCGTTGCAGCGATGGCGGCATCAATACGCTGCTCTTCGGAACCTTCGGTGATGTTCCAGACGCGAGCGGCGTACTGCAGCAGTTTGGCGCGTTTAGTATCGCGCTTTTCATTCCACAGGGCCGGCAGGACGATAGCCAGCGTTTGGGCATGATCGAGCCCGTGCATGGCGGTCAGCTCGTGGCCCAGCATATGGGTCGCCCAGTCCTGCGGTACGCCTGCGCCAATCAGGCCGTTCAGCGCCTGGGTAGCCGCCCACATAATGTTGGCGCGCACGTCGTAGTTTTCCGGCTCTTTTAGCGCTTTTGGACCCTCTTCCACCAGCGTCAGCAGAATGCCTTCGGCGAAACGGTCCTGGATTTTGCCGTCGACCGGATAAGTGACGTACTGCTCAACGGTATGGACAAACGCGTCAACAACGCCGTTAGCAACCTGACGCGGCGGTAGAGTGTAGGTGTAAACCGGATCAAGGATGGCGAATACCGGTTGTACATAAGGAGACATAAACGCGCGTTTGTCACCGGTGGTTTTACGGGAAATCACTGCGCCTTTGTTGGATTCGGAGCCGGTTGCAGGCAGGGTCAGCACGGATCCCATCGGGATGGCGCTGGTAATTTTACTGCCGTAGGTTTCGAGGATTTCCCACGGATCGACATCAGCCGCATAGTGCGCCGCTGCGGCAATAAATTTGGTGCCGTCGAGAACGGAACCGCCGCCGACCGCCAGCAGGAAAGTGATCTTTTCATCACGCGCGATTTTCACCGCGTTCATCAGCGTTTCGTAGGATGGGTTTGGCTCGATGCCGCCAAATTCCAGAACGTCAACGCCGTTTAGCGCGCTCAGAACCTGATCAAGCACGCCGGTTTTCTTCACGCTACCGCCGCCGTAGGTGACCAGCACGCGTGCATCCGCCGGGATTTGATCGCGCAGATTTTCAATCGCGCCTTTACCGAACAGAATGCGGGTTGGGGTATGTAGGTCGAAATTATTCATGGCTGGTGTCCTCAAATGGATAAACCGTCAGCAGAGACGATAACTCTGCCAGATGACGAATATTGTGTTCCCGCAGACCTTCCCTCTCAATGCACATTTCTGCCGATGTCTTGCCCATTTCTCTTTAAAGCTGGAGAAATCTTCCTGAAGTGCGCACAATGCAGAGGTAAAAAAACGTTCGGAGAAGCACGATAAATGAGCCGCGCTGAGATATGTCAGCTATTAACAGATAAGGTTAGGAAGCTGATAAATAAAGAAGAAATGCTTAGGGGACTGCTGCCGGATATACGTCTTTTGTATGGTACGCAGCCGGGGACGCGCACGCCGGTCATGTATCAGCCGGGAATCATTTTTCTCTTTTCCGGGCATAAAATTGGCTATATTAACGAGCGTACCTTTCGCTATGACACAAATAAATATCTGCTGCTGACGGTTCCGCTGCCGTTTGAATGCGAAACCTTTGCCACCCCGGAAGTGCCGCTGGCGGGCATTCGTCTTAATGTCGATATTCTGCAGCTGCAAGAGCTGCTGATGGATATCGGGGAAGATGAGCAGTTTCAGCCTTCTATCGCATCCAGTGGGATCAACTCAGCGGTGCTCTCCGAAGAGATTCTCTGCGCGGCTGAGCGCCTGCTGGACGTAATGGAACGCCCGCTGGACGCGCGCATTCTGGGCAAACAGATTATTCGCGAAATCCTCTACCACGTTCTGACCGGCCCGTGTGGAGGAGCTCTACTGGCGCTGGTAAGCCGCCAGACCCACTTCAGCCTGATTAGCCGCGTGCTGAAGCGTATCGAAAGCCAGTACACTGAAAACCTCAGCATCGATCAGCTGGCGGCTGAGGCCAATATGAGCGTCTCGGCGTTCCATCATAACTTTAAATCGGTCACCAGCACCTCGCCGCTGCAGTACCTCAAAACCTACCGCCTGCATAAAGCGCGTATGCTGATGATCCACGATGGCATGAAGGCCAGTGCGGCGGCGATGCAGGTAGGGTATGAAAGCGCGTCGCAGTTCAGCCGCGAGTTCAAGCGCTACTTCGGTATGACGCCGGGAGAAGACGCGGCGCGCATCAGGACGATTCAGGGGATGTGATAAACGGTTGCAGAGCGGCGCATCTGCGCCGTTCTGGCTAACGATCAGGCGTTACAGTATTTCTTTTTAATCACCACGATAACCGTACCGAGCAGCCCGGCAATCAGCAGCGCGATGGGCAGAATCATCAGGCAGGTCATGACCTGATCTTCATGGCGCTTTACGAAAGGGATCATGCTCAGGGCATAGCCGAGGCCGGTAACTACCCCCACCCACAGCAGCGCGCTCAGCCAGTTGAAGAACTGGAAACGGCGATTTGGCAGCCCGGAAATACCCGCCATGGTAGGCAGAAGGGTGCGTACAAACGCGAGGAAACGCCCGGCGAGCAGGGCCAGCAGACCATGTTTGTCAAACATGCAGGTTGCCCGCTGGTGGTACTTGTACGGCAGGTGCCCAAGCCAGCGCTTTACGGTGACGGTATTACCCAGCCAGCGCCCCTGAATATAGCTCAGCCAGCAGCCGAGGCTGGCCGCAGCGGTTAAAATGGCTAACGTGGGTACAAAGTCCATCACGCCTTTGGCGATGAGCGCCCCGGCGAGCAGCAGCAGGCTATCGCCCGGTAAAAACGAGGCGGGCAGCAGACCGTTTTCCAGAAACAGGGTTGCGAACATGACCAGATATACAACGCCCACAACGTGGGGGTTTGCCAACGCGGCAAAATCATGCTGCCACAGAGCGGCGACAATTTCTTGAATGACAACCATGGACTTTCCTAAGTGGTACCGTGTTTTTATGTAGTGTACTCCTGAAGAGCCCCGGGCACCTTGATCCCGGGCGCAACTAAAGCGGCCGTTTTTCGAAAAAACGTCCGCTATTGTTGCCACTGACTGTCACTTTACACGATACGCGCGAAGCCCGCCGCTAAATCATCCAGCAGATCGGTAACATTTTCTAAGCCAATATGAACGCGAATCAGGGTACCGCTGAAATCGACTTCGGCATCAGGACGGATAGCGGCAATATGTTCCGGCTGGTTGGCTAAAATAAGCGATTCAAAGCCGCCCCAGGAGTAGGCCATGCTGAATAAGCTGAAGTGGTCGAGGTAGGCGGATAGCTCGTCGTCGGTCAGGCGTTTATTCAGCACAAAAGAGAACAGGCCGCTGCTGCCGGTGAAGTCGCGCTTCCAGAACTCATGGCCTTTGCTGCCGGGCAGAGCGGGGTGATTAACGCGCGCAACCTGCGGGTGCTGCGCCAGCCATTCGGCAATCTGCAGGCTGCTTTCATGGTGCTGACGCAGGCGGACGGCCAGGGTGCGCAGGCCGCGGCTGGTCATATAGGCGGTATCGGCATCCACCATTTGTCCCATCAGATAGGCATTTTCACGCAGCTGAGCCCAGCAGCGCTCATTGGATACCGCGGTGCCAACCATCGCGTCGGAATGACCAATCAGGTATTTGGTTCCCGCCTGAATGGAGATATCGATACCGAAATCAAGCGCTTTAAACAGCACGCCTGCGGCCCAGGTGTTGTCGATCATGATGATAGCTTCCGGCGCGATGCTGCGTACCGCCGCGACTATCGCCGGAACATCGTGGACTTCCATAGTGATGGAGCCGGGAGATTCGAGGAACACCACGCGGGTATTTGGCTGCACCAGACGGGCGATATCGCTGCCGATCAGCGGATCGAACCAACCGGTGGTGACGCCGAGTTTAGCGAGAATTTTAGTGCAGAAATCCTGGGTAGGTTCGTAGGCGGTGTTGGTGACCAGAATATGATCGCCCTGCTCGACAAACGCCAGAATAGTATTAGCGACCGCCGCTGCGCCGCAGGGGAAAAGAGCGCAGCCAGCGCCACCCTCCAGCTCGCACATCGCTTCCTGGAGAGAGAAGTGGGTGAGGGTACCGCGACGACCGTAGAACAGCTCGCCTTTGGCCCGGTTGCGGGTGGCGTGTTTTTTTGCTTCTACGGTGTCGAAAACCAGCGATGAGGCGCGCTGAATGACGCTGTTTACCGAGCCCTGAGTGTATTTTTTGCTGCGCCCGGCGTGAACCAGCGCAGTATCAAGATGTTTATCAGCCATGTTCAGATAACCTGTTTTTATACGTCTGGACGTCTAAACTAACATGAATCCCCCTTGATGTACCGGGTAGCCGCAGATACAGGAAAAAATTTTATCAACGTTGGGACAGGCAACTTTTTTACTGCGTAAGCGCAAAGAAAATAAACGTGATTTGCTGCACAGTGTAAATACTAATGAGAACCACTATCAATTCGATGTCGTTTTGATATTATTATGTGCAGATTTTGTGATTTACGTCCTGGAGATACAGTGTGGGTAATAATTTGATGCAGGCGGATCTCTCCGTTTGGGGTATGTATCATCATGCCGATATTGTCGTGAAGGTGGTGATGATCGGCCTGATTCTGGCGTCGGTAGTCACATGGGCTATCTTTTTCGGCAAAGGTGCAGAGATCCTGGCCAGCAAGCGTCGCCTCAAGCGCGAACAGCAGCTGGTTGCAGAAGCACGCTCTCTCGACCAGGCCAGCGATATCGCTAACGCTTTCGAGGCGAAAAGCCTGACCTCCCAACTGATCAACGAGGCGCAGAACGAGCTGGAGCTGTCCGCAGGTTCTGAAGATAACGAAGGCATTAAAGAGCGTACCGGTTTCCGCCTTGAGCGGCGCGTGGCGGCCGTGGGTCGTTACATGGGACGCGGCAACGGTTATCTGGCGACTATCGGCGCGATTTCCCCGTTCGTTGGTCTGTTTGGTACCGTCTGGGGCATCATGAACAGCTTTATCGGTATTGCCCAGACTCAGACCACTAACCTGGCGGTCGTGGCGCCGGGTATCGCGGAAGCGCTGCTGGCTACGGCAATTGGCCTGTTCGCCGCGATTCCTGCGGTGGTTATCTACAACATCTTCGCTCGTATGATTGCCAGCTATAAAGCTTCCCTTGGCGATGTCGCCGCCCAGGTATTGTTGCTGCAAAGCCGTGACCTGGACCTCAGCGCCAGCGGCGTGAAGCCGGTACGTACCGCCCAGAAACTACGCGTAGGTTGATGCTCTATGGCAATGCATTTTAACGAAAATCTTGATGATAACGGTGAGATGCACGACATCAACGTGACGCCGTTTATCGACGTTATGCTGGTGCTGTTGATTATCTTTATGGTGGCGGCGCCGCTGGCCACCGTTGACGTGAAGGTTAATCTTCCAGCGTCTTCCAGCCAGCCGCAGCCGCGTCCGGAAAAGCCGATCTATCTGTCGGTGAAGGCGGATAAAACCATGTTCCTCGGTAACGACCCCATTACCGAAGAGAACATGATTACGTCGCTGGAGGCCCTGACTGAAGGTAAAAAAGATACCACCGTCTTCTTCCGCGCGGATAAAACCGTGGACTATGAAACGATGATGAAAGTCATGGATACCCTGCATCAGGCAGGCTATCTGAAGATTGGTCTGGTAGGCGAAGAAACGGCAAAAGCGAAGTAACGCCCCCAGTACATCTCCCCAGGCTGGCCATGTGCCAGCCTTTTTTACGCCCTTCTGCCGAGTCGTCCTGTTGGTAAGCTGTTGCTATAACGTTACTCTGTTGCGGTATAATGGCGGCCGTTTATGTTAACTGACAGGATCTTATGGAACGCTTTCTGGAAAATGCTATGTACGCCTCGCGCTGGCTGCTGGCGCCGGTTTATTTTGGCCTTTCGCTCGGTTTGATTGCGCTGACGATCAAATTTTTTCAGGAGATCTTCCACATACTGCCGCATATTTTTAGCGTCAGCGAGTCGGATATGATTCTGACCCTGCTGTCGCTGGTGGATATGACCCTGGTGGGCGGTCTGCTGGTAATGGTGATGTTCTCCGGTTATGAAAATTTTGTCTCGCAGCTGGACATCAACGAAGGGAAAGAGAAGCTCAGCTGGCTGGGTAAAATGGACGCCACGTCGCTGAAAAATAAGGTTGCCGCCTCCATCGTGGCGATCTCTTCCATTCACCTGCTGCGGGTGTTTATGGATGCGAAAAACGTCCCGGATAATAAGCTGATGTGGTACGTCATTATCCACCTGACGTTTGTCCTGTCAGCCTTTGTGATGGGCTATCTCGATCGTCTGACTAAGGGCAAGCATTGATAATGTGACTTACCCGGCCTGGCCACGACCTCCCCGGATTGCGCTACGCTTATCCGGGCTACATTGTTGCACTGGCCTGTAGCCCCGGCGGGCCATAGCGCAGCCGGGGAGAAACATGGATTTATGCCTGGCGTTTGTCTTCGGTTTGCGTCTCAAAGTCGCTGGCCGCATGGCGCTCGTGAAGCTGTTCATTGAGCGGGCCGAAGGTGCGGTTAACCATACGTCCCCGCCGGACGGCAGGACGATTGCCAATATCCTGCGCCCAACGCAGGACGTTTTTATAGCTACCGGCATCAAGGAATTCGGCGGCATTGTAAACATTCCCCAGCACCACGTTGCCGTACCACGGCCAGATGGCCATATCGGCGATGGTATACTCCTCTCCGGCGACAAAACGACCGCGGGCAAGCTGCTTATCCAGCACATCAAGCTGACGTTTGGCTTCCATCGTAAAGCGGTCGATGGCGTATTCAATTTTGACCGGCGCATAGTTGTAGAAGTGGCCAAAGCCGCCGCCCAGGAAGGGGGCCGCGCCCTGCAGCCAGAACAGCCAGTTGAGCGTTTCGGTGCGGCCTGCCGGATCTTTGGGCAGGAAGAAGCCGAACTTCTCCGCCAGATAGAGCAGGATGCTGCCGGATTCGAAAACCCGGGTCGGCGGCGTGGTAGAGTGGTCGCGGAGCGCCGGGATTTTCGAGTTCGGGTTAACCTCGACAAAGCCGCTGGAGAACTGATCGCCTTCGCCGATGCGAATCAGCCAGGCGTCATATTCCGCTCCGCTGACGCCCAGCGCCAACAGCTCCTCCAGCATAATGGTGACTTTCTGTCCATTGGGCGTCCCCAGCGAATAGAGCTGCAGCGGGTGCTCACCCACCGGCAGCTCCTGCTCATGCGTTGCGCCGGAGACGGGACGATTGATATTGGCGAATGCGCCGCCGTTGTTTTGCTTCCATTCCCACACTTTAGGTGGTTGGTAGTTATTCTCTGACATGCTGATTTGCCTTTTTAGTGAGGTGTTGAGGGAGTGTAGCAGGCGCTGACGCGCGGAGCCCGTAGGCGCTACGGACCCCGACGCTGCCGCCGTATTAAGCCAGAATACGCGCGGCCCATACGCTGATGTCGTCGCCGCTGCCGAGATCCGCCTGTACCAGGCCGTTAACCATAAAAGTCGGCGACACGTGAATGCCGTTCTGGCGGGCGTACTTGCTATGCCATTTGATTTCGTTTTGCAGCTCCGGACGGGCAAACGCCGCGGCCAGCGAGACGCGGCTATAGCGTTCGAGACGCTCAATAATCTGCTGCGGCGTCGCGTTCATGTTCGGCCCGCTGCAGTGGTCGGTAAACTCAAACTCTTCGCGGTGGTCGGCGACGGCTTTAAGCACTTTGTGCGCCTGTTCGCGGCCGTGCGGCAGAGTGGAGGCGGCGAGGATGCAGCGAACGATGACGCCGGAAAACAGATGCCAGGGTTGAGACTGAAGACGAATTTTGATCGTCACGTTATCTGCGCCAACTTCATCCAGCAGGTCATCAAGCTTATTGAAGGCGCGAACGGAATAAGGGCAGGTGGGCTCAAGGAATACCTCAAAGGTGCGTGGGCCATGTCCCCAGACCAGCGGTTGGGCGGTCAGATGCGAAGGTGTGCTCATTATCGACTCCTGATTATTTTTTTATCTCAAATAACGATATCACTTTTGCCTGGCGGCGCAGGCTTATTTTCCTTAAGGGCACGATTAGCGAATCGAATGAGTGGTATCATCATTCCACCTCTGTCTGGTAAGTGCCTGCGGCAGGATAAGAAGAGGGAGTTTTGTTTCGCCAACTGCCCGGGCTGCATTAATTTGAGGTCAGGCTAAATGAGCAAAGGTTCGACAAGCAGTGACGCCCCGTTTGGTACACTATTAGGCTACGCACCGGGCGGCGTGGCGATTTATTCTTCGAATTACAGTAGCTTAAATCCGCAAGATTATCCGGATGACGCCACGTTCCGCAGCTATATCGGTAATGAGTATATGGGGCACAAATGGCAGTGCGTGGAGTTCGCACGCCGCTTTCTGTTCCTCACCTACGGTTTTGTTTTCACCGATGTCGGCATGGCCTACGAAATCTTCTCCCTGCGTTTTTTACGCGAGGTGGTCAATGACAATATCCTGCCGCTGCAGGCGTTCGCCAACGGCTCCCGTCGTCCACCGATCGCCGGCTCTCTGCTCATCTGGCAGAAAGGCGGTGAGTTTAAGCATACGGGCCACGTGGCGGTAATCACTCAGCTGGTAGGGAATAAGGTCAGGATCGCCGAACAGAACGTGATTCACTCGCCGCTGCCGCAGGGCCAGCAGTGGACCCGCGAACTGACGCTGGAAGTGAAAAACGGCATCTACACGATTAAAGACACCTTTGCCGATACCGAAATACTTGGCTGGATGATCCAAACCGCCGATACCGAGCATAGCCTGCCGCAGCCGGTGCTGCCGGGTGAAGCGATGGCTATCAAAGGCGCTCGACTGCCGAATAAAGGCCAGTTCCGCGGCAACTGGCTTAACGAGAAAGATTCGCTGCAAAAAGCCTATGTGGAAGCCAACGGTCACGTTATTAACAAAGACCCTTACCAGTATTTCACCATTAGCGAAAGCGCCGAGCAGGAGCTGATCAAAGCGACCAACGAACTGCATCTGATGTACCTTCACGCCACCGATAAGGTTATGAAGGATGACAGCCTGCTGGCGCTGTTCGATATTCCGAAAATACTCTGGCCGCGTCTGCGCCTCTCGTGGCAGCGCCGTCGCCATCATATGATTACCGGTCGTATGGATTTCTGTATGGATGAACGCGGGCTGAAGGTGTATGAATACAACGCCGACTCCGCGTCCTGCCATACCGAAGGCGGATTGATCCTTGAGCAGTGGATGAAACAGGGCTACTTCGGTACCGGCCACAACCCGGCGGAAAACCTGCTGGATGAGCTTGCCGGAGCGTGGAAGCACAGCCGGGCGCGTCCTTTCGTGCACATCATGCAGGACAAGGATCTGGAGGAGAACTATCACGCGCAGTTTATCCAGCGTTCGCTGACGCAGGCCGGTTTCGAAAGCAAAATTCTCTACGGCCTTGATGAGCTGCGCTGGGATGCCGCCGGGCAGCTGATCGATGCTGACGGGCGCCTGGTCAACTGCGTCTGGAAAACCTGGGCCTGGGAAACCGCCATTGAGCAGGTGCGGGAAGTCAGCGCCGATGAGTACGCGGCGGTGCCGATCCGTACCGGGCATCCTGATAACGAGGTGCGGTTGATTGACGTCCTGCTGCGCCCGGAAGTCTTAGTGTTTGAGCCGCTATGGACGGTTATCCCCGGCAACAAGGCGATTTTGCCGGTGCTGTGGTCGCTGTTCCCGAATCATCGCTATCTCCTGGATACCGATTTTGTGGTCAACGAGCAGCTTGCGGAAAGCGGCTATGCGGTTAAGCCTATCTCAGGCCGCTGCGGCAGCAACATTGACCTGATTGGCCCGCAGGATGAAGTGCTGGATAAAACCAGCGGCCAGTTTTTTGACCGTAAAAATATCTACCAGCAGCTATGGTGCCTGCCGAAAGTGGATGGCAAATACATTCAGGTTTGCACCTTCACGGTTGGCGGAAACTATGGCGGAACCTGCCTGCGCGGCGATGATTCTCTGGTGGTCAAAAAAGAGAGCGATATCGAGCCGTTAATCGTGCTAAAAGACACAGATAGCCGTTAAGGTTAACCCCGGATGGCGGCGGTTCTCTCCACCTGCGGCATTTGTAGCCCGGGCAAGGCGCATCGCGCCGCCCCCGGGAGAAGGCCGCAGGATGCTGAAGAATATCCCGGAGGCGATGCTGCGCATCTGTCCGGGCTACTGAACATACGAACCTGTAGCCCCAGCATTTGTAGCCCGGGCAAGGCGCATCGCGCCGCCCCCGGGGGAAGGCCGCAGGATGCTGAAGAATATCCCGGAGGCGATGCTGCGCATCGGTCCGGGCTACTGAACATACGAACCCGTAGCCCCAGTGAGCATAGAGCGACCCGGGGAATAAACGGTAAAAAATAGATAAAACATCACAACAACAAGACAGAAAAGGAAAATAGTATGCACGATCGGCGACTCGCCGCCCGCGCGGGTGAACTCAAGCCCTCCGCCGTCCGCGAACTCCTCAAGCACAGTAAACTGCCCGGCGTTATCTCTCTGGGCGGCGGCATTCCGGCCCCGGAGCTTTTTGATACCGAAGGCCTGAATCTGGCGGTGCAGCAGGTGATGAATGGACGCTTTAACGATGCGTTCCAGTACGGTTTGACCGAAGGTTATCCGCCGCTGCGTCAGGCCGTTAGCGAACTGTGTCAGGCGCGCGGCGTTGCCTGTACGGCAGGCCATGTCTATATCACTTCCGGTTCGCAGCAGTCGCTGGATATCGTCGCCCGTACGCTGCTCGATCCGGGCGATGCGATTGTCGTTGAACGTCCGACCTATCTGGCGGCGCTGCAGGTTTTCCAGCTAGCGCAGGCTAATATTCTCAGCGTTGATACCGATGATGACGGTATGCTGGTGGAGCAGCTGGCCGATCTTCTGGCAACCACGCGCGTGAAAGCCGTTTATCTGGTGCCGACGTTTGGCAATCCCGGTGGGAAAACCCTGAGCGAAGCGCGCCGTCGTCGTCTGGTTGAGCTGGCGAAAAAGCATGATTTTGTCATTATCGAAGACGATCCGTACGGTGAAATCAGCTTTACCGATGAAGTGCGCCGCCCGCTGTATCAGCATGCGGTCGAGCTGGGCTGCGAAGATCAGGTGGTTTACACCTCCACCTTCTCTAAGATCCTCGCGCCGGGCATGCGTATTGGCTGGATCGTGATGCCGGACTGGCTGGCGCAGCAGACGGTGATTGTCAAACAGGCGGCGGATCTGCATACCAATATGCTGTCGCAGGTGATTACCGCGGAATATCTGAGCATGAACCGCCTGGAAAGCCAGATTGCTCTGATCCGCGAAGATTATCATAAGAAGTGCGTGGCGCTGGCCGATGCGCTGGAAGCCCGTCTTGGGGAGCATCTGGAGTTCAGCCGTCCTAAAGGCGGTATGTTCCTGTGGGCCCGCTTCCGCTATCCGTTCGATACCATGGAGTGGCTGAAGAAAACGCTGGAAAACGGTGTCGTCTATGTGCCTGGTGAAGCGTTCTATAACGATAATCCTGATACTCGTACGCTGCGTCTCTCCTACTCTACGGTGTCGGCGGAAGGTCTGCTGACCGCCGTCGAACGCCTGGCGAAGTCGCTGTAATCGGCTTTTGCTTCGCGCCGCCTGACGGCGCGAAGTTTCCTGATACAGTTCGAATCAGGTGGATAGAGATTGAATCACCCGTAATCGCTGATTACGGGCGAAAGAAACTCAGGGGAGGAATTCCGGCGGGTATTCGCCAGCTCTGACCTTAATCCTGGTCAGCAATGCGATCGTCAAGCCAGATCAGCATCAATGAGGAGAGAAAAGCGACGGCGATGGTGCCAATAGCTAACAGCATAAGAAGTGCCTCAGGGGTTTTTATTATTTTTCTGCTTTTACCGATGAGCGTTTATTGCTATCCGTGATGGTGACTTTTGTCATTGATTGGGATGCTGCGAGGGTGAAGAAATCATCGGCGTCAATATCAAAATTGAGAACGATTTCTCTGTATTTCCCACAGTTCATTAACTCTTTTGCTTCTTTCATACTACTGGCAGTAATAGTAGGCATCAGGTTCATCTCGTTTAAAAACTGAGAAGCAAAATAAGAGCTTGTCGATATCAGATCAACTACTTTTTGTGATACTGCCAACCATCCGCCAGATTGATGAGTGCCCGCCGAGCAATCGAATGAAACTTTTACCTTTCCCGCCAGCATTTCACTACGATCCCATTCCGATAGCGAATGAGAAATCTCTTCACGCTTCTGAAGGTAATCGCCGGCCGCCAGCAACGACGGCCAGCTGCGTTTTTTAAAATGCGTAGGCCACGCTTACGTTGCCGCTGTAGCCATGGCTGTTGCCGCCGCTGGCGATTTCCGCCTGCCCGCCAAGGCTCAGGCTCAGCGCCCCGCGCGTCATCCCCATACTGGCTCCGGCGTTAAGTATATCGCGGCTGTTGAAGGCCGAGTTCTGACTGATTTCATATTGATAAACCTTTGCGCCGGTGCGTATTGAGGGGCCGCTGAAGCTATGTTCGTAGCTGATATTTACCGCCGGACTAAAGGTCCAGCTACCGCTGTTCTGCGGGTTAAAGGCGAGACTGATATTGGCCACGCCGCTGGCGTTATTTTCGCTGACGCGGTCGACATTCAGCGCCAGTTCGCTCCCGCTCTCATCAAAGGCGTCCATACGCAGATGGGTTAGGCGGGTGCCGACGGAGTATTCGACGCTGGCAAAATCGAACGGGCTCACGTAACCCAGACGCAGCGTACCGCCAACCAGCTGACCATGAGTATCGCCGGTGGCGCTACCCAGACCGCCATTCATTCGCCGCGTACTGCTATAGTCGATCCAGCCAGCATTGAGATCGCCCGCTGCAAAGAGGCCGTGATTTAGATCCTTGAAGGCATAGCGGCCGCCAATTCCCAGCACAGTAGTATTGGCATCCGCCTCGGCATTCGCGCTGCCCAATGAGCCCCAGCTATATCCGAGAGTGCCGTAGCCGCTAAACTGCGAGTTTACCCGCTGGGTATAGCCCAGCAGCGTTCCGGTGGTATGTTCATTGCTGCTGGCGGCGCGGGCGGAGCCATCAGTGCCAAGATAGCTATTTAGTCCGGTCAGCCACAGTTTTCCTTCGCCATCCCTCAGCTGGCGGCTGTCGGTATTCGGTGTCAGCGCTCGGTCCAGACGCGAACCGCTGCGCAGCAGATAGCTGGCAGCGTCAGCGTAAATCTGTCCGCCGACCTGCGACTCTGCGCCGCCCAGCGTTCCAGCATCAATAGCCGATTGAAGGTAGTTGTTATAGTCGGTGTAACGGCCCGATAGCGCGCTGTTTTGCAGGGCGTTAAGCAGTGACGCTCCCTGCGCTGCATTTCCTCTAAGCGTACTTTGTCCCGGAAGCTGACCGTATTGCACCATTTTGCCGCGCAGGACGTACAGCGTCTCCTGCGACAGGCCGAGCCCCTGCTTCAGATAGTTATCCACCGAGCCGTACTGGCGAGTTATTTCATCCAGCCCGGCCTGCAGATAGCTGGCGTCGACGCCAAGCAGCGGTGCGTAAATTGCGGCCATGCTCGGCGGCATCATTGCCAGAGTCGCCTCAACCCGCTGACGGGTGTAGTCATTGGTAGCGAGGTAGTTTTCCATAATGGTTGCGTTATCGACACCAGCAATGCTTAACAGCATGGCGGCAGTCCAGCCTGTACGGTCCTTGCCCGCCGTGCAGTGGAAGAGCGCTGCGCCGTCGGTGCTGGCAAGGTCGTTAAACAGGGTGGTGAACTGCGCGCGCATGCCCGCGTCGCTAACGAAGGAGACGTTGGCCTGCTGCATCATCGCTTTTGCTTGCGCGGCGCTACTGACGGTAATCGAGGTGATATTGCTGCCCGAAGCGGCGTTACCGATGATATCAATGTTGGTATATTTCGCTCCGTCGGGCATGACGTCGGGGCTGCTGGCGATTTCGCTGGCGGTGCGCAAATCATAAACGTTGCCGATCCCGAGGGTGCTGAGCGTGGTCCGATCCGTAGGGGAGAGCGCCAGCGCATTTGAACGATAAAAAACGCCGGTACGCATGGTGCCGTCGTGGCTGGTAGTATAAATCGACGTGGTGCCAGCAATATCGCGGAAATTATCCATCGTGGCGAGTCGGGGAGTATTTATTGGCGCGGCGTATAAAGTGCCGGAGATAGCGGTTGCCACCAGAGACAGAGTAACGGGAATATAGCGAATCAAAGTCAGCCTCGATATTTATAGTTCATAATTCATTGTTTAATAAGGCTTCAGAATATAGGAGAGGATTGTGACAAAATTATTTCCAGAAAGATTATTTTTAAAATAAAGAGAGGGGATTAAACATGACTCTTGATGATGTAAAGCCGGCAAATCTTAAAAAATAATAATGATTAGACATGAAAATCTTTAACATCCCGCTGTGGCAGCAGGATGTCATTTATATCGTTCTTAAACAGGTATTCTGTGCCGCGCTACTTCTTAGGGCTAGCGCTGTTTTTCGCTCATCAGCTGGCGGCAGCGCTGCTGGTCCTGACTGATGCTTCGTTGTTCCTCTGGCGTGAGCTGCTGCCAGGTGTCCAGCATACGTTGGCCCAGAGCGGGAACGAAATGGGTTTTATGCAGCGCATAGTCCGAATTGCCCCCTTCAATGATATTTTCCATATCGCGGAGAAAGACGCGGCTATCCTGGTGGTCGATAACGCAAAAAACGGATCGGTAGTACGCTTCGTCCTCAGCGGAATAGTGCGGTGTGAACCACCAGATAAGCAGAGCTATAAGCGCAAAAAGCGGGGCAATAAAAGCGAGTTTCTTCGACATAAGTGCTTCAAAAAGGCAAATTGAATGGGCAGTGTAACCGCTGAAGAAACAGGATGTAAGAGCCGTAGCGGACAGCAGGCATCATCCAGCCCGCGACGACTTTATCAGCAGCCGATTTTACAGGTCCGTCTTTTAATACTTTCCACGCTGCAGCGATAGACTTCGGCTACCCAGGCGGCGCGCACTGTTCCCGCCAGCCCATCGTTCTGGTCTCGCATCTCAGTTTGTCGCACACCACGCGGACCGCCCTTAACTGACGCTTTTCTTACAAGGGATGCGGTTGACCTGACGAGAGCACCGACGCTACCGGTAAGATAACTGGCTGGCGCGGGTTATTTAAGTCAGGCTACGGCACATCGCCATCATCTTGCCGGGACAGGGGCCAATTCCTGGCCGGCCTGAACAGCATAATCCTCTGCAATAGAATTCGGTTATTTGCAGAATATTCAACAACACGACTTTCAGTCGTGGCTTCCGAAAGCTATCGCCCTGTCTGACGCTGGCCGCAAATGCACTAATATTTCCCCATTCCTCATTGAACAATCAGATGCGGCGGTAATTTCTGAGTCTTTAGCCGGGATTGCTGGCCTGGCGGGATATAAAACAAGCTGTATCAGGATAAATTAAGCGTAATCCTCGGGAAAATAATTCGCGTCATCAGTAGAGGGCGCCCTGCCGCCACCGTTCTGCGCTCCGATGATATTCCTGTTTAAGGCTGAAACAGGGCATTTTGCGCCAACAAGCCAAATTTATTTGCCTGAAGCTGCGTAAAGCGGTGGCCTGAGGGCGCAAATCCACGTTGCCGATCAATTTTTGCTGGATTCCACTTTTTCGGTTTCATGATGCTCAACACGATATCTTCCCCGAAAGGGGCAGATCTGGACGTTAAATACGGAGAAAGTTCCGATCAATGATAATGAAATGTTGTGTGTTGTTTGATTGGTTGTGAATCCTTGTGCAGTGTTGTTCAGGATAAATATCATTAAAAAAGAATGTAATGCGGTTTTTAGTGCTGATACTGTGATTTTTGTGTTATTTTTATCTTGTTAAAAACAAAAATATTGGTGTTTTGTTCTAAAATATGTCCGATTGTTTCCGCCTGTATGGATTTATATTCTAATTAGCGTTTTGTATTTGGAATATTAGGTCGATTTTTTTATTGTTATTATTTCTCATTTTACTTTTTATATTTCGATGTCCAATAATGCACCCCGCCAGTACAGATGAGCTTAAGTTTTTCTTGTTTTGTAGTGGTAATTAGCTAACTAAGAATTATATCTTTATGATTTTCATTCTCATAAAGGTAGGCTTCTTATCAGTTAAATAAAATATGTGTTTGTCATGTGTGTTTAATAGTCGTTTATTATTATCAGGATATAATTTATATGAAAGCCACTAAAATTGCGTCTGCTCTCTTTCTTACTCTGGGTATGGTTACCGGGGCTGCGCAGGCTGCCGACCAGGGAAGCGGACGCGTAATTTTCACTGGTTCAATTATCGATGCGCCGTGCTCAGTAAACCCAGATCATAAAGAGCAAGAAGTTGATTTAGGACAAATTGCTTCGGTACAGCTGGAAAACAATGGTGTTTCCACTCCACGTAATTTTCAAATTGAACTGGAGAACTGTGCTCTTAACACCAGTGAGGATGGTGACGGCAATGTCATCACGATTGCACCATCCGTGTCAGTGAAGTTTGGTGGTTCACCGGCTGTTCCGGATGATAATACCTGGTTTGGTATTACTGGTACCGCTTCTGGCGCCGGTGTAGTTATTACTGATGGTTCTGGTACTAAGATTCCTGTAAATGGTTCTACCGTAGCCCGCGACCTTATTGAAGGTAACAACACGCTGGCTTTCTCTGCGTACCTGCAGGGTCTGGGTGGCACGATTACCACTGGTGAATTCCAGTCTATCGCTGATTTCACCTTAAGCTACGAATAAGTTCGCTGGCTTACTGAAAATATCTCCGGGCAATAATGCCCGGAGTTTCAGGCGACAGGATATGTTATGCGCACTAGTTTCTGCCTTTCCTTAATCTTGCTGTTCACCGCTTTTTGCTCTTCGGCGAGTAACTACCGGCCAGAGGTGGGACGGGTACTGGTTAATGGCCAGATTCAAACCGCGGCATGCAGCATTCATATGGATGACGTCTGGCAAGAGGTTGATTTCGGCTCATTGCCGATGCGCTATGAAAACGGAATATTTATCGCTACCCGTAAAGTAAAAATTGGTCTGGTAAACTGCCAACCGGTTAAAGAGGATAGCGAACAATGGCGCAGTGTAACGGTAATCTTTGACGGCGAGCCGGCAGAGAACGGAGCAGATTTATTCGCTATCAACAGCCAGGATGCGGGAATAGCGCTCGCGATAATCGACGATCGCGGCAATCTTGCAAAGCCCGGAGAAACATTATCTGACGTTAATCTGGAATCAAAGAAAAACCAAATAGGATATTGGCTTTCGGTGATCTCAATGAAGCAATCAGCGATTGCAGGAGAATGGTCGGGAGGCGTTCGTTTTATTGTGTCATATCTTTGATACAAGATCGTATTATTTGTTTATTTTACTGTTGCTTAACGTGATTCAGTTAAATTCTTGTTACCCTTTTTTTAAAAGATAATGATAATGAACAGGTCAGTATTACTGCGCCGTCGTAGGCTGGTTATTTGTATTTTGACAGCACTACAAGGTCTGTCTTTACAGGTTTACGCCATGGAATTTAATACTGATATCCTGGATGCGGAAGACCGAAAAAATATTGATCTATCAAGGTTTTCACAGGCTGGTTATATTATGCCGGGAACCTATAGCCTTTCACTGAAATTAAATGAGAGCGTTATTTCCCAGCAGGAAATTATTTTTGAAGAAGTACCGTCGCTGAATCCTGAAGCGAAAGGAGAAGTTCGCGCCTGCCTGTCACGGGAACAGGTAGCGTTACTCGGTTTGACCGAGGAGGCGCTGGAAAAAATCGTATTTAATAGTCAGGGGACCTGTGCAGATTTTTCTGCTCTGGAAGGAGTGGTACTGCGCGGAGATTTATCTGAGTCGATTTTGCAGGTATCAGTACCGCAAATCTGGCTGGAATACCAGGATGCTTCCTGGCTACCGCCCTCCCGATGGGAAAATGGGATCCCTGGCGTCATGCTGGATTACAGCATTAATGCAGGAATAAGTAAGCATCACCGGAATGGTGAGTCACAAAGCGTTAGCGGTAGCGGCACTTTGGGGGCTAATGCCGGGCCGTGGCGGTTGCGTGGTGACTGGCAGGGAAGTCATAACAGTAATGTTGACAACGGTCAGCAGAGTTTTGACTGGAGCAGAATTTACGCTTTCCGGGCCCTGCCGTCACTGATGGCGAAGCTGACGTTAGGTGAAGACTATCTGATCTCCGATTTGTTTGATTCATGGCGTTATACCGGCATGTCGCTGATCAGTGATGAAACCCAGCTGCCGCCAAAGCTTCGCGGCTATGCACCTGAAGTTTCAGGGATAGCGCGTACTAACGCAAAGGTGACCGTCAGCCAGCAGGGACGAGTCCTGTATGAAACAACGGTATCGCCAGGCCCATTTCGTATCCAGGAATTGAGCAGCTCGGTAAACGGTCAGCTGGATGTCAGAGTTGAAGAGCAGGATGGAAGCGTGCAGACCTTTCAGGTCACTACCGCCACCATACCTTACCTCACTCGCCCTGGACAGGTGCGTTACAAACTGGCCGCCGGACGGCCTTCTGATTATAACCATCATATAGAGGGGCCCGTTTTTAGTACCGGGGAGTTCTCCTGGGGGGTAGCCAATAGCTGGTCCTTGTACGGTGGCGGCATTTTTTCATCAGACTACAACAGCCTTGCGGTGGGCGTAGGTCGGGACCTGTATCAATTTGGCGCGCTGTCGGGCGATATCACTCAGTCGTTTGCCCGCATGCCTGACGGTGAACATCCCCAGGGACGTTCCTATCGATTGAGTTACTCCAAACGTTTTGAGGAGATTAATAGCGATATCACTTTTGCCGGTTATCGCTTTTCTGAAAGAGAGTATCTCAGCATGGCGGAATATCTGGATGCTCGCTATCGCAACGGCGTGATGGGCCACAGCAAGGAGCTGTATACGGTAACGGCCAGTAAGAGTTTCAGTGATATACGTTTATCCACTTATCTCAGCTGGTCACATCAGACGTACTGGGATCGTCAGAATAGCGATCGCTACAGTCTGTCTCTCAGTCGTTACTTTGATCTGGGGGACTGGAGAAATATGGCCGCGACGCTATCTGCCAGCCGCAATGATTACAACGGCCGGCGGGATAATACTGCCTGGTTGAGTCTCAGCATACCGTTAGGCAAAGGTACCGCCAGCTACAACGGCAACTGGAGTAATCAGCGCTATTCGCAAACGGCCAGCTGGTACCAGCGTCTGGAGAATGATGACAGCTATCGACTGAGCGCCGGAACGCGCAGCGGTGGAGATGAAGGCGCCACTCAGGCCAGCGGGTCATATATTCACAATGGCGCCTTGATGGACGCGACCGCCAGTTTTAGCTGGGCACAAAACAGCTATACCGCAGCTAACTTATCGCTTAACGGCGGTATGACGGCTACGGCGAAGGGGGCGGCGTTACATGGCGGAAGTAGCCGGGGAGGGACTCGAATGTTAGTCAGCACCGATGGTGTGTCTGACGTACCTGTTGGTCGTAACGGACGTAGCAATATGTTTGGCGTAGCCGTTGAGTCCTCACTGGCAAGCTATTACCGGACGACAACGGAAATTGATGTGAACCGACTGCCGGATGATGTGGAAACCTCCGGTTCGCCGGTAGCAGAAGCCGCCTTAACGGAAGGGGCGATAGGATTCAGGCATTTTGATGTCCTGAAAGGCGCAAAAATCACCGCCGTCCTCGCACAAGCCGATGGAAGCCATCCGCCGTTTGGCGCCAGTATTCGTGATGCGAAAGAACGTGAATTAGGAATGGTCAGCGACGGGGGACTTGCCTGGATATCAGGGGCCAACCCGGGAAATAAACTGACCGTATTCTGGGGAGGGAAAGCGCAGTGTCAGGTGCGATTACCTCAATCATTAACAGGCCAGCAGCTGCTGTTGCCCTGTAATGACATTACCGAGAATTAATGAAAAGACTAGTAGGTTTGATGAAGAAGATGAGTAAACAAAACAGAACATTGCTGATTACCCTGATGTTATCTGTGGTAGCGGGAGTTCTGTCTATAGGACAGGCTTCAGGCGCAATAGCACTGGATCGCACCCGGGCTATATTCCCGGGCTCGGAAAAGAGTATTTCTTTAAATATTTCTAACGTTAGCAATCAGAAACCCTATCTGGCTCAGGCCTGGCTGGAAGATGAAAAAGGGAAAAAGCTGACGGATATTTTAACCGTAACCCCGGCGCTACAGCGGCTGGAGCCAGGAGGCAAAAGCGTCATCCGTATCAGCGCGCTGCCGACTGCCGCTTCGTTACCCCAGGATCGCGAGAGCTTATTTTACTTCAGCGTGCGGGAAATCCCGCCGAAAAGCGAACGGTCGAACGTTCTGCAAGTTGCGCTGCAAACGCGGATTAAGCTGTTTTATCGCCCCGCAGGGATCCTGCCTGAGCGCTACAGCCGACAGGATGACAAGCTGATTCTGCATAAAGTCAGCGGGGGGTATCGGATTGAGAACCCAACGCCGTTTTATATGACCGTACTGGGGATTAGCGGTGGCCCAACACAGTCCGTTGCTAAAGATTTTAAAAGCGTAATGATTGCGCCAAAGTCGAGTGAAATAGTAAGAACATCAAATTTTTCAAAGCCATATGTTGTCACTGTTAATGATTTCGGAGGAAAGCCGGGGCTGTCGTTCAATTGCAGCGGCGATATCTGCCGGGCGGCAGTGGATGAGCGTAGATAAGTAGCGTCAGGCAGCTTTTGATGGAGGAGTTCAAGTGAAAAAAGGCCCACGACGTTTACGCCGTACATTTCCCGATGTTTTGAAAGTGATTTTGCCAGGTATTGCGTTATGTCTGTGTTCTCTTGAATTAAAAGCCGCCAGCGATGTGGAATTTAGCGGAACGCTGGTGGCAGCACCCTGCGTGGTTGCTACCGATTCAGAAGAGCAAACGGTGAATTTCGGAAGTATTGCCGCAAAAGCGTTTTTTAACAATGACCGTTCGAATCCTGAATCATTTCAGATTCGACTGGAAGAGTGCGACCTCTCAATGGGGAGCCAGGTTGTTGTGACCTTCAACGGAGTCGAAGATGCCGACCAGCCCGGAACGTTTACCGTCGAGGGAGCAGCAAAAGGTATTGCTGTGGTTCTGGAGGACAGTAAAGGCCGGGCAATCTTACCCAATGAATCATTGGCGTCCGTTGAGATATCCGCAGGAGAAACGGTACTGGAGTACAGAGCGCAAATAAAGGCGCTGGCAGCCGGGCGGGTAAAGGAAGGCGATTTTACTTCTAACGTTACTTTCATGCTGGAATATGAATAGGAAAGGCAGGAACAGGAGTTCACATGAACCAGATTTACATGCCGCATAAATTGGAGAGAAGTTCAGCAGTGAAATATTCTTCCGGCAAGCACAGCCCGGCAGAGGTTATTGAGGGAATTCGGCTACAGCCTTTGATCGATCTCAAAACGAATACTCAGGTAGGCAGCGAAGTGCTGACCTATTTTCATGACAATGTTGATGTTGTTGACTTTTTTCGTAGCCTGACCCCCGCGCAGTACCTGTCGCTTTTTTTCTGGCAGGCCAATGTATTGAGTCATGAAAAAATTCGCGGTCTGTTTTTTATAAATCTGCCGGTATGCGTGCTTTCCGATAAGGCCAGCATTGAGCGATTACTGGACAGCCTGTTCTCAGCGCGCGTCGCTATTGAGATTCAGGATCCTGAGAGATTAGGCGATATGTCACTCGCCGCACGTCATCGGCTGGTGGCGGGCATCATGAGGCTACAGGAGGCAGGCTGGTCCATCTGGATGGACGATGTCACCAGCGAGCTGGTCGATACGGTTAATGCACTGAATGTGCAGTTTGCTGGTGTGAAAACGGACCGGGAAGAATTACTGCTGCGCCATAAGGATCCTCAGGCGTTGACGGGATTAATTAATAAGATTCGCCCCCAGGGCGTGCCGGTTCTGGTTGAGGGGATAGAAAACGATGATGACCGTCTTCATGCCATCAATAGCGGAGCCACGCTGGGACAAGGCTTTTTATGGCCGGAGCGAATCATCAATGAAACTTGCCCTGATGATGTCTTTCTTGCGCCGGTAACGGAGGACGTACATCCTCCACAAGGGAAAGGACGGGGTAAAAAGCAGGATTGGAAACACGCGCTGATAAGGCATCTTCAATTATTGTCGGAGACCTCTTCTGGTCAATCCTGGCTTACTACCAGGGAGCTGGCGGAGGATCTGGGAATAAGTATTTACACCATGCGTCAGCGATTGATGATTTTAGTGCAGGAGGGTCATGCCATCTGCATGAAGACAGGAAAAGGACGAAATAATATCCTTCACTGGCGAGCAACATGATAGTTAAAGAACGCGTTATCGCGCCTTCAGGGCTTAAAGTAAATGTATTCTCACCCAATTATTTTTTTCGCCAGGGCGTCATTGAATGGGTGAAGCAGATGCCAGCCGCCCACAGCAGCAAGGGTGCTCAGGAAATAAGTGTTTTGCATTTTGCGGATAATTTTTATCAACTGGAATGGAGTCGACGTCCAAAATTGCCCGCCGGAAAAGTAGTGATAGTCGTTAATACTCGGCAACTTTCGGAGTTAAGCGGCATATTTTACGGCGATCGCGTGTCAATCATCAGCGATAACTCTTCGATGCTGGCGTTAAGCGAGGCGATAAATCAGTTACAGGACTGTGATGATGAACCTCAAGCCGCGAATGAGGATATATTACTGACTTTTGGCGAGCTAGCATTTATGTGGGGCTATCTTCAGAGAGGTCATGTTGGCGGAAACGCCAAACAAAACAGTCGCTACAAGCGTAACGTCATGAAGAAGTTAGGTGTACAAACGGAAGTCGGTCTATTGACGAAGTTTCAACTACTTTATTTGCTTGATATGACCTCTCGACAAAAAAAGATTCGGATAAGGAGTAATAAACGCAGCACCGGAGTGCGTGAATCCTTAGCCCTTTCACTGTTACCGGAAACGCTGAAGAAAAGACGCCCCAGACAACGGATCATGCAATGAAACAGAAAATAAGATATTTTCTCTTCAGAAGCGCTGCACTTATTTTAAGTAGTGCGGTTCTTACCCCAACTTATGGAGCCTTAACATTAGACCGATCCAGAATCGTTTTTAATGAAGGCAATAACTCTATTAGTATTAATGTTGCAAACCGCAGCCAGAAAGAGCCCTATTTAGCGCAAGGCTGGATGGAAAATGAACGAGGGGAAAAAATTAAGGGGCCGCTGATCGTACTGCCTCCGTTACAGAGGATTGAGGCTGACGGAAAGACGATGATACGAATCCAGGCGCTACCTGATACGAAAGAATTGCCCGAGGATCGTGAAAGCGTCTTTTATTTGAATTTACGAGAGATTCCCCCTAAGGGAAATAAACCCAATGTGCTTACTCTGGTGATGCAGACAACGATAAAAGTATTCTGGCGGCCAAAGGCCCTGGTCGTTGAACCGTCTGTCTCTGTTTTACCCGGTAGAGATAAATTGAGTTTAGAAAAGAACAGTAATAGCTTAAGGATAAAAAACCCAACGCCTTATTATTACTCTTTCGTTGATTTTTTGCCTGATGGTAAAAATAAGGACGTGGCGGAATTTGTGGCCACCATGGTGGCACCATTTTCTACTGCTGATTTGAATATTGACGCCAAAACTGTTGGTATCTCGCCAAAGCTTATTTATGTCAATGACTATGGCACGATGAAGTCGCTAAGCTTTAAATGTAACAATAATAGCTGTCTAAGTACTGGAAAGGACTGATGCCAGCACGCTGACGTTAAGCTAAGTTTACTGTAGGAAGTCAAGTAATGGTATGGGACAGGCAACTCTGGATTCTTTTTCTCGCTATTCTGTTGGCTATTATTTCACCGCGGATTTTTGCCGCAAATAATGGTGATATAACTGTTGTTAATGTCTCCGGTGTGATTTTAGATACGCCTGCGTGTTCAATAAATAACGATCGGACAATCAAAGTTTCCTTTGGCTATGTCGCGGTAAACAAGGTCGACTCCGGTGAGTTTCGCCAACCAATCCCCTATGACATCAGCTGTGAGCAGGGAGATGTGTCCGGAGTTGCGCTAAAGCTGAGCCTGACGGGGATATCTGCCGATTTTGATAGTGATGATGCGACGCTCGTTTCTGCTGAACAGTCCGACCTTGGCATTAAAATCTATCAAAATGGTGTGCCTTTTAAAATAAATGAGCCCCTGGATATTAGTATTAATAGTATTCCCAGCCTGGAAGCCGTATTGGTACAACGAGCTGGTGCAAACCTTGAAAAAGGGGATTTTAGCGCCACGGCAACTTTAAAAGCAGTTTACCAGTAGCTGCGTGTGAACATATAGTCGGATTGATGTATGGGTAAATTTATTTTTAGTAGAAAACGAATTTTATGGTTGCTCTCAATCATGATGTTGACTCTGAGTTCCCCTTATGCAAAAGCTGTGCTGACCTATTCATGGCCAATGCCGGCATATATTGTTGGTTTTTATGTGCAGAGTAATGGTGGAGATATCTGGTATAACCCTCGAGGTGCGTTTATTTCCCAGACGTTTACCGCCTGGGACTGGGATGAAAAGACAACCGTCAAAGAAGCTTTTGCCAGCCGGGGTATCACCGTCGGCGCAGATGTTTATTATGGCCCGTATCATATATGGGACGACGATTATTTTATTGGCGAGGGTATGCTGCGCTATTTTGACTCATCACGATCGTTTAAAGTATTTGCAGAAACCGTTAATTCACAGTTTGGTGGTTCCTGGGCCATCACACATTATAGTAATGTAGGTAAAAGAAGTTTTGTCTGCTTTGGTTTTGGCGTGAATACACCCAGAACGGGTTCGGGGTCGTGGACAACAATTAAATCAACCCTATGGGATGGCTTGCCTAATAGTACGCCCGGCGATCCGGAGTGCGTTGGATATTCGGGTAACGTTTCGCAGTGGTGTGCAATGGAGACGGCCAATATTGATTTCGATTTTGGCACGATGAATAAAAGTGAAGCAACGACAAAAGTGTTAACGAAGCCCGTAGATGTGTCATGTACTGCCGATGTTAAGTTTAAACTTAGCTTAGTTGAAGGTGATGAGATTCCATTATCAAATGGAATGTCGGCCAATCTTTCGCTGGATGACAAGCCGTTGGGCACAACTTTACAGGGTTCTAGCGGTATCAATCATTATCAGCTTTCGGTACAGCTCTCCGGAGAGCCAGACAGCGCAGGGAGTTTTAACGGCAGCGGTATTATCAGCGTTCGCTATCCCTAGCGATGACAGGTATTAATTTGTTCGAGCCTGTTTATTAACGTAATAGCGAATATTCAGCAGTGAAGCTCTACCCTAAATAATTCGTGTTGCAGGACAAAACGGTTAACCGTTTTGAATAGCGCTTGCGCTGGCTCCAAAGGGGCGAGTGCGCAGCCAGTGCCCACGCAACCTGAAGTATGACGGGAATAACTATATCGAATTCTGACGCTAAAGATATTTATAGAAGGAGAAAACAATATGGCATTCGTAAAAACCAAAGATGGCGTGAACATTTATTACAAAGACTGGGGTGCTGAAGATCGGCAGCCGATTGTGTTTCACCACGGCTGGCCTTTGAGCGCCGATGACTGGGATAACCAGATGTTGTTTTTCCTGGCGCAAGGATATCGCGTCATCGCCATCGACCGCCGCGGTCATGGTCGTTCAGATCAGGTTAGTGAAGGGCACGATATGGACCACTACGCTGCCGACGTTACGGCGGTGGTAGAAAGTCTGGATCTGCATAATGCGGTTCACGTAGGGCACTCCACCGGCGGTGGTCAGGTTGCGCGCTATGTTGCCAGATACGGTCAGCCGCAGGGAAGGGTTGCTAAGGCGGTACTTATCAGCTCCGTACCTCCTCTGATGGTTAAAACGGTCAACAATCCGGGAGGCACGCCAGTTGAAGTTTTCGATGGCTTCCGTAAGGCGCTAGCCGCTAATCGCTCTCAGTTTTACCTTGATGTCGCCAGCGGGCCTTTCTATGGATTTAATCGTGAAGGCGCTGAGGTTTCGCAGGGCACGATTGAGAACTGGTGGCGTCAGGGAATGACTGGAAGCGCCAAAGCCCATTATGAGGGTATTAAAGCATTTTCAGAAACCGACCAGACGGAGGATTTAAGAGCCATCACGGTACCGGTACTGGTTATGCAGGGCGATGACGACCAGGTTGTTCCTTATAAAAATGCCGCCCTTATGCAGCATGAATTACTGGTTAACAGCGTGCTGAAAATTTATCCGGGTTTGCCGCACGGGATGCATACCTCTCACGCTGAGATGATTAATGCCGATTTACTGGCATTTATCCGCGCATAATAAAAATCGTTCAACTAAAGAACTGAGGGCTGGTCCCTCAGTTCTTTTATGAAACGACGTTTTTTATTTGCGGGTTAATAGATGCGGCCGAATAAGGCGATTCGTAATAACCTTTCTGCTCCAATAAATAACTTTATATTTGGAAACCATTTCCTGAAATATCATGGTCAATTAATCATGCGCCGGGGAATTCGATTTTTACGACTCAGTTAACAGATCGAGAACATAATTTATACTTTCAGGACATATGCATGTAATGATTCGCTGGTAACCAGTTACAAGGAAGCCAGTATGAATAAAAACGACATGACTCCTTTACCCACCAATACCCATGAGTGGTTTTTCAATCGGAACAATATCATTATCCTTCTCGATATTGTTCTCTTTATTGTTCTCTACAATACGCTCCCCTATGAACCCAAAGTGGTCATGGGTCTTAGTATGCTCGCTTTTATCGCCGTGTTATGGCTGACAGAAGCGCTACACGTTACCGTTACGGCAATAATAGTTCCGGTAATGGCCGTGCTGCTGGGGGTCTTTAATACTCAGGCTGCATTAAATAGTTTCGCAAACTCAACGATATTCCTGTTCCTGGGAGGGTTTGCTCTGGCTGCTGCAATGCACGTGCAGGGGCTTGATAAAGTCATTGCCGACAAGGTGTTGGCGATGGCGCGGGGAAAAATGAGCCTCGCAGTCTTTATGTTATTTGGTGTTACAGCTGCGCTCTCTATGTGGATCAGTAATACCGCGACGGCCGCCATGATGATGCCGTTAGTTCTGGGCATCTTGAGCAAAGTTAATAGCAAAAGTAGCCACTCGACGTATGTTTTTGTCCTGCTCGGCATTGCATACAGTGCCAGTATTGGCGGGATGGCGACAATCGTCGGCAGTCCGCCGAATGCCATTGCCGCCGCTGAGGTTGGACTCTCTTTCATTGACTGGATGAAGTTTGGCTTCCCGGCAATGCTTATATTGCTTCCCACCGCAATCGCTATCCTCTACGTTGTCTTCAGACCGGACCTCAAAGGGACCTTTGAGATTAGTACTGAACAGGTCAACTGGGATAAAGGAAAAATAGTCACATCGGCTATTTTTGGACTGACAGTATTCTTTTGGATATTCAGCGGCCCAATTAATGAGCTGCTGGGCGGATTTAAGTCTTTTGATACTATTGTGGCCCTGGGCGCCATTATTTTAGTGAATTTTGCGCGAGTTGTTCACTGGAAGGATATAGAAAAAACGGCTGACTGGGGTGTGCTGTTATTATTCGGCGGCGGCATCTGTTTAAGTAATGTCCTCAAGGAAACCGGCACCAGCCTGTTCCTGGCGAATCAAATCAGCTCGATGGTCGCTCATATGGGGATATTTATCATTATTCTGGTCATTGTCGCATTCGTGGTATTTCTAACGGAATTTGCCAGTAATACGGCCAGTGCCGCTTTGTTAATTCCGGTGTTTGCCTCGGTTGCCGAAGCTTTCGGACTGTCGCCAGTGATTCTGTCGGTGTTAATTGCCATCGCTGCGTCGTGCGCTTTTATGCTGCCCGTAGCGACTCCACCAAACGCTATTGTTTTCGCTACCGGCCATATCAAACAGCATGAAATGATGCGTGCAGGCCTGTTTTTGAACATCGCTTGTATCATCGTACTGACCGGGTTCAGTATGCTGTTCTGGGTATGATTTTCGAAAGTTGAGCTTACATGCAGCACGGCGGTCATAGTTGACCGTCGTGCTGTATATAATAGATAGCACAATATTTTAATGTGATTAGCTACAGGTAACTCATTAATATGAGAAGGTTTTTTGGGAGCAGGGACCAGCATAATACCAGTTCCCTGACCTGATATTACTTATCTGCCGGGCCGCAACCACCGATCACTTTTGAAATCGAAACTGCCGGATGTAATAAGTAATCATAGTTGCAGTTTTTTTCTTTGTTATAAACGCTGCCGGTACAGCCGGTAACGGTAGCAACGAAGAAAGCAATCGCGATAATTTTTAACGAACTAAACATAATGGCTCCTTGGTAGAAAATAAACAGCATTAATCCTGGGTAAAACGATAGATTGCAATACACCTGCTTAAAAAGGCTCACGTAAATAACATGGCTTTTACATCATTTTTAGATACGGGTATTTGGGTTTTTATTGAAATAAGCGATGCTAATCAATATTTATCATACTGATTTTTAAAGTATTTTTTTATATTGGAAGTGAAAACAATGAATTCCATTTCCTTGTTATTCCCGTCTGATTCGTTCTGTAGAACGTCAGGTATAAATCCCCTATACGTTTTAGATAGTACCTTTATTTGAAATGAGAGATCAATAATCCTGTTTGCTAAGAATTTAAGGCTTTGATTTTGGTTTTTACTGAATATTAAATCTGGCTTTGAATTTATTTTTAGTTGAAAACTCTATTTTTGTCTGATTTTAGGATTTTTGTTTCTTTTAAATTGCGCATAAAACAATGAAGTTTAAAACTTTTATTTTTTATAATATGCAAGGATAATCTATTTCAATTTATACAAATTTCATTTGTATGATATTACAGAGTAGTGAATATGGCGCTGTTTAGCGGAATGATATGGCGCCATAGTTTTACGGCCCTGAAGAAGAGGTTGATAAACAATAAAATTCACAGAGGGATTATTTTAATTTATTGATCTACATAGCAAATGTGTTTTAGATGCATCAGGCCGAGCTCAGGAATTTGAGCCAACCTGACGCGACAGAGGAAATCTGAACGCCAGTTAATCTTGTTCAGGCTCGGTATGGCTCGGGTTTGCCACTCTTGCCCAGACCAGGGTGCCGGTTTGCGTAACGTCGTTCATCACGAAAGGTGGGGTGGATAAAAACAGCTTCTCATCCTCAAAGTGGAAATAACGCAGCTGCTTACCGCCAATCCAGTTAGGGAAAAGGCTTCCTTCGACAAAATGGATAATCGTCTGATTTTCCAGATCCAGCGTATATCGGCCAAAATAACATACCGATGATATGAAGGCGTCTTTGATCTCATTAGCAGTGGCTGCTGTCTGATCGTCATGAATAAAATTCTGCCGGTCGGCACGATAGAGCTGGGCACTCATGTTTCCGTGCGCATCATAGTTCAGCCTGCCAACGACTTCTTTACCTAACGGATAGCGTTTACTGCCATCGCTGAGTTTAAATTCGGCTGATACCAACCGCCAGGCGCCTAAAAAATGGGTTGTCTCGATCATTGGAGCCTCTACTGAAATGAAGAATGTCACCGAAGCATATATATACTAGCAAGTCTCCAGCCACTGCCGGATTTGCGCGGCGGTAATATCGCTATATTGATGAATCATGGAGAAATGATCTCCTGGAACATCGACCGTTATGGCTGCATTCGGCCATTGTGTTTGCCATGCGTTGCTATCAGACGTTTGCAAAGAAGGTAGAGGATCCCGACAGCGTATTAACATGGCTGGAGTACTAATTGGCGGCAGGCTCTGACCGGCCAGCAGCTGTTGATACCACGCGCTGGCTATCATCTGTTGATCGGCCGGCGGCATCGTCGACCACAGCGCGCCGAGGCTAAGCATTAGCGAATTCCTGAACTCAGGCGTCATGCTCCCGGAGGGATAACTGTCTATCAGAACCAGGGCGACAGGCTGAATGCTCTGAGACTCAAGGTGAGCGGCAAGAAGATGCGCCAGCACGCCGCCGCCGCTGTGTCCGACCAAAACGAAGGGGTGATGGTGCGAACTTTGCGCAATCGCATTCTGGTAATAGTCGAGCACCTGCTTGATTTGGCCCGGTAGCCTTTGTTCTGCGGCAAAACCGGGGTTAGGGAGTACCCAGACGTTTCTTTGCTGTTGAAACTGCGCCGCAAAATCTGCGTATTCAAATATCCCCATCGGTAAAAATGGCGCAACGCAATAAAGCTCCGGTTGATCCGGGCCGGTTGCTAGTTTGACGGCCGGGCTTCCCGCAAGCGGCAGACTGTCATGGGTGAGCCTGCCCGCCATAGCACCGATGATATCCAGCAATTGCTGACCATGCTCAAATTGCCGGGCGTTGAAGGCCCGGGCAACCTGTTGTGAAAGCATCCCTGCCTCAGGCGTCGGTATCCCGGTATCTTTCGTTGGCGTCGGGCGTTGGCTATCCGACGCAACCGGAGCGTGGTGCTTACCGGCAGCAGCTTGCCCGGTCTGCTGATAGAGATAGGCGATCAACGCATTCGGGGTTGGATAATCAAACAGCAGGGTTGGCGGCAATTCCAGATGGGTAACGGCCGCCAGGCGTTGTCGCAATATTACCGCCATCATCGAGTCCAGGCCTATTTCCTGTAACGAGCGGTCCGGGTCTATCGCGTGGCTGCTCTCAAGGTGCATGATTTTTGCGATGCCGCTATTTACGCTATCGGTTAATACCGCCCGGCGTTGTTCATCCGTTAATCCAGAGCGCCATGTGCTGCCATTCAGGATGAATATCAGCAGTACATCCTCCAGATATCTCATCTGGCTCGCCATCCTTCGGTGTCTGGCCTCTTTTTTAGTTTGTTATTCTTTTAATCTTATTTGTAATGGTTAATTAAACTGGTTTTTTAAATTTATTAGATTTCCATATTGGTTCTTGTCGACGGGTGTGGGGACTGAGCGTGGCTTAAACAAGGCAAAACGGATGATTCCTGAAACATTTATAGAGATTGCATTAAACAACTAATTAACAATCAGTCTAAGATTTTTCTTTATGAAGATAAAAAAAATTTACATCTTCATTGGGATTGGTCTTATTTTTCTGGAATTTTATTGAAATCAACCCGATTTTATTGAAGTTTTATTTTTTGTTTAAGATATTCAATGGAGTTTTATTTTGTTGCGGTTTGCTTTTTTGGCTTTTTTTACTTCACATATGTTTTTTTTATGACTTGGGTTCAATCAGAGTAACAAAAAGATATGATAAATATACAAAACGGAGCATCTGAATATGGAGCAGTTACGGACATGCATATGAATAAACTGTATGGATATCTTATCGATTCCTCTGTTCTTTATTTACCATTTCAACAGCAGCTTATTAGCCATAAGGGTAGCTCGTGCCAGCTAAGAAACACTATGGGCGAGCTGCTTTTTTATCTTATACAGCATGCTGGTAAAGGTGTTGTGACAGACGATGAAATCATTCTTAACGTTTGGGAAAAGAACGATCTCTCAGGTACCTATAATCGTCTGTGGCAGGTGATGCAGAATTTAAATAAAAAATTGAATAAGCTTGGTATTAAAAGCGAGTTATTTATGCGCGTCAGAGGGAAAGGGTACTACCTGATAAATGACAAGATAACGCCGCTGTATACGCGAAGCACCACAATAGATCGCGTTATTAATTTAACGGATGGTAAAAAGCAATTTAGTTATCGTAATGGTATTTAATTGCGCGTTTGATAGTTCATTAGGGTATTTTATCGATTAATGATAGATGTCAATATTATTTGACGCTGGGAACTATGGGGTGAGTTTTACTCCCGAAGCGTACCTGATATCGATAATAATACAGGGATGTCTTTAATTTAAATATGACCATCCACCATTTTTTGTATCAGCATTCATGATGCTGAGGCAGGGTTCTCTTTGCCTGAATCATGTAAAACCAAAAGTAATCAATTAAGGATAATTTTATGAAAAAGTCAGTCGTCAGTACCTCCCTCTTTGCTGTTTTCGCTCTCGCAGCATTTTCCGCCCAGGCAGCTTCCACCGGGACCATTACTTTTAACGGTGAGCTGACCGACACCACCTGCGAAGTGGATATTAACGGCCAGGGCTCCGACGCGACCGTCATCCTGCCGACCGTCGGCGTAAACCAGCTGACCGCCAGCGGCGACACCACCGGCCGTACTTCCTTCAACATGAACATCTCCGACTGCGTGATTGGCACCGAAGGCGGCCACTCTAAAGTCTCGGCGTTCTTCCAGCCGGGTAACACCGTTGATCTGAGCACCGGTCGTCTGAAAAACGTCGGCGGCAGCGCCACTAACGTTGACCTGCGCCTGCTGGATGCTTCCAACAGCTATGCGCCGATTAACGTAGGTAACACCGATCAGGTTGATGGCATGGCCTATGTCGACATCAACGCTGACGGTACCGCACTGCTGCCGTACGCCGTTGAATACTTCGCGAATGCCCAGACCACCCCGGGCACCGTCACCAGCAGCGTTGTTTACAACCTGCAGTACAAGTAATCCGTACCTCGGGGGGAGTCCGCTCCCCCCGCCATTCAGGAGTCCCGTATGGCCTTTTCAGCCCTTATCCGCACCCTTCCTGCCTCAGCCTGCCTGCTGGCTGCGGCCGTGTCCCTGCCAGCGTCGGCCAGCGTTATTATCAACGGCACTCGCGTGGTCTATGCCGGCCAGGAACGGGAAGTCGCCGTCCGTCTCACCAACACCGGAACTCTGCCGGTGCTGGTCCAGAGCTGGATAGACGACGGGGATATGAACGCCAGCCCCGACCGTATCCGTACCCCGTTCACCCTGATGCCTCCGGTGAATCGCATCAACGCCGACAAGAGCCAGACCCTGCGCATCAGCTACACCGGCGTCCCGGCCCTGGCACAGGACAAGGAATCGGTCTACTGGCTGAATGTCCTCGAAGTCCCGGCCCTGAAAAAAAATGAAAAAGATAACCGGCTTCAGGTCGCGTTTCGCACCCGTATCAAATTCTTTTACCGTCCTGCGGCCCTGGCCGATCGCGCTAAAGCCAGCGAGGCCGCCGATCGCCTGACCTGGTCCGTGTCGGGCAATAAGCTGACCGCCATCAATTCCTCTCCCTACTTTGTGTCGCTGGTCTCAATCTCCCTGAAAGGCGTCGGGAGTAAAGGCTCTGTGGAAGGCGAGATGGTGCCCCCGACGGGCCGCTACACCTTCACTCTGCCTGCCAACGTGCGCGCCGGGGCCGGCTCTGTCCTGACGTACGAGTACGTCAACGACTGGGGTGCCCTCAAGAAGGTCGATTACACCCTGTAACCCCGACAACCGTTTTATGGATCAGTCACAAGGAAAAAGCGTCATGCGTCTTCAGTGCGGATATTCATTTATTGCCCTTGCGGTCATGGCGGCCGTGATGAGCCCGACCCGGGCCGCTTTCGGGAGCGAGGACCTGACGTTCGATCCGGTCTTTCTGAACACCTCCGGTGAGGAGAAAATCGATCTGTCCCGTTTTGAAAACGGCGGCTCCGCCACGCCCGGAACCTGGTCAACGGATATTTTCGTTAACGGTGAATCCGTCACTCAGAGCCCGGTGTTATTTGCCGAACAGGCGGATAAAAAAGTGCGCCCCTGTATCACCGCGGACCTGATTAAAAATCTGAATATCAATTTCGATAAAGTCCCGGCCTCGTTTACCACCGCTCTCCGGGAGAACCGTGAGTGCTATAACCTTGAAGCATTATTACCCGGCGTCAGCATCATCTATGACTCCTCCACCCAGCGGCTGGATGTTGAAATCCCGCAGGCATTATTGCGTAATACCGCGCGGGGGTATGTCAGCCCGGCTTTATGGGATACCGGTATTCCGGCCGCCTTACTGGGCTACAACGCCAGCACCTACACCACCCGCTCACACGGCAGGGATTACACCTCTTCCTATATTGGCCTCAACGGCGGGCTGAATATCGGCGGCTGGTATTTCCGCCACGACGGTAACTACAGCCGTCAGCAGGGCAGCGGCGGCCACTATCAGTCCATCAACAATTACGTGCAAAAGGATATCTCATCCATCCTCGGCCGGGTGCTGCTGGGCGAAACCTCCACCGGCGGGCAGCTCTTTGACACGTTACCTTTTCGCGGCGTTGAGCTGGTCAGCGACGACCGGATGCTGCCGCAGTCCCGCCGCGGCTATGCGCCGGACATCCGCGGTATCGCGCGCACCAACGCCCGGGTCACCGTCCGCCAGAACGACCGCATTATCTATGAAACCACCGTGCCGCCCGGGGCCTTCGCGATTGAGGATTTATACCCCACCGGTTACGGCGGCAACCTGGATGTGACGGTCACGGAAGCCGACGGCAGCGTGCAGAGCTTCCGGGTGCCCTACGCGTCGGTGACCCAGCTGCTGCGTCCGGGCGCCCACCGCTATGACGTGGTGGCAGGACGACTGAACGACCCCGGCCTTTCCTTTAACCCGACGCTGTATCAGGCGACCTATCAGCGCGGGCTGTCGAATATCCTGACCGGCTACGCCGGTATTCAGGGCAGCGGCGCTGCCTACTATGCGGTGCAGCTGGGGATGGCTATCAGCACGGCTGTCGGGGCGTTTTCCGTCGATGTCACCCAGGCGCGGGTGCACCTGAATACCACGGAGGACACGGCGAACGGCGGCCAGAGCTACCAGGTCAGCTACAGCAAATATCTGCCCGATACCGACAGCAACCTGACTATCGCGGCGTACCGGTTCTCCACCGCCGGGTATTACGACTTCCAGACCGCCATGCGCGCCATTGATGAAGAGAAACGCGGTGGCCTGGCCTCCGGAATATGGCGTCCGAAAAACCGCCTGAACATCACCATGAACCAGGGGCTGGGGCCGGGACGGGGGCAGCTGTATCTCACCGGGTACACCCAGGATTACTGGAACAACGGCAAGTCTGACATTCAGTACCAGATGGGCTACAGCAATAACTTCGGCCGGGTGAACTATAACCTCAGCGCCGGACGCGTCAGAAACTACAGCGGGAAAATGGAAAACAACTTTCTGCTGAATATTTCCACCCCGCTGGGCGGATACGATAAGAAGCATGTGCCAATGCTGACCGCCAGTCTGAACAAAAGCGGCAACGGCCGCATGGGGGAGCAGCTGGGCCTTTCCGGCACCTACGGGGAAGACAACCAGTATAACTACGGTCTGACGGCGGCGAACTATAACCAGGGCACCGGCAGCAGCATGACCGCCAGCGGCGGATGGCGCACGCCTTACAGCCATCTGACGGCCAGCTATGGCGCCGGTCAGCATTACCAGAACAGCAGCCTGGCGGCCAGCGGGACGGTGATTGCCTGGCAGAACGGCGTGGTGGCCACGCCTTATACGGGGGACACCTTTGCCGTGGTCGAGGCGAAGGATGCGAAAGGCGCCAGAGTCGGCGGCTATCCGGGGCTGAAAATTGACCGCTTCGGGCACGCGGCTATTCCGTACCTGACCCCGTATGAAATGAACGAAGTCAGTATCGACCCGAAAGGGCTGTCACAGGACATAGAGCTCAGCAATACCACCGAGAAAGTCGCCCCGCACTGGGGCGCGGTCAGCAAGGTTGTCTTTAATACCCGCAAAGGGATACCGCTGCTGATTAACGCGCAGAATGCAAAAGGCGAACCGTTACCGTTCGGTGCAGAGGTGTTTGATGCCGCCGGCGCTAATGTCGGCAGCGTCGGGCAGATGGGGCAGATATATGCGCTGACGGAAGCCGCCGCCGGGCAGCTGACCGTCAGGTGGGGCAGCGGGGATAATGAACAGTGCCGGATAACCTATCGGGTTAACGAGGAGAAACCGTCCGGGTTCAGAAAGCTGACCGAAACGTGCAAATAAAAAGAAATGAAAAATCAGGGCCACGCTGCCAGGCCTGACTGTCACGGCGCCGGGCTCCTTGTTCATTCGCGCATAACGGTACGGCCGTTTAATTTCCGACAGGGATGACATTATGATTATCAATCACCTTACACAGACCACCGAAGTGAATATTCTGACCCTGAATATCTACCTGAAAAAGGCCCTCGAGTCGCTCATAGCGGAATGCCCGGCGGATGAAAAGCAGGCGCGCTCAGGGCCTCACCCTGCTTTTATTAACCAGCCTGAACATTTCAGGGTGGCCCTTATTGATACCGAATACATTTATACCCAAAGAGGGGCCTGGTATAAAATTTATAAAGAAATCATCAGGGCAGATTATTACGTTTTTATTTCCTTAACCGACATGAAGTTTGGCCGGGTTCCTTTCCTGCCGCTGTGCGGCCCGGTCGGTAAAATAAAGAAAGCGCTGCGGTATATTATCCACAGCGCCGGGCAGAAAAAGCACCCGTTAACCCGGAATAACCCGCTGGCCTCCCTGAGCCTTTCTGAAAAGGAGCTGTTCTTTTTTTTAATCTCGGGATACGACATGGATGAAATTTTTCTCGCGCTGGGCAAAAGCAAAAAAACGGTCTATCAGTCGAGAACCAGTTTAATGAAGAAGATGAGATTAACGAATAAAAAGGATTTGCATATGATGCTGAAGTTTTGTGAATTCGTTGAGTATTACACTTTCAGGGAAAGCACTCATGCCGCAGGCGATAATGCCTCTCTGGTTAACAATGGACGTTTACCGTTTCTCCCGAATCCGGTTGAACATGATATGCACTGACAGTAATTTATGAGGGTTTAAATGAAAGTGTCATTAACTATCACTCGTTTTTTTAATGCAAAAATACGACTAATAACGTGTCTGGGCATCGGTCTGGCCTGCCTGTTCACCTCTCAGGCCCGGGCTCTTCATTGTGAATTCACAGACCTTTTCACTGAGAACGTTTCAATTCCTGTTGTTGGTATTGGAATATCCACAGTCGGTGAAGATGTACCTGTAGGGAAAATTCTGTATAGTCAAGATTATTCTCCAATTCCCAGATACACAAATTATGCATGTACTGTAACCGTAGAAGATATAAGTAATGGCCCATATATGATGAACACCTATGCAACGGCGGAGGTTATGAGCACGCCTTCAGGGCCAGCAAATCGAGTTAATGGAAAGGATGTCTTTCCGACTAATGTTCCTGGAATAGGGGTGATTTTTTATACAAATGGTTCAAATTTTGACGTTAGCTCGTTTCCTGATACCTGGGAGCGCACTACGTCACTAGGTTATGGAACTCTGACTCAGGGGTTAGGTCAATTCAGTGCAGTAAAGATAGAACTTATAAAAACAGGGCCAATTCCGGTCGGCACACAGCAAGTCCAGGGGGCTTCATTTCCTTCATTCCGGTTTTCATCCGGGTCTAACTCCCCTTTTGTAGTAAATCATGTTTTTGTTAATCTTAATTTCACAGGAACGACAACCGTACATACAAAAACATGCCAGCTGGCAACATCGAATATTGAGGTAAATCTCGGCAACCATGCGGTCAGCGATTTTACTGGTCCAGGTACCGTTACTGAATGGAAAGATTTTGATATTGTATTAAAAGATTGCCCGCCGTTCTATGGTTATAGCAGTTATAGATACATGGAAAGTATCGACTATTTGAGCGGCTCAAATAGTAAAAACACTGTAGCAATTGGATTTAGAAGCGCTAACGGAGTTATTGAAGGTAACCCTGACCTGGCTAAGCTTGATAGTGGTATTGGTTCAGCTACTGGTGTCGGTATTGAATTATCACAAAGAAATGTATCCGGCAGCATACCGCTGGATGGTTCCGGCGAGTTTAACCTACCTAATCTTCTGCAGGAAGATAACGCCACCTATACCATCCCGCTGAAAGCTCGCTATGTTCAGTCTGATACCAGCGTCACGGCAGGGCCCGCGAACGGCTCCGTCGTTTTTACTATCACCTATCTGTGACCACGAGTTTATGAATATACCGTCATTTTATATGCAAATGAATTGAGTGGCTGGCTTATTAAACGTTCAGCCTGCCTGACCAGCGGGCCGACAAGGGAGAAATATACGATGCCTCGCAGCATATTTTACAGGCATATTGCCGTAGCGATTTTCGCTTTTTCTATGGTGTCTTCTGCTTTCGCGGATATCGTCATCACCGGAACCCGCTTCGTCTACCCGGAAAAAGAGCGCGAAGTAACGGTAAAAATTGATAATGTCGGAGATAAACCGGCTCTCGCGCAGGTCTGGATTGACGCCGGGGACCCTGATGCCACGCCGGAGACGGCCAGGGCGCCCTTTACGATTACTCCGCCGATTAACCGCATCAACGGCGGTAAAGGCCAGACGCTGCGCATGATATATACGGGAGAAAAACTGCCCGGCGATAAAGAATCCTTATTCTGGCTAAACGTGCTGGAAATTCCGGCGACAAAAAAAGAAAATAAAAACCAGCTGAAAATGGCGGTGCGTTCAAGAATTAAAATTTTTTACCGCCCCCAGGGACTTACTGGCAGCGCCAACCAGGCTGGAAAGTCAGTCGTCTGGAAAAAGGTCAATGGTGGAATTGAAGGCTCAAATCCTACCCCCTACTTTGTCTCCCTGGCGAATATCACTGAGGATAAAGAAGGGAAAACCGTGGTTGCCAACGGGGGAATGATTGCACCGGGAGGGAAGAGCGTTTTTCCCATGAAGAAGCGCCTTACGACGATTTATCCGTCCTATATAAACGACGAGGGCGCTATAGTGCCCGTAGCGCAGCAGATTAATTAGTCCCTGATAAAGGGCGATGATTAGCTTGAGCCCAGAATCCCTCATGTTGACGATGTAACTTGTATTGATGTCCGGTAACGACGAAGTTGAGGGCCGCATACGCGGCTTTAGCAGATACAGGAAGGGATAAAGCCGCTGTGCGGCGAATAATCGAACGTAGTGCGATGGAGAGTCCGGTCGCAGAAAAGCAAAAACCCAGCCATAGGCTGGGTTCTCTGAATAAGTGGTGCCGGACTTGGAATTATATCCACGATTAACGTACTGTTTGTATTTGGTTTTATTCACATTTCTCGTAAACAGCGCCCCCACGAAGGACCCCACAAAAAATCGCTTTGATTTTGTGAGGGTCATCGCGAAAAAAACGTCATTTTGAGAATGGGGGGGCGTTATATGTGGAGTCAAGTCCACATATAACGATTCGAGGTCCGCATATAACGGCGTGAAAAACATACTTACCTCACTCATGGGGTGTTGATTCGTTACCCCTGCACTGAGCTGTAAGTTGATATGTCGGATTAGGCACTTTTGAGATAATATTTGACAGTGTTAACTATTATTTATTGAATTACATAAATATTTTCATCAGTTTTTGAGATATAGCCATGAGGCCGTTGAGATAACCAAACATCATGGCTCAATCCATTCCCTCAGAACCAGAGCTAAAGGTACTGCTCCAGAACTCTCTCCAGCTTATTCACCGCCGCTGCATACTTGGCCGGATTCTTATCCTTCAGCACCTCCAGGTTACGCGACTTCCAGCGAATCGCTGGTAGGTGTTGAATTTCAGGATAGCGATACAGCGACCAGGCAGGGGTATTTTGCTTATAGCTGAGCAAGAACTGGCGATCTCTGTCCGTAAGATGCGATTTCAGCGCTTGTGGCAGCAAAGTCGTTACTGATAAAAGAGATTCCAGCGATGTTTCCTGCTGTGTCATGCCTGAAAATTCCTGTGCGTACAGGGTAGTGATCCGCGCTGTATCCCAGTTTGGTGCCAGCAGCTCGGTAATGGGGCGGGGATGCCCTGCCAGATAGCAAAGAAAACCGTCAAAGATCTCGCGCGTCAGGCCCGGCTTTTCCAGCATATTCAGCACGTCAAACAGATCGCGCGGATGCTGGCGGTCAAGCGCGGCGCAGATTTTACCGCCGTAAAGATCCGCCAGCGAGACGACATTCATGGTGGTGAAGCCATATTCCATTTCCACCTGTTCACATACCGGCATTTCTGTTGGTGGCAACAGTAGCCCACGCCAGACCGGACTCACCTCAATCTTTATCTTCGCATCGGCGGTATTGACGATGATGCGCTTTTCATCCGCTTTATTCTCCTGCCGGATCGCAGTGATCCCCGGTCTGCCGTTCAGCGATCCAGTAATACGCATCAAGGCGTCATTGATGGCAGCCAGATCGGTATCGCGATCCGCATAGGTCTTATACGCCAGATCGATATCTACAGACAGGCGAGGGAAATCCTGCACAAACAAATTGATTGCCGTGCCGCCTTTCAGCGCGAAGCAGGACTCCTTTGCCACATGCGGCAGGGCAGTCATTAATAGTCTGACCTGTCGGGCATAACTATCATGCAGATCCATCTTCGACTCCTTCCGGTTTAAATGCGCGGGGAACGGTGATTTGATAATCCGGCTCCAGCCAGCCGCCGGGAACGATTTGCCGCTTTCCCGAGCCTGTTTCTATACTGCTTTGATCGAGGTACTGAAAGTAAGGATGCTCATTGCGTCGGGCAAGATAGAGCATCACCCGGTTGGTTTTAACTGAATGGCTGGCACACAGCAAAGCCTGTAATTTTCGCGGGCTGAGAAGGTTCATCCCCTGAAACAGGGCGTCGGCATGTTCGAACGAGATTAGCGAAGGAACGCCGCAGGCGATCTCATACGCGGCCAGTTCAGGGACACTGCCTGCTAACAGTCGGTCACCGATTTTAAGTTGTGTCGTGAATGACGGTATATCAACGGTGAGGCCAGAGGTATACAACGTGACAAACGTCGCGGATTGTTCAAAGGTGACAAACCATCCCGGCAGTTTGACGTAAGCCGAGAGTGCGAGCCAGATTTGTTGTTTGCCCGGTTCGATATAGTGAGCGTGACCTTGTAGCACAAGGCTGGTCAGCCCCGCCACGCGAACCGGTTTTTCCCATTGCGTTTGCAGGCAGTAAACTGCATCCACCCAGTCCGGCTCACGGCCCGTCCTACAGTATACGCCGTGTGCGATCCGCCTGAGCCAGCCATTCTGGACATAGAGGTAAGAGAGCTTACGATCTATGCCGTTGCGGGCGAGCCATGACTGGAGCAACACCTGACCAGGTAGGGTATTCTGCATCAGCCAGTTTAGATAGTTTGGCAAATGTCGCCTCTTGATGGACAATTTTGAAAATTATTAAACCATTTTAAAATCATCAATCCAGCTTAGCAATATTAGGTTTGATTATTCTGTGATATGTCGCTTTTAAATCGACATATTCGTGAGAATATAAACTTCTGGTCGCGACAGGCAAGCGGACTCAAATGTATTCGGTCAGTTTAAGCGAAACGTGTAGCATAGACGCAAAGCTAAACAATAATCCCCCTACGGTTTTGCGAGGCGAATTCCAGATTAACATCACGCCTCGCTTGCCGTAATAAAACTGCTTACGGCCTGTAATTGATAGCGGTATCTTTTACCCGCACCTGCAAGTTCAGGTACCGGGTTTGAGGGCCTGACTATCAACGCAGACAGCCGCCGTTTTCCATAGTGCGGTTTTTTTGTGTCCTTCATACGCCCATATTATGGTGGGGCGTGTTCCGAATTACTTTGCGACTGCCCACTCACGCTGGCGCTGATTCTGACGGGGCGGGCGCTACTGCTGAAAATGGATCAGACGCTGACCGAATTAAAGTGTGAGCTGGTCTGGTGCTTTGCCGCTGAACTCAAGGCCCCGCGCTGGCTGCGTACCGCCAGCGGCGTAAAGTTTATTGATGGGGAGGGGGCATGATTCAACCAGACTGGCATTCCGCTGACATTATCGCTGGGCTGAGAAAACAGGGTACCTCGCTGGCCGCGCTGTCCCGTCAGGCTGGGTTGGCATCTTCCACATTGGCAAACGCCCTTAACCGCCATTGGCCCAAAGGGGAAAGGCTGATCGTCGAAGAGTTGGGCGTTGCGCCAGAGCAAATCTGGCCTTCACGCTATAACTAGCCAGATCAGGAATGGAAGCTCCATATTTCCATTCCTCAAAAAGCAAAAACCCAGCCATAGGCTGGGTTCTCTGAATAAGTGGTGCCCGGACTCGGACTAACGCCGGAGGCGTTGAACAGCGCGCTTGCCGCGCTGGCCCCGAAGGGGTGAGCCGCTGTGCGGCGAATAATCGAACGGAGTTCGATGGAGAGTCCGGTCGCAGAAAAGCAAAAACCCAGCCATAGGCTGGGTTCTCTGAATAAGTGGTGCCCGGACTCGGAATCGAACCAAGGACACGGGGATTTTCAATCCCCTGCTCTACCGACTGAGCTATCCGGGCAACGGGGCGCATTAAACCTGATTCACCGCACCTCGTCAACGAAATTTATTTTTTTCGCAGCAGACTGAGCAATCTATCACCACATTGAATCAAAAGCACGCATCTTCAGGCGAAAAATGCCGTCCAGGCCACTGAAATCGGCATGGCCAGCACCAGAGCCGGCAGCATATTTACCACGGCGAACATTTTAATTCCGCAGATGCGTAAACCGGTCGCGACCAGCAGCATTCCGCCTACGGAGCTGAAATCCGCCATCATCACCGGCGTGGTTAAAGGCATTATCAGCGATGAGCAGGCCACCAGCGTCAGCTGGATAGCCAGCATCGGCACGCAAATAGCGGAGACGGCCAGCCCCAGGGTGCAGGCGAAAATGATGGCGGTGAAGAAGTCGAGAAACGCTTTGGCAATAAGGATGCTGGGGTCGCCGGTCATCCCTTCGCGCATTGCGCCGAAAATTCCGGTTCCGCTGGCGCAGAACAGCACAATAATCGCGACGTAGCTTTGAATATAAGATTCATGTACCGAGGCCTTTTTCTGGCCCTTTTTTGGTGAAAGCAGCTGCTGGAGTTTACTGACCAGCGTATTAATGCCTTTTTCCATGTTGCACACTTCGCCAAGCAGCGCACCCACCAGCGTTGAAAGTACCATTACCGGCAGGTTAGCGCATTTGATCACCAGCAGAATGCCGATACCCAACGATGCCAGACCAAAAATAGAAGTCATTGATGTACGAATCCGTTCCGGCAATCTTTGACTTAAGAGTGCGCCGAGCAGGCCCCCCAAAAGGACCGCGCTGGCGTTAATAAATGGCCCTGTAACCAAAGCAAAACTCCTGTTAATTATCCCTAACGACTGCATTATTATGACGCCAAACAGGCTAAAAGGCTTGCGAATCCGTGGTATGGCTGCATAGGGAATTCATCTTGCGCGGTACATTTAAAGGTGACATGATTGCGCGAATTTTCTTCTCTCCTGAATGAGGCCGCCGGGATGACGACATCATCGCTACATAGCCGCTGCGAACAGATGCGCAGGCAGCCTCGTCTTGCTACCCTTACTTTGCCACTTCAGCCCGCCATGCGGTGAGCGTAACGCAGGCTCACTGCAGGACATCAGTAAGATCGGACGCGGTCTGCTTTTACTGATGTCTGGCGGTCGGAGCTGGGATCCAGCCAGACCCTGACATTTCGTTGGCCAGAGCCCATATGCCCTGGCCGAAGCCTTTTACTCTCCGGAAACGGGTATTCGC
Source organism: Klebsiella oxytoca (assembly GCF_009707385.1). NCBI lineage: Bacteria > Pseudomonadati > Pseudomonadota > Gammaproteobacteria > Enterobacterales > Enterobacteriaceae > Klebsiella > Klebsiella oxytoca. The sequence goes on along the minus strand of NZ_CP046115.1, from coordinate 4,640,227 downwards.
GCTCATGAAATCAATGCACATTGCCGCCAGCCGCGAGCTGGTATCCCGCCTGTCAACCCACCGTCGCGTGGTGGCCCTGGACAGTACTGATTTTACCGATGTGGCGGCAGTCGTCATTACCGTAGCGGACAGCCGCAGCGGCATCCTTGCGTTGCTGAAGCGCACGGGCTTCAATCTGCCGGTTTATCTGTTCAGTGAAGCTGACCCGCAAAAACCAGAAGGCGTGACGGCGATTGTTCGCGGCAAGGACCAGGAGTGGCTGGAGCTGGAAGCCGCCGCCTGCGCCTACGAAGAGAACCTGCTGCCGCCGTTCTTCGACACGCTGACCCAGTACGTCGAGATGGATAACAGCACTTTTGCGTGCCCCGGCCATCAGCACGGCGCGTTCTTCAGGAAGCATCCGGCGGGAAGGCAGTTCTTCGACTTCTTCGGCGAGAACGTCTTTCGCGCCGACATGTGCAACGCCGACGTTAAGCTTGGCGATCTGCTGATTCACGAAGGGTCAGCCAAACACGCGCAGAAGTTTGCGGCGAAGGTCTTCAATGCTGATAAAACCTATTTTGTTCTCAACGGCACTTCGGCGGCGAACAAAGTAGTGACCAACGCGCTGCTGACGCGGGGCGATCTGGTGCTGTTTGACCGCAACAACCATAAATCAAATCATCATGGTGCGCTGATTCAGGCGGGAGCGACGCCGGTTTATCTCGAAGCTTCGCGCAACCCGTTCGGTTTTATCGGCGGTATCGACGAACGCTGCTTTGATGAACAATACCTGCGCGATTTGCTTCGCGAGACCGCGCCGGACAAAGCCGATGCGCCGCGGCCGTTCCGCCTGGCGGTGATCCAGCTTGGCACCTATGACGGAACGATTTACAACGCCCGTCAGGTGGTCGATAAAATCGGCGGCCTGTGCGACTACATCCTGTTTGATTCCGCGTGGGTAGGCTACGAGCAGTTTATTCCGATGATGGCCGACTGTTCGCCGCTGTTGCTCGAGCTGACGCCGGAGGATCCGGGTATTTTTGTCACTCAGTCGGTGCATAAACAGCAGGCCGGTTTTTCGCAAACCTCGCAAATCCACAAGAAGGATGACCATATCCGTGGGCAGGCGCGCTTTTGCCCGCATAAGCGGTTGAATAACGCATTTATGCTCCATGCCTCGACCAGCCCGTTTTATCCGCTGTTCGCCGCGCTGGACGTCAACGCCAAAATTCACGAAGGGGAGAGCGGGCGCCGCCTGTGGGCGGAGTGCGTGGCGCTGGGTATCGAAGCACGTAAAGCGATTATCGCCAACTGCAAAATGCTCCAGCCGTTTATTCCGCCCGTGGTGGCGGGGCGTCCGTGGCAGGATCATCCCACTGAAGCTATCGCCCGCGAGCGGCGTTTCTTTAGCTTTGAACCGGGCGCGAGCTGGCACGGCTTTGAAGGCTATGCCAGCGACCAGTATTTCGTTGACCCATGCAAGCTGCTGCTGACGACGCCAGGGATCGATGCGGAGAGCGGTGAGTATACCGATTTTGGCATTCCGGCGACCATCCTCGCCCATTATCTGCGCGAAAACGGTATCGTGCCGGAGAAGTGCGATCTGAACTCTATTCTGTTCCTGCTAACGCCCGCGGAGAGCGCAGAGAAGCTGGCGCAGCTGGTGGCGATGCTTGCCCGGTTTGAGCAGCATATCGAATCTGATACGCCGCTGGCCGACGTCCTGCCGACCATCTTTAACAAGTATCCGGTGCGCTATCGGGATTACACCATTCGCGAGCTGTGTCAGGAAATGCATAACCTGTACGTCAGCTTTGACGTGAAGGATCTGCAAAAAGAGATGTTCCGCAAGAAGAGCTTCCCGCGTGCGGTAATGAACCCGCAGGACGCTAACCGCGAGTTTATCCGCGGCAACGTTGAACTGGTGCGCTTAAGCGAAGCCGAAGGGCGGATTGCTGCAGAAGGCGCGCTGCCGTATCCACCCGGCGTGCTGTGCGTCGTGCCGGGCGAGATCTGGGGCGGGGCGGTGCTGCGCTATTTCCTGGCGCTGGAGGAGGGGGTCAATATGCTACCGGGCTTCTCGCCGGAGCTGCAGGGGGTTTACAGTGAAACGGACTCTGATGGTATCAAGCGGCTATACGGCTACGTGCTGAAAGAATAAAAAAAGCGCCCCGTTAATAACCCGGGGCGCCTCGTTGCGCGGCAAATTCCGTTTATTAATGGGCGATGGTTTGCGTACCCGCAGGTACGCGGACATGCTTGTACTTAAACAGCGCAATGAAGGCAAAAGCCAGAACCAGCGAATAGCCCGCGAAAATCAGCCACACGGATTGCCAGTCGGTAACCCCTTCGACGGTAAAGTGCTCGACCACTTTGCCGCTCACCATTCCGCCAAGAATGCAGCCAAAACCGTTGGTCATCATCAGGAACATTCCCTGAGCGCTGGCGCGAATTTCTGGACGCACCTCTTTTTCTACAAACACGGAACCAGAGATGTTAAAGAAGTCGAAGGCGCAGCCGTAAACAATCATCGACAGTACCAGCAGGATGGTGCCGAACGGCGTCGGATCGCCGTAGGCGAACAGGCCGAAGCGTAGCATCCACGCTACGATACTGATGAGCATCACGTTCTTAATACCGTAGCGGCTGAGGAAGAACGGAATGGTCAGAATGAACAGCGTTTCTGAGATTTGTGAAATCGACATCATCACTGAGGCGTGCTGCACGATAAAGCTGCTGGCGAACAAGGGATCTTTATCAAAGCTGTGCAGGAAGGTGTTGCCAAACATATTGGTGATTTGCAGCTCGGCGCCCAACATCATTGAGAAAATAAAGAAGATCGCCATGCGCTTGTTTTTAAACAGCGCGAAGGCATCAAGTCCCAGCATGGTGGTCCAGCTCTGGTTTTTCTGCTGATTAGCCACCGGAATATGCGGCAGCGTCAGGGTGAAGAGGACCAGCAGCACGGAGAGCGCCGCGCCGATATAAAGCTGCATATGGCTCAGCTCGAAACCGGAGAAGCTAACGCCCCACATGGCGAGGATAAAACCAATGGTGCCCCAGATACGAATCGGCGGGAAATCGGTCACGATATCCATGCCCGCAGACTGCAGGCGGTAGTACGAAATGGTGTTAATCAGCCCCAGGGTTGGCATATAGGCCAGCGAATTGAGCAGGATGACGAGGAACATCTCACCCGGCGTGGTGACCTGGGCGGCGAGCCACAGCGTCAGCGCGCCGACCACGTGGCAAATGGCATAAACCCATTTGGCGCTGATCCATTTATCGGCAACGATACCGAGCAGCGTTGGCATAAACACGGCAGCGATACCGAGCGAACTATAGACCGCCCCGATCGCCGCACCGTCAAATTTGAGGGTAACGAACATATATGAGCCGAGTGTGGTCAGCCAGCTTCCCCAGAGGCAGAACTGCAGGAAAGAGAGTATTTTGAGCTGCAGCTTAAGATTCATGTTTTGATCCTCACGGATATGGAATTATTTTTGTGTATTAAATAACATTTTTGCCGTTATTTTGGTTGGATTCTATCATTTATGCGATGGATGCTTTTGTTAACTGCCGCAGAAAATCGCAAAAGAGTTGCGCAACAATAGCGGGTATATACGTAAAAATAATTCGAGTTGCTTAAAGGCTGCCAGGGAGTGAGTCCCCAGGCCAGGACATAAGCAACTTGAAGTATGACGGGTATAGCAGAAGAGAAACGCCCCTGGAGCGACAGGGGCGTTTGAAATTACTTGCGGCGGTAGCCTTTTTGCGCGGTGTTTACTTTGTACAGGTAACGGCGCGATTCGGCCGATGGGTGACGGCTGGTGATGGTTTGATAAACGTCGCCCGGCGTCATGTTGTTGATGATATTCGCCGCCTGGACTTTATCACTGGAGAAGACCCGCAGCACGCTGCCCGCGCCGCCGTTATAGGCGGTAATCACCGCATAGCGACGCGAGGTAGGGTTAGTGATACCGGCGAGGTAGACGTTGTTCAGCATCGCCAGATAGGCGGTACCGGTGTCGATATTATTGACCGGATCGAACAGGTAGCTGCGGCTTGGCAGGCCCGATTTCCCCTGCGAGCGGAACACATCTTTCCCGGCGCTGTGCTGCACAACCTGCATGAGCCCAAGAGCATCGGCATGGCTGACCGCGTAGGGGTTAAAGGACGATTCGGTTTGCATAATCGCCAGGATCAGCGATTCATCAACACCATATTTGCGCGACGCCTGACGCACCATGCCAATATATTTATGCGCACGTTTGTCGAGATGGTTTGGCACCAGGTTGATGGTGATGCTGTAGATCATCCGCGGGCCGTTGCTGCGGCTTTTCAGGTGGGTTTGCAGCAGATAATCGGCAAAACGTGAGGCTCGCCACTCCCAGCGAATCGACTCGCCGGTGTTATCCACCACCTGGCCATAAAGGAACGGCTCTTTTGAAATCTGAATATCATCGACATCGGAATAGAGGTCGATAGAGTTAGGATCGTCGCCCATTAGCAGGGTTTTAACGATCGCCTGACGCAGACGTCCTGCCGGATCGGTCCCGGCGATAGTTTCAACGGTGATGGTACCGGCATCAAAGTTGATGTGGCTGCGGGTTTGATACTGGTCAGTGTATTTTACGTAATCTTTCGGCCCGGCAAGCAGAACTTCGTTATAACCCCAAATATTCTCGACGTTATGGGCGAACTGGCCCATCAGAATGTCAAAGCCGTTAGTGTCCTTCACCCACGCCTCGTTATACTCGGCGCCTTTTTTGGTTGGGCTGGAACACGAAACGAGCAAGGGTGCAATCAGCGCTAGCGCTAAGTATTTTTTCATCATTCCGGGAGTGCGTGTTGTGTTTGTGGTGGTAAAGGGCCGTCAGGCCCTTACTGTTTTTCTGGCGGCGTATAGCCTTCGATGTGTACGTCTTTACCTTCAAACAGGAACTGAACCATCTCCTGCTCCAGCAGTTTGCGGTGCTCGGGGTTCATCATGCTGAGTTTTTTCTCGTTAATTAGCATCGTCTGCTTATGCTGCCATTGGGCCCAGGCTTCTTTGGAGATTTCGTTATAGATACGTTTGCCCAGCTCGCCCGGGTACAGCTGAAAATCCTGGCCGTCGGCTTCACGCTGCAGGAAAGTACAAAAAATCGTTCTACTCATTCTTAATCCTCTTTAATCGCCAGAAAGCTAAACCGGTGCTCCGGCTTTTAACTGTTGCAACAAGCGCTCCACGGGGGCCGCCAGACCGACGGACGGCGGCTGCGCTAAGTTATACCAGAGTGCGCCCCCTTCATCCATGCATGCGCCGGATGAGTGCACTGTAAGCCACATCGGCACAATATCCAGATGGAAATGGCTGAAAGTGTGGCGGAACGCGGTTAATTGCGTCAGATTATCGGCCTTAATCTGACGCTGTGCCAGCCACTCTCGCAGCGTATCTTCATCTTCAAACTGCGGGAAGCAGAATAATCCACCCCATAATCCCACCGGCGGACGTTGGGAGAGAAACACCTCGTCGCCGTGCTGCATCAGCAGGAAATAGCCGGTACGCTCGGGGATTGTCTGTTTCGGCTTTTTGCCCGGATATTGAGTCCATGAATCATTGGTGTAGGCCACGCAGCCGTTATTCAGCGGACAAAGCTCGCATTTTGGTTTCGAGCGGGTGCAAACCATGGCGCCGAGGTCCATCATGGCCTGGTTAAAACGCTCGACTCCTTTAGCCGGTGTGACCTTTTCGCTGATATCCCAAAGGCGCTTTTCCACCTCTTTCTTTCCCGGCCAGCCGCTGACAGCATAGCAGCGCGCGAGCACGCGTTTCACGTTACCGTCGAGAATCGGAAAATGCTGACCAAGAGAAAGGGACAAAATCGCGCCGGCGGTGGAGCGGCCCACGCCCGGCAGGGCGGCGACTTCATCAAAGGTCTGCGGGAATATTCCGCCGTGCAGGGTGGCTACCTGCTGCGCCGCTTTATGTAAATTGCGCGCGCGGGCGTAGTAGCCCAGACCGGTCCACAGATGCAGAACTTCATCAAGAGGGGCGTCAGCCAGGTCGGTAATCGTTGGGAAACGCGTCATAAAGCGTTCAAAATAGGGAATGACCGTGGTCACCTGCGTTTGTTGCAACATCACCTCGGAGAGCCATACTTTGTAGGGCGTCTTGGCGATTTGCCAGGGCAGGGTTTTACGCCCGTATTTGTCGTACCAGTCCAGCACCTGGGCTGAAAATTGCGCGGCGAGAAAAGTCAAAGCTATGGCTCCGGGAAAGCGATTAGAAGGTGGCAGATTGCAGCACAAGGGCGAGAGGCTGTAAACCCTTGCATCCGCCGGGTAACTTTGGATAATGCCCGTTTTCCGAACACATCTCACAAGCAGACTTAACTTTTATGAAAAACGACGTCATATCTCCGGAATTCGATGAAAACGGCCGCCCGCTGCGCCGTATTCGCAGCTTCGTCCGTCGTCAGGGCCGCCTGACCAAGGGGCAGCAGCACGCGCTGGACACTATTTGGCCGGTGATGGGCGTTGAATTCAACGATGCGCCGCTTGATTTTACCGCGCTGTTTGGCCGTGAAGCGCCGGTTACGCTGGAGATTGGTTTTGGGATGGGGGCGTCGCTGGTGGCGATGGCGAAAGAGAAGCCGCAGCAGAATTTCCTCGGTATTGAAGTGCACTCTCCGGGCGTCGGCGCTTGTCTGGCGTCTGCTGAAGAAGAGGGCGTGCAAAACCTGCGCGTCATGTGCCACGATGCGGTGGAAGTGCTGCATACGATGATCCCGGATAACTCCCTTAACATGGTGCAGCTGTTTTTCCCTGACCCGTGGCACAAAGCGCGTCATAATAAGCGCCGTATCGTTCAGCCGCCTTTCGCCGAGCTGGTAAAAAGCAAGCTGAAGCTGGGCGGCGTCTTCCACATGGCGACCGACTGGGAGCCATACGCCGAGCATATGCTGGAGGTGATGTCTTCGCTGGAAGGGTATCGCAACCGCTCTGAAAGCAACGACTATGTGCCGCGCCCGGAATCGCGCCCGGTAACCAAATTTGAACAACGTGGCCATCGTCTTGGCCACGGCGTATGGGACTTAATGTTCGAGAGGGTGAAATAATGGCAACGAATCGTAGCCGTCGTCTGCGTAAAAAAATGCATATCGACGAGTTTCAGGAAGTGGGATTTTCCGTCGCGTGGCGTTTCGCGGAAGGAACCAGTGAAGAGCAGATTGACCAGACCGTTAACGATCTGATTGATGAAGCGATCGAACCTAATAAGCTGGCCTTTGACGGCAGCGGCTACCTCTCCTGGGAAGGTCTGATCTGCCTGCAGGAAATCGGTAAATGCACCGAGGAGCACCAGGCCATCGTGCGTAAATGGCTCGAAGCGCGCGGGCTTGCCGATGTACGCACCAGCGAACTTTTTGATATCTGGTGGGACTAAGTTTGACAAGGGTCGGCAACTGCCGGCCCGTTTTGTCTGAAGGGAGTTAAATGATGCGCAAAACGCTGCTGGCGGTGGCGCTTTCCGTTACCGCTTTGTCCGCCCATGCGGACTACCAGTGTAGCGTCACCCCGCGTGACGATGTGATTCTCAGCCCGCAGCAGGTGCAGGTAAAAGGCGAAAACGGCGATCTGGTGATTAAACCGGATGGCAACCTGACCTACAACGGTAAAGCCTATGCGCTGAACGCCGCACAGCGCGAACAGGCGCAGGATTACCAGGCCGGTCTGCGCAGCAGTCTGCCGTGGATTGATGACGGCGCGCGCTCGCGAGTCGAAAAAGGCCGTAAGGCGCTGGATAAAATCATCACCGAACAGGTTGGGGCCAGCAGCAGTATGCATAGCCGCCTGACCAAACTTGATGCGCAGCTGAAAGCGCAAATGGGCCGCATTATTGAACATCGCAACGATGGGCTGACCTTCCACTATAAAGCCATCGATCAGGTGCGCGCCGACGGCCAGCAGCTGGTAAACCAGGCGATGGGCGGTATTCTGCAGGATAGCATCAACGAGATAGGCGCGAAGGCGGTGCTAAAAGGCGGCGGTAACCCGCTGCAGGGGATCCTCGGCAGCCTTGGTGGTCTGCAAACCGCCATTCAGGACGAATGGAAAAACCAGGAGGCGGATTTCCAGCAGTTTGGGAAGGATGTCTGCAACCGCGTGGTTTCCCTTGAGGAGAGCCGTAAAGCGCTGGTGGGGTCGTTAAAGTAAGTTTTAATTCGCTACCTGCGGGCGCAGGTAGCGATTATGGTCAGTCGGTCACATCAGCCCCAGCAGCTGCGGAATAAACAGCGAGATCTGCGGGATATAAACAATCATCATCAGCGCTATCAGCAGAGCGGCGTAGAACGGCAGCAGCGGTTTGATGAGCTGCTGAATTTTAACGCCGGAAATTGAGCAACCAACGAACAGCGCGCTACCCACCGGCGGCGTCAGCAGACCAATGCACAGGTTGGCGACCATCATGATGCCAAAATGCACCGGGTCCATGCCTAAATCCTGAGCGATTGGCAGGAATATCGGCGTGAAAATCAGCACCGCTGGGGTCATATCCATAAAGATCCCGACGATTAGCAGCACGATATTAATCAGCAGCAGGATCACTACCGGGTTTTCAGAAACGCCCATCAGCGCATCGCTAATCATGTAAGGTATATCGGCGTTGGTCATTGCCCACGACATCCCGACGGAAAAACCGATCAGCAGCAGCACGATAGAGGTCATCACCACTGATTCAAGGATCAGCTTCGGCAGATCGCGCCATTTCACTTCCCGATAAATCAGCACCGACAGGATAAAGGTATAGACCACGGCAATAGCGGAAGCTTCGGTAGCGGTGAAAATACCGCCGAGGATCCCGCCCATGACGATAATGACCAGCAGCAGGCTGGGCAGGGCGTCAAAAAACGCTTTTGCCGCCTGGGCGCAGGTCGAACGTTCAGAAACCGGGTAGCCGCGACGCTTAGCGATGATGGCGCAGACCACCATAATGGCCAGGCCCATCAGGATGCCCGGCAGATAACCGGCCATAAACAGCGAGGCTACCGACACGCCGCCTGCCGTCAGGGAAAAGACGATAAGCACGTTTGACGGCGGGATGAGCAGGCCCGTGATGCACGACGAGACGTTAACCGCCGTAGAGAATGCCGGATCGTAGCCTTTTTTTGTCTGAATGGGGTTAAGCGTTCCGCCTACCGCCGCCGCTGCCGCGACCGCCGAACCTGAAATCGAGCCGAACATCATGTTGGCCAGCACGTTGACGTGGCCCAGAGAGCCCGGAACGCGTCCGACCATCACCTGTGCCAGATTGATCAAGCGTATGGCAATCCCGCCGCTGTTCATCAGGGTACCGGCAAAGATAAAGAATGGAATAGCCAGCAGAGCGAAGTTATCGAGCCCGTTCGCCAGGCGCTGAGAAACGGTAATTACCGCGATATCCCAGGGGAACATCAGCAGCATCGAACCAACGGTAGCGATCCCAATGGAGAAGGAGATAGGTACGCCAATAAAAACCAGAATAAAGAAAGAGCCAAATAGCATCAGTGCAATATAGCTTTCCATTAGTTTGCCCCCGCTTCAGATTGCTTCATGTTTTGCAGTCCGTTACTGATAAAACACAGCGCGTAAAACATCATAATGATGCCGGTTAGCGGCAGGATCAGATACACGTAGCCCATGGGGATCTGCATCGCCGCCGAGACCTGGGCCGTTGACAGCGTTTTTTCAATCAGCTTCACGCCGCCGGTAACAATTACTGAACCGGCAAAAATAAAGATCAGCAGATTAATGATGACGCTGAGAAGCGCCTGTCTGCGAGGAGGAAGCGTCATCGCGAGTAAATCGATAGCCAGATGGCGCTGAGCGCCAACGGTGTAGGCCGCACCCAGCAGACCGACCCAGATCATTAAAAAGCGCGCCAGCTCGTCGGTCAGAGTGCTTGGCTGGTTTAGCACGTAGCGGCTGAATACCTGCCAGACGACGCAGACAACCAGCGCGACCATAACGGCGACAGAGAATGCGGCGATCGTGCGGTCCACCGCCAGCTTTATGCGGTTAAGTATCATCATTGATTTCCCGGTGAAAGCGGGCCAGCGGCTGGCCCGCTAAGTGTTATTCAGCAGCAGCTTCAAACTTGGCCAGCAGGGCGGCCTGTTTCGGATCTTTTTTGAAGTCATCAAACAGGGGCTGTACGGCGGCGCGGAACGGCGCTTTATCAACTTTGACAATTTCGCCGCCCAGGGCTTTTGCCTGCTCCCGGGTATCGGCGTCGATCTTGTCCCACAGTTTTTGCTGGTACACTTCTGAGGCTTTAGCCGCTCTGGTCAGGATTTGCTGCTGTTCCGGCGTAAGTTTGTCCCAGGTTTTACTGGAGATAACGAGGAAGTCCGGAATTGAGGCGTGTTCATCTTCAGAGAAAACTTTAGCGATTTCGATATGGCGAGTTTGAACCCAGGAGGGGACGTTATTTTCTGCGCCGTCCACCACGCCCTGCTGCATGGCGGTATAGACTTCACCAAATGAAATTGGCGTTGGCGAACCGCCCATTAATTCGATCATCTTTAAGGTGGTTGGGCTGGCCTGAACGCGGATCTTCAGTCCTTTTAAATCTTCCGGTTTAGTAATTGGCTTTTTGGCGTAAAAACTTCGGGTACCGGCAACGTAAGCGGAAAGCGCAAAGAATCCTTTATCTTTGGTCGACTCCATTATTTCTTTGCCCACTTCACCGAAAACGACTTTATTGAAGTGATTCTGATCGTTAAATAAGAACGGTAGATTATATATTGCGTAGACGTTATCGAATGATTCCAGATCGCTGGCAGAACCTTTCGTCATATCAAGGGCACCGTTTTGTAATAACTCCATGGTTTCACGCGCGCTGCCCATTTGGCTGCTGGGATAAATACGAATTTTCATATTACCATTGGAGAGTTGGTTAACCTCTTTCGACATCTCCTCAAACGCCTGATGAACCACGTGGCTACGTTCAAGGTTATGTGCCAGTTTTAACGTAACTTTTTCAGCAGCGCTGGCGCCAGCAGAGAGGAGGGCAAGCAAAGATACACACACCAGAGAACGAGAAAAAGAGACTTTTTTCATGAGTCGGCTCCATGCACTTAGGTTAATTGGTCAATATCTAAAGAGTCATTCTTTGTTTCTGTATGACATATTATCCTGGTTGTCAGACATCTTTAAGCTGTCTGACTCACACTTTTTCCCAATGAAGTGATGAAATGCGTATTTTTGTGCGTTGGATTATATTTATTCTCAATAAATGAATTTGAATTTATCTTTATTGACAATGCTGGAATGAAATTGCTCGGAAATAACGGTATTAATATATCGGTAAAATCGAATAATTAATTATCCCGTTAGATAAATAACGGGATAAGCGTGAAGATATTTATTCGCTAAGGAAGAGTTCGAGAAGCGAATTTAAAAAGAGCTTACCGTGATCGGTAATTTGCCAGCAGCGGGCATCTTCCGTCAGGTAGCCCTGGGCAATGGCCGCATCGATTTGCGGGCGGATAGTATCTTCATCAAGACCGGTATAGCGGCTGAATTCATCACGCGGCGCCGCTTCCAGAAGCCGGAAACGGTTCATAAAGAATTCAAATGGTTTATCCGCCTCTTCCACATCATGCTGGCGCTCAAGATAACGGCCTTCCATATAGCCGCGCGGATGACGGGTTTTCGCCGTTCGCAGAATGCGCCCATCCGGGAACGTCACTTTACCATGCGCGCCGCAGCCAATGCCCAGGTAGTCGCCAAAGCGCCAGTAGTTGAGGTTATGCTGGCACTGATAGCCCGCTTTTGCGTAGGCGGAGGTTTCATACTGCTGATAGCCCGCTGCGCTGAGCAGGCGATGCCCCTGTTCATAAATATCCCACAGCGCGTCGTCATCCGGGAGGACCGGCGGACGCGAGCCAAACAGGGTGTTTGGCTCAATGGTCAGCTGATACCAGGAGAGATGGGGCGGGTTGAGCGCTATCGCCTGACGCAGGTCGTCCAGCGCCTCTTCCAGCGACTGATCCGGCAGGCCGTGCATCAAATCGAGGTTAAAGCTGCGTAGCCCCAGCGAGCTTGCCAGATTGGCCGCGCGTTTAGCCTCCTGTGGCCCGTGAATGCGGCCCAAACGCTGCAGCTTTGATTCGCTAAAGCTCTGGACGCCGATGGAGATGCGATTAATACCTGCGCGCTGATACTCCACGAAGCGATCTGCTTCTACGGTGCCAGGATTGGCCTCCATGGTGATTTCAGCATCGGCCGCCAGCGGAAGTGATTCGCGCACGCCGTCGAGCAGGGTTTGCATTGCCGGACCGGAGAGCAGGCTCGGCGTTCCGCCGCCAATGAAAATAGTCCCGATTTCACGTCCCTGCGCATAATGAGCGTCGGCTCGCAGATCGTTCAGCAGATGCTGAACGTAGTCGTCATGCGGCACTTCGCCTTTCAACGCATGCGAATTGAAATCGCAGTACGGGCATTTCTGCACGCACCACGGGATGTGAATATAGAGGCTCAGGGGCGGCAAATTAGCCATTACGTAAGGCTTCCAGTAACAGTTTAAGCGCGCGTCCACGGTGGGAAATAGCGCTCTTTTCTTCACGGCTCAGCTCCGCTGCGGTTTTACCTTCCGTCGGAACAAAGAAAATCGGATCGTAGCCAAAGCCGCCGCTGCCTGCGGCTTCGCGAGCGATGACGCCCGGCCAGCTACCGTGGCAAACCAGCGGGGTCGGATCTTCTGCGTGGCGCAGATAAACCAGTACGCAGTGAAATTGCGCCTGACGCTTATCGTCCGGCACGTCCTGCAGGGCATCAAGCAGCTTTTCCAGATTACGTTGGTCGGTTGCGCCTTCACCGGAATACCGGGCGGAATAGATGCCAGGCGCGCCGCCTAACGCATCGACGGCCAGCCCGGAGTCATCGGCGATGGCCGGAAGTCCGGTGATCTGCGCGGCATGGCGGGCTTTCAAAATGGCGTTTTCAATAAACGTCAGGCCGGTTTCCTCTGCGGAATCGACACCGAGTTCGGTCTGGGCCACGATATCGAGCCCAAAATCAGCCAGCAGCGAGGCCAGCTCGCGCACTTTTCCGGGGTTGCCGGTAGCGAGAACAACTTTTTGCATGAAGGATCCTGTTTACTCTGTCAGCGCGGCGACCCCGTCCGGGATCTGCTGCGGATGAATGATTTTTATCTGTTTGTGGCGGCCCAGCTCGCCTTTCTCAATCAGCACCTGGCTTTTTGCTACGCGAAACTGTTTGGCGAGGAATTTTACCAGATGGGCGTTGGCCTGGCCGTCAACGGGTGGCGCGGTAATGGCGACTTTAAGCTCGTCGCCATGTAAACCAACGATGCTGTCGCGGCTGGCCTTAGGCTGAATATACAGCCGTAAAACCAGCCCATCAGCGCAGGTTTCGACGGCACTCATAGCGCCATCCACAGCCCCGGAAGCAGAACGTTGCCGGTAGCCTGCAACAGTTCGGCGATCCCCATATTGATAACGTACAGCAGCAGAACCAGCACCATCGGCGAGAAATCAATTCCGCCCATTGATGGCAGCAATCTGCGGATCGGACGCAGCAGCGGGTCGGCCAGCTGCATCAGAACGTATTCCACCGGGCTGCGGCCCTGGCTTACCCAGCTCATGATTGCCATGAGCAGGAGGACCCAGAAGATCAGCGAACCGACGGTTTTAATGAGGATCAGCAGCGCGGAGATCCAGATAATCGGCTGGAAAGTCACCACCATGAACAGCACGATAGCTTTCACGACGCAAAGAATAAATGCCACCAGCAGGGAAGCGCTGTCGAGCGGCCCCATCGCCGGGATAATACGGCGCAGCGGCCCGACAACAGGCTGCGTAGCCTTGACCACGAACTGCGAAAATGGGTTATAAAAGTCGCAGCGCGCCCACTGCATCCAGACGCGTAACAACACGACCATTGTGTAAAGCTCAATGACCGTTGAGAGCAGGAAAGTCAACGTCTTCATGGCGTTCCTCAGATTCCTTATTTTTTGCTGTAGTCGCGCGCGCCGAAAATTGCGGTTCCGATGCGCACCATAGTGCTTCCCGCCGCGATGGCGGCTTCCATATCATCCGACATTCCCAGCGACAACGTATCGACCGAAGGGTAGTGCGTTTTTAGTCGCGCAAATGCTACCGCCATTTGTTGGGCGACGGCAAACTGCCTTACATATTCTGACTCTGGAGCCGGGATAGCCATCAATCCACGTAGCTGCAGGCCCGGCAGCTCAGCGATTTCCGCCGCCAGCGCGTCCAGTTCATCAACCTGAATGCCCGACTTACTTTGCTCATCGCTAATGTTGATTTGGATCAGCACGTTGAGCGGCGGCATTTGCGCTGGCCGCTGTTCGCTAAGGCGCAAGGCGATTTTCAGACGATCGACGGTATGGCACCAGTCAAAATGCTCGGCCACCAGACGGCTTTTGTTGGACTGTAGCGGGCCAATAAAGTGCCATTGTAGCCCGGTTGCGCCTTTTTCCTGAAAGTAGCGGATTTTCTCCACCCCTTCCTGAACATAGTTTTCGCCAAACGCGACCTGACCTGCGGCCATCGCTTCTTCGATAGCGCTCGCAGGTTTCGTTTTACTGACTGCAAGCAACGTAACTTCTTCTGGAGCACGGCCGCAGCGTACGGCTGCGGCTGAGATTTTGTCCCGGACCTGTGCCAGGTTATGCGCAATATCGTTCATATACCGAGGATGAGTTATGGAACTGGAAGAAATAGTGGCCCTTAGTGTAAAGCATAACGTCTCCGATCTACACCTGTGCAATGCTTCAGCGCCGCGCTGGCGTCGCCAGGGCAAGCTGGAGCCTGCGCCTTTTACCTCCCCTGATATCAGCAAAATACTCCATGACTGGCTCAACGCCGAGCAGCTCGCGCAGTGGCAGGCCAGCGGGCAGGTCGATTTCGCTTTAGCGCCGGTTGGTGGGCCGCGCCTTCGCGCCAGCGCATTTGCCCACAGCCGCGGCCTGTCGCTGGCGCTGCGTCTGCTGGCGGAAACCTGCCCGCAGCTGGAGGCGCTCGGTGTACCAACCGCCTTAAGCGAACTGCTCAATGAGGAGAACGGGCTTATTCTCGTCACGGGTGCAACCGGTAGCGGTAAATCAACTACCCTGGCGGCGATGGTGGGCTATCTGAATCAGCGTCTTAATGGTCATATCCTGACGCTGGAAGATCCGGTTGAGTTTATTCACCATAGCGAGCGTTGCCTGATTCAGCAGCGGGAAATCGGTCGCCACTGCCCCTCTTATGCCGCTGCTTTACGCGCTGCGCTGCGTCAGGATCCGGATGTCATCCTGTTAGGAGAGCTACGGGATAGCGAAACGATCCGTCTGGCATTAACGGCTGCGGAAACCGGACATCTGGTAATGGCGACATTACACACGCGCGGCGCGGCGCAGGCGGTGGAAAGGCTGGTGGATGTCTTTCCGGCACAGGAAAAAGAGCAGGTTCGCAGCCAGCTGGCGGGAAGCTTATGCGCGGTACTGGCACAAAAACTGTATCCAGATGCAACGGGCGGAAGAGTTGCGCTATACGAGCTTTTAGTTAATACCCCGGCAGTGGCGAATTTGATCCGGGAAGGAAAAACTCATCAGTTGCCAGGCGTAATACAAACCGGGCAGCTATCTGGTATGCAAACATTTACGCAAAGCTTTCAGCAACGTACGGCTGCGGGTCTTTTATAGCTGTATTTTTTATATTCAGACGTCTTACCAATGGCTTGTTATAATAATGTTTTATTAATGTTTGGTATCATTATTTAATATTACAAATAAGCACATGAAATTAAACCGAGCAATGTATTCTATGAAAAACGAATTGACATAAACCTCCCATATCCAGGAAAAAAGTTTGATAATCTTTTGACTCTCTTAAGGCATTCGATTTATGCTGTTTACAGGGATAGGAAAATTCCCAATGAATATTGTATCAAAGTGTAAATTTAGTTTGTATATATATAAATATGCACGCGATCGTATTCTTGTTAATTCATTTAACCGCTATGAAGGCGGGAGTCAACTAAGGAGAGTTTTAAGTGATTAATTTATCTGAGGATTCAGTTCTTTCTCATCAGGTTACTTTTATTACTCACCCCTCTATTCAAAGCAAAGCATTTGCCACGTGGCTGGCTGACAGGTTATCCGTGTCGGTGGTCCTGCAAAATATTAACAAACCTCTCGCGCAACGTCTTGTGAAAGATTCTGTAATATTATTTGATATTGCAGTTTCAAATAAAAAGTTGAATAGCGTGTGGCGTGATATTATTCGCCTGCAGGTAGATAATCCGCGTTTGCTGATTATAAATAGCGCGCAAAAGTATGAACTCTACGAAATGGCTCAGTGGCCGGCGCTTTATGGCGTTTTCCGTCACGACGATGATGAATCGCGCTTAATTGAGGGCGTTAAAGCTGTGCTGAACGGCGAGCAGACGGCTGAATTGAGCGTGATGCACCCGGCTATGTATTCGGCCAGTCAGGTATCATCACCCGCGGAAAACTCGCCGCTGACCGAGCGCGAATGTGAAATTCTTAATGAACTTCGCTGTGGCGCGACCAATATGGATATCGCTCGCGCGCTGTTTATCAGTGAGAACACGGTGCGTACCCATCTGTATAACGTGTTCCGCAAGCTGAGCGTTAAGAATCGTACTCAGGCGGTCAGCTGGGCGAATGAGCATCTGCGCCACTAAAGAGTAAAACATAATGATGGCGCCTGCCGTCGTTTGTATGGCGCCATCATTGAGGTTCAGTAACCCTGCTCGAAATAGCTTTCCAGAATAATGACAGCTGAAGCTGAATCAACGCTGCCTTTATTCAGCGCGCGGAATCCGCCGTGTTCGAATAACCCGGCCCTGGCTTCAACCGTGCTCAGGCGTTCATCGTGCAGAACGATCTGCACGCCAAAACGGCCATGGATTTTATTCGCGAAATTACGCGCCCGCGCGGTTAGCGGTTGTTCCGTACCGTCCATATTAAGCGGCAGGCCGACAATTACCGCTTCAGGCTGCCACTCTTTGAGTAGTTTCTCGATAACGTTCCAGTCGGGCTTACCGTCCTGGGCTTTAAGCGCGGTGAGAGGACGGGCGGTACCGGTGATGCGCTGCCCAACGGCGACGCCAATACTTTTGGTTCCGAAATCAAAGCCTAAAAAAGTGCCGCTCATTATGCATGCCCCGCTTCGGCCGGCATGGTCACAATATCGATACCAATGAGCTTCGCGGCATCGCGCCAGCGGTCGGCTATCGGCGTGCTGAACAAGATATTCTGGTCGGCAGGCGCGGTGAGCCAGGCGTTATCCAGTATTTCTTGCTCCAGCTGGCCTTTTTCCCATGAGGCGTAGCCCAGGGCAACCAGTACGTTGGCCGGCTGCTTATCCGTACCCAGCGTTTCCAGAACGTCACGGGAGGTTGTAATCACCGTATTGTCGGAAATACGAATACTGGAAGAAAAGTCAGACGGCGGCGAATGCAGTATAAAACCCCGGTCCTCGGCCAGCGGGCCGCCAACCATCACCGGTTTATCCAGGCGGATCTCGGGATTGCGCGGCTCAGGCGTGATTTTTAACTTCTCCAGAATCCCTTCAACCTGCAGATTTTCCATCGGCTTATTGATAATGATGCCCATGGCGCCGTCGTCATTATACTCGCAGATATAGACGACCGAGCGGCGGAACATCGGATCCTGGAGAGCAGGCATGGCAATTAGAAAGTGATGCTGTAAATTCATTGTCAGAGGTTCTGTTCCTGGTTCAAAAAAGCAGCACCCAGTATGCGGGTAAAGCAAGAGAGTGTCGATTCACTTTATCTTGCAGGCAGCATGGGCGCAGCCTGTCTGAATCCGAAAGTGAATTTTCTGAGCTCGCTGCAGGCTACAGGTGCTTAACCCGTAGCCTGATGAGCGCTTTATTTATTGAGGCGCTTCTCGATGGCGTCCATCAGCATCCCGGTGATGGAAATCGGGAAGGCGGCTTCGATTTCACGAACGCAGGTTGGGCTGGTGACGTTAATTTCCGTCAGGCGATCGCCGATGATATCCAGCCCGACGAAGATTAAGCCTTTGGCCTTCAGGGTCGGGCCAACCCGGCGAGCGATGGCCCAGTCGCTTTCGGTCAGCGGACGCGCTTCGCCGCGACCGCCGGCCGCAAGGTTACCGCGGGTTTCACCGCCCTGCGGGATACGGGCCAGGCAGTAAGGAACCGGCTCGCCGTCCACCACCAGCACGCGCTTATCACCGTCTTTAATGGCGGGCAGATAGTTCTGCGCCATACAGTAGCGGCTACCCAGCTCGGTCAGGGTCTCGGTAATCACGCCGAGGTTCGGGTCACCTTCCTTAACGCGGAAAATTGACGCGCCACCCATACCGTCCAGCGGCTTGAGGATGATATCGCCATGTTTTTCCCAGAAGGTTTTCAGCTGGGCTTTGTTGCGGGTAACCAGCGTCTCCGGAGTCAGATCGGAGAACCAGGCGGTAAACAGCTTTTCGTTACAATCGCGCAGGCTCTGCGGTTTGTTGACGATAAGCGTGCCTTTCTCTTCGGCGCGCTCAAGGATGTAGGTCGCGTAGATAAACTCGGTATCGAATGGCGGATCCTTGCGCATCAAAATAACGTCGAGGTCCGCCAGCGGCAGATCCTGCTCGCCGGTGAATTCGTACCATTTGTCGTAGTTCTGCTCGACGCTCAGCTTACGCGTATGGGCGCGGGCTTCACCGTTGATTAAGTACAGATCGTTCATCTCCATGTAATGGAGTTCATAGCCGCGACGCTGCGCTTCCAGCAACATGGCGAAGCTGGTGTCTTTCTTGATGTTGATGGTTGCGATGGGGTCCATCACGATGCCGAGCTTAATCATTGTTCTTCTCCGTTAACGCTTCAACCTAAGTCGCCAAAACGCACCTGCAGGGCGGTAATGGCAGTGAGCGCAGTTGTTTCTGTACGCAGAACGCGCGGGCCCAACAGAATATCAGTAAACTGGTAGCGAGCGGTCATTGCAATCTCTTCCGCAGACAGACCGCCTTCCGGGCCAATCAGCAGCCGGATACGTTCGACCGGCAGCGGCAGCGTGTTGATGCTGGCGCTGGCGCGTGGGTGTAAATTGAGCTTCAGCCCCTCGTCTTGTTCCGCGCACCAGGCTTCGAGCTGCATTGCCGGACGAATTTCTGGCACCACGTTGCGGCCGCTTTGCTCGCAGGCGGCAATAGCGATTTTTTGCCACTGCTGGATCTTCTTCTGCAAACGCTCAGCATCCAGTTTAACGCCACAGCGCTCGGAAAACAGTGGCGTTATGAGGCTTACACCAAGTTCGATCGATTTCTGGATGGTGAATTCCATTTTTTCGCCACGGGACATCACCTGGCCTAAATGGATATGCAGGGGGGACTCACGGTTATCAATTTTGCTGCTCTGTACTTCAACCAGAACATTTTTCTTACCTGCTTCGACAATGACCGCCTCAAAGACCTGATTGCTGCCGTCAAAAAGCTCAATTGCCTGGCCTTTCCCCATACGTAAAACGCGACCGACATGATTGGCCGCGTCGTCAGAGAGAGCTATCTGGCTACCCGTTGTAATAGGCTCCGGGTGATGGATACGAGGAATGCGCATACTTGATATTCCGTTCTTCGCGCAGATACTGTCTTCCCCCATCGTTGGGGGAAGAACGAAACTGCAAATTAACAATTGCCGCTAGTGTAGGTTAGCTCTTTTGCGCCTGGCAAGCCTGGAGGACGTAAGGATTATGGTTGCCCTGGATTTTGGCGATACGCGCGTCGCGTTCGCACTCCCAGGTCGTTACCGGGTAAAGTTTATCCCAGGCGTTAAACAGCTGGGTTTGCTGGCGGGAAAGATTGAGCTGGTAGCGGTCGCGCATATAGAAGTAGGTGCGGGCGATAGAACCCCGGGCGCGAATTGGCGGCTCAGCGACCTTTTCTTTGAAATCGACTTTCATCGCGCACTGGCCGTACTGACCTTCACCGCCGTTCCACTGGCTGTACATAAAGTTAGCGCGATCGCCGTTAACCTCGCCGACCGCCGGCTGCAGGTTATGCATATCGCTTTCCATTTTGCGGTACTCCGGATCCTTGGCGCAGTTTTTCCGCCCGCCATCCTGCCAGCACTGGCGCTGATGGCCAAACTGCCATGCCGGAACCACGTGTTCCCACTCAACCCGGCTGGCGCGGTTTTCATTTTTACGCACTTTATAGCCACAAGATTCCAGGTCGATAACCCCCTTTTTTCCCTGCCAGTTGATTTTACAGCCGCAGTAAAAATCGCCGGGGGCGTCGGCATTGACCTTGACGCCAGCGGTCTTGGCCTGGGAAAAACTGTTGATTCCTTCCGCTGCAAGCGGGGCGCACGCCGTCATGCTGAGAAACGCGGCAGCAAAAATATAAATTCGGGACATCGTTAACTCCGTGTCAAAACGAGCCCGCAACGTAACGAATGTGGTTGTCCGACGCAATCAGTCAGATCAGAAAATTTCCAATTATTTCCGCAGATTACTTTTCTGCCACCAGAACATCGCCGCAGCGCACGCAGCGATAGGTGGCCTCACCGCGCACTACGCGATTGTGACGGCGGACGGTAAGCTGGTGCTGCTGACACTGGCAGCGGTAAGGGAAGGTATTTTTACGTACTGAATCGAGTTCGAAGCGATGGGTACGCAGCGCCGGAACGCCCAGCACGCTTTCCATCATCCATTTCCACTCTTTACCGTGGGGTGGGACGCGGCCAAAGTGTTTCCATACCAGCAGATGGGCAAGCTCATGCGGCACGACCTCATCGATAAAAGCCTGCTGGTTTTCCTGCAGCAGTACCGGATTAAGGCGGATCTCATTTTTTTCCAGCCAGGCGGTACCGGCGGAGGTTCCCCGCTGCTGATAAACCAGCGCCGGTTCCGGGTAATTTCGTCCCAGCTTGAGGTTCGCTTTGGCCAGATTCTCGCGCAGGCTGCGCATAACGGCCTGTTGAAGGGCAATAGGAATTCGGGGTGTTTTCATAGCGCCAGAGAATAGTGCGCCAGGATGAGGAGAGCAAGAAGAAGCTTCCTCCCGGGAGGGAGGAAGCGCGTCAGTCTAGTCGCGCGCGCCGATTTCGCGCAGCTTGCGGCCTTTCATCAGATTACGTTCGATATGCTCCAGCGAAACGTTTTTGGTTTCCGGAATCAGCCACAGGGTCAGGAAGATGAACAGGACGTTCAGGCCGCCATAGACCCAGAAGGTGTTGGCGCTGCCCAGCGAGTTCAGCATCGTAAGGAACGTTGCGCCGACGATCATATTGGCAATCCAGTTGGTGGCCGTCGAGCAGGTGATACCAAAATCACGTCCTTTCAGCGGCTGGATTTCCGAGCACAGCACCCAAATCAGCGGACCGGCGCTCATCGCAAAGCCGACGATAAACATCAGCAGCATCAGCACGGCAAAGTACTGCGCCGCCGCGGAGTGAATGCCGATATGCATCATGCTGCCCAGAACGCCCATGCCGAGCGCCATGACGATAAAGCCAAGGATCAGCGTCGGCTTACGACCCCAGCGGTCGACCAGCCCGATGGCGATAAAGGTCGCCAGAACGTTGGTCAAACCAACGATAACGGTACCCCACATCTGTTCGGTGGTGTTGGCATAGCCCGCCAGTTCAAAAATCTTCGGCGCGTAGTACATGATGACGTTCATACCGGTGAACTGTTGCATCACCTGCAGCAGGATGCCGAGGAATACCGCGCGGCGGAAGTTGCTATTTTCTTTAAATAGCGACCAGCCGGACTGCTTAACTTTCAGGCTTTCGCGAATCTCATCCAGCTCGCGTTTCGCTTCGGCGCTGGTGTCACGCAGACGCAGCAGGACGCGTTCAGCATCGACAAAGCGACGCTTAGCGGCAAACCAGCGCGGGCTGTCCGGGAGGAAGACAACGCCAATCAGCAGCAGGACCGCCGGGATAATAATCACTCCCAGCATCCAGCGCCATGCGCCGCTGTAGCTGAAAGCCGTATCGGAAAGATAGGCGCCGAGAATCCCAATGGTGATCATCAGCTGATACATCGAAATCATGCTGCCGCGAATTTTTTCTGGCGCAATTTCAGACAGATATAGCGGGGCGGTGTAGGAAGCGACACCAACGGCCAGGCCAAGCAGCACGCGCGAAATCAGCAGGACCTCAACGTTCGGTGCGGCCGCGGAAAACAGCGAACCGGCAACGAACAGGATGGCGCCAATCATCAGGCTTTTTTTACGCCCGAGTTTGAAGGAGAGCCAGCCGCTGCCGACCGCGCCGACGGCGGCGCCGAACATCATGGAGCTGACGACCCATTCCTGGGTGTGGGCACTAATTTGAAATTCGTCAGCAATAAAGGGTAAGGCACCCGCAATAACACCGATATCCAGGCCGAAAAGCAGGCCAGCCAGTGCGGCGAGGAAGCAGACAAAAAACGTCATTGTCTTGTTAGAACACCCTTGTTTTTTGTTGTCAGGCATAACGCCTCCGGTTGAATTATTGATTTTGTCGATGCTTAGGGTAGGTAAATACGTAATAAAAAAATGTGATAACAATCACGACTGTGTAATCGGTTACACTAGAGTAAAGAAACGTAATTGCTATAATCCTATTTAAATCAGGCTATTAATTGATTTTAGTTGAGTAAATGAAAAGCGCTAATCAGACTTTACTGAAATGTTGTGTAACAAAGTGAGGGGTTATTACATTTTGTGCGTATAAGAAGGGCATGTTTGCTCTGCATGCTATGTAATCGCTTCCATTAAGCGTTTTTGGTGAAAGAGACGGGAGAAACTGACGGACATGAAAAGCAAAAGGCCAGCATTAAGCTGGCCTTGAAAGCGGGGAGAGGGAGTTTACTTCAGGCCGGCCGCTTCGCGCAGCTGGGCTGCTTTGTCGGTTTTTTCCCATGGGAAATGTTCGCGACCAAAGTGACCGTAAGCCGCCGTCTCTTTGTAGATCGGGTGCAGCAGATCCAGCATCTGAATCAGGCCATACGGACGCAGGTCAAAGAACTCACGCACCAGCAGGGTTAGCTGTTCGGAAGGGACTTTTTCGGTGCCGAAGGTTTCAACCATGATTGACGTTGGCTCCGCGACGCCGATGGCGTAGGAAACCTGAATTTCACAACGGTCAGCCAGGCCAGCAGCTACGATGTTTTTCGCTACATAGCGCGCCGCGTAGGCCGCTGAACGGTCCACTTTAGACGGATCTTTACCAGAGAACGCGCCGCCGCCGTGACGAGCCATGCCGCCGTAGGTATCAACGATGATTTTACGTCCGGTCAGGCCGCAGTCGCCCATTGGCCCGCCGATAACAAAACGGCCGGTCGGGTTGATAAAGAATTTTGTTGCGCTGTTCAGCCACTCGGTCGGCAGAACCGGCTTGATGATCTCTTCCATCACCGCTTCCTGCAGTGATTTCTGGTCAATATTCTCAGCGTGCTGGGTCGACAGGACTACCGCGTCAATACCCACGATTTTGCCGTCATCATACTGGAAAGTAACCTGGCTTTTCGCATCCGGACGCAGCCACGGCAGGGTGCCGTTTTTACGCACTTCAGCCTGACGCTGCACCAGGCGGTGAGCATAGGTGATAGGTGCAGGCATCAGCACGTCGGTTTCATTGGTGGCATAGCCAAACATCAGGCCCTGGTCGCCCGCGCCCTGTTCCAACGGGTCGGCACGGTCAACGCCCTGGTTGATGTCCGGAGACTGTTTACCGATGGCGCTCAGCACCGCGCAGGAGTTGGCATCAAAGCCCATATCGGAATGCACGTAGCCAATTTCACGGACCGTATTACGGGTGATCTCTTCGATATCAACCCATGCGCTGGTGGTGATCTCACCGCCAACAAGAACCATGCCGGTTTTGACATAGGTTTCACATGCTACGCGCGCTTTCGGATCCTGTTCGAGGATTGCATCCAGCACGGCGTCGGAGATTTGGTCAGCAATTTTGTCGGGATGCCCTTCTGATACGGACTCTGACGTAAAGAGGTGTTTTGCCATGTTTTATTTCACCTGTGGACGATTCGGGTAGCTCATACTGTTGTGTAGAATGGCTTTGACGGATGACTCTACCAAAGCTTGCAGGTAGTGACACGAGCAGTCTGAGTGTTAATCAGTATAGATGGATTAACTTCTGGACGGCTATTTTATGGCAGTTCTTGATACCATTTCCAGCCTTTTTTGATATTCGTCGCATTTATGGAAAAGAGGTGGTGGCAATTTTTCCTGACAACGTGCGGCAACACGCATATTTTTATTTTGCTTTTTAACCTGCTTATCGGTATAAAACGCCGCGCGCGGCTCATTAAAAAAGCGCACGGGCTTGCACCTCGTGACGCCACTTCCAGCCGGGTTAAGCAGTCTGTATTTACAGAATCCCGCGGCGGCATTTTTGCTGGCTGTTCGGAATGTATAGCTTTGGCTTGTCGCTGGCCCGTACCGGGGCAGTGTGGAGGTGATACCAGATAATGAACCCACGTTTTTCGCCTGATTCGTCGCGTCGTTCCGTCGCGCGTCACTATCCCACAACCTGCATCTCTCTCATGCACGCCAGCCGATGTTCTACCCATCTCGGCGCTTCTCAGGATTCCCGGGCCGGCAGGCGACTGGAAAACTGAACAAGGGCGCTCTTGCCATCGCAAGGGTTTTCTCGTGGTTTCTCCGGGCTGTCATACTCCGCTCGGGTACGTGTTTTACGATGATATGAATAAGAAACCGGTCGCGCAGCCGCAAGATCAGCACTATCTGCTGGGATTTCGGACTGTTTATGGGTTGTTATCGCTTCTTCGGATTGCGATAGTAGTCAACTGTTTTACACTTGTTACTAAAATTTGAGGTTCGCTATGTCTGACGACATGTCTTTGTCTTCGCCTTCGTCAGCAGGCGATCACGGTGTACTACGTTCCATGCAGGAGGTTGCGATGAGCTCCCAGGAAGCCAGCAAGATGCTACGTACTTACAATATTGCCTGGTGGGGTAATAACTACTACGACGTTAACGAACTGGGCCATATCAGCGTCTGCCCGGATCCTGACGTTCCGGAAGCGCGCGTTGACCTTGCCGAGCTGGTGAAAGCGCGTGAAGCTCAGGGGCAGCGTCTGCCCGCACTGTTCTGCTTCCCGCAGATTTTGCAGCACCGCCTGCGTTCAATTAACGCCGCCTTTAAACGCGCGCGTGAGTCTTATGGTTATAACGGCGACTACTTCCTGGTGTATCCAATTAAGGTTAACCAGCATCGCCGGGTGATTGAGTCTCTTATCCATTCCGGCGAGCCGCTGGGTCTGGAGGCTGGTTCTAAGGCGGAGCTGATGGCGGTACTGGCGCACGCCGGTATGACCCGCAGCGTGATTGTGTGTAACGGCTATAAAGACCGTGAATATATCCGCCTGGCGCTGGTGGGTGAAAAGATGGGCCATAAGGTCTATCTGGTCATCGAGAAAATGTCGGAAATCGCCATCGTACTGGAAGAAGCCGAGCGGCTGAACGTGGTGCCGCGTCTTGGCGTGCGCGCGCGTCTGGCTTCGCAGGGCTCCGGTAAGTGGCAGTCCTCCGGCGGCGAGAAATCAAAATTTGGCCTCGCGGCAACGCAGGTTTTACAACTGGTTGAAATTCTTCGCTCCGCCGGGCATCTGGATAGCCTGCAGCTGTTGCACTTCCACCTTGGCTCACAGATGGCCAATATTCGCGATATCGCCACCGGCGTACGTGAATCCGCGCGTTTCTACGTTGAACTGCATAAGCTGGGCGTGAACATTCAGTGCTTCGACGTTGGCGGTGGTCTTGGCGTTGACTACGAAGGCACGCGTTCGCAGTCAGATTGTTCGGTGAACTACGGCCTGAATGAATACGCCAACAACATTATCTGGGCGATTGGCGATGCCTGCGAAGAGAACGGCCTACCGCATCCAACGGTGATTACCGAGTCCGGACGCGCGGTTACTGCGCACCACACCGTACTGGTATCGAATATTATCGGCGTTGAGCGTAACGAATATACCGAAGCGACGCCGCCAGCGGAGGACGCCGCGCGTCCGCTGCAAAGCATGTGGGAAACCTGGCTGGAGATGCAGGAAACCGGCAACCGCCGTTCGCTGCGCGAATGGCTGCACGACAGCCAGATGGATCTTCACGATATTCACATTGGCTACTCTTCCGGCATCTTTAATCTTCAGGAGCGGGCCTGGGCCGAGCAGCTGTACCTGAATATGTGTCATGAAGTGCAGAAACAGCTCGATCCGAGCAACCGCGCGCATCGTCCGATTATCGATGAACTGCAGGAGCGCATGGCGGACAAGATTTATGTCAACTTCTCGCTGTTCCAGTCGATGCCGGATGCATGGGGTATCGATCAGCTATTCCCGGTGATGCCGCTGGAAGGGCTGAATATGGTGCCGGAACGCCGCGCGGTGCTGCTGGATATCACCTGCGACTCCGATGGCGCGATTGATCACTATGTAGACGGCGATGGTATTGCCACCACCATGCCGATGCCGGAATACGATCCCGAAAATCCGCCGATGCTGGGCTTCTTTATGGTGGGTGCCTACCAGGAGATCCTCGGCAACATGCATAATCTGTTCGGCGATACGGAAGCTGTGGATGTGTTTGTGTTCCCTGACGGCAGCGTCGAAGTTGAGCTGTCGGATGAAGGGGACACCGTTGCGGATATGCTGCAGTATGTACAGCTGGATCCGAACACGCTGCTGACCCAGTTCCGCGATCAGGTGAAAAAGACGGATCTGGATGCAGCCCTGCAGCAGCAGTTCCTTGAAGAGTTCGAAGCGGGTTTATACGGATATACTTATCTCGAAGATGAGTAATTAAGAGTATTCTGCTTGAGAGCCGATTTATTGATATAAGTCGGCTCTTTTTTTATTACCTGAATCTGAAATATGATAAATCACGCTTCTTAATTTTAAATATACCTTTACTATCTCTGACAGCTTATCCCGCAGCAGAGAAGGAGCAAAGATGAAAGGATTTAAGATTAACAGCGTAATTGCCGGAGTACTGTTATTACTGGGCGGTTGTTCAAGCTCAATGCACAACAGTAATGTAACAGCTTCAGAAGTAGGGACCGCCTGGGGCGGCGATGTACACTCAACGGTGCAAGGCGTTTCGGCTGAGCGTGCCGGGCGCGATCCCTCCGAAATAGTAGTGATAAACTATTCAGCTCGTTATCAGTCGGGATATGACAAGGTATACAGTGTTCGTATTAACGAACTGGAATATGCGGTTCGTGACGCTAATTTTAACTCTCTTCCGATTACTCGTCGTTATAGCCGCCAGACGCAACAATGGCAATATTTTATTCCAGCGAAGGTTGGCGCTAATTATCAATTGTATGTGCGTAACTATAGTCGTGATACGAATTATGAAATTGTTACAACCGTCGATGGGCTCGACGTGCTGAACGGCAAACCGGGCACTCTAAACAACAACGGTTACATTGTTAACGCGGGCGAGTCGCTGACGATCAAAGGCTTCAGAAAAGATAAGCATACGGAAGCGGCATTTCAGTTCTCTGATGTTGCTGATTCCTATGCGGCTAACTCTGCACACGGAGACGTACGCAATACCGGCGTCATTGGTTTTGCGGCATTTGCATTACAGGGGCCGGCCGCAAAAACGTTGCCGCCGTGCTCCGCTCAGGCCTTCCCGGCAGACAGCAACGGCTTCGCGCCGCCGCCCTGCCGCAAATAAACGCTTCGCTTGAAGCCGGGTAGTTTTAGGGCGATAATTACGCTCAATACGTTATATGTATACCCAAAGTAATTCGAGTTGTTGGAAGCCGGCAAGGAAGTGAGTCCCCGGGAGCTGATTTGAACGCCGTGTAACGGCGGCCCGTTAGGGTGAGGCTCATGGATGGGCCGAGTAGCCCGTAGCCAACGCGCAAGCAGCTTGAAGTATGACGGGTATAAATCAAACCCTTTCTCGTCGGGCCTAACGACGCGAAAGGGTTTTTTTATATCTTTTTTCAAATACAACGACGGTAAAAGAGGTCATACCCATGAGTACCTTAGGTCATCAATACGATAACTCCCTGGTATCCAACGCATTTGGTTTTCTGCGTCTACCGATGAATTTCATGCCGTATGACAGCGATGCGGACTGGGTCATCACCGGCGTACCGTTTGATATGGCGACCTCCGGACGCGCGGGCGGCCGTCATGGTCCGGCGGCGATCCGTCAGGTCTCTACTAATCTTGCGTGGGAACACAACCGTTTCCCGTGGAACTTTGACATGCGTGAACGCCTGAACGTGGTGGACTGCGGCGATCTGGTTTATGCCTTCGGCGACGCGCGTGAAATGAGTGAAAAGCTGCAGGCCCACGCGGAAAAACTGCTGGCCGCAGGGAAACGCATGCTCTCCTTCGGCGGCGATCACTTTGTGACTCTGCCGCTGCTGCGCGCGCATGCTAAGCATTTCGGCAAAATGGCGCTGGTGCATTTTGATGCGCATACCGACACCTACGCCAACGGCTGCGAATTTGACCATGGCACCATGTTCTACACTGCGCCGAACGAGGGCCTGATCGATCCGAATCATTCGGTGCAGATCGGTATCCGTACCGAGTTTGATAAAGACAACGGTTTTACGGTGCTTGATGCGGGCCAGGTCAACGATCGCAGTGTCGATGACGTGATCGCTCAGGTGAAGCAGATCGTCGGCGATATGCCGGTGTATCTGACCTTTGATATCGACTGTCTCGATCCGGCGTTTGCTCCGGGCACCGGTACGCCGGTGATCGGCGGCCTGACTTCGGATCGCGCTATTAAGCTGGTGCGTGGCCTGAAGGATCTGAACATCGTCGGCATGGACGTGGTGGAAGTCGCGCCGGCCTATGACCAGTCCGAAATCACCGCCCTGGCGGCGGCGACGCTGGCGCTGGAAATGCTCTACATTCAGGCGGCGAAAAAAGGCGAATAAGCCTATCCCCGTCATACTTCAGGTTGCATTTTCCTCGCTCACCCCAGTCACTTACTTGGGTAAGCTCCTGGGGATTCTCTGCGTCGCCGCGTGACTCGGGCCTTCGGCCTCGCCCCTACGGGGCCAGCGCAAGCGCTGTTCAAAACGGCTAGCCGTTTTGTCCTGCAACTCGAATTATTTAGGGGATAGAGGTGTTTACTGCTGCTGCGCGACGCATGCGCAGCAGCAGTACGCCTCCGGCACAGAGCGTAACCAGCTGTGATACCACCAGCACCGAAAAACCCGAACTCACCGAGCCCACCGATTTCATCACCATTCCCATCAGCAGTGGAATAAACGCCGCGCAGATATTGCCGATACCGTTAATGATCCCATAGGCGCTGCCCACCGCTTCACGCGGCGCATGGTGCTGTATGACCGCGGGAATTGCTGCGCCCTGCAATCCCCAGAAAACGTTCGCCGCCAGCATAAAAAGCGCCAGCATCGCCGTTTGCTGACTGAGCATGAGCGCCAGTACCGAAAGGGCAGTCAGCAGGCCGCCGAAAATAAACAGCACTGGCGCTTGCTCCGGTCGCATCTTATCGAGGAGCACCCCGCCGAGAAATTTTGATCCCAGGCTCAGCAGGAAGGGGAGCGCTGCCAGCATGCCGGTAGCCTGGAGCGAAAAGTGATGTTCGTCGCGCAGCCAGGCAGGCAGCCAGGCGCTGCTGCCCCACAGATAGCTGAGGGTGGCTATCTCCACCAGCAGGATCCAGCCGAGCAGAGGCGTGCGCCACGCGAGAGTAAAGGTTTTGATGATGCCTGGTTTCGCGCGGCGTTCATTAGCGGCGGGGGCGGGCAAAAAGCGCAAGATCACTCCACCTCCAAGCGCCAGGTTCAGCACCGCCAGGGCGTAAAACGACCCCATCCAGCCGACGTGGGCCATCAACCAGGTGACCAGCGGGAAGCCTACGGCCAGGCCAAGCGAGACGCCAAGAGCGGTCACGGCGTTGGGTTTGCCAACCTCATCGGCGGCGAAATTATCGTTGATAAAGCGGGTTTTTAGCGAAAAGAGCGGCCCCTCGGCGACGCCGAGCACAATGCGCGCGATTAACATTCCCAGCAGCGAACCCAAAAGCGGTGAGATTGCGCACACTAATGCCCATATGGTAACGCTGCCTAACAGTCCCTGACGGTAATTTAGCTTACTTTCTATAAGCGGAGTTAATAACAAAGCCGAGAATCCATAACCCAGAAGAAAGCATGTCATCAGCATGCCTTGTAACATTCTGTTTTCATTTAAATGAAAGTGAGCGGCGAAATCGGGGTTGATTATCATTACTGAGATATTTACCCGATCGACATAAGAAATAATTATTAACAAAAGTAATGCCAGAGTTCCTTGCCATCTTGCCGTCATCATTTGCCTCTTTGCCTAATTTCATCAATGCTGATTGTTATTTTTTAAACGTGCGAAATAGTCACTTAATGAAAATGGTTCATCTATGAAACTTGATGTTTTTAAAGGTAAAAATTATTGTTTGTTTCATCTGTGAAACCCGACTATTTGCCGTGGAGTTCATTTTTAATGATCACCATGAAAAGAAGTCAATAGCCAGGTTTCAAATTTGAAGAGGTAGTAATATTTATAATGAAACCACGCTTTAAATATCATCATTTCATCTGGCTGCAATTTTTCGTGATCAATTCCACACTTAGCTAATTAAAAAGCCTTTTGTTAACAATTCAATCACATTAACGCTTGACGAAATATTAGTCGCTTTTATATTGACCGTATTACATAAGAAACAAAGTTTCATATATGAAACAAAGCCTGGAGGATTGCGATGAGCTGGATAGGCGTATGTGACGCGGAGCAAGTACAGGAAGATTTTCCTTATAGCGGCAATATCGACGGTAAAGAAATCGGTATTTATTTGATTGATGGCGAATATTACGCGCTGGAAGACGTTTGCCCTCATGCCTATGCGCTATTGAGCCAGGGATTTGTTGAAGATGGCAAAGTGGAATGCCCGCTGCATGAAGCGGTATTCGACGTCAAAACTGGCCAGTGCCTGCATGGCCCCGGTGGCCGCAACCTTAATCGTTACCCGGTACGGGTATACGACAATCAGATCCAGATTACTTTTATCGAGGAGAACGTGGCATGAGCGAATCCCTGGACTTCAACCCGGCGCTGCCGGAAAACCGTCAGTTTACGCCGCCGGCGGAGGGTGGTAATGGCAATATCCATCAGCCTGGCGACTACCATAATTTGATTTGGCAGACCCGTAGCCGGGTGCCGGAAAACTGGGAGCTTCAGCTTATCGCAACGCTGGAAACCCTTTTCGAACAGGGCGCGGAAACGCTGAGCGAACTGGTGAATGGTCTTAACGGCATCAGAATGTACGACCAGCAGGGCGAACCGTGGAACGAAAGCAGCTTTGAGGCATTTTTGCAGGTTAACGGATACTGAGGACACAGCGATGACAACAACGGTACAAAACTATCTTGATAAAGGACTACGCGGTCTGTGGTATCCGGTACTGGCGAGCTGGGAAGTGCAATCAGCGCCGGTAGGCATTACCCGTCTCGGCGAGCAGATTGTTATCTGGCGTAATAAAGACGGTCAGGTACAAGCGCTGGAAGACCGCTGCCCGCACCGCGGCGCGCGCCTGTCGATGGGCTGGAACCTGGGCGATCGTATCGCCTGCTGGTATCACGGCGTGGAAGTGGCCGGTGACGGTGAAGTGAAAGATGTTCCGGCGGTTGACCGCTGCCCGCTGGTCGGCCAGAAGTGCGTTCGCAGCTACAACGTCCAGGAAGTTCATGGCGCTATTTTCTTGTGGTTCGGCGTTACGGAAGACCAGCAGCCGGAAGAACTGAGCTTTCCCGAAGAGCTGGCTAATAGTGACAAATACAGCAACTTTCTGTGTACCGCAGCGTGGAAATGTAACTACCAGTACGCGCTGGAAAACGTCATGGACCCGATGCACGGCACCTATCTGCACTCCTCATCACACTCGATGGCGGAAGGCGATCGCAAAGCCGATATGGTCCTGCAGCCGACGGAAACCGGCTTTATCTTCGAGAAAAAAGGACAGGTCGGCGTCAACTTCGACTGGGTTGAGCTGGGCCACAGCGGAACCTACTGGATGCGTCTCTCTATCCCGTATCAGAAACGCTTTGGACCAGGCGGCCACTTCTGGATCGTGGGTATGGTGGTTCCGGAAGATAACGACAACTGCCGCGTCTTCTTCTGGCGTATCCGCGGCGTACAAGGTTGGCAGCGCGATCTGTGGCGTTTCATGTACCGCAACCGTCTGGAAAAACTGCACTGGGAAGTACTTGAACAGGATCGCGTGGTGCTGGAAAGCCTGGCGCCGAATGCTCGCGATCATGAATACCTTTATCAGCACGACGTTGGTCTTTCCCGTCTGCGCCGCATGATGCAGAAAGCGGCGAAGGAACAGCTGGCCATCCGTGAAGAGCAGAAGGGTGCAGCCTGATGAACGGCCTGCTGAACGGTAAACGCATTGTTGTTACCGGTGCGGCGCGTGGCCTGGGCTACCATTTTGCCGCCGCCTGCGCCGAACAGGGCGCGTCGGTGGTGATGTGCGACATTCTGCAAGGCGAGCTGGCGGAAAGCGCCCATCGTCTCCAGGAAAACGGTCACCGCATCGAAGCCCACGTCATCGATCTTGCTGACGGTGATTCGATCGACCGGGTATTCCACGCTATCGGTGAGCGGGGGCCAATTGACGGGTTAGTGAATAACGCCGCGATGGCCACCGGCGTCGGCGGTAAAAATATGCTCGATTACGATCCGGATCTCTGGGATCGGGTGATGACGGTTAACGTCAAAGGCACCTGGCTGGTAACTCGCGCGGCGGTGCCGCTGCTGCGCGAAGGGGCTGGGATCGTCAACGTCGCCTCGGATACCGCGCTGTGGGGCGCTCCGCGACTGATGGCCTATGTCGCCAGTAAGGGCGCGGTGATTGCGATGACCCGTTCAATGGCCCGCGAACTGGGTGAAAAACGGATCCGTATTAATGCCATCGCGCCGGGGCTAACCCGCGTCGAGGCGACGGAATACGTTCCCGCCGAGCGCCATCAGCTGTATGAGAATGGCCGTGCGCTCAGCGGCGCGCAGCAGCCTGAGGATGTCACCGGTAGCGTGGTCTGGCTGCTCAGCGATCTGTCGCGATTTATCACCGGTCAGCTAATCCCGGTCAACGGCGGTTTTGTTTTTAACTAATAAGCGAGGCGGTATGGCGAACGATCAGGAAGTGAAGTATCTGGTGCCCGGTCTTGAGCGCGGTTTACAGCTGCTGCTGGCCTTCGGCGAACAGCATCGCGAACTGACCTTCGCCGAGCTGCATCGGCTGGTGGATATGCCGAAAGCAACCGCCTATCGCGTGGTGCAGACGCTTGAGTATATGGGTTTTCTTGAGCGCAACGCGCGTACCAACACCTTTTCGCTGGGGATGAACGTGCTGCGGCTGGGCTTTGAATATATCGCCTCGCTGGATATTGCGCAGGTGGGCCAGCCGGTTATCGAGCAGCTTCGCGATGTCAGCCAGTGCAGCAGCCATCTGGCGATCCGCGACGGCCGGGACATTATCTATATCGCCCGCGTCAGCGCTGCCGGTTCGCGGATAAACCAGGTCAGCGTCGGCACGCGGCTGCCGGTGCACTGTACTTCGCTGGGCCGCATGCTGCTGACCGATGTTCCACGCAGCGAGTTCGAACAGCTGTTCCCCGACGAGCGGCTGCCGGGCAATACCCCGGGCCAGCTGCACGATCGCGAAGCGCTGTGGCAGATGGTGCAGCAGGATAAAGCCCGCGGGTACGTAATCGGCGAATCGTTCTTCCGCCACGGTATCTCATCGATTGTCTATCCGGTGTATGACCGCAGCGGCCGGGTGGCCGGGGTGGTAAGTATTCTGGTGCCATCCGATGAGATCCCGCAAAGCGATCGCGAACGGTTACAGAACGACGTCAGCATAGCGGCGGACAGAATTTCCGGTTTCCTGGGATATTTGTCGCAGGCTAGTTAAATCAAACACTTAACAGCAGGCGCTTGAATGCGTCGGGCATGTTTTACGCCCAAATTCGGGCGACTGAACGGTAAAGAGGCGATCACAATGAGTATTACCGGAATTGAAAAGCTGGAATTTGGCGTAGACGACCTTCAGCATTGCGCTAAATTTATGCAGGATTTTGGCCTGACTGGCGATGCCAGCGGCCGCGTGTTTACTACCCTCAGCGGCGCGCGCGTCGAACTTAACCCGACGGACGCCGCGGACCTGCCGCCGGCCTTTGAAGCGGGCAATACGCTGCGTCGTATGACCTGGGGCGTGGCGGACCAGGCGGCGCTGGATGCGCTGCGACCGAAGCTTGAGCGTCAACCCGGTTTTCGTGAAATCGACGGCGCGCTGGAGTGTCGCGATCCCAACGGCATGACCCTACGCGTTCAGGTAAGCCAGCAGACGCCGGTGGAACTGAACGTTGAACCAATCAACCAGTGGGGCGATATTCGCCGCATCGACACGCCAAGCCCGGTTTACGATCGCGCGCAGCCGATCAACGTAGGCCACGTGGTGTTCTTCGTCGAAGAGCTGGCGGCCGTGGAGAGCTTCTATCGTGAGATCCTCGGTTTCCAGGTTTCAGACCGCTACATTAATCGCGCGGTATTCTTGCGCTGCGGCGTGCACGGCGGCCACCACAATCTCTTTCTGCTGCAGCTACCTGGCCGCAAGCCCGGATTAAACCATGTTGCTTTTACCGTTCGCGATATTCACGAGGTGATCGGCGGCGGCATCGCGATGAATAAAAATGCCTGGAGCACCTTTATCGGCCCAGGCCGTCATCCGGTCTCTTCGGCCTACTTCTGGTACGTCAACAGCCCGACCGGCGGCGCCTTCGAGTATTACACCAACGATGATTATCTGACGGAAAACTGGCAGCCGCGCGAACTGGAGCACTCGCTCGTTTCCTTTACCGAATGGGCGGTGGAGGGCGGTATCGACCACGATACTCGCCGCCAGCAGAAAAAGCCGGAGGCAGTATGACGGCGCGGATAGTCATTATCGGCGGCGGCCAGGCGGGCGGCTGGGCGGCGAAAACGCTGCGCGACGAAGGATTCAGCGGAGAGATTTGCGTGGTCGCTGAAGAGCAATGGGACTTTTACGAGCGCCCGCCGCTGTCGAAAGCGGCATTGCTGGAGGCTGAACCGGCGCTGCCGCGATTATTCAGCGAAGAAGCGCAGCAGGCGCTGGATCTTAAGTGGTATCGCCCGCTACGCGCCGAATCAATCGATCGCGCGAATAAAACGGTGGCTCTGAGCAACGGTGAAACGCTGGCCTATGACCAGCTGCTGATCGCCACCGGTGGACGCGCGCGCCTGCCTTCTGAAGCCTGGGCACGGCATCCGCAGGTATATACCCTGCGCCACTGGCAGGATGCGCAGCGCCTGAAACAGCGGCTGGCGTCGGCAACCCGGCTGGCAATTGTCGGCGGTGGCTGGATTGGCCTGGAGATTGCCGCCTCGGCGCGTAAAAGCGGCGTAGCCGTGACTCTTTATGAACAGCAGCCGGCTTTATGTATGCGCTCGGTGAGCGCGGAAGTTTCGCAGGCGCTGGCGCAGCTGCACCGCGAGCAGGGCGTGGATATTCGCTGCGGCTGCGGCGCGCTGGAACTGGAAGACGATAACGGCCTGCCAACGCTGCACTGCGACGGTCAGCGGGAAACCTTCGACGCGGTGGTGGTAGGGATCGGCGTCGATCTGAATCTCGAACTGGCGCGCGATGCCGGGCTGGAGATTGAGCGCGGAATTATCGTTGATTCCCAGGGACGCAGCAGCGATCCGGCGATTTACGCCGCCGGCGATGTCGCTCAGCACCATCAGTACGGACTGTGTATTCAGTCATGGGCTTTCGCGCAAAACCAGGCGGTGGCGACGGCGAAAGCGATGCTCAATCCGCAGGCCGACGGCTACGACGAGGCCCCGTGGCTTTGGTCGGATCAGTACGATCGCAATATTCAGATCCTCGGTATTCCGCAGGCGGGCAGCCGTACCATCGTCCGCGACGATCCCAAGGGTGCGCTCTATTTCTCCCTTAAGGAGGATGGAAGGTTAAGCCAACTGGTGGCGTTTAACGATGCGCGCACCGTCAAGCTGGCAAAACGCTGGATGGCGGCGGGGAGGGATCTTGCAGAAGTCCCGCTCGGCGATCTGACTTTCTCGTTGATGTCATTGCGATAAACCACGCGAACCCTTAAGGGGGAGAGATGACCACATTAGAGACTAACGCCGCGCCCGTTGAGGCGAACGGCGAGGGCGTTCACACGCCTGAAAAAGCGGTTCGCTGGGCCATTCCGCTGTCGCTGTTGGCCTGCGTACTGCTGGCGTTCTTCGACAAAATCAGCATTGCCGCGCTGTTTTCCGATAGTCACTTCCAGCAGGCGATGGGGATGGACTTTGATACCACCCGGCTGGGGATCCTGATGAGCGCTTTTCTGCTTAGCTACGGCTTCTCCTCGGTGCTGTTAAGCGGGCTGGGCGATCGTATTGCGCCGCTGCGCCTGCTTACCGGGATGATGGTGGTGTGGTGCGTTTTAATGCTGGTAATGGGCTTTACCCACAACTATACGCTGATGGTGACGCTGCGTATTTTGCTGGGGATCGCTGAAGGACCGCTGTTCCCGCTGGCGTTCGCTATTGTACGCCATACCTTCCCGCAACATCTGCAGGCGCGGGCCACCATGCTGTGGCTGCTCGGCACGCCGGTTGGCGCGGCGATTGGTTTCCCGCTGTCAATTTGGTTGCTTAACAACTTCGGCTGGCAGAGCACCTTTTTTGTGATGGCGATGCTGACGGTGCCGGTACTGATCTTTGTCCGTATCGGGCTGCGCGGCGTGAAGCTGGAGGTGAAAGCCAGCGATGATAAAACGTCGAAGGAATCGCGCCGCAGCGCGCGCCGGGAGCTGTTCGTCAGCCCGCACTTCTGGATGATTTGCGTTTTTAACATCGCTTTTCTCGCCTACCTGTGGGGAATCAACGGCTGGCTGCCGGGCTACCTGATTAAAGGCAAGGGGATCCATCTGGAACACGCCGGCTGGCTGTCGTCGATGCCGTTTATCGCCATGCTGCTCGGTGAAATCATCGGCGCCTGGCTTTCTGACCGCGTCGATAAGCGTGCCGCCGCCTGCTTTATCTCTCTGGCGGGGGCGGGGATTGGTCTGGCAGCGGTGATGCATTTCACCACGCCGCTGACGGTGATCGCGGCGATGAGCTTTAGCACCTTTATGTGGGGTACCGGCGCGCCGAATATCTTCGCGCTGCTGGCCAAGGCAACTCATCCGCGGGTTAGCGCCACGGCGGGTGGCATTTTCAACGGGCTGGGAAACTTTGCCGGGGCGTTATCGCCGGCGGTGATGGGCGCGCTTATCGCCTTCACCCATAGCATGGATTCCGGGCTGATCTTTCTGGCGGTGATGGCAGCTGTGGGCTGTCTCCTGTTACTGCCGCTGCTAAAACGTTACTGAGGATAAAACGATGACTGATTCAACCGTAACCGCAAAAACGAGTCTGAAACCTGAACATCTGACCATGGAAGAGTGGGTCGAGTCGCGTATCGCGCGCTTTGAAGGTCGCAAATACGACTGGAATGCGCTGAAGTTCCAGGCGGATTTCGACCCGAAATATCGCCGCGCGCAAATGCGCTATATCGGTACCGGCGCAACCGGCGTCGCCAGCGACAACAATACCGTCCAGGCGGAACACTTTACGTTCTCTACCATGGTACTGCCGTCCAAATGCGAAGGTCCTCTGCATCTGCATGATGATGTGGAAGAGGTGTTCTTCATGCTCAAAGGGCAGATCACCCTGATGGTTCGGGATGGCGACAACTATACCGAGACCGTACTGCGCGAACGCGATCTGATTTCCGTACCGGCCGGTATCTACCGCGGGTTGTTCAACCACGGCGAGGAAGAGGCGCTTATGTGCGTAATGCTCGGTACGCCGAAGCCGAATATTCCGACCTATCCGGAAGATCATCCTCTGTCAAAAGTGAAGCGTAACTAAGGAGCGATGATGACGGGTTTTCGTGAACAAGGAAGCGGTATACCCCTGACGTTGCTACACGGTATCAGCTCCGGGGCGGCCTCCTGGCATAAACAAATGGCGCTTCCCGGCTACCGCGTTGTGGCCTGGGATATGCCCGGTTATGGCGAAAGCCCGATGCTCCCGACGGCGCAGGCGGATGCCGGCGACTATGCCGACGCGCTGGCGCTGATGCTGGATCGCGCTGGGGTAGGGCAAACCGTACTGGTTGGCCACTCGCTGGGCGCGCTGGTGGCGGCCGCCTTTGCCGCCAAATACCCGCAGCGGGTGCTTTATCTGGTGCTCGCCGACGTTGCTCAGGGATACGGCCAGGCGCAGGCCGCGCAGCGGGAAAAGGTCTGGCAGGGACGTCAGCAGCAGATGGCGCAGGGCGGTGAAGCGATGGCTCAGGAGCGGGCGGCGAAGCTGCTGCGTCCCGGCGCGCGCGAAGCCGACGTGGCGACGGTGGCGGCAGGCATGCGCAGGCTGCGCAGCGAAGGCTATCTCGCGGCCGCCTGGATGCTGGCGCACGATGATATTCACCGCTGGCTTGCCGACTATCACGGTCGCTTTGCCGTGTGGTGCGGCGAACAGGATGCCATTACCCCGCCGGATAGGGTACAGGAACTGGCGCTGCGCTACCGCATGCCTTACACCGCCATCCCGCAGGCCGGGCATGCCAGCTATCTCGATAACGAAACGTTTTTTAACCAACAGCTTTTACGCATAGGGGAAGAGGTGCGCGATGAATGCACAAATTGAAGGACGCGTCGCGGTGGTCACCGGCGGTTCGTCAGGGATCGGCTTCGAAACGCTGCGTCTGCTGCTGGGCGAAGGGGCGAAAGTCGCCTTTTGCGGCCGCAACCCGGACCGTCTGGCCAGCGCTCATGCGGCACTGCTAAACGAATATCCCACAGGCGAAGTATTTTCATGGCGCTGTGACGTCATGAAGGAAGAAGAGGTTCAGGCCTTTGCCGCAG
Source organism: Klebsiella oxytoca (assembly GCF_009707385.1). Taxonomy (NCBI): domain Bacteria; kingdom Pseudomonadati; phylum Pseudomonadota; class Gammaproteobacteria; order Enterobacterales; family Enterobacteriaceae; genus Klebsiella; species Klebsiella oxytoca. Next base: position 4,601,240 of record NZ_CP046115.1, on the reverse strand, counting down.
CGGTGAAGACGCATTTCGGCGGCGCGGACATGCTGATCAACAACGCGGGCCAGGGCTACGTCGCCCATTTTGCCGATACGCCGCGCGAGGCCTGGCTACACGAAGCCGAACTGAAGCTGTTCGGCGTAATTAACCCGGTAAAGGCGTTCCAGCCGCAGCTTGAGCAGTCGGACATTGCATCGATTACCTGCGTGAACTCGCTGCTGGCGCTGCAGCCGGAAGAGCACATGATCGCCACCTCCGCCGCCCGCGCCGCATTGCTCAATATGACGCTCACGCTGTCGAAAGAGCTGGTCGGCAAAGGCATCCGCGTGAATTCGATTCTGCTGGGCATGGTTGAGTCCGGGCAGTGGCAGCGCCGTTTTGAAAACCGCAGCGATAAGAGCCAGAGCTGGCCGCAGTGGACCGCCGATATCGCCCACAAACGCGGGATCCCGATGGCGCGCCTCGGCAAACCGCAGGAACCGGCACGGGCGCTGCTGTTCCTCGCCTCACCGCTGGCTTCATTTACCACCGGCGCGGCGCTGGATGTTTCCGGCGGCTTCTGCCGTCACCTGTAAGGAAAACGCATGAAAAAGGTGATGTTAATCGGCTATGGCGCGATGGCGCAGGCGGTCATTGAACGTCTGCCGCCGCAGGTGTCGTTGGGCTGGATCGTAGCGCGTGAACCGCATCATGAGGCGATCCGTCAGCAGTTTGCCAACGCGGTCGTTGCCCTGAGCGATCCGCAGCAATGCGATGAAACGCCGGATCTGGTGCTTGAGTGCGCCAGCCAGCAGGCGGTGGCCCAGTACGGCGAAGCGGTGCTGGCCCGCGGCTGGCATCTGGCGGTGATCTCCACCGGGGCGCTGGCGGACAGCGAACTGGAACAGCGCTTACGCCAGGCGGGCGGCAAGCTGACGCTGCTGAGCGGAGCGATAGCCGGTATTGATGGTCTGGCAGCGGCGAAAGAGGGGGGACTTGAGCGCGTGACCTATCAATCGCGTAAAAGTCCGGCCAGCTGGCGCGGCAGCTATGCCGAGCAGCTTATTGACCTTAATGCGGTGAATGAAACGCAAATCTTCTTCGAGGGCAGCGCCCGCGAAGCGGCGCGGCTGTTCCCGGCTAACGCCAACGTGGCGGCGACCGTTGCGCTGGGCGGTATTGGTCTGGATGCGACCCGGGTGCAGCTGATGGTGGATCCGGCGACCCAGCGCAATACCCATACGCTGCACGCCGAAGGGCTGTTCGGCGAATTTCATCTGGAGTTAAGCGGTCTGCCGCTTGCCAGCAATCCAAAAACTTCGACCCTGGCGGCACTGAGCGCGGTACGCGCCTGCTGTGAACTGGCATAACGCAGAGAGGCTAAGATGGACGAATTAGACATTTTTATCGGCGGCCAGTGGCGTCGCGGCGGCGGCAACCTGATGCACAGCCAGTTCCCGGCGGATGGAACGATTAATGCAGCGCTGTATGCGGCAAGCCTGGACGATCTGCAGGAAGCGATCGACTGTGCCGATCGCGCCTGGCGGGAACCGGCGTGGCGCACGATGCTGCCACACCAGCGGGCAAAGATCCTGCATAAAGTCGCCGATCTGATTGAAGCACAGCTTGATGAGCTCACTCAAAAGCAGAGCCGCGACAACGGTAAACCGCTGGCGGAAGCGCGCGGGCTGGTGATGAGCGCCGCGGGCACCGCACGCTATTTTGCCGCCGCCTGCGAACTGCTGGAAGGGGAGCTGCCGACGCCGCGTCAGGCGGATCTTTTGACTCTGAGCCGCTATGAACCGCTGGGCGTAGTGGCGGCGATCACGCCGTGGAACTCGCCGATCGCCAGCGAAATGCAGAAGGTCGCTCCGGCGATCGCCGCCGGTAACGCGGTGATCCTCAAACCCGCGGAAGCGACGCCGCTGATGGCGCTGGATCTGGCGAAGATCTTTGAGCAGGCCGGTTTACCAGCCGGGCTGCTGAGCGTCCTGCCGGGGAAAGGATCGGTTATCGGCGATGCGCTGGCTCGCCATCCTAAGGTGCGCAAAATTTCCTTTACCGGCGGCACCACTACCGGACGTCATCTGGCGCACGTGGCGGCGGAAAAGCTGATCCCGGCTTCGCTGGAGCTGGGCGGTAAATCGCCGACCATCGTGCTGGAAGATGCCGATATCGAGCAGGCGGCGCGGGGCATCTGCTACGGCATTTTCAGCTCCGGCGGCCAGGCATGTATTGCCGGCTCGCGGCTGTTTGTTCATGAAAAAGTGTATCCACAATTAATGGCCCGCCTGCTGGAATTAACCCGCGGGCTGCGGGTAGGTCATCCGTTTAGCGCCGACACTCACGTCGGACCGCTGATTAGCGATAAGCACCGCCAGAGCGTGCTGGAGTATGTCGAACTGGCGAAGCGTGAAGGCGGCAGCGTGCTGTGCGGCGGCGAGATCCCGGCGGATCCGACGCTGGCGGCGGGCAGCTATTTCCTGCCGACGATCGTTGAGGGACTGAACAATCAGGCCCGCGTCTGCCAGGAAGAGATCTTTGGGCCGGTGCTGGTGGCGATGCGCTTTAGCGATGAAGAGGCGCTGATCCGCGAGGCCAATGACTCGGTCTTCGGGCTGGCGGCAGGGATCTGGACGCGCGATACCGGCCGGGCGTTACGCCTGAGCGAACAGCTGGAAGCCGGTACGGTGTGGATCAACACCTACAAGGTTTTCTCCATTTCGACCCCGTTCGGGGGCTTTAAAGAGAGCGGTCTGGGCCGCGAAAAAGGTATCCAGGGTCTGAAAGCCTGGATGCAGCAAAAGAGCATTTATCTGGCGACGGGTAATAGCGTCAACCACTGGTGCGACTGAGAGAAGGGTGAGTAATGAGCGAGATGATAACCGTCGGCGACGCCATCGCCAGAACGCTGGAGCAGTATCACGTTGAAGCCATTTATGGCGTCATTTCTATCCATAACCTGCCGATCGCCGATGCCGTCGGCCAGCGGGATAAAATCCGCTTTGTCCCGGCGCGCGGGGAGGCGGGCTCGGTGACGATGGCCGACGCGCACGGGCGTTTTTCCGGACTTGGCGTGGCGCTGACCAGCACCGGCGCAGGGGCGGGTAACGCCGTCGGCGCGCTGGTTGAGGCGATGAACGCCTGTACTCCGCTGCTGCACCTCACCGGTCAGGTGGAAAAAGCCTGGCTGGACGCCGATACCGGCTTTATTCATGAAACCCGCGATCAGCTGACCTTTCTGAAAGCCAGCTCGAAGCGCGCTTACCGCATCAGCAACGCTAATCAGGCGGTGGCTATTCTGCATAAGGCGATTCAGGAAGCGCAAACGCCGCCGTGCGGTCCGGTATCGGTGGAGATCCCAATTGATATTCAGGGCGCTAAAATTCCGCTGTCGCTGCTGACCGCGCCGCTAAAAACGGCACCGGTGGCGGAAGCTGAAGAGGCAATGGTTGATGCGCTGTGGGCGCAGCTTAAGCAGGCGAAGCAGCCGCTGCTGTGGCTCGGCGGCGGTGCTTTAGAGTGCGGCGAGGCGGTGAAGATGCTGGCCGATGCCGGGGTGACGGTGATTTCCAGTACTCACGGGCGCGGTATTCTGGCGGACAGCCATCGCGGCAGTCTGCGCGCATTTCATAATTCCCCGTCGGTAGAAACGTTGATTTCACAATGTGATTTCACACTTGTGGCCGGTTCACGTCTGCGCAGCAACGAAACGCGCTCGTGGACGCTGGAACTGCCAACGCCGCGGGTGCAGATTGATATTGACCCGGCGGCTGCCAGCCGTAACTACCTGATGGACAATACGCTGGTGGCGGACTGCCGCGCTTTATTGGACGCGCTGGCGAAGCGAGTACAGGGTCGGATGTGGGGCGATACGCGCTGGGATAATCAGCTTAAAGCGGCGGTAGCGGCGGCAGAGCAGGGGCTACGTGAACAGTGCGGCGCTTACGCTAAATTGAATGACGCGATTGCGCAGGCCCTGCCGGATGACGGCATTCTGGTGCGCGATATTACCGTTTCCGGCAGCCTGTGGGGCAGCCGTCTGTTCCGCGCTCACGGTCCGCTGATGAATATTCACTCGCTGGCCGGGGCTATCGGAATGGGGCTACCGATGGCGATTGGTACCGCGATTGCCAACCCGCAGCGTAAAGTGGTGGGGCTGGTGGGCGACGGCGGCCTGAGCCTGAACCTCGGCGAACTGGCGACGCTTGCTCAGGAAAAGGCCAATGTCACTCTGCTGATTATGAACGACGGCGGCTACGGCGTGATGCGCGGCATTCAGGATAAGTATTTTGGCGGCCGCCAGTATTACAACGAGCTGCATACCCCGGACTTTACCCTACTGGCGCAGGCTATCGGTCTGCAGGCGTGGAGCGTGGAGCGGGCGGAGGATTTTCAGGCGGTGATGACCGAAGCGCTGGCGATGCCGGGGCCGTCGGTAGTGGAAGTTAAAATGGGCCAGATAGGCGCGCTGCGCTTTGCCGGCCCGCCGCAGAAGACGTTGTATTAACTCTCATCGCTAGCGCTTTTTCCGAAGAAAAGCCCGGCTTATATCGCGTTCAGCCGGGCTAAATATTGCCCCGATCTTTCGGGAAAGGTTTGCGGTTCCGTGACCCAAAACCCTCTCCCTTCCATGGAGAGGGTACCGCACGGCACAGGGGGTTAATCAAGGCGTCGGGCGGTCGCTCCTGCGCGCCGGGAGAGGGCCTGGCGGCAGGGCAGGGTTCATAACAGGGTTAAAATACGTTAAACGGATATTCGACGTAAAAACGCACTTCGTTGCCGCTGACGTTATAGTCGCTGGCGTTGCTGGAAACCCGCAGTACCGAGTAGCGCAATCTGAACTTCAAATCTTTCGCCACGCCGTTCTGAACCTGATATTGCAGCTGGTTGAACCATTCGTGTTCTTTGCCGTTACTGGTTTCTGCGGTTTTAATATTATCGCCGCGCACGTAGGCGGTAGTCCAGGTGAGCCCCGGCAAACCCAGTCCGGCAAAATCCAGCCCGTAAGACGCCTGCCAGGAACGTTCATCTTCGCCATTAAAATCAGACCAGTAGGAGTTGGCCAGCCAGATGGTATTGCCGCCGTCGCCAACGCCGCCCTGATTGCGGTAGCCGCCGTAGTGGTAGCCGGTGCTGCCGCTGCTTTGCTGGTAGGCAACTTTAAAGGTGTGGATATCCCAGATATAGCTGGCAGCCAGACTCCAGATGCTGTTGCTGCGTCCGGTGTCCTGGGCATCGGCGTATTCTTGCTCCAGGCGTGAGTTATAGCCGTTGAAATCGAGAACCAGCTGCTGCCCGGTGGCGAACGGCTGCTTATAGTTAAGGCCGAGATATTGCTTATTCAGCACGTCCTCGACGTGCGAAGCGTAGAGCGCGCCGCTGAGCTGGTCGCTGAACTGATAGCTGGCGCCGCCGAAAGTCAGGCTTTTCAAACCGCTGTCATGGCTGTCGTCGCTTTTACGCTGTTGATCGGTTAAATAGCCAGCGTTGATTTCCAGACCGTCAATTTCTTTCGAAGTTAGCATGGTACCGGTATAGCTCTCGTACAGTAGACGAGAATCGTCGGCGTAGACGATAGGCAGCATGGGGCGTTGGTTGCCGTAGCTGAGCACGGTATCAGAGAAGCGCATTTTGGCGGTGGCGCCGAATTTAGCGAGATCGGATTTTGCCCGGCCGTCGTTGTCCTGGGCGAAAAAGTCGATACCGCCCGCGCCGCTGCGCCCACGGCCACCGTCAAGCCTCACGCCATACTGGGCGATGCCGTCCACGCCGAAGCCGACCGGTCCCTGAGTAAAGCCGGACTCGAAGGTGGCGATAATCCCCTGTCCCCATTCGGCTTTATCCGCCAGCCCATCGCGATAATCACGTTTGATATAAGCGTTGCGTAAAAACAGATCCAGATGACTGTCTTCGATAAAGCCTTGGCTCGTTGATTGTTGACTGGCAAAGGTCGGAGCGGCGGCAATAATGCCTAGTGCGATTAACGATAATTCTTTTTTCACTGGTGGGACTTCTCTGTCTGTCGATATATTCAAGGGGATTACTACAGCCCGGATATTCTCCTGAAATAATGTTGAAAGCAATCATTGTATGAACAGGTGTGTCGGCAGGAAACGAACTGTATACCCCATGTTGCCAGCCCTGAGGGCATAAGGGGTAGACTATTTATTATTTGGTAGAAAGGGCCTCTCAAAGAGAGATAAGGCGCCGTGATTTTCATTTGCGAAATAATATTTTCCTGAGTGAATAGACAGAAAATAATTGGCTGTAATGAGCGTTAAAAATAATTAACGGTTTGTGCGCTTAAGTTATCAATTAATGCGGCTAAATATTTTTTGCTGATATATAAAAAAGGGAGGCGATAAAGCCTCCCGCTGTCGATTATTTAATCCCGTCGGCCTTCATGCGATCGCGGATATGCTGAGCGCGTTCCTCTGATGCCGGATGGTCATCGAACATTGAGCTTTGGCGTCCGGCCTCCAGCTTCGCCAGTTTTTCAAAGCTGGTCGCGAGACCGGCAGGATTAATCCCGCGTTTGCGCAGCAGATCGTAAGAGTAGTCGTCTGCTTCAGACTCCTGACGCTGGGAGAACTGCGAGTTCACCAGTTTTTCGCCCAGATCTCCTAACTGCGATTGCGACAGGCTGCCAACGATGCCGCCGGCAGAGGCCGCCGCAGCGCGAACGGCATTAGTACCTAAGGCGACCTGCATGCCTTTTTTCACGTGGCCCAGCGCGACGTGACCCATCTCATGGCCAATTACCGCTTCAACTTCATTATCATTCATGAGATCCATCAAGCCGCTGTAAACGCGGATGCAGCCGTTCGCCATGGCGAAGGCGTTAACGTCTTTGGTCTGATATACCTTGTAGTTCACCGGCTGACCGTTGATGTTGTCCCCCAGCGCGGCGGCGATTTTACTCAGTCGTTTACTGTATTCACTGCTGGCTGGCGCAATAGTGGCTTTCGCATCCATCTCCTGACAGGCTTTATCACTTAACGCTTTGACCTGCTCGTCGCTGAGCGAGTAAGCCTGGAAAGCTTCCGCGCCGGAGCTCAACAGGCCGTTGGAGTCCATGTTCTGGCATCCGGTAAGCGTTGCTGCGATCCCAAGGGCAAGAATAGCTGAGCGAATTTTCATTTTTTATCTTCCACACTCTTATGGTTCTTTATCCGAAAAAACGGCGATAGCTGCCTGCCGTATCCTGTGCAAATTATAAATACTATATGAGAATGCGGGCGAGAGGATTACGCCGTAGCACAACGTGTTCCAGAGATTTCTTAAATGGTAAAAGGATGCTCCATGTACATGCTTTGCCGCTTAGGTTACATTGTTCACACTTTTTTCCGGCGTAGCCCAAAACGCGCTGTCGTCAAGTCGTTGCGGGCATGGCCTTCATTATCCGATCTGGAGTCAAAATGTCCTCACGTAAAGAGCTTGCTAACGCTATTCGTGCGCTGAGCATGGACGCAGTACAGAAAGCCAAATCCGGTCACCCGGGTGCCCCGATGGGTATGGCTGACATTGCCGAAGTCCTGTGGCGTGATTTCCTGAATCATAACCCGCAGAACCCGTCCTGGGCCGACCGTGACCGCTTCGTGCTGTCCAACGGCCACGGCTCAATGCTGATTTACAGCCTGCTGCACCTCACCGGTTATGATCTGCCGATTGAAGAACTGAAAAACTTCCGTCAGCTGCACTCCAGAACGCCGGGTCACCCGGAAGTTGGCTATACCGCTGGTGTTGAAACCACCACCGGGCCGCTGGGTCAGGGTATTGCGAATGCGGTCGGTATGGCGATTGCGGAGAAAACTCTGGCGGCGCAGTTCAACCGTCCGGGCCACGACATTGTTGACCACTTCACTTACGCGTTCATGGGCGACGGCTGCATGATGGAAGGTATCTCTCACGAGGTATGTTCCCTGGCCGGTACTCTGAAGCTGGGTAAACTGGTGGCGTTCTATGACGACAACGGCATCTCCATCGACGGCCACGTTGAAGGCTGGTTCACCGATGACACCGCGAAGCGTTTCGAAGCCTACGGCTGGCACGTGGTGCGCGGCGTTGATGGTCACGACGCTGACTCAATTAAACGCGCGGTAGAAGAAGCGCGCTCCGTTACCGACAAACCGTCCCTGCTGATGTGCAAAACCATCATCGGTTTCGGTTCGCCAAATAAAGCCGGTACCCACGACTCCCACGGCGCGCCGCTGGGCGACGCAGAAATCGCGCTGACCCGCGAAGCGCTCGGCTGGAAATACCCGGCGTTTGAAATCCCGTCTGAAATTTATGCCCAGTGGGATGCGAAAGAAGCTGGTCAGGCGAAAGAATCTGCGTGGAACGACAAGTTTGCAGCCTACGCGAAAGCCTTCCCGCAGGAAGCCGCAGAGTTTACCCGCCGTATGAAAGGCGATATGCCGGCTGACTTCGACGCGAAAGCGAACGAATTCATCGCTAAGCTGCAGGCTAACCCGGCGAAAATCGCCAGCCGTAAGGCTTCTCAGAACGCTATTGAAGCCTTTGGCCCGCTGCTGCCAGAATTCCTCGGCGGCTCCGCTGACCTGGCTCCGTCTAACCTGACCCTGTGGTCCGGTTCTAAAGCCATCAACGAAGACACCGCTGGTAACTACATCCATTATGGCGTGCGTGAATTCGGTATGACCGCCATTGCCAACGGTATTTCACTGCACGGTGGTTTCCTGCCGTACACCTCTACCTTCCTGATGTTCGTCGAATACGCGCGTAATGCGGTACGTATGGCAGCGCTGATGAAACAGCGCCAGGTGATGGTCTATACCCACGACTCCATCGGCCTGGGCGAAGACGGCCCGACTCACCAGCCGGTTGAGCAGGTGGCTTCCCTGCGCGTGACGCCAAACATGAGCACATGGCGCCCGTGCGACCAGGTTGAATCCGCCATTGCGTGGAAATATGGCGTTGAACGTCATGACGGCCCGACCGCGCTGATTCTGTCCCGTCAGAACCTGGCGCAGCAGGAGCGTACCGAAGAGCAGCTGGCGAACGTTGCCCGCGGCGGCTACGTGCTGAAAGATTGCGCTGGCCAGCCGGAGCTGATCTTTATCGCCACCGGTTCCGAAGTTGAGCTGGCGGTTGCCGCGTGGGAAAAACTGACTGCCGAAGGCGTGAAGGCGCGCGTGGTTTCCATGCCGTCCACCGACGCGTTCGACAAGCAGGATGCCGCCTACCGTGAAGCCGTACTGCCGAAAGCCGTTTCTGCCCGCGTGGCGGTTGAAGCGGGTATCGCTGACTACTGGTTCAAATACGTGGGCCTGAACGGCGCCATCGTCGGCATGACCACCTTCGGTGAGTCCGCGCCGGCTGAGCAGCTGTTTGAAGAGTTCGGTTTCACCGTGGATAACGTGGTCGCCAAAGCGAAAGCGCTGCTGTAATTATTGTCACAGCGTAAAAACGGGTCGCTCAGGCGGCCCGTTTCTTTTTCAGGGCATACAAAGCAGCCTGTTGTGGCCAGCCATCCGGCAACCAAAGCGACCGGCGTGAAAGCTGCGCCAGCGGATCCGTCAACGACTCCTACCGAAGATGTGCCAGTAAACAGACCAGCATGTAGGGTGTACCGCTCCTGATTCAAAAGGGATATTCGCAGCCCTGACAGCGGGGCGCTAGCAGGCTTATTCGTAATTCTGCAATATGGAATAAATTCTGCGGCAGACCTGGTGAAAGTGTGATGTAAGTCAGATAAATGGTTTCTTCAGCTGGACAATCATTCCTTTTATTCCTCGTTTCGCTTATTCTAGCTGAAGCGTTTCAGTCGTCTAAATGTTCGACAATTAATCAATCAGTCGCAGTTTGCGACAGGTGAGGTTTCCCTTAGAGCGTTGCTGCATTACTCTGTCAGCCACCTCATATCATGGATAGCCTTGCAGGAGACCTATGACCATACGCATTGCGATTAATGGCTTCGGTCGCATCGGGCGTAACGTGGTTCGTGCTTTGTATGAATCCGGGCGTCGTGCGGAAATCACCGTGGTGGCAATCAATGAACTGGCGGATGCAGCCGGCATCGCGCATTTATTGAAATATGACACCAGCCATGGGCGCTTTGCCTGGGATGTGCGCCAGGAGAGAGAGCAGCTGTTTGTTGGCGATGATGCCATTCGTCTGCTGCATGAACCTACCCTGAAGGCGCTGCCCTGGCGGGAACTGGCGGTTGATGTGGTACTAGACTGCACCGGCGTTTACGGCAGCCGCGAGCATGGTGAAGCACACCTTGAGGCTGGCGCTAAGAAAGTGCTCTTTTCACATCCTGGCGGTAACGATCTCGACGCGACGATCGTTTTTGGCGTAAACCACGATGAGCTACGAACCGAACATCGTATTGTCTCCAACGCCTCCTGCACTACCAACTGCATTATTCCGGTCATTAAGCTGTTAGATGATGCCTACGGAATAGAGTCAGGGACGGTAACGACGATCCACTCATCAATGAACGATCAGCAGGTCATCGATTCCTGGCATCCGGACTTACGCCGGACGCGAGCGGCCAGTCAGTCGATCATCCCGGTTGATACTAAGCTTGCTGCGGGGATCACGCGTATTTTCCCTCAGTTTAACGATCGTTTTGAAGCGATTGCGGTCCGCGTACCGACGATTAATGTGACGGCAATCGACCTTAGCGTGACGGTGAAAAAACCAGTAAAAGCGAATGAAGTCAACCAGTTGCTGCAAAAAGCAGCACAGGGTGCATTTCATGGTATAGTTGACTATACGGAATTACCGTTAGTCTCGATAGATTTTAACCACGATCCGCACAGCGCCATCGTTGATGGCACACAAACGCGGGTGAGTGGTGCGCATTTGATCAAAACGCTGGTCTGGTGCGATAACGAATGGGGCTTTGCTAACCGAATGCTCGACACGACGTTAGCGATGGCCGCACAAGGTTTCAGGTAAGGCGCCTGGGCGCCTGCAAAACTTTATCAAGAATCAACGAGAGGATTCACCATGTCTGTAATTAAGATGACCGATCTGGATCTGGCTGGTAAACGCGTTTTTATCCGTGCGGATCTGAACGTACCGGTTAAAGACGGGAAAGTAACCAGCGACGCGCGTATCCGTGCTTCTCTGCCGACCATCGAACTGGCCCTGAAACAGGGTGCGAAAGTGATGGTAACTTCCCACCTGGGTCGTCCTACCGAAGGCGAGTACAACGAAGAATTCTCTCTGCTGCCGGTTGTTAACTACCTGAAAGACAAACTGTCCAGCCCGGTACGTCTGGTTAAAGATTATCTGGACGGCGTTGAAGTGGCTGCCGGTGAACTGGTGGTTCTGGAAAACGTTCGCTTCAACAAAGGCGAGAAGAAAGACGACGAAGCGCTGTCTAAGAAATACGCTGCGCTGTGCGACGTATTTGTGATGGACGCATTCGGTACTGCGCACCGCGCGCAGGCTTCTACTCACGGTATCGGTAAATTCGCTGACGTTGCTTGCGCAGGCCCGCTGCTGGCCGCCGAGCTGGACGCGCTGGGTAAAGCGCTGAAAGAACCGGCTCGTCCGATGGTTGCTATCGTTGGTGGTTCTAAAGTGTCCACCAAACTGACCGTACTGGATTCCCTGTCTAAAATCGCTGACCAGCTGATTGTCGGCGGCGGTATCGCTAACACCTTCGTTGCCGCTCAGGGCCACAACGTAGGTAAATCCCTGTACGAAGCGGATCTGGTTGACGAAGCCAAACGCCTGCTGACTACCTGCGATATCCCGGTTCCGACTGACGTGCGTGTGGCTACCGAGTTCTCTGAAACCGCAACCGCCACCCTGAAATCTGTTAACGACATCAAAGATGACGAGCAGATTCTGGACCTCGGCGACGTTTCCGCACAGAAACTGGCTGATATCCTGAAAAACGCCAAAACTATCCTGTGGAACGGCCCGGTTGGCGTATTCGAGTTCCCGAACTTCCGTAAAGGGACTGAAATCGTCGCGAATGCTATCGCAGACAGCGAAGGTTTCTCTATCGCCGGCGGCGGTGACACCCTGGCAGCGATTGACCTGTTTGGCATCGCTGACAAAATCTCCTACATCTCCACTGGCGGCGGCGCATTCCTCGAATTCGTGGAAGGCAAAGTTCTGCCGGCAGTAGCCATGCTCGAAGAGCGCGCTAAGAAGTAATTTAGTTCAGGCGGGGAAACCCGCCTGTTTTTCAGCGCGCTAACGTACAATTTTGTACAGCTCGCGAACCTTCTTCAACGGTCGAAGATACAGATACAGGACTACGTAACATGTCTAAAATTTTTGATTTCGTAAAACCGGGCGTCATCACTGGCGACGACGTTCAGAAAGTGTTCCAGGTAGCTAAAGAAAACAACTTTGCTCTGCCGGCGGTAAACTGCGTGGGCACCGATTCCATTAACGCCGTTCTGGAAGCAGCTGCAAAAGTTCGCTCTCCGGTTATCGTTCAGTTCTCTAACGGCGGCGCTGCGTTTATCGCGGGCAAAGGCGTGAAAACTGACGTTCCTCAGGGCGCTGCAATTCTCGGTGCTATCTCCGGCGCACATCACGTTCACCAGATGGCTGAACACTACGGCGTGCCGGTTATCCTGCATACCGACCACTGCGCGAAGAAACTGCTGCCGTGGATCGACGGCCTGCTGGACGCGGGTGAAAAACACTTCGCTGCTACCGGCAAACCGCTGTTCTCTTCTCACATGATTGACCTGTCTGAAGAGTCCCTGCACGAAAACATCGAGATCTGTTCTAAGTACCTGGCTCGTATGGCCAAAATGGACATGACTCTGGAAATCGAACTGGGCTGCACCGGCGGCGAAGAAGACGGCGTGGACAACAGCCACATGGACGCTTCTGCTCTGTACACCCAGCCGGAAGACGTTGATTACGCATACACCGAGCTGAGCAAAATCAGCCCGCGCTTCACCATCGCGGCCTCTTTCGGTAACGTACATGGCGTTTACAAGCCGGGTAACGTGGTTCTGACCCCGACTATCCTGCGCGACTCTCAGGAATACGTTTCTAAGAAACACAACCTGCCGCATAACAGCCTGAACTTCGTCTTCCACGGCGGTTCCGGTTCTTCCGCTCAGGAAATCAAAGACTCCGTAAGCTACGGCGTAGTGAAAATGAACATCGATACCGACACCCAATGGGCAACCTGGGACGGTATCCTGCAGTACTACAAAACTAACGAAGCTTACCTGCAGGGCCAGCTGGGCAACCCGAAAGGCGAAGACCAGCCGAACAAGAAATACTACGATCCGCGCGTATGGCTGCGCGCTGCACAGACTTCCATGGTGACTCGTCTGGAGCAGGCATTTAAAGAGCTGAACGCGATCGACGTTCTGTAAGAAAATTTCGTTTCTTACCCGGAAGCCCGCAGAAATGCGGGCTTTTTTGTTGTCTGAACAACATGAAATGTTGCTAAAAAAATGTGATCAATTTGGCAAAACGCGCTGTTATTGTTTACCCTTAACCAGGTTGGAGCTACAGGTTTGGCTATTTTATTTCCCGTCAGGGTATCCATAAGGAAAGTTGAATGGAAGATTTGAACGTTGTCGATAGCATAAATAACGCCGGTTCGTGGCTGGTGCGCAATCAGGCATTACTGCTGAGCTATGCCGTCAACATCGTCGCGGCTATCGCGATTATTATTGTTGGTCTGATTGTGGCGCGAATTGTTTCCAATACCGTGAATCGCCTGATGCGGGCGCGTCACATTGATGCCACCGTTGCCGATTTTCTTTCTGCACTGGTACGCTATGCCATTATTGCTTTTACGCTGATAGCCGCTCTGGGTCGCGTGGGCGTGCAAACCGCTTCGGTTATTGCAGTCCTCGGCGCCGCAGGTTTAGCCGTCGGTCTGGCGCTGCAGGGGTCGCTGTCTAACCTTGCCGCTGGCGTCCTGCTGGTGGTATTCCGTCCATTCCGTGCCGGTGAATACGTTGACCTTGGCGGTATTGCGGGAACCGTACTGAACGTGCAGATTTTCTCCACCACTCTGCGCAGTGCGGATGGCAAAATTGTGGTAGTGCCAAACGGTAAAATTATCGCGGGAAATATTATTAACTTTTCTCGCGAACCCGTTCGTCGTAACGAGTTTATCATCGGCGTAGCTTACGATGCCGATATTGATAAGGTGAAGCAGCTGCTCACCAGTATCATCGAGTCTGATGAGCGTATCCTTAAAGATCGTGAAATGACCGTTCGTCTGAATGAACTGGGCGCTTCATCAGTGAACTACGTGGTACGCGTGTGGAGTAAAAGCAGCGATTTGCAAAACGTTTACTGGGATGTTCTGGAGCGTATTAAGCGTGATTTTGACGCCAACGGTATTAGCTTCCCGTACCCGCAGATGGATGTTCATGTGATTCGTCCGCAGGAAAAAGCAGAATAACGTTGTGCTTTATTTAACTGGCCGGTGCATCCGGCCTTTATTTTGCCTTTTGTTATTAGTTTTACTTATTGCTGATTAAAATTTTCAATTTCCTCTAATGATGCCTGCGCGCTATATTCCCCGTCATTGACTCTCATAATGGAACTCACTTCCGATGTTATCGTATTACTTTCAGGGCCTTGCCCTGGGTGCGGCAATGATTTTGCCGCTCGGCCCGCAAAACGCTTTTGTGATGAATCAGGGCATTCGCCGTCAATACCATCTGATGATTGCCTTGCTGTGCGCCATCAGCGATCTGCTGCTGATTTGTGCCGGGATATTTGGCGGCAGCGCGCTGCTGATGCAGTCGCCGTGGCTGCTGGCGCTGGTGACCTGGGGCGGGGTCGCTTTTTTATTGTGGTACGGCTTTGGCGCCCTGAAGACGGCCTTTAGCAGTAATCTGGAGCTGGCCAGCGCGGAAGTGATGAAGCAGGGGCGCTGGAAAATTATCGTCACCATGCTGGCTGTCACGTGGCTGAATCCTCACGTTTATCTCGATACATTTGTTGTTCTCGGTAGTCTCGGCGGGCAGCTGGCGATGGAGCCGAAGCGCTGGTTTGCTTTGGGCACAATTAGTGCCTCATTCTTATGGTTTTTCGGCCTGGCTCTGCTGGCCGCTTGGCTGGCTCCGCGTCTGCGTACGGCGAAAGCGCAGCGAATTATCAACGTGCTGGTCGGCGTGGTTATGTGGGTAATTGCGCTGCAGCTGGCGAAAGACGGTTTCTCACATGTGCAGGCGCTGCTTAACTAAGTCTTGTCCGATGGACTTTCTCCGCGTACGCGCTAAGCTTGCAGGCATGCGTCTGTGTATAGACGACCAATGTAATATGGAGAAACGACAGTGAAGTTAAAAGTCATGGCCCTGGCGGCGGCACTCGGATTTAGCGCAATGGCGGCTCAGGCAAGCGAATTGCCGAACGGCCCGCATATTGTTACTTCAGGAACCGCCAGCGTCGCTGCGGTTCCTGATATTGCCACTCTGGCGATTGAAGTTAACGTTTCCGCAAAAGATGCGGCATCCGCTAAGAAACAGGCTGACGAACGCGTGGCTCAGTATCTGTCATTCCTGGAGAAGAGCGGCATTGCGAAGAAAGACATTAATTCAGCCAACCTGCGTACCCAGCCTGATTACGACTATCAGAACGGCAAAAGCATCCTCAAGGGCTACCGCGCGGTGCGTAGCGTTGAAGTCACGCTGCGCCAGCTGGATAAACTCAACGGTCTGTTAGATGGGGCGTTAAAAGCCGGTCTGAACGAGATCCGTTCAGTATCGCTGGGCGTTGCGCAACCGGACGCTTATAAAGATAAGGCGCGCAAAGCGGCGATTGATGATGCGATTCACCAGGCTCAGGAACTGGCTACAGGGTTCCACGGCAAACTGGGTCCAGTCTATAGCGTGCGCTATCATGTCTCGAACTACCAGCCAAGTCCGATGGTACGGATGATGAAAGCCGATGCGGCGCCGGTTTCAGCCCAGGAAACCTACGAGCAGGCAACCATTCAGTTTGATGATCAGGTGGATGTGGTGTTTGAGCTGCAGCCGACCCAGCCAGCGCCAGCATCTGCGGCGCCGGCGAAACCCGCTGAAGAACCAAAAGCCGCAGAGTAATCCGCAGCGATAAAAAAGCCACTTCACTGAAGTGGCTTTTTTTATGCTCGCGATTTAATCCTGACGAAGCACTTTGTGGCCGTAATCAATCAGCGCATCGGTCACCCGGCGCATCATGCGGCTTTCCGGCGCAAAACGGTGCCAGTAGAGCATCCGGCGCTGGAACAGGCCTGGCGTGAGGTTGATAAGCTCGCCGCTGTTCAGCTCTCGCTCAATTTGCAGGTGCGGGATCATACAGCAGGTCGTTCCCTGACGCGCCAGCTGCACAAAGGCTTCAGAAGAGTTGACGATATGACATGGTACGCTGCCCGGCGGTAAGTCGAAGTTTTGCTGCAAAAACGCCTGGTGCATATCATCGAGGTGGTCGAATGCCACCACCGGCGCTTTGAGCAGCGCCGAGCGGGTCACCCCGTTGGGGAAATAGCGTTTCGCAAATTCCTTTGAGGCAACGAACAGATAGTCCAGCGCTCCAAGCTGATCGACCAGGCAGCTTGGCAGCGCCTGTGGCTGGATACTGACCGCGCCGACTACTTCGCCACGGCGCAGGCGTTCCTGGGTCCGGGTTTCGTCCTCCACCTGCAGATTCAGGCGAATAGGGGAGTCGGAAAGCACGCTGGAGAGCGCGGGCAGCAGCCAGGTAGCCAGACTGTCGGCGTTAACCGCCAGCGACAGCAGCAGCGGCGTAGATCCGGTTTGCTCGTCACCCAGCCACTCCTCTTCCAGCAGCTCAACCTGACGCAGCAGGGCCAGCAGTTTTTGCCCTTGTTCGGTGGGACGCGGCGGTACGGTACGTACCAGCAGAGGTTGGCCAAACATGTTTTCCAGCTGTTTGATGCGCTGAGAGACGGCGGACTGCGTAATACAAAGCTTCTGCGCGGCGCGCTCAAACCCTCGTTCCCTGATTACCGCGTCCAGCGCTTGTAGTGTTCTGTAGTCCGGTCGTTTCATTGTTCTGGCGTGCCCCTATTACTTTTCGTTAACCCGCACTATGACATAAATTTGTTTTTGATGAAGATGAAAAGTTGGTGACTGCGTTGTGTGATCTCCATCGCAGGGACAATAGCCCCCCTGATGTTCTATAATGCGCCACAGGAATTCACATCTCGGACCACGATCATGACGCAAGATGAACTGAAAAAAGCAGTAGGCTGGGCGGCACTGCAGTATGTACAACCGGGCACCATCGTCGGAGTAGGCACGGGCTCAACGGCGGCGCATTTTATTGATGCTCTGGGCACCATGAAAGGGCAGATTGAAGGGGCGGTTTCCAGCTCTGATGCCTCTACCGAAAAACTGAAAAGCCTTGGGATTACGGTTTTTGATCTGAATAGCGTTGACCGTCTGGGTATCTATGTGGACGGTGCCGATGAAATCAACGGCCATATGCAGATGATTAAAGGCGGCGGCGCAGCGCTGACGCGCGAGAAAATTATTGCCTCGGTCGCCGACAAATTTATCTGTATCGCTGATGCTTCCAAGCAGGTTGATATTCTGGGTAAATTCCCGCTGCCGGTGGAAGTGATTCCGATGGCGCGTAGCGCCGTGGCTCGTCAACTGGTCAAACTGGGTGGCCGCCCTGAGTACCGTCAGGGCGTAGTGACCGATAACGGCAACGTGATCCTGGATGTGTTTGGTCTGGAAATTCTGGATGCTATCGCACTGGAAAATACTATCAACGGTATTCCGGGCGTGGTGACCGTCGGTCTGTTTGCGAATCGTGGCGCAGATGTCGCGCTGATCGGGACCGCGGATGGTGTAAAAACTATCACCAAATAGTTCGATCTGAGGGAGCGAATAGCTCCCTCGCCAATATTTTTTCTCCAGGCGTATTTTGGTGACTTCTGTCACATTTACGCGCCTTGTCTTAGTAACAATCTACCTTTCTTTTACTTTCTGGTGTTTTGTCCTGCTATTTCCCTCTGATTGATATTTCTTCAGGTAGCCGACGCAAACGTTCATATTGCCGCAATAGTTTTTTTTGATATGTTGCTGAGAAGAACTTTCGTTCCGCACGACATCAGTTAAGACAAAAACAGGACGGGGAAATGGCTAAGGTATCACTGGAAAAAGACAAGATTAAATTTCTGCTGGTTGAAGGTGTGCATCAAAAGGCGGTGGACAGCCTCCGCGCAGCAGGCTACACCAATATCGAATTTCACAAAGGCGCTCTGGACAGCGAAGAGCTGAAAGCGTCCATCCGTGATGCCCATTTCATCGGCCTGCGCTCCCGTACTCATCTGACTGAAGAGATTTTCGCGGCGGCGGAAAAACTGGTGGCGGTAGGTTGCTTCTGTATCGGTACCAATCAGGTTGATTTAAACGCCGCGGCAAAGCGCGGTATTCCTGTCTTTAACGCGCCATTCTCCAATACTCGTTCCGTTGCTGAGCTGGTGATCGGCGAGCTGCTGCTTATGCTGCGCGGCGTACCGGCGGCGAACGCCAAAGCGCACCGTGGCGTGTGGAACAAACTGGCGGTAGGCAGCTTTGAAGCGCGTGGTAAAAAGCTGGGTATTATCGGCTATGGTCATATCGGCACCCAGCTGGGCATCCTGGCCGAATCGTTGGGAATGCACGTCTATTTCTATGATATTGAAAGCAAACTGCCGTTAGGTAATGCGACTCAGGTTCAGCATCTCTCTGATTTGTTAAACATGAGCGATGTGGTGAGCCTGCACGTGCCGGAAAACGCCTCCACTAAGAATATGATTGGCGCGGAAGAGCTGGCGCTGATGAAGCCCGGCGCGCTGCTGATTAACGCTTCCCGTGGTACCGTGGTTGATATCCCGGCGCTGTGCGATGTGCTGGCGAGCAAACATCTGGCGGGCGCGGCGATCGACGTATTCCCGACGGAACCGGCGACCAACAGCGATCCGTTTAACTCTCCGCTGTGCGAGTTCGACAACGTTATCCTGACCCCGCACATTGGCGGCTCTACTCAGGAAGCGCAGGAAAACATCGGTCTGGAAGTGGCGGGCAAGCTGGCGAAGTACTCTGATAACGGTTCAACGCTCTCTGCGGTTAACTTCCCGGAAGTGTCGCTGCCGCTGCACGGCGGACGACGTCTGCTGCATATCCATGAAAACCGTCCTGGCGTGCTGACCGCGCTTAACCAGATCTTCGCCGCCCAGGGCATTAACATTGCGGCGCAGTATCTGCAGACCACTCCGCAGATGGGCTACGTGGTGATTGATATTGAAGCCGAAGAAGATGTAGCGCAGTCTGCGCTGCAGGCGATGAAGGCTATCCCTGGGACTATTCGCGCACGTCTGCTGTACTAATCCCCTTTAATGCCAGCGGGCAGGTCATCGACCTGCCCCTTTTCTCCTGAAAAAACCTCGCTGAAATTTCCTGTAGTACATACAAATGCTTTGCGAGGCTTGCCGCAAACGGTGATGAAAGCCGATTGATGTCGTTGTGCCTGAAAGAAAGGGATTTACGATAAGGGCTCAGCGCGGGGCTGAAACGGGAAAGCCCCTACCGTAGCAGGGGCTTTAAAAAGGAAAGGGACGATGATGATACTCTTCATCATGCTGCTTATCCTGTTAATCATCGCCTGGCCAGCATATTAACAGAGAGGAAGCAGGAGGGAGGTTCGCCTCCCTCACCCTTTACTCGAGAATTTAGGTGAAAAAAACAGCAATGTCAATTGGTCGGGCGTTCTACCAGACCCAGGTTTTTTCCGGCGTGATGATTGCGGGCAGCGGGATATCCCATTGTTCTGCCGGTAACGCATCGACCTGCTGACAATCATGAGCGTAGCCGACCGGCTGCAGGCGATACTGCTGCCAGTTTTGCAGCGTCCTGTCATAAAATCCGCCGCCCATGCCTAGTCGTCGCCCGGCAGTATCAAACGCCACCAGCGGCGTAATCAGTACATCCAGTTGGCTAAGTGGGAGAACATCGCGGACATCCAGTTTTGGTTCGCGGATTTTCAGACGATTCACCACCAGGTCACTGCCCGGATGATAATGTAGAAACAGCAGATTGCCCGGGCTGAAAGGGTGAAGAACCGGAAGATAAACCCGTTTGCCTGCCCGCCAGAGCTGGTCAATCAGCGGTTGCGTATCCAGTTCTCCATCAAATGAAAGAAAAGCCGCGACCGTATGGGCGAGCAGAACCGGCGGGTACGCCATCATTCTGCCTGCCGCCTGGAGGGCAAACTGCGTTTGCTGTTCGGGCGTTAACGCGCGTCGGCGCTGGCGGATCTGCTGGCGAATTTGCTGTCTGGTAAATGGGGTATCTGACATTACAGCCATACCTGAGTCTCATTGGTGAGCAAACGATACAAACAGGCGTAGTCTAATACACGACAGCAAAAGGCGAAAATTAACTTATGGGGTATGGAGCGAAGTTGAAACCAGAAGGAAGGGAATCTCCGAGATGCCGCCGCAGGCTGTAACCCTTGAACCCTTGGTTCAAGGTGAATGTGTCGTCACAGTTTTAAGGCTTCTCGGACGGACCGAGCATGCTCACCAACCGTGGATCGCCACATTCTTGTGGTATGAAATATCGGCTCAGGGGACTGGCCCGCTTGCAAACATCTCAGAGAAATTTTGTTCTTGCGATTACTCTAACACAGTTAAATGCAAAGTGTTATTCAAACTTCTGCCCGGGTCTTTCGCTTATGCGACCTTGCTCAAGCAATGCTTGTTCGATGGTCTGCTGAAGCATCCGAATACGCTGCTCCATGCTGGCGGCGTATTCGCGGGTTTTCGCTTTTTCCTGAGTCAACTCATAGCTGATGTTCAACGCGGCGATGAAAACCAGCTGCTCAGTATTTGTGACTCTAGTGCGTTCTTTTAAATCTTGCAACCGCTGATTCAGGTCGTCAGCTGCCTGATTCAAGGCATCCCTTTGTTCAGGCGGGCAATTCACTCGTAGTGAACGGCCAAAAATTTGGAGATCTACGGGTTGTGCAGACATGCCACCTTCCTGCTGATTGACTGCGCGGCCTTCACGCCCTGGGCGGGTCTGCGAAGGGGCGACACTATAGCTACCCTGGTTCTAAGATACAAGCCCTATTCTGGTTCACCAGGGTCCAAAGTGGTAGCATATCATGAATATTCCTCCCAACGATGACGAATGCGCATGTCTATACAGAACGAAATGCCTGGTTACAACGATGTAGACCAGTTACTGAACCAACAGGGGGTGGGATTAACCCCTGCCGAAATGCACGGTTTGATCAGCGGGATCCTGTGCGGCGGCAATAAAGACAGCAGCTGGCAGCCGTTGGTGCACGACCTGACCAACGAAGGCCTGGCATTTGGCCATGAGCTGGCGCAGTCGCTGCGTAACATGCATTCGGCCACCAGCGATTCGCTGGAGGATGACGGCTTCTTATTCCAGCTCTACTTGCCGGATGGCGATGAAGTGAGCGTGTTCGATCGCGCCGATGCGCTGGCGGGTTGGGTAAACCATTTTCTGCTTGGGCTGGGCGTGACGCAGCCCAAGCTGGATAAAGTCAAAGACGAAACTGGCGAAGCTATTGACGATCTGCGCAACATTGCCCAGCTCGGTTACGACGAAGACGAGGATCAAGAAGAGCTCGAAATGTCGCTGGAGGAGATTATCGAATACGTGCGCGTCGCCGCGCTGCTGTGCCACGATACCTTCTCGCTTCAGAAACCCACTGCGCCGGAAGTTCAAAAGCCGACATTACACTAATTATTGATTTAATCGTTCAGGGGGCGTCATGACTCAGCAGGAATTTCTCTCTCGTCGCCAGGCACTACTGGCGCAGATGCAGCCGGGCAGCGCAGCGCTAATTTTCGCCGCGCCGGAAGCGGTGCGTAGCGCAGATTCGGAATATCCCTACCGCCAGAGCAGCGATTTTTGGTATTTCACCGGCTTTAATGAGCCGGAGGCGCTGCTGGTATTGATTAAAAGCGATGAGACGCATAATCACAGCGTGCTGTTTAATCGCGTGCGCGATCTGACCGCTGAAATCTGGTTTGGTCGTCGTCTTGGGCAGGATGCCGCCCCCGCTAAGCTGGGCGTCGATCGCGCTCTGGCCTTTAGTGAAATCAATCAGCAGTTGTTCCAGCTACTCAACGGCCTTGATGCTATCTACTTTGCGCAGGGCGAATATGCCTACGCGGACGAGATCGTATTTAACGCGCTGGAAAAGCTGCGCAAAGGCGTGCGTCAGAATTTGCAGGCGCCGAACTCGGTGATCGACTGGCGGCCAATGGTGCATGAAATGCGCCTGTTTAAGTCCCCTGAAGAGCTGGAGGTCATGCGCCGCGCCGGGGAGATTTCCGCGCTGGCCCATACCCGCGCCATGGAAAAATGCCGTCCGGGGATGTTCGAATATCATCTGGAAGGTGAAATCCTGCATGAATTCAACCGTCACGGCGCGCGCTTCCCTTCATATAACACGATTGTCGGCGGTGGCGAAAATGGCTGCATCCTGCACTACACCGAAAACGAATGTGTACTGCGCGACGGCGATCTGGTGCTGATTGACGCAGGCTGCGAATATCAAGGCTATGCGGGGGATATTACCCGAACCTTCCCGGTTAACGGCAAGTTTAGCCCGGCGCAGCGCGAGATTTACGATATCGTCCTCGAATCTCTGGAAACCTCGCTGAAGCTCTATCGCCCCGGTACCTCAATCAATGAGGTTAACCAGCAGGTGGTGCGGATTATGATTACCGGCCTGGTGCGCCTGGGGATTCTGCAAGGCGAAATTGATGAACTGATTGCTAATAACGCCCATCGTCCTTTCTTTATGCATGGCCTGAGCCACTGGCTGGGACTCGACGTTCATGATGTCGGCAGCTATGACGTTGACCGCTCGCGTATTCTTGAGCCGGGAATGGTGCTGACCGTTGAACCTGGGCTCTATATTGCGACGGATGCCGACGTTCCGGCCCAGTATCGCGGCATCGGGATTCGTATTGAAGATGACATCGTCATAACTGAAGACGGCAACGAGAACCTCACCGCCGGGGTTGTGAAAAAGGCGGATGATATTGAGGCGCTGATGGCGGCGGCGCGGCAGCTATGAGCGTGCTAATCGTTGGCGGTGGAATGACCGGCGCAACGCTGGCGTTAGCGATATCTCGCTTAACCGGCGGTCAGCTGCCGGTGCACCTGATTGAAGCATCCGCGCCAGAATCCGCCCGGCATCCGGGCTTCGACGCTCGCGCTATCGCTCTGGCTGCCGGTACCTGCCAGCAGCTGGCTCGCATCGATATCTGGCAAGAGATTGCCGACTGCGCCACGGCTATCCAGCGCGTTCACGTCAGCGATCGCGGTCATGCGGGGTTTGTGACGTTAGAAACTCAGGACTACGGGCTGACGGCGCTGGGGCAGGTGGTGGAACTGCACGATGTCGGCCAGCGCTTGTTTGCCCAGCTGCGCAAAGCGCCGGGCGTGACGCTACACTGTCCGGCAAAAGTGGAGAATGTTAGCCGCAGCGAAGAGAGCGTAAGCCTGGTTCTGGACAACGGTGAGACGCTCAGCGGTAAATTGCTGGTCGCCGCTGACGGTTCGCGCTCAACTTTAGGTGCTCAATGCGGTATCAGCTGGCAGCAACAGCCCTATGAACAGCTGGCGGTTATTGCCAACGTCAGTACTAATCTGCCGCATAACGGGCGCGCATTTGAGCGCTTTACCCCGCACGGTCCGCTGGCGATGTTGCCAATGTCGCAGGGCCGCTGCTCGCTGGTGTGGTGTCATCCGCAGGCGCGGCAAGAGGAGGTTCTGAGCTGGTCCGACGAACGTTTCTGCCATGAGCTGCAGCAGGCGTTTGGCTGGCGTCTGGGGCGGATTACTCATGCCGGAAAGCGCAGCGCGTATCCGCTCTCGCTAACCCGAGCCACCCGTACGGTTACGCATCGGCTGGCGCTGGTCGGTAACGCGGCGCAAACGCTGCATCCTATTGCCGGGCAGGGGTTTAATCTTGGTCTGCGTGACGTCATGAGCATGGCGGAAATGCTGGCCCAGGCGCATGCCGAAGGAGAGGATCCGGGTAGCTATGCGCTTCTGAGCCGCTATCAGGCCCGGCGCGCCGAAGATAAAGCCGCCACCGTCAGCGTGACCGACGGGCTGGTGCATCTATTCGCCAATCGTTGGGCGCCGCTGGTTGTGGGGCGCAACGCAGGGCTGATGGCGATGGAATTATTTAGCCCGGCGCGCGATGCGCTGGCGCAGCGTACCCTCGGTTGGGTCCCCCGTTAAGGAGTGAAACGTGCAAAGTGTTGATGTCGCTATTGTTGGCGGTGGAATGGTGGGGCTGGCGGTTGCCTGTGGTTTACAGGGCAGCGGGTTGCGCGTTGCGGTGCTGGAACAGGCCGCTCCCCAGCCGCTGAGCGCAGATGCGCCGCCGGCGCTGAGGGTGTCGGCGATTAATGCCGCCAGCGAGAAGCTGCTGGCTAAACTGGGCGTCTGGCAGGATATTATCGCCCAGCGCGCCAGCTGCTACCACGGTATGGAAGTGTGGGACAAAGACAGTTTTGGCCGCATCAGCTTTGATGACCAGAGCATGGGCCTGAGCCATCTTGGGCATATTATTGAAAACGCCGTGGTGCACCATGCGCTGTGGCAAAAAGCGCAGAGCTGTGCTGACGTCACGCTACTGGCCCCGGCGCAGCTGCAGCAGGTCGCGTGGGGCGAGAATGAGGCCTTTCTTAGCCTGCAGGACGGCAGCATGTTAACCGCCAGATTGGTGGTTGGCGCCGATGGCGCTAATTCGTGGTTGCGCAACAAAGCGGATATTCCGCTGACTTACTGGGATTATCGCCACCATGCGCTGGTCGCCACTATTCGCACCGAAGAGCCGCACGAAGCGGTGGCGCGCCAGGCGTTTCACGGTGAAGGTATTCTGGCGTTCCTGCCGTTGAGCGACCCGCACCTCTGCTCTATTGTCTGGTCTCTGCCTCCAGAGGCGGCGGAACGGATGCGGCAGGCTGATAATTCCGTTTTTAACCGGGAACTGAATATTGCTTTCGATAACCGCCTGGGGCTGTGCGCTGTGGAGAGCGAGCGTCAGGTATTCCCACTAACTGGCCGTTACGCGCGTCAGTTTGCCGCCCACCGTCTGGCGCTGGTTGGCGATGCCGCCCACACCATTCATCCGCTGGCGGGGCAGGGCGTCAATCTTGGTTTTATGGATGCCGCCGAGCTTATTGATGAGCTGAGGCGCCTGCATGCGCAGGGTAAGGATATTGGTCAGCATCTGTATCTGCGTCGCTATGAGCGCAGCCGCAAGCATAGCGCTGCGCTGATGCTGGCGGGAATGCAGGGTTTTCGTGAAATGTTCTCCGGTAGCAACCCCGCGAAGAAACTGCTGCGCGATATCGGCCTTAAACTGGCGGATACTTTACCCGGCGTGAAGCCGCAGCTTATTCGTCAGGCTATGGGGTTAAACGATCTCCCTGCCTGGTTACGTTAAGTTCGTCACACTTCTCCCTCCCGGCCTTCGCGCCGGGTTTCCCCTCTCATTTGAAATAATCTAATTTCACCTCTTTTTTCGCATTAGTTTTATTAATGTCACCTTTTTTTTGTTATAGAAATTAGGCTCATCTTTTCGCAGAAAATATCATCATGCTCTGCTTTCATTCGGGGTTAATTAATGTTTATGCGGGTTAACTCGCTTTATTGTAGTTAAAAACTCTGTAGGCTTTTCGGCGGATTTTAGTCATAAGCTAATGTGATGTCCTAGCCGGGCTTATGGTTTAGTGCGGATATCGGTGGTAAGTTCAGGCCAAAGAGAACGTTTGCGTTGGCGTCCGTTTGCGATGCTGGCGGTGGGTTTCGCGGCGCAAATACGCCAAAAATAGTGGCTGGTTCCGTTTTATTCGATGAGGAAAAGATGGCTCAACAGACTCCGTTGTTCGAACAACACACGCTATGCGGCGCTCGCATGGTGGATTTCCATGGCTGGATGATGCCGCTGCATTATGGATCCCAGATTGATGAGCATCATGCGGTGCGCGGTGATGCCGGGATGTTCGATGTATCGCATATGACCATCGTCGATTTTCACGGCAGCAGAATCCGCGAATTCTTGCGCTATTTGCTGGCCAACGACGTAGCGAAGCTTACCGTTCCTGGCAAAGCCCTGTATAGCGGCATGCTCACCGCTTCCGGCGGCGTTATTGACGACCTGATTGTTTATTTCCTTTCTGAAGACTATTTCCGCCTCGTTGTTAACTCCGCCACCCGTGAAAAAGACCTCGCCTGGATAACTCAGCAATCCGAATCTTATGGCCTTGAAATGACCGTGCGTGACGATCTCTCCCTGATCGCCGTTCAGGGGCCAAAGGCAAAAGAAAAAGCCGCGACGCTGCTTACCGACGCGCAGCGCCAGGCCGTGGAAGGAATGAAGCCGTTCTTTGGCGTGCAGGCGGGGGACCTGTTTATTGCGACTACCGGCTATACCGGCGAAGCGGGTTATGAAATTGCGCTGCCGAACGAGCAGGCGGTGGATTTCTGGCGCGGCCTGCTGGAGGCGGGCGTGAAGCCGTGCGGCCTTGGCGCGCGCGATACTCTGCGTCTGGAAGCGGGAATGAATCTGTATGGCCAGGAGATGGACGAAGGCGTCTCCCCGCTGGCGGCGAACATGGGCTGGACCATTGCCTGGGAGCCAGCTGACCGTGACTTTATCGGGCGTGAAGCGCTGGAAGTGCAGCGAGAAAAAGGTACCGAGCAGCTGGTGGGGCTGGTGATGACCGAAAAAGGCGTTCTGCGCGGCGGCCTGCCGGTGCGCTTTAGCGATGCCGATGGTAACCAGAAAGAAGGCATTATCACCAGCGGCACCTTCTCCCCAACGCTGGGCTACAGTATTGCATTAGCACGGGTACCGGAAGGCATCGGCGAAACCGCCGTGGTGCAGATTCGCAACCGCGAAATGCCGGTAAAAGTGACTAAACCTGTTTTTGTACGCAACGGCAAAGCCGTAGTGTGATTTTCCTTTTGGAGATGAATTGATGAGCAACGTACCAGCAGAACTGAAATACAGCAAAGAACACGAATGGCTGCGTAAAGAAGCGGACGGCACTTATACCGTCGGCATCACCGAGCACGCGCAGGAGCTGCTTGGCGATATGGTTTTCGTCGATCTGCCGGAAGTGGGTGCCGCCGTTGAAGCGGGCGCCGACTGCGCGGTTGCCGAATCCGTTAAAGCGGCTTCTGATATTTATGCGCCTATCAGCGGTGAAATCGTTGCCGTCAATGAAGAGCTGAGCGACTCCCCGGAGCTGGTTAACAGCGATCCGTACACCGATGGCTGGATCTTTAAAATCAAAGCCAGCGATGAAGCTCAGGTTGCTGCGCTGCTGGATGCAACCGCATACGAAGCTCTGTTAGAAGACGAATAAATACGCTTCATTCTTTACGTTGCAGGTGCGTTGGCTTCCTGCAACGCGAATGATTTTGCATATTCTGGCCCGGTAAGCGTCAGCGCTCGCCGGGCAAACCAGTCAGATAATCACGATTCACCGCACGTTCAGGAACCATCGCTCATGACCCAGACTTTAGGCCAGCTTGAAAACCGTGACGCCTTTATTGAACGTCACATCGGCCCGGATGCCCGACAGCAGCAGGAGATGCTGAAAACCGTTGGCGCCGATTCGCTTAACAACCTGATTGGCCAGATTGTGCCGCAGGATATTCAGCTGGCGACGCCGCCGCAGGTGGGCGAAGCAACCACGGAATTCGCCGCGCTGGCGGAGCTGAAGGCGATTGCCGGTCGTAACAAGCGCTTCAAGTCGTACATTGGTATGGGCTACACCGCCGTGCAGCTGCCGCCGGTGATTCAGCGCAATATGCTGGAAAATCCGGGCTGGTATACCGCCTATACGCCTTATCAGCCGGAGGTTTCTCAGGGCCGTCTGGAATCGCTGCTCAACTTCCAGCAGGTGACCCTCGACCTGACCGGTCTCGATATCGCCTCGGCCTCGCTGCTGGACGAAGCCACTGCCGCAGCGGAAGCGATGGCAATGGCCAAACGCGTAAGCAAACTGAAAAATGCCATCCGTTTCTTCGTTGCCGCCGATGTTCATCCGCAGACTCTGGACGTGGTACGTACCCGCGCGGAAACTTTTGGTTTCGATGTGATTGTCGATGAGGCTGAAAAAGCCCTCGATCATCAGGATGTCTTTGGCGTGCTGCTGCAGCAGGTAGGGACTACCGGCGAAGTTCATGATTACAGCAAACTGATTGCTGACCTGAAAGCGCGTAAAGTGGTTGTCAGCGTCGCGGCCGATTTTATGGCGCTGGTTCTGCTAACCGCACCTGGCAAGCAGGGCGCGGACATTGTTTTTGGCTCCGCCCAGCGCTTCGGTGTGCCCATGGGCTACGGCGGCCCGCACGCGGCGTTTTTTGCTGCAAAAGATGAATTCAAACGCTCCATGCCGGGCCGTATCATCGGCGTATCGAAAGATGCGGCGGGTAATACCGCGCTGCGCATGGCGATGCAGACTCGTGAGCAGCATATTCGCCGCGAGAAAGCGAACTCCAATATCTGTACCTCCCAGGTTCTGCTGGCCAATATTGCCAGCCTGTACGCCGTGTTCCACGGTCCGGTCGGCCTGAAGCGTATCGCCAGCCGCATCCATCGCCTGACCGATATTCTGGCCGATGGTCTGCAGAAAAAAGGCCTTAAGCTCCGTCATGCGCACTATTTCGATACCCTGTGCGTGGAAGTTGCTGATAAAGCGGCGGTGCTGGCGCGGGCAGAAGCGCTGTGCATCAACCTGCGCAGCGATATTCATCATGCCGTCGGGATCACGCTCGACGAAGCCACGACGCGTGAAGACGTACAAAACCTGTTCCGCGCGATAGTGGGCGACGATCATGGTCTGGATATCGATACCTTGGATAAAGACGTGGCTCTCGATAGCCGTTCGATTCCTGCCAGCATGCTGCGTGACGATGCGATCCTCACTCATCCGGTGTTCAACCGCTACCACAGCGAAACCGAGATGATGCGCTATATGCATGCGCTTGAGCGTAAGGATCTGGCGCTGAACCAGGCGATGATCCCGCTGGGCTCCTGCACCATGAAGCTGAATGCCGCCGCCGAGATGATCCCGATCACCTGGCCGGAGTTTGCCGAACTGCACCCGTTCTGCCCGGTCGAGCAGGCTGAAGGCTATCATCAGATGATCGCTCAGCTCTCCGACTGGCTGGTTAAGCTGACCGGCTATGATGCGGTCTGCATGCAGCCGAACTCCGGCGCGCAGGGTGAATACGCGGGCCTGCTGGCAATTCGTCATTTTCATGAGAGCCGCAACGAAGGACACCGCGATATCTGCCTGATCCCAAGCTCCGCGCACGGTACCAACCCGGCTTCCGCGCAGATGGCGGGGATGCAGGTAGTCGTGGTGGCCTGTGATAAAAACGGCAACATCGATCTTGCGGACCTGCGGGCTAAAGCCGAGCAGCATGCGGCGAATCTCTCCTGCATCATGGTCACCTATCCGTCCACCCACGGCGTTTATGAAGAAACCATCCGCGAAGTGTGTGAAGTGGTGCATCAGTTTGGCGGCCAGGTTTACCTTGACGGCGCGAACATGAACGCTCAGGTCGGTATTACCTCTCCGGGCTTTATCGGCGCGGACGTATCGCACCTCAACCTGCATAAAACCTTCTGTATTCCGCACGGCGGCGGCGGCCCGGGTATGGGGCCTATCGGCGTCAAATCACACCTGGCGCCGTTTGTTCCGGGCCACAGCGTGGTGCAAATTGAAGGCATGCTGACCCGTCAGGGCGCGGTTTCCGCCGCACCGTTCGGCAGCGCCTCCATTCTGCCGATCAGCTGGATGTATATCCGTATGATGGGCGCAGAAGGGCTGAAACAGGCGAGCCAGATGGCGATTCTGAATGCCAACTATATCGCTACCCGCCTGAAAGACGCGTTTCCGGTGCTGTATACCGGCCGCGACGGTCGCGTGGCGCACGAATGTATTCTGGATATTCGTCCGCTGAAAGAAGAGACCGGGATCAGCGAACTGGATATTGCTAAGCGACTGATTGATTTCGGCTTCCATGCCCCAACCATGTCCTTCCCGGTAGCCGGTACGCTGATGGTTGAACCTACTGAATCGGAAAGCAAAGTTGAGCTGGACCGCTTTATCGATGCGATGCTGGCGATTCGTGCCGAGATCGACCGCGTGAAAGCCGGTGAGTGGCCGCTGGAAGATAACCCGCTGGTGAATGCTCCGCACACCCAGGGTGAACTGGTAAGCGAGTGGAACCATCCGTACACCCGCGAGCTGGCGGTATTCCCGGCAGGTCTGAACAACAAATACTGGCCGACCGTGAAGCGTCTGGACGATGTGTACGGCGACCGTAACCTGTTCTGCTCCTGCGTACCAATGAGCGAATACCAGTAATCTGCTGATTAGACTATCTTTTAAAGGCGCTGCGGCGCCTTTATTTTTTGGGAGAATGGCATGGCGATAGCATTGGTGACGGGCGGAAGCCGTGGGATAGGTAAAGCGACGGCGCTGCTGCTGGCGCTGGAAGGCTATACCGTGGTGGTGAATTACCATCAGAATAGCGCCGCCGCGACCGGCGTGGTGAATGAGATTAACGCCAGCGGTGGCAAAGCCGTTGCGCTACAGGCGGATGTCAGCGATGAAGCGCAGGTGATGGCGATGTTCGCCGCTATCGACCGTCTCGGCGAACCGCTCTGCGCGCTGGTCAATAACGCCGGGATTTTATTTACCCAGGGGACGATTGAAAGCCTTTGCGCCGAGCGAATTAACCGGGTGCTGGCCACCAATGTGACCGGGTACTTCCTCTGCTGCCGGGAGGCGGTAAAGCGGATGTCGCACAAGCACGGTGGCAAAGGTGGAGCGATTGTGAATGTGTCGTCCGCGGCATCACGCCTTGGGGCGCCGGGGGAGTATGTGGATTATGCCGCTTCAAAAGGCGCGGTTGATACCCTGACTACCGGCCTGTCGCTGGAGGTCGCGGCGCAGGGGATCCGGGTTAACGGCGTGCGCCCCGGATTAATCTATACCGATATGCACGCCAGCGGCGGCGAGCCGGGACGCGTGGATCGCGTCAAGTCGATGCTGCCGATGCAACGCGGCGGTCAGCCGGAGGAGGTGGCTCAGGCCATCGTCTGGCTGCTGAGCGACAAAGCATCCTACGTTACCGGCAGTTTCCTCGAACTGGCAGGCGGGAGATAATATACCGTCCGTTTTCCGGGTCGCGGCTAACGCCTTACCCGAGTTATACCGCACTGAATCCGTAGCTCTGCTAAGCGCAGCGCGAGCAGGGAAAGACGCTATGACGCCAGCCATAGCCGCAGGCGCATCCCCCAGCCGCTGGTCCAGCCGGTGGTGACTGACTTCACCTCACCGCGCGAGATAACGACCACGGTTGGCGTAACCTGTACCTCCCACCGTTGGGAGAGCTGGCCGTTAGCGTCGTTGATCGTCGGCAGCGCCAATTTTTTATGCGTCAGCCATCTCGTAAGGGTGGCGTTATCGCCGGAGCGGAGCGCTACCGTCATGACATTGCCGTCATCGTTGGCTAAAGCTGCCACCGCAGGAGTGGTATATCGACATATGCTGCACCAGGTGGCCCAGACGTACAGTAACAAGGGGCGCTCGTGGCTCATTGCCGCCAGATCCACCGTCTGCCCCTCAAGCGTTTGCAGCGGCGTAGTAGAGAAATTCTGCGGTAGTGCTGGTTTGCGCAGGTAATCCACCGCCAGGCTTATCGCGGCAGCAACCAGCAGCCAGGTCAGAATCTGTCTGAATACTTTAAGCATTATTTTTCTACATTGTTGTTCGCCGGAATGGCCAGCAGCGTACGATGTTGCTTCATCAGCTAAGCGACGACGCCTTAAATATTGATGTGTTTTATCTTATCGGACGCAAGTGTATTAGCAACGCTAACGCTGTAAAGAAGTGTCTGTTTTATGGGAAGTTTTGCCCCCTCCAGGCCCGGAGGGGGCAAAGTGATTACAGTTTCTCGCCGTTGCTGGCGATAACCTCTTTGTACCAGCCGAAGCTCTTCTTACGCGAGCGGGACATATCGCCGGTACCGTCGTCATGCTTGTTGACGTAGATAAATCCGTAGCGCTTGCTGTACTGGCCGGTAGTGAAGGAGACGCAGTCAATGCAGCCCCACGGGGTGTAGCCCATCAGCTCAACGCCATCGTAAGTCACCGCTTTGATCATCTCTTCGATGTGGGCGCGCAGGTAGTCGATACGGTAATCATCGTTGATGCTACCGTCCTCTTCGACTTTATCGTACGCGCCAAAGCCGTTTTCGACGATAAACAGCGGTTTCTGATAGCGTTCGTACAGTTCACACAGCGCGTAGCGCAGACCCACCGGGTCAATCTGCCAGCCCCAGTCGGAGGCTTTAACGTGCGGGTTCGGCACGCTGCCTTCAAAGCCGGAAATCGCGTCGCCGGTGCCGCCTTCCGCTTTCACCGCGTTGGTCATGTAGTAGCTGAAGCCGAGATAGGCACAGGTGCCTTCACGCAGGATTTGCGTATCGCCGTCTTCCATTTTGATATTAAAGCCGCGGCGTTCCCATTCGTTCAGAACGTAGCTCGGGTAGTAGCCGCGCAGCTGGACGTCGGTAAAGACATAGCGTTCGCGCATTGATTCCTGGGCAAACATCACGTCCTCCGGCTTGCAGGAGAACGGATACAGAGGAACCATCGCCAGCATGCAGCCAACCTGCATTTCCGGGTTTATCTGCCGCGCCGCTTTCACCGCCAGCGCGCTGGCGACAAATTGATGGTGCAGCACCTGGTACATGGTCTCTTCCGGGTTTTCATGATCGGTATAGACCACGCCGGAGCAGCAGTAGCCAAACAGCGGCGCGCGCCAGTTACGCTGATTGTTGATTTCGTTAAAGGTCATCCAGTATTTCACTTTGTGCTTATAGCGCTCGAAGACCACTTCGGCAAAGCGCACAAAGAAATCGACCACTTTGCGATTAGTCCAGCTGCCGTACTGCTGGACCAGATGCAGCGGCATTTCAAAGTGGGATAGGGTAATAACCGGTTCGATGTTGTATTTCAGTAGTTCATCGAACATATCATCGTAGAATTTCAGCCCTTCTTCATTCGGCTGGGTTTCGTCGCCCAGCGGGAAGATGCGCGTCCAGGCGATGGAGGTACGGAAGCACTTGAAGCCCATTTCGGCGAACAGCTTGATGTCTTCTTTATAACGACCGTGGAAGTCGATGGCTTCGTGGTTCGGGTAGTATTTACCCGGTTCAACCTGTTGGGTTATCTCGCGGGGTACGCCGTGCGCGCCGCCGGTCAGAACGTCGCAGATGCTGGGACCTTTGCCGTCTTTATTCCAGCCGCCTTCAACCTGGTGCGCGGCGACGGCACCACCCCATAAAAAGTCTTTCGGTAAAGGAATTTTCTTCATCTTTGCTAATCTCGTCATAATTACTTGTTGGTTTCGAGTCTAACAAAGGAAATATAAATGTCACGATATAACAATTTACTCTTGATGGAACTTGTTACATCGAAAAAACATCCTGTTATTTTCAGCTGAGCTTACGCGCTAATTTACGCCCAAGGGTTTCAAGAATATAAATGACCGGGATCTGGGTGGTAATATCGTAAACGCCGCCGATGCGCGTTTGCGGAACGTGCCAGGAAAGGTTAAAGTCGGCAAGCTTTGCCAGCCGCGAGTGTTCGTGGCTGGTAATGGACATCACCTTACAGCGATGCAGGCTAAACTGGCTGGCGAAGCGCAGGATCTCCTCAGTTTCACCGGATACCGAAAGTACAATGGCCAGCGCATTGCGTGCCATATCATTGCTCACTGGAAAATAAGGATCGTCGATATGGTTGCTGAATTTTCCAACGTTAGAAAAGAAACGCGCACCATATTTTGCCAGCGCGCCGGAGGTTCCGGCACCGACAAAAATAATTCTTTCCGAAGAGACAATAATATCTACCGCCTGCTCAAGTAAACGATCGAATTCATCGTTATTCACGCTTTTAAAAAAGCTCATTATTTCGCTGGCGCCGATATTTGCCTGTTGAGGCTCGTTCTGCTCCAGATATAATTTAAAGCGTACGCGAAACTCCGAGTAGCCTTCGCACTGCAGCTTGCGGCAGAAGCGCAGGACGGTGGTCGTTGAGACCCCGGCCGCTTCCGCCAGCTCACGGATGGTCATGTACATCACTTTGTCGCGATTTTTAATGACGTAGTGATAGACCAT
Organism: Klebsiella oxytoca; assembly: GCF_009707385.1. Taxonomy (NCBI): domain Bacteria; kingdom Pseudomonadati; phylum Pseudomonadota; class Gammaproteobacteria; order Enterobacterales; family Enterobacteriaceae; genus Klebsiella; species Klebsiella oxytoca. Next base: position 4,567,077 of record NZ_CP046115.1, on the reverse strand, counting down.
CATCTCAAGATTATTGAGACTGGCAATCGCTGCGTGGGAGAAGATACTCACAGTGGCAAACTCACAATTCATAATAACCAGGACGGAATTATATCATGCAGCTAAATGACATTACCTTTTTTCAGCGCTTTCAGGATGACATCCTGGCCGGACGTAAAACAATTACCATCCGCGATGCAGCTGAATCGCACTTTAAAACCGGCGATGTACTGCGCGTTGGCCGCTATGAAGATGACGGTTATTTTTGCACCATTCGCGTGGTGGCGACGTCTACGGTAACGCTGGATACCCTGACTGAACTGCATGCGCAGCAGGAGAATATGACGCTGGCGCAGCTGCGTGAAGTGATTGCGGAGATCTATCCTGAAGAGAAGCAGTTTTATGTCATTGAATTCGAAAGGCTTTAATAAAATAGTGAACGGTTGTTAGTTGAAATAGTTATGTAACTGTATGATTTTAAACTGTTCATAAATATTCATCTTTTTATTTTAGCTAACAGGTGTTCACTGGAATCATTCTCAGTTAACCTAAGTGTGCTATTGAAAGCGTACTTGTTTTCGGAGTCAAATATGGTTCGCAAATCGTTAATCACTCAGGGATATTCTCTGGCAGAGGAAATTGCCAACAGTATTAGCCACGGAATTGGGCTGGTGTTTGGTATTGTCGGTCTGGTGCTGTTACTGGTGCAGGCGGTGGATACCAACGCCAGCGCAACGGCCATCACCAGCTATAGCCTTTACGGCGGCAGCATGATTTTGCTGTTTCTCGCCTCGACTCTCTATCACGCCATTCCGCATCAACGGGCTAAGCTGTGGCTGAAAAAATTTGACCACTGCGCCATTTATCTGCTGATTGCCGGGACCTATACGCCGTTTCTGCTGGTAGGACTAAATTCGCCGCTATCGCGCGGGCTGATGATCGTTATCTGGAGCCTGGCGCTGCTGGGAATTCTGTTTAAGCTGACGATTGCCCATCGTTTTAAGATCCTCTCTTTAGTGACCTACCTGACCATGGGCTGGCTGTCGCTGATCGTCGTTTATCAACTGGCGATTAAGCTGGCGATTGGCGGCGTGACGCTGCTTGCGGTGGGCGGGGTTGTCTATTCGCTGGGGGTTATTTTCTACGTCTGCAAGCGTATTCCGTATAACCACGCTATCTGGCACGGTTTTGTGCTGGGCGGCAGCGTATGCCACTTTCTGGCGATTTATTTATACGTCGGGCAGGTTTAAATAAATCCCCCGGCTCGCGCTGCGCTTAGCCGGGCTACCCGTTCACCGTCGTCTGCTGTTCTGTAGCCCGGCTAAGGCGTTTACGCCGCAAGCCGGGAAACTCATCGCAACTTAAGCTTCTTCCAGCGAATACGGCAGCGGCTCAATGCTCAGGCTGCCAGAGTCGTCGCGCACGCGAAATACGCTGTCCGGCTCCATATCATTATTCATCACTACCTGCACCAGAAGGCGGCCGTCATCCAGCTGCACGGCAGCCAGAACGGTGCCGGTACGACGCCAGTTTTCACCCATCTTCAGCTCCAGATCTTCCCCGGCTTCGGGCACGCGGCTGGCAGTTCCTGCCAGATACCACAGGGCGCGCTTATTGGCGCCGCGAAATTTAGCGCGGGCAACCATCTCCTGGCCGGTATAGCAGCCTTTTTTAAAGCTGATGCCGCCCAGCGCCTGCAGGTTGGTGGCTTGCGGAATAAACTGCGCGCTGTTGGCGCTATCGATTACCGGCAGACCGGCTTCAATATTCAGCGCCAGCCACTGCTGACTGTTATTCAGCTGCGCTTCGCCGCGCAGGGCATCAGTGATGCGGGTCGCGGTTTCCACATCGGTCACCAGCAGGAAGCGCTCGGCAGGGTGCTCAAACCACAGCACGCTGGTAACGCCTTCGCTGACAACCTGCTTATCGGCGTTTGGTAGTTCGCCAAACAGCGGCGCCAGAGCGGCGCGCGCCTGGAAACCGGCGACGCCCAACAACACGAGTTCATCAGCAGCAGCGATCGTTACTTTAGAGAATACCGCGTACTTTTTCAGTTCAGTCAGCTGAGCATCGCGCAGGCTGCGGCGTTCAATCCACGCAAACCCTTCGTTGCGGCGAAAAACGCGCAGGTTGCTCCACATTTTGCCTTTAGCATCACAGTGCGCGGCAAGCAGATGCTGCTCGTCTGTCAGATGGCTGACGTCGGCAGTAATCTGCCCCTGGAGATATTTCTCGCCATCCGGGCCGGTAATTGTCGCCAGAGCCCAATCGTCCAGCGTCATCAGCGTTAACGGCAGACGAGCGGAAGAAGAGGGCTGACGCGGAGGAAAAGGTGTAAAAGCCATAGTCATATCCTGAATAGCTTAACGCAGAGTGTATGACTAATGGTAAAAGAGCTATGGTGCAATGCAAGCGCTTTCGACAGGCCATTCGTGCCCTATAAAACCGGGAGCTAAAACGAGATAAATATTGAATAACCTGGTTATTTTAAGGTTTTCATGGAATAGCGCTCGTGAATCTTGATATTCCAGTGAAGTCGGTATCGAAAACGGGTTAAACTAAGCAATATCTTTATGCAGGAAGGACAACATGGACATTAATAATAAAGCCCGTATCCACTGGGCATGCCGTCGGGGTATGCGTGAACTCGATATCTCTATCATGCCGTTTTTCGAGCATGAGTACGATACGCTTAGCGATGACGACAAGCAGTTGTTTATCCGCTTGCTGGAGAACGACGATCCGGATTTATTTAACTGGTTGATGAACCATGGTGAGCCAGCTGATGCGGAACTGCAACGGATGGTAAAATTAATTCAGACTCGGAATCGGGAACGTGGTCCTGTGGCAATCTGATTTACGCATTTCGTGGCGATCGCAGTGGTTTTCACTGCTGATCCACGGCGTTGTAGCGGCTCTGGTGCTGCTGATGCCCTGGCCGCTGAGTTACACCCCGCTGTGGCTGATTCTGCTGTCGCTGGTAGTGTTCGACTGCGTGCGCAGCCAGCGGCGGATCCATGCCCGTCAGGGCGAAATAAAGCTATTAATTGATTCGCGCCTGCGCTGGCAAAAAGCGGAGTGGGATATTGTCGGCATCCCGTGGGTTATTAACAGCGGAATGCTGCTGCGACTGCGGCATACGGAAAACCATCGCACCCAGCATTTATGGGTTGCGGCGGATAGCATGGATGCGGGCGAGTGGCGTGACCTGCGTCGGCTGGTATTACAGAAACCGACGCAAGATTAAGCCAGGACTCAGGCGAACTGCTCAGCCATTTCGCCGAGGATTTGCTCGCACCAGCTCTGGATACGCTCGTCGCTCAGGTCGTACTGGTTGGTTTCATCGAGCGCCAGGCCAACAAACAGCTGACCGTCGGCGATAACCGGTTTCGGGCTGGTAAATTCATAGCCTTCGGTTGGCCAGTAGCCGATAAACTTAACGCCTTTAGTCGCCAGCTTGTCATGCAGCATACCGAGTGCGTCAAGGAACCATTCGCCGTAGCCGAGCTGGTCGCCCATGCCATAAAGCGCGACAATTTTATCCTGTAGATCCAGCGTATCAAGCTGCTGCCAGATTGCCTCCCAGTCTTCCTGGATCTCACCAAAATCCCAGGTAGGAATGCCGAGGATCAGGACGTCGTATTGCGTCATCAGGGTGGGAGAATCATCTTTCAGGTTATGCAGCGTCACCAGTTCAGGGCCGATGATATCGCGGATTTTCTCCGCCGCCATTTCGGTGTAGCAGGTGCTGGAACCGTAAAAAAGACCTATTTTCATCGCAAAAACGTCTCAATTCTTACTGTGACTTTGCGCTTAGTGTACCAGAAAGGCCGCGCCAGCCTGCAACTCGAATTATTTAGGGTATAATGGCGCCGTTTTAATAAGCAAAGAGGCCGCAGTGGAACAAGATCTCGCACAAATAGAGCAGTTTCTTGACGCCTTATGGCTCGAACGTAATCTGGCGGAAAACACGCTCAGCGCCTACCGCCGTGACCTGAACATGTTGGTTGAATGGCTGCATCATCGCGGTCTGTCGCTTGACCGCGTCAGCGGCGAAGATCTCCAGTCGCTGCTGGCGGAGCGGCAAACCGGCGGCTATAAAGCCACCAGCACCGCGCGCCTGCTAAGCGCCGTGCGTCGCTTCTTCCAGCACCTTTATCGGGAGAAAATTCGCCCGGACGATCCCAGCGCGCTGCTGGCATCGCCAAAGCTACCGCAGAGGCTGCCGAAGGATCTCAGCGAGGCTCAGGTTGAGCGTCTGCTCCAGGCGCCTTTGGTTGAACAACCGCTGGAGCTGCGCGATAAAGCGATGCTGGAAGTGCTGTACGCCACCGGTCTGCGCGTTTCGGAGCTGGTTGGTCTGACCATGAGCGATATCAGCCTGCGCCAGGGCGTACTGCGCGTGATCGGGAAAGGAAATAAAGAACGCCTGGTACCGTTAGGCGAAGAGGCGGTACTGTGGGTTGAAAATTACCTTGAGTACGGCCGTCCCTGGCTACTGAATGGCGTAGCGTCGGATGTGCTTTTTCCCAGCCAGCGCGCTCAGCAGATGACGCGCCAGACGTTCTGGCACCGAATTAAGCACTATGCCGTCCAGGCGGGGATAGACAGCGAAAAGCTCTCTCCGCACGTACTGCGCCATGCGTTCGCAACGCATTTACTTAACCATGGAGCCGACTTACGCGTGGTGCAGATGCTGTTAGGACACAGCGATCTCTCCACGACGCAAATCTACACCCATGTAGCGACCGAGCGTCTGCGACAACTCCATCAACAGCATCACCCGCGTGCGTGAGTGCTGAAAAAAAGGACTGATTATGAAAAAAGGTTTATTGATGTTCACTCTGCTGGCGACCACCCTATCCGGTGCGGCGCATGCCGATAGCGCGGCGATTAAGCAACTGCTGGCAAAGCTGGGTGTGCAGACTTCGGACGTTCAGCCTTCGCCGGTCAAAGGCATTAGTACCGTATTGACGGATGGCGGCGTGCTGTATGTTACTGACGACGGCAAGCATATTATCCAGGGGCCAATGTACGATGTCAGCGGCGCGCAGCCGGTAAACGTCACCAATGTCCTGCTGGCGGGGAAGCTGAACGCGCTGGAAAAAGAGATGATCGTCTATAAGGCGCCGCAGGAGAAACACGTCATCACCGTCTTCACCGACATTACCTGCGGCTATTGCCACAAACTCCACGAGCAGATGAGCGATTATAATGCTCTGGGGATCACCGTGCGCTATCTGGCCTTCCCGCGCCAGGGCCTGCAAAGCGAAGCCGAGCAGAATATGAAGGCTATCTGGTGTGCTAAAGACCGCAATAAAGCGCTGGATAACGCGATGAGCGGCAAGGCGGTTCAGCCGGCCAGCTGCGATGTTGATATCGCTAAACACTACACGCTCGGCGTGCAGCTTGGCGTCAACGGCACCCCGGCGATGGTGCTGAGCGATGGTACGCTCATGCCGGGATATCGCGATCCTAAAGACCTGAAAGCGCTCCTTGATGAGCATCAAAAACAGACAAGCGGTAACTGATTCGCGTGAAACAACAGATACAACTACGCCGTCGTGAGGCGGCTGACGGCGCCGATTTACCTTCAGATCTTCCTCCGCTGCTGCAACGGCTATACGCCAGCCGCGGCGTGCGCAGCGCGCAGGAGCTGGAGCGCGGCGTGAAAGGCATGCTGCCCTGGTCACAGCTGACAGGCGTAGAGAAAGCGGTAGAGATACTCTACGGCGCATTTAAGCAAGAGCTGCATATTGTCGTGGTCGGCGATTTTGACGCCGACGGCGCCACCAGCACTGCGTTGAGCGTTCTGGCTCTCCGCGCGCTGGGCTACGGTAACGTTTCGTACCTGGTGCCGAACCGTTTTGAAGACGGCTATGGCCTGAGTCCGGAAGTGGTCGATCAGGCGCACGCCCGCGGCGCGCAGATGATTATGACCGTTGATAACGGCATTTCATCGCATGCTGGCGTCGATCATGCCCATGCCTTAGGCATTCCGGTGCTGGTGACCGATCACCACCTGCCGGGGGATACGCTGCCGGCGGCGGAAGCGATAATTAACCCGAACCTGCGCGACTGTGAATTTCCGTCGAAATCCCTGGCCGGGGTTGGCGTGGCGTTTTATCTGATGCTGGCGCTGCGTACTTTTCTGCGTGATAAAGGCTGGTTTGATGAGCGCGGCATTGCGCCGCCAAACCTGGCGGATTTACTCGACCTGGTGGCGCTGGGGACCGTGGCGGACGTCGTACCGCTGGACGCCAACAACCGTATTCTGACCTGGCAGGGGCTGAGCCGTATTCGGGCGGGGAAATGCCGTCCGGGCATCAAGGCGCTGCTGGAGATAGCCAACCGCGATCCGCAAAAGCTGGCGGCGAGCGATCTCGGCTTTGCCCTTGGTCCGCGTCTGAATGCGGCGGGGCGGCTGGACGATATGTCCGTCGGCGTGGCGCTGCTGCTGTGTGATAACACCGGCGAAGCGCGGGTGCTGGCCAATGAACTGGATGCGCTCAATCAGACGCGTAAAGAGATAGAACAGGGAATGCAGGCGGAAGCACTGGCGCTTTGCGAGAAGCTGGAGCGCAGCAGCGAGGCGTTGCCCGGCGGGCTGGCGATGTACCATCCGCAGTGGCATCAGGGTGTCGTCGGCATTCTGGCTTCACGCATTAAAGAGCGCTTTCATCGTCCGGTCATCGCTTTTGCGCCCACCGGCGACGGGACGCTGAAAGGTTCCGGTCGGTCGATTCAGGGGCTGCATATGCGCGATGCTCTTGAGCGCCTGGATACGCTCTATCCGGGGCTGATTCTTAAGTTCGGCGGCCACGCTATGGCGGCAGGATTGTCGCTTGAAGAGGCGCGTTTTGACGAGTTCCAGCAACGCTTTGGCGAGCTGGTGACCGAGTGGCTCGACCCTGCGCTGCTGCAGGGGGAAGTGGTTTCCGATGGCCCGCTGGCGGCCTCTGAGATGAGCATGGAGATTGCGCAGATGCTGCGCGATGCCGGGCCGTGGGGGCAGATGTTCCCTGAGCCGCTGTTTGACGGGCGTTTTCGTCTGCTACAGCAGCGTCTGGTCGGCGAGCGTCATCTCAAGGTAATGGTTGAACCAGTAGGCGGCGGCCCGCTGCTGGACGGTATCGCGTTCAATGTTGATACTTCCATTTGGCCGGATAACGGCGTTCGCGAAGTCCAGCTTGCCTACAAGCTGGATATCAATGAATTCCGCGGCAACCGCAGCCTGCAGCTAATCATTGACCACCTCTGGCCAAATTGACAACAGTATATTAATGAGGGCGCGAATCCGGTAGAATTCCGCTCTTATCACCGCATTTTGACGAATCCATTAAAAGAAACCGACCATGTTTGAAATAAATCCGGTAAAAAACCGCATTCAGGACCTCACGGAGCGTTCGGACGTTCTTAGGGGGTATCTTTGACTATGATGCTAAGAAAGAGCGTCTCGAAGAAGTAAACGCCGAGCTGGAGCAGCCGGACGTATGGAACGAACCTGAGCGCGCGCAGGCGCTGGGTAAAGAGCGTTCCTCGCTGGAAGCCATCGTTGATACGCTGGATCAAATGTCCCAGGGGCTGGAAGATGTTTCCGGCCTGCTGGAGCTGGCCGTTGAAGCCGACGATGAAGAGACCTTCAACGAGGCCGTCGCTGAACTCGATGGGCTTGAAGAGAAGCTGGCGCAGCTTGAGTTCCGCCGCATGTTCTCCGGTGAATACGATAGCGCCGACTGCTACCTTGATATCCAGGCCGGTTCCGGCGGTACGGAAGCGCAGGACTGGGCCAGCATGCTGATGCGTATGTATTTACGCTGGGCTGAAGCGCGCGGCTTCAAAACCGAGATTATCGAAGAGTCTGAAGGCGAAGTGGCGGGCATTAAGTCCGTGACCATCAAGATTATTGGCGACTACGCCTACGGCTGGCTGCGGACCGAAACCGGCGTTCATCGCCTGGTGCGTAAGAGTCCGTTCGATTCCGGCGGCCGCCGCCACACCTCTTTCAGCTCCGCGTTTGTTTACCCGGAAGTGGATGAAGATATTGATATCGACATCAACCCGGCGGATCTGCGCATCGACGTTTATCGCGCATCCGGCGCGGGCGGTCAGCACGTTAACCGTACGGAATCCGCGGTGCGTATCACCCACATTCCGACCGGCTTAGTGACGCAGTGCCAGAACGACCGTTCTCAGCACAAGAACAAAGACCAGGCCATGAAGCAGATGAAAGCGAAGCTTTATGAGCTGGAAATGCAGAAGAAAAATGCCGAGAAGCAGGCGATGGAAGATAACAAATCCGACATCGGCTGGGGCAGCCAGATCCGTTCTTACGTGCTGGATGACTCCCGCATTAAAGATCTGCGCACCGGGGTGGAAACCCGCAACACTCAGGCGGTGCTGGACGGCAGCCTGGATCAATTTATCGAAGCAAGTTTGAAAGCAGGGTTATGAGGAACCAACATGTCTGAACAACAAGCACAGGGCGCTGACGCGGCAATTGACCTTAATAATGAACTGAAAGCCCGTCGTGAAAAGCTGGCTGCACTGCGTGAGCAGGGTATCCCGTTCCCGAATGATTTCCGTCGTGACCACACCTCTGACCAACTGCACGCTGACTTCGATAGCAAAGAAAATGAAGAGCTGGAAGCGCTGAACGTTGAAGTCGCCGTTGCTGGCCGTATGATGACCCGCCGTATCATGGGTAAAGCTTCTTTCGTTACGCTGCAGGACGTTGGCGGCCGCATTCAGCTGTACGTCGCCCGCGACGATCTGGCGGAAGGCGTATACAACGAGCAGTTCAAAAAATGGGACCTCGGAGACATCATCGCTGCGCGCGGTAAGCTGTTTAAAACCAAGACCGGCGAGCTCTCTATCCATTGCAGCGAACTGCGTCTGCTGACCAAAGCCCTGCGTCCGCTGCCGGACAAATTCCATGGCCTGCAGGATCAGGAAGCACGCTATCGTCAGCGCTACCTGGACCTCATTTCTAACGATGAATCCCGCAACACCTTTAAAGTGCGTTCACAGATTCTGGCTGGCATTCGTCAGTTCATGGTTGGCCGCGGCTTTATGGAAGTTGAAACCCCGATGATGCAGGTGATCCCCGGCGGCGCGTCCGCTCGTCCGTTTATCACCCATCACAACGCGCTGGACCTGGACATGTACCTGCGTATCGCGCCGGAACTGTACCTGAAACGTCTGGTGGTAGGCGGCTTTGAGCGCGTGTTCGAAATCAACCGTAACTTCCGTAACGAAGGCATCTCCGTTCGCCATAACCCAGAGTTCACTATGATGGAACTCTATATGGCCTATGCGGATTATAAAGATCTGATTGAGCTGACCGAATCCCTGTTCCGCACCCTGGCGCAGGACGTTCTGGGCCATACTGAAGTACCGTATGGCGATCAGACCTTCGACTTCGGTAAGCCGTTTGAAAAGCTGACCATGCGTGAAGCCATCAAGAAATACCGTCCGGAAACCGAGATGGCCGATCTGGATAACTTCGATTCTGCGAAAGCCATTGCTGAAAGCATCGGCGTTCACGTTGAGAAGAGCTGGGGCCTGGGGCGTATCGTGACCGAGATCTTCGAAGAAGTGGCGGAAGCGCACCTGATTCAGCCAACCTTTATTACCGAATATCCGGCAGAAGTCTCTCCGCTGGCGCGTCGTAACGACGAGAACCCGGAAATTACCGATCGTTTCGAATTCTTCATCGGCGGGCGCGAAATCGGTAACGGCTTCAGTGAGCTTAACGATGCGGAAGATCAGGCACAGCGCTTCCTGGATCAGGTTAACGCGAAAGCTGCAGGCGATGACGAAGCGATGTTCTATGACGAAGACTACGTTACTGCACTGGAGCACGGCCTGCCGCCGACCGCGGGTCTCGGTATCGGTATCGACCGTATGGTTATGCTGTTTACCAACAGCCACACTATCCGCGACGTGATCCTGTTCCCGGCGATGCGTCCGGTGAAATAAGTTCTGTACCCTGAATAGTTCGAGTTGCTGGAAAGCCAACGCACATGCAGCTTGAAGTATGACGGGTATACCGTAATAAACGAAACCCCAGCAGAGCTGGGGTTTTTTACGCCTGACGACTAAAGCTTATTAACGCGTTACGCGCATTATCGTCCGCAGCCTGCATCGCCATCCACGGGCTAAATGCCCATGGCGTTGCGCGGAGCCCGTTGAAGATATCCTCAAGATTGCTCCACTGAAAATCCATCGCTTCGTCGGGATTTATGCGTAAGGCGCTGGCTATCCGTGCGGCATAGACCGGACAGACCTCGTTTTCGACAATACCATTGGGGGCGACGGACCGATAACGGAATGCTGGAAAAACCGGAGTGATATCGGTGATTTCAACGCCTAGCTCAAAGCGGCAGCGGCGCTCAACGGCCTGTTCAAAGCTTTCTCCGGTTTGCGGGTGCCCACAAACCGAGTTCGTCCATACGCCAGGCCAGGCTTTTTTGCCCAGCGAGCGGCGCGTGACCAGCATTTGGCCTTGTTCATTAAATAGCCAGCAGGAGAACGCGAGATGCAAAGGGGTATTGAGGGTGTGGGCGGCATACTTCTCCAGCATACCTACGGGCTTATCTTGCTCATCCAGCAAAATGACATGTTCCCCGACCATGACAACTCCTGAAATAGAAAATGACCCGGCACAAACCTGCCTGGCCATGTACTCAGGCGACTAGGGTAGCCCATAAATGGGACAAAGGCATTACCAAAACAAGCCCAGGCAACATGTTGGCTAGCGGGAAGGGCGTCATGTTGTTAACGATGTATAACCCGGAGTGAGCGGTGGCCACGACTGACTGCGTTGCGCAGAGGCTGGAGGTCAACAGTTTGAGAATCATTTTGCAATACACAATCGCGTTCAGCTATCGCGCCGAAAAGGCCGGGACCTGTCTGGCGGGCAACGACGTCAGCCGGATACCTGGCTTTTAATACTTCTGTATGAAGGGTAGAGATTGGGGATTGCCCTGGGGACTGATATGATAATCGCCCCTGGTTGAGAGGTGAATGTTCGTGTTAAGCGCAGGACGCCTGATGAGAATACGCTTTGTTATTGCAATAATGTTGCTGAGCAGCCTGATCGTTGCGGGGTGTTCCAGCTCATCTGATTCCGGTTCCACCTACACCGTGAAGCGCGGCGACACGCTGTACGCTATTTCTCGCTCTACTGGCACCAGCGTCAGGGACCTTGCCCGTCTCAACAATATTTCACCGCCTTATACCATTGAAGTGGGACAAAAGCTGAAGCTGAACAGCGGCTCAGGGAGCACGGCGAAGGCGGGAACAACAGGCAAAAAATCGTCAACGAAGCGCACCGCCGCTGTGACGCCATCTTCGGCGGTGCCGCAATCCTCCTGGCCGCCGGTCGGGCAACGCTGCTGGCGCTGGCCAACCAGCGGCAAAGTGGTGCTGCCTTACTCCACCAGCGATGGTGGCAATAAAGGTATCGATATTGCCGGTAAGCGCGGCCAGCCGGTATATGCGGCAGGAGCGGGCAAAGTGGTGTACGTGGGCAACCAGCTGCGCGGCTACGGCAACCTGATTATGATTAAACATAATGAGGACTATATCAGCGCCTATGCGCACAACGACAAGCTGATGGTGAACAACGGCCAGAGCGTAAAAATTGGCCAGCAGATTGCCACCATGGGCAGCTCGGATGCGGACTCCGTACGGCTGCACTTCCAGATTCGTTATCGTGCGACGGCTATCGATCCGCTGCGTTATTTGCCGCCGCAGGGCAGTAAGCCCAAGTGCTAAAAGGTTATTTTATCGACAGTTAGCCCGGTTTGGGCTTGTCAGCGGGTGCGTAAGGTCTATAATGACCCACGCACTTCCCTGCGGGCGTAGTTCAATGGTAGAACGAGAGCTTCCCAAGCTCTATACGAGGGTTCGATTCCCTTCGCCCGCTCCAATTTCAAATCTCCCGAACTCCACTCAAGTCAACTACCTACTGATTTTACTCGGTTTTTTATCGAATTTTCGTCAACTCAATTCAACCTGACTTACACCAAATCAACACCTTATGTCGTATAGAAATGTGTATAGATTCTCCTGTACGCTCTGAAACTCTCCACAGGGTGATCTCAGAGGAGAAAACTATACATATTCCACTTCAATCGTCCTTAAAAAATCACTGCTTGCCTCATTAGTAAACAATGTATACATTGTTTACATCAACTGTGAATTGACGCTGAGGAAAAGATGAGCAGAAAAAGTAATGTAGTAACCGTAAGATTAACTGATGAGCAACTGAAGGTTTTCACCGACTGGAAGGAAAAATTAGAGGGTGAATTAGGGATCGATGTTCCTCTGGGGGCCGTTATCCGTAGGGCGTTAGATGGTGCTATTCAGATGTATAACCAGCGTACGGAGCATGAAGCCCAGTCGGAAGACGACCGCGCTGCACGAGCACAAGGTGCTAACGCATACATCAGTGACTACAAGGAAGGGGAATAACCATGACCATTATTGATAGTAAAGCGCATCACGCAGGGTTCAGAGAGCATTATGTCGATAATGCTGAGCCAGTGTGGGATATCGGTCGCCCGCAAAAACCTTTCATCGAAAACGCCTCTGATATACGTGGGCCAATCTTAGATATTGGCTGTGGCACAGGTACGCTTGCCGCTTATTTTGCTCAGCGTGGTGAGCACGTTACCGGTATTGATTTTGTCGAAGAGGCTGTCGAGCGTGCTACCGCGAAGGCGAAGGCTGCAGGTCTGGATATCGACTTTATGGTTAAAGATTTTTTCACTATTGGCAGTTGGGATCGGAAATTCCGAACCATTATTGACAGTGGACTGTTTCATATCTTTTCAGGCGATGAGGTGAGAAAGGCTGCATACCTGGATATCGTGGGTAAATTACTGAGCGATAATGGCCGACTTTATATTCTGGCTTGTAAAAAAGAAGCCGGGAGCGAGGTAGGTGTTAACGCGGATGAAATTTTTGAGACCTTCCGTGAACGCTTTAACGTTGAGTCATTGCATGAGTTCGAGGCCGAAACCGTAACTGACGCCGTGGAAAATGTCCCCGGCAAACAGTGGCTATGTTATTTTGCGGTGATTAAAAAACGCTAATGTTAAAGGGGGCTGCGTCCCCCACTTTCAGGGGCTCAGGTTCCAGGTTTTGTCTTTTATTCCCTGATCTTCACGAAGGTATGGAATGCTTCTTCATAGTTTCAAACCTGTACTTCAAAGTAGGATCTGTTATCGCGATCATGATGGCCAACAATGCCCTGCAGCAGTTATGGGCGATGCGGTCATCGCTTTATCTACATACTCCATCGGTTTTACTGACTGAAAATACATATTTACAGATACATATTTCCCTCATTTCTATCTGAGGGCACGCGGCTTATTTCCTTTAGTACGTGAATATTATCCTTACAAAATTCTATATAGGCTCTGGCAGCAGCAGAAACATGCCTGTGTTTTTTATAAACCAGATGCAATGATGAGTAGGGCAAGCGTGTTTGGGGTAAAACCTCAATCAATTTGCCACTGTGAATGTATTCAGCAGCAAAAAATGCAGGTAACTCGGTAATGTAGTCACCAGCAAGGGCTCCCGAACGCAAATGAAGATAATCATTGACTATGAAGGTGGCAGGAACATCGTAGGTATGTTCACCGAGCATCCATACCGGACGCGCTCCTATGACTGAACCCCAGGCAGCGCAGGGGTACTTCATGAGGTCTGAAGGCTCTCTGGGGTACTCGCCCCCCTGGAAAATAGCCGGGCTGGCGACCAGAATATGCCTGAAGTCCATAAGATGGCTCGCAACAACATCATCATCAGAGATACTCCCAACCCTTAACGCGACATCAATGCCTTCAGAAACTAAATCCACCCGGCGTTCAGTTGTGTAAACGTTAATGGCAATACCCGGATATAGACGCTGAAATTGCCTGATTATCTCCCACCAAGGTTCAAGTGATTGAGGCATAGTCAGGCGTAATCGACCTGTAATATGGGAGCCGGCTGTTGTGAGAGACTGCTCTACATCATTAAGCATATCGATGGCCGAACTGGCCTGATTCAGCAGTTTTTCCCCAGCCTCTGTTGCTCTGCAACCTTTCACCGTTCGTTCGAGCAGAACAACATCCAGTTCATGCTCAAGTTCAGCGATTCTGCGGCTTAGCGTCGGAAGCGGTATGTTGTTTTGACGCGCTGCTGCTGAAAGACTACCGCAGCGGGCTGTCAGAACAAACATTTTTAAGGCGTTAAGATCCATTGCATCCTCTCAAATATGAAAACATCATTCTCATTTCAGACTCTACAATGTACGGAATATGGATATTAAAATACAGTCACTTTCAGTCAGTAACTACAGAGAAAATGTACTGATAAAAGCAGATTTACAATATATCTGACCATGTCAGCTCTTTTAAAATTTAACACCTTTCTCGGTGATTAATTCTCATAAATGAAAAGGCAAAATGCACAGACTGCAAAACGATGGTCACGACGGTATGGCATCTGTTCAGGGTGGACATCTGTCTGACTCCTTAAGTCAATTTACACCTGATTTGGAATTTAAAAGTAAGATGAACAAGTTAGTAGAATCCTATCTGGCCCGTCTTGGTATTGACGTCGAAAAACCCTCCATCGAAGCGCTGACTCGTTTACATCAGGCTCATGTCGAACAGATTCCTTACGAAACATTTTGGATCCACCTTGGGCAGGATTGGGGCATCGACGCCATGGAAAGCTTCCAAAGAGCGGCAACCACCCGACGAGGTGGTTATTGTTTTCAGCTTAATGGCGGCTTCCACACACTTCTTACTCACCTTGGTTACCGCGTGAGCATCAACCCTGCAAACGTCCACGGAGCCGAAGGACCGCAACACATAAAACTGGAAAACCATGCGGCAATCATTGCCGAAGGGTTGCCGAGTGAAAGTAATCCCAACGGGAGATGGTGGGTGGATGTTGGCCTTGGTGATGCGCTCCATGAACAAATGCCGCTTATGAATACTGTCGTTAACCAGGACGCGATGCAGTTTGGCATGGAAGCGGTGGACGAGAACGGCGTTGGAGACTGGCATCTCATTACCGATCCATCGTGCTGGATCGCAGGTGTAAGTATGGCCGAGCAACCTGCTTCTATGAGTGATTTCGTAGACCAGCATCACTTTAATATGTGCTCGCCAGAATCCGGATATGCAAAAGTGGTTACGGCACAACTCCGGAAGCCATCTGGCAAAACGATTCTGCGAGGCTGCGTTTTGACAAAAACCAATGGCGAAGTCGTGACGACTCACACCTCAACATCTTTACCAGAGTGGCTGGAAGTGCTTGGGGATGAATTCGGTCTGACTTTCGAAAACGTTCCAGAGATAGCACTTAAAAAGCTTTGGGTTAAAGTACAGAAGATCCATGAAGAATGGCTGCAGGCGCGTGAAAGCGCGTAACGCAGCAAGTTGTTGACGCCCGGCCCGATACATACGTTGAGGTTATCGGCCGGAGCTGTATTGTTAATGAAAGCTGTATTTACGCCTGATGGCGGGTCACGTTGAGAATTTTAGCGCTCGCGCCGACCGGGAAATTGCTTAAGGCGCCAAAATCGCTGCCCTGATAGCCCATGATCTTGCCATCGGTGCGCATCTGCTGCAGATCGATCAGGATCACCCCCAGCGTCGGAATGATTTTCTCCCGCCAGACAAACAGATAGAGATCCTCCGCCACCTGCACATAATGGCAACGGTCGACATCCGCCAGCCCCTTTTCCACGCCGTCCAGACACTGCCAGGCGTAAAAATTATCGTTGAGATAGATATGCTCATAGCGTTCGGTCGGACTGTAGGTGTACTGATTGCGCATGCCGACCAGCGCATCGGTAAAGTCCGGTAGCGGTCCCGGCCGCGTATCCAGGCGAGCAAAGTCGAATCGCACCTCAACCGCGGTCAGCGGTAGTCCTTGCTCTACCCGGCTGAAGGCATCCAGCCGCGCGGCGGCCTCATCCGGTAGCTGGCCATACACCAGCGTGGCGTTGCGCTGCTTCAGGTTGCATATCGCGCTGATGCTGGCGTTATCGCGCTCCGGGTCAAGGAAATCGATAAACAGAATATCGGGGCGCAGGGCTGTCGCCCGCCAGGGCGCGCGCTTGCCGTTCCAGCGCAGCGTCTGGTCATTTTCGATAATCAGCTGCTGCGGCTCGCTCCCGGCGGCATAAAAGCTAAAGCGCTCGCCTGCGGGCAGGCTGGCGGCGGCCAACAAATTACCGTGCGGGGCAAAACCATCGGCCAGCGCGCCGACCTGGATAAATACGGCTTCTGAAGTCATGTAGGCTCCTGAGTTGAGTGGGATGTTAAGTAAACGCGAGCGTGGGAACATCGACGATACTGGAACCACCATCGGCCACCAGCGTGGCCCCGGTGATGATGTCGGCCCGCGGCGAGCAGAGAAACCGGCAGGCCTGCGCTATTTCCTCGGAGCTGGCGGCGCGGCGCAGCGGAACGTCGCGGCAAACCCGTTGATAAGCCTCGGCAAGTGACAGCCCTTCCGCCTGCATCAGTGGGATCATCTCTTCATCCGCCATCGGGGTAGTGACCCAGCCGGGGCAGAGGGCATTGGCGCGTACGCCATGCGGGCCGTAATCACGAGCGATGGATCGCATCAGGCCAATTAACGCGTGTTTAGCGGTGACATAGCCGCAGGCCTGCGGCCCGGCGGCGAGCGAGGCGATTGAAGCGACGAACAGCACGTTGCCGCGGCTGGCGATAAGCGCGGGTAAACAGGCGCGGACGCTGGCGAAAGCGCTGTTCAAATTAGCGTCCAGCGCCTCTCGCCACTGGCGATCGCTGGTCTCGGCGGCGGCGCTATTGCCCATTCCGCCGGCGCTGCAGATCAGCACGTCGATCTGCCCCGTCTGGTTAAGAATCGCTGGCAGCAGCCGCTCGCGCCAGGTATCGCCGTCGGCGGCATCGCCCGCCAGCGCCGTCGCGCCTGTCTCATCGGCGACAGCCTGTAGCGGCGCCTCGCGCCTGCCGGTAATAAATACCTGGTTTCTCGCCGCGCTCATCAGCCGCGCGCAGGCGGCACCGATCCCGGTTCCGCCGCCGGTAATCACCACCACTCTTGCCATTCGTTTGCTCCTGAAAAGAGGTTTTTGACTACCTTAAGAGGCTGATAAATTCCCGGCTATCGTCCGGAAGAACGAGAGCCGGGTTTGATTAGCGGCTCTCGCTCATGGGAATCGCCTGCGGCGCCGGAACCGGCTTCATGGTCGCGGGATCGACCGCCAGATAGCGACCGGTTTTGCTATCAATGCCGACGTAATCGATCATCTTGCCCTGCGCTTTGGTGACCATGGTTCGGCTGGCGAACGCCTCGTAGGCGTCGCTCATCGCTTTGACCCGCTCGGGGTGTTCGGCCGCGATATCATGCGTCTCCAGAGGATCGTCATGCAGATTAAACAACTGCCACGGCGCGTCGCCGACGCTGAGAGCACGAGGCAACAGGCGCCGCAGCTTCCATTCGCCGTCGACCCAGGCCGCCTGATTATGCAGTTCGACACCGTACTTCCCGCGCGGCGGCTCCTGTACTTCGCCGGTCAGATAGCGCTTAAAGCTGACGCCAATCATCGGGAGCACCGCTTTTTTCGCCAGTGATTTGTTTGGATCGATACCGGCGAATTCATACAGCGTTGGTGCGACGTCGTAGACAGCCATTGTTGAAGCGTCGATTTTACCGTGGCGTGCGATCCCCGGGCCGGAAATCATAAAATCGGTATTGATGCCGCCCTGGGCGCTGGTGGTTTTGTGGTAGTTGGCGTAAGGGGCGTTGCTGACGTTGGCCCACTGCGGGCCGTAGGAGACAAACGAGCCTTTGCGGCCAATGTTGTCATAGCTGTTATTGAACTGCTTCCAGAACTCCGGGGAGGATTTGTAATAGAAGCCCTGCGCCGGGTTGGCGCCGTTATCGGTTAAAAAGACCAGCAGGGTGTTTTTATCGCGTCCGGTTTGTTTCAATGTCTCCATCAGCGTGCCGATTTGCGCGTCCATATTGGCGATCATCGCCGCATACACCTGCATCACTTTCGCCGTATATTTCTGCTGCTCCGGCGTCAGCGCTTCCCACTCTTTATCCAGCTCCAGATGCGGTAGCGGGGTGTCGTCATGGATAATACCCAGCGCTTTCAGGCGGGCGATACGCTGGCGATAGACCTCGGCATAACCCTGCTCATACTGACCTTTGAAGCGTTCAATCCACTCGTCCGGCGCCTGCAGCGGATCATGCGGAGCGGTGAAGGCCAGCCAGGCGAAGACCGGCTGATCCTGCGGAGTCTCCTTAATCCAGCTGTTCATCTGGCGAGCGTAGGCTTCGCTGGAATAGAAGTCATCCGGCAGGGAGACGCGCTCGCCGTCACGGGTATAGTAGGTGTGGAACGCCTCCACGGTACCGAGCGGTATCGCATCGTTAAAGTGGCTGGTGCCGCCGCCCATAAAGGCGAAGGAGTGGTTAAAGCCGCGGTCCTTCGGCGTGGCGCCAGGGACAAAACCAAGATGCCATTTGCCGGCCATCAGCGTGTTATAGCCGGCATCCTTAAAACGCTCGGCCATGGTAGTGACGCGATCGGTCAACCGCAGCTCGTAACCCTCCTTACCTATCGTACTGTCGTACCACCACATGCCGCCCATCCCGGCCTGCTGATTGCTGTTGCCGGTCAGCAGCATCGAGCGCGCAGGGGCCGACATCGGCGAAGTGTAATACTGGCTCATGCGAATACTTTGCTCCGCCATCGCCTGTAGGTTAGGGGTAGGGATTTCGCCGCCGAAGGGGCTGATATCCGAATACCCCATATCATCGGCGATAATCAGGATAACGTTCGGGCGTTCATTTTGCGCGCCGTGCGCGCCGCCAGCGAGGATCATGCTGACCGCCGCGGCCATGGCTTTTTTATTCACAACTGACTCTCCTGTTCAGAGGGGGAATTATCATCAGAGTAAGGGGCTACGCGGGTTGCGCAGAGCCTACAAACGCGGCCCGCCAGGCTTTCAGGCCGTTAAGGTCGCGGGAAAAAGGGCGCAATGGCGAGAGAATTTCGCTAAAGAAACGGTAATAGCCACCGCAGAGCCGATTATTGCCAGCGGCGTTGAGATGCGCGGGACAGCCGCCCTGGCACACCATTTTTACCGAGCAGGAGTGACATTCGCGGCGCAGGCTTTTTTGCTGACCGAAAGAGAGCTGAACCGAAGCGTCGACCGCGGCGGCGAGCGTCTGCTCGTCAAGGCGGCCCAGCCGATGTTCGGCGTTGATCAGATGATCGCAGGCATAGAGTTGCCCGTCGGGCTCCATTACCAGATTGGTGCCGCAGCGGGCGCTATGAACGCAGCTGCTGCTGGTGTGGGTAAAATACTGCGCCCACGCCTGCTCGATATTGATAACGAACACCCGCCCCATATCGCAGCGCTTTTGCCACTGCCGCCAGATACCAACCATAAAGCGCCCCCAGCTATCGGCGCTGAGCTGATAGCCCTCGCGCAGCGCCGCGCCTTCGCTCATGAGCGGCTGGAACTGCAGATAGCGAGCGCCAAGACTGACCACCCGGTCATAAATCGCCGCCGCGTGCGCGGCCATTTCGTTATGCACCACGATCAGCAGGTTAAATTCAACCTGATGCTGGTGGAGCAGGGCGATACCGCGCAGCGCTGCCGGCCAGGTTGCCTGCCCGCGTTTATTCGGGCGATGGTGGTTTTGCAGAGCTTCGCTACCTTCGAGGCTGACCCCGATAACAAAGCGATGCTCACGAAACACTCGACACCAGGCGTCGTTGATTAACGTGCCGTTAGTCTGCAGGCTATTGCTGATGGTTACCCCTTCGGGGGCGTAGCGCTGCTGTAGCGCGAGCGCCTTCTTATAGAAACTCAACCCGGCCAGTAGCGGCTCGCCGCCCTGCCAGACGAAGTTGATTTCGCGCGCGCCAGCGGGCTGTGCGGCAATGTAGCGGCGGATAAACTGCTCCAGCCGCGCCTCGTCCATTTTCTTGACCGGCGTTTCATCCTGCGGGTAGTAACAGTAGCGGCAGGCAAGGTTGCAGGCGGGGCCGATTGGCTTCATCAGAATATGAAACGGCACCGGCGAGCGCGGCTCGATGGCCAGCGGAATTTGCTGCTGGCGTAGTGTAGCGATATTCAGCATCGGCTTATCCTCTATTAATTGCTGGTGCGGTTGGCCTTATTCAGGTAACAGCAAGCCAGGCATAATCAATTGATTAAGCCGCGGCGATAAATTAACTACATTCTTTTAGGATATAAATGAAAAAAAAGCGAAATTCTATCGTTCTTAAGGACGAGATCGGACCTGTTAATATATACCCATTATACTTCAAGGGATATTTGCTATAGCGACGTTAGTTCACTGCGGTCAATTACTTAAGTAAGCTCCCGGCGATGCCCCCTCCTGGCGCTCAAATTATTTAGCTATAAGGTTTTTTAATCCTTTCTTGAGGATAATGCGTAATGTTAATAACTTTTGTTTATGTTTTAACTTAGCTACGTTAACAAAGAGTGCAGTGATTTTTAAATTTCTTAAATAACAATTGGTTGCTGAAAATTTTGTAATCAGTATCACATTGTTAACATGTTAATAATTGTGTTACTTAAATGTGAAATGTATGCTTCATCTAACTCTGGTAATCCGCGTGTTACGCATCACTACCTCGACGGGAGGAAATATCATGTCTGCTTTATTAAAAGCCAGTCGTAATGATTCGATAATAGCCCGTTGTTTACAGACTATTTCACAGTTAATTCCACTGTCTTCAGCGGTATTTTATCGAGTAAATAATCGTTTAAAACCCGAAAACTATATATTGCATAATATTTCGGATAATACACACCAACAATACCTGGAGAGTTTCCAGCCACTGGACCCGCATTTGCCGGTGCACTTTAGCCACCAGAGCACCACCATGGCGGCAATGACGCCCCGGCTCTGTGACCGCAACCGGCACTATTATCATGAGTTTATGTTGCCGAATAACGTTCGCGACATGACCGAAATTTTCATTCGCCGCGAACAGCGGATTATTGCCGGTATCTCGCTGATGCGCGATGTGCCTTTTTCCAGCGAAGAGCGCCAGCGTGCCCAGGCGCTGCTGCCGCTGGTGGAGCTGGCTATTCGTGATTTTCTGCCGGAAGAAGATGAGCTACCGGCCATTCTGACGGCGAAAGAGCGCGAAATCGTCGGCATGGTGCGCGAAGGGGCCAGCAATAAGGTAATTGCTCGCCAGCTGGATATCTCGCTCTCTACGGTGAAGACCCACCTGCGCAACATTTTCGCCAAGACCGAAGTCGTCAATCGGACTGAACTCGTTTCCCGAACCAGGATGCCTGCCGCGCAGCGTACGCTGTATCTGTAATCTGACTATCGCATCCCGCGCGCGCCGTGGCAGCACGGCGTTTTCCTGATGCCTGAAGGTATCACTCTCTGGATAACCGTCCGGGGGGAGGCTTTTTTGACTGGAGCACGCCCTACGATGTCGAGTACCCCTGTTCTTAATAATACGCTTTCCCGGCCTGCAGGGCTGGTGGTGTCGCTGCGTTTGCTGGCGGCGATTGTCATTTTCGCCGCCATCGCGCCGGGGATTTTAATGACCGCGCCGGCGGTGGCGGCGCAGCTGGCCAGCGAATGGCACCTGAAGCCGGGACAGATCGGCTGGCTATTTTCGGCAGAGCTCGGCGCGATGAGTCTGGCGACGCTACCGGCGTGGTGGTGGATGAGCCGCCTGGACTGGCGGCGGGTCGCTTTCGTGGCGGGCGTGGTATTTCTTGTCGCTAACCTCGCCTCTGCGACGGTCACCCAGTATGAGTGGCTGCTGGTAGCGCGCTTTATCGCCTCGCTGGCGGGCGGCACGCTGATGATTCTGTGCATCAGCTGTGCGGCGGGGACGCCGAACCCGTCGCGGGTCTACGCCTTTTGGGTGCTCGGGCAACTGCTGCTGGGAATGCTCGGTCTGCTAGTGCTGCCCGGCCTGTTCGTGACCTTTGGCCTGAAGGTGGTTTATCTGATCCTCGCCGCCATCATGCTCTGCTGTTTGCCGCTGATTTCCGCCTTCCCGCCGCGTTTTCAACCGCTATCGGCTTCCCGCCGCCAGCCGTCAGCGGCGACGTGGCGTAAAGCGCTGGCGGTGCTGGCGGTTCTGACCTTCTACATTAGCCTCAGCGCGGTATGGACCTTTATCGGCACCATCGGTAGCGCGGCGGGGCTTAGCCCGTCCCACGTCGGCCTGGTGCTGGCGGCGGCGACGGTGTGCGGCATTATCGGCGCGGGCGCCGCTGCGCTGCGCGGTACCCAACGTCCGGACCGGCTGGCGGTGTGGCTAGGTTACGCGCTGCTGATTGCCAGCGTGCTGCTACTGATAGGCCATCCGCTGCTGGTGCGTTACGCCATTGCGGCGCTGCTGTTTAAGTTCACCTGGACCTTCGTGCTGCCCTTTATTCTCGCTCGCGTGGCCGGTCTCGATAACAACGGTCGGCTGATGAACAGCATCAATCTGGTGATCGGCGGCGGAATGGCGGTCGGTCCGGCGATAGCGGGCGCTTTACTGCAGCACTTTGCCAGTGCCGATCCGCTACTGGCGGCGGCAGGCGTCTGCGCGCTGCTGTCGCTGATTTTGATTGCGGCGGCGTCGTCCGCCGGGAAAGTTATAGCTAACGGGAGGATAGAGTGAAAAGAAAAACCGGTTTCTTCTTTGATGAACGTTGTTTCTGGCACAGTACCGGGCTGCACGCGGTGACGCTGCCGGTCGGTGGTTGGGTGCAGCCTCCCGCTGGCGGCGGCCATGCCGAGTCGCCGGAGACCAAACGGCGGATGAAAAACTTGATGGATGTTTCCGGGCTGACGCCGCAGCTGGAGCTACGCGGCGCGGCGGCGGCGAGCCTTGAAGATCTACGGCGGATCCACCCTGATAGCTATCTTGAGCGCTTCAAGACGATCAGCGATAACGGCGGCGGCATGCTCGGTAAAGAAGCGCCGCTGGGGCCGGGGAGCTATGAAATCGCCTGCCTTTCCGCCGGACTGGCCTGTGCCGCCGTCGAGGCGGTGCTCAGGGGAGAACTGGATAACGCCTATTCGCTGTCGCGACCGCCCGGACACCACTGCCTGCCGGATCAGTCGATGGGCTTCTGTTTCCTCGCCAATATTCCGATTGCCGTCGAGCGGGCGAAAGCGCTACTGGGGCTCGGCAAGGTGGCGATTATTGACTGGGACGTTCATCACGGCAACGGCACGCAGCATATCTATTTACAGCGCGATGACGTGCTGACGGTCTCATTGCATCAGGACGGGTGTTTTCCGCCGGGCTATTCGGGCGAGGAGGACCGCGGCGTTGGTGCGGGCGAAGGTTACAACATTAATATTCCGCTGCTGGCTGGAGCGGGCGACGATAGCTGGCGCTACGCGCTGGAAACCATCGTTATTCCTGCGCTGGCGCGTTTTGAGCCGGAGCTGATTATTATCGCCTGCGGCTATGACGCCAATGCAATGGACCCGCTGGCGCGGATGCAGCTGCATAGCGATAGTTTCCGCGCGATGACCGGGCTGGTACAGCAGGCGGCAGATCGCCTGTGTGATGGCAAACTGGTGATGGTGCATGAAGGCGGCTATGCCGAATCCTACGTGCCGTTCTGCGGCCTGGCGGTGATGGAGACGCTGAGCGGCATTCGTACCGAGGTTCAGGATCCGCTGCTGGAGTTTATTCAGCAGCAGCAGCCGCGCGCCGCGTTCGCACAGTTCCAGCGCCAGGCTATCGATCGACTGGCGCAACAGTTCGGTCTGCAATAAACCGGCTCAGCTTCCCCGCGGTGATGGCGGGGAAGTCAATGCTTTCTCTTCTGCGATTTCTCGACCATCCACTGGCTTACCGCCTGATTAATCATCGCCATCACGCTCAGCAGCAGCATCCGCTGCTGCGCTTCAAGCTTCAGATAACGCCGCAGCGGCGGCATTTTGCAGACCACCTCGCTGGCGGCCCACGGCTCAATGCAGCAGCGCCAGCCGGCGTTGCCTAATGTGAGTGAAAAACGACGATAGTCCAATTCACTTAACGTTTGCTGGAGATTAGGGAAGCCGTTGAGATAACGGGCGAGTTCATCGCTATCTTTGCTACCGATAAAGCGGATCGGCTGGCGTTTCAGCCAGCCGGACTGATGGGCGCGGATCTTACCGCGAGCGGGCCGGGTAACCGGCCCCTCGACGACAAATTCACAGCTGTGAATGCTGGCCATAAATAGCCGCTTCTGGCGCACGCTGAAGGTGACGGAGGTGGCGTCGTTAAGCCGCAGCAACGCGCTGCGTTCGCTCAGTTTTTCGCTTGGCCAGCCCGCTAAATCGCGCTGTACCGCATTCATTAATGGCGTATCAAACCAGGGGGCGGAGGGCATCAGGTATCATCTCCCCGCGAGTCTGTTTCGCGTAGTTGCCTATAGCGCGCTCGACCACCTCTTCTACCGCCAGCGGCTTGAACGGGTTGACGCGCTGCACGCACACCGTCCAGAACAGAGCGTAGGCGGCGGTCAGGCCGAGCATCATCCCGAACGGCACCAGCACTTCGCGGCTGTCCATTCCCGGCGGCGTGATATTAACAATAGCGATAATGATTCCAACGCTGGAGATAATCTGCGGCAGCGGGAACCACGGCGAGCGGTAGGCGCGCGGCAGGTCCGGGCGCCGGATGCGCAGCATCACCACCGATATAGTGACCAGCAGATAGGCCACGCCCCAGGCGCAGACCGCGGCGAGGATCAGCGGCACGATGCGATCCAGATCGCCGTTCAGGTACCAGGCATGCAGGCAGGGGATAGCCACGCCGATAGCAATAGCGATAACCGGCGTTTTGAAGCGCGGATGCAGCCAGGTGAGAAAGCGCGGCAGCACGCCGTCCAGCGCCATGCCGTAAATAATCCGCGGCACGGCGGCCATCAGCGTATTGATGGTGGCGCAGCCCGCCAGCAGCAGCCCGACCCCCAGCCAGTACTGGCCGGCCTGGCCCATTACCCGCTCGGCGAAGGCCGGGATAGCCATCGGCGTATCCAGCAGATGGACGTTATTCGCCGCATCGAGTACGACGTTCTCCACCTGGCGATTAATCGCCGCGCCGTAGATAAACATGCAGCTGGCGACGCCCAGCAGACCAAGCGCCATCGCTCGTGGAATAGTGCGGTGCGCCTTTTTGATTTCCGGCGCCATCGGCGTCACCAG
The DNA here is from genome assembly GCF_009707385.1 of Klebsiella oxytoca. Classification (NCBI taxonomy): domain Bacteria; kingdom Pseudomonadati; phylum Pseudomonadota; class Gammaproteobacteria; order Enterobacterales; family Enterobacteriaceae; genus Klebsiella; species Klebsiella oxytoca. The sequence goes on along the minus strand of NZ_CP046115.1, from coordinate 4,541,871 downwards.
TTCGCAGCCGACGAACATAAACATCGCCATGCCGATATAGCCGAACAGGCCGGAGATATCGCTGACGTTAAGCGGCGTGCCGAACCAGCCGGAAAGGTGGGTTACCGGCGCCATAAAAATACCGCACAGGCCAAATATAGTGAGCGTCGTCCACATGCAGAAGGTGAGAACGACTTCGACTTTACCGAAGATTTCCACGCCAATGGCGTTCAACAGGCCAAAAATCACCACCATGCCGACGCCGACCATCCAGGTATTCTGATGGGCGGCCATCTGCGCGTTGACCGATTCGAAGTTCACCAGCGCCATAATCCCGGCGAGAATCGTCTCCGCAGTTCCGGCGAAGATATGGACGATAAGATAGGCGCACAGCGCGCCGGTAATGGCGAAGAAACGGCCCATTCCGCAGGAGATATAGTCGTATACCGAACCAGTCGTGGGAATAAGCGTCGCCGCTTCGGCGAAAGTGGTGACCTGCGCCTGCATCATAATAAAGGCCAGCAGCACCGCCAGGGCGAAGGTATCTCCGCCCATGCCGAATCCGCTGGTGACCGTCAGGATCACCGGGCTTGCCATAATCAGCCCGACGGAGCTGGCGAGAGTAGTCGGGAAGCCGATGACGCCGCGCTCAAGATGGCTGGCGAGTCTGTTTCTGAACATAGTCAACCTCTGCACAATGTAGGGGAGGGCAAGGGAACAGCCTGCGCTACTCCCGGATAGTCATAATTCAGGCGGGCATCCTGCTCAACGAATATCGTCCAGAAGGTAGAGAGCGACGAGTGCATCTGTGACGCAATCCATTAAGGCGGCGGCCGATAAATAAGATGGCCCCGAAAATCGGGGCCATCGGCGCGTAATCAACCAACGCGTTAGCGTGTCTCGACGTTCGCCAGGTAGTGTTTGACGAAGCGCGGCGTCAGGATTTTCCACTCTACTTCGGTACCCTGTTTGACAAACCAGCTGTCTCCCGGCGCAAAGCGCTGCGGCGTACCGCCGGCGACGGTCAGCTCCACTTCGCCTTCAAGCACGGTGGCGTGCTCGGTAAACGGATAGGTCATCGTAAAACTCCCTTCGGTGGACGAGAATAGCCCGCAGGTAAAGGCGTCCTGCGGCTCGCCGTAGATCATTGCGCCCGCCACCTGCGGGTCGCCAGCGGTCGGCGTGGCGCCGAGCAGGCTTACGCTGCCAATCGGCTGCAGTTCAGGTACCGGGTGTTCGAGTTTAAAAGCGTGCATAGCGTTCTCCTGATTAACTCCGGCCTTTCCAGAAACCGGCGGTTTGATGCATAAGTTTTCCGGCAGTGACTAATAACAGGCGCAGGCTGTCACGGCCGAGGATGGTCGCGTGGGGAATACTGCTCATCAGGCGATAGCGGTCGGAACCGCCGTTGATTCCTTCGGCGAGGATTTTGCACACAATGTGCGACGGAGTAACGCCGAAGCCGGAGTACCCCTGGACGTAAAAGACGTTATCGTGATCGCGCAAGGTGCCGATCTGCGGGAACAGGTTGGCGCTACAGGCCATCGGCCCGCCCCAGGCGAAATCGATTTTCACATCCTTCAGATACGGGAAGACCTCAGCCAGCAGCGTACGGTTCCAGGCGGCGAAATCGTTCGGTGTATACTCAAGGAAGCGAGTGGCGCTACCAAACAGCAGGCGATTTTCGCGGGTGACGCGGTAGTAGTTAATCACCGGGCGAATGTCGCTGAAGGCGCCGCGCAGCGGGCTGATGCGTTCAATCAGTTCGTCGGAAAGCGGTTCGGTCGACACCTGGTAAGAGTAGGTCACCAGCGTCTTGTTGTAGATTTCCGGCTCCATATTATTGAGGAAGCTGTCGCAGGCCCACAGTAGTTTGGCGGCTTTGACGCTGCCCATCGCGGTGCGTACCCGTACCTGTTTGCCGTAATTCACCTCCACAACCGGCGAGGATACAAAAATCTTCACCCCCAGCGAATGTGCGGCCTGGGCCGAGCCGAGCAGCATATTGAGCGAATGGATCTGCCCGCCGCCCATATGTTTCAGCGCGCCGCAGTACACGTCGGAACCCACTACCTGCTGTACCTCTTTACCGGTGTACAGTTCGATATCTTCATCCGGGGTGGCGGCCTTAAACTCTTTTTCCCACTGGCGTAGCGTTTTTAGCTGCCGCTGGTTATAGGCAAGGTAGCCGTAGCCCGGCACGAAATCGGCGTCGATGTTGTATTTGCGGATGCGTTCGCGAATGATGCCGGCGCCCAGGTTGGAGATTTTAAACAGCGTCTCCAGCCCCTCTTTGCCGACGTGCTTTTTCACCGCTTCGATATCGTGACCGATTCCGGCCATCACCTGGCCGCCGTTGCGCCCGGTACCGCCGTATCCGAGATGGCGGGCTTCCAGCACCACCACGTTGGTGATGCCTTGTTCAGCCAGCTCCAGCGCGGTGTTAATGCCGGAAAAGCCGCCGCCGATAATCACCACATCGGCTTCAATATCTTCCCGCAGCGCCGGAAAATGGAGCTGGTATTTCTTCGTCGCGCCGTAGTAGTTCAGCGCATCGATTTTGATATTCATCGCGTTACCCTGTCGTCTTGCCATGGCTCATGGTTCCCATCACAGCACGCCGCACGGAGGTTGAATATCGTCCGGAAGAATGACGTTCTTTAGAACGATGGGCGGTGCTGAGCCGTTGTGCTGTGATGGGCTAACTTTGCTGAAAAAACGGGTGCAGACGATGAGTGATGTAACCTTACTGGCGGAAGTGACCGCCTTTTTACGCCACCCGCACGGGCAGTTTATTGCCGGTAAGCGGGAGACAGGCCACGGCGCGCCCTTCGCGGTGATTAACCCGGCGACCGGGCAGGCGATTGCCGAGATTATGGCGGCGGATGTCGGTCAGGCGGATCGCGCCATGGAGAGCGCGCGGCTGGCTTTTAACCAGTGGCGCGAGATGCCGAGCCTGGCACGCGGCACGCTGCTGTTGAAGCTGGCGGATAGTCTGGCCGAGCATCGCGAAGAGCTGGCGCAGCTGGAGAGCCTCTGTTCCGGCAAAACCATCATGCTGGCGCGGATGCTTGAATTGGATCAATCGGTCGCCTTCCTGCGCTATTTCGCCGGCTGGGCGGGGAAAGTTACCGGCGAGACGCTGGATGTATCGCTGCCGTCGATGGCCGGGGAGAAGTATACCGCCTTTACCCGCCGCCAGCCGCTGGGCGTGGTGGTCGGCATCGTGCCGTGGAACTTCTCAATTATGATCGCTATCTGGAAGCTGGCGGCAGCGCTGGTCTGCGGTTGCACCATCGTGCTGAAACCGAGTGAATATACGCCGCTGACGTTGCTACGCGTCGCGGAGCTGGCAAAAGCAGTTGGTATCCCGGACGGGGTGATTAACGTGGTGAACGGCGCCGGCGGCGAAATCGCCCAACGGCTGATAACGCATCCGGCCTGCGCCAAGGTGAGCTTCACCGGGTCGGTAGCCACCGGTGAGAAAGTCCAGCAGTCGGCCTGCGCTTCAGGTAAGAGAGTGACGCTGGAGCTGGGCGGTAAAAACGCCGCGCTATTTCTTGACGACCTGACGCCGGAGGCGATGGTGAACGGCATCATTGAAGCCGGATACCTGAATCAGGGGCAGATTTGCGCCGCCGCGGAGCGCTTTTATCTACCGCAGGGAAAACTGGATGCGGTATTAGAGTTACTGAAAGAGAAACTCGCTGCCTTCGCGCCGGGATCGCCGCTGGATGAACGAACGCTAATGGGGCCGCTGGCTAACCGTCAGCAGTATGACAAAGTCTTGCGGCTCATTCAGACCGCGCGCGAAGAGGGCGATACCATCGTTTGCGGCGGCCAGGCTCTGCCCGGTGAGGGCTATTTCCTGCAGCCGACGGCGGTAAAGGTTAGTCGTGAAGACAGTACTCTGATGCGCGAGGAGACCTTCGGCCCGGTGTGCAGTTTTATCGGCTATCGCAGCGAACAAGAAGCGCTGGCCTCTATTAATGCGTCGCCGTATGGGCTGGCGGCCAGCGTCTGGTCGGATAATATTCGCCAGGCGCTGCGCTACTCGGAAGCGATTGACGCCGGGATCGTGTGGGTCAATATGCATACCTTCCTCGACCCGGCGGTACCGTTCGGTGGCATGAAGGGCTCGGGCACTGGCCGCGAGTTCGGTAGCGCTTTTATCGATGATTATACTGAGCTTAAATCGGTGATGGTGCGTTATTAAAATGCGCAAATATCCGGCTGGAGATAACTATCATTAATCAATGAAATATAAGCGTTGAGTATTATTGTTATAACCTGTCTCCAGGCCGCTAAATAGTTATTTGGCGGCCTTTTTGCCTGTGGAGAATCCCGGCTATGAAGAAGGATGTTATTTCTCATGGTCGAAAGGTTTTCATGCCGGACAGATCTCTCAAAGAGCGCTGCCTTCGTGTATGTTACGCAACTTTTTGTCATGTAGGCTGAAAGTAACGCGACTCATCTCTGACAGCTTAGTAGCATCATACTGCTCAGTATTAAATGTAATTATTTTGTTAATTAAATGGTGAATGGTCTGAGTGATTAAGGGGATATTCTGGAAATGACCCTCTTTATCCTGGCTTTATCTACGCCGGAAGGTATATATCGTTGACACTGCCAGCGGTTAAATTGGCTGATTTCAGCATGCTTGCTTTTTTTTTAAATTTGCTGACTATTTTTTTCTCGTGTCTTTGTCACCCTGTTGTTCACAATTTCTTAAGCCTGGCATGATGATAATGCCATGTATTTTATATCTATTTTTTAATTTGCTTTCTTTTTTACTTATCATCAGTGGTCGAGATAACGATCTTCAATTGTGTTTTTTCTTATTTAATTCAAGAATATTCTTACCTTAAATAAATAGCGCCCACCGATCAATTTGTTTGTTTTGTTAGTCATAATCTATTGATTTATTTTGTTCGATCGTTTTAAACGATTACCAGGTAGGTCTGAACTGATGGTTTAATTAATTCATGTAAAGGACTAACGCTTATTATATCCCGTGATTTTTTATCTTTCGGGAGAAAAGGAGATTCGTGAAAATGAATTATCATTTTATTTCTGATGACAGTTTTATCCTGCCCGGGATACGTCATATAATCTCTGAATTAGGGGTCAGGGCCTCTTTTTATAAAATGGGTGAAAGGCAAAAATTATTCGCCCCGCAGCCGGGTGATGTGGTTTGTATTATTGTTAATAATGCCCATCTGCGTAGTCGCTTACTGCGCAATCCACTCCTGGCCCGTTGCCGTTTGATGGTAATGTTGGACATCCCGCTCACGGTTTCACGGCTGACGTATTTTCCCTGGATACTGCCCAAAAATCTCAGCGTAAAGGCTTTTACGGATATTCTTCAGAAAGCGCCTCGGTCATGCGTGCGCCGGAAAGAAGTTTCCCGCAGTACGCTGACCCTGTTTGAAGAATTATGTAATGGAAAATCCGCCGCCAGCATATCTGGCGAATCCCAGAATGCCATGAAAGCGATTTACCGGATAAAACGCAATGTTTTTCATGAGTACGGTCTGCTGAATTGTAATTCCGTCGGTATATTAATTTGCCGGGATATTCTTTCATTAAAAGTACCCATATAGATTTGAGCTGTTAGTAAATGGAAACATCAACAATCAGACTTAAGAGGAAAATAAGACATCAGAAAAAATTTACGCTGAGTTTGATTCGCGGTCAGAATATGGCGTCAATACAAGACACGCTGTATTTATTGTAAAAACTCGATAATTAAACTCGGTTGCGGGAACCGTATTTTATTGTACTGCCACACACTGAATCAATCACTCGACAAAGCAGTGGAGATGACCTCCATTGTTATATTTCAAAGGGAGAAGTAAATGAAAATGAAAACTCTGGCCATTGCCGCGATGTCTGTTCTGTCCTTAAGCTCAGTTGCGGCTAATGCCGCAACGGTCTCCGTATTTGGCGGAGACGTTCATTTCCAGGGGTCCGTGACGAACGGTGCCTGCGCCGTGAGTGCAGCCACCAGTAACCAGATTGTAAACTTAGGTCAGGTGAAAGCGGCCAACATGGCAACTAAGGGCGACACAAGCAATAGCGTTGGTTTTACTATCGATCTGCTGGATTGCGATATTACCGTGGCATCGACTGCAGCCTTTGCATTCTCGGGGGTTGCCGACAGTTCTGACCCTAACCTTCTTGCTCTGCAGAGCTCTACGGCTGGCGGCGCTACAAATGTGGCCGTGCAGATCCTGGATGGTGTGGGCAAAGTTATGGGGTTAAACGCCGCAAAATATGGCACGCCTGTAGCGCTGGTCAATGGCACGAACAAAATTCCATTCCAGGCGCGATATTATGCCACCGGCGCAGCGACCGCAGGTACTGCTGATGCTGACGCGACGTTCAACATCCAGTACCAGTAATTCATTCCTTGCGCAGGGACGTGATTGATCGGGCCAGGATGGCCCTTTTCAACAACAGAGCGGAGGATACATCATGCAGGGGATGAAGACAGGTCTGCTGGCCGTGCTGTTAATACCCTCGCTTGCAATGGCTGAAACTATCCGGATGTCATCTATGGCCGGGGGAGGCGTGCGTTTTAATGGTGTTATCATCGCTGAATCCTGCCGGGTTGAAACCGGGGACCGCCATATGATTGTGGATATGGGACAGGTCAGCAGCAACCGATTTCATTACGCCGGAGAAGATATCAGCCCTGTGCCTTTCGATATTCATCTTCAGGATTGCACCACGGCTGTCAGTGAACGAGTCGCATTAACGCTGCATGGTATTGCGGATGAGACCAATCCCGATGTGCTGTCCGTCGCCGCAAGTCCGGACAGTGCGAAAGGGGTGAGTATCGCCCTGTTCGATAAGGAAGACCGTCTGATACCGCTTAATTCGGCGCCCGTCCACTGGACCCGATTATACAAAGGGCCAGTGACCCTTAATCTGGTAGCAAAATACCGGGCCACCAGTAACAGGGTGATTGGTGGCACCGCGAATGCTCACGCCTGGTTTGCTCTGACCTATCAGTAGATGGCTCGCTGGCTACACGGAAAAGGCGTATTAATTTTATAAAGGAGTGTCAGATGAAAACATTACAGGGTATGGCCCGCAGCCTGCTGGCCGGAGTTTTGCTGGTCACGACGGCAGGAGTAGCTCCACAGGCCGAGGCCGCCGTTGCGCTGGGCGCCACCCGGGTGATTTATCCGGCCGGTTCAAAGCAGGTACAGTTGCCGGTGACGAATAACGATGAAAAAAGTACCTTTCTTATTCAGTCGTGGGTTGAAAATGCTGATGGAAAAAAAGACGGTCGCTTCGTGATTACACCGCCGCTTTTCAGTATGAAAGGAAAAAAAGAAAATATTCTGCGTATTATTGATGCCACTAATGGCCAGCTCCCGAAAGACCGGGAATCATTATTCTGGTTAAGCGTCAAAGCCATTCCGTCTATGGATAAAGCGCAGAAAGATAAACAACAAAATACACTGCAGATAGCTATCGTCAGCCGTATTAAGCTTTATTACCGACCGGCTAATCTGGAACTGCCGCCGGAGCAGGCAGCTGAAAAACTGACGTTCAGCCGCCAGGGAAATTCGCTGACGCTGAATAACCCTACACCGTATTTTTTAACAGTGACTGAACTTTCTGCGGGAAAGCGCGCGCTGGATAATGCGCTGGTACCGCCGTTGGGCAGTACCTCGGTCACCTTGCCTTCTGATGCGGGTAATAACATTACGTACCGCACGATAAACGATTTTGGTGCCCTGACCCCACCACTGAAAGGTTTGATGAAATAATCTCAGGGAATAGTTATCACACTATTCCCCCCGAATATAAAAAATACTGACTGCCGGGCGATGTCGGACCGGAGGGACTATGTCACATTTAAAATATGGAATCGACCCGTTAGATTCTCCGCGCTTTCGAAAACATTCAATATTTACATTCAGTCTGGCTCCCCTTTCGGTGGCGCTCTGGTTTGCTGTTTATTCAGCTTCTGCACAGGCTGAGCTTTATTTTAACCCGCGTTTCCTCGCGGATGACCCGGCGGCTGTTGCCGACCTGTCCGGCTTTGAAAAAGGGCAGGAAGTGCCGCCGGGCACCTATCGCGTTGATATTTATCTCAACGACAGTTATATGACCACCCGGGACGTTTCCTTTACGGCCGGGGACAATGGTTATGGATTACTTCCCTGCCTGACGCGGGGGCAATTGTCCGATATGGGGGTGAATATTGGTGCCGTTGAAGGGATTGAGACGCTTCAAGCTGACGCCTGTGTTCCGCTGAGCCAGATGATTAATGACGCTACCGTTGATTTTGATGTGGGCCAGCAACGCTTAAAACTCACCATCCCTCAGCTATTTATGGGAACCAGCGCCCGAGGATATATTCCGCCTGAGCTTTGGGACCATGGTATTAATGCTGGAATACTGAATTACAGTTTTACCGGGAATACTTCTGACAACGATATGTCAGGCCACAGCAGCTATGCCTATATGAATTTGCAGAGTGGCCTGAATATAGGCGCATGGCGCCTACGGGATAACACCACCTGGAGCTACAACAGCGCTGGGAGCTCATCCGGCCATTCAAACGACTGGCAACATATTAATACGTGGCTTGAGCGAGATATTGTTTCATTACAGTCCCGGCTGACACTTGGGGATAGCTATACCAGTGGTGACATTTTCACCGGACTGAACTTCCGTGGTGTGCAAATCGCTACCGACGACAACATGCTGCCGGACAGCCAGAGGGGATTTGCGCCCACCATTTATGGCATTGCCCGTGGCACGGCGCAGGTCATTATCAAACAAAATGGTTTTGAGATTTATCAGAGCACGGTCCCGCCCGGTCCGTTCACGATTAACGATCTGTATGCCGCCAGCAACGGCGGCGACCTGCAGGTAACGGTGAAAGAAGACGATGGCAGTAGCCAGATATTTACCGTGCCTTACTCTTCCGTGCCCGTCCTGCAGCGCGAAGGCTATACCCGTTATGCCCTTACGGCCGGCGAATACCGGAGCGGGAACAGCCAGCAAACCAACCCTGAATTCTTTCAGGGGACGGTGATGCGGGGTTTACCTTCCGGCTGGACGGTCTACGGCGGGACACAGCTGGCTGACCGTTATCAGGCGGTCAATCTTGGGGCGGGAAAGAATATGGGAGTCCTTGGTGCGTTCTCGATTGATGTGACGCAGGCAGAGTCAACGCTGCCGGATGACAGTGAGCATGATGGCCAGTCGGTGCGCATGCTTTACAACAAGTCAGTTCAGGAGACAGGCACCAATATTCAACTGGTAGGCTACCGCTATCCAACCCGCGGATACTTTGATTTTGCCGATACCACTTATAACCGCATGAAAGGTTATACCCTGGACACTCATGACGGATTAATGGAAGTGCAGCCGAAATATACCGATTACTACAACCTGGCGTACAGCAAACGGGGAAAGATTCAGCTTGGCGTGAATCAGCAACTGGGGCAGAAGGCCACGCTTTATCTGAATGCGAGCCGTCAGTCCTACTGGGGAAATGACCATGTCGATGAACAGCTCCAGGCTGGCTTAAACACCGCATTTGCCGGTATTAACTGGACGCTGAATTACAGCCTGACGAAGAATGCCTGGCAGGATGAACGTGACCAGATGCTGTCACTGAACATCAATATTCCGTTCAGCAACCTGTTCCGCTCGGACAGCCGCTCCAACTGGCGTAACGCTTATGCGAGCTACAGTACGTCGCACGATTTAGAGGGGCGAATGACCACGATGGCCGGTATCAACGGCACGTTGCTTGAAGGTAATAATCTGGGCTACAGCGTTCAGACAGGCTATGCCGGAGGCGGAGCGGGAACAAGTACCGGGAGCGGGAACGCATCGCTCAACTACCGTGGCGGCTACGGGAACGTTAACGTGGGTTACAGCCGCAACCGCAGCAGCAGCCAGCTCTATTACGGCATGAGAGGTGGCGTCCTTGCCCACGCGGATGGCGTCACCCTGAGCCAGCCCCTGAATGACACGATGGTGTTAGTGAAAGCCCCGGGCGCTGACAACGTTCGCGTCGAGAACCAGACCGGGGTGACCACCGACTGGCGGGGCTATGCAGTGCTGCCGTACGCCACCGAATACCGTGAAAACCGCATTGCCCTGGATACCAGTACGCTGGGCGACAAAGTGGAGCTTGATGACGCGGTCGTCAGAGTGGTTCCCACGCATGGCGCGGTTGCCCGGGCGGAATTTACCCCCCGTATCGGGCTGAAGGTGCTGATGACGCTGACGCGCAACGGCAGGCCCGTCCCGTTTGGTGCGGTTGTCAGTGCGGAAGAAAGCAACAGCAGCAGTATTGTCGCTGACAGTGGACAAGTGTATCTGAGCGGTTTGCCGCAGGCGGGCAGGCTGCAGGTGAAATGGGGGGAAGGGGCGGATTCGGGCTGTGTCGTCAGTTACAGCCTGCCGGAGGAGAGCCTGAATCAGGCTATGGCTCAGCTGTCAGCAGAATGTCGTTAAGGAAGGGAAACCAGTGAAACTATTACCGTATTTATTCGCCGCCGCGCTGACGTTAAATGCCAGCCCGGCGCTGGCGGTGGACAGTACCCTCTCCATCACCGGCTACGTCCATGATAATGCGTGCGCAGTGTCGACAACGTCGAAAAACTTTACCGTCGATCTGCTTACCCATGCGGCGAAACAGTTCCCTGCGGTCGGGGCCACATCGGTCCTGATCCCCTTTGATATCGTTCTGTCGCCGTGCGGTAGTTCAGTCACGGCGGTTAAGGTCGGTTTTACTGGCACAGCAGACAGCCGGAATACGAGCCTGTTAGCGTTGAATGCGTCTGGCTCCTCAGCCGCAGGGATAGGGGTGGAAATCCTTGACCGCAATCAGGTGGCCCTCCCCGTGAACGCGTCGTTTTCGGGGATCGCCTGGATCCCCCTGACAGGAAAGCAGACCCACGTGCTTAACTTTTTCGCGCGGATGAAAGCCACTCAGTTTCCGGTTACCACCGGACAGGTGAGTGCTGACGCCACGTTTACCCTTGAATTTCAGTGACCGGAGGTGAATATGAAACGGACTCACTCAGGCGGACTGCTGGCGGCACTGTTGCTGATGGCGTCAACGGTAATACACGCAGCGGATGTCACCATCACGGTGAACGGCAGAGTCGTGGCGAAACCCTGCACCATTTCAACGACCCGTGCCACTGTCGACCTGGGTAATCTTTACACCTATGACCTGGTGAATGCGGGGGCGGCATCGGCATGGAAGACTGTCGCCCTGGATCTCACCAGCTGTCCGGTGGGGACGTCACGGGTCACGGCCACGTTTAGCGGAACCGCAGACAGCACCGGGTATTACGTCAACCAGGGATCAGCAGGGAATATCCATCTGGAGCTGCAGGATACCAGCGGCACCGCGCTTAACAACGGCGCCACGAAAACGGTTCAGGTGACGGATTCGACGCAGCAGGCGACTTTTCCGCTGCGGGTCCGGGCATTAACGGTCAATGGCGGCGTAACTCAGGGTTCTATTCAGGCAGTGATTAACGTCACTTATACCTGGGCCTGAAAAGGGAGAATAATATGGAAAAAAACTTTTTTAGACGATATCAGGCAGGCTTACTTTTTCTGCTCACAGTCATGTTTTACTCAGAAAGGACTTTTGCGTTTATTTGTGATGATGCGGCTGGGAACGCATTGGATAGTAGAACTGGAGGCGGAAATGCCAGTGTCTACGTTAATTTAACGCCTCAGCTTCAACCGGGCGAAAACCTGGTGGTTGATATTACCAATTCCATTGGATGCCGCAATACCGCAGTAGCCAGACGTGACGACTATGTTTCTTTATTGTCAGGTTCTGCCTATTCTGGCGTCCTGTCTACCTTCACTGGGTCGTTAAATTATTATGGAGTCCCGCATCCATTCCCTTTGACTAAACCGACATCTGAGCAACTGTTCGTAAACTCTGCAAATGAAGGATGGAAAGTAAAGCTTTTTTTGACGCCAATATCTGTTGCATCTGGGATGTTAATAAATCCAGGCGATCTGATCGCCACGTTAGTCATGTTCCAGCGTGGTGCTGATAAAGGGACGGTGAATGATAACGAAGCCACCGCGACATTTACCTGGAACATATATGCCTTGAATAGCGTCGTGATGCCCACAGGCGGATGTACCATTACAGCCAAAAACGTCACGGTGACGCTTCCTGATTATCCGGGAACGGCAAATGTTCCAGTCAGTATTTATTGTGAAAAAGATGAGAAGCTGAAGTTTTTCTTAAGCGGTACAACCGTAGATACGGGGAAAACAATATTTGTCAACCAGGCTAGCGTTTCTCCTGCTCAGGGCGTGGGGGTGCAGTTAAAGCGTAACAACAGCGTGATCCCAACCAATACTGATGTTTTAATCGGCACGGTCGGGACTTCGACTGTTGATTTAGGTTTAACCGCTACCTATGCGAGAACCACAGGCCAGGTCACGGCCGGCAACGTGCAGTCTATTATTGACCTCACTTTTGAATATCAGTGATATTTGCTTAAAATGTTCCGGAAATATCGACAGCGATAAGCTCTGGCTCTCCCGACTGTCGATAATCATCTGTATCGCACTCTCGGGGATAATATCCATTGCACTGGCCGTCAGGTGCAATGGATAGTGAGCTGCCTTTACCATGGTAGATGTCCTGCCGTATAGTCAGAGGAGACTGACATCTTCGTTCAGATGTAAACAGAGCCGCTGGGCTGCCTGCCGGATAACAGGCTCCTGCATGTGATGAATCTCCTTCACCGCTCATCCTTTCCTGATGTTGACTGTCATTTGCCCCATTCTCAGACCCCGATTCCTGGCTTGTCAGTGTATGTCTCGCTTGCTTTCCACTAGCTGAATGTTTACATACCGGTAGCCCCTGACAAGGCTCTGAATTTGTGTATTGCCCGGGATTATTGTCAAAAAAAACTCCTGTTACAGACGTCATTTCAGACAGTGGATAAGCACTGTTCTGTTCGGCACCTCATGTAAATATTTTGTAAATTAAATGAGGAATATTCTGTATGACATGGAGGATATTCTGGAAATAATGCTGTTTAAAAGGTGTTCATGGAACCGGCAGAGACCGGTTGCTCACGCCGCTCCCCGATAAATGTGTTGTTTTTCAGCCGGCTTGCTTTTTTATTAAAATTTTATTAATGCTTTTTTTCTTTCAGGTCTTTATTACCCCGTTTGTTCACATTTTTTTCATCCTGACAGCATAGTAATGTTATGTATTATATATCTATTTTTGAAAATTACTTTCATCATTTTCTTTTTATCGGTAACGGAAGTCACACTATCCATAGTGTGGTTTTTCTTATTAAAGACATGAATATTCTTAATTAATTAAATAGCAACCAACGATCGATAATGTAAACTCGATAGCTCAAAACTATCAGATTTTTTTATTCGATCGTTTTAAACGATTACCGGATAAGTTTGAACTGATGGTTTAATTTATTTACGCAAAGGACTCAGGCTTATTATATCCCGTGATTTTTTATCTTTCGGGAGAAAAGGAGATTCGTGAAAATGAATTATCATTTTATTTCTGATGACAGTTTTATCCTGCCCGGAATACGTCACATAATCTCTGAACTGGAACTCAGGGCTTCCTTTTATAAAGCGGGGGAAGGGCAAAAACTATTTGTCCCGCAGCCGGGTGATGTGGTCTGTATTATCGTGAATAATGCCCATCTGCGTAGCCGTTTACTGCGTAATCCGGTACTGGCCCGCTGCCGCCTGATGGTGATGCTGGACGTTCCGCTCACGGTGTCGCCGCTGACCTATTTTCCCTGGATACTGCCCAAAAATCTCAGCGTAAAGGCTTTTACGGATATTCTTCAGAAAGCGCCGCGGTCATGCGTGCGCCGGAAAGAGGTTTCCCGCAGTACGCTGGCTATGTTTGACGACCTGTGTAACGGAAAGTCTGCTGCCACGATTTCTGACGGTTCGCGGAATGCCATGAAAGCCATTTACCGGATAAAACGCAATGTCTTTCATGAATATGGTCTGCTGAACTGTAATTCTGTCGGCATATTACTGTGCCGGGATATCCTCAGTATGAAGGTGCCGGTCTGAGCGTTTTCACCGTACCTGGTGTTTATATCTTTTTTATGGAACAGGATATCTCCGGTAAGACACCGGTCAGTATTTTAACGCGTTTTTATGCATTTGGTTTACCGGATGAAATTAATCTTGTCTGACAGCGGTAAACTTTTATTCCTCACGGATGAACGTTTAGCCGGAAGACATTAATTTCACGGTGATGGAACTTATCTTTCATTAAAGGATGAAGGATAAGCGTTTTATTAATAAATGGAGTTTTAAAATGAAATTCAACACACTTGCTCTTTCTGCTGTTATCGCCTCCGCGTGCTTCGCTTCTTCTGCTATGGCGGCAGACGGCACCATCAATTTTGAAGGCGAGCTGGTTGCAACCACCTGTGACATCACCGTTGACGGCCAGCCTTCTCCGGCGCTGGTGACCCTGCCGACCGTCAGCGTTGCCACCCTGGCGGCAGCGGGTCAGACGACCGGTACCACCGGCTTTACCATCGGTCTGGAGAACTGCCAGGGCGTGACGGCGACCAACACCGCGGCAGCCTTCTTTGAGAACGGCTCTACCGTTGATTTTAACAGCTATAACCTGATCAACACTGCTGCGGCGGCGACTGCGGCAACCAACGTCCAGCTGCAGCTGCTCGATCAGCAAACTGGCAGCAAAATCAAGGTGGGTAACTCTGATCAGACCGTCAACACCACCCGTTTCGATATCTCCAGCGGGTCAACCGTGCTGCCGTACTCCGTGGAGTACTACGCGACCGGTGCCACCACGCCGGGTCTGGTCGAAAGCGCCGTCAACTTCAGCATCGACTACCAGTAAGCCTGTCGTTATTACCCGTTAATTCACCGGCAGCGGGAACGCTGCCGGTTTTCAGGAAGGAATGCCATGACACTCCCACTTTTTTCCCGACTGCTTCTTCTCCTGCTGGCCGGCCTCGCACTGCCGGCACACAGCGCAATCGTCATTACCGGTACGCGGGTTATCTACCCGGCAGCCGAGAAAGAGGTGTCGGTCAAAATGAACAACAACGGTTCGGGTCCGGTACTCATCCAGGCCTGGGTGGACTCCGGCGACCCGAAGTCCACCCCGGAAACCGCGAAGGCACCGTTTGTCCTGACCCCGCCGATTAACCGCGTCAACGCTGGTCGCGGCCAGACCCTGCGCCTGCGCTATACCGGCGAGGCCCTGCCGCAGGACAAAGAGTCCGTTTTCTATCTGAACGTGCTGGAAGTCCCGCCTAAAGTGGCGAATCCCGATAAACAGAACCGGCTGCAGATGGCGTTTCGTTCGCGGCTGAAGATCTTTTTCCGCCCTGCCGGGCTGTCCAGGAACGCGGCCACTGAGGCGCCATCAAAAGTGGTCTGGACCCGTTCCGGTAACCAGGTCACCGCCCGTAATCCGACGCCGTTCCACATTACCGTCGCTTATCTCACGGAAGATGATAAGGGCGATAAACCGATCTCCGAGGGCGGCATGATGGCCCCGGGCGGCACCCGGACCTTTACCCTGAATAAATCCGTCACCACATTTTACCCGGTCATCATTAACGACTACGGCGCCCTGCGACCGGTTGATATTGCAGGGAAATAAGACCCGCCGTTCAGGAATGGTTTACAAAATGGAGCTGTCGATGAAACCCTTTGCCCCCTTTATCCGCCGGCCGGTTGCCTGTGCGATTGCCCTGTTCTGCGCCCCGCTGTACGCCCAGGAGACGGTGGAGTTCGAAACCGTGTTTATGAGCCGGGGCAGCCAGCAGAAACTCGATCTCAGCCGCTATGAGCAGAACCAGGCCGCCCCCGGGGTGTACCGGGCAGAAGTGTATGTCAACGGCGCGTCCCGGGGCGTGAAAGATATTACCGTCGCGCTCCGCCCGCCTGAACGGCGCAGTGAAATCTGCCTCTCTCCCCGGGCCCTGCTCGATATTGACCTCGATATCGACAGGCTGCGCCCTGAGGCGCAGGCGCTGCTGGCGAACAGCAATGAGAATGACTGCCTGGGGATTCAGGCGGTGATACCGCAGGCAAAAGTTCAGTTAGACACCGGCGAGCAGCGGCTCGAGCTGGAGATCCCGGCGCTGTATCTGGTGCGCCACCCCCGGGGCTATGTCAACCCGGCGATGTGGGACAAAGGGATCACCGCCGGGCTGCTGAGCTACAGCGCCAGCTACTACCGCAACGAAAGCCGCTCCGGCAGTGCGGACAGCGCCTATACCGGCCTGGCCGGCGGGGTCAATATTGGCGGCTGGTTCTTCCGTCACAACGGCAGCTGGAGCTGGCGGGACGAGACCGGCAGCCACTACCAGACGCTCAACACCTATGTCCAGCGGGATATTCCGCAGATTCAGGGGCGCCTGACGCTCGGCGACACCAGTACCACCGGGGAGCTGTTTGACACCGTGGCCTTTCGCGGCGTGCAGCTGGCGAACGAAGAGCAGATGCTGCCGGACTCGCAGCGCGGCTACGCGCCGCTGATCCGCGGGACGGCAGCCAGTAATGCCCGGGTGCAAATTCGCCAGCAGGGGCGGCTGTTGTATGAAACCACCGTGCCGCCGGGCCCGTTTGAGATTAACGATTTGTACCCCACCGGCTACGGCGGCGACCTGGAGGTGGAGGTGCAGGAGTCCGATGGCAGCGTGCATAAACAGACGGTGCCGTTTGCCTCCACCAGTAACCTGCTGCGTCCGGGGACGCACCACTACAGCGCCACGCTGGGGAAACTGCGCCAGGGGTGGGTCAGCAGCGAGCCCTGGCTGGGGGAGTTCACCTTCCGCCGCGGGCTGAGCAACCTGTTTACCGGCTACGCCGGGCTGCAGGGCAATGAGGATTACCAGGCCGGGCAGCTGGGTGCCGCGGTGGGCACGCCGGTGGGGGCCTTTTCCCTCGACGTGACCCACGCCAGAACCGCGCTGGAAAAGCCGGTGGACGGGCACGGCCGCAGCATGAGCGGCCAGAGCTATCAGCTGAAATACAGCAAGTTTATCGCGCAGTCGGGGAGCAATATCAGCGTCGCGGCCTACCGCTTTTCGACCGACGGCTACCTGGATTACATGACGGCGATGCAGCTGCGGGACAGCCCGCATCAGAACGGGCAGGTTAACACGATTATGCGGCCCAAAAGTCGGCTGGGGATCACCGCGAGCCAGAGCCTGCCGCAGGGCCGGGGGAGTTTCTGGCTGAGCGCGTACCAGCAGAACTACTGGAACCGGGACGACAGCGACCGTCAGTACCAGCTGGGGTATTCGAACCAGATGGGGCGGGTCAGCTACAGCCTGAGCGCCAGCCGCAGCCGCAACGGCAGCGGCGATTTTGAAAACCGCTATATGCTGAACCTGACGATCCCGCTGGGCGGCGGCAGTCCGTTCCGCCAGATGAGCGTGAACCTGAACCACGACCCCGGCGGCGTCGTGCGGGAGCAGGCGACGCTCAGCGGCTCGGCGCTGGAGGATAAATCGCTCAGCTACAGCCTGAGCGGGGCGAATGCGAATAGAGGCGGTAATACCAGCGTCAACGGCAGCACCTCGCTGCGTACCCGCTACACCACCCTGCAGGCCTTTGGCGGCAGCGGGAAGCATTATCACAACTATTCGCTGGGGTTGAGCGGCGCGGCGGTGCTGCACAGCGGCGGTCTGACGCTGAGCCCGTATACCGGCGAAACCCAGGCGCTGGTCGAAGCGAAAGGCGCGGAGGGCGCGGCGGTGAGCGGCTATTCCGGCATCAGAGTGGACGGCCGGGGCTACGCGCTGGTGCCGTACCTGAATGCTTATCAGCTCAATGAAATCAGCATCGATCCGAAGGGGATCCCGGAGGAAACGGAGCTGGACGAGACCAGCCAGAAGGTGTCGCCGTACCGCGGCGCGGTGGTGAAGCTGTCGTTTGGCACGACGCAGGGGCGGCCGGTGCTGATCTCCCTCGCCGGGGGGCCGGAGGTGCCGTTCGGGGCGAACGTCCTGGATGCGGGCAATAACGTGGTGGGCGTGGTGGGGCAGAATAAGCGCATTTTTGCCCGCGTGGAGGCCGATGAGGGGCAGCTGTTTATCCGCTGGGGCGAAGCGGCAGACGAGCGCTGCCGTCTTGCTTACCGGCTACCTCCGGCCGCCAGAAACGGTGAAACCACGGCGGTCACCGCGCAGTGCCGGGCGATAACGGACGGAGTCCGGTAAAACAGTAAAGGAATGCCGGTAAGCGCGTGACGCTCAGCATGAAAGGGCACCGCGCTTATTTATAGATCGTGTGTCGATGCCGCCATCAGCATTCTTGTTAAATAAGCACAGAACAGGGACATAGCGTTTAATGAAAAAACTCACGAAATATTGTTCTTATATCGCCGGCGTGTCGCGGGCGTTATCAGGAAAGCAGCGGGCAGGGATGACGGGCGAGCGGCGGGATGATTTCAGCGTAAAACACGGGATCATGTTTTCTCTCGCGTCGTTGCTGTTGTTGTCGCTGCTGCCGGGCAGGGCGCTTGCCGCAATAGATTGTGCCTCGAACATGTCAGGGCGCACCACTTATGTGGATTATCATATACCACTCCTTCTTGACGGTATTCAGGTTTCAGCATTAAGAAACAGTCCGGTTGGTACGGTGCTCTGGAGCCAAAGTATTAAGAATCCGGATAATGGGGATTTTCTCGGCGTTACAGACTGTATTCGTACCGATGGTGATCAAAACCCGATAACGCTTACCTTGTACCATAATATAGAAGGTAGTCTGCCGGCTATTGTAGGTACGTGGAGGAACAGAAATATTTATGATACAGGCATTCCTGGATTAGGTCTTGTGATTGCCTCTGCAAACTTAAAGGCTTATCCCTTTATCCAGAACTGGGGGGGGGGGATGGAACGAGCTCCGGCTGGGGTGGTATAGCGTCTTATATGGGACAGTATCTTACCGTGGATATTTATCTGCTTAAAACGGGGGATATTCCCTCGGGGACGTGGTCTGTTCCCATCTCTGTTCCGCCAGTAACTCTGCATATGGATTTTCTTGAGAATGCGTCAGGGCCTGAAGTGACCCGAGACTATGGTCCTCGTTTAATTATAGAGTCCGGCTCCATTAATGTAGTCTCAGGTACCTGCCAGACACCCGATGTCAATGTGGCCATGGGGAAGCATAATGTGTCAGATAATATGGAAAATACACCGTGGGTGGATTTTGCCATTGAGTTGAATAATTGCCCGCCGATGTTTGGTTTCTACAAAGCGATAGCCAATCAATGGCCGTCTTTTAGCTGGAATGGCGATGATGATATTGTTTTGGGAGCCCTGACTCCAAATACCGTTAGTGTACTATTTAATCCAGTTTATGGGTTTAGTGAAATGCCGAGCGGAGAGCATTGCGCTAATATCGCACCCACGACTGATGCGGCGAGCGGCGTGTGCCTGGAAATTCAGGATAAATCGAGTATCAATGTAATGGAAAAAGCTGTCTCTGGTCTGGCGGTAGACAGCGGCCTGAATTTATTGAACAGCGTCGCTAACTACTCTATACCTCTGAGAGCCCGCTACGTCAGAACTGCCGGAAGTACCACAATGACGGCGGGCAGGGCGGATTCTGCTGTGGAGTTTACGATAAACTACTACTAATAAAAATGCTTCCCGCGTTAGCTATTGAGCGTTAACGCGGGAAAGCACGTTTTTTGCTGACTAAAAAGAAATTTCCATTCTACAGCGGTACGCTGATCGGGATGTATTAAGTAGCCGTTAAATCTTGCGAAATATTTATGTGCTTCTCTACCTGCTGTAAGGAAAGAACAAAACTAATAAAGGAGGGGGAATCCCACTCCTTCCTTGATTTTTTTCTACGTTAGCTTTGGACGTCAGCACTGTACAAACGATTCATGGTTATTTTCGCCTTCTGATTCCCAGGAAAATAAAGATGCACCCTATTGTCACCGGGGCATAGAACAGATAAATCGCTTCTTCAGTTAAAAAATCATTGCGGTGGCACGGACCTCCCGTTGTTGACATGCATCCCATCGCACTCAGCCACATAAAAAACAGGCTCGATGCGATGATTAATATTACTCCCAGGGCTATTAACGTAAACTTCATAAATGAATTCCTATGGTGATTATTGCTTTTTATGGTTATTTTATTCTTGAATTCGAGCGGGCATGGGATAGCAGTAGTCGCCCAGTTCTTTGAAATTTAACTATAAATTCAGTTATACCAATCATGATTTGGCATCGTTAATGAAATACTCTTTTTAATGGTTTATGTACGATCCATTTGCCGGATATGACGTACGCCACATTATACAATGCTTTTCTGAATAAGCTTAATGGCTTATCACCCGGCCGGGCTGCGGCCAAATTCGCGATCCACTTCAAAAAAATCAGTTAATCCTCTCCGCTTCCGGAGATGTGTCAACCGTTTGACAGCCTTGCAGGAAGGCCGTTGCTACATTGGCGCCATCCGTCAGGACATACAGACACAGGAAGCCGCAATGAAAATAACCAAACTCACCACCTTTATTATGCACGTGCCGGTTACGAAAAATATTATCGGCGACTCAACCCATAGCATTACCCATTGGGGAATGCCGGGGGTGATGATCGAAACGGACACCGGTCTTGTTGGCTATGGCTATACCGGAACCCATGCCGATATCACCACCGACCGCCTTATCACCACCATCATTCAGGACGTTTTTGGTCCAATGCTGATCGGCGAGGACGCCAGTGAAGTTCGTTATCTGCATCGTAAGATGTCTCGCAGTTCGACAAATATCTGGGTCGGTCGTGGCGGCTTGATGCAAATGGCGCTCTCAGCCATTGATATCGCGCTGTGGGATCTCAAAGCAAAAAGAGTGGAGCAGCCGCTGTGGAAAGTCTTTGGCGGTTCGAAAAATACCCGTGTCCTCGCTTATAACACCGACTGTGGCTGGCTGGTCCGCGATACGGCGGAACTGGTTGATGACTGCAAAAAAATGATTTTTGAAGAAGGGTTTAATGCCATCAAAATGAAAATCGGTAAGCCGGATCCGCGGGAAGATCTCAAACGCATTGAGGCGGTCAGAAAGGCGATTGGCGATGATGTGAATCTGATGGTCGACGCGAACGCAAAATGGGATATCAGTATCGCCAAGCAGTACGGTTCCCGGCTGGCTGACTTCGATATCACCTGGTTTGAAGAACCGATGTGGCACGACGACGTCGCGAGCCATCGTACCCTGGCTGAACATATCAACACGCCAATTGCGCTGGGCGAGCTGCTCTATCAGTTTGATTCTTTCAAAGAGTTTGTGCTGGCAGGCGCTGTGGATTACCTGCAGCCTGATGCAACACGTTGCGGGGGGCTGACGGCAGTATGGGAAATTGCCGATCTTGGTCAGGCTTTCAATCTGCCGGTAACGCCACATCACGGTGACATGATGCAGGCGCAGCTGCATCTGGTTATGGCGCATCCTTCATGCTCGCTGCTGGAGTTTATCCCCTGGACGCTGGACTGCTTCGTCGATCCGGTTGAGGTCAAAGAGGGTTACTACTCTCTGCCCACCGAGCCTGGCGCAGGCACCACCCTTCGCCAGGAGGCTCTTGAACGCTTTAGCGTACGATAAACCAACCTGTATCGCCCGTGCGCACGCTCGGGCCACCACAATAACGACAAATACAAAGAGGTGATTTATGCTCGCCCCTACCGATCAGGATTTATCACTGGCAATCCGTAAATCCATCCGTCGGATCATCCCGATGGTTACGTTGATGTTTATTCTGGCCTATCTGGATCGTTCCAACATTGGCTTTGCCAAACAAGAGTTTCAGCTGGACACCGGCCTGAGCGATGCGGCTTACGCTTTCGGCGCCGGTATCTTCTTTATCGGCTATGCGCTGTTCGAAGTCCCCAGCAATATACTGCTGTATCGTATCGGCGCTCGCGTCTGGCTTGCGCGTATTATGGTGACCTGGGGCCTCGTGTCCGCGGCGATGATGTTCGCCCACACGGAGTCGGTTTTTATCTTTTTACGCTTCCTGCTTGGCGTCAGCGAAGCAGGTTTCTTCCCCGGGGTCATTCTTTATCTGACCTTCTGGTTCCCGCAGCATATCCGCGCACGCGTTACCGGCTATTTTCTGTTTGGCGCACCGCTTGCGTTTATCATCGGTGGCCCGCTTTCAGGTTCTCTCCTGTCGCTTGAGGGGACGGTGCTGGCGTTTGGCCTGCACGGTTGGCAGCTGATGTTCCTCGTTGAGGGATTGCTCGCTTCTGCCGTCGGAATCTGGGTTTTCTTCTATCTTGACGATCGCCCTGATAACGCCACCTGGCTGACAAAACAGGAAAAAGCGGCGCTTAACCAAACGCTGAATCAGGAAGAGCAGGCCAAACTTGCTCACGGGCCAAAAAGTGTGTGGCAAGCACTGCTGGATGTACGCGTGCTTTATTTATGTCTGATCTGGTTTACGGTGCAGGTATGCGGGTATGGGATCTACTTCTTCCTGCCGACGCAAATCGCCACGCTGATGGGCACTAAAGTTGGCCTACTGGTCGGTTTCGTTACCGCTATTCCGCCGCTGTGCGCTGCTATCGCGGTGTACTACGTGCCGCGTATTTCGGAAAGGCTACAGGAACGTCGTTATGTTGCCTCTATCACCTTTATGTCGGGGGCAATCGGAATTGCCGTTTCCGGTCTGGCGGACAGTATTCCGCTGATTGCCATTGTTGCCCTGTGTGTCGCCGCTGCCGGGCATCTGGCGATGCAGCCGCTGTACTGGACCTTCCCTTCCTCATATCTTGGCGGCGCGGCAGCCGCTTCCGGCATCGCGTTAATTAACTCGATGGGAAATCTGGGGGGATTTGTTGCGCCAAATCTGCGCGTCTGGGCGGAGCATACTTTTCATTCCGCACAGGCAGGGCTCTACTTTCTCGCCCTGGTAACGGCTATGGGCAGTCTGATGATTCTGGCGCTGCGTCGATTCGGCATTGAAAAACCGATGAATACTCAGCCAGCAACGCATAAATTACCGGTCAGTGAATAAAAATATCTGCGCCGCTTTGATTCACAGGAAATGATACAGTGCTACGACAACAATCGACCTCAGGTTGCCACAACGATGGTTAAGATATTGGCCGTAGCACCGTCGCATGATCTCGTCATTTCGTCGGAGGAGATCAACCATATTCTGCTTGGTAGCAGTTGGTTTCGAGCGCTACCGGACTATCTCGTTGAACAGATTATGTCCCGCGCC
The DNA here is from genome assembly GCF_009707385.1 of Klebsiella oxytoca. Lineage (NCBI taxonomy): Bacteria > Pseudomonadati > Pseudomonadota > Gammaproteobacteria > Enterobacterales > Enterobacteriaceae > Klebsiella > Klebsiella oxytoca. Next base: position 4,518,629 of record NZ_CP046115.1, on the reverse strand, counting down.
GGTTTGTATCAGTACGATAATGGGGAGATCATTCACTACCGCGGTGATGAATCGCTTGGCTTCTATGCGGTCATCACCGGTTCCGTAAAGGTAAGTACCGTTTCTGCTGACGGCAGAGAATGTATTTTCCGCTATCTCTCTCCGGGCAACTGGTTCGGCGAAATTGGCATGATCGATAAATCCCTCCGAACCCACGACGCCAGGGCGATCGGTAAAACCACACTTCTGACACTCAAACCCAGCGATGTTGAATTCCTTCTGCAAAATTACCCAATTTTTCATCGATTTATGGCGTTACTGCTGTGTAAAGTGGTACGTAATGCCTTCACTATGCTGCATGACAGCACGCTTTTATCGGTTTCTGCCCGCCTGGCAAAGCGGCTAGTGAGTTTGTCTGAGGGATATGGTGAGCCGCACGAACGGGGGGTATTAATCAATCTCTACCTGACGCAGGACGATCTGGCGACAATCATTAACACGACCCGCCAGACTATCAACAAACGGCTGGTCGCGTGGGAAAAGTTAGGCTGGATAGACGCTAAGTACGGCAAAATTCTAATCGTCAATATCAATGCGCTCAGGCAGCTATATGCTGATGAAGACGAATAGCGCTGGCATTTGCGCTGATGAAAAAAACATCTGTTAAAACGCCGCGGGGGGGCCAGTCAGGCTAAGGTCCCGTGGCTCAGTAGCTGTAAATAAACTCAAAAGATGTCATTTAACCGTTATTTTAATATGGTTATAGGCTCGTGCTGCAGCGAGCCCGTATCGCGCTGGACGTGATGTTATCAGCACTCTACTGTGGTCATCCTCTGCATTTGTTATTTATTAAGGGATACGTATGTTATTGATCTTTGGCGGACTGCCCGGTACCGGTAAATCAACCATTGCCCGTCTTCTGGCCATCAGGTTGAAAGCTGTCTGGTTACGTATTGATTCAATTGAACAATCTTTGATTCGCGCGAAAACTCTCGCCATGGGAGAGATGGGCCCGGCCGGATATCTGGTGGCGTACTCTATTGCTGCGGATAACCTCAGGCTGGGAAATACCGTGATTGCCGACTCGGTTAATTCCATCGCCATTACCCGGCAGGCCTGGAGAGAAGTGGCGACTGATACTGACGCGCCTTTTCTGGAGATAGAATTTACCTGCTCCGATCAAACGCAGCACCGACATCGCGTTGAAAATCGTGAAGCGGATATTAGCGGGCATATCTTGCCGGACTGGCAAAAGGTCATTACCCGTGAGTACGAACCCTGGCGCTCCGCCAGCCTCACTCTGGACACATCTTTAATGACAGCCGAAGAGGTGGTAGAGAAGATCCTTCAGCATATTGAGTCGCGCTCGGTGAGTTCATGAACGGTCGTGCGGTGATGGAGAAAAGCGGTCGCTGAGGCGACCGCGTGATATCAGAAAACGTCGCCGGTAAAAATATTCTTTTTAAGCTGGGTAAAGTCGTAACTCTCTAACTCTTCAGCGCTTTGGGTATAGTAGGTCAGGCTTTCTGAAATCATCAGGTTTAGCTTATTCCCTTTTTCCTGAACGATAATCAGCGGCTTTTTAAATGCGTGGGCATAGCCGATTTCATATGCCGTACCGCTGTCGACGTGATCGTCAAAGAAATCAACTACGGCAACGACTACCGTCGCTTCATCGAGGTGTTTGATATCGTTCTTAAAGATGAAGTCGCGCCAGGGTAGGCTGCCGTATTCCAGGTTGTCCGGGTCAGCGAGGCGGGGTGAGAAAAATTTATCCACCGTTTTGTTTGCGGTCAGCGCCTGTTCCACTCGCTGCACCCGTGCAATTTGATCGTCGCTGAAAAAAGGGCTCGCAATATAAATATTTACCATCAATTGATTCTCCTGAAGATTCAGTAAAGGCTGCAATATCAGTGAAAGGTTCGATATACAGCCATTCTTCCCTAATATGCATTCAGCGTTGTTAAGCGCCGAATACAAATAAACCCCTTGCGACCACTTCCCGCGATGGCCTCAGCCCTGAGACAGGCTACGCCAGCGGTCTGCTGCCCTGAGATGTCCGTGCTGCGCTCCCCGTGGGCGTAATGGTGATAACGCAATAAATATTCACCTGGCTGCTAGAATAACCAGATCTATGGATACAGACCATGTTGTGTGCCACAAAAAGTGCGCATCTGGCCTCTGTTGGTGCCTTTATCTTCGGGATAGCGGCTTAGCTTTAACGGCATCGTACTATCCGCGTCGCGGATGGGCAGGAAAGGCCCCCCGTTTTCCTCCGCTGTCTATGCGGACAGCAGAAGAGGCGCCTCAGGATATCGAGCCGCAGGCTGGCGGATTTATTGATCGCCGCCAGCATACGGTCTGTTATTACGTAAGGGCGAGATTAGTCACTTGCCGCAGCCGATATCTGACGGCATCGGCTGCGAGCACCTACATAAAAAACTTCACGGCCTGCTGTAGCGTAGTACCTATTCCCCATAAAAGCGGAACGCTGACCGCTACCCAGCTTGCGGTCAACAGCAGCGTTGACGGACGGGGCTCCCACGTAAGCTGAGCATCCTTGTTAATGGTATACAGACCTTTCGCCTGTTGCTGCTGTTCGGCGGTCATTGCATGGTCTTGCGTAAGCGGACGCACCAGCTGATTACAGATAAAGCCAATGACCAGCAGGGCGGTCAGGACCATCAGCGTGATATCATAGACGCGCTCAGGCGAGACGCCGTGGGTCAGCTGATATTCGCGCAGATAGTTCACCAGAACCGGGCCGCTGATCCCCGCAGCCGACCAGGCGGTCAACAGGCGTCCATGAATCGCGCCAACCATCTGTGAACCAAATATGTCGGCCAGATAAGCGGGAATGCTGGCAAACCCTCCGCCGTACATCGAAATGATAATGCACATCGCGCAGACGTATAGCGCGATATAGCCGCCGTGATTCACCAGCGGCAACGTACCGTACAGCACGGCGCCCAGGCAGAAAATCATCGCAAAGGTCATTTTGCGCCCGCACAGGTCGGATACCGATGCCCAGAAAAAACGCCCCAGAATGTTAAACAGGCTGAGCAGACCGGTAAATCCGGCGGCCATGGTCGCAATGCGTTTTAGCTGTTCGCCGTTAAGTTCATGCCAGCTCAGATCGAGCGATAGCAGCTTACCGGCAAAGATCTCCTGCAGCATCGGCGAGGCCATACCGAGGATACCGATACCCGCGGTCACGTTTAGCCACAGTACCATCCACAGCAGCCAGAACTGCGGGGTACGACAGGCGACGTGAACGTGGACCTGAATCGTTGAATTATTGCGGATGGTTTTTTGCGCCTTTTCACCCGAAGGATGCCAGCCCATTGGCGGCAGGCGATAGCCAAAGGTGCCGCCGAGCATAAACAGCGCATAAATCGCGGCCAGCGCCAGGATGCTCTGCCACACGCCGTTACCCTCCGGGCCGGCGAAGTAGTTCATCAGCGCGTTTGCCAGCGGAGCCCCGACCAGCGCTCCGCCGCCAAAACCCATAATGGCCATTCCGGCCGCCATGCCGCGCTTATCGGGAAACCAGCGTAACAACGTCGAAACCGGTGAAATATAGCCCAGCCCGAGGCCCACACCGCCGATAACCCCGGCCCCCAGCCATAACAGCCATAGCTGATGGAAATAGATAGCGACGCTTGATAGCAGCAGGCCGCCGCACCAGCATAGCGTGGCAATAAAACTGACCAGCCGTGGCCCAACCTTCTCAAGCCAGCTGCCCCACAGCGCGGCTGAACAGCCGAGAAAAACAAAAAACAGCGTGTAGGTCCAACCCAGCATGGAGATTTTCCAGTCGCAATCGCGGGTAAACAGCTGCTGCCAGAACGACATATTGACCGGGCATTGTAGGGACTCGCTTCCTCCTATTAACTGCGACATGGGCAGCCAGTAAACCGAAAATCCATAGGCCATACCGATACAGAGATGAACGGCCAGCGCCGCCGGCGGCACCAGCCAGCGGTTAAAGCCGGGCCTGGCGATAATACGTGGTTTCGCGAAGAACTCGCGTAGCGGAGAGACCGGTGCGGTCGCGATATTTTCATTCATTTGCGCCATTTTCCTGTCCTTTTTATGTACGTTAGCCGACAAAAGCTGCCGTCGGAGAAAGTAGATAAAAGGCAAGAAAGGTGCCATCAGGTTAAATAGTGTACAAAAATGGCGACTGAAGCGAGCAAGCTTCAGAGAACGGTTAATACATAAAACCGGTTATCGGTGACGTAAGGACAACAGGATATAAAATCGATATGCGGAATATTATTTTGATAAGCGCCGCTCTCAGAGTGATACGGTGCAATAGCAGCATCTTTACGGCGGGTGGCGGTAGCTGGTCGGCTGGATGAAGTACCTGGCGCTGCGCTGCCGATCGTTTTATCCGGCGGCAGGCAGCAGCGTCAGGTTAGACTCGCTTTACCCGGGTCTAAAAGTGGCAAAATTGTCTTCAGCGCAATGGCTTAATGTTTAAACGCATCGAACTCGAGCCGTTCACCATCGGGGCCGCGAATCAGCAGGAAGCGCACGTTGTCTTCTTCTATCGGCCCTTCATCCAGCGGATAGCCGAGCGCTTCAAGTCGCTTCTGAACGGCATTAAGATCGCTGACCTTAAGCGCCAGATGATCGATACCGCAGCGAGGAGCGTCGAACGGCGTTCCTGCGGGAAGCTGGTACAGCTCGAGAACAGCGCCCCCCATTTCAATAAAAGCGACTTCAATGGTGCCCTGCGGCGAGGGTTTGCTAAACCGCTGCTGGCGCTTAAAACCCAGCGGTTCGTAGAATGCCAGCGAACGCATTAAGTCGCTGACCTGATAGCCGATATGGGCAATATTGTTGATAAGTTCGCGCATCTTATACCCCCTTACGCACGCACCAGAAACCATAGAAAGCGACATACACAAAGCATAAGAGCGGGGCGATAAAGGCGATTTGCATATTGCCGCCGTTCATATCAGAGATAATGCCCATCACCAGCGGAATAACCGCGCCGCCGATAATTGACATCACCACTATCGAGCCTGCGGTCTGGGTATCTTTCCCCATGCCTTTAATGACCAGACCAAAGTTAGTCGGCCAGCATGGCGCCATGCAGAAGCTCACCAGAATCAGCGCATAGACCGCCAGCATTGAGCTGCTGAATACGGCAATCAATAAAAGGACGGTAGCGGCCAGGGCAAAGGTGCCGAGCAGTAGCGCCGGATTCAGACGGTTCATCAGCCAGGTGGCAATGGTTTTTCCCACGGCGTAAATCACCAGAGAAGCCAGCAGCCAGTAGGTGGCGGAGTGCTCGCTGGTTCCCTCCTGTACGAGCTGCACAAAGCGAATCGTAAAGCTCCATACGCCTACCTGGGCGCCGACGTACAAAAACTGCGACAGGATCCCAAGGCGAAAACGCGGAATGGCAAACAGGCGTTTCAGCGTGGGTCCCATGCTCTCCGCCGGAGCCTGCTGCTGAGACTGGGTGCCCTTGCATGATGGAAATTTAACAAACACAAATACCAGCGCCAGCACCACCAGCACGGAGCCGATAATCAGATAAGGGCCAACCACCTGACCTACCATCTGATGGCGCGCGGCGTCCGCGGCGGCAGCGGGCATCGCCAGCAGCTGTTCATGGCTCGGGTCGTTTTCGCCGAAAACCATCACCTGACCAATCAGCACGCCGGAAATAACGCCGAGGGAGTTGAAGATCTGCGAAAAGTTAATGCGCTGGGTGGAGGATTGAATCGGGCCCAGCAGGCTCGAGTAGGTATTCGCAGACGTTTCCAGGAAAGAGAGTCCGCAGGCAATCACTCCCAGGCAGGCGAGGAAAGCGCCGTAGGTCATGATCTGTGCGGCGGGTACGAAAAGGAAACAGCCCAGAGCGTACAGGCATAGTCCTATAATAATTGCCGCTTTATAGGAATATCGCTTAATCAGCGCCGCCGCGGGCAGAGCGACAAAAAAGTAGCCGAGGAAAAAAATCGACTGTACCAGCGCGGTCTGCGTATCCGTTAAATCGAAACCCTTTTTAAACTGGGCAATCAAAATATCATTCAGGTTGCCCGCCATCCCCCATAGCGCAAACAGGCAACAGACCAGTAAAAACTGCAGCCAGGGGGTATGCGGTAAATAGGCGCTGGTATCCAGTTTTTCATTGTGGACCGCCGCTTTATCGACCTTATCCGTTATTAGCGTACTCATTGAGCTATCCTCGTAATGGTTTTTGTACCCTTCATACTTCAAGTCGTTTGTGCGTTGGCTTTCCTCGCTCACCCCAGTCACTTACCAGAGTAAGCTCCTGGGGATTCACTGCGTCGCCGCGTGACTCGGCCTTACGGGGCCAGCGCAAGCGCTGTTCAGAACGGCTAGCCGTTTTGTCCTGCAACTCGAATTATTTTGGGTATATGTCGTAGGGTTTATGCCATTTCATAATCAGAGGCGGCACGTAAAAGCCGTTCTTGTGCCTCCTGGTACTCAGGTAAAGATGACGCGCCCTGCTTTTCGACGCTGACCGCGGCGTAGGCCGCCGCAAACTGGGCCGCTTTGTGCAGCGGCTCGCCGCAGGCAAGCCGCGCCGCCAGCGCGCCGTTGAACGCATCTCCTGCGCCGGTGGTATCGCGGGGATGAGAAGGAAAGCAGGGGATATGGGTTTTCACGCCTTGCTCGCTCAGCAGCGCGCCCTTGGCGCCAAGCGTGATAATGACGTTGCGTGCGCCCTGAACATGCAGAACATCGGCCGCTTCTGCAGCGCCAGCCAGATCGTCAGCCCGACAGCCGGTCATTAATCTGGCTTCCGTCGCGTTCGGGGTGAGCAAATCGACTTTACTCAGAAAGGCTTTATCCACGGCCTGCCAGGGGGCGGGGTTGAGCACCACGAAGACGCCGGCCCGCTGAGCGGCATCAACGACCTGTTCAATGGCGGAAAGATTGTTCTCCAGCTGAACCAGAACCACATCCGCGCAGCCGATGGCGGGAATGCAGCCGGCGATTTCATCGTCCGTGACCGTCATATTCGCGCCGGGATCGACGGCAATCATATTTTCGGCGTCATTGCCGGCAACATAAATCAGCGCATTGCCGGTAGGGACGGACTCCGCGACCAGCAGCGTTACGGCATTAAAACCCACGCTTTTCAGATGGCGGCGGGCAAATTGACCGAACGTATCATGACCAATCTTGCCGATGTAGTGGACATTCGCCCCCGCTTTTAGCGCGGCGGTGGCCTGATTCGCCCCTTTTCCTCCGGCGCTGGTCATGCTTGCGCATGCCACTAACGACTCGCCCGGCACGGGGAAACGCTCAACTCTGGCGACCATGTCGAAATTGAACGAACCAAAAACACAGACTTTTCCTGACATCATCCGCTCCTTTAAACCAGCTCGGGGGAACCCAGCGCCGCGGCCAGGTCCAGAGACATATTTTCCCAGGCCTGTTCGAGCGGAATATCCGGGCGGAATAAACCGCTGCTGCCCATAATTAATATCTGCGCCCCGGCCCCCAGCAGTTCACGGTAGGTATGTCGGTTGCATGAACCGTCGACTTCAAGCAAGAACCTAAGGCCACGGGTCCGTTTTAACTGATGAAGCTGCGCGATTTTGTCGAGCATTTCGGGAATGAACGGCTGACCGGCATAGCCCGGATCGACGGTCATCACGGTGACCTTATCGAGCAGATGCAGATAGTGCTGAACGCTCTCAATCGGCGTGGCGGGGTTGAGGACCATCCCCACTTCTTTCCCCGCCTGACGGATGGTGTTGATGACGCGAAAGGCTTCCCGGCAGATGGTTTCTGGATGAAGTGAAATAGAGTCCGCTCCGGCCTTGAGCAGCGCCGGAATAAACAAAGCGGGTTCTTCAACCATCAAATGGACATCGATAGGCAGCGCGGTATAAGGACGAATCTGCGCGACAAAACTGGCCGAGAGCGCCAGATTTTTCACATAGTGTCCGTCCATGATGTCGACGTGCAGCCTGTCGGCTTTGTTATTTAAAAAACGCAGCTGTTCAGTTATTTGCATCATGTCCATACACATGAGCGAGGGAGAAATGTAATAACGCATAAGGCCTCTTGATTCCGGTAATGGGCTGATTTCAGGCAAAGTCTGGCCCTGCCGCGCAAAGCAGCGTTTCGACAATGCTGGTATTAACCGTCATCGCATGACGGCGTACTCAGGCGATTTGTATGCTGGCGTTGTGCCAGGTCATCTCTTTTTCCAGCAGCGGATCGTCAAACTTTTCGGTGATTAAACAGTCGAGTTCGCCTAATCCTCCGAGCCGCGTTACGCCCAGGCGTCCGAGTTTGCTGGCATCGACTAATGCAACCACCTGGCGGGCGGTCACCATCATCTGTTTCAGCAATGCGGCGTGGGCTTCCGTCCCTACATACAGGCCGCTATCGCGCTCCAGCCCCTGGCATGAGAAAAAGAGCGTATCAACGTCATACTCCCGCAGCATTCGCGAGGCGTTTTCCCCAAAGAACGACTCCTCGCCAGGCGAAAAATCGCCTCCCAACCCCACCAGATGCAATGAACGCCTGCTCATCAGCGTTTGTAAGATGCGGATGGATGGCGTGATAACCGTTAACGCCATCTCCGGCATCTGCCGGGCTAAAAACCAGCTGGTGGTGCTGCCGTCGAGCAAAATAGTCTTTCCCGGCTGGAGAAACTGCAGCGCTTTACGGGCAATGCGCATTTTGCCCTCGCTGTGCAGCAGCGTTCTTTGCTGAAAGCTTCCCTGCGCATCCTCGACCGGAAGGGCAGGCGCCAGCGTTCTGCTTGCCGGGAGGGCGTTTTCCGTCACCAGCGCTCCTCCGTGACTACGATTTAATATTCCGCGTCGCTCCAGTTCGCTCAGATCGCGGCGAATCGTTTCCCTGGAAACCTGGGTGGCTTGTGCGATCTCATTGACCCGCATTACCCCGCGTTGGCCCAGCAGTTCGACAATCAAACGGTGACGTTCCAGCGGCAACATAACTCTCTCCTGAAGTACTAAATCAGCTTACCTTCCCCTTGTTCGGGACGTTGGGACGCCGGAAATATCCGGCGCAGGCCGTGGTTTTATCAGCAGACTGTGTGACCAGAACCGCATTTCGACCCGCCTTCCGCCGCTTTTTGCGCGGTTTTATTCGCTATCCGGTCACAAACAAAAGCAAACAAAAATAAAAGCAAAATTGCTTTTGTGCCCGTTAATGACCGCTTATGCCCGTTAATGACCGCTTATGCCCGTTCGAGGATCGCTTCATTCATTTTTCGTCTGTTAATTAAAAACAAATGAAAATAAAAAAATGCTAAATTGATCACGTTATTTTCATTTGATGCGTTTTTAAATGGATTTATGCCAATTTAGAGCATTAAATGAAAGCAATTAAAAACAAAGAGCAGGATAAAACCATGAATGAAACAACCCGTCGTTTTGCACGTTTAATTGACCTGAGCGCCGTCCAGGCGACCAGCACTGAAGCCGACGTTCGCGCCTGTGCTGAACTGGCAGCTCGCTACAATATTATTTCCGTACACGTACTGCCGTGCTGGACGCGTTTTCTCAGCACATTGCTGCCGCAGCAGGGCACGGGAGAAGTGATGATTGGCGGGCCGGTCGGCTTTCCAGGCGGTGGACATGCTACCGATATTAAGGTTCAGGAAGTGCGGCAGCTGATTGCCGATGGCGCTCGTGAAGTGGACATGGTGGTGAATATTGGCAAAGTTTTATCCGGCGATTATGACTATGTTCGCGAAGATTTGCGCCGGGTGGTGGAGGCCGCAGCCCCGGTTCCGGCGAAAGTGATCCTCGAAACGCACTATCTGAATGAAGAACAAATTCGCCGGGTTTGCGATATTGCCGTAGAGGTCGGCATGAAGTGGGTCAAAACCTCTACCGGCTGGGCGCCAACCGGGGCGACGGTGGAAAAAGTCAGCATCATCGCCGATCAGCTTAAAGGGCGAATTGATATCAAAGGCGCGGGAGGTATTCGCGATCTGGAAACGGTGCGCGCGCTCTATCAGCTTGGCGTTCGTCGCTTTGGCATGAGCCATGGCGCGGTAAGCAAAGTGCTGGCGGAACTGGAACAGCACCCTGAACGTTTTCCCGAGCTGAACGCCGATTAAACTGAGAAGCTGCGGGCCTGGTAGCCCGCCTTAAGACGTCACCGGAGCCAGTGATGAAAGATAAAATACTCACGATTGATGTTGGCACAGGCAGTACTCGCGCCGCTATTTTGCGCGTTGATGGCACGATGGTCGGATTTGCGCAAAGAGAGTATGAACAGACCACGCCGCGCGCAGGTTGGTCAGAGCAGGCCCCTTCTTTATGGTGGCAGGCCGCCTGTGAATGCATACGCGAGGTGCTCTACCGCTATCCTGAAACGGTTGCGCAGATTGCGGTTATTGGCGCCTGCGGACAGATGCACGGTACGGTGCTGCTGGATAGTGATGGCCAGCTGGTGGAGGACCGGGCGCTATTGTGGAATGACAAGCGCAGCCAGCCGCAGGTCGATGCTTTTGCCGCGCGCGAAGGGCAGGAAAAGTGGCTGGTGCATTTGAATAACCCGCCCGCCGCGGCGTGGCCCGCTTTCAAATTAGCCTGGTGGCGGGAGCATCATCCGCAAAGTTGGCCGAAGCTCGCCAAAGTGCTGATGCCAAAAGACTATATTAATTTTATGCTGACCGGCGCGCTGGCGACCGACTATAGCGAGGCGTCCTGCTATTTCCTGATGGATAGCGAAACCCGAGACTGGTCTTCGCAAGCCTGTGAGATGTTTGGCCTGCGGCTCGATCAGCTGCCGGACCTCAAACTATCCAGCGAGATTATCGGCCAGGTGACTCCGCGGGCATCCGGACTGACGGGCCTGCCGGTGGGGATTCCGGTGGTTGCCGGTACTTCTGATATGGCGGCCTCCCTGCTCGGATCGGGCGTGTATGAGCCGGGAATGGCATCTGACTCCACCGGAACCTCGACGCTGATAACGGTGGTATCGCCGCGACCGTTACGCCATCCGCTGGTCAATAACCTTCATCTGGCCAACGCTGCCTGGGGCGGATTTACGATCCTGGATGCCGGGGGGGATGCCGTTCGCTGGGCGCGGCTGGCGCTTGCCGATAACCAGATAACCCACCCGCAGTTTTTACAGGAGGCGGCGGAGGTACCGGCTGGCGCGGAAGGGCTAATATTTCTTCCCTATCTGACGGGAGAACGCCTGGCCGAGCACAACAATTCGCGGGCGCAGTTCTTCGGCCTGCAGCGTAAGCATCGTCGCGGTCATTTATTCCGGGCGGTGCTGGAGGGGGTGGCGTTCGCTTCCTGGCGCAACCTTCGCCAGCTGCAGGAGTGCGGGCAATATCCGCAGCAAATGATAGCTTCCGGCGGCGGCGCGCGCAGCCAGCTATGGCTTGAAATCAAAGCTGCGGCGTACAATCTTCCGATATTATCTACCCGCAATCAGGAGAATGGCGTCACCGGATGCGGTATTATCGCCGGGGTTGGCGCGGGGCTCTATGCCGATTTTGCCAGCGGCGTGCGGCAGACCGTCCAGTTTGACAAACTGATTTCGCCGGATCCCCGTCTGCAGGAGTACTACCACTCCTGCGCTGAGCTTTTTGATACGCTCTATCAGCAATCCGCTGCCCTATACGACAGGCTGGATGCGCTGAGCGCAGGACCGGACTGAAGGTAAGCCAACGCCGACACCGCGTGGCAAGCGTCGTAAATAAGAGAGAGGCAGAATGTTTGCAGAAGAAAGACAGGAGAAGTTGCTCAGTATTCTCAGGGAAAAACGCAAAGTCGCTGTGTCTGAGATGTGTGATGTCTTTAACGTATCTGGTGCCACCATTCGTGCCGATCTCCGCCAGCTGGAAGAGGAGGGGCTGCTCACCCGAACCCATGGCGGGGCCGTTCTGCGCACCCGGGCGAGCTTTGAGCAGGCCTCCGACGCGCGTGAAATTGTTAACCTCAGCGCCAAAGAGCGGATTGGCCAACGTGCGGCGGCGCTGGTTGAAGATGGCGATATCATCGTGCTGGATACCGGCACCACGACCTTACATATCGCGCGTAATATTCGTGACAGACAGAACGTAACGGTGGTTACCAACGATTATCAAATTGCCCGCGAGCTGGAGGCCAGTCCCTCTATACAAACTATTCTGCTGGGCGGGATCGTTAAGAAGGGCTACCACTGCGTGGTGGCGATTAACGGGCGTTCTATTCTTGATACGCTTAACGTCGATAAAGCGTTTATGGGCACCAATTCGCTATCGCTGAAACACGGCGCCTGCGTTGCCGACATTATGCTGGCAGAAACAAAACGAGGCATGGTTGAACACGCCAGCCAGGTGATTATCGTTTGCGACTACAGCAAGCTTAACAATACCTCTCTTGCCCAGTTTACCGCCGCAAGCCGGATTGATACCGTCGTTATCGATCGTCTGCCCGATGAGGCTGAAGAGTATCGCAACGCCGGAATTCAGATTATCTCTCTGGATGAAGAGGAGCGCGATTAGCGCTCGGTATTGCCGCTGAATGTTGCCTCCGCCTGCTGCGCAGGGGAGGCAAGGCATGACATATTGGCCACTCCTGCCGGCAGGATCTATCCGTTGAGGGCGGCGCCTGGGTTATTTGCGTTGACGGGCGCTGACGCATCCTCACACCACAGTTTATCGTAAGAGTAACCGGTAAGATCTTCCACAACATGGCGGGCTTCAGGCGTGACATCCTGCTTGCGGCCATGCGCTTTCAGGCGATCAATCTCATCGACAAAAATTTTGTGCGTACGCTTGTTCAGATGGAAGGTCAGCGCTTGCCACAGAGCAATGATCAACAGCCCGGCGGTGCCGACAAACAGCAGCATAGCAATCGTGGTGATGGCTTCCTGAGGCTGCGCCTGGCTACCTTTCACGAAGCCTCCGCTCTGTAACAGCAGGCCCACCGCAAAGGTCGCGATGGCAACCGTTGTCTTGCGGGAGAAGGTCATCACCGCAGCAAACAGGCCTTCGCGGCGCTGGCGCGTAATCATTTCGTCGATATCCGGAATAAACGGGAATACGTTCCACGGGGTAAATTCCAGCACGCAGCGGCCGACCTGATAAACGCCCGCGAGGATCACCAGCAGCATCACTTTGTTATCCGTCGGGAACTGATAGACCAGGAAGAATCCGCCGAGACACAGCATCATCAGGGTATAAGCGAAGATATAAAGACGGGATGGACCGTATTTAATGATGGCAACGCCCGCCGCCAGCGTGACCGGCAATCCCACAATGCTCATCGACAGCAGCGTTCCCGCCAGAGAGGAGGAGACATTCAGGCAATAGACGCAGAAAAAGACAAACACCGTGTTGTAAACATCCTTCGCGGTGAAGGAAAAGAGATAGATGGCCAGGTGTTTACGAAATGCGCGCACCTTCAGGGTGGAAGCGTACTCTTTAAACAAGTTACCGAAGGCCGTGATTTTCTCTGCGAAGGTAGTGGGCTGCGACGCTTTCTCGATCTCCGCCTGCATTTCCGGCGTGAGCTCGCGCTCCCAGGTGACTTTCCAGGAAATAAATACGCAGACGGTAAACATAACGGCAAAGACTACGCCGTTAATCAGATAAGCATCTGCGTTATTCTCACCCAGCCAGCCGATCAGCAGACCCGGAATAAAAGTGGCGAGAAAGGTACCGGATGCCGACAAAAACATGCGGCAAGTCGAGAGCTTGGTTCGATCGTTAAAATCTTTGGTCATCTCAGACGGCAGCGTTTCCCAGGGGATAAGCACCATTGCCGCGATAATCTCAAAGGCCAGGTAGACCGCGAGATAGAACCAGAAATTCATGCCGTTCATCCACAGCAGGATATAAACCAGCATAAGCGGCGCGCCAATTAACAGGAAGAAACGACGGCGGCCAAATTTTTTACCCAGATAATTTTTATAGAAATGGTCGGTGAAGCTGCCCATAAACAGGCTAACGATAGCATCAACAATACGGGCTATCGCCACAATAGATGCCGCTTCAATCGGCGACAGGCCGACAAAGGTGGTATAGAAAAAGAGAAGCCATGCACCGATGACGGTAAAGGCTCCGCCGCCCATAATATCCGTCAGACCGTAGCCGATACTGACAGGAATAGTCACTTTTCTGTTTTTGAGGGTCATGGTTGATACCTGTATCAGGCTTGAGAAAAACGGAAATAGCGGCGTGCGTTTTCTACGCAAATACCACGAATCATTGAGGTAAGAATATTTTTATCGTCAGGAACTTCGCCTCTTTCCACCCATTCCCCAATCAGATCGCAGAGGATCCGGCGGAAGTAATCGTGTCGGGTATAGGAAACGAAGCTGCGGGAATCGGTGAGCATGCCGACAAAGTTGGCCAGTAACCCCTGATCGGCTAACGTATTAAGCTGATTGACCATGCCGCGGCGCGTATCGTTAAACCACCAGCCCGAGCCAAACTGCAGCGGGGATTTCACGCCATCTTCGCCGCTCTGGAAGTTGGCGATGGCAGAGGCAACCACGTCGTTATAGCCGGCGTTAAGGTTATAAATAATGGTTTTGGGCAGGCCATTGTTCTCAGTCATGGCGTTGAGCAGCGCATTCAGGTTGCCGGCAAGGAGCGTTTGATCGCCAACGGAGTCAAAACCGCAGTTGATGCCCACCTTATTGAACATCGGTTTGTTATTGTTGCGAATGGCGCCGAAGTGAATCTGCATTGCCCAATCACGCTGCTTGTACATTTTAGCGAGTGCGATAAAAATCGCGGTATCCCACGCCTGCTGCTCCTCGTTGGTCAGGGTTTCGCTCTTAAGACGCCGCCGGAACAGCGCGGCCACGGAACCTTCATCCAGATGGTTGTAAACGATCTCCAGCGGACCGTGATCGGATATGCGACACCCTACGCTGTGGAAAAACGCGATACGTGATTCCAGGGCGGCCAGAAATTGCTCCAGAGAAGCGATGCTGATTTGGGTTTTCTCTGCAAGGCGGGAAAGAAACGTCAGGAATCTTTCCGGATCGGTATCAAAGAGTTCATCAGGACGAAAAGTGGGGAGAACCAGCGGAGAGAAATCACTCTTTGCCGCCAGTAGCTGATGATATTCCAGATTATCCAGCGGCCCATCCGTTGTGCACAGAGCCTCGACATTTGAACGGCAAATTAACGCCTGAGGTAAAAATTCTTTGCGGCGTAACTGCTCATTACACTGCGTCATTATTTCACGCCAGTTGTGGCTGTTTAGCGTGTCATCAATGTCAAAATAGTATTTAAGTTCCAGATGGGTCCAGTGATAGAGAGGATTACCGAAGCTGGCCTCAACGGTTTGCGCCCAGGCTTCAAATTTTTCTTCTGCGGCGGCATGACCGGTAATTTTTCTCTCGGGAATACCATTTGCCCGCATCGCGCGCCATTTATAATGATCGCCTTCCAGCCATAACTGCGTAATGTCAGCGAAAGGCTTATTTTCCCAAATAGCCTTCGCATCAAGATGGCAATGGTAGTCGATAATAGGCTGCTCTCTTGCTATCTCAAGATACAGCCTCTTACCTGCCAGATTGCCGATCATAAAATTATCATTTATCAATGACATAAAATCTCCAGTGCATGCTGCAAGCGGTTTTGTTGGCCTAAAGCACTAACTATTTTAAGTGGGGATTGGTCTGCGATAGCGCTTTTAAGGGCCGACATTAAACCGCTTGCATAATTTTAGTCTACTACCATACAAGTGCAAATAAAGAATTTGTGACTTAAATCATATTATTGGGTCTAAATTGTTTTTCGGAGTCTTGATGGGGAAGCAAGTTAATTTATCAGGTATTGAAAAAATAGTGGCAATAATGGATTGAAACATCGTTATCTGTTTGTTTTATTTCACATATAAATAACAATTTATAATGAAGGTTTACTTCTTTAAATGATGCTGAAATGGACGGAAGCTAAGCGATAGCTATTTTTAAAATAAGTATTGATCTAATAAAAATTACTCAATATGCTTTAAAATACTAGTATGGTATAAATTCAGGAAGATTAAGGCGGAAGTTAACATGCAGATGACAATGCGCTGGTTCGGGCCACAGGAAGATAAAATCCCGCTGGAGTACATTCGACAGGTTCCCGGGGTAGAAGGCGTGGTGGGGGCACTTTACGATGTTGCCCCCGGTGAAGTATGGCCGGTAGAAAAAATTAAGGCGCTGGTTGAACAGGCCCACGCCGCTGGCCTGAAGATGGAAGTTATCGAAAGCGTAAACATTCACGATGACATTAAAATTGGTTCTCCGCAACGCGACCGTTATATCGACAACTACAAACAAACCATCCGCAACCTGGCGGGATTTGGCGTAAAAGTCATTTGTTATAATTTCATGCCAGTCTTTGACTGGATGAAAACCGATATGAATTATGTGCTGCCGGATGGCTCATTGACCATGGCCTTTGAAAAGCACGGTATTGATAAAACTCTGGAAGAGGTGGTTAAAGAGGTACTGGAGAACGCTAACGGTTTCGCTTTGCCTGGCTGGGAACCCGAGCGTCTGGCGAAGGTGCAGGAACTGTTCGCCCGCTATAGCGATGTGGATGACACTAAGCTTCGGGAGAATCTGTTCTATTTCTTACGTGAAGTCGTTCCGGTATGTGAAGAGGTGGGCGTCAAAATGGCTATTCACCCGGACGATCCGCCGTACTCTATTTTTGGCCTTCCGCGAGTGGTAAAAAATCATGCCGATCTGGCGTTGATTTGCGATACGGTCGATTCACCGGCAAACGGTATCACGCTTTGTACAGGGTCGATTGCTGAAGATCCTGACAACAACGTCTATGAAATTCTGGCTGAATTTACCCGGCGTAAACGTCTGCACTTTGCGCACGTACGTAATATTAAGCTTATTAAAGACAAAGACTTTTACGAGTCGGCGCATCCTTCCTGCTATGGTTCTCTGGATATGTACCGCATAATGCAGGCTCTGCATGACAATGGTTTTGACGGCTATATTCGTCCGGACCATGGGCGCTTTATTTGGGGAGAAACCGGGCGTCCCGGATATGGTCTGTACGACCGCGCCTTAGGCGTCACTTACCTGATGGGTCTGTGGGAAGCACTGGAAAAGCAAAAATAGTTGTCTGGCAAACCGGGGATGAATGTCCCCGGGAAATATTCTTTATATTTATTTTTACGCTGCAAAAACATCCTGAACACTCTTACCCTATTTTATTGGGAGATGGTTTTTTATAGTGCTTAATGGGATGCCAGCAAAATCTTAGCCTCTACTTTTTAAATACTTATCTTGTACGGCTGATTCAAAACCTCTCTTGTGATATTTCATGCTGCTGAAGTTCATGTAACTCATGGATATGATTAATTAATTTCCCCAAAAGAAGGCGTCAGGATTCTATAGGATCGACGTCAATTCATGTATGATTTTTCTCCTCGTACGGGTCGTCTCCTCGGTTTCGCAGGTTTATCCTGTACGGTACATCAATGACGAAAATTAGTTGGGTCATCAATTCGATTCGACGCCTGAGATAAATAATGAGCCCAGGCGTTGTTGTGAGTGCATCACAGGGAGAATACATATGAAAAGTGCTTATCTGGCTCTTGCGATAGGCTTATTTTCCGCCACTACGCTGGCGGCTGAACGGGTTATCAATTTTGGCACCAGCGCGACCTATCCGCCATTTGAGTTTGTCGATAGCAATAACCAGGTGGCCGGCTTTGATATCGATATCGCCAGAGCGGTGTGTAAGGAGCTACAGGCGACCTGTACCTTCACGAACCAGAGTTTTGATAGCCTGATTCCGGCACTGCGCTTTAAGAAAATGGATGCGGCGATTGCCGGGATGGACATCACCCCGCTGCGTGAAAAGCAGGTGGATTTCTCGACGCCATACTTTAATGAACTATCGGCGGTGGCGGTGGTGCGTAAAGATACCTTCCACACCTTTGCTGATTTAAAAGGCAAGAAGCTTGGCCTGGAAAACGGGACGTCTCATCAGCGTTACCTCCAGGATCGCCATCGTGAGATTGAATCGCAAGCCTATGATAGCTATCAGAATGCGTTAATCGACCTGCGAAACGGTCGCCTGGACGGCGTGTTCGGCGATGTGTCGGCGATGAAAAACTGGCTAAAGGAAAACCCTGAGTTCGTCATTATGGATGAGCGAGCCACCGACCCGGAATACTACGGTAAAGGGCTGGGTATTGCGCTGCGTAAAGGGAATCCGCTGCTGGCAGAAATAAACCAGGCGCTGGAGAAAGTGATGGCTTCTCCTGAATACAGCGAAATTAAACAACGCTGGATTAAATAATCGCTGCTGACGATGGTCAGGGATGGAGCCGGACAGAGTTTTAAAGGATGAAATGTTTGGGGCTGGCTGAACAGCCCCATGCAGCATCTTAGTATTGAATCGATGACAGAGATTCCAGACCCGCATTGCTATACTGGTCTTTGAGGTCGGCAGTCGCGTTGAAAGTTGCAATCATCAACTTACCGTCCACGGACGCGAACTGCATCACGTTATAAATCCCGCCATTTGGGTCTGCCGCATCCGGGGTCGTCACTTTGATCCGCTGCATCTTATTGCCATTAATCGTCACGGAGCTAATTTCCGGAGAGAAGGTCGCGAGATTATTCTTCATGACTTCTGCTAATTCAGGGAGCTGAGACTCCTTGATAGAATTTTGGGTCACGTTGAAGGCTATGGATACCTTGCCATCTTCCTTTTCAACGTACCACGCCTCTTTAGGCCTGTTCGCCGCAGGATACTTATGCGCCAGCATCTCGTCAGGCATTTTAATGTAGCCTTCAGGCAATACAATTGACGCTTTACTGTCAGCAATCTGCGTTCTGTTCGCTTTGTCTGTGGCGGCTTCATTTTTGCTATCACAGGCGGTCAGAGGGAGGGTACAACAAACAACTAGGGCACTCAGTAACATACGATATTTCATGGTGAAGCTCCTTGTTAACAACTATATTACATTAAATGTACGAACTCTCTTTGGGTAGATTTAATATCCATCCATTGATATTTGGGGCCTGATTGCCCAAAGGTAAACCTGGCCATAGCCAGACACCGGATAAACTTCAATGTCCGTTTAATATTATTCTCAATAAAAATCAGTGTGCAGGGATCATCATTTTTTCAGCATACTTTGCGGTTGATGGATAAAAGCATGAAATAAACGGCCAGAAAAACTCCCAACAGCGCAAGAGGGAAAAGAATAACGAAATATTATCGATTCCCATTTTGGTCAACGCGCCTCTTTTGAGTGAGCTGACCCTTTTTGAACTCATGCCATAGTGTTCTGCAATATCACTCATGCTTAACCCGGCATAAAGCGCGCGCAAAACGGACTCCTCCATACGGGTCATATCCATTTTCTTATCACGCTTATTTAAAGAAACTACACCCGCCGCGATATAATTACGCAGTTGAGCAATAGCGACATTTCGCGGAAAAACCATATACTGGCTATTGATAAGAGCAGAAAAAGAGTCCTGATGCAATATGCCAGAAAGTGTCTTGACCTCAAAAATGTATAAATCTTTTTCCCGGAGTCGATAAGAATGAGCTCCTTGGTTTTTCGATTTTGAAATTCACTCAGTATCTCATTCATTGCAAGAGAAAAATACTGGTCAGATGAATATATAAGCATAAAATCTCCTACATTTTTTCGATAAGTAAAAAATGAATGATATGCATCACTGCATTAAATTTGACATAATAATATCAACGTTATAATAATGTGGCGTCTTAACTAATGGTGACTACGCAAGGGCGAGTGATGAATGCCATTTCCTTTATGAAACTCTATTCCCTGTGGAAGCGGGTAAACTAAAAATCTATTCTTTAACTAACTTAAAGGAGGTGATGTTTTGACTCTCAAGCATAAAATTGTCTAACATCACCCAGGCTGCTCTTATATAGATTGATTCCACATACAAGTTGTTGATAAGGTAGCCGCGGCCTTCTACGCGCATAATGAAATTATTATCAACGCCAACTTTCGCAAGCTTGTTTTTAAGGTCGTTGACGACTTGCCATAAACGAGGGCCGGAAGCTTTCAATCCATGGATTTCCCAAACGTTTTTCATAATGTGTTCATCACGAATTAAACCTATGTTTCCTTTTTCTAGCAGAAATAAAAGCAATCGCGACATGGTACTTCTTAAGCGAACGGGGCCATACCGGGCATTGAGCGGTAATAGCAGATGCTTTTCCTTAAAAAATAAAACACCATCAGTCTCGTTGCCGAGAAGGTAACCAAATATCTTCATGATTAACCTCTGCATCCATGAATGGTTGATTGAGATAATTCTATATAATCGCATCCTTGTAAAAGTATGAATAATACCTTCACATGAAACACATAATCAATAATAGCTATATATGAAGCGTTTATGTTTGTTTTTTGATTTCTAAACAGATTTTAATGCCATTTTATAAAGTTAAATTGGATTTTTTTTGCCGTTTTAGATGAGTTCGTCGGGCAAAGTTCGTTGTTTTTATTTATAAAAACAATGAAGTGGTAAAATTCTATTTTCATCTTTTTTTAGAATAAAGTTTTATTAACCTCGATTTTCAACATGCGTTTGTCTTTGTGGGGAGTAAGATTACCAGTATCATTCTGATTGGGAAGGGATCAACAGATCATTTAAGAACATAAGACGTAAATTCATATCTTATTTTATTATGTTTATGATTTTACTGGTTTTTTGATCTTCCTCTGTTGAGGGTATAAGATTGATTTAAGCAACCGACAGCGTGCTTCACTATGGGGCGCGCTATCATTTTTAATATTGACCAGAGTGAAGAGGGACACATGAGCAAGGTAATTCTGATAAATGAGTTGATCGCTTTTTATCCTGAAAAAAATCTGCTAATGAACACGAAGCATGCTGAGAAAAAACAGATCCTGGGGCGGCCCAGTTCCCGTTGTCTGGAAATTCTGCTTGAAGAGCCAGGAACAATCGTCAGTCATCAGTTACTGTACGAAAGCGCATGGAATAATAGCGTGATTGAAACATCGCCAAACACGCTCTACCAGACCATATTGTTAGTACGTAAGGCGCTTAAGGTGGTCTCGGATAGTAGTGAGGACTTCATTATTACGGTTCCCCGCAAAGGTTTTGTATTTAATGAAAACATGCGGGTCAACGTCGGAGAGGAGGAAACTAAGCCGGGTAATGAATACTCTCCAACGGAGAGTGTTACGCCATTACCCGATGGCATGCAGGAGTGGCGAAAACGGTTTTTGTCGCATCTGAGCATAAAACCATATACATACTTTCATTAATAATGACGATTGGCACGCTGTCGCTGTTGATGGCAGGGTATAAATATTTTTTATTCAAGCAGGATGATTTTACTCTTGACTACACGCATTATCAGCAAATAGATAATTGTAATTTATACTTACGCCAGCCGGTGAGTATTTATAAAACTGAAATTGATATTTTCCTGAAGAAACATCAGGAGATTATTTCTGACTGTGAACTGCACCCGCTCAGGTATATTAGCATCGTATCAAAGCCGGTAAGTTTTTTCGTGATTGCGTGCAACAGGTCGAAAGGAACGGCCAGGAATTGCACTTCATCATATATAAGGGGTGAGCTATGAGACGTTTGCTGATTTTTTCAGGTATATTTATGACGCTATCCCTGGTGACATTATTTTTGACCGTTGAGCACTATAATAAACTGGACGTTAAATGCCGGGGTGAGTTTGAGAGTCATATTGACGCAAGTACGCTTATAGCTAATGTCGGGGTGAATTTTGAAAAAGGGCGAGGGATTTTAACTATCGCCGGCAGATTTCAGGAGGAAAATAATGCGCTGGAATATATTAAAATTGCCACGGTGTTTAACTATGAGTCCTATGGGAAGCTGATGTATATTAAGGTGAGCCAGCAGCATTCATCTATTTCTGATGGTGAGATTGATAATAAATTACAGCATCTTTTACCTATGGTATTTAGTAGCCGCGATGTGGAATATGTATATGAGTTTCAATTGCAAAACGGCGGTGACTATCTCATAAAACAACATGGCATACCGATTCTGTATTGTAAAAAAGTATAGTTATAAAAAAGTATCGACAAGGAGGCGGTATGTATCTTGACTAAAGCTTAAGGGCCCTCCGAACATTGCCTGATGAATGGATAATCAGCAGGCAATATTGTTACAGACGAGAACCATCAGGAGAAGCTCAGATGGCGGTATATTTACGTCTGGAAGTATTCAATATTCATATTCGCCATTCATGTGTCTACCTCAACATCTGGTCGCTATTTTTTTACATCGGTTTCTCTCGCCAGAAGATGTCTATTCAATTCTCTTCGGCTTTTTCTGAAAGCCCCGGACAGAAAATATCTGCCTTAAGTTTCCCTTAAGGTGCAGAGGATTCAATTCATGCTTTTCCAGGAGCTGCCGTGGTTGCGCTGGAAGTTTTAAGAATAAAGATTAAGGAAAATTATGAATAAGAAACTTCTCTCCTGCATGATCTCATTATCTTTGGGGGCAACGTCAATCAGTAGCCAGGCGGCCAGCTGCCCATCAAATATCGATAAACTCTCCGCCGAACAGCGCGCCAGTTTGCCTGAAAACTGCCGTGCTGATGACGAATCAAGTTCACTATGGTGGTGGGTTGGCGGTGGCGCCACGCTTGCGGCGTTGGGTATTGCCGTTGCTGCGGGCGGCGGTGGCGATGGCGATGACGACGATGATGATTTCGACGATTATGATGATTACATCGAATATTATCATCGCTACGGTAACTGGCCGACCAATACGCCGCAGGACGTTATCGACCGCTGGAATAATTTGAATAATACGGGCGGAACAGGTAACACCGACAATCCAGGTAATACCGGCAACACCGGCAATAGCGGAAGCAATACGGGTAATTCCACTCAGGATAGATTTAGCGCACATTTAAATAGTGCGGCAAGCAACGTCACGCCTTTCACTTTTAATCAAAGCAACGGCACTCTGGCGGTTGATGCAAACAGCCTGGCCAGCGGAAACAATCAATACACCGCCCGAATTACGGGCCAGGGAATAACGCTGAATCAGCCAGCAGGGGTTACCACGACCGCGCAAAATGATGCCACCGCTTTAAGCATCACCGGTAGCCAGGCGCAGATTAACATTGCCGGTAATCTGTCTGCCAGTAGCGATGCCAGTATTATTGAGCTCAACGGTGCGGGCAGTACGCTCGACTTAGCCGCCAGCAGCAAAGTGAATGTCCAAAGCGGTGCTGACGCTATCGATATTGAAGGAGCGAATGCGACGGTGTCGGTAAAAGGTTCGCTCACCGTTTCCGGCTGGGACAGTACGGGTATCAAGCTGGATGGCCAGCAGAGCAAACTCACCATTGCCGAAAGCGCCCGGATTAACGTCTCTTCGCTGAGCGGTACCTGGCGCGACGATGACGTTATCGCCAGCGCCTTCGATATCGATGGTAATAATTTCCAGGTTATTCAGGATAGCCAGAATTTTGCGGTCGGCGCGAATGCGACGGGTATTGATGCTGAAGCCAGTACCGGAGGCAGTGTACTGCAGAGAGGCGGTATGACGGTTAGCGGTTCCGGGGCGACCGGTATCCGTATTGAGAATGAATATAGTACCGGCGGCTTAAGCGCTATTAACAGCGGCACGATGAACGTTTCCGCTGGGGGAACCGGCATGTATGCGGAGGGGGCGGGCGCAACGGTCGTTAACACCGGGCAGATCACGGTGAATAATAGCGGCAGCGCGCTTACCGCCGCTCGCGGGGCGAGTGCTATCAACCGTGGAACCATCACGCTTACCGCCGACAACGGCGCGGCCAGCGGCAGCTTAACCGCGCTGCGCGGTACGGGTAACAGTACGCTCATCAACGACAGTCAGGGGGTTATTCACATTAACGCCAGCGGCGCCGCGCCGTTTACGACGACAACCAGCAATGACCGCATCGTGAACAGCGGAAAAATTTACGTTAACGGTAGTGATGCCACCCGGCAGTATACGGTCGGCAATTACACCATTGGGACGCAGAACATAGCCCAGGCCGGGGCGCTCTATGGGCAAAACCTTAATCTCGCGGATGTACAGGTCGATACCGCCTTTACGCAGCAAACCAGCGCGACGTCGGTCAGGCTTGATGATGTTTTTGTCGGCAATAATCTCAACGGCTCCGGCAATATTCAGTCAACCAGCGTTGTCTGGCAGGCGAAGGGAATAAAGGATAGCCAGGGAAATGTCGATGTGGTGATGAGCAAAAATCGCTATGACGAGCTGGTCAGTAACGCCGACCTGCAGGCGGCGGCAAAGGCGCTGGAGGAGGGTTACCACGCCAGCGCGCTGTACGGTAGCCTTAACCAATCTTCCGTTCAGGGGCTGAGTCAGGCCATTTCTCAGATCTCAGGCCGCGATATTGGGCTGGCGCTGCGCCAGGCCAGAACCCTGACCAACCGTTTTGAACGGATGGCGGACAACACCCTGAAAACGACCGCGGGGCTGGGCTTCAATATCATTGACAAACATAACCCGCAGGCCGAACTGGGGGAGAATGGCCGCTACGATATGGTGGCCCTGACCCAGGACTTCAGTCTCGACGGGCAGCAGTTCACGCTACGCTACGGCCTGGCGCGTATTGAAGGGGGAACGAATAAAGGTGCTGATGGCGTTGATAATGGCTATAGCCAGTTCTTTGGGCTGGGGCATCAATATTCCCTGGGCGAATGGCTGTGGAAAAACCAGCTCGATGCCAGCATCCATCAGCTGGATACTTCGCGGCATATTCGTTATCAAGGTGTTAACCGTCAGGCGACCGCTCATAGTGAACAGCAGGAGCTCAGCTTCACCTCAACGCTGGGCAAAAATCTCGAACTGAGTAAGGAACTGACGCTGGAGCCTTATGCCGGAGCGAAAATGCGCTGGCATCACGCTGACGCGGTGCAGGAGCAGCGGGCCGGCGAGTGGAACCTGAATCTTGATGGCCGCGATAAAACGGCGGTCGATATTCTGGCTGGCGTGCGCCTGGGCTGGCAGGATGAAAATGGTCTGCATCTTAATGCCAGCGTAGAAGCCGGACCGACTATTTATTATCAGGAGCAAACGGGATATGCCCGCCTGAACAGCGCCCCCGGCGTGCGTTTTAAAAACGCGAGCGCCCGGCGGGAAAAAATCACCAGCAACGCCCAGGTTGGCGCCCGCTGGGTAACGGGCAATACTTCACTTGGCTTGAACGCCTGGCACTGGCAGGAAGAGAGTCAGAGCGATAAAGGATTGCTGTTCCGTCTTAATTATCAATTCTAAAATCGACCGAATTAACGGCTCTGCGGAGCCGTTATATTTTTTTTGAGCCGCTCAAAATCAATATATTTCCCGATCGTTCGCATTAATCAGATTATTATTGCAGCGAAACTTCAGTTTTTTCTATATGCTCAATGACGTTTATCCCTCCACCTAAATATTTCAGGGAAACTATAAGACAGGTGAGCTGCGCATATTTTTTCGCTCACCCATAATTACCACGGATAATAAAGGAATGAGAATACTGTTACTGGAAGACGATAGCCTGATAGGCGACGGCATTAAGAATGGGCTTGAACAGTGCGGCTTTTGCGTTGACTGGTTTACCCACAGCGAGCCGGGAAGACAGGCGCTGCTGATGGCGCCTTTTGACGCCGTTATTCTCGACCTCGGCCTGCCCGGCATTGACGGTATGGATGTTCTGAGCTGGTGGCGTCAGCAGCAGTGCCGGGTTCCGGTATTGATCCTCACGGCGCGAGACGCGCTGCACCAAAGAATTGAGGGGTTAAACGGCGGCGCGGATGATTATATGGGTAAACCCTTCGCGCTTGGTGAACTGGTCGCCCGCCTTAATGCGCTGATTCGCCGTAGCCATGCCCACTACTCTACGCAGCTCAGACATCGTGATGTGGTGTTCGATACCGATACGCGCAGCGTGACCCGCAGCGGCCAACCCATTACCCTGACCGTCCGCGAGCAGGCGCTGCTGGAACAGCTGTTGCTAAATAAGCAGCGCATTATGTCCCGGGCGATACTTGAAGAGAAACTTTACAGCTGGAATAACGAACTCGGCAGTAACGCCATTGAGGTGCATATTCATCATTTGCGGCGCAAGCTGGGTAATGATTTTATTCGAACCGAGCGTGGTCTTGGCTACTATCTGGGAGCCGAAGATGAATGATCTCAGTTTACGCACCCGACTGCTTATCTATATTTCAGCTATTGCCCTGCTGGTCTGGGGGGCGGCCAGCAGCCTGGCCTGGTGGCAGACCCGGCAGGTTATCGACGAAGTTTTTGATACCCAGCAGATGCTGTTCGCCAAACGTCTGGCCACCGCCAATCTGAGCGAGCTGGCGGTCGATGACAGCACCTCTGTCTCTCTACCTAAAACGCGCAATCTGGTGGGAATGGGAGACACCGGCCTGCAGGATGACGATGCGCTGGGTTTTGCGATTTTTGACCGCCACGGCGCGCTGCTGTTAAGCGACAACGATCACGGCCATGAGTTTGGCTACACCGGTTTAATGGGGTTTATCGATAAACCTCTCGAGGGCGATGACGACGAGATGTGGCGCATTCTCTATATCTCAACGCCGGATAAAGCCTATACCATCGCGGTCGGGCAGGAAAAAGAGTACCGTTCCGATGTGGTCAGCGAAATTGTCTTCCGCCAGCTTTGGCCGTGGGTTATTGGCCTGCCGTTGATGCTGGGATTAACCGCCTGGATAGTACGCCGCGAACTCTACTCGCTGAAACATACCGCACAGCAGCTGGCGCGCCGCAGCCCGGATGACAGCCGGGCGCTGGAAGTAAAACGTGTTCCCAGGGAAGCCCGTCCGCTGGTCATTGCGCTTAACGAGCTGTTTGTCCGCGTCAGCGGCATGTTCGAGCGTGAGCGCCAGTTTACCGCCGATGCCGCCCATGAACTGCGGAGCCCGCTTACCGCGCTGCGTATTCAGAGTGAAGTGGCATTGCTGGCGGAAGAGAATGGCAAAACCCCTCGTCATGCGCTTAATAACCTTATTATAGGTATTGACCGGACCACCCGGCTGGTGGACCAGCTGCTCGCCCTTTCCCGTCTTGACGGTCACACCGTGCTGATGGCCGATTTAAGTCATATTGACTGGTGTCGGCTGGCGAGTGAGGTGATAGGGGAGCTAACTCCGCTGGCGGAGCAAAAAAAGGTGGCGTTGACTCTTGAAACCAGCGTGCCTCCGGCGGTGATCCAGGGCAATCCGCTGCTGTTGAAGATGCTGCTCAGTAACCTGGTGAATAACGCCCTGCGCTATACCCAGGCCGGTGGCGAGGTGGCGATAGTTCTTCAGCATCATCGCCTGCGGGTCGTCGATAACGGGCCAGGCGTGATGCCCAGCCATCTGGAACGCCTGGGCGAGCGCTTTTTCCGCCCGCCCGGCGCCAGCGAGAACGGCAGCGGTCTGGGGTTATCCATCGTCAAACGGATTGCGCGTCTGCATGAATTTGAGGTGAGCTGGCAGAATCGCCCAACCGGCGGTTTTGAAGTGGCGGTCAATTTTTTGCCGTCATGAAGTGTGAGATTGAGTAAAACAGAAGCGGAATTGAGCTTTTTTCTGCATAACCAACCTTCAGGCCAACGCGGTAGAGACCATTTAGCGCAATGAAAAAAGCTAGCTTATGGCATCTGAAAACGGCGTTTTACTACGAATGCGTTAGCCAGCGCGAAAATTTGACAGGGGATTTTTCTTAATGAACCGGGCCTTTTCTTTGAAAAAAAGGCCCTTTATTTAACAATAAAAAAACAATTATTAGAGTTTCTATCCTTAACTGCTTGATGAATTGGCTATTTTATTTTTAAGCGCAATTATTATGTTTTAAGACTTTTCCTCTAATAAGGTACCGGCTCTGAATTTTTATTTGCAGGCTTTCGCCATCAGCTGGCTCCAGAAGACCCTGTTGTTTTTATCTCATTGTTTTTAAAAAATTTATCAATAATATTTTTTATTATCGTATATATATCATTATCTTATGGTTAAACCTGATATGTTTTTTTTGTAATACCATGAAAATACTAATAAAAAAATCCTTCCGCTGAAACGCATTTTTCTTTATTGATAGTTTTTGACGATTGATTTTGCTTTGTGTTGCGGTGAAATCAATTGTTATTTTGGGTTGTGCGATGCTTAAAATGTATTCATCTAATAAATGACCGGAGCAAAGACGCGCAGAAAAATGAATCTTTAAATACGGCTATGTGGAACTGGCCGACAAATGGATGTTCATCGAAAAGGACGTTTTACATGAAAAGCTACTTTATTTCCGATGATACTTTTTTTCTTTATGGGCTCTCCGCTGCGACAGATAACGAAGCCGCTGCTTCTGTGTTTATTAACCTCAATGAAAAGGAAAGTCTGAGAGCGTTCGAGCCTGTTGCGGGTGATATCGTTGTGGTGGCCGTAAACCATCATCTGAGCAGAAAGAAAATTCTGCAGAGATCGATCATGCCATTTTGTCGGGTGGTGATCATGCTGGATATACCCATTAACAGCAGCGGGATGATTGAGTTCCCTTGTCTGATATCAAAAACGATATCTTCACTGGAATTCCGTCGTTTTATGGATATTGCCAGGAAGATTCCCGTCAAGCGCGGGACGGTATCAAAACGGGTTCTTAGCATATTTAATCACCTTAGCGCTGATTATTCATCTCAACCACAGGTTGTAGACTTCAGCGTATCGATGAGGATTATTTACCGCATTAAACGCAACGTTTTTCAAAAATACGGGCTACTCAACTGTAACTCTCAGGGCATTTTTGTGTGTCAGGATATGCTGAGAATGAAAGTCCCGGTCTGATTATTACATCAGTCATTAAAGCAGGTGATCTTTCGTTCTTTTAATGATTAAAAGAGAAGTCGCTGACGTATATGTGACGGCGCATTCACGGATGGAATAAATTATGTCCAGGTTAACCTATATTCGCTCGGCAAGAAAAATGCTGAGTCTTCTGTTTCTATTTTTATTCAGCAACACTATTTTTGCGTCTGCAGAAAATATTTCGCTGAATTCATCTCATTCTCTTTCTTCTGTCGAAAAAACGCCGATGGCGACCTTCCAGCAGGCGATTAATGACGACCTGGCGGGCCATCACCGTGAAGCCCGGCAGAAATATGATGCCCTGAATAACGGCATGCTGGCGGGGATGATCCTTCTACCTTCGGCAGTTAACCTGGCGGCGCTGGAGCGCTACGACGAGGCCCGGCGGGCCTTCACTTTATTGCGACAAAACGGTAACGGGCGCGAGCGGGACTACGGCCTGCTCTGGGATTTATGGTTAACCGCCAGGACATGGCAAGGAGGAACAACAGCACTGCAAAAAACACTGACTGATAAAGCCGCTAATTATAAGTGGTTTTCGGCATATGAGTCGGCCATTGCTGATATTTACAGCGGGAAAGGTGATGAAAAGTCCGTGTTTCAGCTAATCGATAGTATTGCTTTCAGCCAGGCAGAGGAAAAGGCGGATGCCGTCACTCAGGCGGTATTTTTTGTCGGCGGCTATTACCAGTACGTAATAAACCAGCCGCAGAAAGCGCAGAAATTATATCGCGACTATGCGTCGCAGCTGAATAAAAGCTCTCTGGAGCGAAATCTGGTTCTGAAAGAGCAGGCATCTCTGCGTATATCTCAATAACAATTAAAGGAATAAACCAGTCTTTTATTTAAAAGACCAGGGGGAAACAATGAATACAGTATATCGTTTAGTCTGGAACGCGAGCCTGGGTTTATGGGTGGCGGTCAGCGAGCTGGCGAAAGCCAGAGGTAAAGGTAAGTCCGGTTTAAGAAGGGCGCGCCGGGCACTGCCCGTTGCATTGCTGAGCGTCACCCTGGTGGGGATCCCGGGGACGGCGGGAGCATGGATGGTGAATGCATCGTCTGTTCTTACTGGGGGCGCGACTCAAGGGGTGGTGGTCACGCCAACCAGTGATGCGAATGTGGCATCAAATACCGCTATTGGTAATGGCGCTTCGGCACAGGCGTCCGAAACAACGGCTATTGGCAATATGGCCGTAGCTCAGGCTACAGGTTCTATCGCTTTGGGCAATGGTGCCAAGGCTATTAGTGACGGCAAGGGAATAGCTGCAAGCAATAGTATAGCCATAGGGACTAACGCCGCAGCTGCAGGACTGGGTGCAATTACTATTGGTATGGATAGTAAAGTGGTTGGTACGTACTCTGCAGCTATTGGCCTTAATGCTTCTACTTCCGGTAATAGCAGCATAGCTTTTGGTTTGAATGCGCAAGCAAACACAGATGCAGCTCAGAAAGCTAGCATTACTGATGATGAGGGGAATCCCAAGCCCGAGGAAAGTACGAACAGTATTGCTATTGGTGCGCAATCTAAAACAGCAACAAGGTCAGTAGCTGTGGGCACATATGCAACTGCATCAACGGACCATTCGATAGCGATTGGTAATAATGCTCAGACTTTATACGATTCTAGTATAGCGATTGGTATGGAAAGCCGAGCTGGTCATGTCGGTGACCCTCTGAACCAGGTCAAGGACCCTAGCGGTGGGCAGAGTGTTGCTTTAGGAAACTATGCGATGGCTACAGGCATCCAGTCTACGGCACTTGGCGCGGATGCTAACGCAACAAAAACGGGTTCTGTTGCTGTAGGCCAAGGTGTTGAGTCCACTGGCTATCAGTCTGTGGCTATAGGTGCAACCACAACAAAAATTGTTAAAAATGAGGCAGGTGAAGAAAAAGAGGTAGTGGTAAAAACAACAGCAACGGGTAATGGTGCTATAGCTCTGGGGGCTGGTGTGTCTGCTACTTCGGCGAACAGCGTTGTAATAGGAACGCTTTCCGATGCTACAGGGACTTCAGCACTTGCCATTGGCCAACAGGCCAGCAGTACCGGGACAACCTCAGTAGCAATTGGTGGGGTTTCTGCCAAAGCCTCTGGACGTGAAAGCATCGCGTTGGGTTCTTATGTGGAAGCGAGTGCAGATGGCTCAACGGCGTTAGGTCAGGCGGTAATAAGGAACGCCGATGGAGAGCGTCTAGATACAACAAGCACCGGTGGAATAAGGACCGCAACAGCTGCCTCTGGTCAATACTCTGTTGCTGTAGGTAGCGGGGTGAAGGCTCAGGCGCTGGATAGTATCGCAATGGGTACGCTGGCCGTTGCGAGCAAAGAGGCGATAGGCGGTATCGCAATCGGGCTTGAATCTAAGGTAAATGCTGTGAACGCCACAGCAATTGGTACTGAGGCTGAAGCTACCGGTCTGAAATCCACGGCACTGGGGCAGAAGGCGAGTGCCACCGGTATGAGCGCCATGGCCTTAGGGCAAAGTTCAAGCGCCGGGTACGACTACGCGACGGCGATAGGGAGCGAAGCTAAGGCTTACACTGATTCTGTCGCCATTGGTCGTGAGGTCGAGGCTGGTGGCTCCCAGTCACTGGCTATAGGATCCAGCATTCCTGTATACAACGCTGCTGGTGTAGAAATCTCAAGAACTAAAACCGTTGCTAGTGGTGGTGGCGCTATCGCGCTGGGTGCTGGTGTTATTGCCACATCGGCTAACAGTATCGTCGTTGGAACGGAGTCTAAGGCCTCAGGATCTTCTGCAATCGCCATTGGCCGGGAGGCCGAGAGTATCGAGACAAGCTCGGTAGCTATCGGCGGTGTCGCTGCCAAAGCCTCCGGACATGAAAGCATCGCGCTGGGTTCTTATGTAGAGGCGACGGGTGAGGGCTCAACGTCGTTAGGGCAGGCTATAATCCTGAGCGACAAAACCGGAGAGCGGCTGACATCAACATTAGACAAGAATGGTGCAGTAATTGGTACCAGAAAAGCGACAACCAATACGGGTGAATACTCAGTTGCTATAGGTAGCGGGGTAACCGTTGCCGGGCTGGATGCTATCGCGATAGGTACAGAGGCTTTTAACAATTCATCGGGCGGTGTTGCAATCGGGCACGACTCCAATGCTGCTGGTAGCGACACCGTGGCCTTAGGGGCTTTTTCAAAAGTAAGCGGGGCGAACACCGTTGCCATTGGTACAGGGGCTGAAGCCCATATTGATGGTGCATTGGCCTTTGGTACACTTGCGTTTGCTAAACAAGGAGGTGCACTGGCAATTGGTATGAGCAGCTCCGCGGTAGCTATGTCTTCAACAGCGTTGGGCGATTCCGCTGAAGCGACGGAAGCCAGTAGTCTTGCATTAGGCGCCGGCGCGAAAGCGAACCATGAAAATTCAGTTGCTCTGGGGGCTGGCTCAGAGACCGGTGACGTGAAGGGGCAGAAGACCCTGACGCTTGACGGGGAAAAATACACGTTTGCCGGTGCCGGAGAGGGCGTCACCAGCACGGTGAGCGTGGGCAGTAAAGACAACGAACGCACCATCTCTAACGTGGCGGCGGGTCTGCTGGCGGATGACAGCACCGAGGCGGTGAACGGCTCGCAGCTGTTTGCGACCAACACGGCGGTGGACCGTCTGGGTGACCAGGCGGTGCGGTATGACGTGGATAAAGCGGAAGACGGGACGGAGACCGTCAACTACAACCGTATCACCCTTGATGGCGACACCTATAACCCGGCAGACCAGACAGGCGGAACCACCATCGCGAACGTGGCGGACGGCAAGCAGGACAGTGATGCGGTGAACCTGAGCCAGCTGAAGGCGGGCACCAAATACTTCAATGCCAACTCTGAGGGAGATGACTCCGACGCTGCGGGTCTGGACTCTGTGGCCATCGGTATGGGCGCGATTGCCCGTAACGAGGGTGATGTGGCGCTGGGGGCGAACTCGGTGACCGGTGACGTGAAGGGGCAGGATAAACTGCTGCTCGACGGTAAAGAGTATGAGTTTGCCGGTGCCGGAGAGGGCGTCACCAGCACGGTGAGCGTGGGCAGTAAAGACAACGAACGCACCATCTCTAACGTGGCGGCGGGTCTGCTGGCAGATGACAGCACCGAGGCGGTGAACGGCTCGCAGCTGTTTGCGACCAACACGGCGGTGGACCGTCTGGGCGACCAGGCGGTGCGGTATAGCGTGGATAAAGCGGAAGACGGGACGGAGACCGTCAACTACAACCGTATCACCCTTGATGGCGACACCTATAACCCGGCAGACCAGACAGGCGGAACCACCATCGCGAACGTGGCGGACGGCAAGCAGGACAGTGATGCGGTGAACCTGAGCCAGCTGAAGGCGGGCACCAAATACTTCAATGCCAACTCTGAGGGAGATGACTCCGACGCTGCGGGTCTGGACTCTGTGGCCATCGGTATGGGCGCGATTGCCCGTAACGAGGGTGATGTGGCGCTGGGGGCGAACTCGGTGACCGGTGACGTGAAGGGGCAGGATAAACTGCTGCTCGACGGTAAAGAGTATGAGTTTGCCGGTGCCGGTGAGGGCGTCACCAGCACGGTGAGCGTGGGCAAAGACGGGGCAGAGCGCACCATCTCCAACGTGGCGGCGGGTCTGCTGTCGGCAGAGAGCACCGAGGCGGTGAACGGCTCACAGCTGTTTGCGACCAACACGGCGGTGGACCGTCTGGGCAACCAGGCGGTGCGGTATGACGTGCGTGAAGACGGCACGGTGAACTACGGCAGCATCACTCTCGGCCGCGAGGCCTATGATCCGGAAACAGAGACCGGCGGCACCAGGCTCAGTAACGTGGCAGACGGTAAGCAGGGCACTGATGCGGTGAACCTGAGCCAGCTGGAGAAGGTGGCGAACAGTGAGCTGACCTTCCAGAGTAATGACGGCAAGGTGGCTAAAACGCTGGGCTCGACGGTGGATATCCTGGGTGCCGGAAGCACAGAGGGTGACTACAGCGGGGCCAACCTGAAGACGGCGGTGGTGGACGATAAGCTGCAGCTGCTGATGGCGGACAACCCGGACTTCACCACGGTGAACGTGGGTGAGAACAAAACCACGGTGCTGACCGGCGACGGGCTGACCATCACGGACGGGCCGAAGTTCACCAAAACTGAAGTGGATGTCGCCGGTAATAAAATCGTCAATGTGGCCGAGGGCGAGGTGAAAGACGGCAGTACCGATGCGGTGAACGGCTCCCAGCTGTACAACCGGACCAAGTACTTCAAAGCCAACTCTACCGGGGATGAAGCTGACGCGGTGGGTCTGGACTCTGTGGCCATCGGTATGGGCGCTATCGCGCACAACGCTAACGATGTGGCGCTGGGCGCGGATTCGGTGACGGCGAAAGCGAAGGGGCAGAACGACGTTAAAATCAACGGTAAGCCCTATGAGTTTGCTGGCAAAAACGCGACCAGTACGGTCAGCGTGGGGGATGTGGGCAGTGAACGCACCATCTCTAACGTGGCGGCGGGTCTGCTGTCGGCAGAGAGCACCGAGGCGGTGAACGGTTCACAGCTGTACGCGACCAATACCGCACTGGAAGGCCTGAACAACAGCGTCGGCGAGCTGACGGACTCTCCGCTGACCTTTGCGGCCAACCAGGGTGAGAACGCCAAACGTAAGCTGGGTGAGACGATGCGTATCCTCGGCGGCGGGGCGACGGGTGAGGGCGAGACCTACTCGGCGGGCAATGTGCTGACGGAGCTGGATGAGAAGGGCGACCTGACCATCAAGCTGGCGGATAACGCGGCGTTTGAGTCGGTGACCACCGGCAAGACGGTGATGAACACCGACGGGCTGACCATCGAGAACGGGCCGATGTTCACCAAAGAGAAGGTGGATGTCGCTGGTAACAAAATCGTCAATGTGGCCGAGGGTGTGGATGATACAGATGCCGTGAACGTCGGTCAGTTAAATAACAAAGTCAAGTACTTCAAGGCCAACTCTAAGGGGACCGAAGCACTGGCTCTGGGTGATGATGCCGTCGCTATCGGTATGGGTGCGATTGCCAATAACGCTAACGATGTGGCGCTGGGGGCGAACTCGGTAACGAAAGCGGCAGTGGGTACGGCGGGTGAGAGTATTAACGGCACCGACTACGCCTTCGCCGGGGCTAACCCGACCAGCACCGTCAGCGTGGGCAGTGAAGGTAAGGAACGCACCATCACCAACGTCGCAGCGGGTCGTCTGTCTGAGACCAGTACCGATGCGGTAAACGGCTCGCAGCTGTTTGCGACCAATACGGCACTGGAAAACCTGGACAACAGCGTGGGCGGGTTGCAGAAAGATGCCCTGCTGTGGGATGCGGATAAAGGGGCCTTCTCGGCGAGCCACGGCGACACGACGGTGAACAAGATCACCAACGTGGCTGCGGGTGACCTGGGTGAGAAGAGCACGGACGCGGTGAACGGTTCGCAGCTGTTTGCGACCAACCAGAACGTGGAGACGAACACCACCAATATCGCGAAGAACACGCAGAACATCAGCGATCTGGGCGATTCGGTGGAGAACATCTACAACACCGGTACCAAGTACTTCCACGCCAATTCCACAGGCGCAGATTCCACGGCAACAGGTCTGGACTCTGTCGCTATCGGTATGGGTGCGATTGCCAATAACGCCAATGATGTGGCGCTGGGGGCGAACTCGGTAACGAAAGCGGCAGTGGGTACGGCGGGTGAGAGCATTAACGGCACCAACTACGCCTTCGCCGGGGCCAATCCGACCAGCACCGTGAGCGTGGGGGATGTGGGCAGTGAACGCACCATCACCAACGTGGCGGCGGGTCGTCTGTCTGAGACCAGTACCGATGCGGTAAACGGCTCGCAGCTGTTTGCGACCAATACGGCACTGGAGAACCTGGACAACAGCGTGGGCGGGTTGCAGAAAGATGCCCTGCTGTGGGATGCGGATAAAGGGGCCTTCTCGGCGAGCCACGGCGACACGACGGTGAACAAGATCACCAACGTGGCTGCGGGTGACCTGGGTGAGAAGAGCACGGACGCGGTGAACGGTTCGCAGCTGTTTGCGACCAACCAGAACGTGGAGACGAACACCACCAATATCGCGAAGAACACGCAGAACATCAGCGATCTGGGCGATTCGGTGGAGAACATCTACAACACCGGTACCAAGTACTTCCACGCCAATTCCACAGGCGCAGATTCCACGGCAACAGGTCTGGACTCTGTCGCTATCGGTATGGGTGCGATTGCCAATAACGCCAATGATGTGGCGCTGGGGGCGAACTCGGTAACGAAAGCGGCAGTGGGTACGGCGGGTGAGAGCATTAACGGCACCAACTACGCCTTCGCCGGGGCGAACCCGACCAGCACCGTGAGCGTGGGGGATGTGGGCAGTGAACGCACCATCACTAACGTGGCGGCGGGTCGTCTGTCTGAGACCAGTACCGATGCGGTAAACGGCTCGCAGCTGTTTGCGACCAATACCGCACTGGAAAACCTGGACAACAGCGTGGGCGGGTTGCAGAAAGATGCGCTGCTGTGGGATGCGGATAAAGGGGCCTTCTCGGCGAGCCACGGCGACACGACGGTGAACAAGATCACCAATGTGGAAGCGGGTGACCTGGGTGAGAAGAGCACGGACGCGGTGAACGGTTCGCAGCTGTTTGCGACCAATCAGAACGTGGAGACGAACACCACCAATATCGCGAAGAACACGCAGAACATCAGCGATCTGGGCGATTCGGTGGAGAACATCTACAACACCGGCACCAAGTACTTCCATGCCAACTCGACGGGTGCGGACTCGCAGGCGCTGGGCCAGGACTCTGTCGCTATCGGTATGGGGGCGATTGCCAATAACGCTAACGATGTGGCGCTGGGCGCGAACTCGGTAACGAAAGCGGCAGTGGGTACAGCGGGTGCCAGCATTAACGGCACCGACTACGCCTTCGCCGGGGCCAATCCGGCCAGCACCGTGAGCGTGGGGGATGTGGGCAGTGAACGCACCATCACCAACGTGGCGGCGGGTCGTCTGTCTGAGACCAGCACCGATGCGGTGAACGGTTCGCAGCTGTACGCGACCAACTCGGCGGTGGAGAACCTGAACAACAACGTCGGCGGGCTGCAGAAAGATGCCCTGCTGTGGGATGCGGATAAAGGGGCTTTCTCGGCGAGCCACGGCGATACCACGGTGAACAAGATCACCAATGTGGCTGAAGGGGCGTTGGAAGACGGCAGTACCGATGCAGTGAACGGTTCGCAGCTGAAGGCAACCAACGATCAGGTGGCGACCAACACCACTAATATCGCGCAGAACACGCAGAACATCACCAACCTGGGCGATACGGTGACCACCATTAATGAGAAAGGCACCAGGTACTTCCACGCCAACTCAACGGGTGCAGACTCGCAGGCGCTGGGTCAGGACGCGGTCGCTATCGGTATGGGTGCGGTGGCAAAAAATGCCGGTGATATCGCGCTCGGGGCAGGCTCTCTGACGGAAGCGGCGGTGGGTACAGCAGGGGTGACGCTGCGCGGTACTGACTACGCCTTCGCCGGGGCGAACCCGACCAGCACCGTCAGCGTGGGCAGTGCAGGGGCTGAACGCACCATCACTAACGTGGCGGCGGGTCGTCTGTCTGAGACCAGCACCGACGCGGTGAACGGTTCGCAGCTGTACGCGACCAACTCGGCGGTGGAGAACCTGAACAACAACGTCGGCGGGTTGCAGAAAGATGCGCTGCTGTGGGATGCGGATAAAGGGGCCTTCTCGGCGAGCCACGGCGACACGACGGTGAACAAGATCACCAACGTGGCGGCGGGCGACCTGGGTGAGAAGAGCACGGATGCGGTGAACGGTTCGCAGCTGTTTGCGACCAATCAGAACGTGGAGACCAACACCACCAATATCGCGAAGAACACGCAGAACATCAGCAATCTGGGCGACACGATCACCACCATTAACGAGAAGGGCACGAAGTACTTCCATGCCAACTCGACGGGGGCAGACTCGCAGGCGCTGGGGCTGGATTCGGTAGCAATTGGTATGGGTGCGGTGGCAAATAATGCCGGTGATATCGCGCTCGGGGCAGGCTCTCTGACGGAAGCGGCAGTGGGTACAGCAGGGGTGACGCTGCGTGGTACTGACTACGCCTTCGCCGGGGCGAACCCGACCAGCACCGTCAGCGTGGGCAGTGCAGGGGCTGAACGCACCATCACCAACGTCGCGGCGGGTCGTCTGTCTGAGACCAGCACCGATGCGGTGAACGGTTCGCAGCTGTATGCGACTAACTCGGCAGTGGAGAACCTGCATACCAGCGTCGGCGGTCTGGAACAGGATGCGCTGCAGTGGGATGCGGATAAAGGGGCCTTCTCGGCGAGTCACGGCGATACGGTGGTGAATAACATCACTAACGTCGCGGCGGGCGAGCTGGGTGAGAAGAGTACGGACGCGGTGAACGGTTCGCAGCTGTTTACCACTAACCAGAACGTGGAGACCAACACCACTAATATCGCGAAGAACACGCAGAACATCAGCAATCTGGGCGATTCGGTGCAGAACATCTACACCAGCGGTACGAAGTACTTCCATGCCAACTCGACGGGGGCAGACTCGCAGGCACTGGGGCTGGATTCGGTGGCGATTGGTATGGGTGCGGTGGCGAACAATGCCGGTGATATCGCGCTCGGGGCAGGCTCTCTGACGGAAGCGGCAGTGGGGACGGCAGGGGTGACGCTGCGCGGCACCGACTACGCCTTCGCCGGGGCGAACCCGACCAGTACCGTCAGCGTGGGCAGTGAAGGGGCCGAGCGCACCATCACCAACGTGGCGGCAGGTCGTCTCTCTGAGACCAGTACCGATGCGGT
Source organism: Klebsiella oxytoca (assembly GCF_009707385.1). Lineage (NCBI taxonomy): Bacteria > Pseudomonadati > Pseudomonadota > Gammaproteobacteria > Enterobacterales > Enterobacteriaceae > Klebsiella > Klebsiella oxytoca. The sequence continues at coordinate 4,479,980 of NZ_CP046115.1, read as the reverse complement.
GAACGGTTCCCAGCTGTACGCCACCAATACGGCGGTGGAGAACCTGAACATTGATGTGGACGGGCTGCAGAAGGATGCGCTGCTGTGGGACGAGTATGTCGGTTCGTTCTCGGCCAGTCATGGCGATACGGCGGTGAACAAGATCACCAATGTGGCGGCGGGCGAGTTGAGTGAGAAGAGTACCGATGCGGTGAACGGTTCGCAGCTGTTTGCGACCAACCAGCAGGTGGCGACGAACACCACTAATATCGCGAAGAACACGCAGAACATCAGCAATCTGGGCGATTCGGTGCAGAACATCTACAACACCGGTATCAAGTACTTCCACGCCAACTCGACGGGTGCAGACTCGCAGGCGCTGGGGCTGGATTCGGTGGCGATCGGGATGGGTGCGGTGGCGAACAATGCCGGTGATATCGCATTGGGTGCAGGTTCTCTGACGGAAGCGGCAGTGGGCACGGCAGGGGTGACGCTGCGCGGCACCGACTACGCTTTCGCCGGGGCGAACCCGACCAGCACGCTGAGCGTGGGCAGTGAAGGGGCAGAGCGCACCATCACCAACGTCGCGGCGGGTCGTCTGTCGGCGACCAGCACCGATGCGGTGAACGGCTCGCAGCTGTATGCCACCAACACGGCGCTGGAGAACATCGTCGTCAACGTTGATGGCCTGAAAGGTGATGCCCTGCTGTGGGATGAGAATCTGGGCGCGTTCTCGGCAAGCCATGGCTCCACCACGGTGAACAAAATCACCAACGTGGCGGCAGGCGAGCTGAGTGCGAAGAGCACCGATGCGGTGAACGGCAGCCAGCTGTATGCCACTAACCAGAAGGTCGAGAACCTTGATTACCGGGTCACCAATATTGAGGAGTCTTACAACAATACGGTTATGCCGACCATGCGTTACCTGAAGGTGAACTCGACCGGACCGGACGCGGTCGCCAGCGGAAAAGACGCTGTTGCGCTGGGTCAGGGTACGGTGGCCAGCGGCGATAACAGCATTGCGACCGGTAATGGCGCGCAGGCTTCCGGAAACGGCGCTATCGCCACCGGTAACAATGCCAGCGCATCGGGCACCGGCAGCGTGGCCATCGGCGATAACGCCTCGGTGACCGCCAGCAACTCGGTGGCGCTGGGCAGTGGCTCGGTTGCTGACCGTGATAACACGGTGTCCGTCGGCTCTGCCGGTAATGAACGTCAGGTGACTAACGTGGCGGCGGGGACGGAAGATACCGATGCGGTGAACGTGGCGCAGCTGAAAGATGCCACCGGCAGTATCACCAACAACGTGAGCAATATCAGTAACGGTAAGGACGGTATGTTCCAGGTGAATAACACCAGTAACTACGCCAAACCTGCCGTGAGCGGTAGCGATTCACTGGCGGGTGGTGCCGGATCGTCAGCCAGCGGCAGCAACAGCATGGCAGTGGGTACGAAGGCATCGGCGTCGGGAGCAAACTCTGTCGCGCTGGGTAACGGTTCGTCGGCGACGGCCAAAAACTCGGTGGCGCTGGGCGCGAACTCCGTGGCTAACCGTGAAAATAGCGTCTCGATGGGCTACTCCGGTGGCGAACGCCAGGTAACCAACGTGGCAGCGGGTACGGAAATCACCGATGCGGTGAACGTCGGTCAGCTGAAACAGGGTGTCTCTGAATCGGTTAACTACACCAACAAGCAGTTTAACCAGTTGAAAAACATGGTTAACGACCAGAAGGACAAGCTGAGCGCCGGTATTGCGGGTGCGATGGCGATGTCCAGCCTGCCGCAGCCGTATGCCCCGGGGGCAAGCATGGTAGGTCTGGGCGGGGGTACCTATCAGGGTCAGTCGGCGGTTGCACTGGGTGTGTCGACCATCTCTGACAACGGTAAGTGGGTAACGAAGATATCCGGTACCACGAACAGTCAGGGCGACTTCGGTGCGTCAATCGGCGTGGGTTATCAGTGGTAACAGGCAGCAGGAGGCCCCGCCAATAGTGGCGGGGCACTGTCCCGGTCTTTAAAGGAAGAAATGATGATGAAACAGATGAAGTTAGGCCTGCTGGCCTCTGCCTGTACGGTACTGCTGCTGACAGGATGTACCCGGAGCCTGAGCAACCCGGACGCGCAGGGGAAGGCCACCATGCCGATATTCCCCGATAAGGCGTCGGCGGTCAGGGGGGAAGGCAGCTACCCGGATGTCAATGCGCTGGCGAAAATCAGGCCGGGGATGAGCAAAGCCCAGGTGTATGAGCTGCTGGGCGTCCCGCACTTTAAGGAAGGCGTGATGCGGGTTAAGGAGTGGGATTATATCTTCCATTTCCCGACCGCCGCCGGTTCAGTGGTGACGTGCCAGTACAAGGTGCTGTACGACAGCAGCATGAAAGTGGGCGATACGCACTTCCTGCCGGAAAACTGCCTGACGCAGCTGGCCCCGGCGAAGCCTGCGGTCATGCAGCGTGAACTGAACGCGGAAGCCCTGTTTGCCTTTGCCAGCGCGCAGTTAAGCGCTCAGGGGGAAGCGCAGATCCGCCAGATGGCGGCGGAGATTCGTCAGTCCGGGCAGGACGTGCGCCAGATAACTATCACCGGCCATACCGATCGTTTCGGCTCAGCCGAAAGCAACCTGCGCCTGTCGCAGGCCCGGGCGGAGTCGGTGAAGCGGGTGCTGGTCGCCAGTGGTCTGCCGGCGAATGTCATGACTTCTATCGGAATGGGCGCTTCAATGCCGCGGGTGCAGTGTGAAGGTGGCAAATCAGCCGCAACCATCGCCTGCCTGGCGCCGAACCGACGCATCACGATAGACGTGCAGTAACAGGTCAAAGTCTTATTTAAAGAGGATAAAGGAATGAAAGGAAAGCTTAAGCGTAGTGCACTGATGGTGATGCTGGCTTCCCTGTCAGCGTCAGGGATGGCGGCGGCAGAAAGCCCGGCAGCAACAGCCACGACAACCTCCACGGTGGCGGTGATGTCGATCCCGGCATACACCCTGATTACCGATTCGTTAAACAGCCTGGTGCCCAGGGTCAATGGTAAGGTGAACGAGCCGGTGATGCGCCTGGTGTGCGACATGGCGCGCGGTGACCGGGTACGGGCGGATATCATTCGGGCGCTGGAGAACAGCAAAGTGAACGTGGCGGCGGTGCCGGTGCAGGGCAGTCCGCTGTCCGTTCTGGTGCACGGGGATACCCGCCAGCAGCAGAGCGTGTGCGCGTCGTACCTGGCGACGTCGCTGTTCGATGCGCCGGATAACGTCCGCTACCGCGGCGTGAAGAAAGAGCAGGTCAGCGAAGAGAAGCTGCTGCCCGCGCCGGCAAAATGGAAGGTGTGGGAAGAGCAAAAAACCGAAACGGTGACCACTGAACGTCAAACTGTCAGCTGGGATACGACAAAATTCGCTCAGGACGTGAAGGTGCAGGTGGCGCTGGCGAAAGCGACGGCCCAGCTGTATGCGCTGCTGGCGACGAATCTGGGGACTCAGCCGCAGACGGCGGCGATGGTCGATGCCCGGGTGAAGCAGTCGCTGGCGGATCTGGCGGGTGATTATCTGAACTCCGTACAGCAGATGTATCGCGATACGCAGGCGCAAACCATGACCGTGAACCTGCTTAATGAGACGGGATATGCGGTGTCGGACGGCAGCGGAAATATCCTGCGCCGCAGCGATGCCGGGTTGAGGCTGACCTATCGCGGTATTGAGTGGCTGGGTAACGGCAAAATCCTCGGTAAGGATCATTTTGTTAATCTGAGCCTGCGGGATATCCCTGTTGCGGTGGCTGAGCCGGTTGTTGAAGAAAAAACGCCGGTGAAAGGGAGGAGGAAATAGTTATCTGATTTTTTATTATATGACTGTTGAAGTTAATCTGAGCTCATTCGTGGTTTGGTTATTACGAAATTAATAAACGTAATTTATTGCTATAGGCAAAGGTTAACTTCATTTTTTATGTACTGTATGTAAAAGGATTAAATTATGGGATTGCTTAAAAAATCAGGGTTTGGTGACTATTTTCGATTGAGGGGGCGCGCTTCTCGGGGGGAATACTGGAAGTTTGTTTTTTTAATCAGTGTAATAATGATTATAATCGACATATCAGCTGGTGTGAAATTTAGCCCCGATAACCCTGCCCGGTATTTTGCTACCACAGTTTTTTATTTTATTTTTTTAGGACCTTCAATTTGCATTCTGGTGAGGCGATTACATGACATTGGGAAAAACGGGAAATGGGCCTTTCTTCTTCTTGTGCCGCTGGTAGGTCCCATTATCCTGTTGGTCTTTACGCTTAAGAAAAGTCAGGAGGGTAGTAATGAATTTGGACCTTCTCCGCTGGAGTTAAAAAGTAAATCGGGATAACTACCCTGTCGAGTGATCTGAAAATCCTCGATAATTATAAGTTGATATATTAAATAAACCGAGATCTTGCCCTGCCTGATTCGATAGTTCATCCCTGAATATCATTAAAGGCCGGGAGCGCTATACCTAATATATGGAGAAGTTAGTCATGAAATTTGGAACTCTTTTTAGTGCTCTGTTAATCAGCTCTGCCGGGCTTGCTTTTTCAACTGCGGCACAAGCGGCGGATAAAACCCAGGTTGTTAAAATTCTCGGCGGTAAGGCGACAATAGAGCTGCCGGTTGAATTTGTCAAAATGCCGCAGAATCTGCTTGCTGAAAAATATACCGAGGAGAGAAATCGTCCTCAGGAAGCCTGGTATGTGGAAAATGTGGATAGCAAAGTCACAATTGCATTCAGCGTCACTAAAGATAAGATTAAAGAATCTGAACTTTCAAAAGTTAGTGAAGTTTTTAAAAAACAGTTAAGTGTTTTATCACCAACAGTGTCACACGTGAAAATCAATGGTCATAAAATGGACCGTATTGAATTTAATACACCGACTGATGATGAGGGGAATTATATCTACAACCTGATGCAGCTCTCCTCTTTTAATGGGCAGATGATGTACGTGGCGTTTAACGTGACAAACGATCTGGAGAGTAAATACAAAATAGTAGGTGAAGCAGCACTCTCGTCGCTGAAGTATTAAGCGACGAGAGTGAAGGTGGTGCTGGCGGAAGCGTCAGCACCATAAAATATGCTGCTGGCTGCTAGTTGGGGCTGATACTCAGCGTGCGGTGTTATTCAGAGTGTATAAAAGAATTTAACGATGAATGAATTTAAAAAAGTCATGTTTGAAAATTATTTTAACATGAAGGGCCGCGCTTCACGACGTGAGTTCTGGATGTATACCCTGATTGTTTTTGTTATCACATTGGTTATCGATTTTATCGTGGGGATGATCTTTCACCGATATGGTTTGACCTATTTTTTAGTTAAGAAGGCATTTGGTTTGATATTTCTCTGCCCCTCTATTTGTGTGGCAGTCAGAAGATTTCACGATATAGGGAAGAGCGGGAGGTGGGCGTTTATTCTCCTGATTCCGCTGATCGGCAGTATTATCTTATTAATATTTTCGCTTAAAAAAGGTCAGGAGGGGAGTAATCAATACGGTCCTTCTCCTCTGGTACTAAAAGTCTAAAGGTTAATAACTGGTGTTTAACTTAATTATGGAGTGATTATTTATGAAATATGGATCTCTTTTTAGTGCTCTGTTAATCAGTGCTGCCGGGTTTGCTTTTTCAGTTTCGGCGGCAGATAAGACCCAGGTGGTTAAAGTGCTGGGCGGCAAGGCGACGGTAGAGCTGCCGGTTGAATTTGTCAGAATGCCGAAGGCCATTCTTAAAGTCATCTATGAGGAAGAAGAAGATCGGCCGCAGGAGGCGTGGTATGTAGAAAAGGAGGGTAGTAACGTTTTTATTTCATTCAATATTTTAGACGAAGAGCTGAAGGAAGCCATGATTCCAATGGTGACAGCGACGATGAAAAATGAGTGGAGCGAGTACTCGCCTTCGATGTCACAGGTGAAAGTGAATAGTCACAAAATGGGACGTCTGGAGTTCAATGTTCCCGACGATGAGGGGAATGGACATACCCATACGATGATACAAGTTTCCTCCTTCAACGGAAAAATAATGCTTGTGGAGTATTACGTAGCAAGCGAACTGGAGAGTAAATACAAACCCGCAGGCAAGGTCGCTCTCTCTTCATTGAAGTATTAACTGAGTCGTCAGCAATGAAATAGCTTAGGGGGTTATTGGTGATGAAATACAGGGTTGGTTCCAGTTCTCTATTAATTAGTTCTGCTGGTATTGTTTTCTCATTAGAGACGCAAGCAGAGAAGAAAACTCAGGTTGTCAGTATTCTGGAAGGTAAAGCCACGATAGAACTACCGGTTGAGTTTGTCCGAGTTCCGCAGGAGTTTCATCTGGAAATGTATCCGGATGAAACAAACCAACCACAGGAATCCTGGTACGTTGAGACCGAAAGGGGCATTGTTAGCATTGTATTCAGCGTAACTGAGAATGCTACTAAGGAAGCTGATGTTCCGGGTGTTGTAGCAATAATGAAAGAAGAATTGAAGGCGTTTTCACCTTCGTTATTACCCTTGGATATCAACGGACATAAAATGGTACGCCTGGCATTTAATATTCCTGATGCTGATGAAAATGAATATCTTCATCACCTGACGCAAGTTTCCTCTTTTAATGGGAAACTGATGTTTGTGATATTTAAAGTCACAAGCGATCTGGAGAGCCAGTATAAGTCTGCGGGTGAGGCTGCCCTCTCTTCGCTGAAATATTAACTAGGGAGCCAACAATGAAATGGTTTCACTGTGCGTTCTTTCATCATTATCTGGATCTCAATGAGCGGGCCAGTCGACGTGAGTTCTGGTGGTATCAATTTGTTGTGTTGGTTATTTATATCGGAAGCGGGGTGCTGTCATTCCTGTTATCTGATGCTCCGCAGGATGTGGTACCAGTGATATATGCGGCGATGGGTTTAGTTCTGCTGTGTCCATCTTATTCCTTATTAGTACGTCGTTTGCATGATACCGGTCGCTGCGGATGGTGGGGAATGTTGATCATCCTGCCTGTGGTTGGCTGGCTGGTTCTGCTGTTTTTCCTGGCAAGAAAAGGTCAGGAGAGCGAGAACCGATATGGTATGCCGCCGGTCTATTTTTTTGAATAACACATTTTACCGCTTCTGTTTTGTTTGCCTGCCCTGGATACAAAACGGCGGCAGATCGTTTTGGATATCAATTTTCGATCTACTTTTCCTTCAACATCATCGGCATCGCTGTCGGCGTCGCTTCATCTTCGCCGACAGCGATGTGCCCGCATTATTCTGCCAAAACAAGACCTCCGTTTATGCTGCTTACCTCGCGCAAGGCCGGTCAACTTCACATTTCCCCTGATTTTATTCGGGTTTAAGATGCGTGATTTTCCTGCCTTTCATCCATGATGTGAATGTTTAATCTGTTGTTTCCTATAATAAAAAAATTCATTTTTATTGTGAATTGTTATGTCAATCACATTTCCATCTCCACCAACTTTAAATCTGTAAAAGTAGACGTTTGTCGACTTTTCATCTAAAAAGTTGGGGGAAGGGGCTAGACAGGACCATTATTAGGTTATCAAATGGTTAAATAACGTCACATTAAATGTGAATGATTGGCCTTGTTTATAAAAGGCCAACACGCTTTCCGCTGCGTTAAAGCGCTGTGGACATCTTTGGGAGAAGTTATGCATTCCTCTGTTAATAAAAATGAAAGCCGAACCTTTTTTGGCCATCCTTATCCGCTCGGTTCGCTGTTTTTCACCGAAATGTGGGAGCGTTTCTCGTTTTACGGCATTCGTCCGTTACTGATTTTATTTATGGCGGCCACCGTTTATGACGGCGGGATGGGGCTGGCGCGTGAAAACGCCTCTGCCATCGTCGGCATCTTTGCCGGAACGATGTATCTTGCAGCCCTGCCGGGCGGCTGGTTGGCGGATAACTGGCTGGGTCAGCAAAAAGCGGTCTGGTACGGTTCGATACTGATCGCTCTGGGTCATCTCTCCATCGCCCTGTCGGCGGTGATGGGCGATAGCCTGTTCTTTATTGGCCTGATGTTTATCGTGCTCGGTTCCGGCCTGTTTAAAACCTGTATTTCGGTGATGGTCGGTACACTGTACAAGAAAGGTGATGCGCGCCGCGACGGCGGATTCTCGCTGTTCTATATGGGCATCAACATGGGCTCGTTTATTGCACCGCTGATCTCCGGTTGGCTGATTAAATCTCACGGCTGGCACTGGGGCTTTGGCATCGGTGGCATCGGGATGCTGGTTGCGCTGATTATCTTCCGCGTCTTTGCCGTTCCGGCGATGAAACGCTACGACAGCGAAGTCGGCCTGGATTCAACCTGGAATAGCCCGGTAGTAAAAAGAAACGGTGTTGGCGCATGGCTGCTGGCGCTGACGGTGGGCGTGGCGGTTATCATCGCTTTGATTGCCCAGGGCGTTATTGTGATTAACCCGGTCGCGGTTGCCAGCGTGCTGGTCTACGTTATTGCGGCGTCGGTGGTGCTCTATTTTATCTACCTGTTCGTCTTCGCCGGACTGAGCCGCAAAGAGCGCGCCCGCCTGCTGGTGTGCTTTATCCTGCTGATTTCCGCTGCCTTTTTCTGGTCGGCGTTTGAGCAGAAACCGACCTCGTTTAACCTGTTTGCTAACGACTATACCAACCGTATGATTGGTTCCTTCGAGATCCCGGCGGTGTGGTTCCAGTCGATCAACGCCCTGTTTATTATTCTGCTGGCGCCGGTATTTAGCTGGGCATGGCCTGCGCTGGCGCGTAAGAACGTGCGTCCGAGCAGTATCACCAAGTTTGTTATCGGTATCTTGTGCGCGGCGGCGGGCTTTGGCCTGATGATGCTGGCGGCGCAAAACGTTCTGAGCAACGGCGGTACGGGCGTATCGCCGATGTGGCTGGTCGGCAGCATTCTGATGCTGACCCTGGGCGAACTGTGCCTCAGCCCAATTGGCCTGGCGACCATGACGCTGCTGGCGCCGGAAAGAATGCGCGGTCAGATGATGGGGCTGTGGTTCTGCGCCAGCGCCCTGGGGAACCTGGCGGCGGGCCTGATTGGCGGACACGTGAAGGCCGATCAGCTGGATATGCTGCCCGATCTGTTCGCACGCTGCTCTATGGCGCTACTGATCTGCGCCGCGGTTCTGTGTGTGCTGATTGTGCCGGTGCGCCGCATGCTGGAAAACAGTAAATCCACCGAGCAAAAACCAGAGGCGAATGCCTGATTGCGAAAGCGATAAATGAAAAGCCGGCGCCGGGCGCCGGTTTTTTTATTGGCCTATTGCGGGGCAACCCTACGCCTTTGCCAATCCCCGGATTGCGGCGCGAAGCGCCTTATCCGGGCTACCCAGGTCCGCAGAACCGTAGCCAGGGTACAGAACCGTAGCCCTGCTAAGCGCAGCGCGAGCAGGGAAATTCCCCCGCTATCGAGTCACTTCACTCCCTGCGGAGGCCGCTGTCGGACCTGAATATCCAGCGGCAAACCCGGGCTGCCCTGGTCCGCGGAACCGTCGCCAGGGTACAGAACCGTAGCCCTGCTAAGCGCAGCGCGAGCAGGGAAATTCTCCGCTATTGAGCTACTTCACTCCCAGCAGAGGCCGCCGTCGGACCTGAATATCCAGCAGCAAACCCGGGCAGCCCAGGTCCGCGGAACCGTAGCCAGGGTACAGAACCGTAGCCCTGCTAAGCGCCGCGCGAGCAGGGAAATTCCCCCGCTATCGAGCCACTTCTCTCCCAGCAGAGGCCGCCGTCGGACCTGAATATCCAGCAGCAAGCCCGGTCTGCCCTGGTCTGCGGAACCGTCGCCAGGGTACAGAACCGTAGCCCAGCTAAGCGCAGCGCGAGCAGGGAAATTCCCCCGCTATCGAGCCACTTCACTCCCAGCAGAGGCCGCCGTCGGACCTGAATATCCAGCAGCAAGCCCGGTCAGCCCTGGTCTGCGGAACCGTAGCCAGGGTACAGAACCGTAGCCCTGCTAAGCGCCGCGCGAGCAGGGAAATTCTCCCGCTATTGAGCTACTTCTCTTCCTGCGGAGGCCGCTGCCGGACTCGGATCTCCAGCAGCAAACGCTGCCGCACAATGACCGGGCGACGCGTCTCATGTGCCGCACAGAACCGTAGCCCTGCTAAGTGCAGCGCGAGCAGGGAAATTCTCCGCTATTGAGCTACTTCTCTCCCTGCGGAGGCCGCCGTCGGACCGCGGTAATCGCCGCCCAGTGCTTTAATCAACGTGATATCGGTGCTGAGCCGCTGGGCCTGAATATCCAGCAATAACAGCTGCTGGGCGATGGTCGGCCGTCGTGCCTCTTCCGCAGCGTAGCGGCTTAGCAGCCCCCGCTGATGGTGCGCGCTGGCGCTGCGGGTGGTCACCATTGCCGCCGTCACCTTCTGCTGCTGCAGGGCTGCCTGCTGATTTAAATCGTTAAGCTGGCTCGAGCTAATCGCCACGTCGCGAACCGCGTCCAGCACCGCCTGGTTGTACTGCTTAATCAAAATATTGCTCGCCGTACGCACCGACTTGAGATTGGCGTTTAAACGCCCGCCGTCAAACAGCGGTAAATAGAGCCCCGGCAGCAGGTTGATCTGCTGGAAAGAGGACTTAAATAAGTCGCCGACGCTTAGCGCGTTGTAGCCCCAGAACGCCTTGATATCAAAGTGCGGATAAAACGCCGCTTTTGCCGCGTCCACCTGACTCATGGAGGCGCTGACGTAACCGCGCAGCGCCTGCAGATCCGGGCGACGGGCCAGCAGTTCAAACGACAGCGAATCCGGAAGCGTTTCCTGGAGAGTCGGAAGCGGTACGGGGTGAATCTCCGGCATGCTATGCGCATCGGCGCCGATCAGCGCCCGCAGGGTTTCCCGATACTGGGTCAGCGTTCCCTGCGCCGTAATCACCTGCTGCTGGGCCGCCAGCAGTTCGGACTGAGCGTTGGCGACATCGACGCTATCCTCGACGCCGCGTTCGGTACGATGTTCATGGGCCTGCACCGAGAACCTGGCGATAGATTCCAGCTGGTTGAGTAATTCGATTTTTTGAAAGGTTGCCTGCATCGCGAAATAGAGCTGGGCCACGCTGCTGGCAAGATCCAGCTCGATCCCGGCGGTTTCCGCCTGGCGGGCATTCTTTTCGCCAATCGCGGCGGCGACGCGTGCGCGATCGGCTCCCCATAAATCGATGTTCAGCGTCGCTCCGACGCCGACGGTATTCAGCGTATACCAGGGACCATTTTTATCTATCGGCAGGGAGAAGGAGTAGGGCCAGGTGAACTGTTTATTGGTCACGCGCAGATGGTTTTGCGCCGCCACGGCGATAGCCTGAACGCCCATGGCCGACTGCGCCAGCTCCACCGTGGACTGCGATTGCGAAATCCGTAGCCGGGCGGCCTGCATGGTAGGGGAGTTTTGCAACGCGCGGTTGACCAGCATATTGAGCTGGGGATCCTGATAACCTTCCCACCATCGCGCCGTTGGCCAGCCGCTGTTCGCCAGGTGGATAACCTGTGCCAGCTCGGCCTGCTGCGGGTTGACCACAGGAACCTGGCCGGGATCGTCCTGAATTAACGCGCATCCGGTTAATAACGTCAGGGCAAAAGCAAGCGCCGGGGAGCGCCAGAAGCGCGCGTAAGTAGTGATTTCTGTCATGAACGGGTTGCCTGTTGCGGGATAGCTGAAGACGCAAATGACCACGTTGGTAGCGTGGCCAACGCGCTGGCCAGCGCCGCGCCGAACGGGTTCGCGGGAGCCGGTTGCAGCGCCAGAGGTTGTTCTGCGGTGTTTTTTTGCTGGTTGATATCGTCGGCATAGCCTTCAAGCTGCCGGGCGCAGCGGATTAAAAAGTTATCCCCCGGCTCTGCGTACAGGCGGTAGCCTTCGCTAAGACGCAGGATCTCTTCTGCCTGCCGAAAGGTCGCCCGCAGCGGCCAGTTTTTGGCTTCTGACCACGGATGCGCGTAGGTTCCCAACGGCTCGGCGGCAACCCGGTTGATTAACGTTTCGCTTTCGCTCAGCGCGGCAAATAGCGGCACCAGTTGTACCTCACCATCGCGGGCGGCGAGGGTTTGCGCCAGCTGGCGATACAGCTGCGCCAGCCGCGCTTTAAGCTGCGGCACTTCGCTATCCGGCCACAAATAGAGATGAACAATTGAGGAAACCAGCACGCCGAGCAGGATGCCGATAACCCTGTCGCGTAGTTCGGTGAGGTTACTGAGCGGGCCAAACCAGCTGAGAAACGCCAGCGCGAAGGTAAAGCCTATCTGGATCCCGGCGTAGGCAATGCGTTCCGAACCTGCCGCAATCCACGCGGATAACGCAAAGACCGGTAGGGTCATTGCCAGCAGGCCGCTCAGCGAATCGGTCCAGGGCTGCACAAAGACGATTAATAGCAGCGCAATCAGCGTGGCCAGCAGAGCGCCGCCGATGCGTAGCCACGTTTTCTGCATGGTGGCGCCCAGGCCCGGCTGGGCGACAATGACGCAGCTCAGCATAATCGTGTGGATGCCCTGCCAGTCGGCGGCGGTATAGAAAACGTAGCAGAGCAGGGTCGCCAGCAGCGTTTTCAGGGCAAAGTGCAGATAGGCTGGATTAGACCACGCGTCCGGCAGAAGCAGCGGCGCTTTTTCCACTTCGCCCTGCGGCAGCGGGATGACTTCGCCGCGCGCCAGCCTCGCCAGCACCAGGACCATTTCTTGCAAAATGGCGCTGTTGGCGCCGTCGCGCGGGACGGGAAGAGGCTGGAAATCCGCGGCGGTGGAGAGATTATCCGCCAGCGCATTCAGTTCGCAGGCGATGCGCTGGCGCTCGTCGGGATGGTCGTGACCCGGCTGTAGCAGCGTGGCCAAATGATAGCAGCGCAGCGCGGCACCCATCAGCGACTGCCAGGTGTGCGGGCTGGCGGCAATCTCCGGCGTGGCGCGCGCGGCCTGCTGATACAGGGATTGCAGCTGGTTAAACTGTCCGGCGAGCGCTTTGAAGGTAGGCTGCTCCTCGCCGGGCTGGGTAAGAGTCCTCGCCGTCTGGCGCAGCATTACCACCAGATGAGCTTTAAACTGATAGCCGGGAAAGGCCTGCTGGAAGCAGGCGTTGACCAGCAGCGTCACCACAATGGCGGTATTGATCGCTACCCATAGCCACAGCAGCAGGCGTACCAGAATTTCGCTCTGGCTGGTCATCGACGGGAAGGTCTGGGCGTAGATAACCGCCAGCGCTACCACGAAAAACGCCAGCCCCAGCTTACCCAGCACCCGCATCAGGTAAATCGCGCAGAAAAACAGGACTACCGAAGCGACCAGACGGATCAGCGGGTAGTCGTAGGTCCACTTGATAATCAGCAGAACGCCGCCCAGAGCGACGCTGACGGTCACCACGAAAACCACGCTGACCAGCGTAATCATCAGAACGTTAGGCTGACTGACGTAAAAGACCACGATTAACGCGACGGCCAGGAAGGGAATATGCAGCGTCATAAACAGCACAATCAGCACCGCGCAGCTGAGGGTCAGGCGCAGAGTGTAGTTCGCCCGTCCTGGCGCATCGCGGAGCTCCCGGGTAAGAAACGGCCACAAGCTATGCATGCCGTCTCCTTATCGCGGCTGCAGAACGGCGCTGGCGGAGGCGCCCATACGGAACAGGTTCGGGTCGGGGTCTTTGACGGCGATTTTAACCGGGAAGCGCTGGGAGACATGGACCCAGTTGATGCTTTTCTGAATGACCGGCAGACCACCTATGACGCTGCCGCCGTCGGGCAGAACGCCGGTGCCGACAGAGTCGACCACGCCATCGAAGGTGCGGCTATGGTTGGTCATCACGGTGATTCTGGCCGGCACGCCGGGCCGCACGTTGTTTAAATCGGTTTCGCGGAAGTTGGCCACCACGTACCAGTGGTCATCATCCAGCAGGGTAAAGACCGGCTTTAGCGCCGAAGCGTACTGGCCGATAGTGGTTTTCAGCGCCACCACCACGCCGTTGAACGGCGCGCGGACTTCGGTGAATTCAAGATGCAGTTCGGCCAGCGCGATTTGCGCCAGGAGCCCCGTTCGTTGCGCCACCATGGCATCGACGCCGGTTACGGCGGCGGAAGCCTGCCTGGCCTGCAGTAGCGTAGCTTCCAGCTCGGCGCGGGCGGCTTTTTCAGCCGTTCGCGCCTGGTCTAGATTCTCTTGTGAGGCAAATCCTTGCGGGACCAGCGGTTCAAGACGAACGCGCGAAGAGGTGGTTTGCTTCACCAGCGCCTTAGCGCGCTCTACGGCGGCGCTAACCGACTGCGCATTGTATTCCTGCGCTTTGATCGTACGCTGGGTCAGCATGATCTGTGCATCAAGCGTGGTCAGACGGGCTTTGGCATCGTCAAGCATCGCCTGGTACGGGCGCGGGTCGATGCGGAACAGCAGATCGCCTTTTTTAACCCGCTGATTGTCGCGAATCGGCATCTCGACGATCCGTCCGCTCACTTCCGGCACAACGTCAATGGTGTCGGCATAGACATAGGCATCGTTGGTTTCCGGCGAGGTTTGTAGCTGCCAGATAACCAGAATCAGCGCCAGAATGGCGGCGAGAACGAGCGCCAGCAGGGGCCACTTTTTGCGGATACCGCTTGAGCTGGATTGTGTCATAGGTATCTAGTTTACGAAGAACAGGAACCACAAAATCGTGGCGAACAGGAACATCAGCGCCAGATAGCTGAAGACCAGTGGAGAAAATCGCGATTGCCATCCCTGGCGGACGATCAGGATATGGCAGGGAATAAGTAAAAGCGCAGCGCCTAATAAACAGAAGAACCAGCCTGGAAATGCAGCGCCTAATACCGGAATCGCCGGGGATAATGAACAGCCGGAGAGCGTAAATAGCGAGAATAACAGCGCAGGGCTCGCCAGCTTTACAATACGATTCAAGACGGAATACCTGAGTGCTCAAGTTAGGGTTAAATGAGTTTAATCTCACTATCAGGTAAATAAAAGGTAGACATAAGCGAAGCGTCTATATTTCATCGAGAAGTAGAGCATTTCTTTTGAATAACTTGTGCATAGAAAATCATTTATTCTGCATTAATGACGCGAGGTGGTAGAAATAAAAATTTCGCCCGTCGCCGATAGTCACCCGCTGCTGGCGGGGCTATGCTTAGAAGCAACGCAATAACCTACACCCGTCATACTTCAAATGGCATGGACGCTGGCAACCGTATGCGGGCCAGCGCAAACGCTGTTGAAAACGGTTAATCGTTTGGTCCCGTAGCTTGAATTATTTAGGGTAAAACTGAGGCAAGGTCATGGATAAAGAATTACTGGAAGCGGGCTATCGCGCCTATACCGGCGAAAGGATTGATGTCTACTTTAACACCGCCATTTGCCAGCATTCGGGTAACTGCGTGCGCGGTAGCGCAAAGCTCTTCAATCTGAAGCGTAAACCATGGATCGTTCCTGATGAAGTGGATGTCGCCACGGTGGTGAAAGTCATCGATACCTGCCCGAGCGGCGCACTGAAGTATCGCCACAAATAAGTGAGGAAATGATGGAAATACTGGAAGGTCATAACAAATTTTATGTCAATGATGCCGAAGGGAATCAGGTGGCGGAAATTGTTTTTGTGCCCACGGGCGAGCATCTTAGCATTATTGAACATACTGACGTTGACCCCAGCCTGAAAGGCCAGGGAGTCGGTAAACAGCTGGTGGCGAAAGTAGTAGAAAAAATGCGCGGCGAGCAGCGCAAAATTATTCCGCTGTGTCCATTTGCGAAACATGAATTTGATAATACCCGCGAATACGACGATATCCGCGCCTGAAGCCCTCACCAGAAATAAATGCGCCAGCACGCTGGCGTAATTTATCCGGTGGCAAGACTAAGATCGCGACCGGCTAGCAGCTGGTGAATAAGATCGTCGACGTTTTCACGCTCTACCGGCGGCGAGATAAAATAGCCCTGAAAACGATCTATCCCCAGCGTTTTTAATCTGTTGAATTTATCCAGACTGTCCACGCCTTCGGCAATGCAGCGGCTATCGGTGAGCTGGCAGTAGTAGAGCAGGCTTTTTATCAGGGCCAGGGCGTGGGGATCGTGTTGCATATCCCTCACGATGCTCATATCCAGCTTATAGGCGCTGAAGCGGAGCGATCTCACCGGAAACATGACGCTGCTTTGTGAAAAACAGTCGTCGAGCATAATGGCAAAACCCTGTTTGCGCAGACGAGTGACGTTGTCGGCAATTTTACT
This sequence comes from Klebsiella oxytoca, assembly GCF_009707385.1. NCBI lineage: Bacteria > Pseudomonadati > Pseudomonadota > Gammaproteobacteria > Enterobacterales > Enterobacteriaceae > Klebsiella > Klebsiella oxytoca. The sequence continues at coordinate 4,463,841 of NZ_CP046115.1, read as the reverse complement.
CTGGAGGTTGAGATCCAGAGTTTCAGCAAATTCCAGAACCAGCCTGCAGGCCATATGGGGCTGTCGCAGCTGCTGACGCGCGGTTTCCACCATGCGAATCAGGTTTTCATTGCTGGCGATAGCGGAGGGGATATTCACCGAGAGATAAAATTCCCCCGGATGCTGGTTGATATTCTCCACCGCCTCGCGCAGCACAAAGGCCGTCATAACCAGCCAGGCGTACTCTGAACGTACCTGCGGTAAAAAATCGCCGGGCAGCAGAACGTGACCTTTTTGCCGCCAGCGGCAGAGGATTTCTAGTCCTTTAAGCTGCATTCGACCATCGACGATAGGCTGGAAGACCGGGAAAATTTGCCGACAGTGAATAGCATGAACGAACTCACGTTCGAATGCGGAAAGTGCAGTATTCGGTGGGATTGTATGTCCTTTGGCCTGGCTGCCGGGGAAACTCGTCGCCAGCTGAGGATGGTGTTCTACCATTTTCTTCAGTCCTGCGGTGCGCTGGTTATAAAGCGTTTTGTGGCTGATGCCGCGGCGTTTTGCCTGAGCGTTAACGCTGTAGCCGCTCAGTAAACCAAGGATTGCGGTCAGCTCCGGCCTGGTGAGCCCGCCGGGATTCTTGCCGCCGAGCCGTATCTCTTCATCGGCCAGCTGCTTAAGCGAAGGATATCTTTCCAGAATATAGTCCTGCAGTACCGCGGTCAGGCTGGGGACGGGCAGGTCGGAGGCGGCGGCACGTATCTTGTAAAGCAGACGATGATCGATGACCTGATGCAGCAGGGTATGCCACAGCCAGCAGGCCAGGCTGCGGCTAAGGATCAGCATCGGCAGCGGCGTCGTGGAATGTTCGAGAAACCTGGCGGCCTGCTGTAGGGTGGTGAGCAGCCTGGCCGGAGTTTCTGGCAGGAACACGATGATGCGACGAATGCCCGCTTCGGCAGGGAGCGATGCTGCATCGGGCGGCAGCACAACGGGCCGCATTCCGCTGGCCGTCATCACTTTGACTAACCCATCGGCGACCAGCGAGCAGGGCGAGAGGATATAGTCATTTCCCGATCTGCCGTGCGCCACGGGTGCGCTATTGGTAAACAAAGGTCACCCCGATAATGGATTGTACGTTGCCCGCGGTAACCTGGCCGCTGGTGCGGGCGTAGGTGGCGGTGAGTCCCAGATTGACCGCAGACGTGCCTACGGTTCCCATTGAGACGGTTGTGTTTGCCCGCATGATGGAGCCATTACGCAAAAGCTGAACGCCTATACCCTGAGCCGGTGAGGCTGAGGATGTATTGGTGAAAATGGAACTGGCGGCATCAGCCGTGGTACCTGAGAGGTAAAAACCTATCTTTTGGTTTTGCCCACAGCGTACGGTGAGCGGGATGGCGGTAGAACCGGGATATTCCGGCAGCGTTACCGTCACGTTGCGTGAGGAAACATCACAACCGCCGGTAGGAATGATCACGCTATTGTTGGAATAGATGTTCCAGGTAAATTTCGAGGTTCGAATGTTACCGCCGCCGTTGATATCAGAGCCCTCCTGGTACATAACCAGCGTTGCGATATGCGAGCCGGCGCTTATCGCCAGCCCGGAGGCGGTTGATACCGGCGTCAGGTAGAGCTGCGTATTCCAGCCTGCGTAGTTACCGGAAGTAAAGTTGTGGTTGCCGGTTTGAGAGTTGAGCGGGAATTTATAGCTGATCCCATAGTACTTTAAAGAACCGGTGAAATTGGTCAGCAGGCCGCTATAGGCCGAGCCCTGTAGCATGCTCACCCTATCGTTACGAATGGTCGGCGCATCGTTTTTACAAAAAATAGAGCTGGATAAGTCGACGACCAGGTTCTGCCCCGCCCCAAGGTTTGGCTGCAGGTTGACGTAGACGCTGGATACCTTTCCTCCGGTATCACTGTTTAATATTGTGCCGGTGGAGTCGTAGCAGGTATAGGCCCTGACGCTGGTGGAAAACCCGGATAATAAACATACAAGCCACAGCGCGTTGACCAGGGTCAGACGACGTTTATGGATGGTGGCAATCCGCTGATTCATAACGATCTCCTGCCTCATAGCCAGGTATAGGTGACGTTAATCACCGCCTGGATTGTTCCCTGTGTTGGCCCGCCATTGACCGTCAGCGCCCTGACGCGTAATGGAAAGCTGGTCGATTGCGTGGCATCGTTGACGGCCACCGTTTTGCTTGAGCCGTTGTTAAACCGGGTTCCGCTGGTGTCCTGTAGCTCCAGCTGGAGGTTTCCCGCCGTTCCCTGATTTTTGTAATAGCCTGTACTGTCAGCCGTACCGCTGAAGGTGGCGGTGACCCGCGACGTACCGATCGGGCAGTTGCTGAGATCGAGCGTGACGTCATGCCAGCCTGAGGCCGAGCCGGGTGAAAGCATGTTAAAGGTGTATAAATCACCTAGGTCGACGGTTGCCCTGGGCGTGGCTATGGTGCAGGGTTTGGCCACTACTTTACCGTTCACGGTAATGGTGACATCGGCGGCATAAGAGGCGCTGGCGCAGGCCAGTAATCCGGCCAGCAGGCAGCGGGAATAGGTCCATTTCATTTCAGCCTCCGGTTACTGAAATTCAAGCGTGAATATCGCGGTTGCATTAACATGTCCGGCGGTAATCGGGACGCGGGCGGCCATCAGCCGGGCGTAAAAGTTCAGCGCGTTGGTCTGGCCGGGTTTCAGGGTTGTCCAGGCGATATTTGACGATGGCGAGTTGATAACCAGGGGAACCCGGCTGCCGTCAAGGATCTGTACGCCGATCCCGGAAGCGGTCGATACGCCGCTATCCAGCTTAAGCAGGTTGGCGTTGTCGCTGTCCGCTACGCCGGTAAAGCCGATTTTGACCGCGGTAACAGAGCCGCCGCAGGGCGACAGCACGATACGAAAAGGCACCAGCGGTGTGGTCGTGCCAACGGCATTAAACTGTTTCGCGGCGTTATTCATCAGATCGACGGTAAAATCCTTTGATTCACCCGCGACGGCGCAGGTGTTATCCCGCACGTAACCGCCGATCGTGATGCTGCTGTCGGCAGCAGAAGTGCTGAAGGAGACCAGAGAGAGTATGGCGCCCAGCAGATACAGGTTGTTTCTCATCATCATGGCTTCCTTAGCGGCATACTGCCGAGAGCTGGCTTAGCGCCTGGTTCTGGCTTTCCGGCGGCAGACGATAGGCGGCTTCGCAGCTGGCGTTCGGCCCGTCTCCCCACTTCGCGCGCACCTTGCCCGCCAGCGGCATTCCGCTCAGGTAGACCTGACCGTTATCGGCGACGATGCTGCTGTTCTGACTCTCGACAGCGGCGGCGATGGCGCCAAAAGGAACCGGTTTACCGTTGTGGATCAGCGTCATCAGCAGCTTAATGCCGACGCTGGCTTTAAATTCGGCACGGGCAATTGCCCCGTGGGTCGGCACGATATTGACTACGGCATCATCAAGGTCGACGTTGTTGGCCAGCGTATTGGTATTCAGCGCTACCCGGTTTTCCCGGTATTCGGTGGCATAGGGCAGTACGGCGTAGCCGCGCCAGTCGGTCCTGACCCCGGTCTGGTTTTCCACCTTCACGCCATCTGCGCCGGGGGCTTTAATCAGCACCACGGTATCGTTCAGCGGCTGGCTGAGGGTGACGCCGTCGGCGTGGGCCAGCACGCCGCCGCTCAGGCCATAGTAAAGCTGTTTGATGCCGTCGCTGCGGCTGTAGCCGACGTTGGCGTTGCCGTAGCCGCCGCGGTAGTTCAGCGCCGCGTATCCGGTGCCGCCGCTATTCCCTTTGCCGCCGCCGGCGTAGCCGGTTTGTACGCTGTAGCTCAGGTTGTTATCCTCCAGCAGCGTGCCGTACAGGCCGGCAAGGCTGGTGGTCCTGCCGTTCAGATCGTTGGACATGCTGTAGCTGGCGTTACCGTTTCTCCAGGCGGAGGTGCTGTCGGAGCGCATCCAGTGGCTGAACGGGATACTGACGTTGAGAGCCAGCATCTGGTCGCGGCCCTGCTGCCAGGCGTTTTTGGTCAGGCTGTAGCTCAGGGTCCAGTTGATATCGTCGACGGCGGCGTTCAGCCCGGCCTGGAGCTGCTGGTCGGCGCTGCTGGTTCCCCAGTAGGTCTGGTGGCTGCCGCTCAGATAAAGGGTGGCGGTACGGCCTAACTGCTGGGTCACGCTGAGCTGCACTTTGCCGCGCTTGTTGTAAGCGAGGTTGTAGTAGTCGGTGAACCTGGGCTGCATCTGAATCACGCCGTCCTGGGTTTCGACGTTGTAGCCGCTCATCCGGTTGTAAGTGGTATCGGCAAAGCTGAAATAGCCGCGGGTCGAGTAGCGGTAGCCCACCAGCTGGATATTGGTGCCGGTATCGGTCAGCGATTTGTTGTAGAGGAAACGCACCGATTGACCCTGATGATCGCTGTCATCGGGGAGGGTGGCGTTGGCCTGGGTGATGTCCAGCGACAGCGCGCCCAGCTGCCCCAGGTTTTTCCCGACGCCGAGGTTAAAGGCGCGGTAGCGGTCCGCCAGCTGGGTGCCGCCATACAGCGTCCAGCCCGCCGGAAGACCGTGCATCAGGGTACTCTGGAAGAACTTCGGTTTATCCTGCCGATCGTTGCCGCTGCGATACTCCCCGGCGGTGACGGCATAGCGGGTATGGCCTTCGCGCTGGAGCACCGGAACGGAAGAATAAGGGACGGTAAAGACCTGGCTGCTGCCGTTGGCCTCTTTGATGGTCACCTGCAGGTCGCCGCCGTTGCCCGCGGAGTAGAGATCGTTAATGGTGAACGGGCCGGGCGGCACCGTGCTCTGGTAGATCTCATAGCCGTTCTGTTTCACCGAGACCTGCGCCGTGCCGCGGGCAATGCCGTGAATAACCGGGGCAAACCCTTTCTGGCTGTCCGGCAGCATATTGTCGTCGGAGGCGAGCTGCGCGCCGCGGAAGTTGAGGCCGTCGAAGACATCGCCGTTGGTATAGCTGTCGCCCAGCGTCAGGCGCGAGCGCAGCAGAGTGATATCGCGCTCCAGCCAGCTGTTGACGTGCTGCCACTTATTTTCACTGGTCGACGATTTGCCGCTGCTGCTGTAGCTCCAGGTGGTATTGTCGCGCAGGCGCCAGGCGCCGAGGTTCAGCCCGCTCTGCAGGTTCAGGTACGCGTAGTTGCTGCTGCCGCCGATGTCGTTGTGGACGTTGTTGCCGGTGAAGTTATAGTTCAGCAGCCCGGCGTTAATCCCGTGGTCCCAGAGTTCGGGCGGGATGTAGCCGCGGGCGCGGTTGCCCATAAACGTCTGGGGAATGGTCAAATAAAGCCGCTGCAGGCCGACGTCGAAACGGATGGTGGCCTCTTTGATCATCTCGGTTAACGGCACGCAGGCATCGGATGCTAAGGTGTTAATTCCCTCTATAGATGAGGTGTTGACGCCCATCCCGGCCAGCTGTCCGCGCGTCAGGCAGGGAAGCAGCTGGTGGTCGTTTTTGCCGCTATTAAACGTGACATCACGAGTGGTCATATAGCCGTCATTCAGGTAGATATCGACGCGATAGGTTCCCGGCGGCACTTCCTGGCCGCTGGCAAATCTGGATAAATCCGCCACGGCGGCAGGGTCGTCTGCTAAAAAACGCGGATTAAAGTAGAGCTCCGCCTGCACAGAAAAGATCGCAGAGGAAAGTAACAGAGCCAGCGTGACTTGAGCGAAAGCGCGCGCATTTCCCGGTTTGTGGCGGTTTTTATGGCCATTTACCAGGTAGTCGAGTCCATATTTCAGATGTGACATAGTCCCTCCGGTCCAAAGTCGCCCGGCTGTCAGTTCTTATTTTTTATTTCCGGGAGAACTGGGTCTCCCGTCAGTTATTGCGTTGCGCCTTTCATTCGCGGGGTCAGCGCGCCGTAGTCGTTAATGGTTCGGTAAGTAATCTCGCTGCCTGCATCGGCAGGCAATTTGACGCTGGCTTCGCCCATCGGCGGGACCAGCGCATTATCCAGAACCCGAGTACCGGCATTGAGTTCGGTCACCGTCAGGTAGTATGGGGTGGGGTTGATAAGCGTCAGCGAACCAGCGCTGCGGCGGAACTTCAGCTTCTCTGGAGCCTGATCCGGCGATAGCGCCAGTTTTGCCGGGCGATAGTAGAGCTTGATGCGGCTGATAATCGCCAGCTGCAGGGTATTGTCGCTGAGCTTTGATTTATCCATCGACGGGATCGCTTTGACGTTCATCCAGAACAGGCTTTCCCGGTCCTGCGGCAGCTGGTTGTTGGTCGCATCAATGATGCGCAGGGTGTTCTCTTTTTTGCCCTGCATCGCGAACAGCGGCGGAGTGATAACAAAACGTCCGTCTTTTGCGCCGTCAGCGTTTTCCACCCATGACTGGATCAGATAGGTGCTCTTTTCGTCGTTATTGGTGACCGCCAGCTGAACCTGCTTTTGTCCGGCAGGATAGATGACGCGGGTCGCCCCCAGCGCCACGCCTGCTTCGGCGCGAGCGGTCAATCCGGTGGCGGCTATCATCAGCGCTCCCATCAGTAAACCGCGCGTCATCGCCAGTGTTTTTCTCACGTTAACCCCTTTTATACTCACCGTCGTTTCCTGTTTTCGGTACGTTTGCTGATTAATTACTGGTAGGTCAGGGAGAACCAGGCCTGAGCGTTGGCCGCTCCCCCGGTGACCTGATGCCCTGTCGCCCGATATTTCGCCACGAAGTGCAGGGTGGTCGGCCCGGTATACAATTTTGTCCAGGCGGCGGGAGGGCTATTTAGTGGGATCAGATGGTCTTCTTGATCAAACAGAGCAACGCCCACGCCGGTTGCGATCCCCGGTCCTTCACCGACCGAGAGCACGTCCGGGTTTTTACCGTCGGCGACGCCGTGAAACGCCACGCCAACGCGTTCGCTGACTGCGGTGCTGCACTCCTGCAGATGAATATCGAAGGGCACCGGATTGGTATCTTCTCCGGCTGAATGAAGCCGATTACTGCTGATCTGTCCCATATTGACCGTCATCTGCCGGTCGCCAGCTTCAACGCGGCAGGACTCGGCAATGATGATGCCCTGAAAGCGCATATTTCCGCCGGGCAGTGTGACGTTCCATTGATTACCGGCCAGCGCCAGCGATGGGAGCAAAAATATCAACAGACCTGACTTCATCCTTTGCATCGTTATCACCCGAGTTCCGTTATGGATAACGGGCCTTCCTGGCCCGACATGCTTCCCTGCCTGATGAATGAATTACTGGTATTGCACTTTGAAGGTCGCGTCAGCGTTAGCGGTACCGGCAGTAGCTGCGGCGGTAGCGTAGTAGCGCGCCTGGAACGGAATGACGTTGGTGCCATCGTTCAGGGTGGAAGCTGCGCTGAAGGTCGCGCCATCCAGTACCAGCGGAACACCGGTACGGTCAAGGATCTGCACGCCAACGTTATTCGCGCTGCCTGCCGCAGAGCTTTGCAGCGCCAGCACGGTGGTGTTAGTGCTGTCAATCGCGGTACCGGTAAATGCAACGGATGCCTTGGTGGCCACGGTGGTATCACAATCGTTCAGCTGGATATTGAAACCGACAGCCGTACTGGTGCTGCCTGGAGTAGCGAGTTTTGCCGAACGAACCTGGCCCATTGGAACGGTCTGATCGATTGAACCCGCGTCAATGGCGCATGCCGCGTTGACGACTTCCCCTTTAAAATGCACTGTACCGCCGTTTACCGTGGTATCGGCCAGAGCCGCCGCGGAACTCAGAGACAGAGCAGACAATACAACCATTGCCAGTGTTTTGATTTTCATGTTGTTTTCCTTTGTAACAATATCGGGATTACGAACCGATCTGGCCGTCATCATGACCTCCAGGTATTCCATGATTCAGTCAACGTTTTCGACTGCGGTTCTGCATGTTTTTCACCCAAAAGATGAGTCATTTGGGGCCATTTTGACTCGTTGGCGTAATTGACTGTCATTTTGTTTTATTAAGATTTTTATTGGAGTTTTAATCTATTTTTGTTTTGTTTTTCGATATAAAAAATCGTAATCATTAAGGGTTTATGAGCCATGGAAGGCTATCGGCAAAGCGTCGGTGGCAAGCATGAGCAGCGAAAAGAAAGGGTTTTCTGGAAAAGAATAAAAATAATAATTCATTAATAATCAATCAGATATTGATTGACTGGTTCTGTTTGATGCATTCAGTGGTTGCAAAAGATGACTAAATATTTTTATGATGCACACAGTTTGGCCCCAATTGACCTGTTCGGTAAGTTATTTTCCTTTATTTATCAAATCCTTATTTGCCCTCTTCTGATTTTTTAAATTCATCTCCATAAGATTGTTGCGCTCCCAAAGTCCGGCGAATCGAGCGGCATTGCTGGCCGTATAACGTACGGTATGGCGAATATTTCTATGGCCAAGATAGTCCTGGATAAGGCGCGTATCCGCTCCTCGTTCCGCCAGCTCGTAGCCGCAGGCGTGGCGCAGCATATGTGGGTGAGTCTGGGTTGCCGTTCCGGCTTCAACTCCCGCTGTACGGATGATGCGATAGGCCTGCTGGCGGGAAAGTGGGGTACCCCGCCGTGAGATAAACAGCGCATCGCTATTTTTCGCGTCTTTCCAGGTTTGCCGGGACTGACTCCAGCGCCTGATAGCCTCACATTCATCGGCCATCAGCGGATGTATGGTCGAAAATCCGTTCTTCAGCCTTCGAATATTGATGCGTCCTTCGGCCAGATCGAGATCGCGATAGTGAAGATCGAGTAGCTCGCTAATGCGCATTCCATGGCGAAAAGCGAGCAGGATAAGGCAATAATCTCTCTCTCCCGTCTGCCCATTGCGGGCGGCATGCATCATCGCCTGCACTTCTTTACCGGTAAGAAAACGACGTCGGTTCACAATTAAGACTCCTGATATGGTTTTGATAGACAAAACTTCCCTGCTAAGCAACAGGGGGCGCACAAATAATCCGCAATGTTAATCGCGTATTATATGAAGGGAATAAAATGCAAGCTAAAGGATATACATTATGGTGGCTTCAGCCAGGTATATTTCCGGGTGATAAATCTTATTTTTATAGATTTTATTCATTATCACAACATCACTTCTTCAACTCTGTGCCAGGTGGTTAAACCTGAATGAGAAAAAGCAATGAGTGGTGGTGTTTTAATCTGGTTATAAATAATACGCTTAAACGCACAGGGAGAGAGAGGGAACGTAATAAGTTAAACGGTGTATGAATACGAACTTGCCGGAACAATAATCATAAGTAAAGTATGGTTAATTATCATCAATTTTGACGCCATCCATGGCATCAGGAATTATGGTAAAACAGGGCTCCGCTGTTTGTTCCTGGTATCGTCCCAGATACCATAGAAACGACCCGCGTTGCTGGCGGTATACCACACCGTATGGCGGATGTTGCGGTGGCCAAGATAATCCTGGATGAGGCGGGTATCTATGCCCATATTGGCTAAGGCAAAGCCGCATGAGTGACGAAGCATATGCGGATGAATTTCAAGTGAAAGTCCAGCATTGTCGCCTGAAGCAGAAATGATCTGATAAAACTGTTGGCGAGATAAAGGATTACCTTTGCGTGATAAAAACAGCCATTCGCTGGTGGATTGAGGATACGAGGTGCGGATTTCCAGCCAGTTTTTTAATGCGCGTACTTCTTTATTGAGCAAAGGGTGAGTGGTGGAAAATCCATTTTTGAGACGATGTATATAGATACACCTTGAATTTAGATCGATATCGGAAATCTGCAAACGACATATTTCGCTGGCGCGTAATCCATGAATGAAACACAGTAATGTCAGGCAATAATTACGTGTGGCATGGGGACCACTGTTGGCTGCTATGAGCAATGACTCTATTTCATTATGAGTCAGGAAGTTCCTTTTTTTTAAAATGCCATGGTTTTTCATTATGTTCCCTTTATCATGCAGACGAATAAGACATTTTTTAGCATCGTTGGGTTAATGATGGGGCTCCGCTGCATTTGAAATATTTACTCTTGATTCTGGTTGTGCCAATAATTTTAAGATGTGACTTCTATTGGATATGCTGTGCTTATTTTTATGTTTTTGATAAATTTTAGTTTTTGGGGAAGGGCCAATATCCTGTTCACTCTATTTCTCCTTGATTGCACATTCAGAAGTTTCTAATTTCTAATGTTGTTAACCATACTGCAAAAACCCTCTTATGAATAGTGCTATTAAGAAAGTGAATATTTCCTGGAGAGAGTAAGAATTATTCGATCGCGGGTAAGATGAGTCTTGCCTGTCGATGTAGGGTTATATGGCGGAAAGGAGCGACAGAGGGTAAAGCTGATAAGTGTAGCGGAACCGGGCGTCTGATTTTTTTAGTGCGGTAATCGCTTTGTAAAATCAGATATACCGCATTTGTATGAAAGATGTATTTTTCTGTGGCGTGAGAGGGGATGCGCTCACGCCTGATATTTACCGCTAGCTCAGCTGTTCAAAGAATAGCAGAGCGGCAATTGCCAGCATAATCACGCCGGAAACCATGCTGACTTTTTGCGCTACTTGCGGCCGGGTGGCTAATAGCGCTTTGGCGCCGTACCCGACCAGTAAATAGACCAGCGTACAGGTTACCAGATGAATGCCGCCGAGTGCCGACATCTGCTGCGCCAGCGACCAGCTTCCTCGGGGATCGGTAAACTGCGGTAGCAGAGCCAGGAATAGCAGGAACACTTTTGGGTTAAGACCGCTAATACATAATCCTTTAAGGGCCCATCGATTCCAGCTGCCAGCGGTGTGGTCGGATGTATCCGGCGTCGGCGGGTGACGTAAAATAGCGAGCCCCAGCCACATCAGATAGCCTGCGCCCAGCAGGGTTATCGTCGACAGCGCCAGCGGATGGCGGGCGATTAATACACCGATTCCGGCGACTACGATCAGCGTAGCCAGCAGGTGGCCTGACATCAGACCAGCGACGGCGGGGATCACGCGTCGTCCGTTGATTCCTGCGCTGATGGTATAGGCCCAGTCAGCGCCAGGGGTGATGATTAACAGAAAAGAGACCAACCAAAAGCTGGCAATAAAGCTCATCTCCATGGACAGAGCGCCTCTGCGCGGTGACGGCGGTTATTCATCTTTACTTCCTCATTTAGCTTCGGCTATATGAGCGAAAGAATATCGAGTTTATTGCGCAATGAGCTTTCAATGTTATGCTCAGGCGAGGTCTTTAAAGAGAAAATCTTCCAGATGGATAGCATAGATCGAAAAATTCTTGCTGAGCTACAGGCCGACGGACGGCTGTCGATAACCGAACTGGCCGAGCGGGTGAATTTAAGCCTTTCGCCCTGTCATCGTCGTCTGCGGGCGCTGGAGCAGGAAGGGGTGATTACCGGTTACCGGGCTAATCTTGACCCGGCTAAAATGGGCTTCAATTTCATGGCGATTGTTTTCGCGACGTTAAAAGAGGGCGACAAGAAAGCGGTGAGCGCATTTGAGGACGCGGTTGAAGAGATCCCGCAGATCGTGCTGGCGCAGCGCCTTTTCGGCGATCCGGATTATTTGATGCACGTGGTAACCCGCGATCTTCCGGCGTTCCAGAAGCTGTATGACGACAAACTCTCCGCGATGCCCGGCGTGCAGCATCTACGCTCGACGCTGGTAATGAAAACGGTCGTTCAGGATCGGCCTTTCCCTCTGGGTAACGGGTAATCACGCCGCTCTCCCCGGGGGCGGCGCAAAGCGCCTGCCCGGGATGCGGGTTCAAATCCGGTAGCCCGCACAGAGGCGCAGCCTCGCCTCCGGGGAAAATAAAGGTGATGCCAGTTTTAATGTTGCCAGAACGGATATGCCGCGAACCACCAGCCGACAGAAACGTAAGAACAGAGGCGTATTAAGCTTTTTCGAGCAGGCGCATAAAAACCGTTAGCGCTTCATCCAGCTGCTGGCGCTGCTGCGCAGAAAGGACACTCAGCAGCTGGCGCTCATTCTCTACGTGGCTTTCCACCGCTTTATCGATTAACCCACGTCCCTCCGGCGTAAGCGCCACCAGCATACTACGCGCATCTTCCGGGTCAGGCAGGCGAGTTATAAACCCGCGCTTTTCCAGCGCCTTAAGGCGATGGGTCATGGTGCCGGAAGTGATCATCAATGTTGAAAAAAGCTGGGTTGGCGACAGCACGAACGGCTCGCCCGCCCGGCGTAAAGTCGCCAGCATATCAAACTCCCAGCGCACCAGATTGTGGCGAACAAAGGCCGCCTCAATGCGCGGCTCCAGCAGCATCGTGCAGCGTTTCAGCCGGCCAATGGGCCCCATCGGACTGCAATCCAGATCCGGGCGCTCCCGCTTCCACTGTTCAAGAATAAGATCCACGGCGTCGAACTGTGCTGATTTGTCCATTAATGCTCACTTGTCTTGATATCAAGATAATTATCGATACATACTTGGACCACAATTTACCTTGATATAAAGATAAAATCATGACCTTTATTTCGCGCAGTTTGATTATTGATTTACTCCTGACCGCCCTGGCGCCAGCCATCTGGGGCAGCACCTATATTGTGACTTCGCAGTTTCTGCCGCCCGATCGGCCGTTTATCGCCGCGCTGCTGCGGGTGCTGCCTGCGGGGATCGCGCTGCTGATATGGAGCCGCCGCTTTCCGCTGCGTACCGAATGGTGGAAGCTGATCGTCACCGGGATCCTGAATATCGGCGCGTTTCAGGCATTGCTGTTTATTGCCGCCTATCGTTTACCGGGCGGCCTGGCGGCGGTGATTGGCGCTATTCAACCGCTGCTGGTGATGCTGCTGGCCTGGTGCGTCGATCGTCAGCGATCGCCATGGCTGGCGGTACTATCGGCGCTGGCAGGGATCGCGGGGATGGCGATGCTGCTGCTGTCCCCGCAAACCACGCTTGAACCGCTCGGAATTGGCGCGGCGTTTCTTGGAGCAACGAGTATGGCGCTGGGAACCTGGCTGTCGCGGCGCTGGGCGATCTCCCTACCGGTCGTCGCGCTGACCGGTTGGCAGCTGTTGATTGGCGGTATTGTGCTGGCACCTATCGCGTTGCTGGTCGATCCGCCGCTGTATCAGGTAACCCTGACGCAGGTGGCGGGCTACCTGTGGCTGTGCGTTGCCGGGGCAATGCTGGCGTACGGCCTGTGGTTTCGCGGGATCGCCAGACTTTCTCCGGTAGCGGTGTCGGCAATGAGCTTGCTGAGTCCGGTGACCGCGGTGCTGTTAGGCTGGATTTTCCTGGGGCAAAAGATTGAGGGGATCGCGCTGGTAGGACTGGTAATTGTGCTGCTCAGCGTGCTGTCGATTCAGCGCGCGTTATCAAATAAGAGAGCCGTAACGAATCGGTAAAATCCCGGAGGCGATGCTGCGCATCTGTCCGGGCTACCGGCCTGCAGACAGTGGTGACCCTGTAGCCCGGGCAAGGCGCGTCGGGCGTCGCCCCCGGGAGCAGCGCGCAGAGTGGCGGAACTTCCCGGAGGCGATGCTGCGCATCTGTCCGGGCTACCGGCTCGCAGACGGTGGTGAACCTGTAGCCCGGGCAAGGCGCTTTGGGCGCCGCCCCCGGGAGCAGCGCGCAGAGTGGCGGAACTTCCCGGAGGCGATGCTGCGTATCTGTCCGGGCTACCGGTCCGCAGACGGCGGTGAACCTGAGCCCGGGCAGGCGCTTTGCGCCGCCCCCGGGGTCATCGTTCGCCAGATACAAAAAAAGCCCCATTAAGGGGCTCGACATTACTGCATGCTTATTATGCGGCGGGAGCCAGACCAGCCGCCTTCAGGCGACCTGTCCGGCAGCTCCCTCTGCAACCATTCGGTTATTTAGACAGCTCGGCGGTCATATGAACCTGGTTACCGGTATAAGCTTCGGTAATGTGGTAGGACTCGCCCTGGTCTTTAGCAATGGCGGCGATTTTGGCTTCTGCGTTGTCCAGAGTATCTGCGGTTACGCTAACCGGCTGAGCGAAGCTAGCAAAAGAAACCAGAGACAGCATACCGGCAGCGGCGAGTAATTTTACGTTTTTCATGGTGTTTGTCCTTTTAACTTTTATGGTGGAAAGCGTTGTTGCTTTCGATGGATTTATAATAAGTCTGCTAACTATAACGCGCGTGGCAAAAAGTGCGATTTAGATCACATTTTTATGACGGTACGATGATGCTTAAGCCGAATTTTGTTTTTTATTTTCAATAAAAACATATTGATAGATTTTTTTAAGCACAGTTTTCACCAGATAAAAGATTCTGTTCAGAAAGGCGTTTTTTTCCGCCTGGGGTTAGTGATTATTGTTTTTATGAATAAATAGGGCGTTTTTTGTACAGGTTAAGGCGGCAATAGTTCGTTAACCGGCGAAGCATTGAGTCCAGATGAGCAGGTACAGTGGCTCTCACACTAATTACGTGAGGACAACAGCATGATCGCAGTACTCTTTGAGGCCGAAGTGACGCCGGCGAGCCAGGAACGCTACCTGGCACTGGCGGCGGAACTAAAGCCGCTGCTCAGTAAGATTGATGGTTTTATTGCCATTGAGCGTTTTCAAAGTTTGACCACGGCGGGGAAAATTCTGTCGCTCTCCTGGTGGCGGGATGAGGAGGCGGTACTGGCGTGGAAGCGCAACCTTTGCCATCAGGCTGCACAAAAAGAGGGGCGAGAGAGTATCTTCTCCTGTTATCAAATTCGGGTGGCTCAGGTGCTGCGCGAATACGGTTCTGAGAACGGCAATCCGCTATAATGGGGCTAATTTTTACCGCCGGGGAGAATAGGCGAGGCGCTATGTTAAAACCTGTTGAGCTGATCGACGACGATGAGTCGTTGGCCATGGCGATGGCGGTAGTGGCGTCGGCAATGGCCGACGCTTCACGGCTAAAAATGCTTTGCGCTTTGATGGATGGCCGGGCGTGGACGGCCACCGAGCTTTCCACCGTTGCTGATATTTCCCCATCCACCGCCAGCGCGCACCTTAGCCGTCTGGTCAGCAGCGGTTTGTTGATATGCCTGGCCCAGGGGCGACACCGTTACTACCGCCTCGCCGGTAGCGATGTCGCCGGTCTGCTGGAGAATATGATGGCCATGGCCGGCAAGCGCGCGGTGACGCTGTCCACCAGTACGCCGGTCAACCTACGCGTCGCGCGAACCTGCTACGATCATCTGGCCGGGGAAGTGGCGGTATCGTTATATGATTTTCTTCTGCGTGAAGCGTGGATAACGCCAGACGGAACGGCGCTGACGCCCGTTGGTGAAGCGCAGTTTGCGTCTCTGGGGATTGTGGTGAAGAGCGGCTCGCGACGTAAAGCATGCTGCGGCTGTCTGGACTGGAGCGAACGGCGCTTTCATCTCGGTGGCGCGGCCGGTGCGGCTTTGCTGCAGCATGGTCAGCAGAAAGGCTGGTTCACCACTAACGCAGGATTTCGTGAAGTAACGATTACTTCGGCAGGATGGCGCGCTTTGCAGCTGCATTTTCAGCTATCGAAAAATGCGTAGCTGCCGATTTATTATGAGAGTTCTCAACGTGGAGAAATAGCCTTTTATGCCAGTACAGGCTGCTGTTCTGTTAATTCCATATCGCCCTTTCCCCAGCAGTGTAAATAACAATAGTTTTGTTTTTTGCTATCAATCCTCAACAATTAATAGTTGTTAGCTATCTGTTGCATTGATTAACAGCTTGTGAACATATGTATATTTGTCAGCGAAAAATAGCATTCTTTGACGCCGACAGCCTCGACGATTTCTTCTGTAGAGTTCGTTCCTGACGCTTTAAATATTGCGGCTTCCGGTCAGTCGAAGTTTCTATTAACAGTTGCAAAAGTGAGCATCGCAAATCGCTTCTGACTTTTGTGCGAATTAACTGTTTGCTTATTGATACTTAATTCACTCTGACAAGGAAATGGCAATGAAAAAGGTTCTTCTCTCTGCTGCAATGGCAACTGCGTTTTTTGGTATGGCGGCGGCAAATGCTGCTGATACCAATGTAGGCGGCGGTCAGGTTAATTTCTTCGGTAAAGTTACCGACGTATCTTGTACTGTTTCCGTCAACGGTCAGGGTAGCGATGCCAACGTTTATCTGTCACCGGTGACTTTAACTGAAGTTAAAGCCGCGGCTGCGGATACCTATCTGAAACCGAAATCTTTCACCATCGACGTTTCCGACTGCCAGGCCGCTGACGGTACAAAACAGGACGATGTGAGCAAGCTGGGCGTGAACTGGACCGGTGGTAACCTGCTGGCTGGCGCAACCGCTAAACAACAGGGCTACCTGGCGAATACCGAAGCTGCTGGCGCGCAGAATATCCAGCTGGTTCTGTCTACCGACAATGCCACCGCGCTGACCAACAAAATCATTCCGGGCGATAGCACCCAGCCTAAAGCGAACGGCGATGCAACGGCCGTTCAGGATGGCGCGCGCTTTACTTACTACGTCGGCTACGCTACCAGCACCCCGACGACTGTCACTACCGGTGTAGTTAATAGCTACGCGACTTACGAAATTACCTATCAGTAATAAATAAAGCCGCCTCGCGCCGGGGCGGTCTATACCCGTCATATTTTAAATTGCATATGTGCTGGCGACGTTCGCTTATCCCGGTCTCATACTGGAGTAAGCTCCCGGGGATTTACTCTCGCCTGCTTTCTGCCGTTTGGATTATTTAGGGTATACAACAAATAATAAAGCGGCCGGTGCTGCCGCTTGTTTTTTTATTCTGAGGTTAGCATGAAGCGTATTGCCCTTTTTTTCTGTTTCATTTTTAGTTTTGCGGCCCATGCCAATAATATTATTGTTAATGGCACCCGCTTTATTTATCCAGGAAATGAAAAAGAAATAACGGTGCAGCTCTCCAACACCGCCGACCGTCCGGCGCTGGCGCAAGCCTGGCTGGACAATGGCAATGCCGACGCGACGCCGGATACCATTACTACGCCGTTTATTATCACGCCGCCTATTTCCCGCGTCGATGCAAAAAGCGGTCAGACTCTGCGTATTAAGCTTGGCAGCAGCGCGGGGCTCGCTAAAGACAAAGAGACGCTGTGGTGGCTTAACCTTCTGGAAATTCCGCCGGTCGAGGCCAGCCAGAAAAATGAAGGGCAAAATATTCTCCAGCTGGCGATTCGTTCCCGCTTTAAGTTTATTTACCGTCCTGCCGGGTTAGGCAACCGCGACGCTGCGGCAGAGAAATTAGTGCTTTCCGCTAACGGCAGCAGCCTGTCGCTCAGTAACCCGACGCCTTTTTATATCACCGTCAGCCGTATCTCCCGCAACGGAGGCAAAGCGCTAAACAGCAAAACGGTGATGTTGACCCCGCAGTCCAGCCAGACCATCACCCTTTCTTCCACGGTGAGCAAAGGCGAGACCCTGACCGTTAACAACATTAATGATTATGGCGCCGATGTCGCAGTGAAAGTTGCCGTCAAATAAGGGAAACGATCATGAAGCAGAGGTCAATCTGCCCGGGAAGATTAAGCACGGCTATTGCGGTAGCGCTGTGCTGCTTTCCGCCATTTTCCAGCGGACAGGAAAACCCGGGAACGATCTATCAGTTTAACGATGGTTTTATCGTCGGCAGTCGCGAGAAGGTCGACCTGTCGCGTTTTTCTACCAGCGCTATCAGCGAGGGCGTCTATTCTCTCGATGTTTATACCAACGGCGAGTGGAAAGGGCGTTACGACCTGAAAATCACGACCGGTAAAGATGGCAAAATGGGCGTCTGCTATACCAAAGCGATGCTGATGCAATACGGGATTTCGCCGGAAAAGTTCAACCCGCAGCTCAGCGAGAAAGAAGGCTTCTGCGGGCGTCTGCAGGAGTGGCGTAACGAAGAGAACGTAAAAGACACGCTGATTCAATCCTCCCTGAGGCTGGATATCGCGGTACCGCAAATCTACGAAGATCAGCGCCTGAAAAACTTTGTCAGCCCGGAATTCTGGGATAAAGGCGTTGCGGCGCTGAATCTAGGCTGGATGGCTAACGCCTGGAACAGCCATACCTCATCGAACAGCGGTTCCGATAATAGCAGCGCCTATCTTGGCGTTAACGCGGGTCTGTCGTGGGACGGCTGGCTGCTTAAGCATATCGGTAACCTGAACTGGCAGCAGCAGGGGAAAGCGCACTGGAACAGTAACCAGACTTACCTGCAAAGACCTATTCCGCAGATTAACTCAATAGTCAGCGGCGGGCAGATTTTTACTAACGGCGAGTTTTTCGACACGATTGGTTTGCGTGGGATCAATCTGGCGACCGATGACAATATGTTTCCGGACGGTATGCGCTCCTACGCCCCGGAAATTCGCGGCGTTGCGCAAAGCAACGCCCTGGTGACGGTGCGTCAGGGTAGCAATATTATCTATCAGACCACGGTGCCGCCGGGGCCGTTTACCCTGCAGGATGTTTATCCCTCCGGCTACGGTAGCGACCTTGAGGTTTCGGTTAAAGAGGCCGATGGGTCGGTCGAAGTGTTCAGCGTACCTTATGCCTCGGTGGCGCAGCTGCTGCGTCCCGGGATGACCCGCTACGCGCTCTCTGCCGGTAAGGTTGACGACAGTTCGCTGCGTAATAAACCGATGCTCTATCAGGGAACCTGGCAGCGTGGGTTGAATAATCTGTTTACCGGCTATACCGGCGTCACCGGATTTGACGACTATCAGGCGTTTCTGCTGGGCACCGGGATGAACACCGGCATCGGCGCGCTGTCGTTCGACGTCACCCATTCGCGGCTGAAGAGCGATACCCTCGATGAGCATGGCCAAAGCTATCGCGCCACCTTTAACCGCATGTTTACCGAAACCCAGACCAGCATCGTGCTGGCGGCGTATCGCTACTCTACCAAAGGCTACTACAACCTGAACGACGCGCTGTACGCCGTCGATCGGGAAAAGAACTACAGCAGCAGCTATACCGTATGGCGGCAGAAAAACGGTATGACGTTTACCGTGAACCAGAATCTGCCGGACGGCTGGGGCGGTTTTTATCTCAGCGGTCGGGTAGCGGATTACTGGAACCGTTCAGGGACGGAAAAACAGTACCAGTTTAGTTACAACAATATGTACGGTCGGCTCTCGTGGTCGGTTAGTGCCCAGCGAGTCTATACCCCGGATAGCTCCGGTCATCGCCGCGACGATCGCGTGTCGTTCAACTTCAGCTACCCGCTCTGGTTTGGGGAAAACCGCACCGCTAACCTGACGTCCAACACTTCGTTTAATAATTCGCGTTTCGCCAGCTCGCAGATTGGCGTTAATGGTTCGCTGGATAGCGAAAACAACATTAACTACGGCGTGTCGACAACGACCTCCACCGGCGGCCAGCACGATGTTGCGCTGAACGGCAGCTACCGTACCCCGTGGACGACGCTGAACGGCAGCTATAGCCAGGGCGAAGGTTATCGCCAGAGCGGCGTGGGCGCCAGCGGGACGCTGATTGCCCACCGGCACGGCGTTGTATTCTCACCGGAAAGCGGCACCACCATGGCGCTGATCGAAGCGAAAGATGCCGCTGGCGCGATGCTGCCGGGGTCGCCAGGCACCCGCATTGATAGTAACGGCTACGCCATTCTGCCGTATCTGCGGCCATACCGGATTAACTCCGTTGAAATCGACCCGAAAGGCAGCAGCGACGATGTCGCCTTCGGCAGTACCGTGGCGCAGGTCGTACCGTGGGAAGGCAGCGTGGTTAAGGTCTCTTTCGATACCACGGTGCAGAACAACATCACTCTGCAGGCGCGTCAGGCAAACGGTCTGCCGTTACCCTTCGCCGCCACGATTTTTAACCCTTCAGGGAAAGAGATTGGCGTAGTGGGCCAGGGCAGCATGATGTTTATCAGCGACGCCAGCGCGCCGCAGGCCACGGTCAAGTGGAGCGGCGGGCAGTGTTCGGTGGATTTAAGCCAGGATAAATCAAAGGAAACGCAATGTCGCTAATGAAAAAACTGACGCTTTTTATTGGCTTAATGGCGATGGGGACAACCTCGGCATGGGCGTACTGTACGCGACTTTCCCAGCCGACGGTGAGCCTGGACATGGTGGTTGGACGAATAGTGGTACCGCCCGATCTTCCGGTCGGATCGGTGATTGTCTCCCGCGACTGGACAATGTCGGCGCCGGGTGGGGCAAGCTATAGCTGTTCGGCCGGTAATAACCGCTTTGTGGCCAAAATCGTTGCCTCCGGGGCGACGGATCTGGGGAATAAAATTTATTCCACCAACGTGCCCGGGATAGGTCTGCGCTTTAGCCGCGGCGGCGCGACGGTAAATATTATCTATCCTGGCGTGTATTCTAACTACGCGACAAGAACTGCTAACTACTCGCTGGAAGGCTCGCGCTTTACGCTGGAAGTGATTAAAACCGCGAGCGTCACCGGTAGCGGTACCCTTGCGGCGGGCAAGTACACCACGTATGACTGGGAGAACGGCAATAACCCGATTCTTGAGACGCGCCTGAGCGCCAATGCGATAACCGTGGTGTCGCCCTCATGTACCATCCTGAGCGGCAAAAATATGAACGTTGATGTTGGCACCATTAAGCGGAGCGATCTGAAAGGCGTCGGCACCACCGCCGGAGGAAAGGATTTTAATATTGAGCTGCAGTGCAGCGGCGGCTTAAGCGAGTCGGGATACGCCAATATTCAGACCTCTTTCTCCGGTACTCTGGCGACCGGTACCACGGTGGCCCGAGGCGCGTTGCTAAATGAAAAATCCGGTTCCTCATTGGCGAAAGGGGTAGGTATTCAGGTGCTAAAGGATGGTGTACCGCTGGAATTCAACAAGAAATACAGCGCCGGGTCGCTGCGCACACAAGAAACGCGCTATATCACCCTGCCTCTGCACGCGCGCTTCTATCAGTATGCGCCGACCACCAGTACCGGTGAGGTGGAGTCACACATGATCTTTAACCTGACGTACGATTAATTCAGGAGGCGGGTATGCGTGATGCAGCACAGCTTAAAAATATCCCACGACTCATCCAGCTGATTCTGCTAAGCGGAGCGCTGATGGTCTCTTCGACATGGGCTTTTGAGACCAACTACGAGCGAGGGCGAGTGGATTTTGCCGGGCGGGTGACCGATATCTCCTGTAGCGTGGCGCTAAACGGCGGCAACAATGCGGGAAGCGGCAGCGTCTGGCTGGCGCCGGTTAGCCTGGCGGAAGTACACGAACGCGGAGCCGGAGCGTTTATGAAACCGCAGTCCTTTACCCTGGAACTGTCGGAGTGCCAGCTGCGCCACTGCGGCGCAGCAGACCACGACGCGATCGGCCTGGTTAACGTGCGCTGGGTCGACGGATTTATGGTCAATGCCGTCAGCAATGAAAATGCCGGTTATCTGGCGAATACGCGCGCGGACGGCGCCAGGAATATTTTTCTCGCGCTATCAACGAACGACAATAATACGCTGGATAAAAGCAATAAAATTGTTCCGGCCGACCCATTACAAAATCGGGTTCCGCTGGTAGAGAAGGCGGTAGAGGGGGGCGTATTTACTTATTACATTGGCTACGTTACGCCAGCGCCGGAAAAAGCAACCAGCGGTCCGTTGACCAGCTGGGCGACATGGGAATTAGTTTATAATTAAGTGATTGTTTGTATTGTGTGAATGTTAATAGTAATGCCGGAATTCTCCGGCATTTTTTTAAGCTGTGATATCTTCTTTGACCAGTTGGTCAATACTGACTTCCTGCCAGTAGTGCCCCTGAATAGCAAACCATTCCATACCTTGTAACCACTTCTTATGGGCTTCACTTTCTACGCCTTCAATTATGACATTATGATGGTTGCGGGAAAGGAAGGTGACCAGCGCATCCATCAATGGGCGACCGGAATCTTTTTGCATTAAATGCCAGAAGAAGTCCTTATCGATTTTAACATAATCAAAATGATAGCCGCGAATGGCGTTAATACCCGCGTTGCCTGAGCCGAAATCATCGAGCCAGAGCGTGGTGCTTTGCGGATCATTCCAGGTAGCGAGAGCATTATTTAATAATTTATTGGAGTTCTCGGTAACTTCAAAATGGACGCAACCGATGCGCTCAACGAGTTCTTTAATCTCAGGCCTGAGCAACACGTTGAGGATATGGTCATCTACGTTAATAGTTGCCGAGATATGGTTCTTATTAAACCATTGTTTATGCTTCTCTATGAGTGCCAGCTGCTCCATAAAAATGCTTTCACGTAATCCCGTATTGGCATAGCGAAAGAAGTTTTCCGGGGATATAGACAGACGATCGAAACGGCTGAGGCATTCAACGGCGACGAGAGTGCCTTGCGGGGAGAACATTTTTTGAAAGACATAACGAACGGTTATATCGCTACGTGATAAATGATGGTCAGAAAACAGAGTTGCGTTCATTATCTCTCGTCAAAAATCAGGTCAGAGGTAAAGAGAGGATAATAATATTATAGGTGACCTTTCTACCGATGGAAATGATTATTAAAGGCTGAATGCCAATGAAATCCCGGCTTTTGACTGGTCACCCACATATTTTTAGTTTCAGCACTGATGCATATTGACTATTGTGCTTTTCATTATTCGTGAGCTATTCATTTCCAGCTTTTTCATAATATGTACCTTATGACTATGTACCGTTTTGTGGTCAATTTTGAGGAGAGCGGCAATTCTTTTATTGTTGTTGCAGGCAATGACTAACTCCAGGACCTGAAGTTCTCTGGCCGTCAGCTTACGGCGGGTGCATAGCGCCCGGCAGTCAATGGCGCTCTGGGGGCTGCTGAGGATAGCATCGAAAGCTGAAAGAGATGATTTCTCGTTTAAAATCAATAGATTTTCCATGTTAATGAGTTCGCGGAACAGAATGGAAAGCTCGTTTTTTACTATCAGGACCAGCATGGCGCAATTCGCCAGGCGTTTGCGCAAAGTGTTCAGTAATGAGACCGCCGTGGAAGCAGGGATGTCTTTATGGATGATGTTTATAATGACGGTTGTGGTTGCAGGGGCATTCACCCCCTTAACAATGTCCTGAAAGTTCAGGGTAGTGATGTGTTTAGCTTTCGCGATCATATAATCATGGATTGATCGCCCGATGATGTTGTCATCGGTATACAGTAATATGCTTTCCAATGTTTCAGACTCTCTTTTTTCTCTTGGCTTCCATAATCAAGTCGAGCAGCACTTTCTCTATTCTCTTCTTGTTATTAAGCTGGCGAAATTTAAACTGGCAGGAAATCTGGTAGTAGCTATCCGATTTTTCGTTATCATCTAAAGTCACCATGACAACATTTTTTATAACTAAATCGACGGTGATTTCGCCATATTCAGCAAGCGCCAGAATAGCGTTTTTGAGGGTAGCGTTATGGCTGAGAAATTTCAGATTGGGGCTTTTCGTCATCAGAGCGCAACCGCCATCTGAAATGTCTTTGATTTCGAATAGATAGTTTTCTCCATTTTTATGCCGACCGTGGCAGAAAAAGTCGTGCTCGTGGCCAAGACGAAATCGGGGATCGCGACGACGCTGTACCACCTGGATACATTCAGGCAGGGTAAACGCGAGCTTATGGCATTTACCTTCAACGCTGGCATAGCTTTTCTTTAGCACCGAGGAAAACTCGATTTTCCCTGAATCGCTATGCAAAATAAATTTAACTTTATGTCCTGCCGGGATTTTGCTGGTGGTTGAGATATGAAACTCGGCAAAATCCACTCGCGTCAGCTGGGTAATAGTGCTTTTGTTATTAACAAAAACTTCTATCTCCGCCTGCTTTCGCAACTCTTCCCTGAAAATAGCAATGATTTCATACTTACTGGTCTTTATCGTTCCCTCTGTCATGTGAAATCCTTGTAAATTGTTATTGTGTGTGGTTGATTTTTTATATAGCAATACAAACATTCTGATTGTGTAAACCAGATGTTTTTATGAGCGTTTGATGTTGTTAGCTATCTTTGTAGCTAAATTGATATGTATAAACTTTGAATTAGATATTGTTTTTCCTGTAATCAAGGGTTCAAAAATTTTGGCGAGACAAAAACGACAGAAGCCTCCAATTAGGAGGCCAGTCAAAAAAAGTATAAAACTATGCTTTGTATAGGGTTATCCGAGAGAATAATGCAGATAGCACCTGATTTGTAGGATGTATAGTGCCAGCGGCGTTAAGGTAATTCCAGGCAAATATTAAGGAGCAGGCTTCTGCAAATATCTATTTGCAGAAGCCGAAAGTCACGAGCGAGGCTGTAGGTTATCCAGAATGGCCAACGCTTCGGGCGGAAGGATTAATTCCGCGGCGGCAAGATTTTCGTGCAGGTGCTGTAGCGATGAGGTGCCCGGAATAAGCAGGATATTCGGCGAGCGCTGTAGCAGCCAGGCCAGCGCCACCTGCATGGGCGTAGCGTCCAGCGAAGCGGCGACATCGTTAAGCTCCTGAGCCTGAAGCGGGGTAAAACCGCCGAGCGGGAAAAAAGGTACCCAGGCGATATTCTGCGCCGCCAGTTCGTCAATAAGCGGGTCATCGTGACGATTTGCCACATTATATTGATTCTGAACGCAGACGATCGGCGTCAGTTTTTGTGCATCGCTCACCTGTTTTGCCGTGACGTTGCTTAGCCCGATATGGCGAATTAACCCGCGCTCTTTAAGCTCCAGCAGGGTGGTTAGCGGCTCTTCCAGCGAACCTTCAACCGGGCCATGGGTATCGAGCATGCTGCGCAGATTCACCACCTCGAGCACCTCGAGACCCAGATTGCGCAGATTATCTTCCACCGCCTGAGTTAACTCGGCAGGGGACATTGCAGGTAGCCAGTTGCCTTTCTCGTCGCGGCGCGCGCTGACCTTGGTGACGATACACAGCTCGTCGGAATAGGGATGCAGCGCCTGGCGGATAAGCTGATTAGTGACGTGGGGACCGTAAAAATCGGCGGTATCGATATGATTGACGCCCGACTCGACGGCCTCCTGCAATACGCGAATAGCGGTTTGCGGATCTTTTGGCGGGCCGAAGACGCCGGGACCTGCAAGCTGCATTGCGCCGTATCCCAGACGATAAACCTGACGATCGCCTAACGTCGCGGTACCGGATAATTTTACGCTGGACATCTGAATCCCCCGCTCTGATTGTATGCCAGAGATAAGTGTATGCACGCAGGGGAGATTGGGGAGGCGAGAATGTTGGCAGAACGTGCGGCGAATGAGGACTCGCCGCACGGAGGGGATTAGCTAAAGAACATCACCGAAACGCAGAGCAGACCAACGATCAGGGTTATGACGTTACCTGCCGAACGATACGGTTTTAGCGCCGGAATAAGATAGGTGGACAGGGTCGGCATGATAAACAGAATCATCGCAATAAGCGGGCCGCTGATGGCGTAAATCATTGATATCGCGTTAGGATTGATAAAGCACACCACGAAAGTCAGGGTCGATACCAGCAGAATCGACATCGCCCGGTTAAACGCGCGGCTCTTACGAATACCTGCCTGGGCGAGAGAGGTTTTGACGATTTCGCTGGCTCCCTCAATTACGCCAAAATAGGTGCCAAGGAAGGATTTCGACATCGCTACTACCGCCACAATAATCCCGGCGATCGCCAGCCACGCCGGTGAACCCGGCATCATCGACAGCGCGGAAAGAATAGTAACGCCCTGATTGCGCGCGGTTTCAATATAGCTGGCCGGTATCGACAGCAGGCAGCTGAAGACGAAAAACAGTACGCTGGCGCAGATAAGGGTATAGGCCACCTTCATGATTTTTTTGCATTTACCCATGGCCCGATCGCCGTATTTCTCCTGCTGATCGATAGCAAAAGTCGACATGATCGGCGTATGGCTAAAAGCGAAAACCATCACGGGAATAGAGATCCAGATTTGGTGGAACGTGTGCGAAGTCAGCTGCATCTGGCTGGTCAGATATGCAGGCTGCCAGCTGCCCATTAAATAGATGGAGAGGAATAAGAAACAGGCGATCAGCGGGAAGACTAAAAAACCCATCACTTTAATCGTGACGTGGCGGCCCATCAGAAAGATCAGATTTAGCACCAGCACTACGCCCAGGCTGAGCAGCGCTCGTACCTGTGGCGTGATGGGCACATGTCGGGATAGCTGCTCTGCGAGCGAGTTGGTAATGGCGACGGCGTAGATCAGCACCACGACAAAAAAAGCGAGAAAATAGAGACCGGTAATCAGGCTGCCGATTTTTTTACCATAGTAATGATTAACGGCGCCGGTAATCCCCTCGCCCGGGGCGATGTTGGCAGAGAGGATAAACTGGCTCAGCGCTTTATGCGGCCAGTAGGTCAGCGGCCAGGCGACCAGCGCTGTGATGAAGAGAACAACAGCGCCAGCGGATCCCAGTTGGATCGGCAAGAATAACGTGCCAGCGCCGACAGCAGTGCCATATAAGGCAAAACTCCATAGAGTTTCTTCTTTAGACCAAATTTTAGACATTATGCGACTTTATTAACCAGAAAACGAACAAAAAGGAGTGCAATTTATCACATTTATGAATTGGCTGCGGCGATAGTTTCTGGCTGATAAATGAAACGGCGGATCGCCCGTTATGCTCCGGGCTTTCCGCGCAAGATTACTGACGGGCGGAGATTCGCTGCTGGCGAACTTTCATTACCCGCTCGCGCAGCGTATCCCACACCCAGTTAAACGCCATGGTGTAAGGCAGGAAGAACAGCATAAAGCCGATTTCCAGCATAAACGCCTGTATCAACGAGACGCCCAGCACCAGCGCGACCATGGTGACGCCAATAATGATAAACCCCGACTCAAAGCCGATTGCATGCAGCGCGCGGACCCGCAGGTTGCGGATGACCCGCGATACCGGCCACAGACGGTCAAAGATAGCGTTATAAATAATGTTCCACACCATCGCCAGCGTGGCGAGCAGGACGCTGAGTCCACCCATCTCAACGACCGAACGCTGCATTAGCCATGCGGCGGTAGGGGCGAGGATCAGCGTTGCCAGACCTTCAAAGCTGATAGCGTGGATAATTCGTTCGGTCAGCGTTTTGCGCTGAGCGTTTAATTGTTGCATGGCTTGTTGCCTCCGGCCTTTTTCAGAAATTATCCGGCATTTTATGGATAAATATGATAAAAAAAAGATAGTATCCATCGATAAAGTAGATAGTTCATGCGCTACTCTCCCGAAGCTTTAACTGCGTTTGTCGAAAGTGTTTCCTGCGGTTCTTTTTCAGGCGCGGCGCGGCGGCTGCGCAAAAGCCAGTCCACTATCAGCACCGCGATCGCCAACCTGGAAGCCGATCTTGGCGTGACGCTGTTCGATCGTACCTCCAGACAGCCAACGCTTACCCCGCAGGGGGAACAGGTGCTGAGCTATGTGAAAGCGATTCGGGCGGCCAGCGACAGGCTCGATGAACTGGCTATTTCGCTTTCCGGCAATACGGAAGCGCGTCTGACTTTTGTGCTTTCCGATACGCTGCATCCGGATGTGCTTGAGGATCTGCTGGCGCAGTTTGACCGTCGTTTTCCGCATACCGAATTTGAGTGCCTGATCGGTGAAGATGATGACGTTATCGACCTGCTGCAGAAGGAGCGGGCGCAGGTAGGACTGATCGAGGCCAGGGAGAGCTACCCAACGGAAATCGGCAGTATTCGATTACCGATGCAAACCGAAATGGCCATCTACGTTGCTCCGCAGCATCCGCTGGCGGCACAGGGTCGAGCTACCTGGGATGAGCTGCTCTCATGGCGCGAACTGCGTCTGAGCACCTATCTGGAAAATACGGCGGAACCGTCGCGCGGCCTGGTATGGTCGGCGCCTAACTATCTGCTGCTGTTCAGCATGGCGGCCCAGGGGCTGGGGTGGTGTATTTTGCCCAGCGCGCTGGTGCAGGAGTTTGCCGGCAGCGGTAGCCTGGTAGCCCTGGAAATAGCCGGTTGGCCGCGGGTGATTTCTACCGATTTGCTGTGGAATAAAAAAGCGCCGCCGGGGGAAGCGGGAAGCTGGCTGCGCCAGCATCTGCAGAAGCATGGACGTGAATAAGGTAGGCCTTCCCGGGTAAGATTTAATTGCTCTGGTAGGGGCGCCAGCCGCAGGTACTAAAATCGCCCACAATCTTTGTGATTCTCCTCACTTTTTTTAAACAATTGCGAAATTTTTTGATAACAATTAACTACTATGATGCTGTTTCTTTGCGCAGAGGCGGAGCAGAGGTAGAGCATGAAAGATGTCGTAATTGTCGGCGCGTTGCGAACGCCAATCGGCTGTTTTCAGGGCACATTGTCGCGTCATTCGGCGGTGGAGCTGGGCAGCGTGGTCGTGAAGGCGTTAGTGGAGCGCAGCGGCGTCGATCCCCAAAGTATTGATGAGGTGATCCTCGGCCAGGTTCTGACCGCCGGGACCGGACAGAATCCGGCCCGTCAGTCGGCGATCCGCGGCGGCCTGCCCAATACTGTCTCTGCCATTACCATCAACGACGTGTGTGGTTCCGGTCTGAAGGCGCTGCACCTGGCGACTCAGGCGATTCAGTGCGGCGAAGCCGACGTGGTGATTGCCGGGGGGCAGGAGAATATGAGTCGTGCCCCGCATGTGCTTACCGATAGCCGGACCGGCGCGCAGTTGGGCAATAGCCAGCTTATCGACAGTCTGGTCCACGACGGCCTGTGGGATGCGTTTAACGACTACCATATGGGCGTGACGGCGGAGAACCTGGCGCGTGAGTACGGTATTAGCCGTGAACTGCAGGACGCCTGGGCGCTCAGCTCGCAGCATAAAGCGCGGCGGGCGATTGATTCCGGTCGTTTTCGCGATGAAATTGTTCCGGTGACCAGTGAGCTTAACGGCGCTCCTCGCCTGGTGGATACCGATGAACAGCCGCGAGTTGATGCCAGCGCTGAAGCGCTGGCCAGCCTGCTGCCGACTTTTGATCTGCAGGGCTCGGTCACCGCAGGCAATGCCTCCAGTATTAACGATGGCGCGGCGGCGGTGATGATGATGAGCGAAGCCAAAGCCGGAGAGCTGGGACTACCGATACTGGCGCGGATCCGTGCTTTTGCCAGCGTGGGCGTCGATCCGGCGCTGATGGGAATTGCTCCGGTACATGCCACCCGGCGCTGCCTTGAGCGTGCGGGCTGGAAGCTGGATGAAGTCGATCTGATTGAAGCCAATGAAGCCTTTGCCGCTCAGGCCATTTCGGTGGGTAGAGTACTGGAATGGGACGAACGGCGGGTGAACGTCAACGGCGGCGCGATTGCGTTGGGCCACCCGATCGGCGCTTCCGGCTGCCGTATTCTGGTTTCCCTGGTACATGAGATGATCAAGCGTGATGCTCGCAAAGGGCTGGCCACGTTGTGTATCGGCGGCGGTCAGGGCGTGGCGCTGGCGGTTGAACGTTAATAATCTATTTCTGATGTGAGTTCAGGAAGCCTCCACTGTGGAGGCTTTTTTTGTATTCATCGCCAGGCTTTTTTTCTGCCACAAAATCCCCTCTGACGCGCTATTTTGTTGAGCTTTGTCACGTCTTTCTGTACCACCTTTTTTGAAACAAATAATTACGATCTCGATCACTAAAACATTATTGCCTAAAAAATAAAATACAGTTTCATAAAAACGAAACGATATTTTAATTATAAGGGGTATTTTATGTTTGCAAGATCTCTGGCCCTTGCTGCACTCTGTGGTATGTCTTTCGCGGCTTCAGCTGTCACGGTAGATTTACGTCACGAATTCATTGATGGTGGGAAATCGGATAAGACTAACGCGGACCGCGTTTCCGTCTCCCATCGTTTCGCTAACGGCTTTGGCTTCTCCGTTGAGGCGAAGTGGAAGTCTGGCGGCGAGAATACCAGCCAGCCTTATTCAGATTTCATCGGTAATGGCCATGAAGAGAGCATTAGCTGGCAGTGGAAGGCGGATAAGAACTTCTCCCTGACGCCGGCATTCACGATTGAAAGTAACGATAGCCGTACGATTTATAAACCGAATCTACGCGCGCAGTACAGCTTCGATAATGGTTTCTACGTTGCGGCCCGCTATCGTTATGACTACACCCGCTATCCGGCGAACGCGGGGAAAGATGATGATAAAGTTAACCGCGGCGATGCGTGGGCTGGCTACGTATTTGGTGACTGGCGCGCTGAGCTGAACTATGTTTATGCGCGCAGTACCGAAGGGGTTAAGCGCAACGACAACAAACCGTACTCTCAGGAGTACAACCTCAAAGTTGCCTATAAGCTGGATAAAAACTGGGCGCCGTACGGCGAGCTTGGTAACGTCGGCGTCAACGATCGCAGCGATCGCCAGACCCGTTTCCGCGTGGGCGTCGCCTACTCATTCTAAAATAAAAAACGCCCTCATCGTTTTCCCCGGAGCAGTTAGCCGGGGTTTTCTGTTTGTATTAACCCCTCTTCCCGGAGGCGGTGCTGCGCACCTGTCCGGGCTACCCCATATGCACGTCATGTAGCCCGGACAAGCGCATTGCGCCGCCTCCGGGACAGGTACCGCGATCCGGGGAAAACGCCGGGCATAAAAAGCCCTCCAAAAGGAGGGCAGGGTCAGTCATGTAGCCCGGATAAGCGCAGCGCAATCCGGGGAAGACGCCGGGCATAAAAAAGCCCTCCAAAAGGAGGGCAAGGCCAGTTACAGAAACACTAACTCAAACAGTGGCTAAGACTATGCTTTCAGCATCTCAGGCTGCGGCGGCAGCTTTGCGATATAAACGGCAGGTTTGCCGTCTTTATCGGAGCTGAACAAAATGGCGCTATCGTCCGGCGTAAAGGACGGGTGCGGATGGGTAACCTGGCGACTATTGGACACCGTTGCCCATGATGTATCGTGGCGTGCGACGCGGAAATAAGCCTGCTGAGCGACGTCAAAAGCGTACAGATACGGGTCGTTATCAATGGTGTAGCCGCTGGTGTCTTTTACGTCTACCGGAGTACCTGAACCATCACCTACCAGCATCGTGCCGTCAAAATTGCTCATCAGATGCGAACAGGCCGGCATCTGCATGACCGCTTTATTAACGCCGGTATCCGGGTCGAAGCTATAAATAGTCCGTCCCTGCTGGCCCTTCAGATAAGAGACGTATACCAGCGCTGAACCGTTCGGTACCCAAAACTCGTGGGTGCAGCTTTCGCCTTCGGCATGCGCTTTGACTTTACGCACGTTGCTGCCGTCCTCATTCACCATCCACATCCGCGCATCGACCAGATCGTGCGGGCCTTCATGGCAGAAGGCGACAGTATGGTCATCGAAAGGACGATAGATCGGGTGGCCCAGCCATTTATTCTCTTCGTGGATCACGTTGCTTTCGCCGGTTTGCAGGTCGACGCGCAGCAGGCGGCAGTGGGGCCCTTTATGGAAGAAATCGTGGAAAATCTGCCAGTCGTTGAGCGGCGTCCAGTCACTTTTAGCAATCTCGATCCCGACCAGCCTGGTGCAATCGCTATTGGCAACCCAGGTACCGTAGCCAACCCAGTCATCGGCAACGCGATAAACTTCGCGCTCTTGCAGAGTCGTGAGGTTGACCTCCAGCAGCGTGCGGTCATTCTTCACGTAATAGAGGGATTTATCATCCGGGGAAAGGAAACCACCAAAAGTATTATCACCAGGCCCTTCCGTTAGCTGTACCGCCTCGGCTTTGGCCAAATCCAGCAGATAGTAGTTCCAGTTACCGTCAAACTCGCCGGCAAACAGCAAATGGCTGCCATCATTGAAAAAACATTTCTGATAGAAATAGTTACGATGACACGTCACTTCCGGTGGGGTTAAGCGGGTGATCTCCGCGCCGGTGTCCGGATCGCGGCTGACTTCATAATTCAGTTTTACCCGCATGCCTTTAGCCATGATGTACTCCTTTTCCTTCCTGAGATATTGCCCGCCTGCGTTGACCGGCCAGTGGAATTAGATTTAAAGGATGGGTGTTAATTTATCAAAACATCGTTTCATTATTTGTGATGGCGGACGCAATTCGCGACAGCTTCTTGCGGTGGATCGCATTTTTTGGCGGCCAGTTTTGCGAAGCCCCGGGCAATCCTCGTTTTATTGCCACTTTTTATCGATCCATGTCCTTTTTATGAAGTTTGTTTAACTATTTGTATTCTAATGTATTAAATGGATTTTTCATGGTTTATCCGGTCAGGCTTCGTGATCTGTTTTGCATTTTTCGCATTTACTCTTAATTAAACTGAAACGATGTTTTGATAATAATTGAAAATGGCTTTAGCCAGGGATAAGATGTGAACACTGTAAAACGAAACTCTGTTTTATTTTTCGAAGGGTAAATCCCCGGCAGTTCTTCAAACCATAAGGGTCTGCGTAAGCAGCAGGCTGGATTATCAGAACCTTGCCTGTGCCGACACAGGCTCTGAAAGATTAAGGAACCAAATATGATTCTCGACGCATTCTCCCTGCAGGGCAAAGTAGCCGTAGTGAGCGGCTGTGATACCGGTTTGGGTCAGGGTATGGCCGTCGGACTGGCGGAAGCCGGCTGCGACATCGTGGGTATCAACATTGTTGAACCGACGGAAACTATTGAGCGCGTAACGGCGCTGGGCCGTCGTTTTCTCAGCCTGACCGCCGATCTGCGCCAGATTGACGGCATTCCGCAGCTGCTGGAGCGCGCGGTAGCTGAATTCGGCCATATCGACATTCTGGTGAATAACGCAGGTCTGATTCGTCGTGAAGACGCGATTGATTTCAGCGAGAAAAACTGGGACGACGTGATGAACCTGAACATTAAGAGCGTGTTCTTTATGTCTCAGGCGGCGGCGAAGCACTTTATTGCCCAGGGCAACGGCGGCAAGATTATTAATATCGCCTCGATGCTCTCTTTCCAGGGCGGGATCCGCGTACCGTCTTACACCGCGTCAAAGAGCGCGGTAATGGGCGTGACTCGTCTGCTGGCGAACGAGTGGGCGAAGCACGGTATCAACGTAAACGCGCTGGCGCCAGGCTATATGGCGACTAACAACACCCAGCAGCTGCGCGCCGACGAACAGCGCAGCAGCGAGATCCTCGACCGTATTCCGGCAGGACGCTGGGGGCTGCCGAGCGACCTGATGGGGCCGGTGGTATTCCTGGCTTCCAGCGCTTCCGACTATATCAACGGCTACACCGTAGCGGTAGATGGCGGCTGGCTGGCGCGCTAATGTTGGCCGCGTTTTCAGCGCAAAAGAGAACCCTGCTGCGGCAGGGTTTTTGCTCTCATGAGATTAATCGTCCATATGATAAAATTCGAATAGTCCATATGGTTTATTTGTTTTTTAGATAAGTAGCTAAGCAGAATAATAAGTTCTGCCATGTTTTTGATTGTTTTGTGTTCTTTGCAAAGTTGAATGTCCATCACAAAACCATTGCCTGTAGCAACTTAGTCCATATCTTTGGCCTGTCCTGCCTGACACTTACCGCCGCCGATCCCGTACTTTCATCGTACGTCTTACTCCGTCTGGCAGGAAAAAAATGACTTCTATAAGTAACGACTCTACAACCATGCCGCGTACGCAGCGCGATACCCGGCGCATGAATCAGTTTGTCTCGGTTGCCGCAGCGGTGGCGGGATTGCTGTTTGGTCTCGATATTGGGGTGATTGCCGGGGCGCTGCCCTTCATTACCGATCATTTTGTGTTATCCAGTCGCCTGCAGGAGTGGGTGGTGAGCAGCATGATGCTGGGGGCGGCTATTGGCGCGTTATTCAACGGCTGGCTCTCTTTCCGTCTCGGACGCAAATATAGCCTGATGGTTGGCGCAGTGCTGTTTGTCGTCGGTTCCGTGGGCTCCGCTTTTGCTACCAGCGTCGAAATACTGCTGGTGGCAAGGATCGTTCTCGGGGTCGCCGTAGGCATCGCCTCGTATACCGCGCCTTTGTATCTGTCGGAAATGGCAAGCGAAAACGTGCGCGGCAAGATGATCAGCATGTATCAGCTGATGGTAACGCTGGGGATCGTGATGGCGTTCCTCTCCGATACCGCGTTTAGCTACAGCGGCAACTGGCGGGCGATGTTGGGCGTGCTGGCCTTACCGGCGGTGGTGCTGATTGTGCTGGTGGTCTTCCTGCCAAACAGTCCGCGCTGGCTGGCGGAAAAAGGGCGTCACGTCGAAGCGGAAGAGGTGCTGCGGATGCTGCGCGATACCTCAGAAAAAGCCCGCGATGAACTCAATGAGATCCGCGAAAGCCTGAAGCTGAAGCAGGGCGGCTGGGCGCTATTTAAGGTCAACCGCAACGTGCGTAGGGCGGTATTTCTTGGCATGCTGCTGCAGGCGATGCAGCAGTTTACCGGTATGAACATCATCATGTACTACGCGCCGCGCATCTTCAAAATGGCTGGTTTCACCACCACCGAGCAGCAAATGGTGGCGACCCTGGTGGTTGGCCTGACCTTTATGTTCGCCACCTTTATCGCCGTCTTTACCGTCGACAAGGCCGGACGTAAACCGGCGCTGAAAATCGGCTTTAGCGTTATGGCTCTCGGCACGCTGGTGCTTGGCTACTGTTTGATGCAGTTTGATAACGGCACCGCTTCCAGCGGCCTCTCCTGGCTGTCTGTGGGGATGACCATGATGTGTATCGCCGGCTATGCGATGAGCGCCGCGCCGGTGGTGTGGATCCTGTGTTCGGAAATTCAGCCGCTGAAGTGTCGCGACTTTGGGATTACCTGCTCAACTACCACCAACTGGGTGTCGAACATGATAATCGGCGCGACCTTCCTGACGCTGCTGGACGCTATCGGTGCGGCGGGAACCTTCTGGCTCTACACCGCGCTGAACGTCGCCTTTATCGGCGTGACTTTCTGGCTGATCCCGGAAACCAAAAACGTCACTCTGGAGCATATTGAACGTAAGCTGATGTCCGGCGAGAAGCTGCGCAATATCGGCAATTAATTATAACGACTCGCGCGGCAGCCACGGGCTGGTGACCCGTACCGTATCCCGATGGCTGTCGCCGTTAATAATATGCAGGGCGCTCAGGCGCCCGATTTCATAGTGCGGCAGCTGTACCGTTGAAAGCGGTGGTAAAAACAGATCGCCAATCCCCACCATATTGTCATAGCCCACGACCGCCACATCCTGCGGGATGCGCAACCCGTGCGCCAGCAGCGTCTGATAAACCATAAACGCGATGCGGTCGTTGCCGCAAATCACCGAGTCGAACCGCGGCGTTTGCTGCTTGATATGCGTCAGCACCATAGCGGGAATATCGCGATAGTGTTCGTCGCCGTACGCCATATAGCAGTGCTCGAGGGTATCCGGGTTAATACCCGCTTCGCGGCAGGCGCGCTCCAGCCCCTGACGGCGGCGGACGGTGGCCAGATGATTGGCCGGGAGATGCAGGCACAGTGGGCGACGGTAGCCCGCGGCCAGCAGCGCCTGTACCGCCGTATACTGGCCCTGCTCGTCATCAGGGATATAGCTGGCCACCGGATCGTGCAGGCTTTCACAGTTAGCCAGTACGCAGGGAAGGGTTAACAGCTTGGCCGGGAGCGGCACCTGTCGCAAACCCATGGTGGTGTAGATAATTCCGTCAGGACGGTGGGAGAGCAGCAGGTCGACAATGGTTTCCGGGCTATCGTCAGAGAACATGTTCACCACGAAGCTGTTCCAGCCGTGCGCCCGCGCGGTTTCTTCAATGGAGAGCGTAATCTCCACCGAGAAGGGCGTGGTGACGGTATCCAGCGCCAGCACTCCAATGGTATTTGGCGTGGCGTGAGCGCCGCGGATTTTTTTCGC
Organism: Klebsiella oxytoca; assembly: GCF_009707385.1. Classification (NCBI taxonomy): domain Bacteria; kingdom Pseudomonadati; phylum Pseudomonadota; class Gammaproteobacteria; order Enterobacterales; family Enterobacteriaceae; genus Klebsiella; species Klebsiella oxytoca. Next base: position 4,428,305 of record NZ_CP046115.1, on the reverse strand, counting down.
CGACAGATCGGGGACGTAATTGGTCTGTTCGATAGCGGCCTGGACGCGAGCCAGGGTCTCCGGCTTCAGCCTTTCCGGGCTATTCAACGCCCGGGAAACCGTCATCAGCGATACATTCGCCAGCTTTGCCACATCTTTCAGGGATGCCATATTGAGTGCTCCACCCTAGCCGTCGGCTGCGGGGTTTTACTAACTTACTGATGTAAAAGGATCATACGATATTCTATCGTACACGTACCGTCTGCGCTGGCGAGGAATATTTGATCGCGATCGCACTCTTATAATGTTAACGTTAACTTTTGTGATTAACATCATGAATCGCGGTAAAACGACATGAGATCTGTTTTTTGTTAACGTTACCATATGAGCATTACTCCTACATGAGAATGTCATGATGAAAGCGCATCACTCTCACAGCTATCCGTTACTCAGTGCGTTACTGTTTTTCTTTTTCGTAACCTGGTCCTCTTCCGGTTCGCTGCTCTCTATCTGGCTGCACCAGGAAGTAGGTTTGAAAGCGGGGGACACCGGCATTATTTACGCGGTGCTCTCCGTCTCCGCGCTGTTTGCCCAGGTTTGCTATGGCTTTATCCAGGACAAACTGGGGCTGCGTAAAAATCTGCTCTGGTACATCACCGTACTGCTGATCCTCTCCGGGCCGGCCTACATGCTGTTTGGCTATCTGCTGAAAGTTAACGTGCTGCTCGGCAGTATTTTTGGCGGCATATATATCGGGCTGACCTTCAACGGCGGTATCGGGGTTCTGGAATCCTACACCGAGCGCGTCGCGCGCCAGAGCCAGTTTGAATTCGGCAAGGCGCGGATGTGGGGATCGCTGGGCTGGGCGGTGGCCACCTTCTTCGCCGGTTTGCTGTTCAACATTAACCCGCACTTAAACTTCGCGGTGGCCAGCTGCTCCGGATTGGTCTTTTTTATGCTACTGGCGCGACTGCGGGTCTCTTCCGCGCCGCATGCCATGCAGGAAGCGGTATCGGGCGGTAAAGTCACGCTGGAGGATGCCCTGCGCCTGCTGACCCTGCCGCGATTTTGGGCGCTGGTCTTCTTCGTCATCGGCACCTGCATCTACGGCGTTTACGACCAGCAGTTTCCGGTCTACTTCTCTTCCCAGTTCCCGACCTTACAGGAAGGCAACGAGATGTACGGCTACCTGAACTCGTTCCAGGTGTTCCTGGAGGCCGCCGGTATGTTCTGCGCGCCGTGGCTGGTTAACCGCATCGGCGCGAAAAACGGTCTCATCTTCGCCGGAATGGTGATGGCGATGCGTATGGTGGCATCCGGGCTGGTGGAAGGGCCGCTGCTTATCTCCATCACTAAGCTTCTGCACGCGGTCGAACTGCCGGTGCTGTTGGTTTCCATTTTTAAATACAACAGCCTGAACTTCGACAAGCGTCTTTCATCCACCCTGTACCTGGTGGGCTTTGCCTGCACCAGCTCGGTTATCGCTACCGTACTGTCGCCGCTGGCGGGCTATAGCTATGAGAAATACGGCTTCGCCCAGTCCTATTTGATCATGGGACTGCTGGTGTTCTGCACCACTTTTATTTCCATCTTCTTGTTGCGTTCCACAAAATCCTCTTCGGACCCGCTGGTGCCGCAAACTTCCGCTATCTGAATCGAAAGAGTAATGAATATGACCTATTCAATTTCCAGAGCTGAGCAAGAGCTGCAGGCTAAACATGAAAAACTGAACCTGCGCTGGTATCCGCGCTATCACCTGGCCGCCCGCGCGGGCTGGATTAACGATCCTAATGGCCTGGTATGGTTCGACGGCTGGTACCACGCGTTTTATCAACATCATCCATACTCCACCCAGTGGGGACCAATGCACTGGGGCCACGCGCGCAGCAAGGATCTGCTGCACTGGGAGCATCTGCCGGTGGCGCTGGCCCCGGAAGGACCGGAGGATAAAGACGGCTGCTTCTCCGGCTCGGCGGTGGTCGATGGCGATACGCTGGCGCTGATTTATACCGGACATAAATTCCACGGCGATCCTAACGACGAAGGTAACCTTTATCAGGTGCAGTGTCTGGCGACCAGCCTCGACGGTATTCGCTTCGAGCGCCAGGGAATAGTGGTTGACACTCCGCCGGGTATGCATCATTTCCGCGACCCGAAAGTTTGGCGCGCAGGAGACAGCTGGTACATGATCGTCGGCGCTCGCGATGGCGATACCGGCCAGGTGCGGCTGTATCGTTCAACCGATCTACGCCAGTGGCAGGACGCCGGTGTGCTGGATGAGGCGGAAAAAGAGATGGGCTACATGTGGGAGTGCCCGGATTTCTTCGTTCTCAACGGTAAGCACGTTCTGATGTTCTCTCCGCAGGGACTGGAGGCAAAAGGCTATCAGAACCGTAACCTGTTCCAGAGCGGCTATCTGCTCGGCGACTGGCGGCCGGGGCAGGCGTTTGTGCGCGAGGGGGCGTTTGTGGAAATGGATCGCGGGCACGATTTCTATGCGCCGCAGAGCTTCCTTACTCCCGACGGCCGCCGCATCGTCATCGGCTGGCTGGATATGTGGGAATCCCCGCAGCCGGAGCAGCAGGACGGCTGGGCGGGCATGCTTTCGCTGCCGCGCGAGCTGAGCCTGAGCGCGGATAATCGGCTGCAGATGCGTCCGGCGAAGGAGGTCGAGAGCATGCGCGGCGCCTGGTTCCCGTGGCCGGTAACGACCCTGAAAAATCAGCAAACCACCATGGTAGAAAACTGTGAGGCGATGGAAGCGATCCTCCACTGGGATTGCGCAAATAGCAGCGCCGAGCAGTACGGCCTGAGCTTCGGCGATGGTCTGCGCGTTTACGTGGATGCGCAAATGCAGCGCCTGGTGCTGGAGCGTCATTATCCGCAGTATGGCCTGTGCGGCACCCGCAGCGTCCCGTTGACCGAGGGGGCCGATCTGAAGCTGAGGGTATTTTTCGATAGCTCTTCCGTCGAAGTGTTTGTTAATGATGGCGAGGCCTGTCTGAGTAGCCGTATATATCCGGATGCCGACAAACGTGAATTAGCTCTATTTGCCTGGAGCGGTTCGGCATATTTAACGGAAGCGGGAGCCTGGCAGCTGGAATAATCGTTATTGAATATACCCTAAATAATTCGAGTTGCAGGAAAGCCAACGCACCTGCAACTTGAAGTATGACGGGTATAGTTGTTAATAACCCGTCTTCGACGGTGGGCGGGTTATTATTGTCGTGTTTTACCTATAAATAAAAACTTAATTTAATAAAAGGGTTTACCGATGAATAAAATCTGGATCGGGTGTGTTCTGACGTCTTTATTTACCCCTCTGGCTAATGCGCAGGCGCCGTTATCTCTTGAGGAACGGCTGGCGCAAATGGAGCAACGGCTAAAGGCGACCGAGCAGCGGGCGGCCAGCGCGGAGGCGGAAATCCGCGCGCTTAAAGGTCAGGAGACGCCAGCAGCCGTGGTGACTGCCGCACCGGCTAAACCCGCTTTACAGCTTAATGATTATGGTGAATTAAAATTCTATGGCGACGTTGAGTTTAATATGGACGGTGCCAGCCGTACCGGCAGCCTGACGTCGGTGAAAACCAGCGCCAATAAAAACTGGGCGCCGGGTGATAAAGAGCGTTGGGATATTAACGGACGTATTCTTCTGGGCGTTGATGGATTGCGTAAAGGGGCTGACGGTAAATATGCTGGATTCAGCGTGCAGCCGCTGGCGGATATAAATGGCAAAATGAATCTTGATGATGCCGCATTTTTCTTCGGCCAGCAGGATGACTGGAAAATTAAAATCGGCCGCTTCGAAGCTTATGATATGTTTCCGCTTAATCAGGATACCTTTATTGAATATTCCGGCAACACCGCCAACGATCTGTATAGCGACGGCTACGGCTATATTTACATGATGAAAGAGGGACGCGGGCGCAGCAGCAGCGGCGGCAACTTCCTGCTGAGTAAAAATATCGATAACTGGTATTTCGAAGTCAACACGCTGGTGGAGGACGGCAGCTCGCTGTTTGTGGACCACAACTATCACGGTAACGCGCTGGATAACCGTAAAAATGTGGTGTACGTGCGTCCGGTCGCGGCCTGGCAGTCTGGCGCCTGGTCAGTAGCGGCGGCAATGGAGAGCAACCTCGTTAACAATGCTTACGGTTACCAGAATCAGAACGGCCGCTGGGTCGATCAGTCCAGCCGTACCGGCTACGGGATGACAATGAGCTGGAATACGCTGAAAACCGATGCCGAAAACGGGGCGGTGGTGAATCTGAGTACCGCGTATCTGGATGCGGCGGACGAAAAGGATTTCAGCGCCGGTATCAATGCGTTATGGCGCCGTGTGGAGCTCGGCTACATCTATGCGCATAATAAAATCGACCAGTTTAATATGTCCGGCGTGAGCGCGGAGTGCGATGGCGACTGCGCGATTCTGGCGCCGGGACGCTATGACATCCACACTATTCATACTTCATGGCAGCTGCCGAATATTATGGATATGCCGAACTTTAATATTTATCTCGGCGCCTATGCGTCGTGGCTGGATTCATCGGCGGCGAAAAGCGGCAATACCGATGAACGCTACGGCGCGCGGGTAAGATTTAAATATTTCTTCTGACGGTCCTCCCGGGTTGCGGCGTAAACGCCTTACCCGGGCTACCGGATCTACCGGCCCGCAGAGGGCGGTAGCCCGGCTAAGCATCGCGCGAGCCGGGACGTTGCCGAATCACTACACTTCCGCCAGATACAGCGCCGGCATACCCTCTTTATCGGAGGTAAACAGCACCCAGCGGTTATCCGGTGAAAAAGAGGGATGAGGATGCGTCGCCTGGCGCTCGCCTTCAATCACTTTCCACGTCGAGTCATGGCGGCACACCGCGGTCTGCCTGCCGGCGGCAATATCAAACAGCCAAATAAACGGATCGTTCAGGCTAATATCGCCGGTATTATGCGGCGCGCCGTCGCCGACGACCAGGGAACCGTCGTGATTGCTCATCAAATGTGAACAGGGAGGAATCGCCATCAGCTGGCGATTTTCCAGCGTTGCCGGGTCGGCAGAGTACAGATAACGATGCGGATCGTTTTCCTGATGTGCGACGTAGTAAAGCGCGGAGCCATCCGGTACCCAGAACTCGTGCGTAAAGCTTTCTCCCGGCTGGTGCTGGCGAACCTTGCGCATATTGCTGCCGTCTGCGTTGATAAGCCACATTCTGGCATCGATAGCATCGCGCGGGCCTTCATGGCAGAAGGCGATGGTGCTGTCATCAAACGGGCGGTAAATCGGGTGGCCGAGCCAGCGTTTTTCCTGCAATACCACGCGCCGTTCGCCGCTGTGCAGGTCGATATTAATCAGCCGGCACTCCGGCTCGGTGAAGTAGAATGCGCGGAACTTGCCCCAGTCGGTCAGCGGCTGCCAGTCGCTTTTTTTGATTTCGATGCCCACCAGCTGGCTGTCATCGCTGTTGGCGACCCAGGTCCCGTAGGCCACCCATTCATCATCCACCTGATATACGACCTGCTCCTCCAGCGAGGCCAGATCCACACGGCGCAGCTGCTGGTTGTTTTTCACATACCACAGCGCCCGATCGTCGGCGGAAAGGAAACCGCCAAAGGTATTATCGCCCGGCCCGTCGGTGAGTTGGATAGCCTGCTGGGCGGCGATATCGAGAAAATAGTAGTTCCAGTGGCCTTCAAACGCGCCGCCGAAAATAAGCTTGCTGCCATCCCGGGTAAAGCATTTTTGATAGAAATAGTTGCGATGGCAGATAACATGCGGTGGCGTCATCCGGATCACCTGGTGACCGGTTTCGCTGTCCTGCGTATGCAGAAACTTCAGCGGGATGATTTTGCCTTTCATTCTTGACTCCTTGCTAAAAAAATACCCCGCAGCCGGAGCTGCGGGGTAAGTACCGATAACAAGCAATTAGCGCATCGCGCGGCGCAGGATGCGGTCAGACTGACGCTGGAAGTCAACTGCCGTCTCTTCCACGGTTTTCTGCCCGTAGTCGATGTACTGCAGAGAGGTACCGAACTGAGCGACGATCTGCGGGTCATCGAAGTATGGCGATACGGAGAGCTTGGCCGGCAGGGACTGTGCCAGACGCAGGCCGGATACTGCCGGATCGTCTTCTTTGATCGCGCCGTTTTCGGTCAGGTATTGCACCGCCACTTTGCTCAACGGCACGCCGCGCTCCAGGCCCAGCGTCTCAACCCCTTCTTTGCTGTTCAGCAGGAAGTTGATGACCTTCGCCGCCGCTTCCGGGTTTTTAGTCGATTTACCAATGGAGAGCATCTGCGCAGGTTTAAAGAACAGACCCGCGTCGGTAGCGCCCGGCAGCATTGGATAGCTGCCCAGCTCCAGCTTAGCCGGCGGCTTCAGGTTGTCGGAGTATTTGTTAATGGTGGAGTTCCACATGTAGGTGCCGCCCCATTCACCCTGGATCCACGGCTTCATTTCGTACATGTTGCTCTTACCAAATGATGCATAGTATTTGGTGTCCGGCATTACGTGGCTGTCGACCAGCTTTTTATACATCTCGAAGAATTCGACCCACTGCTCTTTGCTGTAAGAAAACTTCTTCGTTTTTTCGTCGATAGCCGGCTGGTTGTACTTCTGAATCATATATGAATTCAGCAGGGCCAGAGTGTCCTGATGTTCCAGCACCACCGGGTAGTATTGTTTACCCAGCTTGCTCTCGAAGGTTTTACCCGCCGCCAGCAGTTCGTCCCAGGTTTTCGGGTACTCAACGCCGGCTTTTTTCCACGTCTCGTCGTTGAAGTAGAACACGCGCGCGGTGACCGAAATCGGAATACCGTTAAGCTTGCCGTCCACCGTGGTGGTTTGCAGCTCTTTGGCATCAAACTGGCTCAGGTCGATCACGTCCTTCATTTTGTTGAGATCGTAGAAGCCTTCGCCGTTTTTCGAGAAGATCGGCAGCCAGTTCCAGTTGGTTTGCATCACGTCCGGCTCGGTACCGCCGGCGATTTGCGTGGTCAGACGCGAAAGGTGGCCGTCCCAGCCGGTATATTCCGCTTTAACGTTAATATCAGGGTTTTGTTTATGAAACTCTTCCAGCGCCTTGAGGGTCACCTGGTGGCGGCCGTTGCCGCCCCACCATGACATACGCAGGTCAACGTCCTTCGCCATGGAAGGTAACGCGGTAAGGGCCAAAGTTGCGGAGATTGCGGCGCTTAAAAGCACTTTTTTCATTTTAATACTCCAGGGTTCACAGAGAGATGTTCTGTTCAGTTTTGGCGTCAAAGATATGACACTTGTTGAGATCGAATTTGAAATGCACCGTACGATGAAGTCCTTTCTCAATCATTGGCTTCGCTTCATCTGAAGGCACGCGGGCGGTCAGTTCATAATCGGCCACCTTCAGGTAGACGAAGAATTCATGACCCATGTTTTCTACGCGCACCATCTCGCCAGGGCAGGAGCCTTCAACAAATGGTTCATCAGAGATAGAGACAAACTCCGGGCGTACGCCAAAGAACACCTGCTGGTTCTTATGGGTATCGACCTTGCTTTGCAGTCTGTCGTTTAGCGGCAGCAGGCCATCGCCAACGGTCAGATGCAGGCGGCCCGCTTGTTCAACCAGCTGGCTGGGACGAATATTCATCTCCGGCGCGCCGATAAATCCGGCTACAAACATATTTTTCGGCTTGTGATAGAGGTTGTCCGGGGTATCCACCTGCATGATATGGCCCAGCTTCATCACGCAAATGCGGTCGCCCATGGTCATCGCTTCGGTCTGATCGTGGGTAACGTAAACGGTGGTCGCCGGTTTGCCGGATTTCTTCAACTGCTTGTGCAGGTCGGAAATACGGATACGCATTGAGGCGCGCAGCTTGGCGTCAAGGTTAGACAGCGGCTCATCGAACAGGAACACGTCCGGCTTCTTCACAATCGCACGGCCAACCGCCACGCGCTGTGCCTGGCCGCCGGAGAGCTGACGCGGCAGACGGTCCAGCAGCTCTTCCAGCTCAAGGATTTTCGCCGCTTCGTTCACCTGGGCTTCAATCTGATCTTTTGGCAGCTTGCTCAACTTCAGACCAAAGGCGAGGTTTTCGCGCACCGTCATATGCGGATAGAGCGCGTAGTTCTGGAACACCATCGCGATACCGCGCGCTTTTGGCGCGAGGTTATTCACGATTTTCTCCCCGATGCGTACTTCACCGCCGCTGATCGTTTCCAGACCGGCCAGCATGCGCAGAGTAGTGGATTTGGCGCAGCCCGATGGTCCAACGATGACCATAAACTCGCCGTCCGCGATTTTCAGATCGATACCATGTACCGCCTTGAAGCCGTTGGAGTAGACCTTTTCCAGTTTGTTGAAAATAACTTCAGCCATGATATTTCCCTCTTAACCTTTAATTCCGCTGCTGGTAACGCCCTGTACGAAGTAGCGTTGTGCCAGGAAGAACACGATGATGGACGGCAGAATGGAGATGCTCGCCATTGCCAGAATTTCGTTCCATGGAGCGCCTTCGGTGACGTCGATGGACATTTTCAGCGCCAGCGCGATGGGGTATTTATCCACGCTGTAGACGTAAATCAGCGGACCGATAAAGTCGTTCATGGACCACATGAACTGGAACAGCGCCACCGAGATAATCGCCGGTTTCAGAATCGGTACCACCACGTACCACAGCACCTGAATGGAGTTACAGCCGTCGATTTGCGCTGCCTCTTCCATGTCACGCGGGACGCCGCGCAGGAACTGAATCAGCATGAAGACGAAGAACCCTTGGGTGGCGAAGGCCAGCGGCAGGTACAGCGGCAGATAGCTGTTCAGCATGCCCATTTCACGGAACATCAGGTACTGCGGGATCAGCAGTACGGTGCTCGGCAGGAGCATGGTGGTGATAAGGGTGGCGAACCAGAACTTCTTCCACGGGATCTCGAAGCGGGCGAAGCCGTACGCCACGATGGTGGAGGAGATAATGGTCAGCAGTACTTTCGGGATCACATACTTGAAGGTGTTCAGCATGTAGTGGCCGAAGTTGTACTCGGTACCGGTTTTCCAGCCGTTGATAAAGCCATCCCAGGTCGCGTGGGCAGGCCACAGGCTCAGGGTGGTGAAGATCTCGTGGTTCGGTTTGAACGATGCCGAGAACATCCAGACCAGCGGATAGAGCATCAGCAGGCCGACAATCAGCAGGATCACGTAGCGTACTGTGCGACTGATTTTTTCACGACGCAGCGTCCGCGCGACTTCACGCTCGGCGATGTCCCTTGCTTCGGTGATTTGTTGGATATCAGCCATTTTTGCCTCCCTTATCCGCGGAGTAGAACACCCAATATTTTGAAGACTTAAACGCAATGGCGGCAAACACCGCGACCACCAGGAACAGCACCCACGCCAGCGCCGCGCCGTAACCCATATCGAAGTATTTAAATGCGGTGTCGTAGATATAAAGCGAGAACAAATAGGTGGAGTAGGTTGGGCCGCCGCCGGTAATGACGTATGGACCGGTGAACTCCTGGAAAGCCTGGGTGGTCTGCATGATGAAGTTGAAGAAAATAACCGGTGTGATCAGCGGCACCGTCACCTTCATAAACATCTGCCATTTCGAAGCGCCATCAATCATCGCTGCTTCATATTGTGATTGCGGAACGTTCTGCAGCGCCGCGAGGAAAATGACCATCGCAGAACCGAACTGCCATACGCGCAGCAGGGTAACGGACATCAGCGCCAGAGAAGGCTCGCCGAGCCAGTTGACCGGGTCGAAGCCGAGCACGCCGATAAAGCTATTCAGCAGACCGTCGATAGCAAACAGCGCACGCCACAGAACGGCAATTGCTACGGAGCTACCGAGAATTGAGGGAATGTAGTAGGCGGTACGGAAAAAACCGATGCCGCGCAGCTTAAAGTTGAGGACAAAAGCAATCCCCAGTGCGAAAGCCAGTTTTAACGGAATGGTTAAAAAGACATACGCGAAAGTTACGCCCATGGATTTCCAGAAGAGGCCATCTTCGGTCAGCATGTAGCGATAGTTTTCGATGCCGTTAAACACCGGTGGGCTCATCAAATCGTACTCAGTGAAACTGAGGAAGAAAGATGAAACAAAGGGAAAGGCGGTAAAGACTATCAACCCTATGATGTAGGGCGATATCCATGCCAATCCCAGCATTTTGTTTTCATTCATACATACCTACCTGGCTTACGAGTTTGTAATACGGATTCGGGTTTACTGTCTGTCCCGCGGTACTGGCCGCCGGAGCGTTAATGCGTTCCTGGTATGTCAGCGGTAAATCCTTCCTTGTCGAACTGAAGTTTGTGAGAACTTTTGCTTTTCTTATCCCTGGAAAGCATGTGTTTTTTGATTTTGTCTTACCCGGCGTTCTGATTTTGTAAAACGCCGTTTTAATTTTATTTTATTGCTATTTATTACAGAGTCATTCGGTTCATCACGGAAATGTGATCAAAGTCGAAACGATGTTTCAAAAAGGTGCTGGAGCGCGCATTTTGCGTAGTATCAGGTCAGAAGAAAGGATGAGAATCAGGCGCTGAGAGGCTGAACAGGCGGGATAATTGTGATCCTAATGATTGCGTCAGACATACTTTATGACAATTATTTATCGCATAAACGTTGTGAAAATGGTGGGCATGCGCGGCATGCCCTGAGGATGGGAGATTACTGTTGCAGAAAATCCTGGCGGATAGGGGTAAAGGTATCAAGCAGCGTTCCCGGCTTCAGGCAGACGCAGCCGTGCATAATTTCCGGTTTTTTATAAAGCGTATCGCCGGCGCTGACGACGTGCTTTTCATCCCCGATGGTGAATTCAAATTCGCCGGAGAGGACATAGGTGAGCTGCTCGTGAGGATGGTTATGCATCGGACCGATAGCGCCCGCTTCGAAATTCACCTCAACCGCCATCATTTTGCCATCATGTGCAAGGATGCGGCGGGTTACCCCATTGCCCAGATCTTCAAGGGTGGTCTCTTTATGAAAAATAAACATCTGCATGCCCTGTATTTAAATGAAACGTTGTTTTATTTAATTTATCCCACAATGGCTTAAAAGGAAACGATCGTCAGGAGAAGTGGAAAGTTGATCACAAGTTTGGTTCACTGAGGAATTCATATAAGGAGCAAATGATGAAAACGATCGGCCTGTTGGGTGGGATGAGCTGGGAATCAACGATTCCTTACTATCGTCTTATTAACGAAGGTATTAAAACGCGACTCGGCGGGCTGCACTCCGCCAGCCTGCTGTTGCACAGCGTGGATTTTCATGAAATTGAGGCCTGTCAGTCTTCAGGTGACTGGGATCGCGCGGGCGAAATCCTCGCGCAGGCGGCGCTTGGTCTGCAGCAGGCCGGCGCTGAAGGTATTGTTCTGTGCACCAACACCATGCATAAAGTCGCGCAGGCGATTGAAACCCGCTGCGATGTGCCGTTTTTACATATTGCCGACGCCACCGGAAGGGCGGTAGCTGCCAGAGGCCAGCGCCGCGTAGCCCTGTTGGGAACGCGCTATACCATGGAGCAGGATTTTTATCGTGGCCGCCTGCAGCAGCAGTTCGCGATCGATACGCTGATCCCTGAAGCGGAAGATCGCGAACGTATCAACCAGATCATTTTTGATGAACTGTGCCTTGGGACCTTTAACCCAGGTTCGCGCGACTACTATCTGCAGGTGATTGGTGCTCTGGCGGAACAGGGAGCGGAAGGGGTGATTTTCGGCTGCACCGAAATCGGCCTGCTGGTACCCGAGGAAAACAGCCCGCTACCGGTGTTTGATACCGCCGCGATCCATGCGGCAGACGCGGTAGAATTTATGCTGACGTAAGCACCGCTTCCAGGGGAGTGAGAATGCGCGGCATGCTGTTTTGCAGATGCTGCGCGAAAGCATCGACCAGCGCCGAGCCGGGGCGGTGGAGCGGGCGAATCAGGCTTACGGTAAAAGGGACTTCAACGCTAAAGCGCCGAACCACCACGCCGTTCCCGGCATAATCGAGGGCGGTGAGGGGATTGACGACCGAAATACCGACGCCAGCGCGCACCATGGCGCAAATCGAGGCGGCGCTATGCGTCTCCACTACCATCCGCCGTTTGATCTGATGCTCGGCAAACAGGGCATCAAGCAGCTGGCGATAGCTGTCGCTGCGCGACAGGCTAATGTAGTTTTCAGCGTGGAAATCCGCAGGCGTTAATACGTGCTTAGCGGCAAGCGGATGGCCCTGCGGCAGTACGCATACTTCATTGAGGGTCAGCAGCGGCGTACGCTCGGTTCCGGCGGGAGTATGCAGGGTTTCCGTTAACCCCAAATCGTGGCGTTGTGCCGAAAGCCACTCCTCCAGCAGCGGTGATTCCTGGGGAACGATTTGCAGGCTGACGTCCGGATAGCGCGTCAAAAACGGCTCCAGCAGCAGCGGCAAAAAAGATTGTGAAAAAACCGGCAGGCAGGCAACCGACAGCTCTCCCTGACGGAACTCACGCAGGCTCTCTGCGGCGCTGACGATTCTGTCCAGGCCATACCAGGAGCGCTGGACCTCTTCAAACAGACGTAATCCCTGGACCGTGGGCTGCAATCGCCCGCGAGTTCGTGAGAATAGCTTCAGGCCCAGCACTTTTTCAAAACGCGCCAGCTCGCGGCTAACGGTGGGCTGCGAGGTATGCAGCATCTGCGCAGCTTCGGTCAGATTTCCGGTGGTCATCACCGCGTGGAAAATTTCTATGTGGCGCAGGTTTACGGCAGGCATGGGCGATCCTCAGATGACTCGGGCTATATCATTTTTGCATAGACTGGCAATAAAACGATATTTTTTATTCCTTACGCGCTGTGGCGTAATCGCAAAAAAACACAGATAACGCATACATAGCACCGGAGTTCTTTATGCCGCACTCGCTTTACGCCACCGATACCGACCTGACAGCAGACAACCTGCTGCGTTTGCCCGCCGAATTCGGCTGCCCGGTCTGGGTCTACGACGCGCAGATTATCCGTCGTCAGATTGCCCAGTTGAACAAGTTTGACGTGATACGTTTTGCGCAGAAGGCCTGCTCCAATATCCATATTCTGCGCCTGATGCGCGAACAGGGCGTGAAGGTGGACTCGGTCTCTCTTGGCGAGATCGAGCGCGCGCTGGCGGCCGGGTACGATCCGCACCAGCATCCGGAAGATATCGTCTTCACCGCGGATCTGATCGACGATGCGACCCTGGCGCGGGTTAAAGAGCTGCAGATCCCGGTCAACGCCGGATCCATCGATATGCTGAGCCAGCTGGGTGAAGTTTCGCCGGGCCATCGCGTCTGGCTGCGCGTTAATCCGGGGTTCGGACACGGGCACAGTCAGAAAACTAATACCGGCGGCGAGAACAGCAAGCACGGGATCTGGCACAGCCACCTCCCGGCGGCGCTGGAAGTGATGCGTCGCTACCAGCTTCAGCTGGTGGGAATTCATATGCATATCGGTTCTGGCGTCGACTATGGTCATCTGGAGCAGGTCTGCGGCGCGATGGTGCGTCAGGTTATTGAGTTTGGCCAGGATCTGCAGGCGATCTCCGCCGGCGGCGGCCTGTCGATCCCCTATCACGACGATGAAGAGGCGATCGATACCGATCACTATTTTGGCCTGTGGAACGCGGCGCGCGAGCAGGTGGCGAAACATCTTGGCCATCCGGTCGCGCTTGAGATCGAGCCGGGTCGTTTCCTGGTGGCGGAATCCGGGGTGCTGGTGTCTCAGGTGCGCAGCGTGAAAGAGATGGGCAGTCGCCACTTCGTGCTGATTGACGCTGGTTTTAATGATTTGATGCGTCCGGCAATGTACGGCAGCTATCACCATATTACCGCGCTGGCGGCAGATGGCCGCGACCTGAGCGCTGCGGCGGAGATTGAAACCGTGGTGGCCGGGCCGCTGTGCGAATCGGGCGATGTCTTTACCCAGCAGGAAGGAGGGAAAGTGGAGACCCGCCTGCTGCCTGCGGTGGCGCCGGGCGATTATCTGGTGCTGCACGATACCGGCGCTTACGGCGCGTCAATGTCGTCTAACTACAATAGCCGTCCGCTACTGCCGGAAGTTCTTTTCGACAACGGCAAGGCGCGGCTCATCCGCCGTCGCCAGACCATTGAAGAGCTGCTGGCGCTCGAACTGCTGTAAAGCGGTGCCCGAAGGCGTTTTGCCCATAGTGTCCACGTTTCTGGCGGCTGGCGCCTTACCCACCCACAGGGGATTGCGGATTTTTGTAGGCCCGGTAAGGCGTTAGCCGCCACCGGGCGATTGCAGCGAATTATTTGTAATACGGCCCCGTTGTCACCGACTCGCGCAAGACCAGCGTGCCGGTAAACGGCGGTATGGTTTCAATCGGCTGGCTGTTGGCCAGCTTAATCGCCTGATCGATAGCGGTAGTAATCATGTTATCGATTGGCAGATAGACCGTGGATAGCCCCGGTTCCAGCCATTTAGCGCTCGGCGCGTCATCAAAGCCAAACAGTGAAACGTCCTGCGGGATGCGCAGCCCTGCCTGATACAGCGCCTTCGAAGCGCCCAGCGCCATATCATCGTTACAGGAAAACAGCGCGCTAAACGGAATCTTCTCTTCCAGCAGTTCGCGGCACAGCTCATAGCCGCGGCTCATGGTGGAGTCACCGTATTTTACTTTCGCCGGATCCCATTTAATGCCGTGTTTTTTCAGCGCGTTACGATACCCTTCCAGGCGAGCTTTACCCGTTGGCGTGTGCATCGGCACGGTAATACAGGCGATATCGCGATGGCCCTGGGTAATCAGATACTCAACCGCCTGAAACGCCGCGTCCTGCTGTTCGAAGAACACACAGCGTTCCCGCGCCTGGCTAACGTCGCGGTTAATGACGACCAGCGGCATGTCGATGGACTCAATCAGCGACATAATTTTCTTTTCGCTCATATGGCGGGTGTAGAGCACGATGGCATCGCACTGGCGGTCGGCCAGCATCTGCACCGCCTCTTCTTCACGTTCCGGCGCATCGTGGCCGTCGGTGACGATCAGCTGCTTGCCCCAGGCTTCCGTCTGGCGCGAGGCCTGCTGCAGCAAGCGACCAAAATAGAAGCCGTCAAAGGTGGAAACCACCAGACCGATGCTGTTGCTCGTGCGGTTGGCCAGCGAGCGGGCGAGAAAGTTTGGCCGATATCCCAGCTCTTCCATCGCTTTAAAAACCTGTTGGCGGGTGCTTTCTTTCACCTGACCCGTGCCGTTCAACACGCGGGAAACCGTCGCTTTTGAGACGCCTGCGCGAATTGAGACATCCAGCATTGTAGCCATTCATCCGATTCCTGATATCACGTGGTAATTCGCAGTTTATCACAGACATTCAGGGGGATATGGCTTCATGGCGGCGCAAAAAAACTATCGCGATCACGCTTTTGCAGGAATGGGTCATGCGAAAAATAAAACGGTAAATGCGGTATGCCAATTTAGCCTTTTCTGGAATGCCAATGAACGCGTTGAGAGCTCAGTCACAGAACTTTTTCGCTCCGGTGACTATTTTTTGGTATGCCAATGGGTGTTTGGCTGTACACCTGGCGCGCTATAAGCCCTTAAACCTGAGGTATCCTCTATGGCATTACAGGACAAACTGATCGACTCACTGGGGAGTTTCGCCACGAAATTCAACAGCTACCGTTACATCATGGCGATAAAATCCGCGTTTATTACCTTGATGCCGGTGATCATCGTCGGCGCTTTTTCGGTGCTGATCTCTAATATGGTGCTGGATCCGAAAAACGGACTTGCCAGCTTTCAGGCGCTCTCTTTTCTGGCGGCGCTTAAACCGATTACCAGCGCCATCAACTACGCGACCCTTAACTTTCTCAATATTGGCGCGGTATTTCTTATCGGCATCGAGCTGGGGCGGATTAACGGCATCAAGAGCCTGTTCCCCGGCCTGCTGGCGGTGATCTGCTTTATCTGCGTTACGCCGACCACCGTCGAGATGATGGTCGACGGGCAAATGCATGAAGTGAAGGACGTGCTGCTGCGCCAGTTTTCCGATACCCGCAGCCTGTTTCTCGGCATGTTTATCGCCATTCTGTCGGTGGAGGTCTACTGCTGGCTGGAAGGACGCAAAGGTCTCAAAATTAAGATGCCGGATACCGTGCCGCCCAACGTCTCGGCATCATTTTCCGCGCTGATCCCGGCTATTATCACCACCACGGTGATTGCCACCTTTGGCTTTATTTTCCATCAGGCCACCGGTATGTACCTCTATGACGCGGTCTATCAGGTGGTGCAGCAGCCGCTGGAGCGCGTGGTGCAAAGCCTGCCGGGGATCCTGCTGCTGATGTTTGTCGCGCAGCTGTTCTGGGTTATCGGCATCCACGGCAACCAGATGATCAAGCCGATCCGCGAACCGCTGCTGCTGGGAGCGATCACCGTCAATATGAGCGCCTTTGAGCAGGGCAAAGAGGTGCCGAATATCATCACCATGCCTTTCTGGGATGTTTATATGAGCATCGGCGGATCGGGGCTGACGATTGGCCTGCTGATCGCGGTGATGATCGCCACCAAACGCAAAGAGATGAAAGAGATCGCTAAGCTGTCGATTGGACCGGGCCTGTTCAACATCAACGAACCGGTGATTTTCGGCATGCCGATCATGCTCAACCCGATCCTCGCGATCCCCTTTATCATCACGCCGCTGGTGACTGGCAGCATCGGCTACTTCGCGACCGCCGCTGGTTTTGCCGGTAAAGCGGTGGTCATGGTGCCGTGGACCACGCCACCGCTCATTAACGCCTGGCTGTCAACGGCGGGTTCGATGGGAGCGGTCGTGACCCAGCTAATCTGCATCGTGACCGCGGTGCTTATCTATCTGCCGTTCGTCAAAATTGCCTCCCGCCGCGCGGAAAACGCCCAGCGTCAGGCCGAAAACGCGCAGGCCAGCCAAAACGCATGAGGATATGATGACGACAGTAAAGATGACGATTCCCCACGACTTTATCCTCGGCGCCGCCGCTTCAGCGTGGCAAACCGAGGGCTGGAGCGGTAAAAAAGAGGGGCAGGATTCCTGGCCCGATCTGTGGTACAAGAACGACCGCCACGTCTGGCATAACGGCTACGGTCCGGCGGTGGCGACGGATTTTATCAACCGTTTCCGCGAAGATGTGCAGTTGATGAAGCTGGCGGGACTCACCCACTACCGTACGTCGATTAACTGGTCGCGCTTTCTCACCGATTATGAAAACGTCACGGTCGATGAAGCGTACGCGGCGTATTACGACCAGCTGTTTGATGAGCTGCTGGCCAACGGTATTGAGCCGATGATCTGCCTCGAGCACTATGAACTCCCCGGCTATCTGCTGGAGCACTACGGCGGCTGGGCGTCTAAAAAGGTGGTTGAGCTGTTTGTGCAGTACGCGGAGAAAGTTTTCGCCCGTTATCATCACAAGGTCACGCGCTGGTTTACCTTCAACGAGCCGATCGTCGTGCAGACCCGCGTTTACCTGGACGCGCTGCGCTGGCCTTACGAGCAGAGCACCGGCACCTGGATGCAGTGGAATCACCATAAGGTGCTGGCGACGGCAAAAGTGGTCCAGCTGTTCCGCGAGCAAGGCTATCGCGGTACGGTTGGCTGCATTCTTAACCCGGAGGTCACCTATCCGCGTTCAAAAGCGCCGCACGACGTGCGCGCCGCAGAGCTTTACGATCTGTTTTATAACCGGATTTTCCTCGATCCTCTGGTTCACGGCGCATATCCGCCGGAGCTTGTTGCGTTGCTCGAGCAGCACGATGTCTCCTGGGATTATTGCGCCGAAGAGTTAACGATTATCCGCGAAAACATGGTGGATGAGCTGGGGATTAACCTCTACTACCCGCATCGCGTTAAAGCGCCATCGCGCGCCTGGCATCCGCAGACGCCGTTCCATCCCGCTTACTATTATGAGCCCTTTGAGCTACCGGGGCGGCGGATGAATAGCTCCCGCGGCTGGGAAATTTATCCGCAAATCGTTTTTGATATGGCGATGCGCATCAAACGGGACTATCGCAATATTCCGTGGTTCGTGGCGGAAAGCGGTATGGGCGTGGAGAACGAAGGGCAGTTTCGCAATGGTGAAGGGACGATTGTCGACGACTATCGGATCCGTTTCATCAGCGAGCACCTGTGGCACACGCTGCGCGCGCGGGAAGCGGGGGCCAACTGCCACGGCTATATGCTGTGGGCGTTTACCGACAACGTTTCGCCGATGAACGCTTTCAAAAATCGCTACGGGCTGATTGAAATCGATCTGCAAAATAACCGCGCCCGGCGGCCTAAGGCTTCCGCCAGCTGGTTCCGTCAGCTGCGGGAGAGTCGTGAGTTAACGCTGGATATTGATGATGAGTGGCGCTAGGCGGGCTTAAATTTTGCTAAGATAGCGCCGATATTGACTCGCAGGCTCATAACGCACAGGTGATATTGTGGAGAAAGCTATCATTCCGCCGGAAAAGAAACCCTACCAGGAAATTGGTGATGATTTACGCGCACAGATTGCGCAGGGGCACTATCCCGTCGGGTCGCGCCTGCCGCCGGAACGCCATATCGCCGAGACCTACGGCGTGAGCCGCACCATCGTCCGTGAAGCTCTGCTGATGCTGGAGCTGCAGGGGACGGTCGATATTCGTCAGGGCTCCGGGGTGTACGTCATGCGCATCCCGCACGAGGACGATAGCGAGGAAGAACAGATGCTGAGCAGCGACGTCGGGCCGTTCGAAATCCTGCAGGCCCGCCAGCTGCTGGAGAGCAATATCGCCGCCTTTGCCGCCAAAATGGCGACCCGCGCCGATATCGACAATCTAAAGCGCATTATTGAGCAGGAGCAGCGGGCTATCGCCGCTAACGATACCAGCCAGGATAACGCCCGGCTGTTTCACCTGGTGCTGGCCGGGGCAACGCAAAATCAGATGCTGCTGGCCACGGTTGAACGCATCTGGCTGCAGATGGACAGCAGCCCGCTGTGGCAGCAGTTCAACGTACATATCGCCAGCCGGGCGTATCGGCTGAAGTGGCTCGGCGACCGGCAAACGCTTCTCGCCGCCCTGCGCCGCCGCGATGTGATGGGAGCCTGGCAGGCCATGTGGCAACATCTCGAAAACGTCAAAAACAGCCTGCTGGAGCTGTCCGATGAAGACGCGCCGGACTTTGACGGCTATCTGTTTGAGTCCGTGCCTATTTTTCAGGGAAAGCTGGTGTGATTATTCAGCCGCTCTACGCCGAACCGCGGCATGCTACACGCGTGGCTGAGTGGCTATGGCAGGCTTTCGGCGGCGAAACGCTGCCGCAGGCGTTTTTTGCCAGCATTGTTGAACATAGTCAGACGCCGGAAGCTTTGCCGATAACGTTTATCGCCGTAGAGGGAGAAAGGCTGCTGGGCACCGTCGGCCTGTGGCGCTGCGATTTAATCAGCCGTCAGGATCTTTATCCGTGGCTGGCGGCGCTCTATGTTGCCCCTGAAGCGCGCGGGCGCGGGCTGGCGGGGAAACTACAGCAGCACGTTATCGGCTATGCCCGGACGCAGGGTTATTCAGAGCTGTTTCTCTACTCCGCCTGCCGCGATTTTTATGAACGTTTTGGCTGGCAGTACATCGGCGAAGGCCTGGATTACCCGGCCACCGCCGTCAGTTTATACCGCTACGATTTGTCGTTATCGAGAGGCGAGACCACCGAATGACGGCGGACCAGAGTGGGGCTGAAAAGGTGAGTGATCTCCGGCAGCGGGCGATGTTCCGCCAGCGCTAACGCCAGTTCGGCGGCCTGCGTCGCCATGGTGATAATCGGATAACGCACGGTCGTCAGGCGCGGGCGGACGTAGCGCGAAATCAGCACATCATCAAAGCCAATCAGCGAAATCTCGCGCGGCACATCAATTCCGTTATCGTTTAATACGCCCATCGCGCCGGCGGCCATTGAGTCGTTATAGCAGGCGACGGCGGTAAAGTTTCTGCCGCGACCTAACAGCTCGGTCATTGCCTGCTCGCCGCCGCTTTCATCAGGCTCGGCAAAGGTCACTAAACGATCGTTGCATGGCAGATCGCTCTCTTTTAACGCCGCGTAGTACCCTTGCAGACGATCTTCGGCATCGGAAATAGCGTGGTTTGAGCAGAGATAGCCGATGCGGGTGTGCCCCTGCTGAATCAGGTGCCGGGTCGCCAGCCATGCGCCATAGCGGTCATCCAACGCGACGCAGCGCTGCTCGAAGCCGGGAAGGATACGGTTAATCAGCACCATGCCGGGGATCTGTTTCATCAGCGCGGCCAGCTCATCATCGGGAATGATTTTGGCGTGCACCACCAGGGCGGCGCAGCGGTGACGAATCAGCTGTTCAATCGCCTGACGCTCTTTATGCAGGCTGTGATAGCCGTTACCGATGAGTAAAAAATTACCGGTATTGTAGGCAACCTGCTCGACGGCTTTGACCATCGCGCCGAAGAAGGGGTCGGAAACGTCGCCCACCACCAGACCGACGGTTTCCGTGGACTGCTGCGCCAGCGCCCGGGCGTTGGCGTTAGGGTGATAATTCAGCGTTTCCATCGCCGCGCCTACCGACTGGCGTGAAGCTTCGCTGGCTTTGGGGGAATTATTAATCACGCGGGAGACGGTAGCGACAGAAACTCCTGCGAGTCGAGCTACATCCTTAATGGTCGCCATACCAGGCCTTTTTTAGGGTAAGCGTTTACATATCATTTATGTTACGGGAAAGTGCGGCAGATTCAAGGTTAGCTGGTTTTCGATTATTGCAATTGTGACGCAGATTAGCGTAGCTGGTGAAATAGTTACCCACAGGTGGACTGAGAATGATAATGGGAAAGGATAATTCACACCTTTGCTTACACTTTGCGATTGGCTGTTGCGAATGTTCGCTGGTTTATTCATTCACTGCATTGATATTCTGACTGTCCCAGAGGTATTGATAGGTGGAGTCGACTTCAGGTTGACCACTTAATTACACCAGCCTGCGCAGATGCGCAGGTTTTTTTTTGCCCGCGCTTAGTCTTTGTTACAGTTAGCGAAAATAGCAATAACTGGTTGCACTTCGGCTCATTCCCTTGCGTTTTATGCCTGGCGGTGGCCGGCGGAAAAACGAGACAATCAGTATCCCAGAGGTATTGATTGGTGAGTTTCTTACGTACGCTATTCGAACTGATTATCTTGCACCGACCTGCGCGGATGCGCAGGTTTTTTTTGTCCTGAATTCCGCTCCCCATACTGCATTTCCCGTGATTTCTCGTGTAACCTGCTTTGATTAATTAACCGGTCAAACGGAGTTGTTATGCTTTTGGGATTTTTTAGACTGCTTTTCAAAGGATTGTACCGGGTCAAGTTAACCGGTGACACGCAGGCGCTGTACCAGCAAAAGGTGCTGATTACGCCAAACCATGTCTCATTTCTTGACGGCATTCTGCTGGCGCTTTTCCTGCCGGTGCGCCCGGTCTTTGCTGTCTATTCCTCAATCAGCGAGCGCTGGTTTATGCGTGCGCTAAAGCCAATTATTGATTTTGTGCCGCTGGACCCGACTAAACCGATGTCGATTAAGCAGCTGGTGCGTCTCATCGAGCAGGGGCGCCCGGTGGTGATTTTCCCGGAAGGGCGAATCTCGGTGTCCGGTTCGCTGATGAAAATTTATGATGGTGCTGCTTTTGTGGCGGCGAAGTCGCAGGCGACCATTGTACCAATGCGAATCGAAGGCGCTGAATTGACCCCCTTTAGCCGCCTGAAGGGGCTGGTTAAGCGCCGCTTGTTTCCGCGCATTCAGCTGCACCTGCTGCCGCCGACGCATCTGCCGATGCCCGATGCGCCGCGCGCCCGCGACCGGCGTAAACTTGCTGGTGAAATGCTGCATCAAATCATGATGGAAGCCCGGATGGCGGTGCGCCCCCGCGAAACGCTGTATGAGTCGCTGCTGGCGGCGCAGGACCGCTTTGGCGCGCGCAAAAACTGCGTGGAAGATATCAACTTTCAGCCGGATACCTATCGTAAGCTGCTGACCAAAACCCTGTTTGTGGCGCGTATTCTGGAAAAATATAGCGTCCAGGGCGAAAAAATCGGCCTGATGTTGCCGAATGCCGGCATCAGCGCGGCGGTGATTTTCGGCGCTATCGCCCGCGGGCGGATCCCGGCGATGATGAACTATACCGCCGGGGTAAAAGGCCTGAGCAGCGCCATTACCGCCGCAGAAATCAAAACCATCTTTACCTCACGCACCTTTCTCGATAAAGGCAAGCTCTGGCACCTGCCGGAGCAGCTGACCCAGGTGCGCTGGGTGTTCCTCGAAGATTTAAAAGGCGATGTCACCGCGGCCGATAAGCTGTGGATTTTTGCACATCTGCTGATGCCGAAGCTGGCGCAGGTTAAGCAGCAGCCGGAAGACGCGGCGATGATCCTGTTTACCTCCGGCTCGGAAGGCAATCCGAAAGGCGTGGTGCATAGCCACAAAAGTCTGCTGGCCAACGTCGAGCAGATTAAAACCATTGCCGACTTTACCGCTAATGACCGCTTTATGTCGGCGCTGCCGCTGTTCCACTCCTTTGGCCTGACGGTTGGCCTGCTGACACCGCTGTTTACCGGCGCGGAAGTGTTCCTCTATCCCAGCCCGCTTCACTACCGCGTGGTGCCGGAGCTGGTGTACGACCGTAACTGCACCGTGCTGTTCGGCACCTCCACCTTCCTTGGCAACTATGCCCGCTTCGCCAACCCGTATGATTTCTATCGCCTGCGTTACGTTGTCGCCGGCGCGGAGAAGCTGCAGGAGAGCACTAAACAGATCTGGCAGGACAAATTTGGCCTGCGCATTCTGGAAGGCTATGGCGTTACTGAATGCGCGCCGGTGGTATCGATCAACGTACCGATGGCGGCGAAAGTGGGTACCGTTGGCCGTATTCTGCCAGGAATGGACGCGCGCCTGCTGGCGATGCCAGGAATTGAAGAGGGAGGCCGTTTGCAGCTTAAAGGGCCTAACATTATGAATGGCTACCTGCGGGTGGAAAACCCGGGCGTACTGGAAGCCCCCGCGGCGGAGAATCAGCACGGCGAAGTGGAAAACGGCTGGTACGACACCGGGGATATCGTCAGCTTTGATGAGCAGGGCTACGTGCGGATACAGGGGCGTGCTAAACGCTTTGCCAAAATCGCCGGCGAAATGGTTTCGCTGGAGATGGTTGAGCAGGTGGCGCTGGCGGTTTCTCCGGACAAAATGCACGCCACGGCGATTAAACAGGATGCCAGCAAAGGCGAGGCGCTGGTGCTGTTTACCACCGATAATGAACTGAATCGTGAAAAACTGCTGCGCTATGCCCGTGAACACGGCGTGCCGGAGCTGGCAGTACCGCGCGACATTCGCTGGCTGAAGCAGCTCCCAGTATTGGGCAGCGGTAAGCCGGACTTTGTCACCCTTAAAGATATGGTTGAACAGACGGAACATTCTGATGAGTGAGTCAGCACACACTAACAATTCGCTGTATTCAAAAGGAATGATGGCGGTTATCTGCGCTCAGTTTCTCTCGGCATTCGGTGATAACGCGCTGCTGTTCGCCACTCTGGCGCTGATGAAGCAGCTGTTCTACCCGGAGTGGAGCCAGCCGATATTACAAATGTTGTTTGTGGGCGCTTACATTCTCTTCGCGCCGTTTGTGGGACAGTTTGCCGATAGCTTCGCCAAGGGGCGGGTGATGATGGTGGCTAACGGCCTGAAGCTTATTGGTGCGGGCTGTATCTGCTTCGGCGTGAATCCGTTTATTGGCTATACGCTGGTGGGCATCGGCGCAGCCGCTTATTCACCGGCTAAATACGGTATCCTCGGCGAGCTGACTACCGGCGATAAGTTAGTGAAAGCTAACGGTCTGATGGAGTCGTCTACCATTGCGGCGATCCTGCTTGGCTCGATGGCTGGCGGTATCCTCGCCGACTGGCACGTTGTGGCGGCGCTCGGCGTCTGCGCGGTGGTCTACGCCGGAGCGGTGGTCGCCAACCTGTGGATCCCGAAGCTGCCCGCGGCGCGTCCTGGACAGTCATGGCGCTTCAGGCCGATGACCCACCGCTTCTTTAGCGCCTGTAAGACGCTATGGCGCAACGGTGAGACCCGCTTCTCGTTAGTCGGCACCAGCCTGTTCTGGGGGGCGGGCGTGACGCTACGCTTCCTGCTGGTGCTGTGGGTACCGGTGGCGCTTGGGATTACCAGCAACGCGATGCCGACCTACCTTAACGCGATGGTGGCGGTGGGGATTGTGCTGGGAGCCGGCGCGGCGGCGAAGCTGGTGACGCTGGAAACGGTGTCGCGCTGTATGCCCGCCGGAATTTTGATTGGCGTGGCGGTTATCTTTTTTGCCGTTCAGCAGGCGCTGCTGCCGGCGTTTGCTCTGCTGCTGCTGCTCGGGGCGTTCGGCGGATTCTTTATCGTGCCGCTGAATGCGCTGCTACAGGAGCGCGGGAAACATACGGTTGGCGCGGGCAACGCGATTGCGGTGCAGAACCTGGGCGAAAACGTGGCGATGCTGCTGATGCTGGGCCTCTATTCGCTGGCGGTGAGCATCGGTATTCCGGTGGTCGGCGTGGGGATTGGTTTTGGCGTAGTGTTCGCGCTGGCAATTACCGCCCTGTGGATCTGGGGACGGCGCAAATAATATCCCCGGCTCGCGCTGCGCTTAGCCGGGCTACCGTTCCGTCTATGCGGTGACGCTGTAGCCCGGATAAGGCGTCAGCCGCAATCCGGGAATATCCCCCCGCATGCGCAGCGCTTAGCCAGGCTGCCGTTCCGTGCATGCGGCGATGTTGTAGCCCGGATAAGGCGTCAGCCGCAATCCGGGAGCTTTTAGAACTTGTAGCCCGGGCAGATGCGTAGCATCGCCTCCGGGAAAGCGGCCTGCGCGGTTGCGCCATTTTGTAGCCCGGTCGCGGCGTTCACGCCACGGCCGGGACTTTACGCTCTTACGGTGCCGGGTAGGTATAAACCTGATGCACCGCTTCAATCTCCGCTAATACCTCTGCGCTCAGCTCCATATGAAGGCTTTCGACATTGGTCTTCAGCTGCTCCATGGTCGTCGCCCCGAGCAGGGTACTGGCGACAAACGGCTGGCGGCGTACGAAGGCCAGCGCCATCTGCGCTGGATCAAGATTGTGCCGCTTCGCGATATCGACATAGGCCGCCACTGCTTTCTGCGTTTGCTCGCCGCTATAGCGCGTAAAGCGGCTGAACAGCGTATTGCGTGCGCCGGCCGGTTTTGCGCCATTGAGGTACTTCCCGGTCAGCGTACCGAACGCGAGGCAGGAATAGGCCAGCAGTTCAACGCCTTCATACTGGCTGACTTCCGCCAGGCCCACTTCATAGCTGCGGTTGACCAGACTGTACGGGTTCTGGATAGTCACAATGCGCGGCAGATCGTGTTTGTCCGCCAGATGGAGATAGCGCATGACGCCAAACGCGGTTTCGTTAGAGACGCCAATATAGCGAATCTTGCCGGCGCGCTGGAATTCAGCCAGCGCTTCCAGGGTATCCAGCAGGGTGACGACCGGCGCGGAATCGGCCCAGGTGTAGCCCAGCTTGCCGAAACAGTTGGTTGGGCGCTGCGGCCAGTGTACCTGATAGAGATCGAGATAATCGGTCTGCAGGCGCTTCAGGCTGTCGTGCAGCGCCTCGCGGATATTTTTACGATCCAGCTTATGGTCAGGACGAATGCTGCTGTCGTTATTGCGGGCAGGGCCGCTGACTTTAGAGGCGATAACCAGCTTCTCGCGGTTACCGCGTTTCGCCAGCCAGTTACCGACGTAGGTTTCCGTCAGGCCCTGGGTTTCCGGGCGCGGCGGGACGGGATACATTTCAGCGACATCAATCAGGTTAATGCCCTGACTGACCGCGTAATCGAGCTGCTCGTGCGCGTCTGCCTCGCTATTCTGCTCACCAAACGTCATTGTGCCCAGCCCCAGCGTGCTGATTTCAAGAGAACTATGTGGGATACGGTGATACTGCATAGCCGGCTTCCTTTTTTTATCAACAAGGTCAGGCGTTCCCCGACAAAGGAATATAAAAATGGCAGAGGGGGAGACAAAGGGGAAGTAAAAAAATCAAAAAAGCCGGGCTGGCTCAGCTGGTCCTGACTAATCCGTACGGATAGATCAGGTTTTTCCCGACTCTTTTCTCAAAGCGGAAGAATTATAAAAGCTGCTCAAGCGGGCGATAAATGACAAATCGCCGTTTAGCTGCGGATATTAACGTTTAATAATCTGCGAAACGTCGTCACGATTGATCTGCATTTTATTGCCCTGCTGATCTTCGTAGCTGATAAGGCCGGTATCATCATCTATGGCGGGCTTGCCGTCGGTCAGAATCATGCGCCCATCTTTGGTCGCCATGACGTAATCGCTGCTGCAACCGGAAACCGAGAACGCCAGTCCTACGGCGGAAATCAATACTGCCCATTTTTTCATCGTTATCACCCCTATTATAGCCGCACCTCGTACCAGTATATTAATAGCCTGATTTGTGAGACATAAAAAGCAGTTATGTCTTAAAAAAGATTGCAGCCCGTTTCCGGACTGCAATCTCGCGGGCTACAGCGGATTTTTTTTATTGCGCAGCAGATTGAGGCTTTCAACCGCAATCGAAAAGAACATAGCGAAATAGATGTAGCCTTTCGGCACGTGCACGTCGAAACTTTCCAGCATCAGCGTGAAGCCAACGAGGATCAGAAACGACAGCGCCAGCATCTTCACCGAAGGATGACGGTCAACAAAATCGCCTATTGAACGAGCGGCAACCATCATCACCAGCACCGCGATCACCACCGCAGCCATCATAATAAACAGGTGGTCTGATAATCCGACGGCGGTGATGACCGAATCGAGACTGAAAATAATATCCAGCAGCATAATCTGCACGATGGCGCCCATAAATGAATGGACGTTGGTCTTCAGCCCCTCTTCTTCACCTTCGATAGATTCATGGATCTCTTTACTCGCTTTCCAGATCAGGAACAGTCCGCCAAGCAGAAGGATCAGATCGCGAAAAGAGATCTCCTGGCCTAACACGGTAAAGAGAGGGTTGGTGAGCTTTACGACCCACGCGATGGACGCCAGTAGCGCCAGCCGCATGAGCATAGCTCCCATTAGCCCGATGCGGCGGGCATGAGCCCGTTGCGCGGTAGGCAGTTTTGCCACAACCAGAGAGAGAAAAATAATATTATCGATCCCGAGCACTATCTCCAGCAGCGTCAGCGTACCAAGCGCCAGCCAGGCGTTGGGATCGGTTACCCATGCAAATAACATCTTTCAAAGTCCTGCAAAATAGAAAGATGCGATTATATGCAACCGTCATGGCAGAACAAAAAATTAATCGTGTCCAGCTTGTTATCCTTCAGGTTGCCTTATTCTGACTACCTACTATTTGCACGCTCGGAGATGCGGTTAACTGCCGTTTAAGGCAACGCAAATTTATTTTGCGGAGAGGAGGAAATGGCGGGCCAGCAGGGCGGCGGTAAAATTTTTCTTCAGATAGAAACCACGCGGTAGCGTGAGAATGGGCTCGCCGTGGGCCCCCACGGCTTCGGTCAGCGCTTTGCTATTCGCCGCTTTTGGACGCAGCTGCAGCACCTCGCCGTGGCGGGCGGTAATGCGCTCGACCTGTCCGAGAACGATCAAATCCATCAGTTCTTCCCAGTCCATACGCAGCTGACGATCTTCTTCTTCACTGGGGCTCCATAGCAGAGGAGAGCCTACGCGGCGATCGGCCAGCGGAATCGATCGTTCTCCCTCTACCGGTACCCACAGTACGCGTTTGAGCTTATGGCGTACGTGGCTGCTCTCCCAGGTGACGCCGCTATTGCCGGTCAACGGTGCGACGCAAACGAAAGTGGTTTCCAGAGGGCGACCAAGGGAGTCGATGGGGATGGTTTTCAGCTCAACGCCTAAGGCGGCGAAATCCTGCTCGGGCTTGCTGCCTGCGCTGGCGCCAAGCCATATCTCCAGCAGGATGCCAATCCAGCCTTTATCACGTTTTAAATCACGCGGAATCGGAATTCCGGCAAGCTGGGCCAGTTCACCCAGCGAATAGCCCGCCAGCTGCTGCGCCTGCGCCAGAAGTTGCTCCTGGCTTTGCGGGGGGAATAAGAGCGGCGCAATGGTCGGCATAACTTAAAACCTCTGGCTAAAAAATGAGCGGTAATTTCATTCGTTGTGGATAGAGTTTACCTTTTATTGGGTAAGTATAACAATGTTATGATTAATATGGATTTTTTCCCGATTTTTTACCGTTGTGAAAATGGTGAAACGGGGTTTTCCAGAACTGGTCACCGACAATGAACAGGATCTTACACCATGTTATCCACAGAAAATTGGGATAACTGGGGAAAAGCCCCACTACTGTTTCCATTTACAGCCTTGACGTGAGAGGAAAATCGAGTTTTTAGACAAAATATGCCCAGCATGCTTGCGTAATCTGTGGATAAAATCAACATTGTTCGATCTTTCATCAGTTCTCGGATCGCTTATGTGATGATCATCACGTTATGCTGTGCTTTATGAAATTTAAACATACTAACATTATGAAAATTATTGGGTTATTTTGTGACGTTAACCGTGCTCTGTTCGGATGATTCCGGGTTTTCCCTGTTTAATTCCGTACTTCTTCACAACTCTATCCACAGAAAAAGTGAATAAAATCGGCCGGGGGAGGCTTTTGCTGTTTATAACTCAGGGTATTACTGTGAGTTATTCAATTGTTATTCGATCTCATCATGTTCACAGAGTGGTTTACCGTTTCCAGCGAGTGTGAAACAATCATTCACATTGAAGCTTATTTTGAGGTAGTCCGGTGATTGATGACGATGGCTACCGCCCAAATGTCGGTATTGTAATCTGTAATCGCCAGGGCCAGGTTATGTGGGCCAGGCGCTATGGTCAGCACTCGTGGCAGTTCCCGCAAGGGGGCATTAATCCAGGAGAATCAGCAGAGCAGGCGATGTATCGGGAATTGTTCGAAGAAGTTGGGTTAAGCCGCAAAGATGTGCGGATCCTGGCTTCAACCCGTAACTGGTTGCGTTACAAATTGCCAAAACGTTTGGTGCGTTGGGACACAAAGCCGGTATGTATCGGCCAGAAACAGAAGTGGTTTCTCCTGCAATTGATTGGCAGTGATGCGGATGTCAATATGCAAACCAGCAGTACACCAGAGTTTGATGGCTGGCGATGGGTAAGCTACTGGTACCCGGTGCGCCAGGTGGTGTCGTTTAAGCGCGACGTATACCGCAGGGTGATGAAAGAGTTCGCCAGCGTCACGATGGCGCTGGCAGAAAGCACGCCCAAGCCGCAAAGCGCGCCTGCATATCGACGTAAAAGAGGTTAAGCCACGCACATTATGCTCACTCGGTTGCGAGAAATAGTCGAGAAGGTCGCGAGTGCGCCGCGTTTAAACGAGGCGCTGGATATCCTGGTAACCGATGTCTGCGCCGCGATGGAGACGGAAGTCTGTTCGGTTTATCTGGCTGACAATGACCGACGCTGTTATTACCTGATGGCGACGCGCGGGTTGAAAAAGCCCCGCGGGCGCATCGTTGCGCTTGCTTTTGATGAAGGCCTGGTGGGCCTGGTGGGTCGCCTGGCGGAACCTATAAACCTCGCCGACGCGCAAAAGCACCCCAGCTTTAAATATATTCCCGCAGTCAAAGAGGGCCGCTTTCGCGCCTTCCTCGGCGTGCCGATTATCCAGCGGCGCCAGCTGCTCGGCGTGCTGGTGGTACAGCAGCGCGAGCTGCGCCAGTTTGATGAAAGCGAAGAGTCTTTTCTGGTCACCCTGGCCACCCAAATCGCCGGCATTCTCTCCCAGTCCCAGCTAAACGCGCTGTTTGGCCAATACCGTCAGACCCGTATCCGCGCGTTGCCCGCATCGTCAGGCGTGGCGATTGCCGAAGGCTGGATGGACGTCAGCCTGCCGCTGATGGAGCAGGTTTATGAAGCCTCGACCCTCGATACCGCTTCCGAGCGCGAGCGGCTGACCGGTGCGCTGGAAGAGGCGGCGAACGAGTTTCGTCGCTACAGCAAGCGCTACTCTGCCGGAGCGCAGAAAGAGACGGCGGCAATCTTTGACCTTTATTCGCACCTTCTTTCCGATGCGCGTCTGCGCCGCGAGCTGTTTGCCGAAGTCGATAAAGGCGCGGTAGCCGAATGGGCGGTGAAGAAGATCATCGAGAAGTTTGCCGAACAGTTTGCTGCGCTCAGCGACGGCTATCTCAAAGAGCGCGCGGGCGATCTACGCACGCTGGGCCAGCGTCTGCTCTTCCATCTCGATGACAGCATTCAGGGGCCCAATACCTGGCCGGAGCGCATCGTGCTGGTGGCGGATGAACTGTCGGCCACCACTTTAGCGGAAGTTCCTCAGGATCGTTTAGCGGGGGTCGTGGTGCGCGATGGCGCGGCCAACTCCCATGCCGCGATTATGGTTCGCGCGCTGGGCATCCCGACGGTTATGGGGGCGGATATTCAGCCTTCGCTGCTGCACGGGCATACCCTGATCGTCGACGGCTACCGCGGCGAGCTGCTGGTCGACCCGGAGCCGGTGCTGCTGCATGAGTATCAGCGCCTGATCAGCGAAGAGAACGAGCTTAGCCGCCTGGCGGAAGACGATCTGCAACGCGCCTCTGAGCTGAAAAGCGGCGAGCGGGTAAAAGTGATGCTCAACGCGGGCCTGAGCCCCGAACATGAAGAAAAGCTCGGCAATTTTGTCGACGGTATCGGTCTTTACCGTACTGAAATCCCCTTTATGCTGCAAAGCGGTTTCCCCTCTGAAGAGGAGCAGGTAGCCCAGTATCAGGGGATGCTGCAGATGTTTAACGACAAATCGGTGACCCTGCGCACGCTGGATATCGGGGCGGATAAACAGCTACCGTACATGCCGATCAGCGAAGAGAATCCGTGCCTTGGCTGGCGCGGAATTCGGATCACGCTCGATCAGCCGGAGATCTTTCTGGTGCAGGTTCGTGCGATGCTGCGCGCCAACGCGGCGACCGGAAACCTCAGTATTCTGCTGCCGATGGTCACTAGCCTGGATGAAGTGGATGAGGCCCGTCGTCTGATCGATCGCGCCAGCCGCGAAGTGGAAGAGATGATCGGCTATGCCATTCCGCGTCCGCGTCTTGGCGT
The DNA here is from genome assembly GCF_009707385.1 of Klebsiella oxytoca. Classification (NCBI taxonomy): domain Bacteria; kingdom Pseudomonadati; phylum Pseudomonadota; class Gammaproteobacteria; order Enterobacterales; family Enterobacteriaceae; genus Klebsiella; species Klebsiella oxytoca. The sequence continues at coordinate 4,397,242 of NZ_CP046115.1, read as the reverse complement.
GATGCTGGAAGTACCATCGATGGTGTTTATGCTGCCGCAGCTGGCGAATCGCGTCGATTTTATCTCCGTGGGCACCAACGATTTGACCCAGTACATCCTTGCGGTGGATCGTAACAATACCCGGGTAGCCAGTATGTACGACAGCCTGCATCCGGGCGTGCTGCGGGCGCTGGCGATGATCGCCAGCGACGCCGAGCGATTTGGTATCGATCTCCGCCTGTGCGGAGAGATGGCGGGCGATCCGATGTGCGTAACGATCCTGATTGGTATGGGCTATCGTCATCTGTCGATGAACGGTCGTTCGGTGGCGCGAGTGAAATATCTGCTGCGGCGTATCGATATCAATGAGGCTCAGGAGCTTTCCCAACGTAGCCTGGAAGCGCAGATGACTGCCGAGGTGCGCCATCAGGTTGCCGCTTTTATGGAGCGACGCGGTCTCGGCGGCCTGATCCGCGGCGGCAGATAGCGCTGGCTACGGTTCATGAGTTTGTAGTCCGGACCGGCGCAACGCGCCGCCTCCGGGAATGGCCGGCAAATTTTGTAGCCAGGGTAAGGCGTTAGCCGCGACCCGGGACAACGCTAACGTGGATGTTGCTGGTTTTCCCCGGCCGCTTATTCGCATTCGTATACATATCTTTTACATGCCAGCGCGGATCGCCCTCAGAGCTTATGCTATCATTCGCAGCCTTTGGAGCGCCCGTTTATGGCGTGCGCGAACGATCCCCGCTGTCCACTTTCGGCGGAATAACAAGTCTTTATGGTGACAGATGAATAGTGGCTACCTGCATTTTCCGGAGTTTGATCCGGTAATTTTTTCCATTGGACCGGTCTCCCTCCACTGGTACGGCCTGATGTACCTGGTTGGGTTTGTTTTTGCGATGTGGCTGGCCACCCGTCGGGCCAATCGTCCGGGCAGCGGTTGGACCAAAAACGAAGTTGAAAACCTGCTGTACGCCGGATTCCTCGGGGTTTTCCTCGGCGGGCGTCTTGGCTACGTCTTCTTTTACAATCTGCCGGTTTTCCTTGACGATCCGCTCTATCTGTTCCGCGTCTGGGACGGCGGTATGTCCTTCCACGGCGGCCTGATCGGCGTGATTCTGGTGATGATTATCTTCGCCAAACGCACGAAGCGCACTTTCTTCCAGGTTGCCGATTTCATTGCGCCGCTGATTCCGTTTGGCCTCGGCGCCGGGCGTCTGGGCAACTTTATCAACGGCGAACTGTGGGGCCGCGTCGATCCGAGCTTCCATTACACCATGATTTTTCCCGGTTCTCGCGCGGAAGATCTGGCGCTGCTGCCGTCGCACCCTGAATGGCAATCGCTGTTCGACACCTACGGCGCGCTGCCGCGTCATGCTTCTCAACTGTACGAGATGGCGCTGGAAGGCGTGGTGCTGTTCCTGATTCTGAACCTGTTCATTCGCAAGCCGCGTCCGACTGGCTCAGTCTCCGGCCTGTTCCTGATTGGCTACGGCCTGTTCCGCATCATCGTGGAATTCTTCCGCCAGCCCGACGCGCAGTTTACCGGCGGCTGGGTACAGTACATCAGCATGGGGCAGATTCTTTCGATTCCGATGGTGGTTGCGGGTATCATAATGATGGTCTGGGCGTACCGTTGTCGTCCGCAGCAACAAAATTCTTGAGGAACCATGAAACAGTATCTTGATTTGATGCAGAAAGTGCTCGATGAGGGCACGCAGAAAAATGACCGCACCGGTACCGGCACCGTCTCTATCTTCGGTCACCAGATGCGTTTTAACCTGCAGGAAGGATTCCCGTTGGTGACGACCAAGCGCTGTCATTTACGCTCCATCATCCATGAACTGCTGTGGTTCCTGCAGGGTGACACCAACGTGGCGTATTTGCACGAAAACAACGTCACTATCTGGGACGAATGGGCGGATGAAAACGGCGATCTGGGGCCGGTCTACGGTAAGCAGTGGCGCTCCTGGCCCGCGCCGGACGGCCGTCATATTGACCAGATTAGTACGGTGATGGAGCAGTTGAAAAATGACCCGGACTCCCGCCGTATCATCGTTTCTGCATGGAACGTCGGCGAGCTGAACAAAATGGCGCTGGCCCCGTGCCACGCGTTCTTCCAGTTCTACGTCGCGGACGGCAAGCTCTCCTGTCAGCTGTACCAGCGCTCTTGCGACGTGTTCCTCGGTCTGCCGTTCAATATCGCCAGCTACGCGCTGCTGGTACATATGGTGGCGCAGCAGTGCGATCTGGAAGTCGGCGATTTTGTCTGGACCGGCGGCGACACCCACCTGTACAGCAACCACATGGAACAGACGCACCTGCAGCTGAGCCGTGAACCGCGCGCGCTGCCGAAGCTGGTCATCAAGCGCAAACCGGCATCGATTTTTGACTACCGTTTTGAAGACTTCGAAATCGAAGGCTACGATCCGCATCCGGGAATTAAAGCGCCGGTGGCGATTTAATCAGAAAATAACGACGAAACCGGCGCCTGCGAGCGCCGGTTTTTTTATCCCCCGACCTCACTACAATGCCGTTCTGCGCGTTTTTTGCGAGCAGCCTTCCTGCACTTTTGTAACTCGTTGCAACGTCTTTAATACTCTCCGTAGCGCGACGCAAACCCTCATTTTGCCCTTCGAATAAAGCATCAACAATCCGCATACTCGGCTCATGGACAGAGAACATGGCTATACCCTTATTGAAACCCTGGTCACGATGACGCTGGTCGTTATTCTTGGCTCCAGCGGGCTGTATGGTTGGCGAAGCTGGCAGCAGCAGCAGCGCCTGTGGCAAACCGCCTGCCAGGTTCGCGATTACCTGGTGCTGCTACGCGATGACGCTAACTGGCACAATCGCGATCGAGTGTTAAACAGCGGTCAGAGTGCAGCAGGCTGGTGCCTGAGCGCCAGCGGGACAACTGATTGTAGCGTCAGAAGCGCTTTCACGCTGCAGCCGCTATGGCCGGAAGTCTCCCTCAGCGCGATGACGCCGGGGCTGGGGTTTTATGGCCTGCGTAATACCGCCTGGGCCGGACATATTCGTCTGCAAAGCGCTGCCGGCAAATGGAACATTATTGTTTCTAACTGGGGGCGAATTCGCCTTTGCCGCGGCGAGGAGACGGCATCATGTCTTTAAAATATCGTGGTTTTTCACTGCCAGAAACGCTGATCGCGATGGCTATCAGCGCCGTGCTGCTGCTGGGAAGCGCGCGTTTTCTGCCGGCGCTGCAGTGGGCCGCTCTTCGCCAGACCCGGCAGCTGTCGCTGGAAAATGAACTCTGGCAGCGAGTTTACACCGTAGCTAAGCATCTGCAGCGCGCCGGCTACTGTCGTGGCCGCTGTAGCGGGCAGGCGCTGTATATCGCAGGCGGCGGTGATTGTCTGCTTGTGCGCTGGGATGGCAACAGCGATGGCATCTGGAATAGCTCGCCGTCGTCGGAAGCGGATACCACCGGATTTCGCCTGCGCGACGGGGCGCTGGAAACCCTGCGAGGGGCGGAGGAGTGTAGCGGCAAGGGCTGGGAGAAAATGACCAATCCGGCGGCTATGAAGGTCACCGTATTTCAGGTTACCCGCCAGAATAAGGCGAATTTCTCACCTGAATTATCGATTACGCTGGCGGCGCACTCGGTCGCCGACCCGCAAATCCGCGCACGGGCGGAATACAGCGTAACGGGATATAACCTGTGAATCGCCAGCGCGGGTTCTCATCGCTGCTGATGGTGCTGCTGCTTTTAGCGCTTGGCAGTCTATTGCTTCAGGGGCTTAATCAGCAACAGCGTTCGCTGTTGGCGCAGACGGCCAGCGAAACGCGGGCGCTTCGCGATGCCGCTGGTGCGCATTCCGCGCTGCAGTGGGGAAAGGCGCTCTCCTGGCCGCTGCAGGAAACGCTCAGCTGTCAGCAGAACGCCGCCCTCGGCTGGCGCGCCTGCCTGCGGATCTTTAGCGACGACTCAGTATTGCTGATCGGCGGCAGCGGCGACATGCTGCTGTGGCAGTCAGGCGCGATTGAACAAAACCGTCTACGCTTTTCTCCCCACGGCTGGAGCGATTTTTGCCCGTTAAAGGAGGCGAATTTATGTCAGATGCCGTGAGTCGACAAAGCGGCTTTAGCCTGCCGGAAACGCTGCTGGCGCTGATAATACTGATAGTGACCGTCACCGCGCTGGCGGGCTATCAGCGCGGACTGGCCAACGGTTTTATGCAGCTCAATCAATATCGCCAGCTGTGGCGCGATGCGTGGCGATTTAGTCAGCTTAGCCCAGCGGTGATTCCTGCCGACCGCCAGATGTCCCGTATGCAGACATCGCAGCAAAGATGTGTCAGCATCACGGTAACGATCACGATGCCCGCAGACCGGCGGGCGCAGATGACCCGGCTGCATTGCCCGGTCAGTCAGTAGCCAGGAGTCAATATGTTAAGGGTGTACCACTCAAACCGTCTGGATGTGCTTGAAGCGTTGATGGAGTTTATCGTCGAACGCCAGCGGCTGGATGACCCTTTTATGCCGGAAATGGTGCTGGTGCAGAGTACCGGTATGGCGCAATGGCTACAGATGACCCTGGCGAAACGTTTTGGCATTGCGGCCAATATTGAATTCCCGCTGCCCGCCAGTTTTATATGGGATATGTTCGTACGGGTACTGAAAGATATTCCCGGGGAAAGCGCCTTCAGCAAGCAAAGTATGAGCTGGAAACTCATGACTCTGCTACCCCAGCGGCTGGATGATGACGCTTTTACGCTCCTGCGTCACTATCTGAACGACGATAGCGACAAACGTAAGCTATTCCAACTGGCCGCCAGAGTGGCGGATCTCTACGACCAGTATCTGGTCTACCGTCCCGAATGGCTGATGCGCTGGGAGGCCGACCAGCGTGTGGATGGTCTGGGCGATGCGCAGGAGTGGCAGGCGCCGCTGTGGAAAGCGCTGGTGGAACATACCGCTGAGCTGGGCCAGCCGCTGTGGCACCGCGCCAATTTGTACCAACGCTTTATCAGCGCGCTTGAAGCCGCCGACGAGCTACCCGCCGGGCTGCCGTCGCGGGTATTTATTTGCGGGATTTCGGCGCTGCCGCCGGTGTACCTGCAGGCGCTCCAGGCGCTGGGTAAGCATGTCGACGTTTATGTTCTCTTCACTAACCCGTGCCGCTACTACTGGGGCGATATCAAAGATCCGGCGTTTCTGGCAAAACTGATGTCCCGCCAGCGCCGCCACCACCGCGAAACGGCACGAGAGCTGCCGCTGTTTCGCGACACGGAACAGGCTCCGGGGTTATTCAACGACGCCGGAGAGCAGGATATCGGCAATCCGCTACTGGCCTCCTGGGGTAAGCTGGGGCGCGACTATATCTATCTGCTGGCGGGTCTTGAGCGCTATGAAGAGCTGGACGCTTTTGTCGATATCGTGCCGGACAACCTGCTGCATAATCTTCAGGCGGACATTCTCCAATTGCGCAATGCGGCAGTGGCCGGGCGCAGCGCCGAGGAGTTTGCCAATAGCGGTAGCAAACGGCTTTTAGCGGTGAATGACCGCAGCCTGACGATTCATGTTTGCCACAGTCCGCAGCGCGAGGTAGAGGTGCTGCACGACCGGCTGCTGGCGATGCTGGAAGATAACCCCGATCTCACGCCGCGCGATATTATCGTCATGGTAGCGGATATCGACAGCTATAGCCCTTATATCCAGGCGGTCTTCGGCAGCGCCAGCGGAGAACGCTGGCTGCCGTGGGCGATTTCTGACCGCCGCGCTCGTGAATCGCATCCGGCGCTGCAGGCGTTTATAACCCTCCTTTCCCTTCCCGATAGCCGTTTTGCCAGCGAAGACGTGCTGGCGCTTCTGGACGTTCCGGTGCTGGCCGCGCGCTTTAACATTGACGAAGAGGGGCTGCGCTACCTGCGCCAGTGGGTTAACGAATCCGGCGTGCGCTGGGGCATGGATGATGACAACGTGCGTGAACTCGATCTCCCGGCAACCGGCCAGCATACGTGGCGCTTTGGCCTGACGCGTATGCTATTAGGCTATGCCATGGACAGCAGCGAGGGGGAGTGGCGCGCGGTGCTGCCTTATGACGAATCGAGCGGGCTTATCGCCGAACTGGTCGGCAACCTGGCGTCGCTGCTGATGCAGCTTAATCTTTGGCGTCGCGGGCTGGCCCAGGATCGCCCGCTAGCCGAGTGGCTGCCGGTATGCCGTGACCTGCTGAACGACTTTTTCCTTCCGGATAGCGAAACGGAAGCCGCCCTGGCGTTGATTGAACAGCAGTGGCAGGCGGTGATTGACGGCGGCGTCGAGGCTCAGTATGGCGAAACGGTACCGCTCTCTTTGCTGCGCGATGAGCTGTCCCAGAGGCTCGATCAGCAGCGCATTAGCCAGCGCTTTCTTGCCGGACCGGTAAATATTTGTACCCTGATGCCGATGCGTTCAATTCCTTTCAAGGTGGTCTGTCTGCTGGGGATGAACGACGGCGTTTATCCGCGAACCCTGGCGCCGCTGGGCTTCGACCTGATGAGCCAGAAGCCGCAGCGCGGCGACCGTAGCCGTCGTGATGACGACCGCTATCTGTTCCTTGAAGCTCTGATGTCGGCCGAGCAGAAGCTGTATATCAGCTATATTGGCCGTTCAATTCAGGATAACAGCGAGCGCTATCCCTCGGTTCTGGTCCAGGAACTGGCGGACTATATTGGTCAGAGCCACTGTCTGGAAGGAGATGAAGCTCTGGATTGCGATGCCAGCGAACGCCGCGTAAAAGAACACATCACTCATCTGCATACCCGTATGCCTTTCGATGCCGAGAATTTTCTGGCGAACGAAGAGCAAAGCTATGCCCGGGAATGGCTGGCGGCCGCCAGCCAGCAGGGAGAAGCGCACGGTGATTTTATCCAGCCTCTACCGATGCCGGAGATTGAACATTTGCCTCTCGAACAGCTGCTACGCTTTTGGCAGCATCCGGTTCGCGCCTTCTTTCAGCAGAGGCTAAGGGTTAATTTCCGCTCGGAGGAGAGCGAGATCCCTGACGATGAACCTTTTATCCTCGAAGGCCTGAGCCGCTATCAGCTGAATCAGCAGCTGCTTAATACGCTGATTGAACAACAGGACGCCTCGGCGATGTACCGCCGTTTCCGGGCCGCCGGGGAACTGCCCTATGGCGCTTTCGGCGAACTGGCCTGGGAGACCCAGCGCCAGGAGATGCAAAACCTGGCCGAACGGGTGATTGCCTGTCGCCAGCCGGGACAAAGTATGGAAATCGATCTGCAATGTAACGGAGTCAACATTACTGGCTGGCTACAGCAGGTACAATCCGATGGTTTGCTGCGCTGGCGCCCATCGCTATTAAGCGTGGCGCAGGGAATGCAACTTTGGCTGGAGCATCTTGTCTATTGTGCTAGCGGCGGTACCGGTGAAAGTCGGCTGTTTGTGCGCAAAGAAGGGGAGTGGCGTTTTCCCCCACTGGCGCAGGAGCAGGCTCAGGGATACCTGAACGAGCTTGTGGACGGTTACCGGCAGGGGATGTCTGAACCGTTGCTGCTGCTGCCGGAGAGCGGCGGCGCATGGCTAAAAGTCTGTTATGACGCCGAAAAGGATGTCATGTTAATGGACGAAGAGACGCAGCAAAAAGCGCGCAGTAAATTTCTTCAGGTTTATGAAGGTAACATGGTGGTCAGCGGCGAAGGTGCCGATGTCTGGTATCAGCGTCTGTGGCGCACCCTGGAGCCGGAATACTATGAAGAGATCCTTGCGCAAACGCAGCGATATTTGCTGCCGGTGTTTCGTTTCCATCAGTCCGAATAACATTGTAATAGTATAAAAATTGCGCAATAGATGGTACTTCATTTATGATGCTCAACGAATCACGGACTGATGTTTGATAAAAGCTGCATATTGTGCAGCGCCAGGTTTGTTAATGATGAGGTCCGTGAATGCCCCGCAGTTTATGGTTCAAGGTTATTGTTGTACTGGCCGCCCTCTGGGCGCCGTTAAGTCAGGCAGACACCGGATGGCAACCGATTCAGGAAACCATCCGTAAAAGCGAAAAAGATACCCGGCAATATCAGGCGATTCGCCTCGATAACGGCATGGTGGTTTTGCTGGTTTCCGATCCCCAGGCGGTTAAATCGCTGTCGGCGCTGGTCGTTCCCGTGGGGTCGCTGCAGGATCCCGCAGAGCATCAGGGGCTGGCCCACTTCCTGGAGCATATGACGCTGATGGGGTCGAAAAAGTATCCCCAGGCAGACAGCCTCGCCGAATACCTCAAAATGCACGGCGGCAGCCACAACGCCAGTACCGCGCCGTATCGCACCGCGTTTTATCTTGAAGTGGAAAACGATGCCCTCGACGGGGCGGTCGATCGCCTGGCCGACGCCATCGCCGCGCCGCTGCTGGATAAAAAATATGCCGATCGCGAGCGTAATGCGGTTAATGCGGAGCTAACGATGGCGCGAACCCGCGACGGGATGCGGATGGCGCAGGTCAGCGCAGAAACCATCAACCCGGCGCACCCCGGTTCGCAGTTTTCCGGCGGTAACCTTGAGACGCTGAGCGACAAGCCTAGTAAACCAGTGCTTGATGCGCTGCACGCTTTTCGCGATAGCTGGTACTCCGCCAACCTGATGAAAGCGGTGATCTACAGCAACAAGCCTCTACCGGAGCTGGCCGGCATCGCAGCGGCTACCTACGGTCGCGTGCCGAACCACGATATCAGCAAACCGGAAATTACCGTCCCGGTGGTGACCGATGCGCAAAAGGGCATCATCATTCACTATGTTCCGGCGATGCCGCGCAAAGTGCTGCGCGTGGAATTTCGCATTGATAACAATAGCGATAAGTTCCGCAGCAAAACCGACGAGCTGGTTACCTACATGATAGGCAACCGCAGTCCCGGTACGCTCTCTGACTGGCTGCAAAAGCAGGGGCTGGTTGAAGGCATTCGCGCGGACTCCGACCCGGTGGTCAACGGCAACAGCGGGGTGCTGGCCATTTCCGCTACTCTGACGGATAAAGGGCTGGCGCACCGCGATGAAGTCACCGCGGCTATCTTCAGCTACCTGAATCTGCTGCGTAGCCAGGGAATTGATAAACGCTATTTTGATGAACTTGCCCACGTGCTGGCGCTCGACTTCCGCTATCCGTCTATTAACCGCAATATGGATTACGTCGAATGGCTGGCGGACACCATGATCCGCGTGCCGGTCGAACATACGCTGGACGTGGTCAATATCGCCGATCGCTACGATCCGCAGGCGATCAAAGACCGCCTGGCGATGATGACGCCGCAAAATGCCCGTATCTGGTATATCAGCCCGCAAGAGCCGCATAACAAAACCGCCTATTTCGTTAATGCGCCCTACGAGGTGGACAAAATCAGCGAGCAGACTTTTGCCGACTGGCAGCAGAAATCCAGCGCTATCGATCTCAAGCTGCCGGTGCTGAATCCCTATATCCCGGACGATTTCACTTTAATCAAAAGCGACAGGTCTTACCCGCATCCGCAGCTGATTGTTGATGAACCAACGCTGCGGGTGATTTACGCGCCGAGCCAGTACTTTGCCAGCGAGCCGAAAGCGGATATTTCGCTGGTGCTGCGTAACCCGCAGGCGATGGATAGCGCCCGCCGTCAGGTAATGTTTGCCCTCAATGATTATCTGGCGGGTATTGCGCTTGACCAGCTTAGCAACCAGGCGGCAGTCGGGGGGATTAGCTTCTCTACCGGTGCTAATAATGGACTGATGGTGAACGCCAACGGCTATACGCAGCATCTGCCGGAGCTGTTTAACGCGCTGCTCGATGGCTACTTTAGCTATACGCCTACCGAAGAACAGCTGGAGCAGGCCAAATCCTGGTACGCTCAGATGATGGATTCGGCGGACAAAGGCAAAGCCTACGACCAGGCGATTATGCCGATACAGATGGTTTCTCAGGTGCCGTACTTCCGGCGTGAAGATCGCCGGGCGCTGCTGCCCTCTATTACGCTGAAAGAGGTGCTGGAATACCGCGATAATCTCAAAGCGAAAGGGCGTCCGGAGCTGTTGGTGATTGGTAATCTTACCGCCGATCAATCAACCGCCATGGCGCGACAGATCCAAAAACAGCTGGGAGCGGACGGTAACGAATGGTGCCGTAACAAAGATGTCCTGATAGACAGCAAACAGCTGGCGATTTTTGAAAAAGCGGGCAACAGCACCGATTCCGCGCTGGCCGCCGTCTTCGCGCCGCCGAACGTGGACGAATATACCAGCTCTGCCGCAAGTTCTCTTCTCGGGCAAATCGTGCAGCCGTGGTTTTATAACCAGCTGCGTACCGAAGAACAGCTGGGCTATGCGGTCTTTGCTTTCTCGATGAACGTCGGCCGCCAGTGGGGAATGGGCTTCCTGCTGCAAAGCAATGACAAGCAGCCAGCATTCCTCTGGCAGCGCTTCCAGGCCTTCTTCCCGACGGCGGAAGCCAAACTGCGGGCAATGAAGCCGGAAGAGTTTGCGCAGATTCAGCAGGCGGTTATCAGCCAGATGCAGCAAGCGCCGCAAACGCTGAGCGATGAAGCATCTAAGCTAAGCAAAGATTTCGATCGCGGTAATATGCATTTCGATTCACGTGATAAAGTAGTGGCTCAGATTAAACTGCTGACGCCGCAAAAGCTTGCCGACTTCTTCCATCAGACGGTGGTGGATCCGCAGGGCATGGCAATTCTCTCCCAGATTTCCGGTAGCCAGAATGGCAAGGTGGAATATGCACATCCGCATGATGGCAAAGTCTGGGAGAACGTCAGCGCATTGCAGAAATCCTTACCCCTGATGCGAGAGAATGAATGACCGAAACCGCCGAGTCTCTTGACCCCCTGCGCTTGCCCCTGACGGGCGAGCGCCTGATAGAAGCCTCTGCGGGCACCGGAAAAACCTTTACCATCGCCGCACTCTATCTGCGGCTATTGCTGGGGCTGGGCGGTGAAGCCGCCTTTCCCCGGCAGGTCAGCGTTGAAGAGCTGCTGGTGGTGACCTTTACCGAAGCGGCGACCGAAGAGCTGCGCGGGCGTATTCGCAGCAACATCCACGAGCTGCGCATCGCTTGCCTGCGCGGCAGTACCGAAGATCCTCTTTACGCCAGGCTGCTGGCGGAAATCGCCGATAAAAACCAGGCGGCGCAAACGCTGTTGCTGGCCGAGCGCCAGATGGACGAAGCGGCGGTGTTTACCATTCACGGCTTCTGTCAGCGGATGCTGAGCCTTAACGCCTTTGAATCGGGAATGCTGTTCGAACAGCAGCTGATTGAGGATGAATCTCGTCTGCGCTATCAGGCCTGCGCTGACTTCTGGCGTCGTCACTGTTATCCGCTACCGCGCGATATCGCCGCGGTTATTCACGAGGCGTGGAAAGGGCCGCGCGATCTGCTGAAATCCATCGACCGCTGGCTACAGGGGGAAGCGCCGCAGCTTAAATCTCCGCCACCCGCCGAAGAAACGCTGGCTGAACGCCATCAGCAAATTATCGAGCGTATTAACGCGCTTAAGCAGCAGTGGCTGGAACAGGCGGGTGAGGTTGAGGCGGTGCTGGAAAATTCCGGCCTCGACCGGCGTAAGTTCAATCGCGGCAACCAGGGAAAATGGCTGGAGAAAGTGAATGCCTGGGCGCAGGAAGAGACCCTGAGCTACCAGCTCCCGGATGCGCTGGAAAAGTTCTCTCAGGCCTTCCTGCTTGAGCGCACCAAAGCGGACGGCGCGCCGCCGGTACACCCATTATTCAGCGCGGTAGAAGAGCTGCTGACGACACCGTTGACCTTAACCGATCTGGTGATCGCCCGGGCGATGGTCGAAATTCGCGATACGGTAGCGCGGGAGAAACGTCGTCGCGGTGAGCTGGGCTTTGACGACATGCTCAGCCGCCTGGATGACGCCCTGCGCGGAGAAAGCGGAGAAGCGCTGGCGAGCGCGATTCGGCAACGCTTTCCGGTCGCAATGATCGATGAATTCCAGGATACCGACCCACAGCAGTACCGAATTTTTCGGCGTATCTGGCGGCGGCAGGCCGATACCGCGCTGCTGCTGATTGGCGACCCCAAACAGGCTATTTATGCCTTCCGCGGCGCGGATATTTTTACCTATATGAAGGCGCGCGGGGACGTCACCGCCCACTATACGCTTGATACCAACTGGCGCTCCGCGCCGGGGATGGTTGACAGCGTTAATCGTCTGTTTAGCCTCAGCGATAACCCTTTTATGTTTCGCGAAATCCCGTTCCTGCCGGTGAAATCGGCCGAGAAAAATCAGGGGCTGCGCTTTACCGTGGATGATGCGGCGGTGCCGGCGATGAACATCTGGCTGATGTCGGGCGAGGCCGTGGGCTCAGGAGACTACCAGGCATTTATGGCTCAGCTGTGCGCGGCGCAAATTCGCGACTGGCTCAGCGCGGGCCAGCAGGGTAAGGCGCTGCTGTGGCGCGGCGAAAAGGCGGAGCCGGTGCGGGCTTCTGATATCACGGTGCTGGTGCGTAACCGTCAGGAGGCGTCATTAATTCGCGATGCCCTTCAGCTGCTGTCGATTCCTTCCGTGTATCTTTCCAACCGCGATAGCGTATTTGAAACGCCGGAGGCGCAGGAGCTGCTGTGGCTGCTGCAGGCGGTGCTGGCCCCCGAGCGTGAAAATACCCTGCGCAGCGCGCTGGCGACCTCAATGTTCGGCCTCAATGCGCAGGATATTGAAAACCTCAATCACGACGAACGGGCGTGGGATGCGCTGGTAGAGGAGTTTAGCGGCTACCGGCAAATCTGGCGCCAGCGCGGCGTGATGCCGATGCTGCGCGCGCTGATGACCGCGCGGCGCATCGCTGAAAATCTGCTGGCGACCAGCGGCGGCGAGCGGCGTCTGACCGATATCCTGCATATCAGCGAGCTGCTTCAGGAGGCGGCGAACCAGCTGGAGAGCGAACATGCGCTGGTGCGCTGGCTGGCGCAGCATATTGCCGAGCCGGATAGCAACGCCTCCAGCCAGCAGATGCGCCTGGAGAGCGATAAACACCTGGTGCAGATTGTCACCATCCACAAATCGAAAGGGCTGGAGTATCCGCTGGTCTGGCTGCCGTTTATTGCGCGTTTCCGTAAACAGGATCAGGCGTTTTATCATGACAGAAAAACCTTTGCCGCCGTGCTCGACCTTGGTCAGGATGAGGGCAGCCTGGAGCTGGCGGAGGCCGAACGTCTGGCGGAAGACTTACGTCTGCTGTACGTGGCGCTGACCCGTGCGGTCTGGCACTGCAGCCTTGGCGTTGCGCCGCTCAGTACCCGTCGCAGCGATAAGCCCGGCGCCAGCGATTTTCACCACAGCGCGCTGGGTCGCCTGCTGCAGGGTGGGGAAGCGATGGATGCCGCGGGGCTGATGGCGCGCCTGCAGGCGTTCTGCCGCGGCGACATTGCTCTACAGATCCCGGATGTGGCCGTACAGAGCCCGTGGCAGGCACCGAGAGCGGAACTGCCGCCGCTTTCGGCCAGGATGCTCGAACGTTCGGTGGTCGATGACTGGCGAGTCACCAGCTACTCTGGCCTGCAGCAAAATGGGCACAGTGCGGCGCAGGATCTGCTGCCGCGTCTGGATGTCGATGCCGCCGGAGTCGGTGAGGTGGCGGAGGAGCCGCAGCTTACGCCGCACCAGTTCCCGCGCGGCGCATCGCCGGGAACGTTTCTGCACAGCCTGTTTGAAGATATTGATTTTACCCAGCCGGTACCCGCCGACTGGATGGCGGAAAAGCTTCAGCTTAGCGGCTTCGAGGAAAAGTGGACACCGGTGCTGACCGAGTGGCTCGACGGCGTGCTGCGCACTCGCCTGCCGGGAGCGGAGATCGCCCTGAATCAGCTGAGCGAGCGCGATAAACAGGTGGAGATGGCTTTTTATCTACCCATTGAACGGCCGCTGGATCCCCTGCGCCTGGATGCGCTGATTCGCCAGTACGATCCGCTCTCCGTGGATACCCCAGCGCTCGATTTTCGCCAGGTACGCGGCATGTTGAAGGGATTTATTGACTTAGTGTTTCGCCATGATGGCCGCTATTATCTGCTGGATTACAAATCTAACTGGCTGGGGGAAAACCGCGATGCCTATACCCAGGAGGCGATGAAAGAGGCAATGCGTTCGCATCGTTACGATTTGCAGTATCAGCTCTATAGCCTGGCGTTGCACCGATATTTACGCCACCGTATTGCCGATTATGACTATGAACGCCATTTTGGCGGCGTTATTTATCTTTTTTTACGCGGCATGGACGGGCAGGACGGCGGGCAGGGTATTTTCACCACGCGTCCAGCGCGACCGCTGATTGACGGCCTCGATGCGCTGTTTGCCGGGGAAACGCAGGAGGTTGCCCTATGACCATAGATGAACTTTTACTGCAGGCGGTTGAACAGCGCCTGCTGCGCCCGCTGGATGTCCAGTTTGCGCTCATGGTGGCGCAAGAAGCGCATCCGGCGGTGAAGCTGACCGCCGCAATCCTCAGCCGCGACGCCGGTGAAGGGCACGTCTGCCTGCCGATCTCACGTCTCCAGGATGATGAACTGCTGAACGGTAAAACGGCAGAGCTAAGCCAGCAGCTCCTTGCACTGACAGGTAAGCCGGACACCTGGTTGCCGCTGCTGCTCGATTCTGAAGCGGTCAGCCGCGGTGAGCGACCGGCGCCGATGATCCTCTGCGGCGAACGGCTCTATCTCAACCGGATGTGGCGCAACGAATTAACCGTCGCGCGCTTTTTTAACGAAGCCAATCAGGTTCTGGACGTTGATGAAACCCGGCTGGCCGCGACCCTCGACGCGCTTTTTCCGCCGGGGGATGAAGTTGACTGGCAAAAAGTAGCTGCTGCGGTTGCCCTGACCCGCCGGATTTCGGTGATTTCCGGCGGCCCCGGTACCGGTAAAACTACGACCGTCGCTAAACTGCTGGCCGCGCTGATCCAGACCAGCGCCAGCCCGCGCTGCCGTATTCGCCTGGCGGCGCCGACCGGTAAAGCCGCCGCGCGTCTGACCGAGTCTCTTGGCGCGGCGCTGCGCCGTCTTCCGCTCACCGAAGAACAAAAAACGCTGGTGCCGACCGAGGCAAGCACTCTCCATCGCCTGTTGGGCGCTCAGCCGGGAAGCCAGCGGATGCGCTATCACGCCGGTAACCCGCTGCATCTTGACGTGCTGGTAGTAGATGAAGCCTCAATGATTGACCTGCCGATGATGTCGCGCCTGATCGACGCGCTGCCTGCGCATGGAAGGGTTATTTTCCTCGGCGATCGCGATCAGCTGGCTTCGGTAGAAGCCGGTGCGGTGCTGGGCGATATCTGCGCGTGGGTGAATGCTGGATATACCCCGGAGCGGGCGGCGCAGCTCGCGCGGTTAACCGGTCAGCCGGTTCCGGCAGGCGAGGGTAATATGGCCGGTTCGCTCCGCGATAGCCTGTGCCTGCTGCAGAAAAGCTACCGTTTCGGTCGCCATTCCGGTATCGGCCATCTGGCCTCGGCGGTGAACAGCGGTGAACGCCGGGCGGTCAGGGAGACGCTACGTCAATCTTTTGCCGATATTGCCCTGCATCCGCTCAGTACCAGCGAGGAATATGAAGCGATGCTGAATCAGGCGCAGGCGGGCTACGACCGCTTCCTGCAGCTGCTGCGCGCCCGGGCAGAGCCCGAAGAAATGATCGCCGCTTTTGGCGAATTCCAGCTGCTGTGTGCGCTGCGCGAGGGCCCGTATGGCGTCAGCGGAGTTAATGAACAGCTGGAGCAGATGCTCAACCGTAAGCGGGCGATTACGTTACCGCGCCATTCGCGCTGGTATGAGGGGCGCCCGGTGATGATCTCCCGCAACGACAGCGCGCTGGGGCTGTTTAACGGCGACATCGGTATCGCGCTGGAAAGAGGCGAAGGCCTGCGCGTCTGGTTCCCGCTGCCCGATGGCAGCATCAAGTCGGTACAGCCAAGCCGTCTGCCGGAGCACGATACCGCCTGGGCGATGACGGTGCATAAATCGCAGGGGTCGGAGTTCGATCACGCGGCGCTGATCCTGCCTTCGCGCAGCGTGCCGCTGGTGACCCGCGAACTGGTTTATACCGCGATAACCCGCGCTAAGCAGCAGCTGTCGATCTACGCTGACGAACAGGTACTGACCCAGGCGGTTGTCGCGCGTACCGAACGCCGCAGCGGACTGGCGGATATTTTTTCCGCCGGGTGAGAGCCCGGCGGCTAATAGGGCGCCAGTAAAGGCATCAGCCATAGCAGCGAGATGGAATTCATGGCGAGAAAATACTTTGCCGAGCCTTTGGGGATCGGAGGCGTTGAGACATTAGCCACCACGATAATCAGGGTTGAAATCACAAGGTTAACGATCGACAGGACGATGAAAACAAAGAAAATGAACAGCCCGGCTCCCAGGGCGCTTCCGGAAGCGCCGCTGCTGCCCATCATCATCAGCAGAACGAGTAGCCAGGGATAAAGCGCAATAACGGTGACGATTAGCTTTATATTCTTCACAAACCAGTTTGGTGATTTCTGCATAATGAGTACACATCCTTTGTGTTTTGCAATGAAACGCTCAAAGATTAAATATCGGGGAAATTATCCACAATAAAGAAATAGAGTTTATTGCCCAGAAATAACCGGCGTTTCCTTTTTCTCTGGTCGTGATAAATACATTAACCAGCATGATGAAAATTATGGAAATAATAATATTAATGAATGACAGGGCGGCCAGCGCGCAAGCAAACGCCGCGCCTGCGCTGAAAAATCCGCCTGCGGGTTTATCCCTGACATTAAGAAAGACCAACACCATCAGCAGCCAGGGATATAAAGAGAGTAGTGCGGCAATTATTCGCCTGTAGCGAGGGGAATCGTTTTCAGAAAGGATCATTCAGGCTGCTCTCCGTGCTTATATTGCAACTCCGTTCTTAAGCTAATATAAGCGAGGCCAGCGGTCAGGGGAATAGATTAAAAAATACCAGGTTGTTGGACGAGAGAGATTTATCCCCGGTTACGGATGCGCTTCCGGGGATAATATTATCAGGCCAGATCTGCCATCAGCACCTTTGAGCGGCGCTGGTAGTTATACATCTGCTTCTTGCTCTCCGGCAACAGGTCGACGTCTACCGGCGTAAACCCGCGCTCCTGGAACCAGTGAATGCTGCGGGTAGTGAGGACAAACAGTTTACTGAGGCCCATTTGTTTCGCCTGAGCGGCAATACGTTCGAGCAGCATTTCGCCGCGCGAAGAGCTACGGTAATCCGGATGCACCGCTACGCAGGCCATTTCGCCAATTCTCTCTTCCGGGAACGGATAGAGCGCGGCGCAGGCGATAGTCGTGTTGTCGCGCTGAATAATGGTGAATTTATCTATTTCCATCTCCAGCTGTTCGCGCGACCGCCTGACCAGAATTCCCTGCTGTTCCAGCGGGCTAATCAGCTCAAGGATGCCGCCGATATCGTTAATGGTCGCGCGACGGATCTGCTCGGCGCTCTCCATCACTATCTGCGTACCGATCCCATCGCGCGAGAACAGCTCTTGCAGGAGGGAGCCGTTTTCCTGATAGCTTATCAGGTGGCAGCGGCGCACTCCGCTGCGGCAGGCTTTTACCGCACCGCGCAGGAAACGTACCGTCCCGGAGCTGTAGTCTTCGCCCGCCTCCATCTCTTCTACCCGCGCCTGAGCTTCATTGGGAAACAGCTCAGGGACGATCTCGCCATCCTGGCTGTAAACCCCCTGCGATGAGCAGAAGCCAATCATCTTTTCGGCTTTCAGCTTAATCGCCAGCTGGGTGGCAATCTCTTCGGAGGTCAGGTTAAAGCTTTCGCCGGTGACCGACACCGCCACCGGGCCCATCAGCACAATCGCGCCGTTATCCAGCTGACGGTGAATAGCTTCTTCATCAATACGGCGGATGCGCCCGCTGTGGCAGTAATCCACGCCGTCATCCACGCCCAACGGCTGCGCGATAATGAAATTGCCGCTGACCACATTGATATGCGCGCCCTGCAGCGGGGTATTGTTGAGGCTCATCGACAGGCGGGCGGTAATTTCCAGCTGCAGCATACCTGCCGCCTGCTTAACCAGCTCAAGGGTTTTGGCGTCAGTCACTCGGGTTTGTTTATGATAAACCGGCTCGTGGCGATGTTCAGCCAGATTGGCGTCAATTTGCGGGCGGGCGCCATAGACCACCACCAGACGAATTCCCAGGCTGTGGAGCAGGCCAATATCATTGACTATGCTGGAAAAATTATCATGCTCGATAGCTTCTCCGCCCAGCATGATGACAAACGTTTTACCCCGATGGGCGTTAATATAGGGGACAGAATGGCGGAATCCCTCTACCAGTTCGGTGCGACGTTCCTTCACCATGGCACAACCTCAATGCATGATTATTCGTAATTAATGTATTTTTATTCTGTTTTTCCAGCAAACGCAAGCCCCAATTTTTTGCTGAACCGAGAAAACAGTGTGAGCCAAATCAGGCTGTCAAAGATTGTTTACCCTTTTATAGATGACAGGTTATGCGCCTTTCGTTAAAGTTTCTGGTCAATCTGTTTGTTTTAACTACCAATGATTTCTTACTGCTTGGGAGTGGCATGTCGGGATACAAGTCAGGATTAAGCCGCCGCCGTTTTTTACAGGGGGCGGGCGCCATGTGGTTAATGAGTGTGAGTCCGGTTGGGTTAGCTGCCGCGGCGCAGGTGGTTGCCGTGCGCGTCTGGCCATCGTCGACCTACACGCGCGTCACCGTGGAGTCTAACCAAATCCTGAAATATCGGCAGTTTGCGCTCAGCAATCCAGAACGGCTGGTGGTGGATCTGGAAGGGGTTAATCTTAATTCCGTCCTGAAAGGTATGGGGAGCCAGATCCGCGGCGACGATCCCTATATTCAATCCGCCCGCGTGGGTCAGTTCGATCCGCAAACCGTACGCATGGTCTTCGAGCTAAAACAGAACGTTAAACCGCAGCTGTTTGCGCTGGCTCCGGTCGCCGGATTTAAAGAGCGGCTGGTGATGGATCTTTATCCTTCCAACGCCACCGACGTGCAGGATCCGCTGCTGGCGCTGCTCGAAGATTACAATAAAGGCGATCTTCAGCGCCAGGTTCCGCCTGCGGAGAGCGGGCCTAAGCCCGGTAAAGCCGGGCGCGATCGACCAATTGTTATCATGCTCGATCCCGGCCACGGCGGCGAGGACTCCGGCGCGGTGGGGAAATACCGCACTCGCGAGAAAGATGTGGTACTGCAGATTGCCCGACGGCTGCGCGCGCTGATCGAGAAAGAGGGCAATATGAAGGTCTATATGACCCGCAACGAGGATGTTTTTATTCCGCTGAAGGTGCGGGTTGCCAAAGCGCAGAAGCAGCGCGCCGACCTGTTTGTCTCTATTCACGCCGATGCGTTTACCAGCCGCCAGCCCAGCGGCTCGTCGGTGTTTGCCCTGTCAACTAAAGGGGCCACCAGTACCGCGGCCAAATACCTGGCGCAGACGCAGAACGCCTCGGATCTGATTGGCGGCGTCAGTAAAAGCGGCGATCGCTACGTGGATCACACCATGTTCGACATGGTGCAGTCGCTGACCATTGCCGACAGCCTGAAGTTCGGCAAGGCGGTGCTGGAAAAGATGGGCAATATTAATAACCTGCACAAGAACCGGGTGGAGCAGGCGGGCTTCGCGGTGCTGAAAGCGCCGGATATTCCATCGATTCTGGTGGAAACCGCGTTTATCAGTAACATCGAAGAGGAGCGTAAACTGAAAACGGCGAAATTCCAGCAGCAGGTTGCAGAGTCGATTCTGGCAGGGATTAAAGCCTACTTCGCCGACGGCGCCACGCTGGCAAGGCGAGGGTAACGCAACAGGATAGTGAAATGGCTCTACTGAAGAGCGCGCACGGCGGCAATATCCGCGAAGCCGCCGCGCTATTGGGTATTTCTGCGGAACAGCTGCTCGATTTTAGCGCTAATATCAATCCGCTGGGGATGCCGGAAAGTTTAAAACGCGCCATCATCGACAATATGGTTTGCGCCGAACGTTACCCCGATGTTGAGTATCAGCAGCTGCACCTCGCGCTGGCGGCACATCACCAGATCCCGGCTTCCTGGATCCTTGCCGGAAACGGCGAAACCGAAGCGATCTTTACGCTCGTTCAGGGTCTTAAGCCGCGCCAGGCCATGATCGTCGCCCCGGGCTTTGCCGAATACCGCCGGGCGCTGCAGTCGGTCGATTGCGCGGTACGGGAGTTTTTGCTGCGTGAAGAGGACGGCTGGCAGCTCACCGGGGCGATTCTCGACGCACTGACGCCGGATCTGGACTGCTTATTTCTCTGTATCCCGAATAATCCAACCGGTCTGCTGCCCGAGCGCCACCTGCTGGAACGGATTGCCGAACGCTGTCAGTCGCTGGGCATCGCCCTGATTCTTGATGAGGCGTTTATCGATTTTATTCCCGACGAGCCGGGATTTATTCCGCTCCTGAGCCACCATCCGCACGTGTGGGTGCTGCGTTCGCTGACCAAGTTTTATGCGATTCCCGGCCTGCGCCTGGGATATCTGGTGAATGGCGATGAGCGGGCGGTGGCGCGGATGCGCGAGCGCCAGATGCCGTGGTCAATTAACGCCTTTGCTGCGCTGGCGGGAGAGATCATTCTCCAGGATAGCGCTTATCAGCAGAAAACCTGGCAGTGGCTGGCGGAAGAGGGGCAGCGTTTTTACCATCAATTGCGCCATATTCCCGGCCTGACGGTCTATCCCGGTCGGGCAAACTATCTGTTTTTGCGCTGCGATGTGCCGGGCCTTGATCTGCAATATGCGATGCTGCAACAGCATATTCTGATCCGCAGCTGCGCCAATTATCCCGGGCTCGACGGGCGCTACTTCCGCGTCGCGATCCGCAGCCAGCAGGAAAATACGCAGCTGTTAACGGCTTTCAGGCGGATATTTAGCGAGTAGGTGTCTGCCGCCATTGTTCGTCAGCGGTTCTTCCCGGTGGCGCTGCGCTGACCGGGCTACAGGTTTACAGCCGTCTGCGGTCCGGTAGCCCAGACAGTCGCGTAGCGCCGCCTCCGGGGAAGGTGTACGGCATGAGGTTTTGTTGCGGTCTTCTCCCCGGCTTGCGCTGGGCTTAGCCGGGCTACGGGTTTACAGCCGTCTGCGGGCCGGTAGCCTGGACAGGCGCGCAGCGCCGCCTCCGGGGAAGGTGTACGGCATGAGGTTTTGTTGCGGTCTTCTCCCCGGCTTGCGCTGGGCTTAGCTAGGCTACGGGTTTACAGCCGTCTGCGGGCCGGTAGCCCGGACTGTCGCGCAGCGCCGCCTCCGGGGAAGGTGTACGGCATGAGGTTTTGTTGCGGTCTTCTCCCCGGCTCGCGCTGGGCTTAGCCGGGCTACGGGTTTACAGCCGTCTGTGGTCCGGTAGCCTGGACAGGCGCGCAGCGCCGCCTCCGGGGAAGGTGTACAGCATGAGGTTTTGTTGCGGTCTTCTCCCCGGCTCGCGCTGGGCTTAGCCGGGCTACGGGTTTACAGCCGTCTGCGGGCCGGTAGCCTGGACAGGCGCGCAGCGCCGCCTCCGGGGAAGGTGTACAGCATGAGGGTTTGTTGCTGTCTTCTCCCCGGCTCGCGCTGGGCTAAGCCGGGCTACGGGTTTACAGCCGTCTGTGGTCCGGTAGCCTGGACAGGCGCGCAGCGCCGCCTCCGGGGAAGGTGTACAGCATGAGGTTTTGTTGCGGTCTTCTCCCCGGCTCGCGCTGGGCTTAGCCGGGCTACGGGTTTACAGCCGTCTGCGGGCCGGTAGCCTGGACAGGCGCGCAGCGCCGCCTCCGGGGAAGGTGTACAGCATGAGGGTTTGTTGCTGTCTTCTCCCCGGCTCGCGCTGGGCTAAGCCGGGCTACGGGTTTACAGCCGTCTGCGGTCCGGTAGCCCGGACAGGCGCGCAGCGCCGCCTCCGGGGAAGGTGTACGGCATGAGGTATTGTTGCGGTCTTCTCCCCGGCTCGCGCTGGGCTTAGCGGGGCTACAGGTTTACAGCCGTCTGTGGTCCGGTAGCCCGGACAGGCGCGCAGCGCCGCCTCCGGGGCATAGCTGCGGCAGAGTTAGCGCAGCTCGACGCCGCCATGCACCATGCGCAACAGATGCTGCCTGGGCCAGAATTCGGTAAGCCGAGTTTCTTCCAGCCTCCGTTGCAAATACTCAATATCGTGACGCTGCCGGTCGAGCATCAGGCCGACCACGCTACCGCTGTGCGCCACGTTAATACCGTATAAATCGCACTCTTCCACCAGCGCCTGCAGCGTATCAAACCCCGGCTTTGGTAACAGATGCTGGCTGGCGATAGCGCTGAGCGTCGCCGCTTCCCCCATTCGTCGCGGATTATCCGTCTCGCAGGCCTGCTGAACTTTCTCCCAGGCCTGGTGCAGAGAGGCGGAATGGGCGTGTAGCTTTTCAAGCCGGGGAAGTCGGTGGTAATCGGTGGTCAGCAGCGTGGCGGGGCTTTCCAGTACCAGCAGATCGAGCTGAGGCTGGCTGCCGCAGGCAATCTGCGTGGCGGCGGTATTGTGGTCGAACAGGGTGAGCTGACGAAACAGGGTGCTGTCGGTGGGCTCCAGGGAGACGCAGAGCCGGGCGAGGGTGGGTTCATCCAGCGGATGGCCGAGATGATGCGCGGTGGCTACCGCCGTCGCGGCGATGTCCGCGGTACTGCTGGCCATACCTTTGGCGACCGGAATCGTCGAACAAATATCGATCCGAATCTCTTTACTCAGCTCCGGCGGATAGCGCCAGTAGCTCAGCAGCCGGTCGACCATGGCACGCGACAGCGGGCGTTCATCCGCGCGAGGTGAACCGTAGTCCACCTCGACGGTGCTGTACCAGTCAACGGGGCAGGAGACCAGCTTCTCGCTGCCGAGGATCCAGCCCTGGATGAGTTCGCCGCAGGAGGCGGGGCATTGCGCTACGGCCACATATTCACCTTTTTACCCGTTATACTTCAAGCTACAGGGGCGTTGGCTGCTCTCATTCACCCCAGTCACTTACTTATGTAAGCTCCTGGGGACGATGAGGGACATCCCTGTCCCTCACTAAAGCCAGCCTTTGGCTGTTCAAATTCGTTCCAGACGAATTTGTCACTCGTTTGCCGCGTTACTCGGCCTGCGGCCTCGCCCCTACGGGGCCAGCGCAAGCGCTGTTCAAAGCACAAGTGCTTTGTCCTGTAACTTGAATTATTTAGGGTAAAGTTTCAGAATTTTAAGCGCATAGTGTCATACCGATCCCGCTATTTCCATGATTCACCGCAATTTGCCTGGCGGCGAGCTCAGGCTGAAACGGTTAATGTCTCTACTTCAGGAAGTGCGAGGCGCATCACGTCGCGGGCAATCATCAGCTCTTCATTGGTATTGATGACCGCCACTTTGACCAGCGCCTGCTCGGTCTGAATAAAGGTGGCATTGTGCCGGTTTTTCTCTTCATCGACCGAAAGCCCGAGAAAATTCAGGTTATGGCAGATGGCGCTCCTGGCGCGGGCGGAGTTTTCACCGATGCCGCCGGTAAAGATCAGCGCGTCCAGGCCGCCCATCTGCATAATATAACTGCCGATGGTGGCGCGAATGCGCTCGGCAAACAGCGAGAGCGCCAGGGCCGCCTGACGATTGCCGCTGTCCGCTGCCTGCTCGACATCGCGGTAATCGTGCGAAACGCCGGAAACCCCCAGCAGGCCGGATTCATTATTCAGCAGTTGATTGAGCTGCTCCGGCGTTTTCCCTTCATGCAGCGCCAGCCACGGTAAAATTGAAGGGTCGATATCGCCGCTGCGGGTACCCATCATCACGCCGGACTGCGGCGTAAAGCCCATGGAGGTGTTAACGGATCGCCCGCCTTTGATCGCGCAAACGCTGCTGCCGTTGCCGAGATGGCAGCACACCACGCGCAGGGCGCTCAGCGGTACGCCCAGCTTTTCCGCCAGCGTCGCGCTGACGTACTTGTGGCTGGTGCCGTGGAAGCCGTAGCGGCGAATGCCCAGCTCGCTGTAGTAGCGCCACGGCAGCGGATAGATAAACGCGCGCTCGTCCAGCGTCTGGTGAAACGCGGTATCAAACACCGCCACCGACGGTGCGTCGGGCAGCAGCTGGCGGAAAACTTTAATGCCCAGCGCGTTGACCGGATTATGAAGCGGGGCCAGCTCCGCCAGGCGCTCGATTTCCGCTAAGGTTTCATCGGTCACCGGCGTGGAATCTTTAAAGCGCTCCCCGCCGTGCGCCACGCGGTGGCCGATGCCGTCGATATCCTGCAAGCTGTTAATAACGCGGTAGCTAAGGAGTTTCTCCAGCAACAGAGTGACGGCTTCACGGTGATCGGCAACGGGCGCCGACTCCTGCCATTTTTGCCCGGGTGTTTTAAGAGTGACCCGGGCACTTGCCATGCCGATACGTTCAATCAGTCCCTGACAGAGCATGTTGCCCTGCGGCATGTCCAGCAGCTGGAATTTTAACGATGAGCTGCCGGCGTTAATGGCCATTATTTTGTAAGACATAGAGGTTCCTTCGAATTCAGAAAATCCAGCACCGCGTCGAGACCTGAATTGTTCAGCGCGCTGGTAACAAAAATCTGCCGGGCACCGGCCTGCGTAAGCCACTCTCCGATAAGCGAGATACGCTGCGGGTCAGCGAGGTCAGCTTTAGTGACCAGGCCAATCGTCGGGCGGTTCATCGGAGCGGTAAAACCCGGAGAAAACGGCGACCACTGGGCGTCGGCGTTCAGCACCAGGGCAATAACGTCGGCCTCGCAGGCGCTGGTCAGCAGAGCGCTATACAGGCAGCGGTTCTCCAGATATTCGCCCGGCGTGTCGATGGCCATCGGCGACCATTCAATCGCCTGGGTTTTCTTGTAATGGAGCGCTTCGCCGCGCAGGCCCTGGGTCAGCGAGGTTTTGCCGCACTGGCTGGGGCCGATCAACATCAGACGTTTCATCGCGCTACGTCCGGGTTATTGAGCAGGTAGTAAACTGCATCATTTCACCCAGCGTGCGCGTCACCTGCTTGAGAGCATACTCAACGGCGGAAACGTCGCCGGTCAGCACCACGGCGCCGGTAAAGCGGTCGAGAAAACCGATCTCCACCGCGCCGGATTTGGTGGCGATATCGCAGGCGATAATCGACGCTTCGCTGGGCGTAATGGTGAGGATGCCAATGGCGGATACCGCATCCTGCAGGCCCAGTTTTTTAAAGAGATCTTTCCCGGGATTGGCAATCAGGTGCGCGAGGGTTACCTGTTTTCCGGGAACATATTCCTGAATCATGCGGTCCGTTGTTGGTTGCCTTTCCATTACCCCTCCACCATCTGTCGCCACATCGCTTCATGCGGGCGTGGGATTACCGAACGGTAAACCAGCAGCCCTTTTTCGCCCGCGCTTTCGCTGGCGACCGTCACGGCGTTATTGACGTCGGAAACGTCGCCTGCCACCACCATGTAGCATTTACCGCCGATGCCGAACGCCATATGCACTCGTACCAGGGTGACGTTTGAGCCTTTTACCGCCCGGTCAGCGGCGCTAATACAGGCCGCCACGCTCCAGGTTTCGACGATGCCTACCGCCTGACGCTTATCGACGCTGTTCAGGCCGCTGATGGCCGGAAGTACGCTGGGATGGATATTTGCCAGCACCAGACTGTCGACAAGCATCTCGCCGGCCTGCGACGTACCGGTTTCAATGGCCTGCTGGACAGCGCCGATATCGCCGCCGAGCATCAGCAAAAACTTACCCGGACAGATGGTCTTGCTGACCAGCAGATTAACGTTGGCGCTTTTTAGCATCGCGTCACCCAGCTCCATCCCTTTGGCAATGCTGGTGAGTTCTAAAATTCCTATAGCCTGAGACATGGTTAACCTCTTATCACCGTGATGGCCTGTTCGCTGATGGCCGTAACAACGCCGTCAATGCTGGCGTGAACCGACGCGCCTAATGCGCCTGCCGGAACATCGGCAATGCATTGCCCGCGCGTAACGCGCTCCCCGACAGTGACATTCGGCACCGCACCGGCGCCGATATGCTGGCGCAGCTGTAAAATCACTTCTTCTACTGGCGGTTCGTCCTCCACCAGCGGCGCTTCCTGATACCAGGGGCTCAGCCCCAGTTTGGCGATCAGTCGCTTCACCGGCACCAGGCGATATTTCGCCATTTCGTCCGCGGGATAGAGCGGCCCTTCGTAGCGCTGGTTTTGCGCGCGCAGCTCGCGTTTCAGCATGCGGTTGATGCGCATCGGCGAGATCCCTACCGGGCAGGCCACGCTTTCGCAGACGTTGCATTCCGAGCAGGTGAGGGCGCTAAGCAGCAGCTGCGGCGTGGCGGCCTGATGAAAGTTCACCGCCCGCACCAGCAGGTGCGGAGAGAGTTCGTGACCGAGCAGATGCCGTGGGCAGAGATCGGTACACAGCCGGCACTGTTCGCAGACGGTGCGCGCCACGGAAAGCACCGTACGCTCGTCCTGCATCCGCCGCTGGATAAGCGGATGGCTTTTGGGCAGCACCAGCAGGCCGCCGGTAGTTTTGGTTACCGGGCTATCGAGAGAAGTTATCAGGCCGCCCATCATCGGGCCGCCGTTAATAAAACCGGGGTCGTCGACTGTCGCGCCGCCCGCCAGCGCCAGCACTTCGCGCAGCGACATGCCAACCGGGACGGTAACGGTCAGCGGTTGGGCGACCGCGCCGTTAACGGTCAACGTGCGGCGGGTCACCGGAAACTGCTGCTCAACCGCACGGGCAATATTCAGCACCGTTTGTACGTTATTGACCACCACGCCGACGCTGGCAGGCAGCGCGGCGGGAGCGACCCGGCGACCGGTTGCCATCCAGATAGTCAGCACCTCATCGCCAGCGGGATAGACATCCGGCAGAATATGCAGGCGGATACCGGCAGGCAGCAGCGGGGTGAGGGCATCGATAGCCCGACGATATTTCTCTTTCAGGGCGATTACCCCTTCGCGCGCGCCGGTTGCCGTCATGGCGTACTGCACGCCGCGCACAAGGCGCGCAGCCTGCTGCCACATCAGCTGCTGGTCAACTTTGAGCATCGGTTCGCACTCGGCGGCGTTGACCAGAAAAATCTCTACCTGTGCCTGTAGCTTCACGTGGGCGGGAAAACCCGCACCGCCCGCGCCGACCACGCCCGCTGCGCGCACGCGCTCGCGGATTTCATCGGCGCTATGGGTTATTTCAACCGCGTTGACCGCGCTATTCATAGCAGTTCCTCCAGCAGTTCCCTGATTTCTTCAGCGCAGGCCGGACGCGGATTGGTGCGTAAGGTAACGTCCGCCAGCGCGGCCTGTACCATCGCCGGAATGCGCGCGGAAAACTCGGAGCGTCCTTCTTTCAGCGCGATCGCCAGTGACGGCAGCGCGCAGCGTTGCTTGAGTCGTTCGATTTGCTGGATCAGGGCATTGATCGCCGTGGCGTCGTTGGCCTCTGCCGGGCAAAATCCACAGGCTTTGGCCAACCGCGCGTAGCGTTTGCCAGCACGGGGAACAGCGGCGTTAAAGCGGATAACCGTGGTTAACAGCAGCGCGTTGGCCAGGCCGTGCGGCAGATGAAACTGTCCGCCAAGCTGGTGGGCGATGGCGTGGTTAAGCCCCAGTCCCGCCTGGCTGAAGGCCATCCCGGCAAGGGTTGAGGCGTTGTGCATTTTCCCGCGCGTCGCCACGCAGTCGCCTTTTTCCACCGCGGTGGGCAGATACTGGAACACCAGTTTGGCGGCTTTTTCTGCCAGCGCGTCGGTAAAGTCGCTGGCGTGCGGAGAGACCCAAGCCTCCAGCGCGTGGGTCAGCACGTCCATACCGGTGTTGGCCGTAATCTGCGGCGGCACGCTGATCACCAGGTCCGGGTCAAGGATCGCCATATCGGGATACAGCGCATTGTTGAACAGCGGATACTTGATGCCTTTATCCGGGTCGCTAATCACGCAGGCGCTGGTCACTTCCGAGCCGGTGCCGCTGGTGGTCGGGATCGCCACGCAGGTTTCTATATCAATGCCGCTCTGCTGGCTGAACCAGACGATTGCTTTCGCCGCGTCCATTGCCGAGCCGCCGCCGAAGCCGATGACCACCTGTGGCCGCAGGGCCTGCATTTGCGCAATGCCCTGCACCACGGTGTGGATAGTGGGGTCCGGCGTTATCTCGCTAAAGACGCTGATGCGGTTATCTGCGGGCAACGCATTACGCAGAAGCTCCAGCAGCGGCGAACGCGCCAGAAAACCATCGCAGATAATCCAGATGTGCTTATTGGTAAAGCGTTTGAGCACCGCCAGACTGCCCTGACCGCTGTACAACCGCGTTTGTAGTGAGAAAGTATTCATCGCCACCTCGGTTAGCGGATAGAAAAGCCGTTGGTCAGTACGCAGCGCCGGGAGCGGGCAAAGGTGCGCGCCGAGGTTGTTCCTTCGCCGGTTGGCGTGGCAATGGTAAAGGTGGTGAAACCTTCGCCGCCGACGCCGATCCCGGCATAGGAGGGGCCGTTTTTGACGAATATCGAGGTTTGCAGAGTGCGGGCCGCAAGGTTCAGACGCGACACGTTCTGCGAGTGCATGATGGCGGTATGATGCAGCCCCTCTTCAACCTTCAGGGCCAGCGCCAGCGCGCTATCGAAATCGTTGACTTTCACCACCGGCAGCATTGGCATCAGCTGTTCGCTGGTGACCCACGGGTCGTCGGCGTTGACGATGGCAATCAGCAGACGCGGCGCTTTTGCCGGAACGGCAATCCCGGCAGCTTCCAGCATGGCTGAAGGGCTTTTGCCGACCAGTTTTTTATTCGCCTGGCCTTCAGGCAGGCAGGCGGCGCGGAGTTTGTCGGTATCGGCGGGGCTCAGCAGCAGCGCGCCGAAGGATTGCATTTGCTGCACCAGACGTTCAGCTACGCTCTCCACCACAATCAGGCTCTTCTCGGCGATGCATGGCAGGTTGTAATCGAACGAGGCGCCGTTGATGATATCTTCCGCCGCCTTCACCAAATCAGCGGTTTCATCAACGATGCAGGGCGGGTTGCCCGCGCCAGCGCCAATCACCTTCTTACCGCTCTTCATACCCATCGCCACAATACCCGGTCCGCCGGTAATGGCCAGCACCGCGATTCGCGGGTGGGCCATCATCTGCTGGGTTGCTTCGAAAGTCGGCTCAGCCACGGTGACCACCAGGTTGCGGATGCCGCAGCAGCGGAAGGCAATCTCTTCTATCAGGCTGATGAGCTTCAGAGAGACCTTTTTCGCCCCCGGATGCGGGCTGAAGTAAACGCTGTTGCCCGCTGCCAGCATGCTGATGCTGTTGTTGATGATGGTTTCCGTCGGGTTGGTGCTCGGCGCGACCGACCCGATAACGCCAAACGGCGAGTATTCAAACAGCACCATGCCGCCGTCGCCGGTCAGCGCGGTGGTGGTGAGGTCTTCCACGCCCGGCGTGTTGTCGAGCGCGGCTTTGTTTTTCAGGAATTTATCTTCTTTGTTGCCCATCCCCGTTTCATTGGCGCTCTCTTCCGCCAGAGTCGCCAGCAGCGGCGTCAGCTCCTGACGTATTGCGCTGATGATGGCGCTGCGGGTTTTTAACGGGCACTGCTGATAACGTAAGAACGCCTGGTGCGCGGCGTCGATGGCCTCGCTGACGGACTGGAAAATCCCTTTGCCCTGCGGCTGGACCGGCGTTTGCGATGGCGTGGTTAATTGCTCGCTAAGAATGGTGCGAATCAGGGTTTCGAGTTCAGAAGTATTCATTGATGTGTTCCCACGTTAATGGCCGCAATGGCGGTCTGTGCTATGTCCATGTCCTGTTCAACGCTGCCGCCGCTGATGCCAAGACCCCCAATTAATGAGCCGTCGCGCCACAGGGCGTAACCGCCGCCAAAGGTGACGACTTTTCCCTGTAAATGAGTTTCGAGGCCATAAAGCGCGGCGCCTGGCTGAACGACATCGCTCAGCTCATGGGTCGCCGTTTTCATTGCCACCGCGGTCCAGGCTTTTTTCGGCGCCAGCTCGCTGCTGACCAGCAGAGCGTCCGGCATCCGCCAGGTCACGGTTTCCGTGCCGTGCGCATCAACGATGCTGATAACTACCGGCACCTGCAGCTGCTGTGCGCGCTCAACCGCCGCGCGAGTGAGCTGGTGCAGATCGTGGAATGAAAGGGCCACGGACGTCGTCTCCTTGCTACGGTTCGGCTGGCTGGCGGCCAGATAGCGCCTGCTAACCTCACGGATAATATCGTTCTGGTGCGCATCGCTATCTTCGGCGCGCGCCAGGGCGTACAGGCAGTCTGATAAGCGGTTGATGTAGCGCATCAGCACCTGGCGTACGTTGACTTCCGCCGCCAGCTCAACCAGACGGCGTTCGGCGCGACGGGCCAGCGTGCGGGCAAAATGCAGGCGGCTCGCGGCTTCGCAGCGGCCGGGTAAGATAAAACTGTGCAGCGGTTCGACGCGGGCCATGGCCCGATCGATGGCGGCTTCCAGAGCGGAAATCTCTTCGCTGCTGATGTAGCGCTGTTTGGGCGACGGCTGTTCGCTGTCGCTGGCCAGCTCTGCGCTAAACCAGAATATTTGCTGCTGGATGGCTTCGAGCAGGGCGCGGTGATTTTCATCCGCGGCGGCGCAGGCGCACAGGCTCAGCGCGGCGTTCAGCTCGTCCAGCGTGCCGTAGGCTTCAACCCGCGGGTGGGTTTTACTCACTCGCTGGCCGGTAAAGAGTGAGGTGGTGCCAGCGTCGCCCGTTCGGGTATAAATCGCCATATTCGCTCCTTAACGTGAAAGCGTATCGACAATGCCGACGACGGCGAGGTCGATGGCCTCGTTTGGCCCGGAAAAAACGTGTCTGGCGCTGGAGCCGCCGCTGAGCAGAACCAGCTCGCCGATCCCCGCGCCGACGGAATCCACGGCGACTTCATCTCCGCAGGTTGGTGACGCGGGAAGCTCGCCATCGGCGCTGACCCGCCGCACCAGCAGCAGCTTTTTGCCGATCAGCGAAGGTGATTTTTGCGTGGAGACAACCGCGCCTGTGACTCGTGCCAGATGCATGATTTACTCCTGCTTAATTAATTGAATATTCCGCGTATTAGCCGCTTCGCGCGCCAGCGCGGTCACGATACATTTGCGGTGGAGTACCAGACGTCCCTTATCCAGCAGCGCGACGTCGCGATAGCTCAGCAGCGAACCTGCGTGCAGAACCAGCGGCAGCCCGCGTTCGTCGGCAAAGGCCAGCGGCAGGCGAGCCAGTTTTTTGACCGGGATAACCGGCAGCAGCTGGCTGTGCAGGGTGAGCTGCACGCGGACGCCAAACGCCAGCGCGTGGTGAATTTTGCGGGCTGCGGCATCGTCGGTATTCGCATCCGCCAGTTGATCCAGCAGCGGCAGGTCGACGAGCTGGATGCGCAGCGACGCGTGCTGACAGAACAGCGCCGGACAGTCGGCATCACGCAGCTGCGCAACGCTCAGCGACGCCGTGCTCCCGGCGCGCTGCTGCAGGCGAGAGACAATCTCCTCCACAATGCGCTGCAGAAGTTCGCCGTTCATCGCGAGCCTACCAGCCGGGCAAAGGCCTGCGGATTATCGGCACCGGCGGCGTTGGCTTCATCGGTATCAATGTGCATTTCGAGGCGCATATCCGGCGAAACGCGAACCGCCACGTTGTTGAAAATCAGCCCGCGCTCGTCGCCTTCAATCGCCACCGAAACCATATCGCCGTGGGAGACCCGCAGGATCAGCGCGTCGAGCGGCGACATATGGATATGCCGCTGCGCGACGATAACCCCTGACGAGAGTTCGAGCTCGCCAAAAGGGCTGACCAGGCGAATACCCGGCGTCCCCTTCAGGTTGCCGGACATTCTCAGCGGCGCTGCAATCCCCAGGGTTCTGGCATCGGTACGCGAAATTTCCACCTGGCTTACCGAGCGCAGCGGGCCGAGCAGGCGCACATTTTTAAGCTGCCCTTTCGGCCCCACCAGGGTGACGGTTTGCTCCGCGGCGTATTGTCCCGGCTGCAGCAGCGCTTTTTTCTCGCTGATGGGATGAGCGGGAAACAGGCGTTCGTAATCCTGTGCCGACAGGTGGATGTGACGGTTTGAAACGCCCAGCGGAATAGGCCGCTGGCGCATCTCATCAAGGACTTTACTGACCGTCGATTCCAGGAGCTGTTTATCCATTACGCTTCACCTCGCTTGCCGGGATGAATGCAAAGCGAGCGTGGCTCGCCCTTCTGGCGCGGACATTTCGGATCCAGGCACAGATTGCAGCTGACCAGTTCTGGTTCCTGCGGGGCCTCTTCTGCTGGCGCTTCAGCAGCGATAGCAGCCACATCGGACTTTTCAGGGTCTATGACGGGGGGCGGGGGTGTCTCTGCCGGCAGGATCCCTTCTCCGGGTCTGGCGATAACCTTGTGGGCCACCAGACCGTTTCGCTGTTCGGCAAGATGCGCACCGGTGGTGATGGCCGCCTGTACGGAGGCCACATCACCGGTAATTTTAATCACCGTCCAGCCTGAACCATTGGTCTTTTCGAGGGCGACCAGCGTGATAGAAGCGGATTTCGCCATGATATCGGCGCAGCTAATAGCCAGTGCCAGACCACAAACTTCAAGTAATCCCAGTGATTGCTTCACGCGGTGCTCCTTATTCGCTGTCAATCAGGCTGATTTCGGTAAAATGGCCTCAACGTCGCTGTGCGGACGCGGAATCACGTGGCAGGATTTCACTTCGCCCACCACGCTTGCCGCCGCGCTGCCGGCATCTACCGCCGCTTTAACCGCGCCGACGTCGCCGCGAACCATGACGGTCACCAGGCCAGAGCCAATTTTTTCGTAGCCAACCAGCTGCACGTTGGCGGATTTCACCATGGCGTCGGCGGCTTCAATGGCGCCCACTAACCCTTTTGTTTCAACCAGTCCCAGTGCGTTATTCATACTGCTGTTCTCCTGTTGCTTAGCTATTCAGATCCCGGAAAGGGATCCCTTTGACCAGCCGTGCCGCGTTATTACCGGTATTGCGATGGGCCTGACTGCTCTGATGATGCATCAGCGTAAAAAGCGGCGCCGATGCGGGTAAATTCTTGTAATGTACGACCAGCGTATGGCGGTCGCAGGCGATGCCCACCAGCAGCGGCGAGCTGCGCGCCGCCTGCCAGGCGCTATCCACGACCTCCCCAGCCGGGTGATGCTGGAGCAGGAAAGGGATACCTTCCTCTTCAATGCCCAGCAGCACTTCGCGCCACAGGCCGTCGCAGCCGTCGATGGCGGTAATGACGATGGCCGGGGCGCTGTGATTACTGTCCATGCGCGAACTCCTTATGCCAGGAGAGAATCAGGCCGGTGGCCACCGCGTTTCTTGGGCCTTCGCTGCCGCGAATATTTCCCCGCCCGGCAACCAGGCGGTAGTGCGCCAACGCATCGGTGACCAGCTGCGGGACTTCGAAATCCAGCGACGAACCGCCAACCAGCACCACGAACGGAATATCGCGAATGTTGCCAGTGGGGCTGACCTGACGCAGCGCGCGCAGGGCGTTGGTGACAAAGACCCGCTCTTTGGCGCTGCGGCGAATGGCGCGTACTTTTTCCAGCGCTAAGTCGCCGGGTAGCGGCACCAGTTCGTCCGGTTTCACCACGCAGACGCGGGCGAATACGGCGGGGGGCAGCGGCGTGGAGAAGAACTGCACGCTGCCGTCCTCGTGGCGTAAATGGAACAGACTTTCCACCTTGGCCAGCGGATACTTCTTGATCTCTTCCGCCAGATAGCGGTCTTCCAGCCCCAGCTCGCGGGCAATAATCATCGTCACCATATCGCCTGCTCCGGCGAGGTGAGTGGCGATGATTTCGCCTTTAGGGTTGATAATGGAGGCATCGGTGGATCCCGCGCCGAGGTCGAGGATCGCCAGCGGTCGGGTGGTGCCCGGCGTGGTCAGCGCGCCCAGGATGGCGGCTTCGGCTTCAGCGCCGCCGATCTGCACGTCGATATTGAGCTTCTGCTCGATTTCGCGGGCAATCATCGCCATCTGCAGACGGTCTGATTTCACCATTGAGGCGATGCCGACGGCCTGCTCCAGCGAGAACTCCCCGGCCAGACCGCCGGTGACGCTCACCGGCACAGAGGTGTCAACGGCCAGCAGATCCTGAATGAAGATTTCGTTGCTGGGTTTGTTGGTCAACTCGGCCATAGTCTGGCGCACGTGCTCCAGCATGCCGCCGATATTGGTCCCGGCCTCGCCGGTGACGTTATCGAGTTTACCGCTGCCGTCCACCGCTTTCATGATAGCCTCGGCGCCGGCGGCGACATCCACGCGCACGGTACGGCCCTGCGCCTGCAGTTCCAGGTTACCGGCGGGGATCGCCCGCGCTTTGACGTCGCCGGATGGCGTTTTGACCACCACCGCCGAACGGTTGCCAATTAGCGCGCGAGCCATCGGGACGATATTTTTCGTCTCATCGGCGTTGAGGTTAAATACGGTGGCGATGCCGTAAGGGTTAGAAAGGGTTTCGATGACCTTCCCCGGAACGGCGACCTCAATCGCCGCCAGCATCCCCAGCGGAATGCGGTCGATGTACAGCACTTCGTCAACGATCGGCAGCGATTTTTCCAGCCGGTTGCTGACCAGTACGCCATCGTCGCGCTGTAAAATGACGCCGGTTATCTGATACCCGGCGCGGATGGAGGCGTTGATAACCTGGGCGATATCGGCAAAATCAAAGGCTGACGAGACCACCAGGATATAGGGCGCGTCCGCCGGACGAGTTAGCAACTCCTCCGGCGTAATCGTGATACCCACACCAAGGCCTACGCCGCCCGGCGTTTTCGGGTTATGGCCGATCATGGTCGATTCGGTGATGATGGTTTCGGTAATGGTTTCCATCGCCACATCGCCAATCACCGGCGTGGCTTCGTTAATGCGGATGAGCGAAATATCGCTGACACTGATCCCCGCGCGCTTTGCGACCAGCGCGAGGGCCTCCTGAATGCCGAACACGTTACGCAACGTGCCTTTGATCCCGGTGGTTTCCGCCAGCGCGCTGTGCGTAATCGTCAGCGCGCCAGCCTCATTCAGGGTCGCCAGGGCGACTTCCGTCGATGAGTTGCCTATATCAATGCCAGCTATATATCGCATTGTTTACCCCTAAAGTTAATCGTCGCCTTTAAGTTTCTTACGCTCGACGTATAGTGTTGCCGCTTCACGCACGAAAGCCGCGCAGATCTTCGCCTGATAGCGGTTTTCGAGATCGTCGGCGATAGCCATCAGCTCTTCTTTCGTCGAGCGATAGGGGCGAAGGGCGTTGTAGATTTCAAGAATGCGGTCGTCCGGTACCGCGGTTAGTTCGGCGGCGCGTTCGAAGTTCATCGCCAGCCGGTCGCGACCCGCATCTTTGGCGATAGAAGCCTGTAAGCGCAGGGTTTCCGGAGTAATACGCATATCCTGGGCGGTGACTTTATTGCTCAGCACGTTCTCCAGCGTGAACTCATCCAGCGTTTTATTGGTGGCGGTTTTCACCCATTCCGGGTGCTTGTTCGCCAGCGGATAATCGCTGACTTTTGCGTTACGGGGCGTGCCGTCCGCTGCCGGAGCCGCCGTGGGCGCTTCACCCTGCAGGCTGTTCATGCGGCTCAATACGTCGCGAACCATCGATTCAATTGCGTCGGTATTCATGGAGTTATCCTTTATCAAAGCGCCACGCGCAGTTCCTGCGGGTTTTTACCCGTCACCACGTACTTGGTCTCTTTAATGTGCAAAATGGCAGATTTGGCCTGATACTTCGGGCGCGCCATCTGGTCATTCAGGGTCGGGACCGGCTGTGGCGACTCGCGTTTTGCATAGCGGGCGGCGTTCTTACCAATCTGACGATAGGTTTCCAGGGTCAGCAGCGGCGCCTGGGGGAACAGCTCCAGGTTAGAGAGCGGCGGCAGGCCCTGCTGATGAATTACGGTGGTGCCTTTTGACTGGATACCGATAGAGATGCCGGAGCCGCTCAGGCGATTACCCTCAACGGCGACGAAGGCCACGTCGGAAGATTTAAAGCAGCGAATCACGCGCGCTTTAATGCCTTCCTCTTCAATCCCGGCAATGACTTCGCGCAAAATGCTCTTATGCGGTAAGCCGACGATATTGACGGTCTGCGCCAGTCCGAATGCCGGGCCGACGGCGATAATCACTTCGTCCTGCTGCGTGCCCTGGCGCGCTTCGCCGACTTCCGTCAGGAAGCCGTCGCCAGCAGGCGCGGCTGCCTGCGGCGCAGCGGGGGCCGCTGGTGCATTAAACGAGACGGGTTTATCGCTGCCTTTCATTTCGCTGAGCACTTCTTCAATTATCTGGCG
This sequence comes from Klebsiella oxytoca, assembly GCF_009707385.1. NCBI lineage: Bacteria > Pseudomonadati > Pseudomonadota > Gammaproteobacteria > Enterobacterales > Enterobacteriaceae > Klebsiella > Klebsiella oxytoca. The sequence goes on along the minus strand of NZ_CP046115.1, from coordinate 4,361,002 downwards.
CAGCAATTTTTCATTAATTTCCATTTCTCACCCCTTAATCAATCTCGTTGGGATCAAGAGCGCCAGGGATGTTTTTAATCTCTTCCCAGCGTTCGCCCTGCAGGCGATAACCCGTTGCCGGACCGGCATAGTCGTTAACGTCATTGACCGCTGACAGCACCTGTCCATCGCCGACGATGATCGCGGAGGTATGCAGATAGTCCCCGGTCAGCTTGGCTTTCTGGATATTGAGCATGTCCTGGGCTACGTCGGTAAATCCGCCCTGCGCCAGCGCTTTAACGACTTCCAGACCGTTGCGGTTTTTATTGATGATTTCCTGGGCGAACTTGATGTCTTCGACGATGTTGCGCTCCGGCATATCTTTCGAGCCGTGGGCGTAGGTCGCGGCTTCAACTTCTTCATCGGTAATCGGCGGCAGCCCCATTCCGGCAAACACGGCCTGCAGCGCGCGGGCAGCCTTATTACGGATGGCGATAACGTCCTCTTCGCGAACCGGACGCAGACCGCCGTCCACTTTCAGGTCGCGCTGGATGACGTTGTAGTCGTCAAAGTCTTCGGCATCTTCGTTGGAACCGGCGAACATGTTGTCGTAGTTCGGCACCGCGGAATAACCGGAGGAGATAAAGTCGGTACCCGGCAGGAACTGCATCAGCAGACGCGCGGTACGACGCATATCGGAGTGGGTGAAGGTCTGGTCGTTACTCGAGGCGCACTCCAGATCCAGCGACGAGCAGATCAGGTTTTCCGCCAGCACCGCGCGAATGCCTGACGGCACGGCAGACGGCACGCCGATGCAGCTTACGGAGCCGTTTTGCAGGCCCTGAACGCCGGCGGCTTTGGTGATGTAGATACAGCGTGCTTCCAGATAAAGCATGGATTTGCCTTCGGCATAGCCCATCTGTACTTCCGAGCCGGAGCCGGAGGTGAAGCGCATTTTCAGGCCGCGAGAGGCATAGGACGAGGCGAGGAAGCCCTTCGACCACGGCGTATCGTCGCCGTCGGTGAAGACCGGTTCGGTGCCGTAAACGGAAATGGTTTCGGCGTAACAGGTGTGGCCCAGCATGCCGAGCTTCAGTTCGGTGGCTTCTTCCAGCGAGCACTGGGTCAGTACGCCTGGACGGCCGACCTGCGAGCCGACCAGCAGGGCGATGGCGTTGAACGGCGCATAGCGCGCGACCGCAACGGTGGTTTCCTGTTCGTCAAATCCGCGCCATGCGCCTTCGGCGGCGTCGGCGGCAATTTGTACCGGGTTATCTTTGACGTTGGTGACGTGCGCCTGCTGAGACGGGGTGCGGCGGGCGCGCATTTTCTGCATCGCCATCATCATCTCGACCACGTTCATATGCGAAACCACTTCGACGATTTTCGCTGGCGTCATCGCGGTGGTCAGCGGGACGATTTCGCTGCGTTTGACGTTCGGATCGCACAGCATGTTGGCCAGCTTGACCGAATCCATCGCCATCACTTCTTCGGCGCGGTTCAGGTTGATGCCGTAGCGGGCGATAAAGTGGTCGATCAGGTCGAATTCGCTAACCGGTTTTCCGTCCAGTTCGGTTACCGCGCCGTTAACGATTTTAATCGATGGTTTCGGGTCGTTCGGGCTTTCCATTGCGATAAAGCCTTCTTCGATCCACTCCTTAACGAAGCCGTCCTGATTCACAGGGCGTTTCGCCAGTGCTTCAAATCTTTTCGATCTCATGAATCAGCCTCGTGGATATCAGATGTAGGACGGGCGATCGTTTTTCGGTTCAGAACCGAGGGTCGCAAGAACGGTTTTGCCGATTTCGCGCGCGGAGATCACCGCCTGGCGGACCGCGCCGGAATCGCCGGAAATCACCAGAATGGCTTCGTTACTGAAGCTGGTGCCGTGCGCCGGAGAGCTATACGCCACGACTTCAACGTTGGCTGATTTCAGGGCGGTATCGGCCATCAGTACGCCAACGGAGGCCGGAGCGCCGACGATGATCCCGCAGGCGCGGCCAATCGGCGCGCCGAACGCTTTTTCCAGTGCGTAGCTGGCGCGAGCGGTGTACTGCAGCTCGATATGTCCGGCTTCGTTGCCGTACACATCGCCGAAGGTTCGGTCGAGCTCTTTCAGCGCGACTTCGATACCGCGCTTCACGTCGGAAACGTCGTTGCCGCCTAAAATAATCAGCGAACCGTGGCCCGCGCCGCCTTTGGTGTCGCGCGGGAGCTCAATGCTGACAACTTCGGTGTTGGTGGCTTTCACCGCTTCGTCCGCCGCCATAATGTGCGGCCCTGCGCCGGTGCGGGCGCCGAGAATGCCGATGGAGCGATAGCGCTTTTCAAGCTTCATCGCGTCCAGCAAAGCGGTATCGACGTTGGCGATAACCAGACCCAGGGTGTCGCCAATGGCGGTCCCGACAAATTCCGTTAAACTGCAGCTTTTTTCTGCCATAGCCGTCTCTCGTATTGGATGGTTTTCGGTAGGGATGGCCTGCTGCTCCGGCGTTGCCACGCGGGCAATCACCTGAGCCATGATCTGTTCAACCAGCTCATTGCTGCTCATTGGCTAATTCCCTTTGGTAAGATTTTTTCTACATCGGTGTGAGGGCGTGGGATGACGTGTACGGCTTTCACTTCACCCACGTTACGTGCGGCGGCGGCACCCGCATCGGTGGCCGCTTTTACCGCGCCAACGTCGCCGCGCACGATGACGGTGACCAGCCCGGAGCCAATCTTTTCATAGCCCACTAACATCACATTGGCTGACTTAACCATTGCATCAGCGGCCTCTATGGCTGCGGTTAAGCCTTTGGTTTCTACCATTCCTAGTGCTTCTTGTTGCATAAAGACCTCGCATGGAGTGTTCCGATAGTTGGGACTATAAGAAGATGCGAGGAAAAAGAATGGCTGACTTAGATTTGATGGTAAAAAAATAGTGGGTTATCAATAATATAAAATTGTCATTTTTTAATTTAATATTTTGATTTTAATGATTATTTTTATTTTAATGGATGTGATTATCTTGTTTTGTATATTCCATTTTTACAAATTTCATCATGACGGATTTAATTTTATCTGCTATGTGCGAAAAGCTAATTTGTGATGTTTGTTGGAAAACGATGAGTTGGTTTTAGCAATATTTTTGCATCCCAGAGGGGCCGGATAATTGCAAGATCCGCACGTGAGTAAAGCCATTTCGGCTTATTAAATGACAATATTTTGTTATTGATGCCCGAATTTTCCGGAGATGCCGTCAGCAGGTTGCCAACAATTTGCGGAAGGGAGTTCATATAGTGATGGGAGTTGTAAATCTACTGCCAGCGGGATGTTGGCTGGCCTGGACACGAACTCTGCTAAGAAGGTGTCACAATGAATGATTCGTTAAAAGCGCAATGCACTGCCGAGTTTCTGGGCACCGGGCTGTTTTTGTTTTTCGGCATCGGTTGCCTGAGCGCGTTGACGGTGGCGGGCGCAAACCTCGGACTGTGGGAGATTTGCATCATCTGGGGGCTGGGGATTTCACTGGCCGTGTATCTGACTTCGGGAATATCCGGCGGGCATCTGAATCCAGCGGTGACCGTCGCTTTATGGCTGTTTGCCTGCTTTCCCGGGCGAAAAGTGTTCCCCTATATTGTTGCGCAGGTTGCTGGCGCTTTTAGCGGCGCGGTGCTGGCCTATGTTCTGTACAGCACGATGTTTACCGGGTATGAAGCCGCACACCATATCGTACGCGGCAGCGTAGAAAGTCTGCAGCTGGCGGGCATTTTCAGTACCTACCCGGCGGCGTCGCTGAGTATCTGGCATGCAGCGTTAGTCGAAGTGGTTATTACCTCCATGTTGATGGGGATGATTATGGCGCTGACCGACGATGGCAACGGCGTGCCAAAAGGGCCGCTGGCCCCGCTGCTGATTGGCCTGCTGGTGGCGGTGATTGGCGCATCAACCGGGCCGCTTACTGGCTTTGCGATGAATCCGGCGCGTGATTTTGGACCTAAACTGTTTACGTGGATGGCGGGCTGGGGGGATATCGCGATGACCGGCGGGAGGGACATTCCCTATTTTATTGTACCGATTATTGCGCCACTGATTGGCGCCTGCCTTGGCGCCGCTATCTATCGTTATCTGATAGGTAATAACTTACCGTGTAATACCTGTAAATTAGAGGATTAATGCATCCGCTGAAATAGTTAAAAATTTTCATGAACCGGTATCACGAACTGGCCAAAAACGTCTCCCACGGATGGGAGACTTTTGCTATCGTATTATTCTTTTATCGTTAGCGGTAAATGATGAATAAAGGCAGTGAATATTAAAAAAATGTTTTATTTATAACAATAAATTAACTGAGAGGTTTTATCATGATTTCTGCGAGCACACTGAACTCAGAACTCATTAATAAAATCGCACAGGACTTTGCGCAGGCCACTAGTCTGGCGGTTGTGGTCGTCAATATTCACGGTGATGAAATATCTGAATTATTTAATTTCACGCCTTTCTGTCAGCTAATGCGTCAGCATCCCCAGCACAGTACCCGCTGCCGGATGAGCGACCGCTGCGGCGGTCTTGAGGCTTCAAAAACCGATCAGCTCTGTATCTACCGCTGTCATGCCGGGCTAACCGATTTTTCCATCCCGCTGGTGATTGCCGGGCACCTGGTCGGCTTCGTTCTCTGCGGGCAGGTGCGCCTGAGCAACGATGTTGAACTGGTCGATATCCTTAACGTGGACGACCGCTGGCAGGACGATCCCGAGCTGCTTAAAGCGTTCCGCGACGTGCCTGAGATGGACTACTCCAGGGTGATCGCTTCCGCTGATTTACTTAAACTTATCGTCGAAAACTGCCTGAAAAAGCAGCTCAACTTTGTGGTGATTAAAGACAATCCCCAGCAGCCTGAACCGGCGCGCGCCAGCCGGGTTGCCAGCCCGCACGACAGCAAAATGAAGAAGGCGCTGCGCTACATTGACGCCCATTTATCCGACGAGTTGCGCCTGGAAGATGTCGCCGCCCACGTTTATCTCAGCCCTTACTACTTCAGTAAACTGTTCAAAAAATATCAGGGTATCGGCTTTAATGCGTGGGTAAATCATCAGCGGATGGTGAGCGCCAAAGAGCTGCTTTGCCACAGCGACTGGAGCATCGCCAGCATTGCGCGAAATTTAGGATTTTCGCAAACCAGCTATTTTTGCAAAGTTTTTCGCCAGGCCTATCAGGTGACTCCGCAGGCTTATCGCCAGCAAATTAACGCCAGATCACAAACTGAATCATTTTAAATAGCAATATTTTGTTATTGCCGATTTTTGATATGTCCTCGTATCTGGCTCATTATAAAATGAAAATATCTCATTCAGAGCAATAAATTGTCATAGCGCAACAAAATAATAATGAGAGAACGATAAGCTGCACCAGTTTTTATTTATTTGATGGGATAGAGTGATATCCGAAATGGCTTTCAGCGCGCCATCGGCGTAATGAAACGGCTTTGGTAATTAAAAATTAAACACGACGGGAGCCATCCTGCTTCCGTAAGATGTTCCGGGAATCATTCGAGTGGGTTTTATCCCGCTCGGGAAAACCGACAGGCGCCAGGGAAGGGGGTGTGAATCCCCCGCAGCCCCCGCTGCTGTGATGCTGACGAACCCATATTTAGCCACTGATCTGCTTACCGGATTGGGAAGGATGGGGAAGGATGACGCTAAGCCAGAAGACCTGCCTGTCGGTAATAATCAACAACTTCGGTGGGAAGTGGGTTGCTCAGATGCGTACAGTCGAAAGACTGGGAATGCACGCAGCCCTACCACCCGGCACAGGATCGGGGTATGGCAGCCAGGCAGCACGCGTTTATTCTTGCAGGTACCGGCAGCGGTTGTGGTAAAACCACCGTTACGCTCGGTCTGCTCAGCCTGTTAAAGCAGCGCGGCATGCGGGTTCAGCCCTGTAAAGTCGGCCCGGATTACCTAGATACCGGCTGGCATACAGCCGTCAGCGGCGTCGCTTCCCGCAACCTCGACAGCTTTATGCTCCCGGAACCGGTGCTCAACGCGCTGTTTTGCCAACAGATGCAGCAGGCGGACATTGCGGTGATTGAAGGCGTGATGGGGCTGTATGACGGCTACGGCACCGACCCGAATTATTGCAGCACCGCCGCGATGGCCAAACAGTTAGGCTGCCCGGTTATTCTGCTGGTAGATGGCAAAGCGGTTTCCACCTCCATCGCCGCCACGGTGATGGGATTCCAACACTTCGATCCCAGCCTCAACATTGCCGGCGTTATCGTCAATCGCGTCAACAGCGAATCCCACTATCAACTACTCCAAAGCGCCATTGAACGCTACTGCGGGCTGCCGGTGCTCGGCTACGTGCCGCGCGTGGAAGGAGTGGCGTTACCCGAACGGCATCTGGGGCTGGTTACCGCCCGCGAGTCGCTGGTTAACCAGCAGCCGTGGCGCGATTTTGCCCACACGCTGGCGCAAACCCTGGATATTGAACGGCTTCTTGCCCTCAGCCAGCTCAGCGCCTTACCTGCCGGGCAGTGGCCCGCGCTGCCGTCACCTGATGCTGGCACAGGCCTGACGCTGGCGCTGGCCGACGACGAAGCTTTCAATTTTTACTATCCGGATAACCTCATGCTGCTTGAACGCTGCGGGGTGAAGATCGTGCGCTTCAGCCCGCTGCACGATAGCGAGCTTCCACCGTGCCAGATGATTTGGCTCGGCGGCGGCTATCCGGAACTTCACGCCGCCGCGCTGGCGGCCAATACGCCGATGCTGGCGCAGCTGCAGGAGGCGCACCGGCGCGGCGTGGCGATTTACGCCGAATGCGGCGGTCTGATGTATCTCGGCAGCACCCTTGAAGACGCCAGCGGTGAGATCTATCCGATGGCCAACCTGATCCCCGGCCATAGCAAAATGGGCAAACGGCTGACCCGCTTTGGCTACTGCGAGGCGCGAGCGATGCGGCAAACGCTGCTGGCGGCGCCCGGCGAAACCCTGCGCGGGCATGAGTTTCACTATTCGGATTTTACCCCGGAGACTCCGGCGGTTCTGGCCTGCCGCAAAGTGCGCGACGGGATGACCCTTCAGCAGTGGTCCGGCGGCTGGCAGATGGGCAACGCGTTCGCCAGCTATCTGCACCTGCACTTTGCCCAGCGCCCCACCATGCTCAACCACTGGCTGGCTGCGGCAAGGAGCGCGCTATGACGCTGCTGGCATGGGGCGTAGCCTGGCTCCTCGATTTTATCATCGGCGATCCGCAAAGCTGGCCGCATCCGGTGCGCTGGATTGGCAACCTGATCGCCGCCGTGCAGCGCGGCGTGCGCCGCTATTGCCGCAGCGATGTTGCCCTGCGCATCGGCGGCGGGGTGATGTGGATAGTTGTGGTCGGACTGACGTGGGGCGTCTGCTGGGGCGTGCTGACGCTGGCGCAGATCATTCATCCGTGGCTTGGCTGGCTGGTTGAGGTCTGGATGATTTTCACCGTACTGGCCGGGCGCTGCCTGGCGCAGTCGGCGCGGGACGTCGAGCGTCCGCTGCGCGCGGGCGATCTGGCGGAAAGCCGCGGTAAACTCTCATGGATTGTCGGGCGCGACACGTCGCAGCTCGAACTGCAGCAGATTAACCGTGCGGTGGTTGAGACGGTGGCGGAAAACACCGTCGATGGGATTATCGCGCCGCTCTTCTTCCTGCTGCTCGGCGGCGCGCCGCTGGCGATGGCCTATAAAGCGGTCAATACCCTAGACTCGATGGTCGGCTATAAGCACGAAAAATACCGCGCCATCGGCATGGTCAGCGCCCGCCTTGATGATGTCGCCAACTTTATTCCTGCCCGCCTGAGCTGGCTGCTTATTAGCCTCGCTGCTCTCCTCTGTGGTGAAGCGGGCGGCCGCGCGTTGCGCATCGGCTGGCGCGATCGCTACAACCACAGCAGCCCAAACTGCGGCTGGTCGGAAGCCGCCGTCGCCGGGGCGCTCGGTATCCGGCTCGGCGGCCCTAATGATTACTTTGGTCAGCGCGTAGAGAAGCCGTGGATCGGCGACGCCACGCGCGACGTTTCCGTAGACGATATTTCGCGAACGATTCGATTGATGTGGGTGTCTTCGACCCTGGCGCTGGCGCTGTTTATGGCGGTCCGGTACTGGCTGGTCGGCGCAGCCTGAGGAGAGATGAATGCACTATATCCAGCAACCGCAGGCGATTGAGGCGAAAAGCTTCGACATTATTGGCGACATTATTGCGCAGACCCGCCCGGACTACCGCTTTGCCAGCCCGCTGCACGAAGCCATTATCAAGCGGGTGATCCACACTACCGCCGACTTTGACTGGCTGGATATCCTGTGGTTTTCGTCCGATGTTCTTCCGCGTTTAAGCGCTGCGTTAAGCCAGCCCTGCACCCTGTATACCGACACCACCATGGCCCTTTCCGGGATCAATAAAACCCTGCTGGCGAAATTCGGCGGCGAGTGCCGCTGCTATATCAGCGATCCGCGGGTGGTGGCGGAGGCCAAAGCGCAGGGTATGACCCGCTCGATGGCGGCGGTCGATATTGCGGTCGCTGAAGAGGGCGAGAAGGTGTTTGTTTTCGGCAATGCGCCCACCGCGCTGTTTCGACTGCTGGAGCATGATGTCGCGGTCAACGGCGTGATTGGCGTGCCGGTCGGCTTCGTCGGCGCGGCGGAGTCGAAAGAAGCCCTGACGCAGAGCGGCCTGCCGGGCATTGCCGCGCTGGGCCGTAAAGGCGGCAGCAACGTCGCCGCCGCTATCGTCAACGCCATTCTGTACCACTTACAGGGGGAAAGATGAGCGAGCAATCCTTCGACGCCCCGGTGTGGCACAACGGCAAGGCGCTGCGCAAAGGCTATACCACCGGATCCTGCGCGACGGCGGCGGCTAAGGTCGCGGCGCTGATGGTGATGCGCCAGCATCTGATTCATCAGGTCTCCATTATCACTCCTTCCGGCGTCACTCTGTGCCTTAACGTCGAGTCGCCGCACGTTGAAGGGCAGCAGGCGATCGCCGCGATTCGCAAAGACGGCGGCGACGATGTTGACGCCACCCACGGGATGCTGATTTTCGCCCGCGTGGCGCTCGATGACTCCGGCGAGATTACCCTGCGCGGCGGCGAGGGCGTCGGCACCGTGACCCGCAAAGGAATTGGCCTGCCCATCGGCAGCCCGGCGATTAACCGCACCCCGCGCCACACCATTGAGTTGGCGGTGCGCGAAGCGATTGGCCCGTCGCGCGGGGCGACGGTAGAGATTTTTGCCCCGGAGGGCGAGGCGCGGGCGCAGAAGACCTATAACTCGCGGCTGGGTATCCTGGGCGGCATTTCGATTATTGGCACCACCGGTATCGTGACGCCGATGTCGGAAGAGAGCTGGAAGCGCTCGCTGTCGCTGGAGCTGGAAATTAAGCGCGCGGCGGGCCTGGAGCGAGTGGTGCTGGTGCCGGGCAACCACGGAGAACGCTTCGTACGCGAGCAGATGGGCATCGACTCGCAGGTAGTGGTCACCATGAGCAACTTCGTCGGCTACATGATTGAAGAGGCCGTGCGCCTCGGGTTCCGTCAGATTGTGTTGATTGGCCACCCCGGCAAGCTGATTAAAGTCGCCGCCGGGATATTTCACACCCACAGCCATATCGCCGATGCGCGCATGGAAACGCTGGTCGCGCATCTGGCGCTGCTCGGCGCGCCGCTGGCGCTTCTGCAGCTGGTCAGCGAATGCGATACCACCGAAGCGGCAATGGAGCACATCGACGCGTACGGTTTTCAGCATATCTATAACCATCTTGCCGAACGCATTTGCCTGCGGGTGACGCAGATGCTGCGCTTTACCAAAACGCCGCCCGTCTGCGACGCCATCATGTTCTCCTTTGATAACAAAGTCCTCGGCAGCAACCGCCCGGTGGCCGTGATTGCGCGGGAGATGTCATGTTAACGGTAGTCGGCATGGGGCCGTCAGGCCTGCATTTGATGACGCCGGCGGCGCAGGAAGCGGTCGCCAGTGCGGATGCGCTGGTGGGCGGCAAGCGGCATTTGCAGCAGTTCCCCGGGTTTCGCGGCGAGCAGTTTGCGCTGGGCGCCAATATTGCCGAGCTGCTGGAGTGGATCGGCGAACGTGAAGCGCAAAGGGTGGTGGTGCTGGCCTCCGGCGACCCGCTGTTTTACGGCATCGGTACGCGGCTGGTTGCCCACTTTGGCATCAATCGCGTGCGCATTATCCCCGGCATCAGCGCGGTGCAGTATCTGTGCGCAAAGGCTGGCATCGATATGAACGATATCTGGCTGACCAGCAGCCACGGGCGGGAGGTCTGTTTTGATGAGCTGGCGCGTCAGCGCAAGGTGGCGATGGTGACCGACGGGCGCTGCGGGCCGCGGGAAATCGCTGCCCAGCTGACGGCGCGGGGTAAAGGATATCGCTGGATGGTGATTGGCGAAAATCTGGCGATGCACAACGAGCGGATCCATTGGCTACCGGTCAGTGCGGTCGACGGCGAATATGAGATGAATGCGGTGGTGATCCTCGATGAAAGATGAGCTTTTTCTGCGCGGCGAGAAGGTACCGATGACCAAAGAGGCGGTTCGCGCGCTGGCGCTGGCCAAACTGGAACTGCACCGGGCCAGCCACCTGATTGATATCGGCGCCGGTACCGGCAGCGTGTCGATCGAGGCGGCGCTGCAGTATCCCTCTCTGCAGGTCACCGCCATCGAACGCAATCCCGCAGCCCTGCGGCTGCTGGACGAAAATCGCCAGCATTTTGCCTGCGGCAACATTGAGATCCTGCCGGGTGAAGCGCCGATGGTGATTGCCGAACGGGCCGACGCCATTTTTATGGGCGGCAGCGGCGGCCGCCTCGACGAACTGATTGACTGGTCGTGGCGGCAGCTCTATCCCGGCGGGCGTCTGGTTATGACTTTTATCCTGCAGGAAAACCTGAACGCGGCTCTCGACTACCTGCAACAGCGGGGGATCGCGCAGATTGATTGCCTGCAGCTGAACGTCTCATCGCTGACCGCGCTGGGCAGCGGCCACTATTTCAAACCGAATAATCCCGTTTTTGTTATCGCCTGTCAGAAGGAAGAAAACCATGGCTGAGACATTTGATCCCCGTAGTGTGTGGTTCGTTGGCGCAGGGCCGGGCGACCGTGAGCTGATTACCCTCAAGGGCTACCGCTTGTTACAGCAGGCCCAGGTGGTGATCTACGCCGGATCGCTGATTAACACCGAGCTTCTGGAGTATTGTCCGCCAGGCGCCGAGTGTCACGACAGCGCCGAACTGCATCTGGAGCAAATTCTCGACCTGATGGAAGCCGGGGTGAAAGCCGGGAAAACGGTAGTGCGCTTACAGACCGGAGACGTCTCGCTGTACGGCTCGGTCCGCGAGCAGGGGGAAGAGCTGAGCAAACGCGGCATCGACTGGCAGGTGGTGCCGGGCGTCAGCGCGTTTCTGGGGGCGGCGGCGGAGCTGGGCGTCGAGTACACCGTGCCTGAAGTTTCCCAGAGCCTGATTATCACCCGCCTCGAAGGGCGCACGCCGGTACCGGAGCGCGAGCAGCTTGAATCCTTTGCCAGCCACCAGACCTCGATGGCGATATATCTCTCGGTACAGCGCATTCACCGGGTAGCGGAGCGCCTGATTGAAGGCGGCTATCCGGCAACCACGCCGGTGGCGGTGATCTATAAAGCGACCTGGCCGGAAAGTCAGACCGTGCGCGGTACCCTGGCGGATATCGGCGACAAAGTGCGCGATGCGGGGATCCGCAAAACGGCGCTTATTCTGGTCGGCAATTTCCTCGGCTCGGAGTATCACTACTCAAAACTCTACGCGGCGGACTTTAGCCATGAATACCGTAAAGCCTGAATCTATCGCGCTCTTCTGCCTGACTCCCGGCGGCGTTCGGCTGGCGAAACGGCTGGCGGCGATGCTGCCGTTAACCTGCTTTACCAGCGAGAAGCTGCTGGAGGAGGGATTTCTCCCCTTTGAAAACGGCTTTGCCAGCGCCGCGCGCGAGGCCTTCTGCAGCTATTCGGCGCTGATTTTCATCGGTGCGACCGGGATTGCGGTACGCGTGCTGGCGCCGCTGGTGAATGACAAATTCAGCGACCCGGCGGTGGTGGTGATTGACGAGCAGGGCCAGCACGTCATTAGCCTGCTTTCCGGCCACGCGGGTGGAGCCAATGCCCTCAGCCGCTATCTGGCGGGGATGCTCGGCGCCGACCCGGTGATCACTACCGCCACCGACGTCAACGAGATGGCGGCGCTGGATACGCTGGCGTTCCAGCTGAATGCCCGGATGACCGACTTCCGCGCGGCGGTGAAAACCGTCAACCAGATGCTGGTCAGCCATCAGCGCGTCGGTCTGTGGTGGGACGACGAGCTGGATGAAGAGGTCAGCCGCTGCGACCGGCGCGGGTTTATTACCGTGACCGATTTGCATCAGCTTCCCGAGCTGGACGCGCTGGTCTGCATCACATTGCGCAACGAACTGCCGCCGATCGCCGTGCCGCACTGGAAGCTGGTGCCGCAGCGGGTGGTCGCCGGGATTGGCTGCCGCCGCGATACGCCATTCCCGCTATTAGCGGCGCTGCTGGCGCGTCAGCTTGAGGCGCAGCGTCTCGATCCGCTGGCGCTGAAAGCCATCGGCAGCGTCACGCTGAAGAAGCACGAGCAGGGGCTGATTCAGCTGGCTTCCTGCTGCCGCGTGCCGTTTGAAACTTTTACCGCCGATGCGCTGCGCGAGCATGAGCATCACTTTCCCGCTTCTGCGTTCGTCAGAAATACCGTCGGCGTGGGGAGCGTATCCGGTCCGGCGGCCTGGCTGCTGAGCCATGGGCAACTGTTAGGCGAAACCCTGCGTGAACAGGGCGTCACTATTACTTTGGGAGTTTCACACTAATGTTAAGCGTAATCGGAATCGGCCCTGGCTCGCAGTCCATGATGACCATGGAGGCCATTGAAGCGCTGCAGGCGGCGGAAATCGTCGTTGGCTATAAGACCTACACGCACCTGGTGAAAGCCTTTACCGGCGATAAGCAGGTAATCAAAACCGGGATGTGCAAAGAGATTGAGCGCTGCCAGGCGGCGATTGAGCTGGCGCAGGCCGGGCATAACGTGGCGCTGATCAGCAGCGGCGATGCCGGTATTTACGGCATGGCCGGACTGGTGCTCGAACTGGTCAGCAAGCAGAAGCTGGATGTGGAAGTCCGCCTGATCCCGGGGATGACCGCCAGCATTGCCGCCGCCTCGCTGCTGGGCGCGCCGCTGATGCACGACTTCTGCCATATCAGCCTCAGCGACCTGCTGACCCCGTGGCCGGTAATCGAAAAGCGCATTGTCGCCGCCGGGGAAGCCGACTTCGTCATCTGTTTTTACAATCCGCGCAGCCGCGGCCGCGAGGGCCATCTGGCGCGCGCCTTTGAGCTGCTGTCGGCCAGTAAAAGCGCGCAGACCCCGGTGGGGGTCGTGAAATCCGCCGGACGTAAAAAGCAGGAGAAATGGCTGACCACCCTGGGGGAAATGGATTTTGCACCGGTCGATATGACCAGCCTGGTGATCGTCGGCAACAAAGCGACCTATATCCAGGATGGACTGATGATCACCCCGCGAGGCTACGTGCTGTGAGCCACGGCGAAGTGCTGGTGATGGGCGGAACCAGCGACGCGCGGGCGCTGTGCCAGCAGCTGGACGCGGCGCAGGTCAAATACACCCTGTCGGTGGCGACGCCGACCGGCCAGCAGCTGGCGGGCGGTATTCAGGGCCAGGTGCGCTGCGGGCGTCTCGAGCTGGAGGAGATGATCGCCTGGCTGAAGGCTAACCGGACCCGCTGGGTGATTGACGCTTCGCACCCCTACGCCGAAGCGGTGAGCCGCAATATCGTCCGGGCCTGCGAAACCGCCGGCGTGCTGCTCAGCCGCTATCAGCGCCCTGAGCAGCTGAGCGACCTGACGCATCCTCTGCTCTATACCGTGCAGAGCATTGAACAAGCCTGCGAGGTGGCGCGGCGCTTCGGCCAGCGCGTGCTGCTTACTACGGGAAGCAAAGATCTGGCGCGCTGGCGGGCGGGGCTGGGTGAAAAAACGCTGCTCGCCCGGGTGTTGCCGGTAGCCGATGTCATCGCGCAGTGCGCTGAACTTGGTTTTGGCGTCGGCGAAATCTTCGCCCTGTGCGGGCCATTCAGCGCCGAGTTTAACGCCGCTTTTTACCGCCAGTGCCGGGCCGATGTGGTGATCACCAAGGCTTCCGGTGCGGAAGGTGGTTTTCAGGAAAAAGTACAACCCTGTCTGGATGCCGGTATCCCCTGCATCGTGATTACGCGCCCGACACCGCTGGTGACGGGTGAAGAGTTACTGGAAAGTCAGGCTGCCTTTGCCCGGCGCTTAGCGCGCTGGCTGGCCGCTGCTTAAGGAGTCAGAAATGAAAAAAGCGCTTCTGGTGGTCAGTTTTGGCACCAGCTATCCCGACACCTGTGAAAAAAATATTGTCGCCTGCGAGCGTGAGCTGGCGGCCAGCTGCCCGGATCGTGACACGTTTCGCGCCTTTACCTCCGGAATGATTATCCGCAAGCTCAAACAGCGCGACGGTATCGAGATTGATACGCCGCTGCAGGCGTTGCAGAAGCTGGCCGAGCAGGGCTACCAGGACGTGGCGATTCAGTCGCTGCACATCATTAACGGTGATGAATACGAAAAAATCGTTCGCGAAGTGCAGAGTATGCGCCCGCTGTTCGCCCGCCTGACGCTGGGCGCGCCGCTGCTCAGCAGTCACGACGACTATGTCCAGCTGATGCAGGCGCTGCGCCAGCAGATGCCGCCGCTTGCCGCCGATGAAACGGTGGTCTTTATGGGCCACGGCGCCAGCCATCACGCTTTCGCCGCCTACGCCTGTCTGGACCATATGATGACGGCGAAGCGTTTCCCGGCGCGGGTCGGCGCGGTCGAGAGCTATCCGGAAGTCGATATTCTTATCGATAGCCTGCGCCAGCAGGGAGTGAAGGGCGTGCACCTGATGCCGCTGATGCTGGTGGCCGGCGATCACGCCATTAACGATATGGCCTCGGACGAAGAGGACTCGTGGAAAACGCTGTTCAACGCCGCTGGTATTACGGCGACGCCGTGGCTGAACGGGCTGGGAGAAAACCCGGCGGTGCGCGCGATGTTCGTCGCCCACCTGCAGCAGGTGTTGAGCCAGGCGATGGAGGAGGCGGCATGAGCGGTAAACTGTATGCCCTGAGCACCGGGCCGGGCGCCGCCGACCTGATCACCGTGCGCGCGGCGCGGGTGCTGGGCAAGCTGGACATTCTCTACGCCCCCGCCGGGCGTAAAGGCGGCGACAGCCTCGCGCTCTCCATCGTGCGCGAGTATATCGGCGAACGGACCGAAGTACGCTGCTGCCATTTCCCGATGAGCGCCGACAGCGCGGAAAAAGAGGCGGTGTGGGACGAGGTGGCCGCCGCGCTGGTTCAGGAAGTGGAAGCAGGCAAGCAGGTCGGCTTTATTACCCTCGGCGACGCCATGCTGTTCAGCACCTGGGTGTTCTTACTCCAGCGTATCGGCAGCCCGCAGTGGCTGGAGATTGTTCCCGGCGTCACCTCTTTCGCCGCCATCGCCGCGCGTGCAAAAACGCCGCTGGCCATGGAGCAGCAATCTCTGGCGGTCGTTTCTTGTACCGCGCCGGAAGACGAAATTGAACGGGCGCTGCGCCAGCATGAAAGTCTGGTGCTGATGAAAGTGTACGGGCGGTTTTCCCGCATCAAAGCGCTGCTGGCGAAAAACGGTCTGCTGGATGCCGCGCTGATGATGTCCGAAGCCACGCTGCCGGGCGAGCAGTGCTGGCGCCATCTCAATGACGTCAGCGACGACCAGCCGCTGCCCTATTTCTCGACCATTCTGGTCAATAAACAGTGGGAGTATGCAGAATGAAACTTGAACAACAGCTAAAACAGCTGTCTTTCAGCGGGTTAGCTGCGGCGCTATTGCTGATAGTGGTTCCCGAACAGGCTTTCGCGATGCACATCATGGAGGGCTTTTTACCGCCGATGTGGGCTTTGGTGTGGTGGCTACTGTTTTTACCCTGTCTGTGGTACGGACTGGTGCGCCTGCGCCGCATCGTGCAGGAAGATAACAATCAGAAAGTGCTGCTGGCGCTGTGCGGGGCGTTTATTTTTGTCCTCTCGGCGCTGAAAATTCCCTCCGTTACCGGCAGCTGTTCGCATCCGACCGGCGTCGGCCTGGCGGTCATTTTGTTCGGACCGGGCGTGGTGGCGATCCTCGGTGCTATCGTGCTGCTGTTCCAGGCGCTGCTGCTGGCGCACGGCGGGCTGACGACGCTTGGCGCTAACGGCATGTCGATGGCGGTGATCGGGCCGGTGGTCGGCTATATGGTGTGGAAAATGGCCTGCCGCGCGGGCATTCGCCGCGACGTCGGGGTGTTTCTCTGCGCGATGCTGGCGGATCTGGTGACCTACTTTGTGACCTCGGTACAGCTTGGCGTCGCCTTCCCGGATCCGACCGCCGGAGCCACCGGCTCGATCGTCAAGTTTATGGGGATCTTCTGCCTGACGCAGATCCCGATCGCCATTGCTGAAGGACTATTAACCGTCATGATCTATGACCAGTTGACCAAACGTCAGCTGATTACCGCACAGGGGCATTAACATGAAAAAGACGCTGATATTGTTAGCCATGGTGGTGGCGCTGGTGATCCTGCCGTTTTTTGTCGATCACGGCGGCGAATTCGGCGGTTCGGACGGTGAGGCGGAGAGCCAGATTCAGGTGGTCGCACCACATTATGAGCCGTGGTTCCAGCCGCTGTACGAACCGGCAAGCGGGGAAATTGAGAGCCTGCTGTTTACGCTCCAGGGCTCTCTCGGCGCGGCGGTAATTTTCTATATTCTGGGCTACAGCAAAGGCAGACAGCGCCGTGATGACCGGGTTTGACCGACTCAGCTATCAGAGCCGCTGGTTTCACGTCGCACCGGAGCGCAAGTTCTGTTTCTGGCTGCTGCTGATGGTGCTGGCCTTTACCCTGCCTCCGCTGGGGCAGGGTATCGAAATGGCATTGATTGCCGCCTTAACCTGCTGGCTGCTGCGGGTCTCGCCGTGGCGCTGGTGCCGCTGGATGGCGCTGCCGTTCGGCTTTCTGCTGATCGGCGTGCTGACCATTCTGTTTAGCGTCAGCCGCAATCCACACGATCTGCTGGTGGGTCTGCCGCTGGGCAGCGTCTGGCTGGGTATCACCTCGGAGGGGCTGACGACCGCCAATCAGACCTTCTGGCGCAGCCTGGCGGCGCTGGCCTCAACCTTCTGGCTGGTGCTGAATCTGCCGTTCCCGCAGCTCATTTTGCTGCTTAAGCGCGGGCGGGTGCCGCGGCTGCTGACTGAGCAAATTCTGCTGACCTGGCGCTTTATTTTTATTCTTTTAGATGAAGCACTGGCGATTCACCGTGCGCAAACATTACGTTTTGGCTACCGTAGCGTGCCGAAGGGCTATCGTTCGCTGGCGATGCTGGTCGGACTGCTGTTTACCCGGGTGATGATCCGCTACCAGCAGATGAGCACTACGCTGGATATCAAACTGTATCAGGGTGATTTTCACCTCTAAGGATAAGTATGCTTGCCACGACCGACCTCTGGTTTCGCTATCAGGATGAGCCGGTGCTGAAGGGGCTGACGCTGGATTTTTCCCATCACGCGGTGACCGGGCTGGTGGGGGCGAACGGCTGCGGAAAATCCACGTTGTTTATGAACCTGAGCGGTCTGCTGCGTCCGCAGAGCGGGGCAGTGCTGTGGCAAGGTAAACCGCTGGACTACAGCAAAAGCGGCCTGCTGGCGCTGCGCCAGCAGGTGGCGACCGTTTTCCAGGATCCGGACCAGCAGATTTTCTATACCGATATCGACAGCGATATCGCCTTTAGCCTGCGGAACCTGGGCGTAGCGGAAGAGGAAATTGCCCGCCGGGTGGACGATGCCCTGACTCTCGTCGATGCCCAGGGATTTCGTCACCAGCCGATTCAATGCCTGAGCCACGGGCAGAAAAAGCGCGTGGCGATAGCCGGTGCGCTGGTGCTGCAGGCGCGTTATTTACTGCTCGACGAACCTACGGCGGGTCTCGATCCTTCGGGACGTGCGCAGATGATCGACATCATTAAGCGCATTGCCGATCGGGGTAACCACGTGGCGATCTCCAGCCACGATATCGATTTGATTTATGAAATCAGCGATGCGGTATACGTTTTGCGCCGCGGCGAAGTGCTGGCGCACGGCGAACCCGGTGAGGTATTTTCCCGCAGTGAACTGATGACCGAGGCCGGACTCACCCAGCCGTGGCTGGTAAAACTGCATGCCCAGCTCGGGCTGCCGTTGTGTAAAACCGAAGAAGAATTTTTTACGCGGATGCGAAGCAACGCGATGAAGGAGGCGTCATGACGCTGGCAATTATGTTACAGGGCACCGCTTCCGACGTCGGCAAAAGCGTGCTGGTGGCGGGGCTGTGCCGCATTTTTTATCAGGACGGGCAGCGCACCGCGCCGTTTAAATCGCAGAATATGGCGCTTAATTCCGGTATTACGCCGGACGGTAAAGAGATGGGGCGCGCGCAGATTTTTCAGGCCGAAGCGGCGGGAATTACCCCGGACGTGCGCATGAACCCGGTACTGCTCAAGCCAACCAGCGATAGAAAAGCGCAGGTGGTGCTGATGGGTAAGGTGGCGACCGATATGGACGCGGTGAGCTACCACGAGTACAAACCGCGTCTGCGCGAACAGATCCTCGCGGTCTATAACAGCCTGGCCGCCGAACATGATGTGCTGGTGCTGGAAGGGGCGGGCAGCCCGGCGGAGATTAACCTGCGCGATCGCGACATCGTCAATATGGGCATGGCCGAGATGGCGCAGTGCCCGGTGCTGCTGGTGGCGGATATCGATCGCGGCGGCGTATTCGCCTCTATTTACGGCACACTTGCGCTGCTGCATGACCACGAGCGCGCGCGGGTCAAGGGCGTGATTATTAACAAATTTCGCGGCGACGTGACGCTGCTGCACTCCGGGATCGAACAGATTGAAGCGCTCACCGGCGTTCCGGTGCTCGGCGTGATGCCGTGGCTGGACGTCGATCTCGAAGATGAGGACGGCGTGGCGCTGCAAAAGGGTAAATACCTGCGCACCGACAGGCGCGATATTGATATCGCCGTGGTCCAGGTGCCGCATATCTCTAATTTTACCGATTTCAACGCCCTGGCGGCGCAGCCGGATGTTCGGGTGCGCTATGTTCGCCAGCCGCAGGAGCTGGCGGGCGTGGATATGGTGATCCTGCCGGGCAGTAAAAATACGCTCGGCGACCTGCGCTGGCTGCGCGAAAGCGGCATGGCGCACGCGGTGCTGCAGGCCCGGCGTCAGGGGGTACCGGTGCTGGGGATCTGCGGCGGCTATCAGATGCTCGGCGAAACCATTATCGATGAGGTGGAGTCGGGGCTTGGCACGCAGCCGGGGCTGGGGTTACTTAATACCGTCACCCACTTTGCGCACAGCAAGACGACCACCCAGGTCACGGCAACTCTGGCAACAGCGCTGCCGGACTGGCTGGCGGCAACGGCGGGGCTGGCCGTACGCGGCTACGAAATTCATATGGGCGAAACCGAGCTGCGCGACGGCTGCCGTTCGCTGATGCAACTCCACAAAAATGGGCTGAGCGTGGCGGACGGCGCGGTCAGCGATGACGGCCTGGCGTTTGGCACCTATCTGCACGGCCTGTTTGATAGCGATGAGTTTACCCGCGCGCTGGTGAACGGCCTGCGCCAGCGTAAGGGGCTGGCGGCGCTGGATAGCGATTTCGAGTACGCGCAGTACAAATCCCGTCAGTTCGATCTGCTGGCCGACGCGATGCGCCAGCATATCGATATCGAAAAAATCTACGCCATCATGCGCCACCATCAGGAGCCCATATGCTGACTTTAGTCACCGGCGGGGCGCGCAGCGGAAAAAGCCGCCATGCGGAAGCGCTGATCGCGCAAGCGCCGCAGGTTTTATATATCGCTACGTCGCAGATCCTGGATGACGAAATGGCGGCGAGGATCCAGCACCACCGCGACGGCAGGCCCGCGCACTGGCGCACCGCCGAGCGCTGGCAGCAGCTTGATGAGCTGATAACCCCGGATATCAACCCCGAAGAGGCGATTTTGCTGGAATGCATCACCACCATGGTGACCAATCTGCTGTTTGCGCTGGGGGGCGACCGTTCGCCGGACGAATGGGATTACGCGGCAATGGAGCAGGCGATTGACGCCGAAATCAGCCTCCTGATCGCCGCCTGTCAGCGCTGCCCGGCCCGGGTGGTGCTGGTGACCAACGAGGTGGGGATGGGAATTGTGCCGGAAAATCGTCTGGCCCGCCATTTCCGCGATATCGCCGGGCGCGTCAACCAGCGCCTTGCGGCGGCGGCGGACGACGTCTGGCTGGTGGTGTCGGGCATCGGCGTGAAAATCAAATAAATCAGGCGCTCCGTACCGGGAGTTATTCTTCCTGCTGGCTCCGCCGTGAGCCAGCCAACATAACGAGAACCTCTATGCAAAGCTTAACCTCTCTACTAGGCGCGATCCCCGCGCCTGATGAAAACGCGATGGCGCGCGCCCGGCTTCATATTGATGGTCTGCTGAAGCCACCCGGAAGCCTTGGACGCCTGGAAGACCTTGCCGTACAGCTGGCGGGAATGCCCGGTCTTGAAGGCATACCGCAGGTAAAAAAGAAGGCGCTGCTGGTGATGTGCGCCGACCACGGCGTGTGGGATGAAGGGGTCGCCATCTCGCCGAAAGCGGTGACCGCGATTCAGGCGGCGAATATGACCCTCGGTAAAACCGGCGTTTGCGTGCTGGCGGCACAGGCGGGCGCGCAGATGCACGTGATTGATGTGGGGATCGATGCTGAGCTTATTCCGGGCGTTATCAACATGCGCGTGGCGCGCGGCTGCGGCAACATTGCCGTCGGCCCGGCAATGAGCCGCGGTCAGGCTGAAGAACTGCTGCTGGAGGTGATTAGCTATACCCGAGGGCTGGCGCAGGATGGCGTCACGCTGTTTGGCGTCGGGGAGCTGGGGATGGCGAATACCACCCCGGCGGCGGCGATTGTCAGCGTTCTGACCGGCAGCGATGCCCAGGATGTGGTGGGGATTGGCGCCAATCTGCCGTTGGCTAAAGTGGGCAATAAAGTCGAGGTGGTGCGCCGGGCTATCGCCGTCAACCGGCCCGATCCGCATGATGGCCTGGACGTGCTGGCGAAAGTAGGCGGGTTTGATTTATTGGGCATGGCGGGCGTGATGCTGGGCGCGGCCTCCTGCGGCTTGCCGGTGGTGCTTGACGGTTTCCTCTCCTACGCGGCGGCGCTGGCGGCGTGCCGCATTGCGCCGCAGGTGAAACCCTATCTGATCCCATCGCACTATTCGGCGGAGAAGGGCGCGCGTACGGCGCTGATGCACCTCGAACTGGAGCCCTATCTGAATATGGGGATGCGGCTGGGCGAAGGCAGCGGCGCGGCGCTGGCGATGCCGATCGTTGAAGCGGCCTGCGCGATGTACCACGAGATGGGAATGCTGGCGGCGAGCAATATTGTGTTGCCGAAGGGCTGAGAAGCGGAGGGAACGGCGCCGAGCCGTTCCCGGAATCAGGCGTCAGATTTTGCGGAGCGCAGAAACAAAAAAACACCCTTGAGGGTGTTTAAAATGTTGGTTGCGGGGGCCGGATTTGAACCGACGACCTTCGGGTTATGAGCCCGACGAGCTACCAGGCTGCTCCACCCCGCGTCACCGTACTGCTTATATTGTATTAAATTTTGATTGGTTGCGGGGGCCGGATTTGAACCGACGACCTTCGGGTTATGAGCCCGACGAGCTACCAGGCTGCTCCACCCCGCGTCACCGTACTGCTTGTACTTCATCAAATTTTAATTGGTTGCGGGGGCCAGATTTGAACTGACGACCTTCGGGTTATGAGCCCGACGAGCTACCAGGCTGCTCCACCCCGCGTCCGTGGATGCGCACTATACTCCGCTAACATTTTGATGCAACCCTTTTTGACATAAATCGTCAATTTTGTAAAAAATGGTGCATATAGAAGCACTTCCAGTCTGTTTTTTGCGCAAAACTACCTTTACGGTGCCTAAGCGCATTTCATTAGCCCTGGGGGTTTGTTATCTTCATCACGCACCCGGGCTTAGCAGCATAAAGAAGAGATACCATGAAAGGACGTTGGGCAAAATACGCAGTAACAGGCGCGATGCTGGCAATGCTGGCCGCCTGTTCCTCAAAACCGACCGATCGCGGTCAGCAGTATAATGAAGGTAAATTCACCCAGCCGCTTTCACTGGTTAACCAGCCTGATGCGGTCGGCTCACCGATTAACGCCGGCGATTTCTCCGAGCAGGTAAGACAGATCCGCAGCGCCTCTCCGCGCCTCTATACCAGCCAGAGCAACGTCTACAACGCGGTGCAGGAGTGGCTGCGTTCCGGCGGCGATACCCGCACGCTGAGCCAGTTCGGTATTGATGCCTGGCAGATGCAGGGTACGGATAACTACGGCAACGTCCAGTTTACCGGCTACTACACGCCGGTGGTGCAGGCGCGCCACACTCGCCAGGGCGAGTTCCAGTATCCGATTTACCGGATGCCGCCGAAGCGCGGCAAGCTGCCGTCCCGCGCCAGCATCTATGCCGGCGCTCTGAGCGACAACTATATTCTGGCCTACAGCAACTCGCTGATGGACAACTTTATTATGGATGTGCAGGGCAGCGGCTACATTGACTTTGGCGACGGCTCGCCGCTGAATTTCTTTAGCTATGCCGGGAAAAACGGCTGGTCGTATTACAGCATCGGTAAGGTACTGATCGACCGTGGCGAAGTGAAGCGCGAAGATATGTCGATGCAGGCGATCCGCGAATGGGGCGAAAAGCATAGCGAGGCGGAAGTGCGCGAGCTGCTGGAGCAGAACCCGTCGTTTGTTTTCTTCAAGCCGCAGTCGTTCGCGCCGGTGAAAGGCGCCAGCGCGGTACCGCTGATTGGCCGCGCTTCGGTGGCATCCGATCGTTCTATTATTCCTTCTGGCACTACGCTGCTGGCGGAGGTGCCGCTGCTGGATAATAATGGCAAGTTTAACGGTCAGTACGAGCTGCGCTTAATGGTGGCTCTTGACGTTGGCGGCGCGATTAAAGGCCAGCACTTTGATATTTATCAGGGCATTGGTCCGGAGGCCGGGCACCGCGCCGGTTGGTATAACCACTATGGCCGCGTGTGGGTGCTGAAAAATGCCCCGGGCGCGGGTAACGTCTTTAGCGGCTAGTGCTCACATTTTCCCCGGTCGCGCTGCGCTTACCGGGGCTACGGTCGCCTGGATAAGCCATTGACGACGTAATCCGGGAATATTTCCCGGAGCGACGGCTGATTTTGTTGCCCGGGTAAGGCTCTTGCCTCGCGACCCGGGAATGTCCACTAATTCTGAGGTTTTATGTCTGTTGTAATCAGCGATGCCTGGCGCCAGCGTTTTGGCGGTACGGCGCGTTTATACGGTGAAAAGGCGCTGCAGCGTTTTGCCGACGCGCACGTTTGCGTGGTCGGCATCGGCGGCGTAGGCTCATGGGCGGCGGAAGCGCTGGCGAGAACCGGGATTGGCGCGATTACCCTCATCGATATGGATGACGTCTGCGTGACCAACACCAATCGCCAGATCCACGCCCTTGGCGGTAACGTTGGGCTGGCGAAAGCCGAGGTGATGGCGGATCGCATTCGCCTGATCAACCCCGAGTGCCGGGTCACGGTGGTGGACGATTTTGTCACGCCGGACAACGTCGCGGAGTATCTTGGCGTCGGCTTTAGCTATGTGATCGATGCCATCGACAGCGTGCGCCCGAAAGCGGCGTTAATCGCTTACTGTCGTCGCCATAAGGTGCCGTTAGTCACCACCGGCGGCGCGGGCGGGCAAATCGACCCGACGCAAATTCAGGTCGCGGATCTGGCGAAAACCATCCAGGATCCGCTGGCGGCAAAGCTGCGCGAGCGTCTGAAGAACCAGTTCGGCGTGGTGAAAAACAGCAAAGGTAAGCTCGGCGTGGATTGTGTATTTTCCACAGAAGCGCTGGTTTATCCGCAGGCGGACGGCAGCGTGTGTGCGATGAAAAGCACCGCCGAAGGTCCGAAGCGGATGGATTGCGCATCCGGTTTTGGCGCCGCGACGATGGTGACTGCGACCTTTGGTTTTGTCGCCGTGTCCCACGCGCTGAAGAAAATGCTGGCGAAGGCGGAGCGGCAGACGACGTAAATTCCCGGGTCGCGGCGCAGGCGCCTTACCCGGGCTACAAGACAATTCCCCGGAGGCGGTGCTGCACACCTGTCCGGGCTACAAAACCGCACGAACCTGTAGCCGGGCAAGGCGCATCGAGCTCCGCTTAAACCTCAACCGCGCGGGCGGCGGCGAGCACCGCCGCACTCAGGGCGCTGAGTCCCTGGCTGCGCGAGGCGCTCAGCTGGCCGCGCAGTCCTAACTCATCAAACAGCTTCAGCGGATCCTGCGCCAGCAGTTCATCAGCGCTTTTGCCTTCAACGGCGGTCAACAGCACCGCCAGCATGCCGCGCACGATACGGCCTTCGCTATCGCCGAAGAAATGCAGCTTGCCATTATCATCAACGCAATATCCCAGCCAGACCCGGTTTTCACATCCGGTAATCTCTTTGGCCTGCGCTTTCAGGTCATCAGGCAGCGCAGGAAGCTGCTTACCCAATAAAATCAGCTGGCGGTATTTATCTTCCCACTGGCTGAGCGGAGTAAACGTCTGGCGTAGGGTCTCTTCGGTGATGCGAGTAGCAAAAGGATGAGAAGTCGTCATTAATCCACCAGTATTTGCAGAGCGCGGTCAACGGCGTGCACCAGCGCGTAAACATCGTCTTGCGTATTATAAGGCGCGAAGGAAGCCCGCAGGGTGCCGCTGACGCCCAGCGCCGCCAGCAGCGGCTGGGCGCAGTGCTGGCCCGCGCGTAGCGCGATCCCTGATTCCGCCAGCAGCGTCACCATATCGCTGTGGTGAACGCCGTCAAAGTCAAACGCCAACAGGCTGGAGTCCTGGCAGCGGAAGGAGCGGAAGCCAGGGCGTTTCGCCAGTTCCTCTTCCGCCAGCGTTGCCAGACTGCGGCTCCAGTTTTCCGCCTGCGCGATATCCGTCTCTTCCAGCCATTCCAGCGCCGCGCTCAGGCCAATCACCCCAGCGATATTTGGTGTACCGGCCTCGAAGCGCCAGGGGGCAGGCTGGGTTTTGAAGCCGTCGAAAGTGACTTCAGTAATCATTTTTCCACCGCCGAGCCACGGCGACATTTCTGCCAGCAGTTCGCTTTTTCCGTACAGCGCGCCGATGCCGGTGGGCCCGTAGAGCTTATGGCCCGAAAAAGCATAAAAGTCGATATCCAGCGCCTGTACGTCCGCCGGGAAATGCACCGCCCCCTGCGCGCCGTCGACCACCACCACCATTCCGGCAGCGTGGGCCTGACGAATCGCCAGCGCCAGATCCGGACAGCCGCCGGTGACGTTGGACATCTGACCAAGCGCCAGTACCCGGCTACGCGGCGTGATGAACGCGCCCAGAGCGGCCACGTCCGGCAGACGATTGCTGGCAAGCGGTAGTTTTACCACCTGCGCGCCGGTTTGCTGCGCGAGAATGAGCCATGGAACCAGGTTGGCATGATGCTCCGCTTCGCTGACGATAATCTCGTCGCCCGGCTTCAGCCGCGGGCGAACGTAGCTCTGCGCCACCATGTTAATGGCTTCGGTGGTACCGCGCGTCCAGACGATATCTTTGTCGGAAGGGGCATTGAGCAGGGCCGCCACGCGCGCTCGCGCGCTTTCATAGCGTTCCGTCAGCAGCCGGGCGGCGGCGAACTGGCTACGGTGGACGTTGCCGGCGCTGAGGCGATAAAACTGGTCGCTGGCCGCAATAACCGCCAGCGGCTTGAGCGTCGTCGCTGCGCTATCAAGATAGACGCCGGCGTCGGCCAGCGCCGGAAACTGGGCGCGAAATTGGACGGGATTGAATGCGTTCATGAGATTCCTCGTATCGATACCAGGATCGTGGCGCAAATCGGCTGGTGATACAAGGTTTCTGCTGACGAGTAGAATTTTCTGAATGTGGCTTTGGGGGTGTAAAAGATGGTTATGCTGAATAGTGTTGGGTTTGCGTTTTAACCTGGTGATGAATGAATCATAAACAGTATAAATAGTCGTAAGGAGAGAAAGATGAAAATGAATAAGACTGCCGCCATTATTTCCGCCTGTGTGCTGACCTTCGGCCTGAGCGCCTGCTCCTCTAACTACGTAATGCATACCAACGATGGCCGCACCATTGTGACCGATGGTAAACCGCAAACGGATAATGATACCGGAATGATTTCGTACAAAGATGCCTGGGGCAATAAGCAGCAGATTAACCGTTCTGACGTAAAACAGCTGGGCGAGCTGGATAAGTAATTAGCGTATATACCCTAAATAATTCGAGTTGCAGGAAGATGGCAAGTGAGCGAATTCCCAGGAGCTTACTCGAGTAAGTGACTGGGGTGAACGAACGTAGCCAACGCACATGCAACTTGAAGTATGACGGGTATCACAGGCAAAAAAAAGCACCGCGCAGTGCGGTGCTACATTAAATCACTATGGACAGACAGGGTAAATGTACAGGAAGTGAAAAGGGGTAGCTGAGCTACCATGGTCCGCAAACCCGGACCAATTGCAAACACAACAACACAACATCACAACCGTAAGCCAAAAGCTTGTTGGAACACGCATTCCAAAAAAAGCTCTTCGTTCCGGCTCAGGAAGTGCCGCCACTATAGGTATTTGCTGGTAGAAGCTCAACGGACAAATTATAATAGCTCAGATTAAAAAAACTAATAGGTTAACTATTGTTTCCTATTTGTTAAATTGACTTAACATCTAAGCCAGAATAACTATGTCCAAGCGTTTGCCACCTCTGAATGCATTACGTGTTTTTGATGCAGCCGCACGTCATCTCAGCTTCACTCGCGCCGCCGATGAGCTTTTTGTGACACAGGCCGCAGTCAGCCATCAAATCAAGTCCCTGGAGGATTTCCTCGGCCTCAAGCTGTTCCGTCGACGCAATCGTTCTCTTCTTTTAACCGAAGAGGGGCAAAGCTATTTTCAGGATATTAAAGAGATTTTTTCGCAGCTCACCGAGGCTACCCGTAAACTGCAGGCCCGAAGCGCAAAAGGGGCCTTAACCGTCAGCATGCTCCCCAGTTTTGCCATTCAGTGGCTGGTGCCGAGACTCACAAGCTTTAACTCAGCTTATCCGGGAATTGATGTCAGAATCCAGGCGGTGGACCGTCAGGAAGATAAGCTGGCCGACGATGTTGACGTGGCGATTTTTTACGGTCGCGGCAACTGGCCGGGGCTGCGGGTGGAAAAACTGTACGCCGAATATTTGCTGCCGGTTTGTTCGCCGCTGTTGCTCACCGGCGATAATGCGTTGAAAACGCCTGCCGATCTGGCGCAACATACCCTGCTGCACGATGCTTCCCGCCGCGACTGGCAAACTTATACCCGTCAGTTGGGTCTAAACCATATTAATGTTCAACAGGGACCTATTTTCAGCCACAGCGCGATGGTGCTGCAGGCCGCAATCCATGGACAGGGGGTCGCTCTGGCCAACAATGTCATGGCGCAGTCCGAGATTGAGGCAGGCCGTTTGGTCTGCCCGTTTAATGATGTTCTGGTCAGTAAGAATGCGTTTTATCTCGTTTGTCATGACAGTCAGGCAGAACTGGGTAAAATAGCCGCCTTCCGCCAGTGGATTCTGGCAAAAGCAGCTAATGAACAAGAAAAATTTCGCTTTCGTTATGAACAATAAATCACTGTAGGGTAATCACATGACCAGCCGTTTTATGCTGATATTCGCCGCGATAAGCGGTTTTATCTTTGTAGCTCTTGGCGCGTTCGGCGCGCACGTTTTAAGTAAAACGATGGGCGTTGCGGAAATGGGTTGGATCCACACCGGCCTGCAGTATCAGGCTTTCCATACGCTGGCGATTTTCGGCCTGGCGGTGGCGATGCAGCGCCGCATCAGCATCTGGTTTTACTGGAGCAGCGTCTTTATGGCGCTTGGTACCGTTCTTTTTAGCGGCAGCCTCTATTGTCTGGCGCTGTCGCATTTACGCCTGTGGGCGTTCGTTACGCCGGTCGGGGGCGTCTGTTTCCTCGCCGGTTGGATATTAATGCTAATTGGTGCAATTCGTCTGAAACGTAAGGGCGTTGTTCATGAATAAAGTTGTCCTCTATTGTCGCCCTGGTTTTGAGAAAGAGTGCGCAGCAGAAATTACCGATAAGGCCTCGCGCCTTGAGGTGTTTGGTTTTGCCCGAGTCAAAGACGACTCCGGCTATGTGATTTTTGAGTGCTATCAGGCTGAAGATGGCGAAAAGCTGGTGCGCGAACTGCCGTTCAGTTCGCTGGTGTTTGCCCGCCAGATGTTTGTGGTCGGCGAACTGCTGCGCGACCTGCCGCCGGAAGACCGGATTTCCCCGATTGTCGGTATGCTGCAGGGTGTGGTGGAGAAGGGCGGCGAACTGCGCGTGGAAGTAGCGGATACCAACGAAAGCAAAGAGCTGATGAAGTTTTGCCGGAAGTTTACGGTACCGCTGCGCGCGGCGCTGCGCGAAGCGGGCGTGCTGACCAGCTATGAAACGACAAAACGCCCGGTAGTTCATGTGTTCTTTATCGCTCCCGGCTGCTGCTACACCGGCTATTCATTGTCTAACAACAACTCGCCGTTCTATATGGGCATTCCGCGCCTCAAGTTCCCGGCCGATGCGCCGAGCCGTTCGACTTTGAAGCTGGAAGAGGCGTTTCACGTTTTTATTCCGGCGGATGAGTGGGACGAGCGGCTGGCAAACGGTATGTACGCGGTAGATCTCGGTGCCTGCCCCGGCGGCTGGACCTATCAGCTGGTGAAACGCAATATGTGGGTTTCCTCGGTGGATAACGGCCCAATGGCGCAAAGCCTGATGGATACCGGACAGGTAACCTGGCTGCGCGAAGATGGCTTCAAGTACCGCCCAACGCGCAACAACATCTCGTGGATGGTGTGCGATATGGTGGAGAAACCGGCTAAAGTGGCGGCGCTGATGGCGCAGTGGCTGGTGAACGGCTGGTGCCGTGAAACCATCTTTAACCTGAAGCTACCGATGAAAAAGCGCTATGAAGAGCTGTCGCGCAATCTTGCCTATATTCAGGAACAGCTGGATGAGCACGGTATCAACGCACAAATCCAGGCGCGCCAGCTGTATCACGATCGCGAAGAGGTGACGGTTCACGTTCGTCGCCTGTGGGCTGCCGTCGGCGGTCGCCGCGACGAACGCTAGTTTGGTAACATTTGCAGGCCGGATAAAGTGTTAAGCCGCTATCCGGCGCTGCAATAGCCGTTACGACTGCGATACGTCCGATACAATATTCGTCACATCGTCCAGATGGCCGATCCGCGCCTCCCCTGAACGATTAAACTTGCTCTTATCGATCAGTAATAATGATTGAGAAGCCCGCTTCAGCAGCAGCGATTTAAACTCGGCGTTCATCGTATTTGAGTCCCAGAGCGCGCCGTCGCTGTCGATACCTTCGCAGGAAAAAATGAACAGATCGATCTCCAGCGTTTTGAGCTGCGAGATGAGCGACGCGCTGACGTAGCAGCCGTATTTACGCTGGAGCGTGCCGCCGGAGCAGGTGAGCTGAATATTCTCGCGCTTGCTTAGCTCCTGACAAATCGGCTGGCTGTTAGTAAAGACGTGCAGGTCGATATCGGGCAGCTGGCGGGCCAGATACCAGCAGGTTGAGCTGGCATCAAGGGCGATAACCATCCCTTCTTCTATCCACGCAAGAGCTTCGCGGGCGATATCCGCTTTGTGCGCGTAGTGGCTTTTCAGACGGATATGAAAAGGATCGCCGCTGTCCCGGCTTTGCCGGTGAATGACTTTTGCCCGCCCGTGGTTACGCAGCACCTTTCCCTGAGACTGAAGCTCGCTAAGATCGCGGCGTATGGTTTCTCTGCTGACGTTAAGCTGTAGCGATAAGGTTTCGGTGGTCAGGCTGTTATGGTTAATGAGCAGATCTAGTATCGCTTGCTGTCGTGCCGCTTTCATTTTTCTCACCCCGGCGTTCGCTGAGCGCCCGCATCAGACGGGCGCTGCGGCATGAGATTACGGCGTTACTCCTTTTTTTAAAAGAATATTCCCGTACTTAGCGCGCTCACCTGTGATAACGATCGCAAAGGCTTTTTGCGCCCGCTCGTAGAAAGCAAAGCGGTCAATGCGCAGGATCTCCGGGCAGGGCGCGGGGCCGGAAAGCGCCTCGCGATAGCGCGCTTCGACCTGCGGGTCCAGGGTGTCGCCTTCCACGGCGGCCATCATTACCAGCGGCGGCGCGTAGCTGTCTAATTCGAAAAGGGGAATAATCGCCTGCAGCAGCTCGCTCACCAGTAATCCGTCGGCGCGAATGACCTGTGGCCCCATGCTGTGCGCCGGAAAGTGGGCGTCGGAAAAGACGATCTCATCTCCGTGCCCCATTTCCGCCAGCACCTTGAGAAGCGCCGGGGAGATTAGCGGGGAAATCGTTTTTAGCATCTCAAACTCCTTCAATCAGTTCGGGTTCCGTTTGCGGATAGAAATAACGATACTGATAGCTCACCTGCGCTCTGGCCTGCTCCGGAGAGCGAAATTCACCGACGCCGTACCAGCCGAACATGGCGGCGCCGGCTACGGTGGTTTCGGCGTCATCCAGCACTTTGACCGGAATATCGAGCGCATTGGCTTTGATCTGATTCCACAGCGCGTTGCGGCTACCGCCGCCAACCAGCAGCAGTTCGCTGGCGTTGAAATGGCCGATTTTTTGTAGCGTTTGCAGGTTGCGCGCAAGCTGTTCGCTTAACCCCTCGAGCGCGGCGCGGTAGAAGTGACCACGGGTGGTATTCAGCGTGACGCCCTGCCAGCCCGCGTTTTGACAGGAGAGCAGATCGCACTGCATTTTCACGCCCTGAGCGCCGGCGGGAATAACGCGCGCTTCTTCAATCAGCGTTTGCCACGGGGTTTCCGACGTCCACAGCAGCTGGCGTACCCATTCCAGCACGCCGGAGGCCAGCCACTGCATGCCTGGGTTATACCGCCCCGGCTGGCTATCCAGCTCGCAGGTCGAGCCTGCATAGTGGCCGAGCAGCGGCGTATTTACCCGGGCGCTGCGTACCATCAGGATTTCCCAGGTGCCGGATGAGAGCACCGGTTCATCCTGCTCTGCGCCGGCGCCAAACAGCGCGAACTGGGTATCGTGACCGGCGGAGATCACCGGAATTCCGTCGGGTAATCCCAGCATCTTCGCGGCATCGCTTTGCAGGATGCCTATTTGCTGGCCCGCCTCAACGAGCCGGGGAAACAGGCGGCGCGGCAATCCGGTCGCCTGTAAAATCTGCTCACTAAAATCCCGCTGATGAATATCCAGCAGCTGGCTGGTGCCCGCCATGGTGATATCGGTGGTGAATTCGCCGGTCAGACGCTGGTTGATCAGCGAGGAAATAAACAGCCAGGCATGAGCCTGCTCCAGCAGCTGCGGGTGGTTCTCCTTCAGCCATATCAGCTTATACAACGTGTTGAAGGCAAATGCGCCGACGCCGGAGATCTGCTGAAGCTGCCGGGCGGGCATAAAGTGGCCGATATTTTCCATCACCGCTGCGGTACGCGGACATTTCCAGCTGATGATCGGGTAGAGCAGCTGACCCTGTTCATCCACCAGCGCGCCGTCCACGCCAAAGGTGGTGACCGTGATGCCGCGAACCGTGCAGGATGAGAGTTCCTTGCGAATCTGCCGACAGCATTGCTCGAAGCGCTGCAGGATGGCTTCCAGCGACCACTGGTGCCAGGCGCGGTTCTCCACGGCGATATCGCTGGCGTTGGCCGTTGCGGCGCGGGCAATAATTTTCCCCTGGCGGTCAACGGCTATCGCCCTGACGTTGGTGGCGCCGCAGTCGAGAACGAGGATGACTTCATTCTTCATAAATAACTCCATAAACGTCGCCGGATGGCGCAGGCTTACAGGGTCTGCGCCACCGGGCAAAGCCGCATTAACGTTTATACAGCGGGCCGTAGTTCTGGCAGGCGCGGTAATCCTGGCCTTCGCTATCCATCCCGTGAGCAGCCCAGCTGGACGGGCGGTAAATTTTCCCCTCCTCCACGTTATGCATGCACACCGGAATACGCAGCATAGACGCCAGGGTGATAAAGTCGGCGCCCACGTGACCGATGGTCAGTACGCCGTGGTTAGCGCCCCAGTTGGCCATCACCGAGTAGACGTCGGAGAACGGGCCCTTGCCGGTCAGGCGCGGCGCAAACCAGGTGGTGGGCCAGGTGGAGTTGGTGCGGGCATCAAGCTGGCCATGCATCTCTTTCGGCAGCTCCACGCTCCAGCCTTCGGCGATTTGCAGAACCGGGCCAAGGCCTTTAATGATATTCACCCGGGTCATGGTAAACGGCACGCCGCCTTCGGTCAGGAAGCGGGAAGAGAAGCCGCCGCCGCGGAAGTATTCATGAATCGCCGGGCACCATTCGGTGGCTGCCATGCAGGCGTCGGCCTCCTGCTGGCTGATTTCCCAGTGCGGTTTCATGGTTGGTTTTCCTTCGGCATCGCGCTGTTTACAGGAACCATCCAGCGCCGCCGAACCGGAGTTGATCAGGTGAATAATGCCGTGCTCCGCCAGCCCGGTCAGCGGTTGGCCGGTGACGCGTTCTACCGCTTCCGGCGACCAGTAGGTGCGCACGTCGGCAAACACCTGGGCGGTGCCGGTCAGCTGGTGGCCCATCAGCATCGCCACGCCGTTGAGGCTGTCGTTTTCGGTGGCGACGACAAAAGGTTCGCGTACGCCGTTCCAGTCAAAAGAGCTGTTGAGCAGGGCTTCGGCGGTATCGCCGTTAGGGTATTGATCGGTCCAGTGGCGCTGTCCCTGGAAGCCAGCGGCAATGGCGTTGTAGCCCAGAGACTCTTCAACCAGACCTTTTTCCGCCAGCTTCTTGTTACCCTGCATCATGTCGCGAATGCACATCGCCATCAGCAGGCTCTCTTTCAGCACCGCGCTGCTCTGTTCGGCATTGCGTTTATACTGCTGCGCGTTCTGGTCCTCGCCGTAGCGGAAGGTTTTATCCGCCCACGCCAGCGCCATTTCCAGCTCGGTTTCGTCATAGATTTTCTGGTCGATGCGGCGACGCAGTTCGGTCATATCCACCGCCTGCACCTTCATACCGAGCCAGGATTCGAAGAAGTTGTGATCGACGATAGAACCGGCGATCCCCATCGACACACCGCCGACGGAAAGATAGCTTTTGCCCTTCATGCTGGCGACCGCTAAGCCAGCGCGCGCGAAGCGCAGCAGTTTTTCTTCGACATCAGGCGGAATGGAGGTGTCGTCGGCATCCTGCACGTCGTGACCATAGATGGAGAACGCCGGGATCCCCTTCTGGCTGTGGGCGGCCAGCGCTGCCGCAAGATAAACCGCACCGGGGCGTTCGGTGCCGTTAAAACCCCAGATGGCTTTCGGGCGCAGCGGGTCCATATCGATAGTTTCGCTGCCGTAGCACCAGCACGGAGTGACGGTAATGGTGACGCCAACGTTCTGGCCGCTGAATTTCTCCTCGCAGGCTGCGGATTCGGCCATCCCCGCGATACAGCTATCGGCGATCACGCACTCAATCTGCGCGCCGCAGGCGTGGCGTAGTTTTTCGCTGATAAGCGCGGCGGTGGCTTTGGCCATATTCATGGTTTGCTCTTCCAGCGACTCGCGTACCCCCATGCGGCGTCCATCAATAACCGGGCGAATGCCAATTTTCGGTAAACTGATTTTTTTCATTACAGATCCCTCACGTTATTCGGATAAATGTTTAGTTAGCTGCCGTTTGCGAACGGAAACGGGCAAAGATGAAAATCACGGCAAAGCACAGCGCCGGAACCAGCTCCGCGGTGGGAATGTTGCCAGCGGCGTCGCTGACAAAACCCATCACCGGGGTGACGATCCCGCCGCCAATAATGGTCATGACGATAAAAGAGGAGCCGTATTTGGTGTCCTGTCCCAGGTTTTTGATGCCCAGCGAGAAGATGGTTGGATACTGAATCGACATAAATGCGCTGCACAGGGTCAGCGCCAGCAGACCAACGTGGCCGCCGCTGACGGCCGAGATCAGGCACAGGAGCATGGAGAGCAGGGCATAGGCTGCCAGCACTTTATGCGGCGCGAAGCGGCTGATGAGCCAGGTACCGGAGAAGCGGCCGATAAAGAAGCACACCATAGTTCCGGTCAGATAGTTGGCGGCGAAACCGGGCGTCATGCCGGGGATCTCTTCGATAGCGTAGCGAATCAGATAGCTCCAGCAGGCGGTTTGCGCGCCGACGTAGCAGAACTGCGCCAGCACCGCCCAGCGCCAGTGGCGAATCCGTATCAGGCGAGCAAGGGAAGCCGAGAATGAACCCTGATTGGCGTCACTATGTTCGTCGCTTTGCAGGGCCGGGAATTTGGTTAACATAATCAACAGCGCGACCAGCAGGACAATCGCGACGATGATCATGTAAGGGGTCTGCACCGATAGCACCAGGCTGTGTTTATAGGCGCTGAGCTGCTCCGGGGCCATTTTATCGAGCACGTCCTGCGAGTGATGCGGCACGTTAGACAAAATAAGGCTTTGCCCAAAAACTACGGCAATAATGGCGCCAAAAGAGTTAAATGTTTGCGCCAGATTAAGACGGAAGTGTCCGCCGCTTTCTGGCCCTAACACCGTAACAAAAGGATTCGCCGCGGTTTCTAAACACCCTAAGCCTGCGGCAATAATAAACAGGCCGATCAGGAATAAGGTGTAATTCATGATCTCTGCGGCTGGCCAGAATAGCGCAGCGCCAAATGCATATAAGAATAGTCCGGTAATAATGCCAGCTTTATAACTTAATTTTTTCATCAAAATTCCGGCCGGAACAGGAATGACGAAATAGCCGAAATAAAATGCCGATTGAATCAGTCCGGCCTGAAAGTTAGTCAGGGTAAAGGCTTGTTGAAATTGTGGTAATAAAATATCGTTGAGGTTATTAGCCACTGCCCAGAGAAAAAATAGCGAGCACAGCAGGGCGAAGGGAATAATGTAGCGCTTGCTTTGCCCTGTCTCTACCGCACGAAAACTTTGCGTTTGTATTGTCGTGTTTCCCATAGCATCCTCATTGGTTCAGAAGCGTGTTCAGCAGTCGGGTATACCCACCCGACCGCAGGAGTCAGGTGAGTCCACGCGGCAACATAAACAGTGAAATAAACATCACGGAATGAACTCATGAATTCATTTTCAAATTAAAAAAGTCTTTTAATATGATGGCGGTCACACTTAGCATCCACTCTATGGTTTTATGTGATTATCATCACTTTAATAATCAGAAAAATATGACCGTTTGAGAAATTTAATTCTAAAACCCACAGAATAGATGACCGATTTATTTTATTATGTGGAAAACGGGCAGTTGTTAAAATTATCAGCAAAATGCCCGTTTTTAAATCTATTAGTAAGAACGGGCATTTTTCAGAAGCTAAAAATCAACGAACGGTTTTTTTTATACGGAAATAAGTGAGAGGTATCACAGAACCGGCGGGTGTAAATTCCTTTCTGATTATTCGGGATGATGATGGTGAGTAATTATTTGAGTTATTCAACAGCGTCGCTGCGCTACATCCGGCGAACGGCCTGCTGTCGTATTGCGCATCATAAAGAGAGGTAAAGAATGGAACGAAACAGACTGGCCAGGCAGATTATTGAGACCTGCCTGGAGATGACCCGCCTGGGGTTAAATCAGGGAACCGCAGGCAACGTGAGCGTGCGTTATCAAGGAGGAATGCTGATCACGCCAACGGGCATTCCTTACGAAAAGCTGACGGAGGCACATATTGTTTATATTGATGCTAAAGGTCAGCATGAGCAGGGCAAGCTGCCGTCCAGCGAGTGGCGTTTTCATATGGCGGCCTATCAGACGCGCCTTGATGCTCACGCGGTGGTGCATAATCACGCGGTTCACTGTACGGCGGTGTCGATCCTCAATCGTCCCATTCCCGCCATTCACTATATGATTGCGGCGGCGGGGGGCAACTCGATCCCCTGCGCGCCGTACGCCACGTTCGGTACCCGCGAGCTGTCTGAATATGTGGCGGTGGCGCTGAAAAACCGCAAAGCGACGCTGTTGCAGCACCATGGCCTGATCGCCTGTGAAGAGAACCTGGAGAAAGCCCTGTGGCTGGCGCATGAAGTCGAAGTGCTGGCGCAGCTCTATCTCAGCACCCTGGCGATTGTCGATCCGGTGCCGGTTCTCGATGACGAGGCCATCGCCATCGTGCTGGAGAAATTCAAAACCTACGGATTACGTATTGAAGAGTGATGCCGTAAGCGAAGGCTTCTGCTGGCTGCTTCCGGGCAACAGATCCCATGCGGCTTCGGTTATCCCCCCGGTGGCGGCTGGCGCCTTACCGGGGTTACAGGTGCGTCACCGTCTGCGATCCGGTAGCCCGGAAAGATGCGCAGCATCGCCTCCGGGAAGCCGCGCGCACCGCGGCCCGGCGCTACCGGGACAGCCGCAGCTGCTGCAGGTTACCGTCCAGCTGTAAATCGGTTTGCAGACGCGCGATTTCCCGGCAGGTGAAGGCCATCTCTTTATGCTCCTCCAGCTTCTTGCGCCACTTCTCCGGCACGTCTGCCAGCCGCGCGTAGATCCCTTCCAGATCCTGAAAATCGTTTAACAGCTGGGCGGCGCTTTTTGGCCCAATCCCCGCCACGCCGGGAACTTTGGAGCTGCTGATGCCCGCCAGCCCCCAGTAGTCGGGCAGCTGCTCCGGCGTCACGCCGAACTCTTTGGCGATAAACGGCGCGTCAAGCCAGCGCTTCTGGAAATAGTCGCGGATGCGGATAGTTGGCGACAGCAGCTGGCAATAGCCTTTGTCGGTTGAAACGATGGTTGCCTGATGCCCGGCCTGCGCTACCTTTACCGCCAGGGTGGCGGCAAGGTCGTCGGCTTCGCTACCGGGAATTGCCCAGCAGCGAAATCCGCGCTGTTCAAAGGCCGCTCGTAGCGCAGGCATTTCCGCTTCGAGCATTTCCGGCATCGGCGCGCGCCCGGCTTTGTAATCGGGCAGGCGCTGATGTCGCCAGCCGTGACCGCGGTCTTCATCATCAAATACCGCTACGACGTGGGTCGGCTGGCTATGAATCACCAGCTGCTCAAGCGCATGCAGGCAGGTGTCGACGCAGGGTGACCCCTGCACCGCGTGGATGCGGCGAATCAGATTAAGTGCATCGACGATTAACAGATGAACGGCCACGGATATCCTCATAAACAGGCGCTTATTCCAGTGCCTTTCAGGGTAACATCGCCGCGCGAATGAGGCTATTGTCGCCTGAGAAATCAGGAAGATGGCTCGCAGTTTCCGGCTAATCAACGTGCATCAGCAGTCCGGGCTCGCTATTGGTGGCTTCGCCATACCAGACGGCTTCCCGCACCGAAACCGGTTTGTGAATGAGCCCCAGCGCGTAAAAACGATCGGAGATGCTTTGCTGGGCGCGAATGACTTTGAGATCCATCGGACGCGGGCGATGGCTGCGGCGCGATAAGGCCCGCGTCAGCGCCGCGGCGTTAAGTCCCAGCTCGGCGGAAAGCAGTCTCGCCGCCTCCTCCCGATGCAGGTCGATAAACTGCCCGGTCTGCGTCAGTTCTGCCAACAGGCGCTGCATAATATCGCTATTGCGGTTGGCGTAGTTGCGGCGTGACAGATAGAACTGATGGTTGTTAACGCGCCCTTCGCCGCTGGCGACTATCCGTAATTCGCCGCTTAATTCCGCATCGCTGAGCAGCGGATCCCACATCATCCAGGCATCCACCGCGAGGTAATCGCTGGCGGTCAGCGGATACTTCGGCGGAATGTAGACCACTTTAACGTCATTCAATCCCAACCCCGCCTCTTCCAGAATATGCAGCAACAGCCAGTGGACGTTAGAGCCTTTATTCAACGCAATACGTTTGCCGCGCAGGTCGGCAACGGTGTGAATATCGCTGTGCTGCGGGACGACCATCGCCACGCTTTGTGGCGCAGGCGGCTCCCAGGCGACATACACCAGCTCGTTGTTATTGGCCTGAGCGAAAACCGGCGGTGCTTCGCCGGTAGTGCCAAAATCGATCTCATCGCAGGCCAGCGCGTGCAGCAGCTGCGGCCCGGCGGGGAACTCGCTCCACAGTACGCTGACGCCGCGGCTGGCAAAGGCTTTCTCGAGGCTTTGCCGCGCTTTGAGGATGCCAAGATTGCCGAAGCGCTGGAAGCCAATACGCAGCTCCCGGTCACGGGAGACGCTGGTTACCGCCGGGCTGTAGACAGGTTCCAGCCGACGACGGCTTTTAATGATGCCAAAATTTGCCAGCTGCGTGCGTAGCGTATGGCGGCTAATACCGAGCAGCGCTGCGGCCTGGCTTTGATTATCGTCGCTGTAGGCCATCGCGCCGCGTATCAACGCTCCGGTAACCCGTTCCCACAGCGGCTCGCCAGGCAGAGAAAGCTGACGACGAATAAAATCATCCAGTTCGTTATCGCTGATTGCCGAGGGCTCGTTGTTCAGGGTAGTCAGCCGCAGCTGGGCGGGGCTAATTTCCTCTTCTTTACTCAGCAAGACCGCATTATGCAGGGTGTTCTCCAGCTCGCGGATATTGCCCGGCCAGGGGTAATCCATCAGCTTTGCCAGGGTTTCCGGAGCCAGACGGCGAACCGGGCGGCCCAACCGACGGGCATAAAGCGAGAGAAAATGGTCTGCCAGGACGGGAATATCCTGGCGGCGCTGGCGCAGCGGCGGCAGCGGCACGATGGCGATATTCAGCCGGTAGTAGAGATCTTCACGGAAACGACGCTCGCGGATAGCCTGCATCAGGTCCACGTGGGTGGCAGCGATAACCCGTACGTTTACCTTGATGGCTTTACGTGAGCCGACGCGGGTGATTTCGCGCTCCTGCAGGACGCGTAGCAGTTTGACCTGGAGCGGCAGGCTAAGCTCGCCGATTTCATCGAGCAGCAGCGTGCCGCCTTCCGCAGCTTCGAACCAGCCGGGATGGCTTTGTACCGCGCCGGTAAACGCGCCTTTTTCATGGCCGAAGAGCTCCGCTTCCGCCAGGCTTTCGCTGAGCGCGCCGCAGTTGACGGCAAGAAACGGTCGATGGCGGCGCGGGCTATGGTGATGCAGATAGCGGGCGACGACCTCTTTCCCGGTGCCGGTTTCACCAACGATCAGCACCGTAGCTTCGGTAGGGGCCAGTTTATCCAGCAGACTCTGAAACGCTTTCGACGCCGGGTCGATCAGCGTGGGCGTAGTGGATGGATATTCAGGATTCAGCATGGGTGACCTCCGGTATTTGATGCCCTGAACTTATCCTGTGGCGGAGATGGAAACCAGAGGGCTAACCCGACGCGCTGTTGCAAAAGCCGCAGGTCGGGCGCATTGGCTGCCGCATTTGCAACAGCAGTCTTAAAGATCGTTTTATCTAACTTACTGAATTTATTTTATTAATTTTTCATTCACTCTTGGCATGATTATCGCTAACACTCATATAACCAAATTAAAACATCTCTTCGATAAATATCGGATATGGTTATATAGGAAATCGATAATGACGAAAAAAGCCGACGATAAAATCAATGTGTTCTGGTTCCTGCCCACCCACGGCGATGGCCGCTATCTGGGCACCGCCGAGGGCGGACGCCCGGTTGATCTGCCTTACCTGCAGCAGGTAGCGCTGGCGGCCGACAGCCTCGGCTACTACGGCGTGCTGATCCCTACCGGGAAAAGCTGCGAAGACTCCTGGCTGGTGGCCTCGGCGCTGGCGCCGCTGACCCGCCGTCTGCGCTATCTGGTGGCCGTCCGTCCCGGTCTGCAGCCGCCGACGCTGGCGGCGAGAATGGCGGCGACGCTCGATCGTCTGTCGGGCGGTCGGCTGCTGATTAACGTCGTTACCGGCGGCGATCCGGTGGAAAACAAAGGCGACGGCATTTTCCTCAGCCACGGCGAACGCTATCAGGTGACCCGCGAATTTCTCGACGTCTACTCGCGCCTGCTGAAAGGCGAAAAGGTGGATTATCATGGCGAGCATATTCACGTAGAAGGCGCGGAAGTACTGTTTCCACCGGTACAGGAAAACGGCCCGCCGCTCTATTTTGGCGGTTCTTCTGAGGAGGCTATCGACGTCGCCGCCGATCAAATCGACACCTATCTGACCTGGGGTGAACCGCCGGCGCTGGTGGCTGAAAAACTGGCGGTAGTGCGCGAGCGTGCCGCCGCCAGGGGACGTACGCTGCAGTACGGGATTCGTCTGCACGTGATTGTGCGCGAAACTGAAGAAGAGGCGTGGGCTGCGGCC
This sequence comes from Klebsiella oxytoca, assembly GCF_009707385.1. Classification (NCBI taxonomy): domain Bacteria; kingdom Pseudomonadati; phylum Pseudomonadota; class Gammaproteobacteria; order Enterobacterales; family Enterobacteriaceae; genus Klebsiella; species Klebsiella oxytoca. The sequence goes on along the minus strand of NZ_CP046115.1, from coordinate 4,320,580 downwards.
GATCGTTTGATTTCTCATCTCGACGACGAAACTATCGCCCAGGCGCAGAAAATTTTTGCCCGCATGGATTCCACCGGGCAGTCGCGAATGAGCGCGCTGCATAAAGGATCGCGGGAAAATCTGCGCATTGCGCCGAACCTGTGGGCAGGCGTAGGGCTGGTGCGCGGCGGAGCCGGGACGGCGCTGGTCGGCAATCCGCAGCAGGTGGCAGAACGCATTCGTGAATATCAGGCGCTCGGCATCACCAACTTTATTTTCTCCGGTTACCCGCATCTGGAAGAGGCTCATCGCTTCGCCGACCTGGTGATGCCGCTACTGCCGCTGGCGGGCCATGAGCAGCCGAAGGCGCGTAGCGTGAATACCGGCCCATTCGGTGAAACCATCGGCGGCGATAAGCGTCCGGTGAAACAGGTCAGCGCAAGCTGAGGGAAGGTCAAATGTATGCAAACTGAACCTCATGTGGTGATTGTTGGCGGCGGATTTAGCGGCGCGGCGGTGGCTATTCATCTCCTGCGTCTGGCGCCGGCTGGCGTGCGGGTAACGCTGCTGGAGCCGCGCGAGGTTCCCGGCGCGGGCGTGGCCTACTCCACCACTGAACCGAGCCATCGGATCAACGTTCCCGCCGCGCGGATGCAGCTTGCTGGAGAGGAGGAGGGGGCATTCGATCGCTGGTACCGCAGCCAGCCTGCTTTTGCTGATGATCCGCAGGCTCTACTGGAAGACGGAGCGGTCTATCCGCAGCGCGGCCAGTTTGGTCGCTACGTCGCCCAGCGTTTCGCCGAGGAGGCGCGAGCCAGCGCCGGGAGACTGACGCATTTACGCGAGCAGGCGCTGAGCTTTAAAGATGGCGAAGTTATCACCGACAGCGGTCGTCGACTATCGGCCAATCTGCTGGTGCTGGCAATCAGCCATCCGCCGCCCTCTTTGCCAGCGCTCGCGACACCGTTTGCGACCCATCCGGCGCTTATCGCCAATCCCTGGATGGCCGGTGTTCTGGAGAATATCGCGCCGGAGGCCAGCGTGGCGGTTATGGGCACCGGTCTGACGATGGCGGATACCGTTGCGACTCTGACGCGATTGGGCCATCGGGGGCCGATAAGCGCATTTTCACGCCGCGGACTGCTGTCCCGCAGCAACCTGAGTGGTAATAGTGAACCCTGGCCTGGCGAATACGATCGCGGATCGCTGCGCCAGCGGCTGCGGCAAATCCGTCTGGATATCAGGCGCGCGGCGGAGCAGGGGGAGGCCTGGCAGGTGGTGCTGGACGCGGTGCGCAATCAGGGGCAAAGCATCTGGCAGGCGCTGACGGTTGCCGATCGCCAGCGCTTCCTGCGTCATTTGCGCAGCTACTGGGACGTTCACCGCTACCGTATCGCTCCGCAGGTAGCCGGGGTACTTGAACAGCGTCAGTTCGACGGCAGTCTGAAAATTCTGGCGGCCAGGCTGACGGCGCTGGAAGGCGATGCGCAAAAGCTGACGTTAACCCTGTCACCGCGCAGCGGTGAATCGCAGCGGGTGAGCGTTGATCATTTTATTTTAACCACCGGCCCGGCGCATGGAGCGCTGACCGACAGCCAGCCGCTGTTGCGCCAGCTGAGCCAGGATGGGCTGATACGCGCCGATGCGTTTGGCCTCGGCCTCGACGTCGATTGCCGCTCGCGGGCGATCGATCGTGAAGGGCAGGCCAACCCCACTCTGTTGGTTTCCGGCCCCGCCGCGCGGGCCCGCTTCGGAGAGCTGATGGGGCTGCCGCAGGTGGCTGACCATGCCGCCATCGTGGCCGCTGAAGCGCTGCTGACGCTGGGTATTAAACAAGCCGCCCGATGTCCGGCGTTCTGAACGCCTTTTATCCCCCGATTCCCTTAACTGATTATGCGCGCGTCCCGACGGCGGGGCGCGCCGTGGAGAGTGCTATGTCATCACAACGTGAAATTCGTCTGAATGCTTTTGATATGAACTGCGTCGGCCACCAGTCGCCGGGGCTGTGGGCCCATCCGCGCGACCGCTCGTGGCAGTATAAAGATCTTGAGTATTGGGTCGACCTGGCGCGTCTGCTGGAGCGCGGCAAGTTTGACGGACTGTTTATCGCCGACGTGCTTGGGGTCTACGACGTGCTGAACGGCAACGGCGATGCGGCGATCCGCCAGGCAGCGCAGGTGCCGGTCAACGATCCGTTGGCGCTGATTACGCCGATGGCGCTGGTGACGGAGCATCTGGGATTTGGCCTGACCGCTTCGCTCTCCTTTGAGCATCCCTATCCGTTCGCCCGCCGTCTGTCGACCCTCGACCATCTGACGAAGGGGCGCGTCGGGTGGAATATCGTGACCTCCTATCTGGAAAGCGGAGCGCGTAATATTGGCCAGAAAGCGCAGACCGACCATGACGCCCGTTACGACTACGCCGATGAATATCTGGAAGTGGTCTATAAGCTGCTGGAAGGCAGCTGGGAAGACGGTGCGGTGCTGCGCGACAGGGAGCGCAAGATCTTCAGCGATCCGCGAAAAATTCACCCGATTAACCATCAGGGCAACTTCTTTTCGGTGCCGGGGATCCACCTCTGCGAACCGTCGCCGCAGCGTACGCCGGTGCTCTATCAGGCGGGCGCCTCCAGCCGCGGCAAGCAGTTCGCCGCGGGGCACGCGGAGTGCGTATTTGTTGGCGCACCGTCGAAAGTCCTGCTGAAAAAGACGGTGGCGGATATTCGCCGTCGCGCCGAAGAGGCCGGGCGCGATCCGCGCAGTATCCTGATCTTTAACATGCAGACGGTGATTGTTGGCGAAACCGATCGCCAAGCGCAGGCTAAATGGCAGGAGTATAAACCGTACGTCAGCTACGAAGGGGCGCTGGCGCTGCTCTCTGGCTGGACCGGTATCGATCTTGGTCAGTATCAGCCGGATCAGGTGCTGGAGTATCTGCATACCAACGCGATTCAGTCGATGGTAGAGGCGTTTTCCACCGCGGATCCGAACAGCCAGTGGACCGTGCAGAAGCTGGCGGACTGGGCGGGGATCGGCGGCTTCGGGCCGCTGGTGGTTGGCAGCCCGCAAACGGTCGCCGATGAGCTGCAGTCCTGGGTCGAAGAGACCGACGTCGATGGTTTTAACCTCGCCTATGCGGTGACCCACGAAACCTTCCGCGACGTGGTGGATTTACTCATTCCTGAGCTGCAAAAGCGCGGCGTGTTTAAACAGGAGTATCGCGAGGGAACCCTGCGCGAGAAGCTGTTCGGCGCCGGACCGCGGCTGGCTGCGCCGCATCCGGGCGCAGGCTATCGCCACGGCGCGCAGCTGGCGGTCGGGAGTAAAGAGAAAGTAAGTTAATTTTGCCGGTCCCCCTCTCCCCGAAGGGTGAGGGGGGAACTGTGGGGCGGTAGGTTTTTCCCGGAGGCGGCGCTTGACGCGCCTGTCCGGGCTACAGGTCCACCGCCGTCTGCTGGCCGGGGATGGCAAACTATATTACTGCTTATCCAGCGACCAGGTCGCGCTGCGCACATCGACTTTCACCGGCAGCAGGCCGATACGGGTGAAAGTATCCGCCAGCGCCTGCTGCTCGTTATAGACCGCTGGCGTCATCCGCTCGGCGCCGTAGGGCAGGCGCGCCAGCGTCTTCAGCCAGATAGCCTTATCCAGCCCGGTTGACGTGGAAAGAATTCCGGCGGCATCGTCCTGATGGCCGTTGGCCCATTCACTCAGTTTAGCCAGCTCATCAACCACCTGCTTCGCGGTGTCCGGATAAGCATCAGCAAATTTGCGGCTTGCCAGGTAGAAGGTGTAGTGCGGCACCAGACCTTCGGCATTGCGAATCTGTCGGGCTTTGGCATTGGTTTCCACTTCTGCAAGGAAAGGATCCCAGATAACCCACGCGTCAATTGCTCCACGCTGGAAAGCGGCGCGGGCGTCGGCAGGGGGTAGATAGACCGGAGTGATATCTTTATAGCTCAGCCCGGCTTTCTCCAGCGCGGTTACCAGCAGGTAGTTCACGTCGGAGCCTTTGTTTAAGCCCACGCGTTTGCCCTTAAGGTCGGCGACGCTTTTAATCGCCGAGTTTTCCGCCACCACGATGGCCTCGGTTTTTGGATTCGCCGGCGAGTGGGCCAGATAGACCAGGTCCGCCTGCGCTGCCTGGGCAAAGGCCGGCGGCGCGTCGCCGGTGGCGGCGAGGTCGATGCTACCCACGTTCAGCCCCTCCAGCATCTGCGGTCCGGCGGGAAATTCTATCCAGCGCACGGCGATACCCTGCTTTTTAAAGCTTTCATCAAGGGTGCCGCGATATTTCAGCAGCGCGAAGATATTGGCTTTTTGATAGCCGATATTGACGGTTTCCGGCGTTTTCGCCAGCGTGGAAGCGGATAAGCCGGCAAGCAATAGCAGCAGCGCAGGACGGGATAATCGGTACATGATTCGTTCTCCTTAGGCGGTTTTCCGTAAGGTAACAAATCGTCTTTATAACTAAGAAATAACTAAATTATCATTTATATAACATAAATGAAGGATGACGGTGAGGGCAGGGAGCCCAGTATGCCATAACATACCGGGAGATAAGGTTAATCGCAGGCGACAATCTTCATCGCCAGGCCGCCGCGTGAAGTTTCGCGATATTTGGCGTTCATATCTTTGCCCGTTTCGTACATGGTCTCGATGACCTTATCGAGGCAAACCCGCGGCTCGCTGGTGCGGCGCAGCGCCATACGTGCGGCGTTGACTGCTTTAACCGCGGCGATAGCGTTACGCTCGATGCACGGTACCTGCACCTGACCGGCGACCGGATCGCAGGTGAGGCCGAGGTTATGCTCCATGCCGATTTCCGCCGCAATGCACACCTGACCCGGACTGCCGCCCAGCAGTTCAGCCAGACCGGCTGCCGCCATTGAGCAGGCTACGCCGACTTCGCCCTGGCAGCCCACTTCGGCGCCGGAAATCGAAGCGTTCATCTTATAAAGTGAGCCAATGGCGCTGGCGACCAGCATATAGCGCGCCAGCGAGTTGGCGTTCACTTTACGGATGAACTTGTCGTAGTAGGCCAGCACCGCGGGCACGATGCCGCAGGCGCCGTTGGTCGGTGCGGTCACCACGCGTCCGCCGGCGGCGTTCTCTTCGTTAACCGCCAGGGCGAACATGTTAATCCAGTCAACGACCGCCATCGGGTCGCTGCTGGTGTTGTCCTGGCTTACCAGCATGCGACGCAGCGCGGCGGCGCGACGCGGAACGCGCAGTTTGCCCGGCAGCACGCCTTCGGTGGTGATACCGCGTTCAATGCCGCTGCTCATCACTTCCCAGACCGCGGCAAAGTGCTGTTCCAGCTCTTCTTTACTGTGCAGCGCCAGCTCGTTTTGCATCATCAGGCCTGAAAGCGATAGTCCGCTTTCGCGACAGTGGCGCTGCAGATCGGCGGCGTTTTTGTACGGATAAGGGACGGCGGCCGGCGCTTCGTTGGTTACGCCGAAATTGTCTTCATCGACGATAAAACCGCCGCCGATGGAGTAGTAAGTCTGGCTGTAGAGAACCTTCTCGCCGCCCAAAGCGGTGATGCGCATGCCGTTCTCGTGCAGCGACAGGTTGTCGGCATGGAAATTCATGCACCGATCGACCGGGAATTCTACTTCGCGCTGACCGTTCGCCAGCATCAGGCGGCCATGGGTGTTGACGTCCTGGATAAAGCCGGGAATCGCGTCGATGTCGACGGTATCCGGCAGATTGCCCGCGAGGCCCATAATAATCGCGATATCTGTATGGTGGCCTTTACCGGTCAGGGAAAGGGAGCCGTAGACATCGACGACGACTTTAGTTACCTCGGAAAGCAGCCCGCGTTCAATAAGATCGTCCGTGAATTGTTTGCCCGCTTTCATCGGTCCAACGGTGTGGGAGCTGGAAGGGCCAATGCCGATTTTAAAAATATCGAATACGCTGATCATGATGCATCCAGTGCTGTCGAAAAGTGCGCCGCGGTTAAGCGGCGCGGGGGATATTAGCTAAACAGAGAGTAGAAAATTGCGGAGATAGCTATCAGGCCCATAATCACCACGAAAACGTTGCTGATGTGGCCGCTATATTTGCGCATGGCCGGGACTTTCTGAATCGCGTACATCGGCATCAGGAACAGAATCATTGCGATGATCGGGCCGCCCAGGGTTTCGATCATCCCAAGGATGCTTGGGTTCAGGGTCGCCACAATCCAGGTAGTAACCAGCATGAACAGCGCGGTGATTTTGTTCAGCTTGTTGATTTCGATAGACTTACCTTTACCGCGCAGGGATTTAATCACCATGCCGTTAAAGCCTTCACGGGCGCCCAGATAGTGGCCGAGGAAGGATTTGGTGATGGCGATCATCGCAATAATCGGCGCCATCCAGGCGATGATTGGCGCATTAAAGTGGTTAGCCAGGTAGGACAGAATCGAAATGTTCTGCTCTTTTGCCGCCGCCAGGTCCGCCGGAGAGAGGCTCAGTACGCAGCTGAAGACGAAGAACATGACGGTCAGCACCATCATGATGTGCGCGCGGGCCAGAATGCTGGAGCATTTTTTCTCTGCGCCTTCGCCGTACTCTTCACGTTTCGCCACGGCGAAAGAGGAGATGATCGGCGAGTGGTTGAAGGAGAACACCATCACCGGAATTGCCAGCCACAGGGTCATCCACAGGCCGTTACCGGTCGCAGTCGCGCTGCTCAGAGACAAGGTTTCCAGCGCCGCGCCGTTCCACTGCGGGATAAGGTACAGAGCCAGAATCATCAGAGCGATAACAAACGGGAATACCAGCACGCTCATCGCTTTTACAATCATCTGCTCGCCGAAGCGCACGATGGTCATCATGCCGACAATCAGAATCAGGGAAAGAATCGCACGCGGCGGCGGCGTTATGTGCAGCTGGTGCGCCATGAAGCTTTCGACGGTGTTGGTAATCGCCACGCTGTATACCAACAGAATCGGGTAGATGGCGAAGAAGTAGAGCAGCGTAATCAGCTTACCTGCGCCGACGCCGAAGTGCTCTTCTACCACTTCGGTGATATCTTCGCCCGGATTCTTACCGGACAGCACGAAGCGGGTCATTCCACGGTGAGCGAAGAAAGTCATCGGGAAGGCCAGAATCGCCATAATAATCAGCGGGATCATACCGCCAACACCGGCGTTGATTGGCAGGAACAGTACGCCGGCGCCGATAGCCGTGCCGTACAGGCCCAGCATCCACATGGTGTCCGTCTTACGCCAACCGCTACGGGTAGCATCCGAAACGATGGTGCTGGTTTGAGTGGTTTCCATCTGTATCTCCTGGAGGAAGCAACAAAATCTATTAAATAAAAACGACTAAATAATATGAAATTCGTTTGTGTACGGTTTTTTAGACATTTTCTCCGTAACAATTGGTGCGGGAAGATACATTTATAAAGTGAATGCATCAGTGATCATGATCTCAAATGCAATAATCCACTTTTAATGTGAGCATTTTTAGCCCAACAGCCTGTATATGGCTGTCAGCCAGAGATTTGTTGCGCGGAGGCTATCATTTTCAGCATATGACAGAATAGTGTCTTGGCGTAATAACGAGGTTTTTACTGTAAAAATGCGATGTTCTCGACGTTTTTACCCTTAAATCTATTTTTTATGGTGATATTTATTGCTGTTTTTGGAAACGCAAACGATTGGCTATGTAAAAAAATTGCAAAAGTTTCAGAAAGGAATGGAGTTTATTGGAAAATATGCAGGCGGATTGCTGGGGGAGGGAGCAGGGCTGGTGTACAGGATGAGTGAGGTGACTTGCTTCTTCCCGGCTCGCGCCAGGCGGTTTTCCGCCATCTGCGTGCCGGTAGCCCGGACAAGGCGTTAGCCGCTGTCCGGGAGAAAAACACTCAGGAACAGATTTCGTAGCAGGGGATGTAGGCGCTGCCGCCCGGCAGCTTCATACGATGCTGAGCCACAAAGCCCTGCAGCAGGTCATCCATACGGCGCATCATCGCCGGATCGCCGTGAATTTTATATGGACCAAATTTCTCAATAGCCTGGATACCAACCTCTTTGACGTTGCCGGCAACGATGCCGGAGAAGGCGCGACGGAGATCCGCCGCCAGCACTTCCACCGGCTGGTCCGGATAGAGCTTAAGGTTGGCCATATTTTCATGGGTAGGATCGAACGGCAGTTGCAGATCCGGGGCAATGCGCATCGACCAGTTAAAGCTGTACGCGTCTCCGGTTTCGCGGCGGCTCTCTTTTACCATCGGCATCGCTTTTTTCATCTGCCGAGCGACTTCTGCGGCATCGTCGACGATAATACGATAGTGGCGGCGGGCGGATTCGCCCAGGGTATGTACGATAAACTCATCCAGCACGCGGAAATAATCGGCGCTCTCTTTTGGCCCGGTGAGGATCAGCGGTAAAACCTGAGACTTGTTCGACGGGTGCATCAAAATACCCAGCAGATAAAGCAGCTCTTCCGCCGTCCCCACGCCGCCGGGGAAGATGATGATGCCGTGAGCGATACGCACGAACGCTTCAAGGCGTTTTTCGATATCCGGCATGATGATGAGTTCGTTCACCAGCGGGTTCGGCGGCTCGGCGGCGATAATTGACGGCTCGGTCATACCGATAAAGCGGCTGTCTCTGTAACGTTGCTGCGCATGGCCGACGGCGGCGCCTTTCATTGGTGCTTCCATCGCGCCCGGTCCGCAGCCGGTGCAGATATTCAGCTCGCGCAGACCCAGCTGATTGCCGACGCGGCGAGCGTACAGATATTCGTTTTCGTTAATCGAGTGGCCGCCCCAGCAGACAATCATATTTGGCGCTTCACCCACGTGCAGGGCACGGGCGTTGCGCAAAATGGAGAAGACCAGGTTGGTGATATGCACCGAACTTTCCAGATCGAGATTCGGGAAGCGAACGGTGTTGTGGATCTGGCCGTAGACGAACAGAATATCGCGCAGTACGGCAAACAGGTTGGCCTGCAGGGAACGGATGATTCGCCCGTCAACGAAAGCGTCTTCCGGCGGGTTGATCAGTTCCAGCTTCACGCCGCGTTCGCGGCGCAGCACGTTAATATCGAAGTTTTCAAAACGAGACAGGAGCTCTTTGCTGTTATCGGTCAGGCTTCCTGAGTTGAGCACAGCAAGCGAGCAGTTGCGAAAGAGTTGATACAGGTCACTGCTGGCGGTGCGTTTAAGCATATCCACTTCCAGCTGCGACAGCATTTCCATTGAACCAAGCGGGCTAACATGTGTAATCAAGTGAACTCCTTACAGGACGATTATCGTCTTCCTGTGATTACAATAGCCCTGCTGACGGCGTTTTCACAACCTTGCGCGCGGGTTAACGCACGCAAATTGTGAAAATGTTTACTATTGACGGGCGAGGCGACCGATAGCCGGAACAAAATCGGTGTTGCTGCGCCACGGGTTGATGTCCAGACCGCCGCGGCGCGTGTAGCGCGCATAGACGGAAAGGGCTTCCGGCTGGCAGAAACGTTGAATATCGTTAAAGATGCGCTCTACGCACTGCTCGTGGAACTCGTTGTGATGGCGGAATGACACCAGATAGCGCAGCAGTTTCTCACGATCGATTTTCGCCCCGCGATACTGGATTTGTACTGAGCCCCAGTCAGGCTGGTGGGTAATCAAGCAGTTAGACTTCAGTAAATGGCTGACCAGCGTCTCTTCGACAACTTTGCCGGAAGCGGCGTTCTGCAGGTAATCGGCGCTGAACTGGTAGTTATCGATTTCAATATCCTGCTCGTCGATGCAGGTGCCGTGCAGATGGGCTACCGGCTGGCCTTCGAGTTCATCAAGGCGATACAGCGACACTTTTACCTGCCCTTCGGCGCAGGCGCTGAGATCGCGCGCCAGCGTCGCTTCGACCTCCTGCCAGCCGGCGAAACGAGTCTGGTTAAAGCTGTTGAGATAGAGCTTAAAGCTTTTTGACTCCACCAGATTCACGGTCGTGTCGCTGAGCTCTACGTGGCCCACGGCGACCTGCGGCAGGCCTTTGGCATTCAACCAGGAGAGCTCGTAAAGCGTCCAGATATCGGCACCGTGAAACGGCAGATTGTTGGCGTGCAGGCCCAGCGGATCGCGGTTCAGGCTGCGCGGGACGCCCTGAAGCAGGCTGGCGTCGTAAGTATCGCGGTAATCGGTTGATTTACCGAGCGTCAGGCCAGCCAGCGCCTGATGGTTATCGTAAGAAGACATGTTTCACCATAGTTAAAGCGGTTACACTATATGCCAAGTGTATCCTGTCTAACGTGAAGAGAGAAACCGGTGGACTATCAAACCGCAGAAGCGCTACAAGCATTTACCCAACGTTATTGCGACGCGTGGCAGCAGCAGTATTCCAACCTGCCGCGTAGCGAAGATCTTTACGGCATTCCGTCACCCTGTATTAGCGCCACGGACGATGACGGCGTATTCTGGCAGCCGCAGCCGTTTTCTTTAGAACGCAATATTAATGCGGTTGAACGCGCGCTGGAGATTGTGGTACAACAGCCGCTTCATGCTTATTATACCACTCAGTTTGCTGGTGACATGCAGGCGCGTTTTGCCGATGAAACCATGACGCTGCTGCAAACCTGGAGCCCGGATGATTTTCAACGGGTACAGGAAAATCTGATTGGTCATTTGCTGGTACAAAAGCGTTTGAAGCTGTCGCCTACGCTGTTTATCGCCACGCTGGACAGCGAGCTGGACGTCATTGCGGTCTGTAATATGAGCGGTGAAGTAATTAAAGAAACGCTCGGGACCCGTAAACGAACGACCCTTTCCCCTTCGCTTGCGAGTTTCCTCAACGCCCTTAATCCTGTTCTGTAATCCACAGCACCCAACACTTTGTGAGAGATCTCTTACAAGACCTGTAAGAGATCGTCATCATTTAAGGCGATTCTTTACGCACTGTATTTTAGGTAATTTTATATTTATCAATTGGTTATATTTATTTTAAATGCTGATACAGACAATGAATCTTAAGATATTGTCTTAACAAGGGTTGTAAGACGAGGCGGAATCAGGGATTCTATACCCATCAACAGGGAGTTGATAAATGAAGCGAACATCAGGATGATGACGCTTCTTTAGGACCCGCCAGGATGGCGTAGCAAGGACAGGCTTCAGGATGAAGCACAGGATAACGCAGGATTGCGTAAAAGGACACCTCCAGGAGGGAGAACGAGAGCCGGTCGGGACGTTCGGTGGATCAGGAAGATCAGGATAGACTTACGGATGAGTTATTTCACATCGGGGTGGTGTGAAAGCAGGATGCAACAGTTTATGGATGAACATGGTCAGGAGACCACAGGAAAAGTTTTCATGGACGAGCAGGGAGCAACAATGTAGCTGGATTGCTGCAAAACGAACCGGGAGCACTGTTTATACAGTGCTCCCTTTTTTTATTTCTCGTCTGAATTTGCTATTCTGCGCCAGTTTTCAACTCATCGAGGTTTCCCATGACTCTTGACCATAGCGTGCGCGAGCGCCTGCTCGCCATTGAAGCGCTGCTGCGCGAAACGGAACACTGGCAGGATAGCGCCCCCGACAGTAGCGCGTTCGCCAGCGAGCAGCCGTTCTGCCTCGACACCATGGAGCCGCTTGAATGGCTACAGTGGGTATTAATCCCGCGCATGCATCAGCTGCTGGAAAGCGGAATGCCGCTACCGCAGAACTTTGCCGTTGCTCCTTATTATGAAATGGCCCTGGATAATACTCATCCCGTGCGCGAGCAGGTGCTGGCCGAGCTGCTCCTGCTGGATGCGCTGTTCGCCGGCGGCGAAGCCTGATGCTGGAAATTCTGTATCAGGACCAGTGGCTGGTGGCGGTAAATAAGCCTTCGGGTTGGCTGGTGCACCGTAGCTGGCTGGATCGGGACGAAAAAGTTGTGGTGATGCAAACCGTGCGCGACCAGATAGGCCAGCACGTGTTCACCGCTCATCGTCTCGACAGGCCGACGTCCGGCGTACTGCTGATGGGGCTGTCGAGCGAAGCGGGTAGATTGCTGTCGCAGCAGTTCGAGCAGCATCAAATGCAGAAACGCTACCATGCAATAGTTCGCGGCTGGCTGAGCGAAGAAGCGGTGCTTGATTACCCGCTGGTTGAAGAGCTGGATAAAATCGCCGATAAGTTCGCGCGTGAAAATAAAGATCCGCAGCCGGCGGTAACACATTATCGCGGCCTGGCGACGGTAGAAATGCCGGTGGCGACCGGGCGTTACTCTACGACCCGCTATAGCCTGGTAGAGCTGGAACCCAAAACCGGTCGAAAACATCAGCTCCGCCGCCATCTTGCCCATCTACGCCATCCGATTATCGGTGATAGCAAACACGGGGATTTGCGGCAGAATCGCAGCGCGGCAGAACATTTTGGCTGCGAGCGGCTGATGCTCCATGCCAGTCAGCTATCATTAACGCATCCTTTTACCGGTGAACCGCTGGTTATTCGCGCTGGCCTGGACGACGTTTGGATGCGCGCGTTGTCGCACTTTGGCTGGCGCGGCCTTCTCCCGCTAAATGAAAGGGTTGAGTTTGCAGGCGACAGCGGTCAGGATGAAGAGATACAGGTTAATTCAGGGAGATAGTCATGGCTGAAGTCGGAATTTTTGTCGGTACGATGTATGGAAATTCGCTCCTGGTCGCCGAAGAGGCGCAGGCTATTTTGAGCGGACTGGGCCATAAGGCGAAGGTCTTTGAAGACCCTGAAGTCAAAGATTGGGAGTCATATACCGGGAAATATGCGCTGGTGGTGACTTCAACCACCGGACAGGGTGACTTACCGGATAGCATTGTGCCTTTGTACGAAGGTATCAAAGATATGTATCAGCCGCATTTGCGCTATGGCATGATCGCGCTTGGCGATAGCACCTATGCCAACTTCTGCGGCGGCGGTTTAAAATTTGACGCGTTACTACAGGAGCAGGGTGGTACACGCATTGGCGACATGCTGATGATTGACGCCAGCGAAGACCCTGAGCCAGAAAGCGTTGCTAATCCATGGGTGGAGCAGTGGGCAACATTGCTTGATTAAAAGTTTCGCCCTCTCCCTACGCAGAGGGCGTCCCTTCTTACTGATTTTCAGTGCCAGTGGCCAGATTAACGGTCAAAAAGATCGTAACAATTCTTCGTTTCCCCGGCTTCGGGCATTTGCCTTAAAACCAATGTAATAGCAGGGCCTTTACCGGGCTATTTCACGGGGTCAAGAGAGTTAATTCACACTCCTGTCTTTTACGCCGCCGTTTCTCTCTGAGAACGGACTTAGCTTTTCATTTCCGTGAAGCATCCCCCATCACATTAGGCATAAGCCATAAATCAGATTCTCTATCGCCGTGAAAGCTGTGTATTTGCACGGTGAGCCCGCCAGCCCCTCTTTTTATACTTTTCCTGCCAGTAAAAAATGCAGTGCCAGATATAACGAAAACGATGAAAAACACTAACACGTCATTCTGAGTACCCTACAGGTTGTGCTGTTCAGAATGAACGTAGCTAACGCTATGATTCAGGAGTGCAACAATGAGTTCATTAAGTCAGGCGGCGAGCGGCGCGGAAAAGCGCACTAATGCTCGTTACTGGATAGTGGTGATGCTGTTTATCGTCACATCCTTCAACTACGGCGACCGTGCCACCTTATCCATTGCCGGTTCGGAGATGGCCAAAGATATTGGTCTCGATCCAGTTGGGATGGGCTATGTCTTCTCCGCGTTCTCATGGGCCTACGTCATCGGCCAGATCCCTGGCGGCTGGCTGCTTGACCGCTTCGGCTCAAAGCGCGTTTACTTCTGGTCCATTTTTATCTGGTCTATGTTTACCCTGCTGCAGGGCTTCGTCGATATCTTCAGCGGCTTTGGCATTATTGTCGCGCTGTTTACCCTGCGCTTCCTGGTTGGGCTGGCGGAAGCACCTTCCTTCCCCGGTAACAGCCGCATCGTGGCCGCATGGTTCCCGGCGCAGGAGAGGGGCACGGCCGTTGCTATCTTTAACTCAGCGCAATATTTTGCCACCGTTATTTTTGCGCCAATCATGGGTTGGCTGACGCATGAGGTGGGCTGGTCGCACGTGTTCTTCTTTATGGGCGGCCTCGGTATTGTTATCAGCTTTGTCTGGCTGAAGGTGATTCACGAGCCGAATCAGCATCCGGGTGTTAATAAAAAAGAGCTGGAATATATTGCCGAAGGCGGCGCGCTGATCAACATGGATCAGGCAGCAGCCAAAGCCAAAGTACCGTTTAGCGTTAAATGGGGACAAATCAAGCAGCTGCTGGGTTCCCGAATGATGATTGGCGTATATATCGGCCAGTACTGTATCAACGCTCTGACCTACTTTTTTATCACCTGGTTCCCGGTTTACCTGGTACAGGCGCGCGGCATGTCGATTCTGAAGGCGGGCTTCGTCGCATCGGTTCCGGCGGTCTGCGGATTTATTGGCGGCGTGCTGGGCGGCATTATCTCTGACTGGCTGATGCGTCGTACCGGTTCTCTGAACATTGCGCGTAAAACGCCAATCGTTATGGGGATGCTGCTATCGATGGTGATGGTGTTCTGTAACTACGTCAACGTCGAGTGGATGATCATCGGCTTTATGGCGCTGGCTTTCTTTGGTAAAGGCATCGGTGCGCTGGGCTGGGCGGTAATGGCGGATACGGCGCCGAAGGAGATCAGCGGCCTGAGCGGCGGTCTGTTCAATATGTTCGGTAACATTTCCGGTATTGTGACCCCGATTGCGATTGGCTATATCGTTGGCACCACCGGTTCCTTCAACGGCGCGTTAATCTATGTGGGGGTTCATGCGCTGGTGGCGGTCCTGAGCTATCTCGTATTGGTGGGCGATATTAAACGTATCGAACTGAAACCAGTGGCAGGACAATCATCATGACAAGCCAATCAAGTCCTGTTGTCACGGACATGAAGGTTATTCCTGTGGCCGGGCATGACAGCATGTTGCTCAATATCGGCGGCGCGCACAACGCGTACTTTACCCGCAATATCGTGGTACTCACCGACAGCGCCGGAAATACCGGCGTAGGTGAAGCGCCAGGTGGTGAAGTGATTTATCAGACGCTGGTTGACGCTATCCCGCAGGTGTTGGGTCAGGAAGTCGCCCGCCTGAATAAAGTGGTTCAGCAGGTGCATAAAGGTAACCAGTCCGCGGATTTTGACACCTTTGGTAAAGGCGCCTGGACGTTTGAACTGCGGGTTAACGCGGTAGCGGCGCTGGAAGCCGCGCTGCTGGATCTGCTGGGTAAAGCGCTCAACGTGCCGGTTTGCGAACTGCTAGGGCCGGGCAAGCAGCGCGATGCGGTGACGGTGCTGGGCTATCTGTTCTATGTGGGCGATCGGACAAAGACCGATCTGCCCTATCTGGAGAGTACGCCGGGCAGCCACGAGTGGTATCACCTGCGCCATCAGGAGGCGCTGAGCAGCGATGCGGTGGTGCGCCTGGCGGAAGCTTCACAGGATCGTTATGGCTTTAGAGACTTTAAACTGAAAGGCGGCGTGCTGCCCGGCGAGCAGGAGATAGAAACCGCTCGCGCGCTGAAAAAGCGTTTCCCCGACGCACGTATCACGGTTGATCCCAATGGGGCATGGCTGCTGGATGAAGCCATCGCGCTGTGTAAAGGTCTGAACGATGTTCTGACCTACGCGGAAGACCCCTGCGGCGCCGAGCAGGGCTTTTCTGGCCGCGAAGTGATGGCGGAGTTTCGCCGCGCGACCGGGCTGCCGGTGGCGACCAATATGATAGCCACTAACTGGCGGGAAATGGGGCATGCCGTAATGCTGAACGCCGTGGATATTCCGCTGGCCGATCCGCACTTCTGGACCCTTTCCGGCGCGGTACGCGTGGCGCAGATGTGCGATGACTGGGGGCTGACCTGGGGCTGCCACTCTAATAACCACTTTGATATTTCGCTGGCCATGTTTACTCACGTCGGTGCGGCAGCGCCGGGTAAGCCTACGGCCATTGATACCCACTGGATTTGGCAGGAGGGCGACTGCCGCCTGACCAAAAATCTGCTGGAAATCAAGAACGGAAAAATTGCGGTTCCTGATGCGCCAGGTCTGGGCATCGAACTGGACTGGGAACAGGTACAGAAGGCTCATGAAGCCTGGAAAAAGCTGCCCGGCAGCGCGCGTAATGACGCCGGCCCGATGCAGTACCTGATCCCCGGATGGACTTTTGACCGTAAACGCCCCGTTTTCGGCCGTCACTGATTTGAATGAGGATTTAATTATGAGCGCACAATTTACTACCCCTGTTGTTTCCTCTATGCAGGTTATTCCGGTCGCGGGCCACGACAGTATGCTGATGAACCTGAGCGGCGCGCACGCTCCGTTCTTCACGCGTAATATTGTGGTGATTAAAGATAATTCCGGTCATACCGGCGTCGGCGAAATTCCCGGCGGTGAGAAAATTCGTAAAACTCTGGAAGACGCGATCCCGCTGGTAGTCGGTAAGACTCTGGGGGAATATAAAAACGTGCTGACCGCCGTGCGCAATACTTTTGCCGACCGCGACGCTGGCGGGCGCGGTTTGCAGACCTTCGACCTGCGTACCACAATTCACGTTGTTACCGGGATCGAAGCGGCCATGCTTGACCTGCTGGGCCAGCATCTGGGCGTTAACGTTGCATCTTTACTGGGCGATGGTCAGCAGCGCAGCGAAGTAGAAATGCTGGGCTATTTGTTCTTTGTCGGCAACCGTAAAGCCACGCCGCTGCCGTATCAGAGCCAGCCGGATGAAAAATGCGACTGGTACCGCCTGCGTCATGATGAAGCGATGACGCCGGATGCGGTAGTACGCCTGGCGGAAGCGGCATATGAGAAATACGGATTCAACGACTTTAAACTGAAAGGCGGCGTGCTGGCCGGGGAAGAAGAGGCGGAATCGATTGTCGCGCTGGCGAAGCGCTTCCCGCAGGCGCGCGTGACTCTGGATCCGAACGGCGCGTGGTCTCTGGATGAAGCGATTAAAATTGGTAAATACCTGAAAGGCTCCCTGGCCTATGCGGAGGATCCGTGCGGCGCCGAGCAGGGCTTCTCCGGCCGTGAAGTGATGGCGGAGTTCCGCCGCGCCACCGGTCTGCCGACGGCAACCAATATGATCGCTACCGACTGGCGTCAGATGGGGCATACGCTGTCGCTGCAGTCCGTGGATATCCCGTTGGCCGATCCGCACTTCTGGACCATGCAGGGTTCCGTGCGCGTAGCGCAGATGTGCCACGAGTTCGGCCTGACCTGGGGCTCGCACTCTAACAACCACTTCGATATCTCGTTGGCGATGTTTACCCACGTGGCGGCGGCTGCTCCGGGTAAAATCACCGCTATCGATACGCACTGGATCTGGCAGGAAGGCAACCAGCGTCTGACCAAAGAGCCGTTTGAAATTAAGGGCGGGATGGTACAGGTACCGGCGAAGCCTGGGCTGGGCGTAGAGCTCGATATGGATCAGGTAATGAAAGCCCACGAGCTGTACCAGAAACACGGTCTGGGCGCGCGCGATGATGCCATGGGGATGCAGTATTTGATCCCGAACTGGACGTTTGATAATAAGCGTCCGTGCATGGTGCGCTAAGGAAACACCGGTCCCTGCGGGGGCCGGTTTCTTGCATGGCGTCGGGTAAATGTTCATTTTAAGGACAGCTTATGAAGATAGTGATCGCACCGGATTCATACAAGGAGAGCCTGAGTGCGCTGGAAGTTGCAACTGCTATAGAGCAAGGTTTTCGGGAAATTTATTCCGATGCGGAGTATGTCAAGCTGCCGGTCGCCGACGGCGGAGAAGGGACCGTTGAAGCCATGGTTGCCGCGACGCAGGGATGCCGGGTAGAGGTCACGGTCACTGGTCCGCTCGGTGAACCAGTGGCTGCTTTTTATGGTCTTTCGGGCGATAAACAGTGCGCGTTTATTGAAATGGCGGCGGCGAGCGGTCTGGAAAGCGTGCCGCCGGCGCGACGTAATCCTTTGCTGACCACCTCCTGGGGAACCGGAGAGCTGATACGCCACGCGCTGGACGCGGGCGTTACGCAGATAATTATCGGTATTGGCGGCAGCGCGACGAACGATGGCGGGGCCGGAATGGTACAGGCGCTGGGGGCGAAACTGCTGACAAAAGATAATCAGCAGATTGCTTCCGGCGGTCAGGCTCTGGAGAATCTTGCGCGCATTGACGTTAGCGAACTTGATAAGCGCCTGGCCGGATGCCATATTGACGTGGCTTGTGATGTCACCAATCCGCTAACGGGACCACAGGGCGCGACGGCAGTATTTGGGCCGCAGAAGGGGGCTACGGCGGAGATGATCTCCCGCCTGGATAAGGCGCTGGCCCATTTTGCCGATATTATCCACCGCGACTTAGAACTTGATGTGTTGAATCTTGAAGGCGGCGGAGCGGCAGGAGGGATGGGTGCAGGCCTGTACGCCTTTTGCGGCGCGAAGCTGCGGCCCGGTATCGAGATTGTGACCGATGCTTTACATCTCGCCGAGATCGTGGCGGATGCGGATCTGGTGATTACCGGCGAAGGTCGAATTGATAGCCAGACCGTGCACGGCAAAGTGCCGGTTGGCGTGGCGAGAGTGGCAAAACGCTATAATCTTCCGGTCATCGGGATTGCCGGGAGCCTGACGCCGGATGTAGGCGTCGTGCATCAGCACGGACTGGATGCGGTGTTCAGCGTCATTTATTCAGTGTGTACGCTGGATGAAGCGCTGGAAAATGCCGCCGAAAATGTACGCATGACGGCGAGAAACGTTGCCGCCGTGCTGAAAATGGGGCAAGTGTTATAGTTTTTCCCCGGTCGCGAAAGCGCAGACCGGGGCTCGCGTTTTAAATGCCTAATAGCTTACAGGCTTCACGCGCGACGTTGTCCATTTCATCCAGCAGTTCCAGAAACTCCGGTTCCAGCTCTTCGACGTCGGTGCCCGCGCGTAGCTGGCTCTCAATGGTATGACACAGTTTCTTCAGACGCGGCACGCCGCTATAGCTGCAGCTACCGTGAAGCTTATGAATTAAGTCCAGCACGCCTTCCGGCTGTTCTCCCACCAGCTGTTCTTCTATTTTGTTACGCACCTCTGGCATAAAGGCGAGCAGCATTTGCAGCATTTCCCGCGCCAGGTCTGGTTTCATCGCTGCCTGACGCAGCGCCAGCTGCCAGTCCAGGGTGACATTATGGTTGATGGTCGGCTCTACGGCCTCCGCCGCTATTTGCGGCAATATGGCTTTCCCCGGCTGGTAGCGCAGCAGCAGATTGTAGAGTTTCTCTTCTTCAATAGGTTTCGCCAGATAATCGTTCATTCCCGCGCTCAGCAATTTCTCGCGCTGTCCTTCCAGGGCATGGGCCGTCACGGCGATCACCGGCGTTTGCTGCTGGTGAGGGAGCTGATGGATCAGTTCGCAGGCGCGGATACCGTCCATTTCCGGCATCTGAATATCCATCAGAATCAGATCCTGCTGCGTTTCTCTGGCCTGTTCGACGGCGTGCTGACCGCTGTTGCACAGGATGACATGCTGAACCAAATCCTCCAGCAGCGCGCCGATAAGCTTAAGATTCGCCGGGTTATCATCGACGGCCATCACCGTCATCGGCAGTTTTTTACTATCGGAGCGGTGCAGCAGAACCGTTGGCTGCGTCAGGCACGTGGCCGTCAGCGCCGGAAGCAGTCGCGTGGAGGTTAACGGCTTGAGCAAGCAGGCGTCTATACCATCGTGTTTCAGCGCTTCGGCGCTGACCTGCGCGTGGCAAGGCAGCGCCAGCAGCAGGTGGTCGGCAAGCTTGCTGGCCCTTGCCAGCTTATCGCGATGCTGGCTGATGTCGCGTATCGACACCGGAATACCTGCCAGCAGAATATCGTAGTGGGCATCCGGTAGCGCCGTCAGCGTCGGGCTATAGACCACCTCCAGCGGCGTTGTCGCCAGTAGCTCCATCGTACACTGCGCCGCCGCCGCGTTTGCCTCTATATAGGCCAGCTTTTTACCCGCCAGGCACTGGGTCGGTACATTATCGGGAACCGCGTTGGGGTTAAGGTCGAGACTAATATGGAACCAGAACGTTGATCCGCGATTAGGCTGACTATGGAAGGATATATCGCCGCCCATCTCCTTCACCAGGCGCTGGGTGATGACCAGTCCGAGACCGGTACCGCCGTGGCGGCGGGAAATGCTGGCGTCGGCCTGGCGGAAAGCCTGGAACAGACGCGACTGATCGCGCTCCGGGATCCCGATACCGGTATCATGAATCTGTACTTCGATCTGCACTCGTGAATTGCTGATTGCACGTTGTTCCACCAGCACGTCAATGTTGCCGTGCTCGGTGAACTTGATAGCGTTGCCCATCAGGTTGGTAATAATTTGCTGCAGACGCAGCGGGTCGCCGATCACGTTATCCGGCACATCATTTTTGATGTTCAGCGTCAGCTCCAGCCCTTTATCGTGCGCCGAGTGCGCCAGCAGCGTAACCACCTCGTCCAGGGAGTTACGCAGCAGGAACGGAATGCTCTCAAGGATGAGCTTACCGGCTTCGAGCTTAGAGAAGTCCAGAACATCGTTAATGATGGCCAGCAGGTTGTTAGCGGAACGTTCAATAGTGGTGAGATGATCGCGCTGGGTAGTATTTAAATCGGTTTTCAGCGTCAGACGCGTAAAGCCAATCACGCCGTTAAGCGGAGTACGCAGCTCATGGGACATATTAGCGAGGAACTCAGATTTGATTCGCGCCGCTTCCTGGGCGCGTTTTTTCGCCAGGTCCAGCTCCACGTTCTGGATTTCCATCTGCTCAAGCGTTTCCCGCAGATCGGACGTCGCCTGATCGACATTGTGCTGCATCTCTTCATGATAGGCTGCCAGCGACATCGCCATTGAGTTGATGCCGTTTTTCAGCATATCCAGCTCGCCGAGCATATAGCCTTCGACCCGACTATCAAGCTGGCCGCGGCGGATACGGTCAACCGTGTTCACCATATTGCGGATTGGCCCGGTTACGTCGCGCATTAGTCGCCAGCCGAAGATCAGCGCAATACCAATACAGAACAGCATCATCACGCTGGAGATGAAGATCTCTTTGTACTGCTGCAGGCGCACCGATTTCAGATCCAGCTCAAGCGCCACGTAGCCCAGCATATTGCCCGGCATTTTGGCATCGCTCCCCGGAGATTCATCAGGTGAATAGCTTTCCGAAACAATTGGGGTACGCAAAATCATTAAATCGCCGTGGCGAATTACGCTCAAACGGCGAGGAAAAGGGGTTCCTTTCGCTAGCTGAAGCTCTCCGGGATCGAGCTGAAAGTTTGAGGTGACAAACAGCTTGTTTTGCGAATCGTAAATGGAAATGGCCCGCACAATATCGGAATGGCGGCGATGCAGCACGCTGATTAGCTGCCCGATTGACTCGCGGTTTTGCAAATTCATGCCATATTCACTGGAGACCGCCAGCGGTTCGATAATGCTGGCTCCGGCATCTTCCAGCTGGCGCTGTAGATCGTTATAGCGGTGTGCGACGAAGAAAATACTGAGCAACAGACCGATCAGGACGGTCGGCGCCAGAATAAGAATCATCATGCGGGCACGAAGGCTGTAGTTGGTCATGCGGTTCCATTATGGGAGAATATACACATCATTCTTCAGGCGGCTTCCACGTTGGCTGCGCTTTTAGCGTGCCCTGATCGAACTCGTGTATAGAGTCAGTATATTTAATTGAGACAAATCTCTACGATGGCGCAATTCTACTCTGCAAAACGGCGTGTGACGACGCGCCAGATCATAACCGTTACAGTAAATGACCTTGACCCTTTCGGCCAGGGCGTTGCGCGTCACCAGGGTAAAACGCTGTTTGTCAGCGGTTTATTGCCGCAAGAGCAGGCTGAAGTTGTTGTTGTCGAAGATAAAAAACAATACGCCCGCGCTCAGGTGAAACGCCGTCTAAGCGATAGCCCACAGCGGCAGGCCCCGCGCTGTCCGCATTTTGGCATCTGCGGTGGATGTCAGCAGCAGCATGCCAGCATTGAGCTGCAGCAGCAGAGTAAACGCGCCGCGCTCGCGAGGCTGATGAAGCGCGACGTTGACGACATTATAGCCGCTGCGCCGTGGGGCTATCGTCGCCGGGCGCGTCTGAGCTTGAATTATCAGCCAAAGACCCAACAATTACAGATAGGCTTCCGGAAGGCCAACTCCAGCGAAATCGTTGATGTAGTGCAGTGCCCCGTTTTGGTGCCCGTTCTTGGTGCGCTTCTGCCTGCGGTACGCGAATGTCTTACCGGATTGAAATCTGTGCGTCAACTTGGGCACGTGGAGCTGGTTCAGGCGGATAACGGTCCGCTACTGGTATTGCGCCACACCGCGGCTCTTCCTGAGGCAGATAAAGAAAAACTGGAACGTTTTTCGCAATCTAATGGTCTTTCCCTGTATCTCGCCCCGCAAAGCGAGATACTTGAACATATTTCTGGGGAAGAACCCTGGTATACCTCTGACGGTCTACGCTTACTGTTCAGTCCGCGTGATTTCATCCAGGTGAACGATGGCGTAAACCAGCTTATGGTGCGTACGGCGCTGGATTGGCTGGATATTCAGCCTCAGGATCGGGTTCTGGATCTCTTCTGCGGCATGGGCAACTTTACCCTGCCGCTGGCGAAGCGTGCGGCGCAGGTTGTTGGCGTTGAAGGGGTTCCCGCGCTGGTGGAGAAAGGGCGAGAGAACGCGGCGCTTAACGGATTACACAATGTGACATTCTTTCATGAAAACCTGGAGGAAGATGTTACCCGTCAGGCGTGGGCGAAAAACGGCTTTGATAAGGTCTTGCTTGATCCGGCGCGAGCCGGTGCGGCGGGCGTTATGTTACATATTATAAAATTAGCGCCGCGTCGGGTGGTGTATGTTTCATGCAACCCGGCAACGCTGGCGCGCGATAGCGACGTTTTATTGCTGGCGGGTTATACCATTCAGCGCCTGGCGATGCTGGATATGTTCCCACATACTGGACATCTGGAATCAATGGTGTTGTTTGAGCACAAGCATACACACAATTATTCGAATCGCATCGAGATGGCGGCAGAGTGAATCCCCGGCAGCTTACTCAAGTCAGTGACCGAGGTGAGCAAGGGAACCCAGTGCTGATGTGGTTTGCAGAATGAAGTGTAAAGTTAAGGCTTGCCGACTTCGGCAGGCTGGTCCCTTAAGGAGAGGACAATGGTTGCGGTAAGAAGTGCACATCTAAATAAAGCTGGTGAATTTGACCCGAAGAAATGGATCGCGAGTCTGGGAATCTCCAGCCAGCAGTCGTGTGAACGCTTAGCCGAAACCTGGGATTACTGTCGAGAGAAAACGCAGGGCCACCCGCAGGCCGAACTCCTGCTGTGGCGCGGCGTGGAGATGGTGGAAATTCTCTCCATGTTAAGCATGGATATCGATACGCTACGCGCGGCGATGCTTTTTCCTCTGGCTGACGGCAACGTTGTCAGCGAAGAAATCATGCAGGAGAGCGTCGGTAAATCCGTTGTCACCCTAATTCACGGCGTGCGGGACATGGCCGCGATACGCCAGCTTAAAGCAACCCATACAGATTCAGTCTCCTCTGAACAGGTAGATAACATTCGTCGCATGCTGCTGGCGATGGTCGATGATTTCCGCTGCGTGGTGATTAAGATCGCCGAGCGTATTGCTCATCTGCGCGAAGTGAAAGACGCGCCGGAAGATGAACGCGTGCTGGCGGCGAAAGAGTGTACCAATATCTACGCGCCGCTGGCCAACCGCCTGGGGATCGGTCAGCTCAAGTGGGAGCTGGAAGATTATTGCTTCCGCTATCTGCATCCGGCGGAATACAAACGTATCGCTAAGCTGTTGCACGAGCGGCGCATCGATCGTGAACATTATATTGACGAATTCGTAGGGCATTTGCGCTCGGAGATGAAAACCGAAGGCGTCAAAGCTGAGGTTTACGGACGCCCCAAGCATATTTACAGCATCTGGCGCAAAATGCAGAAAAAACATCTCGCTTTCGATGAGCTGTTTGACGTGCGCGCGGTGCGTATTGTGGCCGAGCGTCTGCAGGACTGCTACGCCGCGCTGGGGATAGTGCACACTCACTATCGACATCTGCCGGATGAGTTTGATGATTATGTCGCTAATCCCAAGCCTAATGGCTATCAGTCAATTCATACCGTCGTACTAGGCCCAGGCGGAAAAACGATTGAAATCCAGATTCGTACTCGTCAGATGCATGAAGATGCTGAGCTGGGGGTTGCCGCGCACTGGAAATACAAAGAGGGCGCCAGCGCTGGGGTCAGCGGCGGGCGTGGCTACGAAGATCGCATTGCATGGCTGCGTAAACTGATTGCCTGGCAGGAAGAGATGGCCGATTCCGGCGAGATGCTGGACGAAGTTCGTAGCCAGGTCTTTGACGATCGGGTTTATGTCTTTACGCCGAAGGGCGATGTGGTCGATTTACCTTCGGGTTCGACGCCGCTCGATTTTGCCTACCATATTCACAGCGACGTCGGCCACCGCTGCATCGGTGCCAAAATTGGCGGGCGTATTGTGCCGTTTACCTATCAGCTGCAGATGGGTGACCAGATTGAAATCATTACCCAGAAGCAGCCAAACCCAAGCCGCGACTGGCTGAACCCAAACCTCGGCTACGTTACCACCAGCCGCGGGCGTTCCAAAATACACGCCTGGTTCCGCAAGCAGGATCGCGACAAGAATATCCTTGCCGGCCGGCAGATCCTTGATGATGAGCTGGAACACCTGGGTATCAGCCTGAAGGACGCGGAAAAGTATCTTCTGCCGCGCTACAACTTTAACGAACAGGACGAACTGCTGGCGGCGATTGGCGGAGGCGATATTCGCCTCAACCAGATGGTTAATTTCCTGCAGGCGCAGTTCAATAAGCCCAGCGCGGCGGAGCAGGATGCGGCGGCGTTAAAGCAGCTGCAGCAGAAAACCTATACTCCGCAGAATCGCAATAAAGACAACGGTCGCGTGGTGGTGGAAGGGGTTGGCAATCTGATGCACCACATTGCGCGCTGCTGCCAGCCGATTCCCGGCGACGAGATTGTTGGTTTTATCACTCAGGGCCGGGGTATCTCGGTACACCGTGCGGATTGCGATCAGCTGGCGGAGCTGCAGTCTCACGCCCCGGAGCGGATCGTCGATGCGGTGTGGGGAGAGAGTTATTCTGCCGGTTACTCGCTGGTCGTCCGCGTTCAGGCCAACGATCGTAGCGGCCTGCTGCGCGATATCACCACTATTCTCGCCAATGAAAAGGTCAACGTGCTGGGCGTTGCCAGCCGCAGCGATACCAAACATCAGTTGGCGACTATCGATATGACCATTGAGATCTACAACCTGCAGGTGCTGGGCCGCGTGCTTGGCAAGCTGAATCAGGTGCCGGATGTCATCGATGCCCGTCGTCTGCACGGCGGTTAACATCACTTTCTTTTTTTCGGCCGGGAAAGGCGAACGTCGCCTCCCGGCCTGATTCTTTTATGGAAACGACAATGACCCAAATCGACCGCCTTCTGGGCATTATGCAGCGTCTGCGCGATCCGGAAAACGGCTGCCCGTGGGATAAAGAGCAGACTTTTGCCACTATCGCCCCGTATACCCTCGAAGAAACTTATGAAGTGCTCGACGCCATTTCTCGCGAAGATTTTGCCGACCTGCGCGGTGAATTAGGCGATCTGCTGTTCCAGGTCGTCTTCTACGCTCAGATGGCGCAGGAAGAGGGGCGCTTTGATTTTAACGATATCTGTGCCGCTATCAGCGACAAGCTGGAGCGACGTCACCCGCATATTTTCGGCGAGGCGTCCGCCGGTAATAGCAGCGAAGCGCTGGCTCGCTGGGAGCAGATTAAAAGCGCTGAGCGAGCGGAAAAGTCTCAGCACTCCGCGCTGGACGATATTCCGCATAGCCTGCCGGCGCTGATGCGCGCGCATAAAATTCAGAAACGCTGCTCGGCGGTAGGCTTTGACTGGACTTCTCTGGGGCCAGTGTTGGGCAAAGTGCACGAAGAGATAGACGAGGTGATGCACGAAGCGCAGCAGGCCGTAGTGGATGAAGCTAAACTGGAGGAGGAAGTGGGCGACCTGCTGTTCGCGACGGTCAATTTATCCCGCCATTTAGGGGTAAAAGCCGAAGTTGCGCTGCAAAAAGCCAACCTGAAGTTTGAGCGTCGATTCCGCGAGGTTGAACGGATTGTTGCCGCGCGCGGCCTGGAAATGACCGGTGTTGACCTCGACACCATGGAGGAGGTTTGGCAGGAAGTAAAACGCCAGGAAACTGATCTCTAAAGAGTTTTCGTGATCAAGCGCTATTTGTGTGATTTTTTAAATAACAAGCGCTTGATTTGCGTCAAAAACATTTCTCCAAAAGCGGCTATTTTCTCACTCCCTGCGTTTGTGTGGGCCTGATGAAAAGGAGGGATAATGAAAGTTTGTGGCGTCAGTCATGATCGGGTATACTGCTTTCCCGTCCTGGTTATTCCATCGTCTTTTAAACCTAACTTCTCAGGTTCAGCATGACAACGAACTATATTTTTGTGACCGGCGGGGTCGTATCCTCTCTGGGTAAAGGCATTGCCGCAGCTTCCCTCGCAGCCATTCTCGAAGCCCGCGGGCTTAACGTGACCATGATGAAACTGGATCCGTACATCAACGTCGATCCGGGTACCATGAGTCCAATCCAACACGGGGAAGTGTTCGTTACTGAAGACGGCGCTGAAACCGATCTGGACCTGGGTCACTACGAGCGTTTCATTCGCACCAAGATGACCCGCCGCAACAACTTCACTACCGGTCGTATCTACTCTGACGTCCTGCGCAAAGAGCGCCGCGGCGACTATCTGGGCGCAACCGTGCAGGTTATTCCGCACATCACCAACGCTATCAAAGAGCGCGTCCTGGCGGGCGGCGAAGGTCATGATGTGGTGCTGGTTGAAATCGGCGGCACCGTTGGCGATATCGAATCGCTGCCGTTCCTCGAAGCGATTCGCCAGCTGGCGGTAGATATTGGTCGTGAAAACGCGCTGTTTATGCATTTGACCCTGGTGCCGTATATGGCCGCCGCGGGTGAAGTCAAAACCAAACCGACCCAGCACTCCGTGAAAGAGCTGCTCTCTATCGGTATTCAGCCTGACATTCTGGTCTGCCGCTCCGATCGCGCCATTCCGGCGAACGAGCGCGCTAAAATTGCATTGTTCTGCAATGTGCCAGAAAAAGCCGTTATTTCGATGAAAGATGTCGATTCCATTTATAAAATCCCGGGCCTGTTGAAATCTCAGGGGCTGGACGATTATATTTGTAAACGATTCAGCTTAAACTGTCCGGAAGCGAACCTGGCCGAATGGGAACAGGTTATCTACGAAGAAGCGAACCCAGCAGGGGAAGTCACCATCGGTATGGTCGGCAAGTACATTGAACTGCCGGACGCCTATAAATCGGTGATTGAAGCGCTGAAACACGGTGGCCTGAAAAATCGCGTAACCGTCAACATCAAGCTGATTGATTCGCAGGATGTGGAAACGCGCGGCGTCGAAATTCTGAAAGATTTAGACGCTATCCTGATACCTGGTGGCTTCGGCTATCGCGGCGTTGAAGGTAAGATTGCCACCGCACGCTATGCGCGTGAAAACAATATTCCATATCTGGGCATTTGCCTGGGTATGCAGGTTGCGCTGATTGAGTTCGCGCGCAACGTAGCGGGAATGGAAAACGCCAACTCAACGGAATTTGTGCCAGACTGTAAGTACCCGGTTGTGGCCCTGATTACCGAATGGCGTGATGAAGACGGTAATGTTGAAGTTCGCTCTGATAAGAGCGACCTCGGCGGCACGATGCGCCTCGGCGCGCAGCAGTGCCAGCTGTCCGATGACAGTCTGGTGCGCCAGCTGTACGGTGAGCCAACCATTACCGAGCGTCATCGTCACCGTTACGAAGTTAACAACATGCTGTTGAAGCCGATTGAAAATGCGGGCCTGCGTATTGCGGGACGTTCCGGGGATGATCAGTTGGTCGAGATCATCGAAGTGCCGAACCATCCGTGGTTTGTTGCCTGTCAGTTCCATCCGGAGTTTACTTCGACGCCGCGTGATGGCCATCCGCTGTTTGCAGGCTTTGTAAAAGCCGCTGGCGAGTACCAGAAGCGTCAGGCGAAGTAAAAGAGTTAGAACGGCAATGCACCCATCCGGGTGCATTGTTTGTCTGGAGTTTTAGTTTAACTTGTACTGAGGAAAACCTAATGTCCAAAATCGTTAAAGTCATCGGTCGTGAAATCATCGACTCCCGTGGTAACCCGACTGTTGAAGCCGAAGTACACCTGGAAGGTGGTTTCGTCGGTATGGCAGCTGCTCCGTCAGGTGCTTCTACTGGTTCCCGCGAAGCGCTGGAACTGCGCGATGGCGACAAATCTCGCTTCCTGGGTAAAGGCGTACTGAAAGCCGTTGCTGCAGTTAACGGCCCGATCGCTCAGGCAATCCTTGGCAAAGACGCCAAAGATCAGGCTGGCATCGACAAAATCATGATCGACCTGGACGGTACTGAAAACAAATCTAACTTCGGTGCGAACGCCATCCTGGCCGTATCTCTGGCGAACGCCAAAGCTGCCGCTGCTTCTAAAGGCCAGCCGCTGTATGAGCATATCGCTGAGCTGAACGGCACTCCGGGCAAATACTCCATGCCGGTTCCGATGATGAACATCATCAACGGCGGTGAGCACGCTGACAACAACGTCGACATCCAGGAATTTATGATTCAGCCGGTTGGCGCTAAATCCCTGAAAGAAGCCGTACGTATGGGTTCTGAAGTGTTCCACAACCTGGCTAAAGTTCTGAAAGCTAAAGGTATGAACACTGCTGTTGGTGACGAAGGCGGCTACGCGCCGAACCTGGGTTCCAACGCTGAAGCTCTGGCTGTTATCGCTGAAGCGGTTAAAGCAGCTGGTTACGAGCTGGGCAAAGACATCACTCTGGCGATGGACTGCGCGGCTTCTGAATTCTACAAAGACGGTAAATACGTTCTGGCTGGCGAAGGCAACAAAGCGTTCACCTCTGAAGAATTCACTCACTTCCTGGAAGATCTGACCAAACAGTACCCGATCGTTTCTATCGAAGACGGCCTGGACGAGTCTGACTGGGACGGTTTCGCATACCAGACTAAAGTACTGGGCGACAAAATCCAGCTGGTTGGTGACGATCTGTTCGTAACCAACACCAAGATCCTGAAAGAAGGTATCGAGAAAGGCATCGTTAACTCCATCCTGATCAAATTCAACCAGATCGGTTCCCTGACCGAAACTCTGGCTGCGATCAAAATGGCGAAAGACGCTGGCTACACTGCCGTTATCTCTCACCGTTCTGGCGAAACTGAAGACGCTACCATCGCTGACCTGGCTGTTGGTACCGCTGCAGGCCAGATCAAAACTGGTTCTATGAGCCGTTCTGACCGCGTTGCTAAATACAACCAGCTGATTCGTATCGAAGAAGCTCTGGGTGAAAAAGCGCCGTACAACGGTCGTAAAGAGATCAAAGGCCAGGCATAAGCCTGTCTTTATCTGATATGTGAATGCCAGCCCTTGGGCTGGCATTTTTTTATCTGTACAAAGTGGCTATTTAAAATCTACCGCCATTTGCTGCGGAATAGACAGTCCGCGCGTGGTCTGGACGCAGCGGTCAATATAATCGGTAAAGCGCGGCGGTTTTGGCATCCCCATACTGAGCAGCTTATCGTTACTGAATCGCACGTTGAGCGTGGCGAAGGCGCCGTACAGGCGCATGGCTTTTAGCATCAGCCGTTCGTTACAGGGACCAAAGATATCCTTCAGCTCACGGCGCATTTTGACCAGCGTTTCATATCTGACCTGAGCATATTTATCACCGACCGGCGCCTGTTCCAGCGCCGATGCCATTGCTCTATCAATATCCGCAAATCTCACGCTATTCTCTTCGCCAGCTGAAATGTGTACGACTTCTCCGCGCGCAAGCGGGCTGATTAGCAGCATAAGCAGCGCATCGGCGCAATAATCGACGGGGATAACGTCGATGCGGTCCTCCATCGAACACATAAATTTTTGTAGCATCAGCCCCATGCTGAACACCCAGAAGATACTGCTGGATGGCTGACAGCCGTGATGAGTGTGGCCAACAACAATCGAAGGGCGGGCGATTACCAGCGGTAACGTGGGGCACTCCTGCTGCATCAGACGCTCTATCGTTGATTTAGAGTGCGTGTACTCGACCAGATGTTCTGCGCGCTCGCGGAACATTGCGCTTTCCGCCACCAGAGAATCGGGCTCTGGCGAACAGGACATCGCGGTACCGACGTGTAGAAAGCGCTGAAGGCCGCTGACCTGAGCCATACGTCGGGCAAACTGCAGCGTACCTTCGACGTTGACCTTCCAGATAAGCGGATTATTACCAAATGAGGCAACGGCGGCGCAGTTGAGCACGTGGGTTACCTGATTCAGGCGCGGGTCGTCGAGAAAGGGCTGCGGATTGGTCAGATCCCCCAGCAGAATGTTGCCGGGCGTCAGGGCCGTTAATCTCTCTTCGCTAATATTGAATTTTCGCAGGTTTTCCTTTACCCGTTCTACGGCAGCTACACTATTATCCGCACGAACTAACAGCAATAGATTGGTCGCATTCATTTGATTAAGAATGCTTTCTAACACTGCTCCACCCAGGAATCCTGTTGCGCCAGTAATTAATAATGTATTCATGAATGCAGTCTCATTGTGGTGAATTGACTGGATTCTAGATGTGAATAATTAAACGGATATTAAATGGTATTGTTTCATAATATTCTGTTTCTTAATGATATTTTAATGTTTCTCTACGTGGTGGATCGAATTTGACCCTTTGCAAAGATAATAAATTCATTATTTCGTGTATCCATTTGTACATCATTGAATTTTATTATTTTAATTTATTTTGGATTTACGGATTTATTCATTTTTTGTTACACCAAATTTTAAATTAGTGGCGCTAAAAATTATCCTGATAATTATCAGGATAATTAAATGACTCGCTGGAGCAGCAGAGGACAAGATCTGCACGGGCAAATCTGCGATAATGCGCGCCCACAACCCTGAGCAGAGATGATTATGCAGTACCCGATTAACGAGATGTTCCAGACCTTGCAAGGCGAAGGTTATTTCACCGGCGTTCCCGCCATTTTTATTCGTTTACAGGGATGCCCGGTTGGTTGCGCCTGGTGCGATACCAAACATACCTGGGATAAGCTTGCCGATCGGGAAGTGTCGCTGTTCAGCATTCTGGCAAAAACCAAAGAGAGCGATAAATGGGGGCCGGCAAGCAGTGAAGATTTATTGGCTATCATCGGACGTCAGGGGTGGACGGCCCGCCATGTAGTCATCACCGGCGGCGAGCCCTGTATTCATGATCTTACGCCTTTAACCTCGCTTCTGGAGCAAAACGGATTTAGCTGTCAGATAGAAACCAGCGGCACCCACGAAGTTCGCTGTACGCCTCATACCTGGGTGACCGTGTCGCCGAAGGTGAATATGCGCGGCGGCTATGATGTGCTTTCTCAGGCGCTACAGCGGGCTGATGAAATCAAACATCCGGTGGGTCGCGTACGCGATATTGAAGCGCTGGATGAACTGCTGGAAACGCTGACCGATGAAAAGCCGCGTATTATCGCGCTTCAGCCGATTAGCCAGAAAGATGATGCAACGCGCCTGTGCATTGAAACCTGTATCGCCCGCAACTGGCGACTCTCTATGCAGACGCATAAGTATCTGAATATTGCGTGAGGTAAAAACCCTGGCAGCAGATGGCTATCAGGGTTTTATTCAACTGAAGGTACTATCACTCGCCGCGATAGACGCAGCCCGCCGTACAGGTTTCCTTGATCATCACCGCGCTCAGCAGCGGCACCAGAGGCTTCATCTGCTCCCAGATCCATTTTGCCAGTACTTCGCTGGTCGGGTTTTCTAGCCCCGGAATATCGTTCAGGTAGTAGTGATCAAGCCTGTCGTAAGTCGGCTTAAACGCGGCCTTCAGCTCGGCGAAATCCATGATCCACCCGGTATGGGGGTCGACTTCACCGGTAATCTCCAGGCGCACCATAAATGAATGGCCATGCAGGCGGCCGCACTTGTGGCCTTCCGGTACATGCGGCAGGTGATGAGCGGCTTCGAAGGTGAAATCTTTAAACAGCGTGGTGGACATCTTTTATTCTCAATATGGCAAAAAACCGCCGTAGGGTACCGGAAAGCACCTTTTTTCGCATTAACTAAAACGCCCCTGAACAGAAAATGGACATATTCATCCAGCTTATTGAAGAAAAATTATTATATATCATTGGGTTATTTAATCGATTTTGTTGTTAACAACTATAACTAAAACAGGTTAGTCCATTTGGTTATTTGTTATTTCCATCCCTTCTTTAATTGTTACTATCTGCACCGTTAACCTTATCACTCGTCATACTTCGAGCCGCATGTGCGTTGGCAATAACTCGGCCCATCCTTGGGCCTCGCCCTGACGGGCGCTGTTCACCCCAGCCACTTACTTATGTAAGCTCCCGGGGATTCGCTGCGTCGCCGCCTGCCTGCAACTCGAATTATTTAGAGTGAACACATTCTCTTTTGTTTTATCGCGCTGACAGGTTGCGACTAACAGCTTTGCTTACTGGAACATAACGACGCATGACGACACAGGCCCCACCTTCCAATTTGCTACCGCTGAATCCGGAGCAAATGGCGCGCCTTCAGGCGGCCACGACCGACTTCACGCCTACCCAGCTGGCCTGGGTTTCCGGTTACTTCTGGGGCGTGCTGAACCAGCAGCCCGGTTCGGCGATTGCGGCACCAGCCCAGGCGGCAGAAGTACCATCCATCACCCTGATTTCAGCATCGCAAACCGGCAACGCCCGCCGTATCGCAGAAGCGCTGCGTGACGATCTGCAGGCTGCGCAGCTGAACGTGAAGCTGGTCAATGCAGGCGACTATAAATTCAAACAAATTGCCTCCGAAAAGCTGCTGGTCGTGGTGACCTCAACGCAGGGGGAAGGTGAGCCGCCGGAAGAAGCCGTCGCGCTGCATAAGTTCCTGTTCTCGAAGAAAGCGCCAAAGCTGACCGATACCGCGTTTGCCGTATTTGGCCTCGGCGATACTTCCTATGAATTCTTCTGCCAGTCCGGCAAGGATTTTGATAACAAGCTGGCCGAACTGGGCGGCGAACGCCTGCTTGACCGGGTGGACGCTGACGTGGATTATCAGACCGCCGCCGCCGAATGGCGCGCCCGCGTGGTTGAGGTGCTAAAAGCGCGCGCGCCTGCTGCCGCGCCGTCCCAGCTGGTGACCAGCGGGGCGGTGAACGAGATCCACACCAGCCCCTATACCAAAGAAGCGCCGCTGACCGCGACGCTGGCGGTGAATCAAAAAATCACCGGTCGCGATTCAGAAAAAGATGTGCGCCATATTGAGATCGACCTCGGCGACTCAGGCCTGCGCTATCAGCCGGGCGACGCGCTGGGCGTCTGGTACCAGAACGATCCGGCTCTGGTGAAAGAGCTGGTGGAACTGCTGTGGCTGAAAGGTGATGAGCCGGTCACGGTTGACGGTAAAACCCTGCCGCTCGCCGAAGCGCTGGAGTGGCACTTCGAGCTGACGGTCAACACCGGCAACATCGTGGAGAACTATGCCACCTTAACCCGCAGCGAATCTCTGCTGCCGCTGGTGGGCGATAAGGCACAGCTTCAGCATTACGCCGCGACCACGCCGATCGTTGATATGGTGCGTTTCTCGCCGGCGCAGCTGGATGCCCAGGCGCTGATCGACCTGCTGCGCTCGCTGACCCCGCGTCTCTATTCCATCGCCTCTTCGCAGGCGGAAGTGGAAAGCGAAGTCCACGTCACCGTCGGCGTGGTGCGTTATGACATCGAAGGCCGCGTCCGCGCCGGCGGTGCCTCCAGCTTCTTGGCTGACCGCGTTGAAGAAGATGGCGAAGTTCGCGTCTTTATTGAGCATAACGATAATTTCCGTCTGCCCGCTAACCCGCAGACGCCGGTGATCATGATTGGCCCGGGTACCGGCATCGCGCCGTTCCGCGCTTTTATGCAGCAGCGCGCGGCGGAAGGTGCGGAAGGTAAGAACTGGCTGTTCTTCGGCAACCCGCATTTTACCGAAGATTTTCTCTATCAGGTGGAGTGGCAGAGCTACGTCAAAGAGGGCGTGCTGAGCCGCATCGACCTGGCCTGGTCCCGCGATCAACAACAAAAAGTCTATGTTCAGGACAAGCTGCGCGAGCAGGGGGCTGAACTGTGGCGCTGGATTAACGACGGCGCCCATATTTATGTCTGCGGCGATGCTAATCGTATGGCAAAAGACGTTGAACAGACGCTACTGGAAGTGATAGCCGAATACGGCGCGATGGACGCCGAAGCGGCGGACGAATTTTTAAGTGAGCTGCGCGTTGAGCGCCGTTATCAGCGAGATGTCTACTAATGAGCGAAAAACATCCAGGCCCGCTGGTGGTCG
The DNA here is from genome assembly GCF_009707385.1 of Klebsiella oxytoca. Taxonomy (NCBI): domain Bacteria; kingdom Pseudomonadati; phylum Pseudomonadota; class Gammaproteobacteria; order Enterobacterales; family Enterobacteriaceae; genus Klebsiella; species Klebsiella oxytoca. The sequence continues at coordinate 4,286,151 of NZ_CP046115.1, read as the reverse complement.
AAGGTAAACTGACAGATGCCGAGCGCATGAAGCTCGAAAGCAATTACCTGCGCGGCACCATCGCGGAAGATTTAAATGACGGCCTGACCGGCGGTTTTAAAGGTGACAACTTCCTGCTGATCCGTTTTCATGGCATGTATCAGCAGGATGACCGCGATATTCGCGCCGAGCGCGCGGCGCAGAGGCTGGAGCCGCGTCACGCGATGCTGCTGCGCTGCCGCCTGCCGGGCGGGGTGATCACCACTAAACAGTGGCAGGCGATTGATAAATTTGCCGCTGATAACACCATCTACGGCAGCATCCGTCTGACCAACCGTCAGACCTTCCAGTTCCACGGCATTCTGAAGAAGAACGTCAAGCCGGTGCACCAGATGCTGCATTCGGTCGGGCTGGACGCGCTGGCGACCGCCAACGATATGAACCGTAACGTGCTGTGTACCTCTAACCCATACGAGTCTCAGCTGCATGCTGAAGCCTACGAATGGGCGAAGAAAATTTCTGAGCATCTTCTGCCGCGCACTCGTGCCTACGCCGAGATCTGGCTGGATCAAAAGAAAGTCGCCACTACGGATGAAGAACCGCTCCTCGGTCAGACCTATCTGCCGCGTAAGTTCAAAACCACCGTGGTGATCCCGCCGCAGAACGATATCGATCTGCACGCCAACGATATGAACTTCGTAGCGATTGCCGAAAACGGCAAGCTGGTAGGCTTTAACCTGTTGGTCGGCGGCGGTTTGTCTATCGAGCACGGTAATAAGAAAACCTACGCCCGTACGGCGAGCGAGTTTGGCTATCTGCCGCTGGAGCATACCCTGGCGGTAGCGGAAGCGGTGGTGACGACCCAGCGCGACTGGGGTAACCGTACCGACCGTAAAAACGCGAAAACCAAATACACTCTGGAACGCGTTGGCGTAGAAACCTTTAAAGCGGAAGTGGAGCGCCGGGCGGGGATCAAATTTGAGCCGATTCGTCCATATGAGTTCACCGGACGCGGCGATCGTATCGGCTGGGTGAAGGGGATCGACAATAACTGGCACCTGACGCTGTTTATTGAAAATGGTCGAATCCTTGATTATCCGGGGCGTCCGCTGAAAACGGGTCTGCTGAAGATTGCGAAGATCCACAAGGGCGAATTCCGCATCACGGCGAACCAGAACCTGATTATTGCCAGCGTTCCGGAAGAGCAGAAAGCGAAGATCGAGAAGCTGGCTCGCGATCATGGTCTGATGAACGCCGTCACGCCGCAGCGTGAAAACTCGATGGCCTGCGTGTCCTTCCCGACCTGCCCGCTGGCGATGGCGGAAGCTGAACGTTTTCTGCCATCGTTTATCGATAAAGTCGAGGCGGTGATGAGCAAACACGGCGTGGGCGACGAGCACATCGTCACCCGCGTGACCGGCTGCCCGAACGGCTGCGGCCGCGCGATGCTGGCGGAAGTGGGGCTGGTCGGTAAAGCGCCGGGCCGCTACAACCTGCACCTTGGCGGCAACCGCAGCGGGACGCGGATTCCGCGCATGTATCGGGAAAACATTACCGAGTCGGAAATTCTTGACTCAATCGATGAACTGGTAGGGCGCTGGGCGAAAGAGCGCGAAGCGGGTGAAGGCTTCGGCGACTTTACGGTGCGTGCGGGCATCATTCGCCCGGTGCTCGACCCAGCCCGGGATTTCTGGGAATAAACTTTTCTCCCTCATCCTGGCCCTCCCTCCTCCCTCGCTCCTTTGGGGGAGGGGAACAAACAAACGAGGTACTTATGTCCGTACTCGATCTGAACGTGCTGAACGAATTACCGAAGGTTGATCGCGTTTTGCAGCTGGCGGAAACCAATAGCCAGCTGGAAAAGCTGAGCGCGGAAGCGCGCGTCGCGTGGGCGCTGGAAAACCTGCCGGGCGAATACGTGCTCTCTTCAAGCTTTGGTATTCAGGCGGCGGTGAGCCTGCATCTGGTGAACCAGGTACGCCCGGATATTCCGGTTATTCTCACCGATACCGGCTATCTGTTTCCGGAAACCTACCAGTTTATTGACGAGTTAACGGACAAACTCAATCTGAACCTGCAGGTCTATCGGGCGAAGGAAAGCGCGGCATGGCAAGAGGCGCGCTACGGAAAGCTCTGGGAGCAGGGCGTTGAGGGCATTGAGAAATACAATGACATCAACAAAGTCGAGCCGATGAATCGGGCGCTGCAAGAACTGAACGCGCAAACCTGGTTTGCGGGCCTGCGCCGCGAGCAGTCCGGCAGCCGTGCCCACTTACCGGTACTGGCGATTCAGCGCGGCGTGTTTAAGGTGCTGCCGATCATCGACTGGGATAACCGCACCGTCTATCAGTATCTGCAAAAGCACGGCCTGAAATACCACCCGCTATGGGACCAGGGATATTTATCGGTGGGCGATACCCACACCACCCGTAAATGGGAGCCGGGGATGGCGGAGGAAGAAACACGGTTTTTTGGCTTAAAAAGAGAGTGCGGACTGCACGAAGGTTAAACTCATCTTAAGTGAGCCAGCATTTTTCAAATGCTGGCTCACTTATTAGCGGCCCAGCCCTGTCTTTTTATGGTAATAATCGGCTTCACCTTGCGGCGATACAAGTACCACCTGCGCCGCCGGGCGATGTTGTTTCTTACGGAATTGCTCAAGTGCTTCCTCATTGGGGAGTAAAAACTCACCTGATTGTTTGCGCCACCACGACAAGCGTACTGATAACCGGCTCATTTCCCAGCGGAAATCCCCTTTATCGACGACGGGATGCAATTCCCCCACCTCATTCTGCCATGCCAGATAAACATCCACGCTCTCCTCGCCCAGACGAGTCGAAAATTCTCTATCCTTATCCCATAAAAAATCGCTGGCTTCTCGATCATAACCGAGATCGTGACACAGCAGATTTTGTGCAGCAACTGAGCGCTGGCTAAGCACTTTGCCAAAGGCCATATCGGAGAGCGTTTGCAGACCAGTGGGCGCATTAATTTTCTGCTCATACACGCCATCCACCAATATTCTGGCATTCTCCGGCATCCGGATTTCACCTTGCTGACGCAGCAAAGCCTGGGTGCGCCACAGACAGGCATGATCGGCGTAAACATAGCCGGTTCCTTTTAGCTCTTGTCCCAGCCATCCTGCTTCTGCCTGCTCCTGCCAATCCGGGGCCAAAATATACAATACCGGAGGCTGGCGACCATCAGGCTGCGTAGATTTGCGTTGCCCCTGAGCATCGCGAATATGACGTTGCAGACGACCAGCGCGCTGGATTAATAAATCAATGGGTGCCAGATCGGAGATCATCCAGTCAAAGTCCAGATCGAGACTCTGCTCCACGACCTGTGTGGCTATCAGTATTTTCCCTCGTCGTTCTGAAGAGGGGGCATCATTACCGAACCAGCTAAGTGTTTTATCTTCAATAGTGATACGATCGACAAAAGCAAAGCGGCTATGAAAAAGCAAAAGATCCCGTTCGGGCACGATCCCTTCATGCAACAGCTGCTGGTAAATTTCTCGTGCATCATCAACCGTATTGCGAATCCAACAAACACACTGCCCGGCTGCCACAACGCGATAAATAATGTCCAGTGCTTCCCGGCGCTGTTGTATCCAGCTAATAGCCACGGTTCGTTGAACTTCAGGACGCGTGGGCAATGCTTGTTCCAGCAGGCCGGCGGACGAAAGATGGCTTAACCACGGGTAATCTGCATTCTGGTTGGCTTCTGTAGCCGTAAATCCTGAACCGTCATTGAAGGCATTGAGTAATTTTTCCCGTAACGCGGTAGGAAGCGTCGCGCTCAGGATAATGGCGCTTCCCCCTTGGGCGGCATGGAAGCGTAATAACCCTTCCAGCAATTTCACCATATAGCCATCGTAGGCATGAACTTCATCCAGCAGCAGAATTTTATCGCGCATCCCCAGCAGGCGGAGTGACTGATGGCGAAAAGGCATCACCGCCATTAAGAGCTGATCCAGCGTACCGACGCCGACTTCCGCCAGTAGCGCTTTTTTGCGCGAATCGGCAAACCAGGCATGGCACTCGCCGCTAGCGTTACTATCATCACGGGCGTAGTCTTCGGCAATTTCTCCTGCCGGTTGCCAGAGGGATTGGCGGAAGGTGCTCGACATTTCTCGCCCGCCGTGAGCCAGGACGAGGGATGGTCTGGAATCATCGGTAAATAGCGCGTGATAGGCCGTAGCCAGGCGTTTATACATTGCGTTTGCGGTCGCCATTGTTGGCAACCCAACGTAGAGACCGTGGCCTTTATTGGCCGACATCAGGCGGTGAGTCAAGATTAACGCAGCTTCCGTTTTGCCTGCTCCGGTAACGTCCTCCAGAATAACTAACTGAGGGCCTGGAGCCGAGATATCCAGCGTGCTTGCCCGCTTTTGAAGTGGGGTCAGTGTGTGAATGAAAGGAAACAGCGCCTGGTGGTTCTGGTAGTGGCTATGCTGTGATGGCGGCGGAATTTTTAAGATGGCTTTCTGAGCTTTTTCACAGGCGAGGGGCCAATACTCTTTCAGGGGCATAGCGTTGTTGAGCAATGGAAACTGTGTCTCATCTGAGCCCATCCAGTCAGCAAGGGTGGTAAGTGTTCCCCGCGCTAGCGGGGATAAACCGTATTTTGCAGTCTGAGTCTTTAAACCTTTTATGTGTTCCCCGCGCTAGCGGGGATAAACCGAGCTGGGATTAACGGACAGGCCACCGAACGAGGTGTTCCCCGCGCTAGCGGGGATAAACCGAAGCCGCAGCTATGACCGGCACGCTGGCGCGCGTGTTCCCCGCGCTAGCGGGGATAAACCGTAATACGCGATTGCTACAGTCTTCTGTGATGCGTGTTCCCCGCGCTAGCGGGGATAAACCGTTATACAGAAACTCCGGATCGCGCAGGTCTGTGTGTTCCCCGCGCTAGCGGGGATAAACCGATATTTCTGGCATTTTAGTAATTGCTTCTACAGTGTTCCCCGCGCCAGCGGGGATAATTCGTACCCCAGCACTTGAGTCGTTCTACTTTCAGAAAGGGGACACTTTTGTTCCCTTTCCCCTTATTCTCTAACCTTTCCATTGCTTCTCAGTACAGCAAAGTCCGGCTCCGGACAATTTTGACCAAAGTTTTCTGTCCACGGAAATGGCGCGCCGTTTTTTACATAGCGCTGATAGAGACGTTTTACCGATGTTGGGTCCTGAGCCCATATCCAGTCCGTCGCGTTGCACAGCACGGCGGCATAGGCCTGTGATTTTCTCGGCAATAGATCGGCGGCTTTCTCGGCAAGCTTCACCGCCTGCCAGCGATAGTGCATAAAATGATTATCCTGTTTCGGCTGGGATAGCTGCACACGTTGGCGCTCACCGGCGCTAATCCACGATTTGGCGGCCGGCTTACCTTCTAAACCCGAATCGTAATAAGGCCATGAATATCCACCGCCATAGAGTGCAAAATCCGGCGCCATCTCATAGCCCGTCAATTCCATTCCCTGATGACGCAGGAGAAGCGCAGCTTGCCACCACGCCTTTGCCTGAGCGGTCTTTGGTCCATTTTTCGGTAGGGTATTGATAAACGCCTGTGCAGCATCACGATTCTCCGGCAGGGCAAAATAGGTCAGCGCTTTTTGGTACTGTCCTGCCCGCATCAGACGGCGGGCAAGCAGGGTTCGTAGCCTGACGTCAGCGCTATAGCGTTCCGTATTTTCCGGCTGCTCAAGTAAAGCAGGAGAGGGGGCGGGGACATATTTATCCACGAACGCGGTGAGCTCTTTTAGCGTAAGCACCCGTTCGGCAATTTGCGCTAAATCCGGCCAGTAGTGCTCTTTGGCTTTGTACATCAGACGCATCGCTTCGAGATAATCGTTGCGATTCAGCGCCAGGATTGCCTGTTCGGCGTTAATACGGCAGGTCGGGATAACAAACTCATCACCGATAATTTCATTATTATCAGGTTGGGACCCCCACGCTTCGTCTGCCGGAAAAGATGCGGCGGCTTTTGCATACCATGCCGTTGCCGCTTTAACATCACCAGCCCGCAGCGCCATTTTGGCCTGTACCCACGAGGTCAGCCCATTTTCGGTGGCATTTTTTAGCAGTAGCGTCACCAGCGGGTACTGACCATTACGATAGGCGAGGGCGATCAGACGATCGCTACCGGGCAGGTCGTGGTTTATTCTCTGCGCCAGCTTCGCAATCAGCGCATCATGGTAATTTTTGATCTCTTGTTCATCATCGGGCCTCGGTTCTGGCTCGTATAAGGGACCAGACGAGCGCGTGAAAAAACTCGCAATAAGCAGTTGCTGAATAAGCGGATCGTCAAGGCCCGGTTGCAGGAAGTTCTCGTTTTCAGGATCGCTCAGAATATCTGCGGTGTAGCGTAAAGAGAGGCTGCCGGTGGGCGACCCCTGAGCCGCCTGCCGGGCGTAGAGGTGGGCCGCGGCAAGCGGCTCACTCTGCCAGTGTTTGATGCGGCCCTGCTGACCGAGGCTTGCCAGCGAGAGCTGTTCCGGGTCTTCTTGTCCATTGCGCACAGCGTCGATAATTTGCTGATAAAGCTCGAAAGCTTCGCGTAGCCCCTGCTGGTTACCGTGAGAGTGAGCGCTATCGGAAAGCGGATATCCGCTCTCAGAGCGTGGTTCCGGATAATCATGCATTAAGTCGCGGGCCAGTGAGTAGCGGGCTTTTAGCCCCCATAGGCCCTGTTGTGCTGCGGGCAGCGCAAGAACCTGACGAAAATAATCACGCGCCCGGCTATCGCGTTTGGTAAATGCCACGGCGCCGAGGACGTACAGGCGGCTCGCGGCAGGCAGGTCGGCAGCCATCTTTTCTGCAGCTTCTAACGAACCGCTGGCGCGGATCTTCGTAATCAAAATCTCTTGGGCAGAGGGGGCGGTAGGCTTATCGGTGGAAGTATCGCGCCATTGCGGAAGACGCGGATCGATAGGCACCAGGCGGCTGCTCTCTAAAGCAAAGCTTCCCTCGGGTAAATAAAGCAGATTGGCGTGACGGTTTTCCAGCAAATAGTTGGGGAAAAACGGCCCGCAGGCGTGGCCGTTGGCGGCGGCCAGCATCGCCGTCAGGAAGGTGGTCAGAGGTAATTTACGGGCTAACATAAAACTCTCCTTGCGGTGGCGACGTGCATCTTGCCCAGCCGATGGTGCGCGTTCTTCCGGCGCGTAGCAGCGCCGGGGCGGTCAGATAAAACCTCTCTTCAGCAAAGCGGTAGCCGCCTGCGCCATCGGCGGCGAGGCAATTTTCCATCTGTAACGTAATTTTTATCGGTAGCGGGGCGTCAATATTGCCCGAATTTTTAATCGCCAGTTCGTAGAGCGTGGACTCAGGGCTGACGTTGGCTTTGTCGGGAAGCGCCAGCCATTGCCAGCTTGTGTTCAACGGCCGATGGCGAATAACCGCTTCCAGCGTGGTGAGTGACCAGGAACGACTATCGTTAGCCAGCGGCAGACGGAACCAGACAAGACCGGCAAAATTTTTCGGCGGATTCGCTTCGAGCTCACGGGTAAAAGCGTCGATTTGCTGCGGCGAGACGCTAAGCTCTCGCCTCTCACCGAAAATACCCAGCAGCGATTCGCTTTCCACCCGTTCTGGCTGACCGGGGGCGGAAATCAGTGCGGAACCATACGCCGGCAGCGCCAGATAAAAAGGATGCGGAGAGATAAGGGCATATTGTCTGCTCCAGCGCCGGGCCTGAGCCGGGTCAAACAGCCCCTGCTGCGGCGAGAGGACACTATGGAGCTGTAGCACGGAGCTATCCACCGCTGCCAACAGGTCAGGAAGATGAGCTGATGAGAGCCAGGCAGGAAGCGCGGTGATGCTGAGCGTTAGATCTGGCGGCAGTGCCTGGCGCAATAACGCCAGCAGTTGCTGATAATCTGTCAGCCGCGAGGTGGGCGCATCGTAATCAATTTCGATTGCCGTGAGTTTAACGCCAGCACCGCGCCAGTGAGTAATAATGCTTTGAATCTGTGGCAGAATGGCTGCCGCATCGAGCTGCGTCAGGCTGCCGTCCAGGCGGACTACCAGCCACACCGGGCGACCATCCTGCTGTAACAAGGGTGTATCGACCCGGGCAATACGCGATCCTTCCTGCGGATGAATCTGTAGCCCCAGCACGCGCAAAGTTGAAAACAGCTCGTGGCTCTGGCGTAGCGCCGTTTTATGATCGTCTTTCCAGACGCGTTGCCAGATATATACCTGGTTGTCGGCGATGGAGCCTGCGCAGGTCGCCAGCAACAGAAACAACGGTAGCAAAAAACGCAAGTGCATTATGGCGACACTCCTTGTTGCCGGGTTAATTATTATTCTATTTTTTTGCGGCGGGTTTTTTCTCCACCTTCGCCAGCTCTTTGACCAGCGGCAGCATAATCTTCAGCACATCGCGGCTGCGCTGGGCAATACGGCCCGGCAGGGCTTTATCAATATGCTGTTGATTATCCAACTGAATATTATGCCAGCTGGTGCCATCCGGGAAGGAACGAGATTTAGCGCGCTGCTGGTAGCCATCTTTGCGTCCCAGGGACCAGTTTGTGGCTTCGACCGATAATACCGGGATTCCGGCTTCGTCAAATACGCTGGCATCATTACAGCAGCCGGTACCTTTCGGGTACTCAGGGTTCAGGCCTGGATTGCTGGAGGCGATAATGCCTTTGCTGCGGGCGATAGCCAGCGCCCGGTCGCGGGTGAGCTTACGTACCGACGCAGGCGTGCTGCGGCCGCTATTGAAGTAGAGTTTATCGCCCACCACCAGGTTATCGAGATTGATTACCAGCAGAGTATTTTTCTTTTCCGCATCGCTCATACGTTTGAGCATATTCTGCGCGCCAAGCCGACCTTCTTCTTCACCGCTGGTAGCGACGAAGCGAATACCGTAGCGGGTAGGGACGTTCTTCAACTGCTCGGCAAGTTCCAGCATAACTCCCAGTCCGACGGCGTTATCATCGATACCCTGCAGCGTCAGTCCGCCGAGATTATTTTCAACGTCGGCGTTGGTTTGCGGCGCATAGGTATCGAGATGGGCCATGATGATAATCTGCTGGCGCTCTTTCCCCTCATGCGCGGCGATAACCGTACTGCCGGTGACGTTCTGCCAGTTTTTGCGCTTTTCATTGTCGGTGTAAATATAACGAGTATTAAAACTGCGGATATCGCTCTTATACCCCATTTGCGTGAACTGCTGGCGCAGATAGTCGGCGGAGAGCATTTCGGCAGGCGAACCGGTCATTCTTCCGGGAAAAAAGGTGGCGATATGACGAGCCTGTGCATTGGCGGTGTCGCCCAGGGCACTCATTGCCGGGGCGGCGGAGAAGACAAAACCTGCGCCCAGCGCCAGGGGAAGCAGGCGACGGCACAATGCGGAAAACATAACGGATCCTTGAGTACTTAAAACAATTTCACCCGCGTAGTATGAAACTGTGACCGTGGTTAAACAATTTCAATCGCTCTTAAATGGTGGAAAAACCGCGTGTTAAGCACTTTTTGATATTTGCTTTCCCAGGTCGTTATTCTTTTGAGTAACAACTCATTCCATTTCGTAATTTCATTTGCTCCAGACCGCACCCTATAGTCGCTCTATTGCTGATTGTAAGAGAGTTGTTGCGCAGTGGAATACTTGCCGATATTTGCCGAAGTGAAAGAAAGACCCGTACTGGTTATCGGCGGCGGCGAGATTGCCGCGCGCAAGATCGCGTTTTTGCTGCGCGCTGAAGCGAAGGTGCAGATTGTCGCCGATGCGCTGATACCAGAACTTGCCGGAAAGGTTGAGCGTCAGGAAATTCAGTGGCGGGCGACCGTATTTGAAGAGCGGCAGCTTGATGACGTATTCCTGGCGATTGCCGCCACTGAAGATGACGAGCTTAACCAGCGCGTCTATGTTGCGGCGAATGCGCGCTATCGGTTGGTCAACGTTGTTGATAATCAGGCGCTGTGCTCGTTTGTCTTTCCGTCAATTGTTGACCGTTCGCCGCTGCTGGTGGCTATCTCTTCCAGCGGAAAAGCGCCGGTACTGTCGCGAATATTGCGGGAAAAAATTGAAGCGCTGCTGCCAACCAACCTGGGGCGGCTGGCTGAAACAGCAAGCTACTGGCGCCACCACATTAAAACTCATCTTAAAACAACCGCTGAACGCCGCCGCTTCTGGGAGCGCGTGTTTACCGGTCGCTTTGCCAGCCTGATGCTGGCGGGCAACAAAGCCGAAGCGGAAAAAGCGCTGGAAGATGAACTCAGACAGCCGGAAAAACGTCCCGGTGAAATTATTCTCGTTGGGGCAGGTCCAGGCGATGCCGGACTGTTGACCCTGCGCGGTCTGCAGGCCATTCAGCAGGCAGACGTGGTGTTTTACGACAACCTGGTGACGCCAGAAGTGCGTGAACTGGTACGCCGCGACGCGGAGACTATTTGCGTTGGTAAAAGCGCCTCCGGCGTATCCGTTCCGCAGCAGGAAATTAACCGCATGCTGGTGGAAGCGGCAAAAGAGGGCAAAACGGTGATTCGTCTGAAGGGCGGCGACCCGTTTATCTTCGGCCGCGGCGGCGAAGAGCTGCAGGCGGCGGCTGAAGCCGCTATTCCGTTTCAGGTTGTTCCGGGCGTCACGGCAGCGGCGGGCGCAACGGCTTATGCCGGGATCCCGCTGACCCACCGGGACTATGCCCAGAGCGCCACCTTCATTACCGGCCACTTCGGCGCGGAAAATTCTCCGCTCGACTGGGCGCGGCTGGCGCAAAGCGGCCAGACCCTGGCGATTTATATGGGCAGCCTGAAAGCGGTGGAAATCAGCGCCCAGCTGATCGCCAACGGCCGCGACGGCGATACCCCGGTAGCGGTGATCTCTCGCGGCACTCGCGCCGATCAGCAAACGAAGACCGGCACATTACAGCAGCTCGGAAACCTGGCAAAAGATGTCCCGATGCCCGCGCTGCTGGTGGTGGGCGATGTGGTGCGATTACATCAACAGCTCGCCTGGTTTCAACACACAACAGACGCAGAGGGCTTTGGTTCTTCTGTTATTAATCTGGCTTAAGGAACGGTTATGGACCAAAAACGACTTACTCACCTGCGGCAACTGGAGGCAGAAAGCATCCATATCATTCGTGAGGTGGCCGCCGAATTCTCTAACCCGGTGATGATGTACTCCATCGGTAAAGATTCCAGCGTGATGCTGCATCTGGCGCGCAAAGCGTTTTATCCTGGAACCCTGCCGTTCCCGCTGCTGCACGTCGATACCGGCTGGAAATTCCGCGAAATGTACGAGTTCCGCGACCGTACGGCTAAAGCCTACGGCTGCGAACTGCTGGTACATAAAAATCCAGAGGGCGTGGCGATGGGCATTAACCCGTTCGTGCACGGCAGCGCCAAGCATACCGACATTATGAAAACCGAAGGTCTTAAGCAGGCGCTGAACAAATACGGCTTCGATGCCGCATTCGGCGGCGCGCGCCGCGATGAAGAGAAATCTCGCGCCAAAGAGCGGATTTACTCCTTCCGCGATCGCTTCCACCGCTGGGACCCGAAAAATCAGCGTCCGGAGCTGTGGCACAACTACAACGGCCAGATTAACAAAGGCGAAAGCATCCGCGTCTTCCCGCTTTCCAACTGGACCGAACTGGATATCTGGCAGTACATCTATCTGGAAAATATTGAAATTGTGCCGCTGTACCTGGCGGCAGAGCGCCCGGTGCTGGAGCGCGATGGCATGCTGATGATGATCGACGACGATCGCATCAATTTGCAGCCCGGTGAGATGATCAAGAAACAGATGGTGCGCTTCCGTACTCTCGGCTGCTGGCCGCTGACCGGCGCGGTGGAATCCAACGCGCAAACGCTGCCGGAGATCATCGAAGAGATGCTGGTATCGACCACCAGCGAACGACAGGGGCGGGTGATAGACCGCGACCAGGCAGGCTCCATGGAGCTGAAGAAACGTCAGGGTTATTTCTAAGGAGCCGCCATGAATACCACTATTGCACAACAAATTGCCGATGAGGGCGGGGTAGAAGCCTATCTGCACGCCCAACAGCACAAAAGCCTGCTGCGCTTTCTCACCTGCGGCAGCGTCGATGACGGCAAAAGTACGCTGATTGGCCGTCTGCTGCACGATACCCGTCAGATTTATGAAGATCAGCTCTCTTCCCTGCACAATGACAGCAAGCGCCACGGTACTCAGGGTGAAAAACTGGATCTGGCGCTGCTGGTGGATGGCCTGCAGGCCGAGCGCGAGCAGGGCATCACCATTGATGTCGCCTATCGCTACTTCTCTACCGAGAAACGCAAGTTCATTATCGCTGATACTCCGGGGCACGAGCAGTATACCCGTAATATGGCGACCGGCGCTTCCACCTGCGATCTAGCGATCCTGCTGATCGACGCCCGCAAAGGCGTGCTCGATCAAACTCGCCGTCACAGCTTTATTTCGACGCTACTGGGGATCAAACACCTGGTGGTGGCGGTGAACAAAATGGATCTCGTTGATTTTAGCGAAGAGACCTTTAACAGCATTCGTGAGTCGTACCTGACGTTCGCGGAACAGCTGCCGGGAGACCTGGATATTCGTTTCGTGCCGCTTTCGGCGCTGGAAGGGGATAACGTCGCCAGCCAGAGCGATAAAATGCCGTGGTACAGCGGCCCGACGCTGCTGGAAGTGCTGGAAACCGTTCAGATTCAGCGCGTGGTGGAGAGCCAGCCGCTGCGTTTTCCGGTGCAATATGTTAACCGTCCGAACCTCGACTTCCGTGGTTTTTCCGGTACGGTTGCGTCCGGTCGCGTGACCGTCGGGCAACGTCTGAAGGTGCTGCCGTCGGGCGTGGAATCCACCGTTGCGCGTATTGTCACCTTCGACGGCGACCTGCCGGAAGCGGCGGCCGGTGAAGCGATCACTATCGTGCTGAAGGACGAAATTGATATCAGCCGCGGCGACCTGCTGGTGGATGCGGCGGTTTCTCTGCCCGCGGTACAGAGCGCCAGCGTTGATGTGGTATGGATGGCGGAGCAGGCGCTGACTCCCGGCCAGAGCTACGATATTAAAATCGCCGGTAAGAAAACCCGCGCCCGCGTAGACGGCATTCAGTACCAGGTGGATATCAACAATCTGACCCAGCGTGAAGTGGAATCTCTGCCGCTGAACGGCATTGGCCTTGTGGATCTCACTTTCGACGAACCGCTGGTGCTGGATAAGTACCAGGATAACCCGGTCACCGGGGGGCTTATCTTTATCGACCGCTTAACCAACGTCACCGTTGGCGCAGGCATGGTACGCGAGCCGAACGCACAGGCGCAGGTGGGTGCTTCGCAGTACAGCGCGTTTGAACTTGAGCTGAACCAGCTTATTCGTAAGCACTTCCCGCACTGGGATGCTCGCGACCTGTTGGGAGGCAAATAATGGCCCGGCACGACGAAAATATCGTCTGGCACGCCCATTCGGTAACGCGTGAAGATCGTGAAGCGCTGCATGGGCATAAAGGTGCAGTGGTCTGGTTTACGGGACTTTCCGGTTCGGGAAAATCAACGATTGCCGGCGCGCTGGAAGAGGAGCTGCATCGGCTCGGCGTGAGCACCTGGTTACTGGATGGCGATAACGTGCGTCATGGCCTGTGCAGCGATCTCGGATTCAGCGATGATGACCGCAAAGAAAACATTCGTCGCGTAGGGGAAGTGGCGAAGCTGATGGTCGATGCCGGGCTGGTTGTATTGACGGCGTTTATATCTCCGCATCGCGCAGAGCGGCAAATGGTGCGCGAACGTATAGGCGAAGGACGTTTTATCGAAGTCTTTGTCGATACGCCGCTGGCCATCTGTGAAGCGCGGGATCCGAAAGGCCTGTACAAGAAGGCGCGGGCAGGGGAATTGCGCAACTTCACCGGGATTGATTCAGTATATGAATCGCCGGAGAAGGCTGAGATTCACCTCGACGGTGAACAATTAGTAACAAATTTGGTGCACCAACTATTAGACCTGCTACGACAGAGCGATATTATCAGATCCTGAAACGGCGGCGGCATCATCAATGGATGCCGTTCGCCAGGTCAACAGGATTCGATATGCGCAATACCCAGAACATCAGTCTTATTCGTTCAGAACCGCCACCGGCAGCCGGCGACGAGACCACCTGGTCTCTGTCGGGCGCCGCCGTTGGTTTTATTTCATGGCTGCTGGCGCTGGGTATTCCCTTCCTGATCTATGGCAGTAACACGCTATTTTTTCTTCTCTATACCTGGCCGTTCTTTCTGGCATTAATGCCGGTTGCCGTTGTGGTTGGCATCGCGCTGCATTCTCTGCTGGACGGTAAACTTCAGTACAGCATTTGTGCGACGATTTTGACCGTCGGGCTGATGTTCGGTCTGCTGTTCTTCTGGCTGCTGGGGTAGTCTTTTTTACGAATGAATCTTGCCTGGGTATCAACGGTAAAAATGTGGTACAGTCCCCGCGTTACGCGGCGTCGTCCGCGCGCCAGAGTAGAGCACTCGGGCGAGTTGTGGGATGATGATGCCGTTTTTCAGGGGGCAGGATGGGTAAACTAACGCTGCTGTTATTGGCTTTGCTGGTCTGGCTGCAGTACTCGCTGTGGTTTGGCAAAAACGGTCTGCACGACTATAGCCGGGTTAATGACGATGTCTCCGCGCAGCAGGCGACTAACGCTAAATTAAAAGCGCGCAACGATCAGCTATTCGCCGAAATTGATGACCTCAACGGCGGTCAGGAAGCCATCGAAGAGCGTGCGCGCAATGAACTCAGTATGACCCGCCCGGGCGAAACGTTTTATCGTCTGGTGCCGGATGCGTCCAAACGCAACCAGGCCGCGGGGCAACAGCAGAATAATCGATAAACAGGCCCAGGATTACAACATGGCAGCCACTTTTCCGGGCGTTTGCGCCGTGCTGCCGGCAGCCGGTTTTGGCCGCCGCATGCAAACGGAATGCCCTAAACAATATCTCTCAATCGGTAACAAAACGATTCTCGAACACGCGGTCGCCGCGCTGTTGGCAAACCCGCTGATAAAGCGGGTGGTGATTGCCGTCAGCCCCGGAGACCTGCGCTTTAGCCAACTGCCGTTGGCAAATCATCCTCAAATCACCGTCGTTGATGGCGGCACCGAGCGTGCGGATTCCGTTCTCGCAGGCCTGAAGGTTATTGATGAAGCCGATTGGGTGCTGGTGCATGACGCCGCGCGCCCCTGTCTGCATCAGGACGATCTCAGTCGTCTGCTTCAATTACGCGAGACCAGTCGTACGGGCGGCATTCTGGCTGCTCCGGTTCGCGATACCATGAAGCGCGCGGAGCCGGGCAGAACGGCCATCGCCCATACCGTTGAGCGTAACGATTTATGGCATGCGCTAACGCCACAATTTTTCCCTCGCGAACTGCTGGTTGATTGCCTGACGCGGGCGCTTAACGAAGGCGCTATCATCACTGATGAAGCCTCGGCGCTGGAGTACTGCGGCTTCCACCCTGAGCTGGTTGCCGGACGAGCTGATAATATTAAAGTGACGCGCCCGGAAGACCTGGCGCTGGCCGAATTTTACCTTACCCGTTCCCGACACCAGGAGAAGGCTTAATGCGAATTGGACACGGTTTTGACGTACACGCTTTTGGCGGTGAAGGCCCAATTATCATTGGCGGCGTGCGCGTGCCTTACGAGAAAGGGCTGCTGGCGCATTCCGACGGGGATGTTGCGCTACATGCGCTGACCGATGCACTGTTGGGCGCGGCGGCCTTGGGTGATATCGGCAAACTGTTTCCGGATACCGATCCGGCCTTTAAGGGCGCCGATAGCCGCGAGCTGCTGCGTGAAGCGTGGCGGCGGATTCAGGCCAAAGGCTATACCCTTGGCAACGTTGACGTCACTATCATCGCCCAGGCGCCGAAAATGCTGCCGCATATTCCGCAGATGCGCGTCTTTATCGCTGAAGACCTCGGCTGTCATATGGACGATGTTAACGTCAAAGCTACGACGACTGAAAAGCTGGGCTTTACCGGCCGCGGCGAAGGTATTGCCTGTGAAGCGGTGGCGCTGCTGCATAAGGCGGATAAATGATTGCTTTTGACGACCTCACTTATCTGCATGGGAAACCGTTGAGTCGGGGGCTGCTGAAAGCGAATCCGGAAGATTTTGTGGTAGTCGAGGATCTTGGTTTTGCGCCTGATGGCGAAGGCGAACATCTTCTCGTCAGGATTCTTAAAAACGGCTGCAATACCCGTTTTGTCGCTGACGCGTTGGCAAAATTCCTTAAAATTCATGCGCGTGAAGTGAGCTTCGCCGGGCAAAAGGACAAGCATGCGGTAACCGAGCAGTGGCTGTGCGCCCGAGTGCCGGGCAAAGAGATGCCCGACCTGAGCAAATTCCAGCTCGAAGGCTGTCAGGTACTGGAGTACGCGCGCCATAAGCGCAAGCTGCGCCTCGGGGCGCTGAAGGGGAACCAGTTTACGCTGGTGCTGCGCGAAATCAGCGCCCGCGACGATGTTGAAAAGCGTTTACAGGCCATTGTCGAGCATGGCGTACCTAACTATTTTGGTGCTCAACGCTTCGGTATTGGCGGCAGCAATCTGCTGGGGGCGCTGCGCTGGGCCGAGAACGGTGCGCCGGTGCGCGATCGTAATAAACGCAGTTTTTGGTTGTCGGCGGCCCGCAGCGCATTGTTTAATCAACAAGTTGGTATTAGATTAAAAAAACCGGAATTTAATCAGGTTGTTGATGGCGATGCGCTACAATTAGCGGGGCGCGGAAGCTGGTTCGTTGCGACCTCTGAAGAACTGACGGAACTCCAGGCGCGGGTTGATAGCCGCGAACTGATGATTACCGCTGCGCTTGTTGGCAGCGGCGACTGGGGAAGCCAACGGGATGCGCTGGCCGCCGAACAGGCGGCTGTGGCCGAAGAGACGCAGCTACAGGCGCTGCTGGTGCGTGAAAAAGTAGAGGCAGCCCGACGGGCGATGCTGCTTTATCCCCAGCAGATGAGCTGGAACTGGTGGGATGACGTTACCGTTGAACTGCGTTTCTGGCTGCCCTCGGGCAGCTTCGCCACCAGCGTAGTAAGGGAGCTTATCAATACAACGGGTGACTATGCGAATATTGCTGAGTAACGATGACGGGATACACGCGCCGGGGATTCAGACTCTGGCGAAGGCCTTACGGGAATTCGCTGAGGTTCAGATAGTTGCACCCGATCGTAACCGCAGCGGAGCGTCGAATTCCCTGACGCTGGAGTCTTCGTTACGCACTTTCACTTTCGACAATGGCGATATCGCCGTGCAGATGGGTACGCCGACGGACTGCGTATATCTCGGCGTGAATGCCCTGATGCGGCCGCGACCGGATATTGTGGTCTCCGGTATTAACGCCGGGCCTAATCTTGGTGATGACGTTATCTATTCCGGTACCGTAGCCGCCGCGATGGAAGGCCGTCACCTGGGCTTTCCGGCGCTGGCCGTCTCGCTGAACGGCTATCAGCATTATGATACCGCCGCTGCGGTTACCTGTTCCATTCTGCGGGCTTTAAGCCGCGAGCCGCTGCGCACCGGGCGCATTCTCAATATCAACGTGCCGGATCTGCCGCTTGAGCAGATCAAAGGTATTCGCGTTACCCGCTGCGGTAGCCGCCATCCTTCCGATCAGGTCATCCCGCAAAAAGATCCGCGTGGTAATACGCTTTACTGGATTGGTCCTCCGGGTGAAAAGTATGATGCCGGACCGGATACCGACTTTGCCGCAGTCGATGAAGGCTATGTGTCGGTCACTCCGCTACACGTCGATTTAACCGCCCACGGCGCGCATGAGGTGGTTAGCGGCTGGCTGGATCGCGTTGGGGTTGATTCGCAATGGTAAGTAAACGTGTTGAAAGTCTTCTCAATCAGCTCCGTACTCAGGGCATTGTTGACGAGCGCGTGCTGAACGCGATTGCGCAGGTGCCGCGAGAAAAGTTTGTTGATGAAGCCTTTGAACATAAGGCATGGGAAAACACGGCTTTGCCGATTGGACAGGGGCAAACTATCTCGCAGCCCTATATGGTGGCGCGGATGACCGAGCTTCTGACGCTAACGCCGGACTCAAGGGTGCTGGAAATTGGCACCGGTTCGGGTTATCAGACGGCTATTCTGGCGCATCTCGTGCATCACGTTTGCTCGGTAGAGCGGATTAAGAGTTTGCAGTGGCACGCGCGCCGCCGCCTGAAACAACTTGATTTACATAATGTTTCAACTCGTCATGGCGATGGGTGGCAGGGTTGGCAGGCACGCGCGCCGTTCGACGCGATTATCGTTACCGCAGCACCGCCGGAAATACCGGACGCACTGCTGGCGCAGCTGGACGACGGCGGCGTACTGGTGTTGCCGGTAGGTGAAGAGCATCAGTTCCTGAAGCGGATCCGTCGACGCGGCAACGAGTTTGTGATTGATACTGTCGAAGCCGTGCGCTTTGTTCCCCTCGTTAAAGGGGAGTTGGCCTGAACCCGGATTATTCCAGGTTTTTTTGCCTGCATTTAGGCATAGGGTGGACGCATTTTTCGTGTCCTGGCCGGCACCGTCCGGTGAGCATGATATTGGTAGTTAACATATTCCTGGGGGATAAATGAGCGCGGGAAGCCCAAAATTTACCTTAAGCCGCATTGCGGCTTTGTCACTGGTGTCACTCTGGCTGGCAGGCTGTAGCAATTCCAACAATCCGCCTGCGCCGGTCAGCTCGGCTGGCGGGGCTTCATCTTCCAGCACCAACTCCGGAATGCTGATTACGCCTCCGTCAAATAACGGTACCGCAAACGTTCCGCAGGCACGTCCGGTACAAACTCAACCGGTACAGGCGCAGCCCACGCAGATTCAACCGATGGCTCAGGAGCCGGTACAGACGGTGAACGGCAAAATTGTCTACAACCGTAAGTATGGGGATATTCCGAAAGGTAGCTACACCGGCGGCAGTACCTATACAGTTAAACGCGGCGACACGCTATTCTATATCGCATGGGTCACCGGTAATGATTTCCGCGATCTGGCGCAGCGCAACAATATCCCCGCGCCGTACGCCCTGAACGTTGGTCAGACGCTGCAGGTTGGTAATGCGTCTGGTCAGCCAATTACCGGTGATAACCCGGTTGCTCAGGCCAGCGTACAGGCCAGTAACGGTGGAATGCTGGGCGCAAATTCTGCACAAAAATCCACCGCGGTGGTTGCGTCCCAACCAACTATTACGTATTCTGAATCTTCAGGTGAACAGAGTGCTAATAAGATGTTGCCGAATAACAAGCCTGCGACGACAACAACCGTCGCGCCAGTTACGGCTCCAGCTGTCAGCACAACCCAATCGACTGCAAGCAGTACGTCAACCAGTTCGCCAATCTCTTCATGGCGCTGGCCGACTGATGGCAAGGTTATCGAGAACTTTAGTGGCGCCGAAGGCGGCAATAAAGGTATTGATATTGCAGGCAGTAAGGGACAGGCTATTGTCGCGACCGCCGATGGGCGCGTCGTCTATGCCGGTAACGCACTGCGCGGTTACGGTAATCTTATTATCATCAAACATAACGATGATTACCTGAGCGCCTACGCTCATAACGATACGATGCTGGTAAAAGAGCAACAAGATATCAAAGCGGGGCAGAAAATCGCTACCATGGGTAGCACGGGTACCAGTTCGACACGTTTGCATTTTGAAATTCGTTACAAGGGGAAATCCGTTAACCCGCTGCAGTATTTACCGCAGCGATAATTTGGCAAAGTACGGATAACTCGACGTCACTAAGAAAGGCGCCAGGGCGGCCACCATACCTTCTTTACCGGGGGTATAAAAGGTTATCGTCCGGGCGTCGTTTGAGCGATGTTCAGCGAAAGTGCTTTGCTCAGGGATCACGGGTAGGAGCCACTTTATGAGTCAGAATACGCTGAAAGTTCATGATTTAAATGAAGATGCGGAATTTGATGAGAACGGAGTCGAGGTTTTTGATGAGAAAGCCTTAGTTGAAGAGGAACCCAGTGATAGCGATCTGGCAGAGGAAGAGCTTCTTTCGCAGGGAGCAACCCAACGGGTGCTCGATGCGACGCAACTCTACTTAGGTGAGATTGGTTATTCCCCACTGCTGACGGCCGAAGAAGAGGTTTATTTTGCCCGTCGTGCGCTGCGTGGTGACGTTGCGTCACGCCGCCGGATGATCGAAAGTAACCTGCGTCTGGTTGTCAAGATAGCCCGCCGTTACGGCAATCGTGGTCTGGCGCTGCTGGATCTGATTGAAGAAGGTAACCTGGGGCTGATTCGCGCAGTTGAGAAGTTTGACCCGGAACGTGGGTTCCGTTTTTCGACTTACGCGACATGGTGGATTCGTCAAACGATTGAACGGGCGATTATGAACCAAACCCGTACCATTCGTTTACCGATCCATATCGTTAAAGAGCTGAACGTCTATCTGCGTACCGCTCGCGAGTTGTCCCATAAGCTGGACCACGAGCCGAGCGCAGAAGAGATAGCCGAGCAGCTGGACAAGCCGGTTGATGACGTGAGCAGGATGCTGCGTCTGAATGAGCGCATTACCTCGGTGGATACACCGCTGGGCGGCGACTCGGAAAAAGCGCTGCTGGATATTCTGGCCGATGAAAAAGACAACGGCCCGGAAGACACCACGCAGGACGATGATATGAAACAAAGCATCGTCAAATGGTTGTTCGAACTGAACGCCAAGCAGCGTGAAGTGCTGGCTCGTCGTTTTGGTCTGTTGGGCTATGAAGCCGCCACGCTTGAAGATGTTGGTCGTGAAATTGGCCTGACCCGCGAACGCGTACGTCAGATCCAGGTTGAAGGTCTCCGCCGTCTGCGGGAGATCCTGCAAAGCCAGGGGCTGAATATCGAAGCGCTGTTCCGCGAGTAAGAAACCTTTCTTAAAAAAGGCTCAATCGTTCGATTGGGCCTTTTTCTTTTAACCTCACCTTAAATCAGCGCCGTCTCGTGGAGATGCCGCCAGATAATTTGACCTCCCTGCTGACAAAAGAGAGCCGTAGACCAGCGAACTGTTGGCGCTTTGTCGGGCAAATGCTGGGTTTCCCGATACATTACCGCCGCGCCATCGTGCCATTCGGCAAGTAGGGCGGCATTATCAATGACAATCTTTAACCCGGGCCGACTGCCACAAGCCCCCTGAAAAAAAGCGCTGACCGCCTGATGATTCATTCGCATGCCGCTTATTGGGATCATGCTGAATTCCGTGCTAAAACGCTGCATTAGCGCGTCTGCGCTTCCTTTACCCTGACCCAGCCACTCTTCTATGACTACATGGGCGGCAATAACTTCTTCAATGTAGTGATTCATTTGTTTTCCATTTTGCTATGCAGGCGCATGATTATGGCCCGATTATTAAGGTTCAGGCTGCTTAGCAGCGGCACCAGAGTAACAACGGCTGCGGTGATAAATACGCCGCGCCAGGCCAGCGATGTTGGCCAGTAAAGTGAAAAAGCGCTCACTAACGCTGCCAGCAGAGCAGAACCAATCAGGAAGCTGAGCTGGCGATTAAGATTCCACAGCGCGCTGGCGTCCGGCATATCTGGGTTAGCTACATTAAGAAACGCGCTGCTTTGGGCCGTGCTGCTGCACAGACTGCCGCCCGCCCCCATTAAGATAAATGCCGCGATCAGCATGCTGCTGGCAGTATGTGAATTGACGCCGATCAGGATAGCGATCCCGAAGGCCTGCAGACAACAGCCCACTATTATCAGAGGGCGGGGACCGAGACGATTGAAATAGCGGCCGGTCGTGACGATCGCCATACACGAGGCCAGAGACCAGGGAAGCATCAGAGCGCCGATGGTGGAGGGCGACATACCCGTTACGCTTTGCAAATAAAACATGCCGACGACGTTGATGCCAATAAACGTCCCCGGTACGCAAAGGTATACCAGCATAGAAAAGCGCAGCAGCGGATCACGCAGTAAAGAGAGGTGTAAGAAGCCGCTCTGCCGGGCGAGGCTTTTCTCATCTTTAAGCCAAAGCGCTGCCAGGCTAAAAGTCAGTAGCGCTATCGGCAGGCTGGCAAAAAATACCCAACGCCAGCTCAGTGATTGCACCAGTACTCCTCCCAGAGCCGGAGAGCACGCCGGAGCCAGCAGCCCGACCAGCATCACCGCGGCAGAAAGTTTAGCCCGTTCATGAGGCTTAAACTGCTGCCAGGTAAGCGACTGACCTATTGGAATCAGCAGCCCGCCGCCGATCCCTTGCAGAACGCGCCACATAACAAGGTTTGCCAGCGAGTCGGCCATTCCCGTCGCTAAAGCCCCGATGCTAAATAAACTTAGCGAAAACAGAAATATTCGCCGGGCACCAAGCCGCTGGCTTAGCCAGGCGCTACACGGCAGTACCAGGGTAAGTCCGGCAATATAGCCGTTGCTGACCCATGCCAGTTCGCTCACCGAGGCGTGCAGCGACTGGCTCATCGCAGGAAAGGCGACGCTGGCGATAAACATATTGATTAAGTCGAGAAAGAAACCCAGTAGAAAAACGGCGGCGGCTTTGCGGCGATAGGTCATATATTCAATCCTCTGTGAAGGCCGCTACTGTAAACCTGCTTATTGACGAGAATAAACGAGACATTCAGAGATATACTGTCTGAAATTTTTTGACAATGGGTGCCAGGATGCTGAACCTGCAGCGAATGACGATGTTTGTGGCGGTGGTAGATAGCGGAAGTTTTACCGCTGCAGCCGCAGCGCTTGGGCAGACCAAGGCCGTGGTTAGCTTTAACGTCCGCCAGCTGGAGAGCGAACTGGGCGTTACCTTACTGCTGCGGTCGACCCGGCGGCTTACGCTGACTGAAGCTGGTTCGCTGTTTTATCATCGCGGCGTCGCGCTACTGAAAGCGGCGGAAAATCTGCAGGATGAAGTACGGGGCTGCCATGTGGGGCTGAGCGGAGAGCTGCGGATCACGACGACGCCGGAATATGGCGCTCAGGTGATTGTTCCGGCGCTGGCGGAATTCAGCGAGCGCCATCCCGCGCTTCGCGTTCGCCATGTTTCATCGTCTCTCCACGCGGATTTAATCTCCGAGCGCTTTGATGTGGCGATCCGCCTTGGAACGCTGGCGGATTCACGTTATCGCGCGGCGTTGATATCGCGCTTTGCTATTGTTCCGCTTGCCGCCCCGTCGTGGCTGGCGCGTCATGCCGTGGAGACGCTGGAAGATTTGGCCCAGGCGGAGTGGATTATTCATGAACGTCTGACCGCGCCGCTGCGCTGGCAGCTCACCGGGCCGCATAACGAGAACGTGGCCTTTGAAATTAACCGGGCCCCACGGTTGTCGGCGGATAGCGCCAGCGCGCTGATGGCTTTTGCGCTGGCGGGCTGCGGGATCGCGCTTCTGCCTGAATGGCTGGCGGCGGCCGCGCTGGCGGATAATTCGCTGGTTCAGGTAATGCCAGAATTTAGCTTTCCGCCCCAAGGAGTGTACGCGGTCTACCCGGATGCTCAGCATGTTCCGGCTAAAGTCCGGGCATTCATCGATTTTTTACGCCAACGCCAGGGTTAATTCTTTTGTTCTTGCGCCATCAGCTTGTGGATTATTTGCGAAAACTGCTGGCGCTCTTCATCGTTCAGCCGACCTAAAAACTCTTCGTCGACGGCGTTGCCCAGCGGCATTGAGTTCGCCAGCAGCGCTTCGCCTTCGGCGGTTAAATAGACAAACCGACGGCGTTTGTCCGCCGGATCGTGTTCGCGGCGAACCAGCCCACGGCTCTCCATTCGGCTCAGCATTTCCGCCAGCGTCGCTTTAGTGCTGACCGCCGCTTCCGTTAACGTCACCTGTTCAATACCCGGATGCTCGGCAATTGAGCGCATCACCGCGTACTGCGGTTTGGTCAGATCCGGCAGTTCAAGCTGCCAGCGGGCGGTGTGCTGCTGAAAAAGCTGGCGCAGCATATGAAACGCCTCGTTTTTTAACTCCATGACAACTCCGTAATAAAACCGTCGGTTTCTATGATAGCCGTTCGCAAGGCGTTTGAGCATTTTTCCTGTTTTGATAAAAAATGCGATCGTATACGAACAAACTTGCGAGAAATGCTTATCAAGCGTAGTTTTAATAAAAATGTTCGTATACGAACAATTAATGAGGCGATGATGAAGCTAATCGTAGGGATGACCGGAGCGACGGGGGCTCCGTTAGGCGTTGCGCTGCTAAAAGCGCTTCGTGAGATGCCGGAAGTGGAAACGCATCTGGTGATGTCAAAGTGGGCTAAAACCACCATTGAGCTGGAAACGCCGTGGAGCGCCCGTGAAGTGGCGGCGCTGGCCGATTTCTCACATAGCCCGGCGGACCAGGCCGCCGTCATCTCATCAGGTTCATTTCGTACCGACGGCATGATTGTTATCCCCTGCAGTATGAAAACGCTGGCAGGAATTCGTGCTGGTTATGCCGATGGGCTGGTTGGGCGTGCCGCAGATGTGGTGCTGAAAGAGGGGCGTAAGCTGGTACTGGTACCGCGCGAAATGCCGTTGAGCACTATCCATCTGGAAAACATGCTGGCTCTGTCCCGCATGGGAGTGGCGATGGTGCCGCCCATGCCCGCTTACTACAACCATCCCAAAACTATTGAGGACGTCACTGACCACGTCGTCACGCGAGTGCTGGATCAGTTTGGGCTGGAGTATCACAAAGCGCGCCGCTGGAACGGGTTACGGGCGGTAGAGAATGTTTCACAGGAGAATGAATAATGGCTTTTGATGATTTGCGCGGCTTTTTACAGGCGCTGGACGACCAGGGGCAGCTGCTGAAAATTAGCGAAGAAGTGAATGCTGAGCCGGATCTGGCCGCGGCGGCAAACGCCACCGGGCGCATCGGCGATGGCGCGCCGGCGCTGTGGTTTGACAATATTCGCGGTTTTACTGATGCTCGCGTGGCGATGAACACTATTGGTTCCTGGCAGAATCACGCTATTTCACTGGGCCTGCCGCCGAATACGCCGGTGAAAAAGCAGATCGACGAGTTTATTCGTCGCTGGGATAAATTCCCGGTGTCGCCGGAGCGGCGGGCCAATCCGGCATGGGCGGAAAATACCGTCGACGGCGAGGAGATCAACCTGTTCGATATTCTGCCCCTGTTCCGTCTCAATGACGGCGACGGCGGCTTTTATCTCGACAAAGCCTGCGTAGTTTCACGCGATCCTCTCGACCCGGACAATTTTGGCAAGCAAAACGTTGGTATTTACCGCATGGAGGTGAAGGGCAAGCGTAAACTCGGCCTGCAGCCGGTACCGATGCACGATATCGCGCTGCATCTGCACAAAGCGGAAGAGCGCGGTGAAGACCTGCCGATTGCCATTACCCTGGGTAACGATCCGATTATCACCCTGATGGGCGCTACGCCGCTGAAATACGATCAGTCGGAATATGAAATGGCGGGTGCGCTGCGCGAAAGCCCATATCCTATTGCTACCGCGCCGCTGACCGGCTTCGACGTGCCGTGGGGTTCCGAGGTGATCCTCGAAGGGGTGATTGAAAGCCGCAAACGTGAAATCGAAGGGCCGTTTGGTGAATTTACCGGCCACTACTCCGGCGGGCGTAATATGACGGTAGTGCGTATCGATAAAGTTTCTTATCGCACAAAACCGATTTTTGAATCTTTGTATCTCGGTATGCCGTGGACCGAAATCGACTATCTAATGGGCCCGGCCACCTGCGTACCGCTTTACCAGCAGCTGAAGGCTGAGTTTCCGGAAGTGCAGGCCGTCAACGCGATGTATACCCACGGCCTGCTGGCGATAATTTCCACTAAAAAACGCTACGGCGGCTTTGCCCGCGCGGTTGGCCTGCGGGCGATGACCACGCCGCACGGTCTGGGCTACGTGAAGATGGTGATTATGGTTGATGAAGACGTTGACCCGTTCAACCTGCCGCAGGTGATGTGGGCGCTGTCGTCGAAGGTTAACCCGGCGGGGGATCTGGTGCAGTTGCCGAATATGTCGGTGCTGGAGCTTGATCCTGGTTCCAGCCCGGCGGGCATCACTGACAAACTGATTATCGACGCCACTACGCCGGTTGCGCCGGATCTCCGCGGCCACTACAGCCAGCCGGTACAGGATCTTCCTGAAACCAAAGCCTGGGCTGAAAAACTGACCGCCATGCTGGCCAACCGTAAATAAGGAGAAAAAGATGATTTGTCCACGTTGCGCCGATGAACATATTGAAGTGCTGGCAAAATCGCCGGTAAAAGATGTCTGGACGGTATTTCAGTGCCAGCACTGTTTCTATACCTGGCGCGATACCGAGCCGCTACGCCGCACCAGTCGGGAACATTATCCGGAAGCGTTCCGTATGACGCAGAAGGATATTGATGAAGCACCGATGGTACCGCATATTCCACCGCTGCTGGCGGAAGATAAACGCTAACATAAACGGGCCCGCTTAGTCGGGCCTTTTTTATTTGTTTGGTTAATCAATGAAAAATATTTATTAATTAATCTTTCAAATGTCAAAATGGTTGATAGAGCAGATACGTTTGCGAGCCTTCTTCCAGTTGATAATAAAAGCAACGCATTTAACGAATTTCCGATAATCATGGCGGCCGGGAAAATATAGAATAGCGGCGGGTGCTTGAGGCTATCTGGCTTTGAGCATTTATAAGGATTCAGATAGACGAAAGCCCCAGGAGATATTTCTATCAACTGAGGCTAACGAATGAACACAGACAATTCAGATGTTAGTCTCTTCTTTGCAGGGAGGCAAGACATGCTGACAAAATATGCCCTTGTGGCAATCATCGTACTGTGTATTACGGTACTGGGATTTACGCTGTTGGTACGAAGCTCGCTGTGTGAGCTGAGTATTAAAGAGCGTAGTATGGAGTTTAAAGCTGTTCTCGCTTACGAATCGAAGAAGTAGCATCAGCGCGGGGGAGACCCCGCGTATTGGTTGTCAGGACGCATCCTCTCGCACCCATTCTCGTGTTTTCTAAAACGGCAGCACCGCTAAGCGCTGCCGTTTTTCATATTAATGGAACTAAACCAGGCTTTTCAGGCGGTAGATCCACTCCAGCGCCTGGCGCGGGGTCAGCGAATCCGGGTCAAGGTTTTCCAGCGCTTCAACCGCCGGTGAGGTTTCCTCGGGAGCGGAAAGCAGCGACATCTGCGTACCGTCTACCTGAGTGGCGGCAGCGCTCGGCGCGATGCTTTCCAGCTCGCGCAGCTTCTGACGCGCCCGCTTAATCACCTCTTTTGGCACCCCCGCCAGCGCCGCAACCGCCAGGCCGTAGCTCTTGCTGGCCGCGCCATCCTGCACGCTGTGCATAAAGGCAATGGTGTCGCCGTGCTCCAGGGCATCAAGGTGGACGTTGGCCACGCCTTCCATTTTTTCCGGCAGCTGGGTCAGCTCGAAGTAGTGGGTGGCAAACAGCGTCAGAGCTTTAATCTTATTCGCCAGATTTTCCGCGCAGGCCCACGCCAGCGACAGGCCATCGTAGGTTGAAGTACCGCGACCAATTTCGTCCATCAGCACCAGGCTGTGCTCGGTGGCGTTATGCAGAATATTGGCGGTTTCGGTCATCTCTACCATAAAGGTTGAGCGGCCGCTGGCCAGGTCATCTGCCGCCCCGACGCGGGTGAAGATACGATCGATGGGGCCGATTTCCACTTTTTCCGCCGGAACGTAGCTGCCGATATAGGCCAACAGCGCGATTAGCGCGGTCTGGCGCATATAGGTACTTTTACCGCCCATATTCGGGCCGGTAATAATCAGCATTCTTCGCTGCGGGGCAAGGTGTAGCGGGTTCGCGATAAACGGCTCTTTCAGTACCTGCTCAACCACCGGATGGCGGCCTTCGCTGATCCGAATGCCCGGTTTATCGCTAAAGGTCGGGCAGCAGTAGTTCAGCGTTTCCGCGCGCTCGGCGAGGTTCACCAGCACGTCAAGCTCCGCCAGCGCGCTGGCGCTCTGCTGCAGGTCGCCAAGATGCGGCAGCAGCATATCGAAAAGCTCGTCATACAGCTGTTTCTCCAGCGCCAGCGCTTTCCCTTTGGAGGTCAGTACTTTGTCTTCATACTCCTTCAGCTCAGGAATAATGTAGCGCTCAGCATTCTTGAGGGTCTGACGACGGACGTAGTGGATTGGCGCGTGCTGGCTCTGACCGCGGCTAATCTGGATGTAATAACCGTGAACGGCGTTATAGCCCACCTTCAGCGTATCCAGGCCCAGACGCTCGCGCTCGCGAATTTCCAGTTTATCGAGATAATCGGTCGCACCATCGGCCAGGCCGCGCCATTCGTCCAGTTCAGCATTATAGCCGGGGGCGATGACGCCGCCGTCGCGAACCAGCACCGGCGGTGCATCAATAATTGCCCGCTCCAGTAGTTCGCGCAGTTCGCTAAACTCGCCCATCTTTTCACGTAGCTGCTGTACCGGTTTGCAGTCAACGTCGGCCAGCATGGCGCGCAGTTCCGGCAACTGCTGGAAAGCGTGACGCATGCGCGCCAGGTCGCGCGGTCGCGCGGTGCGTAGGGCAAGGCGAGCCAGTATACGTTCGAGGTCGCCAACCTGACGCAGTATCGGCTGGAGCTCGGCGTAACGTTCTTGTAGCGCACCGATAGTCTGCTGGCGCTCTACCAGCAGGGCGGTATCGCGCGCTGGCATATGCAGCCAGCGCTTCAGCATACGGCTACCCATCGGGGTGACGGTGCAGTCGAGTACCGAGGGCAGCGTATTATCAATACCGCCAGCGAGGTTCTGGGTTATCTCCAGATTGCGGCGCGTAGCGGCATCCATAATGATGCTGTCCTGCTGGCGTTCCATGGTGATGGAGCGAATGTGCGGCAATGACGTACGCTGGGTGTCTTTGACGTATTGCAGCAGACAGCCGGCGGCGCACAGGCCGCGCGGAGCATTTTCCACGCCGAAACCGACCAGATCGCGAGTGCCAAACTGCAGATTTAGCTGCTGGCGCGCGGTGTCGATTTCAAATTCCCATAGCGGACGGCGGCGCAGGCCACGGCGGCCTTCGATCAGCGAAGACTCGGCAAAATCTTCCGCGTACAGCAGTTCGGCGGGATTGGTGCGCTGGAGCTCTGCCGCCATGGTTTCGCGATCGGCAGGTTCGCTCAGGCGAAAGCGGCCGGAGCTGATATCGAGGGTTGCGTAGCCGAAGCCCTTGCTGTCCTGCCAGATAGCGGCCAGCAGATTATCCTGGCGCTCCTGCAGCAGCGCTTCATCGCTGATGGTGCCGGGAGTCACAATGCGTACGACTTTACGCTCAACCGGCCCTTTAGTGGTGGCGGGATCGCCAATCTGTTCGCAGATAGCGACCGACTCGCCCTGATTAACCAGCTTGGCCAGATAGTTCTCTACCGCATGGTGCGGGATGCCGGCCATCGGAATGGGTTCGCCCGCGGAAGCGCCGCGTTTAGTCAGCGAGATATCCAGCAGCTGAGATGCGCGTTTCGCATCGTCATAAAACAGCTCGTAAAAGTCTCCCATCCGGTAAAACAGCAGGATCTCCGGATGCTGAGCTTTCAGCTTGAGATACTGCTGCATCATGGGCGTATGGGCGTCAAGATTCTCTAGTGTACTCATCAGTTTTTGATGTCCATTTTCTTAAGTTTTAATGAGTTAGCGAAGTTTATCGTTTTTATGACGTCGCGCGCTGGCTCATTGGTTCCCGTGAAATTGTGCATTTCTTTTCATTTGCTCATAAGCCGCATGATAACGGAGTCTTCAGGTCAGGAAAACAAGAAGCGACGGCGGCTTGCCGGGAGAAGGGGAGGCAGAGGATAAAGCTATACTGGCGAACAGAGAAGGTTTTGTCTGTGGGCGCTGGTTGACTTTGCTGGCCAATCATAGCGGCTGCGTAATTTTGTACTATAGTCTGCTGGCAGCCGGACACATGTTATAGATGTCTTTGTTAATAAATTGTGATCTATGTTAAAATTATTTAACCGTAAACTCTTGACCCCCTCAACTATTAATTACCTGTCGCTATTTGTTTTTAGGATATATCCCAGAGGTCTGCGAGTTAATTTTCTGACGCGGCATTGTTCGCGAGGTTAAATCTTTTTTTAATTCTTTGATGAATGTATTTCTTTTTACCTAAAAAATGATTTGTTAGTATTTTTGTCGACCAGGGGGATCTGGCTTTAATTAAATTATTAATATTCATTAATAGTCTAATTATTGAAACGGATTTTTCGGTGATGCGGAGGGCTGGAAATTGTTATGAGGGTACACCCTGGCAATTTAATAGCTCTTACTCTTTTAGGATAAAAATTTATAACGCAGGAATTTTCTATGAAACTGAATAAAGTTGCTATGGCTGTGGCATTAACTGCTGCTCTCGGCTCAATGTCTGCTCTGGCTGATACAACTAATGGCCAGATTGAGCTTCAGGGTGAGCTGGTGAATACCGCTTGTGGTTTAGCTCCGTCTTCCAGCCCGGTAACCGTTGATTTTGGTCAGGTTCCAGTTTCCCTGCTGCAGGGCGGTGGCCAGGCAACTGAAACCAAAAACATCGAGCTGCAGTACTGCGATACTACCATCGCCAGCAGCGCCGTTGTTTCCTATACCCCGACTTCGGTTAACCCGAACGATCCTACTCTGGCTGCATTCACTTCTGGTACCGCATCTGGTGCAGGTATCGGCCTGAAAGACAGCGCTAGCCAGACTGTTACCTGGGGCGCGCAGACTACTCCGGTAACTCTGGTTGACGGTACCAACACCATTCCTTTCGTGGCATTCCTGAAAGCGGAAGCAGCAGCGAGCGGTTCTACAACTACCGTAACCGCGGGTGCATTCCAGTCAACGATCAATTTCACTATCGATTATCAATAATCGATTTTGAATTGTCGCTCGCGGGGAGGTTTCTCCCCGCGATATTGGAATTTGTACCAGATAATATGGAATTCTGAGTATGGTTAAGGATACAGAGAAAAAGAGACTGATGGCATTATTTGTATCGGTATTACTCTTTTCCGGACATGCTTCGAGTACTAATTTTACGCCCGGGCAGCTGGCGCTTTCTGGGGAGCTGGTTGCTGCCGCGTGCGATATTGATCCTGAGTCGCGGGAGCTGTGGGTGGATTTCGGTAATATTTCCGCTCGTGATATAAATATGGATCAAGAAGGTAAACTTATTCGGCCTTTTTTGGTGCGCTTAGTCGGCTGTGAATCTTTCGGCAGCGAAAATCAATCAACGCCTGGTGCTTATGCCACCATTACTTTTACCGGCAATGCTTCATCACAAGACCCCACAGTATTAATTCCGGATGGCGAGGGAAAGGGATTTGGTATACAAATTCGCGATCGCCATGGGGAAATATTAACCTTTGGAGAACCCTCTTCAGGTTATCTTTTGAGTGATGAAAATAATACGCTGAAATTTACCGCCTCGCTGGTACCCGTTCAGCAACATATTAAGGCCGGGGATTTCTACGCCGTTACTCGTTTTTTTATGGATTACAACTAGAAACAAGCCAGCTATTTCTGTTTTAGCTTGTTTGTCGCGCACGATATTTTACTGATTGATTCGGGATGAATAGTCATGTCAGCAGAACTAAAAATAAAAATAATCCTCTCTCAGATGCTTTTTTTCTGCTGTGCTTCTGTGGCTTGCGCTTCAAGTGATGTGGAATTCAATACCGACGTACTGGATGCCGCCGACCGCGATAATATCGACTTAACCCGTTTTGCTACCGACAACTATGTTCCGCCGGGCGAATATTTATTGGATATTAAAATAAATGGCCAGGCCGTGGGGCAGCAAAAGGTTCGTTATCTGGCTTCTAAGGATGAGAAGCATACTCAGGCCTGTATTAATGGTGAAATCTTCTCAAGATTGGCCCTGAAAGAAGAAGCGCAGCTGAAGGTCGCCCAGCCGTTTGCGGATTGTTATAACCTGCTCAGCCTGCCGGGCGCTACGCTCAGCAACTACGCCGGTGTACTGAATATCACCGTTCCGCAGGCGTATATGAAATACAACGATCCAAACTGGACGCCACCGGAGCGCTGGGACGAGGGTATCGGCGGATTTTTGCTCGACTATAGTCTGACCGGGCAATATACCCGCCAGCTGGATATGCATGAAGATTACAGCACCCTGAGCGGATATGGTCAGACCGGGATTAACCTCGGCGGCTGGCGCCTGCGTGGTGAATATCAGACCAGCTATTACAGCGCGACGCACCAGTTTGATTTCGACATGAATCAGATCTACGCCTATCGCCCATTGCCGATGATGGCGGCAAAGCTAACGGCAGGGGAGATCTATCTTGATTCTCAGGTCTTCGATACCGTGCGTTTTACCGGGCTTAATCTCGCCAGCGATGAGCGTCAGCTGCCGCCGAACCTGCAGGGCTACGCGCCGGAGATTCGTGGCCTGGCTAAGACTAACGCCAAAGTTACGGTGAAGCAGAGCGGGCGTATTATCTATGAAACTACGGTTCCCGCCGGGCCGTTTAACATTCAGGATTTACGCAGCTCGGTGCGCGGTACGCTGGACGTTCAGGTAGAAGAGCAGGATGGCTCAATCTCAACCTTCCAGGTCAACACCGCCAACATTCCTTATCTTACGCGCCCTGGCTACGTGCGCTATAACGTCGCGGTCGGCGCGCCGTCCCGCTATAGCCATAAAATTCAGGGGCCAGGATTTGCTTCCGGCGATTTCTCCTGGGGGATTACCAACGCGTGGTCATTGTATGGCGGCTTACAAAGCGCAGGGGCCGAATATACCGCGGTTTCCGCCGG
Source organism: Klebsiella oxytoca (assembly GCF_009707385.1). Taxonomy (NCBI): domain Bacteria; kingdom Pseudomonadati; phylum Pseudomonadota; class Gammaproteobacteria; order Enterobacterales; family Enterobacteriaceae; genus Klebsiella; species Klebsiella oxytoca. Next base: position 4,253,502 of record NZ_CP046115.1, on the reverse strand, counting down.
TATTGGGCGCGATCTCAGCGTGCTCGGCGCACTCTCGCTGGATGCCACGGAATCCTACAGCAAGCAGTCAAATCAAAAACGGCTCAAGGGAACCTCGTTTAAGCTGAGCTACGCGAAAACCTTTGACGAATATAACAGTTCAATTACCTTCGCCGGATATCGCTTTTCGCAGGAGGACTTCCGTTCTTTCTCGCAATATCTCAACGAGCGTTACGAAGGTTACGACAGTCTTGGCCGGGAAAAAGAAGTGTATACCATCACCGGTAACAAAACGTTCTGGGCCGATGAGCCGGGCAAGGCGACGACCGTATTCCTGACCTATACCCACCAGAATTACTGGAATCGAAGCAGTCAGGATCGCTATGGCATCTCGTTAGGGCGTTCATTTAACGTCGGTAATATTCGGGGGATCACCACCAATATTTCGGCCTACCGTTCTGATTATGAAGGGCGTAAAGACGACTCAATTGCTTTCTCACTTTCGATTCCTGTGGGTGACAGCAAATGGACCGGCCTCGACGTGCAGACCAATAACGGTAAAACCAGCCCGATGCTCTCGTATACCGACAGCAGCGACTACAACAACCTGTGGCGGCTGCGTGCAGGGGCAAGCCAGAGCGGTTATGCCAACGTCGATGGCTACTATCAGCGTCGCTCGCAGTATGCCGAAATCAACAGCAACGCCAGCTATCAGCAGGATCACTATATTTCCCTGAGCAGCACCCTGCGCGGCGGCTTTACTGCGACGCGACACGGAGCGGCGATTCACAACAGCGGCGCGACGCTCAATACGGCTCGCGTGATGGTGAATACCAACGGTATTGGCGATGTCCCGCTTAATGATGGGAAATCAAGAACCAATAATTTCGGCATCGCCGTTATTCCGGACATCGTGAGCTACAACAGCTTTGATACCCGGGTTGATGTTGATGCGATGTCGGAATCCATTGAGCCGGCGAAAGCTATCAGCACCGCCACGCTAACCGAAGGCGCCATTGGCTATCAGACCTTCGGCATGGCGAAGGGTGAAAAATTGATGGGCATTATTCGTCTGGCTGACGGTACCTACCCGCCGTTTGGCGCCGAGGTTATCAACGGTGATGGCGTGAGCGTATCGATGATTATGGAAGGTGGGCAGGGATGGCTGGCAGGGGTGAATCCTCAAGAGCTGTTAAACGTAGTGTGGAGCGGGAAAAAGCAGTGTCAGATTACCATCCCGCCAACCATAGAGCGTCGTTCGACAGCCGCGCTATTGCCGTGTAAATGACAGTGACTGTAATAAAAGGCCAAAAATGAGCATAACAAGCAACAAACTCTGCTGGATGGGCGTTCTGATGCTGGCGGCGGTAAGCGGTACCGCCCAGGCGGGCGTTTCGTTGGATCGCACGCGTCTGATAATCACCGGTAAAGATAGCTCGGCGAGCGCGAATCTGACCAACACCAGCCCGGATATTCCTTTTCTGGCGCAATCGTGGGTGGAAGACAGCAAGGGTAACAAGATTACCTCCCCACTGGTGGTTTTACCGCCTTTGCAGCGCATTAACGGCGGGCAAAAAGGGGTCGCGCGGGTCACAAAAACAGATGGTATCAACCAGCTGCCGCAAGATCGCGAAAGTCTGTTTTATTTAAGCGTGCGGGAAATTCCGCCTAAGCCGGATAAAGCTAACGTCCTGCAGCTGGCCATGCAGTCGCGGATTAAATTATTTTTCCGTCCGACGGCTATTATTCCCAAAAGCAAAAGCGAAATATGGCAGGACCAGGTCGTCTTTCAAAAGAGCGGAAATAAGATGACCGCGCAAAATCCGACGCCCTATTACATCACTATTATTAGCCTGTCCCGCGTTAAGGGTGAAAAAATCACCAAATTCCCGGGAATTATGATTGCGCCGAAATCCAGTCTGGAGTTTAGCGTGACCGATGGCGGCGTCAGAGATTTTGCGATGATGTATGTGAATGATTATGGCGGACATCCGGAGCTGAAATATCGCTGTGAAGGAAATACCTGTAAAGCGCTGCCACCATCGCAGCAAGGGTAATTAAAGAGGAACCTGATGATGAAAACGCGCCTATCGCTATTAGCACTGTTTGTATTCGGTATCAGTATGCCAGCGCTGGCCGACGCTGATATTCCTCTACAGCCGCAGCACTATAACCGGGATCATCAGGGGGAGGATGGCGGTAACGTCATTTTCAACGGCTCTGTGTATGCCTCGCCTTGCGTGCTTGCCCCGCAAAGCCGCCTGCAGATTATTGAAATGGGCGAAATTAGCGTCCGGCGTTTTCACCAGGCCGGTGACCGTAGCCAGCCGGTGCTGGTTCGCGTCGAACTCAGGGATTGTCTGAAAGGCGCTTCCCAGGCGCGCGACAGTATCGCATCCAGGACAACGGGCAATAGCAAACATCTTTACACCACCAGCGAGCAGGCGATACAGCTCACTTTTATCGGCGAGTCGGACGAGAATAATCGCCAGCTTCTGCGCCTGACCGGCAGCATTTCCGGCGCTGGTATTCGCCTGCTGGATACCAAAGAGCGAGCGCTGGATATTAACCAGACCCAGCCGCCGTTTGTTGTAAAAACCGGCGACAGCAGCCTGACGTTTCTGGCGGTACTGGAGTCAACCGGACGAAACGTGTCTGCGGGCAATTTTAGCGGACTGCTGCGATTAAAAATGGAGTATCTGTGATGGTGACAATGGTTATTGGGCGGAAATCTTGCGCCACGCTTTTACTTTTTGGCGGCCTATTATCCCAGTACGCCAGCGCGGTTGAAGGGGAGATTACGCCGGTTGGCGGGCCTAAAACCTATAATATCGATGTGGCCAATCAAGATATTACCAATAATAGTATTGGGGCGACTATTCCCTATATTTTCTCACTGGGTGAACAATACTCTGGTATAGCCAGCTGTACTATCCCTATGGAAAATCAGGCTATTTTTTACTCTGCTACTGCTTCGCTGCTGCAGCAGGGGAGCTCGCCAGGCTATTTAAAACTGAATGATTACATGGATGTGAAAATTGAAATTTATATCCGTGGTCAGCGTATGGAATATCTTCCGGTCCCTTTTAATAATGAGTCTAACCGGGCGTTTCAGAACAAATGCGTGCCGCCCACCACTCAGTTTAATAACTTTGAGTCCGGCGCTCAGGGGCGGGTGACGTTTATGATCACCAAGCCGATTGTTAACGGCGTAAACCTGTTAGGTACTGAAATAGCCAAACTTTATGGTCGTCTGGGGGATTACAGCGTTGGAATGGGCAGTACGCCAATGTCGATTGTCCGAATTAATTCTGGGGTGATTACCGTACCGGACAAATGTATCGTTAACTCTGGTGCGCCGATTACCGTTGATTTTAACACCATCCCGAGCTCTGGTTCACTGCTAAACGGCAACAACTATAGCCAGTCCGTGCCGATTCAGGTGAAGTGCGAAGGGGGAAGTTTTGCTACCGGCACTTTTAATATACGTCTGGGAATTCAGCAGGCGAATACCGCCAGCTTTAATAGCGACTATTTAGGAACGACTGGCGCGGTCGACCGCTCTAATCTCGGCATTATCCTGAAAGATTCTGGCGGCAATTTAGTCGCCGCGAATAAGTTTTATGACGTCCCGGGTTTTAATAACAATCAGGGAACCTGGAATCTGACTGCCGCGCCGATTGCGAATGCCGGGACCAACGTTCTCGAAGGGGATTTCCAGGCATCGGCCACCGTGGTCGCTGAGTTTCAGTAAGGGGATAGCATGCGTCAATTAATCGCATCAATGATACTCATATGTTCGCTACCCGTGGCCACCCCGGCGCATGCAATCGGGGAGCTGATTGGCGGCGATCTAAACTTCAAGGGAACCGTGGTTTCCCACGGTTGCAGTATCGTGCCTTCGTCAAAAAACATCGCCGTGGATTTTGGCCAGATTTCAACCCGCACGCTCTATGCGGAAGGGAAATCGCAGCCTAAAGCGTTTGTTATTGAGCTTCAGGATTGCAGCACTGATGTTTTTAATTCCATCACCGTGACCTTTAGCGGGACGGAAAATGCCAATATGAGCGACCGCCTGGCGATTACGCCGGTCGCGCCTAATTCTGCCAGCGGTATTGGTATTGGTTTTGAAGAGAGTAACGGCACGGCGATTTTACTTAATACGCCGACGACCGCGGTGGCTATTTCTGATGCCACCATGCAGCTAAATTTTAGAGCCTTTGTGGAAGGGGAACCGGAAGCCTTGAGTAACAAAACCTTGACCACCGGCGCCTTTCAGGCAACAGCGAACTACACTCTAAATTACCAGTAGAACAGATCAAGGATGATGAAAAATGAGCCGTCATTTCTTTCTCTACGATAAAAACATCTTTTTTTCGGAAGGCGTGCGTTCCGTGGTTACCGATCTGGCTAAGCATGAAGACGATTATGTTTTCTCGCGGCTCGATCAGTTCTCACAGCTGATCGGCACGCTTCGTCTGCCCAGGCAGAAAGATGAACTACGCTGGATCCTCTGCGATGTCGATAGTTTGCCGGATGAGCGGTTTAATGCGCTGTACACCATTAAAGAGTATTACTGCAGGGAAAATCAGCAGCTAGTGATTTTGTTAGGCGAGAATAATATTTCTTTATTCTTTGCGCTGCATTCACTTCTCCCGGAAGCAAGCTGGCTTTTGAAGAATGAGTCCCTGGATAACTTTTTTAAGTTCATCGAAGGTGCTGATTCTATGCCAGCGAAAAAAATATTTTTCAGTCGCTCTTTGATTAATTATACCCGGCAGAAATGGCTCGCCAGGGATTTTAATAATAGTATCTCCAGTGATGACTGGTGGTTAATGGAAGAAATTTTCAAAGGAAAGTCATTATCGCAAATTTCCTCTGAACAAAAAATTGATGTTCGTCGCCTGAGCCGCTGTAAACGAGGCCTGATGAAAAAGCTAAACGCTAAAAATAACGTTGAGCTGTTTAATATTTTCAAGTGCATCGTGGCCACCCCCTGCGTATAACAGCGGATAAATATGACATCGAAAGAATTACTGGCAGGTTACTTAGCCAGTAGGTAAGTGCAAGAAAAACATATATCAATATAAATAGTTAAGGATCTAACAAATGCAAAAATTAAGTATGATTGAAGCATCAGCTATTATTGGCGGAACTTGCAAGGAAACCTGCACCAGCTCTTACGAGACAGTGGTTGTTGGTGGCGTTTCTTCTTGTAAAGAAGTGACTACCTGTACTGATAAGCACGGTAACTCAACCGTTACTATGAAAAATGCTGCCGACGGTATGTGTGTAGTGCCGAATAGCATCCGTCAGTAATTTCTGATGTGGTATATGGAGGGGAAACCCTCCATATATTTGACGCCGTTTTTTAAGAGTCAGTTATCAACATGAAGATCAAACCTATTACCATTATTGGCTACACGTTTCTGGTGGCATTAATATCGTCACTGATTACCGTGCTGTGTTACCACATCTTTGTGTTTAATACATTTTCACTGGACAGCAGTAAACCTTCGGCGTTACGGGAAATTGATAGCGAAATTGTTGCCAGTAGTCCAATACAACATAAGAACAGCATTATTGAAGTTCTCTCCTATGGCTGTCACTACTGCGCGTTGAACGAGGAAGATATCGAGAAATTCGCCGGCACACTGCCTGCGGATAGTACCTTTGAAGTTATCCATATTACCGCTGAAAGAAACGGCCTGGCGGTTTATGCTCCGGTTTTCGCCACCCTTGAAGTGATGGGGCTTGAGCGCCAGATGCGCGACCAGGCTTTTAACGCGGTAATGACCCGCGGTATCAATTTAGCCGACGATGAAGCGCTCAACGGCTGGCTGAAAAAGAATAATATTGATGTCGAAAAATACCATCAGGTACGCCAAAGTAAAGCCGTTACTGAACGCCTTGAATATATGGCGAAGATTACCGAACTCTATGACATAAACGCCACGCCGTTATTTATTGTGAATAAAAAATACGTGGTGGCGAAAGATCGTCAGTTTCCTGAATTTGCTGACTATATGCGTCAGCTGTTAACTCAGGACAAGGAGTAAGCGTGACGCGCTTTCTGATTGTCTGGAGCGTATTCAGCCTGAGAAAATGGTCATCGCAGCTGATCTGGCGCAGTCACCCGTTTACTGGCTACGGTCAAAAGGTAGTGCGTGGAATTATGCGTTTTACCCCTATGCCGCTGCTGTTGGCGGCGGCTCGGGCGTTGTGCTGGCTGCGGCTGTTGGGGCGACAATATCGCGGACGCACCGCCGTGGCGACGCAAAACTACCGCTGCCTGACGGGGGCCGATGGGCGTATTGACGCCGCATGGATAGCCATGCGCCGCCAGCTGCTGGAGATGGGCGCGACCTGGGGACAGCATCCGGCCACGCTGTCCCAGATGCAGGCGTGTACGCGAGAGCTGGATGCCGTAGTCGCTCCGCTGGCGGCGCAGAAAACGCCGGTTGTTATCGCACCGCTGCACTGCGTGTCGGATATCCTTGCCGCGATGGTCGGAGCCAGGGTAACGCCGGGTAAAGCCAGCGTGGTGGTCTCTTCCAGCGCGGAAAGCTATACCGTCGCTAGCCGCAAAATGGGCGGCGTCGCGCTCTCTTATTGTTCAATCCATCAGGATAATACCTCACTGGCCAGCGAGCTGATGGCGCTAATGAGCAACGTCTCCGAAGGGCGGGAAAATATGATTATTTTTCCCGATATTCCCGCCGACTATACCGTACAGACCCATGAGGCGCAGTCCGGGAAAATAAGCTGTCGGCTATTTGACCGTCCGGCGAAATTACATAGCGGCGTACAGCGTTTTTCCCGCATTGTGTCGGCGAAGGTAGTTTTTTATCACCTTTATTATCAGCAAGGGATCAAAATAAAAATCTATTCCCCGCTGTCGCCGAAAGAGGTCACGGCACATCTGCCGACGATTATCGAAAATACCCTGCGGGATTATCCGCAGGATTGGCTTTTATGGCACAGCCATTCGCTCTACTTTATTAATCACTGACGTATAATAATGAAAAAGATTATCCCTGATATGGTTTTCCAGGAAGAGACCAATGAGTGTGGTCTTTCCTGTATTGCGATGCTGGCGCAAACTCAGAATATTCAGTGTTCTCTACCGGCATTGCGGGAAATTTTCCCGGCGTCCGATCACGGGACTTCGTTAAGCGACTTATCTCTTATTCTGCAACAGATTGGCATTGCCACGGCGCCGGTGCTGTTCGATCACGAAGAGCTCCATGCGCTGCCGTTCCCGTCCATTCTGCACTACGGCGCCAGCCACTATGTGCTGCTGGCCTGGCGCAAAGGCGATTACGTTTGCGTGATGAATCCGGCTATTGGTCAGCAGTGGCTGCCGTTTTCGGCGTTAAAAAAAGAGATTAGCGGCTATGCGCTGATCCTTGAAGATACCCCCGGCGTTATCGCTAATCAGGATCCGGTTATTGCCGGCGCGCAGCAGGAGATGCCGAAGGCGATGAGCCTGAAGGAAACCGCGGCGGTACCGGGCATTTATAAACTGATGCTGTTGACCTTCCTGGTATCGCTCACGCTGTTTTTGATGCCGACGATGGTCAGTCGGGCAATCAATCAGGCTTTTTCTGATGTGCAGAATACGCCGTTTCCCTATTTGTGGTTCATTCTCGCATTCGTCGTCTCCACGCTGTTAGCGCTGGGCGTCAGGGTCATCAGCGAGCGGTTTATCCGCCGCTTTGTCCTGCTTAAGAGCGACGTTGGTTTTTCCCGATTGCTGAATAACCCGCTGCGCTTCTTTGAAAAACGCGCGCCGGGAGACGTTTTCAGCCGCTTTATCGCCTGGCAGAGCGGCATGCTGCAAAAAATTGAGCTGGATAACGGACTCCGCTCGGACTGGATTATCTGCGTTATCGCCATCGGCATTATGTTCTGGATCTCCCCGGTGCTGGCGCTGATTTCCGCCGTGGGAATTGTCGTAATGGGGCTGATTAGCATCTGGGCGATATTCCGCGATCGCTGGTATACCCAGCAGCTCCAGCTAAAAAGCGCGACGCTGAATGACTTTTTTATGGAAACCCTGCAGGGGGTATTAACCATCAAAACCGCCGGACTGGAAACCCAGCGTAAAGCGCAGTTTGCCCGCTTATCTCACGATCTTTTCACCTGCCTCCAGCGCCAAAAAATCTACCAGCAGGTAAAAGAGGGGCTGTACCAGCTGACCGGCAGCCTTGAGATGGTGGTCTTTATGCTGGTGGTGCTGCCGCTGGTGCACGCAAAGCTTATCTCGCTCGGCGACTTTTTTGCCTACAGCTTTTTACGGCAGATTTTCACCTCCTACGTGACGCGGATATTTTATGCCGTGATCCGTAAATCGCAGCTGCACGTAATTGACACCCGAGCGCAGGGCCTGTTTACCCGGCATGAGCTGGCTTCGCCGCTGTTTTCCCCGATTGCAGGAGAGGCCGTTCCGCGGCTGACCTTCGAACAGGTGAGCTTTCATTACAGCCCGCAAAGCCCGGTGCTAAATGCCGTTGATCTCACCCTGGAGCCAGGCGAACAGATAGCGATTGTAGGTGACTCCGGCGCGGGCAAAAGTACCCTGCTGCGGCTGATGGCCGGGCTTTTTACCGCCCGGCATGGGCGCATTCTGCTCAACAACGATGAGGCCAGCGCGCAGCAGCTGGCATCGCAGGTGTGGCTGCAGAGCCAGGAGGACATCCTGTTCAACGCCTCGGTACTGCAAAATATCACCCTGTTTGATCCCTGGTATAGCGACAGCGACCGTGGGCGAGTGGAGTCTCTGGTCAATAAAATGGCGCTGGGGCCGGTGGTGCAGGCGCTGCCGGGAGGCATGGAGGCGCTGATCCGCGAAAGCCACTCTGCGCTCTCTTTAGGCCAGCGCCAGCGGCTGATGCTGGCGAGAGCGCTCTACAGCGCCCGACCCATTTTGCTGTTCGACGAACCGACCGCCAATCTTGATGATGAAACGGCGGAAACGGTGATCGCCGCGCTGTGCCAGCACTGCCGTGAACATGGTAAGACGCTGATTGTGGTGACCCATAGCGAGCCGATTCTGCATCACTTCAGGCGAGTCTATCGCCTCAATGAAGGCGAGCTGCACGATATTGCGCAGGGAGCGCCGGGCCAATGATGCGAGCATTCTTCCGCCGCCCTAAAACGCTACTTTTTGCGCTGGTCGCGGCGGCGGCCATTACCGCTGCCGTTTTCTACCAGCAATCGCGTCCGGCGCAGGCCGAGTCGCTCTATACCGTTGCGCTCGACCGTGGAGATATCGAAAAGGTGGTGCTGGCGAGCGGGATTATCAAACCCGCCGTTCAGGTGAGCGTCGGCGCTCAGGTCAGCGGTCAGCTACGCAAGCTGTACGTGCGTCAGGGCGAGCGGGTAAAAAAAGGGCAACTGTTAGCCGAAATCGACCCGACGCTGCAGCTTTCCGACTTACGCAACGCCACCGCACAGCTGGCCAGCGCCAGAGCGCAGAAGCTGGCCTCTGAGGCCACGCTGGAACAGTACCGCAAGGCGCTGGCGCGCGAACAGGCGATGTACCGCGACGGTTCCGGGGTGAGCAGCGATCTGGAGCAGGCGCAGGCGCAGTATGCCGCGCAGGTTCAGCAGATTGCGGTCAACGAGGCGCAGATTGTGCAGGCGGAAATGAGCGTGCAGACCGCCAACGCTAACCTCGGCTATACCCGCATTGTCGCGCCGATGGATGGCGAAGTGCTGGGCATCGTCACCCGAGAAGGGCAAACCATCGTCTCCTCGCAAATTGCGCCGACCATTCTGGTGCTGGCCGATCTCGATAAAATGCAGGTACAGACGCGCATTTCCGAAGCCGATATTCAGAAAATTCATCCAGGACAGCCGCTGTGGTTCTACGTTATCGCCGATCCGCAGACGCGTTATGAAGGGGAGCTGGGATACGTCCAGCCCGCGCCGCAGGAGGCGCTGGAAGAACAAAACGCTGGCGCTTCCGCCGGGAATCAGCAAAGCAGCGCCATCTACTATAACGGCACCTTTGAAGTCGATAACCGGCAACGATTGCTGAAAACCTCGATGACCGCCCAGGTGTTTATCCGCATCGCGCAGGCGAAAGATACGCTGCGCGTACCGGTCGCCGCGCTGGGGCGTTCGCTCGGCGATGAGCGTTATCTGGTACTGGTGCAAAAGGAGAACGGCAGCGAGGAGCGAACCGTCCGCATCGGGATTAACGACCGCCAGTATGCGCAGGTTCTCGAAGGATTGCAGCCCGGCGAGCGGGTAGTGATCCCGCAGGACGCGGGGGCAGTCTGATGGCTGAGCCGTTAATCGTGCTGAACAACGTCACTCGGCATTTTATTGCCGGTACGCAGACTATTCCGGTGCTGAAATCCGTGTCTCTGGCCATTATGCCCGGCGAAATGATGGCGATAATGGGCGCTTCCGGTTCGGGTAAATCGACGTTGATGAACATTATCGGTTGTCTGGATAAGCCCAGCAGCGGTGAGGTTTATATTAACGATATCGCCATCCACCGGGCCGATAGCGCGGCGCTGGCGGAGCTGCGCAGCCGCTGGCTGGGATTTATTTTTCAGCGTTACCACCTGATGCCCTATTTAACGGCGGAAGAGAATATTGCCATCCCGGCGCTGTATACCGCGATGCCTGCCGCAGAGCGCCAGGCGCGCATTGCGCTGCTGGCCGAAAAGCTGGGCATCGATGGCCGCTTACAGCATAAGCCGGCCCAGCTTTCCGGCGGCCAGCAGCAGCGGGTCAGCGTCTGTCGGGCATTGATTAACGGCGCGCAGATTATTCTTGCCGATGAACCGACGGGAGCGCTGGATAGCGTCAGCGGTCGGGCATTGATGGAGGTGCTGCATCAGCTTAACGCCGATGGTCATACGGTGATAATCGTCACCCATGACCGCGCGGTGGCGCAGCAGGCGCAGCGGATAGTCGAGATCAGCGATGGGCAGGTTGTCGCCGACAACGCCTGTAGCGCGCGGGATAATCGTGACGTCCAACGGCTACCGGCGGTGCAGGATAATGGCCGCGCCTCGCTGCTGCGCAGCGTGGGGGAGTCGGTGCGTATGGCCTGGCGTTCACTGCTGGGCCATCGGATGCGCGCTTTTTTATCGATGCTGGGGATCATCATCGGGATCTCGTCCGTGGTTTCTTCAATGGCGGTGGGGGAAGGCGCCCGGCAGACGATCATGAACGAGATTGGCAAGCTGGGTAACACCACGCTCGAAATCCGCCCCGGCATCAGCTGGGGCAGCAAGCGTCCGGATATGGAACGGGCGCTGTCGCTGGATGATATTGCCAGCCTTAGCAAACAGCCCTGGGTTCAGGGCGTCTCGCCGATTGTCTCCAGCATGACCACCGCGGTGCGTCAGGGCTTTGATTCGTCGATTATCCTCTCCGGAGTTTCCGCCGACTTTTTCTCCTTGCAGGGGATCCGCTTTATCGATGGCAACGGTTTTACCCGCCGGGACGTCGATGACCGGGAACCGGTGCTGGTGCTGGATGAAACCAGCAAAGAGACGCTGTTTCCCGGCAATGAAGACCCGCTGGGCAAAATTGTGCAAATCGCCGGCGCGCCGTGGCGGGTGATTGGCATCGCCAGCAAGCCGGGGCCGAAGGTGGTCAGCGGATTTATGTCGGCGTGGATCCCCTATACCTCGCTTCTGCAACGGATTTCCGGCGATAAGCCGCTGGAAGCGCTGACGCTGCGTTTTCAGGAGACGCTATCGCCACGGGAGGCTTCGCAGCGTGTGGAAAGACATCTCATCCGTGAGCACGGTAAAAAAGATTTCTTTGTGCAGACCGATGAGCAGCTTGCTAAAGCGCTGCAAAAAACCTCTGACTCCATGTCGTTGCTGATCACCGCGATTGCCGCGATTTCGCTGCTGGTCGGCGGCGTTGGGGTGATGAATATCATGCTGGTTTCCGTGACCGAACGCACGCATGAGATCGGTATCCGGCTCTCGGTCGGCGCGCGCCCTTCCGACATCATGCATCAGTTTTTAATTGAGGCGGTGATGATCTGCGCGCTCGGCGGGCTGACGGGGGTTTTAGGCTCCTGGGCCGCCGGTAACCTGTTTGCGCTGCTAACGCAGGAGTTTTCTATGGTCTTCACCTGGCTGCCGGTGGCGATGGCCTGCGGCTTTTCCGCCCTGATTGGCCTGACGTTTGGCTATTTTCCGGCGCGCCGGGCGGCGCGTCTGAACCCGACGGAGGCGCTGGCCCGCGAATGAGACCGTTGACTTTATTACCGTTAATTTTCGTGCTGACGGGCTGCGGCAGTTTGACCCGCAGCGATTATCAGCGCCCATTGCTGTCGGTGCCGGAAAACTGGCAGCGGACGGAAGGACAGGGCGCAGCCCTGGCGCAGGACGCTGGGGGCCGCTGGTGGGAGCGTTTCGGCGACGAGCGACTCTCACGGGTAATTGGCCAGGTACTGGAAAGCAATAACGATCTGGCCACCGCCGCTCTCACTCTCAAGCAGGCGCGTATTTCCGCCGGATTAACCCAGACCAATATCAGCCCTGATGCGAGCCTCAACGGCTCCGGCAGTAACTCAAAACCGCTGAATAGCGGAGGTTCGCAGGAGAGCTACAGCGCCTCATTGTCCCTGAGCTATGAGCTGGATCTGTGGGGCAAGCTGGCGCGGATACGAGAACAAAGCGAGTGGGAAGCGATTGCCAGCGAACAGGACTACCGGGCGACCATTCTGTCAACGATTGATACCACCGCGCAGCTCTACTGGAGCATTGCGCTGTTGAATCAGCAAATGGCTTACCAGGCAACGAGTCTCGATATCGCCGGGCAGACGCTGGCGCAAATTGAGTCCTGGCAGCGGGCGGGAAAAGTGGGACAGCTTGATGTACTGCAGGCGCGACAGACGGTTATCAGCCGTCAGAATCAGCTGTTAAGCCTGAAGCAGCAGCGGGCGATTTCGCGCAACGCGCTGGCGCTGCTGCTTAATCGCCCTCCGGCCCAGCATACCGATGAAGCGCACGGCCTTGACGTTCGTCAGCGGGTTGCCATCGCCAGCGCCACGCCGCTGTCGGCCCTTGCCGCCAGGCCGGACCTGCAGGCGGCAGAATCGCGCTTGCGCGCGGCGCTGGCGGGGTCCGATGCCGCACGGCTAAGTTTCTATCCCACGCTTTCGCTGCAGGGGACGCTCAGCGCCGGAAGCCAAATTTTTAACCAGTGGTTTAACGACCCCCTGCGCACCGTCGGCGGCAGCGTCGCCGCCCCTTTTATCCAGTGGAATACGGTACAGCTTACCGTGGAGCAGGCCAGCGTGACGGTACAGCAGGAGGCGGTGAACTTCCGTCGGACGGCCTATACCGCGCTGTCGGAAGTAGACAACGCGATAGAGAAGCGGCTTAACGCCGAGGAGCAGCGCGAGCGTCTGCTGCAATCGCTGCGGCTAGGCCAGCAGCGCCTGACGCTCACCGAAAGCCGCTATCGTGCAGGCGCGGTGGACTATCAGACCCTGCTGAACGCGCAGGATGCGCTGCTTGATGTGCAGAACAGCCTCGTGCAGAACCAGTACGACTATCTTTATGCCACTTTGCAGCTTTGGCTGGCGCAGGGAGGCAATAACCCGCAACAGAGGACATCCCAGAATGAGTCACAGTAATTCCCCTTATCGCGTGGTGATAACCGGCTATGGCGCGGTGACTCCCCTTGGCGATAGCGCAGCCGAAAGCTGGCAGGCGATCATGGATTATCGATACGGTTACCGCTATGTGGATCTCTCCGCTAACGGTATTCACACTCATTTCATCGGTCAGATAGAGAACGAGCCCAGCCTGAAGGGCGTTCCCGCCGCCATTCGCCGGCGTCTGCCCCGCCATGCGCGCCTGGCGCTGGCCGCCGCGCGGGAAGCGGTAGCGATGGCCTTTGCTGGCGAAGCGCCCACCGGCTTTTACGACCCGCTAATGTGCGGCGCAATTATCGGCTCCGGCTGGGCAGGGCTTGATGAAAGCTACCTGGCGGTACCGGAGTTTGAGAAAACGGGCGTTTCATCGCCTTTCAGCTGCTTCTTTTCCATGCCGAACGTGACCACCGCGGCCTGTAGCCAGCTGTGGAATTTGCGCGGTTATCAGAATACGCCGGTCGCCGCCTGCGCCACCGGCACTATCGCTATCGGCGAGGCCTATGATGCGATTCGCTTTGGCCGCGCCAGCATGATGCTTGCCGGAGCCGGGGAGTCGTTGAACAGCATTTGCGCCATCTGGAATATCGATGTGCTTGGCGCGCTGAGCCGGGAAACGGAATCGCCGGAGCGGGCCAGCTGTCCGTTTAGCCTGCAGCGCAGCGGATTCGTGCTTTCAGAGGGCGGAGCGGTGCTGTGCCTGGAAGAGCGCGAGAGCGCCCTGGCGCGCGGAGCGACGATCCTGGCGGAAGTTACCGGCTATGCCAATTTCTCCGACGCGGTGGATTTTACCTCCCCGGCGGAAGACTGCGTGGCCCGCGAGCAAACCATACGCTGGGCGCTGCGCGGCGCAAACCTCCAGCCTGCCGACCTCGACTATATCAACGCTCACGGCACCTCTACGCCGCTCAACGATATTAACGAAACGCTGTCGCTGAAAAAGGCGCTGGGTGACGAGGCGTATCGAATACCGGTATCCAGCACCAAAGCCTACTCGGGGCATTTGATCGCCGCGGCGGGAAGTTTTGAAACGATTGTCTGCCTGCAGGCGATGGCGGCGGGGATCATGCCCGCAACGGCGCATCTGACCGAGCCGGACCCGCAGTGCGATCTTGACTATATCGCTGAAGGTCATCGTCGTGGGGAGATCCGCCGGGCTCTCAATCTGAGCTTTGGTTTCGGCGGCGCGAACGCCGCGCTGGTGCTGGAGAAACATGCGTGACGCGGCTTTTCTACACCCTTGCCGATGCGCAGCAGTGGGCGGCGTTTTCCGGCGATGACAACCCCATTCACTTTGACCTCTCGGCTGCGCGCGAGATGGGCGGGAGCCGGCTGAGCGTTCACGGAATGCGCGCTCTGCTTGACGTGAAGCGTGATGTCCAGTCGCGGCTGGCGTATCCGCAATCCAGCTCTGAACGTTACCTGAAATGCGTGGTTCGCCTGCGCAGGCCGCTCTGGTGCGATAGCGACTGGCTGCTAACTCCGGGAGCCGCGAAAAATCGCGTCTTATCCGCCGCGTCGGTCAGCAGCCCGCAGGATGATGAAGTCTGTTTGTCATGCCAGATGAGCCTCGCCGCCGGGCCGGAATCGCTGACGGGAAAACAGCCCAGCGAACTTGCACCAAAGACGCTGCTTGCGCTGCAATCCCATTTCAACAGCGCCTGGCCCGACCTGGCGCAGTGGCAGTTTCTCGACGCGCTGTTATTTCGCCAGCTCATCAGCGATGGGGCGCTGCTGCGACAGGAGAATATCGCGGCTCTGCTCGGTCACGGTGAGACCTCTTTGCAGCAGATTTTTACCCGTTATCCGGTTGTACAAACCCATCAGGAAGTCGTGTTTGACGCTCGTATGATGGGGGAATGTGCGCCGATTTGGCCGGATACCCTGTCGCTCTGGCTACTGCCTGCGCTGGTGGTTGGCGAAATAGCGCAGGGGGCTTTAGTACGCGTCGCGGCGGCGGCGCAGCTGGATGACCAGATAATCACGAGCGTGGTAACGCTAAAAGTTGGCCCAACGACTATTTGATAATTAAGGATAATTTATGATTCCGTATGATGATGTTCTGCAAAAAGTGTGTGAAATGATTTGTGATGCCAAAGATCTGGAGCCCGATGAAGTCGATGAAAATACGCCTCTCGTACGGCTGAAGTTAGATAGTCTCGACTACGTCGAATTGATGGTGCTGGCAAAGCGCGAATTCAACATTACCCTGGAAGCGGACTGGTTTATTCACAATCCAGGGATAACTCTTGGCGAACTGTGTCAGTACATCAGTAAAGAGTCAGGCAGCTAATATGGCGCAAAAATGGATACTGATTACCGGAGGCAGCCGCGGCATCGGTCGGGCGCTGGTGACCGGTCTGGCGCAAAGCTGGAACGTGGTATTTACCGGACGTAACGAGGCGGCGATCGACGCCACCCTGGCGGAGTGCGAGCCTTCATCCAACCGGGTACAGGGATACGCCTGCGACGGTAATGATGAGCTGCGGGTTGAGCATCTGGCGCAGGAGCTGCTGACCACGTGGGGGCCGCCGGAGGCGATAATTCACAATGCCGGGATGGCGCGCGACGGCTTGCATATTCATCAGAATGCCGCGCTATGGCGTGAGGTGCTGGAAACCAACGTTATCTCCATGATGAACTGGAATCGGGTTCTGCTGCCAGCGATGCTGACGCAGCGGCGAGGCTCTATCGTGATGATGTCATCGGTCAGCGCGTTAAAGGGCAACGTAGGACAAACGGCTTATGCCGCAAGCAAAGCGGCGATGAGCGGTATTGCGCGTTCGCTGGCGCTGGAGGTGGGGCGATTCGGCATTCGGGTAAACTGTCTTGCGCCGGGCCTGATTCGTACGGAGATGCTGGCAGAAATACCGGCGGACAAACTCAAAGAGATGCGTCAGGCAATACCTCTGCGCAGATTGGGCGAAACGGATGATGTGCTTGAGGCCGTGGCGTTTTTAATCGGTGAGGGGAGTCAATATATGACCGGGCAAACGCTGGTTCTGGACGGCGGGTTGAGCGCCTGAGTCAGGTCGGGTCAGTCTTTAAATGGAGTTAGTGAGTTGCTCAATGCGATTCACTAGCTCTTTTATTTCTCCCGCGGTTGCGCGATATATCTGAATTATCTGTGAGGCATATTGAGCGAGCAGGGGCAGCATAAATGGGGGAATTCCATCTCCCGGATTGTTTTTAATTAACTGCGCCAGCGATTTTTCTTCCGCTCTTGGCCCGCTTAACGCATAAACCACCAGTCGGCTAACGGCAATCAGCATCGCTTCCGGTTCAAGAGGGAAATGGGTTAATTTGGACGATACTGGGCGATTTTGCGTCGCTATCCACTCAGAAATATCATCAATTCCTTCAATAGGATGCCAGGAGTAAGGTGCTTGCTCAGCCGATGCGGTTTGCTTTGGCGACGGTCTGTGATCCAGACAGGAAATATTATGCAGTAACCCGCCAATCTCAACTTTCAGCGTTTGCGTCGCACTCATTTCCATTTTTGTCGCCAGAAAACCGGCAATATGTCCGACGGCAGCGGATTGCCACGGCGTCTGCTGGCTGAACTGATCGATAATAAAAGAGAGAAGTTCGGCAATATCGCGCAGATTGTGTAAAGAGATAGTGTCGTTATTCACCCTGGGGATCTCTTTGATGTAATCGCGATAGTCGGTAGAAGTCAGGACGGACCAGAAATGTTCATCTGCGGAGAGCGTTCTGAAAGCCTCAATAAACTCTTTCTTATAGAGAATGTTTGCCCCGGCGGAGACAATTTCAACAAGCTTTTTGCTTAAAAAAGCGATATGGCCGCTGCGGTGCTGGCAATAAAGCACATCCAGACGGTCGGCAAAGAACAGCAGATGACTCTCTTCGGGAACCAGCTCATCATCGATGTAATGCCCCAGACCGTTGCGCCAGTGGGTGTGATGATAGCGAACAATTCTGTTTAGCGGACGAAACAGCGGAATGCGGCTAAGTAATTCGCTGCCGATGATCGCGTGATTATTATGCTCGTTATCGATGTAATTAAGTGGTTCAAGACGTGATTTTTCATTTAATCCACCGACATCATGAATGAGCGCCGCCAGTATCGTTTTACGCCGTTGGGCTGCGGTAAAATCGACTAAATTAGCCAGCCGTGATGCAATATACGCCGTTCTGACATGGTGCAGATTCAGCCGTGGGTTAATCATATCAATGATATTGGCGATACTGGCTAAGGTCGGAAGTAAATGTATGGTCATGATATCGTCATAATTAAAATTAATGAGATAAATCTCAATCAATGATTTGCTGCTGACGCTGGCAACCATATTGTGGGAACGTTTGATTACCGAATAAAATAGTATCATCATTGATCTGATTTATATAGATGATTTTATCATTAGTTTGGCTGGCAAAGAGGTTTTTTTGTGCAATATTTTCCGGCGTATTATCAGAATGGTGGCGAATGGTTTGCACTTCAGCTATATAAAAAAGATGGCTGGGGACGGTGTTGGTTTTTAAGGTGAAAGCAATGGTACGTGAAACAATATATTTGTCTGCATTGTTGGTGAGTAATCCTTCAAGATTGATTAAGAGGCGGTTATCGGAAAATTCTGCGGAGAGCAGGCCTTGTGAGCGTAGAATGTTGTCATCTATATTTTCGGTAATATCGTACTGTGATTCGCAGGCGAAGTTGTCATGGCGGTTGAAACGAATGTAAAGCGTTAATATTAACGTCAGCGCCAGGGAACAGGCTGAAAATATTAGAGCGTATTTACGCATTTTTTATTTCCTTATAGTAGTAGCTGTGGCACTGCTGGTACTTTCTGTCGCATTTGAGTATGAAGATGTCCATATAGATGCCCAAGCCTTGTTCCTGATCTATTTGTCGATTGAAAAGGTAGATTTTCTTTGGCTTAGAACAATCAAGCCCAGAGGGGAGCAGTTTTTTTATTCTGAGTATTTCTGTCGCGTGCAGGGCTTCTGAGCCGTAAATAGTACATTTATCTTGCGTAAAAACTATGGCAGATGATTGTTTTTTATGGATAAAGAATAGTGAAAAAAGCATCACTATCAGTACGGCGAGGATAAATAACATGCCCTCCTTGCGGTGTTGCCACAGTAAACTACGCGTGGGGAGTTCTGGAGTCAGCGTCGGGAGAGTGAAAGAGGAGTAGTAATCATTGTCGCTGGTGATAATGACTTCATCAGAAATCTTAAAGCCAATTCGCGGTACCGTGATAATTACATTTTTCTCAATACCAAGATCGGCAAGACTGCGGCGGAGCGTTGAGATGTATTGGTTCAGGTTGCTATTGGATGGCCTGGCACCATATTTTTCAAACACCGTCTGAAAAATATCAACTCGCGAAATAATATCCCCACGGTATTGCAACAGACTGGTAAGGAGGCGAGTGGAAGTGGCTGAGAGTTCTATACAATCGCCGGTCAGAAGATTGACCAGGGAAGCCTCCTCGGTATCAAATGTAATAAATCCCTCTATATCGAACCGCATTTTTATCTCCACACGGAATTAAAAATTCACTCTTTATATCAGGGTTTTTATCATAAAAAAAAGTGAATTTCAGATAAATGTACTGTTTAACTTGAAATTTGAAGCTAATGTTGCCGTTTTCGTGGGGGTAACCCATACTGACACGCACTGAATGACAGAAGGAGCTGACTCATGAAGATTTCATTTTCATCCTGTACCCCACATTCAAATCAAAATTCTGTTACCGCCGTTGAGAGTTTAAGGTCATTGATGACCACTATGGGCATTAATAAATTCTCCGGGGTCAATGTACCAGAGCAAGAGTATATTCTTTATGTATTGAAAGAACATGAGCCTGAGGGGTTACTTACTCGTGAGTTAGCGGACAGATGCGAAATGTCAATATATAAAGTCAGACACTTGCTACTACCCCTTGAGAAGTATGGTCAGGTGATCAGAATTAAAATTAACAAACATCATAAATGGTATTTTTATAATAAAAATATTGACTAAGCGTCATACTAACAAGAGGCTTCAGGGTTTGCAATAAATATAGAAATCTTAGATTTTTTTTGTTTATTTTTATGTATTTTGAGGAGTTCTATCTCGCAAATAATAGAGAATATTCTTAAGGTTGATATCTTAGGCTTCTTAGATCTAAGTCATTTCGCTATTCATATGGCGATAAACATTTATCAAGCGTGACAGATTATTCTTAGATGGCAATTTTGCTCAATGGTTGATGGGGGAGAGGCTACCCTTTGTAGATGAAATGATGTTTTTTTGTTTCTGGAGTGTTATTTTATAGCGTGGCAATTTCGTTCATTCTTCTCGAGAAGGCGTTTAGCGCTGCGGGAGGGGGAAACATGCGCATAATTATCTAAGAACGTGGTTATCGTCGCCGATGGCCAGCCTTGGGCTGGCTAAATTGCTGGCCGATGACTGGAGTCGCCCTTTTTCAACGTAATTCGCCAGAGAGAGACTTCAGCCCGGTCAGCGCAAAGGCTATTGAATCCGTTAACCATTGTTGTTCGCTAGTGCGAATTTTTCATGAAATAGAGTGATATTTACGTAGAAGGGTAAATAATGTGATCTACTTCAATAATATAGCGATAAGATAACAAGATCCAACGGCATATATTGCACACCATTACGGATGGAAAAATAAAATTAGATGACCGCTGGTGTCCAGTATACTGGACAAAATTCAGCGCTGAGGCTGAAGATATTAATCAATTGGGCCATCGAACAAGGCAATCAGGGTGTTATTTGATATTGAATAATAAAACGGCCACAGCAGGCACGTTACTGTAGGGCTAAATATTAAAGTTATCAAACACTCTGATTGAGGGAGCACGCATGGCTTATAGAATGATTTTAAACGAAACTTCGTATTTTGGCCCCGGCTCGATTAGCTGTATTGTCGACGAAGTTAAAAAACGCGGCTTTAAAAAAGCGCTGGTGGTCACAGATAAGGATCTTATTCGTTTTAACGTTGCCACAAAAGTATTCGCTATTCTTGAGAGCGCCGGGCTGCCATACAGTATCTTTGATGAGGTCATCCCCAATCCCACTATTGAAGTTGTGCAGCAGGGCGTTGAGGCGTTTAAGCAGTCGGGCGCCGACTACCTGATCGCCATCGGCGGTGGCTCACCGCAGGATACCTGTAAGGCAGTAGGGATTATTATTAATAACCCTGAATTTGCCGACGTTCGCAGCCTTGAAGGTGGGGCTGAGACCAAAAACGCCGCCGTGCCGATAATTGCGATCCCAACCACCGCCGGTACAGCAGCGGAGGTCACCATCAACTATGTGATTACCGATGTCCAGAATCGACGTAAGTTTGTTTGCTATGACCCGCACGATATTCCGCTAGTGGCGATCGTTGACGCCGAAATGATGGCCAGCATGCCTGCCAGCCTGAAAGCGGCGACCGGCGTTGATGCGCTGACCCACGCGATTGAAGGCTATATCACTAAAGGCGCATGGGAGTTAACCGATATGCTGCATCTGAAAGCTATCGAGGTAATCGGCCGCTCGCTGCGCGCCTCGGTGCAGGGCGATGCGCAGGGCGCGGAAGGCATGGCGCTTGGGCAATATATCGCCGGGATGGGCTTCTCAAACGTGGGGCTGGGGCTGGTTCACGGCATGGCTCACCCGCTGGGCGCTTTCTACGGCACGCCGCACGGGGTGGCGAACGCGGTGCTGTTGCCGCATATCATGGCGTATAACGCCGAATATACCGGGGAAAAATATCGCGATATCGCGCTAGCTCTTGGCAACAAGCAGGCGGCAACGATGCCGATTGCCGAGGCGCGTAAGGCGGCGATAGAGGCGGTGGCGCAGCTCAACCGCGACGTCAATATTCCGGCGCGCCTGCGTGACGTGGGAATGAAAGAAGAAGATATTGACGGGCTGGCGCAGGCGGCTCTGGCCGATGTATGTACCGGCGGCAACCCGCGCGATACCAATCTGGAAGAGATCAAAGCGCTGTATCGGGCGATTTTTTAAATAAAGCGAACGGTAAGCAGGGTCTGGCGCCTCTCACAGCGCCAGACATACCTGCGGAACGGCCGTATCGGGATGTTCGCCCGCTCTGTTCTCCACCGCTGCATCAGCGGCTGCCGATAATATATTAGTAGGGTTTACTTCCCGGAAAATCCGCTGGCGCACGTAGACATACCGGCATAATCCTCAGGGAGTAATGGGCTGCATTGCCCTCCATGAATGTGTATTATGAATGCATCTTTATCGGGGAGGTGCAGGCGATGGCGGGCAAACGTATTGCGCGGGAAAAAAAGACCATTAGCAGCATGATTGTGCTTTATCAGCGCCGCTGCCCGGATGCTCGCGACGACGCCGAACACTATCAGACGCTTAACGATTATGCTGATAAGCGCCTGGATAAGTGCGTATTCGGTGAAGAAAAACCCGCCTGCAAGCAGTGTCCGGTGCACTGCTATCAGCCCGCGAAGCGCGAAGAGATGAAGCAGATTATGCGCTGGGCAGGGCCGCGGATGCTCTGGCGGCACCCAATCCTGACGATTCGCCACCTGATCGATGATAAACGCCCGGTGCCGGAGTTACCGGAAAAGTATCGGCCCAAAAAGCCGCAATAAACTCCCCGGCTCGCGCTGCGCTTAGCCGGGCTACAATTCGTGCGGCCCGGGTAAGGCGTCAGCCGCGACCCGGGACCTCGCCGGAACGGGCTGTGGTCTGACTATCGCGAACCGACGTCCAGATAAACGCGATAACGAACAGAACGGTAAACAGCACCACAATGGTCGGCGCCGGGGCGCTGTCGAGATAAAACGACAGCCACACGCCGCCCAGCGAACAGCCTAACGCCACCGCCATCGCCAGCAGCAGGGCGCTGATAAACCGCCGCGTCAGCAGCAGAGCGATCGCCCCCGGCGCTATCAGTAGCGAAATCGACAGAATAATCCCCACCGCTTTCAGCGTCGCCACGATGGTCAGCGCAATCATGCACAGCAGCCCATAGTGCAGCAGCCCGCAGCGTAATCCGCTTGCCCTGGCCTGCTGCGGATCAAAGGCATGCAGCAGAAAATCGCGCCACTTCAGGCCGATAATCAATACAATCGCCAGCGCAATCAGCGACGTTTGTACAATATCAATGGCGGAAATCCCCAGCATATCGCCAAACAGAATATGATCGAGATGGACCTCCGACTGAATCGACACGTACAGCACCAGGCCCGCGCCAAACATCCCGGAAAACACGATTCCCATAATGGTATCGCGCTTAATGCGGCTGTTATCGTCGAGATAACCGGTGGCGATGGCGCAGAACAGTCCGGCAATAAACGCACCGATGGCGAAGGGGATGCCGAGGAGATACGCCACCACCACGCCTGGAAACACCGCGTGGCTCATGGCATCGCCCATCAGCGCCCAGCCTTTGAGCACCAAAAAAACCGACAGCAGCGCGCAGGGAAGCGCGACGATTGCCGCTACCAGCAAGGCGTTGACCATAAACGAGAATTGGAAAGGTTCAAACAGCACGCTCAGCATGAGGCCTCCCTGACGCGGCGACGGATGGCGAGCAGACCGTGTTTCGGCGCGAAAACGAAAGCGGTTAAAAACAGCAGCGTCTGCGCCACGACGATAATCCCGCCGGTCGCCCCGTCCAGGTAGTAGCTTAGCCACGCGCCGAAAAAGCTGGTCAGGCTGCCAATCGCGACGGCAATCGTCAGCAGGTGCGGAAAACGGTCGGTCAGCAGCCAGGCGGTAGCGCCGGGCGTCACTACCAGGCAAATTACCAGAAACGCGCCGACGGTTTGCAGCGCCGCCACGGTACAGGCCGCCAGCAGGGTAAAGAACAGCAGCTTCAGCCCGCTGGCGTTGAGGCCAATCGAGCGGGCGTGGTTCTCATCGAAAAAAGTTACCATCAGGTCTTTCCACTTCAACAGCAGAATCGCCATCGAAATAAAACCAATCGCCGCCAGTTGGACAATATCCTCCGGAGCAATAGCCAGAATATTGCCGAGAATAATGGTCTGGATATTCACCGAGGTCGGATTCAGCGACACCATAAACAGGCCAATACCGAAAAAAGAGGAGAAGATCAGGCCGATAATCGCGTCTTCTTTCAGCTTCGAACGCTGGTTTAGAAACAGCATGCTGCCCGCGGCCAGCCCGCCGGAAAGAAACGCGCCCAGCGCGAAGGGCAGGCCGAGCATATAAGCGCCCGCTACGCCGGGGACAATGGAGTGAGAGAGGGCGTCGCCAATCAGCGACCAGCCTTTGAGCATCAGATAGCAGGAGAGAAAGGCGCACACTCCGCCCACCAGCGCCGAAACCCACATCGCGTTCAGCATATATTGATAACCAAACGGTTCCAGCAGCCAGCTCATCTTTCGCCTCCCGCCGCCCGGCGGCTGATAAACGGCCGCTCATCGTCGGTAATAATCCGCTCCTCCGCGCCGCTCAACGCCACGTGGCGCAGCACGCCGCTAAAAGCCAGTTCGAGGTTTTCGGCGGTAAAGGTGCTTTCCGTCGGGCCGCTGGCCAGTACGGTACCTTTGACCATCACCGTGTAGTCGCAGAATTCGCTTACCGAACCAAGGTTGTGGGTGGAAACCAGCATGGTGCAGCCTTCATCACGCAGTTCCCGCAGCAGCTCGATGATGCGCGCTTCGGTCTGCACGTCGACGCCGGTAAAGGGTTCATCCAGCAGAATGATTTTTCCCTGCTGAGCGATAGCGCGGGCCAGAAACACACGCTTTTTCTGCCCGCCGGAGAGCTCGCCGATCTGGCGGTGCCGGTATTCACTCATGCCGACCCGCGCCAGGGCGGCGTCAACAATCTCATGGTCGCGTTGTTTGGCTCGCCGTAGCCAGCCCATATGGCCGTAGCGGCCCATCATCACCACATCCTCCACCAGCACCGGGAACGACCAGTCCACTTCTTCCGCCTGCGGAACGTAGGCAACCAGGTTCTGCCGCAGAGCGCGATTAACCGGTTGACCGAGGATCGCGATGTTGCCATTGCTGGCGCGTACAAAGCCCATCAGCGCTTTGAACAACGTTGATTTCCCGGAGCCGTTCACGCCAACCAGCGCCGCGATAGAGCCGCGTGGGACGCTAAACGAAGCATCGCGCAGCGCGGTGTGGCCATTACGATAAGTAACGCTGACATTGTTGACCGCGAGGCCCGGCAGCTGGTTATTCATTCCTGCTTCCTTAGTCCGTCGTTGATGCCCTGGACAATGGTTTGGGTAGTGACGCGCAGCAGGTCGAGCCAGGTTGGCACCGGGCCATCGGCGGCGCTGAGGGAGTCGACGTACAGGACGCCGCCGTAGTGGGCGCCCGCTTCGCGCGCCACCTGACGCGCCGGTTTATCGGAAATGGTGCTTTCGCTAAAAATGGTCGGGATGCGCTCTTTCTTCATGGTGTCGATAGTTTTACGCACCTGCTGCGGCGTTCCCTGCTGGTCGGCGTTGATTGGCCACAGATAGAGCTCCTGCAGGTTGTTATCGCGGGCCAGATAGGAGAATGCGCCCTCGCTGGTCACCAGCCAGCGCTTGTCCTGTGGCAGCTTCGCCAGCTCTGCCTTCAGCGGTGCCATGGTCTGGCGGATCTTCTCTTTGTAGGCTTCGGCGTTTTGGCGATAGACGTCAGCATTTTCAGGATCGTACTTCACCAGCGCATCGCGAATATTATCGACATAGATCAGCGCGTTATCCGCCGACATCCACGCGTGCGGGTTGGGTTTGCCGTTATAAGGCCCCTCGCTGATGCCCATCGGCTGAATGCCGTTGCTGACCACCACTTCCGGCACGCCCTTTAAGTGCTGATAAAAGCGGGAGAACCACAGTTCAAGATTCAGACCGTTGGCGAGGATCAGCTGTGCCCCCTGAGCGCGTTTGATATCCCCGGGCGTCGGCTGGTATTCATGGATCTCGGCCCCGGGTTTAGTTATCGAACTGACGTCGGCGGCATCGCCCGCGACGTTTTGCGCCATGTCCGCGAGCACCGTGAAGGTGGTAATCACTTTAAATTTCTCTTTTGCCTGAGCGGGAGCGACGGCCAACAGCGCCAGGGTGGCGGCAAACATCAGATACTTTATGGATGGCAGGTGCAGCATAAGAGCCCTCACAACGGTGTGGTTAATTAATCATCATTTATAGCCATTGCTATGTTATATAGCACAGGCTATTTATAAATGAAAATAATTCTTATTTGTATGTTGAGGGAATGATTAGCAAGGGGGTTGCGACGCGAGAACAGAAAAGCCCGGTCATCGGGGAGACCGGGCGAGAAAATCAGGAGAGATCGGCCACCGACTGACGAGGGATCAGGCGGCCCGCCAGGGTGCGCCCTTCGGGAGAGAAGGTGGGGCGCTCGTCAATCAGGCTGCGGATGCGTTGAATACAGTTTTCCATTAGCTGTTCCAGCGGCCAGGAGATACAGGTTAGCGGTGGGTTCAGCAGCGAAGCGAGGGGGGAATCCTCAAGGCTCAACAGCGACACTTCCTGCGGTATGGCGATGTTGAATTCGCGTAGCAGGCGCATCGCTTCGGCGGCGTAGCGGTCGCGTTTAACAATAATCACCGAGTATTTGCTGAAGCTGTTGATCAGCGTCAGCAGCGCCTGTTCAACGTTATCGTTGGCCGCCAGCATCAGCTGCCGGTTAAAGGGGATAGAGTAGTTTTGCAGCACGTTGCGGTAGCCTTCAAGCATCTGGCGGCTGGCGTCATCGCTGTCGTTATCAACAAGCAGGGCAATATTACGGTGGCCTTTACCGATCACGTAGCGGCAGGCGCTTTCGGTGGCAAAAGCGTAGTCGTAGCCCTGATTATTGACGCCGGCAATGCTGAAACGGTCAAAGGAGATCACGTTGCGCGGTGCATCCGCCGGGACGGCGCCGAGCACCACTACCGCCACGCACTGGCGCTGTAAATCGTCAACTACCGCCGCCTGTTCCGCCGCATCCGTCACGTACTGAACAATCAGGTTTTTATTCAACCCTTTCAGCGCCAGGGAGAGCATCGGCAGCAGGCGCGCGCCGCTGCTGTCATCGTTCGTCGGGATCACCAGCCCCACGTGATTGGATGTTTGACTGGCGAGGTTTTGCGCGGCGAAGCTCGGGCGGTAGTTAAGTTCTTCCACCGCGCGCAGCACCGCTTCCCGGCTCTCTTCGCGCACGCCCCTGGTGCCGGTCAGCACGCGGGATACCGTCGCCCGGGAGACATTCGCTAATCTTGAAACATCATCAATGGTTGGCATGGCATTTTCTGTCTGAATATTTTCGCCTAGCTTAGCATATCCGCTGAAAAAAGTGTCTATTCGGCGGCGCTCAGAACCGGCAGCCAGGCCGCGCCGCGCACGCCGCTGGCGTCACCGAAGCGCGCCTGTTTGATCTGCGTTCGGCAGCTGTCGGAGAAGAGATACGGGACGATAGCCGGCGGCAGCTGCTCATAGATTTGCCCGACGTTGGAGAGCCCGCCGCCCAGCACAATCACCTGCGGATCGAGGATATTGATTACCGACGCCAGGCTGCGGGCGAAAGCGTCGATAAAATGCCGCCAGTGGGCCTGCGCCTGCGGATCGCCGTTCTGCGCGGCGCTAATAATCGCTTCCGACTGCGCCTGCGCGCCGTAGCGGCGTGCAAAACCGGTACCGGAGATAAAGCTTTCGATGCAGTTCTCTTTTCCACAGTAGCAGGGCTGAGCCGGGCCGTCGCGTTCGGGGCGGTAGCCCGGCAGGGGGTTGTGCCCCCATTCACCAACGATGGCGTTAGGTCCGCTGAGCAGCCGTTGGTTCACCGCGATGCCGCCGCCGCAGCCGGTGCCGATGATGACGCCGAATACGGTCGTCGCCCCCGCGCCCGCGCCGTCCATCGCTTCAGAGAGAGTAAAGCAGTCGGCATCGTTCGCCATCCATACCGGTTGACCGAGTTCCCGCATCAGGTCGTGACGCAGATCGTGGCCGTTAAGCACCAGACAATTACAATTTTTAATCAGGCCGCTTTGCGGGTCGATAGCCCCCGGCAGACCGATGCCGATGGTAAACGGCCGTTCGCTCCAGTCGCGGACGGTCGCAATCAGCCCGAGCAGCTGTTGCATAAACGCCTGATAGCTCTCTTTATGCGTTGGGCGACGCTGGCGATAAACGCATTCGCCCGCCGCGTTGAGCAGGACGGCTTCCATTTTGGTGCCGCCAATATCTAAACCCAGATGTAGCATGGTTATCCTTAATAGTGGTGGACGATTTCCCGGGGCCAGCCGGTTTTCTCCGGGAGGGAGCTACGCGCGCAGCCCAGGTAGCCCGGCTAAGCGCAGCGCGAGCCGGGAAGCCAGCCAGGTTGCATGCGAATTTACCGTTTTCCTGTGTCGCGGCGTAAACGCCTTACCCGAGCTACCAGCCGGTTTTCTCCGGGAGGGAGCTACGCGTGCAGTCCAGGTAGCCCGGCTAAGCGCAGCGCGAGCCGGGAAGCCAGCCAGGTTGCATGCGAATTTACCGTCTTCCCGGGTCGCGGCGTAAACGCCTTACCCGAGCTACGTCATCCGCGCTGCCAGCAGGTTTTCTCCGGGAGGGAGCTACGCGTGCAGTCCAGGTAGCCCGGCTAAGCGCAGCGCGAGCCGGGAAGCCAGCCAGGTTGCATGCGAATTTACCGTCTTCCCGGGTCGCGGCGTAAACGCCTTACCCGAGCTATGTCATCTCCTCTCTCCTGGAGAGGAGGAACCCTACGCGTGCAGCGGTCGCGAACGGTAAATGGCGATCAGTTCGCCAATCAGCTCTTTCGCCAGAATCGAGGTCATCAGATGATCCTGGGCGTGAACCATCACCAGGGTCATTTTAGTTTTCCCTTCGCCTTCATCGGCTTCAATTAGCTGGGTCTGCACCAGATGCGCTTCGCGGGCAAAATGCGCGGCTTCTTTCATCTTCTCGTCAGCGGCGGTGAAATCCCCCGCTTTAGCGCAGCTCAGCGCTTCGTAGCACAGGCTACGTGACTGTCCGGCGTTGATGATGATACCCATTACCTGTTCTTCTAATTCCATGACAACCCTCTGAAAAGTATAAATTATGCGGACTGCGGCGCGCTTTCGGCCTGAGCCACCGCGTTAGCGTGCTCCTGCTCAAGCAGCTGTTTTTCGTAGGCTTTAAGGAACGGCAGATACATCACCATCGCCGTCGCCATACAAATCAGGCACATGATTACCGGACTAAAGCTCCAGTTCGCTGCCCAGGAAGCACCGATAGGGGCCGGAGTCGTCCACGGCGTCATCGACACCACGCGGCTGACCAGGTCCAGCTTCAGCGCAAAGTACGCCAGGGTCGCGTTGACCATCGGCACCAGCACGAACGGCAGGAAGAACAGCGGGTTCATGATGATCGGCGCGCCGAACAGAATCGGTTCGTTGATGTTAAATACGCCCGGCACCACGCCCATCCGGCCAATCGTCCGCAGGTGTATGGCCTTGCTGCGCAGCAGCATCAGCGCCAGCGGCAGGGTGGAACCGACGCCGCCGATCAGCAGATAGTGATCCCAGAAGCCCTGGACATAGATATGCGGGATTGCGGTACCCGCAGCCATTGCCGCCTGGTTGATCGACAGGTTAGCCATCCAGAACGGGTTCATAATGCCGGTCACGATTAGCGCCCCATGGATGCCGGCAAACCACAGCACCTGGCACACCAGCACCGACAGCAGGATCGCCGGTAGGGTATCGGAGGCCGCCACCAGCGGTTTCACCAGCGACATAATTGCTTCCGGGATGATCATTCCCAGCTGCGCTTCAATAAACAGGTTCAGCGGGTGCAGCGTCAGCACGATTGCCAGTACCGGGATCAGGATCTCAAACGAGCGCGCCACGCCTGCCGGAACTTCAGGCGGCAGACGGATCGTAATGTTGTGGCGTTTGAGGAAGGCGTACAGCTCAGTGGAGTAAATCGCCACCAGAATCGCGGTGAAGATCCCCTGGCCGGAGAAGTAGGCGGTAGAGATCTGGCCATCTTTCAGCGGCGCGGCCACCAGCAGAAACGACATCAGCGATAGCATCCCGGCGGTCAGCGAATCCAGATTGTGATGCTTCGCCAGGCTTGCGGCGATCCCGACGGCGATAAACAGCGTCATCACCCCCATGCTGAAGTTAAACGGCAGCATCAGCGCATCGCGATGATCGAGCGAAAATTGTAGCCAGGCACGGGCAAAGCCCCACGTCGTATCCGGGGAAAACGGCGGGAAGATAAACACCAGCAAAAACGAGCCGACGATCATAAAGGGCAGGGCGGTAATAAAACCGTCGCGGATGGAGGTGACGTATTTTTGCTGGCCGATCGCCCCCGCCATGGGCGTGATCTTCTGTTCAATCACGGCGATCAGCTTCGCGTACAGAGTGCTCATGATCTTTCCTTAATTTTTGTTATCGATAAGGGAAAGCGCGAAATCCAGTACGGCGCCGCCTTTCTGCATGCCGTAATCCATCATGTTGATGGGTTCTACGCGGATCCCGTATTTATCGGCCTGTTTCTGCAGATCTTTCTGCATGTATTTCACCTGCGGCCCCAGCAGAACTACTTCGTAATGACCCACTTGCTGGTCAAACTCCGCGACGCCAAAGGCGTTGATCTCCACCGGCAGCCCGCGCTGCTCGGCCTCGGCGATCATTTTTTTCACCAGCAGGCTGGTGGACATGCCCGCAGAACAGCACAACATTATCTTTTTCATATATCGCTCCTGATGAGTTGGATGCGCCGACTATAGCCATAATGGATTTAAAACGGAAAGCGCTTTCCGTTTGTGGATTTATTTATTGTGACCACGATCACCTATGGCGGGCTTTTACTTTACTCAGTAGTGCGCGATCATCCTGGCGACATCACTATTCTAAAAGGCAGGGCTATGAACATTCAGTTGATGAATGTTGTCGTCGACATTATCGAGCAGCGGCTGGCGCCGCTGGCCAACGTTCTGACGCGCAATAACCACATTACGGCGATGCGCGACAGCTTTGCGCTGGCGATGCCGTTTGTGATTGTCGGAAGTTTGCTGGTGCCGATTTTGTTTCCACCCGTTTCCATCGACGGTACATCGGCTTTCGGGCAGTTCTATCTCCAGCTGCGGCCGATACTGCTGCCGACCTTTGAGCTCACTATCGGACTGGTGGCGCTGATTGTCGCCTTTGGCGCCAGCGCCAGTCTTGCCAAGCAGTACCGGCTACCGGAGCGGCTCTGCGGGTTAACCGGCTGCCTGGGGTTTTTGCTGTTTATCGGCTTTCGCGGCAACGGCGCGGCCAATCTTTATCTTGGCGGGATGGGGATTTTTACCGCTCTGATTTCAAGTGCTTACTCCATTGAAATCGTGCGCTTTTTCTACAAAAAAGGCTGGTGCATCCGCTTGCCGGAAGAGGTGCCGGTGATGACCCGCAACGGCTTTCAGCTGCTGATCCCGCTGCTGGTGGTGATGCTCTCCATCAGCGTCATTAACGCGCTGCTGTTGCAAAGCACCGGGCGAATTTTACCAGAGCTGATAAGCGAAGCGGTGCGGCCGCTGGTAGTGGCTTCCGATACGTTAACCGCAGTACTAATCTCATTGTTTATCTGCAACTTACTCTGGTTTGTCGGTATTCACGGCGCGCTGATCATTACCGGGATTATGAACCCGTTCTGGATGACCTATCTGTTTGAAAACCAGCAGGCGCTGGCCGCCGGTTCCGCTATGCTGCCGCATATTTACCTGCAGGGATTCTGGGATTTTTATCTGCTGATCGGCGGTATCGGCTCCACTCTGCCGCTGGTTTTTATGGCGATGCGCAGCCGTTCGCGGCAGCTAAAAAGTGTGGGCAAAATTGGTCTGCTACCTTCGCTTTTTAATATCAATGAGCCGATATTGTTTGGTTTTCCGATTATCATGAACCCGGTTTTTCTGCTGCCGTTTATTTTTGTACCGCTGATAAATGCCTGTATCGCATGGTATTTAACCCAGCTGGGGATTCTCGATCGGGCGGTGGCGATGCTGCCGTGGTCGATGCCGGCGCCGCTCGGCGCGGCATGGTCAGCCAACGGCAGCTGGAAGAATTTATGCATGTGCCTGTTCGCCATCTTTAACGCATGGATGCTCTATCGACCGTTCTTTAAAGTCTACGAACGCCAGCTCGCCGACGCAGAACGCTAAGTTTTCTCCCCCTGTATCAGCCCGCCGCGCGCGGGCTTTTTTATTTCCGCTGAATTATGTGACGTACCTCACGAATATTCGCCCGCTATTTTGAAATTTGTGAACTCATCCGGCAATTACGGAAAGCGCTTTCCATTTGTGGATGTACATTTCCAATTTAGATCCGTAAATTTCCTCCCGTTCTCAGGCAGTGTTAATAAAAAATAACCAAGGAAAAAAAATGATCAGGCTAAATCATTCAATACCTCTGTCTTTACTGGCCCTTGTGGTGATGAGCGACTGCGCCAGCGCCGATCCGAAGTACGATTTTATGCTGCATGGCTATATCCGTTCCGGGATCCTCGCCAATTCCGACGGCAACCGCGCCGACTCCGTAGGCCTGATGCCCGACGGAAAATGGCGTCTGGGCAACGAAGAAGATACCAAAATTGAACTGATCCCAACGGTGACCCTCACGTCGGACAGCGGCGTGGTGGCAAAAGTCCAGGCCAACATCACCCACCAGTCGAAATGTACCTCCGACTGGAACTGTCAGGATGATGACGGACACGATGTGCAGTTCCGCGAAGGTTTCGCCGAACTATCAAACCTCGACTTCGCGCCGGAAATGACCTTCTGGGCCGGTAAGCGCTACAGCAGCTCCAACACCTCCAGCCACCAGTTCGACTGGGAGTACATTCAGTACAACGGTACCGGCGGCGGCTTTGACAACATGGATCTCGGCTTTGCGCGCTTTGATGCCGGGGTTTACGCCTTCTCGCCGACGGACGAAACCAAAGCCTACCCGGTCGACAAAGGCGATCAGGGCTATCCGGATGACTACTCGCTCAACCTGTGGCTGAAAAAGATCGGCGGGACCGGCTTCGATCTTGAACTGATTGGTCACCATATGAACCGCAACGAGAATCATCCGACCTCGGCGGAAAAAGGCTACGGCGTGACCGGCGTTTATAACTTTGACGGTTTTTACGGCCTGACCGGCGGCTATTCCCGCGTGGTTTTCCAGTACGGACGCGGCCTGGCGGCGGGAGATTCGCTGGGCAAAAACGGCTGGGGTTGGGCTAACCTCGACGATACGCAGTCCTGGCGCGTGGTGCTGGACAATATGGCCTCGCTGGGCGACTGGGAAATCTCCACGTTTGCCTACTATCAGAAAGACAAAAATTACCGCTGGTGGACGGAAGACGCCAACGGCTGGGGGCGTACCAGCTGGGTGGCCGGGATCCGCCCGTACCAGCAGATCACCAAAAACTTCGCCATGCAGTACGAGCTGGGCTACGAATATCTCGACGATAAAAACTACAAAGGCGTGGACGGTAAAGGCAAAGGCGGGTTGACCAAAGTGACCGTCGCGCCGACCCTGACCTTTGACTCCGGCTTCTGGACTCGCCCGCAGCTGCGCTTCTTCGTGACTTACGCGAAGTGGGATAAAGGGGTATCCGACGCGCTGGACGGCAACTACAACTGGAGCACCAATACGATTTCCGCTGGCGGTTATTCGCGCAGCGGCGATACCGACACGCTGAACTTTGGCGTGCAGGCCGAAGTCTGGTTCTAAGGAGAGATAACGATGATTAAGCCGGTGAAAAAACTGATGCTTGTGGCGCTGCTTTCGGCGCTGGGAAGCGCCGGAGCGATGGCCGCAGAGCAGTCGCATTTTGAACACTTTATTACCCGTGACGGCGCGACGTTAAAAGATGGCGATAAGGTTTTCCGCTTCGCGGGGATCCACGCGCCGGAGCTGCACCGCATTGAGGACGATGCTCGCGGGACCTGCAAGGCCGACTCGCGCGGCTGGGGGCAGTACTTCCGCTGGCCGACGGCGGACGAGCAGGAAAACTGGATTAAGGCGCAGGTGCAAACCGGCGCCAAAGCGCAGCGGGTATACGTACTTTCGGTGCAGCAGGAATTTGACGAGGCCTGCGGTCGCGAAACCCATATTCTGGCTCCGCAAACCGCCGACGGCATGCCGCGCCTGAACGAAAAGGCGATGCAGATTTACGACAATATGATCGCCGAGGCGGATAAGCAGGGGCTGCGCCTGATTCTGCCGTTTATCGATCACTGGTGGTGGTGGGGCGGTCGCGAACAGCTGGCGGCGTTCTACCACGAAAAGCCGGAGGATTTTTATCGCACCGACAGCAAAACGTTTAAGGCCTATCTGGACGTGATTCGTCAGGTCATCACTCGAACTAACAGCGTGACCGGCCGCCCTTACTATGACGAAAAAGCGATTATGGCCTGGGAGACCGGCAACGAGCTGGAAGACACTAACGCGGATTTCCTCCGGCAGACCGCCGCGTGGATCAAAAAGTGGGCGCCGCATCAGCTGGTGATTGATGGCACTTACAAGAAAATTAACGAGTTCGCCCTTGATGACCCGAATGTCGATATCGTCAGCAACCACTATTACACCAATGCCGATAACAACCATCCCGATCAGGTGAAGAAAGATTTGACGGCGGCCGCGGGTAAGAAAGTTTATATGGTGGGCGAATTCGGCCTGCTGGACGCGCAGCAGCTCAACGCCATTATGCAGTCGATCGTCCATAGCGAAGTCAACGGCGCGCAGGCGGCGGGCGGCTTGATTTGGGGCTTCCGCGGTCATCGCCACGACGGTGGTTTCTACTGGCATAAAGAGTCTACCGGCCACTATAGCTATCACCTGCCGGGCTTTCCGGTAGAAGGCAAGGCCAATCAGGAGATGGAAGTGGTCGATCTGGTCAGGACCGCCGCGGCGCAGATGAACGGGCAGGAGAAAGCACCGCCGCTGCCGAAGCCGGATGCGCCGAAGCTGCGGGCGACGGATTCACCGTTTGCTATCAACTGGCTGGGGGCCGCGGTGGGGCGCGCCTATGATGTTGAGCGCTCAGATTCGGCAACCGGGCCGTGGAAGGTGGTAGGGCGCGATATTTCCGACGGCGTTAACGAGTGGAACCCGCAGACGATGGATCTGTTCCGCGATGACTATCGCAGTCTGCGGCTGGGGAATACGTACTATTACCGCGTCATCGCTAAGAACGAGAGCGGCAGTTCAGCGCCTTCAAACGTGATTAGCGTGAAGCACAACCAGGAGAATCAGGCGCCGGTAATCACGCTGGCGCAGACGCTCACTACCAGCCAGGACCAGGGCGTGCAGCTGAGCGCGAGCTGGCGCGATGATGGGCTCCCGGACCGCGACGTAAAGGTTAGCTGGAGCAACGGCGGCAGCGCACAGGCCCATTTCTGCGCGGCGGATAAAGCCGAAACCCGCGCCTGGTTTAGCGCGCCAGGTGAATATGCGCTGACCTTCAGCGTCGATGACGGCCTGCTCAAGAGCAGCAAAACCGTTAAGGTCACGGTGACGGAGGCCGTCGGTAAAGCGCCCGCCGATTACTGCCGTTTTGCCGGGAGGGTATTAAACGTTAGCGAGGGTAAGGTTGAGGCGGCGAAAAGCGAGAAAGACGCGCTGGCGATTGACGACGACGGGTTTCTCGGACCGTTTGCCAACGATGGCGATAAGGTGAGCTGGCAGGTTGCCGCACCGTGGGCCGGCAAGTACCAGCTGCGGGTAACGTTCAGCGGCAAATGGGGCGGTAAGAAAAACTCGTTTATCGTCAACGGCGGCGCGCCGATAGCGGTTGAATTCCCGCAGACCGATGAACAGGGCCAGCAGCTGCTGGTGCCGGTCGAGCTGAAAGCCGGCGATAACCGCATCGATTTTGGCAAATTCGCCGGTGACTGGGGCTATATGTTTATCAAATCGATTGAAGTGGTTGCTGAGTAGTGCTTATTGGCTGCGCCCGTTGGGCGCGGCCTTTTTTAACTTACAGGAGGCGTTATGACCCGGTATCAGTTTCCGGAAGGCTTTTTTTGGGGCGCGGCGGCATCAGGTCCGCAAACGGAGGGCATAAGCAATAAGCCGCACCGTTCTATTTGGGACAGCTGGTTTGCCGAACAGCCGGAACGTTTTTATCAGCAGATTGGGCCGCAAACCGTCTGCGACACTTACCATCAATATCCGCAGGACGTGGCGTTAATGAAGCGGACCGGGTTCAACTCTTTTCGCACCTCGATCCAGTGGTCGCGGCTGATTGACGACTTCGAAACCGGCGCGCCCAATGCGGACGCGGTGCGTTTTTATCATGCCTACCTGGATGAGATGATTGAAAACGGCATTGAGCCGATGATCAACCTCTATCACTTTGACATGCCGGAAGCGCTGCAAAAGCAGTACGGCGGCTTTGAGTCGGCGCACGTGACGGATCTCTTCGCGCGTTTTGCCCGCACCGCCTTCGAGCTGTTTGGTCACAAAGTGAAATACTGGATCACCTTCAACGAGCCGATTGTGCCGGTTGAAGGCGGCTATCTGTACGACTTCCACTACCCCTGCAAGAAAGACGGCAGGCTGGCGGCGCAGGTGGCGTTCAACATTATGCTGGCCCACGCCAAGGCGGTGCGCGAGTTTCGCGCGCTGGCGCTGGAAAGCGAGATTGGCGTGGTGCTGAACCTGACGCCCTCATATACCCGCAACGACAGCGCGGAGGATAAAAAAGCGGCGTGGTATGCGGATCTGTTTTTCAACCGCAGTTTCCTCGATCCGTTGGTGAAGCATCAGTTTCCAAAAGAGCTGTGCGAAATTCTGGCCGCGCACGATTGCCTGCCGGAGGTGACAAAAGCCGACGTGGAGCTGATCACCGGATCGCGCGTCGATTTTCTCGGCGTTAACTATTACGTTCCGCGGCGGGTGAAGGCGCGCGAAAGCGACTATACGCTGGACTATTTCACGCCGGAGTTTTATTTCGAAAACTACGTGAATCCAGAAGGGCGCTTTAATCCTTATCGCGATAATAATGAAATTCTGCCGCAGGCGATTTATGACATTGCCGCCAACATTCGCGATAACTACGGCAATATAAAGTGGTTCCTCGCGGAAATCGGTATCGCGATGGATATTGAGTCGGAAGGTGAGCCGGGCGAGGACGGGGTCATTGATGATTCGTTCCGCATTGGCCTGATGGAAGAGCACCTGGTGCAGCTGCATCGCGCCATTGCCGACGGCGCCAACTGCTTTGGCGTGCATCAGTGGACTTTTATCGATAATTGGTCGTGGATTAATTCGTTCAAGCGCCGCTACGGCTTCTGGCGGCTCGACCTGCAAACCGGCGAGCGGCAGATAAAACGCAACGCGCTGTGGTTTGCCGGGCTGGCGACCAGCAACGGCTTCAGTTCTGATAAATAGCTCTGCAAAATCCCCCGGAGGCGGCGCTTGACGCGCCTTTCCGGGCTACCAAACCGCACGCACTTGTAGCCCGGACAGATGCGCTGCATCGCCTCCGGGAAGCCCCATTCCACGTGACTTTAGTTATCTCCCCGGCGGCGGCTGACGCCTTACCGGGGCTAGGGATTCACCACCCTATGGTAGCCGCGCGAGCCGGGGAATGATTGGCGCTACTTTTGCGCTTTCGCCAGCGAGGCTAACCTGCTGGCGGAAACGGTGGGGCTACACCAGCTGGTCTTTATTAATACCGAGCCGTTTCATTCGCGACAGCAGCGTTGTGCGCTTTAATCCCAGGCGCTGGGCCGCGCCCTTTGGTCCGGCGACTACGCCGTTACTCTCTTTCAGTACCCGGACAATGAGCTGATACTCGTCTTCGCCCTCTTCCGGCAGCACTTCCGCCGCCTGTGGCTCCTGCTGGATACTCATTTCCGGCAGGGAGAGCTGCAGCACGCTGCCGCGGGTCAGCAGCACCGCCCGTTCAATGACGTTTTCCAGTTCACGCACGTTGCCCGGCCACTCCATGCGGCTGAGAAGCCGCAGCGTCTCGGCCGGAATGCTGTCGATATTGCGTCCGAGGCGGCGGGCGATTTTAAAGGTGAAGGCTTTCACCAGTAGCGGAATATCGTCCGGACGCTCGCGCAGCGGCGGCAGGTGGATAGGGAAGACGTTCAGCCGGTAGTAGAGATCGCTGCGAAATTCGCGATCGGTAACCATTTGCTTAAGGTCGCGGTTGGTCGCGGCGATCAGGCGTACATCGGTAT
The DNA here is from genome assembly GCF_009707385.1 of Klebsiella oxytoca. Taxonomy (NCBI): domain Bacteria; kingdom Pseudomonadati; phylum Pseudomonadota; class Gammaproteobacteria; order Enterobacterales; family Enterobacteriaceae; genus Klebsiella; species Klebsiella oxytoca. The sequence continues at coordinate 4,215,743 of NZ_CP046115.1, read as the reverse complement.
GAATCAGCTTATTGCTGCCGAGACGCTCGAACTCCTGCTCCTGCAGGACGCGCAGTAGTTTAGGCTGCAGCTCCACCGGCATATCGCCCACTTCATCAAGGAACAGCGAGCTTTTGTCCGCCAGTTCGAAACGGCCGATACGCTGGGCGCTGGCGCCGGTAAACGCCCCGCGCTCGTGACCAAACAGGTCGCTTTCCAGCAGCCCGGCGGGCATCGCCGCGCAGTTCATTTTGACCATCCGGCGGCTATTGCGGCCGCTCAGGTTATGAATAGCGCGGGCAATCAGCTCCTTACCGGTGCCGGTTTCACCGAGGATCAGCACCGTGCTGTCGCTCTGCGCCACCATTTCCACCTGCTTGAGCACGCTATTCATGGCCTCGCTGCGGCCAATGATTTCGCCAAACTCGTTTTCGACGTTATTGAGTTGTTCGGTGAGCGCCAGGTTTTCATCCACCAGCCGCTCTTTAAGGCGCTGAATTTCGCGATAGGCGAGGGCGTTATCGATGGCGATCGACACGCGTTCGGCGATTTGCCGCAGCAGCTTGAGGTTGGTGGTGGTAAACACTTTTTCATCGCACTGCGCCAGCTTCAGTACCCCAAGCAGGGTATCGCCGGACATTAACGGCAGCAGGCACAGGGTCTGAATTTTGTTATCCCACATCTCGAAAAGCATTTTTTCGTACGGCGCCAGCGGGTCGTGCTCGTGGAGGTTGAGCAGCAGCATCTCTTTGCTTTTGAATACCCGCTCGGTCAGGGTACCGGCTTCGTCCACTTCGCTCTGGTCGTGCACCGGGTGGCTGGCGTCGAGATAGTGGGTGGAGTAGATATTGAGTTTGCCTTTGCGGTTGCTGCGCAGTACCACGCTAATGGCGTCGATACGGAAGTAGCGGTGGATCTCTTTGGCCACTTCGCTGACCAGCTCGTCAATATCCAGCCGCGAGAGCACCGCGTTGGTGATCGCCACCAGGATACGGAAGTTATCGCGCTCGTGGCACAGCAGATCGTAGTCGACGTTATTGCTGACCCGGCTCTGGATCTGCTCGGTCACTACGGCGACGATTTGCGTAAAGGTGTGCAGCCGCTGGTACTCTTTTTCGCTCCATGGGCGATGGTCATCACGAATAAATTCGCAGCCGCCAAAGATACGGCCCTCCGCCGCCAGCGGCAGCAGGCAGTAATAGCCAAATTCCGCATAGAGCCCGCTTCTGGCGAGCTGCGGCCAGGTTTCGGCAAAGGTGGCGCTATCGCAATGCAGCGCATCCGGTCGCGACAGCAGGCGTCGCACCGGGCCGTTGGCGAGCACGGTTTCATCTTCATAGCCGCCCGGATGCCCCTCGTCGTCGCAGGCGTACCTGGTCGCGCGGTGGTTACCGGAATGCCACAGAATAATCGCCGCCCGGTCGGCAAGCGCGGACTGCTGCACCAGGCGGGTCAGCGTCTCACTGAGCGCGGCCAGGTCCGGCTGCTGTAATAAAATACGGGTGATATCGAACAGACCCTGCTGCCCAAAATCGCCCATCGGTGTATACGACATTGCTTAAGTCCAAAAGCGCCGCAAAACGGCGCAGAAGAAAGTGATGACACAAATAATAGTCTGTAAATAAAGCGGTTGTGACCGCCATTAGCCCATCCCTGGGTGCCCGCTGGTTTGGGCTGGATAATGATGCTGTCGTCCTGGCGCTTTCCCGGCTCGCGCTGCGCTTAGCCGGGCTACAGGTGTGCGCAGTTTTGTAGCCCGGATAAGGCGTTAGCCGCAATCCGGGATCCCGCACCGTTAACAAATTCTCGGCAGCGGCTCGGCGTGCGGAAGGTCCAGCGTACGTTTGACGCCGTACAGACCAATAGAGCGCACGCCTTTGCGTTCCACAACGTCGCCGATTATCGCCGCATCGCGGCCTAACGGATGAGAGCGTAAATGCGCAAGCACGCTTTCCGCCGCCTCGCGAGCAACGGCGATCAACAACTTACCCTCGTTGGCAAAATTAAGCGCGTCCAGGCCAAGCAGCTCGCACACCCCGCGTACGGTATCGTTAACCGGCAGCTTTTGTTCATGCAGCTCTATTCCGCAGCCGCTGGCGGCGGCGAACTCATGGGCCACCGCGTTAACGCCGCCGCGGGTGGCATCGCGTAGCGCTTTCACGCCAGCAACGCCGCGCAGCATCTGAATTAAGGGCGTCAGCACCGCGCAGTCGCTGGACAACGCGCCGTCCAGCCCCATCTGCTCGCGCAGGTTGAGGATCGTCGCCCCGTGGTCGCCAAGCGTGCCGCTGACCAGCAGCACGTCGCCCGCGCTAATCCGCTGCGCGCCCCAGCGAATGCCGGTGGGGATTACGCCGATCCCGGCGGTATTAATAAACAGCTTATCCGCCGCCCCGCGCGGCACCACTTTGGTATCACCGGTGACAATGGCGATACCGGCTTCCCGCGCGGTCTGCGCCATGCTGTTGACCACCGCTTCGAGAGTGGCCATCTCCAGCCCCTCTTCGAGAATAAACCCGCAGGAGAGGTAGTGCGGGATCGCGCCGCTTACCGCCACATCGTTGGCGGTACCGCAAACCGCCAGCTTGCCGATATTGCCGCCGGGGAAAAACAGCGGATCGATAACATAGCTGTCGGTGGAAAAAGCCAGGCGATCGCCCTGGGCCATAAGATCGGCGAGATCGAGACGTGCCTGATCCTCCTGTTCCGCCAGCCAGGGATTGGCGAAAGCCTGCATAAACAGATCGCCGATCAGCTGCTGCATCGCCTGACCGCCGCTACCGTGAGCTAACTGAACGCTTTTCATGCTTCGATTTCCTGACTGCGATATTGATACCAGGCGGCGCAGGCGCCTTCCGATGAGACCATCAGCGCGCCGAACGCGCTTTGCGGGTTGCAGGTGTTGCCGAACAGCGGGCACTGGTGCGGTTTACAGCGGCCGGTCAGCACTTCGCCGCAGCGGGCGCGTGGGTCGTCGCAAACGCGCTGCGGTGCCGGGCGAAAATGCGCTTCAGCGTCGAAACGCTGATAGGCGGGCGTCAGATGCACGCCGGAGTCGTTAATTACTCCCAGACCGCGCCACTCGCTATCGCCGCTAAGGCAGAAAACGTCGGCGATGGCCGACTGCGCCAGCGGGTTGCCTTCATCGGGCACCACCCGACGATACTGGTTCTCCACGTCGCTACGGCGCGCTATTGTCTGCTCAACCAGCATCACCGCGCCTTGCAGTAGATCAAGCGGTTCGAATCCGGCCACCACTAAAGGGCGCTGGTAGTCGCTGGCGATAAATCCGTAGGCGTCGGTACCGATAACCATGCTGACGTGACCGGGGGCGAGAAAAGCATCGATGCCGTTATCCGGCTGGTCGAGCAGGCTGCGCAGGGTCGGCAGCAGGGTGATGTGCTGGCAGAAAAAGTAAAAGTTCTCGACGCCGCGCTCGCGGGCCTGACGCAGGGTCAGGGCGGTGGCGGGCATGGTGGTTTCAAAGCCGAGGCCGAAGAACACCACTTCACGCTCGGGGTGCTGCTGCGCCAGCTTCAGGGCGTCCATCGGCGAATAAACGATGCGGACGTCGGCGCCGCGCGATTTTGCCTGCAGCAGCGAACCGTTTTTTCCCGGCACGCGCATAGCGTCGCCAAAGGTGCAGAAAATCACGCCCGGACGGCTGGCGATATCGATACAGGCGTCGATACGCCCCATTGGCAGGACGCACACCGGGCAGCCGGGGCCGTGAATAAACTCGATATTTTCCGGCAGCAGCTGGTCGAGGCCAAATTTAAAAATGGCGTGAGTATGGCCGCCGCACACTTCCATAATGCGCAGCGGACGCTGGGCGGTATGCGGCAGCAGGTGGGCGCGCTGCCGGAGATGTTCCACCAGCTGCATCACCTGCTCAGGAGCGCGGTATTCATCAACAAAACGCATCTATCGCTCCTCGCCGTACAGCAGCGCGCCGACGTCCGGCTCGACTTCAAACATATTTTGCAGCGCTTCAAGGGTGTCGCGCGCTTCCGCTTCGTTAATCACGCTCATGGCGAAACCGACGTGCACCAGCACCCACTGGCCGATGCGCGGCTGGCCGCGCTCGTCGACCGCACCCACCAGCGTCAGGTCGACTTCGCGCTGAATGCCGCACACTTCGACCTTCGCCAGATTGCCGTCAATGGCGCAGATTTGCCCCGGAATGCCTATGCACATCGTTGTGTCTCCAGCCAGTCAAGCCACTGGTCCATGCCTTCGCCGCTGGTAGCGGAGAGTAGGATGATGTCAATATCCGGGTTCACCTCCCGCGCGCAGGCCAGACACTTCTCTACATCAAAGTTGAGATACGGCAGCAGGTCGACCTTGTTAAGCAGCATCAGGCTGGCGGCGGCAAACATATGCGGATACTTCAGCGGTTTATCTTCCCCCTCGGTCACCGACAGCACCGCCACTTTATGGCGTTCGCCGAGGTCAAAGCTCGCCGGGCACACCAGGTTGCCGACATTTTCGATAAACAGGAGCCCGTGGTCCGCCAGCGGCAGGCGCGGAGCGGCGTCGGCGATCATCTGCGCGTCGAGATGGCAGCCTTTCCCGGTATTGACCTGAATCGCCGGGGTACCGGTGGCGCGGATGCGCGCGGCGTCGTTCACCGTTTGCTGATCGCCTTCAATGACCGCGCAGGCGGTTTTCTCTTTCAGCCGCAGCAGGGTTTCCGTCAATAAGGTGGTTTTGCCGGATCCTGGGCTGGAGACCAGATTCAGCACCAGCTGGTTTTTAGCGGCGAAGCGCGCGCGGTTGCGGGCGGCCAGGCGGTTGTTTTTATCCAGCACGTCGATTTCCACTTCCAGCATTCGTCGCTGGCTCTGGCCCGGCGCGTGGGTACCCGCCTCACCGTGACCGTAGTGCAGGTCGCCAGTTTCCGAGCGGGTGGGGGAGAAGTTATCGGTTTTGACGCCGGTAATGTTCATCGTCTGGCGCGGGGCGGGCGCGAAGGGGGCGCTGCGAAACGCCGAGTGCGGGTTATGCTCGTCGCCTTCTATATAGAGGTTGCCTTCACCGCAGCCGCAGGTTGTACACATAATCTTTTACTCCAATTCTAAACGCTGAATCTGTAAGCCATCATCCGCCACGATCTGCAACTGGTCGTTATCACAGTGCGGGCAGCGGCGGACGTGCTGAGAGACAAGATGCACATACTGCTGACAGCGTTCACACCAGCATTCGGCCTGTTGCTCGGCGATATACAACGCGCAGCCTTCCGCCAGGGTGCCGCGACACACCAGTTCAAAGCAGAAGGTCAGCGCGCTGGCTTCCACGCAGGAAAACGCCCCGACCTTTAGCCACACGCCGGTGACCCGGTGCGCGCCGGCCTGCTGAGCCTGCTGTTCAATAATTTCCAGCGCCCGCTGGCTAAGGGTGATTTCGTGCATGGTGCCTCCGTATCGCAATGGCCCATTAATGCAATAACGATGCCAGGTCCCTGGGCAATGACGCCAGAATGTCGATGACACGCTTCAGACATCGTCATCGACATGTCTTTCTTGCATTGCGAATTTAATAATTTACTTAAAAATCAATAAATTAATTTTTGGCATGAAAAGTGCTTAACCGGTGCATCTCATACAACGGGGGATCCGGGATGACTATTTGGGAATTAAGTGAAAAGGCGGACTACATCGCCGATCGTCACCGCCAGCATCAGGAGCAGTGGCACACCTACTGCAATTCGCTGGTACAGGGAATAACCCTGTCGAAGGCGCGTCTGCATCACGCCATGAGCTGCGCGCCGGATAAAGAGCTGTGCTTCGTACTGTTTGGCCACTTTCAGGTTTACGTGGCGCTGGCGGAAGGCTTTAACAGCCATACCATCGAGTATTACGTGGAAACCAAAGACGGTGATGATAAACGCCTGATAGCGCAGGCTACGCTGGGCTCAGACGGCATCATTGATGGCCGGATCAGCAATCGCTCCCGCGAGCAGGTGCTCGAGCACTACCTGGCGACTATCGCCAGCGTTTACGACCGTCTCTACGAGGCGATGGAAAAAGACCAGCAGGTGGATTTAAGCCACCTGACGCTGGCCCGTTAATCGTCAGGTGTCGACAAGTGTCGAAGCTGACACCTGCGCAACCTGTTTTCGTCAAAAATGACTTTCACCTGAGGATGACCCGGTGAACCGTTTTGTAATAGCTGACTCCACCGTCTGTATTGGCTGTCGCACCTGCGAGGCCGCCTGCGCTGAGACTCACCGCCAGCAGGGCCTGCAGGCCATGCCCCGGCTGCGGCTGATGCGTAATGAAAAAGAATCCGCGCCGCAGATGTGCCACCACTGTGAAGACGCCCCCTGCGCCACCGTTTGCCCGGTTAACGCCATTAATCGCGTCGATGGCGCGGTGCAGCTCAATGAGAGCCTGTGCGTAAGCTGCAAGCTGTGCGGCATCGCCTGTCCGTTCGGCGCCATTGAGTTTTCCGGCAGCCGTCCGCTGGATATTCCGGCTAACGCCAATACGCCGCTGGCGCCCGCCGCGCCGCCGGCTCCGGCCCGCGTCAGCTCGCTGCTCGACTGGGTGCCGGGCGTGCGCGCCATCGCCGTCAAATGCGACCTGTGCTACTTCGACGAGCAGGGCCCGGCCTGCGTGCGTACCTGTCCGACCAAAGCGCTGCTGCTGGTGGATATCCGCGATATGGCCCAGGCCAGCAAGCGTAAACGTGAACTGACCTTTACTACCGACCTCGGCGATTTGTCGCTGTTTCAGGCGCAACAAGGAGGCGTGAAATGAGCGTGGTTGCATTAGTGAATCAGGCGGTGGCCTGGTACGCCGCCAGCGCGGTGCTGGCGTTTTTGTTCGCCCTGCGCAAACCGCTGAGCGGGGCGATTGCCGGAATTGGCGGCGCGGTCGCCAGCGTGATGCTGGTGCTGGCGGGCGCCACGACGCTGCTGATGCCTGAGCGTCTGAACGGCGGCATGCTGCAGATGCTGCATCTCACAATGCGGGTTGGCGGCGTGAACGCGCTGTGGCTGCTGGCCATCGGCCTGTCGGCGCTGCCGATATCGCTGTTCAATATCGCCTGGCATCGTCATCCGCAGGTTAAAGCCAACGGTCTGCTGGTAAATCTCCTGCTGGCCGCCGCCGTCTGCGCCGTGGTGGTGACGAACTTCGGCGCGCTGGTGGTGATGGCGGAAATCATGGCCCTTTGCGCTGCGTTTCTTACCGGCTGCGCGCAGTCCGGCAAGCTGTGGTTTGCGCTGGGACGCCTCGGTACGCTGCTGATGGCGTGGAGCTGCTGGCTGGTCTGGTCGACCTACGGCACCCTTGAGCTGGGGCAGATTACTCAGCTGGTGGTGGCGGCACCGCAAAACGCGCTGCTGTGGCTGCCGGGCCTGATCGGCTTCGCGCTGCTGGCCGGGGTGATCCCGCTGCACGGCTGGGCGCCGCAGGCCCACGCCGGCGCCAGCGCCCCGGCCGCCGCGCTGTTCTCAACGGTGGTGATGAAGGTCGGCCTGTACGGCATCCTGACCGTCTCGCTGGCCGGTAGCGTGCCGCCGCTGTGGTGGGGCGTGATGCTGCTGGTGCTGGGAATGATTACCGCCTTTATCGGCGGGCTGTACGCCCTGATGGAGCACAATATTCAGCGCCTGCTGGCTTACCACACTCTGGAAAACATCGGCATTATCCTGCTCGGCCTCGGGGCATTCGTCACCGGCGTGGCGACCCATAACCCAACCCTGATGGTGCTGGGGTTTATCGGCGGCATGTATCACCTGATCAACCATAGCCTGTTCAAAACCACGCTGTTCCTTGGCGCGGGGGCAGTGTGGTTCCGCACCGGCCATCGCGATATTGAAAAGCTCGGCGGTATTGGTAAAAAAATGCCGCTGATTTCGCTCTCTATGCTGGTTGGCCTGATGGCGATGGCCGCGCTGCCGCCGCTGAACGGCTTTGCCGGGGAGTGGGTTATCTATCAATCCTTCTTTAAGTTGAGCACCAGCGACGCGTTTGTTGGCCGCCTGCTTGGGCCGCTGCTGGCGGTGGGCCTGGCGATTACTGGGGCGCTGGCGGTGATGTGTATGGCGAAAGTCTACGGCGTCACTTTCCTCGGCGCGCCGCGCAGCAAAGAGGCGGAAAACGCCACCTGCGCGCCGGGGCTGATGACCTTTAGCGTGGTGTTGGCCGCCGCGTGCTGCGTTATCGGCGGCGTGGCGGCACCGTGGCTGCTGCCGCTGGTGAGCGGGGCGTTTCCGGTGCAGACGGAGGTCTCCAGCGTGGTCTCCCAGCCGCTGATCGCCATTCTGCTGATTGCCTGCCCGCTGCTGCCGCTGCTGCTGATGATCTTCTTCAAGGGCGACCGCCTGCCGGCGCGCTCGCGCGGCGCGGCCTGGGTCTGCGGCTACGACCATGAAAAATCCATGGTGGTGACCGCCCACGGTTTCGCCATGCCGGTGAAAGAGGCTTTTGCGCCGATCCTGAAGCTGCGCCACTGGCTAAACCCGGTACGCCTGATCCCCGGCTGGCAGAACGCTTCCGCGCCCGCGCTGTTTCGCGGCGTGGCGCTGGTGGAGCTGGCGGTACTGGTGGTGATTGTGATTTCCCGAGGAGCCTGAGAATGAGCGTATTAATTGCATTGTTGCAGGCGCTGGTGCTGTTCGCCGCCGCGCCGCTGTTGTCCGGGGTGACCCGCGTCGCCCGCGCGCGTCTGCATAATCGCCGCGGCCCGGGCGTACTGCAGGAGTACCGGGATATCCTGAAACTACTGGGGCGCCAGAGCGTTGGCCCGGATGCCTCCGGCTGGGTCTTCCGCCTGACGCCGTACGTGATGGTCGGCGTGATGCTGACCATCGCTACCGCGCTGCCGGTGGTGACCGTTGATTCGCCGATGGCGGGGCTGGGCGACCTGATTACCCTGATCTACCTGTTCGCTATCGCCCGTTTCTTCTTCGCTATCTCCGGCCTCGATACCGGCAGCCCGTTTACCGCTATCGGGGCAAGCCGCGAAGCGATGCTCGGCGTGCTGGTGGAGCCGATCCTGCTGCTTGGCCTGTGGGTCGCGGCGCAGGTCGCCGGATCCACTCATATCAGCAATATAACCGACACCATTTATCACTGGCCTGCCGCCCGCACTCTCCCGCTGATTCTGGCGCTGTGCGCCTGCGCTTTCGCCACCTTTATCGAAATGGGCAAGCTGCCGTTCGACCTGGCGGAAGCGGAGCAGGAGCTGCAGGAAGGCCTGCTCTCGGAATACAGCGGTAGCGGCTTCGGCGTGCTGAAGTGGGGCATCAGCCTCAAGCAGCTGGTGGTCCTGCAAATGTTCGTCGGCGTATTTATCCCGTGGGGACAGATGACCAGCTTTAGCGCTGTTGGTCTGCTGCTGGCGCTGGTGGTCGCCGTCGTCAAGCTGGTGGCGGGAGTACTGATTATCGCGCTGTTCGAAAACAGCATGGCGCGTCTGCGCTTTTGCGCCACCTCCCGCGTCACCTGGGCCGGGTTTGGTTTTGCCTTTTTAGCCTTCGTCTCCTTGCTGGTGGCGTGATTTAAGAGAGTTTGAGCATGTCTGAAGAAAAAATCGGTCAACACTATCTCGCCGCGCTGCATCAGGCCTTTCCGGGCGTGGTGCTGGATGAAGCCTGGCAGACCAAAGATCAGTTGACGGTTACGGTGAAGGTCAACTATCTGCCGGAAGTGGTCGAGTTCCTGTACTACAAGCAGGGCGGCTGGCTGTCGGTGCTGTTTGGCAACGACGAACGTAAACTGAATGGCCACTACGCCGTCTACTACGTGCTGTCGATGGAGCAGGGCACCAAATGCTGGGTAACCGTGCGCGTGGAGGTGGACGCCAATAAACCGGAATATCCGTCGGTGACGCCACGCGTGCCGGCGGCGGTGTGGGGCGAGCGCGAAGTGCGCGATATGTACGGTCTCGTGCCGGTTGGCCTGCCGGACGAGCGCCGGCTGGTGCTGCCGGACGACTGGCCGGATGAACTCTATCCGCTGCGTAAAGACAGCATGGACTACCGCCAGCGCCCGGCGCCGACTACCGACGCGGAAACCTACGAGTTTATCAACGAGCTGGGCAGCAAGAAAAACAACGTGGTGCCGATTGGCCCGCTGCACGTCACCTCCGATGAACCGGGCCACTTCCGCCTGTTTGTTGACGGCGAAAATATTATCGACGCCGACTACCGCCTGTTCTACGTCCATCGCGGGATGGAAAAGCTGGCGGAAACCCGGATGGGCTACAACGAGGTGACCTTCCTGTCGGACCGCGTGTGCGGTATCTGCGGCTTCGCCCACAGCACCGCCTACACCACTTCGGTGGAGAATGCGATGGGCATCGTAGTGCCGGAACGCGCGCAGATGATCCGCGCCATTCTGCTGGAGGTGGAGCGCCTGCACTCGCACCTGCTGAACCTCGGCCTCGCCTGCCACTTTACCGGCTTCGACTCCGGTTTTATGCAGTTCTTCCGCGTGCGCGAAACCTCGATGAAGATGGCGGAAATTCTCACCGGGGCGCGCAAAACCTACGGCCTGAACCTGATTGGCGGCATCCGTCGCGACCTGCTGAAAGAGGACATGATCCAGACCCGCCAGCTGGCGCAGCAGATGCGCCGCGACGTGCAGGAGCTGGTGGATATGCTGCTCAGCACACCGAATATGGAGCTGCGCACCGTCGGTATTGGCCGTCTGGATCCAGAAATCGCCCGCGACTTCAGCAACGTCGGCCCGATGGTGCGCGCCAGCGGCCACGCCCGCGATACTCGCGCCGATCACCCGTTCGTTGGTTACGGTCTGCTGCCGATGGAAGTGCACAGCGAGCAGGGCTGCGACGTGATTTCACGCCTCAAGGTGCGCATCAACGAAGTTTATACCGCGCTAAACATGATCGACTTTGGCCTCGATAATCTGCCGGGCGGCCCGCTGATGGTGGAGGGCTTCACCTATATTCCGCACCGCTTCGCGCTGGGCTTCTCGGAAGCGCCGCGCGGCGATGATATCCACTGGAGCATGACCGGCGACAACCAGAAGCTGTACCGCTGGCGCTGCCGGGCGGCGACCTACGCCAACTGGCCGACTCTGCGCTATATGCTGCGCGGCAATACCGTCTCCGACGCGCCGCTGATCATCGGCAGCCTTGACCCCTGCTACTCCTGTACCGACCGCATGACGGTGGTCGATGTGCGCAAGAAGAAGAGCAAAGTGGTGCCGTACAAAGAGCTGGAGCGCTACAGCATCGAGCGTAAAAACTCGCCGCTGAAATAAGGAATCGCCATGTTTACCTTTATCAAAAAAGTCATTAAGACCGGCACCGCGACGCACTCATACCCGCTGGAGCCGATGCCGGTGGATAAAAATTTCCGCGGCAAGCCGGAGCATAATCCGCAGCAGTGCATCGGCTGCGCCGCCTGTGTTAACGCCTGTCCGTCGAACGCCCTGACGGTAGAGACCGATCTGGCGACTAACCAGCTGGCGTGGCAGTTCAACCTCGGGCGCTGTATTTTCTGCGGACGCTGCGAAGAGGTCTGCCCGACGGCGGCGATTAAGCTCTCTCAGGAGTACGAGCTGGCGGTATGGAAGAAAGAGGATTTTCTCCAGCAGTCGCGTTTTGCCATTTGCCACTGCCGGGTGTGCGAACGGCCTTTCGCGGTACAAAAAGAGATCGACTATGCCATTGCGCTGCTTAAGCACAACGGTGATACCCGCGCCGAGCTGCATCGCGAAAGTTTTGAGACCTGCCCGGAATGCAAACGCCAGAAGTGCCTGGTGCCGTCCGATCGTATTGAACTGACTCGCCATATGAGGGAGGCCAGCTGATGAGCAATTTATTAGGCCCGCGCGATGAAAACGGCATTCCGCTGCCGATGACGGTGGATGAGTCTATCGCCAGCATGAAGGCTTCGTTGCTGAAGAAAATCAAACGTTCCGCCTACGTCTATCGGGTGGACTGCGGCGGCTGCAATGGCTGCGAGATCGAGATTTTCGCCACCCTGTCGCCGCTGTTCGACGCCGAGCGCTTTGGGATTAAAGTGGTGCCGTCGCCGCGTCACGCCGATATTCTGCTGTTTACCGGCGCGGTGACCCGGGCGATGCGTTCTCCCGCGCTGCGCGCGTGGCAATCGGCGCCGGATCCGAAAATCTGCATCTCTTACGGCGCCTGCGGCAACAGTGGCGGTATTTTCCACGATCTGTACTGCGTATGGGGCGGTACCGACAAAATCGTGCCGGTCGACGTCTATATTCCGGGCTGTCCACCGACACCTGCCGCCACGCTGTACGGCTTCGCGATGGCGCTGGGCCTGCTGGAGCAGAAAATCCACGCCCGTCTGCCGGGCGAACAGGATGAACAGCCAACCGAGATCCTTCATCCGGATATGGTACAGCCGCTGCGCGTGCGTATCGACCGCGAAGCGCGTCGTCTGGCGGGCTACCGCTATGGCCGGCAGATTGCCGACGACTATATGCGCCTGCTGACGCAGGGCGATAGCCAGGTGGTGCGCTGGCTGGAGGCGGAGAAAGATCCGCGTCTCACCGAAATCGTCACCCATCTGAATCAGGTGGTCGAGGGGGCGCGTATCCGATGAGCGAGACGGTGGTGTTCAGTCAGCTGAGCCGTAAATTTATTGATGAGAACGACGCGACGCCGGATCAGGCGCAGCAGGTGGTCTATTACAGCCTGGCGATTGGCCACCACCTCGGCGTCATCGACTGCCTGGAAGCGGCGTTAAGCTGTCCATGGGAGGCGTATCTGGAGTGGATCGCCACTCTCGAAGGGGGCAGCACCGCGCGGCGCAAAATGGAAGGCGTGCCGAAGTATGGCGAGATCGTTATCGACAGCAATCACGTGACGATGCTGGCTAACGCTTTTGATAAAGCGCAGTCCGCGCAAACCCCCCAGCAGCAGGCGTGGAGTAAAACCCTGCTCAGCATGCTGCATGATATTCACCAGGAAAGCGCCATCTATCTGATGGTGAGGAGACTACGTGACTGACGTTTTACTCTGTGTCGGTAACAGCATGATGGGCGACGACGGCGCAGGTCCGCTGCTGGCGGAGATGTGCGCGGCCAATCCGGTTGGCGACTGGGTGGTGATCGACGGCGGCAGCGCGCCGGAAAACGATATTGTCGCCATCCGCGAGCTGCGCCCCGAGCGCCTGCTGATCGTCGACGCCACCGATATGGGGCTCAACCCCGGCTATATCCGCATTGTTGACCCGGACGATATCGCTGAAATGTTTATGATGACCACCCACAATATGCCGCTTAACTATCTTATCGATCAGCTAAAAGAGGATGTCGGCGAGGTGATTTTCTTGGGTATTCAGCCGGATATCGTCGGCTTTTATTACCCGATGACCCAGCCGATTAAGGACGCGGTCGAAGCGGTGTACGCGCGGCTTGATGGGTGGCAGGGGCAGGGCGGTTTTGCGGCGCTGGAAGCCGCAGAGGAGCCGGCGTTCCCCGGCTAAGCGCAGCGCAAGCTTGGAGTTCAGTCAGGGGAGCAAGTTTACTTTTTTCCCGGGTCATGACGTAAACGCCTTACCCGGGGTTCGGCTACTTTTGTCACCCTGGCGTTTGCCATTCCCGGAGGCGATGCTGCGCATCTGTCCGGGCTACCGGTCCGGGGGCGTTGATGAACCTGTAGCCCGGCTAAGCGCAGCGCAAGCCGGGAGTTCGGCCAGGGGGAGCAAGTTTACTTTTTTCCCGGGTCATGACGTAAACGCCTTACCCGGGGTTCGGCTACTTTTGTCACCCTGGCGTTTGCCATTCCCGGAGGCGATGTTGCGCATCTGTCCGGGCTACCGGTCCGCGGGCGTTGATGAACCTGTAGCCCGGCTAAGCGCAGCGCGAGCCGGGAAAATTTCCGTGTTGCAGGTGTTTGCCAGGCTGAGCATCCCTCAGTCTGCGGGGCACTCTACGCCAAATCTTCCCCGTTGCTGGCAATCACCTTCTTATACCACCAGAACGATTTCTTCCGTTTGCGCGCCAGCGTGCCGTGGCCGGCATCGTCGCGGTCGACGTAGACAAAGCCGTAGCGCTTGCTCATCTCGCCGGTTGAGGCGGAAACCAGGTCGATGCAGCCCCAGCTGGTATAGCCCATCACCGGAATACCGTCCTCAATGGCGTCGCCCATCGCTTTAATATGTTCGCGCAGATAGCTGATACGATAGTCGTCGTTGATCTCGCCGTTAGCGTCAATCTCATCGCGCGCGCCGAGGCCGTTTTCCACCAGGAACAGCGGTTTCTGGTAGCGGTCATACATCATATTCATGGTGATGCGCAGGCCGAGCGGGTCAATGCCCCAGCCCCATTCGCTGGCCTGAATATGCGGATTCTTCAGCGACTTGACGATATTGGCGGCGTTGGTGTTACCGGCATTCATCTCCGCCGAGGCGCAGCGTGAAGCGTAGTAGCTGAAGGAGACGAAATCGACGGTATGGCGCAGGATCTCATCATCACCCGCTTCTTTGACGATAGTCACCCCTTTCTCGCGGAATACCCGCGCCGCCCATACCGGATACGCGCCGCGTGCCTGGATATCGATAAAAAGCAGGTTCTCGCGATCTTTTTCCAGCGCCATCCACACATCTTCCGGCTTACAGGAGTAAGGATAGAAATTGCCGCCCGCCAGCATACAGCCAACCTGATTTTGCGGGTTCACCTCGTGGGCGATTTTGCTGGCTAAGGCGCTGGCGATCAGCTCATGATGCGCGGCCTGATATTTTACCTGCTCCTGATTTTCCCCCTCTTCAAACACCAACCCGGCGCCGGAGTACGGACTATGCAGCATAATGTTGATTTCATTGAAGGTGAGCCAGTATTTCACAAGACCATCAAAAGCTTCAAAACAGGTGCGGGCATAGCGGGTGAAGAACTCCACCATTTGACGATTGCGCCAGGAGCCGTATTCGGTCACCAGATGCATCGGTACGTCGAAATGGCATAGCGTGACCAGCGGCTCGATATGGTGCTTTTTGCACTCCTCGAAAAGAGAGCGATAAAAGGCGATCCCTTCCTGGTTTGGTTCCAGCTCATCCCCCCGGGGAAACAGGCGGCTCCAGGCGATAGAGGTGCGGAAGACGCTAAAGCCCATCTCCGCCATCAGGGCGATATCTTCTTTATAACGATGATAAAAATCGATCGCCTCGTGGCTCGGGTAGAACTCGTCGTCGCGCAGTTCAAAGCGTTTCTCCAGCCCCAGCTTGACCGGCAGACGGTGAGCGCCGTGGGGAATGGTATCGACGGTGGTCAGCCCTTTGCCGCCCTCCAGATATGCCCCTTCGGACTGGTTGGCGGCCAGTGCGCCGCCCCATAAAAATCCCTGTGGAAATGTCGCCATGCGTTACCTCGTTAACAAAATTGTGTTCAGGCGTGAGAAGCTTGCGTGCTGGCCTGGCGCTGTCTGGCGTCGGCGGCGGCTTCTTCTTGCGGAATATCTTCAAAGCCGAGCATCAGCGTCAGGACAAACGACAGTACTACCGCCAGCGCCATGACGCCAAAGACCCAGACGATGGTCATCGGATTGGCCGGGTCGAAAAACTGGACGCTGGTAAATAGTCCCGGTGCCGCCATCGAGTGGCTGGCGAGCCCGGCAATGCCGGCCACCGCGCCGCAGATAAAGCCGCTGATCAGGCTGGCAATCAGCGGTCGCTTCAGGCGCACCGCCACGCCGTACAGCGCGGGTTCCGAGATTCCCGCCAGAATGGCGGAAGCCGCCGCCGCCAGCGCCGTCTGGCGTAATTCCGGGTTTTTGGTTTTCCACGCCACCGCCAGCGATGAGCCGCCCAGCGACAGGTTGGCGCCGATTTCCGACGGCATCACCATGCCCTCTTTACCGGTTTCGGCAATGGTCTGAATAATAGTCGGGGTAAAAACGCGGTGCATCCCGGTCATCACCAGCAGCGGCCACAGGGCGCCCATAATCGCCACCGACAGCCAGCCCAGGTAGCTATGAATGGTATAAACCAGCGCGGAAATTGCGCTACCGATCCAGATGCCGAGCGGGCCGATCAGCAGAATTGACAGCGGAGCGGCGATGAGCACGATCAGCATCGGTTTAAGGAAGTTTTTGGTGACCGCCGGGGTGATACGATCGACCCAGCGTTCGATATAAGAGAGGCACCAGGTCATCACCAGCGCCGGGATCACGGTATAGGTATATTTCACCGCCGTCACCGGAATAAAGGCGAACTCCACGTGCTCGCCCTGGGCGGCTTTGGCCATCAGCTCGATAAAGCTCGGATGCACCAGCACCCCGGCAATGGCAATCGCCAGCGACATATTGGTTTTGAACTTCACCGCCGCGGAGGCGGCGACCATCAGCGGCAGGAAGAAGAACGCGCCGTCTCCAATCACCGTCAGAATGGTCAACGTGGGCGCGCCTTTGGGCAGCGCGCCGGTCATCTCTAAGATCATCGCCAGCAGTTTGACCATCGATCCGCCGATAATCGCCGGGATCAGCGGCGACATGGTGCCGATCAGCGCATCGAGGATCCCGGCGCCGATGCGTTTCAGCGTGATGGGCGGTTTCCCCTGGGTTTCGGCAGGGCGCAGATCCCCCGGCAGCAGCGCCACCACTTCGCGATACGCCTGGGAGACGGTATTGCCGACGATCACCTGACACTGGTTATCGCTACGCACCACGCCGAGTACGCCTTTCAGCCCTTTCAGGGTAGCGCTGTCGACCCGCTCGTTATCTTTAACCACGAAACGCAGGCGGGTCATGCAGTGGGTGACGGCAGCAACGTTCTCCGCGCCGCCAATTGCCGTGATAATCTGCTGCGCCAGGGCTGCATAATTTTTAGACATCGGATTTTATCCTGTTTATCAATAGGGTACTGGCTTGTCACCGCAGCGAAAAAACGAGCGGTATCATGCATACATAGGAAACCGGTTCCACATAATCATTAATAGTTTCTTATCAGGTTACAAGAATTAAAAAATTCAGATCTTAATTTTGTGATTTTGATCGCTTAGCGAGTCGGGGGCGGGCGCTAAGCGCAAATGCTGAAAAAGCGCCGCGCGTGCAGTACACTGCGGGCTACATTGGCAACAGGAATAACCACATGGCAACGATGCTGGAGGTAGCGAAGCGCGCGGGCGTATCAAAGGCTACCGTTTCGCGAGTGCTGTCGGGGAACGGCTACGTCAGCCAGGAGACCAAAGACCGGGTGTTTCAGGCGGTGGCTGAAAGCGGCTACCGGCCGAATCTGCTGGCACGTAACCTGGCGACGAAAAAGACGCAGACCCTCGGGCTGGTGGTGACCAACACGCTGTATCACGGCGTCTATTTCAGCGAACTGCTCTACCACGTGGCGCGAATGACGGAAGATAAAGGACGGCAGCTGATCCTCGCCGACGGTAAGCACAGCGCGCAGGAGGAGCGTGAGGCGATTCAGTATCTGCTCGATCTGCGCTGCGATGCGATTATCATCTACCCGCGCTTTCTCAGCGTCGATGAGATGGATGAGATCATTGAAAATCACGAACAGCCAATAATGGTGCTTAACCGCCGCCTGCGCCGCAACGCCAGCCACTGCGTCTGGTCCGATCAAAAAGCTTCGGCGATGATGGCGGTGGAAAAGCTTATCGCGCTGGGCCATCGGGAAATCGCGTTTATTACCGGTTCGCTGGATTCGCCAACCGGCGTTGAGCGTCTCTCGGGCTATAAAGACGCGCTGGCCCGCCACGGCATTGACCTGAATAAGGATCTTATCGTCGAAGGCCGCTGGACGCCGGAAACCGGCGCTGCCGGGGTGGAAACGCTGCGCCAGCGCCGGGTCGGCTACAGCGCGCTGGTGGCGAGCAACGACGATATGGCGGTTGGCGCGATGAAACAGCTGCATCAGATCGGCGTCAAGGTCCCGGAGCAGGTCTCGGTGGTGGGCTTTGACGATATCGTGCTGGCGCCATATATGGTTCCGGCGCTCTCCAGCGTCAAAGTCCCGGTGACGGAGATGATCAAAGAGAGCATTAACCGGCTGATCGTTATGCTCGACGGCGGTGATTTCAAATTTATGCAAACCTTCCCCGGCGAGCTGATTGAACGCGAGTCGATGATTTCCGGCCCGCATGCCTGACGTCGTCAGCTGTCATCGTCACAACTGACGATGACAGCATTTCATATATTTATCCTTTTTAATATCAATGAATTAAAAACTGGAACGTATTATGCATACTCCGGCGCGTAACCTTCTTACAGCTGGAGAAATGGATGAACCGTTTCATTATTGCCGACGCAAGCAAATGCATCGGCTGCCGCACCTGTGAAGTGGCCTGCGTGGTCTCTCATCAGGAAAATCAGGACTGCGCCGCGCTGACGCCAAAAAACTTTTTACCGCGTATTCACGTGATCAAAGGCGTCAATGTGTCGACGGTTACTGCCTGTCGTCAGTGCGAAGACGCGCCGTGCGCCAACGTCTGTCCGAACGGCGCGATTAGCCGCGACCAGGGCTTCGTCCACGTGATGCAGGAGCGCTGCATCGGCTGCAAAACCTGCGTGGTGGCCTGCCCGTACGGCGCAATGGAAGTGGTAGTGCGTCCGGTTATCCGCCACAGCGGCGCCGGGCTGAACGTGATGGCGGAAAAAGCCGAAGCCAACAAGTGTGACCTGTGCTACCACCGTGAGGAAGGTCCGGCCTGTATGGATGCCTGCCCGACCCACGCGCTGATCTGCATCGACCGCAATAAGCTCGAACAGATGAATATCGAAAAACGCCGCCGCACCGCGCTGGCCTGGTAAGCCGGCCGCGCAATGAACGGGGTACAGATCCGTATTCGCGGTAAAGTGCAGGGGGTGGGCTTCCGCCCCTTTGTCTGGCAGCTGGCGCAGCGGCTGGGGCTGCGCGGCGACGTAAGCAACGACGGCGACGGCGTACTGGTGCGGCTTGTCGGCGACGGCGCGCTTTTTCTCACCGCGTTAAGCCAGCGCTGCCCGCCGCTGGCGCGTATCGATAGCACGCAAACTCTGCCGTTTGCCTGGACCGTCGCGCCGTCGGATTTCACTATCCGCCAAAGCGGGGCCGGGAGCATGCGCACGCAGATTGTACCCGACGCCGCCACCTGCCCGGAATGCCTGGCGGAGATGAACAACCCGCTGGAGCGCCGCTACCGCTATCCGTTTATCAACTGTACCCACTGCGGGCCGCGCTTTACCATTATTCGCGCCATGCCCTACGACCGACCGTTCACCTCCATGTCGCCGTTTCCTCTTTGCCCCTCCTGCGCGGCGGAGTATGGCGACCCCGGAGATCGCCGTTTCCACGCTCAGCCGGTAGCCTGCGCCGGGTGCGGACCGCGGCTGGAGTGGCGCGGTTCCCGGGCGCATTTATTGGGCGAGGACGCTTTAGCAGCGGCGATTGTTCGCCTGCTGGCGGGCGATATTGTGGCGGTGAAGGGGCTGGGCGGTTTTCATCTGCTGTGCGATGCCGGAAATTCTGAGGCCGTCGCGAAGCTGCGGGCGCGTAAACATCGTCCGGCGAAACCGCTGGCGGTGATGCTGGCGACAACGGCGGGGCTCAGCGAACAGGCGGTAGCGCTGCTGACGTCACCCGCCGCGCCGATCGTGCTGCTGGAAAAAAAGCTGGTGACTGGCCTGTGCGACCTGATTGCGCCGGGGCTTGCGGAAGTAGGGGGGATGCTGCCGTCTAATCCATTGCAGCATTTACTTTCGCAGGCGCTGGCGCGTCCCTTAGTGATGACCTCCGGCAACCTCAGCGGCCGCCCGCCGGCGTTAACCAACGCCGAGGCGCTGGCGGACTTAGCCGGGATTGCCGACGGTTTTCTGCTGCATAACCGCGAGATTGTGCAGCGGATGGATGATTCGGTGGTGCGGCAAAACGGCGAGATGCTGCGCCGCGCCCGCGGCTACGTGCCGGACGCGCTGGCGCTGCCGCCGGGGTTTCACGACGCGCCGCCGCTGCTGGCTCTCGGTGCGGATATGAAAAATACCTTTTGCCTGCTGCGCGGCGACGAAGCGGTGCTCAGCCAGCATTTTGGCGATCTCGACGACGAGGGCGTCGAAGGGCAGTGGCGACAGGCGCTGCACTTGATGCAGGAGATTTACGCTTTTGCGCCGCAGCGGGTGGTGGTCGACGCTCATCCCGGCTATCGCGCTTCGCAGTGGGCGGCGTCGCTGGCGCTGCCGGTGGAGCGCGTTTTACACCATCATGCCCACGCTGCCGCCTGTCTGGCAGAGCATCGCTGGCCGCTGGACGGTGGCGACGTAATCGCCCTGACGCTTGACGGCATCGGGATGGGGGAGAACGGCGAACTGTGGGGCGGCGAGTGCCTGCGGGTCAACTATCGCGAGTGCGAGCACCTCGGCGGCCTGCCGGCGGTGGCGCTGCCCGGCGGCGATCTTGCGGCGCGTCAGCCGTGGCGCAATCTGCTCGCCCACTGCCTGGCGTTTGTCCCTGAGTGGCAGAACTATGCTGAAACCGCCGCGCTGCGTCAGCAAAACTGGCCGCTGCTGGCGCGAGCGATTGAACGCGGTATTAATGCACCCTCAGCATCGTCGTGCGGGCGTTTGTTTGATGCCGTCGCCTGCGCGCTGGGCTGCGCGCCGCTCACTCTGAGCTATGAGGGGGAGGCAGCCTGTCGTCTGGAAGTGCTGGCGGCGACCTGCGAAGGCGTTGATCACCCGGTGACGCTACCGTGGCGAGACGGCGAGCTGGACTTGTCGACCTTCTGGCAGCAGTGGCTGAGCTGGCAGGCGGACCCGGCGCAAAAAGCGTGGGCCTTTCATGATGCGCTGGCCCGCGGGCTGGCGGCAATGATGCGTGATTGCGCGTTCGCGAGGGAGATACAGACCCTGGCCTTCGGCGGCGGGGTATTGCACAACCGCCTGCTGAAGGCGCGATTGACCTTTTATCTGGCCGATTTTACTCTGCTCTTTCCGCAGCAGCTTCCCGCAGGCGACGGTGCGATTGCCCTCGGCCAGGCGGTCATCGCTGCGGCCCGCCTGCAGGTTTAAAGGATTCCGACATGATAGTGACGATTTTACGTCAGCAGCCGCGCGCAGCGGCGCTGGTGCTGGCATTAATTGCCGCCAATTTGCTGGCGTGGGGCTGGGCGTTTGCCGCATTCGGCGGCAGCGGCGCGCTGATGGCCGCCAGCCTGCTGGCCTGGGGCTACGGCCTGCGCCACGCGGTGGATGCCGACCATATTGCGGCGATCGATAACGTCACCCGCAAAATGATGCAGCAGGGGAAACGGCCTTTTGCCGTCGGCGTATGGTTCTCTCTGGGGCATTCGTCGATTGTGGTGCTTGCTTCGGCGGCGATTGCCGCGACCGCTACCGCCTTCGGCCAGCAGATGAGCTGGTTTCACGAGACCGGCAGCGTCATCGGCACCGCCGTATCGGCGCTGTTTTTGCTGGCGATGGCGTTTATCAACCTGGTTATTCTGCGCAGCGTCTGGCGCAGCTTTCGGGCGTGGAAGCAGGGCGAAAAGGTGAGCGATGAGGTTGCGATCGGCGGCGGCATGATGAGCTGGCTGTTCGCTAAGACCTTCCGCCTGATTAGCCGCAGCTGGCAGATGTACCTGGTGGGGTTTCTGTTTGGCCTCGGTTTTGATACGGCGACGGAAATCGGCGTGCTGGGCATTTCTGCCGCCAGCGCGTCGAGCGGGATGTCGATTTGGTCGATTATGATTTTTCCGGCGCTGTTCGCCAGCGGGATGGCGCTGGTGGATACGCTCGATAACGTGCTGATGGTCGGCGCCTACGGCTGGGCGTTCAGTAAGCCGCAGCGTAAGCTCTATTACAATATGACCATTACCGGCACCTCGGTGGTGGTGGCGCTGTTTATCGGCGGTCTGGAGGCGCTGGGGCTGTTGATGGATAAGTTTTCCCTGAGCGGCGGGGTCTGGCGCTGGGTCGGCGCATTGAACGACCATCTCGGCGACGCCGGTTTTGTGGTGGTGGGGCTGTTCGTTGCCTGCTGGGTGCTGTCGGTGCTCAACTACCGCTGGCGCGGATACGATAATCTGGCGCGGTAGGTTGGGTATCTCCCCGGCTCGCGCTGCGCTTAGCCGGGCTACCAGACCCGGGCGCCTCGCAGATTGGGTAGCCCGGGTAAGGCGTTTACGCCGCGACCCGGGAAGAGAGAGCGCTCGCCTCCTGGAATGTCCGCCATGCGCCGCACGTTTTCTCCCGGGGGAGGCGCAAAGCGCCTGCCCGGGCTACAGGAGTGGCGCGGTAATTGGGCATTTTCCCGGCTCGCGCTGCGCTTAGCCGGGCTACCAGACCCGGGCGCCTCGCAGATTGGGCAGCCCGGGTAAGGCGTTTACGCCGCGACCCGGGAATAACCTCATTTCATTGAGGTTAACTCACCAGCTGTTTAAGCAGCGCAAAGGCGTCTTTCATCCGATCCTCGCTGACCACAAAGGCGCGCAGCTGATTTTCACTATCCACCCCTTTCGCCATCAGACCGTCTTTGGCGGCAACGATATTCCACGTCAGATCCTCGCGTCGGGTATCGCCCGCCAGGTGCAGCGGTAAATCCGGCGTCTTCACCTTCACCAGCATCGGCGGCAGCTTCAGAT
Organism: Klebsiella oxytoca; assembly: GCF_009707385.1. Classification (NCBI taxonomy): domain Bacteria; kingdom Pseudomonadati; phylum Pseudomonadota; class Gammaproteobacteria; order Enterobacterales; family Enterobacteriaceae; genus Klebsiella; species Klebsiella oxytoca. Next base: position 4,193,247 of record NZ_CP046115.1, on the reverse strand, counting down.
CGCTCCGCTGGCCCAGCAGAGTTTTACCGAGGCTCATGGCGCTTAGCAGAATCGGCTGCAGAAACGGCAACACCATACCGTTGATTTCCGCGCAGTCGCCGAGGGCGTAAATCGCCGGATGGCTGGTTTGCAGCTGGCTGTTGACCACCACGCCGCGATTAATTCTCAGACCCGCATGCCGCGCCAGCGCCGTTTCCGGACGCAGGCCGGCGGCGGCGACGACCGCATCAACCGTCACCGTACGCTGACGATCGAGGGTGACGCGAATCCCGTCGGCGCTCTGCTCCAGGCTTTCCAACTGAGTCTTCAGCATCAGATGCACGCCCATGTCGGTCAGACGATGCTGCAGTCGACTGCTGGCTTCCAGCGGCATCAGCGCCGACAGCACGCTGGCGGAGTTATCCACGACCGTCACCGCTTTGCCGGCGCGGCAGAAATCCATCGCCAGCTCGCAGCCAATCAGCCCGCCGCCAACGATCAGCACTCTTTTTGCATCGCGCAGCTGGCTTTGCGCCGCGCCGTATTCTCGCTGGCTATTCAGAGTCAGCATCAGCTCGCGTCCCGGCACCGGCGGAATAAACGGCGTCGCGCCGGTGGCCAGTACCAGTTTGTCATAACTCCACTCGCGCTCCTGGCTCTTCACCCGCTGATTCTCAGCGTCGATATCGCTGACCCAGGTATGCGGAAACAGGCGCAGATTGTACTGCTCGGCAAACTCACCCGCCGTTTGCAGGGTCAGGTCGTCGGCCTTCTGCCCGAGACTGACCACATGGCTGAGATCCGGTTTGTTGTACTCATCCATGCTGTCGGCGGCGATCAGGGTCAGCGGGATGTCCGGGTCCTTCTTGCGAATATTTTTTACCAGCTGACGGGCCGCGAAGCCCGAGCCGATGATGACGATACCATCACTCATTTTGCCTCCGATGCCAGAACGTCAAATACATCTTTACCCAGAGAACATTCAGGACAGAGGAAGTTATCCGGAACTTCGCTCCATGGCGTACCCGGCTGGACATCCTGGTTCGGCTCGCCCTGTTCGGGGTCATAAATCCACTGGCAAACGCTACACTGCATTTTTGGGCCGAGATCGGCCGCCGCTGTGCAGGGCGTTGCTTCCGGCAGCGCTTTTTTCTCCTGGCTCAGCGGCAGCGGGGAGAGGGCCCACTGACGGGCGATTTCACGACCGTGTTCGCGGCACAGCTCCAGCGCGTTGAGGTCAGGACGCCATTTGGCCTTCAGGCTCAGGGACATTTCAAAGCCCGCATCCTGTAAGCGCGTGGACAGGCGGTCAACCGCGCCGCCGCTCCAGCCGTGGGAGCCGAAGGCGCTGGCGTGTTTGTTGCGGAAACGCAGACCGGTCATCTCCTCCACCAGTCCGGCGATTTTCGGCATCATCACGTTATTCATGGTGGAGGTGCCGACCAGTATGCCTTTCGAGCGGAATACGTTGGTCAGAATGTCGTTTTTATCGCTGCGGGCGACGTTAAAGATTTTCACCGCCACCCGCGGATCCACGTCGGTAATGCCCTGAGCGATCGCATCGGCCATCATGCGGGTGTTGTTGGACATGGTGTCGTAGAAAATGGTGATGCGGTCTTCCTGATAATCCGCCGCCCACTCGAGATATTTTTCGACAATTTGTGTCGGGTTATCGCGCCAGACCACGCCGTGGGAGGTGGCAATCATATCTACCGGCAGGTTAAAGTCGAGGATCTCGGTGATTTTCGGCGTCACCAGGCGGCTGAACGGGGTCAGGATGTTGGCGTAGTAGCGCTGGCACTGCTCATAAAGCTCAACCTGGTCAACTTCATCATTAAACAGATGCTCATCGCAGTAGTGCTGGCCGAAGGCGTCGTTGCTGAACAGCACCGCGTCGCCGGTCATGTAGGTCATCATGCTATCCGGCCAGTGCAGCATCGGAGTTTCGACGAAGATCAGCTGCTTGCCGTTGCCGATATCCAGGCTGTCGCCGGTTTTCACCACCTTAAAGTTCCACTCCGGATGATGATGATGGCCGGTGATGGAGTCGATGGCGTTGGCGGTACAGTAGATTGGGGTATCCGGGATCTGCGTCATCAGTTCGGTGAGCGCGCCGGCGTGATCCTCTTCGGCGTGGTTAATAATGATGTAATCAATATCGGCGAGGTCGATTTCGCCGCGCAGGTTCTGCACGAATTCACGGCTGAATTTATGATCGACGGTATCAATCAGCACGTTTTTTTCTTCCCGGATGAGATAGCTGTTGTAGCTGCTGCCGCGCAGCGTTTTGTATTCAGTACCGTGGAAATCACGTACTTCCCAGTCGCGTTGGCCAACCCAATGAATATTATTTTTAACCAGAATGGACATAACCACCTCAATTAACACAGCGTTTTCAAATAAGATATTTTGTCTATATCAAGTTACGTGCCATGTTTTTAATTAATTGAATTATAATGATTTAATGTTTTTATTTATATTTATTGATGTCAAAATGACAATGTATAAAATAGTCGATATGACTATATTGATTGTCAAAATGACTATGGGGCGATAATGAGTTTCACCGTCGAGGCCCTGGCGAAAATCGCCATTGATTTACAAAGCGATCTCGGACACGCCGACCGCTTCTCGCGTCTGATTACCACTTTGCGGCAGATTCTCGGCTGCGATGCGTCGGCGCTGCTGCGCTACGAGGCGCATCAGTTTGTGCCGCTGGCGATCGATGGCCTGGCCCAGGACGTGCTCGGGCGGCGCTTTGCCCTTGAGGGGCACCCGCGGCTGGAGGCGATTGCCCGGGCGGGGGACGTGGTACGCTTCCCGGCGGACAGCAGTCTGCCGGACCCTTACGATGGGCTGATCCCCGGTCAGGAGAGCCTGAAGGTGCACGCCTGCGTCGGCCTGCCGCTGTTTGCCGGGCAAACCCTGATCGGCGCGCTTACCCTCGACGGGATGGATGCGGACCGCTTCGACAGCTTTAGCGACGAGGAGCTGCGCCTGATAGCCGCTCTGGTGGCCGGGGCGCTCAATAACGCGCTGCTGATTGCCCGACTGGAGAATCAAAACGTGCTGCCGGAGCAGGCCATCGTTTATCCGGTATCCGAACGTCAGGAGATCATTGGCCTGTCGGCGCCGATGCTGCAGCTGAAAAAAGAGATCGATATCGTCGCCGCTTCCGACCTGAACGTCCTGATTAGCGGGGAGACCGGCACTGGCAAAGAGCTGGTGGCGAAGGCGGTGCATCAGGGATCGCCGCGGGCGGCCAATCCGCTGGTCTATCTTAACTGCGCGGCTCTGCCGGAGAGCGTGGCGGAGAGTGAACTGTTTGGTCACGTCAAAGGAGCGTTTACCGGGGCGATAAGCAACCGCAGCGGCAAGTTTGAAATGGCGGATAACGGGACGCTATTCCTTGATGAGATTGGCGAACTTTCGCTGGCGCTGCAGGCCAAGCTGCTGCGGGTGCTGCAATATGGCGATATTCAGCGCGTCGGCGACGATCGCAACCTGCGGGTGGATGTGCGGGTGCTGGCGGCGACCAACCGCGACCTGCGTCAGGAGGTGGTGGAGGGGCGTTTTCGCGCCGACCTCTATCATCGCCTGAGCGTGTTTCCGCTGTCGGTCCCGGCGCTGCGCGAGCGGGAAAATGACGTCGTGCTGCTGGCGGGCTATTTCTGCGAGCAGTGTCGTTTACGTATGGGGCTGTCGCAGGTGATTTTAAGCGAGGCGACGCGCGTCAGGCTGCTGGCCTGGTCATGGCCGGGTAACGTGCGCGAGCTGGAACATGCCATTCATCGGGCGGTGGTGCTGGCGCGGGCGACGCAGGTGGGTAATGAGGTGCTGCTGGAGCCGCAGCATTTTCAGTTTGCCGCGGAAATGCCGACCTTACCGAACGTCAGCCCGCAGCCAGCGGCGGGAGCGGTAAGCCTGCGCGAGGCGACAGAGACGTTCCAGCGTGAAGCGATCGCCAGAGCGCTGGCGGAGAACAACCGAAACTGGGCCGCTACCGCTCGCGCGCTGGATCTTGACGTCGCCAACCTGCACCGGCTGGCGAAGCGTCTTGGGCTTAAAGGATCCCGGCCTGATAAAAGTTCTGCAGGTTAATCGCGCCGACCAGCAGGCCGTTTTCATCCACCACCGGCGCGGCGCTGATTTTATGCTTCATCAGGCGCTCTTTGGCTTCTATCGCACGGCTTTCCGCTTGCAGAGTGACGCCGTTGCGGGTCATCGCCTGGCTGACGATATCCTGTAAGCTGCCGCCGCCTACCAGCCAGCGGCGCAGGTCGCCGTCGGTAAAGACGCCCTGCACATGATTGCGCTCATCGCAAACGGCGACCAGCCCCAGGCCGGTGCGGCTGAGTTCGAGCATCGCGTCCATGACGCTGGTGTCGTTGGCCACGCGCGGCACGTCGCCGTCGCGGCGCATCAGGTGGTGAACTTTATTCAGCAGCCGCGCGCCCAGCGCGCCAGCCGGATGCGAACGGGCAAAATCTTCTTCATTAAAGCCGCGGGCCTGCATCACCGCCATCGCCAGCGCGTCGCCGAGCATCAGCGTGTTGACGGTGCTGGAAGTCGGCGCGAGGTGCATCGGGCAGGCTTCACGCTCGACGGCGATATCGAGCACCGCTTTGGCTGCCAGCGCCAGCGGTGAGGTGGATTTACCGGTCATCGCCAGCAGCGGAATAGATTTTTCTTCCAGCCGCGGGACGATCAGATCCAGCTCTTTGGCGCTGCCGGAATAGGAGATAAACAGCATCACGTCGCGGCTATCGAGCATTCCGAGGTCGCCGTGCAGCGCTTCCGCCGGGTGAACAAAAAATGCCGGGGTGCCGGTGCTGGCGAAGGTGGCGGCCAGCTTTTTACCAATATGACCCGATTTGCCAATACCGGAGACGACCAGTTTGCCCTCGCAGTGGATGATGGTCTCCGCCGCGCGGATGAAGTCGTCGCCCAGGCGTTCAGGCAGGCGGCTCGCCTCCTGAAGCTCCAGCATCAGGGTCTGGCGTCCGGCTTCTAACAGAAAGTTACTCATGATCTTCTCCAGTAATAATGACTTCGATGCCTTTTGCTTCCAGCGCCTGCTTAAATTCCGGGCTGATATCGGCATCGGTAATCAATTTGTCTACGCTCTCCAGGCCGCAGACGATATTAGGGCTTTTGCGGCCAAACTTCGACGAGTCGGCCATCAGGATAACTTCGCGGGCGGCATTGCACATCGCTTTGCTGACCGTATAAACCTCATTAAAGGTGGTGACCCCGGCGATTAAGTCAATTCCGTCGGTGCCCATAAACAGGCGATCGAAGCTGAATTGTTCAAAGGCGTTTTCCGCCAGCTGGCCGTGAAAAGAGGCCGATTTTTTACGAAAAGTGCCGCCCGGCATCAGAATAGTTTGTTCGTTATCCAGCTCGGAGAGAGCGTTGACAATATGCAGGCTGTTGGTCATCACGGTGATGTTATTGAAGCGGCTAAGCATCGGCACCATTTGCAGCACGGTGCTGCCGGCGTCAAGAATGATCGAGTCGCCATCGTGAATGAAGCTGACCGCGGCTTCGGCAATCCGCTCTTTTTTGTGAGTGTTAATCAGCGTCTTGTGGTCGATGGGCGGATCGGCCTCATCCTTATTTAACACCACGCCGCCGTAAGTGCGGATTACGGTGCCGGCATTCTCAAGGATCACCAGATCCTTACGGATGGTGGTGCCGGTGGTGTCGAAGTGTTGCGCCAGCTCTTCGACCGAGCATTTGCCCTGCGATTGCAGGTGCTCGAGAATGGCTGCCTGGCGCTGACGTGGTTTCATAGGCGTTGTATCCTGCGTTTAAAGTTTCGAAATGATAATTTCGCAAGATATTAACGTTCACAACGAAATTATCCATGTTTCGGATTAAGCGCTAATAATAGAGCATTCTGACAGAGCGGATCATGGGGAAAGATCACATCAGGTTGCAATTCCTCGATATGTTTGCCGTTGAGGGCGGGAATTTTTTGCGGCCTGGCGAAGACGGTAAGACCTTTCATGAGCAGCGTATCGCGAATGCGGTCGTTTTCGTCGACGGCGATGGCGATGACGGCACGCGGCTTGAAGCGTCCCGATGAGCGCCCGACGCCAACTCTTCCCTGCTGACATAGCCGATCGAACGCGCGATTGAACTGGCGGATTTGCCAGCCGCCAAAAGCGAGCTGGGTTATCCAGGCGATGGCGGCGACGGTAATGAGTGCGGTAACCATAAAATCTCCTTAGAGTGTGGGAAAACTCCCCCGGAGGCGGCGCGTTGCGCCTGTCCGGGCTACTAAACCGCCAACTGCGCAGACGGTCAGGAAGAACCCGGGTCGCGGCGCGTACGCCTTACCCGGGCTATGGATCGGCGTGGGGTGCCGGTTTTGTAGCCCGGATAAGCGCAGCGCAATCCGGGACCTCTGGTTTAAAACATCACCTGCCCGCCGGTGACGTTAATGGACTGGCCGGTGCAGTACGACGCCTGCGGGCTGGCGTAAAACATCAGCACGTTTAGCACGTCCTGGTAATCGCAGCCGCGCTTCAACGGCACTTTATCGATGTAATACTGCTCTACTTCGTCCTCGGCAATCCCCAGCTTGGTGGCGTACTGCGGCAGCAGCGACTGGAACATCGGCGACTTCAGCAGGTTGCCCAGCATCAGGGAATGCACGGTAATCCCATACTCTGCGAGATCCAGCGCCAGCGACTGCGTCAGCCCCACGCCGCCGAACTTCGCCGCGCTATAGCCGGAGTTATGCTTGCTGCCTACTTTGCCGGATTTCGAGTTGATCTGGATGATGCGGCCTTTGATGCCGTCGCGGATCATCAGACGAGAGAACTCGCGGGCGCAGAGGAAGTAGCCCACCAGATTCACCTGCAGCGAACGGTCGAAATCCCCCAGCGCGAAATCGCTGATAAAGGCCGCTTTAGCGATCCCGGCGCTATAGACCAGCAGATCGACGCGGGAAAATATTTCGTCCACCCCGCGGGCAAGGGCGACCACGCTGGCTTCGCTGGTGGCGTCCGCGCCGAAGCCGTAAGCCGTTCCTTCACCATATTCAGCGTTAATAGCCTGGGCGACGCGGGTCGCTTTATCGCTCTGAATATCGACAACCGCGACGCGATAGCCTTCTGCGGCCAGTCCGCGACACAGAAACTCCCCTAAGGTTTGTCCCCCACCGATGACAACAGCAACCTGATTCATAATTTTCTCCTTACAACTTAAGCAACAAATTTCAGAACGCAGCCGGCGGCGATAGCTTCCGGCACCGGGCCCGCCACGTGGACGGTGCCGGGGAATTCCGCTTCGCGGTGGCCGTCAAAGCGCAGCGTGATATGGCCCAGCTCGCGCAGGTTCTGCTCGGCGACCTCGCCGACGGCGGTGACCGGATAGCGCTGTTCGCCAAGCTGCAGTTCAGCGCCCGGCACCAGCGCGCCGGACAGCTCGCCGTGGTTGTGAATAAAGCAGTACTCTTCGATATCGGCCGGCGCGCCTTCGCGGAAGGTGATCAGCATCTGCTCTTCCAGCGCCATCGTCGCGCTGGCGCCGATGTGCGTAATGGTGGTCTGGTAAATCACGGTCATCTTCAGGAACCTCTTATTGGTAAATAAATCCGGAAACGAACCAGGCGATCAGCACCGTTGGTGCGCCGGTCAGGAAGCGGCTTACCAGCACCGACGGCACGCCGACGCGCACCGTGTCCTGTCGCGCTTCTGCCAGCGACAGGCCTACCGGGATAAAGTCGCAGGCGGCCTGGGCGTTGATGGCGAACAGCGCGGGTAGCGCGAGATGCGGCGGAATATTGCCAAGACCAATCTGCACGCCAATCAGCACGCCGATAACCTGGGCGATGACCGCGCCGGGGCCGAGAAACGGCGACAGCAGCGGGAAAGAACAGATGAGTGCCAGGGTGACGAGGCCCAGCGGATGGCTGGCGAGCGGCGCCAGACCGTGGGCAATCCAGTCGCCGATACCGGAGGCCATGATGATGCCGATCAGCGCCGAGACGAAGGCCATAAACGGCAGAATAGTTTTCAGCACCGTATCGATAGTGTCGCGTCCGGCCTGGAACAGCACCGCCACGACGGAGCCCATCCCCATGCCGACTTTTGCCAGCAGGCCGTCGCTCTGCTCGGTTATCTTCTTGCTGGTGTCATATTCACGAGGCGCAGACTGGGCCGGTGCGGCCTGTGGGGCAGGGGAGTGACCCTCTTCCAGCGCGAAAATGTTCTCCTCTTTGACGCCGGAAACATAAATGTCTTCGACGATATACTGCGCCAGCGGACCTGATTTGCCGGTCGCGTGAATATTAATGGTCGGGATGCGGCGTTTCGGGTAGATACCGCAGCGCAGGGTGCCGCCGCAGTCGATAATCGCCACGCCGATTTCCGCTTCCGGCGGTTCTCCCTCTTTAAAGCCATCGACCGCCTGCCAGCCGGTGAGGTGGGCAATTTTATCGACGATCGCCGGGCGGGTGCCCGCGGTGATATAGACGATTTTTTTACCGGCAACGGCGTCCAGTTCGAGCGGGCCGCCCCAGCCGCCGGTGCCTTTTTCAATGCGAATACGCGTCATGATGTCGCTCCTGACAGATGAACTTTCTGCTCAAGCTGGATAGCCATTTTTTTCTCAAAAATCGATGTGGTCAGGTCGGTCACCCAACCGCGGAAGAAGTTAGTGACCAGGCCAACCAGCAGATAGCTCACCGCCAGTGGTCCCAGAGGCAGGCCGAGAGTGGTCAGCCCGTTGGCGATCCCCAGATAGACGAACAGTTCTCCGGGGTTGATATGCGGGAACAGGCCGTTCATCGAGTGGCAGCTGTAGGAGGCCGCCGCGTAGTAGCTGGGTTTGTATTTCTCGGGCATAAAGCGCCCAAGGCTCAGGGTCATAGGGTTGCAAAACACGAAAGTGCCGATGCAGGGCAGCAGCAGGTAGCGGGAGATTGGATTACCGGCGCAGCGCTGCGCCAGCTTTTCGATCCGCTGCTGACCGATAAAGTTGATCAGCGCGTTCATGATCACCAGCAAACTGATCAGCAAAGGCAGGATCCCGGTAACCATCCCGGTAAACACCTCGCCTCCCTTCTGAAACAGGCCGATAAACCATTCGGCGCCGTGGGTAACGACTTCAATCATTAGTTCTCTCCTTCAGCATGTTATTTTTCTTGCTAACTGGCAGCTAATTTTAATCATTTTAAAAGGTTTAAAATTGTTATATTGATCGCAAGATGAAAGATAAATATTTTATTTTGAAAGATAATGGCTGAGGTGAACGATAGATATGGCAGAGAGCGAGGAAAAAATGGCAATAAAAAACAATTTACGTCGCCGCCGCTTCCTTGTGAGCGGGCGCATGCTTTACCATAATTACCCCTTGCCGATTAGTTAAATGGATGTCCCATGTTGAAGCGTCGTTATCTGGCTCTACTCCCTTTGTGCATTTTTCTCGCTGCCTGCAGCAGCAAACCTCAAACGCCTGCGGAAAAGGAAATGGCGAGCGGCACGGGCGGTTTTTTACTCGAACCGCAGCATAACGTGATGGAGATGAGCGGCGATTTCGCCAATAACCCGGCCGCAGAACAGTTCATCGACAAAATGGTGAGCAAGCACAGCTTTGACCGACAGCAGCTGCATGAAATCCTCTCGCAGGCCAAACGGCTGGACTACGTGCTGCGTCTGATGGACCGCCAGGCGCCGACCGGGCTGCCGCCGTCGGGGCCAAACGGCGCCTGGCTGCGCTACAAAAAACAGTTTATTACCCCGGATAACGTGCAGAACGGCGTGGCGTTCTGGAATCAGTATCAGGATGCGCTTAACCGCGCGTATCAGGTTTACGGCGTGCCGCCGGAAATTATTGTGGGGATTATTGGCGTCGAGACCCGCTGGGGCCGGGTGATGGGCAAAACCCGCATCCTGGACGCGCTGGCGACGCTGTCGTTTAACTATCCGCGCCGCGCGGAGTACTTCTCCGGCGAGCTGGAAACATTCCTGCTGATGGCGCGCAGCGAACAGGATGACCCGCTGGATCTGAAGGGGTCCTTCGCCGGCGCGATGGGCTACGGTCAGTTTATGCCCTCTTCATATAAACAGTATGCGGTAGACTTTAACGGCGACGGTCATATCAACCTGTGGGACCCGGTTGATGCCATCGGCAGCGTGGCTAACTACTTCAAGCAGCACGGCTGGGTGAGCGGCGATGTGGTGGCGGTGCAGGCGATGGGCCAGGCGCCGGGGCTGAACAATGGTTTCAAAACCAAATACAGCGTCTCGCAGCTGGCGGCGGCAGGATTAACACCGACTCAGCCGCTGGGTAACCATCAGCAGGCGAGCCTGCTGCGGCTGGATATTGGCACCGGTTACCAGTACTGGTACGGCCTGCCGAACTTCTACACCATCACCCGCTATAATCACAGCACCCATTACGCAATGGCCGTCTGGCAGCTGGGGCTGGCGGTTTCACAGGCCCGCATGCAGTAATCCCGTCTTCTGCGCTCCTCTCCGTCCGGAGAGGAGTCTGTAACATTTTGCAGCATTTCCTTTTGTTGACGCCAATTTACAATCTACGCTTCTTTTAATATTGTTATGTTATAACGTTTTATTGAGGCGTAAACATTGACTTCCTTATTGATGACTTCAGGTATCGGCCGGTTGGCGATGGCCAGCGTAGTGCTGGCCGCGCTGTGGCTGGCAACCTGGTGGGCGGTATCGCTGCCATGATTAAGCTCGATCATCTGGTAGCTGGTTATGAAGGGCTGGCGATCGCGCCGTCGCTTAGCGGCACGATTGAGACGGGCAGCATGACGGCAATCGTCGGCCTTAATGGCTGCGGTAAATCGACGCTGTTGAAGACCCTGGCCGGGTTTATTCCACCGGTAAACGGGCGTCTGTCCTGGCGCAACGGCCGGCCGGTTATCGGCTGGCTGGCGCAGCGACACGCGCTGGAGTCGCAGTTTCCGCTAACGGTGCAGGATGTTGTCAGCCAGGGAGCCTGGCCGCAGGTATCGCTGCTGCGAGGGCTCAGGAGAGACAGTCGCCTTCGTATCCGGGCCTCTCTGGAGCGGGTGGGGCTGCTATCGATGGCGAAAATGCCGATTGAAGAGCTCTCCGGCGGCCAGTTTCAGCGCATGCTGTTCGCGCGAGTAATGGTGCAAGGCGCGCCGCTGGTGATGCTCGACGAGCCGTTTACCGGCATTGACGAAGCAACCAGCTGCGAGCTGATGAACCTGATTCTGGAAATGCATCAGCAGGGGCAAACGATCCTGGCGGTGCTGCACGATAACCGGCGGGTCGCCGACTATTTCCCGAAAACAATGCTGCTGACGACTGAACGCGTCCACTGGGGCCGAACTTCTGAGGTTCTGCCCGCATTTCATTCCGCGAGGATGGCATGATCTGGCATACCTTTTTTCAGCCCTTTATCGAATTTGGCTTCATGCGCCGGGCGCTGGTGGTGTGCCTGGCGTTATCCCTGAGCAGCACCATACTCGGCGTCTTCTTACTGCTACGACGCATGAGCCTGATGGGCGACGCGCTTTCACATGCCATTTTGCCCGGCGTGGCGGCGGGCTACCTGCTTAACGGGATGTCGCTGCTGGCGATGACCGTTGGTGGTTTTATCGCCGGGATTGCGGTGGCGCTGGTAGCGGGGTGGGTCAGTCGGCGTACGCCTTTAAAAGAGGATGCCAGCTTTGCCGGATTTTATCTCGGCTCTCTGGCGCTGGGCGTCACGCTGGTTTCGCTGCGTGGTTCTAACGTCGACCTGCTGCATCTGTTGTTTGGCTCGATTCTGGCGGTAGATAGCGATTCGGCGGCGTTCGTGACGGGCGTGGCCAGCCTGACGCTGATCTGCATCGCTCTGTTTTATCGCGGCCTGGTCAGCGAAGCCTTCGATAGCGTCTGGCTCCAGGTGAACTCACGCAGATTACCCGCACTGCTGCACGGCCTGTTTCTCGTTTTGCTGGTGCTCAATCTGGTGGCGGGATTTCAGGTGCTCGGCACGCTAATGGCGGTAGGCGTCATGATGCTGCCAGCGGTAGCGGCGCGCTGCTGGGCGCGGACGCTGCCGGGCATTCTGCTGCTGGCGGCGCTGCTCGGTAGTTTTTGCGCATGGATGGGACTGAGCCTGTCGTGGGCGGCAAATTTGCCTGCCGGGCCCGCGATTGTGCTGACCGCCAGCGGCGTCTTTTTTGGATCGGTGATTTTGGGCTCGCGCAGTCGGCTGGTTGTTGGCTGGCGTAACTTAATGGGGTAAGGACAATGATGAAACGTACCGGGATATGGCTGGCGCTGGCGTTGGGGCTGGCATCGCAAGGGGCGATGGCGAAAACGCTAAACGTGGTGAGTAGTTTTTCCGTATTGGGCGATATGGTGCAGCAGATTGGCGGAGAATATGTGCACGTAGATACGCTGGTGGGGCCGGACGGCGATCCGCATACCTTCGAGCCCTCGCCGAAAGATAGCGCGCTGCTGAGCAAAGCCGATGTGGTGGTGGTCAACGGTCTGGGGCTGGAGGGCTGGCTGGACAGGTTGATTAAGGCATCCGGTTTTAAAGGCGAGCTGGTGGTGGCTTCCAGAGGGGTTAAAACCCACATGCTTGAAGAAGATGGCGCAACGGTAACCGATCCGCATGCCTGGAACAGCGCCGCCAACGGCGCGCGGTATGCGCAGAATATCCTCAACGGCCTGGTTAAAGCTGACCCGAATGATAAGGCGGCGCTGGTGGCTTCCGGTAGGCGCTATATCGACCAGCTCAACGCGCTTGATAGCTGGGCGAAAGGTCAGTTCAGCGCGATCCCGCAGGCAAAACGTAAAGTGCTGACCAGCCATGACGCCTTTGGCTACTTTGGCCGTGCCTATGGCGTGACCTTCCTCGCTCCGCAGGGACTGTCTTCAGAAAGTGAAGCCAGCGCGGCGCAGGTGGCGGCATTAATCAAACAAATTAAAGCCGATGATGTACACACCTGGTTTATGGAAAATCAGCTCGATCCACGACTGGTCAGGCAGATTGCCAGCGCAACGGGCGCGCAGCCGGGAGGGGAACTCTATCCTGAAGCGCTCTCAAAACCAGGCGGCGCAGCGGACAGCTACGTGAAAATGCTGCGACACAACGTGGAGCTTATTGCGGCGAGCATGAAATAACTGAATCCGGCCCGCTATGGGCCGGTTATCTGCTTTATTTCTTGGTTAATGAGAGGCCACAGGTCTATGCCCCGCGTTCGAAACGACATGTACGTTTAACTCTTCATATGCTGTGAATGACGGCACTGCTGATGCCCGCTGGCTATGTGAAAATGCCGCGTCGGCCATGGTTGATGTTTTTAGGAAGCCCGCTCGTAAATTCGCGACCCCATCCCCATATCTCTGCTGAAAGTGCTATCTTTGATGGCCTCTTTATAAAGCTTATGTGGGGCGACGAATGACAGATTCGGAATTGATGCAGCTGAGCGAGCTGGTGGGGCTGGCGCTGAAAGCACGCGGCGCGACGGTGACCACGGCGGAGTCCTGTACCGGCGGCTGGGTCGCCAAAACCCTTACCGATATTGCCGGCAGTTCGGCATGGTTTGAACGCGGCTTCGTGACTTACAGTAATGAAGCGAAATCGCAGATGATCGGCGTCAGCGAAGCGACGCTGCTTGAGCATGGCGCGGTGAGCGAGCTGGTTGTGGTTGAGATGGCGATTGGCGCGCTGCGTGCGGCCCGTGCGGATTACGCGATTTCGGTCAGCGGCATTGCCGGGCCGGATGGCGGCAGCGCGGAAAAGCCGGTTGGTACCGTGTGGTTTGGCGTAGCCAGCGCCAGCGGACAGGGCGTAACCCGGCGCGAATGCTTCGCCGGAGACCGTGAGTCGGTGCGCCGTCAGGCCACTACCTATGCGCTAAACCTCCTCTGGCAACAATTTCTACAAAATACTTGATACTGTATGACTATACAGTATAATTGCCTCAACAGAACAGAATTTACCACCCGGTTACACCCGGCATGAGAGGAGTAATAATGGCTATCGACGAAAACAAACAGAAAGCGTTGGCGGCAGCACTGGGCCAGATCGAAAAACAATTCGGTAAAGGCTCCATCATGCGCCTGGGTGAAGACCGTTCCATGGATGTGGAAACTATCTCCACCGGCTCGCTTTCCCTTGATATCGCTCTGGGCGCAGGCGGTCTGCCGATGGGCCGTATCGTCGAGATCTACGGGCCTGAGTCTTCCGGTAAAACGACGTTGACTCTGCAGGTTATCGCCGCCGCACAGCGCGAAGGCAAAACCTGTGCGTTTATCGATGCGGAACACGCGCTGGATCCGGTTTACGCTCGCAAGCTGGGCGTGGATATCGACAACCTGCTGTGCTCCCAGCCGGATACCGGCGAACAGGCTCTGGAAATCTGTGACGCGCTGGCGCGTTCCGGTGCGGTAGACGTTATCGTTGTTGACTCCGTCGCGGCGCTGACGCCGAAAGCGGAAATCGAAGGCGAAATCGGCGACTCTCACATGGGCCTCGCGGCGCGTATGATGAGCCAGGCGATGCGTAAACTGGCAGGTAACCTGAAGCAGTCCAACACGCTGCTGATCTTCATCAACCAGATTCGTATGAAAATTGGTGTGATGTTCGGTAACCCTGAAACCACTACCGGCGGTAACGCGCTGAAATTCTATGCTTCCGTGCGCCTGGATATCCGTCGCATCGGTGCGGTGAAAGAGGGCGACAACGTCGTCGGCAGCGAAACCCGCGTTAAAGTGGTGAAAAACAAAATCGCTGCGCCGTTTAAACAGGCTGAATTCCAGATTCTTTACGGCGAAGGTATTAACTTCTTCGGCGAGCTGGTTGACCTGGGCGTGAAAGAGAAGCTGATTGAGAAAGCGGGTGCCTGGTATAGCTACAACGGCGATAAAATTGGTCAGGGTAAAGCGAATGCCATCTCCTGGCTGAAAGAAAACCCGGCTGCGGCAAAAGAGATCGAAAAGAAAGTTCGTGAACTTCTGCTGAGCAATCAGGACTCCACCCCGGACTTCGTTGTTGATGGCAACAGCGAAGAAGAAACCGAACAAGATTTCTGATATCGTCTGCACAGATAAACAAGGGGCCGCTTATGCGGCCCTTTTGCTTTTTGACTCGCGAGGCTTCCCGTGACTGAAACTTCACCCCGTTGCTCTGACTATGCCCGACTGCTGGATCGCGCGATCCGCATTCTGGCTATGCGCGATCACAGCGAACAGGAACTAAGGCGCAAACTGGCAGCGCCGGTTATGAGTAAGAACGGTCCTGAAGCGCTAAATGTGACGCCGGAAGAGGTCGATAAAGTTGTTGAATGGTGTATTGATAACCGTTATCTGGACGACGATCGCTTTGTTCGCCAGTTTATTACCAGCCGTAGCCGCAAGGGATACGGCCCGGCGCGCGTCCGCCAGGAGCTAAAGCAAAAGGGAATTTCGCGTGAGACGATAGAGCGAGCAATGTTTGAGTGCGAAATTGACTGGGCCCGGCTTGCCAGAGAGCAGGCACAGCGAAAATATGGCGAACCTCTACCTGTCGCATTTACAGAAAAAGTCAAAATTCAGCGCTTTCTGCTCTACCGCGGCTATCTGATGGAGGATATCCAGGAAATCTGGCGAAATTTTGCAGATTGACCCATCCGGGATTTTACTTCCCCGTGAAGAAAACTTATCTTATCCCCACTTTATTTTCGTGAGTAGCCTGCCGGTCGAAACTGGGTAGTGGCTGCCAGCGACATTTCGTTAGCTTGATTTCAGGATAATTATGAGCAAGAGCACCGCTGAGATCCGTCAGGCGTTTCTCGACTTTTTCCATAGTAAGGGACATCAGGTAGTTGCGAGCAGCTCCCTGGTGCCGCATAACGACCCGACCCTGCTGTTTACCAACGCCGGGATGAACCAGTTCAAGGATGTTTTCCTTGGTCTCGACAAACGTAATTATTCGCGCGCGACCACCGCGCAGCGTTGCGTTCGTGCGGGTGGTAAGCACAACGATCTGGAAAACGTCGGTTACACCGCGCGTCACCACACCTTCTTTGAAATGCTGGGTAACTTCAGCTTTGGCGATTACTTCAAACAGGACGCCATCAAATACGCATGGGAACTGCTGACCGGTGAAAACTGGTTCGCCCTGCCGAAAGAAAAACTGTGGGTGACCGTCTACGAAACCGATGACGAAGCGTTCGACATCTGGGCAAATGAAGTTGGCGTACCGCGTGAGCGTATTATCCGCATCGGCGACAACAAAGGCGCACCGTTTGCTTCCGATAACTTCTGGCAAATGGGCGATACCGGGCCGTGCGGTCCATGCACCGAAATCTTCTTTGATCATGGTGACCACATCTGGGGGGGCCCTCCGGGAACTCCGGAAGAAGATGGCGACCGCTATATTGAGATCTGGAACATCGTCTTTATGCAGTTCAACCGTCAGGCTGACGGGACTATGGAGCCGCTGCCGAAGCCGTCCGTTGATACCGGTATGGGCCTGGAGCGTATTGCCGCAGTTCTGCAACACGTTAACTCCAACTACGATATCGATCTGTTCCGCGATCTGATTAAGAGCGTGGCTAGCGTCACCGGTGCGACAGATTTGTCTAACAAGTCGCTGCGCGTTATCGCCGACCACATTCGTTCCTGCGCGTTCTTGATTGCCGATGGCGTTATTCCGTCGAATGAAAACCGCGGCTACGTGCTGCGCCGCATCATTCGTCGCGCCATTCGTCACGGCAACATGCTGGGCGCGAAGGATACCTTCTTCTGGAAACTGGTTGCCCCGCTGATTGAAGTGATGGGCTCTGCCGGTGAAGAGCTGAAACAGCAGCAGGCTCAGGTTGAGCAGGTGTTGAAAACTGAAGAAGAGCAGTTCGCCCGTACTCTGGAGCGCGGACTGGCGCTGCTGGATGAAGAACTGGCTAAACTGCAGGGCGACACGCTGGATGGCGAAACCGCTTTCCGCCTGTACGATACCTACGGCTTCCCGGTTGATCTGACCGCGGACGTTTGTCGCGAGCGCAACATCAAAGTTGATGAAGCGGGCTTTGAAGCAGCGATGGAAGAGCAGCGCCGTCGCGCGCGCGAATCCAGCGGCTTTGGCGCAGACTACAATGCGATGATCCGCGTAGATAGCGCATCTGAATTTAAAGGCTACGACAGCCTTGAGCTGAACGGCAAAGTGACCGCGCTGTTTATCGACGGTAAAGCGGTCGATAGCGTAAGCGCGGGCCAGGATGCGGTTGTGATCCTCGACCAGACTCCGTTCTATGCGGAATCCGGCGGCCAGGTGGGCGACAAAGGCGAACTGAAAGGTGCTGGATTCTCCTTCCAGGTCAATGACGCACAGAAGTACGGTCAGGCAATCGGTCATATTGGTAAACTGACCAGCGGTTCGCTGAAGATCGGCGACGCCGTACAGGCTGACGTCGATCAGGCTCGTCGCCAGCGTATCCGCCTGAACCACTCCGCTACGCACCTGATGCATGCGGCGCTGCGCCAGGTTCTCGGTACGCACGTCGCGCAGAAAGGTTCTCTGGTTAACGACAAAGCGTTACGCTTCGACTTCTCGCATTTTGAAGCGATGAAGCCGGAGGAGATCCGTGCGGTAGAAGATCTGGTGAACGCGCAAATTCGTCGTAACCTGCCAATCGAAACCAATATCATGGATATTGATGCCGCTCGTGAATCAGGCGCGATGGCGCTGTTTGGCGAGAAGTACGATGACCGCGTTCGCGTGCTGAGCATGGGTGATTTCTCCACCGAACTCTGCGGCGGTACTCACGCTGCGCGTACCGGTGATATTGGCCTGTTCCGCATTACGTCTGAATCCGGTACCGCAGCAGGCGTACGCCGTATCGAAGCCGTCACCGGTGAAGGCGCGATGGCTGTGCTGCACGCGCAAAGCGATCTGCTGGGCGATATTGCGCAACTGCTGAAAGGGGATACCCATAGCCTCGGCGACAAAGTGCGCGCCGCGTTAGAGCGTACGCGCCAGTTGGAAAAAGAGCTGCAGCAGCTGAAAGAACAGGCTGCCGCGCAGGAGAGTGCAAATCTCTCCAGTAAGGCAGAAGAGATTAACGGCGTTAAGCTGCTGGTCAGCGAGCTGGCCGGCGTTGAGCCGAAAATGCTGCGTACTATGGTTGACGATCTGAAAAACCAGCTGGGTTCAACGGTTGTCGTGTTAGCCACGGTCGCAGAAGGTAAGGTTTCTCTGATTGCAGGTGTGTCTAAGGATGTGACAGACCGCGTGAAAGCAGGGGAGCTGGTTGGTATGGTCGCCCAGCAGGTGGGCGGTAAAGGGGGCGGTCGTCCGGATATGGCGCAAGCCGGCGGTACCGATGCGTCTGCTCTCCCTGCTGCGTTGGCCAGTGTGAAAGGCTGGGTAAGCGCAAAACTGTAATAACTATAATCGCATAGATGCTGTGATTCTCGGATTACAGCATCTTGCGCGAGAAGTACCGATAACGATAAAGTCGGGTTGAAGTTGTGTATATCGGCTAAACTTAGGTTTAACAGAATGTGATGCCGTGACTGCTTACACCGTAGGGTGTTTGTCATCGCTTACTTTTTGGCGTTATATGATGGATAATGCCGGGATACGAGAGACCCGACTCTTTTAATCTTTCAAGGAGCAAAGAATGCTGATTCTGACTCGTCGAGTTGGTGAGACCCTCATGATTGGAGATGAGGTCACTGTGACAGTTTTAGGGGTAAAGGGTAACCAGGTTCGTATTGGCGTAAATGCCCCTAAAGAAGTTTCTGTCCACCGTGAAGAGATCTACCAGCGTATCCAGGCTGAAAAATCCCAGCAGTCCAGTTACTAAGGTTTTCGCGCCTCGCTATTTTGTGAGGCGCATCCTTCCACCTGCCGTTTTTTCCACTTTTTCTCTCCGACAGCTTCTCTTTTTTATCTATTATCAAGCATCCGCGACAGCTTTCTTTTACGTTAGCAGTGACGTAATCGCCAATTTCTTGTTGATAAAATACTCTTTTTGTCGTTTTCACAGGCTAATTGCGCGGTAAGTGTGCAAACGAAAAAAAGGTCTCGAAAAAAGGTTTGACTTATAAGTACCAGAAAGTAATATGTGCGCCATCGCAGCGACGAAGAGCAGAAACAAGTTCTTCGAAGCACTCGTAAGAGGCGTGTGGTGAGGTGGCCGAGAGGCTGAAGGCGCTCCCCTGCTAAGGGAGTATGCGGTCAAAAGCTGCATCCGGGGTTCGAATCCCCGCCTCACCGCCATTTTGCATCCGTAGCTCAGCTGGATAGAGTACTCGGCTACGAACCGAGCGGTCGGAGGTTCGAATCCTCCCGGATGCACCATCTTACTTGATACGGCTTTAGCAGCAGTATCAAAATCTGCAGTAAAGTAAGTTTCCCGATGCATCCGTAGCTCAGCTGGATAGAGTACTCGGCTACGAACCGAGCGGTCGGAGGTTCGAATCCTCCCGGATGCACCATATTCTCCGCGCTTTCAGCAATGAAGGAGTGGACGAGATGGCGGTAGTAGCCGCAAGCACTAGGAAGGATAACGTTGCTTTAGCAACGGCCCGAAGGGCGAGCCATAAGGCGAGTCATCCTCCCGGATGCACCATCTTACTTGATATGGCTTTAGTAGCGGTATCAATATCAGCAGTAAAGCAAGTCTCCCGATGCATCCGTAGCTCAGCTGGATAGAGTACTCGGCTACGAACCGAGCGGTCGGAGGTTCGAATCCTCCCGGATGCACCATATTCTCCGCGATAGTAGCAACACTGTCGTTGCATGGTCTGCGAGACAATCGCCAGCATCAGGAAGGATAACGTTGCTTTAGCAACGGCCCGAAGGGCGAGCCATAAGGCGAGTCATCCTCCCGGATGCACCATCTTACTTGATACGGTTTGAGTAGCGGTATCAATATCAGCAGTAAAGTAAGTCTCCCGATGCATCCGTAGCTCAGCTGGATAGAGTACTCGGCTACGAACCGAGCGGTCGGAGGTTCGAATCCTCCCGGATGCACCATATTCTCCGCGATAGTAGCAACACTGTCGTTGCATGGTCTGCGAGACAATCGCCAGCACCAGGAAGGATAACGTTGCTTTAGCAACGGCCCGAAGGGCGAGCCGTAAGGCGAGTCATCCTCCCGGATGCACCATACTCCAATGCAATCATCTTCTGCTCTTCCTTTTTCCTCAGGCATTTTAAACGCAATAATTCACTATCTTCTCAGTACTTTTTCCGTTGGCAACTCGCTCTTTCCACTATAATTTATCCCAGTATACTGACCTGATTCGGGGTGAAAAAAGTGCAAGGAGAGAAATCCATGAAATGGTTCAAAGCAATTTCCGCGTTTGGCGCGACGCTTCTGGTTGCCGTATCGCTTGCGGGTTGCGCAGGTTCGGCCACAAAGGAAAGTACCGGTGGATATATTGATGATACCGTCGTTACCACCAAAGTAAAAACGGCGCTCTTCAATGACAAAGAGATTAAGTCTTCGGAGATTAGCGTCCAGACCTTTAAAGGTCGTGTACAGCTCAGCGGCTTCGTCTCATCCGCTGACAGCGCCAAACGTGCGGTAGAAGTAACGCGCAAGGTGCAGGGCGTTCGCGTAGTTGAGAACGATTTGAGAATCAAATAAACGCACCAGACCACATTGAGATTTAGAAGGGCGCCACAGGGCGCCCTTGTTGCATCTACCTCTGGCAGCGACAAACCAGGCCTTTTGCGTTACAGTAACACCTTCTTAACCGGTTGATGAGAAGACGATGTACGAACGTTACGCAGGACTGATTTTTGATATGGATGGCACGATCCTCGATACCGAGCCGACGCATCGTAAGGCATGGGACGAGGTGCTTGGACGTTACGGTATGCGTTTTGATATGCAGGCGATGGTCGCGCTTAATGGTTCTCCAACCTGGCGGATCGCACAGGCTATTATCGAATTAAATCACGCTGATTTAGATCCTCATCGTCTGGCAGAAGAAAAAACCGACGCCGTGAAAGCGATGCTGCTTGATAGCGTTCGTCCTTTGCCGCTGATTGAGGTGGTTAAGGAGTGGCACGGTCGTCGTCCGATGTCGGTGGGTACCGGTAGCGAGAGCGCCGTTGCCGAAGCGCTGCTGGCTCATCTGGGCTTGCGTCACTATTTTTCGGCGGTGGTAGCCGCCGATCATGTCGCCAACCACAAACCCGCGCCCGATACTTTCTTACTTTGCGCCGAGCGCATGGGCGTAGCGGCGGAGAAATGCGTGGTCTTTGAAGATGCGGACTTTGGTCTGCAGGCGGCGAAGCGCGCCGGAATGGATGCCGTGGACGTGCGATTGCTGTGAGCGACTCGCTGTCGCTGATATCGCTGTTTGCCAGCAGCTTTTTGAGCGCAACGCTGCTTCCTGGTAACTCGGAGGTGGTGCTGATTGCCATGCTGCTGGCGGGGGTTAGCCAGCCATGGTTACTGGTTTTAATAGCAATAATCGGTAATAGCCTTGGAGGGGTAACTAACGTTATTCTGGGGCGCCTGTTTCCGCTGCGCAAAACATCGCGCTGGCAGGAGAAGGCATCCGGCTGGCTAAGACGCTACGGCGCGGTGACGCTATTATTAAGCTGGGCGCCTGTTATAGGCGATTTGCTGTGTTTACTGGCGGGATGGATGCGCATTTCCTGGGGACCAGTGCTCTTTTTTTTATGCCTTGGCAAAGCATTACGCTATATCGTCGTTGCGGCGATAACGCTTCAGGGCATGACGTGGTGGCACTAATTGGACTGATTGTTCAACCATTACAATTATGCTAATTCAAACGATTTCGACAGGCGGGAGGTCAAATTGATCCCGGACGTATCACAGGCGCTGGCCTGGCTGGAAAAAAATCCGCAGGCGCTGCAGGGTATTCAACGTGGTCTTGAGCGCGAAACGCTGCGCGTTAATGCTGACGGCACGCTGGCTACTACCGGTCATCCGGAAGCGCTGGGCTCAGCGCTGACTCATAAATGGATTACCACCGATTTTGCTGAAGCTTTGCTGGAATTTATTACGCCGGTTGATGGCGATATCCAGCATATGCTCACCTTTATGCGCGATGTTCATCGCTATACCGCACGCCATATTGGCGACGAGAGGATGTGGCCGCTGAGCATGCCTTGCTACATCGCGCCCGGCCAGGATATTGAACTGGCACAGTATGGCACCTCAAATATCGGTCGTCTGAAGACGCTGTATCGCGAAGGGCTGAAGAATCGCTACGGCGCGCTAATGCAAACCATCTCCGGCGTGCACTTTAATTTCTCTTTACCGATGGCTTTCTGGCAGGCTAAGTGCGGCGTTGAGGATGCTGAAAGCGGTAAAGAAGCGATTTCAGCAGGCTATTTCCGTTCCATTCGTAACTACTACCGTTTTGGCTGGGTTATTCCATATCTGTTTGGCGCCTCTCCGGCAATATGCTCGTCGTTCCTGCAAGGGAAGCCAACGACGCTGCCGTTTGAGAAAGCCAGCAACGGCATGTACTACCTGCCTTATGCGACCTCTTTGCGCCTGAGCGATCTGGGCTATACCAATAAGTCGCAAAGCAATCTCGGAATTACGTTTAACGATCTGTACGAGTATGTGGCAGGATTGAAGCGGGCGATAAAAACGCCTTCCGAAGAGTATGAAAATATCGGACTGGAGAAAGACGGCAAGCGTCTGCAAATCAACAGCAACGTACTGCAGATCGAAAACGAGCTGTACGCGCCGATTCGCCCGAAACGCGTAACCCGCAGCGGCGAAACGCCGTCCGACGCGCTGCTGCGCGGCGGCATTGAGTATATTGAAGTTCGCTCTCTGGACATCAACCCGTTCTCACCGATTGGCGTAGACGAGCAGCAGGTACGTTTCCTCGATCTGTTTATGGTCTGGTGCGTGCTGGCCGACGCGCCGGAAATGAGCAGCGACGAGCTGCTGTGTACGCGCACCAACTGGAACCGCGTGATTCTCGAAGGCCGTAAGCCGGGCCTGACGCTGGGGATTGGCTGCGAAACCGCTCAGTTCCCGCTGGCTCAGGTGGGTAAGGATCTGTTCCGTGATTTACGCCGCGTGGCGCAAACCCTGGATAGCATCCACGGTTGTCAGGCCTATCAGCAGGCCTGCGATGAGCTGGTCGCCTGCTTTGATAATCCGGAATTAACCTTCTCGGCGCGCATTCTGCGTTCTATGCTTGAAGAGGGGATTGGCGGTACCGGCAGAGAGCTGGCCGAGCAATACCGGACGATGCTGCGCGAGGAGCCGCTGGAAATTTTACGCGAAGAGGATTTTGTCGCCGAGCGTGAGGCGTCGGTACAGCGTCAGAAGAAAGTGGAAGCAGCGGATAGCGAGTCGTTTGAAGCGCTGCTGGCAAGGCACGCTTAGCTTTACGAGCGGTAAAAAAGAAAACGGCCACATCACTGTGGCCAAACTTTCATCTCTGATTCAGGGATGATGATGATAATAAATGCGCGTCTTTCATATATTCAGACTCGCGGCCTCAAAAAGAGTTCATTTTATTTTTAAAAAAATCACTATCGGAGGTGAAGAATGCCGTTGTTAGATAGTTTCACAGTCGACCATACCCGAATGGAAGCGCCTGCGGTGCGTGTCGCGAAGAAAATGAACACGCCTCACGGCGATGAAATCACCGTTTTCGATCTGCGATTCTGCGTGCCAAATCAGGAAGTAATGCCGGAAAGAGGCATTCACACCCTTGAGCATCTGTTTGCCGGCTTTATGCGCGATCACCTGAACGGTAATGGTGTGGAAATTATCGATATCTCTCCGATGGGCTGCCGTACCGGGTTCTATATGAGCCTGATCGGTACGCCGGACGAGCAGCGCGTCGCGGATGCCTGGAAAGCGGCGATGGCCGATGTGCTGAAGGTGAAAGATCAGAACCAGATCCCGGAGCTGAACGTATACCAGTGCGGAACCTATACCATGCACTCGCTGGAAGAAGCCCAGGAAATCGCTCGCCATATTATTGAGCGCGATGTCCGTGTCAACAGCAACGACGAGCTGGCGCTGCCGAAAGAAAAACTGCAAGAACTGCATATCTAGCGTTTCCGCTACGGCCCGGCGAGAGCGTCGGGCCGCTATTGCTCAATGCCGCCATGTCGACGACTTTAAGCCTCAACTTCGAACACCGTTCACTGGTACCCTTTGCCCATGATTATGCTCATGGCGATAGCGAACCCTGGCATCAGCACGATTGCGCCCAGCTATTACATATTCTCAGCGGCGTAGTGCGGGTTGAAACCGCGCAGGGTTATTGGGTGGCGCCGCCGGGACGAGGTGTCTGGCTGCCCGCCGGTACACCGCATACTCTGCGGGTTACGGGAGCCGCTGCTGCGCGAACCCTGTTCATTGATCCTTTCGCGCGCGCCGATCTTCCTTCAATCTGCCAGATTGTGCAGGTCACTCCGCTGCTGCGTGAACTGATTATCGCGTCGCTGACGCTGGCGGAATCTTATGCGCCAGGAAGTCGAGATGAACGAATTTACGAGCTGATCCTCGATGAGATTCGCGGTATGCCGGCGCTACCGTTTGGTCTGCCGGAGCCGCAAAGTGAAACGTTGCGCCGTTTATGTCAGAAGGTGAGGGAGGCGCCGGGTGAATCCTGGAGCAGCACCGAGGCGGCGAAAGAGAGCAGCATGAGCGCGCGCACGCTGAATCGTCATTTTCAGCAGCAAACGACACTCACCTGGAGCGAATGGGTGCGCCGGGCGAAGCTGATGGAAGCGCTGGTTCGCCTGGCGCAGGGGCATTCGGTACTTCGGGTGGCGCTGGATCTCGGCTATGGCAGCCATAGCGCTTTTAGCGCCATGTTTCGCCGGGTCATCGGCATGGCTCCCAGCGACTACTTCCGCTCGCCGGAGTAATGGCTTTCCCTCATCGCATTGCACAGCGCCTGTAACGAAGCGCGCGCCACGTCGTTATCAATTCCCACGCCCCAGCGGCTATTGCCATTCGGGAAAACGCAGCGAATATAGGCCACTGAACGGCTGTCGCTGTGTTCACCGAGAGTATGCTCGTGATAATCTTTGATAACGAAGTTTTGCTTCAATAAGCCGCTCAGGCCGCTGGCGGCAGCGGATAGCAGGCCATTGCCGCGGCTGTGCAGTCGTCGCGTTTCCCCTGAAATACGCAGGGTCGCCTGCAACGAAAGCTGTCCATCCTGCTGGCTATCGCTGTTGTAATCCAGCAGCGCGATCGGTGGGTTGGGCACCAGGCCATAGCGGGCACGAAACAGCTGCCACAGCGCGTTCTGGGTCATCTCTTTACCATGTGTATCGGTTTCCCGCTGTACGTGCAGGCTAAAATCCTGCTGCAGCGTACGCGGCAGCTTCAGGCCATGATTCTGTTCTATCAGCCACGCGCTACCGCTTTTGCCAGACTGACTATTGACGCGAATCACCGCTTCGTAGCTACAGCCGATATCCTGCGGGTCGATAGGCAGGTAGGGCATTTCCCAACGATCGCCGGGCTGGCGGGCATCGAATCCCTTTTTAATTGCATCCTGATGAGAGCCGGAGAAGGCGGTATAGGCCAGGCTTCCGGCCCATGGATGGCGCGGATGAACCGGGATCTGGTTGCAGCTTTCGACGACTTCGACCACCCGGTTCATTTCGGAGAATCTAAGCCGGGGATCGATTCCCTGGCTGTAGAGATTCATCGCCAGCGTCACCAGGCAGACGTTACCGGTGCGTTCACCGTTGCCGAACAGGCAGCCTTCAACACGGTCGGCTCCGGCCATCAGCGCCAGCTCCGCGCTGGCGACGCCGGTTCCCCGGTCGTTATGCGGATGGACGCTGATGCATACATCGGCGCGGCGTGAGAAATGGCGACAAAAATACTCAATTTGATCGGCGTAAACGTTAGGCGTATTTACCTCCACCGTCGCGGGGAGATTGATAATCATCGGCCGGTCGGCGCAGGGCTGCCAGATTTCCGCCACCGCTTCGCATATCTCCAGCGCGAATTCAGGCTCGGTGAAACAAAAGGTTTCCGGAGAATACTCGTATTGCCAGCGGGTCAGCGGCTGCTGTTCACACTGCTGGCGGATAAGCCGGGTGGCGCGCGTCGCCAGCTCGACGACCTGCGCTTTGTTCATCCCGAAAACCAGCTCGCGGAACAGCGGCGCGGTGGCGTTATAAAGGTGAACCGTGGCGCTGTGGGTATTGCGAAGCGATTCGAACGTCTTGAGGATTAAATCCTCCCGCGCCTGGGTCAGCACCTGGATGGTGACGTCCTGCGGTATACGCTGTTCTTCAATTAACTGACGCACAAAGTTGAAGTCGGTTTGTGAGGCGGAAGGAAAGGCGACCTCAATCTCTTTGAATCCACACTCCAGCAATAAATCCCAAAACTGCAGCTTGCGCGCGCTATCCATCGGCTCGGCCAGCGCCTGGTTGCCGTCGCGCAGATCGGTGGAGAGCCAGCGGGGGGCGTGGGTGATTTGTCGTTCCGGCCAGCGACGGTCGGGCAGAGCGACAAGCGGATAGGGGCGGTATTTTTCACCGGGTTGAGTCAGCATGATTTTCTCCTTTTTAGCGAATCTTTATCGTGCATGACCCGACGAAAAGGCATCTCCAGCAAACTGGACATAAACTAGCGCAAACTGGACAACCTGCGTAGCAGGCAATAAAAAAGGGATCCGCAGATCCCTTTAAATCAAGCCTTAATGCGCGCCGCCGCCGCCGCCCCCGGCGCTAAACGGCGGTCTGGCAAACCATACCAGCCCCAGCAGAAGGATAAATATCGCCGCCGAGAGCCAGAAAATTTCGTTGGCGGAGATAATTAGCCCCTGATTGGTTATCTGCTGCGCTATCCAGCCGGACGCCTGCTGTTGCGTCATCCCCAATCCCAGCAGCTGGTCATATATCTGCTGGGCGTTGGGGTTATACGGCGTCACCGATTCGGTAAGCTGGGCATGGTGCAGCGCCTCGCGGTTCGTCCACATGGTGGTGGTAATCGAGGTGCCGATGGAACCCGCCAGCGTACGCGTAAAGTTCGACAGGCTCGATGCCGCCGCCAGCCGTTCCGGCGGCAGGCCGGATAAGGTGATGGTGGTCAGCGGCATAAAGAAGCAGGCCACCGCGAAGCCCTGGATAAACTGCGGCCATGCCGAAGCGCCGAAGTCCATACCCGGTTCGAAGGTCCAGGCGCGCCAGTAGAAACAGACCGCGTACATGATAAAGCTGAAGGTGACCAGCCGACGCATATCCAGCTTGTGGGCAAAGCGGCCGATAATCGGCGAGAGGATCACCGGGATCACCCCGACCGGAGCCGAGGCCAGACCGGCCCAGGTGGCGGTATAGCCGTAGACCTCCTGCAGTAGCTGTGGCAGCAGCACAATAGCGCCGAAGTAGAGCATATAGGCAAGGCTGATACACAGGCAGCCGATAGTAAAGTTTCGCGACTTAAATAGCGACAGGTCGACTATCGGGTTGTCGTCGGTTAGCTCCCAGACGATCAGGAAGCTTATCGCCACCACCGCGACAATCGTCAGGATGATGATCTCGTTGGAGGCGAACCAGTCCAGCTCTTTACCCCGGTCGAGCATTACCTGCAGGCTACCGATACCGATAATCAGCAGCGCCAGGCCCACGCCGTCGATCCGCCGCTGTTCAGTTCGGGTTTCCCGGTTGCGCAGGGTTTGCAGCGTCATTACCACCACGGCGATACCAATCGGTACGTTGATAAAGAATATCCAGCCCCAGTGGTAGTTATCGCTGATATAGCCGCCGAGAATCGGGCCGCAAATTGGCGCCACGATAACCGTCATTGACCACAGCGCCAGCGCGATGGAGCGCTTAGCGGGCGGGTAGTTGCTGAGCAGCAGACTTTGTGACAGCGGGATCAGCGGACCGGCGACGATCCCCTGAATCACGCGGAAGAAAATCAGCATCGTCAGGCTGTTCGACATGCCGCAGGCCCAGGAGGCGATAGCGAACGCCACCGTTGACCAGAGAAACAGCTTCACTTCGCCAACGCGCTTTGCCAGCCAGCCGGTAATCGGAATGGAGATAGCGTTCGCCACCCCAAACGAGGTGATAACCCAGGTTCCCTGGCTCAATGAAGAGCCAAGGTTACCGGCGATGGTGGGGATAGCCACGTTAGCGATTGTGGAGTCCAGCACCTGCATAAAGGTCGCGAGCGACAGCGCAATGGTCATAATGACCAGCTGCGCGCCTTCCAGCGGTTTTTGCTGTTGCATTACGCTCACCCCGAATTATCCGGCGTTGGCCTGGATGATGTCGTTTATTAGCTTGTTGACCGGCTCAAGGCCGATTTCGCGGGCATTACTTTCGTATACCGGGGAGCTGCGCACCTGGCTTGCCAGCATCTCGCCGCCGCGGTCGGAGGTGTTTACCTCAACCAGCGTCGACAGGCCGATGCGCAACGGGTGCTCTGCCAGCTGTTTTGCATCCAGCTCAATACGTACCGGCAGGCGCTGGACGACCTTGATCCAGTTACCGGTGGCGTTTTGCGCGGGCAGCAGCGAGAAGGCGCTACCGGTCCCCATATCGAGGCCGACGACTTTACCGGTGTATTTCACATCGTCGCCGTAAATATCGCTGACCACGGTAGCCGGCTGACCAATACGCATGTGCGCCAGCTGCGTTTCTTTGAAGTTGGCGTCAATCCACAGGTTGGTTGCCGGTACGACGGCCATCAGCGGGGTAGTGGTGGTGATTTGCGCGCCGGGCTGTACGGAACGGCGAGAAACGTAGCCGCTAATCGGGCTGACGATCTTCGTCCGCTGCAGGGCCAGCCAGGCGTTACGCACTTCGGTGGCCGCCTGCAGCACCGCAGGCTGTTGTTCCAGCCTGGTACCCAGAACGATCGCCTGGTTGGCGTTGTATTGCTGAATCGCCACGTCCAGTTCGGCCTGCGCGCTGGCAACCGTGTCGCGCGCATGCTGCAGCTCTTCGCGGCCAATCAGGTTGGCGGCTCCCAGTGGAATACGACGGTTAAGGTCGGTTTGCGCCTGGGAAAGCGCGGTTTTTTTCACTTCGATATTGGCCTGCAGCTGCTTGCTGTTGATCATTTGCTGGCGAGTTTGACGTACGCTGGCGGCCAGCTGGGTTTGCGCTTTTTCAAACGCCTGCTGGGCATCGGTCTGGTCGAGGGTGACCAGCGGATCGCCTTTTTGCACGTAGTCGGTGTTGTCGGCCCAGACTTTCGTCACGCTGCCGGACACCTGCGCCATAATTTGTACCTGGTTCCCCGCCACGTACGCGTCATCGGTCTCTTCAAAATGACGCAGTACCAAAAACCAATAAACCCCGTATGCCACGGCAACAATAATAAAGAGCAAGGTCAGCAGCAGAAGGGCGCCTTTACGCTTCCCTTTTTTGCTGCCCGGTTGCTGCGGGGTTTGGCTCTCCGCATTTGCGCTCATGTTATTCTCCACGATCTTATTATTTCACATCGGCTGAGCCGACCTGTTTATCAGAAAGGCCAGCAGAAAATCTGCTGGCCTGTCCGTTTTCCTTGTCAATCCAGAAAAAGTGTTGAGCGGTTGGTTCCGCGCTTAGCGCAGAGACTCCGCAAGCACGCCATCCTCTTCCATTTGGTCGAGGCGACCAAGCAGCTTACGGGTGATGTGCTCGAGCTGATCTTTTTCGCTGGTGCTTAAAGAAGACCAGAGCTGATGCAGGCAGTTGTGCTGCGGCGGTAATACTTCACGCAGGAATTGATGCCCTTTATCGGTAAGTTGTAAATGCAGGCAGCGACGATCGTTATCGCTTTCGCGGCGCTCGATCCAGCCGCGCTTTTCCAACTCGTCGGCGATGCGCGTGGCGTTGGTCCGTGACGATCCCAGGGCGCAGCTCAGCTCAGAGGGCTGAATGCTGTGATTTTCCTGAGACTCAAGCGTGATCAGCGCCATAAACAATGTCTCGTTAATCCCTTGCGCTTTCAGCATCTTGTTGCGATTTTCCAGCAGTTTCCCCTGCATATGCATGCAAAGACGGGTGAGCAGAATTTCCTGAAAAGGGAAGTCTTCGTGACGGCTGGCGCGGAACTTGAGCATTTGCTCAATGGGAGTAAACGAACTATCCATTTTGGTTATGACCTCATTAATTACAGCCGATATAATAACTATTGTGACAAATAAATCAAATGAATTATTGACAAAAATTTATACTTTAAGCTTATAGCCATGTGCCGATTTTCCAGACAACACCGTAGGTTAGCGCGCTCAAAAGCGTTGGCATAATGATGCTGCGCGTTTTCCAGAAGGCGATGCCCAGCGCGATGAAGCCGGCTAATGTGGGCAACAGACGGCGGGCGTCGTGAAGAATTTCCGGCACGCTGGAGACCACGAGCAGCGCGCAAATGGAGGCGATGCCGATGGTGTCCAGCAGTACGCTGACCGGCCCGCGACGCGTCGGACGCGCGTTTCCGGCGCGCAGGCGCAGAGGCAGATAGCGGAAGAGATAGTTCACGCAGCCGACCAGCACGCCGAGAATCAGGACATTACTGTTCATCGGGCATCCCCTGAATGCTGGCCTGTACCAGAGCGATCAAACAGCCGCAGACAATCCCGGCAAGGATAGCGGCGGGGATGGAAAACAGAATAATTCCTCCCAGCGCTCCTGCCAGCGCGGCGGTAACGCTAAGTGATTGTTTACGCTGGAAAGAGGCAAGTAAAAAGCTCATAAACAGCGCCGGAAGCATAAAGCTCAACGCTGCCTCCACTGCGGGAAAACCGGTCAGCAGACCGCTGCCTGAGTATGCCCCTACCACAGTGCCGAAGACCCATGAAGCCCACGACATAAAAGCGATACCGATCATCCAGTTTTCGCTCCAGCGGCGATTATCGCGTACCAGTTTAGCGGTGGCGGCGGCAAACACCTCATCGGTCAGACCGAATGCCCAGATCGCGGTTTTTTTCTTGCTCATTGCACTCTGAATACGGCTGCGCAGGGACGGGCCGTAGAGGACGTGGCGAACATCCATTGCCATAACGGTGAGCGCCGCGACCCACAGCGAGCTTCCCGCGGCCAGCATCGCGGTGATCACAAACTGGCTGGCGCCAGCGTAGATAATGCAGGAAAAGAACAGGCTTTCCAGCGGAGTGAAGCCGAGCTTAGTCGCGTTGAGGCCAAAAGCGAAGGCCACCGGAATATAGCTAACGACAATCGGCAGACTGTCTTTTATGCCTTCGGCCAGACCGGCCTCGTTAGCGGGGAGAGTTTGCGTCAATGCGTCAGGGTTTTCCATGGAAATAGCTTATTAATAACTCACGTGAAAATCACACGATAAAACAGGTGGATTAACCTTAGCAGAGAGCGGCGCGGCTTAACAGTATTCGGGATAATATGCTTAAAGTTATGCACATTTTTTGCATATAAACCCATCGGTTGGGGAGGGGGGATGATGGCGAACCTTGCACTATCAGGCAGAACACCCGGAAAAGGCGGGGGCCTTTTCCGGGATACGCGATAAAAGCGGGGGATTACTTCTGCGCGGCCAGCGCTTCGTTCACCCAGCCGTCAAACTGCTGCTGGTGGGCTTTGATCCAGCCGTCAACGTGGCCCTGGATATCCGCTTCTGAACCATGACCCGCGTGCATCATGGCGTTTTCGGCGTTGATATCGGCAATCGGCAGCTTCATGATGCTAAATAGCTTCGCCGCCGCCGGGTGTTTCTCGGCCCAGGCTTTGTTGGCGACAATATGCATCGTGTTCACCGGGAAACCATAGTTCATACCGTTTGGCAGCCTGGTATCAATATCTTTCTGCTCGCCCGGCAGGGAAGAGAAAGGCACCTGCAGCCAGACCACGTCTTTACCCGGTTTCAGTACGTCGCTGACCCAGTAAGGCGTCCAGGTGTAGTAGATCACCGGTTTGCCCTCTTTATAGCGGGCGATGGTATCAGCCATCATCGCCGCATAGTTGCCCTGGTTGTGCACGACCGTCTTGCTCAGGCCATAGGCATCAATCTGATGGTTGATAACCGCTTCACAGCCCCAGCCGGGCGTACAGCCGGTCAGGTCGGCTTTGCCGTCGCCGTTGGTGTCAAACAGTTTGGCGATTTTCGGATCTTTAAGCTGATCGATAGATTTGATGTGGTACTGCTCCGCCGTTTTCTTATCAATCAGGTAGCCCTGGGCTGCACCGGTCACAAAAACGCCTTCACGGTAAAATTTCTTATCGCCACCGGCGGCTGCGTACATATCGTCGTGCAGCGGCTGCCAGTTGGTAGCGATGTAGGTGGTATCGCCTGCGGCGATAGAAGTGTAGGCGACGTTATAGTCGACTTCGCTCGGCTTCTCGACGGTATAGCCGAGCTTTTCCAGCGCGCGGCTAACCAGCAGAGTCTGGAAGGTCTCTTCCGAAATAGTGCTCTGCGCCGGTTTAACGGTAATGCCTTTGCCAGGCAGATCCGCCGCAAAGGCGGTGGTGGAAATGAGGGCGGTAAACGCTGTGGCAAGGATCGCTGTATGTCGCATCGTTGTTCCTTTTATTCATCAGATGGGAAGTTCATCCCCCCCGACGGCACGACTGCCGGGGAGGTGAGCTCTTATTTACAGAAAGGGCGAGTAATCAGCCCCAGCGGGCCGGTTGTGTACCAGCGGCGGTTGCCGCGGCTGCGTGAATCCCGTCCTACGGCCTGAGTCAGACGGTCAAGAATAATGGCAAGAATGACGATCCCGACGCCGCCGACGGTGGCGAGACCCATATCCAGGCGGCCAATGCCGCGCAGTACCATCTGGCCGAGACCGCCTACGGCGATCATCGAGGCGATAACCACCATCGACAGGGCCAGCATCAGCGTCTGGTTAACTCCGGCCATAATGGTCGGCATGGCCAGCGGCAGCTGAACTTTAAATAACAGCTGACGGGGGCTGGCGCCGAATGAGCGTGAAGCTTCAATCAGATCTGCTGGCACCTGGTTAATCCCCAGAATGGTCAGGCGAACGATCGGCGGCAGGGCGAAGATAATTGTCACCACAACGCCCGGAACGTTACCGATACCGAACAGCATGACGATAGGCACCAGGTAGACAAACGCCGGCGTGGTCTGCATTGCGTCGAGCAGCGGACGGATAATTTTCGCCGCTCGTGGGCTACGCGCCAGCCAGATCCCAAGCGGCAGGCCGATCAGCATACAAAACAGCAGCGCGGTCAGCACCAGCGCCAGGGTCACCATCGCCTGCGACCAGGCGCCGATAGCACCGATGGCGATAA
The DNA here is from genome assembly GCF_009707385.1 of Klebsiella oxytoca. NCBI lineage: Bacteria > Pseudomonadati > Pseudomonadota > Gammaproteobacteria > Enterobacterales > Enterobacteriaceae > Klebsiella > Klebsiella oxytoca. The sequence goes on along the minus strand of NZ_CP046115.1, from coordinate 4,160,115 downwards.
GCGAAATCAGGGTTGCGGCACCCATGCCGACGCTGGAGATTTGCCAGGCGATCAGCGAGAAAATAATAATCGCCACCGGTGCCGGCATACCCAGCAGCAGCTGCTGAAAGGCGCTCAGGATATAATCCACCGGTACGCGAATCCCCTGGAAGACCGGGCGGAAATGCATCACCACCCAGTCGATACCGTGTGTGACCCAGCTATCGAGCGGAATAAGCGTTTTATGGAACGGATCCATAATATTGAAATGTTCCGGCTGCGGCGCGGGCGCGCTGGTCAGCCAGTCAGCGCCGCCGCCATCGGTTGGCGCCGGCGTCGAAGTCCCCCAGGCGTCGGCGGATTGCGCTGCGCTATCCGCCGCTGGTGCGGTGTCCCATGGGTTAGATTGATCAGCCATTGTTTGTCCCCTCGCGATCTAAAGCCTGCAGCAGCATACGTTTGGAAATGATGCCGATGTACTGTTGCCCTTCGTCGATAACCGGCACCGCGCACGGTGCGTGACCAACGTTGGAGAGCAGCTCGCTGAGCGGCGTTTGCGCATCGACCGCCTGCGGGGAGTCGAGTAATGCCGCATCGATTCCCTGGCCTTCGCTCAGGGCGGCCTTCAGGGAATCAATGGAAACAATGCCGACAAACTTATTACCGCGTTCGATAACGTAGCCATATTCGCGGTCTTCATCCTGCAATAATTTCAGCGCTGAACGCGGGCCGAAGCCGGGCGTTTTACGGATCAGACCGACTGGACTACGGCGGGCAATATCTTTGGCGCTGAACACCTGGCTAATATCGACACCGCGGAAGAAGGTACGGACATAATCATTAGCGGGATTATTGAGTATTTCATCCGGCGTACCGACTTGCACCACTTCACCATTTTGCATAATGGCAATACGATCGCCGATACGCATTGCTTCATCGAGATCGTGAGAAATAAACACTACGGTGCGTTGATGTCTGGCCTGTAATTTCGTCAGCTCATCCTGCATTTCGGTACGAATTAGTGGATCGAGCGCCGAGAATGCTTCATCCATTAACAGGATATCGGGGTTAATCGCCAGCGCCCGGGCAAGGCCTACGCGCTGACGCATGCCGCCAGAGAGCTCGTCAGGATATGCATGAGCATAGTTTTCCAGACCGACCTGTCGCAGCGCTTCCAGCGCTTTTTCCTGGCGTTCCTGAGTCGGCACGCCTGCCAGCTCCATGCCGAAGGCGGCGTTGTCGAGTACGGTCATGTGAGGCATAAGCGCAAATGATTGAAAAACCATTGCGATTTTTTTTCTGCGCACCTCGCGGAGTTCGGCATCAGAGATTTTCGCGATATCGACACCGTCGATCAGGACCTGGCCACGGGTGGGTTCAATCAGGCGATTGAGAAGGCGAACCATGGTGGATTTCCCCGATCCGGAGAGCCCCATGATGACGAATATCTCGCCTTCTTCAATGGTCAGACTGGCGTTTATTACGCCAAGCGATAACCCCGTTTTTTCCAGTATTTGTTCTTTCGAAAATCCTTTTTCGATATATTTGAAAGCCCTCTGTGGGTGCTCGCCAAATATCTTGTAGAGATTCTTGATTTCTAATTTAATTGCCATGCAATAGAGCGTTTCCTGTTATTTATTAATATCGATAAAGTACCTGGTGGTGATAATTGCTTTTTTACACCCTAACATACTGAGAATCTGTGACAACCCTTAATCTCGGGTTGCCACGGAAATTCGAAAGGCGAATTTTCGGTGCATCCCCCGTGATATAAGGGCTGAGCACGAATTGCCTGTAGTCGATATTTTTTAGCTATGTTGGGTTAATTCTGGCGAAAATCGATAGCATTCTACTGAATATGACACGGTGATGACGGAAAGATATTGAGTGAGATGAAAACGGATAATGTGAAATAAATCACCAGGAAATATATCGATATATTCCCGGTGAAAGTAAGGTTAAAAGTCCCAATCATCGTCGGCGGTTTCTTCCGCTTTTCCCATCACATACGACGATCCAGAGCCAGAGAAGAAGTCGTGATTTTCATCGGCGTTCGGTGAGAGCGCGGCGAGGATCGCCGGGTTGACGGCGGCCATTTCCGCCGGGAACAGCGCTTCATAGCCAAGGTTCATCAGCGCCTTGTTGGCGTTGTAGCACAGGAAGGCGTTGACCTCCTCAATCCAGCCGCTATCGGCGTACAGCTCGCGGGTGTAGGCCAGCTCGTTGTCGTACAGATCCATCAGCAGATCGAGAGCGAAGTTTTTCAGCTCTTCGCGCTTTTCGTCGCTGACAATCTCCAGCCCTTTCTGGAATTTGTAGCCAATATAATAGCCATGCACCGCTTCATCGCGAATGATCAGGCGAATCAGATCGGCGGTGTTGGTCATTTTGCCCCGGCTGGAGAAGTACATCGGCAGCCAGAATCCGGAATAAAAGAGGAAAGATTCGAGAAACACGCTGGCGATTTTTTTCTTCAGCGGTTCATCGGACTGATAATACTCCAGCATCAGCTGTGCTTTGCGCTGCAACGGCGCGTTGTGTTCGCTCCAGGCATAAGCGGCATCAACGTCTTTGCTCTGGCAAAGGGTTGAGAAAATCGAGCTGTAGGATCGGGCGTGCACCGCCTCCATAAAGCTGACGTTAGACAGCACCGCTTCTTCATGCGGGGTGAGGGCATCGGCCATCAGCGCCGGGGCGCCAACGGTGTTCTGGATAGTATCAAGGAGCGTCAGCCCGGTGAAGACGCGAATCGTCAGCTGCTGCTCCACCGGGGTAAGCGCTTGCCAGGCGGGAATGTCGTTGGATAGCGGTACCTTCTCCGGGAGCCAGAAGTTGCTGGTCAGCCGGTTCCAGACCTCCAGGTCTTTGTCATCCTCAATTTTGTTCCAGTTAATGGCGCTGATGCGCGATATATGGGTCATCCTGTTCTCCTTACAGCGCGCAGGACACGCAGCCTTCGATTTCGGTACCTTCCAGCGCCAGCTGGCGCAGACGGATGTAATACAGCGTTTTGATACCCTTTTTCCACGCGTAGATTTGCGCTTTATTGATATCGCGCGTGGTGGCGGTATCGGGGAAGAACAGAGTCAGCGACAGACCCTGATCGACATGGCGCGTGGCCTCGGCGTAGGTGTCGATGATTTTCTGTGGGCCAATTTCCCAGGCATCCTGATACAGCGCCAGGTTGTCGTTGGTCATAAACGGAGCGGGGTAGTAAACGCGCCCGGTTTTCCCCTCTTTGCGGATCTCTATCTTCGAGACGATCGGATGGATGCTGGAGGTCGCGTGGTTAATGTAGGAAATAGATCCCGTCGGCGGTACCGCCTGCAGATTGCGGTTATAAATGCCGTAGCGCATCACGTCGTCGCGCAGCTGCCGCCACATTTCGCGGTCGGGCAGGGTAATACCGGCGCGAGCGAACAGCTCACGGACTCTAGCGGTTTTTGGCCGCCAGTCGCCTTCCAGATAGGGGCGGAAATAGTCGCCGCTGGCGTACCGCGACTGCTCGAATCCGGCAAAACGGGTCCCTCTTTCACGTGCTATCAGCATTGAAGTGCGCAGCGCGTGCCAGGTAATGGTGTAGAAATAGAAATTGGTGAAATCCAGCCCTTCCTCGCTACCGTAGGCAATGCCCTCGCGCGCCAGATAACCGTGCAGATTCATCTGCCCCAGGCCGATGGCATGTGAGGCGGCATTGCCCGCCGCCACCGAAGGCACCGAACGGATATCGCTCATATCGGAAACCGCCGTCAGCCCGCGTACCGCCACCTCGACCGTGCGGGCGAAATCCGGAGAGTCCATGGTATGAGCGATATTCAGCGAGCCGAGGTTGCAGGAGATATCCTGGCCGATGCTGGCGTAATCCAGGTTTTCGTTAAACGTGGAGGGCGTATTGACCTGTAATATCTCCGAGCACAGGTTGCTCATATTGATACGCCCGGCAATCGGGTTCGCACGATTAACCGTATCTTCAAACATGATGTACGGATAGCCGGACTCAAACTGAATTTCCGCCAGCCTCTGGAACAGCTCGCGGGCGCGGATCCAGCGCTTGCCCACTCGTTCGTCGGCCACCAGCTCAGCATACATTTCGCTTACCGCAATATCGCCGAACGGTTTACCGTACAGACGTTCGACGTCGTAGGGTGAGAACAGCGCCATCTGCGCATCTTCTTTCGCCAGCTGAAAGGTGATGTCCGGAATCACGACTCCGAGAGAGAGCGTTTTAATGCGGATTTTCTCATCGGCATTTTCGCGTTTAGTATCGAGGAAACGCAGGATGTCCGGATGATGGGCATGCAGATAGACCGCGCCGGCCCCCTGGCGCGCGCCGAGCTGGTTGGCGTAGGAAAAGGCATCTTCCAGCATTTTCATCACCGGAACGACGCCGGAGGACTGATTCTCGATGCGCTTGATCGGCGCCCCGGCTTCGCGGAGGTTAGAGAGCAGAAACGCCACGCCGCCGCCGCGTTTGGATAGCTGTAGCGCCGAATTCACCGCCCGGCCAATCGATTCCATATTATCTTCGATCCGCAGCAGAAAACAGGAGACCAGCTCGCCGCGCTGCTGTTTACCGGCGTTGAGGAACGTCGGCGTAGCGGGCTGGAAACGCCCGGAGAGGATCTCATCGGTTAGCTGGTGGGCCAGCATCTCGTCGCCCTGCGCAAGGCTCAGTGCCACCATACAGGTGCGGTCGGCAAAGCCTTCGAGGTAGCGCTTACCATCGAAGGCTTTCAGCGCGTAGCTGGTATAAAACTTCCATGCGCCGAGAAAGGTCTGGAAGCGAAAACCGCCGTTTTGAGCATAGGCAAACAGCTCAAGAATAAACTGGCGATCGTAGCGCGCCAGGACCCCGGCATTGTAATAGCCTTCGGCGACCAGCCACGTCAGCTTGTCGTCCTGGCTGGCGAAGGGAACGGTATTCGGCTCAACGTGGTTGGCCATAAACGCCGCCACCGCCTGGTGGTCTTTGTCAAACGGGATGCGGCCATTGCTGTCGTAGAGATTCAGCATCGCGTTGAGGGCGTGGAAATCCGGCGCCTCGGTGGTTATACGTTCTGCGGTTGTCGTTGCCAAAATTCGCTTACTCCTTTACGCACGTTGTCGACATCTTGCGGGGTGCCCATTAGCTCAAAACGATAGAGATACGGTACGCCGCATTTCTGCCTGATGACGTCGCCAGCCCGACCGTAGGCCTCGCCGAAATTGCGGTTGCCCGCAGCGATAACGCCGCAAATGTTCTGACGGTTATGCGGATCGTTGAGAAAACGGATCGCCTGGCGGGGGACTGCGCCCGCCGTGCCGCCGCCGCCATAGCTGGGGACGATAAGAATGTAGGGTTCGTCTACCTGAATGCGCTCGCGTTCGTTAAGCGGTATGCGCACCGCAGGCAGCCCCAGGCGCTGGACGAACCGGTGCGTATTTTCGGAGCTGCTGGAGAAGTAGACGATCAGGCTCATAAGCTGGCCGCTGATGCCGTCGGGCGCAGTCGATTGATCATGTCGGGACGAAAGCCGGACCAGCGGATTTCTCCGGCAATTACCACTGGCAGCTGGCGAAAGCCCTGCTCGCGCAGCATATCGACGGCTTCAGGATGGAGGTCAATATTGACCATGTCGAATTCAAACCCGCGGGTTTCCATGGCCTGTTTCGTGGCATGGCATTGCACGCAGTCATTTTTAGTGTAAATAGTAATGCGCATGATTCGTATTTCCATTTAAGATGGCAGCACGACGCAAAAATTGGCGTCGCGCGCTATGGGCTATCGTTGCAGGAAATACTAGATGTAGTTATTTAAAAGTTCAACAACTCAATATATATGGTTTTTGTAAAGATTAGCCCCCGCGAAAGGAACCGCAGGGGGGCGCTATCTGCTGGCTTGAAATTACAGGCGCATGCTGACCGCCAGGCGGTTAAAAGCGTTCATCAGGCTGATGGCGAACGTCAGATCGCTTATCTGGCGGGCGCTAAAATGCTCCAGCAGGGGCAGATAAACGTCGTCTTGCGCATGGCTTTCGGCGATGTGGGTAACCGATTCGGCCCACGCCAGCGCCGCGCGCTCGGCTTCGCTGAAATGAGCGCTAACCCGCCAGCCTGCCAGTGCGTCCAGCTTGTTTTGCGCGACGCCGGATTTACGCAGGGCTTTGCTGTGCATCTCCAGGCAGAAGGCGCAACCGTTGATTTGCGACACCCGCAAATAAACCAGTTCTATCAGCGCGCCGTCCAGCTCGCTTTTTTCCAGCGCAATTTTGGCCTGAACCAGGGCGTTATAGACTTCCGGACTCAGTTCATTATACGGCTGACGTAATGTGCTCATTTTACTCTCCTCATTAAGACGCGAGGAAAATAGCACTATAATGGACTGCATAAGATAGCCATATTGTGATGAAAAAAGCAGACCATAATGGATGCCAAAAAACTTCCGCACTACCAGCGTATTGCCCGCCAGCTCAAGCTGGCTATTGAGAACGGCGAACTGGCTCCGGGGAGCAGGTTGCCTGCGAGCCGAGTCTATGCGCAGGAACTTGGCGTCTCGCGCGCGACGATTGAGAACGCCTGGGGGGAGCTGGTGGCGCAGGGCTGGGTGGAACGGCGCGGGCAGGCGGGGACTTTTGTTAGCGATCGTCTTAGTCCGCAGCAAAGCGCGCCAGTACAGCCCATCGCGGGAGATGAACCGACAGCGCCGCTGCCGTTTCAACTGGGGCTTCCAGCCCTGGATCTGTTCCCGCGAGGGCTGTGGGCGAGGGTGATGGGACGGCGGCTACGGACACAAACGCGTTTTGATCTGGCCCCCGGCGATCCCTGTGGAGAACGGATACTTCGTCGGGCGATCGTTGATTATTTGCGCCTGTCGCGCAGCATTGAATGCCGGCCTGAACAGGTCTTGATCACCGGTAGCTACGCCGCGTCGATGCGCCTGATTCTGCGGACCCTTGCGCAGCCTGGACAGCAAATGTGGATGGAAGATCCGGGGTTTCCGTTGATCCGGCCGGTGGTGAACGGTGAGGGCGTGGTGATAAATCCCGTTCCGGTCGACGACGACGGGATGGATATCAGCTGGGCGCAGCAGCATTATCCGGACGCCCATTTTGCATTACTGACGCCCGCTCATCAGAGCCCGCTCGGGGTAGCCCTGTCATTAGCCAGGCGCAGGCAGCTGCTGCTATGGGCGGCGGAAAACGATAGCTGGATTATCGAAGATGATTACGACAGCGAATTCCGCTATCGCGGAAAGCCGCTACCGCCGTTAAAGAGCCTTGATGCCCCGCAGCGAGTTATCTATGCCGGAGCGTTCAGTAAGTCTCTCTTTCCGGCGTTACGCGCGGCCTGGCTGGTCGTACCGGAACCGCTGGTGGCGCCATTTCGCGCCGGGGCGGCGCTGATGAGCTGTAGCGTACCGACGCTGTGGCAGCAGACGCTGGCGGATTTTATGCGCGAAGGTCATTTCTGGCGTCACCTGAAGAAAATGCGCACCAGCTATGCTCAGCGCCGTCTGTGGCTTGAATCGGCGCTGCGAGAACAGGGATTTAAGGTTGTACCGCAAGCGGGCGGGATCCAGATGGTGGTCAGGGTTGACGGAGACGATCGTCAGCTGGCGCTGCGCGGCAGGCAGGCTGGTCTGGCCGTGCAGGCGCTGAGCGACTGGCGAATGGATAGCCGCGGCCAGGGAGGGGTGCTAATGAGTTTTACTAATTTGACGTCAGCAGAAATGGCAAATGATGCCGTGCGTAAGCTTTATGCGGCGCTGCACGACCAGCAAAGAAAAACCCCTGCATACCGGAGCGTGCAGGGGTAGACGCGTATTTGTTATCTTCATTGGTCTGACAGAGATATTATCGACGTAAATTCAATAATACGCCAATAAATACCCCAACGGCTGCTGCAGCGCCAACGCTCTGCCACGGTTTATCGCGCACATAGCTGTCGGCGCAGCCCATAGCGTCACATGCGGCCTGCTGAACGCGATTATTGCCGTTAAGACGGGCGCGGGTCTCTTTCAACAGCGTTTGCGCTTTTTTACGCGCCGCTTCCGCTTCGTCTTTTGCATCGCTGCCCCATGATTTCAGCACCTCTTCCAGCGTATCCGCTAATTGGCTGACTTCATTATGGATATCTTCAGCGCTGTCTTCTACGTTGTTGCGGTTTGCTCGATTGGCCATTAGTTTCTCCCTTTTATTCCATTGGGTTTATACCCGTCATACTTCAAGTTGCACGCGCCCTGGCCGTATTACCCGGGCCCCTGTGGGCCTGCGCCAGTGCTGTTCAAAGCACAAGTGCCTTGTCCTGCAATTCGAATTATTCAGTCTATAAGTGTAGGACAGGATTTTGCATTATGCTGTAAATAGCCCTTTATGGAATATTCCGAAAGCGTTGTCTTTAATGAATAAGGTAAGGTTAACGTGCGGTAAAAGATAATGAGGAATTAGTATGTATTTAAGACCCGATGAGGTGGCGCGAGTTCTTGAAAAAGCCGGCTTCACCATGGATGTTGTTACGCAAAAAGCGTATGGCTATCGCCGTGGCGATAATTATGTATATGTGAACCGTGAAGCTCGTATGGGGCGTACCGCGTTAATTATTCATCCGGCTTTAAAAGAGCGTAGCACCACGCTTGCGGAGCCCGCGTCGGATATCAAAACCTGCGATCATTACGAGCAGTTTCCGCTGTATTTAGCGGGCGATGCTCAGCAGCATTATGGTATTCCACACGGGTTCAGTTCGCGCATGGCGCTTGAGCGTTTTCTGAGTGGCTTATTTGGCGAAACGCAATATAGCTGACAAAAAGCGGCTGGCGGAACCAGTCGCTTTTTTGCATCAACTCAGGCTTTGGCCTGCTGATAGGGGCTGACGCGGAAAAGGCGGCGACAGTAGTCGAGGAAATAGCCGTACGCTGCACCCATCATCATCGATATGACGATATTTGAACTCACCGCCGCGGCGATCTGATGCCAGTCGGCGCCGACGACCAGCAGAATCGCGACGTAGACCGGTGACTGGAAAGTAACATAGGCCACCACGTCGGCAATATTCTTCATCCAGCCTGACAGGCTGACTTTGCGCGCCTGACGCATCGCGAAATCGCGATAGAAGCCGTAAGGCACGGCAATAATAATGTTCACCGGGATCGCCACCAGTCGCGAAGATAAAGACTGCTGGAAAGTCATTCCGGAGAGAAAAATTTCGATCATCATGTTCACAACGGTGCAGTAAACCACCATCGCAAAGGTGTCTGCTACCGCATGACGCAAGCGGGACTGCGCAGAGAACATCGGTGTGCTCCTCGAAAATGAAGTCGATAATGCCAAAATATTCGCGTTAAATCAGCGTTTTTGGGGGGCTGTTTTGATGTGCGTAGATTATATCTCTGCATTAAAACTATCAACTAGCTATAAATTTTTATTTAATGGCTTTTGGTCGATAAAATACTCTGCAATAGTCTATTTTTTGTTCGTTGCGCTACTTTTGTTCTCTTTGCTGATTTTTTCTTTATATATCAAATAGATGTTTTTATTCCTGTTCCAGGAATCGGCCGCATTTCGGCCGATGCTAGCGTGATTTCATTACAGAATCGCGTATTGATGTGACTGATGTCACTTTTGGAGTTTTTTGTGCATTAAATGGCTTAAATGCAGTGCAATATGCTATTTCTATCTCCGGGTGGCTATTCATATTGAGCGCATTATTATTCCGTGCCTTTATATGCCGTGTTTTGGTTTTCTGACCGGGAGGTGCTGATAACCTGCTGAGCATACAGGCAATAACTGACGACAGGGGCGTTATTAATATTTTTCGGTCTGCACGAGCTTATTCATTTCTGATAATGTTGTGTTTATTGATTTATTAGTTGTATGTTTTATGAATCTTTTTTTTGATATATTCGGGAGTGCTTAAAGACTGGAAATAAATAATCGTATCCATTAAACTAGCGCCGTAACATTTGTTTCATTTGCTATTTGGGAATTTTTTGAATTATATGTCATTACTATTAGATAAACTTAATAATATCCGTTCACTCCGCGCAATGTCCCGTGAATTCTCCATTGACGTGCTTGAAGATATGCTGGCAAAGCTAAGGACCGTCACTGAAGAAAAACGTGCTGAAGAGCAGGCGGCTCAGGCACAGCGGGCGGAATATCAGGAAAAAATAAACACCTGGCTGGAATTAATGATGGCTGACGGTATTACGCCTGAGCAATTAGTCGGTCAAACTGCTTCCACCCCTAAAGGCGGTAAAAAGCGCCAGCCGCGTCCGGCTAAATATCGTTTTATCGATTATACCGGTGAAGAAAAAACATGGACCGGACAGGGACGTATGCCGAAGCCGCTAGCTAAAGCGGTCGCCGAGGGGAAATCCCTTGAGAGCTTTTTGATCTAATATAAAAACGGTGGGCAAGCCCACCGTTTTTTTCTCGGCCTAATCAGCACACGCCGAAATCACCCTCTTCTTTATAGGCCGTCACTTCCTCTGGCTTCAGCGTATATTTCTCACCCTGCTCGTTACTCGCCTGAACGGCGATAATGTGGCCGTCCTGGACTTCAACGACTTTGAGTTTTGGCCCGCCTGCAAGCGGTTGTACCAGGTCACCGACTGAAAACATACTTCTTCTCCTATGGGCTGAAAAAACTTATCGCTGATAATAACCATAGCTTAGCAAAAGCATTGTAAACAGCTGACCAAAAGAAGTAGCGGTTAGCGACGATTCCACGGCATCAGCGCTAAAAGGCGCGCCATACCGCAAAAGCCGGTGACGCCGGCGAAGGTTAAACCGGCGCCGACAAACGCGCTCAGCAGGAAAAATCCGCTGCTAAAAGCGTAACCTAAAGCCACACCGAGCAAAATCAGAATGCCCGCGGCGATTTGTACCTGACGCATGAGCGGTAGCGGCTGAGATTTATCCTCTTTTACCGGCAGACCCGCCGCTTTCCACGCCTGAATACCTCCGGCCAGCAGCTTTGCCTGGGCCGGTGCAGCGGCGTTCGCCAGGCGGATGGCGTTATTCTGGGTACGCGAGCCAGCCTGACAGTGAAACACAATGGTCTCCTCAGGGCGGGCGTGTAGCGCGGCGGCGTTATTTAGCGTCTCCAGCGGCACCAGTTCCGCTCCGGGGATATGTTCGCGGGCGTACTCATCGGCGTCGCGGATATCGATCAGCCGGGCGCCCCGTTCGATGAGTGCCTGGGTTTCCGCAGGAGAAAGCGTGGCGATAGTCATAAACGCTCCTTAAGGACAAAAGATCGACTTCAGCGTGCTCACGATTTGCTGAACCGCTGGTTGGGTGATGAAATAATGGATTCGCTGCGCCTGACGTTCGCAGCCGATGAGCCCCTCATCGCGCATTCGCGTCAGATGCTGGGAGGTAGCGGAGGGACTCAGCCCGGTGATCCGCGCCAGTTCACCAGCGCTGGTGCCTGGCGTATCGCACAGCATGCACAAGATCAATAACCTGCTGGGATGGCTCATGGCTTTCAATAGCGCGGCGGCTTCACCGGCGCTGGACTGTAGCTGTTCTGGCGTATTCATTTATTTTAGTCTTTTCTAAATTTAGTAAATTCTAAAATAAAAAACAAGATTACGCCAGATCTCTCGATAACGCAGCCGTCAGCTCCGTACTGCCGCATCCACGATGCCGCGTCTGGCAAGGGCAATTCCTTTATCGCGGCCGTGCGGCTTAATATCCAGCCCCTCGGCGTAGATAAACTCGACATCGCTGATGCCCATCAGGCCAAGGACCGATCGGAGATATGGCGTCACGGCGTCGGTAGCTTGTCCCTCGTGTATGCCGCCGCGTGAACTCATCACCACCGCGCGGACGCCTTCGACTAGCCCCTGAGGCCAGGTTTCGGTATAGCGAAACGTTTTCTGGGCGCGGGCCACTAAATCAAACCATTTTTTCAGGTCTGTCGGAACATTAAGATTGTACATCGGTGCGCCAAGGACCAGCAGATCGCAGGCTTTTAACTCTTCGATTAAGGTATCGGATAAGGCGACATAGCGCTGCGTTTGTTGGCAGGCAGCAGTGGCGCCGCGCAGGGCGGCAAAAAGCTCGCCGCTCAGCGTTGGCAGCGCCATCTTTGTCAGGTCATGTTCAACAAGGGTGTCCTGATGACCGGTTTCCCGACGCGATAAAATATACTCGTCAATGAGTTGGTTCGTTAGCGATGCCGGGCCGTTAATACTGGATTTCAATACTAATATCTGACTCATAAATAGCGCCTCAGGTAACTTCGTTTGGCACAGATTAGCACTGTCTATTTTTCTCCAGTAGTGACATTATTTTCCTGGATTGTAGCCTTTATGGAACCAATTTTATGAACCATGACCTGAGCGGTATCCCGGTGTTTGTCACCGTCGTTGAGAGCGGTAATTTCGCGAAAGCGGCGCAAACGCTGCACGTCACCCGTTCAGCGGTGGGCAAAACCATCGGGCGGCTGGAGGAGCGGCTGGGCGTTGCGCTGTTTCAACGAACGACGCGTAAACAGACGTTGACCGAAGAGGGAGCGCTGTTCTATCAGCAGTGCCGACAGGCGCTGGACGGTATTCGTGAAGCGGAAGATGAAATTCATCGGGGAAAAACTGAGGTTAAAGGACGGCTGCGGGTCAGTCTGCCGGTTCTTTTTGGCCAGCGCTGCGTGGCGCCAATCCTGTTTACTTTGGGCCAGCGTTATCCGCAGCTAACGCTGGAGCTATCGTTTAACGATCGCCAGGTTAACTTATTTGAAGAGGGGTTCGATCTGGCGGTTCGCATCGGTACTTTAGCTGATTCGAGCTTCCTTAAGGCTCGTCATCTGGGCGAGCATGGAATGGTACTCTGCGCGTCGCCCCGTTATCTGCAAACGCATCCCGCCCCGCAAACCGTTGGAGAGCTGACTGAGCATCGAACTATCGGCTATTTGCGCGGCGGTCAGGTTCAAAGATGGCAGCTCAACGAGCCGCAAACCGGCCTCATGTTGGTGCGACCGCAGCCGCAGCTGGCGATGGATGATTTTGCCGCCATTGCCGCTGCGGCGATGAGCGATATGGGGATTGCCTGGATCCCTGATTGGCTGGTGGCGCAAGAGATTGCTCAGGGACTATTGATGCCCGTCTTGCCGGATAGCGCGAGGGTTAATTTCGCAATCAGCGCCGTCTGGCCGGAGGCGCCATGGATCCCGCAGAAGATTCGTGTAGCAATAGATGAGCTGTTGGCGCGTCTTCCAGCGCAGATATATCCAACGACTTAAACCGGCCGCAATCAGGACGACTCTTAGCGCCGGGTTAAGCGTAACTTAAGCCGGCTCAGCGATAATGACGGTAATATGACTGCCGCGAGCTATCGCCATGAACGCACTGGAAACGTTAAATCAAAGCGCTTTTTTAGCGCTGAATGCATCGCCCGGTACCCCGGAAATCATCCTGGCGCTGGCTCGTTTTTCGGCGAGCGGAATTATTTTTGTGGTTCCGGCTGTTCTGCTCTGGCTGTGGTTTTCAGGAGGGCGGCAGGGGCATCGTCAGGCGCTGTTTTGTGCCCTGAGCATTCTGACCGCGCTGGGGTTGGGAGCTGCCTGTGCCATGCTGTGGTTTCATCCGCGTCCGTTCATGATCCCTCTCGGCCATACCTGGATAAATCATCCGGCGGATAATTCATTCCCGAGCGACCACGGCACGGTAATGTTTAGCGCCGCTTTTGCATTACTGTCGCTGCGCCTGCGCGCGTTGGGGATATTTCTGCTGCTGGCGGCGCTGCCGGTGGCCTGGGCGCGAATCTTCCTTGGGGTTCACTTTCCGCTGGATATGGTCGGGGCGGTGTTGGTTTCCGTCTGGGGCGTCTGCATCGCAAAGCTTGTCTGGCTGCGCGTTGGCCGTCGTTTAACGTTGCTATGTGAAGCCGTGAGCAGACGTATGTTCGCATGGCTACCGCCGCGCTTTACCCCCTGAGCGAAGGCAGATGCTATGCGCCATGGTCTCCGCGGCGTGCTGCACGGCGGTACAGCGTACTGCGCGCGATGCCTAAAGCCCGTGCGGCCTTGCTGATGTTGCCGTTATAGTTTGCCAGAGTATCGGCAATCAGCCGGGCATCGTGCTGTTGAAGCCCGCACGGCGTATGGGCGACAGCCGGGGTTCGATATTCATGAGGCAAATCATCGATACCCAGCGTTTCGCCCTCTTCGGCGAGCGCCAGCAAAACTCTCATCAGGCTTTGCAGCTGGCGAACATTGCCCGGCCAGGGCTGAGTCGCCAGGTGTTGCACAACTTCGGGAGCCAGCGTGATGCGACGCTTTTCTCCTCCCAGTTCGCGCCATAATCGCTGGATAAACGCGGGCAGTCCAGGCCACTCGCGCAGCGGCGGCAGCGTCAGGGCAAACTCACGCAGGCGATAGAGCAGATCCTCACGGAAGGTGCCTTCGGCTACCCGCTGCGCCAGGTTGCGGTGCGTAGCGCAAATTACCGCGAAGTTAACCGGCAAGCTTCGGCTGGCGCCAAGCGGGGTGACTTCTCTCTCCTGTAAGATCCTCAGCAGACGGGTTTGTAGCGTTAACGGCATATCGCCGATTTCATCAAGAAACAGAACGCCGCCGTCGGCCTCGCGAATCTTACCGATATAGCCGTTTTTATTGGCGCCGGTAAACGCGCCGGGCTGGTAGCCAAACAGCTCTGATTCAATCAGTGATTCCGGGATGGCGGCGCAGTTGATGGCGACAAATTTACCGCTGCTCCAGCGGCTGTGCCGGTGCAGCAGACGGCTGACGTACTCTTTGCCACATCCGGTCTCTCCTTCAATACATAACCCGATACCGGCATTAAGCAGGCGCAGCAGCTTTTCCCCTTCCTGCTGGCTGGAGAAAGGCAAATCGAGGCTCGGACGGGAAGCGATCGCCACGCTGGCGGTAGCGGGAGCGCGTAGCAGGTAATAGTATTTCTGCTGTCCGACGGCGAGCGGCAGCGGCACGCTGACGGCGGTTTGCTGCAGCTGCGGAAAAAGCTGCTGGAACGTGATTTGGCCGAACAGGCTGGCGTTGAGAGAGAGTTCGCGCATTGCCAGCCGGTTAGCCGCCATCAGGATATTATCGCTGAAGATCAGCAACAGTTCGTCCACGCCGTCGAGCTTTTCCGGTTGAGAATGCAGGCTCATCAGCCACTGCTGCGGATGGAGACTTTGTTTAACCCACAGATACTCTATCTGCCTGGCGGCGCCTTTTACCCACGCCAGCGTGCGGGCGTGCGGAAACTGGGCCGGGCCGGAGATATCCAGTACTCCGGCTATTTTGCCATCGGGACTTTGCAACGGCACGGCGGCGCAATAAAGGCTCTGGTTGCTGGTCAGGAAATGCTGGCGGCCATTGATTTCGCAGCTATCGTTAATCGCCAGCGCGGTGCCAATGGCGTTAGTCCCGCGCCCGCTTTCGCTCCACAGGTTGCCCGGTGCTAAAGCCAGGCGCTGTGCACGCTTCATGGCGTGCGAATTACCGAAGGTTTGCAGCACCAGGCCGCTGGCGTCGGAGAGAACCACGACGGATTGTAGTTCATTTACTTTGCCGGATAGTTCATTGACCACCGGCTGAGCCAGCTTTTGCAGACGGCTATGGCTGGCGAGCCTGTCTGCCAGTTCGCTGGCGCGCAGGCGAGGGAAGTCATGCGTGGCGGGGTCGAGTCCATAGCGCCGACTGCGGCACCAGGAGTCGCTCAGCAGCGGGCTTGCTTCCACCTCTGGCGACAGGGCAAATGGATTTCCAGGCACGGGACACCTCGTCGTCTTATTTTTGTTGCAATATTGTAGCGATAAGGTTTTTTATGTGTTGCGATTCGCGACACATAAGGGAAATTTTGCGCGTTATGAAAATAGGTAAATAATCTAATTTTTTGAAAATCATAGTCTTTTTAATTAATAAAAAAGTGGCATAACCCCTGCAATGGAGTGGAGACGCAGCGAGCCGCCGGACAAAACTAATACGCCGCTGCGCCTCAACCCTACATGAAGGAGATTCGCGATGCGTTATGCACATCCTGGCACGCCGGGCGCTTTGGTTTCACTGAAGTCAGCTTACGGTAACTTTATTGACGGTAAATTTGTCGAGCCGATCGGCGGTGAATACTTTATGAATACCTCCCCGGTCGACGGTAGCAACATTGGTCAGTTTCCGCGTTCCGATGCCAAAGATATCGACTTCGCCCTCGATGCGGCGCATCGGGCCGCCGACGGCTGGGGGAAAACGTCGGTTCAGGAGCGGGCAAATATACTGCTGCAGGTGGCCGATCGTATTGAGGCTAATCTTGAGTATCTGGCGGTAGCGGAGAGCTGGGATAACGGCAAACCGATCCGTGAGACCCTGAATGCTGACCTGCCGCTGGCGGTCGATCATTTCCGCTATTTCGCCGGCTGCCTGCGCGCGCAGGAGGGGAGTACGGCGGAGATTGATGAAACGACGGTGGCCTATCACTTCCATGAGCCTCTCGGCGTAGTCGGTCAAATCATCCCGTGGAACTTCCCGCTGTTGATGGCAGCCTGGAAACTGGCTCCGGCGCTGGCGGCAGGCAACTGCGTGGTGCTGAAACCGGCAGAGCAGACGCCGCTTAGCATCACGCTGCTGCTGGAGATTATCGGCGATCTGTTCCCGGCGGGTGTCCTGAACGTCGTGCAGGGCTTTGGTAAAGAGGCGGGCGAAGCGCTGGCCACCAGTAAACGCATCGCTAAAATCGCCTTTACCGGCTCCACGCCGGTTGGCCGCCACATAATGGCCTGCGCGGCGGAAAACATTATTCCTTGTACCGTTGAGCTGGGCGGCAAATCCCCTAATATCTACTTTGCTGACGTGCTGGAAGGCGAAGAAGAGTTTATTGAAAAGGCGGTTGAAGGTCTGGTTCTGGGCTTCTTTAACCAGGGGGAGGTCTGTACCTGCCCGTCTCGCGCGCTGATTCAGGAATCTATTTATGAGCCTTTTATGGCGCGCGTTATGGACAAGGTGGCGCAAATTCGCCGCGGCGATCCCTTTGATACCGACACCATGATTGGCGCGCAGGCGTCGCGCCAGCAGTTCGATAAGATCCTTTCATATATCAGGATCGCGCGCGATGAAGGCGGTAAGATTCTGACCGGCGGCGAACGCGCCAGCATCTCTGCGGAACTGGATAACGGTTTCTACATTCAGCCGACGCTGATTGAGGGGCATAACGATATGCGCAGCTTCCAGGAAGAGATCTTTGGCCCGGTAATCGGCGTCACCACTTTTAAAGATGAAGCTGAGGCGCTGTCTATTGCGAACCAGACCCAATTTGGCCTGGGGGCAGGGGTATGGACGAGGGATAGCAATCTGGCCTATCGCATGGGGCGCGGCATTAAAGCCGGTCGGGTGTGGACCAACTGCTATCATATCTACCCTGCGCACGCCGCATTTGGCGGTTATAAACAGTCCGGCGTGGGACGTGAAACGCATAAGATGGCGCTCAGCGCCTATCAGCAGACGAAAAACCTGCTGGTGAGCTATGGTACCGCGCCGCTGGGTCTGTTCTGAGCGCCAGCCATTATCTACTCATGCTGAAAACAACCCGCAATCGTCATCACAGATTGCGGGTTTATTATTCCAGGAAATCATGATTGTTATTCGCCTGCAATTATCCGCGGCTTCCGTTTGAAATAACCCCAGTACCATTTATTTAAAATCATTAGCCTGATTATTGTTTATTGGGTTACGAAAATAATATGAAAACCAATCTAAGAATAATCCTAATATTGCGTAAATATATGGGTTACTCACAAAATGATAGCCGAATAATTGGCTTGAATTTTATGGTGATTGTTAAATTTTACAGGCTAATGTTGCTTTTTGATGTTGTTGTGCCGTGATTTTAGGCGGTATTAATTAACAACTTGCAGAGTATATTTAATATCATTTTTATATGTAAAATAAAACATCATTTCATTAACATAACAAAATATTGCGGTTTGTAATTGAGCGAGATAGTATTTATTTATTCACTTAATAAATGGTTTGTCCGTGCGGCGGCATACATTCTGTTTATTGAATAGTTGATTAAGCAGCTCAGGTTTTGCTCCTGATGTCCTGCGGACGGAACGCGAATATTATTAACAGGGAGGAACTAAACGCAGATTTGCCCGGCTTTTAAAGTCTCCGTGCTCAATCTGTAGAAAATATAAGTTAGAGATGAGATTAATAATGAAGACGCAATTTCGTATTATGGCAATGCTTGTCGGTGCTCTGGTGTCCGGTACCGTATTATCCAGTCCTTCGCAACCGGCGCGCTCGGCAATGACCGTCAATCCAGGTTCCAGTGCGGGAACCCAGGGAACGGGCGGCCAGGTAGAGTTTACCGGCTCCATTACCGACTCCTCCTGTAATGTTGATAGCACCAGCGCGAATCAAAGCGTCGATCTGGGGAAATGGGCGAGCAGCTATTTTACCGGAGCCGGTTCTGAAACGACTAAAACTTCCTTCCACATCAAAGTGAAAGATTGCCCTTCCACCGTTACCTCCGTCTCGGTACTGTTTGACGGTACCCGCGATACCAACAATAGTGACCTGCTGGCGATTAACGGTACCGCGAGCGGGGTGGCGATAAAACTGTACGAAGACGACAAGTCGACGCCGGTTGATCTCGGCGCTGTATCACACGCCCACGGCGTTACCGCCGGCGCGAGCGGAGCGGCTACAGGGACGGCCGATCTGGAATTCTTTGCTGACTATGTCTCGACCAGCGCGGTTTCCGCCGGTTCAGCTAACGGTACAGCTAACTTCAATATGGTTTACAACTAATCCCTTTAAAGCGGGTAAAGCTGATGAATTCATGGTTCCGTAGGCCGGGGACCCGCTCTTATCCGGCTGAAATACGGGCAGCATATTGAGTAACGCGTGGTCATCCATCCCGGATGATATTACCCGCTTTATTAATCCCGGACGGTAGTGATTATGAAACGAACAATCGCCGCGATAGCCCTGTCAGCGTTATCCGCTGCGGCACAGGCCGGTATTGTCACGGGTGGGACCCGTGTTATTTATCAGGAAGGGAAGCGTGAAGCGGCAATATCGGTGACTAACGCAGATACCCATTCACCGTATCTGGTGCAATCGTGGGTAGAGAATTATCGGCCAAACGATAAAAGTCGGGTGCCGTTTATCGTTACGCCGCCGTTATTTCGACTCGATCCCGAACAGCAGAACGTATTGCGCATTAATTATATCGGCGGAACGCTGCCTGCGGATCGTGAGTCCGTTTTTTGGCTCAATGTAAAAAGTATTGCTCCCAGCAAAAAAGATGAAGCGAACAAGCTTCAGGTCAATATTAAATCAAAGTTTAAGATTTTCTATCGTCCTGATGGCCTTGCTGGTGAACCTGCCGAGGCGTGGCGCAAGCTGAGATTTAAAGTTGAGGGTTCAAAGCTGGTTGCCCAAAATCCAACACCTTACTTCGTCTCTTTTTTTGTTATTTCTGTTGGCGCTAAGGAAATTCCTGAACCCGGTATGATTGGCCCTCTCACCTATAAAGAGTGGCCGATTAATCATTCCGGAGTAGTTAAATGGCGCGCTATTAATGATTTCGGTGGTATTACGGATTACGCGCAACAGTAATTTTTGCTTCGCCTGGTCAGGATATTGTGAAAAATAACGCTTCTGGTATCACTTCCGGTTATTCGGCGATCGTTGCGCACGCCGGCAGAATTTTTTTATCAGCGACGGCACCGACGGCACTTTTCCTGCTTTGCCAGAGCAGCATTGCGCAGGCGGATGATTACTTTGACCCAGCGGCATTAGAATTTGCCAATCCGCAGCAAAAGACCGCTGATTTGCACTATTTTGCCAAATCAGGCGGCCAGCAGCCTGGGACATATCCAGTCAGTATTTGGGTAAATAATCAGGAGATAGCCCAGGCTGAGGTGACTTTTGTCGACAGCAATGGCGCGCTGCAGCCGCAATTAACCCCGGCGCAGCTGGCGGAATATGGCGTTAACGTCAGCGCGTTCCCGGCGTTTAATACGCTGCATGAAGGGGAGGCGTTTACCCGGATTGAGCGCTATATCCCCGATGCCAGCAGCCGTTTTGATTTCGCCACCCAGCGTCTGAATTTAAGTGTTCCCCAGGCGGCAATGAACGTGCAAAGCCGTGGGTACGTTGATCCGGCGCGCTGGGATGACGGCATCCCGGCGGCGTTTGTTAACTATAACCTGACGGGATCGCAGACCCGGCAGGCGGATGACAACAACCGCTCCAGCTATCTGAATTTACGTAGCGGAGTTAACCTCGGAGCCTGGCGTCTGCGCAACGTATCGTCGATGGAATATGACCGGACCCGACGCTGGAATTCGCAAAGTACCTGGCTACAGCGCGATGTGAAGTCGCTCAAAAGCCTGCTGCGGATGGGCGATACCTTTACCACCGGGGAAATTTTTGACAGCGTGCAGTTTCGCGGCGTGCAGCTGATGTCCGATGATGAAATGCTGCCGGATAGCCAGCGCGGTTTTGCTCCGACGATTCGAGGGATGGCGCACAGTAATGCGAAGGTGACTATCTCCCAGCATGGCTATGTTATCTATGAAACTTTCGTCTCGCCGGGGGCGTTTGCGATTAACGATCTCTATCCGACGGCACAAAGCGGCGACCTTTGGGTCGAGGTTAAAGAGAGCGATGGCTCGGTTCGGACCTTTACGCAGCCCTTTTCAGCCGTGCCGTTTATGCTACGCGAAGGGCGAGTGAAATTCAGCCTGAGCGCCGGACGCTACCATTCGGGTCAGAGCCAGGCGCCGTCGCCGACGTTTGTGCAGGGGACGTTGTTTTATGGGCTACCGGCGGAGTTAACCCTCTACGGCGGTAGCCAGCTGGCGCAGGATTACCGCTCCTGGGCGCTGGGCGTCGGGCGGGGTTTTGGCGAACTGGGTTCGCTCGGTGGCGGTGTGACCTGGGCTAACACTACGATGCCTTCAGGAAAACGCTCGGCGGGACACTCGCTGCGCGTACAGTATCAGAAGGATTTTGTCGGTACCGGCACATCCTTTAGCCTCGCCAGCTATCGCTACTCCTCTGGCGGTTATTATGACTTTAGCGAGGCGAATGCGCTTGAGAGCCCCAGCGGGCAGGTTGAGAACAAGCGCAGCCGTGAGGAGGTCTCCGTATCGCAGGCGTTTGGCGGTGTGAGTAGCCTGGCGATTTCCGCCTGGTCGCAGGAGTACTGGCACCGACAAAACCGCGACGAGACGCTGCACCTCGGATTTTACAGCGCCTGGCGAGGCGTTTCGTGGGGCGTGGGGTATTACTACACCCGGTCCTCCGATCGGCAAAAAGCCGATCGTTCGTGCTCCTTCAACCTCAGTATTCCGCTTGGCGGTCCGCTTGCCGGAAGCGCGATTAGCTATAGCACGACCTCCGATAATAACGGGCGCACCTCGCAGCAGGCATCGCTGTATGGTTCGATCCCGCGTAATCCAAATCTCTATTATTCCCTTCAGCAGGGCTACTCTAACGGCGGCCAGGGTAGCAACAGCAGCGCATCGCTGGATTACCACGGTGGCTACGGAACCGCGCAGCTCGGCTATCGTCGCGATAGCGCCAGCCACCAGCTTACCTGGGGAGCATCGGGTTCTATTGTCGCCCATCGCCATGGCGTGACGCTGGGGCAAACCGTCGGCGAAAGTTTTGCCATCGTACGTGCGCCGGGTGCCGCCGATGTGGCGATTCAGAACGGCAGCAACGTGCACACCGACTGGCGGGGCTATGCAGTGGTGCCCTCGCTGACGGCCTATCGCAAAAACACCATTACGCTGGATACCGAATCGCTGGCCGATGATGCCGATGTTGAACTGGAAGGACAGACGGTGATCCCCGGCGGCGGAGCGGTGGTACAGGCCACTTATCAGACCCATATCGGTAATCGCGTGCTGTTTACCCTGAGCGATAGCCGTGGCCCCCTGCCGTTTGGCGCCAGCGTCCGCTTGCGTAAGGCTGAGGATGACGAGGGGACGGCTCCCGGTGGCATGGTGGCCGATAGCGGACAGGTGTATCTGAGCGGCATTCCGCAGCAGGGAACGCTTGATGTTACCTGGAACGCTGACAATATCTCACGGAGATGCGCCCTGCATTTCCAGCTTACCGATACCGTACAGCAGGGGCAGAGTCCGGTAAAAACCGTTTCTGGCCTCTGTCAGTAGCTCTGAACTGAGGTGATTTTGCGCATAATATCGTTTTTATTACTGCTGATGGCGGGAATGTATAGCCACGGCAGCCGGGCGGAAACCTGCAAAGGTGATATCGGCCAGATGACCGTTAACGTCCAGAATATCAAGTACCTGCCTACGCTACCGCTGAATTCGCAGATGACCAGCATGATGGCGGATAACGGTAGCGGGATTCGTTTCTCCTGCGACCTTCAGCTACCGAAAGCGGTAGCTAAGCGCCTGGTGTACCGGCAGCTTAAAACTGCATCATCGGCGCTGTCGATTAACGGTCAGCACGTGTTTCCCTCGGCGCTGGACGGTATAGGCTACTCGCTGGGCTTCCAGTGCAACGGCGGACCTGTTCGCGCAATTGACGGTAATCATGCTGCCGGGGGCGCGGAGTCGGTGACGGTGTGCGATAGCAATGAGATTGCCGCTCTGCTGGCGCAGCAGCAGATTGCGGTGAAAGTGCTGGTGACGTTTTATAAGACCGGAGAGGTTACCCTGGTCAGCGGCAACCACGCTAATGTCCCGGCGCAGCCGCAGATTGGTGAGCTCACTATTCAGCAGCGGGCCGGCAGCGGCGCCGATTATGTCGCCAGCCCGCCGGTCACTCTCGATATGGCCGCGCTGAACGTCGATATTGGCAGCAGCGGCAGCTGTCAGGTTTCGAGCGCAAACATTCACGTAAACCTCGGGACGGTCAATAAGGCGGAATTCAAAGGCAAAAACACCGTCGGCGGCAGCGCGCGAAGCTTTTCTATCCCGGTCTTTTGTTCAACGCCGACCGATATCCGCATCGGTTTTTTTGGCGTGACGACGCAAACCGGGACCACAGATACCCTGGCGCTGAGCAAAGAAAACGCCTCTGCCAGCGGGGTAGGCGTCCGGCTCACTTACGGCAATAACAGCGCCCCGGCACCCGCTGCCGGCACCAGCGTTAAAATCAATGAGGCCAGCAACTTGCCGGTACTAAAACGAATTAACGCCAGCCATGCCGGCAGCGCAGAAAATATCAACTTTAATGCCCAGTACGTGCAGACCGATGAGGCGGTAACCGCCGGCACCGCCAATAGCATGGTGACTTTTGCGCTGGAATATAACTGATGCCAACTGGCGAGACGCAGGCTCTCGCTTTCGCGCTGTGGCTCACAAAAAAGAGATGTCATTGCGATTTTTTGCACGATGAGCGGATCGGTACGCTATCAATGATCGAGAGATTAAGCGGCTGACCTGAAATACTTTTGTGCGGGAAAATCGAAAA
The DNA here is from genome assembly GCF_009707385.1 of Klebsiella oxytoca. Classification (NCBI taxonomy): domain Bacteria; kingdom Pseudomonadati; phylum Pseudomonadota; class Gammaproteobacteria; order Enterobacterales; family Enterobacteriaceae; genus Klebsiella; species Klebsiella oxytoca. Next base: position 4,136,736 of record NZ_CP046115.1, on the reverse strand, counting down.
TGAAAATCGCCTTTGGTGAGCTTAAGCCTGTATTACAGGCGCAGCGCGTTTTTGTCGGCGGACAAAAGCTGGTCTGCGCCCACGCTTTTTATCGTGACGATCTGCTGATTGAGGTGCCGGAAAATTTAGCCACCGAGGCTTATACCACCTACTGGGGGCGCTGCGGCGAACGGCTGGCCTCAATGGGAGCGTTTAGCTATACGCGAACGTTGCTTCCGGCGCTCATTCGGGTGGGGCGCTATACCTCTATTGCCGACAGGCTACAGGTGTTAGGCGATCGGCACCCTCTGGAATGGGCCAGCGCCAGCCCGGTATTTTATGCGCATCACTCCGGCATGATGGCCACTCTGGCCGCCGATAGCGGCAGGCCCAACCAGTTTTACCCTTTTGAGAAAACTCCTCGTCCGATAACTATCGGTAACGATGTCTGGATTGGTCAGAATGTTACTTTGGCGCAGGGCATCACCCTCGGTGACGGCGCCGTGATTGCGGCCAACTCGCTGGTGGTAAAGGACGTTGCGCCGTATACCATCGTTGGCGGTAATCCCGCGAAAGTTATTCGCGGACGCTTTAGCGACGAGATTATCGAACAACTGCTGGCGCTACGCTGGTGGCGTTATTCCGCTCAGGATATCGCCGGGTTTCCGGTTAATCAGGTTGAGCGCTTTTGTGAACTGTTCGCTGCGCGCATTGCTGAAGGGACAATACAGCCTTTCTCGCCGCCGGTATTGACGGCATCCATGATTAAAGATTTTATGGCTAATAAACATCACCCGCTGCGCGGCGTGGTTTAATCACAAACGGTTCAGATCTGGACAAGGATAAGAAAATGAAGTTGAAGTCAGGCATTGCTTTGGTCATCGCCGTCGCCGCTTTTGGCGCCCAGGCACGCGACATGAACAGCATTCAGCAAAGCGGCGAGCTCAAAGTCGGCGTGCCGGGAGACTACGCGCCGCTGGCGTTTCATAATAAAGCCGGAGAGCTGCTGGGCTACGATGTTGATATGGCGAAAGATCTTGGCAAGCGGCTCGGTCTGAAGGTGAGCTTCGTGCTGACCAGCTGGCCTACGCTTTCCGCCGATCTGAAGGCTGATAAGTTTGATATCGCCATGGGCGGAGTGACGGAAACCGCGGCGCGAGCGAAAGAGTTCGCGTTAAGCCAGCCGGTGGTGCCGAATGGCAAGATTGCCCTGGCTAACTGCGCGGCGGCACCGGCTCTTGGCAGCCTGGAAAAAATCGATCGGCCGAATGTGAAAGTGGTTGTGAATCCGGGCGGCACCAATCAAAGCTTTGTCGATGAACACATCAAGCACGCGCAAATCATTCGGGTAAAAAATAATATCGATAACCTTGAAGCGCTGCGGCAGAAAACGGCGGATATGATGGTGACCGACCTGATTGAAGGCGTTTATTACCAGAGCAATGAACCGGGTATATTTTGCGTGGCAAACGAGACGCCGTTTCCGGGCACCGCCAGTTTCAAGGTCTATATGATGAATAAAGATAACCCGCAGCTGCTGGAGAAAGTTAATCAGTGGCTGGAAAGCCAGGACAAAAATGTGCTCCAGCAGAAGTGGCGGATCCATAACCAGGTCAAAGCCTGACGCCCAGGACCTTCCCGGCACAGCAGGCAGAACCATTACTCCCTTTCCTGCAGGCAGAGCGCCAGCGAATAGTTCTGGCGCCAGACGGCTGGTCTGAATGCCTGATAACGTTCATTATGTCGTCCAGGATGTTGGCATAACGAAAATAAATTCAGGATAAGGGAATCCATGAGCGCTGAGATAACGTTGCCCGTCAGGCAGCAAAACCAAAATATTGTTCGTCTGGCTACGGCACAGGCGCTGGCAGGTGCAAACGCGGTGGTGTTTTACACCACCGGGGCGCTTGTTGGCAACGCCATCGCGCCTTCTCCGACGCTGGCAACGCTGCCCCTCACTATTTTTGTGCTGGGCATGGCCGCCTGTATTCTACCATTTGGCGCGATGGCCAGAAGGCGCGGACGGAAAACGGTATTTATGACCGGTACCGGCGCCGGTATATTGACGGGGCTCCTGGCGGCGCTGGCGGTCGTTATCAGCTCGTTCTGGCTGTTCTGTGTCGCGGCCTTTTGCGGCGGCGCTTATGCGGCGGTGGCGGTCTCATTTCGCTTCGCCGCCACCGATGGCGTCAGCATCGATCGCCGGGCGCGGGCGCTTTCTCTGGTAATGGGCGGCGGCGTGGCTGCCGGGGTCATCGGCCCGATGCTGGTGATCGGGACTATGAATCTGTGGCCGCCGCATACTTTCGCGATGACCTTTATCGCTCAGGGAGTGGTGGCAGCGGTATCGGCGCTGGTACTGTTGGGTGTGAAAACCGCTGAGCCGGCGGCGCAGGCGAAGTACAGCGGCCGTCCGCTTGGCGAAATCGTTCGCCAGCCGGGTTTTTCCCGGACGGTATTTAGCGGCGCAATCTCCTACATGGTGATGAACTTCCTGATGACCGCCGCGCCGCTTTCCATGCATATGCACGGGATCTCGCAGCAGGCGTCTAGCCTCGGTATTCAGTGGCACGTGATCGCCATGTATGGTCCCGGATTTTTTACCGGCAGGTTAATTCAGCGTTTCGGAGCCCGGCGTATTAACGCGGCCGGGTTGTTTTTGCTGGTGCTGTCGGTGATGGTTGGTCTGGCCGGCGTCGAGGTGATGCACTACTGGCTGTCGCTGATCCTGCTGGGTTTAGGCTGGAACTTTGGCTTTACCGGCGCGTCGGCGCAGATTATGGACTTCCATCGACCGGAAGAGAAAACCCAGGTGCAATCGCTGAACGATTTTATTGTTTTCGGCGTCATGATGATTGGGTCATTTTCCTCCGGCGCATTAATGAACCTTTTCGGCTGGAATGCCGTACTGTGGGGATCGCTGGTGCCGGTTGTGGTTGCGCTGGCGGTTTTACCGATAGGCGGACGGGCTGCGCGCCGGGGCTAATTTATCAGGCGGTGTCTGCGCTGCGCCGCATTAGCGGGCAGCGCAGTCTGAGTCGGGCAGAGGTCTCTCTCCAGAGCGTAATTTTTCTACCGACTCTGATTTCGACTGCGGCTATCCAATAGCAGATATAAATTGATAATCCGCCACATAATAATATGCGGTTAAGACAAAATTAGATAAGAATGTCGCCTGTTACCAGGATAATTCCCATTCTTTAATTGGTTAAAAAACGACCATTTCGTGTGTTTTTTCCGAATTGATGCTAAATCAAACTCACAACGTTGTTTGTTAAATTTTTTTCTGCTGGAATCGGCGAATATATTTTTGAAGTTTTTTTCTAGCGGATGGGAAAATGATAAGAAATAGCTTATTGGCGTTGGTTTGCATTTCTGTGGGTCTAATGCAGGGATGTGCTAATAATAAAAAAATAGACAGTGTACTAATAAAAAAGGATGTTGCTGAAAAAGAGCAGCCAGCGCAGATACCAGCTTTACAGCAGTGTATCCAGGATGCTGATGCTTTAGTTAAGCTCGACAAAAAGTTTCAGCAGGATTCAACTGAACTGTATGGCTTAATCAACGATGCTAAGTTTTATGCTTCTGTTTCAGGTCAAACGTCATCAAGCGTAAAGTCAACGATTACTCCGCTTTTTGAATATAAGATAAACTATAAGTGCAATGTTATTTCTCAAAAATTAATTAAAGAGTTCGAAATTCGGGCGAGAAAAGCCGATCTCAAGGATGGGATTGCCAGATGAGATACAAGAAGGGGAAACTGAATATATACGATCTTAGAGGTCTTGCGATTGTATTTGCTCTCTCTACCCTTGTTATTATGTTCCCTGCTCACTCTGCCGAGGGTGACTTCCTCGATAATATATCGAAACTTGAGATAAAAAATCTGCCGGAAGCAGAAGCCAGCGCTGAGGCAGCAACGACGGCTAATCAAGGAAGAGATAGCGGCGGTAAAAAAACACCGCCAAAGCAAGATGTTGTCAGAAAGAGAGCCACTCAGAGTAACAAGGCTGAAAGTACGGTCGGAACGCTTCGTAAACAGAATGCGGAACTGAGCGCTGCGGTCAAAGCGGCAGAAAAAAAGCTGGAACAAACGACGCGTGAGCTCTCGGCGCAGATTGCCGAACTGAAGGCGCAGAGCGGACAGACGGACAGCGGCGATCCTGGCGTCGTTAGCGCGCTGACGAAGAAGAATGCTGAACTGGCCGCCGCCGCCGAAGCCGCACAGAAAAAGATGGATGAGACCACTCGCGCGCTGTCGGCGGAGATTGCCGCGCTGAAAGCGCAGAACATCCAGAGCGACAGCAAGCAGAAAACCGTGCTGGATGCGCTGGCGAAAAAGAATATTGAACTGACCGCTATCGCCGCATCGGCGCAGAAAAAGCTGGATGAGACCACCCGCACGCTGTCGGCGGAGATTGCCGCGCTGAAAGCGCAGAGCACTCAGGGGGAGGGTAAGCAGAAAACCGCCCTTGATGCGCTGACGAAGAAGAACGCTGAGCTGACCGCCGCCGCTGCATCGGCGCAGAAAAAGCTGGATGAGACCACCCGCACGCTGTCGGCGGAGATTGCCGCGCTGAAAGCGCAGAGCACTCAGGGGGAGGGTAAGCAGAAAAGCGCCCTTGATGCGCTGACGAAGAAGAACGCTGAGCTGACTACCGCCGCCGCATCGGCGCAGAAAAAGCTGGATGAGACCATCCGCAGGCTGTCGGCGGAGATTGCCGCGCTGAAAGCGCAGAACTCTCAGGGTGAGAGTAAGCAGAAAACCGCCCTTGATGCGCTGACGAAGAAGAACGCCGAGCTGACCGCCGCCGCCTCCTCGGCGCAGAAAAAGCTGGATGAGACCACCCGCACGCTGTCGGCGGAGATTGCCGCGCTGAAAGCGCAGAGCACTCAGGGTGAGAGTAAGCAGAAAACCGCCCTTGATGCACTGACGAAGAAGAATGCTGAGCTGACCGCCGCTGCTGCTTCGGCGCAGAAAAAGCTGGATGAGACCACCCGCACGCTGTCGGCGGAGATTGCTGCGCTAAAAACGAAAAATACACAAAACGAAACTGAGCAGAAAAAGATTATCGATACGCTGACCAAAAAGAACGGTGAGCTAACCGCGGCTGCTGAGACGGCACAGAAAAAATATGCTGCTTCTGTGCTTGATTTAAACGATAAAAATAAAAAATTGCAGTCTACTCTTGATAGCCTGACCATAAAGAAAAGTGATTTAAATCTTGCGGATAAAAGCAATAAAAATGCTTATGCGCTTGGGGTATTCTATCTGACTCAGGCACTATCCGATGTAAATAAAATGGCCGACAATGATATCAAGCTGACTCCCTCGGCGTTGGTTTCCGGGTTTAACGATGCTTACAATAAAAAGCTGCAAATTAAAGAGGGTGAAATAGAAAGCATCGTCAACACGCTTAATGACCAGTTGTCGTCAAAGTACGTTGATATCGAAAAAAGAATCATGGCTAAAATCAAAAATAAAAAATACGAAATAATGCCTAACGGCGTTTATTTTGTTATTGATAAAAAAGGGAAGGAACCTTACAAGCCGAATGAGTCTTTATCCATGAATATACTGGAGAAAAAGCTCGATGGTACGCCGATACTGAACACCATGAATTCAAAGATGGTGTACGACAAGCAGCTCGATCCTTTAATGGAAAAGGTCTTATCATCAGGTTTTAAAGGCGGAAAAATTACCCTATATGGCCAGGCTGGCTCATTATACAGCACCACTCCGGCTGACATTAATCCCGACGCATTAATCTCAATTACCTTCGAGCTGAGCCCCTGAGCAATCGGTCGGGATGAATAGTAAAGTCGGGCGGGTTACTGCCTGACTTTTGCCGCTGCTTGCCTCAGTTTTATAGGGCGTTCACGGCTCGTTTCATGGTTATCTCTTTTACAGAACCGTGCACAGGGTGCGTCACAGGCATAAAACCAGCATGAGCAAGAGATGTGAGGCTATTTATCTTTTTGTTTTAAAAACCAACGATGCGGAAAGTAACATGTAACCTCCCGCGCGGTGAATGGGATAACAGCGGGTAGTACAGAGGCGCTTCATCAGAAGCGAGGTGTGGAAAGATAGTGTGCGGAATGCGAGAGGGTCAATCAGCTGAGCGTAAACGCAGAACAAAAACCAGTTCATCCTCTTCCGTGCAGGAACAGGAAAAACCGAGTTTGTGCAGTAAGTTTATTGAGCGAAGATTCTCTGCAGCAACCCCGGCTTTTAGCGCTGAAAATCCCTGTTTTTTGCTCCACTCAATCACCGCCGTAGCGACCTCAAAAGCATATCCCTTTCCGGCATGTCGCGGACTAACGGTGTAGCCAAGCCAGAGGGCTTCGTTGTCCTGTTTTAAATAGATATCGCCAATTAAGGTTCTTTTGATGGTATCGAATATCGCCAGCTGCATACCCGTTGCCAGTGAAAGGTTTCCCAGCAACGCCTCTGCATAAGCTTCCTTTGTCAGGTTTTTAAAACCCTGATATTGCATCCATTCGGCATCATTGCGATAAGCCATGAACGGCTCAATTTTATCGGTGTTGAACGGCCGTATGATGCAGCGCTTTGAGAAAATTTCCACCGTAAATCCTGTCAGTGTTGGGCATCAGGAGGCAACGTTATAAACAATTTGTCCCTGTATATCCAGGCGGATTTGCTCCCGGCCCGGGCCGGGAGCGATGGCATCAGAAAACATTCATGCTGTAACCGACGATAAACTTCACATCGTTACGGTCGGTTTTATAGTTGCTGTCAGTCGTGCGCAGCAGGGCGGGCAGAAGGGTAAACGATAAGCCTTTTGCCGGACCATCCGCCACCAGATAGCGGGCTGAAAAATCCATCGACGTCATCTTTCCATCATACTGACGTTCGCCCCGGGTTTTGCTGACATCCGTGACAACGTGCCAGCCATAGGTGACGGCGCTTGCCAGCGTTAATTCTGGTAGCTGGAAGTCGGCAAAATTATAGCTTACCCCCAGTCTTACTGCCCGGGCGCCCGAGACGTTGAAATCCTCAAGCTGTGACAGCGTGGGCTGATAGTCTCGTTTGTCTGAATTTGCCCACGGCGTTAAGCGAAAGTTGTAATCGCCGGTATTGGGAGCATAGTTCTGGCTGTAACCCAGCGACCACACCGTATTGTGATGGCTCAGATTGAAGCCGATACCGACGTAATATTCGGTGGCAGGATCGCTGATGCCTGAAAGCTTCTCGTTGTAGCGTGCGCCCTGGTAAAACAGCTTGCTGCGCAGGGAAAAGTTATTCGATAAGGTATCGTTGCGTTCAACCTGAACCTGCCAGTTGCGGCGATAATCTTTGCCTTCGCCATAGCCAAGGTCCAGCACCGTATTGCCAAAGTTGTAAATTGCGCCAGCGGTGTGAATGTAATCGATAATTTTGCCGGCTTTCATTGTCCCGCCGTTGTTATCGAGTCCGGCGGCGTTATTTTGATGCCATGAGGTTGTCATCGGTTTAAAGTCGCGGCTCCAGTCGTTTTTAAAACGATCCGCCCACGCGTAGGTGAGTTTGAGATCATCAATAGTTAACGCGCCGTCAAAACCGCGGAAGGCATGGGGATTCAGGCCCCAGCTGCTTTTAATCGTCCCGGAGTTAATCGGCGTATAGCCTGCGGCAAGCTTAAAATTAGCGTTCTCTTCACCCAGCTTTAGCTTCAGCGCGGCAACCGACACGGCCATATAGGATTTCTCACATGGGCTGAACTTCCCTGCCTGACCGCATTGGTAGTCATAATAAAGGATCTCCGACTGGCCGACAGTATGCCCTAGTTTGATATTGGCATTGCCCCAGAAATCGAATCCAATAACGTCCTTGTAATAGCCCGAGATATAGCTAAGCGCAATATTACCGGTCTGGTTTTGGATCCCCGCGGGACCCAGTCCATATTTTCCAGTAGTAGGATCTTTAACCGCGCGATGACGGATATATAAAGATGTATTAAGATCTAATTTACCTTCGTCATAAAACGCTTTCTCAAATAAAGAGGGAGGTTCATAATCCATCTCTTCAGCGGAAAAGGCAGCAGAGGAAATAAAAAATAAAAGCGGAGCGCACAGAGAGGCTCTGAGTTTTATGGTGCTCATCATTTTTACCTTATAAAATATTTATGGTAGGGACAGATAATTTGTTTTTAATTTAAGTTATTAACGAGTTCAGGGATTTTATCTCCGTATTTTTCTAAGAGAAGTTGGTTATGTTGGGCCGAGTTCTCAATATTACCGCTCAGAAATATCGGTAGCGGCTGATTATGCTGGCTCAGGTTGCTGATGATTTCGGCGAACAGAGCGTGAAGAATAAATATTCCAGTCATCGATGAGACCGGCGCGAAGGGAGCCGGCTGGCCTGGAAGCGAGAGCACTGCGTCGCCTATCGGCACTTGGTTATCAATCGCTATATCCGCGCACTCTTTGAGATAGCGGCCCTCCTTGTGCTTTGAGCGCTGGGTTTCTGCGTATATAAAACTGGTCAACGCCAGGGTGAAAGCGCCGTGGCGTTTTCCCCACAGCGCCGCATCTATTGGCGCAGGGTTAATACCCGATGTGGAAATCACAATTAAGCAGTCGTGCTCGGTAAGGTTATATTCATCAAGATGACGGTTAATATAATCATTCTGCTTTTCATAATGCGATGAGGCGGCGGCACCTTGATGAAGCATTAAGGGTTCAATGAATATAGGCCTGACCGGAGCAATTCCGCCAGCGCGATAAAATAGATCTTCAGAAAAAATATGCGAATGGCCACAGCCAAAAATATAAATAATTCCGCCGTTGGCGATTCTTTGTGCCATTTCGCTTGCGGCGGTAATGATTTTATTATTTTGTTGCTGAGTGATGTCGTTAAGCTTTTCCTGAACAATCTTTAAGTATTGTTGAGTGATTGTCATATCCAGTATCCTGACCAATGTGGTTGATAGAGTCGGTACAGGGCTTCCATATAGAAATAATCGCCCCAGAGATTACATTCATCGATACCTTTTCCTAAAGCCCAGGCATAGACCCCGTGCTTCAGCAGCCCGTCACAAGCATCGTCGTCTCTGGCCGAAGCCTGCACCATCAAGGTCTGTAGAAGCTGACTGGCTATCCGATCGTAATGTTCGTCGGGAAGATGTTTATGTGCTTCCAGCAGGCCGCAAATAGCAATGGCTAACGCCGAGCTGTCTTTAGGCGTACCGTCGATGTCGTTAAGGACAAGATCCCAGGCCGGGACACCATCGGCAGGGAGATGGCGGAAAAAATAACTGCAGGCCTGCAACCAACGTTCCAGATGCTGAATTTTTCCGCTGGCTGACCAGTTAAGCGGGATCCCGAGAATGGCCCAGGCCTGTCCACGAGCCCAGCAGGATTGGTCGCTGAAGCCCTGGAATGTTTTGCCATATGCTGGTTCTCCGCTGGCCGGATCAAAATAGAATGTGTGAAAAGTAGAGTCATCTTCGCGGAAAATATTGTCGATGACATTCTGGTAGTGGCGTTCCGCAACCTCCCGGTAATGATGTTCGCCGCTAATATTTGCCGCCACGTGTAGCAGTGGAAGGTTAATGAGCGAATCGATGATCAGGCGATACTCTTCCGGATCCGATAATTTCCCCCAGGCTTGAATAAAGCCGGCATCGGTATGAAACCGCCGGGTAAGAACATCGGCTGCCGCCAGAATCAGTGATTTCACCGCGCTATCGTCCGTTAGCTTCCAGTACGCCACCGCCGATAAACTGTAGAGGAAACCGATATCATGATGATCGAGTACATGGTGTGCGTCTAAACGAGCCCGGAAGCTGGCGACATTGCGTTTTACCGTATCGAGGTACGCCGCTTCACCGCTGAACTCCCAGGCAATTGCCTGCATTCCGGTCCAGAAACCATTGGTCCAGTCGTTATTTTCTTTCAGCGCATAGCGATTCTCCGTGGTGCAGGCAGAGGGAAACATATCTCCATAGCGCTCGGCGTTTCGTAGGAGTTTGCTGCCTATCGCGCTCAGCTCATCCCGGCACTGCGCACGGGTCAGTGCAGGGAAGGGGAGCGAGAGGCTGGTCAATAACGGATTTTCTTTCATGGCCTTCCCTAGAGCGTAAAAACACGTTCTTTGTACTGTTTCATGAGAGCTTCATTATATTCTTTGCCTCCGGGCAGATTGATGCTGCGCATGACCGGCGGCTCGATACCCTGTTCCAGCAAGATTTCGATACAGCGTAAAACGATGTTGTTGATGATGAAGGCTGCCGATAATGAGGAGACCGGGCCGGTCATTATGCGGCCGCTATCAAGATTTAGCGTGCAGTCACCGGCAGGGCAGCCGTTATCCACCACCACATCGGCGTAATCACGAATGCTCTCAACGCTATTTGTCGAGGCGGGATCGTGACGAGTGATGACGATCAGTTTTAGTCCCTGCTGCTTTATTTGCCGCGCCAGTTCCGTATGCAAAGGTCTGGTGCCGGAGTTGGATATCATGACAAAGCAGTCAGCCTCGCGCAGATCGAGAAGTCCGGCAAAGATATCGCCAATGCCTGTGAGCGAGTCAAACCAGCCCGTAGGGCCGTAGAACTGGTCAATGGCTTTGGTGTTCACCAGTCCGCCGGCTCTTCCGGCAAGCTCAACCGCTGCGGCAAATGAGTGTCCTGAACCAAATCCATGGATAACGCCGTTAGCCTTTACGCATTCGGCAAAGAGCGTTGCGGCCTGTTCTATTGTATCGCCCTGGGTTAGTGTGACGCGATCCAGAGTGGCTATCACATGCTGATAATACTGCTGCTGATTTGGAGACATTCCTTATCCTTTATCTTTTAAAAAAGTGGTGATGGCGACGTCTGGTTCTTCTGGCGTCATTTGCGCGGTGACTGAAACTCCTTTAGCCAGCAGGGCGTTGATCGCCTGGATTTCAGCGTCGCTGACGCTTACCGAGCGTTTGATCTGGCTACGCCCTTCTTTGTTTGACATATTGCCGATATTCAATTGAGTTAGCCCGATGCCGCTGTTAACCATCTGCAGGGCAATTTCCGGGGTTTTCAGCAGAATAAGAACGCGCTGACCGGCGTAATTTCCGGCAAGAATATTGGCGCTGGCTTTTTCAACCGTCAGGATTGAAGTATTGCAGCCTTCCGGAGCCGCGCTGCGCAGCAGCATTTTCTCAACCTCATTTGCCGCGACCGCATCGTCAATAACCATGATGCGATTAGCATTAAAGTGGCTGACCCAACGGGTGGCGACCTGACCATGGATTAAGCGATCGTCGACACGAATATGTACGATACCTTTCATTATTATTTCCTGAGAAAATGATATTTATTTAGCCGAGAATATTCAGGTTATAGCCAACTATGCCGAGAGCAATCAGGATGAAAATAACCCGGGTAGAATTCATCTTTTTTAAACCCAATAACCAGTAGGTTAATGCCACTACCAGTAATGGAATCAGCCCGGGCATGATTTGATCGGCAATTGACTGCAGTTTTAGTGATACCTCACCGTAGCTGAATTCAAAGTTAAGTTTGGCTTTTACCACCGAAGGAATCAGCGCGCCTATAACGGTGAGACCAAGAATATTGGCAGCCCGCGTAATTTTATTAAGGCTGTTGGTCAGCGATCCCAGCAGGTTAACGCCCTCCTGATAGCCTTTATTGATACTAAAGCGCATGAACAGCATGCGGACTACCGCAAATAGCAGCCAGAGCACTAATCCTACCGGATTGCCCTGTAAAGCAAGGTAGGAGGCGACCGAGCCGATGATGGTGGTAGGAATAACGAAGAACAGAGTATCGCCAATCCCCGCCAGTGGCCCCATCAGTCCGGTCTTAATCCCAGTTACGGCATCTTTTCCCGTCAGACCGGTTTTTTCTTCCAGGGCGATATTGACCCCCAGTATTCCCGGCGCCATCGTGTTATTAGTGTTAAAAAACTGGCTATGAACTTTTGCTGCTTCTTTTAGCTCTGTAGGCTGCTGATATTTCTTCTCCAGGAATGGGTAGATGCTGTACAGGTAACCCAGACCCTGCATTTTTTCGTAGTTCCATCCGGATTGACCGAACAGGAACCAGCGCCAGAATACGCGTTTCAGGACTTTATTCATCACCCATTACTCCATTTGTGGAAGAGACAGCCGGTTGGGCCACCTGTTTTTCGGCATTAAAGATATAGATAGCGATAGCCAGACCCATTAATGCCGCACCGAGTACCGGTATATTGAGATACGCGGCGAGAAAGAACCCCAGGATCAGGAAAGTAATATTCTTTTTAATGGGTAAATAGCGCAGAAGGATAGCGATACCCAATGCAGGCAGCACGCCGCCAGCGACTTTCAGTCCGTTCATAATGGAGTCCGGGATCCAGGTCACTACCTCGTTAACGAAGGTGGCTCCGAGAATTAACGCCAGGAGAACAGGTACCATGCGCGAAAGCGAAATAGGCACCTGCCCAAGTAGATTCAGCCTGGCTGCGGCCTTAACCTGGCCCGTTTCGATGAGCGCATCTGCTTTATGATGAATAAAGGTGTTGGTGAACCGGGCCAGAATATCCAGCTGAACCATCAGTAACCCAATAGGGACGCCAATCGTTGCACCGAAGGCCGCGCCCTGGCCGCTGATAATAGCGAAAGCTGTACCCAGCACTGCTCCTGTCATATAGTCGGGAATTGACGCGCCGCCAAAGTTACCTACCCCTAATACTAAAAGATTTAATGTGCCGCCAACTATTAATCCTGTCGTGACATCTCCCATAATAAGTCCGGCAAAAAAACCGGCCATTCCGGGCTTAACTAAACCTAAGGTTGTATTATTGCCATCATATATCGCTAATCCTGAATAGAGAGTGAGTAAGACTATCTGCCAAACCGCTATATGCTCCATGTTTATTCATCTCCATCATGAGTATTTGTGGTTAAAGCCATAGGTTGCAAATGATGAATGCCTGCACAGGCTGTTGTCATAATCTCGCCTATCATCTGCTGGCTTACAGGAGCGTCAAGAACCATGACTATTTCTAGTATTAAATTTAAATTCATACCGGAAAGTAGCGTAACGTTATCCCATAAATTATTTAACGCAATTAGCTCCATTGCTGTATTGTAGGGAGAGCCATTTTTTAAATCTGAGATGATAATTAATTTTTCTTGCCTAGACCTTAACTCTGATATTTTTTCGGTAAGTTCTCTTTTGAAAATATCAATGCCTTTTTGGCCGTCTAGTTCAAGTAAATGAAGATTGGGTTGCGGTCCCAGAATGAGTTCTGTTGCTTGTCTGGCACCGCTGGCAAAACCACCGTGAGATATTAATAGAAGTTGATTCATCCTGGCCCCTTATCTGGCGTTCTGATTTCGATATAAAATGACTCTAACCGCTTGTATGTTTCAATATATTCAATGACCTGGGCTTGCTCATTGTAGGTGTAGCGTTTCATGACGATAACTGGTTGTTGGTTGGAAAGTACCAGATGATCCTGTACATCTGGAGAGACATCAGTTATTGCGCAGATCGTCTGGCGATATGGCATGGCATACATATCCAGACCGTGGTTTACTTTAAACGCCTCATAAATAGAGTTGAGTGCTGAGTTATTGACGAGCAGTTTACGCTCAAAATAACGTACCGGAATATAAGAGATCTGAAAGGCATAGGGTTTGCCACTATCAAACTTAAGTCGGGAAATACGGTAGTATTCTTCAGTAGCGTCAAGTCCAAGCTTTTCCTGAATAGAGATATCATTTTCAGTGGTGCAGGTAATGACTTTTACCGACTGCATGCCTTTCATATCTCTGTCTGATTCAGAGAAAATAATATTTTCATTACGCTTTGCTTTTGAGACAAAAGTCCCTTTACCCTGGTAGCGTACCAAATAACCTTCATTTACCATCTCGTGAATTGCGCGAATGACGGTAGCAGAGCTAACGGAGTAACGCTCTTTTAGTTCAGATTCACTGTAAAATTTCTCACCAGGTTTAAAAGTACCATTTCTTATTTCATCTAACAGCGCCGCTTTTATCGCCTGGTACTTAGTTGATTGTGCAGTTGCTCTCATATTTTGCCGGAATCTATTTAAATTAATTTTGTAGGCTTACGATACCGCTACGGGTTGGTTGGATCAACACGCAAAAGCAACTTAACCGGTTAACCTGTTAAGTTATTTCCTGGAATGTGATAAGGTTCGCATAAACGAGGGGGGAGGGGACGAAAAGGTGGCTGGAGCGCTGAGGTACAGCGGCACTACACGAGTATGCCCATCGTAAGCAGGGAACTGGACAGATACGATGGTTAAAGACGTATGGTTGATGGGTCAGCAATGCTGAGTGGGGGAATTCTTGTAGAGCCTGCAATGGCGACTGGGCCGTTTTACAGGCACAAAAAAGCCCGCAGGGCTTGCGCCGTGCGGGCTCTTAGGACTTCATCGGATGACTCTGGTAATCACCGATGGAGAATTTTGGTGCTGGCGGAGTCTGAATTGGTTGTGTAACTTGTTGTTTAATATTTGATAATATTCAGTTCAATTTTCATTTTGGTCCCATTGTTGGTCCTAAAAGAAAATGTCAGGTTTTTTGCAGGGGAGGTGGGGTTACAGCAGGAGTCTCTTCGTTTGTGAGATTAGCATTTTGCTTTCCTTCAGTCTGCTCTGTATTTATGTGTTTATTTCACGTTAGTTTTTAGCAAGCCGGTAGAGCGCCTTGCTCGCAAAATATCCACTACGGAAAGATACGGGGTCTGCTCTTGCCACGAAAATCCCTTCCGGTCGATACGGACAAGCCCGTATTTTTCTACCAGAAAATTCACCGCATCGCTGAGAGATATCCCGGCGTCAATATGCTCCTGGATGGTGGTTTCATTACTGAACGGTGTGTCATTCAGCGTCAGGCCATAGTGCTGCGACAACAGATGAGTTAGCAGGCACTGCCAGATTTCAATGGGTGACAGGCAGGGCTGAGCCGCCCGTGTCGGGTGTGATGATAAGGTTTGCATGATGTTTACTCTGTGATGTTCAGGGAATAAGTGGTGAGCTAATGCGGCTCAGTCTGGTCAGGATAAATAGCAATGTAGACATAACCACAGGAGCCGAGTGTATCGGCTTCGCAGGTGAGTCCGTTGTGGTAAAACGTGACGCAGTGCAGATAGCGGGGATTTAGCTCGCCGCTGGTGAGCATTAGTTCCAGTTGCTTGAGTATCAGGGGAAAAGCTTGGTCCAGGTGTAATACATCCCCGTCGCTGAAAGCACCGTTGAATCCGGCCCGGTCAGCGAGAAAATGCACCCGGTTGCCTTCCTGCACCAGACGAGCGCCAAAACAGGGTGTGATCGTGCGCTTTAGTCCCCACTGCTGGCAGGCGGGATTATCCGGCTTAGTACCGGATTCGGAGTGATTGTTCATTATTGTTCCTGATTAAAGGGAAAGATTAATTGAGAGTGACACTTCGAAGAATGACATAGGGACCATTGCGGTCCTGACGACGTTCAGCAAATACGGCCAGAACGCCGCGTATATCTTCCACCTCGCGGCCAGCATAATGGCAGATACTGCCTGACCATTTATATTTTCCCGTACTGAAGCGAAACAGCCGGGAGCCAGGATGTTGCCGGTATAGGGTCATTGCCTGGCGTTTACTGATGATTTTCATATCCAGCCTCGCTCCGGGAACGACACAATGCCCTCTGAGCCGATGACCAGATGATCGAGCGTGTTCACATCAACCAGTGCTAACGCTTCTTTAAGCCTGCCCGTAATGTTGCGGTCACATTGACTGGGCTCCGGATCACCGGATGGATGGTTATGCGCCAGCACGGCAGCTGCAGCATTTAAGCGAAGCGCTGACTTCACTACTTCGCGGGGATGGACCTGGACATGGTTAACTGAACCGGCAAACAGCGTTTCGCTCTCCAGTAAACGATGCTGATTATCAAGATAGAGCACCATAAACACTTCCCGTTCTTGTCCTGCCAGCTGTAACCGAAGCCAGTCACGGGCAGCAGCACTTGAGGTAAAAGATATGCCGGGCTGGCGCAGATATTTATCCAGCAGATTGATAGCCCGGCGAATGGTCCGTTGGGCATAGGGTGTCAATCCAGAAGTCGCGGGAAGCAGGCAACCATGTTGAGCCATAACCGCCAGCGGAAAGAGTTCAGGCTGTGATGACAATGGGGATAACGCGGTACTCATGCTCGGCTCTCCTCAGTCGATGAGATGCATAATGGAGTTGCACTCTGGATGGTTCAGCGCGAAGTCGCGTAAGCGATAATAGTGCTCAGTCATCGCATCACACTCGGTGCGACAGGCGTGGTGACTGTATGTCATCAGACAGGCGACTATTCCTGCTGCTTCACTGGTGAGTTCTGCTCCATTGCCGTTCATGCTGTTAAACAATGCCCACTTTTCATCATCCTCCGACTCAGGAGACATAAAAGCGCCGCCGTTGCTGAGCGTCGAAAAGTTCCAGATACCGCCGTGATAGTCAGTGCACAGGCGGTCCATCCAGGCAAAGATTCGGGGTTCAAGGGTTATCCATTGCGGGATGGAGCCAAAATGTTTCGGCCAGAAGCCAATGCGTAACTCATCAGGGACCACTGAGGCGGTAATTGCTGTCAGCTCAGCGAACTGATGATTTTGTGTATCCATTAAATTATCTCCCTTATGCCGGAACTGTTGTTTAACGCCCGAAAAACTCGAGCATGTTTTCTGCCATAACCCACAGGGCGCGATTGAGCTTCACATCGCCATCAATACCGGTAACGGCACGGGTGCGGTTGCTTTTCCCCTGTGCAGTTCGCCCTGACAGACCACCTTTCATCAGGTTCTCTTGCACGCGCTGGTAGACTGTCCACAGGTCGTCGCTGTAGTCCTCCCGGCGACGTGGGGTCAGCAACTGCGATACCGTGACCGGCTGGTGGTCCTCACCAAATCGATACTTCAGTGCGGCATTTGCCAGCGCGTGACGGGCCGGGGCTGGCAGCGCCAGCGACTGCATTGCATCGCGTTTCTCATCCACCCGGTCAAAGACCCCGAGCACTTCGTAAGCCCCTTCAATTACCTTCTCGACGACATTGCCTTTATGCGGTACCCGCACTTCTCCGAATGACTGGCCGCAGACAAGACCGTTAGTACAAACGCCACGAAATAGCCCCGGCAGCATCTGGTAGCTTGATGAGCCGTCATGGCTGTTGAGAAGAATGATTTCCGGCACCTGATGCCCGGTCAGTTGACCGGCACGACGCAGGCGAAGCATGTGTTTGGTGTGCTCCCGCTTGCTCTGGTCTCGCACGCGGGTCTGGCAGGCAAAGAACGGCTCAAAGCCCTCACGCTGCAGGCTTTCAAGGATGGTGATGGTCGGGATGTAGGTGTAACGGTCTGAGCGTGATTCATGCTTGTCGCTCCCGAACACGCTGGGGACATGACTCAACAGCTCTTCATGGGTTAGTGGTCGGTCACGGCGTATCTGGTTTATACGGCCAAAGCGGCTGGCTAATCGCATGGGTAATTCCTTATGCAGTGGGTAAAAATACAAAGGGCCACACTTCCCGAGGGAGGTGTGGCCTGACTTTGTTTATAACGGTGATGCGCTGGTGGTGGTTATGCAGGGAATTTGCGGATGCCATAACGAGCGATATATCTGTTCAGCCAGTAACCGGCATCCGGCTCAAAGTTCCAGGCTCGCCAGACCATGCAACACTCATGACGGATAACCAGACGGAAATGTGTCCCCTGGTCGTCTTCTATTACAACGTTGGAATATTGAGACGCAACCGCCTCTGCCTGCTGGCGCGTAAACGGTCCAACAGGCAATTCAATGAGCTCATGCACTCAGCCTCCTTAAAACAAAAAGCCCCTGCGGCATAAGCGACAGGGGCTGAATCAAACGGATAACGAATCGGCTAAGATGCCTTACCACCGACAACCGTGACTTGTATCGGCCGGTAATACTGCGGGTCGAAAATGGCCAGTGGCAGGTCAGTCTGGTAACCATGACGCTCTTCCGTTGCCTTCATGATTTCGACGGAGCTAACGTTTTCCACGCATTCGTTCTCCAGCGAAGCTTCCTGAGAGCGAGTAGCATCGCTGTCGCCAAATGCAGCCACCGCCATATTCCCCATCGCCAGCGTGTTCCCCCCTTTATCTTTCAGACGCAGGGAGAGTGTCAAAGGCCCGAACCCTTCGCCACTTCCGCCGTTATCCAGGCGAAACTGCCAGACGCAGACATTACCCGGCACCCAGACCATGTCGGTGTTACGGATACTAATGTAACGCTGTTCTTCAGCCTGAGCCGGTGACAGCAGACAGAGGCTCAGAGCGAAAACTGAGATAACGCCTTTTAGCTTAGTCATGGATTTTTCTCCTGATTCTCCGGCAGATAGAGCTTCCCCATTTCCTTACCATCGTGTGAGTACACCACCGATTTCTCACCCGTGTAGCTGTCGGTTTCAATCCTGAAGCTCAGGGTGATATTGTCCGCAAGGCACAGGGCTGCCATCAGCGGCTGCACCGTTTTCTGCTGCATGTCAGCAATGTAGTAATAATTACCTGACTCACAACCTTCCGGCGACTGGCGGGTTTTCATCACCGTATATTGCGGTGTACCGAAGGCATCCTTCTTTACCCATTCCTGGGCAATATCGGATTTATGCGAGACAACCTTGCTGAATGGTGGCGGGGTAATGTCCTTAAAACGGGCTATCGCTTTCACTCCCGCATCTTCCTTGCTGTCGCAGCCAGAGAGCCCCATGGTACCGATAACCATCAAAACAGTGAGAACAGGTCGATACAATTTCTTCATGGTGCAGATTCCTTATTAATCGTCCGTTCCATTGCTTCAGCAGTTGCCGGTGCGTCGGCACAACTCAGCCAGACTCTGTTGGGCTACCCACTGCTGCAGTTTCTGCTCTGAGGCAGAACGCTTCGCCGCCAGGGCAGCCTGCTGCTGTTTGTTGACACAGTTTTCCGGGAATGCAGCAAGCACCTTGTTGCTGTGAGGTTCGTCAGCCAGTTCCAGCTGATACTGGGTGTCGATGATAGTGAAGTAACACCCTTTCCCCTGGTCTTCGCCCTGATAGACCGATGTCAGGTCGGAGTAATAACCGCTGGCAGGTTTCAGATTCAGCTTGCGCACGGTATGCGTTTTCTTGTCGGCGAGAAAATAAGCACCACCACCACGCTGACGCAGCAGGAATTGCCTGGTCCAGGGATAATTGCCAATGACACTGGCCTGATAGAGCGTGTTGTTCAGCGTGTCGTTATCCATGCCATCGGCCGATTTCCAGCCATCCGCCTGCATGTACTGCCAGAATTTGACGGTACCCACGACAGTTTCGGCAGACGCCGGAAAGACAGCGCCAGCGCAGAGACTGACGGCCAGCGCCGTTGTGGTCAGTAATTTCTTCATCATGATTCCTTATGAGGTAAAAGACCGTCGCCGGTTCTGGCGAGCAGTGAGTGAAAAACGTGAAAATGGGGAAGAGCTCTGAGGAATTCCGGTTCGGCGAGAACGTTGCGAATCTGAAGGTCAGGCACGAACAGTTCCGGGTGCAAGGTAACCGCATGGATATCGTTCAGCGGAAACACCGCAACACGATGATGATGCTCTCCAGTCAGATACCAGTGCCCACCGCAGAGTACGAGGCGGTATGGTGCAAGCCCTGAACAGCGACAGCCTTCAGCCAGCAACGTTACGCACCGATGCTCTGATATGGCCCTGATAAGCCGTGTAAATATGCCTGGTCTGGGTGGCGACAATGGCTCTGACTCTGCCCATATGAGGCAAGGAGACTCACCGGGTCCACTTAACAGGGAACTGACCATGTGATTGTCCATGTCAGGAAACAAGGCCTCCACACCAGACTGACGAGCAAAAGTCAGCACCGCCAGTTCACGCTGATGACTACCTGAAAGTAGGCGACAGGTGCCATCGCGATATTCCAGATCCAGGTACATCAGTCGCTCACGAAAATCCCGGCGGAGGGTGCGGATCGATACACCAAATTCTGCGGCAAGAAGGCCCATATCCAGCGTTTCTCCAGCAACCAGGCGGCTGATAATGAGGGACAGCCGAACCGCCAGCCTTTCATGGCGACGCTCAGTCTGGGACATTAGATTTTCTCCATCCCGTTAACAGGCTGAAAATTAAGTGATTAGTGTAACGAAGGGGCCGGACAGGGTATGGACATGGGAAGGCGTATTTTTTCAAAGCGTGGATTTCAGGCGTGATGCGCCGTTGCGCCTGATTGATGGATTAGTAGTTCATTAATTGAGCAAGGCAAGGACAGGGAGTGTCCGCCATGAGCGGTTTGTCATAAGAAAATCCAGTCCCAGACGGCACGGGCAACAGTCACCACAGCTTCCCGTACGGTTCGAATCACAGCCCTTACAGGCGCAGGCAGAAAAGATGATGACTCCGCAGTGCCAATCATTTCATCCACTGCATTACCAAATCGCTCACGTGCCTGCTTTTTTACCGGCTCGGTGCAGAGCCTTCCATGCAGTTGTGTCGTCAATGGGCTGGTGGCGCGGTCAGGCAGGCAGCGCATCATGGTTTCCACCATCGTATTCAGTCCCCATCCGGTACGGGCCGACACCATGCAGACTGGATGCTGCGGCAGAAACAATTGCTGCATCGCATGCTGTTTCGCCTTAATCGTCAACAGCTGCGCCGGAGAGGGCTGGTTATCGGCAGTTTTCCACTCGTGGCAGGGTTCGATTTTGTCGGCCTGATTCACCACAAATAAAACCCGATGCTGGTACGCCAACATAACCCTCCGATAAAAATGCTCATCCACCGACATGGCGCGATCATCGGCTTTGATAGCCCACAGCACCATATCCAGTTCTGGCAGGATGCGGCGATACAAGGCGGTGTATTCCTCGTCGCGTTGCTCGCTTTCACCCACTCCCGGTAAATCAACAATCATTAGACTGTGATTGCCATTGCGAAGCCGGAAGCGCAATACGTCGCGAGTGCAAGCCTCCACATCACTGACCGGTGTGACTTCGCCGTGGAACAGGGCATTACAAAGTGACGATTTACCGGCACCACTTTTACCCATAATGCCGATCACCGGCTCGTATTGTGTCAGGCTGCGAAGTCGTTCAAGAATGTGGTTACGGAGAGTATGGGGCAGGGAAACCAGTGGTTTCTCAATGGCCCGGAAGCCTTCAGTTTTATTCATACAGAGATCTCAGCGTGAAAACAAAAATTCCCGCAATCCGGTAAGGATGCGGGGGTATTCACGGAGATAATATCTGTCTGAAAATATTTGGGGTGCGAGTTAGAATCCAACAAGGTCGCGCTTAATTTGGCAGTTTGGTGATCGGTTCTGATGGTCTGCTTAGTGCTGTGAGTTCAACGGGTCGATGCAACGCTATCCTTAAAGAAGCGGACGTCGCCCGTCTGCAAGCCACTTAGAAAAGAGCACCGTCACTTCTGCAATCTATCTATGTTAATGTAAAGCATCTCGATTAGTTCTTTCGCATTTTGACTATAGTGCAAGGCCCTATGGCAATTGGGGCAAAGTGCAATGCAGTTGCTTGTTGTATCAGCACCAGATGAAGAGAGAGGTATCACGTGATGTACTTCTAGGTATGGGCTGCCATCATTTAAATAAAACGGTGCCTTTTCACCACAGTTTTCACATACACCCTTACTTTGCTGCAAGATCCAAGCTTTCACCGCAGGATCTCTAACATAGACCTTTTGAAGTTGCTCTACCGCGCTTGGTACTTTATATCCTTTGGGCTCGCTCAAAGGTTTTTTTAGTAATCTGCTAACTCTTGTATTCAGAACGCTCTCATCATCTGTAGGTAGCAAGAGATCTGATGATTCTCCATGTATTATAGGTTCCCAAAATTTGCCATTGTCGACTTTAGGAACACTTATCATTATTCGTTTGGTCCTGTTACCAGAAGGAACTTCTTTTCTACCTGTACTACTGAAATGAGCCTGATAACTGCACATTTTTTGGCGAATATCTCGAGGGCTATTACCCACTAGAGGAAAGTATTCACTAGGATGGATTTTTCTTTCAGCTATGGACGGCATATACTTTCTGGCTGTCAATGAGGCAAGATATACAACGACATTATTTACATCGCAATCGATCAGTCGCTCAATGATACAATCAAGGGCAATATTGTAGTCTTTGTTCCTGTGTGCTGGCCCCCAGGACTCAAGGATTAGACCATAAACCCCATCTTCTTCATCAACTGAGCACTCTGCGCTCAGTTGAGTGCCATTTTTATCAAAAACATGCATTACATTGATCTTTTGTGCGGATTTTCTACAAAAATACTACCTATCTATATAAATAAGCAACGTTTTATTAAAAATCGAGCTGACCTGCTACCCGTTGATTAAAACACGAGAATGTTAGTAATGCTTATTATTTGAGAAAAACTGCGAACTTTCGTTCTTTGCTCTTAACTACCTTCAGAAACAACCGATTGTAAAAAGCCAGCCTTAGAGGCTGAGGTGGGCTTTTCAAGAATTTTATCTCCTCCGATTGGGCTCGCCTTCGCCAGTAACTGGTTAATTTACAAGATAAAAAAATGATGTAGTCAAGACCACTAGGCTGACCACCATTTTTAACCCATGAAAGAGCGTTTAAAGCAGCGTCATTCCCAATTCCTGTCCATTATTCTTTTAAAAACGTTTTCAATCTTTCCAGAAGGATATCGGTCTCTTTAAGTTCGCACTCCCACACTACCAACGCCCGCCAGCCCATTTCGTGTAGCTTTGATAAATGTAGAGAATCTCTGACTTTGTTTTTTTCCAACTTAGCAAACCAATATTCCTGATTTGACTTTGGCATACGATGTCGCCGACATCCCTCATGACCATGCCAAAAGCAACCATGCACGAAGATAACTTTACGTTTTCCCCAAAACACTAAATCTGGCTTGCCCGGCAATCGCGGATCGTATAAACGATAACGAAATCCAGCATGATAGACAAGGCGTCTAACGATTCGTTCGGGACTGGTATCTCTCCCTTTAACTCTGGACATAACATAGCTTCGTTTAGCGGGGGTAACTGTATCCATCGTAAAACCTCGCTATGTTATGCCGTAGAATAAAAGCGCTTCCATATTGAAAACGCCTTTGGTTAAAAACATCAACCAGAAACGCTACTGCGATATTT
This sequence comes from Klebsiella oxytoca, assembly GCF_009707385.1. Lineage (NCBI taxonomy): Bacteria > Pseudomonadati > Pseudomonadota > Gammaproteobacteria > Enterobacterales > Enterobacteriaceae > Klebsiella > Klebsiella oxytoca. Next base: position 4,113,652 of record NZ_CP046115.1, on the reverse strand, counting down.
TAGCTCCGTTTAAGATTCGCAAGCGCACGCAATGGTCGTCTTTCCAGTTCAAACGTATCAATGAATCGTAGCGGCGACTCTCCGCCAGCCAATCCAAAACAGTCAATAAGGGAATCACGTTCGGCGTCTCTCCATTGCCATAATGGATGCGTTACGGCTGCTCGCCAAAGCTCTTTTCCATCCTGTATTTCGATAAGAACAGGTAATGAATGCTCTTTTGACAATTTGATTGTTCCTGGCCGTAGCGCCTCGACGTCTTCCGCTAACTCAAACGCTCTTTCTCGCCAGCCTTTCATTTCCGGCTGATTCCAGTCGGCGGCGTTCAGGCCGCATGCGAATTCGGGCATAACCATCGCCCGTAAATAGGCCATACCTAAACGCCAGTCCAACAAGCCGTGATACCGACGGTTGCCATAGCGCTGTATGCACTTGTAACACGCGGTTTTGCATTGAGTCGGGTGATCTTTTTTTAGAAAATCAACCATCGGCCAGTCGTTATTCTCTTCGAGAATCTCATGTAATAATTTGACTATCAAAGGTAAGCCGTCAGCAGTTGCTGGTTCGGCAAGCCGTCTGCATAATCCTGAACCGTTGATTAACGCGTCGGCGATTTGCAATATGGGTTTACCAAGATGTAGTCGGGGTTCAAGCATTTCGAATTCATCTGGCGAAACATCCAGATAGAGCGCTGCCTTATGCGTCAATATTTGGGTTGCGCTGATAGCCGCCGCGCGCGTAGGCAAATTCATGTACTCGCCGTATCTGGCGACCATATTCAGATTAAGGCGAGTATCGAATTTCGTTAGTTCAAGATGGAGCGATTCGGTCTCTTTGCTCGATACAAGCCCAAAATCGCTTTTCTTGCCGCGACACTCCCAGCGTGGGCTATTGTGCGATTCCAGCCAGTCTGAATCGATAGCTTGATCATCTTTAATTGACGGGCAATAAGTAGAAAAGGGCACCGGCGCTTTTTTATCGTACACTAGGTCAACAGTAAATCGTTCGCCTTCCTTTTCTCCATTAATGGGGCCATCGTTGAGGCGTAGAATGGTCACTTCGCCACGTTGCACAGTGAAAGAATCGCATTTTGTTGGAACGCCCTCATGCAACACTGTCGCTGTGGTTTTCAATGACATGCGGATAAAACTATCCATATCGTCTTTGGGTTTGAAATCCGTGCGAAAAGCGGCTGGTGTGATATAAAGCCTGAATTCGTCAGGGCTGATAGGCGTGCGGCAATCTTCGCAATTAATGTCGCTGTCAGGTTTATGTAGCTCCAGTTTGGCGGAGCCACATGACGGGCAAATTGCTACATGGCTGCATGACTCCTGCCATGAACCTACCGTCGAGAGATCCGATATTCGGTTGTTCTGGATCTGTGGTTCCTGGTAATTGCCTGTAAAGCCTATTACCTCATGCTTTTTCTTATCCTTAATTAATACCGAGCCGGGAGCATACTCGAAAACTGCGAGATCAAGATCGCGATCCATTGTCGACCATTCGTATTCTTCTTGAGCGTTTAGACCTTTTGTTTTACGCAATCCCAAATACAGGTTGCGCACCCGAGTCGGCATTCCATACATCGGCAGTTTGCCGTGCTCAGCCAGGAAACGTGCAAGCCCCATATCTTCTTCAGGGGCGTAAGCGTTCAGTTCAGCGATTTCATCAATTATTTTTTCCGCATTTAATGCGGAGTCAAGACGTTGTCTTTGCTCTGAATCGAACGTTGCAGCTTCAATAAAGCGATCATGTATATTCTGAGTTGCTTTCAACGCTCCCAGCAATCGTTCAGCCCAGTTCGTTTCATCGCGATGATAGTAATCATGCGTAGAAACATATTCGCCATGAATATCAGGCGGAACGAGTTTATCTCCAGGGAATGTTGTTCCGTTTTTATGATCCTCTTCGCGTAAAAGATTAAATGCAGCTCTAAGCCATACTTTCCGCATGAGTCTTAATGGAATGGCGTCGTGATCTACCGCCAGAAAAGGCGGCGGCGGCGGATCACCGGTGATCGCATGAGGATGGGCGAAATAGTAGGCATCATGAGTACGTCCGCGACAAAATGTGATAACGAAAGAAAAAGCTTGGCCTCGTCGCCCAGCTCGACCGACGCGCTGCTGGTAGTTAAATCGCTGAGGCGGCATGTTGGCCTGATAAACAGACTGAAGTGAACCGATATCAATTCCAACTTCCATTGTCGTGGTAACAGCAAGCATATCTATTTCCGCATCTAGCTTTTCAAGTTCACTCATCTTATCGACGAAAATACCCTTGAACTTACGCAGACGATCGGAGAAATCATCCGTCTGCCCCGTCAATTCTTCGACGTTCAGCCGGAAACGTTTAACTCCGTCTCGCTCGCCGCGTACAATGCGTTTACCAAGAAAATTTTCTTCCCATAGCTCTTCGACAAATCCGCTGGGTTCAATGTTGAGTGGATTTATACAACGGGTACAATGTTTGAACCCTAAATGTAAGTGAATTCGCCCACAGTTACCGCATTGCCAGTAATTATCGCCAGGTTTAGCGACCTTAAGAAACAACTTGCCGATACTAATTAATCCTGCTGGATGTTTCAAATCAGTAAACTGCTTTAAGATACGCGTCAAACCATCTTGATAGTTGTTATCACCGAATAAGACTCTGGCGACTCGCTTAATTTTCTCTTTTTCAACATCTTTCCCAACATACCAATCACGAGTACGGCTTGCATCGAAATATTTATTCTCTTTAACACGATAGGCACCGGAAAAAACCCTTAGCCAGGCATCAATTTCCGGCATGTCATCTTTATCTGAGATACATGGATATGCCAGTCCTGTTTCTTCAAGCGCGAAAAAAGTATTGGCGAAAATAACGTCATCGATTAATTCAGATTGATTTTCGAATATCTTCTTTTTGATTGTCATTCGGTCAGACAAGGAAAGTTTTTCGTGATATTTGACGACATCTCCATCTTTTACAAAATTGTCGTGCCACACGGTTTTGTCATCGTCATCAGCGCTAGTACGATATTTGTAAGGCGATATTCCTAACCCTGTTAATTCCGAGGATATTTTTCCGATGAAGTCGCCTTCAGATTCCAGTAAGCTATCAATTTTTACTCGTCTGAATCTACAGAGAGTAGCAATACTTTCTTGGCTTTTTTTTAGCACATATAGTCTTCCGAACTCATCATCGTCCTCAGCCTTTCTGGCTTTGGCTATTTTTTCATTAAGTTCCTCTTCTGGAATGTATTCTTTTTCAGCATCTCTGATAATCGCTCTTGCTGCAGCGACCAATATTTCCCTACGCAGATCGCGCAAGTGCAGCCGTTCAATTTCCAGCGCCATTGACGCCGCGTCCTGCCTGCTGTCTGAGAAAACAATACTCTTCGCTTCCGCCCCAATCGCATGCAGTAATTCAAATAGCTCCGTCGCTACCAGTTGTGATGATTTTGTCACACCGGTACGAAATGCGCGAATGGGTGTTCTGGAACGATTACTGGCAGGTCGACTGGAATAGTCGATGCCGCAGTTCGGGCAGCAGAAAGGCTGCGCGGATGGTTTCTTTGTCGGCTCGCCTTTTTTAGCCGGAATTGTTTTCTGGAAATAAAGATACCCGCTAACCGCGTCAGTATCTGTTGGCGATATTTCCTGCCCGACCGTCACAATACCTGTAACAGGATTAAGCGTCGCCTTATCCCAGACATCCCAACCCTTTTCGCAGCCTGCCGGACTCTTATCGACTATATTTACAGGCCAGAAAACCGCAAACTCATCCAGAGTCATATCATCGTAATATTCAGCGCCGGGGCGTTCGGGAAGATTTTCCAGATTGGCCGCCGAAGGTAATAATTCGATGGTGCTACCGCCATTCTGTCCCTTTTGACCGCCGATCAGTAACTCGCCGCAAGCCTCGCAGTACAACATCTCAAATAAACGGCGACCTCGTTTCTCTCCCTGAGCTGCTTGAGCATGCGACAGGCCGCGTTCCAGACAAAAATCGGCGAATTTCGCCTTTTGCTCTCCCGGTGATACGGAGGCGAAGAAACCCTCAATATTTCTGACGAATGTATGCACGCGAAAAGCAGGAGTCACGTTGGCTGGCTTCTCGCAATCCACCCCGGATTCCGGCAGCGCGCGCACCAGCATTAACCCACGTAATGCTAATTCCAATTCATCTGGTTTATCCGAGCCTTCCTTCAGAAAAATCTTATCTATGATAAGTCTAGGAGGCATTGCTCGTGGCAACTCGCCGCCTTCTTCTATACAAGCGTTGGTCAATAGCGCAGCCGCTTTTTCCGCCGCTTGTTTAATGCCTTGCATATCATTTTGCGCTTTTACGCCCAGAGCCAGGAAGACATCAGACAAAGCCTGACTCAGCGCGTCCGTCATGTTCAGATTGCGAATGACATTTCCCTGATTCTCAAGCGCAACCCGCATTAATGCGGCAAAAGGCCGCACGGCGATTTTTCCTTCTGGCTTCAACGGTATATAAGGTTTTCCCTGAATGACGCAGTTACGCCAGAAATCAGTCTTATCGCTACCGGGATCCAGAGAATCGCGGCAAGTGCCAAAGGGCGCAAAGAGATCCCGAAGGTATTTCCGTGATTGTTCTCCATCAGCGCCATCCATCGGCAGCGATGCCGAAGACGCCAGCAAACGTAGTTTGTAGCGATGTTTCGGATCGTCAAGCCCAAGTCTGATAATCAGCGACTTAATCAACATTGCGGTTTCGGTTCCAGCGGAACCGCGCATTAAATGCAGCTCGTCGAATACCAGATAGAAATACGCATCGTTGTTATTCAGCAACCATTCGCGCGTAGCATCAAAAATACCGTCTTCGACTTCGCGCGAAAGCATTGCCCCTAGCATTGAGGCGTTAGTGACGAGAACGTCAGGCGGGGCAGCCTGCATATCCCAGCGAGACATCATTTCCCCGCCGTCTGTCGAAGGAAATATATATCGGGTCTTTTCCGAAACGTTTTCTTTTTCGTCGAATGCGCGCGCAGCCTGCTGATCGCCATCAATTCGCTTCAACGCCTTACGTAATTTTTCAAGATTACGGGCCCGGCGACTTTTTTCCGAACTGATGCCGGAAAGACGAGGATGGCTGGAGTAACCAGTAATCGGTGTGGCGCTGGTATATTGCCCGAAGAAGATCTTGTTTCCGGCGAAACGCTGCTCCATGACCTCTCGCGCATCGTCGGAATCTAGTGTTTTACGCAAACGCGCCATTTGATCTTCAACCAGAGCGTTCATCGGGTAAAGCACCATCGCCCTGACCGCTGCAGGGCGTCTTTCTCCTTCGCGACGAGAAACCCAGTTTGTTTTTTCGCCACTCCACCACCGATTTTGCAGATAGCCATCGCAAGGCGCGGCCCAGTTGACAGCCTCATTCGATAATGCAGCCAGTATCGGCAACATAAAACTTTCCGTTTTTCCCGAACCTGTTCCCGATGTCACAATGCCGGGGCAGCCGGGGCGAATACCGCGCTCCAGCATTTGAGTCTGATGGCTATACGGCGCATGGACCGAACGACGCGGCCAGACTTCGTCGCCAGGTTTAGAATCGAACAGACCGGATAACGCTAGTTCGACGAACGCTTTACGGCCTTTGGGAGACAAGCTATTCAGCGGCCCGCAGTCCATCTCGGCCAAAGCTTCAAGCGTTTTATCCGAAGACTCATACCGTAAAACAGGTTCAATGTAGGGCTCCGCGGCAAATTCCCCGCTGCTATTCAAAAGATTGCGTCTTGAGTCCGCGACTGAAGGATCGGCAATTCGAAAGCTGGTTTCTATATATGAAATGAAGAAGTCCTGAATGCGGCGAAAACCGCCAATCGGATCTAACATGATTTCCTTCTCCTGTAATTTATTGGGCGTACAGCTCGTTATTCTGTAAATCGGCGTATAAATCGACTAAATGCTTCTGATGTATCGCTTTGTGTTCATCATCAAGCGGCGCGACTTCATGCGCCGTTTTCATCGCCCGTAGGGTATTTGCCAGATCCAGACGTCCAGCTGACATTTCATCAGCGATAGTGAGTTTTTCCGGGAGCGAACCTTGCGATGCCGGGCCGGGATCCAGCTCGCTATGATTTTCTAAAGAAAGATGTAAAGGGGACAGCGCAATCGCATTTCGAATGACGACGTTTTCCATCCGCAGGTGAAGATGCTGTTCCTTTATTTTCTCCGCTTCTTCACAATCTTCGTTTTCAATGGTACCGCAAATCAGAAAGCGTCGGGGCAAATCGCCGCTGTGCAATCGGTCTTTCAGCGCTGGCAACCAGAAGCGCGCAGCGGAACATTCGACACGTTCAATAATGGCGAGGATCGTTCGGGGGCGGGAAGCCTCGCTCAACAATAATCCCTGATAAAGCGGCGTTGCCATATTATTTCCCGCACGAACCCAAAGATCTTCACAGGAAATCATCGTTGGATCGGCGATCTGTCGGATGGAGCGGCCCGAAGAAATCAGTGATTCGGCAATAGCAAGGAAATCCTGCGTTTCAGAGCCAGATAACAATGGACATTCTCCAGCCAGCATCAACGCCAGAAACTGCACCATCAATCTCTTTCCGTCAGGCGTTAGCAATTTGTTCCCTCTGACGCAAGCACCGAACTCATTGCAGGACACGATTTTCGCTTCTGGCGGGAGGCGTACCTCAGGAATAGCTGAATACGCCATCCGGCGAGCTTTTTCAGCAATAGCAGCATTCATATGCCCGAGTTCGGCTTGCGCCTGAGCAGAATGTTCTTTGACGTCTGCAAGAGAAGCCACTAACGCTTCACGCTCACTGGTCAGAGAAGCCAGCGTCTGACGTTGATGTTCGTTCTGAGCGCATAAATCCGTGATGGCGTCTTTCAGACGATCAATTTCCCTTTCGAGGCGCGATTTCTCATGTTTTAGCGTCAGCTCGAATTTTGCTTGTTTCTCTGTAAAATCAGCCTGTAATTTTTCTTCATCGCTTTGTCGTAATTGGGCGATTTGATGTTCGATTTCATTCTTTTGGGTTGCCAGGAAAGTAGCCATTTCCGCATCAAGAACATCTCGACGTTGCTGGCGTTCGGCGGAAAATTCGTCTTCGAGCGCTTTTTTTTGCTCAGCGCGCAACGTCGCTTGCTCTTCTTCAGCGATACTTTGTATCTGACGTTCGAGCAAGTCAGCGATTCTGCCGTCACTGAGTAGTGATTCAGTTAGCTGACGGGCCAGGCAATCTTCGTCTTCCAATTTCTTTGCCAGTTCGCCTGAGCGGAGTGATTGAGCGGTAGCCAGAAGATCATTGACGCCGGAGTTTAATTTTCCGCTTTTCTCGTCCGAATGCACCCGAAGCCATGAAGCGAGGTCCGTTGTCGAACCCGCACAGGAAAGAAGTTGAATGACGTTTTCGATGTACTGCTTATCCGGCGTCCAGTCATGGACTCTAGCGGGTGAAGCATCAGTATCGGGCATATAAAATGCTTTTCCGCTTTCAGATGTGTCGGATACACTAATTACACCGTTTTCGTTGAAAGCATATTCATGCACGCTCTGGTTTCTGGACAGCATCAGACAACCTGATTTTGACTCAGCCAGATTCGCCAGAATAAGTCCGTCAGGCCCGAAACGTATAGCCCATAGTCCCGGTTCGCCGTCTGCCGTTATGCCATCGAAACTTAATCGACGACGCGCCTCCAGCAGCGACTGCCCGGAAGATAAATCATAATAAGGATAAATACGACGGGTGTGTTTCGCCTGAGTCTTGTTTCGAGGACCTAGACCCACCTGAAAAGCAGCCCATTCTTGCGGGCGAAATTGTAAAATGTCAGTTCCGTTAAACTCGACTTCCCCTGTACGAGGAAATTTCTTCTTAGGATTGTCGATCACATTCCAGCCATTTTGGGTTTCCTGCGCGACAACTTTGAAGTAAGACTGGTAATTTCTGCGGTCATACTGACCAATATACCAAGGGATATCTTTCATTATTCTTTTCCTTATTTCCCAGTCCATAACGTTAGAAGCCCGTTTCGCCATTGCAGACGCATTTTTCCGCCAGAATGGCGAGCTGCGGAAACCAACTGGCTGGCGCTATTATCGTCATCCGACGAGAGCGAATAGAAGCATCCAGGAAGCAGTTGGTTTAGCCAACGGAAAGATATGTCGTCGAGAGGGTAAGCATATCCGGCTTCCGTCGGGCCGCCGTTTCTGAGCAGGTTGCGCCGTAATCCTGTCGCCAGTGCGTCAGGCAAGCCGCAGTCGTTGGTAATGCAAATAAAGCGGTTATCAGCGATTTTCCTGAATGTAGGGCGGCGAGCATCCACGTTCGCGGCAATAATTGCGGCGGTTCGGGATAAAAAAAACTCCGTTTTTCGGTGGGTAACAACACGATACACATCATGATCGCGTCCACCCGGATGAACATGGCGCGTTAAAAGCGTCGTTTCGCCATCTGAATCCACATGCGACAGGAAACGCCCGGAATTCCAGTCCCAGGTTGCCGCCTGAACGTGAAGTTCGGCGGTGCGGAGCGTTGACATAAATGCGAGAGGCATCATATCTGACTTCAACGGTGCCTCGACAAGTGGCCATTCCATAATCCGGGATAACGTGACAGGATCATCAATCTCCGCGCCGAATACAGGAGGAGACCAGACACTTACGCCGCCGCGACGGAAATATTTTCCGCCCAGTTCTGAGACCGCTTTTTGAAAATCATCTATAAGCCTGGTGCAGACGGCACCTTCTACAATGACCAGACTGCTTTTTCCATAGCGAATATGAAACAGCGAGGGTTTAACTAGCGTCCATACCCGACCTTTCCAGGACTGGCGTAAGCGCGGCTCAATCAGACCTGCATCATGCAAACAGCGAAGCAGATGCCATATGCTGATACCGTCAGCAACGCGCTGGAGAAGTGAGACCAGTTCAACTTCTTCCCAGCCGCTGGCACCGGCTGCGTAAATAGCCTCCAGAAGATGTTCACAACGCACATCGCCATCTTCCATTAACAAGGGCGCTTCGGCGCGGAATATTGGGGTTTTCAGTTGCGAAATCTTCCATTCAGTAAGACGTTCGAGATGATATTTTGCGCTTTCCCCTAGCGCTGGATGTGGAACAGCGCGATCAAAAAAACGCACTCGCCGCCGCCATAGTGGCATTTTCTTGTCTGCTTCCAACTCAGGCTCAATAATAAACTCGCCGTTGAGTGGCATGGATGATATTAATTGCCCATCTATCTTCTTGATATCGATTTTTGCGCAATTTTTCCCCAAAGCATAAACTCTATAATTTCGCGCGTCTGATTTGATGAATGGCAGAAATGCAGGCAACCCCAGCCATCCCCCCGGTACTCTTATTCCGTCGTAAATCAGAGGACGGGTAATCTGTTCATCCGGCGAATCTGACGACGCTTTCATCACACGGAGTATATCCATTGCTAGATGACGGCTCTGAGGGCGTTTGGTCAAAATCCAGTCACCTTCTATAACTGCATCGTTAAGGTATTTGCTTATACGCGTGGAGTGCTTACAGGATAATGCGATGTAAAATTGTGAAGAACATTTATCGGGAACTGCGATTGCTCTCCAGCGTCCATGGCCGACTTGATGAAAAAAGATTAAGCCGATCTGCACGGCTTTTCCCAGGTTTTCACTGTGTCCAGCAGATGCAGAAATTAGCGCTTCGGATAACGAAGGAGCGAAAACACTATCGTTGTTCTCATCAGAGGAGCTGAAATAACACCGCGAATCGTCGAAATCGACCCGCATATCAATAATCGCTTTACGCATTTCAACATCGGGGAACTGCGCCATAGCTCGCTGACGCAGGCGCCAGAAAGGCATATCGGCGAGCGTTCTACGTCCAGCAAACCAGGCGCTTTTAAACTCGTTAAACGCCTGACTCATTGCGTAAGATGCGTTTTCTTTTTGAATCGCGAATTGGAAATAGTCGATTAACAGTCGGGGGCTGGATACAGCTTGCGGGTGGTTCATAAGAACTCGGGTCATCAAGCGCAAGTCTGTTTTTCCGGGAAAAGCCAGCCGTAGGGTGTAGCCGATGTGACTCCAACTGGGTGGTATTTCAGGAAGAATCAGACGACGGTAAGGCTCCTCTTTCTGAATCCGTTGTTCAAGCCATCCAGCTAGCGCTTCCCACATAGCGTTTACGCCTGCCAAATTCTGGTAGCTATGCCCGGTTTGCAACCAGTTCTGTAACTTCAGGCGGAAATCATTACTTTCTTCTTGAGCGTCGAATTGACTGCTGATGAGTAGCGTCATGACAAGATAAGTAAAATATCCGGGAGACTTGTCATTGGATCTTTCCATCATTCCACTTTCAAGGCGCAGCGGCAGATCCGGTATCCTCGACATACATGCCTGAAAAGCTTTTTCTATTTCATCCGCGCCGACGCCGCTGTCGGCGAATGCTGCTGCAAGCGTCGACGGCGTAACTTCAAACCAGCGAATATCCTGCGCGTCGCCGTCGGTACCGAACCGGAGAAAATAATCGATCAGCTTACTTTCCCAGCCATCGGGCGTAACAGGCGGCGTCCACTTCATTTGTGTTTGTCCTCCCTCCGGCGCTCATCATTTCGGACAGCTATCGCCAGCGGCTCCAGTATGCGTTCAGCCAGAAAACGGACTGCGGGAACAGCAAGCCCGTCACCGATAACTTTAAATGCTGATTGATACGCTGCCGGGAGAATAAAATCATCCGGCAGCCCCATTAACGCCGCCGCTTCTTTGGCCGACAACAAACGTGTTTTCACCTGGTTGCCGTTAACAACAATAATACGAGGACGAGAAGCTCCGCCTTTAGGGGTTCTCAGGCAACCAAGAACCGTCGAGAATGTAATTTCTGCCCGTTGCTGATTGACACCTTTTTCTTTGCGCATGCGTAAATAAAGGCTGCCTATCATTGTTTCACCTGATTCCTGCGCCTTCGCCAAACGCGCCAGATTCGCTGGTGCCATCATACGGATAAGCCGTTGGGTTTCATCAGCACAGTGCCATAGCGCATTTGTGTCTTCACAATCTATTATCTCAGTCAGCTCCTTCATTTTGGCTTCGGGTAAAATACCGGGTGACCACCAGACCCAGTCGTCATGAACTTCTTCTGACAGTGCATCACAGGCACGAAGAAGGGACGACGAATGCCATTCAGGAAGAGGTTCTTCTGAAACCAGATATGCGGGAATAGATATATGATGACTAACCGCCACAATAAATACGCGGGGTCTGGATTGCGGAAGAAAGTGTTTTGCATCAACGATTATTGCGCCATAACGGTAACCAGTTTTACTTAGCTGATGGCATATCGCGGCGAAATGCCGGCCTTGATCCAGCGTTAGCAATCCAAGTACATTTTCCAGAACAAGAATTGGCGGCTTTCGGTTTTCTTGACTGAGATTGCTTATCAAATCGAGAAACGGCCACACAGCGCCGGAACGCGTAAACTCGTCGGCGCTGGAATCTCTGTCGCCGATCCCCAGGCCATTACCAGCCAGTGATAAATCCTGACAGGGGAATGAGGCCCAGGTTAAATCAGCATGGCGCGGCAGGTCATTAGAGGGGATTTCGCGTACATCGCGTATGTCGAAATGTTCGTCGCCCCAGTTGTTGATGTAGGTCGATGCTTTTATTGGATCCATGTCATTGGCGAAGAGACATCGCCACTGCTTTCCTAGACCTGCCCGTGCCATGCCGCCGCCTGCAAAAAACTCATAGAAACTAAATTCTGTTTCGTACGGTTCGGTTGAACGATTGTCGTCCGTGACTGATTTATCGCTCATGGCCTGACCATAAAATTTTGTTGATGAATCGGGGCATCGCTCAATTTCCTGACAAGAGGATTATTAACGAGATAGTCTATAAAATCATAAAGATAATAGCTATATGGATAAATGTAATCTACGCGATTATGGGGCATCTCACTTACCCCTGACTCAAAGGCCTCCTCGCGCAGAGAAGGCCACTGGCAAGTTACAAATCGATTTGGCTACAGCCGAAGTTACGATCCCCTTCACCAAACACTTTAGATTCGACTTTGGTCAGGTAGTCCAACCGGGTTAGCAATGCCTGGCAATGATCCTCAAAGTCAGGGTCTTCATTATTCAGTACGTACCGACAGTTATCGGGGAATGTTACCAAGTCAGGGCAATCATCCCGTTGTAATCCTAAGGCACTATACCATGCAGCGGTAATCATCCCTCTCAGGTTGTCTTCACATTCATAGTCCCCGAGGTGGTAGTAAGCGTCTTTGTTGAACAGAAGGCAAATGTGGTAGTGGCATTTACCCGATTCGGAATACTCTTTAGCCCACATAATAAATAAAGGGCAGCGGTAAATACGCTTACCTTCACGCTTCTTACGGATACGGTCAGCTTCCAGCTTAGCTTTAAGGGACTCACGCATTCGGGATATCACCCCTGGTTCCAGATTTGGGAAGCAGCAGATATTGTCACCGTTATCGACTATCTTCGGATAGTGGAGATCCACTCGTACTGCTGTTAGTCTGGGGTAACGACCAGTCAAGCAACAAAGTAATTGGTTAATCTTGACCCAATACTCCAGAACGTGATCCCCATGTAAGCCTTTATACATTTTCATCTTTGTATTCCTATGCGTTTAATCATACGGTCTTTGCCAGACCGCATTGGTTATTGCCACACAGGCAGGGATATACTCATTCAAAGTTAGGGGTATATACTGGTATCAGATCTTAGTACAGACATACTGATCCAATTGCTACTCTTACTGATTAATACAGGTAGTAAGGGTACATAAGGCCATTATAATACCTATCCAACATCTGAATTTGAGACGAAGGTAGCCCCAGCCTGTGATGGCTGTTAAAAAGTTACTCTGCAATTAGCTGCTGGAATTAACCGATAATTCCATTATTCCAGTGTCGTTTAACGGTCGATAGACTGATACCCAATTTCTTCGCTGTCTCTGCTTGAGTGTATCTGGCGGCCCTGAGTGTTGTGATGTCTTTTCGGTATTTGCTTCCCTCCTTTCGTCCTAATTTTTTTTTAATATACCGATATCTACTTTTGGTTGATTTCAGATTGTGGATGTCAATCATATCTTGACGAGCAATCAAAAAAGACACGCAACTTTCTGCAGAAGGTTCTATCCTTGAGGCAGGATGGTAGCTGTAGATAAAAATGTCTTTTTGAAGGCAAAAAAATAAAATTTCCTGTAAGTCCTCCACTGTTCTGCCAAGACAGCTTAAATCAGGAATGACAAGCGTGTCCTGTCGGTTCATTTCATGATGAATCAATTGCCTGAGAAAACGTTGCTTTGAAACAACCTCTTTAATATCTACCTGCTCGATCACAACATGTTCAGGTGGAATATTAAACTTCTGGCATATCTCTGTAAGCGAGTGATGATCTTCTATGCTCTCTTGCTGTCCACCACTGCACATGGTGTAAAAAAATGAACGCATCTGATGCACTCCGGTGTCAGAAATTATTTTTTGATACCTGAATTTTGATTTATGTACAAAAAGCAACCACGATAATCGATAATGTTTACCATTTTCATTACCTCTTAAAAGTGTATTAAACGTCCCAGAATTGTTTTCTCTTCTAAACTAATCGTTAATTTTTGTTCTCCTGTGAGTATGGGTTGATAATTATGTCATCCGGAGCTCTGATACAGCTGGAAGCATCTTTTTTGTGGATCACTGGCAGCATAATTATCATCTCATTCACATGGTAAATATCTATCCAGCAAATAACCGGATAAGGCATCACAACCTCCTTTCTTCTTAGAACTTCATTTACTCCAAATATAATCAATTGGGATGTGGAAAAGAGTCGAACTTCTCCAACATCAAAGTAATAGTCCTCAAAGGAGGTTTTATGGATAAGAATAATGTTCGAATCTCCTGAGACACTTTGTTTAGTCTCATCAAATTTCCTCTGGTTGTAAATGTAGATTGCTTTTTCCATATCGTAATCCTCCCTTAACGAGGAAAGTCTTTCACGTAAAACTATCTTTTCATCTTTCCCCATGAATTCATCATTGGCGTTCAGCTGAAAGTAATCCGAAACGGGGATTTTTAACGGACTCCTGATATTCGTCTTCCAGATTAATGAACAGTGTTCTTCCTGTGTTATGCCTAGAGCCCCCCTTGCACGATTAATGCTTTCTTTTATAGTGAATTTTAGCAGGTCATTTTTTAGTTCCTTTATTGACCATTGATAACGAAGACATTGTTCAAATATATGTACCGTTAACGCTACAGAGTCCGATATGACTGAGGAAAGGGATGTATTATTCATTTTGGCATAACGCTCAAGCGTTCCCATCTCAGATTCATTTTTGTGCGTAAATGTGTATTTTTTACTGGAAATATTTGTTACTCCTCATAATTGACATTGCTATTAATTAATCCTGTTCGTAAAGGGATCGATAATTAATCAGTAAAAAATCATCCTGCATCAATGCACAATGAAAATGTCCCCTTTCTTACTCGATCGCCTGGGTCCGTTGTAAAATCCATTCGTCTATTTCAGCCTCTATCCAGCCGACAGATTGCAGTCCTAGACGACGTTGCTTAGGGAACGTTGGGTCATAGCGTGGTGATTTAGGGTTGATCCAGTCATAGATTGTTGAACGTGACATGCCCGTTTTATCGATTACTGTAGAAAGACGAAGTATTTTAACATTAGATTTGCTCATACATGATTACCTTAAATCGCTGTGCTCTGGATGACGTGAGATTAGCTTTAAGGCATATGATCTAAAATACAGGTGCCAAAAAAACTTTCTTTTACGAGTGACAGGTCCGTATATCATTGAAAATTAATTGTTTTATTTTTGCAGGGCAGTTTTTTCGAGTTACACATGCAGTTATGTTGGGTGCCAGCAATGGTGTTGACAGAACACCCGCGACAATCTGAAGGATTCCGAGCGTTGTATGCCATACCGTAATTAGTGGAACTCACAGCATTCAGTCATGCTTATGCTGATTCTGGATTACTAGCGGGAAGTATGGCAAACCGTTACCTCCTGTCTTCACGTCTGGTGTTTCATTCAGCTAAGTAGTAAAAATGAGCAAGGGATGGCAGGGCAAGATCAAGAACAGATGATATTGTGTAACTGACTAATAAAGGATGACATGGAATATGCTGGATGTTTTTTGCTCAGACTTTGAAGGAAAAAGAGACAGATTAAGGACCTGCCTTGAAGGTTCTGGCTTTCTTTACAGACATTCTATCCTTAAGAGTCTGTCACTTCTGGATGGTACGAATGAAAGCCAGGAATTTGAGTTGTTGCAGGTGAAAATATATTATCGTGATGATATTCAACGCTGGGAACATCTCAGAACTAAGTGGACTGTGATGTCTGTAATCGAGGGTTCGCAAAGTCTTAAATACTTTTTCAAAACGAATCTGATGGCTGCAGGGTTATTCCAGCGCTATGGAAGAGATATGTGGGATATCAATCAAACGATTGCGATCAAGTCTTTCTTACGGGCGAGTACAATCTTGGGGGAGTGTATTGGCATTGCAGGCTATGGCCCTTTGCTACCTTCGGAACTGGCATCAGAAAAGGAGAAGATGGCTAAGAAAAAACAGTCAGCTAGAAAGGGGGGGGTGTCGAAAGCTGAATTATATCTTCCGGTAAAAGAAGAGACGATAAGATTGCTCCACCAATATGTTCCCACGGATGGTGGATGGAAAAATAAAACGGTTGCAGCAAAGGCAATAGAAGCAGATTTAGTCGCCTTTGTACAAAATTTGAAATCTCAGAACAAAAACTTGGATCTTAATGAAGAGGATATCACAACAGTCGTCAAACGTTGGGAACGCAATGATGAAAGAGTGAAGGCTGCATTTGAAGATACGGTTAAACAAAAGATACCCGGGATGAATGACTCTGATTAGAACTTCCCGTTATTTTTTAGTAAAAAATAAGAACCGCGCCTTTGAAGGCGCGGATTAAGTAGAATCAAACAACAAGCTTTAATACTCCGACACTACATTCGACTATACTTCCCTTATCTGCAGTTTTAACAAAGTCAGCCCACCATTGCATCATAGGACGACGTTGCTCAAGGTAATCACTGCGGTTATAAGCGCGACGTACCTCATTTTTGTCTACATGAGCCAGTGCTGCTTCAATGACATCAGGCGGAAATCCTTCCTCATTGAGTGCCGTACTAGCGATAGAACGTAAACCGTGTGATACGAGTACGCCTCCTAAGCCAGCACGCTTGAGTGCTGCATTCACTGTTTGGCTGTTCATTGGCTGGGTTGGTTTGATACGACTGGGAAAGATAAATTCTCGACCACCGCTGAGAGACTTCATCATTTCCAGAATAGCGAGAGCCCCATCAGATAATGGAACCGTATGGTCCCGGTTCATTTTCATTCGAGCAGCAGGAATTTTCCATTCGCTGGCATTGAAATCGATTTCATCCCATCGAGCCTCAGCAGCTTCGGCAGGGCGGGTGATGGTGAGAAGTTGCCACATGAACAGGCATCTTGTGGACAAGCTGATACTTGCCGTACGCATAGTCTGCATTAGCTGTGGAAGTTGATCTGGGCGGATGCTTGGCATGTTTTTCTTTTGCGGTTTCTCGAATGCTTTCCCGATGTTTACGCTGGGAACCGCATCAATCAGGCCCGTGTTCTGCGCATAAATCATGACTTCGTTAATACGCTGACAAAGGCGGCGAACAGTCTCTAATGCACCTCTGGCCTGAACCGGTTGAACTGCTTTAACCAGAGTATGAGCCTTAATCTCAGTGACACTGATATCACCGATTGCCGGGAAAACATCTCTCTCAAGTGAGCGCCAGATATCGTCGGCATAGTCCTCTGTTACGCTGGCTTTCTTCACATTCCACCAACGTTCGGCGACTAACAAGAAAGTGTTGGTTTTGGCCTCTTGTGAATTTCTGACCTGTTCTTTCTGATGTTCCTGGGGATCAATGTCTTTCGCCAATAAAACTTTAGATTCGGCTCTGAGTTTACGTGCATCAGAAAGCGAGACGGCAGGGTAGGCACCGAAGCTCTGTTTGGTTCTCTGCTTGGTTAGAGGCCGATAGTAACGGAACTGCCAGAGCTTACTACCGCTGGACTTGATTAGCAGAGTAAGCCCATCACCATCATACAGCTGGTAATCGGCATCTTTAGGTTTGGCGGCTTTGATTTCCGTATCGGTTAACGGCTTGGTTTTTCTTGCCATGGGGAGTCTCCATGCGTTTAGGCCCAACGAAAACAATAGAGCTTTTCGTTGGGCCTATCAATGGGCCTAAAAGGTTCGGATTTAATTAGTTCTCTTCGGACTTCGCGGGACAAATCGAGGGCACAAAAAAGCCCGCAGGGCTTGCGCCGTGCGGGCTCTTAGGACTTCATCGGATGACTCTGGTAATCACCGATGGAGAATTTTGGTGGAGCTGGCGGGAGTTGAACCCGCGTCCGAAATTCCTACATCCTCGGTACTACATGCTTAGTCAGTCTTTACATTCGCCTGGCACCTGCGGACGGACACGCCACTACCAGACTAGCCTGATTAGATTTAACGCTTCAACCCCAGGCAGGGCCTCCACGCGATCTCTTTTGGGTTTGACCTCTCTTTGATCCCCGTCTTAAGAGCGGAAGCTAGGGAGAGAGGGCTCAGAGCAGGTTATTAAGCTGCTAAAGCGTAGTTTTCGTCGTTTGCGACTATTTTTTTGCGGCTTTTTACGAGGCCAACCGCCCCTCGGCATGCACCTTGGGTTTCGCAAATCCCGTCGAATCCAGAATCAGCCCCAATGTGTTCGTTAAGTATAACAGATTTATGAATGTGCTTACCAGCCCTCGTTTTGAGGATTAAGGTGCCGGTCTGAGCAAAAAAGCAGCATCAACAATGATCTAGCGCGAGGGTCAGCTAACTGACCCTCAAGGGAAGGGTAATTAACGACCTGCGTGTTTCATAATACGGGCTTTATCAACCGCCCATTCGCGGTCTTTGATATCAGTGCGTTTGTCGTGCTGTTTCTTACCTTTAGCTACGCCAATTTTCACTTTGCACCAGGCATTCTTCCAGTACAGCGAAAGAGCAACTACTGTGTAACCTTCGCGGTTAATGCGTCCGTACAGGGTGTCCAGTTCTCGCTGGTTTAGCAGAAGCTTACGTGTACGCGTCGGATCGCAGACGTAATGGGTGGATGCGACGGCCATTGGCGTGAAGTTGGCACCAAACAGATAGGCTTCGCCATCTTTCAAAATGACATAGCTATCACCAATATTGGCTTTACCTGCACGGAGAGATTTCACTTCCCATCCCTGTAGGGCAAGACCAGCCTCGTATTCATCTTCAATAAAGTATTCATGACGAGCGCGTTTATTCAGCGCAATGGTGGCTGATCCAGGTTTGTGGGCTTTTTTCTTAGTCATAGTATCCTGAAGTCATCGTCTTAAAACAGTCGTACCTCAATATTTTCCTGCGAGGCGTAATGGGCTATCTTAGCACGACTTGCGGTACAGCGTTTTTTTTAGCAGCAGATAAATGATATTATTTGCCCCGTGTTTATATGTGGAACCTGCTATGCCTCAGATTAGCCGTACCGCTCTGGTGCCGTTCAGTGCGGAACAGATGTACCAACTCGTAAATGATGTGAAGTCCTACCCTGATTTTCTGCCAGGCTGTACCGGTAGCCGGGTTCTGGAGCTCGGGCCGACGCAAATGACCGCGGCGGTTGATGTATCCAAAGCGGGTATCAGCAAGACTTTCACCACGCGAAATACGCTAACCAGTAACCAGAGTATCCTGATGAGCCTGGTCGATGGACCGTTCAAAAAGCTGATTGGCGGCTGGAAGTTTATTCCCTTAAGCCCGGAAGCGTGCAAAATTGAGTTTCATCTCGATTTTGAATTCACCAATAAGCTGATTGAAATGGCCTTTGGTCGTATCTTCAAAGAACTGGCCATGAATATGGTGCAAGCGTTCACGACCCGCGCTAAAGAGGTCTATAGTGGCGGCTAAAATCGTTGTTGAAGTAGCCTACGCGTTGCCGGAAAAACAGTATCTACAAAGCGTTAAGCTGGAAGAGGGCGCGACGGTCGAGCAGGCGATCGTTGCGAGCGGTCTTCTGGCGCTGCGTGATGATATCGATCTGGCGAAGAACAAAGTGGGAATTTATAGCCGTCCGGCTAAGCTTCAGGATTGTGTCCACGATGGCGATCGGGTAGAAATCTATCGGCCTCTGATTGCTGATCCGAAAGAGCTGCGCCGCCAGCGGGCTGAGAAAAGCGCTGGCAAGTAATTTTTTCGGCTATAAAAGTTCAGATATAAAAAAAGCGCTCATTGAGCGCTTTTTATGTATTGATACTCTTATTCTGCCGTCAGGGCAGGTTTGTTATCAATGTTGGTCAGCACACCGCTACTGTTGAAAGTCAGGGTTAGAGTCTGCTGGGTAACCTTTTCATGTCCAGGCTGCTGACGGAAAACGTAGAACCAGGTATTAGTGCCAAACGGATCCGACATCATCGGAGTACCAAGAGCATAGGCAACCTGTTGTTGCGTCATGCCGACACGAACTTTTGCTACATCGGTTGGTGCCAGATAGTTACCCTGGTTGATGTCAGGACGGTAAACCACTCGTTCCAGAGTAGAACAGCCTGCGGTCAACATAAGAAGAACCGCTGTGGCAGCAGTCAGCGTTTTACAGCGCATAGTGATTTGATTCCTTTTTGGGCCCGAGCAGTACGTGGCTCATCTGTAATATGCCGATGATAATAGACCTTTGCCCAGTTGGGAACCTTCGGCTGCAGGTCTATTGGCAATTTGCTGTTCACTATGACTCTGTGAAAATAAAAAAGTTTACGCGGCAAGTAACTCTTTCGCGTTTGCCAGAGTGTTACGAGTGACTTCACTACCGCCCAACAGACGGGCCAGTTCCTGTAAACGAGCGCGTTTATCCAGAGGTTGCATATGCGTCTCGGTCATTTCACCGTCAGTTTCTTTGCAGACGAAGAAATGATGATGCCCACAACCGGCAACTTGGGGTAAGTGGGTAACGCACATCACCTGGGTTGACTCCCCTAACTGACGCAGCAGTCTACCTACGACCGCCGCAGTCGGGCCACTGATGCCAACATCTACTTCATCGAAAATTAGCGCCGGGGTTTCCATTTTGCGCGCGGTAATAACCTGAATAGCCAACGCAATGCGCGATAACTCACCTCCGGAGGCAACTTTGGCAATTGGCTGCAGCGGCTGACCCGGGTTGGTGGTTACGCGGAATTCGATATGGTCAGCGCCTTCGGCCGTGAGATGACGCTCATCAAACGCGACATCGATGGAGAACACACCGTGCGGCATTGAAAGTGAGTGCATACTCTCTGTGATTAACTGAGCCAGTTCACCAGCACTCTTCTGACGCAAAGCATGCAGCTGTTTTGCCGTATTTAGCGCCAGCTGATGATGCTCAATGGCCAGCTGGCTCAGGGTTTCTATAGAACCAGCGCTATCATCAAGCAGACGCTGCTCTTCCAGCAAGGATTGGTAAAATTCTGGAAGTTCTTCGGGAGTAATTTGATGCTTTCTGGCCAGGGAGATCTGTCGGGAAATGCGCTGCTCCAGTTCGAACAGGCGGTTAGGATCCAGATCGAGGCGGTCATGATAGTGGCGCAGTTCGTCTGTGGCTTCGCTCAGCTGGATAGACGCTTCTTCCAGCATATCCAGCACCCCGGAGAGTTTACCGTCCATTCCGACCAGCTCGCTCACCAGCTGTTTCGCAGCGTAGAGTTGGCTTTGCAGGTTGGATTCTTCGCCGTCAGCCAGCACCGTCAGCGCATGCTGACAGGTAGTCAGTAGCTGTCCGCTGTTGGCCAGGCGTTTGTATTCTTCATCGATTTGCTCAAATTCACCCGCCTGCGGGTTGAACTCGTTGAGCTCTTTTAATTGATATTGCAGCAGGTCCGCACGAGCCGCGCGTTCCTGGCTTTGCTGCTGATGCAGTGCCAGCTCGCGACAGCTTTTATGCCATTGCTGATAGCGTTCCGCCATAAGCTGAGTAAGCGCATACTCACCGGTATAGCCATCAAGCAGCGTTTTCTGATGTTCGGGTTTAGTTAGCAGCTGGTGTGCATGTTGACCATGAATCTGGATAAGCAGCTGACCTAGTTCCCGGAGCTGGGATAAAGGGACCGCCGTCCCGTTAATAAACCCGCGAGAGCGGCCGTCTGCGCTGATGACGCGGCGAAGTAAACACTCACGTCCACTTTCCAGCTGGTTCTGTTCCAGCCAGCGCTGAGCGGCTGGCGTGTCTTTAAGGGAGAAGCGGGCGCATAAATCAGCCCGGCTGGCATCTCTGCGCACCATGTCGGCTTCTGCACGACCACCGAGGCATAGCCCCAACGCATCGATAGCGATCGATTTACCGGCACCAGTTTCGCCGGTAATGGCGGTCATACCGCTGTGAAAATCGATTTCCAGCTCACGAACGATAGCAAAATTACTGATGGTGAGTTGTGCCAACATAGCCGCCTTCCTGTATGAAAAACCATTACTGTGTTTTCGTACAGTATAATATGGTTTTTTATCCAGTAAAGAGGTTGGCCATGAAATTAGAACAATTTTTTTGACCAGCCTAACTTGGTGCTTAATGTATTGAAATAACTGTAATCTTTTGGATGAATAAGATTGAGGTGATAATCGCAGCGGCGGATCAGCACATCTTCACCATCCTGAATCGGAAGCGCTATCTGGCTATCACAGCTAATCTCCAGGTCGCTACAGCGCTGAGAAAAGCGTAGACGGATGGTGCTGTCGCCGTTGATCACCAGCGGACGGGCTGAAAGCGTATGCGGGAACATAGGAACCAGGGTGATAGCATCCAGTGAAGGGGTAAGAATAGGTCCCCCGGCAGAGAGTGAATAAGCCGTGGAACCGGTAGGCGTAGAGATAATCAGACCATCGGAGCGCTGAGAGAAAGCAAATACTTCGTCAATGTAGACTTCAAACTCTATCATATGCGCCACTTTGCCGGGGTGCAGGACAACTTCGTTAATTGCCGTGCTGATGCGCTTCTGGCAATCCTGCTGGCACACCTGAGCTTCCAGCAGGAAGCGTTTTTCGGCGATATAATGACCCTCAAGCACATCGGCGAGCTGCTGTAGCGCGTTATCCGGATCGAGGTCGGTCAGAAAGCCGAGATTACCTCGGTTAATTCCAATGACGTTAATATCGTAGCGCGCCAGCGTGCGTGCCGCGCCGAGCATATTGCCATCTCCACCTACCACAACGGCCAGATCCGCCTGCTGACCAATTTCCGCCAGCGTTCCTGTTTTCACATTACTCAGCTGTAATTCATGTGCGATTTGCTGCTCAACCAGCACTTCATAACCTTTGCTGGACAACCAGCGCCAGAGCATTTCATGTGTGGTCAGCGCGGTTGGGTGACGAGGGTGTCCCACAATGCCTATACACTTGAAGTGATTCTTCATGATCTGGATGTCCTTGCGTTAAATGAATAGTGACAATATGGCTGCGTTCCCTTGAAACCCGGAAACTGATCCCCATAATAAGCGAAGTTAGCGAGATGAATGCGAAAAAAAACGCGGAGAAATTCATGAGTAGTAAAGAACAGAAAACGCCTGAGGGGCAAGCCCCGGAAGAAATTATCACGGAGCAGCACGACGACGTTGAGGCGGTAGAGCCTGAGGTTTCGGCTGAGCAGGTGGATCCGCGCGATGAAAAAATTGCGAATCTGGAAGCTCAGCTTGTTGAAGCCCAGAAGCGCGAACGTGAAGTATTGCTGCGTGCGAAAGCCGATGAAGATAACCTGCGCCGCCGTACCGAGCTGGATATCGAAAAAGCACATAAGTTTGCGCTTGAGAAGTTCGTCAATGAACTGCTGCCGGTAATCGACAGCCTGGATCGCGCGCTGGAAGTAGCTGATAAGGCGAATCCGGATCTGGCGCCAATGGTCGAGGGTATCGAACTGACGCTGAAGTCGATGCTGGACGTGGTACGTAAGTTCGGCGTGGAAGTCGTCGCTGATACCAACGTGCCGCTGGATCCGAACGTACATCAGGCCATCGCGATGGTTGAGTCTGACGACGTAGCGGCTGGCAACGTTCTGGGCGTTATGCAGAAGGGCTATACCCTGAATGGTCGTACTATTCGCGCGGCGATGGTTACCGTGGCGAAAGCGAAGTAAATAAGCGAAACGGCTACCACAGGGTAGCCGTTTTTCTGTTCATATCTGTCAGATACCATAAGGTTAACTAGGATTCAGCCACGCTTTCGCGGATGGGTTTTACCGGCATAACCTTCACTTGTTTAATCATATTCTCCTGAACATCAAGAATATCGATATCGTACTGTTCGATGCGTACGCGGGTGCCTGGAGCAGGGATCTCTTCGAGTGCCTCGAGGATAATACCGTTAATTGTTCGCGCTTCATCTTCCGGCAGATGCCAGTTAAATGCCTTGTTGATTTCACGTACGTTCGCGGACCCGTCGATAATGACTGAACCATCGTTAAGCGGTGTGACCTCTTCAGCCAGCGTAGGCGACATTGAAGTCGTGAAGTCACCGACGATCTCCTCAAGGATATCCTCAACTGTGACCAGACCCTGAATATCTCCGTATTCATCAACTACCAGGCCTACTTTCTTCTTATTACGCTGGAATTTTACCAACTGGGTGCTGAGCGGAGTTCCTTCCGGGACAAAGTAAATTTCATCGGCGGCGCGCAGCATAACCTCTTTAGTGAACTCTTTTTTCTCCGTCATCAGGCGGTAAGCTTCACGTACCCGCAGCATGCTGATGGCATCATCAAGGGTATCGCGATAAAGCACGATGCGCCCGTGCGGAGAATGGGTCAACTGGCGGACAATGGATTTCCAGTCGTCATTAATATTGATACCGACAATATCGCTGCGCGGAACCATGATGTCATCAACGCTGACTTTCTCAAGATCCAGAACGGACAGCAGCATGTCCTGATTACGACGAGATATTTGCGAGCGTGATTCATTCACGATAGTACGCAGTTCATCTTTACTTAATGCCCCGCTAATGACGATGTCGGCTTTAATGCCCATAATACGCATCAGAATGCGGGTTATGGTATTGAGTAGCCACACCAGCGGCATCATCAGTATCTGCAGCGGCGCGAGCAGGAGGCTACTGGGATAGGCCACCTTTTCCGGATAGAGCGCCGCGATGGTTTTTGGCAGCACTTCGGCAAATACCAGAACCACGAACGTCAGAACGCCGGTAGCAATGGCGACGCCGGCATCGCCGTACAGGCGTATACCCACAATGGTAGCCAGCGCCGAGGCAAGAATATTGACGAGGTTATTGCCAATGAGTACCAGGCTAATGAGACGGTCGGGTTTGCGTAGCAGCTTTTCGACGCGTTTTGCCTGACGATTGCCCTGTTTGGCCAGATGCCGCAGGCGGTAGCGATTTAGCGTCATCATGCCGGTTTCAGAACCGGAGAAATAGGCGGAGATTACCACCATGATGATCAGCGTTACGATCAGCGTGGTGGTGGAGATATGTTCCAATTAGGATTCCTTAAAGACTTAGCTCATGAACTGTTGCAATACACGGCTACCAAAATAGGCCAGCGTCAGCAGTCCTGCACCAGTCACGTTAAACCAGACGACCCGGCGTCCGCGCCACCCTTCATGATAGTGGCCCCACAGCAGGACGATATAAACAAACCACGCGATGATAGACAGTACTGCTTTATCAATGTTTTCCGCATTAAACAGGTTGTGCATGTAAAACAACCCGGTACATAGCGTCAGGGTTAATAGAACTACACCTATCTGAGTGATATGGAACATTTTACGTTCGATGCTCATCAGCGGCGGCATTTCGCTACTGAATGTTAACCTCTTATTCTTCAACTGATAGTCAATCCACGCCAGTTGTAGAGCGTAAAGGGCCGCGATAATCAGCGTAGCATAAGAAAAGAGCGACAGGCCGATATGGACCAACATCCCCGGCGTGGTTTCAAGATGAGTGATGTACTCGTTCGGCATAAAGGTTGCGAACGCGAGATTGATCAAGGCGAAGGTATAAACAATGGGCAGCAATAGCCAGCCGCGATTACGCGATGCGACTATGGTCATTACCGTACAGATCATCAGGCTGACCAGCGAGCCTACGTTTAATAGACTAAGATTTTGCCCGCTTTCGCCGCCGGGAAAAATGCGTGATTCCAGCGCAAAGGCGTGACAAATCAACGCAATAGTTGCGGAAAGAATCGCCATCCGCCGCCAGCTGCTGTTTTTTTGCAGCAGACCGGGGACGATCAGCGCGAGGCTGATAGAGTAGGCGACAAGGGCGAGTAGAGCAAAAACAGGCATATGCGCGTCGACTGTTGACTAAATAGTAAAGAGAAGCAGTATAACGTCACGCGACTCTGGCTCCAACCGTTGCAGCACATTCGCGTTTATGTCGTGTTATACTGCGCCCATTCCGTTTTTGTGTCGCTGCGGCGACCGACCGTTTCCATCTCAGGCGAGAGACAATGTTTGATAATTTAACCGATCGTTTGTCCCGTACGCTGCGCAACATTAGCGGCCGCGGACGCCTTACCGAAGACAATATTAAAGACACCCTGCGTGAAGTGCGCATGGCGCTGCTGGAGGCGGACGTTGCTCTGCCTGTCGTTCGTGACTTCATCAACCGCGTAAAAGAGAGCGCGGTAGGCCATGAAGTGAACAAAAGCCTGACCCCGGGTCAGGAGTTCGTCAAAATTGTCCGCAACGAACTGGTTGCTGCAATGGGCGAAGAGAATCAGGCGCTGGATTTAGCCGCTCAGCCGCCAGCGGTAGTTTTGATGGCTGGTTTGCAGGGGGCAGGTAAGACCACCAGCGTCGCTAAGCTGGGTAAATTCCTGCGTGAAAAGCATAAGAAGAAAGTGCTGGTTGTATCTGCTGACGTTTATCGCCCCGCGGCGATCAAACAGCTGGAAACGCTGGCTGAGCAGGTTAGCGTTGATTTCTTCCCATCTGACGTGGGTCAGAAGCCGGTTGATATCGTTAATGCCGCGTTGAAAGAAGCGAAGCTTAAATTCTACGACGTGCTGCTGGTGGATACCGCCGGTCGCTTGCACGTTGATGAAGCGATGATGGACGAGATTAAGCAAGTCCACGCCTCGCTGAACCCGGTAGAAACCCTGTTCGTGGTCGATGCGATGACCGGTCAGGATGCGGCAAATACGGCGAAGGCGTTTAACGAAGCTCTGCCCTTGACCGGGGTCGTCTTGACGAAAGTGGACGGCGATGCCCGCGGCGGTGCGGCGCTGTCGATCCGTCATATCACCGGTAAGCCAATCAAGTTCCTCGGCGTTGGCGAGAAAACTGAAGCCCTGGAGCCGTTCCACCCCGATCGTATCGCATCGCGTATTCTGGGTATGGGCGACGTTCTGTCGCTTATCGAAGATATCGAAAGTAAGGTCGACCGCGCGCAGGCTGAGAAGCTGGCTTCCAAGCTGAAAAAAGGCGATGGTTTCGACCTTACCGATTTCCTTGAACAGCTGCGTCAGATGAAAAATATGGGCGGTATGGCCAGCCTGATGGGCAAACTGCCGGGCATGGGGCAGATACCGGACAACGTTAAATCGCAGATGGACGATAAGGTGCTGGTGCGTATGGAAGCCATCATCAACTCGATGACGCTGAAAGAACGTGCTAAACCGGAAATTATTAAAGGTTCGCGTAAGCGCCGCATCGCCGCAGGTTGTGGAATGCAGGTGCAGGATGTGAACCGTCTGCTCAAGCAGTTTGACGATATGCAGCGCATGATGAAGAAGATGAAGTCGAAAGGCGGCATGATGAAGATGATGCGTGGAATGAAAGGGATGATGCCGCCTGGTTTCCCTGGCCGCTGAAAACAAGGGTATAAGGCTATCTTGTTTGCCATGTTAGCTCCGGGGTGTGCTCGACAAAACACCAATGTGTTTTGAACGCCCTTCTGGGCGGCCCGGAGGGCGAGCGGAGCGAGTAAATGCTCATGAGCTACGTGTACGTTCCGGTGGCTGCGCGCACGCCGGAACCAAACTGACTGCACCGCCGACGGCCATTACAGCAGACTTATCAACTGCTGATTGCAATTTCCCCAAAAATCAGTAAAATTTTCGGGCTTTTAATATGACACCGGGCTCCGTTCCTCGATGGGGCCCGGTGTTTTATTCACACAAGAGGATGTTATGGTTACTATTCGTTTAGCACGTCACGGCGCAAAAAAGCGTCCGTTCTACCAGGTTGTTGTTACTGACAGCCGTAATGCACGCAACGGTCGCTTCATCGAGCGCGTTGGTTTCTTCAACCCGATCGCTTCCGCGAACGAAGAAGGAACTCGTCTGGATCTGGATCGTATCGCTCACTGGGTTGGCCAGGGCGCTACTGTTTCCGATCGCGTAGCTGCGCTGATCAAAGCCGCTAACAAAGCAGCTTAATCTGTCACGGTGGTCATGATGAGCAAGCAACACACCGCACAAGCACCTGTTGATCCGATTGTATTGGGCAAAATGGGTTCTTCCTACGGTATCCGTGGTTGGCTCAGAGTGTTTTCCTCCACCGAAGACGCCGAAAGCATTTTTGACTATCAGCCCTGGTTTATCCAGAAAGCGGGTCAGTGGCAGGTTGTCGAGCTGGAAAGCTGGCGCCACCACAATCAGGATATCGTCATTAAGCTGCAAGGCATTGACGATCGCGATGCAGCGAATCTATTGACTAATTGCGAAATTGTCGTGGATTCATCGCAGCTGCCAGCGCTTGAAGAAGGTGATTATTACTGGAAAGACCTTATGGGCTGCCAGGTTGTTACCACTGAAGGCTATAGCCTCGGCAAAGTCATCGATATGATGGAAACCGGGTCTAATGACGTTCTCGTCATCAAGGCAAACCTGAAAGATGCATTTGGTATCAAGGAGCGGCTGGTTCCGTTCCTCGATGGGCAGGTTATCAAGAAAGTCGATCTCGCTACTCGTACTATCGAAGTAGATTGGGATCCTGGTTTTTAAATTCTCCGAATAAACGGTAAAAAAACGGCACTATGGGGATTGGCTTGTGTTTATAGGTATTGTTAGCCTGTTTCCTGAAATGTTCCGCGCAATTACCGATTACGGGGTAACTGGCCGGGCAGTAAAAAATGGCCTGCTGAGCATCCAGAGCTGGAGTCCTCGTGATTTCGCTCATGACCGGCACCGTACCGTGGACGATCGTCCTTACGGCGGCGGACCGGGGATGTTAATGATGGTGCAACCCTTGCGGGACGCCATTCATGCAGCAAAAGCCGCGGCAGGTGAAGGCGCAAAGGTGATCTATCTTTCACCTCAGGGACGCAAGCTTGATCAAGCGGGCGTCAGCGAACTGGCAGCTAATCAGAAACTGATTTTGGTGTGCGGTCGCTACGAAGGCGTAGATGAGCGCGTAATTCAGACCGAAATTGATGAAGAATGGTCAATTGGTGATTACGTTCTCAGCGGTGGTGAGCTGCCGGCAATGACGTTGATTGACTCCGTTTCCCGGTTTATTCCGGGGGTTCTGGGTCATGAAGCTTCAGCAATTGAAGATTCTTTTGCTGAAGGATTGCTGGACTGCCCGCACTATACGCGGCCTGAAGTGTTAGAAGGCATGGAGGTACCGCCAGTGTTACTGTCGGGAAACCATGCGGAGATACGTCGCTGGCGTCTGAAGCAGTCGCTGGGCCGAACCTGGCTTAGAAGACCTGAACTTTTGGAAAACCTGGCTCTGACTGAAGAGCAAGCAAGGTTGCTGGCGGAGTTCAAAAAAGAACTGGCGCAACAGCAACATAAACATGATGGGATGGCGTAAGCCCCCGATATCAGTTTACCCAGGATAAGAGATTAAATTATGAGCAACATTATTAAGCAACTTGAACAAGAACAGATGAAGCAGGACGTACCTTCCTTCCGTCCGGGTGATACCGTGGAAGTGAAAGTATGGGTTGTTGAAGGTTCCAAAAAACGTCTGCAGGCATTCGAGGGCGTGGTTATCGCTATTCGTAACCGCGGTCTGCACTCTGCATTCACTGTTCGTAAAATTTCCAACGGCGAAGGCGTTGAGCGTGTCTTCCAGACTCACTCTCCGGTAGTTGACAGCATTTCTGTCAAACGTCGTGGTGCTGTACGTAAAGCTAAACTGTACTACCTGCGTGAGCGTACCGGTAAGTCTGCTCGTATCAAAGAGCGTCTTAACTAAGATTCGCTTTCGCGACATCCTGAATGAGAGGGCTGGCCTGCTGGGCCAGCCCTTTTTTTATCTTCATTTTAAACATTTCATTGAGAATCATTTACAATATGGCCCTCATTCGGAGGGACGGTGGCCAGCACTATTTTTCATCACTCAGCATTTCGACTACGGGCCGCATGGCTTGCGCTGTTTACGATCCTGCTGATCGTGGTGGCGCCGCTGATCTCTGTTGCGCTACAAAAAGATCCGATGAGCGGTATGCACCATTCAACGATGGAAATGTCGGAAGAGATGCCATCACATCAGATGCCCATAATGCATACTGACGCCTCGATTCCGGAACACGCGCATAGCATGCCGCTCGATCATGCTGAAGCCTGTGGCTACTGCGTACTGCTAGCTCAGGTTCCGGGTCTGATTCTCGCGCTGGTGCTGCTGGCTAGTATGATACTTCGACGCCAGCGGATTGCTGTTACCCGACCGATACTCAAACACTGGCATTACTTTCCCTGGCTTTATCCCGAAACCCGAGCGCCGCCGGTCCTGCCTGCTTACTCCTTTACATAAAAATAATGTGCGCACTGCGCAACGTTCTCTTTTGCTTTAAAAAAGGAAAAGTATGACTACCTGCACCTCGCGCGCGGCATGGCTGAACCTGCTGCGTCGTCTTCATTTCTATATTGGATTATTTATCGGGCCGTTTATTTTTGTGGCTGCTTTGACCGGTACGCTATATGTTGCCACTCCACAGCTGGAGAGCTGGCTTTATCAGGATGCTCTACGCGGTACGCTTAGTGGCGCAAAGCAGCCGCTTAGCGCGCAAATTATGCGCGCTAAGGAGGCTACCGATGAAAGGCTGCGTTTACAGGCCGTTCGTCCGGCGATAAACGCTGGAGAAACTACCCGCGTAATGTTTGTCGATCCTAAACTTGGGGAGTCTGAAACGCGGGCCATTTTTATTGACCCGGTAACTTTAAGCGTGAAAGGGGATATGCCGGCATACGGCACCAGCGGCATTTTGCCGCTGCGTCAGTGGATTGATTATGCTCACCGCTCGCTGCTGTTGGGTAACTTCGGACGACTTTACAGTGAACTGGCCGCATCCTGGATGTGGGTTGCCGCTCTCGGCGGGATCGCGTTGTGGTCGATGACCCGGCCGCGTCGTCGCATCAATAATAAGATGCAGAATCATCGCCGTCTGCATGTATCTCTCGGATGGGCGCTGCTGGTCGGTATGATCTTATTCTCTGCGACAGGTTTAACCTGGTCGCAATGGGCCGGCGCTAACGTCGACAAGATGCGCACCGCCTTTGGTTGGTTAACGCCACAGGTGAATACGCGGCTGCAAAGTGATGTACCGGTCGTGCACGATCCGCATGCGGAACATCATATGCGAAGCGTGACGACGGAGGAGATGGTATCGCCGCTACGCGTAGAGGATTTTGATAAAGTTCTGCAGGCTGCTCGCGCGGCTGGACTGGATGCCAGCAAGCTTGAGATTCGTCCGCCATCCGGTTCCGGGCTCGCGTGGACGGTGAATGAAATCGACAGAAGCTGGCCGACTCAGGTTGATGCCGTCGCGATCGATGGTGCAAATATGCGGGTCGTGGACCGTACTCGTTTTACCGATTTTCCTCTGATGGCTAAGCTAACCCGCTGGGGCGTTGATTTCCATATGGGTATTTTGTTTGGTCTTGCCAATCAGCTTCTGCTTATTGCATTCGGGGCTGCACTCTGCGTGATGATAGTCGTGGGATATCGCTTGTGGTGGATCCGCCGTCCGGCGCATGCGGCATTTAATCCGGCTAATACATTAATACAGGCGTGGTTTGACCTGGCGTGGCCCGCTCGTGTGATAACAGGCATTATTGCGGGATTGTTGGGGCTGGCGCTGCCGCTAATGGGGCTCAGTCTGGCGGCATGTCTCGCCGTTGATTATCTGCGCTGGCGCACTGCAACGGCGATGGTTCAGAGTAAATCAGTCGAGTAGGTTATTTAAGGCGTGCTGATGACTACCGTGACGCGGCGGTTTTCAGCACGGCCTTGCGCTGTATCGTTACTGGCTATCGGATACTTTTTCCCCAGGCCGAGAGTTGTCAAATTTGCGCGCGGAATATTTGCACCTTCGGCCCAGGCATCCGCTACGCTGTTAGCGCGCTTCAGCGATAACATTTCGTTGTAGCTGTCTTCGCCGTAATTATCAGTATGGCCTTCCAGGTGACTGTGGGTAATACCGGTAATCGCCAGACGTGAAGCCATCGTATGAATTTGCTGTTTGCTATCGGCACGCAGATGGTAGTCGTTCTTATCAAATAAGATGGTATCAGCTATTCCTAATGACCAGTCACCGTTGGTTTCAGTAAAACCGTATGACTTCATAGCTGCAATTTGTTCCGTGGAAAATTTCCCTTGCGGAGCCTGGCAGCCGCTAAGAAAAAGTGCGGCCAGTAAAGCAGGAGCGAAATATTTGCCGATCATGGTGATTCCTTTTATTTTTGCGTTTGCTGTAAGCGCTGGTGTTTCATCCGATACATATTTTGATCGGCAAGCTCTTGCAGATTTTCCGCAGAGGCATGTTCCCAGGTTAAAGCGTAGCCAATACTCAGCGTCAGCCTGACGGTGTGGCCGTTATGGAGATGGAACGGCGGGAGAAACTGTTCGGACAGCTTACTGCACAGAGCCTGAACTTCGGCTTCTGAATGAACATTACGCAGCAGAATAGCAAATTCATCGCCGCCGAGACGCCATGCCTGATGCTGTGTGCCGACAAAGGCCATCAGGCGGTTCGCTACTTCAATTAACACTTTGTCGCCGGCAGCATGGCCCCAGTTATCGTTAATGAGCTTGAAATTATCGCCATCAAGAAATAAAAGCGCTGAACTGCTATGTACGCTTTCGTCTTTCATCAATTCGTTAATGACGTTATAGAAAGCCGCCCTGTTAGCCAGACCGGTCAATGGATCGTGCAATGAGCTGCGCAGGAGCTGGGCATTTTTATCCTGAAGCTGCTGCTGCCAGTCCTCCATTTCACCCAGCAGACTATTAAAATCCTGGGCAAAGAGGTGGAATTCTTCAATACGCTCTTCAGGAACCCGGCGAGAAAAATGACGATTCTCGCGGATGTCGTGAACGACTTCGGTAATGCTTTGTAGCGCAGCCACAATGCCGCGATGCAATGAATGAGTCAGTAACAAAGCAATACAGGAAGCAAGAAAAATGCTGCCGGTTAGTACAAGAATTGAGATGCCAAGAAAATAGGTAATCAATCTGTCCAGCGCGGTCAGACGGAGTTCACCAATCATTTTTCCCTGATGCTGGATAGTTTGCACTGTCGGTTTGGGGAATAACCATTTGCTGATAACGTCGCTGATTCTATCCTGTCGGGCCAGACCATCGTTATGCCATGAAGCGAAAGGTTTTTGCCTGGCATCAACCAAAATTGCTCTGGAAAATTGCCCCTGTTTCCCGAGCGTCGCCAGAGTATCTTCAGCTGCCGCGCTATCGCCAAATACCAGCGCTGCTTCCAGACTACGGCCCATGGTGGCCGCGGTGAGCTCCAGGTTTTTTTGCGCATACTGTTTAAGGGTGAATATGGAAGCGGTGCACAGCAACAGCCAGACCAGTGTCATAGAGATAACCACGCTGATCATGCTGATACGGCGTAGCGCTCGTTTAAATGTGGGGCGCGGGGCCTGAGAAAAATCCTTATTCATGTGATGTTTTCCGGGCAAGCATCAGCACATCGGGATTAACCCGAACGCCGCTGTGCGTCAGTACATCCAGATTTACGGAAAATCTGACTCTCTCATTATTTATGAGCAAGCAAAAAGCGCTGCCAATAGAGCAATCAATATTTTGTTCCGCAATAAGTAATAGGGGGCGGTTTCCATATTTGGCTGTAAATTCAGACTGTTGGGTCGGTGATTCACTGCCAAAATAAAAACCATCGCAGGTCGTATGTAAGGCTTCTTCTGTATTACGAACAATCACAGGTTTATAAGGCAATAATTCCGGCGCTTCTTTGGCGAGGCTATGGATATAACGTGATGTCGAAAAAATACATAATCTTGGCGGACCGGATAACTGCGGCCAGCGAGTATAAGTCACGATTCCTGAAACGATCGTCCGAACATTTTCAGACGGTCCGGAGGCAACAGCAGAGATACCCACGAGCGATAGTACTAAAGTCAAAAAAAGACGGTTAAGAACTCTCATTACGATTCCGTCAGGTTGTCATAGCGCGGGGGGGCAGATTGCTGAAACCTGAGCGAAGAATAGCATCATTGGTGAAGAGCGTCATTAGCCAGCCGCGCTGCTTTAAGATAATTCTCACCAGGATTTTTCGTAAGCGTAACCTGTTCATATGGGGCGGTAATCGGTATTCAGACTGGTGGTGTAAATTAATTTGTACAAAAATAGTGGATTAATTCCCAATTAATTTGCTATTGTAAACTAAAATTTACGGATTATGGATTGAAATCTTTACTTTGTATGGTATCGTTACGTCATCCTCGGTGAGGAAACCACTATCGCAAACGAGCTATACAGGATCGCAATCATGCAAAAAGACGCGCTGAATAACGTACATATTACTGATGAACAGGTTTTGATCACTCCGGAACAGCTGAAAGCTGAATTCCCCCTGAGCCTTGAGCAAGAAGCGCAGATCGCGCAGTCTCGCCAGACTATCTCAGACATCATCGCTGGCCGCGATCCTCGCCTGCTGGTGGTGTGTGGTCCTTGTTCGATTCACGATCCTGAAACCGCAATTGAATACGCTCGTCGTTTTAAAACTCTTGCCGCAGAGGTCAGCGATAGCCTCTATCTGGTAATGCGCGTCTATTTTGAAAAACCTCGTACCACCGTTGGCTGGAAAGGGCTGATTAACGATCCGCATATGGATGGTTCGTTTGATGTGGAAGGTGGTTTGAAGATTGCGCGTCGTCTGCTGGTTGATTTGGTCAATATGGGCCTGCCACTGGCGACAGAAGCGTTGGATCCAAACAGTCCTCAGTACCTTGGCGACCTGTTCAGCTGGTCAGCTATTGGCGCGCGTACTACGGAATCACAGACTCACCGCGAGATGGCCTCAGGCCTGTCAATGCCGGTCGGTTTTAAAAATGGTACCGATGGCAGCCTGGCAACAGCAATTAACGCGATGCGCGCAGCTGCTATGCCTCACCGTTTTGTAGGCATCAACCAGGCCGGGCAGGTTTGCCTGCTGCAAACGCAGGGCAACCCGAACGGCCATGTTATTCTTCGTGGTGGTAAAGCGCCTAACTACGGTCCGGAAGATGTCGCGAAGTGTGAAAAAGAGATGACTCAGGCGGGACTGAAACCCTCTCTGATGGTAGATTGCAGCCATGGGAATTCGAATAAAGACTACCGCCGCCAGCCTGCGGTTGCCGAATCCGTCGTCGCGCAGATTAAAGATGGTAATCGTTCCATCATTGGTCTGATGATCGAGAGCAATATCCACGAAGGTAATCAGTCCTCCGAGCAGCCGCGTTGCGATATGAAATACGGCGTCTCCGTGACCGATGCCTGCATTAGCTGGGAAACTACCGATGCATTGCTCCGCGAACTTGATAAGGATCTGCGAGGCCATCTGGCGGCTCGTCTGGGGTAAGAGGATTATATGGTTGCTGAACTGACCGCGTTGCGCGATCAAATTGATGAAGTCGATAAGGCGCTGCTGGAACTGCTGGCTAAGCGCCTCGAACTGGTAGCGGAAGTCGGAGAGGTTAAAAGCCAATATGGCCTGCCGATTTACGTTCCTGAGCGTGAGTCGGCGATGCTGGCTTCCCGTCGTGAGGAGGCCGCAGCGCTTGGGGTTCCGCCGGATCTTATCGAAGATGTTTTGCGTCGCGTGATGCGTGAGTCTTACTCCAGCGAAAACGATAAAGGTTTTAAAACGCTCTATCCGAATCTGCGCCCGGTGGTTATTGTCGGCGGCGGTGGGCAAATGGGGCGTCTGTTCGAGAAAATGCTGACGCTTTCCGGCTACCAGGTTCGTATTCTGGAGAAAGACGACTGGTCGCGGGCGGAAGAGATCGTTGCAGATGCCGGCATGGTTATCGTCAGCGTGCCGATTCACACGACTGCGGCAACGATTGCTCAACTACCGCCATTGCCAGCGGACTGCATTCTGGTTGATTTGGCCTCGGTTAAAGCAGAACCGCTGCAGGCAATGTTAGCCGCCCATAAAGGTCCGGTGCTAGGTCTGCATCCTATGTTTGGCCCCGATAGCGGCAGCCTGGCGAAGCAGGTTGTTGTGTACTGCGATGGTCGTCAGCCGGAATCCTATCAGTGGTTCCTGGAGCAAATTCAGGTATGGGGGGCTCGGCTGCACCGCATCAGCGCCGTCGAGCACGATCAAAACATGGCCTTTATTCAGGCGCTGCGCCACTTTGCGACCTTCGCTTATGGCCTGCACCTGGCCGAAGAGAACGTGCGCCTTGAGCAGCTTCTGGCGCTGTCGTCGCCTATTTATCGCCTTGAACTGGCGATGGTTGGTCGCCTGTTTGCCCAGGACCCGCAGCTTTATGCTGACATTATTATGTCCTCGGAAAACAATCTGGCGCTGATAAAGCGATACTATCAGCGCTTCGGCGAAGCGATTGGTCTGCTGGAGCAGGGAGATAAACAGGCGTTCATCGACAGCTTCCGCAAGGTTGAGCACTGGTTCGGTGATTATGCCCAGCGCTTCCAGAGCGAAAGCCGAACGTTGCTGCGTCAGGCAAATGATAATCGGCAGTAAGTGTTAAAACGCGTATACAATAAAGCCAGGGGGGTGACCCGCTGGCTTTTTTTATAGGGATGAAAACGATGGCTGAACCACAACCGCTGTTTGATTACACCGGGCATTTACCGGAATGTCCGACCTGGAGTGAAGCCGAACAGGCTCTGTACTGGGCCGATATAATGGAGTGTGAGATTCATCGCTACGAAGTGCGGACGGGTGAACATCAGGTACTACAATTTCCTGAAGAGCCCGGCTGTTTTGCTCTCCGGGCGAAGGGGGGGTTTATCGTCGCATTACGTAGCGGTATTTGGCTCACTGATACTCATGGCCTTCTGCAGCGAAAAGTTTGTGATAACCCGAGTAATCCGCTATTAGCGCGCTTTAACGATGGTGGAACCGATCGCGACGGCCGCTTTTATGCCGGAACTTTCTGGGGGCCGGGAGATTTTAACGGGGCGCTGTTGATGCGTATCGATAACGATCTCTCTGCGCAGGTCATCCAGTGCGATATTCATGGTGCCAACGGCCTGGCGTTTAGCGAAGACAAGCAATGGATGTATACCTCGGATACGCCGAACGCTGTTATCTACCGTACTCCTTTGGATGAACAGGGCGAGCCGGGTAAGCGCGCGGTTTTTCGTCGCTTTCTGCCGGGGGAGGGGATCCCTGATGGTGCGGCCATAGATGTAGAAGGTTGCTACTGGAGTGCGATGTTTGACGGCTGGCGGGTTGCCCGCTTCTCGCCGACGGGTGAGCAGCTGGAGGAGTATCGCTTACCGGTGCGTTGCCCGACGATGGTCTGTTTTGGTGGGGCAGATATGAAAACGCTTTATATCACCACTACGCGGGAGAATATGGACGCCGAAGAAGTCGCAAAATATCCGCTTTCCGGCGCGATCTTCACCCTGCCGGTTGCCGTGGCAGGGATGAAGAAATTGCCGTTTAAAGAAAGTTAAACCGGATCGACCGGTACCACGTTTTCGCTGGCATAGCAGCCCAGCACCTTCATTGAACGGGTTATCTCGGCCAGCTCTTTTAATGCCTTACGCATGGGCATCGATTCCAGGTTGGCCTGGATATCCAGATAAAACATCTCTTCCCACGGGTTACCGTGAATCGGACGGGATTCCAGCTTCGTCATTATCAGGTTATGGTTGCGCAGCACCAGCAGAGCCTCTACCAGGGCTCCTGCTTGCTGGCCTGTAGCCATTAGCAAGGTGGTTTTCGCCGGTACCTGATCGGAGACTTCCACCGCTTTTCGTGCCAGGACCAGGAAGCGGGTGATGTTTTGCGCCTGGTTAGCAAGACAATGCTCCAGAACCTGCAAACCGTGCAGCGCGCCGCCGGCTTCGCTGCCCAGGGCGGCCACGGTCGGAGAGTTAGCCTGCGCCACCTTCTCCATTGCTGACGAGGTGCTATCGGTATATTCAATGTTCCAGTGCGGATAGCGGCTTAGATATTGGCTGCACTGCTGGAACGGCTGCGGATGGCTGTAGACCGTTGTGATCTGCTGCGCATCGGTTGACGTTGCGACCAGCACGCAGTGATCGATAGGCAGCGTCAGCTCGCCAACGATGGACAAGCTAGTGTGCTGCAGAAGGTCGTAAACGTCATTGATGCCGCCGGAGCTGGTATTCTCGATAGGCACGACGGCGTAGTCAGCCTGACCCGTTTCCACTTGCTCGAAGATATCGGCAAATTTAGCGCAGCCGCTCTCGATAAACTGTTCAAAGTGGCGGGCCGCATACTGACGAGCCGCC
Source organism: Klebsiella oxytoca (assembly GCF_009707385.1). Classification (NCBI taxonomy): domain Bacteria; kingdom Pseudomonadati; phylum Pseudomonadota; class Gammaproteobacteria; order Enterobacterales; family Enterobacteriaceae; genus Klebsiella; species Klebsiella oxytoca. Next base: position 4,075,989 of record NZ_CP046115.1, on the reverse strand, counting down.
AGATGCGAATATGAACCTTTAGGGCCGAGAAACGCTACGCGTGCGGAATGAGGGTTTATTTTATTCAGGTGCTGCTGGAGTAGCGTTTGTTGGGTAAGAACCGAGTCTTCAATAATGAGCTGGAACAGGCGTGTGATGTAATGGGCATCAAGATGATAGCTTTTACCCAGCGTCATCAGCCGCTCCAGCAGGTCGCGCTCGCGGTCGATATCGCGCACCGGACGATGTGATGCCAGCTTGGCTTTGCCAACCTCTACGGCCAGGCCACGGCGTTCAGCCAGCAGCGCAAGCAGCTTTTCATCAAGAGCGCTGATCTTATCGCGTAGGGCCAGTAATGGGTTTTCCTCGGTCATATGTGTTGCCTTTCTTGTTATCGATTATCAATAAAAAAGGCCTCCCGCTTGGGAGGCCTTGTTGTTCGTCTTCGCATTCTTTATCACACGACGAATTGCCTCCCATTCAGGGGAAGGTAAAAAAGAATGCGAAGAAGAACGGGATCGGTTGCACGATGAATTCCTTAAGTTAGTGGGGATTACAGTACCTGTACTGTTTTCACTCTGTCAATAAAAAACGCGCCCGAAGGCGCGTGGCATGACACAAGCTTAAGTTAAGGATTACTCTTCTTCTTCCACAAAGCCTGCCTCTTTCACCGATGTTGCGGCGCGGCGGGCTTCCCCTTTGTGTTGCACTTTATTTAGCTGCCGTTCCAGCTTGTTGATCAATTCGTTGATGGCGGCGTACATATCTTCGTGCCGTGCGCTGGCAACCAGGTGGCCGTTCGGCGTATTGATTGTTGCATCAGCGACAAAACCCTGTGGCTCTTTAGAAAGGATGATATGCGGGTTAATTAAGTGGGTTTGCCATTTATCTAATTTTGCGAGACGGTCTGCGACGTGCTGGCGAATTGCCGGAGTAATTTCCATTTGCTTACTGGTAATGTTCATTGTCATAAATTTTACCTCTTGTCTTTCCCGTCTTGGTGAACTCAGCATACCTCGCCTAATGTCAAAATTCGTGATTTAAATCACATTTTATTGTCACTTTTTGTCAACAAATCTGTTTTGTGAGGCAGGACAGGAACAGAGGAGATTTTACTTGTCGAATGGAAAAAAGAGGGCCATATTTGATGAGTTAACTCAGCGCTAAACCGCTTCAGCTAAAATTTTTAACGAATAAAAAAACGGCAGCCATCAGGCTGCCGTTTTGCTTATCTATCGTCTATCAGGTGTTCTTACCGTTTGCTGCAATGATTTGCGCAACCTTGTCGGCCTGAGCATTCATTTGCATCTGACGGTAGGCGTTTTCCATCTTCGGCAGCGCATCGCGGGTGGCCTGCGTATCCGGATAGTTACGCAGCATTCCTTCCACGCGGTTGACTACCGCAACCCATGCGCCACGAGCGGTATAGTAATCAACAACCGATAGCTCGTACTTCGCCAGACGATCCTTCAGGAACACCATACGTTTATAGGCGTCGGTGGAGTACTGGCTATTAGGATAGCCACGAACCAGCCTGGAGAAGTCGTTAAAGGCATCACGCGCGTGTTGTGGATCGCGATCGGAGCGATCGACACCGAAGAAGCCCTGCAGCGCACTGTCATCCAACGCCATATTTGTCAGACCACGCATATAAATGACGTAATCAATGTTAGGATGCGTAGGGTTCAGGCGTACAAAGCGATCGATGGCGGCCTGAGCCAGCGGCAGATCGGCGTTTTTGTAGTACGCATAAATCAGATCCAACTGTACCTGTTGGGAATAAGGTCCAAAGGGATAACGGTTATCCAACGCTTCCAGTTGCGTTATTGCCTGTTTCCAGTTACCGTCCTGCAGCTTTTGCTGAGCGGTCGCGTAGATCTCATTCGGCGGATTATCGGGCACCTCCTCCTTTGAGCCAGAGCAACCCACCAAAGCCAGGCTCAGTGTGGCTGCTGCCACCAGGTATTTCATGCGCGTCATGACGTTTTGACTTCCTCAAAATGTTTATGCGGGAGAATCTCTGTTCCTGCTCCCGATTAAGACCAGCTACAATAGCACACTATATTAAACGGCAAAGCCGTAAAACCCAACGTTAAAACGAAGAAGCTGTATATGGCACAACGAGTACAACTCAACGCAACGGTGTCCGAAAACCAACTCGGACAACGCTTAGATCAGGCTTTGGCCGAATTGTTCCCGGATTATTCGCGTTCACGCATAAAAGAATGGATCCTTGACCAGAGAGTGCTGGTAAACGGCAATGTCAGTGACAAGCCGAAAGAGAAAGTGCTGGGGGGAGAGACGATTGCTATCGATGTTGAAATCGAAGAAGAAGTTCGTTTCCAGCCACAGGATATTCCGCTCAATATCGTTTATGAAGATGATGACATCCTCGTAATTAACAAACCGCGCGATTTAGTTGTGCATCCCGGCGCGGGAAACCCTGACGGTACTGTGCTGAATGCGCTGTTGCACTACTATCCGGCCATTGCTGATGTGCCGCGTGCCGGAATTGTGCACCGTCTTGATAAAGACACCACCGGTTTGATGGTGGTGGCGAAAACTATACCGGCGCAAACCCGGCTGGTGGAGTCCCTGCAGCTGCGTGAAATCACCCGTGAGTATGAAGCGGTGGCCATCGGTCATATGACCGCAGGCGGTTCGGTTGAAGAACCGATTAGCCGCCACCCTACCAAGCGTACTCACATGGCGGTACATCCAATGGGAAAACCAGCGGTAACGCACTACCGAATTATGGAGCATTTTCGCATCCATACTCGCCTGCGTTTGCGTCTGGAGACCGGGCGTACGCACCAGATTCGCGTGCATATGGCGCACATCACCCATCCGCTGGTGGGCGATCAAGTGTACGGTGGGCGGCCGCGTCCGCCAAAAGGCGCATCGGAAGAGTTTATCGCTGCTCTGCGCAAGTTCGATCGCCAGGCTTTGCATGCCACCATGCTGCGCTTATACCATCCGATCAGCGGAATTGAGATGGAATGGCATGCGCCAATTCCACAGGATATGGTTGATTTAATTGATGCCATGCGCGCTGATTTTGAAGCTCATAAAGACGATATCGACTGGCTATGACTAAAGTGATTGTACCGCAATGGCCGACGCCGAAAGGCGTGGCTGCCTGTAGTTCCACGCGCGTTGGCGGGGTTAGCCTGCCGCCGTATGATTCACTCAATCTGGGGGCGCATTGCGGGGACAATCTACAGCACGTAGAAGAGAACCGTCGGCGCATGTATGCCGCAGGTGGTCTGCCTTCATACCCGGTGTGGCTGGAGCAGGTGCACGGTACGACTGTTTTGCAGCTCGATGGCGGGCCGTACGAGTCAAAGCGGGCGGATGCTTCCTACAGCAATGTCCCGGGGACGGTATGCGCGGTAATGACCGCCGATTGCCTGCCGGTGCTTTTTTGTAACCGCGCGGGTACAGAGATTGCGGCTGCCCATGCTGGCTGGCGCGGTCTGTGCGAAGGCGTGCTGGAGGAAACGGTCGCCTGTTTTGCCGATAAGCCCGAAAACATCATGGCATGGCTTGGTCCAGCCATTGGGCCGCAAGCTTTTGAGGTTGGCCCGGAAGTGCGTGAAGCCTTTATGGCAAAAGATGTCCAGGCAGAGCGCGCATTTCGCGCCGCAGGTGAAAAATATTTTGCTGATCTCTATCAACTGGCCCGTCAGCGTCTGGCGAGCGTTGGCGTTGAGCAGATTTTCGGTGGTGACCGTTGCACCCTCAGCGAAAAAGATGATTTTTTCTCTTATCGTCGCGACAAAACGACAGGTCGTATGGCAAGTTTTATCTGGCTGATATAACCTGCCGAACTAAGACGATCCAGAAGGCAAACTTATTTTTTGCATAGTTCAGGTCTTTAACCTTGAATAATTGAGGGATGACCTCATTTAATCTCCAGTAGCAAATTTGACCTGTTATGGGAGGAGTTATGCGTCTGGATCGTCTTACTAATAAATTCCAGCTTGCTCTTGCCGATGCCCAGTCTCTTGCGCTTGGGCACGACAACCAATTCATCGAACCTCTTCATCTTATGAGCGCCTTGCTGAATCAGGAAGGGGGATCGGTACGTCCTTTATTAACTTCGGCAGGTATCAACGCCGGAGAGTTACGCACCAATATTGAACAGGCGCTGAGCCGTTTGCCGCAGGTAGAAGGTACCGGTGGCGATGTTCAACCGTCTCAGGATTTAGTGCGTATCCTGAACCTTTGCGACAAGCTGGCGCAAAAGAGAAAGGATAACTTTATTTCGTCAGAACTGTTCGTTCTGGCAGCGCTTGAATCACGCGGCACGCTGACCGACCTTTTAAAATCCGCCGGAGCCACAACCGCTAACGTGAGTCAGGCGATTGAACAAATGCGCGGAGGTGAAAGCGTGAACGATCAGGGTGCCGAAGACCAACGTCAGGCATTGAAAAAATTTACGGTCGACCTGACCGAACGCGCCGAGCAGGGCAAACTTGACCCGGTAATCGGCCGTGATGAAGAAATTCGCCGTACGATTCAGGTTCTGCAGCGACGCACCAAAAATAACCCGGTACTCATTGGTGAACCAGGGGTGGGTAAAACCGCCATTGTTGAAGGGCTGGCGCAGCGGATTGTAAACGGAGAAGTGCCTGAAGGGCTGAAGGGCCGCCGGGTGCTGGCGCTGGATATGGGGGCGCTTGTCGCTGGCGCCAAATATCGCGGTGAATTTGAAGAACGCCTGAAAGGTGTCCTGAACGATCTCGCTAAGCAGGAAGGCAACGTTATTCTGTTTATCGATGAGCTGCACACCATGGTCGGTGCTGGTAAAGCCGACGGCGCAATGGACGCCGGTAACATGCTGAAACCGGCGCTGGCGCGTGGTGAACTGCACTGCGTTGGTGCTACGACGCTTGATGAATATCGCCAGTACATTGAAAAAGATGCTGCGCTGGAACGCCGTTTCCAGAAAGTGTTTGTGGCGGAGCCGACCGTTGAAGATACCATCGCGATTCTGCGCGGATTGAAAGAACGTTATGAACTGCATCACCATGTGCAGATCACCGACCCGGCAATTGTGGCTGCAGCGACGCTGTCTCACCGCTATATCGCCGACCGACAGCTGCCGGATAAAGCCATCGACCTGATCGATGAGGCTGCTTCCAGCATCCGAATGCAGATTGACTCAAAACCGGAAGAACTGGACCGGCTTGACCGTCGTATCATCCAGCTTAAGCTGGAACAGCAGGCGCTGAAGAAAGAGTCCGATGAAGCCAGTATTAAGCGACTGGATATGCTGAATGAGGAGCTGGCGGATAAAGAACGCCAGTATTCGATATTAGAAGAAGAGTGGAAGGCTGAAAAAGCGTCGCTCTCAGGAACCCAGACGATTAAAGCTGAGCTGGAGCAGGCCAAAATCGCTATTGAACAGGCGCGTCGCGTCGGCGATCTGGCGCGGATGTCTGAGCTGCAGTACGGCAAGATCCCGGAACTGGAAAAACAGCTGGCGGCGGCAACGCAGTCGGAAGGCAAGACGATGCGTCTGTTACGTAATAAAGTAACGGATGCGGAAATCGCGGAAGTGCTGGCTCGCTGGACGGGTATCCCGGTGGCGAGAATGCTTGAAGGCGAGCGTGAGAAACTGCTGCGTATGGAGCAGGAGTTGCATAGTCGCGTCATTGGTCAGAATGAAGCAGTTGAAGCGGTATCGAATGCGATCCGCCGTAGCCGTGCCGGGTTGTCCGATCCTAACCGCCCGATTGGCTCATTCCTGTTCCTGGGGCCTACCGGTGTGGGTAAAACGGAACTGTGTAAAGCGCTGGCCAACTTTATGTTCGATAGCGACGATGCGATGGTTCGCATCGACATGTCAGAGTTTATGGAGAAACATTCCGTTTCACGTCTGGTTGGGGCACCTCCGGGATATGTTGGCTATGAAGAAGGCGGCTATTTGACAGAAGCGGTCCGCCGCCGTCCTTATTCCGTCATCCTGCTGGATGAAGTGGAAAAAGCGCATCCCGATGTCTTTAACATTCTGCTGCAGGTTCTGGACGATGGACGTTTGACGGACGGGCAGGGGAGAACGGTCGACTTCCGTAATACGGTCGTCATCATGACCTCAAACCTCGGCTCCGATCTCATTCAGGAACGTTTTGGTGCGCTGGATTATAGTCACATGAAAGATCTGGTGCTGGGCGTGGTTAGCCAAAGCTTCCGTCCGGAGTTTATCAACCGTATTGATGAGGTTGTTGTATTCCATCCGTTGGGTGAAAAACACATTGCTTCGATTGCGCAGATTCAGCTGCAGCGGTTGTATAAACGTCTTGAAGAACGCGGCTACGAAGTCCATATCTCTGAAGACGCTCTGAAGCTGTTGAGCGAAAACGGCTACGATCCGGTTTATGGCGCTCGTCCTCTGAAACGAGCTATCCAGCAACAGATCGAAAACCCGCTTGCGCAGCAGATTCTTTCCGGTGAGCTGATTCCGGGTAAAGAAGTGCAGCTAGTCGTGAAAAACGATCGGATAGTAGCAGTGCAGTAACTCACAAAACCGCAAAAACGGGCCCTCAGGGCTCGTTTTTGTTTAAAAACCAGGCAATTGATTAATTTTAGCTAATGGCTTGGTTGAAAATTAAGCATGCGGAGTTTTTTTTTAAAATTCCCCTTGTCACGTCAGAATTACTCCCTATAATGCGCCTCCACTGACACGGAACAACGGCCAACAAGCCGCCGGGTTAGCGGGATTCAGCGATGAATGCCGGCAGAGAAAAGTGAAAATAATCGCTTGACTCTTTAGCGGGAAGGCGTAATATGCACACCCCACGCTGCAGCGAAAAGCGAAGCGGCACTGCTCTTTAACAATTTATCAGACAATCTGTGTGGGCACTCAAAGTGACATGGATTCTTAACGTCTTCGGACGAAAAATGAATACCAAGTCTCAAAGAGTGAACACGTAATTCATTACGAAGTTTAATTCTGTGAGCATCAAACTTAAATTGAAGAGTTTGATCATGGCTCAGATTGAACGCTGGCGGCAGGCCTAACACATGCAAGTCGAACGGTAGCACAGAGAGCTTGCTCTCGGGTGACGAGTGGCGGACGGGTGAGTAATGTCTGGGAAACTGCCTGATGGAGGGGGATAACTACTGGAAACGGTAGCTAATACCGCATAACGTCGCAAGACCAAAGAGGGGGACCTTCGGGCCTCTTGCCATCAGATGTGCCCAGATGGGATTAGCTAGTAGGTGAGGTAACGGCTCACCTAGGCGACGATCCCTAGCTGGTCTGAGAGGATGACCAGCCACACTGGAACTGAGACACGGTCCAGACTCCTACGGGAGGCAGCAGTGGGGAATATTGCACAATGGGCGCAAGCCTGATGCAGCCATGCCGCGTGTATGAAGAAGGCCTTCGGGTTGTAAAGTACTTTCAGCGGGGAGGAAGGTGTTGTGGTTAATAACCGCAGCAATTGACGTTACCCGCAGAAGAAGCACCGGCTAACTCCGTGCCAGCAGCCGCGGTAATACGGAGGGTGCAAGCGTTAATCGGAATTACTGGGCGTAAAGCGCACGCAGGCGGTCTGTCAAGTCGGATGTGAAATCCCCGGGCTCAACCTGGGAACTGCATTCGAAACTGGCAGGCTGGAGTCTTGTAGAGGGGGGTAGAATTCCAGGTGTAGCGGTGAAATGCGTAGAGATCTGGAGGAATACCGGTGGCGAAGGCGGCCCCCTGGACAAAGACTGACGCTCAGGTGCGAAAGCGTGGGGAGCAAACAGGATTAGATACCCTGGTAGTCCACGCTGTAAACGATGTCGACTTGGAGGTTGTTCCCTTGAGGAGTGGCTTCCGGAGCTAACGCGTTAAGTCGACCGCCTGGGGAGTACGGCCGCAAGGTTAAAACTCAAATGAATTGACGGGGGCCCGCACAAGCGGTGGAGCATGTGGTTTAATTCGATGCAACGCGAAGAACCTTACCTGGTCTTGACATCCACAGAAGTTTTCAGAGATGAGAACGTGCCTTCGGGAACTGTGAGACAGGTGCTGCATGGCTGTCGTCAGCTCGTGTTGTGAAATGTTGGGTTAAGTCCCGCAACGAGCGCAACCCTTATCCTTTGTTGCCAGCGGTCCGGCCGGGAACTCAAAGGAGACTGCCAGTGATAAACTGGAGGAAGGTGGGGATGACGTCAAGTCATCATGGCCCTTACGACCAGGGCTACACACGTGCTACAATGGCATATACAAAGAGAAGCGACCTCGCGAGAGCAAGCGGACCTCATAAAGTATGTCGTAGTCCGGATTGGAGTCTGCAACTCGACTCCATGAAGTCGGAATCGCTAGTAATCGTGGATCAGAATGCCACGGTGAATACGTTCCCGGGCCTTGTACACACCGCCCGTCACACCATGGGAGTGGGTTGCAAAAGAAGTAGGTAGCTTAACCTTCGGGAGGGCGCTTACCACTTTGTGATTCATGACTGGGGTGAAGTCGTAACAAGGTAACCGTAGGGGAACCTGCGGTTGGATCACCTCCTTACCTGAAAGAACCTGCCTTTGTAGTGCTCACACAGATTGTCTGATAGATGTAAAGAAGCAAGACGGCTGCGAAGTCGTGACACCTCGTGTCCCCTTCGTCTAGCGGTTAGGACTCCGCCCTTTCACGGCGGCAACAGGGGTTCGAATCCCCTAGGGGACGCCACTTGCTGGGTGTGAGTGAAAGGCACAACCAACCGGTATCTCAAAACTCATCTTCGGGTGACGTTTGAGATATTTGCTCTTTAAAAATCTGGATCAAGCTGAAAATTGAAACGACACACTGTTGAAGTGTGTTCGAGTCTCTCAAATTTTCGCGACACGAGGGTGTTTCACGAAACATCTTCGGGTTGTGAGGTTAAGCGACTAAGCGTACACGGTGGATGCCCTGGCAGTCAGAGGCGATGAAGGACGTGCTAATCTGCGAAAAGCGTCGGTAAGGTGATATGAACCGTTATAGCCGGCGATGTCCGAATGGGGAAACCCAGTGCAATTCATTGCACTATCGTTTGATGAATACATAGTCAAACGAGGCGAACCGGGGGAACTGAAACATCTAAGTACCCCGAGGAAAAGAAATCAACCGAGATTCCCCCAGTAGCGGCGAGCGAACGGGGAGCAGCCCGGAGTCTGAATCAGCGTGTGTGTTAGTGGAACGGTCTGGAAAGTCCGACGGTACAGGGTGATAGTCCCGTACACCAAAATGCACATGCTGTGAACTCGAAGAGTAGGGCGGGACACGTGGTATCCTGTCTGAATATGGGGGGACCATCCTCCAAGGCTAAATACTCCTGACTGACCGATAGTGAACCAGTACCGTGAGGGAAAGGCGAAAAGAACCCCGGCGAGGGGAGTGAAAAAGAACCTGAAACCGTGTACGTACAAGCAGTAGGAGCCTCCATGTGGGGTGACTGCGTACCTTTTGTATAATGGGTCAGCGACTTATATTCTGTAGCAAGGTTAACCGTATAGGGGAGCCGCAGGGAAACCGAGTCTTAACTGGGCGTTAAGTTGCAGGGTATAGACCCGAAACCCGGTGATCTAGCCATGGGCAGGTTGAAGGTTGGGTAACACTAACTGGAGGACCGAACCGACTAATGTTGAAAAATTAGCGGATGACTTGTGGCTGGGGGTGAAAGGCCAATCAAACCGGGAGATAGCTGGTTCTCCCCGAAAGCTATTTAGGTAGCGCCTCGTGAACTCATCTTCGGGGGTAGAGCACTGTTTCGGCTAGGGGGTCATCCCGACTTACCAACCCGATGCAAACTACGAATACCGAAGAATGTTATCACGGGAGACACACGGCGGGTGCTAACGTCCGTCGTGAAGAGGGAAACAACCCAGACCGCCAGCTAAGGTCCCAAAGTCATGGTTAAGTGGGAAACGATGTGGGAAGGCCCAGACAGGCCAGGATGTTGGCTTAGAAGCAGCCATCATTTAAAGAAGCGTAATAGCTCACTGGTCGAGTCGGCCTGCGCGGAAGATGTAACGGGGCTAAACCATGCACCGAAGCTGCGGCAGCGACACGATGTGTTGTTGGGTAGGGGAGCGTTCTGTAAGCCGTTGAAGGTGGCCTGTGAGGGCTGCTGGAGGTATCAGAAGTGCGAATGCTGACATAAGTAACGATAATGCGGGTGAAAAACCCGCACGCCGGAAGACCAGGGTTCCTGTCCAACGTTAATCGGGGCAGGGTGAGTCGACCCCTAAGGCGAGGCCGAAAGGCGTAGTCGATGGGAAACAGGTTATATTCCTGTACTTGGTGTTACTGCGAAGGGGGACGGAGAAGGCTATGTTGGCCGGGCGACGGTTGTCCCGGTTTAAGCATGTAGGCGGAGGCTCCAGGTAAATCGGAACCTTATTAACGCTGAGGTGTGATGACGAGGCACTACGGTGCTGAAGTGACAAATGCCCTGCTTCCAGGAAAAGCCTCTAAGCATCAGGTAACATCAAATCGTACCCCAAACCGACACAGGTGGTCAGGTAGAGAATACCCAGGCGCTTGAGAGAACTCGGGTGAAGGAACTAGGCAAAATGGTGCCGTAACTTCGGGAGAAGGCACGCTGATGGTAGGTGAAGTGACTTGCTCATGGAGCTGAACTCAGTCGAAGATACCAGCTGGCTGCAACTGTTTATTAAAAACACAGCACTGTGCAAACACGAAAGTGGACGTATACGGTGTGACGCCTGCCCGGTGCCGGAAGGTTAATTGATGGGGTTATCCTCGCGGAGAAGCTCTTGATCGAAGCCCCGGTAAACGGCGGCCGTAACTATAACGGTCCTAAGGTAGCGAAATTCCTTGTCGGGTAAGTTCCGACCTGCACGAATGGCGTAATGATGGCCAGGCTGTCTCCACCCGAGACTCAGTGAAATTGAACTCGCTGTGAAGATGCAGTGTACCCGCGGCAAGACGGAAAGACCCCGTGAACCTTTACTATAGCTTGACACTGAACACTGGTCCTTGATGTGTAGGATAGGTGGGAGGCTTTGAAGTGTGGACGCCAGTCTGCATGGAGCCATCCTTGAAATACCACCCTTTAATGGCTGGTGTTCTAACGTGGGCCCCTGATCGGGGTTGCGGACAGTGTCTGGTGGGTAGTTTGACTGGGGCGGTCTCCTCCTAAAGCGTAACGGAGGAGCACGAAGGTCAGCTAATCCTGGTCGGACATCAGGAGGTTAGTGCAATGGCATAAGCTGGCTTGACTGCGAGCGTGACGGCGCGAGCAGGTGCGAAAGCAGGTCATAGTGATCCGGTGGTTCTGAATGGAAGGGCCATCGCTCAACGGATAAAAGGTACTCCGGGGATAACAGGCTGATACCGCCCAAGAGTTCATATCGACGGCGGTGTTTGGCACCTCGATGTCGGCTCATCACATCCTGGGGCTGAAGTAGGTCCCAAGGGTATGGCTGTTCGCCATTTAAAGTGGTACGCGAGCTGGGTTTAGAACGTCGTGAGACAGTTCGGTCCCTATCTGCCGTGGGCGCTGGAGAATTGAGGGGGGCTGCTCCTAGTACGAGAGGACCGGAGTGGACGCATCACTGGTGTTCGGGTTGTCATGCCAATGGCATTGCCCGGTAGCTAAATGCGGAAGAGATAAGTGCTGAAAGCATCTAAGCACGAAACTTGCCCCGAGATGAGTTCTCCCTGACTCCTTGAGAGTCCTGAAGGAACGTTGAAGACGACGACGTTGATAGGCCGGGTGTGTAAGCGCAGCGATGCGTTGAGCTAACCGGTACTAATGAACCGTGAGGCTTAACCTTACAACGCCGAAGATGTTTTGGCGATTTGAGAGACGATTTTCAGCTCTGATTCAGAGTCCGAAGGATTTTACGCTGAGACAAGGCGGCAAGCGAAGCGATGGAAGGAGCATACTGAAGTATGTGACTGACATTCGCGAGAGCAGCCAACGCAGTATGAGCGTAAAAGACACAGGACAGAGTACAAAGAATTTGCCTGGCGGCAACAGCGCGGTGGTCCCACCTGACCCCATGCCGAACTCAGAAGTGAAACGCCGTAGCGCCGATGGTAGTGTGGGGTCTCCCCATGTGAGAGTAGGGAACTGCCAGGCATCAAACCAGTGAAGAGCCCATCCTGACGGATGGGCTTTTTGCGTTTTTGTCTTCCGCAAACATATCGATAAACTTCCCGTACCTATATGGGTAACATTCCATATCCTGACATAGGTAGCCTACGTGGATTATCATTTCTCCTGTAAATCTAACGGGGTCTTACTCCTCTTTTCAGCTTTCGTCCGTCTTTATAAAATAAGAATTTGCCGCTTTTATGCCGATTCTCTGTATACGATACAGAAAAGTCCTCCTTCTACACTTCTACCTTATGTACCAGGCTAATAAGGTGTTTTAGTCAATATGAGAGGAAACTGTGGCCATTAAGCCTTTTGATTACCAGCAAGATTTTTCCACCATCGATTTTCGCCAGCACCCGGAGCTGTATCAGGTAGGAAAAGGTGAGCAGGGCGTGCTGTTGGTTGAGCCCTATAAAAGCGAAATCCTTCCCTTCTGGCGCTACAAAGATGAAGCATCAGCAAACGAGTCGGCCAAAAAAATATATCAGCTCTTTGAGCATTATCGACAGCAGAATGATTTCGTCGGCATGGATATGGCACGAAAGTTTATTCAGATGGGCTACACGCGGGCAAGGCGCTATGCCAATTATAAAGGTGGTAAAAAATATGCAAAGGATGGCTCACTGAATACGCGAGGTAATGATCCTGTAAAGGCCGCAGCGGCGACCGTATTCAAGGCGTGGTGGGATAAGCTTCGTCAGGATGAAGATTATCTGTTACGAAAAAAGAAACACTAGGCTCGCTGGGGATAAAATCCTGCGTGGACATGCTTATCTCGTAGAATTGTCAAAGAAAGCAGGCTATATAAAAATCTGTTATAACCCGAGCTTCATCATATTTCACTTTTTAAAGCCTTCAGAATCTACTTTTCGTCGCGAAAACCCAGTGCCCGAAAAAAAATGTGAATAATATCACAAACTAAAAAATAACAATTATATAACATTTGGTTCACTAATTGATTTGTCCGATTGCGTTGGTTCACCCGACACGGCAGATTGCAGTCTTTGCTGGAGCAGAATTACAATGACAGAGAGCAGTATTAGCGAGCGTGAATCACCGGATCATGGTGATACCCGGCGCCGTGTATGGGCAATTGTAGGTGCATCCTCAGGGAATCTGGTTGAGTGGTTTGATTTTTACGTCTATTCATTTTGCTCACTCTACTTTGCGCACATCTTCTTTCCTTCCGGAAATACCACAACACAGTTGTTACAGACTGCTGGAGTCTTTGCTGCTGGCTTTCTGATGCGTCCGATCGGGGGATGGATATTCGGGCGCATTGCTGACCGCCGTGGACGTAAAACTTCTATGCTTATTTCAGTTTGCATGATGTGTTTTGGTTCACTGGTGATTGCCTGCTTACCGGGTTATGAAACGATAGGAACCTGGGCTCCGGCTTTGCTATTGCTTGCCCGTTTATTCCAGGGATTATCTGTCGGAGGGGAATATGGTACCGGTGCGACATATATGAGCGAAGTTGCCGTAGAGGGTAAGAAAGGTTTTTATGCCTCTTTTCAGTACGTCACGCTGATTGGTGGGCAACTTCTGGCGGTGCTGGTCGTGGTTGCATTACAGCAGATCCTCAGCGATGAAGATCTTCACGCGTGGGGATGGCGTATTCCCTTTGCACTTGGCGCAGTATTAGCCGTTGTGGCCCTGTGGTTGCGACGCCAATTAGATGAAACGTCTAAACAGGAAACTCGCTCCTTAAAAGAGGCGGGCTCGTTTAAAGGGCTATGGCGTAACCGCAAGGCATTTATTATGGTGCTGGGCTTTACTGCCGCGGGGTCATTAAGTTTTTATACTTTCACCACCTATATGCAGAAATATCTGGTCAATACTGCAGGCATGACGGCGGGTACCGCCAGCATGATTATGACCGCTGCTTTATTTGTTTATATGCTGGTTCAGCCGCTTTTTGGCGCTCTCTCGGATAAGATTGGTCGCCGTAGTTCTATGCTCTGCTTTGGCGTACTGGTCACCGTCTTTACGGTTCCGATTCTGAATGCGCTACAGAATGTAAGTTCGCCGTATGCGGCATTTGCATTAGTGATATGTGCGCTGCTAATCGTGAGCTTCTATACCTCAATCAGCGGTATTCTGAAGGCCGAAATGTTTCCAGCCCAGGTACGTGCTCTGGGCGTTGGGCTTTCTTATGCCGTCGCCAATGCGCTGTTTGGGGGCTCGGCGGAGTATGTCGCGCTATCGTTAAAATCAGCGGGAATTGAGCATGCCTTTTACTGGTACGTGACCGTCATGGGAGCCATTGCTTTCCTGGTTTCCCTGACGCTACACCGTAAGGGTAAAGGACTCCGTTTGTAGGGTTATTGATGTGCCAGTTGCCATACCGCATAGCCGGTTGTGGCTCCTGCCACATCCCAGGCAAAGTCCTTCCAGCTCCAGCCGCTCCCGGATGGGCGGCTGTCCCATAGCTCCTTCGACGCGCCTAAGCTCACCGAAAACATAAAGCCAATTGCGGCGCTGCGGTCGCGACTATAGCCCTGATGCTGAGCATATTCATTGCCCGCCGCAGAGAGCATCGCTGATGCGAGAAAGTGTTGGGCTTTATCCTGACCGCTCCATGAATCATTAGCCATATGGCTACAGCCAGTCAGTAATAATAGCGGGGCGATAAGCATGATGAGGCGCATAGAAAGTCCAGGAAAAAAGCCCCGATGACGGGGCGGTAATTCAGAGAATGCGGCTGATAAGACGATCGATTCGAATACGTCGCAGACGCCTGATCAGTTTGCGTACCTTTATTGGATAGTCAGCAATACTTTGGAGATCGCGATAGTGTTTGACGATGGTGGTGTGTTTGCGGATGAGGCTTAACTCTTTTTCGCGCATTGCGCCGAGCTGATGCTTCGGATCGTGAATAAGGATCGCGTTTTCTAAATCCAGTCGCCAGGCGCGTGGATTCAGGTTGTTGCCGGTCAGGAGCATCCACTCGTCATCCACCCACATGCCTTTCAGGTGGTAGCTGTTATCATCGTCTTTCCATAAACGGACAATGAGCTGATCGGTATTGACATAATACTGCAGTCGGCTCAGGAATCGCCGCAGATTGATTTCATAAAGATAGGGCAGAGCGCCGATAATTTTAAACGGCTGATCTTCCGGAATATAGAAATCATTAGCGGTTTTATCGCCAACGATAATTTCGACTTTTTTCCCACTGCGTAACAGCTGAATGATATTACGTACCAGCAGGGCTGGCAGGTTAAAATAAGGGGTGCAGATCGTCAGTTTGTGCTCAGCACAGGGCATCAGATGGAAAATCGTTTTATTTAGCAGGCTAGTTTTACCCAGCCCAACTAACGGGGTGACAGATAGCTGATCTTCACCAGCATCGCCAGAAAAATGATAGCTGCTATCGCGGAGCTCCTGGCGATACTGACGGATATCATTTTTGATTTCCGGGCTTTTAGGACGGTCGGTCCTGTCAAGGCGATTAACGCCACGGCCCTGCACCAGGTTATTTTCAACCCAGTCGAACATCACATCTGCCATTTTCGCGTTGCGAATGCACTGGTAGCGATCGTAGCGGTATTTATCGTGTTGATGCAGGTAAACATCATTAAGGCTGGCGCCGCTATAGAGAACGCTATCATCAATGATAAAGCCTTTGAAATGGAGGACACCGAGCGCTTCCCGGGTATTGACTGGAACGCCATAAACCGGAATATCGACGCCGGGATTCTCCTGCGCCATGCGGCAGTACCAGTCGGCATTGGTATCAGACGCCGCGACGCCAATACGCCCGCGCTGGGCGCGATGCCAGTCGACCAGCACCTGGACATCTAATTGCGGACGCTGACGCTTAGCGTCATATAGCGCCTGCAAAATTCCTTTGCCGCCATCATCCTGTTCCAGATAGAGCGCAATAATACAAATACGCTGGGTGGCTTGAGCTATTCTGGCCAGTAACGCTTGCCGAAAATCTGCCGGAGCGTAAAAGAACTCGATATCATCAACTGACTGAGAAAGCTTAGGGAGTTGGGCAAGGTGTTGTTGATGTTTATTGCGTTTAAATTTTGACAACATCACAGTGCGTTTCTTCTCTGTTTATTGAAGGGTCTTCTGTACCATGCAGACGACGTAAGCGGGCAATAATACCATTACTACCCGTTAAAGTAGTCAACAATTGCGGTCAGCCGTTTGTAATTGCTCAGGTACAAGCTGTAGAGACAAACTTACAATCCCATCTTCAAGTTGAATATCAACTGAGAATCCTAGCTTTCTGGCGAGCCCGATCATGCCTTTATTATTGGGCATGGTGATGCCATTCAGCCGCTGCAGGCCGTGGCTTTGCGTATAGGCAATCAACTTTTCCAGGAGCTTGCGGCCTAACCCCATACCTTTCAGGTCGGAGCGCACCAGTACAGCAAACTCGGCATCGATATTATCCGGATCGGAGATAGCCCGCGTCACGCCGAGGATCTCATCTCCCTCACTTGTGATGCGCACAGCAACAAAGGCCATTTCTCGATCGTAGTCGATCTGCGTCATATTCGCTAAATCATCATGAGTAAATTCGTTGATTTCACTGAAGTAACGATAATAGAGATCTTCCTTCGTGACCTGAGCGATAAAGGCCAGCAGCTGCGGCTCATCTTCCGGCAATATTGGACGGAAAAGGCAGCGTTCCCCATTCTTCATCACCACCCACTCCTCCTGCTGCTGCGGATAAGGGCGTATGGCGAGGCGGCTTTCACTATCGCCGGTGAATGGAGCGAGAGTTAACGTCACGTCAAGCGCGGTAAACTCATGGCCGGAAGCCAGAAGAGGGTGGATATCCAGACGCTGAATTTCCGGGCAGTCGACAATTAAATTCGATACCTGTACCAATAGCTGGCTCAGGCCGGGAATATCGAGAGGTCGCAGCGCGCTGCGGCCGCGCACTTTTTTACTTTTGATGGCCTGGATAACCAGGTAGCGCGCAAGGTTCATATTCAGCGGAGGGAGCGCGACGGCGGCCTGATCCTCTGCACGCCATTCTACGCCGCCTTCGCCAAGCATGATAAGCGGCCCAAAAACGGAGTCATGTTCTACGACAACCCTCAGCTCCTGCGCTCCGGCGCGATTGGCCATACTTTGCACCAGCAGCCCGTGAATGCGCGCCTGCGGCCAGGTCATTTTGACACGATCGATAATCGCATCCGCAGCCTGCTGCACTTCGACGGCGGTACGCAGATAAAGCATAACCCCCTGAACTTCCGACTTATGTGGAATATCAGGCGAGCGCAGCTTCAGTGCTACGGGATAGCCAATCTGCTCGGCAATATGCACGGCTTCAGCGCTATCGGCGGCAATCCACGTCGGTAGGGTATGAATACCGTAAGCGCGCAGAACGGGGCTTACTTCATGGGTATCCAGAGACGTAGCGCCTTCATTGATTGCGCGTTGCAGCAGACTATGCGCTTCGGCTGTATTAGTCGCTAACGAGACTGGCTGCACCGGAGTTTCCCTGAGCTGCTTCTGGTTACGTCGATATTCAACCATATGCATAAAGGCGGTAATCGTACCTTCGGGGGTTCGATAGGTCGGCAAGCCCGCATCGCTAAACAGACGCCGCGCTTCCTGTGAAGAGAACTCACCGCACCAGTTGGTGAGAACCGTCACGTACTTGCCGCGAGGATGGCGCTTCAGGGCGTCAATCAGCGCCAGCGCGCTTTCTGTGCCTGGAGCTGCTGCGCTGGGTGAATGGATTACCAGCAGCGCATCGTAGTCATGGCTATCCAGCAGCACGTTCAGCGCTTTGAGGTAATGCTCGCTGCTGGCGTCGTCGCGGAGATCGAGCGGGTTAGCGATATCAATCGTTTCAGGTAACGCCTGACGGAGACGATCGCTGGTCTCTTCGCTGAGAGCGGCAAGTTTGCCGTTGCGCAGCCAAAGCTCATCCAGCGCCAGCGCAGCAGGAGCGGCACCGTTACTGATAATCATCAGCTTCTCACCGCGCAGCGGGCGCATGTGGCTGAGGGTTTCGACCGCGGAGAACAATTCGTGAGTATCCTGAACCCGCAACAAGCCCGCGCGCTGAATCGCGGCGTCCCAGGCCGGATCCATACCTGAATTGACGTGCAGCAGCTTTTGTGCGGCAGGACTTCGTCCACTTTTAATCACCAGGATCGGCTTATTTCGTGATGCGCTACGGGCCGCGGAGACAAAACGGCGGGCATCGCTGAGATGTTCAAGATAGAGCAGAATGGCGCTGGTCTTACTGTCGCGAGCGAGGAAATCAAGCAGGTCATCGACGTCGATGTCCAGGCTATCTCCCAGTGCAATAAAGTAAGAAAAACCCATCTCGCGCTGCTGAGCCCAGTCGAGGATGGTATTGGAGACCGCCGCCGATTGCGAAATAAACGCCAGTTTGCCGCGATGAATAGGGACCGGCGAAAAGCTGGCGTTAAGACCTTGCCAGGGAGCGAGAAGACCAAGGCTATTTGGCCCGAGCAGCCGCATCTGGTAGCGAGCGGCACACTCAAGCAGCGCGGGATATTGTTCGGATATGGAAGAGAGAATGATGCAGGTTTTGCACCCTTTTTGCCCCAACGCTTCCAGAAGCTCAAGATTTCTGCGGGCGTTGGTACACAGCACGGCGAGATCGGGCGTGAAGGGCAAACTATCCACGGTGGGCCAGGCCAGCACGCCCTGAACTGCTTTCCAGGCTGGCGTAACGGGAAGGACAGGGCCGTTAAATCCCCCGGCCAGCAGGTTGCGCATCATCAGATAACCGGCGCGCTGTGGTTTCATTGATGCGCCAATAACGGCGATCGACTTTGGCCGCAGCAATGCTTCCAGGCCTCGTTGGCTCATACCGGTCTCCTTTGATCTCCAGTGACCGAATGATTTTAAACGTTTTCCGTAAGTTGTGCTGTGATACTGCCCTTATGCTGCGTTTTTCCTGCCAGATAGCGCGATCTGAATAAGCTGAAGTGATCGCCAAGGGCGGTGGCGGCGGTTTCATCCCCCGTGAGATCCAGCAGTGCAATAGCGACCTCAGCGGTACAGTACTGCCCTTCTGCGTGCGCTTCCCGCAGGTGATAAGCGGAAATGCGCGACAGGTCGACGGAAATAATCGGCAGCGCATCAAGCCACGGGCTTTTGCGGAACATTTTTCGCGCTTCGGGCCAGGTGCCGTCGAGCATAATAAACAGCGGCGGTTTACCCGCCAGCGGAGAATTAAGTACCTGGCGCTCTGAACCTGCATAAGACGCAGGAAAAACGACCATTGGCTGATATCGCTCGTCGGAGACTAAATCAAGAAGCGCCTGCGGCGGTTCGGTTCGTGACCACTGAAATGCTGTGGTATCCGGCAGGATATCGGCTATCAGGCGTCCGGTGTTGCTGGGCTTCATTGGCTCAGTGTCGAACATCACCAGGCAAAAACGGCTGGTAGCGGTAACCGGATTTAGGGTTGCGCAGAGGCATTGCTTTAACGGCAGCAGGCAGCGCTGGCAGCGGTGGACACGGTTACCGCGGGCAAGAAAAGGCCGGGTGGCGCGCGCGAGACGTTCGGCGCGAAGACGAAGGACGGCGTTATCAGTCATGGGGATCGCTAAGAAAAAACGCCATTGTCGCAGAGGTAAAAACGGGGCACAAGCGGTGCCCCGTAAGCTTTACTGCTGGCCAGCTTCGTTTAGCCAGCTATCGAAAGGCGCCTTAGGCACGGCGCCGTTCAGCATGTCGATGACTTCACCATTTTTGAACATCATAATGGTCGGGATGCTGCGAATGCGGAAGCGAGCGCTTAATTCACGTTCCATTTCGGTATTTACTTTCACGAAACGCATTTCGCCGCTGCGTTCTTCCGCCACATCTTCAAAGATTGGCGCAAAGTTACGGCAGGGGCCACACCATGGCGCCCAGAAATCAACGACAACGGGGAGATCGTCCTTCAGTAGTTTATCCAGCGTTGCCCCGGTCGCGTTGATAACGTCGCCATCAAAAAGATCGTGACCACAGCGCCCGCATTTCGCGCCATCGGCACTACGATCGTCGGGGAGGCGGTTCAGAGCCTGACAACTGGCACAAACGGTATTCATAACTAACCTCTGGTTATGGGTTGCAGCGCGGCACGTGGCCGATTTGTTTCTTGAATGTTACATATTATCGACGCACTGCTAATAAAGGACAATGAGATTTATTCAATGAATACGATAGACTCAGGCTTTTAAATGAAATAATGGCTAAGTGATGGCACATCGGGTAATCTGCGCGCTTCGCGCAGCGCAGGTGGAGAAAATTGATGAGCGACGACGAACTGAAAAATAAAAGCGGCAAGGTCAAAGTGATGTATGTCCGCAGTGATGATGATTCTGACCGACGTACCCATAACCCGCGTACCGGGAAAGGTGGGGGACGTCCAGGAAAATCTCGTGTTGATGGTCGTAACCGCCCTGCGCGCGATGAAAAAGAGAGCCGAGGCGGCGATCGTAAACGTGACGATCGCAAGCGTGAAGGCTTCGGCGGTGAGGGTACCTCGCCGTGGCGTACCGTGTCCCGCGCGCCGGGCGATGAGACGCCGGTAAAAGCGGATCACGGCGGGATCAGCGGGAAAAGCTTTATCGATCCTGAAGTACTACGCCGCCAGCGTGCGGAAGAGACCCGGGTCTATGGTGAAAATGCCTGTCAGGCGCTCTTCCAGAGCCGTCCGGATGCCATTGTGCGCGCCTGGTTTATCCAGAGCGTGACCCCGCGCTTCAAAGAAGCCCTGCGCTGGATGGCGGCTAATCGTAAAGCCTATCATGTGGTTGATGAAGCTGAGCTGGCGAAAGCATCTGGAACAGAACATCACGGCGGCGTTTGCTTCCTGATTAAAAAACGTCATGGCACCTCCGTTGAGCAGTGGGTTGCTAAAGCCGATGCTGAAGATTGCGTTCTGGCGCTGGAAGATGTCGGTAACCCGCATAACCTCGGCGCGATTATGCGCAGCTGCGCGCACTTCGGCGTGAAGGGCGTTGTTGTACAGGATGCTGGCGTAATGGAGTCTGGTGCCGCGATTCGTACCGCAGAAGGCGGTGCAGAACACGTTGAGCCGATCACCGGCGACAGCTTTATTGATACGCTTGAACGCTTCCGTAAAGCGGGCTACGCAATTGTTTCTACCTCCAGCCATAACGGCACTCCGCTGTTTAAAGCCGAGCTGCCGAAGAAAATGGTGCTGGTATTAGGGCAGGAGAGCGACGGTCTTTCCGACGCGGCTATTTCCAGCGCCGATCTGAATATCGCTATCGAAGGCACCGGCAACGTAGAAAGCCTGAACGTTTCGGTTGCGACCGGTGTGCTGCTGGCTGAATGGTGGCGGCAGAACAAGGCTTGAGCCTTATTTCAGAGCCAAAAATGCCAGCGTAATGCTGGCATTTTGGTTTTAGCGTTAGTTGTGATTATTCGCTTTCAGCTGGCAGTTTGGGCATCCAGTCAATCGGCGTTTCGCCGCGTTCGGCAAGCCATTGATTTGTCTTAACGAAATGATTACTACCAAAGAAGCCGCGGTGGGCCGATAGCGGCGACGGATGCGGTGCTTTGAGTACGCAATGGCGCTGGCGATCGATTATCGCTCCCTTCTTCTGCGCATGCGACCCCCACAGAAGAAATACTACGCCTTCCCGGTGCTGGTTAATCAATGAAATCACTTTATCGGTAAAGGTTTCCCAACCGAGGCTGGCATGAGAATGCGCTTGTCCTGCTCGTACCGTTAATACGGTATTGAGCAATAAAACCCCCTGACGCGCCCAGCTTTCGAGATAACCATGATTCGGCCGCTGAAAGCCAGGTATTGTGCCTTCCAGTTCTTTATACATATTTAGCAGCGATGGAGGAGTCGCGATCCCCGGTAGGACTGAGAAGGCAAGGCCGTGAGCCTGTCCTGGCCCATGATAGGGATCCTGGCCCAGGATCACTACTTTTACATCGCTTAGCTCAGTATAACGAAACGCGTTAAAGACATCTTTTTGTGGGGGATAGATGGTGATTCCCGACTGGCGTTCTTCCGCTACGGTTTTCAGGGTATTAACAAACCAGGGCTGCTGCTTCTCTTCTGCCAGCACATCGTGCCAGGTTAATGGGGTGGTCATTTTGCTCTCCTGCAAAGTGTCGTCGCCATAGCTTAACTGTATCTTTCTACAACACAAAATTTGCTCCACGCGATTGACGCTCTTCATGCAAAAAAAATTGAAAATTTACAAATTTATTTGGCGTCGTGAGTGGCGTAACTTGATGTAAAACAATAATATCCAGCTATACCCACTGTTGTTGCATGGTTTTTGTTGATTTAAATCAATGAATACCGGATGTCCGGCTGATATATATACATGCATACAACAATGGTTTTACCAATTGGCCGCAAAGGCCAAAATCGAATAAACACTGCCTGGAGGCATCCAATGATTACTGGTATCCAAATTACTAAAGCTGCAAACGACGATCTGCTGAATTCTTTCTGGCTGCTGGATAGCGAAAAAGGCGAAGCCCGCTGCCTGTGCGCTAAAGCTGGTTTTGCGGAAGATGACGTGGTTGCGGTAAGCAAACTTGGCGAGATCGAATATCGTGAAATCCCGGTAGACGTGAAACCAGAAGTTCGTGTTGAAGGCGGTCAGCATCTGAACGTTAACGTTCTGCGCCGTGAAACGCTGCTGGATGCGGTTGAAAATCCGGAAAAATATCCGCAGCTGACCATCCGCGTTTCTGGCTATGCGGTACGCTTTAACTCCCTGACTCCGGAACAGCAGCGCGACGTTATCGCCCGTACTTTTACCGAAAGCCTGTAAGATTTAGCCTTGATGCAAAAAACGCCGGGATATCCCGGCGTTTTTTTACTCTTAGTTCGACTTCTGCGGAGCATCCGCGGCGCTTGGTTTACGGCGCTTACCAATGTTTTTGGTATCACGATGGCGTTTTTTCACCCGCGGTTTCTCTTTTTCTTTCTCTTTCTTCTCTGCGCGCTTCGCTAAAACCTTTTTAGAAGGTTTACCGGTCAGCTTTTCGCTTGGTGCTCGGGTCGTCGGCCGCAGTTCATCGATGACGCGGGCTTTTAACGGCTCTTCGACATAGCGGCCAATTTTACCCAACAGCAGGTGGTCGTGGGCTTCAACCAGAGAAATTGCCGTTCCTTTCTTGCCTGCACGCCCGGTACGACCGATACGGTGCAGATAGATATCCGCCGTGCGCGGCAAGTCGAAGTTGAATACGTGGCTTACGTCTGCAATATCAATACCGCGGGCGGCAACATCGGTGGCGATTAATACATTAATACGGCCATCGGTCAGGCGGCTAATCGCTTCGTTGCGTTTTGCCTGCACCATCTCGCCTTCCAGCCAGCAGGTATTAATACCTGCTTCACGCAGCCAGCCGGCCAGTTCATGCACGCGCTCGCGCTTACGTACGAAGACGATAGAACGCGTCGCTTCCGGCTGCTTGAGAAGATGGACGAGCAGAGCGGTCTTATGCTTGACGTCATCCGCACGGTAATACCACTGGTGAATCTTTTTACGCTCGCGAGTGGAGGGGGTGGCCGAGACTTCCACCGGTTCTTCCAGCAGTCGCTCAGCAAAATCCTTAATGGCATCACCTTCGAGGGTTGCGGAGAACAGCATGGTCTGCTTGCGCCAGCGGGTTTCACCGGCAATATGTTCAATATCCTGGGCGAAGCCCATATCAAGCATGCGGTCCGCTTCATCGAGGATCAGCGTTTCAACGGCGCGGCAGTCGAAGTTTTCTTCTTTAATATACTGCAGCAGACGACCGGTTGTGGCGACCACGATATCCTGGTTCTCGCTGAACACTTCGGCGTGGTTCATGTATGCGACACCGCCGGTGATAGTGGCGATATCCAGATGAGTGTGTTTTGCCAGTTCACGCGCATGGTCGGCAACCTGCATGGCCAGTTCGCGAGTTGGGGTCAGGATAAGAATGCGCGGCGGACCAGATTTCTTGCGCGGAAAATCGAGCAGATGCTGCAACGCTGGCAGAAGATACGCCGCCGTTTTACCGGTGCCGGTCGGGGCTGAACCGAGAATATCACGGCCATCAAGCGCAGGCGGAATAGCGGCGGCCTGAATGGCTGTCGGGCGTGTGAAACCTTTATCCTGGAGTGCGTCCAGCAGGTTTTCGTCGAGTTCAAGTTCGGAAAAAGTCGTTACAGTCATGATCTACCTCTGAGTGGACCGCCGATTATAGACGTTACGGACGCAATGTTCATCTGTTTGTAAGGCTATCTGTTCTCCGGTATTGTGCATAGCCTTAAGCTCAGGAGTTTTTGCCCGCAAGGTTATCGAGGATGTCCCAGTCGAAGTTTGCGCTGCCGCGCAATGGTTTTACGTTTAAGCAGTTTTTTGTCGCTCATGATAGATGCGCGATGAAGGTAGGTACCGACGGCATTTTACTTGGCGCATGGGCCCCGATCGCCAGGGTTAAGCGGGTACTGGATATCGGCACGGGCAGCGGTCTGTTAGCCCTGATGATCGCGCAGCGAACCGGGGAGACGGTTATTGTTGATGCCGTGGAGCTGGACGAAGAGGCGGCAGCGCAGGCGCGAGAAAATGCGCTGGATTCCCCATGGGCTGAACGTATCCAGATTCATCAGGCAGATATTCTGCAATGGCAGCCGCCGCAAACCCGACGCTATGATCTGATCGTCAGCAATCCGCCCTTTTTCGCGGCCGGCGTTCCTTGTGCCACCTCGCAGCGCGAGCAGGCCCGATATACTTCCTCACTCGATCATGCAACCTTATTAACCTCTGCCGCCGAGCTTGTTACGGAAGAGGGTTTTTTCTGCGTTGTGCTTCCGGTCGACATCGGCAATGCTTTTGTGCAGAGGGCGCAGAATATGGGCTGGCATCTGCGGCTGCGTACCGACGTCGCGGAAACCGAAGTGCGCCCGCCGCATCGAGTTCTGTTAGCCTTTTCTCCAACGGCGGGAGAAGAGTGTTTTAGCGACAGATTAGTTATCCGTGGGCCAGAGCAGCAGTATTCTGAAGGGTTTACCGCTTTGACCCAGGATTTTTACCTTTTTATGTGAACCAGCGGCGAGAGCACTGAAGGTCCGCTATCCGGCAGCATTTCAGGATAGTCCAGAGTGTAGTGAAGCCCACGGCTCTCTTTACGTTGCATAGCGCAGCGCACTATCAGCTCGGCAACCTGTACCAGGTTGCGCAGTTCCAGCAAATTATTGGAGACGCGGAAGCGTGCGTAATATTCGTCGAGCTCCTGCTGCAGCATATTAATGCGGCGCAGGGCGCGTTCAAGGCGGCGGGTGGTGCGTACGATGCCGACATAATCCCACATCAGCAAGCGCAGCTCATGCCAGTTGTGCTGAATCACTACCAGCTCATCGGGAATTTCGACCTGGCTTTCATCCCATGCCGGCAGTTCACTCACTGACTGCGCGAAAGGCAGGCGCTTAACGATATCTTCGGCAGCAGACCATCCGTAGACAAGGCACTCAAGCAACGAATTTGAGGCCATGCGGTTGGCGCCGTGTAATCCGGTGTAGCTCACTTCGCCTATGGCATACAGACCGTCGACGTCGGTGCGCCCATTATCATCAACCATCACGCCGCCGCAGGTATAGTGTGCGGCAGGAACAATAGGCACCGGCTCCTTTGTCAGATCGATGCCCAGCCCAAGCAGCTTCTCGTAGATCATTGGAAAATGGTGGCGAACGAATTCCTCGGGCTTGTGGCTGATATCAAGATACATACAGTCAACGCCAAGGCGCTTCATCTCATGATCGATGGCTCTGGCGACGATGTCGCGCGGCGCCAGCTCGCCGCGTTCGTCAAAGTCCGGCATAAACCGAGTGCCGTCCGGACGTTTTAACAGAGCCCCCTCGCCGCGTAGCGCTTCCGTCAGCAGGAAATTGCGCGCTTGCGGATGGTATAGCGCAGTGGGGTGAAACTGATTAAATTCGAGGTTGGCAACCCGACAGCCGGCTCGCCAGGCCATCGCGATACCATCGCCGGAAGAAACATCAGGGTTGGTCGTGTATTGGTAGACTTTAGCCGCACCGCCGGTCGCCAGCACCACGGCTTTTGCGCTACAGGTTTCCACCGCTTCTTTATTCCGGTTCCAGATCCATGCCCCCACAACGCGGCGCGTTCCCGGCAGGCCGATTTTATCAGAAATAATCAGGTCAACGGCGTTGCTACGTTCCAGCACGCGGATATTGGGATGAGCCAGCGTCTGGCTGACCAGGGTGGTTTCAACGGCTTTACCGGTCGCATCGGCGGCATGAAGGATTCTGCGATGGCTATGGCCCCCCTCGCGCGTCAGGTGGTAGCTCTCTTCGCCGTTAGCCTGCACCTGAGTATCGAACAGAACGCCCTGATCGATAAGCCACTGAACGCAGGATTTAGCGTTGCTTGCCACAAATGAGACCGCATGGCGATCGCAAAGGCCCGCACCGGCAATCAACGTATCTTCGACGTGGGATTCAATACTGTCTGTTTCATCAAATACTGCAGCAATCCCACCTTGCGCATAAAAAGTAGAGCCTTCGCTGACCGGCCCTTTGCTAAGCACTGTGACTGTACAGTGTTCTGCCAGACGTAAGGCAAGGGATAATCCGGCAGCGCCGCTGCCAATAATCAACACATCGCAGGAGGAATCAGAAGTTGTTTTCATGGCCTTTGTTTAATTTACTAAACACGATTGCCGAACAATAGCACCAGGTTGCGATAAAACGTACAGTTTTTTTACCTGGAGTTGTGACGGCTAAACATATCGCCTGAATGAGGCGGAGAGTAAATGAAAGAAAAGTTTTGCTAAGCTACTCGTTAGCTTCAGATTTTATAGTGAAATAAACGGCGGGTTACGTTACCCTTCTGACGGGTATTGCGCTTTTTCTTATCATCTTACATATCGTTTAGCTACCGGGACATATAATGAGAGATAACAATCCGTCAGCCGGTGTCGGACGAAAAAAAAGGCGTAACGGAACTTTATTGTTTTCAGACACTCCAACCCTCTGCTTGCTCATTTATGCAGTGATTGGGTGGTGTTTTTGAATACGCATGGGAATTGGGTTTGGGGAGACATTACCTCGGATGAGCGAGCAGTTAACGGATCAGGTCCTTGTTGAACGGGTCCAGAAAGGAGATCAGAAGGCATTTAACCTGCTGGTGGTGCGCTATCAGCACAAGGTTGCAAGCCTGGTCTCCCGCTACGTGCCGCCGGGCGATATCGCTGACGTTGTTCAGGAATCGTTCGTCAAAGCATGGCGTGCGCTGGATTCTTTCCGGGGGGATAGCGCTTTTTACACCTGGTTATATCGCATTGCCGTCAACACGGCGAAGAATTATCTGGTTGCTCAGGGACGCCGTCCGCCATCCAGCGATGTTGATGCAAATGATGCGGAAAACTTCGAAAGTGGCGGGGCGTTGAAAGAAATTTCGAACCCTGAGAACTTAATGTTGTCAGAAGAGCTGAGACAAATAGTTTTTCGTACCATTGAATCGCTCCCGGAAGATTTACGTATGGCTATTACGATGCGGGAGCTGGATGGCATGAGCTATGAAGAAATAGCCGCCATCATGGATTGTCCGGTGGGTACCGTGCGTTCACGTATCTTTCGGGCGCGAGAAGCCATTGATAATAAAGTTCAACCGCTAATCAGGCGTTGACGATAGCGGAATACTGGAAAAGGGTATCAGGCATGCAGAAAGAAAAACTTTCGGCCTTAATGGATGGTGAAACGCTGGATAACGAACTGCTCAATGAGCTGGGGCGTTCATCTGAAATGCAAAAAACCTGGGAGAGCTACCATCTCATCCGCGATACGCTGCGAGGCGATACGAGTGAGGTGCTCCATTTTGATATCTCAGCTCGCGTCATGGCCGCCATTGAAAACGAGCCCGTTCGCCAGACGGTTCCTCTAATTCCTGAATCTCAGCCCGCACCGCACCAGTGGCGTCAGATGCCTTTCTGGCAAAAAGTACGCCCGTGGGCCAGCTCGCTCACCCAAATGGGGGTCGCCGCCTGCGTATCTCTTGCTGTGATTGTCGGCGTTCAGCAGTATAATGGTCAGTCTGATTCATCTCAGCAGCCTGAGGCGCCGGTGTTTAACACCATGCCGATGATGGGTAAAGCCAGCCCGGTTAGTCTGGGCGTACCGGCAGATGCTTCATCCGGCAGCGGTCAGCAGGCTCAGGTGCAGGAACAGCGCCGCAGAATTAATGCTATGCTGCAGGACTATGAATTGCAGCGTCGCCTGCATGCAGAACAGCTGCAGTTTGGCCAGGCCCAGACTCAGCAAGCCGCTGTTCAGGTGCCGGGCTATCAAACTTTAGGAACACAATCGCAGTAATGAAGCAACTTTGGTGTGCCATGTCGCTCATGGCAGGCAGCCTGTTCTTCTCTCTCAACGCCTCGGCTGATACATCGTCCGGGGCGTTGTTGCAGCAGATGAACCTGGCCAGCCAGTCCCTTAATTACGAGCTCTCTTTCGTCAGCATCAACAAGCAGGGTGTTGAGTCGCTGCGCTATCGACACGCTAAACTGGACAATCGTACTCTGGCTCAGCTTCTGCAGCTCGATGGTCCTCGTCGGGAAGTGGTGCTGCGCGGAACAGAAATAAGCTATTTTGAACCCGGGCTGGATCCTTTCACGCTGAATGGCGACTATATCGTTGATTCGCTGCCTTCGCTGGTCTACTCCGACTTTAAGCGCCTGTCCTCCTATTACGACTTTATCTCCGTTGGTCGTACGCGTATTGCCGATCGGTTATGCGATGTCGTCCGCGTAGTCGCTCGTGATGGTACCCGCTATAGCTATATTGCGTGGTTAGATGCTGAGACTAAGCTGCCTCTGCGCGTCGATTTGCTTGACCGGGATGGCGAAACGCTCGAGCAGTTCCGGGTCGTTGCGTTCAACGTGGGCGATAACGTTAGCGCCAGTATGGAAACTCTGTCCAAAGCGAATTTACCTCCGCAGCTGTCGGTGCCTGAAGGCGGCAGCAAGGCTAATTTTAACTGGGCGCCAACCTGGCTGCCGCAGGGCGTTACCGAGGTTTCCAGCAGCCAGCGGCGTCTGCCGACCTTCGATGGTCCGGTAGAGTCACGTTTGTATTCCGATGGGCTGTTTAGCTTCTCAATCAATATCAATCGCGCCACGGCTACCAGCAGCGATCAGCTATTGCGTACCGGGCGTCGTACCGTGGCAACTACCGTCCGTGATAACGCAGAGATAACCATTGTGGGCGAGCTACCTCCGCAAACTGCTAAGCGTATTTCCGATAGTATTAAATTCAGGGCTGTCCAATGATTAAAGAGTGGGCGACGGTCGTTTCCTGGAACAATGGCGTTGCGCTGGTGAGCTGTGATGTTAAAGCATCCTGTAGCAGCTGTGCTTCCCGCGCCGGCTGCGGAAGTCGGGTGCTGAACAAGCTTGGGCCGCAAACCAGCCACACCATTAGCGTTCCCTGCGAACAGCCGTTGTCTGTCGGGCAAAAAGTAGAGCTGGGTATTGCCGAGAGTAGCCTGCTGGGCTCGGCCGTTTTAGTCTATATGGCGCCGTTAGTCGGACTGTTCGCGATGGCGTCTCTCTTCCAGGTGCTGTTTGCCAACGATTTTGCTTCATTGTGCGGGGCGATACTGGGCGGAGTTGGCGGATTTTTGGTCGCGCGCGGTCTTTCGCCGGGCTTAGCCTCCCGTCAGTCATGGCAGCCGGTGATTATCAGCATCGGTTTGCCGCCGGATTTAGTCCGCATCGAGACGCCTTCCTCACAATTGGGTCAGTGATTTCACTGGCCCTTATCTTTATTTACAACAGCCGCAAGAACTCGTCATTTACTCCGGTTATGCTAGTGGTAAGAGCATTTCCTGGTTTCGTGGTTGTAGTGTAGAATGCGGCGTTTTCGGATTAAAAAACGTCAGGCACAGAACAGCGGCCTCATGATTCGCGTAAGGCATAATTAACTCTAAATATGAAGAATATACGTAACTTTTCAATCATCGCTCACATCGACCACGGTAAGTCGACACTGTCTGACCGTATTATCCAGATTTGCGGTGGCCTTTCCGATCGTGAAATGGCAGCCCAGGTTCTGGACTCCATGGATCTTGAACGTGAGCGCGGTATTACCATCAAGGCGCAGAGCGTCACCCTGGATTACAAAGCGACTGATGGCGAAACCTATCAGCTGAACTTTATCGACACCCCGGGCCACGTCGACTTCTCTTATGAGGTTTCTCGTTCTCTTGCCGCCTGTGAAGGCGCATTGCTGGTGGTTGATGCCGGGCAGGGCGTAGAAGCCCAGACGCTGGCTAACTGCTATACGGCGATGGAAATGGATCTGGAAGTGGTACCGGTCCTTAACAAAATCGACCTGCCTGCGGCCGATCCGGAACGCGTGGCGGAAGAGATTGAAGATATCGTTGGTATCGATGCTACCGATGCGGTGCGCTGTTCAGCGAAGACCGGCGTTGGCGTACCGGACGTGCTGGAGCGCCTGGTGCGTGATATTCCGCCGCCGGAAGGCGACCCGGAAGCGCCGCTGCAGGCTCTGATCATCGACTCATGGTTCGATAACTACCTCGGCGTTGTCTCGCTGGTGCGTATCAAAAACGGCACTATGCGCAAAGGCGATAAAATTAAGGTCATGAGTACCGGACAGGTATATAACGCCGATCGTCTGGGTATCTTCACGCCGAAACAGGTTGACCGCACCGAGCTGAAATGCGGCGAGGTAGGCTGGCTGGTTTGCGCCATTAAAGACATCCTCGGCGCGCCGGTCGGCGATACGCTGACTCTCTCCCGCAACCCGGCAGAGAAAGCGCTGCCAGGCTTTAAAAAGGTTAAACCGCAGGTTTACGCCGGCCTGTTCCCGGTAAGCTCTGATGATTATGAGAACTTCCGCGATGCGTTAGGCAAACTGAGCCTCAACGATGCTTCTTTGTTCTACGAGCCGGAAAGTTCTACCGCGCTGGGCTTTGGTTTCCGCTGTGGCTTCCTGGGCCTGCTGCATATGGAGATCATTCAGGAACGTCTGGAGCGTGAATACGATCTGGATCTGATCACCACGGCACCGACGGTAGTTTATGAAGTAGAAACTACTTCAAAAGAAGTTATCTACGTCGATAGCCCATCCAAGCTGCCGCCGCTGAACAACATTCAGGAGCTGCGTGAGCCGATTGCCGAGTGCCACATGCTGCTGCCGCAGGAGTTCCTGGGCAACGTCATTACCCTGTGTATCGAAAAACGCGGGGTCCAGACCAACATGGTTTACCACGGTAATCAGGTGGCGTTGACCTATGAAATCCCGATGGCGGAAGTGGTGCTCGACTTCTTTGATCGTCTGAAGTCTACCTCTCGCGGCTATGCGTCGCTGGACTACAACTTCAAGCGCTTCCAGGCTTCGAATATGGTGCGCGTTGATGTGTTAATTAACGGCGAGCGTGTGGATGCGCTGGCGCTGATCACGCATAACGACAATGCGCCGTACCGCGGCCGCGAACTGGTAGAGAAGATGAAAGAGCTGATCCCGCGTCAGCAGTTCGATATCGCTATCCAGGCCGCAATCGGCAACCACATTATTGCCCGCTCTACCGTAAAACAGCTGCGTAAAAACGTTCTGGCAAAATGCTATGGCGGTGACGTTAGCCGTAAGAAAAAGCTGCTGCAGAAGCAGAAAGAAGGTAAGAAACGCATGAAGCAGGTCGGCAACGTTGAGCTCCCTCAGGAAGCGTTCCTCGCCATTCTGCACGTTGGTAAAGACGGCAAATAATTCTAAGGAGTTGTCATGGCGAACATGTTTGCCCTGATCCTGGTCATCGCTACTTTGGTGACGGGTCTGTTGTGGTGCCTGGATAAGTTTATCTTTGCGCCAAAACGTCGCGAAAGTCAGGCTGCTGCGCAGGCGGCGACCGGCGACCAGTTGGACAAGAAAACGCTGAAAAAGGTTGGCCCGAAACCGGGCTGGCTGGAAACCGGCGCTTCGGTATTCCCGGTTCTGGCAATTGTGCTGGTGGTGCGCTCATTTATTTATGAGCCCTTCCAGATCCCATCCGGATCGATGATGCCGACCCTGCTGATTGGCGATTTTATTCTGGTGGAGAAGTTTGCCTACGGCATTAAAGATCCGATTTACCAGAAAACGCTGATCGAAACCGGGCATCCGAAACGCGGTGATATTGTCGTTTTTAAATATCCGCAGGATCCGCGCCTGGATTATATTAAGCGCGCCGTCGGCTTACCGGGCGATAAAGTGACCTACGATCCGATTGCTAAACAGGTCACTATCCAGCCGGGCTGTAGTTCTGGTCAGGCCTGCGGTAACGCACTGCCGGTGACGTACTCCAACGTGGAGCCGAGCGACTTTGTTCAGACCTTCTCCCGCAGCAACGGCGGGGAAGCGACCAGCGGTTTCTGGCAGCTGCCGAAAGGCGAAAACAAGGCTGACGGTATCCGTCTGACCGAACGTAAAGAGACGCTGGGCGAGGTGACCCACCGTATTCTGACCGTGCCAATCGCTCAGGATCAGGTAGGAATGTATTACCACCAGTCCGGGCTGCCGCTGGCGACCTGGATTGTGCCGCCGGGACAATACTTTATGATGGGCGACAACCGCGATAACAGCGCTGACAGCCGTTATTGGGGCTTTGTGCCGGAAGCGAATCTGGTGGGTAAAGCGACCGCAATCTGGATGAGCTTCGAAAAACAGGAAGGTGAGTGGCCTACCGGCGTACGTTTATCGCGTATCGGTGGTATCAAGTAATTTTTCCTGCTTTATTCGCGCTGTCGTTGCATTAACGGCAGCGCGAATTATTTAATATTTAAATCCATTCAAACTAACGACATCCCCTGTCGTTGCGTATAGAATATCCCCCCGAAGTTTTAGGTTGTCTCTCGTAAGATTGACACAGCACACGAAACCGCGTTGGTTGTTACTCAGGTCGGTTTCGTGTGCTGCATTTTTGACGCATTCATCTATTGGTAACGCATGAACCCCATCGTAATTAATCGGCTTCAACGGAAGCTGGGCTACACTTTTCATCATCAGGAGCTGTTGCAACAGGCATTAACTCATCGCAGTGCCAGCAGCAAACATAATGAGCGCCTGGAGTTTTTAGGTGACTCAATATTGAGCTTTGTTATCGCAAACGCGCTTTATCATCGTTTCCCTCGGGTAGACGAAGGCGATATGAGCCGTATGCGCGCGACGCTGGTGCGAGGCAACACGCTGGCAGAAATTGCCCGCGAGTTCGAATTAGGTGAATGTCTGCGTCTTGGGCCGGGTGAATTGAAAAGCGGGGGCTTTCGCCGTGAATCCATACTGGCGGACACCGTTGAAGCTTTAATCGGTGGGATTTTCCTCGACAGCGACATTCAGAACGTTGAGCGCCTTATCCTCTCCTGGTACCAGAGCCGCCTGGACGAAATCAGTCCTGGCGATAAGCAAAAAGATCCAAAGACGCGCTTGCAGGAATATCTACAGGGGCGTCATCTGCCGCTGCCGTCTTACCTGGTTGTTCAGGTTCGCGGTGAAGCGCACGATCAGGAATTTACTATCCACTGCCAGGTTAGCGGCCTGAGTGAACCGGTGGTTGGCACGGGTTCTAGCCGTCGTAAGGCGGAGCAGGCTGCCGCCGAACAGGCGCTGAAAAAGCTGGAGCTGGAATGAGCGAAGAAAAAAACTACTGTGGCTTCATAGCCATCGTTGGTCGTCCAAACGTGGGCAAATCCACGTTGCTGAACAAGCTGCTCGGGCAGAAGATCTCTATCACTTCCCGAAAAGCGCAGACGACGCGTCACCGTATTGTCGGTATTCATACTGAAGGCCCGTATCAGGCGATCTACGTCGATACTCCGGGTCTGCATATGGAAGAAAAACGCGCGATTAACCGCCTGATGAATAAAGCGGCGAGCAGCTCTATTGGCGACGTGGAGCTGGTTATCTTTGTTGTTGAAGGTACCCGCTGGACGCCGGACGACGAAATGGTGCTCAATAAGCTGCGCGACGGTAAAGCGCCGGTGATTCTGGCGGTAAACAAAGTCGACAACGTGCAGGAAAAAGCAGATCTTCTGCCGCACCTTCAGTTCCTCGGCAGTCAGATGAACTTCCTTGATATTGTGCCGATTTCCGCGGAAACCGGGCTGAACGTGGATACCATCGCCGGTATCGTGCGTAAGCACCTCCCGGAAGCGATTCACCACTTCCCGGAAGATTACATTACCGATCGTTCTCAGCGCTTTATGGCTTCGGAAATTATTCGCGAAAAGCTGATGCGTTTCCTTGGCGCCGAGCTGCCGTATTCCGTCACCGTCGAAATTGAGCGTTTTGTGACCAATGAACGCGGTGGTTACGACATCAACGGTCTGATTCTGGTTGAGCGTGAAGGGCAAAAGAAGATGGTGATTGGCAACAAAGGGGCCAAAATCAAAACCATCGGTATCGAAGCGCGTAAAGACATGCAGGATATGTTTGAAGCGCCGGTTCACCTTGAGCTGTGGGTGAAAGTGAAATCCGGCTGGGCTGATGACGAACGCGCGCTGCGCAGTCTCGGTTACGGCGACGATCTCTAAGTTTGGATACTCTATGGCTTTCGAGGTGCAGGACAAAACACAACGTGTTTTGAACAGCGCTTGCGCTGGCTCCGAAGGCGCGAGGCCAGAGGCTGAGTCACGCGGCAAGGCCGCAAGCCCCCGGGAGCTTACTTCAGTAAGTGACTGGGGTGAGTGGGCGCAGCCAATCCACCTGCGGCTTGAAAGACGACGAGTATGATGGAAGGCTGGCAACGCGCTTTCGTACTGCATAGTCGTCCCTGGAGCGAAACCAGCCTGATGCTGGACGTTTTCACGGAAGAATCCGGCCGCGTGCGCCTTGTTGCAAAAGGCGCGCGTTCCAAACGCTCCAACCTCAAAGGCGCTCTTCAGCCTTTTACCCCCTTGCTGCTGCGCTTTAGCGGGCGCGGTGAAGTGAAAACGCTGCGCAGCGCTGAGGCCGTCTCGCTGGCGCTGCCCCTCAGCGGCATCACGCTCTATAGCGGTCTCTACGTCAACGAATTGCTCTCCCGCGTGCTTGAGCATGAAACCCGTTTTTCCGAACTGTTTTTTGATTATCTGCACTGTATTCAGTCTCTGGCTGGCGCCAGCGGCTCGCCGGAGCCAGCGCTACGGCGTTTTGAACTGGCGCTGCTCGGGCACCTTGGATATGGCGTTGATTTTCTCCACTGCGCCGGCAGCGGAGAAGCGGTTGACGATGCAATGACCTATCGTTACCGTGAAGAAAAAGGTTTTATCGCCAGCGTGGTTATTGATAACAGCACCTTTACCGGGCACCATCTTAAGGCTCTGGCGAGCCGAGAATTTCCGGACAGCGATGCGCTGCGCGCGGCAAAGCGTTTTACCCGTATCGCCCTGAAGCCCTATCTTGGCGGCAAGCCGCTAAAAAGTAGGGAGCTTTTTCGTCAGTTTTTGCCCGCGCGGGCAGCGCGTGCCGATAAAACAAATAACGATTAACGAGGATTGTCATGGCTGAATTACTGTTAGGGGTCAATATTGACCACATTGCGACATTACGCAACGCTCGCGGTACCGCTTATCCGGATCCGGTACAGGCAGCCTTCATCGCTGAACAGGCCGGCGCTGACGGTATTACCGTCCATCTGCGCGAAGATCGCCGTCATATCACCGATCGCGATGTCCGTATTCTGCGCCAGACTCTCGATACCCGTATGAATCTTGAGATGGCGGTAACGGAAGAGATGCTGAGTATTGCCTGCGAGACAAAACCACATTTCTGTTGCCTGGTGCCGGAAAAACGCCAGGAAGTAACCACGGAAGGCGGACTGGACGTGGCGGGTCAGCTTGAGAAAATGCGTGATGCCTGTAAACGTCTTGCCGATGCAGGTATCCTGGTGTCCCTGTTTATTGACGCTGATACCGCGCAAATTAAGGCTGCGGCGGAGGTAGGCGCGCCTTATATCGAAATTCATACCGGCTGCTACGCTGATGCGCAAACGGATGCAGAGCAGGCAAAAGAGCTGGAGCGGATTGCCAAAGCGGCAACCTACGCCGCCAGCCTGGGGCTGAAGGTCAATGCCGGTCACGGTCTGACCTACCATAACGTTAAGGCTATTGCCGCCCTGCCGGAAATGCACGAACTGAATATCGGCCACGCGATTATTGGTCGTGCGGTGATGAGCGGTCTGAAAGAGGCGGTTGCGGAGATGAAGCGCCTGATGCAGGAAGCTCGCGGCTAATGGCGATTCTCGGACTGGGTACTGATATAGTTGAAATTGCCCGTATTGAGGCGGTGGTCGCCCGCAGCGGCGATCGTCTCGCCCGTCGCGTACTCAGCGATAACGAGTGGGCGATATGGCAACAGCATCAGCAGCCGGTCCGTTTTCTGGCTAAGCGTTTCGCGGTCAAAGAGGCGGCGGCCAAGGCGCTTGGCACCGGAATTCGCAACGGGCTGGCGTTTAATCAGTTTGAGGTTTACAACGACGAGCTGGGCAAACCAAAACTACGCTTATGGGGTGAAGCGCAGAGCCTGGCTGAGCGCCTGGGCGTAAGCAGCATTCATGTAACGCTGGCCGACGAGCGCCACTATGCCTGCGCTACGGTTATCATCGAAAGCTAGATTTATACAGCTACGCCCATCCCGGCACTATCAAAGCTTGTCCGCGTGGTGCATAAGGACAAATTTATCCCACAGCTGTTCTTCATTTTCGTTATGTGCCGGGTCTTTCAGGATGGTGTTTGGGATCGGGCACACCTTCTGACAGGTCGGCGTATCATAATGGCCGACGCATTCGGTGCAGCGGTCGCTGTTAATTTCATAAATGCTCTCACCCATGGATATGGCCTCATTCGGGCACTCTGGCTCGCACATATCGCAGTTGATGCATTTTTTGGTGATTAACAGCGCCATCAGGAAATTCTCAGAAACAACACAAACGGGGCGGGCATTATACGCCCATTTTCTGCTCAGGCCAGCTCTTTTCTGCCGCTGATTGTCTTTCCACCATGTAGAAATTTTTGCTCGCCTTGAGCAAATGAGAGTTTGTTTCCTGCTTCTAAAAGCCGGTAAGACGCTCGGGATTACACCAGCTTTTTCACTAGCGCCTCGCTATGGCGAATACGCTCCGGAGCATGCTCAAGATCCTGCTGCACCAGTCCCATAAACAGGAGATCGGTCAGCATCATTTGCGCGCTGGTGGAGGAGATCGCGGCGCTGCGCGTGGCCTGCTCTTCCGCAATAGTATACAGGCACAGCGTCGCCTGCTGCTGAAGGGCGTTGGGATTAAATCCGGTGATGGCCAGGATCTGGCTTCCTACGCGTAGCGCTTCACCGGCCGCCATGTTGATCTCGCGCCGCTCGCCGGAGTAGGAGATAGCCAGCAGCAGATCGTCCGGCGACATCGCCTGTACCGTCGCCAGCAGAGCGTGCATATCCTGTTCCGAAACGGCGTTGATACCGATTTTCATCAGCTTCCAGCTAAAGTTTCGCGCCACCAGGCCCGAAGCACCGATGCCGGTAATAATGACCCGGCGCGCATGGCGCAGCAGCGTGACGGCTTCCAGCAGTTTCTCTTCAGCGTTGACGTCCAGCGAGGCGTGCATTGCCGCGATGTTATCCTTAATTAGCTTTTCGCCTACCAGCCGCAGAGGATCGTCGCCGCGAATCTGGTTATGTACCGGCACGGACTGCGGCGTGGCGGCGCTTGCCAGCGCCTCGCTTAACGCCAGTTTTAACGCCGGAAAACCTTTGAATCCCATCTTCTGCGCAAACTTCACTACGCTGGACTGGCTGACGCCGGCTTCGCCCGCCAGCTGCTGCGAGCTGAGATGGCGGGTTTGATCTGGTTGAGCCAGAATGAAATCGGCCAGTTTTTTATCGCTTGCTGCCAACGTCGGGTAGCGCTGGCGAATACGGGTCAAACAGTTCATAGCGGCTCCGGAGGACAGCTTCACCCTCGGCTGAAAGAATTTTGTATTCGATTATAAGAGGATTATTGCGAATTAAAAATTCTATGCCTGAGATTTCTCGGCAAAAGCGTTTTCTTAATCCGGGGTTAACAAACAGCACATGTTTTCTCTACCGTCGGCATAAGGCTGTTAAGCTATTGGTAATCGGGCGATCGTTCATGGGAGAGGGTTTTGAATAGCAGCACGCGGAGAGTGGTTTTTTTTGATCTGGATGGAACATTGCATCAGCAGGATATGTTCGGCAGCTTTTTGCGCTACGTCTTGCGCCATCAGCCGCTGAATACGCTGCTGGTGCTTCCTTTATTACCCGCGATCGCAGCCGGGCTGATGTTGTTCGGCCGTGCCGCGCGCTGGCCGATGAGCCTTTTACTCTGGGCTTCAACCTTCGGGCGCAGCGAACGTCACCTTAAACGCCTGGAGGCAAACTTTGCCCTCTGGTTTCGTCAACACGTCACCGCATTTCCGGTTGTTCAGGCGCGGCTCAATAACTATCTGACCAGCACGGATGCGGACGTCTGGCTGATTACCGGCTCGCCGCAGTCGCTGGTTGAGCAGGTTTATTTTGATACCCCCTGGCTGCCGCGGGTGAATCTGATCGCCAGCCGGATGGAGCGTCGTTACGGCGGCTGGGGATTAACTCTTCGCTGTCTCGGCAATGAAAAAGTGGTGCAGCTGGAACAAAAAATTGGCGCTCCGCTGCGATTGTATAGCGGCTACAGCGACAGCGAGCAGGACAACCCGCTGCTCTATTTTTGCCAGCACCGCTGGCGCGTAACGCCACAGGGCGATCTTCAGCAGTTAGAATAGTGTGTAATACATAGCGCCCATGTATAATGCGCCCCGCTTTTCTGCAGGAGTGCCCGCTTTGTCTGACCATGAATTAAATGATGAATACTGGATGCGTCACGCTTTGACGCTGGCGAAACGCGCCTGGGAAGAGGGCGAAGTGCCGGTCGGCGCCGTGCTGGTGCGTAATCAACAGGTCATCGGCGAGGGCTGGAACCGGCCAATCGGCCGCCACGATCCCACCGCACACGCGGAGATTATGGCGCTGCGTCAGGGCGGGCTGGTGCTGCAGAACTACCGCCTGATTGACGCAACGCTGTATGTTACCCTCGAACCCTGCGTGATGTGCGCCGGTGCGATGGTGCACAGCCGTATTTCCCGCCTGGTATTCGGCGCCAGAGATGCGAAAACCGGAGCCGCCGGATCGCTTATCGATGTGCTGCACCATCCGGGGATGAACCATCGGGTAGAGATAACGGAAGGCATTATGGCTGAGACCTGTTCCGGTATGCTAAGTGATTTCTTTCGCTGGCGGCGCGAAGAGAAAAAAGCGCTGAAGAGAGCCAACCGGCAAGCTGAAGGTTAGTGTTCTGAGCCCGGAATTTTCAATTTCGCGTTATCAACCAGCTTTTCGGCGCGAAAGGTGAAATAGGGCATGGCGTACTGTTCTGCTCTATCCAGCTCATCCGGCATGACCGCCGGATAGTGTTCGCCTAAAGCGGCTATCTGGGCATCTTTTCGCTCTTTTTCAGAAAGATAACCCACGAGGCTGATATGATATTTACGGATGTTTTCGACGTAGGCGTAGGCTTCATGCCCGCGCGCGAAACCGTATTTTAGACGGCTGTAGTAGTTTTTCTGGCTTAGCAGCGGCAGACGCTGCTTCACATCGGCCCAGCTGTTCGGGTTGCCTTTCTGCTTTTTCGTCAAGGCTATCGCGTCAAGCATATGCGCGTAGCCCATATTATAAGCCGCCAGCGCGAACCAGATTCGCTCGTCCTGAGGGACCGACTCCGGTACTTTGCTCATCATATCCTGTAAATAACGCATACCGCCGTCAATGCTTTGCTCGGCGTCGGTGCGGTCGGTCAGGCCCAGGCTTTGAGCGGTGTTACGGGTTAGCATCATAATTCCGCGAACGCCTGTCGGGGAGGTGGCCTGCGGATCCCAGTGTGATTCCTGCCACGAAATAGCCGCCAGCAGTCGCCAGTCTATCTGTCTGGCATATTTTTCAAACATCGGCTGCAGGTCCGGGAGAGTGCTTTCCACAGCGCGCAGGAAGGTACGGGTATCCACATAATCAAAATCGTTACCGTGGCCTAAATATTTCTCCTCGAGCCTCGCCAGGGTGCCGTCTTCATTAATGTTATTGAAGAAATCGAGCATCGCCGCCGACAGAGAATTATCCTCGCCTTTTTTGCTAAACCAGGTGACCGGCTGTTCGTCGCTGATATCAAGCGCGACGGCGAGTTCAGGATGAACGCGCTGAAACAGACTGATGGCGACGGAATCGGCGACGGTATAGTCGAGCTTGCCGTCGATAACCGCCTGCATCAGCGCTGTCGTTCCGCGTTTTTCGTCCACGCGCCAGTCGAGGTCGGGATATTTTTGTTCTTTCAAGGTTTGCAGATCGTTTACCGCCACGTGGCCGGGAGCGATGGCCAGCTGTTCGGCAGTAAGGTTTGCCAGGGTACGCGGACGCAGGCTGCCCTTACGATAAACCAGCTGTTGTGAAACGGAATAGTAGGTTGGCCCAACCTGATAGTTTTTCACCCGCTCGGAGTTGTAGACCAGACCGGCTGCCAGCATGTCGGCTTTACCTTCATCAAGGTCGTCGAACAGCTGGCTGATATTCTGCCTGACGGTGACTTTTAGCTCTACGCCGAGGTAGTCGGCAAACTGCTGCGCCAGCTCATAATCAAAACCGTAGGTTTTGTCATTGATGGTCGCGAAGGTCATTGGCGAATTAATCGTACTGACGCGCAGCTCTCCGCGCGCCATGATCCCCGCAACGCGGTTTTCTGGTTTCCCCGTCCACGGGATAGACGGCCACAGGGCAGCCGCCAGCAGGAGGGTAACAATGCCGATGAGCAGATAATTAATCTTTAATTTTTTCAGATAGTTAATCTTCTGCAGCTTGGTGTTCCTCAGCAGACTATGACCGGAAAAAGTTAATGGTTGTTGTTGAATGAGCGGCATTTTGCTTAAGAATGCGTCAGTTGGCAACTTATTAGCGAGATGAGTCACATTAATTGATAAACCCTGGCAATCATTTTATTTATACGCAAACGGTTTCGTCGGGGCACAGGATTCACTATAATGGCGCCCGTTTCCCCCCTGGCTCACCATGAAAGCTTCGAAGACGAGAGACTTATGATGGAAATTTTGCGTGGTTCACCTGCACTGTCGGCATTCC
This sequence comes from Klebsiella oxytoca, assembly GCF_009707385.1. Classification (NCBI taxonomy): domain Bacteria; kingdom Pseudomonadati; phylum Pseudomonadota; class Gammaproteobacteria; order Enterobacterales; family Enterobacteriaceae; genus Klebsiella; species Klebsiella oxytoca. The sequence continues at coordinate 4,034,784 of NZ_CP046115.1, read as the reverse complement.
GTATCAATAAACTGCTGGCACGTTTCCAGGCGGCCAACCTTCCGGTAAGCACGATATATGCCGAGTACGTTCATTTTGCCGACCTTAGCGCCCCGCTCAGCGGCGACGATCGCGAGAATCTGGCAAGGTTGCTCAAGTATGGTCCGAACTTAAGCAGCCATACCCCAACCGGTAAGCTACTGCTCGTCACTCCTCGTCCCGGCACTATCTCTCCCTGGTCTTCTAAAGCTACCGACATCGCCCATAACTGCGGCCTGTCTCAGGTGGTGCGTCTGGAGCGCGGCGTCGCGTATTACGTTGAAGCGAGCAGCCTGAACGATGAACAATGGTCGCTGGTGGCGGCTGAACTGCATGACCGGATGATGGAAAGCGTGTTTGGCGCGTTGGACGAGGGAGAGAAACTTTTCGCCCATCATCAGCCAACTCCGGTAACCAGCGTTGATCTATTGGGCCTGGGGCGTCAGGCGCTGATTGACGCCAACCTTCGTCTGGGGCTGGCGCTGGCGGATGACGAAATCGACTATCTGCAGGATGCCTTCCAGAAGCTGGGACGCAATCCAAATGATATCGAACTTTACATGTTTGCGCAGGCCAACTCTGAGCACTGCCGACACAAAATTTTTAACGCCGACTGGGTCATTGATGGCGAAAAACAGCCAAAGTCGCTGTTCAAAATGATCAAGAACACCTTCGAGAAAACCCCGGAGTATGTGCTGTCTGCCTATAAAGATAACGCCGCGGTCATGGAAGGTTCGGCCGTTGGTCGTTACTTTGCCGATCACGAAACCGGCCGCTACGACTTCCACCAGGAAGATGCGCATATTCTGATGAAGGTCGAGACCCATAACCACCCGACGGCTATTTCTCCATGGCCGGGCGCGGCGACCGGTTCTGGCGGCGAAATTCGCGATGAAGGCGCCACCGGACGCGGCGCGAAGCCAAAAGCCGGTCTGGTGGGCTTCTCGGTTTCCAACCTGCGTATTCCGGGATTTGAACAGCCGTGGGAAGAGGATTTCGGCAAGCCTGAGCGTATCGTAACCGCGCTGGATATCATGACCGAAGGTCCGCTGGGCGGCGCGGCGTTTAACAACGAATTTGGCCGTCCGGCGCTGAACGGCTATTTCCGTACTTATGAAGAGAAGGTGACCAGCCACAACGGCGAAGAGCTGCGCGGCTATCACAAGCCTATTATGCTGGCGGGCGGTATCGGTAACATCCGCGGCGAACACGTGCAGAAGGGCGAGATTGTTGTCGGCGCGAAGCTGATTGTTCTCGGCGGACCGGCAATGAACATCGGTCTCGGCGGCGGGGCGGCCTCTTCAATGGCGTCCGGCCAGTCTGACGCCGATCTGGATTTTGCATCCGTACAGCGCGACAACCCGGAGATGGAACGTCGTTGCCAGGAAGTTATCGACCGCTGCTGGCAGCTGGGCGAGGCTAACCCGATTCTCTTTATCCACGACGTCGGCGCGGGCGGTTTATCGAACGCCATGCCGGAGCTGGTCAGCGACGGCGGGCGCGGCGGTAAATTCCAGCTGCGCGATATTCTCAGCGATGAGCCGGGCATGAGTCCGCTGGAAATCTGGTGTAACGAATCCCAGGAACGCTATGTTCTGGCGGTCGCGCCGGAACAGCTACCGCTGTTTGATGAGCTGTGCCGCCGCGAACGCGCGCCGTACGCGGTCATTGGTGAGGCCACCGAAGAGCTGCATCTGAGCCTCGACGATAGCCATTTTGACAATCGACCGATTGACCTGCCGCTTGATGTGCTGCTGGGCAAAACGCCAAAAATGACCCGCGATGTGCAGACTCAGAAAGCCCAGGGCCAGAGTCTGGTACGCCAGGAAATCACTATTGCCGACGCGGTAAATCGCGTGCTGCACCTGCCGACGGTCGCGGAGAAAACTTTCCTCGTCACCATCGGCGACCGTACAGTCACCGGTATGGTGGCGCGCGATCAGATGGTAGGTCCGTGGCAGGTCCCGGTGGCTAACTGCGCGGTGACAACCGCCAGCCTCGATAGCTACTACGGCGAAGCAATGTCAATTGGTGAACGTGCGCCGGTCGCGCTGCTGGACTTTGCTGCTTCTGCCCGTCTGGCGGTCGGCGAGGCGCTGACCAACCTTGCGGCGACGCAGATTGGCGCGCTCAATCGCGTCAAGCTGTCGGCAAACTGGATGGCCGCAGCCGGTCACCCGGGCGAAGACGCCGGTTTATATGAAGCGGTAAAAGCGGTTGGCGAAGAGCTGTGTCCGGCTCTGGGACTGACTATTCCGGTGGGCAAAGACTCTATGTCGATGAAAACCCGCTGGCAGGAAGGTACTGAACAGCGCGAGATGACTTCTCCGCTGTCGCTGGTGATTTCCGCTTTTGCCCGTGTGGAGGATGTGCGCCGCACCGTAACTCCGCAGCTCTCCACCGAAGATAACGCCCTGCTGCTGATTGATTTAGGCAAGGGCAACAATGCGCTGGGCGTGACCGCGCTGGCGCAGGTTTACCGCCAGCTTGGCGATGTCACCGCCGACGTTCGCGATGTTGCTCAGCTGAAAGGCTTCTGGGACGCGATGCAGGCGCTGGTGGCTGAAGGTAAGCTGCTGGCCTGGCATGACCGCTCTGACGGCGGCCTGCTGGTGACGCTGGCCGAAATGGCCTTTGCCGGTCACTGCGGCGTCAACGTTGATATCGCGGCGCTCGGCGAGGATCGCCTGGCCGCGCTGTTTAACGAAGAGCTTGGCGGCGTGATTCAGGTTCGTGCCGCCGATCGTCAGGCGGTGGAAGCCACGTTGGCTGCTCATGGCCTGGCGGATTGCGTTCACTATCTTGGCCAGGCTACGGCGAGCGATCGCTTCGTCATCGAGGCCGACGGTCATCCGGTATTCAGCGAAAGCCGTACCACGCTGCGTATGTGGTGGGCGGAAACCACCTGGCAGATGCAGCGTCTGCGCGATAACCCGGAATGCGCTGACCAGGAGCACAACGCGAAAGCCAACGATGCCGATCCGGGCCTCAACGTGAAGCTCTCCTTTGATATCAATGAGGATATCGCTGCGCCTTATATTGCCACCGGCGCGCGTCCTAAGGTCGCAGTTTTGCGCGAGCAGGGCGTAAACTCTCACGTTGAAATGGCGGCGGCGTTCCATCGTGCCGGCTTTGATGCCATCGACGTGCATATGAGCGATCTGCTGGCGGGCCGTACCGGTCTTGCTGATTTCCACGCGCTGGTAGCCTGCGGCGGCTTCTCTTACGGTGACGTTTTAGGTGCAGGTGAGGGCTGGGCGAAATCGATCCTGTTCAATGAGCGCGTTCGCGACGAGTTTGCCACCTTCTTCCATCGTCCGCAGACCCTGGCGCTGGGCGTGTGCAACGGTTGCCAGATGATGTCTAATCTGCGCGAGCTGATCCCGGGAAGCGACCTGTGGCCGCGCTTTGTGCGTAACCAGTCGGACCGCTTTGAAGCGCGCTTCAGCCTGGTTGAAGTCACTCAAAGCCCGTCTCTGCTGCTGCAGGGAATGGTAGGTTCGATGATGCCGATTGCCGTATCTCACGGTGAAGGCCAGGTGGAAGTCCGCGACGGCGCGCATCTTGCGCAGCTTGAGAGTAAAGGCCTGGTGGCGCTGCGCTTCGTCGATAACTTCGGTAAGGTCACGGAAAACTACCCGGCTAACCCGAACGGTTCGCCGAACGGTATCACCGCGGTAACCAGCGAAAGCGGGCGTGCGACTATCATGATGCCGCATCCGGAGCGCGTTTTCCGAACCGTATCGAACTCCTGGCACCCGGAAAACTGGGGCGAAGACAGCCCGTGGATGCGTATTTTCCGCAACGCGCGCAAACAGCTGGGCTAACCCGTTTATCAGTCGTGTTGAGCCTCCTGCCTGGCAGGAGGCTTTTTTGTTTGTGATGCTCATCGGTAAATGGTGTCGGGGATCGCCGACAAATGCGTTAAAGCAGTGTCTCCAAATGGAGACATATAACTTATTGATTTGAATTGATATAAATACATCATTCATCTGGTGTTGCTAATTAACGACACTCCGGGCAAAAAACGATCGCAATCATCAAAGCAATATAATGGTTTAAAACATTTATATTTCAATTGGTTAATAAATTATTTTGTATTATGGCATAGTTCGTGCATAATTACAGGCAGTGGCTCATTCACCTTCTTATGTCAGCCCCTTCGGGAAGCGCTACATAAACTTCGAATGACGCACAAACAGGTGCCTGCCGTCCAACTCCTGATAACAGCTCAGCTTTATCAGCCATCGGGCGAAACGTCGAGTAAGGCACCGCCTCATTTCTGAATAAAGCCAGGCTCAAAGTAGCCTGGCTTTATTATTTCTGGCGTAGATGTTTATTGCGTCCTCAGTTAGCATCGTCATGGGCTAATGATTGAGACACTACCCTTGAAGCGACTTTCTCTTTTTCCTCGTTCGCTGCGCCAGTTGGTTACGCTATCCTTTGTGCTGATCCTGCTCCCGCTGCTGGTGCTGGCGTGGCAGGCGTGGCAAAGCCTCAATGCGCTCAGCGCTCAGGCAGCGCATATTAACCGTACCACCCTCATTGATGCCCGCCGCAGCGAAGCGATGATAAACGCGTCGCTGGAGATGGAGCGCAGCTATCGACAGTATTGCGTTCTGGACGACCCCACGCTGGCGCGGGTCTACCAGAATCAGCGCCAGCGTTACAGTGAAATGCTCGAAGCCCACGCGGGCGTACTGCCTGATGAGAAAATCTGGCAGGCGCTGCGTCAGGATCTCGACGATCTGGCCGAACTGCATTGTACAAATAGCGGTCCGGCGGCGAAATCAGCGACCAGACTGGAAGCTTTTGCCTCGGCGAATAGCGACCTGGTGCAGGCGACCCGAACGGTAGTCTATTCGCGCGGTCAGCAGCTGCAGCAGGAAATCGCCGAGCGTGGCCAGTTCTTTGGCTGGCAGGCGTTAGTGCTGTTTTTGCTCAGCCTGGCGCTGGTGCTGCTGTTCACCCGCATGATTATCGGCCCGGTAAAGGGCATTGAAAGAATGATCAACCGGCTGGGCGAGGGGAAATCGCTGGACGATGCCGCGCTGTTTACCGGTCCGCGCGAACTGCGTTCGGTCGGCAAACGTATCATCTGGCTGAGCGAACGCCTTGCATGGCTGGAGTCCCAGCGTCATCAGTTCCTGCGCCATCTCTCCCATGAGCTGAAAACCCCGCTGGCCAGCATGCGCGAAGGAACGGAGCTGCTTGCTGATCGGGTAGCCGGGCCGCTGACGCCAGAACAGCAGGAGATCGTTGAAATTCTGGACAACAGCAGCCGCAACCTGCAAAAGCTGATTGAGCAGCTGCTGGACTATAACCGCAAACAGGCCGATGGCCCGATTGCGCGCGAGACGGTCAACCTGGTCGAACTGGTGGAAAACGTGGTTTCCGCCCATAGCCTGCCGGCAAGAGCTAAACTGATGCATACTGAACTACTGCTCAGCGAGCGTTTTTGCGAGGCGGAGCCCGCGCTGTTGGTGAGCGTGCTGGATAATCTCTACTCCAATGCGGTGCACTATGGTGCTGAATCCGGTAACATTCGAATCCATAGCTATCGGCACGGCGAGCAGGTGCGCATTGAGGTCTCTAACGATGGTGAGCCGATCCCGCCCGCAGAGAGAAATATGATTTTTGAGCCTTTTTATCAGGGAAGCCACCAGCGTAAAGGGGCGGTTAAAGGTAGCGGTCTGGGACTAAGCATTGCCCGCGACTGTGTACGGCAAATGCAGGGCGAGCTGAGTCTGATTGATGATAAATCAGGGCTTATCTGTTTTCGTATCACGCTTCCCGTCGCCGAGTCCGGGAAAAAATAACGTATAACTATCGGGTGAATATGTCCCACTTCTTCGCATTTGTCCGTCCCCTGAAGGGATGGCTGCTGTCAGGCATTTTATGCCTGGCGCTGGCGGGATGTTCCGCCTCCACATCACCACACGCCGCGGATGGCAAAACGCTCTCCGCGCTACCGCAGCATCAGGTCGCCGATTTTCTTTCGGTCGAGTGCGCCGATATCTGGAATCTGCAAAGCGAGGCCAGCGATAAAAATCCGCTTTACTGGCTGCGGGGAATTGACTGCGCGGATCGTCTGGCTCCGGTACAGGCGCGTGCGGAGGCTCGCCAGCACAATGCCGACAGCTGGCAGGACGCCTTTAAGCGCGGCATTTTACTGGCTGATGCCAAAATCACGCCCAACGAGCGTCGGGAGCTGGTAGCCAGTCTCGATACCTTTAGTGCGCAAATCGCCGTACAGGTGCGTCCGCTCTATCAGCTCTGGCGCGATGCCCAGAGCCGGCAGCTGCAGCTGATTGACGAGCGTTCCCGCTACGCCAGACTGCAGCAGTCCAGCGACGCGGAGCTGGAGACGTTGCGCCAGCAGGAAATCGAGTTACGCAGCCAGCTGGAACTGACGACCCGCAAGCTGGAGAATCTTACCGACATCGAACGCCAGCTCTCCAGCCGTAAACCCGGCGGGAATTTCAGCTCCGATGCCGGGCACGGCAGCGATAAAGTCCCGGAGGTGGTTCATGACGATCCGTAAACCCGCCCGCCTGCTTCTGGTGGATGACGATCCGGGGCTGCTGAAGCTGCTGGGCATGCGCCTTGTCAGCGAAGGATACAGCGTGCTGACCGCAGAGAGCGGGCCGGAAGCGCTGCGCACGCTGGGCCGTGACAAAGTGGATCTGGTGGTCAGCGATCTGCGGATGGACGAGATGGATGGCCTGCAGCTGTTCAGTGAAATCCAGAAGGTGCAGCCGGGAATGCCGGTGATTATCCTGACCGCACATGGCTCCATTCCGGATGCCGTCGCGGCAACGCAGCAGGGCGTGTTTAGTTTTCTGACCAAGCCGGTAGATAAAGACGCCCTGTATAAGGCGATTGATGACGCTCTGGAGCAGAGCGCGCCGACAACCGATGAGAGCTGGCGGCGGGCGATTGTCACCCGCAGTCCGCTGATGGAGCGCCTGCTGGAGCAGGCCGGAATGGTGGCGCAATCGGACGTCAGCGTGCTGATTAACGGCCAGAGCGGGACCGGGAAAGAGATTGTCGCTCAGGCTATCCATAATGCCAGCCCGCGTCGCGATAAACCATTTATCGCCATTAACTGCGGCGCGCTCCCCGAACAGCTGCTGGAATCGGAGCTGTTTGGTCACGCGCGTGGCGCTTTTACCGGTGCGGTCAGCAACCGTGAAGGACTTTTTCAGGCCGCTGAAGGCGGGACGTTGTTTCTCGATGAAATCGGCGATATGCCGGTGGCGTTACAGGTAAAACTGCTGCGCGTTCTTCAGGAGCGTAAAGTTCGCCCGCTGGGCAGCAACCGCGATATCGACATTGATGTACGGATTATTTCTGCCACCCATCGCGACCTGCCGAAGGCCATGGCGCGCGGCGAGTTTCGCGAAGATCTGTTTTACCGTCTGAATGTGGTAGGTCTGAAAATCCCGCCGCTGGGCGAGCGTACGGAAGATATCCCGCTGTTGGCTAACCACCTGCTGCGCCAGTCTGCCGATCGCCACAAACCCTTTGTCCGCGCTTTCTCAACGGATGCGATGAAGCGTCTGATGGCCGCCAAATGGCCGGGTAACGTGCGCCAGCTGGTGAACGTTATCGAGCAGTGCGTGGCGCTGACTTCATCGCCGGTGATTAGCGACGCGCTGGTGGAGCAGGCGCTGGAAGGCGAAAACACCGCCCTGCCGACGTTTGTCGAGGCGAGGAATCAGTTTGAGCTAAATTACCTGCGCAAGCTGCTGCAGATTACTAAGGGCAACGTGACGCATGCGGCGCGGATGGCGGGGCGCAATCGCACCGAATTTTATAAGCTGTTGTCGCGCCACGAGCTGGATGCAGCCGACTTTAAAGAGTAGCTCGGCATCATCACGCAAGTTATGATACGGTTAGCAACCGGTTACGCGACTAAGACAGGAACACCATGAAAAAGATTGATGCAATTATTAAACCTTTCAAACTGGATGACGTGCGTGAAGCGCTGGCCGAAGTCGGCATCACCGGGATGACGGTAACGGAAGTGAAAGGCTTTGGCCGTCAGAAGGGGCATACCGAGCTGTATCGCGGCGCGGAGTACATGGTGGATTTTCTGCCGAAAGTGAAAATCGAAATTGTCGTTACCGATGATATCGTCGACACCTGCGTGGATACTATTATCCGTACGGCGCAGACCGGCAAAATCGGCGACGGGAAAATTTTTGTTTTCGATGTCGCGCGCGTGATCCGTATCCGTACCGGCGAAGAAGATGACGCGGCGATTTAAGCTGCAAATGGATGGCGGCCCGGCAACTTTCGGGCCGCCTGCATCCGTCTCTTCGGTTACAGCACCTTATGCGGGCCGAAGCACTCGTAATGAATGTTCTCGCTGTTCACTCCCAGCTCTACCAGCTGCTTCGCGGCAAACTGCATAAACGCCACCGGGCCACACAGATAGAACTGCATCTGCGGGTCGCGAATCTGGTCGGCCAGGGCCGATAAATCCAGCAAACCTTCGCTGTTAAACGCGCCGGATTCACGGTCCGCTTCGCTCGGGCTGCGGTACCAGACGTGAGAAGTAAATTTCGGCAGGGCTTCACCCAGCGCCTTAACTTCATCTGCGAAGGCGTGTACGTCGCCGTTTTCTGCCGCATGGAACCAGTTTACCTGCGCCGGATGCTGCGCTTTTGCCAGTACATCCAGCATCGCCAGCATCGGCGTCTGGCCGACGCCGCCGGAAAGCAGCGTGACCGGCGTTTGTGGTTCGACGTTGAGGAAGAAATCGCCTGCCGGTGCGGCCAGATAAATAACGTCGCCTTCTTTCGCTGAATGATGCAGCCAGTTTGAGACCTGACCGCCGTTTTCACGCTTAACCGCGATACGATAGCCTTTGCCATCGGGCTTACGGGTCAGAGAGTACTGGCGAATTTCCTGATGCGGAAAACCTTCCGGCTTCAGCCAGACGGCGAGATATTGACCCGGGTGATAGTCAGCTACCGCGCCGCCGTCTACCGGTTCAAACTCGAAGCTGGTAATGAGCGCACTGCGCGGCGTTTTCCTGACGATGCGGAACGCACGGGTACCTTCCCAGCCGCCGGTTTTGCTGGCGCTTTCGCTGTAGATTTGCGCTTCACGTTTAATAAAGACGTCAGCCAGCACGCCATAGGCCTTTCCCCAGGCATCCAGCACTTCCTGGCCCGGACTGAACAACTCGTCCAGAGTCGCCAACAGGTGGGTACCGACAATGTTGTACTGTTCCGGCTGGATCTGGAAGCTGGTGTGTTTCTGGGCGATTTTTTCAACTGCCGGCAGCAGGGTAGGCAGGTTCTCCAGGTTACTGGCGTAGGCGGCAATAGCGTTGAACAGCGCCTCCCGCTGATCGCCATTGCGCTGGTTGCTCATATTAAAGATTTCTTTGAGTTCCGGATTATGAGCAAACATGCGGTCGTAAAAATGGGCGGTCAGTTTCGGGCCCGTTTCAACCAGCAGGGGAATGGTGGCTTTCACCGTAGTGATGGTTTGCGCGTCGAGCATGGCGGCTTCCTTGTATGTTATCTTAATGATGTATTTTAAATGCATCTTATAAAAATAACCCTGCTTTGTAAATGGTTCTTTAATACTTCGCTTGTGGTGGTTACAAGATGAATTTTTTGCATCACAAACCTGAAAAGAAATCCGCTGGTAATCGAAGGTGCTTTATTGCTCAAAGCCTTGTGTAATGCGGAGCCAATCGTTTGCGTAATTTCCTTTGTCAAGACCTGTTATCACAGAATGATTCAGTTATACTGTGGGCCGTTGTCCAAATGGACCGCCTTTTAAGGCCGAAATTCTATTGTTAGCTGAGTCAGGAGATGCGGATGTTAAAGCGTGAAATGAACATTGCCGATTATGATGCCGAACTATGGCAGGCTATGGAGCAAGAAAAAGTACGTCAGGAAGAGCACATCGAACTGATCGCCTCCGAAAACTACACCAGCCCGCGCGTAATGCAGGCGCAGGGCTCTCAGCTGACCAACAAATATGCTGAAGGATATCCGGGCAAGCGTTACTACGGCGGCTGTGAATACGTCGATATCGTAGAGCAGCTGGCTATTGATCGCGCGAAAGAGCTGTTTGGCGCTGACTACGCGAACGTGCAGCCGCACTCCGGCTCCCAGGCTAACTTCGCGGTCTATACCGCTCTGCTGCAACCGGGCGATACCGTACTGGGTATGAACCTGGCGCAGGGCGGCCACCTGACTCACGGCTCTCCGGTTAACTTCTCAGGCAAACTGTACAACATCATTCCTTACGGTATTGATGAGTCCGGTAAAATTGACTACGAAGACATGGCGAAGCAGGCTCAGGAACATAAACCGAAAATGATCATCGGTGGTTTCTCTGCCTACTCCGGTATTGTTGACTGGGCAAAAATGCGTGAAATCGCTGACAGCATTGGCGCATACCTGTTCGTCGACATGGCCCACGTTGCTGGCCTGATTGCCGCTGGCGTGTACCCGAACCCGGTTCCGCATGCTCACGTTGTGACTACCACTACCCATAAGACCCTGGCGGGCCCGCGCGGCGGCCTGATCCTGGCGAAAGGCGGTAGCGAAGAGCTGTACAAGAAACTGAACTCTGCCGTATTCCCGAGCGCGCAGGGCGGCCCGCTGATGCACGTTATCGCGGCAAAAGCGGTGGCGCTGAAAGAAGCGATGGAGCCAGAGTTCAAGGTTTACCAGCAGCAGGTTGCGAAAAACGCCAAAGCGATGGTCGAAGTGTTCCTGAACCGCGGTTATAAAGTGGTTTCCGGCGGCACTGAGAACCACCTGTTCCTGCTGGATCTGGTGGATAAAAACCTGACCGGTAAAGAAGCGGACGCCGCTCTGGGCCGTGCCAACATCACCGTCAACAAAAACAGCGTACCGAACGATCCGAAGAGCCCGTTTGTGACTTCCGGTATCCGTATCGGTTCTCCGGCAGTAACCCGCCGCGGCTTTAAAGAAGCGGAAGTGAAAGAGCTGGCCGGCTGGATGTGCGACGTGCTGGACAACATCAATGACGAAGCGGTCATTGAGCGCGTGAAGGGTAAAGTGCTGGATATCTGCGCGCGCTTCCCGGTTTACGCGTAATATTGCCTCACTAAGATAAAAAAGGCCGCGATTGCGGCCTTTTTTTGTCTCTGCGGATTACCGACGGTCTAGCGAGATGGCGCCCGGTCCGGTTATCGCCAGCAGCAGGAAGGCGCCGGCGATGCTGACGTTTTTCCAGAAGTTAATCATATTCGGCAATACCGCATCGCCGGTCATATCCCAGTAGTGATGGCCAATCACCGCCGTACCCAGGGTATAGAAAATAAAGATCACCGCCAGCGGGCGGGTAAAAAAGCCCAGCACAATCAGTATCGCCGCAGGAACTTCCATAATGACGGCAATAACGGCCGCCAGCGTTGGCATTGGCGCACCGGAGGAGGCCATATACTGCACCGTACCGCTAAAGCCGAGCAGTTTGGGATAGCCAAAAAGTATAAACAGCACCACGACTGCGATACGTGCAATCAATAGCAGCAGGGCGCGGGAGGAACCAAAATCAAAATAGCGTAGTGTGTTCATGATCAGCTCGTTATGAGAGACGTGTGATTTAAACGTAATACACAATTTTGCTTCCCGCCACGTTAGTTCTAGCATCATCCTCCGGCCCGCTGAGTAGCAGGATTACCGCGTTTTTAAGGGTATTGCTTCATTGCACAGCGCCTCGGCGCTCACCAGTTGACCACTCTGGATAAGCTTACGTAGCGTGCGGATCTCGCGGCCGTGATTGAGGGCAACCGCACCGGTTAACGCGCCATCGCGCAGCTGAAACCAGATCGCTTTGCGATCGGCTGGCGTTCCCCGACACCACCACTTTTCACCGTGCATATCGCCAATAAACTGCAGGTTATCCAGGTACTGATCGGTCCAGAACCATCCCGGAGCCCCGGCAGGCCGTGGCCTGCCAAGCATGGCCGCGGCGGCAATCTGAGCCTGAACATTGGCGTTTTCCCAGCTCTCGACGCGCGCCAGCGAACCGTCCGTCTGCCGCGTCAGCGTCACATCGCCGGCGGCGAAAATAGCCGGGTCTGAGGTTCTGCAATCGGCATCCACGACGATACCGTTGGCGGTTTCCAGCCCGGCGCGGCGGGCGAGGGTATCGTTAGCCACGATACCAATGCCATACACCACCGTATCGGCGTGCAGGGTTTCTCCGCTCTGTAAGGTCAGGGTGAGAGGCGTTCCCGGTTCCGCCTGTTCAATGACGCTGTTCAGCAGCACCCTTACTCCGGCCTGGCGATGGCGGGCCAGCAGGTAGTCGCGGACCGGCCATGGGGCGTTGCGACCCATTACCGTCGGCGCCTGCTCCACCACCGTGACGCGACAGCCGCGCTGAATAGCGCTGGCGGCCAGCTCAAGGCCGATGGTGCCTGCGCCGACGATGACCACAGCGCTCCCGGGCTGCAGCGCCGCGCGCAGCCGCATAGCGTCACCGGCGTGACGCAGGGTCAGGCAGCGTTCCCCAAGCGCGTCGAGCAGCGGCAGTGGCCTGGCGGCGGCGCCGGTCGCCAGTAGCAGCTGCGTCCAGTGAAAGATGCGATTGTCCGCCAGCGTCAGGCTCTGCGCCTGGCGATCGATATCACGCAGCGCCACACCGAGATGTAACTCGACGTGGTTGTCCTGCCACCAGCTGGCAGGTAGCACCGGCTGTAGCTGAGGAGTTGCGTCCAGCAGCATCGCTTTCGACAGCGGCGGACGCTCATACGGTAAACAGGATTCATCAGAAAACAGGTGCAAGGAGCCATGGTAACCCTGCTGGCGAAGGGCGGCTGCGGCCATCGCTCCGGCTTGTCCGCCGCCAATAATGGCAATCATCGGTTCGCTCATCATGACTCCTTAAAGGTCCAGCCCGGCGGCCACATGGCGGATCCCGCGGATCCCCAGACCACCATCAGCGTTGATCATGACCCCACTCAGCGTCCGATTGTTGCGTCGGGAGGCCAGCATGACGTACGGGCCGGTGAAATCGGCCGGTTCCGGGAAAAACTGCAGCGGCAGAATGGCGGCGATCTTCTCCGCCGTCAGGGACTGCATTATCGCGGTGTCGCTTTGCCCCAGCGCCTGCGGGCCGCGCAGATCGGTCGCCATACCGCAGGGGCCGACGCCGTTGACCCGCACCTTCGGCGCCAGCTCGTAGGCCAGCTGGCGTATTAAGCCGGTCGCCGCATGTTTGCTGGCGGTGTAGAGCGGGCCGCCGCCGCCCGGATACCAGGCCGCGTTAGAGAGAGTCAGAATAATGCTGCCTTCGCTGGCGATTAATGCCGGGGCGCAGGCCTTAGCGCCGAGCAGATAGCCCAGTACGTTGACGTTGAACAGCTCATGGAAGCCGCTCTCCAGCGCCCCGGCCGGGGTATCCATCAGGGAGGCGTTATGATCCCAGATGCCGGCGTTGCCGATAAAACAGTCCAGTCTGCCAAAGGTTGTGAGGAGCCGATCCACGGCCTTCTGATAATCGGCGTAGCGGGTCACGTTGCCTTCCACTGCCAGCACCTGCTCACCAAAGCGCTGGCGCAGGCTGGTGACTTTTGCGTTCGACAGTTCGAGGGTCGCGACCTTCGCCCCTTCGTCAATAAAGCGTTCGATCAGCGCCAGGCCCAGGCCGGAGCCGCCGCCGGTAATCAACACGACGTTATCACGTAAATCGCTCATCAGGCCTCCTCAGGTATATCGATAAACACATCGCCGCCTTCCACGTGCACTGCATAGGTGGTTAGCGGGTCGGTGGCGGGCAGGCATAGCGCTTTACCGGTTTTCAGGCAGAAACTGGCGGCATGCAGCGGACACTCCACCGTCGCGTCGTCTTCCAGATAGCCTTCGGACATCGACGCGTTGCCATGGCTGCAGCGATCGTTAAGGGCATAAAACGCCCCGCCAATATGGAACAGGGCAATGACGGGAGAGGTGTCCAGGCGGAGGGCTTCTCCCTCCGGTAGCTCCGTGGTGGAGCAGGCGAATATACGATTCATCAGAAGAGTACGCTCAGGTTGTGGGAGGCGATCACGGCCTGATCGAGCACGATATCTCGTGCCGCCAGACGCCACTCGCCGTCAGGCAGACGACGGACGGTGTCCCGCCGCGTTCCGACGTAACAGATCTCGTCGCGTTCCTTTTGCGCGCGATAAAGGAGATAGTTAAGGCGTACGGCGAACAGATCCGGTTGCCCGGTTTCGCCGATCTGCAGGTTGCCGATCAGATGGCGGGTGCGGGAGGGCGGTTCCTCGGCCCACGCCATGCCGGTTTCCAGACGGGCGATGCGACGCTCAAGCTGATCTTTGTTATCGTTGAAGAGCCAGGTGGTCGGCGGTTGTACCCCTTTTCGGCGGTCGCGGGTCTGAGCGTTGACGGTGGTGCGCATGGTGTAGCGGATCCCGTCGTCCAACAGCGCCAGCCAGTCGCGAAACTGCCAGTCGTCCAGCAGACGCGCCTCCTCATAGAGGAACTGGCTGATGCGGTAGTGCAGTTCAGGGGAGACTAAAGCGCTCATTTCATCACCTCCTGCTGGTAAGCGGCGGTTTTTTCCTGCACTTCCTGCCACGTTTCACTGCTTAACAGGTCGGCCCAGCGCTGGTACATACCGCGGGCGGCAGTTTCCGAGAAGATATAGTTGGTTATCCCCGGAATGCCGTCAGTGCGGCGTTTTTCCTGACCTAATCCCATCTCCAGGCACAGGTCGGTGTGACGCGCCCGGTGGCCTTTCAGCAGTTTTTGAATTTCACACCAGTTTTCCGAGTCATCCTGCTCGAGGAAACCTGCTGGACCAAAGGCGCGCGTGGCGCTGTTTTCAAACGCCGCTTTGACCTCATCGGAGGCGGCTTTATCGGTAAGACAGAATGCCCAGACTTCAACCCGATCCGGTCCGCGCGGGTGCCAGACGCGCAGCGTGGCGGTGCCGTTGAGCCAGGAGAGGGTCGGGAAGATATTATTGTGGCCCGCGAGGCGCAGGGCGCGCACGGTGCCCAGCCGCTGCTCGGCTTCTGCAAAAGTGTCGCGGTAATAGCTGGAGACCTCACCGTCGACCCAGACGTTAGCATCCGGTTGCTCGGTAAAGAAGAAGCCACAGCCGTGCCCATCCTGGCCGAACTGCAGCGCGTCTTTGGCGGTTTCCCACACCGGGCGGGCGGTCTGACCGTCGCCCAGGCGCTTATCACTACCGTCATCTTTCGCTCCCAGCACCTGCACCGCAGAGGCATGGCTGAACAGAGCGTGATACTGATCGCTGGCGAACTGCTCGGCGGGAAATTTCCAGTTGCAGTCGATGATCCACTTCTGCACGCCGCCGACGATTTCGGTCCCGCCTTCACGACGATCGAGGACGCCGTCCAGATACCAGGCCATATCGCCCAGATAGTCACGCAGCGCAGGAGCGGAGGGATCCCAATTGGCGAAAATGAGGCCTTTGTAGCTTTCCACGCACGGGACTTCATTAAGCCCCCAGTGGGACTTACATAGCCCCTGCGGATAGGCGCGCGGCTCAAGCGGGACATCGATCAGCTCGCCGTCTATGCCATAGGACCAGCCGTGATAGGGGCAGGTAAAGGCGCGGGTGTTACCGCAATCGGCGTAGCTGACGCGCATCGCGCGGTGACGGCACTGGTTTAAAAAGGCCTTGATACTGCCATCCTTCTGGCGCACCACCACCACGGCATCTTCACCCATGTAAGTGTTAAAGAAATCTCCCGCTTTCGGGATCTGGCTTTCATGGGCCAGAAACAGCCAGCAGCGGCCAAAGATCCTTTCCAGCTCAAGCTGATAAATTTCCGGGTCGGTATAGATCCGCGGGGTGACGCGACCATTTTGCGGGTCGACCAGCTGATAGACGTCAGTTTTCATTTCTGTGGTCATATTTTTAATCCTGTGGGGTAAGAGGTATTGACCTTCTCTTTTTTATGTCATCCTTATGTTGCTTGTGGGTTATCAATGTGTGAAATAGTTAATTTCTACCAGCTGAGATGTTTTATCGATAACAAGGAGGCGTTGATGGAATTGAGGCACCTGCGCTACTTCGTGGCGGTGGCGCAGGAACTAAACTTCACCCGCGCGGCGGAAAAACTGCATACCTCACAGCCTTCGCTGAGCAGCCAAATCCGCGATCTTGAACAGTGCGTTGGCGTGTTGCTGCTTGAGCGTGACAAACGCAAGGTGATGCTGACGGCGGCGGGAGAGTGTTTTCTGCAGGATGCGAAGGCGATCCTTGAACAGGCAGAGAATGCCAAAATGCGTGCGCGTAAAATCGACCAGCACGACAATCACCTGGCGATTGGTTTTGTTCCCTCTGCCGAGGTGAATTTGCTGCCTGATGTTCTGCCCTTGTTTCGCCGTAAACAACCGGATACCCGGGTTGAGCTGGTCAGTCTTATCACCACCGAGCAGGAAGATAAAATTCGCAGCGGCGAACTGGATATTGGACTGATGCGCCACCCGATATACAGCCCGGAAATTGACTACCTTGAACTGCTCCATGAACCGCTGGTGGTGGTGTTGCCGGTAGATCATCCTTTGGCGAAAGCGGAGAAGGTGAGCGCCAGCCAGCTGGATGGCGTCGATTTTGTCAGCACCGATCCGGCGTACTCCGGCGCGCTGGCGCCGATCGTCCAGGCGTGGTTAGAACAGCAAAATAGCCAGCCGCGCATTGTCCAGGTGGCGACCAATATTCTGGTGACCATGAATCTGGTGGGCATGGGGCTCGGGGTGACTTTGATACCCGGCTATATGAATCATTTTAATACTGGTCAGGTGGTTTTTCGTCCTATCGCCGGCAACGCGCCCACCATTGCGCTGCTGATAGCGTGGAAGAAAGGGACCATCAAAGCGGCGCTGGCCGATTTTATCGAGACCGCCAGAGAGCATGCCGCGGCCGTGGGATAATCTCCTGCATTTGCCGGGCCGCCCGCTGGGGGATGCCCGTCCGCGCTGCCGTGGGCAATGGTCGTATCTTGTGATGAGCTTCACGCTTTTAACGCAAACCTTCAGGGTTATGCCTGGCAGAATGTCTGGTCTACCAGCCTTTACACTCCCACGCCCGGCGCCAGAACCGCGGCGCGTCACCTGCGCTATCAGACGGAAAAAGGCCTTTTTAGCCACTTCGCATCACTTGCGCCTGCCGGGGTTTATCGCCAGACTGTCGCCACCATTCGGGAGGAAATCATGGTCTTGCACTCCACGCGCTGGCTGGCGCTTAGTTATTTCACCTACTTTTTTTGCTACGGTATCTTCCTGCCTTTCTGGAGCGTGTGGCTTTCCGGACTTGGCCTGACGCCGGAAACGATAGGCATGCTGCTCGGCGCCGGCCTGGTGTCGCGTTTTCTTGGTAGCCTGCTGATTGCCCCACGGGTCAGCGACCCCTCCCGGCTTATCTCTTCGCTGCGTATTCTGGCTCTGCTGACGCTGCTCTTTGCCCTCGCTTTTTGGGCGGGTAACCATGTTGCCTGGTTAATGGTGATTATCGTCGGCTTTAACCTCTTTTTCTCGCCGCTGGTGCCGCTGACCGACGCGCTGGCGAATACCTGGCAAAAGCAGATAACGATGGATTACGGGCGCGTGCGTCTGTGGGGGTCGATTGCTTTTGTGATAGGTTCCGCGCTCACCGGTAAGCTGGTTAGCCTGTATGACTACCGGATGATTCTGGTGATGCTCAGCATCGGCATAGCGTCAATGCTGATAGGCATGTTGTTAAAGCCCTCGGTGCAGCCGCAGGGTGAATCGCGCCACCAGGAAGCGGCTGGCATGGCGGCCTGGCTTACGATGGTGCGCCAGAGCTGGCGCTTTCTCGCCTGCGTCTGTTTGCTGCAGGGGGCGCACGCCGCCTACTACGGATTCAGCGCTATTTACTGGCAGGAAGCGGGCTATTCCGCCTCCGCCGTCGGCTATTTGTGGTCGCTGGGCGTGGTAGCTGAAGTGGTGATTTTCGCGCTGAGCAAAAAAGTCTTCCGTCGATTCAGCGCTCGCGATCTGCTGCTGCTTTCCGCAGCGTGCGGGGTGGTGCGCTGGACGCTGATGGGCTGGACCACGGCGCTACCGGGGCTTATCGTCGCCCAGATTCTCCATTGTGGCACCTTTACGGTCTGTCATCTGGCGGCGATGCGCTATATCGCCGCCCGTCAGGGCAGCGAAGTGATCCGCCTGCAGGCGGTCTACTCGGCGGTCGCGATGGGCGGCAGTATTGCGGTGATGACGGTTTTTGCCGGTTTCCTCTATCAGCACCTGCACCAGGGCGTTTTCTGGGTGATGGCTGTGGTGGCTTTACCGGCGCTGGTGCTGCGGCCAAAAGCGGTGTCTTAAGTCTCCAGCATTTTGCAAATCTGCTGCCGCTGGTGCTCGCTGAACGCCTCTTCAGCATGAAACAGCGGCGGTGAAAACAGCGGCAGCGCCGTAGTATAGGGAGTGACGATAAGCGTGACTTCCTTCGGCGCGCCTTCTTTCTGAAACTTACTCACGCTCAAATACTTAATGTTAAGCGGCAGCAGGGTTAATTCGCGCAGCTGCTGCTCCAGCGCTTGCTCAAGATCCGGGTTATCATCGGTAAGCAAAACAACCTGTTTCTCCTGCAGATCGCTTTTTTGCATTAGCCATGCGCCGAAAATTACCGCGATTAACCCCACTTCTTCCTGACTAAAACGTATTTGCCAGCTGGCTTCAAAATCCTCTAAGGCTGCCTGAGTCGTTCGCATCAATCGGGGATAAAGACGGCTAATCTCTTCCGGCAGCGCGTTATCAATACCGATGGCGAAGACGCTGCGGTGTAACGCCTGCGAGAGATGAATATAGAGCTGATCGCTCAGCCCCTGCTCATCGCTAAACGGCCGGCCTGCCAGATCCTGGAAGCGGTGAATCAATCTGGCGATGGCCAGATGCAGGCGCCGGTCGTGCTGGTGCCCATCACGGATAGGATCGGGGGTTTTTAGCAGCATAAACAGCAGGGCCAGAAACAGCTGTTCTCCGGCATGGGGCGTCGCTGCCACCCGACGCTGCCAGTGACGGACAATCTCTTCCGCGAGGGTAAACTCGGCGGCGGCCTGCGCCCAACGCTGCTGCTCATGGGTAAAAGAAGGACTCTGGCCGAGGTGGTGCTGCAGCAAACAATACTGTAAATAAAGACGGAGAAAATGTACGTCGCGGCAGTCAAACTGTCGGTTCAGCGTTCGCGCGCAGCGATTCACCAGAGCCTGAAGATTCGTGTCGTCATACAGCGTACGTGCGATACCCTGCTGTTTAAGCTGCGTTTTTAATGCCGGGGTAAAATGGTGGCTGATAAAATGCGGGCATAAGCGTAGCCCCCGGCGCAGGCCGTGCAGCAGGCACAAACGTTGATCGAGCGTGGCGCCTTCCATCCGATAGCTGCCGTCCGCTTGTGAAGCTAGGGTCAGGCGGTGATAACGCTGAATTTCGCGTCCCGTCTCCGCGATGTCCTGCCTGGCGGTATCCTCATCTACCTGAGTGAGGCTACCCAGCCATTCGGGCGTGACGGACTGCCCGGGCAGATAAAACATCAGGAGCACCTGACTACGGCGCTGTGGACTGGAAAGTACCGGTGGTGGTTCAATCACTGTCATCATCCGGTTAGTTCCAGTTAGGGTTTTCGTTAAGAATAGTTAATGTATTAAAGGTGACCAGGGTAGCTCCGTGTCTTTACATCAGGATTGCTGGCGGAGTTCACAGAATTTTTCACGTGAGGAACAGATGAATAGAGTGAAACAATGCGTCAGCGCAGCGTTTTTCATGTTTTTATCGCTATCTGCGGCGGCGCATCCACATAGTTTCATCAGTTTGCAAACGGAAGCCGTGGCGGAAAATGGTCTGCTCACCAGCTTTAAAATGCGCTGGACAATGGATGAAATCACCTCTGCCGATCTGCTCTATGATGCGGGCAATGCTAAACCCGGTAGCGAAATCTGGAAAAAGCTGGCGGCGGAAGTGATGGCGAACGTACTGGGCCAGCATTATTTCAGCGAGCTGTGGCATAACGGCGAGAGAGTGAAGTTTGATAATCGGCCCGATGGCTATGGCCTTGAGCGCAGCGGTCATCAGGCGGTACTCTCTTTTACTCTGCCGCTGGCGAAGCCGCAGCCGATGGCCGGGCAAACCTTCACCTTTTCGACCTACGACCCAACTTATTATGTTGATATGTATTATGACCAGGACGCAGACTTTGTTCTGCCGGCTGCGATGACCGCGAGCTGCACGGCAAAAGTGATGACGCCGAAACCTAATGAAAAAATGTTGTCCTATGCACAGTCGCTGGATAAAGCAGATGCGCCGCCGGAGGATATGGAACTGGGAAGCTACTTCGCGCAAAAGGTGACGCTGCAATGTCGCTGATTTTGGCTCCAACCGGAGGTTCATCGCGTTGGCGACAGCTGTGGCCGCTGGCGCTATTTTTGCTGCTGGCTGCGGGGGCTGGTTTCTGGCTGTGGCAGGCCTGGCCGCAGGTCCTCCTGCAAAGCGCCGTTTGGCAGCGCGCGCTGAATCTTGAACTGAGTCGACTTCTGCAAGCGGTGGCGGAAAATCCCTCCGCCGCGGGGCTATCGCTGCTGGGCTTTAGCTTTGCCTATGGTGTTCTGCACGCGCTGGGGCCGGGACACGGTAAGGTGGTGATTACCACCTGGCTTGCGACTCATCCTTCGAAGCTGAAATCAAGCATTGGCCTGACCCTGGCCGCTTCGTTGCTGCAGGGAGTCGTGGCGATTGCTTTAGTCGTGGTCGTTCTCACCTTGCTACGGTTGCCGGCAAGACAGCTGCATCTGAGCAGCTTCTGGCTTGAAAAAGGCAGCTATCTACTGGTCGGCGCGCTGGGTCTGCTGCTGTGCTTCCGGGCGTTGAAAAAACTGCGGATGCTGCTGCGACGGCCGAAATTTACTGCCTTTACTCCGCATCACGTACATGACGCTAACTGCGGCTGCGGGCATCAGCACATACCCGGGCCGGAGCAGCTCCAGAGTGGTGATGACTGGCGCGCCAGGCTGGTGATTGTGCTGTCGATGGGAATGCGCCCCTGTTCCGGGGCTATTATGGTTCTGTTGTTCAGTAAGGTTATCGGCGTATTTGGCTGGGGGATGGCGGCAGCGCTGGCGATGGCGGCGGGTACCTCGCTGACGATTAGCGTGCTTGCTCTGCTGGTTCACGGTTTTCGCCAGCTGGCGGTCAGGCTGAGCGCCAGACAGGCGCCGGTGCTATGGAAGCAGGTGGGCTGGGCAACCCTGGCGCTGGCCGGTAGCGTGATTTTGCTGGCGGCGGCGGTGGTTATGTGGAGCAGTGCAGTGCCAGTAGGGCGCGGGTTAAGGCCGTTTTAGTATCTTTGACCAAGCTAACATCCTAAAATATAGGCGATTGATTGTGTCATCGTTGTTTAATTCTTAGCATCCTGCAGCGCATTTTGCATAAAGCTCACCATCACATCCCGGTAGCGCTCGCCGTGGCGTTTGGAAAATGCATCAATATGCTCGCCATTAGGAATAAGGATTTCCTGCTTCGGCTGACCAGCCAACTGGTAGAGTTTTTCGCTGTGTTCCCAGGGAATAACGTGGTCCGCTTTACCATGAATAATCAGCACCGGAATAGGGCTGATAGAGGCGATATTACGGTCTGCGCTATAGCTATCATTGAGCAAAAAACCGCTGCCGGGGATCATTTTATTGGCGATAGCCGAATAGGATGAAAAGGTTGAGTCGAGAATAACGGCGCGGATACCTGAGCGATCCGTTGTACGCTCGTTGACGCAATCCATACAGTTCCCAATGGCGGCAAGGATGTTATTGCCTCCCAGACTTTGCCCCAGCAGCACCAGACGCTGCGGATTTACGTCGCTGCGCTGACGCACATAGTTGATGGCGCTTATCGTATCGTCATATAAGCCCTGCTGCGAAGGTGTGCCTTGCGATTTACCAAATCCGCGATAGTCGAACATGAAAAGGTTGTAGTTGCGTTCCGGCAGCCAGCTAACTAGCGGCCAGTGCGCCGACATATTTCCTGCGTTGCCATGAGCATGTATCACCGTAGCTACCGCGTTCTCTGTGGAGCCGGTGGTTGAGGGAATAAACCAGCCGTGCAGGAGGGTGCCATCTTTAGCGGTAAAAGTAACGGATTGAGCAGGCCAGGGATCCGGGCCATAGACTTTGTCATCGGGATAGTAAAAAGCATTGATGGCGACGCGAGGCAGCAGATAAGCACATACCACCGCAATACAGAGGATGAAAACGTATCTGGCGCCGCGCTTGCCGCCGGGAAAAGTCATGAGTGTTTCCTTACTGCTTCCCGTTAACAGCCGTGTGGGAAAGTCGCAGTTCAATCCGTTGCTAAAAGAGAAACTATCGTGTGAGAGGGCGGCGCGAAAGTAAAGTGTCAGAGGTGAGTTTCGGAAAAAGGTCTGGGGGAAATTAACGGGCAGGAGCGACCCCACCCGTTGAGCGGAATTAACGCTTCAGCGCTTCGCTCAGCTGCTCGCGCATATTCGCCAGCATGGCTTTTACAACGCGCGGGTTACCCGCAACGATATTGCCGGTCAGCAGATAGTTATGGCCACCCGTAAAGTCACAGACAATCGCGCCGGCTTCACGAGCGATCAGTTCACCAGCAGCGAAATCCCACGGTTTCAGCGCGATTTCAAAGTAACCGTCCACGCGGCCAGCGGCTACGTAGGCCAGATCCAGGGCGGCGGAACCGGTGCGGCGGAAATCCGCGCATTCGGTGAACATGTTGCCGAGGATATTCATATAAGCGGTGGCGTGCTGCTTCGCTTTGAACGGGAAGCCGGTGGCGATGATCGTGCCATCCAGGTCGCGAGCGCTGCTGCCGCGCAGGCGGTAGCCGTTCAGCTGTGCGCCCTGACCGCGGGTTGCGGTAAACAGCTCGTTACGCATTGGATCGTAAACCACGGCAACTTCAGTACGGCCTTTAATGCGTACGGCGATGGAGACGGAGAAGTGCGGCAGACGTTTTACGAAGTTGGTGGTGCCATCCAGTGGATCGATAACCCATTGAACATCCTGATCTTCACCCTCATGTTCACCGCTTTCTTCGGTGATGATGGTGTGCTGCGGGTAAGATTTGCGAATGGTTTCGATAATAATCGCTTCAGCGGCTTTATCGACGTTGGTCACAAAATCATTGCTGCCTTTCTGGCTGGTTTCTACGGAGTCAGGTGTTTCGTAGTGCTTGGCAATTAAATTACCCGCCTTGCGCGCTGCGCGCACGGCGATGTTCAGCATCGGATGCATCGGTATCTCTCACTGGATGTTAAAGAACGGGAAAAAACGGCGCATATAGTAACAGTGAAATCTGCCCATGTCTCCGTTTTATGATAGCATGCACGAATAATCTTTAGCCGAAGAACCATAATGCTGCAAAATATTCGAATCGTACTGGTAGAAACCTCACACACCGGCAATATGGGCTCCGTCGCCCGCGCAATGAAAACCATGGGATTAACTAACCTCTGGCTGGTCAATCCGCTGGTAAAGCCTGATTCACAGGCTATTGCCCTGGCGGCCGGGGCCAGCGACGTAATTGGTAATGCCAACATCGTTGATACTCTTGATGAAGCGCTGGCGGGCTGTAGCCTGGTTGTTGGTACCAGCGCGCGTTCGCGCACGCTGCCGTGGCCGATGCTCGATCCGCGCGAATGCGGCCTGAAAAGCGTTGCTGAAGCGCAGCACGCGCCGGTGGCGCTGGTGTTCGGTCGCGAGCGCGTTGGTTTGACTAATGACGAACTGCAGAAGTGTCACTACCACGTGGCGATTGCCGCCAATCCGGAATACAGCTCGCTGAATCTGGCAATGGCGGTGCAGGTTATCGCCTATGAAGTGCGGATGGCCTGGCTGGCGGCGCAGGAGCAAAATGAACCTGTCGTCGAGCATGAAGAAACGCCTTATCCGCTGGTGGATGATTTAGAGCGTTTCTACGGGCACCTTGAGCAGACGCTGCTGGCAACCGGTTTTATCCGCGCCAGCCATCCAGGGCAGGTCATGAATAAGCTGCGCCGTCTGTTTACCCGCGCTCGCCCGGAGAGCCAGGAGCTGAATATTCTGCGCGGCATGCTGGCGTCAATCGAGCAACAGCAGAAGAACAAACAATAGCGCCGAAACTGCGGCTTCCCCTGTCTCTGTAGAGGAGGGGGCGAGTAGGGGCATCAGGCCGAGCTGAGAGAAAACGGCACGGAAAGCTAAATACCTGACTAAAACAGTCAAGTAAATAGTTGACCAATTTACTCGGGAATGTCAGACTTGCCCTTGCTATGCAATACCCATATTAATAAAAAGCCCGGGCAGGGGCGAGTTTGAGGTTAAGTAAGACATGAGACTGACATCTAAAGGGCGTTATGCCGTGACCGCGATGCTTGACGTTGCGCTCAACTCTGAATCGGGTCCGGTGCCGTTGGCTGATATTTCAGAGCGTCAGGGAATTTCGCTTTCCTATCTGGAACAGCTGTTCTCTCGCCTGCGCAAAAATGGCCTGGTTTCCAGCGTACGTGGTCCAGGCGGCGGTTATCTCTTAGGTAAAGAAGCGGGTAGCATCGCGGTTGGCGAAGTTATCAGCGCAGTTGACGAGTCCGTTGACGCCACCCGTTGTCAGGGTAAAGGCGGCTGCCAGGGTGGCGATAAGTGCCTCACTCACGCGCTGTGGCGCGATCTGAGCGAGCGACTGACCGGTTTTCTGAATAACATCACGCTGGGCGAATTGGTGAATAACCAGGAAATCCTTGATGTTTCCGGTCGTCAGCATAACCATGAATCTCAACGTAATACCCGTGCTCAGGACGCCATCGACGTCAAACTGCGCGCGTAGCTCTCGCTCAGTTTCATCTTGCAGCTATCCGGCTGCAGGATGAAACGAGTTGAGTAAAAAGATAAAAAAGATTTTCGAATCAGGCCGGGATGCCTCGACATTCCGTGTACTCGGTCGTACATCCAGCCGGTTGCCTGATTCCTTGCATTGAAGCGATGTACGGAGTTTATAGAGCAATGAAATTACCGATCTATCTCGACTACTCCGCAACCACGCCGGTGGACCCGCGTGTTGCCGAGAAAATGATGCAGTTTCTGACCCTGGACGGGACCTTTGGTAACCCGGCCTCTCGTTCACACCGCTTTGGCTGGCAGGCTGAAGAGGCGGTAGATATCGCCCGTAATCAGATTGCTGAGCTGGTCGGCGCCGACCCGCGCGAAATCGTCTTTACCTCCGGTGCGACTGAATCCGACAACCTGGCGATTAAAGGTGCAGCCAACTTTTATCAGAAAAAAGGCAAGCACATCATCACCAGCAAAACCGAACATAAAGCCGTGCTGGACACCTGTCGTCAGCTGGAGCGCGAAGGGTTTGAAGTAACCTACCTCGCCCCGCAGCGTAACGGTATTATCGATTTAAAAGAACTGGAAGCCGCGATGCGTGATGACACCATCCTTGTTTCCATTATGCACGTGAATAACGAAATCGGCGTGGTGCAGGATATCGCTACCATCGGCGAGATGTGCCGCGCCCGCGGTATCATTTACCACGTTGACGCCACCCAGAGCGTGGGCAAACTGCCTATCGACCTGAGCCAGCTGAAAGTTGACCTGATGTCCTTCTCCGGCCACAAAATCTATGGTCCGAAAGGGATCGGCGCGCTGTACGTGCGTCGTAAACCGCGTATTCGTATTGAAGCGCAGATGCACGGCGGCGGTCACGAGCGCGGCATGCGTTCCGGTACTCTGCCTGTTCACCAGATCGTCGGTATGGGTGAAGCTTACCGTATCGCGAAAGAAGAGATGGAAACTGAAATGGCCCGCCTGCGCGGCCTGCGTGACCGTCTGTGGGCTGGCGTGAAAGATATGGAAGAGGTTTACCTGAACGGTGATCTTGAGCAAGGCGCGCCGAACATTCTCAACGTCAGCTTCAACTACGTTGAAGGCGAGTCGCTGATTATGGCCCTGAAAGATCTCGCGGTCTCTTCCGGTTCAGCCTGTACTTCCGCAAGCCTCGAGCCATCCTACGTGCTGCGCGCGCTGGGGATGACCGACGAGCTGGCGCACAGTTCTATTCGTTTCTCTTTAGGTCGTTTTACTACCGAAGAAGAGATTGACTACACCATCAATCTGGTTCGCAACTCCATCGGTCGTCTGCGCGATCTTTCTCCGCTGTGGGAAATGTTCAAGCAGGGCGTGGATCTGAACAGTATCGAATGGTCACATCACTAATTCGGCACCAGTACACATAAGGAGAATTCATCATGGCTTACAGCGAAAAAGTTATCGATCATTACGAGAATCCGCGCAACGTCGGTTCTTTCGACAATAGCGACGAAAACGTCGGCAGCGGCATGGTCGGCGCGCCGGCTTGCGGCGATGTGATGAAGTTGCAGATTAAGGTCAACAATGAAGGTATCATTGAAGACGCGCGCTTCAAGACCTACGGCTGCGGTTCCGCCATTGCTTCCAGCTCCCTGGTGACCGAATGGGTAAAAGGGAAATCGCTGGATGAAGCCCAGGCGATTAAAAACACCGATATCGCCGACGAGCTTGAACTGCCGCCGGTGAAAATCCACTGCTCTATTCTGGCGGAAGACGCGATTAAAGCCGCGATTGCGGATTACAAAAGCAAACGTGAAGCAAAATAATTAAGAGTTGAGGTTTGTTATGTCGATTACTTTAAG
The DNA here is from genome assembly GCF_009707385.1 of Klebsiella oxytoca. Taxonomy (NCBI): domain Bacteria; kingdom Pseudomonadati; phylum Pseudomonadota; class Gammaproteobacteria; order Enterobacterales; family Enterobacteriaceae; genus Klebsiella; species Klebsiella oxytoca. The sequence goes on along the minus strand of NZ_CP046115.1, from coordinate 4,008,090 downwards.
CGACAGTGCAGCAGCGCGAGTCAACGCCTTTCTGGCCAACCGTGGTAAAGGGTTTGGCCTGCGCCTGGGAGTAAGAACTTCCGGCTGTTCAGGTATGGCTTATGTACTGGAGTTTGTTGACGAACCGGCGGCAGAAGACACCGTGTTTGAAGACAAAGGCGTGAAGGTCGTGATCGACGGCAAAAGTTTGCAGTTCCTCGACGGTACGCAGCTGGACTTCGTCAAAGAAGGTCTTAACGAAGGGTTTAAGTTCACTAACCCGAACGTGAAAGACGAGTGCGGCTGCGGCGAAAGCTTTAACGTGTAATTGCAATGTAATCTAAGCCCCACTACGGACGTCCGTAAGTGGGGTTTGCTTTATCTCGTTAACCCTGAGGTTGTTATGGACTATTTTACCCTCTTCGGGTTACCGGCCAGCTATACCCTTTCGTTAGAACCCCTGGCTGCCCGGTACCAGGAGCTACAGCGCCAGTATCACCCCGACAAGTTCGCCAGCGGCAGCGCGGCCGAACAGCTCGCCGCCGTGCAGCAGTCCGCCACCATCAATCAGGCGTGGCAAACCCTTCGTCATCCGCTGACCCGCGCTGAATATCTCCTTTCGCTTCATGGTTTCGATCTCGCCAGCGAGCAGCATACCGTGCGCGATACCGCGTTCCTGATGGAACAGCTGGAGCTGCGCGAGGAGCTTGATGAGATAGGCAGGGCGAAAGATGAGACGCGGCTGGAAGGCTTTATTAAACGGGTAAAAGCGCTGTTTGATACCCGGCATCAGCTGATGGTTGAACAACTGAATAACGAGACGTGGGAGGCGGCGGCGGATACCGTGCGCAAGCTACGTTTTCTCGATAAACTGCGGAGCAGTGCGGAACAACTCGAAGAAAAACTGCTCGATTTTTAATTTTCGGAAGCAATTATGGCCTTATTACAAATTAGTGAGCCCGGCCTGAGCGCCGCGCCGCACCAGCGACGTCTGGCGGCGGGTATCGATCTGGGCACCACCAATTCACTGGTTGCTACCGTACGTAGCGGCCAGGCCGAAACACTGCCCGACCATCAGGGGCGCTATCTGCTGCCGTCGGTGGTTAACTATCAGGCTTCGGGTTTAACGGTGGGTTATGACGCGCGTGAAAATGCCGCTCAGGATCCGGTTAACACCATTAGCTCCGTCAAACGCATGATGGGCCGTTCTCTCAGCGATATTGAGGCCCGCTACCCGCATCTGCCTTATCAACTGCAGGCCAGCGAAAACGGTCTGCCGATGATTCAGACCACCGGTGGGTTGCTCAATCCGATTCGCGTTTCTGCCGATATTCTGAAGGCGCTGGCCGCACGCGCCACCGAGGCGCTGGCGGGCGAGCTTGACGGCGTAGTGATCACCGTTCCGGCCTACTTCGACGACGCACAGCGTCAGGGAACCAAAGATGCCGCGCGTCTGGCTGGCCTGCACGTGCTGCGTCTGCTGAACGAACCGACCGCAGCGGCGATTGCCTATGGTCTGGACTCCGGTCAGGAAGGAACGATCGCGGTATACGATCTCGGCGGCGGAACCTTTGATATTTCCGTGCTGCGCTTAAGCCGCGGCGTATTTGAAGTACTGGCGACCGGCGGCGATTCAGCCCTCGGCGGCGATGATTTCGACCACCTGCTGGCCGATTACCTGCGCGAGCAGGCTGGACTGAGCGATCGCAGCGACAACCGTCTGCAGCGCGAACTGCTCGACGCGGCTATCGCGGCGAAAATTGCCCTCAGCGATGCTGATACGGCGTGCGTCAACGTTGGCGGCTGGCAGGGAGAGATTACCCGCAGCCAGTTTAACGATCTGATCGCGCCGCTGGTAAAGCGCACTCTGCTGGCCTGTCGTCGCGCTTTAAAAGATGCGGGCGTTGAGGCGCAAGAGGTGCTGGAAGTCGTCATGGTTGGCGGCTCTACCCGCGTGCCGCTGGTTCGCGAGCGCGTTGGCGAGTTTTTTGGCCGTACGCCGCTGACCTCTATCGACCCGGATAAAGTCGTCGCCATCGGCGCGGCGATTCAGGCGGATATTCTGGTAGGTAATAAGCCGGACAGCGAGCTGCTGCTGCTCGATGTGATCCCGCTCTCTCTGGGGCTGGAAACCATGGGCGGCCTGGTAGAGAAGGTTATCCCACGCAACACCACCATTCCGGTGGCGCGCGCGCAGGAGTTTACCACTTTCAAAGATGGTCAGACGGCGATGTCTATCCACGTTATGCAGGGCGAGCGCGAGCTGGTGCAGGATTGCCGCTCCCTCGCGCGTTTTGCGCTGCGCGGTATTCCGGCGTTACCGGCGGGCGGGGCGCATATTCGCGTCACCTTCCAGGTGGATGCCGATGGTCTGCTGAGCGTGACGGCGATGGAAAAATCGACCGGCGTCGAGGCCTCTATCCAGGTAAAACCGTCCTACGGTCTGACCGATGGCGAAATCGCCAGCATGATTAAAGATTCGATGAGCTACGCCGAACAGGATGTCCAGGCGCGGATGCTGGCCGAGCAGAAAGTTGAAGCCGCACGCGTTCTGGAAAGTCTGGTCAGCGCGCTGGCCGCCGATGCAGCGCTGTTAAGCGCCGCAGAGCGTCAGGCCATCGATGACGCCGCGGAGCAAGTACGCGCCGCAGCGGCAGGCGATGATGCCGATGCAATTAAAGAAGCGATTAAAAATATCGACACACAAACCCAGGAATTTGCCGCACGCCGTATGGATCAATCGGTCCGTATCGCGCTGAAAGGCCAATCCGTGGACGAGGTTTAAAATGCCAAAAATTGTTTTTCTGCCCCACCAGGACCTGTGTCCGGATGGCGTAGTTGTGGAAGCTGAGAGCGGTGAAACCATTCTTGATGCCGCTCTGCGTAGCGGTATCGAGATTGAGCATGCCTGCGAAAAATCCTGCGCCTGTACCACCTGCCACTGCATCGTGCGCGAAGGCTTTGACTCGCTGGCTGAAAGTACCGAAGATGAAGACGACATGCTGGATAAGGCCTGGGGGCTGGAGCCCGACAGCCGTCTGAGCTGCCAGGCGCGGGTGACCGACGAAGATTTGGTCATCGAAATTCCGCGTTACACCATCAACCACGCACGCGAGCATTAATATGGGACTGAAATGGACCGATAGTCGTGAAATCGGTGAAGCGCTGTACGACGCTTTCCCGGATCTCGATCCGAAAACCGTTCGCTTCACCGATCTGCATCAGTGGATTTGCGATCTGGAAGAGTTTGATGACGATCCGAACGCATCCAATGAAAAAATTCTTGAGGCGATTCTGTTAGTCTGGTTAGACGAAGCCGAATAATTTTCGCGTAATGATTTACTCGGTGGTTATCAGCCGGATAAATCAACGGGCGAAAGAACTTTACGGGCTGCCATACGGCGGCCCGTTTGCTAAGAAGGATAATGATAATGACCGAAGTGATGAAAATTACGCTTACCGTGCAGCCTGCCGATGCGCGCTGGGGAGAAAAAGCGTCTTACAGTATTAATAACGACGGTATTACCCTGCATCTGAACGGCAAAGATGACCTCGGTTTAATTCAGCGCGCGGCGCGAAAAATTGACGGCATGGGCATCAAACATGTCGCGCTTGATGGCGAAGGTTGGGACACCGATCGGGCATGGGCGTTCTGGGCAGGCTATAAAGGGCCAAAAGGCAGCCGCAAAGTTGAGTGGCCGAACCTGGACGATGCGCAGAGAAGCGAACTGGACAACCGCCTGACTATTATTGACTGGGTGCGCGACACCATCAACGCTCCGGCGGAAGAACTGGGGCCGGAACAGCTGGCGCAGCGCGCGGTTGACCTGCTGTGCAGCGTGGCCTGCGATAACGTTTCTTATCGCATCACCAAGGGTGAAGATCTGCGCGAGCAGAACTACCTGGGCCTCCACACCGTCGGCCGCGGCTCCGAGCGTCCGCCGGTCCTGCTGGCGCTGGACTATAACCCAACCGGTGACAAAGAAGCGCCGGTGTACGCCTGTCTGGTCGGCAAAGGCATTACCTTTGACTCCGGCGGATACAGCATCAAACAGAGCGCCTTCATGGATTCGATGAAGTCCGATATGGGCGGCGCGGCGACGGTAACCGGCGCGCTGGCGTTCGCTATCTCGCGTGGTCTGAACAAGCGCGTGAAGCTGTATCTGTGCTGTGCCGATAACCTGATTAGCGGTAATGCCTTCAAACTTGGCGATATTATTCACTATCGCAACGGCAAAACCGTAGAGATTATGAATACCGATGCTGAAGGTCGCCTGGTGCTGGCGGATGGTCTGATCGATGCTTCTGCGCAAAAGCCTGAGTTAATTATCGATGCCGCCACGCTGACCGGCGCCGCGAAAACCGCGCTGGGCAATGATTATCACGCCCTGTTCAGCTTTGACGACAAGCTGGCGAATCGCCTGCTGGCGAGCGCGCAGGCTGAGAACGAAGCCTTCTGGCGCCTGCCGCTGGCTGAGTTCCACCGCAGCCAGCTGCCGTCTAACTTTGCTGAACTGAACAACACCGGCAGCGCGGCCTATCCGGCGGGCGCCAGCACCGCAGCGGGCTTTCTGTCGCATTTCGTGGAAAACTATCACCAGGGCTGGCTGCATATCGACTGTTCGGCAACCTACCGCAAATCTGCCGTTGAGCAGTGGTCGGCGGGCGCGACCGGCCTCGGCGTGCGTACCATTGCCAACCTGCTGACGGCAGAGTAATGGGTCTTGCCGGGTGGCGCTGCGCTTACCCGGCTGAAAAACTCGTGGGCCCGTGCGAGCGTAGCGCCGCCGGGCGATTTTGAAGTAGCGAAACTATGTCCGAAACTAAAAATGAGCTAGAAACCCTGCTGGAAAAGGCGGCTATCGAGCCAGGCCATCGTCCGGCGTTTTTCCGTACCTTGCTGGAATCCTCCGTTTGGGTTCCGGGGGCCGCCGCGCAGGGCGAGCAGGTTGTTGAAGATAGCGTGCTGGATTTGCAGCATTGGGAAAAAGATGACGGTACCTCGGTCATTCCTTTTTTCTCCTCGCTGGAAGCGCTACAGCAGGCCGTTGAAAATGAACAGTCTTTCGTGGTGATGCCGGTACGTACGCTGTTCGCTATGACTCTTGGCGAGACGCTCTATCTCAACGCCAAACTACCTACCGGCAAAGAGTTTGCGCCGCGCGAGATTAGCCACCTGCTGGGGGAAGAGGGCAGCCCGCTCAGCACTCAGACCGTACTCGAAGGCGGGGAGTCGCTGCTGCTGTCTGAAGTCGCCGAGCCGCCCGCGCAGATGGTGGATTCACTGACCACGCTGTTTAAAACGCTGAAAACGGTGAAGCGCGCGTTTATATGTTCAATTAAGGACAGCGCCGATGCGCCGGCTAATCTGCTGATTGGCATTGAAGCGGAAGGCGATATCGAAGAGGTTATCCAGGCTACCGGCAGCGTAGCAACCGATACGCTTCCCGGCGACGAGCCGATTGATATCTGCCAGGTGGTGGAGGGGGAGAAGGGGATCAGCCACTTTATGATTGCCCACATTACGCCGTTCTATGAAAAGCGCTGGGGCAGCTTTCTGCGCGACTTTAAGCAGAATCGAATTATCTAAAAATAACGGGGGCTTTTGCCCCCGTTGTTCCGTCTACTGCAGCGGTTCAATCGGCAAATCTGCCCGTGCGCCCCATTCGCTCCAGGAGCCGTCATACAGGCTAACGCCGTTAACGCCCAGGGTTGTGAGCGCCAGTAATACAACCGCTGCCGTTACGCCTGAACCGCAGCTGACAATGATTGGCTGCTCAAAGTCGACGCCCTGGCGAGCAAAAATCTCATTGAGTTCATCGGTTGTTTTGAGTTCGCCGTTAATCACCAGTTCGGTCCAGGGAACGTTTAACGCGCCGGGAATATGCCCGCAGCGCAGGCCCGGGCGGGGCTCGGCTACCTGACCGTGAAAGCGACCGGCAGGACGAGCATCGACGATCTGCGCCGATCCTTCATGGCTCACCAGCAGCACATCGGTCAGACGCTTGATCGCCTGCGGATCGAGGCGGCCGTCAAAATCACCTTCCGGTAGTTCGGGAAGGCCTTGTTCCAGCGGGAGTTCATCGCGACGCCAGCCTTCAAGACCACCGGCAACAATCGACACCTTTTCCACGCCGAAAGTACGCAGCATCCACCAGGCGCGCGGTGCGGAGAAAAGATTACCTTCATCGTACACCACCAGATGTTTATCGCTGCTGACGCCAAGTTCGCGCATCGCGACGGCAAACGCTTCAGCGCGCGGCATCATATGCGGCAGCGGGCTGGTATGGTCGGAGAGGGCTTCGATATCGAAAAAGACGGCGCCGGGAATATGGCCTGCCAGATACTCTGCGTTAACATCGCGATCTTCCTGACCCGGCGGGGCCATCCGCGCGTCGATAATCTGGATTTCCGGGTCATCAATATGTTCCGCCAGCCAGTCGGCTGCGATAAAAAACGAGGTAGACATGAGTGCCTCCGTGTCATCAACAATAGAATGATTGTTGTTGTTTTTCACAATATCGACAAGGCATTTTCAAGAGGATGCGGCGGGAATGTGATATTTCCCCCGAACCGACTCGGGGGAATGTCGGTTAAAACTGACTTTGCCGCAGATAGCGCCATGCGTACTGCGCGTAAAGTTCAGCACCGCTTTTCATCACCTGCTCATCGATATTAAAGCAGCCGTGGTGGTGCGCGTAGTCGCTGCCTTTATCTTTATTGCCTGAGCCGAGCAGCGCGAAGGCGCCGGGAATATTTTCCATATAAAAGCTGAAATCTTCTCCGCCGGTGGTTGGCTTTTCGCTAAAAAGGACGCCCTCGCCAAACGTATCGCGAATAACCGACTGTGCCAGCAGCGCGCTGCGCTCTTCGTTGATGACCGGCAGCGTACCGTAGCAGTAGTCAACCTGAGCGGTGGCGCCGTAAACGGCGGCGGTATGCTCGGCGTAGCGCGTAATTGCCGCTTCCAGACGCTGACGTGCGGCAAGACTGAAACAGCGTACGGTACCGTCAAGTACGGCGTTTTCGGCAATGACGTTAAAGCGCGTGCCAACCTCCATTCTGCCGATAGTCACTACCGCAGACTCCAGCGGAGAAGTCTCGCGCGCCACGATTGACTGGAGATTCATAACGAAAGCGGAAGCGACCACTGCTGCGTCGATACAGGCCTCCGGCATCGACCCATGACCACCGCGGCCGCGGAACGTGACCTTCAGCAAATCCGCTGACGCAAAGGAGGAGCCAACGTTGCAGGAGATTTTGCCGGACGGCGTGCCTGACCAGATATGCATCCCGAAAACGTTATCCACGTTATCGATAGCCCCCTGTTGAATCATCGCCTTCGCCCCTTCGGCAATCTCTTCTGCAGGCTGAAAGATCAGCCTGACGTTGCCCGCAAGCTGCTCGCGCACTTCATACAAGGCATGAGCCGCGGTCAGCAGCATCGCGGTGTGGGCGTCATGACCGCAGGCGTGCATTTTTCCCGTGGTCTGCGATTTATAGCCAAGCTGGTCGTTGAGCTCCAGTACCGGTAGAGCATCAATATCCGCGCGCAGAGCCACGGTTTTACCCGGCTGACCGCCGATGATGTCGGCGATAATACCGGTGGGATGAGTTCGCCGATAAGGGATACCAATGGCTTCCAGCGCTTCGGCGATGCGATCCGTGGTGCGTTTCTCTTCCCAGGGGAGTTCAGGATGGGCGTGCAGGTCGCGGCGAAAAGCGATCATCGCCGGTTCTTCTCTGGTGATAATTTCGCTTATGGCAGGGTTAATCATTAATAGCTCCATAATTTGCTAAACATTCAACGCGCTCAACCGGCAATCGGCGTCAGGTAGCCGACCAGTATTCCGGCTAACACCACCGAAACCATGGTCACGGAAACGAATCCGCCGACCAGCATCGGACCCAGCATATGGTGAGTCAGCATTTGACGCTCTTTTTCATCGAGGGTGAGGGCGTTGATGGCCTCGTTGGTAATAATGTAGTCGGCCGGGAAACCATACAGCGCGGTCAACGAGATGGCGAATGACATCGGACCGCTGACGCCAAGCAGTTTCCCAGCCAGCCAGGAGACGATAAACATACCAACAACCGCCGTGGCGATTAATACCACCATTGGGAAAAGCAGGCGCAGCAGCATTTCCGGGGTCGCTTTATTTAATGTATCAAAGATAAAAAGCATTAACGCCATAATGGCGAAGCCAAAGCCGTTAGCCTTTTGCAGGGTATGTTTTTCGAGAAAACCTAATGAAGTAAATACCACGCCAAAAAACAGACACAGTACGAACGGGCTGATATTGACTATCGGCTTTGCAAGGTCGGCAACAAACCAGGCCAGACAGCCAACCAGCGCCAGACGCAGGAATTTAAAGTAGTTACTGTTATAGCTGCCGGGTATTTTGCTGAACAGGCGCGGCATTTTCTCTTCCCCAACGCCGGGCATTGCGTGCTCAGCTACCATATCATCGTGGTGGTGCTCGCCGCTGCGGTAACGGGCAAGCAGCGTTTTACCTTCGCGCTGCAGCATGATCGCGGTCAGCGGATATCCGGCAAACCCTTGCATGACGTAAATCAAAATGGCAAATACCGACAGATCGATCAGGCCCGCGTTGCTTGCTCCTTGCGACATAATCAGCGAGGAGACGATGCCGCCAACTAGCGGAGGAATGGTCACCAGCGCGGTATTACGGTCGAACAGCACCATACATACTGCAAAAACGCTCGCCGCTATTCCGGCAATGCCGGCGAGTGAGATAACAACGGTCTTCCACTGCTGGGCCAGCTCTTTAAGCGACAGCAGGGTGCCCATGTTGGTGATTAACAGATACATCAGCATTATGGCAACCGGCGTGGTGATCCCTGCCCGGCTGATTATATCCTCAGGAAAAAATGTCCAGTAACCAATGAGAAACAATACCGCGCAGACAAATACCGAAGGTATCCAGGCTTTTGTACGGGTAGAAACAACGTCACCGATATAAAGAATTAAAATAATAATCGACAATGCCACCATCTGAGACATAAATAACTTCCATATTATTTATCTCATATATGTCATATGAGATGAGTTGATGTTGTGCTATCAGGCAACCCGTGGAATGCAAAATGAATAGCGGTGCCGGAGCCTTTATTTATAAAAGCTTTTATATATCCATCAATTAATAGAAACGATGCTCATTGTCAATTTATATGGCTAAAGATCATGGGTTTCAGAATAAAACCCATGGCTGGCGGCTGATATTCAATATTGATATAAGAAAAATCGCAGTACATTTACTTCGTTCAATTAACTCGCTCCCGTTCTTCCTCGCCCGGCAAGGACTCGCCGCGAACATCTATCATTATTGCAGGCGAGCGCTATTGGTAATTCAGCCATTAACGCATAATAATGTGTTCACTAAATGCATCTGGCCGCAGGGCCGAGGGGTTAGAAGGATGAAACCATTTCGTTTGGCAGCGTTATCTTTGGCGCTACTCACCGCGCTATCGTTAACCGGCTGTGATGACAGCGGTAAACCTCAGGCGACTGCGCCAGCGGCGTCTGCGGCGGTGGAAAAAGAGAGCGCGAAGCCGGATAGCGCTCAGCTGGCGGCGCTGGCGGAAAAAAGCCAGGGTAAAGCGTTAACGCTGCTGGATGCCTCTGAAGTGCAGCTTGACGATGCGTCGACGCTGGTGCTGACCTTCTCTATTCCCCTGCAGCCGGATCAGGACTTCTCCCGCAGCGTACATCTGGTCGATAAAAAGAGCGGCAAAGTTGACGGCGCGTGGGAACTGGCGCCCAATCTTAAAGAGCTGCGGCTCCGCCATCTTGAGCCAAAGCGCGAGCTGATCGTTTCGGTGGATCCCACCCTGGCGGCGCTGAATAAAGCGACGTTTGGCAGCAGCTTTGAAAAAACCATTACCACCCGCGATATCGCCCCGAGCATCGGCTTTGCCAGCCGTGGCTCGCTGCTGCCAGGAAAAGTGGTGGCCGGACTGCCGGTGATGGCGCTGAATGTTGATAACGTCGACGTTAACTTTTTCCGTATCAAACCTGAATCACTTTCGGCCTTCGTCAGCCAGTGGGAATACCGTAATTCGCTGAGCAACTGGGAATCGGACGAGCTGCTGAAGATGGCCGATCTGGTCTACACCGGCCGTTTTGACCTTAATCCCGCGCGCAATACGCGTGAAAAACTGCTGCTGCCGCTGGCGGATATCAAACCTCTTCAGGAGCCTGGCGTCTATATCGCGGTAATGAATCAGGCGGGCCACTACAGCTACAGCAACGCCGCAACCTTGTTCACCCTCAGCGATATCGGCGTGTCAGCGCACCGCTATCACAACCGGCTGGATGTCTTTACTCAGAGCCTGGAAAACGGCGCGGCGCAGTCCGGTATCGATGTTCAGCTACTGAACGCCAAAGGGCAAACCCTGGCCCAGGCGAAAAGCGACGCTCAGGGTCACGTTACGCTGCAAACGGATAAAGACGCAGCGCTGCTGCTGGCGCGTAAGGACGGGCAAACTACGCTACTGGATCTCAAACTGCCGGCGCTGGATCTGGCGGAGTTTTCTATTGCCGGCGCGCCGGGATTCACAAAGCAGCTATTTATGTTTGGCCCGCGGGATCTCTATCGCCCGGGTGAAACAGTGATCCTCAACGCCCTGCTGCGCGATAGCGACGGTAAGCCGCTTCCCGAGCAGCCGGTGAAGCTGGAAGTGGTGCAGCCGGACGGCCAGGTTATTCGTTCAACGGTAAGCAAGCCGGTAAACGGCCTGTACCAGTTTACTTATCCGCTTGATAGCGGCGCGGCGACCGGAATGTGGCACATTCGCGCCAGCACCGGTGATAACCAGCCGCGCGAGTGGGATTTCCACGTCGAAGATTTTATGCCTGAGCGTATGGCGCTGAATCTTACGCCGCAAAGTACGCCCGTTGCGCCCGCTGATGATGTGAACTTTGCCGTAACCGGCGCTTATCTGTACGGCGCACCGGCCAGCGGCAACCAGCTACAGGGTAAACTGTTCCTGCGCCCGCTGCGCGACGCGGTGCCTGCGCTGCCAGGTTTCCAGTTTGGCGATATTGCCGAAGAGAATCTTTCCCGCAGCCTGGATGAGGTGGAGACCACGCTCGATGAGCAAGGTCATGCCGAAATAACTGCCGCCAGCCAGTGGCAGGAGAGCCACTCGCCGCTGCAGGTGATCCTGCAGGCCAGCCTGCTGGAATCCGGCGGTCGTCCGGTTACCCGGAGCGTCAGGCAGCCAATCTGGCCTGCCGATGCGCTACCGGGCATTCGTCCGGAATTCGCTCTGAAAGAGGTTTACGACTATCGCACCGGCAGCACGATTAAGCAGCCGGTGGTGGATGAAAACGGCAACGCCGCTTTTGAAATTGTTTATGCCGATGCCAAAGGCGAGAAGAAAGCGGTCTCCGGGCTGCAGGTGCGGTTGATCCGCGAGCGCCGCGACTACTACTGGAACTGGTCTGATAGCGAAGGCTGGCGGTCGCAGTTCGATCAAAAAGATCTGCAGGAAGGCGAGGAGTCGCTGGATCTTCCTGCCGGGCAAACGGCGAAAGTCAGCTTCCCGGTTGAATGGGGATCCTATCGCCTGGAAGTCAAAGGGCCGGATGATGTCGTCAGCAGCGTGCGCTTCTGGGCCGGTTACAGCTGGCAGGATAACAGCGATGGTCAGGGAGCGGCGCGCCCGGACCGCGTCACCATGAAGCTGGACAAACCGGCCTATAGACCAGGTGATACCATCAAACTGCATATTGCCGCTCCGGCGGCCGGTAAAGGCTATGCGCTGGTGGAGTCGAGCGAAGGGCCGCTATGGTGGCAGGAAATTGACGTTCCGGCGGAGGGGATGGACCTGTCGATTCCGGTGGATAAAGCCTGGAATCGCCACGATCTGTATCTCAGTACTCTGGTGATTCGTCCCGGGGATAAATCCCGCTCCGCGACGCCAAAACGGGCGGTGGGTCTGCTGCATTTGCCGCTCGGCGACGAAAACCGTCGTCTGAATCTGGCGCTGGAGGCGCCGGCTAAAATGCGCCCGAACCAGCCGCTGACGGTGAAGGTTAAGGCCAGCGTCAAAGATGGCGAGACGCCAAAGCAGGTTAACGTTCTGCTCTCCGCTGTGGATAGCGGCGTACTGAATATCACCGACTACGCGACGCCGGATCCGTGGAACGCTTTCTTTGGTCAAAAACGCTACGGAGCGGATATCTACGACATCTATGGTCAGGTGATTGAAGGGCAGGGAAGACTCGCGGGGCTGCGCTTCGGCGGCGACGGCGATGAACTCAAGCGCGGCGGCAAACCGCCGGTTAATCACGTGACGATTATCGCCCAGCAGGCGCAGCCGGTAGCGCTGGATGAGAAAGGCGAAGGGGCGGTCACCCTGCCAATCGGCGATTTTAACGGCGAACTGCGGGTCATGGCCCAGGCGTGGACCGCGGATGATTTTGGCAGCAGCGAAGAGAAAGTCATCGTTGCCGCGCCGGTAATTGCCGAGCTGAATATGCCGCGTTTCCTCGCCAGCGGAGACACGACACGTCTGGCGCTGGATCTCAGCAACCTGACCGACAAGCCGCAAACGCTCAACGTTGCGCTGGCCGCCAGCGGCCTGCTCCAGCTGGAAGGTGGCGAAATACCGCCGGTACAGCTGGCACCCGGCGCGCGCAGTACTCTGTTTGTGCCCGTTCGTGCCCACCAGGGCTTTGGCGACGGTCAGCTAAATGCCACTATCAGCGGCCTGAACCTGCCGGGGGAAACCTTCGCGCCGATGCAGAAACAGTGGAAGCTGGGCGTGCGTCCGGCGTTCCCGGCACAGACAGTGAATTCCGGTGCCGTCCTGCAGCCGGGTGAAAGCTGGCAGGCTGCGGCTGAGCAAAGCCAGGGTTTCTCCCCGGCGACGCTGCAAGGACAGCTGGTATTCAGCGGCAAGCCGCCGCTTAACCTGGCGCGCTACATTCGCGAGCTCAAAGCTTATCCTTATGGCTGCCTGGAACAGACAACCAGCGGGCTGTTCCCGTCGCTCTACACCAACGCAGCCCAGCTAAAAGCGCTGGGCATCAGCGGCGATAGCGATGAGAAACGACGCGCGGCGGTGGATATCGGCATTTCTCGCCTGCTGCAAATGCAGCGCGATAATGGCGGTTTCGCCCTGTGGGATAAAGAAGGGCCGGAAGAGTACTGGCTGAGCGCCTACGCGATGGACTTCCTCGTGCGCGCGGGCGAACAGGGCTACAGCGTACCGGCTAACGCCGTCAACAACGGTAACCAGCGGCTGCTGCGCTATTTACAGGAGCCGGGTCTGATGACCGTTCGCTACAGCGATGATGCCCAGGCCAGCCGTTTTGCCGCCCAGGCCTACGCCGCGCTGGTGCTGGCGCGGCAGCAGAAAGCGCCGCTCGGCGCGCTGCGCGAAATCTGGAGCCGCCATGACCAGGCGCGTTCCGGCCTGCCGCTGCTGCAGCTGGGCATTGCCATGAAATTGATGGGCGATGCGCCGCGCGGGGATGAAGCCCTGAGGCTGGCAATGGCGACACCGCGGCAGGATACGAACCGCTGGCTTGGAGACTACGGTAGCGAGCTGCGCGACGACGCGCTGAAGCTGGCGCTGCTGGAGGAGAACAAGCTGCTGCCGGAAGCGCAAAATATCCTGCTCAGTAACCTGGCGGATGAAGCCTACGGGCAGCGCTGGCTCTCGACCCAGGAGAGCAACGCTCTCTTCCTCGCCGGGCGCACGTTGCAGGATCTTCCCGGCAGCTGGCAGGCGCAAACTTCGCTGCAGGGCGAACCGCTTTCCGGCGAGAAAGCGCAAACCCGCAACCTGACCGGCGATCAGCTGGCTGCGCTGCAGGTAACCAACACCGGCCAGCAGCCGCTCTGGCTTCGTCTCGACAGCAGCGGATACCCGCAGGTCGCACCGCAACCTGGGGGGAACGTACTGGGGATTGAACGGCAAATTTTCGATACCCATGGCCAGCAGAAATCGCTCTCTTCGCTGCGCAGCGGCGAACTGGTGTTGGTGAAGCTGGAAGTCACGGCCAAACGTAACGTGCCGGACGCGCTGGTGGTGGATTTACTTCCGGCGGGGCTGGAGCTGGAAAACCAGAATCTGGCCAACAGCAGCGCCAGCCTGCAGGAAAACGGTGAAGTGGTGCAGAATCTGCTCAACCAGATGCAGCAGGCGGATATCCAGCACCTTGAGTTTCGCGACGATCGCTTTGTGGCCGCAGTGGCTATTAATGAAGGCCAGCCGGTGACGCTGGTGTATCTGGCGCGCGCGGTAACGCCGGGCACTTATCAGGTACCGCAGCCGCAGGTGGAGTCGATGTACGTACCGCAGTGGCGGGCAACCGGTGCGGCCAGCGGCCCGCTAACCGTTACCCCGTAAATGCGGATATTGAGGCGCATACAACGCCGCTGGCGCTGGCTGGCGGCGTTTGTTTTTCTGCTGTGGTTGGCTGTTCTGGCTGCCGACCGGCTATGGCCGCTGCCGCTGCATGAGGTCGCCCCTGCCAGAGTAGTGGTGGCGGAAGACGGGACGCCGCTATGGCGCTTTGCCGATGCGCAGGGCGTCTGGCGCTATCCGGTAACCCTTGCTGACGTGTCGCCACGCTATTTACAGGCGCTGATCCACTATGAGGACCGCTGGTTCTGGGATCATCCCGGCGTAAATCCTTTCGCAATCGTTCGCGCCGCCTGGCAGGATCTGACTTCCGGGAGAGTGATCTCCGGAGGCAGTACCCTGACCATGCAGGTTGCGCGTCTGCTCGATCCACATCCTCGCACCTTCGGCGGCAAGCTGCGTCAGCTTTGGCGTGCGCTGCAGCTGGAGTGGCATCTGTCAAAAAGCGAGATCCTCACGCTGTATCTCAACCGGGCGCCGTTCGGCGGCACGCTGCAGGGGATCGGCGCGGCCAGCTGGGCATACCTGGGTAAGCCGCCCGCCAGGCTAAGCTATGGCGAAGCGGCGCTGCTGGCGGTGCTACCGCAGGCGCCGAGCCGTCTGCGTCCGGACCGCTGGCCCGAGCGGGCGCAGGCGGCGCGCGATAAAGTGCTGCTACGTATGGAAAATCAGGGCGTGTGGCCAAAAAAACCGGTACACGAAGCTATCGAAGAGCCCGTCTGGCTGTTTCCACGGCAGATGCCACAGCTGGCGCCGCTGTTTTCCCGCCGCGCGCTGGCGAGCAGTCGTGAAGAGAAGGTGGTGACGACGCTGGATGCCGGTCTGCAGCGACAGCTGGAAGACCTGGCGCTGAACTGGAAATCGCGTCTGCCGCCGCGCAGTTCGCTGGCGATGGTGGTGGTCGACCATACCAATATGAAAGTACGCGGCTGGGTAGGATCGGCGGATATTAGCGATGATAGTCGCTTTGGCCATATTGATATGGTATCGGCGATCCGCTCTCCCGGCTCGGTACTGAAGCCGTTTGTCTACGGTATGGCGCTGGATGAAGGACTGATCCATCCAGCCTCATTATTGCAGGATGTTCCGCGACGCTTTAGCGACTACCGGCCGGGCAACTTTGACAGCGGTTTTCACGGGCCGGTGAGCGCCAGCGATGCGCTGGTTCGCTCGCTAAATCTTCCAGCGGTGCAGGTGCTGGAGGCCTATGGACCGAAGCGTTTTGCCGCCAGGCTGCGTAATGCCGGATTGCCGCTGATGCTGCCCGCCGGCGCGGAACCGAATCTGTCGCTGATCCTCGGCGGCGGTGGCGCGCGTCTGGCGGATATTGTGGCGGCATACAGCGCATTCGCCCGTCACGGTAAGGCGGCGCAATTGCGCATCACCCCGGACTCTTCGCTAGTGGAAAGACCGCTGCTGTCGCCAGGTTCAGCCTGGATCGTGCGGCGCATTCTGGCCGGTGAAGCGCAGCCGGTTCCCGATGCCTCGCTGGTGCAGGTGGTGCCGCTGGCGTGGAAAACCGGTACCAGCTACGGCTATCGCGATGCCTGGGCGATTGGCGTTAACGCCCGCTATCTGATTGGTATCTGGACCGGACGACCCGATGGAACGCCGGTCGTCGGGCAGTTTGGATTCGCCAGCGCGGTACCGTTGCTGAATCAGGTGAATAATATGCTGCTGGCGCGACCGGCAATGAGCCGCGGCGGATTGCCCGCCGATCCTCGTCCGTCATCGGTTAGCGCCGGGACCATTTGCTGGCCGGGAGGGCAGAATTTACCGGCGGGCGACGCGAATTGCCGCCGACGGCTGGCAACCTGGCTACTCGATGACAGCCAGCCGCCGACTCTGCTCCTGCCCGGGCAGGAAGGCGTTCGCGGGATTCGCTTCCCGGTATGGCTGAATCAACAAGGTTTACGGGTGGCGGCTGATTGCCCCGGCGCGGTGGAGAAAAGGCTCGACGTCTGGCCGCTGCCGCTTGAACCCTGGCTACCCGCAGGCGAACGGCGTCGCGTCAGGGTGCCTCCGGTTTCGCTGGCGTGTCCGCCGGTGCAAACTGCGGATGCCGCACCGCTGATACTCTCAGGCGTTCGCGAGGGCGCGGTAGTTAAACGCCTTCCCGGCGAGCGGAAGGTGATGCTGCCCCTGCAAACGACCGGCGGGGAAGGGCGACGCTGGTGGTTTTTGAACGGCGAAGCGCTGCTGGCGGAAGGAGCCAGCACCACTCTTAGCCTGGAACGCCCTGATGGTTATCAAGTGGTGGTGATGGATGAGGCAGGGCAGATTGTTGCCGTGAATTTCACCGTGCAATAAGCGGCTCTGTCATTGATTGCGCTGATTTGTTGTTTAAGGTCGCTTTTTTTTAAAAAAATGTTACCTAAACACATAGGCAACCGCCTTAGATGATGATTATAATTCGCGCCGTATTTATCAGTCTTATCTGCTCATCTGCAAAACAGAACAACATATATAAGAGGTTATCATGGCTATTGAACGTACTTTTTCCATCATCAAACCAAACGCGGTGGCAAAAAACGTTATTGGCGGCATCTTTTCTCGCTTTGAAGCTGCAGGGTTCAAAATTGTTGGCACCAAAATGCTGCATCTGACCGTTGAGCAGGCTCGCGGCTTCTATGCTGAGCACGAAGGCCGCCCATTCTTTGATGGTCTGGTTGAATTTATGACTTCCGGTCCGATCGTGGTTTCCGTACTGGAAGGCGAAAACGCGGTTCAGCGTCATCGCGATCTGCTGGGCGCAACCAACCCGGACAACGCGCTGGCCGGTACCCTGCGCGCTGACTACGCTGACAGCTTCACCGAGAACGGCACCCACGGTTCCGACTCAGTTGAATCTGCTGCGCGCGAAATCGCTTTCTTCTTCGCTGAAGGCGAGGTTTGCCCGCGTACCCGCTAATCTCCCGCGTCTTTCACGCCACCGCTTTGTTGGCTTCATTCGCGTACCCCGGTCACATAGCTATCTATGCTTCCGGGGATTTGCGAACTCGCCGCCTCGCCGTGACGTAAAATACTTTGGAGATACCCATCCTCGTCGTCTTTCTGACCGTCGCGGTGTTGGCTGCGTGCGTTCACCCCGGTCACGAGGAGCTGCCTGGCAGTTACAGATTTTTTCATCATTGCTGCGTGCAGACGTAGTATTGATGGGCCAGAATTTGTAGAATACAGCGCCCCGGACGAGCAGTCGCTCCCGGGGCGTTTCTTTTCAACCCTCCAGGGGCCATAACGTGTAATAACGAGGCCGGAATCAATTATGTCTGAACAAATAGTCACACCTGATAGCGCCGCTCTGACGGTGCCGAACAAAGATGCCAAAATCAACCTGCTGGATCTGAACCGTCAGCAGATGCGCGAGTTTTTTAAAAACATGGGCGAAAAGCCTTTCCGCGCCGATCAGGTGATGAAATGGATGTATCACTACTGCTGCGATAACTTTGATGAGATGACCGACATCAACAAAGTTCTGCGCGGTAAATTAAAGGAAGTCGCGGAGATACGCGCGCCGGAAGTTGTTGAAGAGCAGCGCTCCAGCGACGGCACCATCAAATGGGCGATTGCCGTTGGCGATCAGCGCGTTGAGACCGTATATATCCCGGAAGAGGATCGCGCTACCCTGTGCGTCTCTTCGCAGGTTGGCTGCGCGCTGGAGTGTAAATTCTGCTCGACGGCGCAGCAGGGCTTTAACCGCAACCTGCGGGTTTCGGAAATTATCGGCCAGGTCTGGCGCGCGGCGAAAATCGTCGGCGCGGTGAAAACCACCGGCGTACGTCCGATTACCAACGTTGTGATGATGGGAATGGGCGAGCCGCTGTTGAACCTGAACAATGTGGTTCCGGCGATGGAAATCATGCTTGATGATTTCGGCTTTGGTCTTTCCAAACGTCGCGTCACGCTCTCCACTTCCGGCGTGGTGCCAGCGCTTGATAAGCTTGGCGATATGATTGACGTCGCGCTGGCTATCTCCCTGCACGCGCCGAACGATACCATTCGCGACGAAATCGTGCCGATCAACAAGAAATACAATATCGAGACCTTCCTGAACTCGGTGCGTGGCTATATTTCGAAGTCCAACGCCAACCAGGGCCGCGTCACTATCGAATACGTCATGCTGGACCACGTTAATGACGGCACCGAACATGCCCACGAGCTGGCTGCGCTGCTTAAGGACACGCCGTGCAAGATTAACCTGATCCCATGGAACCCCTTCCCGGGCGCGCCGTATGGCCGTAGCTCCAACAGCCGTATCGACCGTTTCTCCAAGGTTCTGATGGAGTATGGTTTTACCACGATTGTGCGTAAAACTCGCGGTGACGATATTGACGCTGCCTGCGGTCAGCTGGCCGGCGACGTAATCGACCGTACCAAGCGTACGCTGCGTAAACGTATGCAGGGCGAAGCGATCGACGTTAAGGCTGTCTGATAAATGATGCGGCGCACAGCCCTGGACGTGCGTTGCATATTTATGTTGAATGGCCGGGCGAAATACGCTGTTCTGGTTAATAATTACGGTGCGTTTTTGTCGACTTTGAGGCAGTATGTAGCGGTACAACAACCGCTTAGCACTCAATATTGATAAGTCTCTGTGATACCAGGTCATACCGACTTATACTGTTTGTCTGACGTTGAGCAGATGTCTCGCGGCGCGGGGTTACCGGCGCTGAATTTTAAATTTCACGTACCAGTAGTTGTAGCGAATGAATACTGAAGCCACTCAAGACCATCAAGAAGCAAATACCACGGGCGCGCGTCTGCGTAATGCCCGCGAACAACTCGGGCTCAGCCAGCAAGCGGTGGCTGAACGTTTATGCCTGAAGGTTTCCACGGTTCGTGATATTGAAGACGATAAGGCACCCGCCGATCTTGCTTCAACCTTCCTGCGCGGCTATATCCGCTCCTATGCTCGCCTTGTGCACATTCCTGAAGAAGAGCTGCTGCCGATGATGGCGAAGCAGGCTCCGATTCGGGCGGCGAAAGTTGCGCCGATGCAAAGCTTCTCGCTGGGTAAGCGTCGCAAAAAGCGCGACGGCTGGCTGATGAGCTTTACCTGGCTGGTGCTGTTTGTGGTGATTGGCCTCAGCGGCGCCTGGTGGTGGCAGGATCACAAAGCGCAGCAGGACGAGATCTCCAGCATGGCCGACCAGTCCTCCGCTGAGCTGAATTCCGGAGATAGCAACAGTCAAAGTATTCCACTGAATACTCAATCTTCCACTTCGGTACCGGATACGGCAGCTAACAGCGCGCCCGTAGAGGCTCCTGCGGCGCCAGCGGCATCGACGCCAGCGCCGGTTGATAATAACGCCGTTGTCGCGCCTTCTCAGGCAAACGTCGATACGGCGGCCACTCAGGCGCTTGCAAATCCAGCGTTACCGTTACCGACCGATCAGGCAAACGTGACCGCTACGGCGGCTTCTGCGCAGGATCTGGTGATGAACTTTACCGCCGACTGCTGGCTGGAAGTGAGCGATGCGACCGGCAAAAAACTGTTTAGCGGTTTACAGCGTAAAGGCGGGAATCTCAATCTGAGCGGCCAGGCACCCTATAAACTGAAAATCGGTGCGCCGGCAGCGGTAGAGATTCAGTATCTGGGTAAACCAGTCGATTTGAGTCGTTTTATCAGAACTAACCAGGTTGCGCGTCTGACCCTGAATGCCGAACAATCACCGGCGCAGTAACAGACGGGTAACGCGGGAGATTTTTCATGCATAACCAGGCTCCGATTCAACGTAGAAAATCAAAACGAATTTACGTTGGGAATGTGCCGATTGGCGATGGTGCCCCCATCGCCGTACAGTCGATGACAAACACGCGCACCACCGATGTGGCGGCGACGGTAAATCAAATTAAAGCTCTGGAGCGCGTCGGCGCGGATATCGTGCGCGTTTCGGTGCCAACGATGGATGCAGCAGAAGCGTTTAAGCTTATTAAACAGCAGGTTGACGTACCGCTGGTTGCCGATATCCACTTCGATTACCGCATTGCGCTGAAAGTTGCGGAATACGGGGTTGATTGCCTGCGTATTAATCCAGGTAATATCGGTAACGAAGAGCGCATCCGCATGGTAGTTGACTGCGCTCGTGACAAAAATATCCCTATCCGTATTGGTGTGAACGCCGGTTCTCTGGAAAAAGATCTCCAGGAAAAATACGGTGAGCCCACGCCTCAAGCGCTGCTGGAATCGGCAATGCGCCATGTCGATCACCTCGATCGTCTCAATTTTGATCAGTTTAAAGTCAGCGTAAAAGCGTCCGATGTTTTCCTGGCGGTGGAGTCCTACCGCCTGCTGGCGAAACAGATCGATCAACCTCTGCACCTGGGGATCACCGAAGCGGGCGGCGCGCGCAGCGGCGCGGTGAAGTCAGCGATCGGCCTCGGGTTACTGCTATCTGAAGGGATCGGCGATACTCTGCGCGTTTCTCTGGCAGCGGATCCGGTTGAAGAGATCAAAGTTGGTTTCGATATTCTCAAATCGCTGCGTATCCGCTCTCGCGGGATCAACTTTATTGCCTGTCCGACCTGTTCACGTCAGGAGTTTGACGTTATCGGTACCGTTAACGCGCTCGAGCAGCGTCTGGAAGATATCATCACGCCGATGGATGTTTCGATCATTGGCTGCGTGGTGAATGGCCCAGGCGAGGCGCTGGTTTCGACGCTCGGCGTGACCGGCGGCAATAAAAAAAGCGGGCTGTATGAAGATGGCGTACGTAAAGACCGACTGGATAACGACGATATGATCGATCAGCTGGAGGCGCGGATTCGTGCTAAAGCATCGATTCTCGATGAGGCTCGTCGCATCGATATTCAGCAGGTTGAAGCGAAATAACGTGTTGGGAAGCGATACGCTTCCCGTGTATGATTGAACCTGCGGGCGCAAGGCGCCGGGGTTCATTTTTGTATATATAAAGAGAATAAACGTGGCAAAGAACATTCAAGCCATCCGAGGCATGAACGATTATCTGCCGGGCGAAACCGCTCTCTGGCAGCGCATTGAAGGCTCACTGAAGCAGGTGCTTGGTAGCTACGGTTACAGCGAAATCCGTATGCCGATTGTAGAGCAGACCCCGTTATTCAAACGCGCTATCGGTGAAGTGACCGACGTGGTTGAAAAAGAGATGTATACCTTTGAGGACCGCAACGGCGATAGCCTGACTTTGCGCCCTGAAGGCACTGCTGGCTGCGTACGCGCCGGTATCGAACATGGTCTCCTGTACAATCAAGAACAGCGTCTGTGGTACATTGGGCCGATGTTCCGCCACGAGCGTCCGCAGAAAGGGCGCTATCGTCAGTTTCACCAGATTGGCGCGGAAGCGTTTGGTCTGCAGGGGCCGGATATCGATGCCGAGCTGATTATGCTTACCGCCCGCTGGTGGCGTGAACTGGGTATTTCCGACCATGTTGCGCTGGAGCTGAACTCTATCGGTTCGCTGGAAGCTCGCGCCAGCTATCGTGATGCGCTGGTGGCTTATCTTGAGCAGTTTAAAGATAAGCTGGACGAAGACTGCAAACGCCGCATGTACACCAACCCGCTGCGCGTGCTGGATTCTAAAAACCCGGATGTACAGGCGCTTCTGAACGACGCTCCGACGCTGGGCGATTATCTTGATGAAGAGTCGAAAGCGCACTTCGCCGGGCTTTGCGCGCTGCTGGACGATGCCGATATCCGCTATACCGTGAACCAGCGTCTGGTGCGCGGTCTCGACTATTACAACCGCACCGTGTTTGAGTGGGTAACCACCAGCCTCGGTTCTCAGGGCACCGTCTGCGCCGGGGGCCGTTATGATGGTCTGGTTGAGCAGCTTGGCGGCCGCGCAACGCCTGGCGTAGGTTTTGCGATGGGGCTGGAACGTCTTGTTTTACTGGTTCAGGCAGTGAATCCGGAATTTAAAGCCGATCCTGTTGTCGATATATACCTGGTAGCCTCCGGAACTGACACCCAGTCCGCAGCAATGCGTCTGGCTGAGCAGGTACGCGATGCGTTGCCCGGCGTTAAGCTGATGACCAACCAGGGCGGCGGCAACTTTAAGAAGCAGTTTGCCCGCGCCGATAAATGGGGCGCTAGCGTCGCGCTGGTGCTGGGCGAATCAGAAATCGCTGACGGAAACGTGGTAGTGAAAGATTTACGCTCAGGTGAGCAAACTACCGTAACGCAGGATAGCGTTGCCGCGCATTTGCGCACACTTCTGGGTTAATCTCCCGGGAATCATTAGTCAGGAGAAGGACTGCGTGGAAATTTACAATAACGAAAACGATCAGGTCGATGCGCTAAAGCGTTTCTTTGCTGAAAATGGCAAAGCGCTGGCCGTCGGGGTGATTTTGGGCGTTGGCGCACTGGTTGGCTGGCGCTACTGGACTTCCCATCAGCTGGATACCGCCAGGGGCTCGTCTCTGGCTTATGAAAATGCGATTTCCGCGCTCAAATCGGATAAACCGGAAGCGCTGAACGCTGCACAGAAGTTTGCCGCTGATAGCAAAAACACCTATGGTGCGTTTGCTTCACTTGAGCTGGCGCAGCAGTTTGTGGATAAAAACGACCTGCAGAACGCTGAAAAGCAGCTTCAGCAGGGGTTGGCTGCCGCATCTGATGATAACCTGAAATCGGTTATCAATATGCGTCTTGCCCGCGTACAGCTGCAGCTTAAGCAACCTGATGCTGCGCTGAAAACACTGGATGCCGTGAAAGGCGAAGGCTGGACCGCGATTGTCGCCGACCTGCGCGGCGAGATCCTGCTGAGCAAAGGCGATAAGCAAGGGGCTAAAGCTGCATGGGAAGCGGGTGCGAAAAGCGATGCTTCACCGGCGCTCAGCGAAATGATGCGTATGAAAATAAATAATTTGTCCATCTGAGAGGGACTCGATGCAATTGCGTAAATTACTTTTGCCAGGGCTGCTTTCCGTTACCTTATTGAGCGGTTGTTCGTTGTTTAACAGCGAAGAAGATGTGGTGAAAATGTCGCCACTGCCGACGGTGGAAAACCAGTTTACGCCGTCCACGTCCTGGAGCACCTCTGTTGGCGGCGGTATTGGCGAATTCTACTCTAACCTGCACCCGGCTTTTGCTGATGGCGTTGTGTATGCCGCCGATCGTAAAGGCACCGTTAAAGCCCTGAATTCAGGCGACGGTAAAGAGGTATGGTCGGTTAATCTCGCAGAGAAAGACGGCTGGTTCTCACGTGCGCCTGCGTTGCTTTCCGGCGGTGTGACCGTTTCCGGCGGCCACGTGTATATCGGTAGCGAAAAAGCGAAAGTCTACGCGCTGAACACCAGCGACGGTAGCGTCGCGTGGGAAGCTAGCGTGGCGGGTGAGGCGATTTCTCGTCCGGTTGTAAGCGACGGAATGGTGCTGATCCATACCACCAACGGCCAGCTGCAGGCGCTGAATGAGGCCGACGGTGCGGTGAAATGGACCGTTAACCTCGATATGCCTGCGCTCTCCTTACGTGGTGAATCCGCTCCGGCTACTGCCTACGGCGCAGCTATCGTGGGCGGCGACAACGGCCGTGTCAGCGCGGTGCTGATGCAGCAGGGGCAGATGATTTGGCAGCAGCGTATCTCTACCGCTACCGGCCCGACTGAAATCGATCGTCTTAACGACGTTGATACCACGCCGGTTATAGTTAACGGAGTAATTTATGCGCTGGCCTATAACGGTAATCTGACCGCTCTGGATCTGCGCAGCGGCCAGATCATGTGGAAACGTGAGCTGGGTTCAGTGAACGATTTCATCGTCGATGGTAACCGTATTTATATGGTCGACCAGAGCGATCGTCTGCTGGCGTTAACTACCGATGGCGGCGTGACGCTTTGGACGCAAAGCGATCTGCTGCATCGTCTGTTGACGGCTCCGGTGCTGTATAATGGCAACCTGGTTGTCGGTGATAGCGAAGGCTATCTGCACTGGGTTAACCCGGAAGACGGTCACTTTGTCGCTCAGCAGAAGGTGGACAGCTCTGGCTTCCTGACCGATCCGGTTGTCGCGGACGGCAAACTGCTGATTCAGGCTAAAGACGGCACGCTGTACGCTATTACGCGTTAACGACTGCGGTAGTCTATTTTTGAGAAACGGCCCCTGGCAGACAGGGGCCGTTTTGGCTTTTTAAAAAACGCCGTGAAACGTGGCGTTGTATCGATTTTAGTATGAGGCATTTAACATGATACCTGTGGTCGCGCTTGTCGGGCGCCCTAACGTTGGAAAATCCACGCTCTTCAACCGCTTAACGCGCACTCGTGATGCGTTGGTCGCGGATTTTCCGGGGCTGACTCGTGACCGTAAGTACGGTCGTGCTGAAGTTGAAGGCCGCGAATTTATCTGTATCGATACCGGCGGGATCGACGGTACCGAGGATGGCGTAGAAACGCGTATGGCGGAGCAGTCGCTGCTGGCAATCGAAGAAGCGGACGTTGTGCTGTTTATGGTTGATGCGCGCGCGGGCCTGATGCCTGCGGACTCTGCAATTGCAAAGCATCTGCGTTCACGTGAAAAGCCGACCTTCCTGGTGGCAAACAAAACTGACGGCATCGACGCCGATCAGGCGATCGCCGATTTTTGGTCGCTGGGGTTAGGTGATATTTATCCAATTGCCGCTTCACACGGCCGCGGCGTTACCAGCCTGCTGGAACACGTGCTGCTGCCGTGGGTTGACGAGGTCAACCCGCCGGAAGAGGTCGACGAAGAGGCGGCATACTGGGCGCAGTTTGAAGCCGAACAGAACGGCGAAGAAATTGAAGAGCCGGAAGATGATTTTAACCCACAGGATTTGCCGATTAAGCTGGCGATAGTGGGCCGTCCGAACGTAGGTAAATCCACCCTCACCAACCGTATTCTGGGTGAAGATCGCGTTGTGGTTTACGATATGCCGGGAACCACCCGCGACAGTATCTATATCCCGATGCAGCGCGATGAGCGTGAATACGTACTTATTGATACCGCGGGCGTGCGTAAACGCGGCAAGATTACCGATGTCGTAGAGAAATTTTCAGTAATTAAAACGCTGCAGGCGATTGAAGACGCTAACGTCGTGCTGCTGGTGATTGATGCACGTGAAGGGATTTCCGACCAGGATCTCTCCCTGCTGGGCTTTATCCTCAACAGTGGCCGCTCGCTGGTGATCGTCGTCAACAAATGGGACGGTTTGAGCCAGGAAGTGAAAGAGCAGGTGAAAGAGACTCTGGACTATCGTCTGGGCTTTATCGACTTTGCCCGCGTGCACTTTATCTCCGCACTGCACGGCAGCGGCGTAGGCAACCTGTTTGAATCCGTGCGCGAAGCGTACGACAGCGCAACCCGTCGCGTGGGGACCGCTATGCTGACCCGCATCATGACCATGGCTGCCGAAGACCATCAGCCGCCGCTGGTGCGCGGCCGTCGCGTGAAGCTGAAATATGCCCATGCCGGGGGTTATAACCCACCGATCGTGGTTATTCACGGTAACCAGGTCAAAGACCTACCGGATTCTTACAAACGTTACCTGATGAACTACTTCCGTAAATCTCTGGAAGTGATGGGCACGCCGATTCGTATTCAGTTCAAGGAAGGGGAAAACCCGTTTGCCAACAAACGCAACACCCTGACGCCGAACCAGATGCGTAAGCGTAAGCGCCTGATCAAACATATCAAGAAAAGCAAATAAGCTATTCGCCCTGGTAAAATTCTGAAGCCCGCCTCTGACCGCGGGCTTTTTATTTCTCAGGATTGGCAAATTGCTGATTAACAATAAACCTGCTTGAGGCCGCTGTATAAATATGCGAAAAGTGAGTGAGGATTAATACTTCGATGACATGAGGTCAAAATGAAAAGATTTTTAGCTAGCCTGATACTGTTTATTATTCCCGTCGTGTATGCCGCTGAATCACAACCTGTGGAACCTCGTATTAAGCCTGTTTATCCTGCTAAAGCTGCGGAAAAAGGGATACCGGGCCAGGTTAAAGCGCAATTTGATGTTGACGATAATGGCTTCGTTACTAACATTCAGTTATTAAGCTCGAACCCTTCCAGAATGTTTGATAACGAGGTCAGAGCTGCCATGAAAAAGTGGCGATATGCTAAAGGGAAGCCCTCCAGGAAAAACATTATCACCATTAATTTCGTACCGGTAGCCTCTTCCGTTGAAGTACCAGCGCCAAACCAGCCCGGTAGCATTCAAAGCCGTGGTGTACCATTTAGATAAGAAGAACGCGCCAGAGATGATGCCAGGGAATCGCTTAAAAGACGAATTAAGGAACAGGATATGAAAAAAATACTAATGATGGCTATCGTCGTCATCTTTACCAGTAGCTGCGCGCCGCTTCGTCCTTCTGATTGTCATAAAACGACAGCTTTAGGCAGCTGTGACTCTGGGCGCTTCAATGATGACGATGCGTATGGCAAGCAGGCCAGAGCGATTAAAGAATCAATTGAGTCCCGGTTATCCAATCGTTACGGCTGGAAGGGCAAAAAATGCAGGATACATTTGCGTTTTGACTACGATGGAAAACTGCAGAGCATTACGACGAGTGAAGGTAACAAACAATATTGCGACGCGCTGGTCGAAGTCGCTAAGCAGGCTACCTTTGCGCCTTTTACCGACAAGAAAATATATAATGCTTTCGCTCAGTCGCGATTTAACATGCAGGGTGAATAAAGTAAAACGCGATGGTCCGGTGATGGATAAAATAGTCTGTTTGTCATTAACGATTATCATGATGTAACAGTAACTGTATGCTCCTCACTCATCAGGCAAACGTGATAAAATAAAGAAATATATCCTTCATCAGGAGTCACCATGGAATTTGAGTGTCCCGTATGCCATTCGCCGCTTGCCGTGCAGGCCAATCACGCCCACTGCGATCGTTGTGCGAAAGATTATGTGGTTGAAGCCCGCTGTCCGGATTGCCACAAGCCGCTGGAAGTTTTAAAAGCCTGCGGCGCGGTGGATTATTTTTGCCAGAATGGGCACGGGCTGATTTCGAAAAAACGCGTGGAATGGGCGACGGTAGAATAACCGTCGTTATTTTTTCTTCGCCCGGGTTTTCTTCACCGGCGTAATTGTTTTTACCTCGCTCTCTACCCAGCCATCGTTAAGGCGGGTAGTGAGGAGCTCCCCTTCGCGTACCTGTTTGGTTTGTTTCAGCACTTTACCGTCGCTGGCCGAGGTCACGCTATAGCCGCGGGCGAGCGTTGCCAACGGGCTGACGGCCTCCAGATGCGTAACCATATTACCGAAGCGCTCGCGCTGTTCGCCAAGTCGTGAGCGGATATTTTCCGCCAGTCGGTATTCCAGCTGCTGAATACGGCTCTGAGCGCGGTGAATTCGCGGCTGCGGATTTTGCTGATTCAGACGCTGCGTTGCGCGCTGCTGGCGCTGGTCGGCACGCTTCATTTGTGTTTCAAGGGCAAAACGCATGCGCTGGCGTAATCTTTCCAGCTCCGTTTGCTGACGGGCCAGCCGCAGCTGGGGATGCTGCTGCTGCAGACGATGGAAAATCTGCGTAAAGCGACGATGGCGGTTGGCAAGGAAGTAGTCCATCGCCATCTCCAGACGCTGCTGCCCGGACTGGAGCTGGCGCAGCAGCTCCTGCTGATTACGGCTGACAATTTCTGCCGCCGCGGAAGGCGTTGGTGCGCGCAGGTCGGCAACAAAATCAGCGATGGTGACGTCGGTTTCATGACCGACGGCGCTGACGATGGGAACAGGGCTGGCAAAAATCGCCCGCGCCACCCGCTCGTCGTTAAAGCTCCATAAATCTTCCAGGGAGCCGCCGCCGCGCCCGACAATAAGCACATCGCATTCACCGCGCGCGTTGGCCAGTTCTATCGCCCGAACAATCTGCCCCGGTGCGTCTTCGCCCTGAACGGCGGTTGGGTAGATAATCACCGGCAGGGAAGGATCGCGACGTTTGAGCACGTGTAAGATATCGTGCAGCGCAGCGCCGGTTTTTGACGTAATAACGCCTACGCAGTGCGCGGGGGAGGGGAGCGCTTGCTTATGCTGCTGATCGAATAACCCTTCCGCGGCCAGTGCAGCCTTGAGCTGTTCATATTTCTGCTGAAGTAGTCCTTCGCCTGCCGGCTGCATACTTTCGACAATAATCTGATAATCACCGCGCGGCTCGTAAAGCGTAATGTTAGCGCGTACCAGCACCTGCTGCCCGTGCTGCGGGCGGAAGGTTACGCGGCGGTTGCTATTGCGAAACATTGCGCAGCGCACCTGGGCGTTATCGTCCTTTAAGGTGAAGTACCAGTGGCCGGAAGAGGGCTGGCTGAAATTGGAAATCTCGCCGCTAATCCATACCTGGCCCATTTCACGTTCCAGCAGCAGTCGAACTGACTGATTCAGGCGGCTAACGGTGTAAATTGAGGGGGATTGAGATGGCAACATGTGAGCAAGATCAAATTCTAAATCAGCAGGTTATTCAGTCGATAGTAACCTGCTGGGAGGGGAGCGCAAGTATTATTTGCAAAAAAGGGTAGATGCAATCGGTTACGCTCTGTATAATGCCACGGCAATATTTATCCACCCTGGTCGAGATATTGCCCATGCTACGTATCGCTAAAGAAGCTCTGACGTTTGACGACGTCCTCCTCGTTCCCGCTCATTCAACCGTTCTGCCAAACACCGCCGATCTCAGTACTCAGCTGACGAAAACAATTCGTTTGAATATTCCAATGCTTTCCGCTGCGATGGATACCGTAACTGAAGCGCGTCTGGCAATTGCTCTGGCACAGGAAGGCGGCATCGGCTTTATTCATAAAAACATGTCAATTGAGCGCCAGGCTGAAGAAGTCAGGCGTGTGAAGAAGCATGAATCCGGCGTGGTTACCGACCCGCAGACCGTTCTGCCGACTACTACCCTGCGCGAAGTCAAAGAGCTGACCGAACGCAACGGTTTTGCCGGCTATCCGGTGGTTACCGAAGACAACGAACTGGTGGGTATTATTACCGGCCGCGACGTGCGTTTCGTTACCGATCTGAATCAGCCGGTTAGCGTTTATATGACGCCGAAAGAGCGTCTGGTTACCGTGCGTGAAGGCGAAAGCCGTGAAGTCGTGTTCGCAAAAATGCATGAAAAACGCGTAGAAAAAGCGCTGGTTGTGGATGACAGCTTCCATCTTCGCGGCATGATTACCGTTAAAGATTTCCAGAAGGCAGAACGTAAACCAAACGCCTGTAAAGATGAGCAGGGTCGCCTGCGCGTTGGTGCTGCAGTTGGTGCGGGCGCGGGTAACGAAGAGCGCGTTGACGCACTGGTTGCCGCGGGCGTGGATGTTCTGCTGATCGACTCCTCTCACGGCCACTCTGAAGGCGTATTGCAGCGTATTCGCGATACTCGTGCTAAATATCCTGATCTGCAAATCATCGGCGGTAACGTGGCGACCGGCGCGGGTGCTCGTGCGCTGGCTGAAGCCGGCTGCAGCGCGGTGAAAGTGGGTATCGGTCCAGGTTCCATCTGTACGACTCGTATCGTGACCGGTGTAGGCGTTCCGCAGATCACCGCCGTTTCCGACGCGGTTGAAGCGCTGGAAGGCACCGGTATTCCGGTGATCGCCGATGGCGGGATTCGTTTCTCCGGCGATATCGCTAAAGCGATTGCGGCAGGCGCTGCCGCGGTCATGGTGGGGTCAATGCTGGCCGGTACCGAAGAATCCCCGGGCGAAATCGAACTGTACCAGGGGCGTTCTTATAAGTCATACCGCGGTATGGGTTCCCTTGGCGCGATGTCCAAAGGTTCTTCTGACCGTTACTTCCAGACCGATAACGCCGCCGACAAACTGGTGCCAGAAGGGATCGAAGGGCGCGTTGCTTATAAAGGCCGTCTGAAAGAGATCATTCACCAGCAGATGGGCGGCCTGCGCTCCTGTATGGGGCTGACCGGTTGTGGTACCATTGACACCCTGCGGACTAAAGCGGAATTCGTGCGTATCAGCGGCGCGGGTATCCAGGAGAGCCACGTACACGACGTGACCATCACCAAGGAATCCCCGAACTACCGCATGGGCTCCTGATTTTCATCGCCCGGCCATGCGCCGGGCGATTTATTTAACCTGTAATACTTGCCTCGGAATTATCGTCAATGACGGATAACATTCATAAACATCGTATTCTTATCCTGGACTTCGGTTCTCAGTATACTCAGCTGGTTGCGCGTCGCGTTCGTGAATTAGGTGTCTACTGCGAACTGTGGGCATGGGACGTGACTGAAGCTCAAATTCGTGAGTTCAACCCTAACGGGATTATTCTTTCCGGCGGCCCGGAAAGCACCACCGAAGATAACAGCCCGCGCGCGCCGCAGTATGTCTTTGAGGCTGGCGTGCCGGTATTTGGCGTCTGCTACGGTATGCAGACCATGGCGATGCAGCTGGGCGGCCATGTCGAAGCTTCTAATGAGCGTGAGTTTGGCTATGCGCAGGTTGAAGTTCAGACCGACAGCGCGCTAATCCGCGGTATTGAAGATGCGCTGAGCGCCGACGGTAAGCCGATGCTGGACGTCTGGATGAGCCACGGTGATAAAGTTACCGCTATCCCGTCTGACTTCGTCACCGTTGCCAGCACCGAAAGCTGCCCGTTCGCTATTATGGCCAACGAAGAGAAGCGTTTCTACGGCGTGCAGTTCCACCCGGAAGTCACCCATACCCGTCAGGGTCTGCGTATGCTGGAGCGCTTCGTGCTTGAGATCTGCCAGTGCGAAGCGCTGTGGACGCCAGCTAAAATTATCGACGACGCCATCGAGCGTATTCGCCAGCAGGTGGGCGACGATAAAGTCATTCTCGGCCTGTCCGGCGGCGTGGATTCCTCCGTCACCGCAATGCTGCTGCACCGTGCTATTGGCAAAAACCTGACCTGCGTATTTGTGGACAACGGTCTGCTGCGCCTGAATGAAGCCCAGCAGGTTATGGACATGTTTGGCGATCGTTTTGGTCTGAATATTGTTCACGTTGAGGGTGAAGCTCGCTTCCTGGCTGCGCTGGCAGGTGAAAACGATCCTGAAGCGAAGCGCAAAATCATTGGTCGCGTGTTCGTTGAAGTTTTCGATGAAGAAGCGCTGAAGCTGGAAGACGTTAAATGGCTGGCGCAAGGGACTATCTATCCTGACGTCATTGAGTCTGCCGCATCCGCAACCGGTAAAGCCCACGTTATTAAATCTCACCACAACGTAGGCGGCCTGCCGAAAGAGATGAAGATGGGGCTCGTTGAACCGCTGCGTGAGCTGTTCAAAGATGAAGTGCGTAAGATTGGTCTCGAGCTGGGGCTACCGTACGATATGCTGTACCGTCATCCGTTCCCGGGACCGGGTCTCGGCGTGCGCGTGCTGGGCGAAGTGAAGAAAGAGTACTGCGACCTGCTGCGTCGCGCAGACGCTATCTTCATCGAAGAGCTGCATAAAGCTGACCTCTACAACAAAGTGAGCCAGGCGTTCACCGTGTTCCTGCCGGTTCGCTCCGTCGGCGTGATGGGCGATGGTCGTAAGTATGACTGGGTTGTTTCCCTGCGCGCTGTCGAAACTATCGATTTTATGACCGCACACTGGGCACACCTGCCGTACGATTTCCTCGGCCGCGTATCTAACCGCATCATCAACGAAGTCGATGGTATTTCCCGCGTGGTGTATGACATCAGCGGTAAGCCGCCGGCGACCATTGAGTGGGAATAAGCTGATTTAGCACATTGATTTAATTCAATAAAAATAATGCCATTAATGATTTTTTACCTCATTAATGGCATTTTTTATGGAGTGTGAAAAGGTATGGGCTAGCGCAACAAGGTTATGAGCGTACTCTTTCGCCGATCGTTTGTGAACGATAACGGATTTCAATATTAGGGGATGACCTGCTGCGCAAAGGAATTAATCGCCCCTTCATCACTAATATAGGATGGATAAATCGTCGCGAGATGCTTCTTCATGGGAAAAACGCTTTTCCCTCCCGGTGCAATCATTCCCCCGTTAGCAACCACGGTTTTCCCTTCTTTATCCTCAGTGATATTCGCCAGGGAGACAAAGTAGGGGGTAGGATTTGAACCTTCAATTCCACTATTGACCTTTTTCCAGACGACTGACTTTCCAGCCTGATTGGCGCTGCCGGCTAATCCCTGCGGGCGGTAAAAAATTTTAATTCTTGAACGAACCGCCATTTTCAGCTGGTTTTTATTGTCTTTTTTCGTCGCCGGAATTTCCAGCACGTTAAGCCAGAATAAGGATTCTTTATCGCCGGGCAGCTTTTCTCCCGTATATATCATGCGCAGCGTCTGGCCTTTACCGCCGTTGATGCGGTTAATCGGCGGAGTAATCGTAAAGGGCGCTTTGGCTGTTTCCGGCGTGGCATCAGGGTCTCCGGCGTCAATCCAGACCTGTGCGAGAGCCGGTTTATCTCCGACATTATCAATTTTTACCGTTACTTCGCGCTCTTTTTCCGGATAGACGAAGCGGGTTCCGGTGATGACGATATCCGCGAAAGCGGAAGACACCATAGAAAAAGCGAAAATCGCTACGGCAATATGCCTGTAAAATATGCTGCGAGGCATCGTATATTTCTCCCTTGTCAGCCCGCCGGTCAGGCAGGTTGAATATGTAATAACCCTGTCACTTAATTCATTTACATATAAAGTGACGGTATTTCCATAAACTCGTGGTCACAGATAGGTGATAGTAAAAACGACGGAGCCGTTCGCGGGCCCTGCCGTGACGTTGGCATCAGACTGAACATAGCGAGCTTTCAGCGGGATGGTATAGGTGGCGTTATCTTGTTGTGTAAGATTGGTCAGGTTAAATCCGCCGGAACCATCCAGCGGTATGCTGCCGGATATATTTCTTTGTGATAATTCAATGCCGATCCCGGTGGCTGCGTTAGTACCCGCGTCCAGTTTGGCCAGTGACGGGTTGCCTTCAATAACGCCGTTAGCGCTTTGAAGTCCGATGGAGATAACGTTGTCGGCATTGGAGCCGGTAAGTTCATCCGTTCTGCCATTATAAGTGTAATTACCATAACCATAGAAGGGTGGACAGCCCTGCAGAACGATATCAAAATCCTTCCATTCGGTAACTGTTCCCGGGCTGGTAAAATCGCCGACCGCATGGTTGCCAAGATTTACGTCAATATTTGCCGTTGCCAGCTGACAGGTTTTGGTATGTATCGTCGTGGACCCCACAAAATTAAGATTGACAAAAACATTGTTCATAGGAGTAGGTGAATATAATCCAGAACTAATCTGAAACGTAGGAAAGGATGAACCTTCGACCTGCTGATATCCTGCTGGGATAGGTCCTGTTTTAATAAGTTCTATTTTAACTCTATTGAACATAGTCATAGTTCGACTGCTGGTGCCAATACCTATTGTATAAGAATCATCCCAGACAGAAGGGAAAGAAGTATAGTTAGGATTAATTCCAGAGATATAAAAAATAGCACCGACGCCAGATATGTTTGTCGGGAATATATCTTGTCCACCAGACTTTATCGCAGGCCCTGAAGGCGTAGATATCGTGGTGAACTTTACATACTCGTGCTTTGTAAATGATAGTCCAGCTACAGCCTCTTCATCAGAAACTGTACACGAAATTGATCTTACTGTGTTAAGTGCTGGAGTATAAGTCTGACTATATAATACTTTTCCCACAGGTACATCTTCGCTTGCGGTGGATATTCCGAGGCCAATGACGGGAATTGAAATATCATTGGTAATAAGAGATGAGAACTCACAAAAAACAGCCTGAGCCTGAGATGTGAATATGCAGGCCAGACCGATGCCCAGACACTTTATTAGTCGCATTTTTGCATTAAAAAAACGAACGGCAGCTAATAACACTTTCATTTAAACCCTCATAATTTACTGTCAGTGCATATCATGTTCAACCGGATTCGGGAGAAACGGTAAACGTCCATTGTTAACCAGAGAGGCATTATCGCCTGCGGCATGAGTGCTTTCCCTGAAAGTGTAATACTCAACGAATTCGCAAAACTTCAGCATCATATGCAAATCCTTTTTATTCGTTAATCTCATCTTCTTCATTAAACTGGTTCTCGACTGATAGACCGTTTTTTTGCTTTTGCCCAGCGCGAGAAAAATTTCATCCATGCCGTATCCCGAGATTAAAAAAAAGAACAGCTCTTTTTCAGAAAGGCTCAGGGAGGCCAGCGGGTTATTCCGGGTTAACGGGTGCTTTTTCTGCCCGGTACTGTGGATAATATACCGCAGCGCTTTCTTTATTTTACCGACCGGGCCGCACAGCGGCAGGAAGGGAACCCGGCCAAACTTCATGTCGGTTAAGGAAATAAAAACGTAATAATCTGCCCTGATGATTTCTTTATAAATTTTATACCAGGCCCCTCTTTGAGTATAAATGTATTCGGTATCAATAAGGGCCACCCTGAAATGTTCAGGCTGGTTAATAAAAGCAGGGTGATGCCCTGAGCGCGCCTGCTTATCGTCTGCCGGACATTCCGCTATGAGCGACTCGAGGGCCTTTTTCAGGTAGATATTCAGGGTCAGAATATTCACTTCGGTGGTCTGTGTAAGGTGATTGATAATCATAATGTCATCCCTGTCGGAAATTAAACGGCCGTACCGTTATGCGCGAATGAACAAGGAGCCCGGTGCCGTGACAATCAGGCCTGGCAGCGTGGCCCTGATTTTTCATTTCTTTTTATTTGCACGTTTCGGTCAGCTTTCTGAACCCGGACGGTTTCTCCTCGTTAACCCGATAGGTTATCCGGCACTGTTCATTATCCCCGCTGCCCCACCTGACGGTCAGCTGCCCGGCGGCGGCTTCCGTCAGCGCATATATCTGCCCCATCTGCCCGACGCTGCCGACATTAGCGCCGGCGGCATCAAACACCTCTGCACCGAACGGTAACGGTTCGCCTTTCGCATTCTGCGCGTTAATCAGCAGCGGTATCCCTTTGCGGGTATTAAAGACAACCTTGCTGACCGCGCCCCAGTGCGGGGCGACTTTCTCGGTGGTATTGCTGAGCTCTATGTCCTGTGACAGCCCTTTCGGGTCGATACTGACCTCGTTCATTTCATACGGGGTCAGGTACGGAATAGCCGCGTGCCCGAAGCGGTCAATTTTCAGCCCCGGATAGCCGCCGACTCTGGCGCCTTTTGCATCCTTCGCCTCGACCACGGCAAAGGTGTCCCCCGTATAAGGCGTGGCCACCACGCCGTTCTGCCAGGCAATCACCGTCCCGCTGGCCGCCAGGCTGCTGTTCTGATAATGCTGACCGGCGCCATAGCTGGCCGTCAGATGGCTGTAAGGCGTGCGCCATCCGCCGCTGGCGGTCATGCTGCTGCCGGTGCCCTGGTTATAGTTGGCGGCCGTCAGACCGTAGTTATACTGGTTGTCTTCCCCGTAGGTGCCGGAAAGGCCCAGCTGCTCACCCATTCGGCCGTTGCCGCTTTTGTTCAGACTGGCGGTCAGCATCGGCACATGTTTTTTGTCATAACCGCCCAGAGGCGTCGAAATATTCAGCAGAAAGTTGTTTTCCATTTTCCCGCTGTAGTTTCTGACGCGTCCGGCGCTGAGGTTATAGTTCACCCGGCCGAAGTTATTGCTGTAGCCCATCTGGTACTGAATGTCAGACTTGCCGTTGTTCCAGTAATCCTGGGTGTACCCGGTGAGATACAGCTGCCCCCGTCCCGGCCCCAGCCCCTGGTTCATGGTGATGTTCAGGCGGTTTTTCGGACGCCATATACCGGAGGCCAGGCCGCCGCGTTTCTCTTCATCAATGGCGCGCATGGCGGTCTGGAAGTCGTAATACCCGGCGGTGGAGAACCGGTACGCCGCAATAGTCAGGTTGCTGTCGGTATCGGGCAGATATTTGCTGTAGCTGACCTGGTAGCTCTGGCCGCCGTTCGCCGTGTCCTCCGTGGTCTTCAGGTGCACCCGCGCCTGGGTGACGTCGACAGAGAACGCGCCTATCGCCGTACTGATAGCCATCCCCAGCTGCACCGCATAGTAGGCAGCGCCGCTGCCCTGAATGCCGGCGTAGCCGGTCAGGATATTCGACAGCCCGCGCTGATAGGTGGCCTGGTACAGCGTCGGGTTAAAGGAAAGGCCGGGGTCGTTCAGTCGTCCTGCCACCACGTCATAGCGGTGCGCACCCGGACGCAGCAGCTGGGTCACCGACGCGTAGGGCACCCGGAAGCTCTGCACGCTGCCGTCGGCTTCCGTGACCGTCACGTCCAGATTGCCGCCGTAACCGGTGGGGTATAAATCCTCAATCGCGAAGGCTCCGGGCGGCACGGTGGTTTCATAGATAATGCGGTCGTTCTGGCGGACGGTGACCCGGGCGTTGGTGCGCGCGATACCGCGGATGTCCGGCGCATAGCCGCGGCGGGACTGCGGCAGCATCCGGTCGTCGCTGACCAGCTCAACGCCGCGAAAAGGTAACGTGTCAAAGAGCTGCCCGCCGGTGGAGGTTTCGCCCAGCAGCACCCGGCCGAGGATGGACGAGATGTCCTTTTGCACGTAATTGTTGATGGACTGATAGTGGCCGCCGCTGCCCTGCTGGCGGCTGTAGTTACCGTCGTGGCGGAAATACCAGCCGCCGATATTCAGCCCGCCGTTGAGGCCAATATAGGAAGAGGTGTAATCCCTGCCGTGTGAGCGGGTGGTGTAGGTGCTGGCGTTGTAGCCCAGTAAGGCGGCCGGAATACCGGTATCCCATAATGCCGGGCTGACATACCCCCGCGCGGTATTACGCAATAATGCCTGCGGGATTTCAACATCCAGCCGCTGGGTGGAGGAGTCATAGATGATGCTGACGCCGGGTAATAATGCTTCAAGGTTATAGCACTCACGGTTCTCCCGGAGAGCGGTGGTAAACGAGGCCGGGACTTTATCGAAATTGATATTCAGATTTTTAATCAGGTCCGCGGTGATACAGGGGCGCACTTTTTTATCCGCCTGTTCGGCAAATAACACCGGGCTCTGAGTGACGGATTCACCGTTAACGAAAATATCCGTTGACCAGGTTCCGGGCGTGGCGGAGCCGCCGTTTTCAAAGCGTGATAAGTCAATCTTTTCCTCACCGGAGGTATTCAGAAAAATAGGGTCAAAAGTAAGATTGTCTTCATTCACAGGAGACTGAGACAGCGGTGTTGCAACGACCTGCTGCGGGGTCATAATTGCCGCCATAACGGCAAGGGCAATTAATGAATATCCAAAATGAAGACGCATGATTTTATTCCCTCAAAACTGAAACGGTAAAAAATATATAAATGGCTTATAACGTGTATTCGACTTTCCTGAGGGCACCCCAGTCATTCACATATTCATACGTTAATAATGAGCCGGTGCCTGCACGTACGGATGCCGGCAAATTAAAGGTATAGCTGCCCATTGGAGGAACCATTTCACCTTCAATCGAGCCATTTTTGCCGGCGTTTTTCAGCGAAACGGACACCAGCGAAATAAAATAGGGCGAGGAATTAGATGCAATCAGTTTTCCCCCGGAAAAAGTCCACTTAATTTTTTCAGCCGCTTCGGTGACTTTTGCTTTGTCAGTGAGGGCGGCCGGGCGGTAAAAAAGTTTTATTCGGGTACGAAAAGCTACCTGCAGTTTATTTAATTTTTCGTCTTTTTTGGATGCCGGCACCTCAAGAAGGTTAAGCCAGTAAACGGACTCCTTGTCCTGCGGCAGGGCCGGTGAACCTGTATAGCTGATTCTGAGGGTCTGACTTTTATCGGCATTAATACGGTTGATCGGCGGCGTCAGGGTAAAGGGCGTACGGATACGATCCGGCCTGGCGTTCATATCGCCCTCATCAATCCAGCTTTGTACCAGAACCGGGAGCGTGCCGGTATTCGTAAGCCGGACAGACACTTCCTTTTCATTTCCGTTGTAAATGACGCGGGTCCCGTTGACGATAACGCTGGCGTGGGATGACCAGGCCACGGCGGCAGCGGCAATACAGGTGACTTTAGCGAATGTCCGGATAAGGGATAACGGTATCATGGGGGCTCCTGTGTGACAGGGGGAGCGACTCCCCCTGAAATTCCTTATTACTTGTACTGCAGGTTATAAACGACGCTGCTGGTGACGGTGCCCGGGGTGGTCTGCGCATTCGCGAAGTATTCAACGGCGTACGGCAGCAGTGCGGTACCGTCAGCGTTGATGTCGACATAGGCCATGCCATCAACCTGATCGGTGTTACCTACGTTAATCGGCGCATAGCTGTTGGAAGCATCCAGCAGGCGCAGGTCAACGTTAGTGGCGCTGCCGCCGACGTTTTTCAGACGACCGGTGCTCAGATCAACGGTGTTACCCGGCTGGAAGAACGCCGAGACTTTAGAGTGGCCGCCTTCGGTGCCAATCACGCAGTCGGAGATGTTCATGTTGAAGGAAGTACGACCGGTGGTGTCGCCGCTGGCGGTCAGCTGGTTCACGCCGACGGTCGGCAGGATGACGGTCGCGTCGGAGCCCTGGCCGTTAATATCCACTTCGCAGGTGGTGTCGGTCAGCTCACCGTTAAAAGTAATGGTCCCGGTGGAAGCTGCCTGGGCGGAAAATGCTGCGAGAGCGAAAACAGCAAAGATTGAGGTACTGACGACTGACTTTTTCATAAAATTATCCTTAATTGATTACTTTTGGTTTTACATGATTTCGACGAAATACATCGTCACAGCATCATGAGTACTGTGTCTCTCTCGGAGAGAAGTTTAGAAAAATAGCTTTATCAGGTTGTGTAAACACAACTTTAAAAAATAATTCGGTTATATAATTTGCCGCTGTTTAACTTACATGTATCTATATTTGCTGGTCATGTTTTTCTGGCTTAGCAGTCTCAAACATCTCAAGGTGAGAGCTGTTAAGGGCGTAACATAACAACATTCCAATTCTCACATTGGAAATTAAAAAACCATTGTTATTTACTCTGTAGATAATAAAGCGGCTGAAACCACACTTTGCCAGAGTTTTTTTTAGCGAATTAATGGCCTGCCATAGTCGCTGCTTGTTACACTTGAGACCATAATTCTCAAAAACATCCCGCATTATTTTCTCATCTTCAATCATTCTTTCATCTGAGTGATTTAAGATATAAGAAAGCAGTCGCGCCATTGTTGGCCGCAGACGAATGCTGATTCCTGTCAATGTATTTACTAATAAGGCCGGTGATATCCTGAACTCAAGATTATCCCCAATGCAATATCCATAAAGGTGATGATCTAATTTTCTTGGGTTCTGCGTCATTGAAAATGATCTCCTTTTACCTTTGCCTTATCCATGTTGTGGCATTCTATATGTTAAAAATGATTAATCAATCAGACATATATGTGACGATTAATAGCTATTTATTGATTTATAAGTAGTTTTAAAATCTAATTTTTATTGTTTTTTTGGTTTTTTAATCCTTTTATTGCGTTTCTCCTCATTAAATTCACCCATCTTTAGATACTAAGTAGTTAATACTCTGCGTAAGATATTTTTATATTACGTTTTTGGTATGAATCAATTATAGGGAGTTGTTTGATAAATTTAAGAATTTTCATTTGAGGAACTTATTCATAAGCATAAAAAATATGTTATGAAATTGAAATGAATTCGCTATTGTTTTAATTTTCATTAAAATCAATTGGTTAATGAAAATTGTGAAGGTTTTTGTTTTGTCTTATATAATCTTATAGAAGATTTTTTATATGTATCCTAATGGTTGTTACTTAACATGTAACTTTATTGTTATTAATTTGATTTTGAGGTGTTGATGTTTTGTATGCAGAATATTTATGTATTAAATGATTCAGTCATATTTTGGCCAGAACGGAATCTTTTGTCGTGCGTGTCTGATAGAAGTAAAAAAGTGCAATTAACAGGCCCTTCAGCTCGCTGCCTGGAGTTATTGCTCTCCAGAAAAGACCTGGTGCTACAAAATGATTTCTATGAGT
Organism: Klebsiella oxytoca; assembly: GCF_009707385.1. Classification (NCBI taxonomy): domain Bacteria; kingdom Pseudomonadati; phylum Pseudomonadota; class Gammaproteobacteria; order Enterobacterales; family Enterobacteriaceae; genus Klebsiella; species Klebsiella oxytoca. The sequence goes on along the minus strand of NZ_CP046115.1, from coordinate 3,967,848 downwards.
ATGCCTGGCAAGGGAGTGGGTTTATCCCATCACCTAATACTTTGTATCAGAGCATATCTGTCATTCGTCGGGCATTCAGAGAGATATGTGAAAATGAGACTGATTATATTCTGACTGAAACCAGGAAAGGCTTTCGACTAAACCCAACGGTAACCGTGTTGGCTAAAATGCAGGATTTTAACGAGGGGGACTGTGAAAAAAATGAGAATGGAATAGATACATCAGATCAAACTGTTGAACCCGTGATTTACCAAAACAGAAAGCTAACTCACTTTACAACAATGGCATTTATACTAATTATCATGATGATGTCAGGTACGTTAACTTTTGAAATATATGGTACACAAACAAGAGGCTACAAATTCTTTGAAAACTACAGCGGTCCAGTTTTTATGCCCGGGAGTGCGTGTAAGTTTTTTCTATCTCCCAAAAATGGTAAAGACCGATTATCTATTTTGAATTTATCATTTTTGAAATGTCAGCATCAATATTTTGTTTATGTAACCATACTCCCCTATTCACCTAATATCTCAGTTATTTCGTGCGATAGACCTATAAATTTGAGACCAAAAAAATGTGAAGTCATGGACTTGAGAGATGAAAATGTATTTTAAAAATAGTAGACTTATAATCTTAGTTACTGTTTTGATATCAATTACTGTTCCAGTATTGATGTTTTATTATGTCAGCTACAAAAACACTCATTTTCGCTGTGATGCTACATATTCGGCAAGAAAATCTGGTAAGCTTCTGGTTTCTAAAAGCAGCCTTGTTATTAATGGCAGGTACGGTACTATAATGATGGATGGCCGTATTACTGATGGCAATGCAAATGTGTATTTTTTCAAGCTTAGAAATCACTTTGAAGTTGCAAGGAATAATTTCGCCTATAACTTTACTTCACAACAAGTGTCAATTTTACCGGAAAGCTTAAATCATTCGAAAGTGCTGAGTAATTTTCTTGCTGATGTATTAATAAAAGAAGGGGTTAGTACCTTTTTTTACCTTTATCCTTTAAACGATAATTATGTTATTACAAGTGGTAATATGCCGATATTTTTTTGTATAAAGCACTGATGTAGTCGATAGTGAAAATAGCCGCTAAGTGTTATTGGTTTATCTGGTGCGATAATTAATTATGGCAGAGAAGGGAGGTTGATAAAACGGCTGGCAGGGGATAAGGATATGCCACCACAGCCGCTTGTGATATTCAACAACAGGAAACATGCATACCACCATATTATAAATATGCAGGATGCTTTTACTGATAATTTCCTGTATGTATTCTCTACTTTAACATAAAGGTTATAGATACAAGACTTTCCGCAGAAACGTTGTCTGGTATAGTTTTATATAAGATATCCGCCTTGCCATACAGCGTCATTGCACCGCCTTTACCACCCTCTGAAACGACTTTTCTAAGCAACGGGTCATGAATTTGATTAAAGTTAACCTTAGTATTCATGGTGTTAAGTATTGGCTTGCCGTTCAGGTTTTTCTCCAGCATATCAAAAGTTACTATCTCATTCTCACCATATTTCTTTGACGTCGATTTGTCCGTAACTAAAAATGAACCATTCGCAAGTACTTCATATTTTTTCTTGTTAATTATCTTTAGGATCTTTTTAGCGTAGTCGCTATTAATACTTTGCACGATTCGATCAATTTTGACTACATTTTCCATTATCTCCGCTTTTTTGATTTTAAGTGATTTATTGAAGGCATCATTCATACCATCGATCATCAACGAAGGAGTAAGCTTAATGTTGTTTTTAGTGATTTTTTCAAATTCAGCGTTGATCTTATCATAATAAAAAACACCTAATGAATAGGAGTTTTTGCCTTCAGTAGTTTTTAACAATTTGGTTTTTAAAGTAGCTGATTTTTGTGAATCATTCTCCATTTTGGCCAACTTAGTAGTGGCTTCGGTCAGCTGTTTGCGCGTGGCGTCAGATTCGCTGAGCAGGCGGGCGTTTTCCTGGCCCAGAGCGTTCAGCTCTTTCTTCTGGCTGGCGACGGAGAGTTCATTTTGCTGACGCAGGGTGGCAAGCTGCGCAGTGGCTTCAGCCAGCTGCTTGCGCGTGGCGTCAGATTCGCTGAGCAGGCGGGCGTTTTCCTGGCCCAGAGCGTTCAGCTCTTTCTTCTGGCTGGCGACGGAGAGTTCATTTTGCTCACGCAGGGCGGCGAGCTGCGCAGTGGCCTCGGCAAGCTGTTTGCGCGTGGCGTCAGATTCGCTGAGCAGGCGGGCGTTTTCCTGGCCCAGAGCGTTCAGCTCTTTCTTCTGGCTGGCGACGGAGAGTTCATTTTGCTGACGCAGGGCGGCGAGCTGCGCAGTGGCCTCGGCAAGCTGTTTGCGCGTGGCTTCAGATTCGTTGAGCAGGCGGGCGTTTTCCTTCCCCAGAGAGTTCAGCTCTTTCTTCTGACTGGTGAGGGACTGCTCTCCTTGCTTCTGCAGCGCGGAAAGTGTGGAAGTGGCATCAGCCAGCTGTTTGCGTAACGCGATATTTTCGGCGTTAAGTTTGTCTTTTTCTTTAGAGAGCGCGGAGAGGGTTGATTTTTGGGATTCTGCATTACCAGAGTCGCCTTTTAATTTTATCTCATTGTACGAACCCAATAATTTTTCATACTTCATTTGAAGCTTTTTATTTTTTTGTTCTAACTTATCATTGATGCTGGTTTCACTATTAATACTCTGCGATCTGTTATCTGCTGATTCTGAATTTTCATTAGTATCAATAGTTTGTAAGTTGAGGTTTTTAATCGCATTAATGAATTCACTATCTTCAGCTGATGCTGTTTTATTCAGAGCAATGAATACTAATAATGAAACGATTGTTAGTTTATTCAATCTTCTCATATGAAATCAAACATCCTTGTTTCTAGCTCTTGGCTTTGCTGATAGAATTAATAGTGTTCTTTTGAAATTCTTCAATTAACATAAGAGATATATTGTTACATATTTCATTTAATTTATAATCAAAGAAAGGCGTTATTGTTGAACTCACGTTGGTAGACGACTCATCAGCAATAGAAGCATAAAATTTTGCATTATTAACTAACGTATATAATTCTTTTGTGCTTTTCTCATATTTATTATCCAATTGGGATAAGGTTTTCGCATCAGTGATGCAACGTTGAAATTTCAACATTTTTGGTGGTTGCTCGCTCAGTTTTTCGGGGCTTTTTTTAATTGGTTTAGCGCACCCCTGTAAAAAGAGTACTGATAGCGCAATTATAATGACTGGAAGCTTCTTCAAGGTGTCCTCCATGGACCAAATTACTAATGGGCGTAAAGTATCAAAAAAGAAATATATGTACTACAGGTTTACAGGCAAGCACATTGAGCTAACCGGGAGGGTTGTTTGTTGCTTAACAGTAACTTATTGATAATAATTGGTTTTTGATGGCAATGAATAATTTATGGAGTGATTTCCTGCAATAAAATCAGATTTATTTACTATATGTAACATCGTTTTTTTATTTTCCTGCGTCTGTCTGAGTGATTTTTTATCTGCTGAGAGATTAGTTTTAGATTTTTTAGTAGAGCAAATATAGAGTATCTTTATCTTAACGTTTAAAATAATCTTGAATATTGACTAATTTTATTTTGCTAATTTTTTATCTGTATTGATTGCTCCACTTTGACCATTTTTAATAGGTATGACAGAGGGGACTTAATAGGGAATTCTAATCCTGTGGTTGAGTTAGAGTCTCTGGGTTATTGGCGTCATTTTCTATCAATTCATTTTGCCGGGCGGCCGCTGTTACTCTGTATTGATTGATAGCAATCATTATTGCTAACCCTGTCACCAGCAGCGCCAGAGCGGCAGAGACCGCTAAGCTGCCTGACATCCCAAGATAATGATTCATCCATGCGTAGGCAAACGGCGATATGGCGGCCAGAAGCTGGGCGGGAATCAAAAGAACACCGGTCCGCTGGGCATAATCCTCGGCGGCAAAAAGCTGCAGCGGTAGAGTGGCTTTAAATACGGTTGTCAGGCCATTGATCGCGCCGTAGCCTAATACAAATGCTCCTGCGCACCAGGAGAGATAAGGCCCACTCAGACCAACGACGAAGCAGAGAGGCATCAAAAAGGTCGTCAATATCGTTAGCTTCAGCGGCGTTAGTATGGAACCCGACACGACTTCGAGAAAACGAGCGCCCGTTTGCCCAATTCCCCACAGCATCCCCACTGCGACAGGCAGCCCGAAGCTGGCGATAAACTCCGGAAGATGCGTCGACGTGCCGTTTGAGACGAAGGTAATCAGCGCAATTAACGATGCGTAAAGCAGAGCCGGACGTCGATCGTGCTTTGAAAGCCGCTGGCTTTTTTTCACCCTTATCGGCAACGGTAATTTGGTATTCGGCATTCCCCATAGCAGCGTAGCGCTAAGCACGCCGAACAGGGCATACATCAGGAGAGCGTGCCGCCAGTCCGTCTGCGTCAGTAACCATGCGCCAAGCGGCCAGAACAGAGCCGAGGCCAATCCTCCGGCCAGAGTCACGCGCGAGATGGATAACCTGGCGCGCTGTCCATAGATATTTACCAGCGCGGCGAAAAGCGCGTCGTAAAGCGCCAGCCTCATACCGACACCGGTCAGGAGCCAGGCGGCGTACCAGCCCGTCAGGCTATGGACGTAAGCCATTATCAGACAGCCTGCTGAAATCATCAGGGTACCGGTCACGACGACCCGTTGGCCGCCAAAGCGGGCCAGTAGCCTGGCGACAAACGGGGAGATAATCGCCATCATGAACATAGCAAGAGTAAGACCTAAGTAGATTTCGGCTATGGCCCAGTCGGTTTCCTGAGCGATAGACCTGGCGAAAGTACCGGGCATATAAAACGATATTCCCCAGTTAATAAGCTGATTGCATCCGGCGGTAAGAGTGACAAAGCGCGGTGCAGCGAGTAATTTTGCAGGTGTATTCATGAGTTTCCATTTTGTTACGCTGTTGTCGGCAGCATACCCCGCGCGCTAATGTGCGGGCAGTCCGGTACATTTATAACCCTTATAAGAGAAACTTTGTGATGACGATGCTCAATCTGGGAAATCTGGCGACGTTCCGCCTGGTCGTACAGCGTGGAAGCTTCTCAGCAGTTGCTGACCTGCTGGGGCTGTCGCAGCCTGCGGTGAGCCTGCAGGTGCGTCAGCTGGAGCAATTTCTGCAGACCAGACTGCTTGAGCGAACGGGGCGAGGTATCAAAGCGACGGCGGCAGGAGTTGCGCTGCTGGCGCATAGCGAGCAGATTGAACAGGCGGTGAACGCCGCGGTGCAATCAGTTAGCGAGTTTAATCGTGAAGTCAGCGGCTCGATAACGCTGGGTACCGGCGCAACGGCCTGTATCCATCTTTTGCCACCGCTGTTGTTAAAGCTGCGCGAACAGCATCCGCTACTGACCGTTGGAGTCGCCACCGGTAATACTCTGGATATTGTTCGAGCTGTTGAAGAAAATCGCCTTGATTTAGGGTTAGTTACGCTCCCGGTGAGCGGACGTAACCTGGCTGTGACGGCAGTTATGGATGAAGAGTTTGTCGGTATTCTGGCTAGCGATAGGGATGTTTTGCCGTCAGCGCTGACTCCTGAAGTTTTGCAGATGCTGCCGTTTATCGCGTTTGAATCGGGGAGCGGAACCCGGGATCTGATCGATAGCTGGTTTCTCGCAGACGGGCGGAGGATTGCGCCCGTAATGCAGTTAGGCAGTATTGAGGCTATCAAACGTATGGTATGTGCGGGACTGGGATACAGCATTGTACCGCGTACGGCGGTAGAGCATGAGCAGGATCGCATCGGCTTAAATGTGCAATCCTTGACTCCGCTATTGTATCGTCAGCTAGGCATCGTAATGAGGCAGGATAAAATCATCAGCAAAGGTATTGCTGAGCTTCTGCGTTTGCTGTCGCGAGTAGTAAGCAATTAGGCAGGCGCTGCGCGCTTATTTTTGGATCGGCGTTTTCAGTGAATCAGAAGGTTCAACGATGATAGTTGATGGCTGCGATTGCTTTTTGTCCTGATGATGGTACCAGGCACCGATAGAGGAGTAGACGAAGCGTCCAAAGAAAAAGATAAAGCTGATAAGCAGTACGATACGGGTCATGCGACGGTTAAATCGATGTCGTTTACGCATACTGGGTGCCTGACTCACAAAAGGTTCCTTAAAGTATACCCAGAGGATGGGCGATGTGGGTATTAAGGCACAGGAAAGCGGAAGGGTCAATTGATGACGATGTAAAAATCCCAGAGCTAAAACATTAATTAATGTTATATAAGATAAACCTCGTATTTACATGCTTTCTGCTCAGGAGCAATAGATGTTAAAAAACAGGTATTATTAATATTAGCTAGGTGATTTCTTGATTTATATCAACCGTCTGTTTTCACCGACAACTAAAATCACCAGCCAGTTCCGCGTCTTTATTCACGGCGCGATAGTGACGGTCGGTTGGATGCCTGCCTGAATATACCCTGCAGGATTTGGGGTTATCCGTTGAGCATCTATGAGCATAATTAAACTTTACAGGCAATATCGGGATAAATGGTGGGCGCTACCGCTTATCTTACCGGCATTGTTGCTTCCAATATCGCGATGGGCTAATACTGCTGCGTTGCTGGATGGCAATGAAGTCTATCTTTACTACTTACCCCTGGCATTAGTTCTGAGCCTGATGCTGTTTTTTGGCTGGGCTGCGATTCCGGGTATCGTTCTCGGTTTACTACTTTCCATTACGCGCGGCATGACGCTGGAAGATTCGATCGGGGTTATTTTCCATTTTCTTATTCCGACCGTCCTGTGCTGGGGCGGATACCGAATTTTTGTGCCGCGAAGGCAGCAAATATCACACGGTAATGTAGGGTTAATGCCTCACCGTCTGTTCTGGCAAATGTTTCTGCCCTCATCTATTTTTCTGATTCTTTCGCAGCTGGCTGAGTATCTGGGTATTCATCCGCGCGCCACGGGGTTGATTGGCGTTAATCCATTGAGTTTGCGTTCTTTAATTACGTTTCAGGCCTTGATGGTAGGATGCTTAACGGGCGTGCCGTTATGCTATTTTTTGATTCGTATTATCAGAAATCCGACGTATATCCGCGGATTTATTTCTCAGGTCCGCTTGCAAATCGACCCAAAAATCAAGCGTGTTGAAATAGCATTATGGGCAGCGACGCTGTTGATATTCCTGGCTTTACTCTTAATGCCGCTAACTAATCAAAGTACTATCTTTAGTACAAACTATACCTTGTCATTGCTTATGCCGGTAATGCTATGGGGAGCAATGCGTTTTGGCTATCGTTCTATCTCATTGATATGGGCGCTAGTTTTAATTGTTATTATCCATTTTCATTATCAATATCTGCCCCACTCGCCGATGTATGATAATCAGCTGGCGATTACTTCCTCCAGCTACCTTGTTTTTTCATTTATTATTGCCTATACGGCGATGCTGGCGACGCAACAGCGGGTGATTTATTCGCGAATGCGAAGAATGGCCTTCATTGATCCGGTTGTACGTTTGCCTAACATCCGGGCGCTGAGCCGGGAATTAAATAAATCTTCCTGGTCAGCGCTGTGCTTCTTACGTATTCCCGAGCTGGAAATATTGGGCCGCCATTATGGCGTTCTGTTGCGTATTCAATACAAACAGATGCTGGCAGAATCACTCCACGGATTGCTGCAGCCCGGAGAAAATATCTTTCAAATGGCCGGGCATGAGCTGGTGATCCGTCTGAACAGTGACGAGCATCAACGGCGAATTCCTCTGCTCTATGAACACCTCAAAAAATTCCGTTTTGTCTGGAATGGGATGCCCCTGCAGCCGCCCGTGGGATTTAGCTATTGCAACGTTCGTTCCCCGGTGATCCATCTGCATTTACTGCTTGGTGAGCTCAACAGCGCGGCCGATCTTTCACTGGCGACCGGCAGCCCTGAGAACTTGCAGCGTCGCGGAGCCATCACTTTGCAGCAGGAACTAAAAGACAAAGTCACGATAATGAATCAGCTGGTGAAGGCGCTGGATCAGGATCGCTTTGTCCTGATGGCGCAGCCGATAGTGGGTATCCGGGGGGACTGCTACCATGAAGTTCTGCTCAGGATGTTGAACGACAATGATGAAATCATCATGCCGGAGGTTTTTTTACCCGTGGCGTACGAGTTTGGCCTTTCGGCACGTATTGATAGCTGGGTTCTCGAACATACGCTTATCTTTATGGACAAGCAGCGCAAGAAGCTTCCGGGAATGCGCCTGGCAATTAATATTTCACCTTTTTCGGTGAGCAACAGCCATTTTCATCAGCAGGTGAAAACGCTGCTGGAGCACTATGACATCGAGCCGTGGCAGATTATTTTTGAACTGACAGAAAACCATTCACTGACCAATCCTGAACAAGCGCGGAAAACCCTGGCGCAGCTTCAGGAGCTGGGCTGCCGGGTGGCAATTGATGATTTTGGCACCGGTTATGCCAGCTATGCGCGGCTGAAAACGATGAATGCGGATTTGCTGAAAATTGACGGCAGTTTTATTCGTAATCTGGTCTCCAGCAGTCTGGACTATCAGGCGGTCGCTTCCATTTGCCTTCTTGCGCGGATGAGAAATATGCAGGTGGTAGCCGAATATGTCGAAACGCCGGAGATTCGTCAGGCGGTAGTGTCGCTGGGGATTGATTATATGCAGGGTTATGATATCGGCAAACCGGCTCCGCTGGAGGCGTTGGTTGAGGATTAACAGGCGAATGGGCCGGAAGTCCGGCCCACAAGGGATAAATTAGCTAGCCGCGTCAGGCTTCTCTTCTTCGCTGATTTTTAGCCACCAGTCAGGAACGCCCTCCCAGTACTCCTGCTCTTTTTCCAGGTCAAGCAGCACCAGCGCATTCTGGCTAAACCAGTCATGCGGAAACGTGAGCGTCCAGTGGTTCGCCTCGGTTTTCAGCGTGAGAGTCGGCGGCGTTGTCGTTGCCTGACGTTGGTTATTCAGCAGGACGCCAAGGCGCAGTAGCTGAATTAACGGCAGAAACTGTTTTTTCTTAAACAGCGTAAAACGCGGTAAATCATCCAGCTTGATGGCCTTTCGGTGATAGCGAACCAACGTTGCCATTAGCATCTGCTGTTCCTGATTAAAGCCTGGAAGATCGCTGTTTTGCAGGATGTAAGCCGAATGGCGGTGCATACCGCTATGGTTAATATTTAAACCGACTTCATGCAGCATGGTTGCCCACTTCAGCAGCGCAGCCAGATGAGGATTGGCAAGTTTGGGATTTTGTTCCAGCCACTGCTCATAAATGTGCGTGGTGGTTTCCAGTACCCGACGCGCCTGTTCGCGGTCGATATTATATTGGTTAGCCAGGCTTTGCGCGGTGCGGCTACGGATATCCTGATGACGGAAACGTCCTTCCATTTCGTACAGAACGCCTTCGCGCAGGGCGCCATCGGACAAACGCAGTTCTTTAATCGCCAGCGCGTCAAATACTCCGCACAGGATAGCCAGGCCGGGAGCAAAAACGGCTTTGCGGTCTTCTGACAGCCCAGGCAGGCTCAGCGAGTCGAAGTTTTTGTACTTCAGCAGCTCTTCGACCAGCATCTCAAGGCGCTCAGGGGTGATGAAGCCGTCTTTCTCGCCCATTGCCACCAGCACTTCGTGAGCGGCTTTAATGGTACCCGACGCGCCTAGGGCGACGTTCCAGCCCTGAATGCGGAACTGCCACGCCAGCGTTTCCAGCTTTTGCACGGCCGACAGACGCGCGCGCTGAAAATTCTCTTTATTGATGACGCCGCCAGCGAAATAGGCCTGAGAGAAGCTTACGCAGCCCATCCGGCGGCTTTCCACCAGGCGAGGCTCGAAATCTTCACCGATAACCAGCTCGGTAGAGCCGCCGCCGATATCAATGACCAGCTTACGGCCTCGCTCCGGCTGCGTATGCTCCACGCCCATAAAAATCAGTCGCGCTTCTTCGTTGCCGGGGATTATCTCTATCGGGTAGGGGATGACTTCTTCCGCGCGCTTGAGGAATTCGGCGGCGTTTGTCGCCTGACGCAGGGTGTGCGTGCCAACGATGCAGACGCTTGACGGATCAAAACCCTGCAGGCGTTCGGCGAATAGCGACAGGCAGTTCAGCCCACGCGTAATAGCCTCTTCGCTCAGTACAGAGTTTTCATCCAGACCATCGGCCAGATGTACGCGCTGTTTAAGACGACCGATGATCTGCATTGCCCCGTCAACGACACGGGCGATCACCATATGAAAACTGTTCGAACCGAGGTCGACCGCGGCGAACTCCTGCGGTCGAGGGGCTTTTTCGTTTATTGGCATAGGTTAATCGGGCTGTTCAAGTGATTTGAGGTAGTCGTATATCGCCATCTGTGCGCGGACTTTGCGGCGATTGCCGCGGGGCACGTAGCGATTACTCAGTTCTTTATCAAGATAGCGTGCTTTCACAGTATCGTTGAATAGGAGATCGAAAATATCCAGCACGCGCTGTTTCAGGCGCGGATCCAGCAGCGGCGCGGCGACTTCGATACGATAGTCGATATTGCGCGTCATCCAGTCGGCGGATGATAGCCAAACCTGCTTTTCGCCGCCGTTTTCAAAGCAATAAACCCGGTCATGCTCAAGGAAACGGTCAACAATGCTGATCACCCGTATGTTTTCGCTTATTCCTTCCAGACCGGGGATCAGCGAGCACATACCGCGAATGAGCAAATTAACCGGCACGCCTGAGCTTGAAGCGGCGTAGAGACGGTCTACCAGGCCTTTATCGACCAGGTTGTTCAGCTTCAGCATAATCCCTGATGGCTCACCATTTTGCGCGTTGGCAATTTCGCGATCGATCATTTCATAAAGCAGACGACGCGAGTTTTGCGGCGACACCAGCAGGTAGTCGAAGCTTACCGGACGGTATGGATTTTCAATAAAGTTAAATACCCGGCGGACTTCATTGGTGATGCGCGCATCAGCCGTCAGCAGGGAGTAATCGGTATAAAGACGCGCGGTCTTCTCGTTGAAGTTGCCGGTACCGATATGCGCATAGCGAACAACTTCATCGCCTTCTTTACGGGAAACAAGGAACAGCTTGGCGTGAATTTTCAGCCCTGGAGCAGAGAAAATAACGTGTACGCCGGCTTCGGTCAGGCGTTTAGCCCAATGAATATTGGCTTCTTCGTCAAAACGCGCCTGTAGTTCCACCACCACCGTGACTTTCTTACCGTTGTGGGCGGCATGAATCATCGAATCGATAATCCGTGAATCTTTCGCTACCCGGTAGATGTTGATTTTGATCGCCAGTACGCTCGGATCGAAAGAGGCCTGGCGCAGCAGTTCAAGAACGTGTTCAAAAGTGTGGTACGGGTAGTAAAGCAGTACGTCGCGTTCGCGGATCGCGTCAAAGCCGTTACGGAATTTATCAAACCACAGATGACGCAGGCGCGGCATCGGCTTATTGACCAGGTTAGCTTTGCCGACGTTCGGGAAGCCGATAAAATCTTTGAAGTTGTGGTAGCGGCCGCCCGGCAGCATCGAATCGTAATTGGAGATGGAGAGCTTATCGCGCAGCATTTCGACCATTGCGTCCGGCATATCGCGCTGGTAGACGAAACGCACCGGCTCGGCGGTCAGACGCTGTTTCAGGCTGGAGGACATCAGCTCCATCAGGCTCGATTCCATTTCGTGCACCAGATCGTATTCGGCGTCACGTGTCATTTTCATCGAGTAGGCGTTAAGCGCATCGTAATCGAAAAAACCTTTAAAGATATCATCAAGGCAATAGCGCAGGATGTTATCTAACAGAATCATCGGTTTACGGCGGCGTGGCGCTTCCGGCGGCAGGTTCACAAAACGCGGCACTTTGTCTGAGGGGATCTCAAGCAGCGCGTAATTAATGGTGTCCCCGCGAATAATTTCGACGGCCAGGTAGGTGTAATCATCCTTCAGAAACTGCACCAGATCCGTTTCGCGGTTAATCAGGATCGGCGTGATGTGCTGACGAAGATACAGCTTGAAGTAGTTACGCAGCCATGACTGCTGGTTGACGGAGAGCTGGCGTTCATTAATCAGGAAAATCTGGTTACGCGCCATTTCCAGCAGCAGTTCATTATATAAACCGTCAAACTCCTGATCGGCCTTAAGGACGCGAGCCTGAATTTTGCCCAGCAGGTGGCGAGAGTGTGCGGTACGGCCTTGTTCTTCGCTGATGATGATGCGGCGCTTAAGTTCGGCAAAGCGCACTTTATAAAATTCATCGAGGTTGTTGGAGTAAATCCCCAAAAAGCGCATGCGTTCGATCAGCGGATTGCTTTTGTCCGCCGCTTCCTGAAGTACGCGCTCGTTAAAGGACAACCAGCTGAGTTCTTTTTCGATGTATAGCTTTTCCTGGCCCATTACAGCTCACACTCCGTTTTACTCACAGGACATAGACTATTATGACGAAATTTTCCGCATAGCGATTCACTCTGTCACAACAATATGACAGGAAGAAGAATTATTTCTTCAATATGCTTGATTGTTAAACGATTTTAATCAAAAAAAAGCCCCGCGGGGATAAACGCAGGGCGATGGGTTACTCTTCGGCGGCGTAGCCTTGCGGCGGTAGCCTCATTCCATCAAGCCAGGCTTCGTTTCCCTGAGAGCGCAGACGGCCGTCGACAAACCAGCTGATAGCCAGGGGATAGATATCGTGTTCCTGAGCCTGAACGCGAGCGGTAATATCGTCTTCGGTATCTTCAGCGAATACCGGCACTTTAGCCTGCAGAACCACCGGGCCGCCGTCCAGTTCGTCGGTGACGAAATGCACCGATGTTCCGTGCTCGTCATCGCCATTTTCCAGCACCTGGCGATGGGTATGTAGCCCCGGATATTTTGGCAGCAGGGAAGGATGGATATTCAGCAAACGCCCCTGGTAGTGCGCGACAAAAGCCGGGCTGAGAATACGCATATAGCCGGCCAGAACCACCAGATCCGGCGCGTAGGCGTCGATCTCGTGCATCAGCTGGCGATCGAAGGCTTCACGATTGGTAAACTGACTGGCGGCGAGCGCATGAGCCGGAATATTAGCCTCACGCGCGCGCTCAAGGCCGAAGGCGTCGGCCTTATTGCTGAAGACTGCACGCAGGGTGCCTTTGATTTTCTTCCGGGCGCAGGCATCAATAATCGCCTGCAGGTTGCTACCGTTACCGGAAATCAGCACCACGATGTTTTTCATTCAATGACCACACGCTGTTCGGAATCAGAGGCTTTGATGTAACCGATTTTCCACGCGCTTTCACCTTTGTCGTTGAGGAAAGCAACCGCTTTATCCGCCGCTTCGGCCGGGAGCGCGATAACCATGCCAACGCCGCAGTTAAAGGTGCGATACATCTCGTGGCTGCTGACGTTACCGGCGGTTTGCAGCCAGTTGAAGACTTCCGGCCACTGCCAGGAGGATTCATCAATGACCGCCTGAGTGTTGTCCGGCAGAACGCGCGGAATGTTCTCCCAGAAGCCGCCGCCGGTCAGATGGGCGATGGCGTGCACGTCGACGCTGGCAATCAGGTCGAGCACGGATTTCACATAAATGCGGGTCGGCGCCAGAAGGTGGTCAGCCAGCGGCTTACCGTTGAGATCGGTGGTTTGCGGGTCAACGCCGCTGACTTCGATAATTTTGCGTACCAGAGAGTAGCCGTTAGAGTGCGGGCCGCTGGAGGCCAGCGCCACCAGGACGTCGCCATCGGCTACTTTGCTGCCGTCGATAATTTCTGATTTTTCTACCACGCCGACGCAGAAACCCGCCACGTCATAATCTTCGCCGTGGTACATGCCCGGCATTTCCGCCGTCTCGCCGCCAACCAGCGCGCAGCCCGACTGCAGACAGCCTTCGGCGATACCGCTGATTACGCTCGCCGCAGTATCGACATCCAGCTTACCGGTCGCATAGTAATCAAGGAAAAACAGCGGCTCAGCGCCCTGAACGACGAGGTCGTTTACGCACATGGCGACCAGGTCGATACCGATAGTGTCGTGACGCTTCAGATCCATCGCCAGACGCAGCTTGGTGCCGACGCCGTCGGTGCCGGAAACCAGTACCGGTTCGCGATATTTCTGCGGCAGTGCGCACAGCGCGCCGAATCCGCCCAGTCCACCCATTACTTCCGGGCGACGGGTTTTTTTCACCACGCCCTTAATACGGTCGACGAGAGCGTTGCCTGCATCAATATCCACGCCGGCATCTTTATAGCTGAGAGAGGTTTTATCGGTCACTGCGAAGTCTCCACGCGTTTGCGGTAGCAATAAAAAACGGCGCAATTCTAACAGGGATAGCAAACGTTTGCGAGCCTGCTTTGCTGTCGAGGTAAAACGGCCGTTAAGTGCGCAAATTTGATACCCTTCACGAAAATGAAACCGGGTACATTCTTATGCTTGCCAGCGTACCTGGTAATAATCATCATGCCAATGAAACCGGTTTCTTTTTTTTGCTGCCAGAAGAGTTAAGCCGTGATAATCGGCGGCGGAATAGCGGAACGGCCGGGCTTTCTGGCCCTGCTGCGCGAACACCTGGCCTGGTATGGCATCGCCGACGATATCGATACCGTCAGCCATGGCAACGATGCCGGACTGGTGGGCACCGTTTACCATTTCAATCAGCAATACCGGTCGCATAGCGGCGACTGCGCATAGGGAGAGAACATGTCTGGATTTAAAGAAGGTTTTCTGTGGGGCGGTGCGGTAGCAGCGCATCAGCTGGAAGGCGGCTGGAAAGAGGGCGGGAAAGGGATTAGCGTCGCCGACGTGATGACCGCAGGCGCGCACGGCGTACCGCGTGAAATCACCGACGGCGTGCTGCCGGGGAAAAATTACCCTAACCACGAGGCGATTGATTTCTACCATCGCTATAAAGACGACGTTCAGCTGTTTGCTGAAATGGGCTTCAAATGCTTCCGTACCTCCATTGCCTGGACTCGGATCTTTCCGCTGGGCGATGAGCAAGAACCTAATGAAGCCGGGCTACAGTTTTATGATGACCTGTTTGATGAGTGCCGCAAGCACGGCATTGAGCCGGTGATTACGCTCTCCCATTTCGAAATGCCGTACCATCTGGTGACCGAGTACGGCGGCTGGCGTAACCGTAAGCTGATTGATTTCTTCGTCCGCTTTGCGCAGGTGGTGTTTACCCGCTACCAGCATAAAGTGAAGTACTGGATGACCTTTAATGAGATCAATAACCAGGCCAATTTTCACGAAGATTTTGCGCCGTTCACCAACTCCGGCCTGAAATATCTGCCGGGCGAAGATCGCGAACCGGTTATGTACCAGGCGGCACACTATGAGCTGGTGGCCAGCGCGCTGGCGGTTAAGGCCGCTCGCGAAATTAACCCAGCGCTGCAAATTGGCTGCATGATAGCCATGTGTCCAATTTACCCGCTGAGCTGCGCGCCCAACGATATGATGATGGCGATGAACGCGATGCATCGGCGCTACTGGTTTACCGACGTGCACGTGCGCGGCAAATATCCGCAGCACCTGCTGAACTACTTCGAGCGTCGCGGTTTTGCGCTGGATATCACCGAAGCCGATCGGATTGCGCTGACTCAGGGCTGCGTCGACTATATCGGCTTTAGCTACTACATGTCGTTCGCCACGAAAGCAACGGATGACAATCCGCTGCTGGATTATGACGAAACCACCAGTCTGGTCTCCAACCCGTACGTGCAGAAGTCTGACTGGGGCTGGCAGATTGATCCCGTCGGGCTGCGCTACTCTTTAAACTGGTTCTGGGATCACTATCAGCTGCCGCTGTTCATCGTGGAAAACGGCTTCGGCGCCATCGACGTGCGCGAAGCGGACGGTTCGGTGGATGACCAGTACCGTATCGACTATCTCTCCGCCCATATTGCAGAGATGAAAAAAGCGGTCGTTGAGGATGGCGTAGACCTGATGGGCTACACCCCGTGGGGCTGTATCGATCTGGTTTCCGCAGGCACCGGTGAGATGAAAAAACGCTACGGATTTATTTACGTGGATAAAGACAATGAGGGTAACGGCACGCTGGCGCGTAGCCGCAAGAAATCTTTTGCCTGGTATCAGCAGGTTATCCGCAGTAATGGTGAAACGCTGTAAATAGGCGTTAAGCCCCGTCCAGCCCCGCATTCGCGGGGTTTTTTTATTTTGTCTTATACTGGCTCAGGCAGCGTAAAGCATTTTGGTTGATCGTGGTCAAACATATCGGCTATGGCGCGCAAGGAAAAAAGCGGTATAATCCCGCGATTTTTTTTGTGGTTGCCCCTCAGAGGAGAAAGAGAATGAAGATCGTGGAAGTGAAACACCCACTCGTCAAACACAAGCTGGGCCTGATGCGTGAGCACGACATCAGCACCAAACGCTTCCGTGAACTCGCCTCAGAAGTTGGCAGCTTACTGACTTACGAAGCCACTGCCGATCTGGAGACTGAAAAAGTCACTATCGAAGGCTGGAATGGCCCGGTAGAAGTTGAGCAGATTAAAGGCAAGAAAATTACCGTTGTGCCGATTCTGCGCGCGGGTCTGGGAATGATGGAAGGCGTGCTTGAGCACGTGCCAAGCGCGCGTATCAGCGTGGTGGGCATCTATCGTAACGAAGAGACCCTTGAGCCGGTTCCTTACTTCCAGAAGCTGGTTTCCAATATCGATGAACGTATGGCGCTGGTGGTTGACCCGATGCTGGCAACCGGCGGCTCGATGATCGCCACCATCGATCTGCTGAAAAAAGCGGGCTGCTCCAGCATTAAGGTACTGGTTCTGGTAGCGGCGCCGGAAGGAATTGCCGCGCTCGAGAAAGCGCATCCGGACGTCGAGCTGTACACCGCGTCAATCGACCAGGGTCTGAACGAGCACGGATACATTATTCCGGGGCTCGGCGATGCCGGCGATAAGATTTTTGGTACGAAATAAATGATGAATTAGAAAAAGCCGACTTTGAGAGTCGGCTTTTTTTTGAATAAAACACAGCAACAGTAATCAACAAACGACTCTCAGAGGAAAATGCCATGACGCGCCGTGCTATCGGGGTGAGTGAAAGACCGCCGCTTTTACAGACAATCCCGCTTAGTTTGCAACATCTGTTCGCCATGTTTGGCGCAACGGTACTGGTGCCCGTTCTGTTTCATATCAACCCGGCCACGGTACTGTTGTTTAACGGTATCGGTACGCTGCTATATCTTTTCATCTGCAAAGGCAAAATCCCGGCCTATCTTGGATCGAGCTTTGCGTTTATCTCTCCGGTGCTGCTTCTGCTGCCGCTGGGATACGAAGTCGCTCTCGGCGGCTTTATTATGTGCGGCGTGCTGTTTTGCCTCGTCTCCTTTATTGTTAAAAAAGCCGGAACCGGCTGGCTGGATGTGATGTTCCCGCCGGCGGCGATGGGCGCGATTGTTGCGGTTATCGGCCTTGAACTGGCGGGCGTCGCGGCGAACATGGCCGGCCTGCTGCCCGCTGACGGACAATCTCCGGACAGCACAACCATCATTATTTCGCTGGTGACGCTGGCGGTGACGGTCTTTGGTTCGGTACTGTTCCGCGGCTTCCTGGCGATTATCCCGATTTTAATCGGCGTTCTGGTCGGCTACGCGCTCTCCTTCGTAATGGGCGTTGTCGATACGACTCCAATTGCCGAGGCCCACTGGTTTGCGCTGCCGACCTTCTACACGCCGCGCTTTGAATGGTTTGCCATTTTCACCATTCTGCCTGCCGCGCTGGTGGTTATTGCCGAGCACGTTGGGCACCTGGTGGTAACGGCCAACATTGTCAAAAAAGATCTGATCCGCGATCCTGGTCTGCATCGTTCAATGTTTGCCAACGGCCTGTCTACGGTGATCTCCGGCTTCTTTGGCTCAACGCCGAATACCACCTACGGCGAGAACATTGGCGTCATGGCGATTACCCGCGTCTACAGTACCTGGGTTATCGGCGGAGCGGCGATCATTGCGATTCTGCTCTCCTGCGTCGGCAAGCTGGCGGCGGCGATCCAGATTATCCCGCTGCCGGTAATGGGCGGAGTCTCTCTGCTGCTTTACGGGGTGATTGGCGCATCGGGTATTCGCGTGCTGATTGAATCCAAAGTGGACTATAACAAGGCGCAGAACCTGATTCTGACCTCCGTTATCCTGATCATCGGCGTGAGCGGTGCAAAAGTGCATATCGGTGCCGCTGAGCTGAAAGGCATGGCGCTGGCGACCATTGTTGGCGTCGGCCTGAGCCTGATCTTCAAGCTGATTAGCGTCCTGCGTCCGGAAGAGGTCGTCCTCGACGCGGCGGACAGCGAAGAAGCAAAACATTGATCCTTATACCGGGCGGCGATCCTGCCCGGTTCTCTCCTCGTGTATTTCTGTGCTAAACTCACCGCGTTTTTCTGAAAGCCTATGTTGAGGTCCATCTGAACGCACCGGCACAGCTCTCTTTGCCACTGTATCTTCCCGATGATGAAACTTTCGCGAGTTTCTGGCCGGGCGATAACCCTTCTCTTCTTGCTGCCCTTCAGAACGTGCTGCGGCAGGAGCATAGCGGATACATCTATATCTGGTCACGCGAAGGGGCGGGGCGCAGCCATCTCCTGCACGCGGCCTGTGCGGAACTCTCCCAGCGCGGCGATGCGGTGGGCTACGTTCCTCTGGACAAACGAACGTGGTTTGTTCCTGAAGTGCTGGACGGAATGGAGCAGCTCTCGCTGGTGTGTATCGATAATATTGAATGCGTGGCGGGCGATGAACTGTGGGAGATGGCCATCTTCGACCTCTATAACCGCATCCTTGAGTCAGGTAAAACCCGGCTGCTGATTACCGGCGACCGGCCGCCGCGCCAGCTTCAGCTGGGCCTGCCGGATCTGGCGTCGCGTCTCGACTGGGGGCAAATCTATAAGCTGCAGCCGCTATCGGACGAAGATAAGCTTCAGGCGCTTCAGCTGCGTGCCAGACTGCGCGGTTTCGAAATGCCGGAGGACGTCTGCCGGTTTTTGCTTAAGCGTTTAGATCGTGAAATGCGTTCGCTGTTTATGACGCTCGATCAGCTCGATCGCGCTTCGATTACCGCTCAGCGCAAGCTGACTATTCCTTTCGTCAAAGAGATCCTCAAGCTTTAGCGAAGCTGCGGCTCGAGGATCCTGCATTTAGTTTACGATTTCCAGAACCTGCTCCGGCGGGCGGCCGATACGGGCCTCGCCGTGGCTGACAACGATAGGCCGTTCAATCAGCTTCGGATTCTCGATCATCGCCTGGATGAGGGCATCTTCGCTGAGCTGCGGATTCGCCAGATCCAGAGACTTATAGAGATCTTCCTTCTGGCGCATTAATTCGCGCGCGCTGGCCATCCCTAACATTTTCAGCAGCTGGCGCAGCGTGGCGGCATCCGGCGGCGTCTCCAGATAGAGCACCACTTCGGGGTCGATGCCGTTAGCCTTCAGCAGGCTCAGCGTGTCGCGGCTTTTGGAGCAGCGGGGATTATGGTAGATTTTGACCGTATCGGACATCAGATCTCCTTACATTTTCTGGTACGGTTTGAAGCGTTCTTGCAGCTGGCGCAGCTGATCGATACGCGCATCGTAGCGGGCCTGCTGCAAACTGCCTAATTTCACCTGTGAACTAGCGCTGCTGAGTAGGGTGATGGCCTGATCGAGGCGGCCAACCAGCGCCATTCCTTCCGCTCTTGCAGCCAGCTCCTGATCGCGATTCCCCAGTTTGGCTTCCGCCTGCGCCAGGAGCTCCCAACCGTTGCTGTCATCTTTGTTATTGAAGGTGTAGCGATTAAGGATATTCGCCGCTTCCGCCGGCTGCCCGCCTTCCAGCAGGGCGTTAGCGAGGTTTAACTGCAGCACCGGGTTAGTACGTAGCTCGCGGGCGCTTTTCAGGCGATTAATCGCGTCCGTAGCTCTCTTTTGCCCCAGATCGATATCGGTGGCGAGGTCAAGATACCAGGCGTTCTGCGCGTCGGCGCTCAGCAGCGGCTGTAGCGTTTTGCGCGCCAGATCGAAATTGTTGTTGCCCATCGCCAGCAGAGCCCGGCCATACTGCGCGGCGTGCTGCTCGCGAATATTGCCTTTTTCCCAGCTGCTCAACAGGTCGTTACCCAGCTTATTGTCGCCGGAGGTATACATTCCGAGCGTTCTGGCTTTCGCCAGGTAGAAATCAGCTGAGGATTGTACGACAACCGGGCGCATTTGGTTCGCGCGGTTGCGGGCATCGGAAAGCCGGCTTTCCGGCAGCGGGTGGGTCAGCAGCATTTCCGGCGGACGGGTCGAGTAGCGCGATTCATCCAGCAGCTTACCCATAAATGCAGGCATTGCCTGCGGATCGAAACCCGAACGCTGAAGGACCTGAATACCAATGCGGTCAGCCTCTTCTTCGTTTTGGCGGGTAAAGCTGATCAGCCCCTGCTGGCTGCCCGCCAGAGTCCCGGTCAGCGCGGCCATACCGGCCTGCGGGCTGGCCATTGCCAGCAAAATTGAGCCCAACGCACCGACCCAGGTTAGCGGGGCGTTACGCTTTTGGTCTTCCATCGCGCGCGCGAGGTGGCGCTGGGTGACGTGAGAAATTTCGTGCGCTATTACCGACGCCAGCTCGCTTTCGTTATCCGAGTAGCGGAACAGGGCCGAATGCAGTACGACGTTACCGCCGAAGAAAGCAAAGGCGTTAATTTGATCGTTATTAATCAGATAAAAGTGGAACGGGGTGCGCACCGAATTGGCGTGTGAAACCAGGCGCATGCCTAAACCGTTAATATATTGCACCAGTAGCGGGTCATTGATTAACGGCGCGCTACCGCGCAGCTGGCGCACGTAGTAATCTCCCATCTGCATTTCCTGACCGATGGAGAGCGTGCTTCCTGCGGAGGTGCCCATGTCCGGCAGGGTGTCTGCGGTATCGGCAAAAGCAGGTAATATTGAACCCAGCGTCAGCGACGCGATGACGGTCGCCACCAGCGTTTTCTTCAACTGCCTGAACATAACCTCTGTCCTTTCATGTAGGTGTGCCAGTTTGACCGACTGTGCGGCGTAATGTTCCCTGACCGCAAGTTCAGCGAGTTTAGCTGTCGTTGAGGTCATTGAAAATATCATATTCACGCGGTGGTTAATGTTTGTGGTTTTAACCATAAAAAGCGAAGTCTTTTTTGTGACATTTCGATACAATTCCTGGGATTATTACAGCTTTGCTCTTCAGGGAAGGGTTTTATGCTTCAGATGTTAATGCAGTGGTACCGTCGACGGTTCAGCGATCCGGAGGCGATAGCGCTGCTGGTCATTTTGCTGGCGGGTTTCGGCATTATGTTTTTCTTCAGCGGCCTGCTGGCACCTCTGCTGGTGTCGATTGTTTTGGCCTATCTGCTGGAGTGGCCTACCGTCAGGCTGGAGCGTATCGGCTTTTCACGTACCTGGGCTACCTCGGTCGTTCTGATTCTGTTCGTCGGTATTCTGCTCCTGATGGCGTTTGTGGTGATGCCGGTGGCCTGGCAGCAGGGCATTTATCTGATTCGCGATATGCCGGGAATGCTAAACAAACTCTCTGATTTTGCCGCGACGGTGCCGCGTCGTTATCCGGCCTTAATGGATGCCGGAATTATCGACGCGATGGCGGAGAATATGCGCAGCCGGATGCTAACCGTCGGCGATTCGGTAGTGAAGTATTCACTGGCCTCGCTGGTTGGGCTGCTGACGCTGGCGGTCTACCTGGTGCTGGTCCCGCTGATGGTTTTCTTCCTGCTGAAAGACAAAGAGCAGATGCTTAACGCCGTGCGTCGGGTGCTGCCACGCAATCGCGGGCTCGCCGGGCAGGTGTGGAAAGAGATGAACCAGCAAATTACCAACTATATCCGCGGCAAAGTGCTGGAGATGGTTGTTGTCGGAGTGGCGACGTGGATTGGCTTTATCCTGTTTGGCCTCAACTATTCGCTGCTGCTGGCGGTGCTGGTGGGGTTCTCGGTATTAATCCCTTATATCGGTGCTTTTGTGGTCACCATTCCGGTAATTGGCGTGGCGCTGTTTCAGTTTGGCGCGGGAACCGAGTTCTGGAGCCTGTTTGCGGTTTACCTGATCGTTCAGGGGCTGGATGGCAATCTGCTGGTTCCGGTACTGTTCTCGGAAGCGGTTAATCTGCACCCGCTGGTCATCATTCTGTCGGTGGTCATTTTCGGCGGTCTGTGGGGGTTTTGGGGCGTGTTCTTCGCCATCCCGCTGGCGACGTTAATCAAAGCGGTGGTGCATGCCTGGCCGGATGGCATGACAGTGGAAGAGAGTTAGCGAAAAGCTGCAGAGTATTTCCTGAAAAAGACGCCGGGTGGTTTGATAACGACCCGGCGTCTTGCGTTTGTTGTAGCGTCAGGCGTTTTCTTTCAGCCAGTTCAGCACCACATCGTGGTGATTGCTGGTCTTGAAATCATCAAACACATGTTCGATTTTGCCGTTAGCGTCGATGAGGAAGCTAATACGATGAATGCCATCGTAGGTTTTCCCCATAAAGGTTTTTTCACCCCAGATACCGAACTGCTCGCAAACCTGATGATCTTCATCAGACAACAAGGTGAAGTTCAGCAACTCTTTTTCGGCGAAACGGGAGAGTTTTTCTGGTTTATCCGTACTGATGCCCAGTACTTCAACGCCTGCTTTTTTCAGGTCGTCCATATTATCGCGTAAACCGCACGCCTGTACGGTGCAGCCCGGGGTCATGGCTTTCGGATAAAAATAAACCAGAACACGCTGTCCCTGGAAGTCGGTCAAATTTACTTCCTCGCCGTCCTGGTCCGGTAAGCTAAATTTCGGTGCAATATCACCGGCTTTCAGTGGGTTCATCACTCAAACTCCATCCTGTTCATCATGCTGTGAATAATTAACGATGTTAATACTGCCTTGTGCATTCAGTTCTGTACATAGGGCTTTGAACGCTTGTTCGATATTTGATGCATTTTGCGTAGTCGGGCTGTGGGCGGTGATTTGGATAAAAAGCTGTGCTGAATCGTCGTTTGCTCCCGGCTGAGTGCGGGAAACCAGTTCGGCAATATTCATTTTCCACGTATCGCACAGAGCAGTAAATCGCTCAATAATGTGCGGCGAATCCGGCACCTCAACCTGAACCCAGACGGTGTTCTGCATCGCCTGAGGGGGTCTCGCAGTTGTTCGCTTCATCACGATAAGCAGATCCAGCTCGGCGCCTTTCAGCGGCAGAGTTGATTCGATCAGGTTAATGGCATTCCACGAGCCGGAAAGCAGCATGATAAACGTAAACTCATCGCCAAGCATGGCCAGCCGACTGTCTTCGATATTACAGCCGCAGCTGCTGACGTGACGAGTGATCGTATTCACGATGCCTGGGCGGTCAGCACCCAATGCGGTAATAACCAGATAGTGTTGTAATGAGGCTGTCAAACCTGTTCTTCCTTTAAAAAGGTGAGGTAACGTTAGGAAAGCATAAAAAAAACCGGCATACAACATCCCTGATGGCATCGGGTCTCTTGCTTTTATTGCGGCACCAAACGTAACATTGAGAATCTTGTCCCACTTATGCTCTGAGGATGGCCCATGTTTACGGGAAGTATTGTAGCGCTTGTCACGCCGATGGATGAAAACGGCAACGTTTGCCGGTCAAGCCTGAAAAAACTGATTGATTATCATGTCGCCAACGGAACCTCGGCGATCGTTTCGGTAGGTACTACCGGAGAGTCCGCAACATTGAGCCATGAAGAGCATGGTGACGTGGTTATGCAGACGCTGGAACTGGCCGACGGGCGTATCCCGGTCATTGCCGGTACCGGTGCAAATTCAACCGCGGAGGCGATCAGCCTGACCAAGCGGTTCAACGATAGCGGTGTGGTTGGCTGCCTGACGGTAACGCCTTATTACAACCGTCCGACTCAGGAAGGCTTGTTCCAACACTTTAAAGCTATTGCAGAACATACTGACCTGCCGCAAATCCTGTATAATGTACCGTCCCGTACCGGTTGCGATATGCTGCCTGAAACCGTCGGTCGTCTGGCGGAAGTCAAAAATATTATCGGTATTAAGGAAGCAACGGGGAACTTAAGCCGCGTTCATCAGATCAAAGAGCTGGTTTCAGATGACTTTATTCTGCTGAGCGGCGATGACGCGACCGGAATGGACTTTATGCAGCTTGGCGGTCATGGCGTGATTTCCGTAACGACTAACGTTGCGGCGCGTGAAATGGCCGAGATGTGCCGACTGGCGCTAGCAGGTCAATTTGCCGAAGCTCGTGCGATTAACCAGCGTCTGATGCCATTGCATACCAAATTATTTGTCGAACCCAACCCTATCCCGGTCAAATGGGCCTGTAAGGCGTTGGGTCTTGTGGCGACCGATACGCTACGCTTGCCGATGACCCCGATTACCGAAAACGGTACTAAGGTCGTTACCGCAGCGCTGAAGCATGCCGGTTTGCTGTAAAGTTTAGGGAGATTTGATGGCTTACTCAGTACAGAAGTCGCGCCTGGCGAAGGTTGCGGGTGTTTCGCTGGTTCTACTCCTCGCGGCCTGTAGTTCTGACTCGCGCTACAAGCGTCAGGTTAGCGGCGACGAGGCCTATTTGCAGGCTACGCCGCTTAGTGAACTTCACGCGCCGGCAGGAATGATTCTGCCGGTTCAGGTGGGTGACTATAATATTCCGGTTGCGACCAGCACCGGTAATGTAGGCAAAGCACTGGATATTCGTCCGCCGGCTCAGCCTCTGGCGCTGGTCAGCGGAGCACGCACGCAGTTTAACGGTGATACCGCGACGCTGATGGTGGAAAACGGCCGCAGCGGTTCTCTGTGGGCGCAGGTTGCAAGCATCGTGCAGTCGAAAAACTACACCATTTCTAAACGCGACGATGCCAGCCAGACGCTCACTACCGACTGGGTCGAGTGGAATCGCCTCGATGAGGACCAGCAGTACCGCGGTCGCTATCAAATCTCAGTTAAACAGCAGGGCTATCAGCAGGCTGTGGTGGTGAAGCTGGTAAATCTGGAGCAGGCGGGTAAACCCGTTGCCGATCCGGTTGCGCTACAGCGCTACAGTACTGCCATGCTGAACGTCATTTCCGAAGGTCTGGATCTGAACGCCACCAGCGCACAGAACGCCGCGCAGAAAAATGCCGGGGCGACCTTTGACGTGCAAAGCGGCGCTGATGATACCGGGCTGCCGATGCTGGTCGTTCGCGCGCCGTTTAACCTGGTGTGGCAGCGCCTGCCGGGCGCGCTGGAAAAAGTGGGCATGAAGGTAACCGATAGCTCCCGTTCTCAGGGCAGCTTCTCCGTGACCTACAAACCGCTATCCGACAGCGCCTGGACAGATCTGGGCGCTCGCGACCCGCAGCTGGCCTCCGGCGATTATAAACTGCAGGTAGGGGATCTCGATAACCGCAGCAGCCTGCAGTTCATCGACCCGAAAGGCCATACCCTGACGCAGTCGCAAAACGATGCCCTGGTCGCCGTATTCCAGGCTGCATTAAGTAAGTAATTAACAGGGCTGGAGCAATCCGGCCCTTTTTAATGTATAGTGACGCAAACGTGTGCGTCGGCAGAAAAGCACAAATTTTTATCGTTAATCATCACTGGAGTGACAAAGATGCAAAAGCAAGCTGAGTTGTATCGTGGTAAGGCGAAGACGGTATACAGCACCGAAAACCCGGATCTGTTGATACTCGAATTCCGTAACGATACGTCAGCAGGGGACGGCGCTCGCATCGAGCAGTTCGATCGTAAAGGCATGGTGAACAACAAGTTCAACCATTTCATTATGAGCAAGCTGGCGGAAGCGGGTATCCCGACCCAGATGGAAGCGCTGTTGTCCGATACCGAGTGTCTGGTGAAAAAGCTGGATATGGTGCCGGTGGAGTGCGTTGTGCGTAACCGTGCCGCCGGTTCGCTGGTGAAACGTTTAGGGATTGAAGAGGGCATTGAGCTGAACCCGCCGCTGTTCGATCTGTTCCTGAAAAACGACGCCATGCACGACCCGATGGTCAACGAATCCTACTGCGAAACCTTTGGCTGGGTGAGCAAAGAGAACCTGGCGCGCATGCAGGAGCTGACCTACAAAGCTAACGATGTGCTGAAAAAGCTGTTCGACGATGCTGGCCTGATCCTTGTGGACTTCAAGCTGGAGTTCGGTCTGTTTAAAGGTGAAGTGGTGCTGGGTGACGAATTCTCCCCGGACGGCAGCCGCCTGTGGGATAAAAAGACCATGGATAAAATGGACAAAGACCGTTTCCGTCAGAGCCTCGGCGGCCTGATTGAAGCATACGAAGAAGTTGCTCATCGCCTGGGCGTTAAGCTCGACTAATCCCCGACGCCAGAAGAAGATAGCTTCTTCTGGCGCTCTTCTTGCTGTTTCCTGTGGTAATCCTTCGCTGAACCGCCTACGATCTTATTCATTGGTTAATATGATGAATTGAGGTGCTTATGCGCTGGCAAGGACGTCGCGAAAGCGACAATGTTGAAGATCGTCGTGGTCAATCCGGTTCTCCTCTGGGCGGAGGAGGCGGTTTTCGTCTCCCCAGCGGCAAAGGCGGCATTGTGCTGCTGATTGTTATCGTGGTGGCGGGATATTACGGCGTCGATTTAACCGGTATGTTGACCGGTGAGCCGGTATCTCAACAGCAAACCACCACTCAACGCTCCCTGAGCCCGCAGGATGAAGAAGCCGCGAAATTCACTAAGGTGGTTCTGGCGGATACGGAAGACACCTGGGGCGCAATTTTTAAAGATATGGGCCGCCAGTACCCGCAGCCAAAGCTGGTGATGTATCGCGGCGCAACGCGCACCGCCTGCGGCACCGGGCAGTCGGTGATGGGGCCTTTTTACTGCCCTGCGGACAGCACGGTGTATATCGACCTCTCATTCTACGATGAAATGAAAACTAAGCTCGGCGCGGGCGGCGATTTCGCTCAGGGCTACGTTATTGCCCACGAGGTTGGCCACCACGTGCAAAAACTGCTGGGTATTGAATCGAAAGTGCGTCAGCTACAGCAAAATGCTTCACAGGCGGAAGCGAACCGCCTGTCGGTGAAGATGGAGCTACAGGCGGACTGCTTTGCCGGCGTCTGGGGCTACAATATGCAGAAACAGGACGTGATGGAGACTGGCGATCTGCAGGAAGCGCTGAACGCCGCGGAGGCGATTGGCGACGATCGCCTGCAGCAGCAGAGCCAGGGGCGCGTGGTGCCGGACAGCTTTACTCACGGTACGTCGCAGCAGCGCTACACCTGGTTTAAGCGCGGTTTTGATAGCGGTGACCCGGCGCAGTGCAATACCTTCGGCAGCTCGCTGTAAATACTGCCGGTCATGGATGAACTGCTTCAGCTGACGGCGCAAATGGTGCACGAGGGCATTCGTCGTCTGCTGGTACTCAGCGGCGATGATGCCTGGACCCTGCGTCAGGCGCATAGGTTACGTACTACGCTCTCAGGCGACGGTCTGTGGGTTGGCCCGCAGCCGATGCCTGAGCCGTACGTTTCGTCTGCGGCTCTTAAATTGCTGCTGGGTCGCGAATATCAGCACGCCTTTTTCGACGCTCGTGACGGTTTTGACGTTGCGGCGTTTGCCGCGTTGGCCGGTACGCTGCGCGCCGGAAGCTGGCTGATATTGCTCACTCCCGATTTTGCGCAATGGCCAGCCCGCCCCGACGCGGATTCTCTGCGCTGGAGCGACACTCCCATCCCCATACCCACGCCGAATTTTGTTGATCGCTTTTGCCAACAGATAATGGCCGATACCGCGTCTGTTCTCTGGCGGCAGGGCCATGAACGGGTGGTGCCCGAATATCCCGCGCGTGCGCGATGGCACCACGCGGATGGCCATCCGCAGGCGGAGCAGGCCGCCGTTCTTGCTGAGCTGGCTGACCTCCCTCCCGGTATTGCAGCACTGACCGCCGAACGCGGGCGGGGAAAGTCCGCCCTCGCGGGAATGCTGATTCGCCAGCTGGCAGGCGATGCCATCGTCACGGCACCGTCGCGCGGGGCGACGGAGGTGATGGCGGCTTTTGCCGGTGAGGGGTTTCGTTTTATGGCCCCCGACGCATTACTGGCGTCAGAGTGTAAGGCAGGCTGGCTGATTGTCGACGAAGCCGCCGCTATCCCTGGCCCGCTGCTGCGCCAGCTTGTCGCCCGTTTCCCGAGGGCGCTGCTGACCACAACCGTACAGGGATATGAAGGTACCGGACGCGGTTTTTTGCTTAAGTTTTGCGCCAGTTTTGCGCATTTGCGGCAGTTTACCTTAACGACGCCTGTCCGCTGGGCCAGCGGCTGCCCGCTGGAGACGACCATTGCTCAGCTGCTGCTGTTCAACGACGAGACCTTTCAGATCCCGCCAGCTGGTGAAGCGGTACTGGAAAGCGTCAGCCAGGAGAGCTGGCGGCGGCAGCCTGCTTTAGCGGAAGCGATGTATCAGCTGCTCTCCGGCGCGCACTATCGCACTTCGCCGCTGGATCTACGGCGCATGATGGATGCGCCGGGACAGCATTTCACCTGCGCCCGCAGCGAGCGGCGAATTGCTGGTGCGCTGTGGCTGGTGGAGGAGGGCGGTCTTGAGCCGTCGCTTAGCCAGGCAGTTTGGGCCGGCTATCGTCGCCCGCGCGGTAATCTGGTGGCGCAGTCGCTGGCGGCGCACGGCGGTAGTCCGCTGGCGGCAACGTTAACGGGGCTGCGAATCAGCCGTATTGCCGTACACCCGGCCCGCCAGCGCGAGGGGCTGGGGCAGCGATTGGTCACATGGGCTGCCAGCCGGGCTTTGGATCGGGATTATCTCTCGGTCAGTTTTGGCTACACTCCCGAACTGTGGCGATTCTGGCAGCGCTGCGGTTTTACGCTGGTGCGCCTGGGGACTCATCGGGAAGCCAGCAGCGGCTGTTATACCGCGATGGCGCTTTATCCTCTCAGCGAGGCTGGCCGTCAGTTGGCAAGCGAAGAGGCCCGGCGTCTTTTGCGCGATGAGTTCTGGCTGCGCGGCTGGCGAGATGATCCTTCGCCGCTGACCGCGCAGGAAGAAGGGTCTATCCTTACAGGTGAGGACTGGCTGGAGATCGCGGGTTTTGCATTTGCCCATCGTCCGCTGCTGACGGCGGCCGGGAGTCTGAATCGCCTGCTTATGCAGGTGGATTTGCCGCTTCCGGCGCTGCGCGCTCGTCTGAAGCATCAGGGTGAGGCAGAACTTTGCCGTACGCTGGGCCTGTCCGGACGGAAAGCGCTTCTCGTCAGGCTGCGCGAAGAGGCGGCTCAGGCGTTATCAAGCCTGGATGCGGTTCGCGCCAGCAATCTTCGCCGGCAGGTCGAAATGCTGCAATTTTTTTAACTAACTCCTTCAGTTAAATGGCATGGTCATATTTCGTCTGCGGCGTAAACTTTCTTGCAGACACTAAGGAGACAGCCATGAAACACGACCATTTTATTGTTCAAAGCCCAGCGACACCCGCACAGCAACTGCTGCTGCTGTTTCATGGCGTCGGCGATAACCCGGTGTCCATGGGGCAGATCGGCAGCTGGTTTGCGCCGCTGTTTCCCGATGCGCTGATTGTCAGCATCGGCGGCGCGGAGCCGTGCGGCCCGCCTCCGGGACGCCAGTGGTTTTCCGTACAGGGCGTCAGCGAAGAAAACCGCCAGCAGCGCGTAGATGCGATTATGCCGACCTTTATTAAGACGGTTCGTTACTGGCAGCAGCAAAGCGGCGTTAGTCCGCAGGCGACGGCGCTGATTGGTTTCTCGCAGGGGGCGATTATGTCGCTGGAGAGCATTAAAGCCGAACCGGATCTGGCATCGCGGGTGATTGCATTTAACGGCCGCTATGCGACTCTGCCCGAGACGGCGACGACGGCAACTACGATTCACCTGATCCACGGCGGTGAAGATCGCGTTATCGATCTGGCGTGGGCGGTTGCGGGGCAGGAGGCGCTGCAGCAGGCTGGCGGGGACGTGACGCTGGATATCGTCGAGGATCTGGGGCATGCGATTGACGATCGCAGCATGCAGTTTGCTCTCGACCATCTGCGCTTTACCATACCGAAGCACTATTTTGACGAAGCGCTCAGCGGCAGTACGCCGAAAGACAGCGATATTATTGAACTGCTGTAAATAAAAAACCCGGAGGCGGCGCGATGCGCCTGTCCGGGCTACTTGACCCGCAGACGGGCAGTAAACCCGTAGACCGGGCAAGGCGCGTCAAGCGCCGCCCCCGGGAAAAGGGAGCAGGGTGGAATAATTTCCCGGAGGCGATGCTGCGCATCTGTCCGGGCTACCTGTCCGCACACAGCGGTGAACCTGTAGCCCGGGCAAGGCGCGTCAAGCGCCGCCCCCGGGGAAAAGGGAGCAGAGTGGAATAATTTCCCGGAGGCGATGCTTGCGCATCTGTCCGGGCTACTTGACCCGCAGAGCAGACGGGCTGTAAACCCGTAGTCCGTCTCAGCGATGCGCAAACCGCGGAGACGTAACAGAAGTAAGATGTTACTTCTTCTTCGACTGGTCGTTCTTCGGCCAGTCATCATCATCGTCCCACTTATCGTTGAAGTCGCGATGCGGCGGCAGATCCGGCTTGTTGTTAAGAAATTTTTTGTGGTCAACGCGGGTCAGATCTTTAATCACGTTGATCATTACGCCCACCAAAAATACCAATACCAGGATCCACCAGTATTTCGATAGCCAATCCATGCGCTTACCTCTTATCTGTTTTGATGCCGTCAGGCGACCAGCTGTTCCATGATGCGTTGGTACATCCGCGCCAGCAGCTGGAGATCGGCTGCGTTAACACACTCGTTTATTTTATGAATGGTGGCATTCACTGGTCCCAGTTCAACCACCTGAGCGCCCATACGCGCGATAAAACGCCCGTCGGACGTGCCGCCGTTCGTCAGCAGCTGCGGTTTTATTTCATTATAGTGCTCAATGGCGTTAACCACCGCATCTACCAGCTTACCGCGGCTGGTCAGAAACGGCTGGCCAGAAAGCCACCAGTCAACGCTGTAGCGCAGCTCGTATTTTTCCAGCAGCGCCACAACGCGAGCTTTGATCATTTCGTCGGTCAGCTCGGTGCTAAAGCGGAAGTTGAACTGGACGAACATGTCGCCGGGAATGACGTTGTTGCTGCCGGTCCCGGACTGCACGTTAGCGATTTGCATGCTGGTTGGCGGAAAAAATTCGTTGCCTTTATCCCATTCGATATTCACCAGTTCTGCCAGCATCGGCGCGGCGCGGTGTACCGGGTTATCGGCGAGATGCGGATAGGCAACGTGTCCTTGCACGCCGTGAATGGTCAGGTTGCAGGTCAGCGAGCCGCGACGGCCGTTTTTGACGACATCGCCGACGATCTCGGTGCTGGACGGTTCGCCGACCAGGCAGTAGTCCAGGCGCTCGTTGCGGGCCATTAACGCTTCTACAACCTTAACGGTACCGTTTTTGGCGCTGGCTTCTTCATCGGAGGTGATGAGGAATGCCAGTCGGCCTTTATGGTCCGGGTACTGGGCGACAAATCGTTCGGCGGCAACCACCATCGCAGCGAGCGAACCTTTCATATCCGCGGCGCCGCGGCCAAACAGCATGCCGTCGCGAATGGTGGGCTCAAAAGGGGGGTTGATCCAGCGATCGGCATCGCCTGACGAAACAACGTCGGTATGGCCGGCGAAGGCCAGCGTTTCCCCGCGCCCGCGCCAGGCCCAGAAGTTTTGCGTATCGCCGAAATCCATCGGTTCAACGGTAAAGCCAATCGCACGCAGACGTTCAATCATCAACGCCTGGCATCCCGCATCGTCGGGGCTGAGGGAAGGGCGGCGAATAAGCTGCTGAGCCAGCTCAATGACCGGGCAAGACATAGACTACACCTCGTTAAACTGCTGATAACTTGATTCACTGAAACCCAGCAGCATAGGCTGACCGGGCGCACAGAGCAATGGGCGTTTGATGATTGCCGGCATTTCCAGCATCAGCTTCGCCGCGGCGTCGGCGTTATCGATACCGGCACGAACCGTTTCGTCCAGCTTGCGCCACGTTGTTCCCCGAGTATTGAGCAGCGCTTCCCAGCCGAGTTCAGCAATAAAGGTATCGACTAAATTGCGATCCAGGCCATCGACACGATAATCATGAAAGCGATATTCTATCTGATGGGCTTCCAGCCAGCGGCGGGCTTTTTTTATGGTGTCGCAGTTTTTTATCCCGTACATCGTGAGCATGATTAAACCTTTTCCGTTGAATTAAACGATTGCTGAGAATATTCCGAATATATAAGCCTTTAATAAATGATACGTGAATTGCTTTAATAAATATCGTTTTTTCCCCAGCTATATACACCCGGCGTTACATTTTACCTGTTTTTTGCCCTCTGGCTCCCTGCGTCCCCTGGTATCTGGCCGGATCCTGCGATTTATGCCGATGAACAAATGTTGCTAAATGTTGCTGTTGGTCACATTAAACTGCGCGAAATTAGCTCATAGTACTTACGAATGAAAGGGAGAATTCCGCAGGAGGTCATTATAGTAATCATAACGATAGCGCAAACAAGCTTTTAACCATTTATGAATTTGCATAAAATCACCCATAATAATAAGAGAGGCAATTATGATTGAACACGAGCTGGGGAACTGGAAAGACTTTATCGAAGGTATGCTTCGTAAATAATTTTCCGCAATAAAAGCTGGCGATTCCACGAGCAGAATATTAATGCAGTTGAAGCGACCATATGATAAAGGCGACACATCCGGTCGCCTTTTCTGTTATTTGGCCCCGGCGAAAATATCGTCAGGGCATGTCCGGGCTAGAGCGGCCTTTCCTTAAGCGGGAAGCGGCGGCGCACCAGTACGAAGAACAGCGGCACGAAGAAGATAGCCAGCACGGTGGCGGAGATCATCCCGCCCATCACACCGGTACCGACGGCGTGCTGGCTGCCGGAACCAGCGCCGGTACTGGTAGCCATCGGCAGCACGCCGAAGATAAACGCCAGCGAGGTCATCAGAATTGGCCTCAGGCGCTGGCGGCAGGCGGAGAGCGTGGCGATTAGCAGATCCTCACCTTTCTGGTTAAGCTCATTGGCAAATTCGACGATAAGAATGGCGTTCTTCGCCGACAGGCCAATCACCGTCAGCAGGCCTACCTGGAAGTAAACGTCGTTTTCCAGACCGCGCATCCAGGTCGCCAGCAGCGCGCCGATAACTCCCAGCGGCACCACCAGCATCACCGAGAACGGTACCGACCAGCTTTCATACAGCGCCGCCAGGCACAGGAAGACCACCAGCAGCGAAATAGCGTACAGCGCCGGGGCCTGGGCTCCGGAGAGGCGCTCCTGATAAGACATCGCCGTCCATTCGAGGCCGAAGCCGTTCGGCAACTGTCGGGCCAGATCCTCCATAATCGTCATGGCGGTACCGGTACTAACGCCCGGTGCGGCTTCACCGACAATTTCTACCGCTGAGTAGCCGTTGTAGCGTTCCAGACGCGGTGAACCGGTCTCCCAGCGCGAGCTGGCGAAGGCGGAGAAGGGCACCATCTTGCCGCTGTTGTTACGCACGTACCACTGATTGATATCATCCGGCAACATGCGATACGGAGCCGCCGCCTGAACATAGACCTTCTTCACGCGGCCGCGGTCCATAAAGTCGTTGACGTAGCTTGAGCCCCACGCGGTTTGCAGCGTATCGTTGATATCATTGATGGCGACGCCCAACGCCTGCGCTTTACGCTGATCGATATCGATCTGCAGCTGCGGACTGTCATCGAGGCCATTGTGGCGTACGCGGGTCAGCTGGTTATTTTTGGCGGCCAGCTCAAGCAGGGTATCGCGGGCGGACATTAGCGCTTCGTGTCCGTTGCCCGCGTGGTCCTGCAGTTCCATATCGAAACCGGCGGAACTGCCCAGCCCGCTGATAGCCGGTGGGCTGCTGGCGAAGACGCGTGCCTCTTTAATTTTGCTG
This sequence comes from Klebsiella oxytoca, assembly GCF_009707385.1. Classification (NCBI taxonomy): domain Bacteria; kingdom Pseudomonadati; phylum Pseudomonadota; class Gammaproteobacteria; order Enterobacterales; family Enterobacteriaceae; genus Klebsiella; species Klebsiella oxytoca. The sequence goes on along the minus strand of NZ_CP046115.1, from coordinate 3,934,004 downwards.
AACGCTTTGGTTGCGCGTTCGATGATGGCAAAAGATGAGCCGGTTGCGGGATCGCGTTGGTCCCAGTCCTTCAGGCGTACGAACATGCGCGCAACGTTCTGGCCGTTACCGCCGGGGCCGGAACCGATGGTTGCGAATACCGATTCGACGTTTTCTTTCTCATTTTTCAGGAAGTAGTCTTCCGCCTGCTGTACCACTTTCAGGGTTTGCTGCTGGGTCGAACCGCTGGGTAACTGTACCGAGGTGGTGAACATCCCGCGGTCTTCCAGCGGCAGGAAGGAGGTCGGCAGATGCAGGAACAGAAATACCATTCCGCCCAGCAGCAGGACGTAAATCATTATCCAGCGCAGCGAGCGATGAAGAATTTTTCCCACGGCGGATTCGTAGCGGCTGGCGTTGCGGTTAAACATGCGGTTAAACCAGCCGAAGAAGCCCCGCTGTCCGTGGCTTTCTCCTTTATGAATGGGTTTTAGCAGCGTGGCGCACAGCGCAGGCGTCAGGATCATTGCCACCAGAACCGACAGCACCATCGCTGAAACAATGGTAATTGAGAACTGGCGATAGATAGCGCCGGTAGTGCCGCCGAAAAAGGCCATCGGCACAAAGACCGCCGACAGCACCATGGCAATACCGACCAGCGCGCCCTGGATCTGGCCCATCGATTTTCGCGTTGCTTCACGCGGCGAGAGGCCTTCCTCGCTCATGATACGCTCGACGTTCTCCACCACCACGATGGCATCGTCCACCAGCAGGCCGATCGCCAGCACTACCGCGAACATGGTCAAGGTGTTAATGCTGTAGCCGCAGGCGTAGAGGACGGCAAAAGTTCCCATCAGCACTACCGGAACGGCGATGGTAGGAATCAGCGTGGCGCGGAAGTTTTGCAGGAACAGATACATCACGAGGAACACCAGCGCGATGGCTTCAAGCAGCGTTTTCACCACGTCGGTAATCGACGCTTTGACAAAAGAGGTGGTTTCGTAAGCGACTTTATATTCCAGCCCGTGCGGGAAGTATTGCGAGAGTTCGTTCAGCCGGCTGATGACGCGTTCGGCGGTGGCCATTTCGTTCGCGCCGGACGCCAGTTTAACCCCCAGGCCGGACGCCGCCTGGCGATTGTAGCGGCTGAGATAATCGTATTTTTCCGCGCCCATTTCGACGGTGGCGACGTCCCCAAGGGTGACCTCTGAGCCGTCCTGATTCACCCTCAGAGTGATAGCGCGAAACTGTTCCGGGGTTTGTAACAGCGATTGCGAGTTAATCGTCGCGTTCAGCGCCTGTTTATCTACCGACGGCGTGCCGCCCAGCTGGCCGACGGCGATCTGCGCGTTCTGCGAAGAAATTGCATCGGTGACGTCTTTTGCCGTCAGCTGAAAGCTGTTGAGCTTCGCCGGATCGAGCCAGATGCGCATCGAGTACTGGGAGCCGTAGGCGTCAATATCGCCGACGCCGTTTACCCGGCTGAGCGGATCCTGAATATTACTGGCGACGTAGTCGGCGATATCCTGTTTATCCATGCTGCCGTCGGTGGAGACAAATGCGATGGTCAGGATATTGGTATCCCCGGTTTTGCGCACCGTCACGCCCTGGTTTTGTACGGCCTGCGGCAGTTTTCGCATCGCCGACTGCAGCTGGTTCTGCACCTGCTGGACGGCTTCGTCCGGGTCGGTACCGGCGGTAAAGCTCAGCATTACGCTTGCCTGCCCGGTGCCGCTGCTCTGGGATGACATGTACATCAGATTGTCGAGTCCGGTCATATTCTGCTCGATAACCTGCGTGACGGTGTTTTCCAGCGTCTGTGCCGAGGCGCCGGGATAGTTTGCTGTGATCCGCACGTTTGGCGGGGCAAGTTCGGGATATTGCTCAACGGGAAGCGACAAAATTGCGAGCGTACCGGTCAGGCATAAGAGAATTGCCAGAACCCAGGCAAAAATGGGGCGATCGATAAAAAAATTCGCCATCAGAATTTGGACCTCATTTTGCACATTTTATTGTTATTGCATAGCCTGTGACACTCTAGCGGTAAGCCTACAGGCAATCGTGGAGAAAATAAGGAGATAGTGTAATTTATCGTGTGCCTTTTATGGCAGCGTAAAGAACCGTCCTTCTATCTCTATCGGCGTCATCCTTTCTGCGCGTCGTCACAGCCGCTCAAGCGCAGCCAGTTATCACTTAGCTAAATAAAACGTAATTTCATTTAAGTCAAAAAAATTGATCCAACTCGGGTTATTACCAAAAAATCGGCGACCTGTGCAAATGCACATTGTTCCTGCACCGATTTGTCGGGTAATAGATAGGCATGCGAATTGAGGGGTTATTCACCAATAAGACTGAAGGATGTCATGAACCACTTTATTTTAAGCGATAGTCATAAGTGCATCGGATGCAAGGCTTGTGAAGTTGCCTGCGTCATGGCGCATAACGATGAGCAGCATGTATTGACCCCGCAGCGTTTTCTGCCGCGCATTACGGTTATCAAAAGCGAGCAAAAACGTAACGCCGTAACATGTCACCATTGTGAAGGGGCGCCGTGCGCCCGCAGTTGTCCAAACGGCGCTATCAGCCAGCTTAACGGCAGCGTTCAGGTCAATCAGGAAAAATGCATCGGTTGTAAATCCTGTATGGTTGCCTGTCCGTTCGGCGTGATGCAAATCGTCCTGACGCCGGTACAGGAGGGCAGAGTCAAAGCGACGGCGCACAAATGCGATTTATGCCAGGGGCGCGAAGAGGGCCCCGCCTGCGTGCAAAACTGTCCGGCCGAGGCCCTGCAGCTGGCGACGGACGGTACGCTCTTGAATCTGGCCAAACAGCGGCGTCAGCGCACGGCGCATCTGGGCCATTCCGGCGCCGGGATCTCATCTTGTTCCGCTGGCAAAGTCGCTCAGATGGAGGCGATACCGCCGCGCGGTGAACCAGATAAGCTCTCCGCTGAGGCGCGTAAGACAAATTTTGCCGAAATCTATCTTCCGTTCAGCGCCGGACAGGCCAACCGTGAGGCGGAGCGCTGCCTGAAGTGCGGTGAACACAGCATTTGTGAATGGACCTGCCCGCTGCACAACCATATTCCTCAGTGGATCGAGCGGGTGAAAGAGGGGGATATTTCCGCCGCCGTTGAGCTTTCTCATCAAACTAATTGCCTGCCGGAAATTACCGGCCGCGTCTGCCCGCAGGATCGTCTGTGTGAAGGCGCCTGTACGCTGCGCGATGAGCATGGTTCGGTAACTATTGGCAACATTGAACGCTATATCTCCGACCAGGCGCTGGCCAGCGGCTGGCGGCCGGATCTTTCCCGGGTCGTGGAAAGCGGTAAACGGGTGGCGATTATCGGCGCCGGCCCTGCCGGACTTGCCTGCGCCGACCGCCTGGTGCGCAACGGCGTAAGTCCGGTGGTGTTTGACCGGCATCCGGAAATCGGCGGTCTGCTGACCTTTGGCATCCCGGCGTTCAAGCTGGATAAATCTTTGCTTGCCCGGCGGCGTGAAATTTTCACCCAGATGGGCGTGCGCTTTGAGCTTAACTGCGAGATAGGTAAAGATATCCCGCTGACCACGCTGCTTGACGAATATGATGCGGTATTCATAGGCGCGGGAACCTATCGTTCAATGAAAGCGGATCTGCCGAATGAAGATGCGCCCGGCGTTTATGATGCGCTGCCGTTCCTTATCGCCAACACTAAACAGGTGATGGGGCTGCTGGAGCTACCGGAAGAACCGTATGTTAATACCGAGGGGCTGAACGTTGTGGTGCTCGGCGGTGGCGATACGGCGATGGACTGCGTGCGTACCGCGCTGCGCCACGGCGCAAAGCAGGTAACCTGCGCCTATCGTCGCGATGAAGCCAACATGCCCGGCTCGAAGAAAGAGGTTAAAAACGCGCGCGAAGAGGGAGCGCAGTTTGAATTTAACGTCCAGCCGGTCACTCTGGAACTGGACGCCAAGGGGCGCGTCAACGGCGTACGCTTCTTGCGTACCCAGCTTGGCGAGCCGGATGCCCAGGGGCGCCGCAGCCCGTCGCCGATCCCGGGGAGCGAGTTCGTGATGCCTGCCGATGCGGTGATTATGGCTTTTGGTTTCCACCCGCACGGCATGCCGTGGCTGGAGTCGGTGGGCGTTAAGCTCGACAGCCGCGGGCGAATTAAAGCCCATGTCGAAAGCCGTTATCGCTACCAGACCACCCATAGCAAAGTATTTGCCGGCGGCGACGCGGTGCGCGGCGCCGATCTGGTGGTGACCGCGATGGCGGAAGGTCACCACGCGGCGCAAGGGATTATGGATTTCCTGGGCGTAAAATCGATTCCGCTTCACTAACGACAAAGCGGGTTCCGCAGCGTAGTATGGCAACGTCATTTCACGCTGTGGGGCCCGTATGTCACTCAATATCAACGTTATCAAAGATAAAATCCTCTCCGAAAACTGGTTTGTTTTACGCAATATGACCTATGAGCTGACGCGCAGCGACGGCAGCGTGGTGCGCCATAAACGCGAGGTCTATGACCGCGGCAACGGCGCGACCATCATGCTTTACAATCGCCGCAAGCAGAGCGTGGTGCTGGTCCGCCAGTTCCGCGTCGCGACCTGGGTAAACGGTAACGAAGACGGTATGCTGATTGAGACCTGCGCCGGACTGCTGGATAACGATGAGCCGGAAGCGTGCGTGCGCAAAGAAGCCATTGAAGAGACCGGCTTTGAAGTCGGCGAGGTGCGTAAGCTGTTTGAGCTGTATATGTCTCCCGGCGGCGTCACCGAGCTTATCCATTTCTTTATCGCCGAATACAGCGATGCCCAGCGGGCCAACAGCGGTGGCGGCGTGGATGATGAAGAGATCGAGGTGCTGGAGCTGCCTTTCAACCAGGCGCTGGCGATGATGGCGAACGGGGAAATCCGCGATGGCAAGGCGGTGATCCTGCTGCAATATTTGCAAACCTCCGGGCTGATGACCAGGGATCTCTGATAAATCCGATTGAGTAAAACCTCACCGCTGGAGAACATAGCCGCTGTGTATGGCGAATTCGTCGGGGTTGTGCCGCTCATGCTGCATCGGGTTATTTTTATTGTACTTTTCGGTTTGCTGCCGACCTCACTGGTTCGGGCGGCGCCGGCGCAACAGCAGTTCAGCGACTGGCAGGTGACCTGTAACAATCAAAACTTCTGCGTGGCCCGCAACGTTGGGTTACACCACGGCCTGGTGATGACTCTTACCCGCAGCGCCGGGGCGGCGACCAGCGCGAGCCTGCGCATTGAACTTGGCGGCGTTAGCAACCCCGTTGCCGCGCTGGCGCCGATTGCACCGCGCCTTCAGCTCGATGGCAAGCCTCTGACCGTTGACGATAAACACTGGCTGATTGCCGATAAACTGCTGAAAACTGACGATGGCGTCACCATTGATGCTTTTTTACAGCAGGTGCAGGACGCGCAGAGCATCACGCTTGCCAGGGATCTCCAGACTATTTCTTTGCAAGGGCTGAAAGCCGCCCTGCTGTTTATCGATAGTCGGCAAAAGCGAGTAGGCAGCGAAACCGCGTGGATAGAGAAGGGGGAAGAGCCGTCGCGCAGCGTTCCGCCTGCGCCGGCGCTGCGCTCAGTAGCGAAAATCGATATGACGCAGCTGCCTCTCGGCCGCGATGAACTCAACGATTTAATGGATTACGGCAACGAACGAATGAACAGCAGCGCCTGTTCACTGGATCCGTTTCGCCGCGAGGTGCGGGTTGCCGCGCTGACCGACGAAAAAGTGCTCTTGATGACCAGCTGCGAAGCGGGCGCTTACAACACCATTTGGCTGGCGTGGCTGGTTTCGCGCCAGCGCCCGTATATCGCTCACCCGGTACGCCTTACGCTGCCGTTCCAGCCGCCCGGCGACGCCCCGCGTGAAGTTGAGCTGGTAAACCTCAGCTATGACGATCGCCACCAGGAACTGGTCACCCTCGATAAAGCGCGCGCCTCCGGCGACTGCGGGACGCAAACGCGCTGGCGCTATGACGGCCAGCGGTTTAGCCTTGTTCGCCACGCGCAGCAGCCGCAGTGCGATAGCTGGCAGGGGCCAGACGCCTGGCCCACGCTATGGGTTACCCGTTCAGTATCTCATCGCCCATACTGACAATATTCTCAACGGTAAAGCCGAAGTAAGGGAACAGCTTATCGGCAGGGGCCGATTCGCCGTAGCCGGTCATGCCGACAATTTTCCCTTTTAGGCCCACGTATTTATACCAGTAGTCGGCGATGCCGGCCTCGACGGCCACCCTGGCGCTGACGTCCGATGGCAGGACGGATTCCCGATAAGCCTCGTCCTGAGCATCAAACACGTCGGTCGATGGCAGGGAGACCACGCGCACGTTCACTCCTCTGGCCAGCAGCTTCTCCGCCGCCAGTACGGTGATCTCGACTTCTGAACCGGTGGCTATGAGGATCAGGTCCGGCTTACCGCCGGCGTCCTTCAGCACGTAGCCGCCGCGGGCGATATTCTGTACCTGCTCCGGCGTGCGCGCCATCTGCGCCAGGTTTTGTCTGGAGAGAATCAGCGCCGTCGGCCCGCTGTGGTGCTCTACCGCCAGTTTCCACGCCACCGCGGCTTCCACCTGATCGCACGGACGCCAGGTACTGAAGTTTGGCGTCAGGCGCAGGCTGGCCAGCTGCTCTACGGCCTGATGAGTTGGACCATCTTCGCCGAGCCCGATGGAGTCGTGGGTATAGACCATGATTTGCCGCGCTTTCATCAGCGCCGCCATCCGCGCCGCGTTGCGGGCATATTCGACGAACATCAGGAAAGTGGCGGTATAGGGGACAAACCCGCCGTGGTGCGCGATGCCGTTGGCGATGGCGGTCATCCCGAATTCACGCACGCCGTAGTGAATATAGTTTCCCGCCGGATCTTCTTTAAGCGACGTTGACCCTTTCCAGATGGTCAGGTTGCTTGGCGCAAGGTCGGCTGAACCGCCCAGCAGCTCAGGAAGATGCGGGCCGTAGGCATCAAGGGTATTTTGCGAGGCTTTACGGGTGGCGATTTTGGCCGGATTAGCCTGCAGCTCAGCGATATATTGCTGCGTGGTTTCATCCCAGGATTCAGGCAGGCCGCCGCTCATGCGACGCGTAAATTCAGCTGCCAGTTCAGGATAAGCCTGCTGATAGGCAGCAAACTTCTCTTGCCAGCTTTTCTGCGCTTTTTGTCCTTTTTCGCGCGCATCCCAGGCCCGGTAGATCTCTTTAGGAATTTCAAACGCCGGATGGTGCCAGCCGAGTTTCTGCCGCGCCAGCGCCACTTCTTGTTCTCCGAGCGGAGCGCCGTGAGCCTCCTCTTTCCCGGCTTTGTTCGGCGAACCAAAACCTATCACCGTACGGCAGATAATCAGCGAGGGCTTATCCTTCACGCTCTGGGCTTCCAGAATCGCCTTTTTCACGGCTTCCGGGTCGTGGCCGTCGATTTCATGCACCACGTGCCAGTGATAGGCCTCAAAGCGTTTTGCCGTGTCATCGGTAAACCAGCCTTTGGTTTCGCCATCAATAGAAATGCCGTTGTGATCGTAGAAGCCGATCAGTTTGCCCAGTCCTAATGTCCCCGCCAGAGAGCAAACTTCGTGAGAAATCCCCTCCATCAGGCAGCCATCGCCCATAAACACGTAGGTAAAGTGGTCGACAATGTCGTGTTCCGGCTGATTAAACTGCGCTGCCAGCGTGCGCTCGGCGATAGCCAGACCAACCGCATTGGCCAGACCTTGCCCCAGCGGCCCGGTGGTGGTTTCAACCCCCGGCGTATAGCCAATCTCCGGATGGCCCGGCGTTTTTGAATGCAGCTGACGGAAGTTTTTTATCTCTTCGATGGGCAGGTCATAGCCAGTCAGATGCAGCAGGCTGTAAAGCAGCATCGAGGCGTGACCGTTGGAGAGAATAAAGCGGTCGCGATCGTACCAGTGGGGGTTTTCTGGATTGTGCTTAAGGAAATCGTTCCACAGCACTTCAGCGATATCGGCCATCCCCATAGGCGCACCGGGGTGGCCGGAATTGGCTTTCTGAACAGCATCCATACTCAGGGCGCGGATGGCGTTGGCTAGTTCTCTACGGGACATAATGTGCTCCTGAAACAATACGTTGCATGAGTTTTTATTGGATTAGGATAGAGAGGGTAATGAGAGACATAACTAAAAAGCATAGCAGATGGGGCTATCATTGCCCGCGAAACTAAGTTACATAACGATTATAAATCGATAACAAACATAACTTTGTTATGGCGAGAGTTTGGCGGTGTTCAAAGTTTACGAAGCCGTCAGGCGAGATACTAGGTGCCCTTTAGGGTGAACACCAGGTACGCCATTACGTTTCACCCCCTACGATAGATACGTGAAAGGAACGATAAAATGGATGAGCAGTTAAAACAAAGCGCCCTTGATTTCCACGAATTCCCTGTCCCTGGCAAAATTCAGGTTTCCCCGACAAAACCGCTTGCTACCCAGCGCGATCTGGCTCTGGCCTACTCGCCGGGCGTCGCCGCCCCTTGTCTGGAAATCGAGAAGGATCCGCTGGCAGCCTATAAATATACCGCTCGCGGCAATCTTGTGGCGGTGGTCTCTAACGGCACGGCCGTACTGGGGCTGGGGAATATCGGCGCTCTCGCCGGTAAGCCGGTGATGGAAGGCAAAGGCGTTCTGTTTAAAAAATTCGCCGGTATCGATGTGTTCGATATTGAAGTTGATGAACTGGATCCGGACAAATTTATCAACGTCGTCGCGGCGCTGGAGCCGACTTTCGGCGGTATTAACCTCGAAGATATTAAAGCGCCGGAGTGCTTCTACATTGAGCAACAGCTGCGCGAGCGCATGAATATTCCGGTATTCCATGACGATCAGCACGGTACGGCGATTATCAGTACCGCAGCGATTCTGAACGGTCTGCGGGTGGTGGAGAAAAACATCTCCGACGTGCGGATGGTGGTGTCCGGCGCGGGCGCGGCGGCGATTGCCTGTATGAACCTGCTGGTGGCGCTGGGGATGCAGAAACACAACATCGTGGTCTGCGACTCAAAAGGCGTTATCTATAAGGGCCGCGAGCCGAATATGGCGGAAACCAAAGCGGCCTATGCGGTAGAGGACAGCGGTAAACGCACGCTGGATGACGTGATTGACGGGGCGGACATTTTCCTCGGCTGCTCGGGGCCGAAAGTGCTGACTCAGGAGATGGTGAAGAAAATGGCCCGCGCGCCGATGATCCTGGCGCTGGCCAACCCGGAGCCGGAAATTCTGCCGCCGCTGGCGAAAGAGGTGCGCTCCGACGCTATTATTTGTACCGGCCGCTCCGACTATCCGAACCAGGTGAACAACGTGCTGTGCTTCCCGTTCATCTTCCGCGGCGCGCTGGATGTCGGCGCAACGGCGATTAACGAAGAGATGAAGCTGGCGGCGGTGCACGCGATTGCCGAACTGGCCCACGCCGAACAGAGCGAAGTGGTGGCCTCCGCCTATGGCGATCAGGACCTGAGCTTCGGCGCAGAATATATCATTCCGAAACCGTTCGACCCGCGCCTGATCGTGAAGATCGCGCCGGCGGTGGCCAAAGCGGCGATGGACTCCGGCGTAGCGACCCGCCCGATTGAGGATTTTGATGCCTACATCGAGAAGCTCAGCGAGTTCGTCTACAAAACGAACCTGTTTATGAAGCCGATTTTCTCGCAGGCGCGTAAAGAGCCGAAGCGGGTGGTGCTGGCGGAAGGTGAAGATACCCGCGTGCTGCACGCGACTCAGGAACTGGTCTCTCTTGGGCTGGCGAAACCGATTTTGATTGGCCGTCCTGGCGTTATCGAAATGCGTATCCAGAAGCTGGGTCTGCAGATTAAAGCCGGCGTTGATTTTGAGATCGTGAATAACGAATCCGATCCGCGCTTTAAGGAGTACTGGAACGAATACTACAACCTGATGAAGCGCCGCGGGATCACCCAGGAGCAGGCCCAGCGCGCGGTGATCAGTAATACTACGGTGATTGGCGCGATCATGGTGCAGCGCGGCGAAGCCGATGCGCTGATCTGCGGCACCATTGGTGACTATCACGAGCACTACAGCGTAATACAGCCGCTGTTTGGCTACCGCGAAGGGGTTCACGCCGCCGGGGCGATGAACGCGCTGCTGCTGCCGAGCGGCAACACCTTTATCGCTGACACCTACGTCAATCACGATCCGTCGCCGGAGCAGATTGCCGAAATCACCCTGATGGCGGCGGAAACCGTTCGTCGTTTCGGGATTGAGCCGCGAGTGGCGCTGCTGTCGCATTCCAACTTTGGATCTTCAGACTGCCCGTCAGCCAGCAAAATGCGTCAGGCGCTGGAGCTGGTGAAGGCGCAGTCGCCGGAGCTGATGATTGATGGCGAGATGCACGGCGATGCCGCGCTGGTGGAAAGCATTCGTAATGAACGGATGCCGGACAGCCCGCTGAAAGGCTCGGCGAATATCCTCGTGATGCCGAATATGGAAGCGGCGCGTATTAGCTACAACTTACTTCGCGTCTCCAGCTCCGAAGGCGTAACCGTTGGACCGGTGCTGATGGGCGTCGCGAAGCCGGTACATATTCTGACGCCGATTGCTTCAGTACGGCGCATCGTGAATATGGTCGCGCTGGCGGTTGTTGAAGCGCAAACTCAGCCGCTGTAATTTTATTTATTTAATTCAGGCGCGGGAAATCTTCCCGCGCTTTTTTTATTTCTTTTTATACTCTTCATACTGCAAGTTGCACGCTCGTTCGCCTGAATCACTTACTTGAGTAAGCTCATCGGAACTTTCTCGCTTGCCGCCTTCCTGCAACGCGAATTATTTTGGCTGTATACGTCCTGTCTGAAAATTAAAGTCTTGTGGGGATAAGTGATCTACCTCACTTTTCAAATCGACTTGCCGAATTTTGTTATTTACTCCAGCCGGAAATTGTCACGATAAGCCCAGATTTTAGCGGAGCGGCGAATCATGGATAAAGAACGCATCATTCAGGAATTTGTACCCGGCAAACAGGTCACCCTGGCGCATCTGATTGCGCACCCGGGCGCAGAGCTGGCGAAAAAAATCGGCGTTCCTGAATCCGGCGCTATCGGAATTATGACCTTAACCCCAGGAGAAACCGCGATGATCGCCGGTGATTTAGCGATGAAGGCCGCTGATGTGCATATCGGTTTTCTCGACCGCTTTAGCGGCGCGCTGGTGATTTATGGTTCGGTTGGGGCGGTTGAAGAGGCGCTGCTGCAGACGGTAAGCGGTCTCGGTCGATTATTAAATTATACCCTCTGCGAATTAACTAAAAGCTAATTAGAGGCTGCGATGAAGCGTATTGCATTTGTCGGAACGGTGGGCGCGGGAAAAACAACGTTATTTAATGCGCTACAGGGGAATTATTCCCTCGCCAGAAAAACGCAGGCCGTGGAATTTAATGAAAAAGGCGATATCGACACCCCGGGAGAATATTTCAGCCATCCCCGCTGGTATCACGCATTAATTACCACGCTACAGGATATCGATACGCTGATTTATGTCCATGCGGCAAATGATACTGAAAGTCGCCTGCCGGCCGGGCTATTGGAAATTGGCGCGAATAAACGACATATCGCCGCAATCAGCAAAACGGATTTGCCGGACGCCGACGTCGCCAGGGTTCGGCAGCTGCTGCACGGGATGGGATTCCAGGAGCCGATTTTTGCGCTCAACGCTCACGACCCGCAAAGCGTAGCGCATCTGGTGAATTATTTGAATGAGCTCAGCCAAAAGGAGGAAGGGGCAGGTGAAGAAACTAATCACAGCTAACGATATTCGTGCGGCCCACGCACGCGGCGAACAGGAAATATCGCTGGTCCTGCGCGCCAGCATCATCACCCCGGAAGCTCGCGAAGTGGCGGAGCTGCTGGGCGTTGTCATCAAAGAGTGCGATGAGTCTGCGCCAGCGGCGTCAACAGCTGCAGTCGCGGAAAAAACCGAAAGCCAGCGCATTCGCGAAACCATTATCGCGCAGCTGCCGGAAGGGCAGTTTACCGAAAGCCTGGTGGCGCAGCTGATGGAAAAGGTGATGAAGGAGAAACAGTCGCTGGGGCTTGAGGCGATGCAGCCGGGCTTTAAGTCGGTCACCGGTAAAGGCGGCGTCAAAGTCATTGATGGCAGTAGCGTGAAATTCGGCCGCTTCGACGGTGCCGAACCGCACTGCGTCGGCTTGACGGATCTGGTGACAGAACAGGATGGCAGCAGTATGGCTGCAGGCTTTATGCAGTGGGAAAACGCCTTTTTCCCGTGGACGCTGAACTATGACGAGGTCGACATGGTGCTGGAGGGCGAGCTTCACGTGCGTCATGAAGGTGAAACCATGGTTGCCAAAGCCGGTGACGTGATGTTTATCCCGAAAGGCTCCAGCATTGAGTTCGGCACCCCATCGACCGTGCGCTTCCTGTACGTCGCCTGGCCTGCGAACTGGCAAACGCTATGAAAGATTTCATTACCGAAGCCTGGCTCAGAGCGAACCATACGCTCAGCGAAGGGGCAGAGATTCATCTGCCCGCCGACGCGCGTCTGACGCCATCGGCCCGGGAGCTGCTGGAGAGCCGCCGCCTGCGCATTAAGTTTATCGATGAGCAGGGGAGCCTGTTTGTCGATGATGAAGCGCAGCAGCCGCAGCCGGTACACGGTTTGACCAGCAGCGACGCGCATCCGCAGGCCTGCTGCGAACTGTGCCGTCAGCCGGTGGAGAAAAAACCGGACACCCTGACCCATCTGACGGCGGACAAAATGGTCGCCAAAAGCGACCCGCGGCTGGGTTTTCGCGCCGCCCTCGACGCCACCATCGCCCTGGCGGTATGGCTACAAATCGAACTGGCGGAACCCTGGCAGCCGTGGCTGGCGGATATCCGTTCGCGGCTGGGCAATATTATGCGCGCCGACGCAATGGATGAAGCACTGGCGGCGCAGTCTATCGTCGGGCTGAACGAGGATGAGCTGCACCGGCTTTCCCACCAGCCGCTACGCTATCTCGATCACGATCATCTGGTACCGGAAGCCAGCCACGGCCGTGACGCCGCGCTGCTCAATCTGCTGCGCACCCGGGTTCGTGAAACGGAAACGGTCGCCGCGCAGGTCTTTATTACCCGCAGCTTTGAGGTTTTACGCCCGGACATCCTGCAGGCGCTCAACCGTCTCTCCAGCACCGTCTACGTGATGATGATTTTAAGCGTGACGAAGCATCCGCTCACCGTCAGCCAGATGCAACAACGCCTGGGAGGAGAGCAATGATTATTGAACGCGCGCGTCAATTGGCTTTGCGTTCACCCGCCCGGGTGGTGTTTCCGGATGCGCTGGACGAACGTGTCCTCAAAGCGGCGCACTACCTGCAGCAGCAGAGACTGGCAAAACCGATACTGATCGCCAGCCCCTTTGCCCTGCGCCAGTTTGCCCTCAGCCACCGCCTGCCGCTGGACGGTATTCAGGTCATTGACCCGCACAGCAACCGGCACATGCGCGAAGCGTTTGCCCGGCGCTGGCTCGCCCGCGCCGGAGAAAAAACGCCGCCGGACGCGGAGGAAAAACTCAACGATCCGCTGATGTTCGCCGCCGCACTGGTTAGCGCCGGTAAGGCCGACGTGTGCATTGCCGGCAATCTCTCGTCAACGGCTAACGTGCTGCGCGCCGGATTACGCATTATTGGCCTTCAGCCTGGCTGCAAAACGCTGTCGTCGATCTTCCTGATGCTGCCGCAGTTCGTCGGGCCGGCATTAGGCTTCGCCGACTGCAGCGTGGTGCCGCAGCCGACGGCGGCGCAGCTGGCGGATATCGCCATCGCCAGCGCCGGGACGTGGCGGGCCATCACCGGTGAAGAGCCGCGGGTAGCGATGCTGTCTTTCTCCAGCAACGGCAGCGCCCGTCACCCTAACGTCGCCAACGTACAGCAGGCCACGGAGATTGTTCGCCAGCGCGCCCCGCAGCTGATGGTAGATGGCGAACTGCAGTTCGACGCCGCCTTCGTACCGGACGTTGCTGCGCAAAAAGCGCCCGCCAGCCCGCTACGGGGCCGGGCCAACGTGATGGTTTTTCCCTCGCTGGAGGCGGGCAACATTGGCTACAAAATCGCCCAGCGGCTGGGCGGCTATCGCGCCGTCGGGCCGTTAATTCAGGGGCTTGCCGCACCGCTTCACGACCTCTCCCGAGGCTGTAGCTTGCAGGAAATTATCGAACTGGCGTTAGTGGCAGCCGTGCCGCGCCAGACTGACGCGAGTCGGGAAAACGACCCGCAAACACTGGTTGTATAAACGGTCCCGTTCTGGACCCCATGAGAGGAAAACACAATGGAAGCATTAGGAATGATTGAAACCCGGGGCCTGGTTGCGCTGATTGAGGCCTCTGATGCGATGGTGAAAGCCGCGCGCGTGAAGCTGGTTGGTGTGAAGCAGATTGGCGGCGGTCTGGTTACCGCGATGGTGCGTGGCGACGTGGCGGCCTGTAAAGCGGCCACCGATGCGGGCGCCGCGGCGGCGCAGCGTATCGGTGAGCTGGTCTCGGTACACGTTATTCCGCGCCCCCACGGCGATCTGGAAGAGGTGTTCCCAATCAGTTTCAAAGGCGACAGCAACATCTAAATGGGATAGCAGGCCCGGACAGCCTTGGCCGGATGGCGATGCGCTTATGCGGCCTGCACACAAAACGCGGAGGCGGGTATGAAACTGGCAGTCGTCACGGGACAAATTGTCTGTACCGTCCGCCATCAGGGACTGGCGCACGACAAGCTGCTGATGGTGGAGATGATTGATGCCGCAGGCAAGCCCGACGGGCAGTGCGCCGTCGCCATCGACAGCATCGGCGCGGGTACCGGTGAATGGGTGCTGCTGGTCAGCGGTAGCTCGGCGCGACAGGCACACCGCAGCGACGCGTCTCCTGTCGATCTGTGCGTCATCGGGATCGTCGATGAAGCGGTGGCTGGCGGCCAGGTGATTTTCCATAAATAGGACTGAACATCATGAATCAACAGGATATTGAACAGGTGGTGAAAGCGGTACTGCTGAAAATGCAAGACAGCAGCCAGCCGGACAGCGCTGTTGATGAAATGGGCGTCTTTGCCTCCCTGGATGATGCCGTCGCGGCAGCAAAGGTGGCCCAGCAGGGGCTGAAAAGCGTGGCGATGCGCCAGCTGGCGATTCAGGCCATTCGTCTTGCTGGCGAAAAACACGCCAGAGAATTAGCGGAACTTGCCGTCACTGAAACCGGCATGGGACGTGTTGACGATAAGTTTGCCAAAAACGTGGCGCAGGCGCGCGGTACGCCGGGCGTTGAGTGTCTCTCCCCGCAGGTGCTGACCGGCGATAACGGCCTGACGCTGATTGAAAACGCGCCGTGGGGCGTGGTGGCCTCGGTCACCCCATCCACCAATCCGGCGGCGACGGTGATTAATAACGCTATCAGTCTGATTGCCGCGGGCAACAGCGTGGTGTTCGCGCCGCATCCGGCGGCGAAAAGGGTCTCTCAGCGGGCGATTATGCTGCTCAACCAGGCAGTAATTGCCGCTGGCGGCCCGGCCAACCTGCTGGTCACCGTAGCGAACCCGGATATTGAAACCGCCCAGCGGCTGTTTAAGTACCCCGGCATCGGTCTGCTGGTGGTGACCGGCGGAGAAGCGGTGGTGGAGTCCGCGCGCAAGCATACCAACAAACGTCTGATTGCCGCCGGGGCCGGTAACCCGCCGGTGGTGGTCGATGAAACCGCTGACCTGGCGCGCGCCGCGCGGTCCATCGTCAAAGGCGCCTCGTTTGATAACAACATCATCTGCGCCGACGAGAAGGTGCTGATCGTGGTCGACAGCGTTGCCGACGAACTGATGCGCCTGATGGAAGGCCAGCAGGCGGTCAGGCTCACCGCCGCTCAGGCCGAGCAGCTCCAGCCGGTGCTGCTGAAGAATATCGATGAACGCGGAAAAGGTACCGTCAGCCGCGATTGGGTGGGCCGCGATGCGGGCAAAATTGCCGCGGCTATCGGTCTGCACGTCCCGGAGCAGACGCGTCTGCTGTTTGTTGAAACCTCAGCCTGTCATCCGTTTGCCGTTACCGAACTGATGATGCCGGTGCTCCCTGTCGTACGGGTGGCCAGCGTTGAAGAGGCGATCGCCCTGGCGGTGCAGCTGGAAGGCGGCTGCCACCATACGGCGGCGATGCACTCGCGCAATATCGACAACATGAATCAGATGGCGAATGCCATTGATACCAGCATTTTCGTCAAAAACGGGCCGTGTATCGCCGGGCTCGGACTGGGCGGGGAAGGCTGGACCACCATGACCATCACCACGCCAACCGGAGAAGGGGTGACCAGCGCCCGCACCTTTGTGCGTCTGCGCCGCTGCGTGCTGGTGGATGCATTTCGCATTGTATAAGGGATGAAAGATGGCGCACGACGAACAACTTTGGCTCACCCCCAGGCTGCAAAAAGCCGCCGCCCTGTGTAACCAGACGCCGGCGGTCAGCGGTTCGCCGCTATGGCTGGGCGTGGATTTGGGCACCTGCGACGTGGTGTCGATGGCGATCGACGGCGATAGCCAGCCGGTTGCAGTGTGCCTCGACTGGGCCGACGTGGTGCGCGACGGTATCGTCTGGGATTTCTTCGGCGCCGTCACCATCGTGCGCCGCCATCTCGACGCGCTCGAACGGCAGCTCGGCTGCCGCTTCACCCATGCAGCCACCTCATTCCCGCCGGGCACCGACCCGCGTATTTCGATCAACGTGCTGGAGTCCGCCGGGTTAGAGGTGAGTCACGTACTCGATGAACCTACCGCGGTGGCGGACCTGCTGCAGCTCGATAACGCCGGGGTGGTAGATATCGGCGGCGGTACCACCGGGATCGCCATCGTTAAGCAGGGGGAAGTGACCTACTCCGCCGATGAGGCGACCGGCGGCCACCATATCTCCTTGACTCTGGCCGGAAACCGCCGCATCCCGCTGGAAGAGGCGGAGCAGTACAAGCGCAGCAACGCGCAGGAGATCTGGCCGGTGGTGAAGCCGGTGTACGAAAAAATGGCGGAGATCGTTGCTCGTCATATTGAAGGGCAGGGAATTGCTGATTTATGGCTGGCGGGCGGCTCCTGCATGCAGCCGGGCGTGGATGCGCTGTTTCGCAAGCGTTTCCCGGAGTTACAGGTGCATTTACCGCAGCACAGTCTGTTTATGACCCCGCTGGCGATAGCCAACAGCGGGAGAGAGAAAGCGGAGGGAATCTATGCAAGCTGAACTGCAGACGGCGCTCTTTCAGGCCTTCGATACCCTGAATCTGCAGCGGGTGAAAACCTTCAGCGTGCCGCCGGTAACGCTGTGCGGACTGGGCGCGCTCAGCGCCTGCGGGCAGGAAGCGCAATCGCGCGGCGTAAGCCATCTGTTTGTGATGGTCGACAGTTTTCTGCATCAGGCGGGAATGACCGCCGGGCTTGCGCGCAGCCTGGCGATGAAAGGCGTAGCGATGACAGTCTGGCCGTGCCCGCCGGGCGAGCCGTGCATTACCGACGTTTGCGCGGCGGTGGCGCAGCTGCGCGAAGCGAAGTGTGACGGCGTAGTGGCCTTTGGCGGCGGTTCGGTGCTGGACGCGGCGAAAGCGGTGGCGCTGCTGGTCACTAACCCTGAGCAGACGCTAAGCGCGATGGCGGAAAGCAGCGTACTGCGCCAGCGTCTGCCGCTGATTGCGGTGCCAACCACCGCCGGAACCGGTTCTGAAACCACCAACGTGACGGTGATTATCGATGCCGTCAGCGGGCGCAAACAGGTACTGGCGCACGCGTCATTGATGCCGGATGTGGCTATTCTCGACGCCGCTCTGACTGAAGGCGTTCCACCGCCGGTGACGGCGATGACCGGCATTGATGCGCTGACCCACGCCGTTGAAGCGTACAGCGCGCGCAACGCCACGCCCTTCACCGATAGCCTGGCGATTGGCGCGATTGCGATGATTGGCCAGGCGCTGCCGAAGGCCGTTGGCTGCGGTCACGATCTTGCCGCGCGGGAAAGCATGCTGCTGGCTTCCTGTATGGCAGGGATGGCCTTCTCCAGCGCCGGTCTGGGCTTATGTCATGCGATGGCGCATCAGCCCGGCGCGGCGCTGCATATTCCGCACGGCCAGGCCAACGCCATGCTGCTGCCGACGGTGATGACGTTTAACCGGATGGTATGCCGCGAACGGTTCAGCCATATCGGCCGGGCGTTAACCGCTAAAAAAGCCGATGACCACGAGGCGATTGCCAGGGTGTGTGAACTGATCGCTGAAGTTGGTCTGAGCAAACGGCTCTCTGATGCCGGGGCCGTGCCTGAACATTTCGACGCATGGGCGCAGGCGGCGCAGGAGGACATTTGTCTGCGCACCAATCCACGCACCGCCAGCCGGGAGCAGGTTATCGAGCTGTACGCGGCGGCGTACTGATGCGGCGTTAACCCGGGCGGATTGTCCTGGAGGCATGTGGCTGTGGCCTTCCCGGCTCGCGCTGCGCTTCGCCGGGCTACAGGATCGCAGCCGTCTGCTATTCCGTAGCCCGGGTACGGCGTTCACGCCGCGACCCGGGAAAGTCCCCGGAGTACGGCTAATGACCCGGCATCCACAGAATTTACAAATCACAAATGACAGGGAGTAAGGGCTATGGGAATTAACGAAATCATCATGTACATCATGATGTTCTTTATGCTGATTGCCGCCGTGGACAGGATCCTGTCGCAGTTCGGCGGTTCGGCGCGCTTCCTCGGCAAGTTTGGTAAAAGCATTGAGGGTTCCGGCGGCCAGTTTGAAGAGGGCTTTATGGCGATGGGCGCGCTGGGCCTGGCGATGGTCGGGATGACCGCGCTGGCGCCGGTACTGGCGCACCTGCTCGGGCCGGTGATTATTCCGCTGTATGAAATGCTCGGCGCCAACCCGTCGATGTTTGCCGGGACGCTGCTGGCCTGCGATATGGGGGGCTTCTTCCTTGCCAAAGAGCTGGCGGGCGGCGACGTGGCGGCGTGGCTCTATTCCGGCCTGATCCTCGGGGCGATGATGGGGCCGACGCTGGTGTTCTCCATTCCGGTTGCGCTGGGAATTATTGAACCGTCCGATCGCCGCTACCTGGCGCTGGGCGTGCTGGCCGGGATCGTGACGATTCCAGTCGGCTGTATCGCGGGCGGTCTGGTGGCGATGTACTCCGGCGTGGAGATTAACGGCCAGCCGGTTGAGTTCACCTTCGCGCTGATCCTGATGAACATGATCCCGGTGCTTATTGTGGCGGTGCTGGTGGCGCTGGGGCTGAAGTTTATTCCGGAAAAAATGATCAACGGCTTTCAGGTTTTCGCCAAATTTCTGGTGGCGCTGATCACCATTGGCCTGTCGGCGGCGGTGATCAAGTTTCTGCTTGGTTGGGATCTTATTCCGGGGCTCGACCCGATCTTTATGGCCCCCGGCGACCAACCCGGCGAGGTGATGCGCGCCATCGAAGTGATCGGATCCATCTCCTGCGTGCTGCTCGGCGCTTATCCAATGGTGCTGCTGCTGACCCGCTGGTTTGAAAAGCCGCTGATGCGCGTTGGTAACCTACTGAAAATCAACAATATGGCGGCAGGCGGGATGGTGGCGACGCTGGCCAACAATATCCCGATGTTCGGCATGATGAAGCATATGGACACTCGCGGCAAAGTCATCAACTGCGCGTTCTCCGTCTCCGCCGCATTCGCGCTGGGCGACCATTTAGGCTTCGCCGCCGCCAATATGAACGCCATGATCTTCCCGATGATTGTCGGCAAGCTGATCGGCGGCGTCACCGCGATTGGCGTGGCGATGCTGCTGGTGCCAAAAGATGAAAATGCGCCGGCAGCGGTGAAAACCGAAGCGGAGGCGCAATCGTGAAGACTCGCCAGCTGCTGAGCGTCGGCATCGATATCGGCACCACCACCACTCAGGTGATCTTCTCCCGCCTGGAGCTGGTTAACCGTGCGGCGGTGTCGCAGGTGCCGCGCTACGAGTTCATCAAACGCGAAATTAGCTGGCAAAGCCCGGTCTTCTTCACCCCTGTCGATAAGCAGGGCGGCCTGAAGGAGGCTGAACTTAAGGCGCTGATTCTGGCGCAGTATCAGGCCGCCGGTATCGCTCCTGAAGCGGTGGACTCCGGGGCAATCATTATCACCGGCGAAAGCGCGAAAACCCGCAACGCAAGGGCGGCAGTGATGGCGCTCTCGCAGTCGCTGGGCGACTTTGTGGTGGCCAGCGCCGGGCCGCATCTGGAGTCGGTGATTGCCGGTCACGGCGCCGGGGCGCAGACCCTCTCTGAACAGCGGATGTGCCGGGTGCTGAACATTGATATCGGCGGCGGTACCTCGAATTACGCGCTATTTGAAGCGGGAAAAGTCAGCGCCACCGCCTGCCTCAACGTTGGCGGGCGTCTGCTGGAGACCGACGGCCAGGGGCGGGTGGTTCATGCGCATCAGCCGGGACAGATAATTGTCGATGAAGTTTTTGGCCCCGGTACCAACGCTCTGACGCTGACCGCCGGGCAGCTGGCGCAGGTGGCGCGTCGGATGGCGGAGCTGATCGTCGAAGTCATCGACGGCACGCTCTCTCCGCTGGCGCAAAAGCTGATGCAAACCGGCCTGCTGCCCGCAGGCGCGATACCTGAGGTGATTACCCTTTCCGGCGGGGTGGGCGAGTGCTACCGCCACCAGCCCGCCGACCCGTTCTGTTTTGCGGATATCGGGCCGCTGCTGGCGACGGCGCTACACGAGTATCCGCGCCTGCGCCAGATGAACGTGCAGTTCCCGGCGCAAACCGTGCGCGCCACGGTGATTGGCGCCGGGGCGCACACGCTCTCGCTTTCGGGCAGCACCATCTGGCTGGAGGGGGTTGCGCTTCCGCTGCGCAATCTGCCGGTAGCGATCCCGCTTGATGTATCCGATCTGCTGAGCGCCTGGCAGCAGGCGCTGATGCAGCTCGATCTGGATCCTGTTACGGATGCTTACGTACTGGCGCTCCCCGCAGCGTTACCTGTGCGCTACGCCGCACTTCTCATGGTTATTGACGCGCTGACCGCATTCGTCGCGCGCTTTCCCAATCCGCATCCCCTGCTGGTGGTGGCGGAGCAGGATTTTGGCAAGGCGCTGGGCATGCTGCTGCGCCCGAAGTTACAACAGCTCCCGCTGGCGGTCATCGATGAGGTGAGCGTGCGGGCGGGGGACTATATCGACATTGGTACGCCTCTTTTTGGCGGATCGGTTGTGCCGGTGACGGTGAAATCACTCGCATTTCCTTCCTGAGGGAACGACTTATGAAGCTAAAGACCACATTGTTCGGCAATGTTTATCAGTTTAAGGATGTAAAAGAGGTGCTGGCTAAAGCCAACGAACTGCGTTCGGGGGATGTGCTGGCGGGCGTAGCGGCGGAAAGTTCGCAGCAGCGCGTGGCGGCGAAGCAGGTGCTCTCCGATATGACGGTCGCCGATATTCGTAACAACCCGGTGATTCCGTATGAAGAGGACTGCGTGACGCGCCTGATTCAGGACGACGTCAACGAAACCGCCTATCACCGAATTAAAAACTGGACCATCAGCGACCTGCGAGAATACGTACTCAACGATGAGGTCACCAGCGACGATATTGCGTTTGTGCGTAAAGGGCTGACCTCGGAAGTGGTGGCGGCGGTGGCGAAGGTCTGTTCCAACGCCGACCTGATCTACGGCGCGAAGAAAATGCCGGTGATTAAAAAAGCCAACACCACCATCGGTCTACCGGGCACCTTCAGCTGCCGCCTGCAGCCGAACGATACCCGCGACGACGTGCAGAGTATCGCCGCGCAAATCTATGAAGGGCTCTCTTTCGGCGCGGGCGATGCGGTGATCGGCGTTAACCCGGTGACCGATGACGTGGAGAACCTGACCCGCGTCCTCAATACCGTCTACGGCGTTATCGACAAATTCAGTATTCCTACCCAGGGCTGCGTGCTGGCGCACGTCACCACGCAAATTGAAGCCATACGCCGCGGCGCACCGGGGGGACTTATTTTCCAGAGCATCTGCGGCAGCGAAAAGGGACTAAAAGAGTTCGGCGTGGAGCTGGCGATGCTCGATGAAGCGCGGGCGGTGGGCGCCGAATTCAACCGCATCGCCGGAGAAAACTGCCTCTATTTTGAAACCGGGCAGGGGTCGGCGCTGTCGGCTGGCGCGAACTTCGGCGCCGACCAGGTGACGATGGAAGCGCGCAACTACGGCCTGGCGCGGCACTACGATCCGTTCCTCGTTAACACCGTGGTGGGTTTTATCGGGCCGGAATACCTCTATAACGATCGGCAGATTATCCGCGCCGGTCTTGAAGATCACTTTATGGGCAAGCTCAGCGGCATCTCGATGGGCTGCGACTGCTGCTATACCAACCATGCCGATGCCGATCAGAACCTCAACGAAAACTTGATGATTCTGCTCGCTACCGCTGGCTGTAACTACATCATGGGCATGCCGCTCGGCGACGACATCATGCTCAACTATCAGACCACCGCGTTTCACGATACCGCCACCGTCCGTCAACTGCTGAATCTACGGCCGTCGCCGGAGTTCGAACGCTGGCTGGAAACCATGGGCATTATGGCAAACGGTCGTCTGACCAAACGGGCGGGCGATCCGTCACTGTTCTTTTGATGACGCGGGGATGACACATGATGGATCAAAAGCAGATTGAAGAAATTGTACGTAGCGTGATGGCGTCAATGGGGCAACCGCCAACGGCGGCGCCTGCGCCCCAGGCGGCGAAATGCGCCAGCCAGTGTGAGATAACGGCGGAAAGCTGCGCGCTGGATTTAGGCTCGCCGGAGGCGAAAGGCTGGATTGGCGTACAGCAGCCGCATCGTGCGGAAGTGCTGGCCGAACTGAAGCGCAGCACGGCGGCGCGCGTGTGCACCGGTCGCGCCGGTCCGCGTCCGCGCACCCTTGCGCTGCTGCGCTTCCTCGCCGACCACTCGCGCTCCAAGGATACGGTGCTGAAAGAGGTGCCGGAAGAGTGGGTGAAAAACCAGGGATTGCTCGAGGTGCGTTCCGAGATTAGCGACAAGAACCTCTACCTGACGCGCCCGGATATGGGCCGTCGCCTGAGTCCGGAAGCGATTGAGGCGCTGAAGACTCAGTGCGTGGCGAATCCTGACGTTCAGGTGGTGGTTTCCGATGGCCTCTCCACGGATGCGATTACCGTCAATTATGAAGAGATCCTGCCGCCGCTGCTGTCGGGGCTGCAGCAGGCCGGGCTGAAGGTCGGTACGCCGTTCTTCGTGCGCTACGGGCGGGTCAAAATCGAAGATCAGATTGGCGAGATCCTTGGCGCGAAAGTGGTGATTCTGCTGGTCGGCGAACGTCCGGGTCTGGGGCAGTCGGAAAGCCTCTCCTGCTACGCCGTGTATTCGCCGCGCGTGGCGACCACCGTCGAAGCGGACCGGACCTGTATTTCCAATATTCACCAGGGCGGTACGCCGCCGGTAGAAGCCGCCGCGGTGATCGTCGATTTGGCCAAACGCATGCTGGAGCAGAAAGCTTCCGGCATCAACATGACTCGTTAAGGAGGCATCATGCCTGCATTAGATTTAATTCGCCCCTCGGTGACGGCCATGCGCGTGATTGCTTCAGTGAATGACGGCTTTGCCCGCGAGCTTAAATTACCGCCGCATATACGTAGCCTCGGACTCATCACGGCAGATTCTGATGATGTGACCTATATTGCCGCAGACGAAGCGACAAAACAGGCGATGGTCGAAGTGGTGTATGGCCGCTCTCTCTATGCCGGTGCGGCTCACGGCCCATCGCCAACCGCCGGTGAAGTGTTGATTATGCTGGGCGGTCCGAACCCGGCGGAGGTTCGCGCCGGGCTGGATGCGATGATGGCGCATATTGAAGGCGGAGCGGCGTTTCAGTGGGCCAACGACGCCGAAGATTCGGCGTTTCTGGCGCACGTAGTTTCGCGTACCGGCTCTTATCTCTCGTCTACCTCTGGCATCGCACTGGGCGATCCGATCGCCTATCTGGTGGCGCCGCCGCTGGAGGCCACCTTCGGCATCGATGCGGCGATGAAATCGGCCGACGTTCAACTGGTGACCTACGTGCCGCCGCCGTCGGAAACCAACTATTCGGCCGCGTTTTTGACGGGTAGCCAGGCCGCCTGTAAGGCCGCCTGTAACGCCTTCACCGATGCCGTTCTGGATATTGCCCGTCATCCCATCCAGCGCGCGTAAGGGGGGAAGCGATGATTAACGCCCTGGGATTACTGGAAGTGGACGGTATGGTCGCCGCCGTTGATGCGGCGGATGCCATGCTGAAGGCGGCCAACGTGCGCTTGCTCAGCCACCAGGTCCTCGACCCCGGCAGGCTGACGCTGGTGGTGGAAGGCGACCTGGCGGCATGCCGGGCGGCGCTGGATGCCGGAAGCGCTGCGGCGCAGCGTACCGGGCGCGTTATCAGCCGTCGGGAGATTGGACGCCCTGAAGAGGATACCCAGCGGCTGATCGGCGGTTTCCAACGGCAGCCGCAAGCGCCCGAGCCGCCTGTGAAAGCGGAATCATCAGCGCCCTTACTGGCGCTGCTGGCTTCGACCCGTCAGGGAATGACGGCAGGGGAAGTGGCCGCGCATTTCGGCTGGTCGCTTGAGGAAGCCAGAAAAGCGCTGGAGCAGCTGTTTTCTGCCGGAGCGTTGCGTAAACGCAGTAGCCGCTATCGCTTAAAAAACTAACCAGTCGGAGGTACCGGGAACGCGAAAGCGCTCCCGGTTCAAAAGATCATGAAAAAGAAACAACCGGCAAACCTGCACCATCTTTATCATGAAGCATTGCCCGAAGACGTTAAACTGACGCCGATGATCGAGGTGGATAACGTCCACCAGCGACGTACCACCGATGTCTATGAACATGCCCTGACGATTACCGCCTGGCAGCAGATTTACGACCAGCTTCATCCGGGGAAATTTCACGGCGAATTTACCGAAATCCTGCTCGATGAAATTCAGGTCTTTCGCGAATATACCGGTCTGGCGCTGCGTCAGTCCTGCCTGGTGTGGCCGAACTCCTTCTGGTTCGGTATTCCGGCAACCCGCGGCGAACAGGGATTCATTGGCTCACAGTGTATTGGCAGCGCTGAAATCGCCACCCGTCCCGGCGGTACGGAGTTTGAACTTAATACCCCGGATGATTACACCATTCTTGGGGTCGTTATCTCGGAGGACGTTATTTCCCGGCAGGCCAGCTTCCTGCATCACCCGGAGCGCGTGCTGCATATGCTGCGTAACCAGTCGGCGCTGGAAGTCAAAGAGCAGCACAAAGCGGCGCTGTGGCGCTTTGTACAGCAGGCGCTGGCGACGTTTAGCGAGACGCCGGAAAACCTGCATCAGCCCGCGGTACGTAAAGTGCTGGGGGATAACCTGCTGCTGGCGATGGGGGCGATGCTGGAGGAGGCGCAGCCGATGGTCACCGCCGAGAGTATCAGCCATCAGAGCTACCGTCGGCTGTTGTCCCGGGCGCGGGAGTATGTACTGGAGAATATGTCGGAGCCGCTGACGGTTCTTGATTTGTGCAATCAGCTGCACGTCAGCCGCCGCACGCTGCAAAACGCCTTTCACGCGATTCTGGGGATTGGGCCGAACGCGTGGCTCAAGCGCATTCGGCTCAACGCGGTGCGTCGGGAGCTAATCAGCCCGTGGTCGCAGAGCGTTACGGTTAAAGATGCCGCGATGCAGTGGGGATTCTGGCACCTGGGGCAGTTCGCTACCGATTATCAGCAGCTGTTCGCCGAGAAACCATCGCTCACGCTGCATCAGCGGATGCAGCAGTGGGCATAATGAGCGGCCGGAGAAGCGCGTGTTTACAGCCAGTCGCGCACCTGAATAAACTCGCTTAGCGCCGCTTCCGGGCTGCCCGCTTCCGGCTGATATGCGTATTCCCAGCGTACCAGCGGCGGCATCGACATCAGAATAGATTCGGTGCGGCCGCCGGTTTGCAGGCCAAACAGGGTGCCGCGATCCCACACCAGATTGAACTCCACGTAGCGGCCGCGGCGGTAGAGCTGAAAATCGCGCTCGCGCTCGCCCCAGCTCATCTCCTTGCGTCGTTCGACAATCGGCAGATAAGCATCGGTGTAGCCGTTGCCCACCGCCTGCATAAAATCGAAGCAGTGGTCGAAGTCCGGAGTATTCAAATCATCGAAAAACAGGCCGCCGATCCCGCGCTGTTCGTTGCGATGCTTAAGGAAGAAGTAGTCGTCGCACCACTTTTTATAGCGCGGGTAAACCTCTTCGCCAAAGGGCTGACACAGGTCGTGGGCGGTACGATGCCAGTGTACGGCGTCTTCTTCAAAGCCGTAGTACGGCGTTAAATCAAAGCCGCCGCCGAACCACCATACCGGATCGGCCCCCGGTTTTTCCGCGATAAAGAAACGTACGTTGGCGTGACTGGTGGGAATATACGGGCTGCGCGGATGTACAACCAGCGATACGCCCATGGCTTCGAAGCTGCGACCCGCCAGTTCAGGGCGGTGCGCGGTTGCGGAAGCCGGCATTGCCTCGCCGTGTACGTGTGAAAAGTTAACGCCAGCCTGCTCAAAGATACCGCCATCGCGCAGTACCCGGCTGCGCCCGCCGCCGCCGCCTTCCCGTCGCCAGCTATCCTCGACAAAAGCGCTGCCGTCAACGGCGCTGAGCTTTTGGCAGATGGCGTCCTGGAGCTGAAGGAGGAAAGATTTTACCTGGTGCGCGTCGGGTTTCATTAACGTCTCTTCGAATGGGCTTTCTGGTTATCGAACCAGTGGAAATAACTGATAATGCCGTTGGCTATCGCGGTGGCGATTTTCTGCCGGAAAGCAGCGGTGCCGAGCAGCTTCTCTTCGTTCGGATTGGTAATGAACGAAGTTTCTACCAGCACCGACGGAATGGATGGTGATTTCAGCACCACAAACGCCGCCTGCTCGGTATTGCTGCTGTGCAGCTTATGCACCGGCTTGATCTTTTTCAGGATATGCGATCCGAGCGTCAGGCTGTTTTTGATGGTATCAGTTTGTACCAGGTCGAACAGCACTTGCTGTAACAGGTGATCTTTATCCGTCGTTTTCTTGCCGGCCACTTCGTCCGCCCGGTTTTCACGATCCGAGAGATACTTTGCCATGGCGCTACTGGCGCCCCGGTTGGAGAGGGCGAAAACGGAAGCTCCGGCCGCGCTCGGGTTAGTGAAGCCGTCAGCGTGAATCGACATGAAAAGATCGGCCCCATGCTGGTGGGCAATTTCAACGCGATCGTAGAGAGGAATAAAGGTGTCGCCGCTGCGCGTAAGCCGCGCATCAATACCGTTGCTGCGCAGAATACTGCGCACGTTTTTGGCGATCGCCAGCACGACGTGTTTCTCTTTTGAACCGTTATGACCGATAGCGCCGGTATCAATACCGCCGTGGCCCGGGTCGAGCATCACGACGCGTTTAGCGCCTTTTTTCTTCGCTGCGGGTTTGCTGTGCCCGTTGGATGTTTTCAACGGCTGTTGTTCTTTCGCGCTGGCCTGTGAGGCGATCCCTGAAAGCGTGATTGCTGCCAGCCCGGCTTTCAGCACCTGGCGGCGCGAAGCAAGTATTTTTAATGGTTTAAAAGTGCTCATTCGGCCTGAATTGCAAACAAGTGGTGACTAATGTTATATCGTATCGTGTTTTCCGTTACGACCATTCATAATAAGAATTGTTTTACTTTTCATTTCAATACATGACAAAGTCATATTATGCCATTTTTTGCGGCTCATTGCGTCTGATATTGGCTATCCGGCGCAATCGCGCCATAATCACTGTTTTTAACCGTCAATGGTGGGCAATACCATGGAGATTCGCGTTTTTCGCCAGCAAGATTTCGAAGAGGTTATTACCCTATGGGAGCGCTGCGATCTCCTGCGTCCATGGAACGATCCGGAGATGGACATTGAACGTAAGTTAAACCACGATGCCAGCCTGTTTCTGGTTGCTGAGGTTAACGGCGAAGTGGTTGGCACAGTGATGGGCGGTTACGATGGTCACCGCGGGTCTGCCTATTACCTTGGCGTACACCCGGAATATCGCGGTCGTGGTATTGCTAACGCGCTGCTCAATCGGCTGGAGAAAAAGCTGATTGCCCGCGGCTGTCCGAAAATCAATATTATGATACGTGAAGACAATGACGTAGTGCAGGGGATGTATGAACGCCTGGGCTACGAGCATTCGGACGTGCTGTGCCTCGGCAAGCGCTTAATTGAAGATGAAGAATACTGAATTAATTCCTTCCGATTTCGATACCCATGGTCGCCTGCGTTTGCCGTTTCTATTCTGGTGCGTGCTGCTGCTTCAGGCGCGAACCTGGGTGTTGTTTCTGATGGCAGGCGCATCGCGCCAGCAGGGCGACGCGCTGCTGAATCTGTTTTATCCCGATCATGATAATTTTTGGCTGGGGTTGCTGCCCGGTATTCCGGCGGTGCTGGCGTTTATTATTAGCGGCCATCGGCAGCGATTTCCCCGGCTCTGGCCCGCGATGCGCTGGCTGCTGGTGCTTTCTCAGTTTTTACTGCTGGTCTGGCAGCCGCTGCTGTGGTTTAGCGGTGAATCGCCTTCGGCGGTGACCATTTCTCTGCTGGCGGCGGACCTTTACGCGCTCTGGTGGCTGCTAAGCAACCATCGACTAAAAGCCTGTTTTCGCGAAGAGCAGGTTTAACGGCACTTTTTGCCGATCGCGCACTCCAACTTGCGTTGAATTAATCAGAAAGGACTGTGTCATGAAATCGCTACGTTTACTTCTCTGCGCATTACCGCTGGTTTTAACCGGCTGCTCGACGATGAGCTCGGTTAACTGGTCGGCGGCCTATCCGTGGAACTGGTTTGGTTCCTCAACGGAGGTAACCGAGCGGGGCGTAGGCAATCTGACGGCGTCAACGCCGTTGAACCAGCAGGCTATTAGCGATGCTCTTGGCAGCAGCTACCGTCTGCGCAGCGGCATGAAAACGGCTAATGGCAATATTGTGCGCTACTTTGAAGCGTTAAAAGACGACCAGGTCGCCCTGACTATCAACGGTGAGAGCGGGACTATCAGCCGTATTGACGTGCGCGATAGCAATATTAAAGCGGCAGGCGGTGTGAAAATTGGCACCCCGTTCAGCGATATCTACAGCAAAGCGTTTGGCAACTGCCAGAAAGGCGGTCACGACAGCGGCGCGGTGGTGGAATGCAAGGCGGAGGGCAGCCAGCATATTAGCTATGCCTTTACCGGTAACTGGAGCGGCCCGGAAGAGTTGATGCCTTCCGATGATACGCTCAAAAACTGGAAGGTGAGCAAGATTATCTGGCGTCGCTAATTTGATCTGAAGTGATTCGACGTACTGAAAAAGCGAGTACAATAGCCGCTTAAAAGGCCACAGCGTTGTGGCTGTACTATTTCAGGAGGAGCGATGTCTCAGGTTCAGAGCGGCATTTTGCCGGAACATTGCCATGCGGCGATTTGGATTGAAGCGAATGTCAAAGGCGATGTTAATGCCCTGCGCGAAGCCAGCAAGGTTTTTGCCGATAAGTTAGCCACCTTTCAGGCGAAATACCCGGAAGATAAGCTGGGAGCGGTGGTCGCTTTTGGTCATGACGTCTGGCGTCAGCTGAGCGGTGGCGTTGGGGCTGAAGAGTTAAAAGACTTTCCGGTCTACGGCAAAGGCCTGGCGCCGTCGACTCAGTATGATGTGCTGATTCACATTCTGTCCGCTAAGCACGAGCTGAACTTCTCAGTCGCCCAGGCCGCGATGGCCGCCTTCGGCGCGGCTGTCGAAGTTAAAGAAGAGATCCACGGCTTCCGCTGGATTGAAGAGCGCGATCTGAGCGGCTTTGTCGATGGTACCGAAAACCCGGCAGGGGAGGAGATCCGTCGGGAAGTCGCGATTATAAACGACGGCGTGGATGCGGGCGGCAGCTACGTATTCGTTCAGCGTTGGGAGCACAACCTCAAGCAGCTTAACCGCATGAGCGTGACCGATCAGGAGATGATGATCGGTCGTACTAAAGAAGCCAACGAAGAGATTGACGGCGATGCTCGTCCGGAAACCTCTCATCTGAGCCGCGTGGATCTGACAGAAGATGGCAAGGGGCTGAAGATTGTGCGTCAGAGCCTGCCGTACGGCACCGCCAGCGGGACTCACGGTCTCTACTTTTGCGCTTACTGCGCGCGTCTGCACAACATTGAGCAGCAGTTGCTGAGCATGTTCGGCGATACTGACGGCAAGCGCGATGCGATGCTGCGTTTCACTAAACCGGTGACCGGCGGATACTACTTTGCGCCGTCCCTGGATAGACTGCAGGCGCTGTAAACTTTTCCCCTCACCCTAACCCTCTCCCCACAGGGGAGAGGGGATCGATCGGCGTTGTTGGTGAGTACAGTTTCTCCTCGGCGCGGCAGGCGGAACGATCGGCGTTGTTGGTGAGCTCGAGCGCCGACTGCCTTTCTCCCTCTCCCTTAGGGAGAGGGCCGGGGTGAGGGTATCGGCGACTCAAGCGCTTCAAGTATCCTCTCCATCACCGCCTCCTCATGATGTTCAAACTCATTATTCCAGAAACGTAAAACCTGCCATCCCTGACCCTGCGACCAACGGGTGCGACGGGCATCGTAAGCACTCCTCTCATCGTGTCGCCCGCCATCCAGCTCAATCGCCAGCCGTACTGAGCAGCAGGCAAAATCTAGAATATAGGGGCCAACGGGATGCTGGCGGCGAAACTTATAGCGAGCAAAGCGACGGTCGCGGAGTAAATACCACAGTCGACGTTCCGCGGGCGTTAAGCTACGTCTGAGCTGGCGAGCTAATATCTGTGCATTTTTCATGTCAGCACAGTGCCCGCTTACCCACCGTTTGTCATAATGACACTTCGCTTCTGGAAGCCGAATTCAGAAATGCTTTCCCATGTCCTTATTCTCTTTTCGACTTCCAAATCGCCAAACGGTATATAAAACCGTTACTCCTTTCATCGCCGTTATAAATATGATGAACAGCAGAAAATCATCAAATTTAATAAGGGTGCGCAATGGCCGTTAAATCACTGAAAAAAGGATATCTGGCGCTGGCTGCTTCTGTGCTGCTGGTTGCGCAGGCTCAGGCGACTGAACTGCTGAACAGTTCTTACGATGTTTCCCGCGAGCTGTTTGCCGCCCTTAACCCACAGTTTGAACAGCAATGGGCGAAGGATAACGGCGGCGATAAGCTGACCATTAAACAATCGCATGCCGGGTCATCAAAACAGGCGCTGGCGATTCTGCAGGGGCTTAAGGCCGACGTGGTGACCTACAACCAGGTCACTGACGTACAGATTCTGCACGATAAAGGCAAACTGATTCCCGCCGACTGGCAAAGCCGTCTGCCGAATAACAGCTCGCCGTTTTACTCCACGATGGGATTCCTGGTCCGCAAGGGCAACCCAAAAAATATTCACGACTGGAATGACTTAGTCCGTTCCGACGTAAAACTGATTTTCCCGAATCCGAAGACCTCAGGCAATGCCCGCTATACCTATCTGGCGGCGTGGGGCGCGGCGGACAAGGCTGACGGTGGCGATAACGCGAAAACCGAGCAGTTCATGACCCAGTTCCTGAAAAACGTCGAAGTGTTCGATACCGGCGGCCGCGGCGCGACCACGACCTTCGCCGAACGCGGACTTGGTGACGTGCTGATTAGCTTCGAATCGGAAGTGAATAACATTCGCAAACAGTACGAAGATCAGGGATTTGAGGTTGTTATCCCTAAAACCAACATCCTTGCTGAATTCCCGGTGGCCTGGGTGGATAAAAACGTGCAGTCCAACGGAACCGAGAAAGCGGCTAAAGCCTACCTGAACTGGCTCTACAGCCCGCAGGCGCAAACGATCATCACCGATTATTACTATCGCGTGAATAACCCGCAGGTGATGGATTCCCTGAAAGATAAATTCCCGCAGACTGAACTGTTCCGCGTGGAGGACAAGTTTGGTTCCTGGCCGGAAGTGATGAAAACCCACTTTGCCAGCGGCGGTGAGCTGGACAAACTGCTGGCGGCGGGGCGTAGGTAATGTTTGCTGTTGCATCAAAGCGGGTGTTGCCGGGCTTTACCCTGAGCCTCGGCACCAGTCTGCTGTTTGTTTGCCTGATTCTGCTGTTGCCGCTGAGCGCGCTGGTGATGCAGCTCTCTGAAATGAGCTGGGGCCAGTACTGGGAAGTGATCAGTAATCCTCAGGTAGTGGCGGCTTATAAAGTGACGCTGCTGTCGGCTTTTGTGGCGTCAATTTTTAACGGCGTATTCGGCCTGCTGATGGCGTGGATCCTGACGCGCTACCGCTTTCCGGGCCGCACGCTGCTGGATGCGCTGATGGATTTGCCGTTTGCGCTACCGACGGCGGTGGCGGGCCTGACGCTGGCCTCTCTCTTTTCCGTCAACGGCTTTTATGGCGAATGGCTGGCGAAGTTTGATATCAAAGTGACCTACACCTGGCTGGGCATTGCCGTCGCGATGGCCTTTACCAGCATTCCGTTCGTCGTTCGTACCGTGCAGCCGGTACTTGAAGAGCTGGGGCCGGAATATGAAGAGGCGGCGGAAACGCTGGGCGCCACGCGCTGGCAGAGTTTCCGCAAAGTGGTACTGCCGGAGCTTTCACCGGCGCTGCTGGCCGGAATTGCGCTGTCGTTTACCCGCAGCCTGGGGGAGTTCGGCGCGGTGATTTTTATCGCCGGTAACATCGCGTGGAAAACGGAAGTGACCTCGCTGATGATTTTTATTCGTTTGCAGGAGTTTGATTACCCTGCCGCCAGCGCCATCGCTTCGGTGATCCTCGCGGCATCGTTACTGCTGCTGTTTTCAATCAACACCCTGCAAAGTCGCTTTGGCCGACGTGTGGTAGGTCATTAATGGCGGATGTAACTGAATTGAAGCGTTATGACGCACCCCGCATTAACTGGGGAAAATGGATTCTGATCGGTATCGGGATGCTGGTTTCCGCCTTCATTCTGGTTGTGCCGATGGTCTATATCTTCGTGCATGCCTTTAGCAAAGGGCTGATGCCGGTGCTGCAGAATCTCGCCGACCCGGACATGCTGCACGCTATCTGGCTGACGGTGATGATTGCCTTAATTACCGTACCAGTAAACCTGGTGTTCGGGACGCTGCTGGCGTGGCTGGTGACGCGTTTTACCTTTCCTGGCCGTCAGCTGCTGTTAACGTTGCTGGATATTCCGTTTGCCGTTTCGCCGGTGGTGGCGGGTCTGGTCTATTTGCTGTTTTACGGTTCTAACGGCCCGCTGGGCGGCTGGCTCGATGAGCATAATCTGCAAATTATGTTTGCCTGGCCGGGCATGGTGCTGGCGACCATCTTTGTGACCTGTCCGTTTGTGGTTCGCGAGCTGGTGCCGGTGATGATGAGCCAGGGCAGTAATGAAGATGAAGCGGCGATTTTGCTCGGCGCTTCCGGCTGGCAGATGTTTCGCCGGGTGACGCTGCCGAACATACGCTGGGCGCTGCTCTACGGCGTGGTGCTGACTAACGCCCGCGCTATCGGTGAATTTGGCGCCGTGTCGGTGGTTTCAGGCTCGATCCGCGGTGAAACCTTATCGCTGCCGTTACAAATTGAACTACTGGAGCAGGATTATAATACCGTCGGTTCGTTTACCGCCGCGGCCCTGCTGACGTTAATGGCTATTCTGACCCTGTTTTTGAAGAGTGTGGTGCAATGGCGTTTGGCCAATCAGGAAAAACGCGCGCAACTGGAGGGAAATCATGAGCATTGAGATTGCCAATATTAAGAAGTCTTTTGGTCGCACCCAGGTGCTGAATGATATCTCGCTGGATATCCCTTCCGGACAGATGGTTGCGCTGCTGGGCCCGTCGGGCTCCGGCAAAACGACGCTGCTGCGTATTATTGCCGGGCTGGAGAATCAATCCAGCGGTCATATCCGCTTTCACGGTACCGACGTCAGCCGCGTACACGCGCGCGACCGTAAAGTTGGCTTCGTGTTCCAGCACTACGCGCTGTTTCGTCATATGACGGTGTTCGACAATATCGCCTTCGGTCTGACGGTACTGCCGCGTCGTGAACGGCCGAACGCTGCCGGTATTAAAGCGAAAGTAACCAAACTGCTGGAGATGGTACAGCTGGCGCATCTGGCAGACCGCTATCCGGCTCAGCTTTCCGGTGGGCAGAAGCAGCGCGTGGCGTTAGCGCGCGCGCTGGCGGTTGAGCCGCAAATTTTGCTGCTGGATGAACCCTTTGGTGCGCTGGACGCTCAGGTGCGTAAAGAACTGAGACGCTGGCTGCGTCAGCTACATGAAGAGCTGAAGTTTACCAGCGTATTTGTGACCCACGATCAGGAAGAAGCAACAGAAGTCGCGGATCGCGTGGTGGTCATGAGCCAGGGGAATATCGAACAGGCCGATGCGCCCGATCGGGTATGGCGTGAGCCAGCTACCCGTTTTGTGCTGGAGTTTATGGGTGAGGTTAACCGTCTTAAAGGCACCATTCGCGGCGGACAGTTCCACGTTGGCGCGCATCGCTGGCCGTTAGGCTATACCCCTGCATACCAGGGGTCAGTCGATCTGTTCCTGCGCCCGTGGGAAGTGGATATCAGCCGCCGTACCAGCCTTGATTCGCCGCTGCCGGTACAGGTGCTGGAAGCGAGTCCGAAGGGGCACTACACCCAATTAGTCGTGCAGCCGCTCGGGTGGTATGACGAACCGCTAACCGTGGTACATCAGGGGGAAGAGGCGCCATATCGCGGGGAACGCCTGTTTGTCGGCCTGCAGAACGCGCGTCTGTATAATGGCACCGAGCGTATTGAACCGCGCGAGGAGCTTGCTCTGGCGGAGTCGGCCTGATAGCTTAATCCGTAAGGTTATCGCTGTTTTCGTAACGGCAGGATTTGGTCTCCTGGATAAGACGCGATGCGTCGCCACCCGAGGGACGTTTGCAGGCCGGGTAAACTCTCCCCGGCCTTTTTATTGGGCAAAAAACGTGAATACATTAGAACAAACGATTGGCAATACGCCTCTGGTCAAGCTTCAGCGCATGGGGCCGGATAACGGCAGTGAGATTTGGGTCAAACTAGAAGGCAATAATCCGGCAGGTTCCGTGAAGGATCGCGCTGCGCTGTCGATGATTGTCGAAGCCGAAAAGCGCGGAGAGATTAAGCCGGGCGATGTGCTGATTGAAGCCACCAGCGGCAATACCGGTATTGCGCTGGCGATGATCGCCGCGCTTAAAGGCTATCAGATGAAGCTGCTGATGCCGGACAATATGAGCCAGGAGCGTCGTGCCGCCATGCGCGCCTACGGCGCCGAGCTGATTCTGGTGACCAAAGAGCAGGGAATGGAAGGCGCACGCGATCTGGCGCTGGCAATGGCCCAGCGCGGTGAAGGCAAGCTGCTGGATCAGTTCAACAACCCGGATAATCCTTTCGCGCATTACGCTACCACCGGGCCGGAAATCTGGCGGCAGACCGGTGGACGGATTACGCACTTTGTCTCCAGCATGGGGACTACCGGCACTATTACCGGCGTTTCTCGCTTTCTGCGCGAGCAGGATAAAGCGGTCAGTATCGTCGGCCTGCAGCCGGAAGAGGGCAGCAGTATTCCCGGAATTCGCCGTTGGCCTGCTGAATATATGCCGGGGATTTTTAACGCACAGCTGGTGGACGCGGTGCTGGATATCCATCAGCTGGATGCGGAGAATACTATGCGCGCGCTGGCGGTGAAGGAGGGGATTTTCTGCGGCGTCAGTTCAGGCGGCGCGGTGGCGGGCGCGTTACGAATTGCCCGTGATAATCCCGGAGCGGTAGTGGTGGCGATCGTCTGCGACCGCGGCGATCGCTACCTTTCTACCGGCGTGTTTGGCGAAGAGAATTTTGCCCAGGGCGCGGGGATTTAAACCTCGGGAGCGTCGAGCAGATCGGTACCGTAAGAGTTATCAACGGTACATAGCCAACGCTCGCCCTGCTGACGAAAGACATAGGTTGCGCGCCGCGTGATCTGAGTTGTCCCGGCTTCCGCAGTCGGGATGTCCATCCGGGTCTCCATGATCACCAGCGCATTGCCGCCGCCTTCAATAATCTCCATTTTACCCTGCGTCACCACCAGCCGATGCTGGAAATAGTCGGCAATGGCGATAAACGCCCGGCGAATATTTTCTTTCCCTTTGACCACCATGCCCGGTTTGACAACCAGCGCGGCGTCTTCCGCATAATATTCCAGCAGGGTATCGTAATCCTCCTGCGAAATAGCGCGATCGCAGGCCTCAATGGCGGCTTTTAGCTGTAGGTTGGGGTTGTGCATTTCCGGCGCCCTTTTAGTGAACTATTTTTCCTCTGCCGCGAGCGTTTTGTCCGTCTCAGCGAGCAGCGCGTGCAGATAAGGCTTTGCGTTTTCATCGTTTTTTCCCGGGATTTTAACGATATAAGGTTTTCCGGTAATAGATGATGATGAGGCGACTTTATCAATAAACTGCTCAGCAGTATTGATACGGTTACGAGTATTGCCTAATTTCAAACGCAGGTGCGATACCGCTTCCTCACAGGTATGGGCATCGCCATTACGCACGAAAGTCAGCTCTTTTTGTTGCGCCAGGGCATCCAGCATGGCGTTAATACGCGCTTCTTGCCAGGCGTTAAGTTTCGCTGCGGCGGGGAGCGCGAGGAACAATGCGATAACCGCGCAAAGAATTTTTTGCATTTTGAATCCCTTCGATAGTGACAATTACGTCAGATTCTACTCTGTTCGCGGTAGCTTAGTTCAATTTTCAGAAAAAGAATGCTGTACGCTTATTTTATCGAGCAACGTACGGCGTTTCTGGTTCATAAGAAGTCGGCGTCTTCCGCTAGCGTTAAATTCCATTATTGTTGTTGTAATATCTGACGTAAGTCATTGGCAAGCTTATTAATTTCATTATCACTGAGCGTCGCAATCGACAGCCGTAGCCCGTGCGCCGGGGCGTTAATTCCGAACGTTTCGCCTTCGCGAACCAGCCAGCCGGCACGGGCAAGGCGAAGCGCTATCCGCTGGCTCGGCTCTGCCAGCGGGAACCAAAAATTAAGGCCATCTCCCGGCGTAAGATGGGCTATTCCGCACCTGGCGAGCCCGCTAATCAGCTTTTCATGCTGCTGACGATAGTGGCGCCGACTCTCGTCCAGGGAAGCCATAAAAGCATCATCGTTAAGGCAGGCAAACACCAGATCCTGCAGCAGATGGCTGACCCATTGGCTACCGGAGTTAAGCCTGAGGCGCAGCGCCGCCGACGTCTCTGAATCGCTGGCGACGATGGCCAGGCGCATGTCCGGCCCAAGGGTTTTCGACAGCGAGCGCACCAGCGCCCAGCGCTGGTTTTCTGCGGCAATAGGGGAGTACCAGGGCGTGGAGGAGAGCAGCGCAAAATGGTCATCAACAATCACCAGAACCTGCGGATAGCGGGCCAGAATTTCGCGTATTGCCCGGGCACGAGACTGGCTGAGGCTACAGCCGGTTGGATTATGCGCTCGCGGGGTAATAATGACCGCCCGCGCGCCGTTGCGCAGCGCCTCCTCGAGGGCCGCAGGCTGCATGCCTTCACCATCGACCGGCACCGGTGAGGGCTTAAAACCGGCATAGCGCAGCATATTGATACTACTGAGAAAACAGGGATCTTCGATTGCTACGCTATCCCCGGGCAACAGTAGAGCGCACAGCAGGCGCTCCAGTGCGTCAACTGCGCCGCTGGCAAGATTAATCTCGGCCTTTCTAGCCAAATCTTTGCCGATCCAGGAACTGGCCCAGACGGCCAGACGCGGTTCTACCGCCGCATCGCCGTACAGGCGAGGGGCTAAAGACACCGCCTGAATGTAGTTCTTGAGGTTCGCCAGTCGGCGAGGATCGGGATTGCCGCTGGAAATATCCTTCAGCGTAGAAGAAGGATCGCCCCCTTCAAGCGCGGGAAGCGTATTATGCGTTTTAATCGCGGTACCATTGCGCCCCTGGCTGATGGCCAGACCGGAGGTCACCAGTCGCTTATAGGCGGCAGCGACGGTATTACGGTTAACCGACAATTTGCCAGCCAGCTCGCGTACCGGCGGCAAAACATCGCCAGCTTTTAGTACGCCGCTTTCTACCAGGTAGCGAATGTTATCGAAGATTTCACTGGCAGTTTTTCCAACGATCATTATTGACCTATGACAAAATGAATTTTAGCATAGGACAAATAATAATCAGAGTCTGAGTCGCTGTCCAGCGGGAGGAGAAAGGATGGATCAGCAGGATGAAATACAATCGGTGCTCTTTAACGATAAAAGCCGGGCGCTGCAGGTTGATATTGTGGCCGTACAATCGCAGGTGGTTTACGGCAGCGTAGGAAACAGCATAGCGGTACCGGCGATCAAGCAGCACGGACTGCGGGTCATGGCGGTGCCGACGGTGCTGTTCAGCAATACTCCGCACTATGATACTTTCTACGGCGGCGTAATTCCCGAAGAGTGGTTTGCCGGTTATTTAAAAGCGCTGGAGGAGCGCGATGCGCTACGTGAACTGCGGGCGGTGACTACCGGTTATATGGGCAGCGCGGTGCAGATCAAACGTCTGGCGCAATGGCTGCTGCGCATTCGCCAGCAGCATCCTGGACTATGTATTCTCGTCGATCCGGTCATTGGCGACGTGGATAGCGGTATCTACGTAAAGGCCGAAATACCTGACGCTTATCGTACCCATTTGCTTCCGCTGGCGCAGGGGATCACGCCGAATCTCTTTGAGCTTGAGACGTTGAGCGGCTTGCCTTGTCGTAATCAGCAGGAGGCGATTACGGCTGCCCGCAGCCTGCTCTCCGATTCACTGAAATGGGTCGTTATTACCAGCGCGCCGGGAGCGGATAATGCGACTATCAACGTGCTGGTGGTTAGCGCAGAGTCGGTTGAGGTGGTGGAACATCCGCGCGTTGAGACTGACCTAAAGGGAACGGGCGACCTCTTTTGCGCTGAGCTGGTGAGCGGCCTGGTTTGCGGATTGTCGCTGGGCGAAGCCGCTCATGCCGCCGCGCAGCGGGTGCTGGCGGTAATGACCTGGACCAAACGCCACGGCTGCGATGAGCTTATTCTTCCGCCTCCGGGAGAGCGCGTATAAAGAGCTATCGATTAGTGGAGCTTCGGCAGGAGAGAGCCGTCGGGCAGTACGAAACTACGGTCGCCAGGCGCGGTAAGGTATCTGCGACGTTGTGGCGCATCGGGGTAATTGACCAGCGTTTGATAGCGAGACGCGAATACTGGAAAGTCGCTCCGAAGGAGTGAAAATACCCGCGTTATCGACCGTTAAAAACGGTGAGATAAAAAAATGGCGCCCTGAGAGGCGCCATTTTTCTGCGGCAAGAATTACTTCTTGATGCGGATAACCGGAGTTTCACCCACGGTCACGCTACCGGACAGTTTGATCAGCTCTTTGATCTCGTCCATGTTGGAGATAACAACCGGAGTCAGGGTAGACTTGGCTTTCTCTTCCAGCAGAGGCAGATCGAATTCGATAACCGGGTCGCCGACTTTCACACGCTGGCCTTCTTCAGCGATACGTTTGAAGCCTTCGCCTTTCAATTCAACGGTATCAATACCGAAGTGAACGAACAGCTCGATGCCGCTATCAGATTCGATTGAAAACGCATGGTTGGTTTCAAAAATTTTACCGATGGTACCATCTACCGGCGCAACCATTTTGTTGCCAGTAGGTTTGATAGCAATGCCATCACCCACAATTTTTTCCGCAAAAACTACATCCGGCACGTCTTCGATGTTGACGATCTCGCCAGAGAGCGGGGCAACAATCTCAATAGTTCCGGTGTCTTTTTTGTCATCAGAAACCAGAGATTTCAATTTATCGAACAAACCCATGATCTTCTCCTAAGCAGTAATTTGGGCCGCGCATCTCGTGAATTAGCAGATTGTTTTTTCTTCAATGAACTTGTTAACCAGCGTCATTAACTCGTCCGTTGTCGGTTGAGCAAGAGCCTGCTCTGCTAATACTTTCGCATCTTCGAAGTTCGTGTTACGAATAATCTTCTTAATGCGCGGGATGGAAATGGCGCTCATAGAGAACTCGTCCAGACCCATACCCAGCAACAGAAGTGTAGCACGTTCATCGCCCGCAAGCTCACCGCACATGCCTGTCCATTTGCCTTCAGCATGAGAAGCATCAATAACTTGCTTAATCAGCGTCAGCACGGACGGAGACATTGGCTGGTAAAGATGTGAAATCATATCATTACCACGGTCAACTGCCAGAGTATACTGCGTTAAATCATTGGTACCGATACTAAAGAAATCAACTTCTTTGGCTAAGTGACGAGCAATTGTCGCAGCGGCAGGGGTTTCCACCATGACGCCAATCTCGATTGCTTCGTCAAATGCTTTACCTTCGTCGCGCAGTTCCTGCTTGTAGATTTCAATCTCTTTTTTCAGTGCACGCACTTCTTCAACAGAGATGATCATCGGGAACATGATGCGCAGTTTACCGAAAGCGGAAGCGCGCAGAATAGCGCGTACCTGGTCGCGCAGAATTTCTTTGCGATCCATTGCGATACGCACGGCACGCCAGCCGAGGAACGGGTTTTCTTCTTTCGGGAAGTTCATGTACGGCAGCTCTTTGTCGCCGCCGATATCCATGGTGCGAACGATAACGGCCTGCGAGCCGCACGCTTCGGCAACCGCTTTATAAGCTGCGAACTGCTCTTCTTCAGTTGGCAGGGAGTCGCGGTCCATGAACAGGAATTCAGTACGATATAAACCTACGCCTTCTGCGCCGTTACGCTCGGCACCTTCAACGTCGCGTACGGTACCGATATTGGCACATACTTCAACCTGATGGCCGTCCAGCGTAATTGCCGGCAGGTCTTTCAGCTTAGCGAGTTCCGCTTTCTCTTCAGCGACCTGTGCCTGCAGGTTGCGCAGTTCTTCGATTTGTTTATCGCTCGGGTTAACCAGAACCTGGTTATTCACCGCGTCGAGAATCAGATAATCGCCGTTTTTCACCTGGGTGGTCACGCTACCGGTGCCCACGATGGCCGGCAGTTCAAGGGAACGCGCCATAATCGAGGTGTGGGAAGTACGGCCGCCCGCGTCGGTGATGAAACCCAGCACCTTGTTCAGGTTCAGCTGTGCGGTTTCAGACGGGGTGAGGTCAGCTGCAACCAGGATAACTTCATCCTGAATCGCGCTCAGATCGATGATGGCCAGGCCGAGGATGTTGCGCAGCAGGCGCTTACCGATGTCGCGTACGTCAGCCGCACGCTCTTTCAGGTATTCGTCATCCAGTTCTTCCAGGGCAGTAGCCTGACCTTCGATAACTTCATTGGCTGCCGCATCGGCAGTCATATGCTTATCTTTAATCAGGGCTATGATTTCCTGCTCAAGCTCCTCATCTTCCAGCAGCATGATGTGCCCTTCGAAGATGGCTTCTTTTTCTTCACCGAAAGTTTCACCAGCTTTGGTTTTGATGACCTCCAGCTGGGCGGAGGCCTTGGTGCGGCCGTTCAGAAAACGTTCAACTTCCTGATCAACCTTATCGGCAGAAATTTTCTTCCGGTCGATGACAATTTCATCTTCTTTCAGCAGAAGAGCCTTGCCGAAAGCGATACCCGGGGATGCTAAAATGCCTGAAATCATAACCCTACCTTACTTGTGACTGATATTAAAAAGAACCCGTGAACTTACTCGAGTTCAGCCATCAGTTTAACCAGATGCTCAACTGCTTTTTGCTCATCTTCGCCTTCGGCAGAGAGAGTCACAACGGTGCCCTGGGTCAGGCCCAGAGTCTGCAGTTTGAACAGGCTTTTGGCGCTGGCGCTTTTGCCGTTGGAGGTTACAGTGATCTCAGAAGTGAAGCCTTTTGCTTCTTTAACAAACTGAGCAGCAGGGCGGGTGTGCAGACCGTTCGGAGCGGTAATAGTAACTTCTTGCTGGAACATTATATTTCCCCAACTTATAGGTTTAGTGTTGTGGACCTAAAGTTTAGCCTAACGGCCAAACTTTAGCCTGTATCGTTAGCGCCGGCATCACGTGTCGGGCTCCGGCCCCAGCAGCAACGAATCGCAGTGGAAACCTTCAGGCCGTTAACGTCTACCACGTCATTAAACATTATGCCGCTAAAGGAAGACTTGAACCAAATCATAAAATCGATTCAGCTTATGGAAATCCTTACCGGAATAATTTCGCGCATCGAAATAAATGTGCTGGTTAAATACCAGACCCAACGAAGTGAATCAATGCCAGGAGGGGTAAAAGTTTGATGTGCGCCACAAAAAAGCACCTGAAAAGGTGCTTTTTTACACGATATTAACAAGCTGGCATTACTGTTGCAGTTCTTTCTCTGTGAACAGATCCGCGAACAGTGCAGTGCTTAAATAGCGCTCACCTGAAGAAGGTAGGATAACTACAATATTCTTATTGGTAAAGGATTCATCTTCCTGCAGCTTCAGCGCGGCGGCAACGGCAGCGCCGGATGAGATCCCAGCCAGAATGCCTTCCTCTTCCATCAGACGGCGCGCGGTGGAAATCGCTTCTTCGTTAGTGATGGTCACTACTTTATCAACCAGTTTTAAATCCAGGTTGCCGGGAATGAAGCCGGCGCCAATACCCTGAATTTTGTGCGGGCCTGGCTTGAGTTCTTCTCCCGCAATCGCCTGAGAGATGACCGGGGAATCGGTAGGCTCTACCGCAACGGTAATCAGATCTTTTTTACCTTTGGTGCCTTTGATATAGCGGCTCACGCCGGTCAGAGTACCGCCGGTACCGACG
The DNA here is from genome assembly GCF_009707385.1 of Klebsiella oxytoca. Lineage (NCBI taxonomy): Bacteria > Pseudomonadati > Pseudomonadota > Gammaproteobacteria > Enterobacterales > Enterobacteriaceae > Klebsiella > Klebsiella oxytoca. The sequence goes on along the minus strand of NZ_CP046115.1, from coordinate 3,891,302 downwards.
CCAGAAATGAATACGTCGACCTGACCATCGGTATCTTCCCAGATTTCCGGGCCGGTGGTTTTTTCATGAATTTCCGGGTTAGCCGGGTTGCTGAACTGCTGCAGCAGAAGGAATTTTTCCGGGTTGCTGGCGACAATTTCTTCGGCCTTCTGGATGGCGCCCTTCATGCCTTTCGCGCCTTCGGTCAGGACCAGATTAGCGCCAAGGGCTTTAAGCAGCTTGCGGCGTTCAATGCTCATGGTTTCCGGCATCGTCAGCGTCAGTTTATAACCGCGAGCTGCAGCAACGTAGGCCAGAGCAATACCGGTATTACCGCTGGTGGGTTCTACCAGTTCAACGCCAGGTTTTAGCACGCCGCGTTTTTCGGCATCCCAAATCATATTGGCACCGATACGGCATTTTACGCTAAAGCTCGGGTTACGAGATTCTACCTTTGCCAGAATGCGCCCGTTACCGATGCGGTTCAGTCGTACCAGCGGCGTGTGGCCGATAGTCAGGGAGTTGTCTTCAAAAATCTTACTCATGGCCTGTCCTTAACTGTATGAAATTTGGGAGTACGGCTCCAGCATACCCGCTTAAAGAATATGCGGAAGTAAGGATTTAGCATATCTATATTCGGAAGAGAAATAATGGCAATCCAGAAGTAATAAGGAGCGGCATAAGCCGCTCCGGAAGAGAAAGCGTTATTTCCACATCGCATGCTTGTCGCGGTAACAATCAACCCACATTGCCGTCGCGCCGCAAATAGCTACCGGCAGAATAACCAGATTCAGAACCGGGATCATGGTAAACAGGCTGGTCAGGGCGCCAAACTGCATATTGATCGCTTTGCGGGTACGTAGCGCCTGACGCATCGTTTTAAACGGCACTTTATGGTTATCGAAAGGGTAGTCGCAGTACTGAATTGCCAGCGTCCAGGCGCTGAACAGGAACCACAGTACGGGGGCAACGGTCTGGCCAACGCCGGGAATGAAGTAGAGGAGCAACAGCACGATGGCTCGCGGAAGATACCAGGCGAACTTTTGCCACTCCCGCTTCATGATGCGCGGCACATCTTTCACGATGCCGAAAACCCCCACGTCTGGAGGCGTTGCGCCCGTCAGGCGCGCTTCAAGCTGCTCGGCCAGCAGGCCGCTAAAAGGCGCGGCAATCCAGTTGGCAATAGTCGAGAAAAAGTAGCCGAAGACCAGCAGAATAGAAATGACCACGATGGGCCATAGCAAATAGTTAAGCCATTGCAACCATTCGGGAACGTGGCTCATCAAAGAGGGAATCCAGCTGCCGAGGCGAGTGAACAGCCACCAGAAGGCGCCACCCATCAGCACAATGTTGACGAGTAAAGGAAGGAAGACGTATCGACGGATCCCCGGCAGCCCGATCAGCTTCCAACCCTGCGAAAAATAGTAGACGCCACTGCGCGGGGTCGTTACGGATGATGAAACCATAGTCAGGTAATGCTCCTTTTGTGACATCCAGACTGAATGCCGGGCTATTTTATCGGGTTAGCAAACAATAACCAGTTAAGAAATGTTCGAAAAAACAGCAAAAAGCACGATTTAGTTCATCTTTATGTAGTGAAAGCCCCAGACGCACTTGCACTTGATGTAATCGACAAATACTCTTAGTGAGTAAATGTTTGCCGTGGTGGCAAGGTGTTAGAACAACAGAGAATATAATGATGCAGGATTTGCGTCTGATATTAATCATTGTTGGCGCGATCGCCATAATCGCTTTACTGGTGCATGGTTTCTGGACCAGCCGTAAAGAACGTTCCTCGATGTTTCGCGATCGCCCACTGAAACGTATGAAGTCTCGCGACGATCAAGAGTCGGAAGGCGATGACTTTGATGACGATGTTGAAGGCGTTGGTGAAGTCCGGGTTCATCGGACTAATCATGCGCCGGCTGGCGTTCATGGGGAGCATGAAGCACCTCGTCAGCCGCAGCACCAGTATCAGCCTCCTTATGAGCGTCAGGCTCAGCAGCCGCCTGTGCGTCCGGAGGAGCCTGTCCGTGCCCCGCAGGCGCCGCAGCAACAGCCTGTTCATGCCCAGGCACCGGTTCAACAACCGCATCACGCCGTGCCGCCTCAGCAGCCGGTGATGCAGCCGCAGCCAGTACAGCCTCAGCAGCCCGCGCAGCCTCAACAGCCGTTGCAGCCGCAGCAACCCGTTCAGCATGCGCAGCAGCCGGTTCAGCAACCGGCCGCCGCTCCTGCGCCTCAGCCGGCGCCTGAACCTCAGGCCCCTGAGCCTCAGCAGGCAGCACCGCAGCCTAAAGAGCGTAAGGAGACGGTCATTGTGATGAACGTCGCCGCGCATCATGGTTCGCAGCTTAATGGCGAGCTGTTAATCAATAGTATTCAGCAGGCGGGCTTTAAATTCGGCGATATGAACATCTTCCATCGCCACCTCAGCCCGGACGGCAGCGGTCAGGTGCTCTTTAGTCTGGCCAATATGGTCAAGCCTGGCACCTTCAATCCGGACAGCATGGCGGATATGATGACGCCCGGGGTGACAATCTTTATGCAGGTTCCGTCCTTTGGCGATGAACTGCAAAACTTTAAGCTGATGCTGCAATCGGCACAGTACATCGCTGATGAAGTCGGCGGCGTAGTGCTGGACGACCAGCGTCGTATGATGACGCCGCAAAAACTGCGTGAATACCAGGACCGCATTCGTGAAGTGAAAGAGGCTAACGCCTGATTCATCTTCTTGCGTTTCATCGACTTATCCTGAACCCCCGCCCGTCGGGGGTTTTTTATCATTGATGGTGTGATATGGAATCGAACGAACAAAAACTGACTGAACTGCGAACCACGCTTCGCCATCATGAATACCTGTACCACGTTATGGATACGCCGGAAATCCCTGATGCTGAATACGATCGGCTAATGCGTGAACTACGTGAACTGGAAGCTCAGCATCCTGAACTCATCACGCCGGACTCTCCCACCCAGCGGGTTGGCGCAGCGCCGCTGGCTGCGTTCAGCCAGGTGCGCCATGAAGTCCCTATGCTGTCGTTGGATAACGCCTTCGATGAAGAAAGCTTCCTCGCGTTTAATAAGCGCGTTCAGGATCGCCTGAAAAATACCGATGACCTGACCTACTGTTGCGAGCTCAAGCTGGATGGCCTGGCGGTCAGTATCCTGTATGAAAACGGCTTACTGGTCCAGGCGGCGACCCGCGGCGATGGGACGACCGGCGAAGATATAACTTCCAATGTGCGTACCATCCGCGCCATCCCTCTGAAATTACGCGGTGACAATATTCCTCAGCGGCTTGAGGTTCGTGGCGAAGTTTTCCTGCCGCAGGCCGGTTTCGAAAAAATTAATGAAGAGGCGCGAAGGACCGGTGGGAAAGTCTTTGCTAACCCACGTAATGCGGCTGCCGGTTCGTTACGTCAGCTCGATCCGCGGATTACCGCGAAGCGTCCGCTGACTTTCTTTTGTTATGGCGTGGGCGTGCTGGAAGGCGGTGAGCTGCCACGGAGTCACTCGGCGCGTCTGGAGCAGTTTAAGGCCTGGGGGCTGCCGGTCAGCGCCCGTGTAAAACTCTGCCATACGCCAGAGGAAGTGCTTACTTACTATCATAAGGTGGAAGAGGATCGTCCGACTCTGGGGTTTGATATCGACGGCGTGGTGATCAAAGTCGATTCTCTGGAGCTGCAGGAACAGCTGGGATTTGTGGCCCGCGCGCCGCGATGGGCGGTGGCGTTCAAGTTTCCAGCTCAGGAACAGATGACCTTCGTACGCGATGTTGAGTTTCAGGTTGGGCGTACCGGCGCCATCACGCCGGTTGCGCGTCTGGAGCCGGTACACGTCGCCGGAGTACTGGTCAGCAACGCGACCCTCCACAATGCCGATGAAATCGAGCGCCTGGGACTGCGAATCGGTGACAAGGTAGTCATTCGTCGTGCCGGGGATGTTATTCCCCAGGTCGTGAATGTCGTGCTTTCGGAACGTCCGGAGGAGACCCGCGAAATAGTCTTCCCTACGCATTGCCCGGTATGTCATTCCGACGTGGAGCGCGTAGAGGGCGAAGTGGTTACTCGCTGCACCGGTGGTCTTATCTGCGGCGCGCAGCGTAAGGAAGCACTCAAGCACTTTGTCTCTCGCCGCGCCCTGGACGTTGAAGGGATGGGCGATAAAATCATCGATCAGCTTGTTGAGAAAGAGTACGTACATACGCCAGCCGATCTCTTCCAGCTAACGCCGGGTAAACTCACCGGGCTGGATCGCATGGGGCCGAAATCAGCGCAGAACGTGGTGGATGCCCTCGAAAAGTCAAAAGAGACAACTTTTGCCCGCTTCCTTTATGCGCTGGGGATCCGTGAAGTCGGCGAGGCGACGGCGGCAGGTTTAGCCGCCCATTTTGGCACCATTGAAGCACTGGAACAGGCATCGCTTGAAGAGCTGCAAAAAGTGCCTGACGTCGGGATAGTGGTCGCCACGCACGTACGTAATTTCTTTGCTGAAGAGAGCAACCGTGAAGTGATTGCTCAGCTGCGTAAAGAAGGCGTTCGCTGGCCTGCGCCGGTGGTGGTCAATGCTGAAGATATTGATAGCCCATTTGCCGGGAAAACGGTCGTTCTGACCGGCAGTCTGAGTCAGCTCTCGCGCGATGATGCGAAAGCGCGGCTGGTCGCGCTGGGTGCTAAGGTTGCGGGCAGCGTGTCGAAGAAAACCGACCTCGTTATCGCCGGGGAAGCTGCCGGCTCTAAGCTTGCGAAAGCCCAGGCGCTGGGGATTGCGGTGATTGATGAAGAGGAAATGCTGCGTCTGCTCGGAGAGTCGCGTGGATAAAGAGCAGCTTATTGAAATTGCCAATACGGAAATGCCGTTTGGCAAATATAAAGGGCGTCGCTTAATTGATGTGCCGGAAGAGTATTTGCTGTGGTTCGCCCGTAAGGAGCAATTTCCCGCCGGGCACCTTGGTGAACTGATGGCATTAACCCTGTTGATTAAAACAGAGGGACTGACCAGTCTGGTGCAGCCCCTTAAGCGTCCGCGTTAAGCCTCGGAGGCGCGGTTTTTTTCCTGCGCCTGTAGCGCTTCCGCCTGGCGCTTGTAGCGCCGAGCCAGAACCGCGCACACCATAAGCTGAATCTGGTGGAAGATCATCAGAGGCAGCACCATGATCCCCAGTATTGAGGTCGGAAAGAGAATATTGGCCATCGGAATTCCGTTTGCCAGGCTCTTTTTCGACCCGCAGAAGACTATCGTAATTTCATCCGCTTTATTGAACCCGCATTTACGTGCAACAAAGACGTTGATGGCAATCACAATCGCCAGCAGCACGATGCTGACAATAACGATAAACAGCAGCGATCCAATGCCGACTTTGTGCCAGATGCCGTTCACGACCGCCTCGCTGAACGCCGAGTAGACCACCAGCAGGATGGAGGTCTGGTCGGTTTTCGAGATCCATTTTTTATGTTTGGCCACCCAGTTACCAATCCATGGGCGAGAAAGATGACCCAGCACAAACGGCAGGAGCAGCTGCAGCATAATTTTGCCGACCTGCTCCAGACTCCCGCCCGCGCCGTGCAGATTCATCAGCAGGCCGACAAGCAATGGCGAAATAAAGATCCCCAGCAGGCTTGAGGCCGAAGCCGAACAGACGGCAGCCGCGACGTTGCCGCCCGCCAGCGAAGTAAACGCGATAGCGGACTGGACGGTGGCGGGCAGAATGCAAAGGTAAATAAACCCGGTATACAGCGCCGGATCAACGTTAATAGGCGCCCACCAGGCGAACAGCACGCCAAGAACGGGAAAGACGATAAAGGTGCTGCACATTACCCAAAGATGCAAACGCCAGTGGCTTCCCCCGGCAACGATCGCCTCACGAGAAAGCTTTGCGCCGTGCATAAAGAACAGCAGCGCGATGGCGGCGGTGGTTAAATGTTCAAAGAAGGGGACAAATCCGCCGCGGGCAGGGAAAAAAGAAGCCAACAGGACGACGGTGACTAACGTCAGAGTGAATGGATCAAGAATGCGGAAAAATTTCATAAACGCTCCTGAAAATCGATGTCGCTATTGTGCTTTCTTTAGTTTGAGAAATAAAATCGATTTATTGCATCTATTCATGAATAAAAGAGATGAATTACACGCTGCGTCAGTTGAAGGTGTTTGTGACAGTTGCTCGCGTCAAAAGCTTTAGCCGGGCAGGGGAGAGTATTGGCCTTAGCCAGTCGGCGGTAAGCCATAGCGTAAAAGAACTTGAGCATCAAATCGGCGTACGTTTGCTGGACCGGACAACGCGTGAAGTGGTGCTCACGGAAGCCGGGCAGCAGCTGGCGGTCCGACTTGAACGCCTGCTCGATGAATTAAACAGCACTCTGCGTGAGGCCGGGCGCGTCGGGCAGCAGCTTATGGGAACCGTCCGGGTGGCGGCCAGCCAGACCATTTCGGCTCATCTGATCCCCCAGTGCATTGCCTCCGCGAATCAGCTTTATCCGGAGATCGATTTTGTTCTCCACGATCGGCCCCAGCAGTGGGTTCTGGAGAGTATTCGCCAGGGAGAGGTTGATTTTGGCATTGTTATCGATCCAGGAGCCGCAACCGATTTAGAGTGCGAAACCGTACTGGCAGAGCCGTTCTTATTGCTTTGCCGCTACGATCATCCCTTTGCTGAACAGGATTCGGTGAGCTGGCTGGCGCTACAGCACCAGCGGCTGGTGCTTCAGGATTATGCCTCTGGTAGCCGTCCGCTTATTGATGCGGCGCTTTCGGGATTCTCAGTTGCTGCGAATATTGTGCAGGAGATAGGTCATCCGGCAACATTGTTCCCAATGGTTGAGTCGGGGATAGGTATCAGCATATTACCCGCGCTGGCGCTCCCTCTCCCGCAGGGTAGCCATTTGCAGGTGAAGCGACTCACGCCGGTGGTGCAACGTCAGTTGATGCTGGTGCGGCGTAAAAATCGCTCACTTTCCACTGCCGCTGAGGCGCTGTGGGAGGTGGTGCGGCATCAGGCCAGCCAGTTGACCTCTCTGCGTGAGAACGACCCTTTGTATCAGATATGAAATCAATAGCTTTTTTATATTAAACGTCCGAGAAAACTGTATTGGTAATCGATTGCGTAGCATCGTTATATCGACATTGTACCCAATCAATTATCGATTCTTCAGTTTAAGGACAGCTTATGAGCGACACTCTTTTCTCCCGGAACCCGTGGTATAGCGCCGATATTATTCGCGGCTACAAACCTGATTTCACGCCGCGCGTGGCGTTTATTCTTGGTTCTGGTCTTGGAGCGCTGGCAGAACAAATTGAAGATGCGGTGGCTATTTCTTATGAAAAGCTACCTGGCTTCCCGGTTAGCACCGTGCACGGTCATGCGGGTGAACTGGTGCTTGGTCATCTGGCTGGCGTCCCCGTCGCCTGTATGAAAGGGCGGGGCCATTTCTACGAAGGACGGGGCATGACGGTAATGACCGATGCCATCCGGACGCTAAAGCTGCTGGGTTGCGAACTGCTGTTTTGCACTAACGCGGCTGGTTCGTTGCGCCCGGAGGTCGGGCCGGGTAGCCTGGTGGCGCTTAACGATCATATTAACACCATGCCGGGTACGCCAATGGTGGGCCTGAATGATGAACGTTTCGGCGAGCGCTTCTTTTCGCTGGCGAACGCCTACGATGCGGATCTCCGCGCCGTTCTGCACAGCGTCGCGGCAGAAGAGGGTTTTCCGCTCACTGAAGGAGTCTTTGTTTCCTATCCCGGGCCGAATTTTGAAACGGCGGCAGAGATTCGCATGATGCAGATTATCGGCGGCGATGTGGTGGGGATGTCGGTGGTGCCAGAAGTGATCGCCGCGCGTCACTGTGGGATGAAAGTGGTTGCGGTCTCTGCAATCACTAACCTGGCCGAAGGACTGGGCGATGTGAAATTATCCCATGCGCAAACTCTGGCGGTGGCCAAACTCTCGCAGCAGAACTTTATCAACCTGATCTGCGGCTTTTTACGCAAACTGGCCTGAAAATAATAAATATTGACCCCGTACGCGGGGTCTTACTTTAATGGCAAGGAACGGAAAAATGGGTATCGCCTCTCGCTTAAAGCTCATGTCGTTTTTGCAATATTTTATCTGGGGAAGCTGGCTGGTAACCCTGGGTTCTTACATGATAAACACGTTGCATTTTACCGGTGCAAACGTCGGTATGATTTATAGCTCTAAAGGGTTGGCGGCAATTATCATGCCCGGCATTATGGGAATTATTGCCGATAAATGGTTACGCGCGGAACGAGCCTATATGCTCTGCCACCTGGTCTGTGCCGGAGTGCTGCTTTATGCAACCACCGTTACCGACCCGGATACAATGTTTTGGGTAATGCTGATTAACGCGATGGCCTATATGCCGACTATCTCGTTGTCTAACAGTGTTGCCTATTCCTGTCTGGCGCAGTCTGGCCAGGATCCGGCGACGGCATTCCCGCCTGTTCGCGTGTTCGGTACTATCGGTTTTATTGTCGCCATGTGGACGGTGAGCCTGATGGGGCTGGAGTTAAGCAGCGCCCAGCTGTATATCGCATCTGCCGCATCATTGTTACTGGCGATGTACGCGTTCACGCTACCGAAAATTCCCGTGGCTGAGAAGAAAGCCAGCACCACCCTTGTCAGTAAACTGGGGCTGGATGCATTCGTACTGTTTAAAAATCCGCGGATGGCCATTTTCTTTTTCTTCGCAATGATGCTGGGAGCGGTGCTGCAAATTACAAACGTCTTCGGGAATCCATTCCTGCATGATTTTGCCCGCAACCCGGAGTTTGCCGACAGCTTTGTCGTGAAGTATCCCTCTATTCTGCTTTCGGTTTCGCAGATGGCGGAAGTCGCTTTTATTCTTACCATTCCGTTCTTTCTTAAACGTTTTGGCATCAAAACGGTAATGCTGATGAGTATGCTGGCGTGGACGCTACGCTTTGGTTTTTTCGCCTTTGGCGACCCGTCTCCGTTCGGTTTTATTCTGTTGCTGATGTCGATGATCGTGTACGGCTGCGCATTCGACTTCTTTAATATTTCAGGTTCGGTTTTCGTGGAGCAAGAGGTCAGCTCGAATATTCGCGCCAGCGCGCAGGGACTGTTCATGACGATGGTTAACGGCGTTGGGGCATGGGTTGGCTCGATCCTGAGCGGAATGGCCGTTGATTACTTCTCGGTAGACGGGGTGAAAGACTGGCAGACTATCTGGCTGGTATTTGCGGCCTATTCATTCATTCTGGCGATTATTTTTGCCCTGTTCTTCAGATATAAGCACGAACCCGAGAAGCTAATGCAGAAAGAGCTAGCACATTAATGCTTTTCAGCGGCGGGATTCATTCCCGCCGTTTCATTTAGTGTGATGCAATGTGGTAACTTTGCGCATTATCCTTCGCCTATGGAGCGCATCGCACATGGAACGCACGCATCGTATCGATCTGAAGTTATTGCGCTATTTTCTGGCCGTCGCAGAAGAGCTGCATTTTGGTCGTGCGGCTGCCCGTCTGAATATGTCGCAACCTCCTCTGAGCATCCATATTAAAGATCTGGAACAGCAGCTCGGTACGCTGTTGTTTATTCGCCATTCCCGCAGCGTAGCGTTGACCCATGCAGGAAAAATTCTGATGGAGGAGTCCCGCCGCCTTCTTTCCAGTGCGAATCAGGCTCTGGCGCGTGTGGAACAGATTGGCCGAGGGGAGGCAGGGCGGGTAGAACTGGGCGTGATAGGTACGGCAATGTGGGGAAAAATGCGCCCGGTAATGCGCCGCTTTTTGAAAGAAAACCCTAATGTTGAGGTGCTCTTCCGGGAAAATATGCCTGCGATGCAAATGGCGATGCTGGAACGACGAGAACTGGATGCCGGAATCTGGAGGATGGCCACGGCTCCTTCGCCAGGCTTTACCAGTCTGCGCTTGCATGAGTCCTCTTTTCTGGTGGCTATGCCGGAAGAACATCCTCTTACTCTGCGTCAAGCGATCCCGCTTGAGGCGCTGCGTAACGAATATTTTGTCACCATGCCCTCAATCCATACCGACTGGACGTTTTTACAACGCGTTTGTCAGAGCGCCGGATTTTCGCCGATGATTGTCCGCGAAGTGATGGAGCCGCAAACCGTACTGGCAATGGTGAGCATGGGGATTGGTATCACGCTTATCGCGGACAGCTACGCGCAGATGACGTGGCCTGGGGTTGCATTTCGACCGCTGGAGGAACGCATACCCGCTGATTTGTATATCGTATACGATCAGCAGCAGGCGACGCCTGCGCTGACAAAGCTGGTGGAAGCGCTGACGGGGTGATTGTTGGCTCAGGATTGGATATCGCAGATAGCAAAAAAGCGCCACAAGCGCCATTTTTACAATAGTGGGTCGTGCAGGATGACTCGCTTCGCTCGCCCTTCGGGCCGTCGCCGCAGGCGGCTCCGTTGTCTCTCTTCGCGTTATGCAAAATTGTTCCCGACAATTTTGTCGACTCGAACCTGCCGCAGGTTCGAATCTTATATATCGCAGATAGCAAAAAAGCGCCTTTAGGGCGCTTTTTTGCATTGGTGGGTCGTGCAGGATTCGAACCTGCGACCAATTGATTAAAAGTCAACTGCTCTACCAACTGAGCTAACGACCCGAAGTGGTGGGTGATGACGGGATCGAACCGCCGACCCCCTCCTTGTAAGGGAGGTGCTCTCCCAGCTGAGCTAATCACCCACTTCGGTACTTCAATTTTAATGCAAGAAATCCAGCTGGCGAGAAAGTGGTGGGTGATGACGGGATCGAACCGCCGACCCCCTCCTTGTAAGGGAGGTGCTCTCCCAGCTGAGCTAATCACCCACTTCTCAATTTCTTGCTACACGGCGGAGACTACGCGAAGTAGTTGGTGGGTGATGACGGGATCGAACCGCCGACCCCCTCCTTGTAAGGGAGGTGCTCTCCCAGCTGAGCTAATCACCCCCGCTGTGTGGAGTCGCATTATAGGGAGAGTTGAAAATGAGTCAACGCCTTTTCTAAATAATTTGTTTGTTCGTCGTAAAATTAAACAAAACGATCGCAATGTCATCTATGACGCATGATTTATAAACAAAAAGGGCAAAGCGTGAGGTTGAAACGGGAACAACATTGAGGAATCAGCCTGTGGTGTTAGAATATTCCCCCATAAAATCTAACGAACACTGCCGCGTGTCGGCATCTTTATCAAACGTAAGGCCAATTCATGAAAATCAAAACTCGCTTCGCGCCCAGCCCGACAGGCTATCTGCACGTTGGCGGTGCGCGTACTGCTCTCTATTCCTGGCTTTTTGCACGTAATCACGGCGGTGAGTTTGTGCTGCGTATTGAAGACACCGATCTTGAGCGCTCCACGCCGGAGGCCATTGAAGCCATTATGGATGGTATGAACTGGCTGAGCCTGGAGTGGGATGAGGGTCCATACTTCCAGACCAAGCGTTTTGATCGCTATAACGCCGTCATTGATGAAATGCTGGAAGCGGGCACGGCCTATAAGTGCTACTGCTCCAAAGAGCGTCTGGAAGCCCTGCGTGAAGAGCAGATGGCAAAAGGTGAAAAGCCGCGCTACGACGGCCGCTGCCGCCATGGTCATGAACATCATGCTGACGATGAACCTTGCGTTGTACGTTTTGCCAACCCGGAGAACGGTTCGGTGGTTTTTGATGACCAGATCCGTGGCCCGATTGAATTCAGCAACCAGGAGCTGGACGACCTGATTATTCGTCGTACCGATGGTTCCCCAACCTACAATTTCTGCGTTGTGGTTGATGACTGGGATATGGAAATCACCCACGTCATCCGTGGCGAAGACCATATCAACAATACTCCCCGTCAGATTAACATCCTGAAAGCGCTGAATGCGCCGGTGCCGGTATACGCCCACGTCTCCATGATTAACGGCGACGACGGTAAGAAACTCTCTAAGCGTCACGGCGCGGTCAGCGTTATGCAGTATCGCGATGATGGCTACCTGCCGGAAGCGCTGCTGAACTATCTGGTTCGTTTAGGGTGGTCAAGCGGCGACCAGGAGATTTTCTCTCGTGAAGAGATGATCAAGCTGTTCAGCCTGGGGGCGGTGAGCAAATCTGCGAGCGCGTTCAACACTGAAAAACTGCAGTGGCTGAACCATCACTATATCAACTCGCTGGCGCCGGAATATGTGGCAACGCATTTACAGTGGCACATTGAGCAGGAAAATATCGACACCCGTAACGGCCCGCAGCTGGCTGAACTGGTAAAACTGCTGGGAGAACGTTGCAAAACGCTGAAAGAGATGGCGGCGAGCTGCCGTTATTTCTATGAAGATTTTGCCGAGTTTGATGCCGACGCGGCGAAAAAACATCTGCGTCCGGTTGCCCGTCAGCCGCTGGAGGTGGTGCGCGATAAACTAGCCGCCATTAGTGACTGGACGGCTGAAAATGTTCACCACGCGATTCAGGCTACGGCCGATGAGCTGGAAGTAGGCATGGGCAAAGTGGGGATGCCGCTGCGCGTGGCGGTGACCGGTGCAGGCCAGTCTCCGGCGCTTGACGTGACGGTACATGCGATCGGTAAATCACGCAGCGTAGAACGTATCAATAAAGCGCTGGCCTATATTGCTGAGCGGGAAAACCAGCAATCCTGATTTTGATAACGGCAATAACAAAACGGCGGGGTTAGCTATCCTCGCCGTTTTTTTTGCCTATTTATCGGTATCCGTAATGCTGAGCCGGGAGAGAAATCCGCTGATCCCCTCGCGAGCAAGAAGATCGCGCAGGCGCAGCTGTTCGGCCGGAGTCATCAGGCGCAGAGTCTCGACAATCTGGCGCCAGATTGCATCAGCATCGTTCACCAGATATTTGACCGGCTGTTCGGCAAGCTGGTTGTCGATCGACAGATGGCGCAGCGCGGGGATATTTGCCAGGAAATCGATAACCGGCCTGTCAATAACAATAAGGCGCGCGCGCCCACCTTTGACGCCGGGTATCGCTTCCGTCCGCCATTTTTGCTCTCTGGCCCAGCGGTTTATCGTTTGTCGGGCGAGATCAAGGCACTCAGCGAGTTCCGCTGGAGTCATTTTGTCTTTAAGTTTCATCATTATTTCACTGGTCGCGGATACCCAGTCGATTGAGTAGCCCGGTAATCCCTTCACGTAGCAGCAGCGACATAAACAGCTTTTGCTCTCCCGGCGTCATCTCTTTACACAGCGTGAGTAGCAGCGATTCTAAATCGCTATCTGTTGCGGAATAGGGGACTGGGTTTTCGGCCACGCGCTGTGCGCTGCGGATAAATTCGCGAACCTGCTCATTAACATGTACCAGGCGTGCTTTACCGCCCTGAACTCCGGGCCGCGGAGATGTCTGCCATCCCTCCTTACGTACCCATTTGTTAATCGTCTGTCGGCTGAAGCCAGTTAAATGCGCTATTTCTTCAGGTGTCATTCGTTCCTTGAGCATACTATTTCCTGAGTAAATATGTGGGAATTAGTTGCACATGTTATAGCATCCTTTTAGAGGAAAGGGTGACATGTTTAGCTTCTGGCTGCGATAAGGCTCGCAATGTCAGCCGTTTGCCTGCTTTTTCAGCGATCAAATAGCGGGGATTAATTTTGCCGTTGACACCTGGCGAAGGAATTCATATTATGCCGCCCGTCAACACGACACGCTTTACGTTACGGGGCTATAGCTCAGCTGGGAGAGCGCTTGCATGGCATGCAAGAGGTCAGCGGTTCGATCCCGCTTAGCTCCACCAAAACCTGCTCCCACAGGTTTGGTTCGTAAAGAGGTCCTGTGGGGCTATAGCTCAGCTGGGAGAGCGCTTGCATGGCATGCAAGAGGTCAGCGGTTCGATCCCGCTTAGCTCCACCAAAATATCGAACCCTCGCTGCGGCGGGGGTTTTTCATTTCTTAACTATAAAAATGTAAAGCTGTTTCTGAATAAGTCAGCAAATCTCTGTTTAAAGTAATTTCAGATTTTTTCACAATGTAAAATCTTGCTTGCGCTTATTAAGCGAATTAATATTTATGCCCCCTAAAAATATTTATTGCAGCAGGAGTTTTAATTAACAATAATGATTGATCATTTTAACATTAAGATCAAAAAAACTCTGCTGGCTCTCCTGGTCTGCTTTATCGCAATTCCGCTCTCCAGATTTATTTCTCCACAAACCATCATTGATGGAAATCAAATTTATCTGGCATGGCTGCCGTTGAGCTTAATGTATTCCGTGCTGTTTATTTTCGGTCGCTATGCGGTTATCCCGTTGATTATTGCATTTGCGATCACCAACAGCTGGATAATCGATCTGACCGTAGCTCAGGCAATGATTCTGCTATTTTGCCAGCTGTTCTCGGTTTTCATTTCCTGCGCCATTCTTTACTTTCAGCTTGGAAGACGCTGGCGCGTAGGGCTGACGGCAAAGCATATGGGCGTAAGGATCTTTTGGGCGGGATTCTTTGCTCCGATCCTGTTGAAAGTCACTATGTATCTGGCGGGGCGCTTTTTTTCGTTTCCGCTCGCGATTTCCAGCTATTTCGGCAATATGTCGGTTATCTACACCGTTATTGATATACAAAGCCTGATTAGCGCAGCATTAATTTTTACAACTTTCTTTTATTATCCGTTGCGGATGATTATCAGTCCGCGATATGCGAGAACGTTCTGGCGTAATCATTGCCAGCCGTGGCTGGTTCGCACGCAGCGGGTATTTACGGTGTATTGGTTTGTCGCCCTGACGGCTGTATTACTTGTGCTGTGTACACCTTATGATTCTGATTTTATTGCAGGTTATTTAGTCCCTCTTATTTTTATTTTGTATTTTATTGGTATTAGCCGTCTTGGGCATACGTTGATTCGCATTGCATGGTCTGTTTCAGCATTTTTGCTGGTCGCCTATAACCAGAATTTTTTACACGGTGTACAAACTGAATATTCGCTCTCATTTGTTCTTTCTGTATTGATCTCTTTTACTATCTGTTTGTTCTATATGGCAGATATTTATGCTCGTAGTGAAAGAATGAAGCTCAGATGGCGAGAGCAGGCGGAAGAAGATCCGCTTACGGGATTGCCGAATTTGCGCGCGCTGGAGAGCCACTTGCAGTGTCACCCTACTGTCGCCATCAGCAGCCTGCGCATTCAGAATCTGGATTTCCTTAGTCGTCACTACGGTATGATGATGAGAGTGGAGAGCAAAAAGCAGATCGTTCGTAAGCTGCAGCCTCTGTTAGCTCAGGGAGAGCGCATTTTTCAGCTGCCCGGTAGCGAGCTATTGCTGGTTCTCAATGGTCCGGAACCGGAAGCGCGCCTAAGCCATATTGTTTCGACGCTGAACCATAAAAAGTTCAGCTGGAATAACCAGGGATTGGATCTGGAGTTTGGCGCATCATGGGGCGCTTACAGCGGTATAGAGTCTGAGCTTCACCCGATGCTTGGCCAGCTTAGCTGGCTGTCTGAGCAAGCGGGCGCATCGCGCCGGGTACTCCCGCTGGATGCCGCTCAAGAGCAGATTTCCGATCAAACAAGCGAACAGGTACGGCTGCTGGCGCAAATTAAGCAAGCGCTCAATGAACGCGGGCTGGTGCTGTACGCCCAGCCTATTCAGGATGCCTCAGGGGAGGGCTACTACGAAATTCTTAGCCGTATGCGCTGCGGTGACACCATCATTACGCCCGATCGATTTATTCCGCTGATTGCGCAGTTTAATCTGAGCCAGCGCTTTGATATGCAGATTCTGGAAACCCTATTTAGTAGCCTTAGCCATCATCCTGGTAAGCATTTCTCCGTGAATCTGCTGCCCTACACGCTGATGCAAAAGGATAGCGCAGCACAGATTATCTCACTGTTTAAGCGCTATAACCTGGCGGCGGAGGCGATAACTATTGAAGTCACCGAAGAGCAGGCGTTTTCCGATGTTGAAACCAGTTTGCATAATATTCAGCAGTTAAGAGACTTCGGCTGCGCTATCGCCATTGATGACTTTGGTACCGGCTATGCCAACTACGAGCGCCTGAAAAGCCTGCAGGCCGATATTGTAAAAATTGACGGCTGCTTTGTGCGCGATATCGAGACCGATCCGCTGGATGCCATTATGGTTAAATCCATTATTGAGATGGCGAAGGTTAAGAAGATGAAAGTCGTGGCGGAATATGTTGAAACGCCCGAGCAGCGGGAAAAGCTTCTCCAGCTTGGAGTTGACTACTTGCAGGGGTATCTGATTGGTAAGCCGCAGCCGCTGAGCGAACTGCAGGCGTAAAAAAGCCGGGGCTTGCCCGGCTTTCGCTTAATGAATATCGGATTACAGTACCAGTGCGGCGATAGATGCAGAGAGCACGCTTACCAGTGTGGAACCATAAACCAGCTTCAGGCCGAAGCGTGAAACCACGTTACCCTGCTCTTCGTTCAGTCCTTTAATCGCACCGGCGATAATACCGATAGAGGAGAAGTTAGCGAAGGAGACGAGGAAGATAGAGATGATGCCTTCCGCACGCGGAGAGAGCGTGGAGGCCACTTTCTGCAGATCCATCATGGCGACGAATTCGTTAGAAACCAGCTTGGTGGCCATAATACTACCTACCTGCAGCGCTTCACCTGCCGGGACGCCCATGACCCACGCAACCGGATAGAAGATATAGCCGAGGATCCCCTGGAAGGAGATACTATAACCGAACCAGCCGGTGACGGTGGCGAACAGGGCGTTCAGCGCGGAAATAAGCGCAATAAAGCCGATCAGCATTGCGGCAACGATAATCGCCACTTTGAAGCCCGCCAGGATGTATTCTCCCAGCATTTCGAAGAAGCTTTGCCCTTCATGCAGGTTAGACATCTGCAGATTTTCTTCGCTTTCGTCTACGCGATAGGGGTTAATCAGCGACAAAACGATAAAGGTACTGAACATGTTGAGTACCAGCGCCGCAACGACATATTTTGGCTGCAGCATGGTCATGTATGCGCCTACGATAGACATGGACACTGTAGACATCGCCGTAGCAGCCATGGTGTACATGCGGTTGCGGGACATCTTGCCAAGGATATCTTTATAAGCGATAAAGTTTTCTGACTGGCCCAGAATCAGCGAGCTGACAGCGTTGAAAGATTCCAGTTTGCCCATGCCGTTAATTTTGGACAACACGGTACCGATGGCGCGAATGACGATAGGCAGAATACGAATATGCTGCAAAATACCGATCAGCGCGGAGATAAACACGATTGGGCACAACACTTTCAGGAAGAAGAAAGCCAGGCCTTTATCATTCATATTGCCGAAGACGAAGTTTGTCCCTTCATTGGCGAAACCGAGGAGTTTCTCAAACATCTCCGAAAAGCCCTTCACAAAACCCAGACCAATGTCAGAGTTCAGGAAGAACCAGGCCAACAGCACTTCAATGACAAGCAGCTGAATGACATAACGAATACGAATCTGCTTACGGTTGTGGCTGACCAGCAAGGCCAGAATGGCAACCACTACGATCGCGAGAATAAAGTGCAAGACGCGGTCCATATTTGCTCCAAATATGAGGCAGGTTAAATTTCTGTGCACATTCTATGTAACAGGCGCAAAGAAAACGAGAGATAGAACACACTATTGCAAGGATATGTGACTAATGGCAGAAATAGTGATCAAACATGCATTTTTGTTATGTTACGTAAAAGTTTTAAAAGTTGCACTGATGTACTATTCTGATAGTTGATTAAAAGAATTTATCGTTTCCCGGCTTTAAGTTGCCGACCTGCTATCGTCCCCTCCTATCACAGCAATCATTATCACCGTTTTAAATGAACTTGATAATCATTCGCGTTTTGATAGCATAAAACATAGCAAAGGCTATATTTCCAGAGGCAGAAAATGACAAACAGTCGCGTTGAGAATAGCAGCGGTCGTGCAGCGCGCAAGATCAAGTTGGCCCTGATGGGACCTGCTTTCATTGCTGCCATTGGCTATATCGATCCGGGTAATTTCGCGACGAATATTCAGGCCGGTGCCAGCTTTGGCTATCAGCTGCTTTGGGTTGTGGTATGGGCTAACCTGATGGCGATGCTGATTCAGGTGATGTCGGCGAAGCTGGGTATCGCTACCGGTAAAAATCTGGCAGAACAAATTCGCGACCACTACCCGCGGCCGGTAGTGTGGTTTTACTGGGTGCAGGCGGAAATCATCGCGATGGCCACCGATCTTGCCGAGTTTATTGGCGCAGCTATTGGGTTTAAGCTGGTGCTCGGCGTCTCCTTGCTGCAGGGCGCGGTGCTGACGGGAATCGCGACGTTTCTGATTCTGATGCTACAGCGTCGCGGTCAAAAACCGCTGGAGAAAGTGATTGGCGGACTGCTGCTGTTTGTCGCTGCGGCATATGTCGTTGAACTGATTTTCTCCCAGCCTGCGCTGGCGCCGTTGGCGAAAGGAATGCTCGTACCGTCTCTGCCGACCAGCGAAGCGGTATTTCTTGCCGCCGGGGTACTGGGCGCAACCATCATGCCGCATGTCATCTATTTACACTCATCGCTGACCCAGCATCTGCACGGTGGGACGCGTAAAGAGCGGTATAACGCCACGCGCTGGGATGTGGCGATTGCCATGACTATCGCTGGTTTTGTCAACCTGGCGATGATGGCGACCGCTGCCGCGGCTTTCCATTTCAACGGCCATACAGGTATTGCCGACCTCGATCAGGCCTATCTGACGCTGGAGCCTTTGCTGAGTCATGCGGCAGCGACCATCTTTGGCCTGAGTCTGATAGCAGCGGGACTATCTTCGACGGTTGTTGGCACCCTGGCGGGGCAGGTGGTGATGCAGGGCTTTATACGCTTTCATATCCCGCTATGGTTTCGTCGGGCAATCACCATGCTGCCGTCGTTTATTGTGATTTTAATGGGCCTTGATCCGACGCGTATTCTGGTGATGAGTCAGGTATTGCTGAGTTTTGGTATCGCTCTTGCGCTGGTGCCGTTGCTTATATTTACCAGCGATTCCCGATTAATGGGTGACCTGGTCAACTCCCGGTGGGTGAAAGTACTGGGATGGGCGATTGTCGCGGTGGTCGTGGGGCTCAACGGTTGGCTGATTGTGGGATCGATATTCAGCTAATTGTCAGTAAAAAGGGAGCCGGATGGCTCCCTGTTGTCATTAATGATGCCCGTGACCATGGCCGCGACCGCCGTGACCTCGTCCCCAGCCGCCGCGTCGGTCGTCGCGGTCGTTCCAGCCTTCGCGATAGCCGCGTTCGTAGGCTTTGCGTTTATCCCAGCCACGATGCCAGCCGTTGTCATGACGATGCCAGCGGTTGTCGCGCCACTCATAGTGTTTACGCCAGTAATCACGGTCGCGCCAGCCGCCACCGTCCCAGTAGTTACCATAATTGTCGCGATCGCCAATTTGTAATTTTATAGATGGCAACAGGGTGATTTCACCAGCATTAGCGACCAATGGCGCTGAAGCCAGAAGCACTGCAGCCAAAATCAGTGACCTGAACATACTTTTCTCCTTCACGATCGGGGCCGTTGTCGGCCTGTTAACCTGATATTACGGGGCAGTAAAGCCCCATCGCATCGGAGGAACTCCTAAATCGCAAGCGAGAGCACTTTTTGCTAAAGTAAAAATGAATTTACACCGCAAGGATGGCATCGATGGCCGCCCGTTCTTCGGCGCTGAAATGGCGGTTTTCCAGCATGCCAATCGCATCGTCGAGCTGCGACGTTTTGCTGGCGCCAATCAGTACCGAGGTGATTTTCTCTTCGCGCAGCACCCAGGCGAGGGCCATTTGCGAGAGTTTCTGCCCGCGGGATTCTGCCAGCGCGTTCAATTGACGAATCTTCTCCAGTTTGTTTTCAGTTAGCTGATCCGGTTGCAGGAAGCGGCTACCGCTGGCGGCGCGAGAGTCTGCCGGAATGCCGTGCAGATAGCGGTTAGTCAACTGGCCGCCGGCAAGCGGTGAAAACGCTATACTTCCCACCCCTGCGGTTTGCAGAAAATCGAGTAAACCTTCCTCGACCCCGCGTTCAAACATCGAGTATTTAGGTTGATGAATCAGGCACGGTGTACCGAGGTCGTTAAGGATGTTGATGGCGTCACGAGCCTGTTCTGGCGGGTAATTCGATAATCCGACGTATAGCGCTTTGCCCTGGCGAACAATATGGTCCAGCGCACGCATGGTTTCCTGTAATGGCGTTTCGGGGTCGGGGCGGTGATGGTAAAAAATATCGACATAGTCCAGGCCCATGCGTTTAAGGCTTTGGTCGAGGCTGGCAATGAGATATTTACGCGATCCCCAGTCGCCATAAGGGCCGTCCCACATGGTGTAACCGGCTTTGCTGGAGATAATCAGTTCATCGCGGTAAGGCAAAAAATCTTCTTTCAGGATACGACCAAAATTGCTCTCTGCAGACCCTGGCGGAGGGCCGTAGTTATTGGCTAAATCGAAATGAGTAATGCCGAGGTCGAACGCGTGTCGCAGAAGCTGGCGGCTGGTTTCTACCCGCGTTTCGTCGCCAAAATTATGCCAAAGCCCAAGGGAGATTGCCGGCAGCTTTAATCCGCTATGACCGCAGCGGCGGTAGTCCATCGTTTGATATCGCGTGGCGTTTGCCTGGTAAACCATACTTCCTCCGCAGATAAAACAGGGTGTGTATACGTTTACACTAAAGAATGTTTGTCGCCGAGTACACTCCCTGAATGCGTAAATTTTGCTTTCCACCCCATTTGTTGAGCACAATCTGGACAGCCCATCTGCTTATCCAATACTCAAATTACCTGCACGAGAGGAGAGTATGGATATGCAACCGACTTATACCATTGGCGATTATCTGCTGGATCGTCTCGTAGATTGCGGCATAGACCGCTTGTTTGGCGTACCGGGTGATTACAATTTACAGTTTCTCGACAGCGTTATCGCGCATCAGAAATTAGGGTGGGTTGGTTGTGCTAACGAGCTGAACGCGGCCTATGCCGCCGATGGCTATGCGCGTATTAAAGGCGCTGGCGCGCTACTGACGACCTATGGTGTCGGCGAGCTTAGCGCGCTTAACGGAATTGCCGGAAGCTACGCCGAACATGTTCCGGTCCTGCATATTGTCGGGGCTCCCTGTACCGGCGCGCAGCAGCGCGGCGAACTGCTGCACCATACGCTTGGTGATGGTGATTTCAGCCACTTTTCGCGTATGAGTGAACAAATTACCTGTTCCCAGGCGGTACTGGCGGCGGGCAATGCCTGCCATGAAATAGACCGGGTATTAAGTGAAATGCTAATCCATCATCGCCCCGGTTATCTGATGCTGCCGGCCGATGTGGCGAAGGCGAAGGCCACGCCGCCTGCTCACCGTTTGCTAATGGAAGGTCTGCCCGCCGATGATAATCAGCTGGCAGGATTTCGTGAGCATGCGCTGTTGATGCTGAGAAGCAGCCGTCGCGTATCGCTGCTGGCTGATTTCCTTGCCCAGCGCTATGGGCTGCAAAACGTCCTCAGAGAGTGGGTCGCTAAAGTACCGGTTTCTTTCGCCACCATGCTGATGGGTAAAGGGCTTTTTGATGAGCAGCAGAGCGGGTTTGTCGGGACCTATAGCGGCGTAGCAAGCTCCAGTCAGACTCGCGATGCCATTGAAAATGCTGATACCATCATCTGCATTGGCACCCGTTTTACCGATACCATTACCGCCGGGTTTACTCAGCATCTCCCGCAGGAAAAAACGATAGAAATCCAGCCCTTTGCCGTTCGGGTTGGCGATCGTTGGTTCAGCCGGATTCCAATGGAAAAGGCGCTTGATATTTTAATCGAGCTTTCCGCCACTCTGGCGGCAGAATGGACTACGCCAGACGTTCAGGCTCCCGGCGTAGGCGGCGAGCCTGAAGGCCGCCTGACGCAAAAAAATTTCTGGAGTACGGTGCAGAAACAGCTGCGTCCCGGGGACATAATTCTTGCCGATCAGGGAACGGCCGCGTTCGGGGCTGCGGCGCTTAAACTTCCAGCCGGCGCAACGCTGATCGTCCAGCCGTTATGGGGATCGATAGGTTTTACCCTTCCGGCAGCCTATGGAGCGCAAATAGCAGCGGCGGACAAACGGGTAGTGCTGATTGTCGGCGATGGCGCCGCACAGCTAACCATTCAGGAGATGGGATCGATGCTAAGAGATAAGCAACGTCCGCTGATTCTGTTGCTTAATAATGAAGGCTATACGGTCGAGCGCGCCATTCATGGCCCTGAGCAGCGTTATAACGATATTGCGCTCTGGGACTGGAGCCGTCTGCCTGATGCTTTTGCCCCCGAAGTACCGTCGCGCTGCTGGCGAGTAACGCGTACGCAGGAGCTGCAAGAAGCGATGGACAGCAGCATTGCCTCAGACAGGTTAACAATGGTAGAGGTGATGCTGCCAAAAATGGATATTCCCGACTTTCTGCGTACGGTTACCCGGTCGCTGGAAGAGAGAAACAGCCGCGTTTAACCGCCGCGGCGCTTTGCGATCATCAGCGGTTTTCCGGCAAGTAATAGCCAGGCGGGAAGCATCACGATACACAGCAGCGGAAGTAAAGTGGAATCTGGCACCACTACCGCTGCCATAAACAGGCTTAACCAACCATCGCGCGTCACCACAAGCGTAAGTCCGAGAATCGCGCAGGAAACGGTGATAGCTGCCGGGACGGCATCCACGTGTGCATGCAGCATTAGTCCGAGCGCGACGCCGACAAAAACCGCCGGGAAAATTCGCCCGCCGCGAAAACTGCAGGCCGCGGCCAGCACCAGCGCCGCCAGCTTGACCAGAGCAATAAGCATGAAATCACTGGCGGTTAACGTCTGGCTAAAAGCTAATTGCTGCATCTCATCCAGACCCTTAAACAGAGTGATATGTCCGCCGATAACGCCAAGGATACCCAGGAGAAAGCCACCGATACCCAAGGTTAAGACCGGATTTTTCAGGCGGTGCATTAGTGCGTGTAAACGCGGTAAACACCAGACGCCAACCATACCGACGGCAACAGCGATAAGCGTAACGATAGCTCCGCTAAAGATATCGACAAGATGCCACTGATTGTAATGCGGGATTGGTAACGAAAAATGGGGATGGAAAAATAGCCCGGTGGTCAGAGACCCGGCCGCTGCGGCAAGCAGCGGCGCGAAGAGTCTGTCCCAAAGCGGTACATCGTTACTGCTGTTTAGCGTTTGCGAAAAGATCAACGCCGCAGCAACCGGAGTTCCAAATAATGCGCCGATGGTGCCGGAAGAGGCAAGAATCGTCCAGTCCAGCGCGCTAACGCGCGGGAAAATACGGGAACCAAGCGCTACAGCGAGGGCGATATTAATCACCATGATCGGGTGTTCCGGGCCGAGACTAACGCCGCCCGCCAGGCCGAGGAGCAGCGCAGCGAACAGGCCTGGCAGCACGCTGATGCTTACAGGGGCGCCAATAAGTGACTCTGTGGCCGGGTCCGGACCTGCGTGACCAGGACTAAAGCGTATTACCAGTCCAACGGCGATACCGGTGCAGGTGAGGATAGCGATAGTCCAGAAAGGTCCGCTGGCGTTGATGCCTAAACTTGCCGGCAGGCTATCCCATAGAATGCTTTGCAACACGGATGCCATTTTCATCGCCACAATTAATACCAGGCTGGCAGCAATACCAATCAAAATGGCCGGTATGGATAACAGCAGCATCGTTCTGGCGCGCGGGTGCAGCATGAAAATATCCTTCTGAAAGTTTCGTCGCATTACTTTGCTCGGGGGGGCTGAGAGCGTTGGCGCAAATGATGCTGAAACGATAAAGTAAAGATGTGTCCGGCAGTTGTGCAGCACAATATTTCATAAATTACAGACTAACTGTGACGCAAGTCGCTAAACCAAGGGCGCTTATGCGTTGGTCGTTGTTGTCAGGACGTCATGAATTTAGAGTGTGCCAAAAGAATCATTTTGACTTTAGCGGAGCCGTAACGGAATGACAAAATTTGCTTTAGTAGGGGACGTTGGCGGAACGAATGCCCGTTTGGCGTTATGTGATATCGCAAGCGGGGAAATTTCTCGCGCCAGGACCTATTCCGGGCTCGATTATCCAAGTCTTGAAGCCGTAGTGAAGGTCTATCTGGAAGAGCAGGACGTGAAGGTTGAAGATGGCTGTATCGCCATTGCGTGTCCGATTACCGGTGACTGGGTCGCTATGACCAATCACACCTGGGCTTTTTCTATCGCCGAGATGAAAAAGAATCTGGGCTTCTCGCATCTGGAGATTATTAACGACTTTACCGCTGTGTCGATGGCAATCCCGATGCTGAAAGCTGAACATCTGATTCAGTTTGGCGGTACGGCTCCGGTAGAGGGCAAGCCGATCGCCGTCTATGGTGCTGGTACCGGGCTGGGAGTGGCTCATCTGGTCCACGTGGATAAACGCTGGGTGAGCCTGCCGGGCGAAGGCGGCCATGTGGATTTCGCGCCAAATAGCGAAGAGGAAGGCATTATTCTGGAAGAGCTGCGTAGCGAGCTGGGACACGTCTCCGCCGAGCG
Organism: Klebsiella oxytoca; assembly: GCF_009707385.1. Lineage (NCBI taxonomy): Bacteria > Pseudomonadati > Pseudomonadota > Gammaproteobacteria > Enterobacterales > Enterobacteriaceae > Klebsiella > Klebsiella oxytoca. Next base: position 3,866,877 of record NZ_CP046115.1, on the reverse strand, counting down.
CGTATTATCTGGCCCCGGATTAGTCAACCTCTACCATGCGATCGTTAAGTCCGATGGCCGTCTGCCGGAAAACCTGCAGCCTAAGGATGTGACTGAACGCGCGCTGGCCGATACCTGCATTGACTGCCGTCGCGCGCTGTCGCTGTTTTGCGTCATTATGGGCCGCTTTGGCGGTAATCTGGCGCTGACTCTTGGTACGTTTGGCGGCGTGTATATCGCTGGCGGTATTGTGCCGCGTTTCCTTGATTTCTTTAAAGCTTCCGGTTTCCGCGGTGGTTTTGAAGATAAAGGCCGCTTTAAAGCCTTTGTTCAGGATATCCCGGTCTATCTGATAGTCCACGACAATCCGGGGCTGCTGGGTTCCGGCGCACATCTGCGTCAGACTCTGGGGCAGATTCTCTGAGTTCTTTCTTACCCGGATATATTGTATATCCGGGTAAAATTCCCTACAGATGCATGAGCTGACGAAACTCTTTTACCTTGCTGCGGCTAACCGGTACCTGAAACTCTAAATCGCGAAGCCGCAGAATATAGGTGTTGTTGAACCAGGGTTCGATTTCGCGAATTTTGTTCAGATTGACGCAGTACGAGCGGTGGCAGCGGAAAAAGTGCGCTGACGGTAGCTTGTTACAGAACTCCGTGATATTCATCGGCATGACAAACGACTCTTTCCGGGTATACACGAACGTCATCTTTTCATGCGCCTCCGCATAGTAAATATCGTTGATGCTGGTGACGATAATTCGCTCATCTTTAATCAGATTAATCGTGTCGTTTTCTCTGATTGGGTTGGAAGCTGTGCCGGAGCCAGCGCTCACCTGCAGCTGTTGCCAGGCGCTGGTCAGTTTTTGAAGCATGTTGATGATGCGCGATTCCTGGTATGGCTTAAGAATGTAGTCAAACGCCTCCAGCTCAAAGGCTTCCACCGCATGCTCTTTCCAGGCGGTAATAAAAACGATAAACGGCTTGTGCGCGAACTGGCTGATATTTTGCGCTAACAGTACGCCATCGAGAGAAGGGATATTGATGTCGAGAAAAATAGCGTCGACTTTGTTGTGCTGTAAAAACTTCAGCACGTCCAGCCCATCGTCAAAGGTGCCGACAATCTCCATCTGACTATGCGTGTTAATCAACCAGGTGAGCTCCTGTTGCGCGAGGAACTCATCTTCCACAATGATGACTTTCATTTTTTCTCCACTCATGACAGCAGCGACTCTGTTGCCGCCTGGGGGGCGTGTTGGGTTGGCACATAGAAGGCAATTTCTGTCCCCGGCGTCAGGCGTCGGATATGCAGACCTTCGCCATAAAGCAGCTTGACCCGATGATGAACATTGAGTAACCCGATTTTATTCCCCGGCATTTCATCAGCCTCCACTCTTGCTACCACCGCAGGATCGATACCATTTCCCGTATCGCGAACGCTGATTCGAACTCGATTTCCGCACTCATTAATGCCGATGGTCACCACGCCTTTTCCCTTGCAGGGCTGAATGCCGTGGACGATGGCATTCTCCACCAGAGGCTGAATAAGCAAACTGGGGATCATAAAGTTGACCTCATCATCAATATCATAAATCACCGTCAGTTTATCGCCGAAGCGAGCCTGCTCTATGGCGATATAATCCTTGATTTGATACAGCTCCCTTTTGATGTCAATTTGCTCATCATCTTTTAATTCAATGTTGTAGCGTAAATAGCGCGACAAATTAAAAATTAACTGGCGCGCGGTGTCCGGATTCAAGCGAATCGACGACGAAATCGCGTTCAGAGCGTTAAATAAAAAGTGGGGATTAATTTTGCTTTGCAGCGCGCGCAGTTCAGCTTTATTGGCCATCTCACGAAGCTGCTCGGCGCGCGAGACCTCCAGCTGCGTAGAGATGATTTGCGACAGGCCAATAGCCATTTCCTGCAACGAAGAGGTGATGCGATGCGCGTGGCAGTAATAGATTTTTAGCGTACCGGTGACGACGCCTTTTTCCCACAGCGGAATAACGAGCATCGAGTGTATTTCCGGCGTCCGATGAGCTTCATCATTATTTTTGATAATGATTTTTCCATAGCGGATCGCTTGTTGCGTGGTCGGACTAATAAAGTCGTCGTTATTGCGGTAGTTGATTTCACCGACACCGACATAGGCCATTACGTGCTGGGTATTGGTGATGGCGACGGCATCGGCATTGATGTCGCGACGGATGATATCGCAGACCTGACGCAGGGACTCGCTATTGACGTGGCGAAACAGCGGCAGCGTTTTATTAGCAATATCCAGCGCCAGCTTTGCCTGACGGGCGGCGCTGGCCTCCTTTTCTCCTTCAACGCTCTGTACCAGCAACACGATGAAGCCGATACATATGCTGCCAAGGATCATTGGAATACCAATTTTTGACACGATGTCGATTCCCAGCGCCAGGGAGGGCGCCCATACCACCACGAGAATCATTGTTAATGTTTCGCACAGCATCCCGGCAAGGATCCCCGCTTTCCAGCGCTGCGCTTTCGGAACTTTACGACTGATAAAACCGGAAAGCAGACCGGCGACAATGCTGGTAATAAAACAGGGGACAGCGGTGACGCCGTCTATATCGATCAGATAGCGATGCACGCCGGCAATGACGCCAACAATTGCGCCGACCCAGGGACCGAAAAGGATCCCGCCGGACATCACGGCGATAATTCGTACGTTGACCAGCGATCCCTCTACCGGTACGCCGGACCAGGTACTGAAAAGGGCGAAGAGAGAGAAGATCGCGGTAACGGCCAGCAGCTCTTTTGGCGTGTGCGCGGATTTATGCAGAAGTTCACGAAACAGGCGCAGACGAATAAGAAAAAAGAGACAAATTAGCATTAATGCCGCGCGGTCAAAAACCGCCAGCAGCATAGTAAATATTTCGTGCATGAGTGCGCCATGTTAATCGCGAGAAAGCAATATGATAGAAAACCTCACGACAGAAGACCAGCCGGAGACCTGAATAGGGAAAAGACTCACAATTAAAAGGGGATTAATCAGAAGGGCTTCAGATTCAACAATGACAAACAATCAACCCTTTCCAGGGTAAAATTAATGATATCAAGATGTTAATTTTAATGTGGTCACAGAGGGGGGCGGAAGATTTTTATGCCGCATTTAGCCGAACGGATGCCCGTTTTTACTGGCGGAAATATTTTTTAGCTGCACTCTCGACAGCAGGAATTTTTTCGGGTTATTTTCTAAACGTGCTGCAAATGCAGCAGCGTCGCTCGGACGGTCCGGGCGCTAACGTCAATCCGAGGAATCTATGGCTGAATTCAGTCCTGAACGCCGTTTTACGCGTATCGATCGTCTCCCCCCGTACGTTTTTAACATTACCGCTGAACTGAAAATGGCTGCGCGACGTCGCGGCGAAGATATTATTGATTTCAGCATGGGTAACCCCGATGGTGCGACTCCGCCGCATATCGTCGAAAAGCTATGCACCGTCGCTCAGCGGCCCGATACTCACGGCTATTCTACTTCTCGTGGTATTCCGCGCCTGCGCAGGGCGATTTCCCGCTGGTATCAAGAGCGCTATAACGTTGAGATCGATCCGGAATCTGAAGCGATTGTGACGATTGGCTCTAAAGAGGGGCTGGCGCATCTGATGCTGGCGACGCTTGACCATGGTGATACCGTTCTGGTGCCAAACCCAAGCTATCCTATTCATATTTATGGCGCAGTGATAGCCGGAGCCCAGGTGCGTTCGGTACCTCTTGTCGAAGGCGTGGACTTTTTTAACGAGCTTGAACGCGCTATTCGTGAGAGCTACCCGAAGCCGAAAATGATGATCCTCGGTTTTCCATCCAACCCGACCGCGCAGTGCGTTGAACTGGAATTCTTCGAAAAAGTCGTGGCGCTGGCGAAGCGTTATGATGTGCTGGTGGTACACGATCTGGCCTACGCCGATATCGTTTATGATGGCTGGAAAGCGCCTTCTATTATGCAGGTTCCCGGCGCGCGCGATGTTGCCGTAGAGTTTTTCACGCTATCCAAAAGCTACAACATGGCCGGCTGGCGTATTGGTTTTATGGTCGGTAATAAAACGCTGGTCAATGCGCTGGCGCGAATTAAAAGCTACCACGATTATGGTACCTTTACTCCGCTGCAGGTTGCGGCTATCGCTGCGCTTGAAGGCGATCAGCAGTGTGTTCGCGATATTGCCGAGCAGTATAAACGCCGGCGCGATGTGCTGGTCAAGGGGCTGCATGAGGCGGGCTGGATGGTCGAGTGTCCGAAGGCGTCCATGTACGTGTGGGCGAAAATCCCGGAGCAGTATGCGGCCATGGGATCGCTGGAGTTCGCTAAAAAGCTGCTGCAGGATGCGAAAGTCTGCGTCTCACCGGGCATTGGCTTCGGTGACTATGGCGATACCCACGTACGCTTCGCTTTAATTGAGAATCGCGATCGTATCCGCCAGGCCGTGCGCGGCATCAAATCTATGTTCCGCGCTGACGGGCTTCTGCCGGCATCGGCAAAGATAACCAGCGAAAGCAACGAGTAAAAAAAGGGAGCCCAGGAGGCTCCCTTTTTTAACACCGTTAAAGCTAGATCATCAGGGCGAAAGTACCGGCCCAAACGATGACCATAAAAGAAATGCCCATTAAAAAATATTTCACGACTCATCACTCCGCGGTCTCGGCGAGACGCCTTAAATGAATTTGCTCTTGATTACCTGCTCAACTATCGCTGACAAAAGCCAAACATTTTAGCCAGCGGTAGCGGTGAATTCTGAGCTCAAACAGCTCCAGATGGCGCTAATGTACGCCTAAAAAATGTGGGAAACAAGAGCCATTTTTTTATTAATTTTTAGTTACTTACGAGTGTCGTGATTAGGCGACACATTAATTTCATTCGGTATTAAATTTTATTCTGGCGACGATTGTTAGCGATTGCTTTCGGTACAGATAGAGTCACTTGATTTTGGGCCTTTTTCTACGTACCTGAAGGGCGGGACAAAGTCCCGCATGGTGAAAAAGCGTGTATAGCGTTTCAGCACTCTTCGCGACTGCTCTTACCGTTAGCGAGCCGGAAAAAGACAACGTCATGGTCATTAACGCTAATGCTCACAGCAAGAGGCATCGAGTGAAGCAGCTTAATGCCCGAATAGTTCCAATAGCCCGGCAGCAGATAAAACTAACTGCGTTTACTAACTGTTAAGGTTTTCCTGCGATAGCGGATTGATGCTGGAGAACCAGGGCCGATACCAGATCCCCATAAAAGTCAGCAATGACGAAGACAATGCCTGCCTGACGTTTGCGGTCTGAGCTTTAATCATGTCTATTAGCCGTGAACGATTTAGAAAAATATGCGGCCATATTACTGAGGGCTATAGCAAAAGTGATATCCTAGTACGCTCTACTATTATGATGATGGCTCTGAAAGAGGATTATCAGATATGGTTAGCCAGCGGCTAAGCATGCTCTGTCTCCGGAATCTTTTCTTGGTCTGAACCAACCAGACTCACGAAATTTTCATCATCCCAGGCCTCCAGCTATTCGTTAGCGTTCAATGATTGTCTGTTGAAACCTGGATTCAGTTGCATAAATTCATCTATAAAGTCGGTGAGCGTTATATTCTGTAAGGTGAATTGAGGTTCATTAATGACCTCCTTATTTAAAATAACTGAAGGTTGTTTAGCAATCTCCAGAGTGCGGCTGCTTATAGTATGCTCAAAAATTTTCTCAACATCTTTGCTAAGGATATAGATTTTATTGAGCGATACTGAAAGATGACTACTATCATCGGCAGAAAAGTAGCAAAAGAGAGTGTTTTATGTAGGGGCTATTGCACTGACATTCTGTACCAGTTGGTTATGATCCGGGCATTCTCGTAGTTCTCCCAGATTTTTTTCGGCTATATGCCAAAGCCCGGAAACGATGGCCTTTATCTGGGTTTGTATCGCTTGATTACCATGAAGCGTTTCGATGGCAGAAACGCTCTCCTTTATCTCCAGAACGCGGTCAACTGTTGAATATTGTGACCATATTTCCTCTTTTTTTCTTAATATGTTGGTATGATTTAAATGATTCTCACTTTGTGGGTTAGCTATATCTCTATTTTTCGATATAGCGATATTTAGCATTCCCGGGATGTTTTTTAACTTTATCGCGAGATTTATCGCGCCAATGTCGTGCCAGTGAAGTAAGTCTTCAACTTCACAGTTAAGCAGTTTCTGCGCTCGAAAGATCGAACAATACTCAAGCGGGGGAATATTGTTCAGTTTCCAGACGTTTCTTTCAATTTTATTCATGATGGTGACTTGCTTGTTGATAGATTAATATATTGTCGTTTATTTTTATGAGGGTGTTCATTCATTTTATCTAATATCAATCGTTCATGCTTTGATGAATCGCTTTTATTCACATGATTTGAGAATGATTTCAATATAAATTAATATCTAATGAAACAGAGGGTATCTGTATTTTACGCAAATAGTGCTATTTATTTTTGCTATGAATAATTACCGGTATGGAGTATTTTTTGAATGAATCATAATAATAAAGTCATTCTACCTGCGGAAACTCGCGGTTCGATTTTATTTTTACCGAGCATCACCGGACTGAGATACATGAATGACCATTATGGTGACTACTCTCAGCTCTGGACGATATGGTGAAAAAAAGAGCAGGGCGGCAGGTTTTATCAATGAGGCGACATGCTGACAGCCAGAAGATAGCTGATAGTGAGGCGTTATTAAGGTAATCAGAATTTCTGTGGAAAAGTGTCCCCTGCAGGAATCGAACCTGCAACTAGCCCTTAGGAGGGGCTCGTTATATCCATTTAACTAAGGGGACGAAACGGCGCGATTATAGCGCCTTTTCGTTTACAGGTTAAGCGGTGATGGACTGACTGCTCAAACTGTCGCCACTTATCGTTTTTTATTAGCTTTTGCTTTAGCTTTTTTCTCATGGCTCATATCGTTTCGGATCTGCGCATGGCTAAGTAAAGCAAATATAAAAGTCCCGCCGCAGATATTTCCGGCCAGCGTCGGCAGTGCGAAAGGCCAGATAAATTCCTGCCAGGGGAGCGTTCCATTGAAAACGAGATAAAAGATCTCGACGCTGCCCACCACAATATGAGTCGTGTCCGCTAGGGCGATAAGCCATGTCATCAGGATGATGACAATAATCTTTGCCGAACCCGCGGCAGGAAACATCCACACCATAGTGGCGACCAGCCAGCCGGATATTATGGCGTTAGCGAACATCTCCAGCGGCGGGTTTTGCATCACCTTGAGACTAATTTTGAGGAAGGCTTCTCGGGTTGGTTCATCGAAAACAGGCATCACATCGAACGCCCACGCAGCAATCGCGGTCCCGATTAAGTTACCTGCCAGTACAATCCCCCATAAACGTAACAACAGCCCAATATTGCCGGGCGTAGGTTTATGCATAATTGGCAGGACGGCGGTAACGGTATTCTCGGTAAACAGCTGTTGCCGGGCGAGGATGACGATAACAAAACCAAAGGTGTAGCCTAAATTCTCCAGTAAAAAACCACCGGGGAGTTCACTGAGATGTACATGAAAGATGCCTTTGGCAACCAGAGAGGCCCCCATTGAAAGCCCGGCGGCAATGGCTGACCATAGTAGCGCCATAGCATCGCGCTCAAGCTCTTTCTCTCCTTCCTGACGAATCACTTCATGGGTGGCCATCGCTTGTGAAGGTAAATGTTCTTCATCAACCTCAATTTCTTCACCATTCTGTTTTTCTTCACTTTCTACTTCAACCTCATCACTATCATGGTGAGTTTGCGGTACCATAGCTTTTCCTCAACGACTGGTCTTTATTATAATCGTAGAGCGCTTTCAGCTATTCGGGTCGGGTAAGCTCCTAAATTCTTCACAATGACAAGATTAGCAATACGGAAATTGCAAAATGTGTATAAAATCGGGGCATCAACATCGATGCCAAAAAAGGCTATGCTGAAAGCTGACACATGCTTACGGGCGATATCTTCACGGAGGCTGCTGTCCTCGGATAACCCCCAGCGATAGCTTAAATTAACAGGGAGACACCTATGAATTTTCGCCTGTCGGCGCTTGCGCTTGGCACCACATTGCTGGTGGGATGCGCCAGTTCTAGTTCTGGCGATCTACCGCAGGGGCGTTCAGATCCGCTTGAAGGCTTTAACCGTACCATGTTCAACTTCAACTACAATGTTGTTGATCCCTATCTTCTTCGCCCTGTCGCGGTGGCGTGGCGTGATTATGTTCCGCAGCCGGCGCGTAATGGTCTGAGTAATTTTACCAGCAACCTCGAAGAACCAGCGATAATGGTAAACTCCTTCCTCAAGGGCGATCCCTATAAAGGTATGGTGCACTTTACTCGTTTCTTCCTGAACACCCTCCTTGGTATGGGTGGCCTGGTTGATGTGGCTGGCATGGCTAATCCGAAACTGCAGCGCGTTGAGCCAAGCCGTTTTGGTAGCACGCTTGGCCACTATGGCGTCGGTTATGGGCCATATGTGCAATTGCCTTTCTATGGCAGCTTCACCCTTCGTGATGAAGGTGGTGATATGGCTGATGATTTGTATCCGGTTCTTTCCTGGCTGACGTGGCCGATGTCTATCGGTAAATGGGTGTTTGAAGGAATTGAAACTCGCGCTCAGCTGCTGGATTCCGACGGCTTGCTTCGTCAGTCCTCCGATCCGTACATCTTAATGCGTGAAGCTTACTTCCAGCGTCACGACTTTATCGCCAACGGCGGCAAGCTTTCACCTAACGAAAACCCGAACGCGCAGGCGATTGAGGGCGATCTTAAAGATATCGATTCACAGTGATCGAGTGGTAGAAAGTAAAAAGGGTGAACATGATGTTCACCCTTTTTTGTGGCTGCAGATTATCAGAAACGGTAGTTGAAGTTTGCGCCGTACAGCCAGGCTTTACCTTCGGATTTAAAGGTGTAAGGGCCTTCCTGAAATTCGACATGCTGACCGTGCATGTAGGAAACCCCCACATCGACTGACGCATCTTTATTGAAGGCGTAAGTCGTACCCGCGCTGAGCCACAGGCGGTCCTGGTCGGGAATTGAGATAGAGCGATTGGAAGCCGGGACTGGGCTATCATCAAAGGCGATACCGGTACGGAAGGTCCAGTTATCGTCGTAGTAATAAGTAGTACCCAGGGCGATACGATAGGAATCTTTAAAGCTTTCGTCTTTATAGAAAAGCGTTTCGCCACCGCTGGTTTTTGTTGCTTTCAGCTCCTGGAACTGACTCCAGCTGGTATACGCCAGGCTGTAGTGTACGGCCCATTTAGGTGCTACGCGGTTATAACCTGAGATTTCCCACATTTCTGGCAAGTTCAACGTCAGAGAGCCGCCAATGGTCGATCCGCCGGTACCGTACGGCAGTCCCAGACCCAGGGCAGAGTTGATTGGATTAAGGGATGCTGGCAGGCTGCTCTTATAATCGCCATCAAAATCAACTTTGATTTCAGAGCGATAGGTAAAGCCGTAGCGGTTGTTTTTATCGACTTCATATAGAATACCGGCATTCCAGCCGAAGCCCCATTCATCCCCTTTAAGTCGAGCGATTTGGGTATCACGGCTGATACCGCCAGCCTGCTGGCCAATTGCGGCAGCCTGCGCCGGGGAGAGTTTCCCTGCTTTTATCATCCCAGGTATTTGATCGCCGATAATTTCCGGTAAATCACCTGCATAGCGCTCCAGCTTGGCTCGGGCATATACGGCGTCGAAGCCCAGGCCAAAACTCCAGTGATCGTTAAGACGATATGCGCCGCTCAGATTGAGGTTTAAGGTTTCAAGGTCGGTAGTGCCGCCCATTGAGCCAGCGGCAAAATCGTTATTGAACTCGGTGGCTAAACCATAGTTAGAAGTGAGGGAGGCACCCCAGCCGAACTGCTCGTTAATCGGCGCGACAAAGTGCAGGTTAGGCACCCATGCGGTAGGGGCGATATTGTCCTGGCTGGCGTCATTACCGATAATGGAACTGCCGGTAACGTTGACATCAGGATCGACGAAAATAGCACCGCCAGAGAAGGTCGGACGGTCAAACATCATGATTAACGCCGGGTTACGGCTGACGTTTCCTGCATCATCAGCAATAGCACCTTCACCTGAATAGGCGCGACCAAGGCCGGATGAAGAGAATTCATTTAACTGAAAGCCTGCCGACAAGGCCTGGCTTGAAACAAGTGCTACAGCCACTGCCAGGGCAGATTGGGTAAGGCGGGTTTTCTGGCTCATGCCCATAACCTCATAGAGTTATTTTTATTTAAACAATGTTACATGCTGTAACAGGAGCGCGAAGTGTAGGGTCTGCTTTACCACAGAGAAATCAGACCAGTGCGCTGAGTATAGGTCTGACCAGATGATATGTTGCAAGTTTGTTTATAAGTTTTTTCAATTGTGATCTAAGAAACGCGATCCAGTTGGCAAATTTGCCGTGGAACCACCTCCCCGAAGGAGACCATTTTTGTTTTGGATCATTTTTAAGTGTGATTTCGCTCACTTATATCCTTTGTCGACATTAACGACTGGAGGCGGGTATGTCCCGGGCGTAAAATAAGCGCATTGTTTATCTGGCACCCAGAGTGCATATACAGAGGAAATCTACGATGAGTAAATGCAGTGCTGATGAAACCCCGGTTTGTTGCTGTATGGATGTAGGCACCATTATGGACAACAGCGATTGCACCGCATCCTACAGCCGCGTGTTTGCTAACCGCGCTGAAGCAGAAACAACGCTTGCCGCATTAAGTGAAAGAGCGCGCAACGTTGAATCCGAGCCATGCAAAATCTCCCCTACCTTTACCGAGGTGGAAGGCGGCATAAAGCTGGATATCGACTTTGTCTTCAGCTGTGAAGCGGAAACCCTGATTTTTCAGCTCGGCTTGCGTTAATCCTTCCCCTGACGCCCCTCATAGCAGGGGCGTTATCTTTTCTATTCAATGTGTTTTGGCTCCCACTTTTTCTGTTCCCCGGTTGGCTTAATGTAAAATATTGGTTAAAACTGTTATCAGGTCAGACCACTTTGTTTTACTGATTAACAGGGGAGCGTTATGAGTCAGGCATTACCGCTAGTCACCCGCCAGGGCGACCGTATAGCTATAGTCAGCGGTTTACGTACTCCGTTTGCCCGACAGGCGACGGCATTCCACGGCGTTCCGGCCGTTGATTTAGGTAAGCTGGTGGTCGGCGAAATGCTGGCGCGCAGCAATATCCCCGCGGAAATAATAGAACAACTGGTCTTTGGTCAGGTAGTGCAGATGCCTGAGGCGCCGAACATTGCCCGGGAGATTGTGCTGGGAACCGGCATGAGCGTGCATACTGATGCCTACAGCGTCAGTCGCGCCTGTGCGACCAGCTTTCAGGCGGTGGCCAACGTTGCGGAAAGCCTGATGGCAGGGACAATTCGTGCGGGGATCGCCGGTGGGGCTGACTCCTCTTCAGTATTACCCATTGGCGTGAGTAAAAAACTTGCCCGGACGCTTGTTGATGCCAACAAAGCCCGCACCCTTGGACAGCGCCTGAAGCTATTTTCCCGTCTGCGTTTTCGCGACCTTCTCCCCGTACCGCCTGCGGTGGCCGAATACTCAACCGGCCTGCGAATGGGTGATACCGCCGAACAAATGGCAAAAACCTGGGGCATCACTCGTGAACGGCAGGATGGGCTGGCGCTTCGTTCGCACCAGCTTGCCGCCAGAGCATGGGAGGAGGGGAAGCTAGCGGCAGAAGTGATGACCGCTTATACCCCGCCGTTCCGCGAGCCTTTGGAACAGGATAACAACATTCGTAAAAACTCAACGCTGGCGGATTACCAAAAGTTACGCCCGGCCTTTGACCGTAAACACGGTAGCGTGACCGCCGCAAACAGTACGCCGTTAACCGATGGCGCGGCGGCAGTGATTCTGATGACCGAGTCCCGGGCTAAAGAGCTGGGTATTGTGCCGCTGGGCTATCTTCGTAGCTATGCGTTTACCGCTATCGATGTACGACAGGATATGCTACTGGGCCCGGCGTGGTCGACGCCGCTGGCTCTGGAAAGGGCAGGGCTGACGCTGGCTGATTTAACCCTGATTGATATGCACGAAGCTTTTGCCGCCCAAACGCTGGCGAATTTACAGTGTATGGCAAGCGATCGTTTTGCCCGCGAAGTGCTTGGCCGCTCCCAGGCTATCGGTGAAGTCGATGAGAGCAAATTTAACGTGCTCGGTGGTTCGATAGCCTATGGTCATCCTTTTGCCGCCACCGGCGCGCGAATGATTACCCAAACACTACATGAACTACGGCGACGCGGCGGCGGGTTTGGTCTGGTCACCGCCTGCGCGGCGGGTGGGTTGGGTTCCGCCATGGTTCTGGAGGCAGAATAATGGAAACCATATCGGCATTTACGTTTGAGGTTCGCCCGGACAATATCGCGGTCATTACTATTGATGCGCCCGGCGAAAAAATGAATACCCTGAAAGCTGAGTTTGCCAGCGAGGTTCGGGGGATTATCCGGCAGATCCGTGACAATAAAGAACTGCGCGGCGCGGTGTTTATTTCGGCAAAACCGGATAATTTTATCGCCGGCGCTGATATCAATATGATTGCCCGCTGTCATACCGCTCAGGAGGCGGAGGCGCTGGCCCGTCAGGGACAGCAAATCATGGCCGAGATTCACGGGCTGTCGATTCCGGTGATTGCCGCTATCCATGGCGCATGTATGGGCGGCGGGCTTGAGCTGGCGCTGGCCTGCCACGGTCGAGTATGCAGCGATGATGATAAAACCCGGCTTGGTCTACCGGAGGTTCAGCTGGGGCTATTACCGGGTTCTGGTGGAACCCAGCGTCTGCCGCGCTTAATTGGCGTCAGTCGGGCGCTGGAGATGATCCTGACCGGCAAACAGCTACGCCCGCGTCAGGCGCTGAAGGCCGGGCTGGTTGATGATGTCGTACCACGGGCGATTTTATTGCAAACCGCGGTTGAACTGGCCCTGAAGGGGCGCCCGGCAAGTCGAAGCGTGTCGGCGCGTGAAAGGATACTCGCGGGTCCTCTTGCCCGCAGCCTGCTGTTTCGTCTGGTTGCGAAAAAGACCTATCAGAAGACGCAGGGGAACTATCCGGCGGCAGAGCGCATTTTGCAGGTGATTGAAACCGGACTCGCTCAGGGCAGCGGTAGCGGATATGCAGAGGAGGCTCGCGCATTTGGCGAGCTGGCGATGACATCGCAATCACAGGCGCTGCGTTCGATTTTTTTCGCCAGCACCGATCTGAAAAAAGATCGCGGCGCGGAGGCTGAGCCTGGCGCGCTGCGCAGCGTTGGCATCCTTGGCGGCGGACTAATGGGCGGCGGCATCGCCTACGTCACCGCGTGTAAAGGTGGGTTGCCGGTACGTATCAAAGACATTCAGCCGCGCGGGATCAATCATGCATTGAAGTACAGCTGGGATCTGCTCGACAAACAAGTACGCCGCCGCTATCTGCGCGCCAGCGAGCGCGACCGTCAGTTGGCATTAATCTCCGGTTCTCTGGATTATCAAGGGTTCGCTCATCGCGATGTGGTGATAGAAGCTGTATTTGAAGATCTGGCGCTTAAGCAGAAAATGGTGAGTGAAGTCGAACAGCACTGTAGTGCGGAAACTATTTTTGCTTCTAACACTTCGTCTTTGCCGATCGGTGATATCGCAGCGCACGCAAGCAGGCCGCAGCGGGTTATCGGGCTTCACTTTTTTAGTCCGGTAGACAAAATGCCGCTGGTGGAGGTGATTCCCCATTCAGGTACGGACCAGCAGACTATTGCGACGGCGGTAAAGCTCGCGAAACTGCAGGGTAAAACGCCCATTGTGGTGGCCGATAAAGCCGGTTTTTATGTTAACCGTATCCTGGCCCCCTATATTAATGAAGCAATGCGTCTGTTAACGGAAGGGGAGCCGGTAGAACATATTGATAAGTCGTTGGTTAAATTTGGTTTTCCGGTTGGCCCTATTCAGCTTCTCGATGAAGTAGGGATCGATACCGGTACCAAAATTATTCCCGTTCTGGAGGCCGCATGGGGGGAACGTTTTAGCCCGCCTGCAAACATCATTAGCTCGATTCTGAATGACGATCGCAAAGGTAGAAAAAATAACCGGGGTTTCTATCTTTATGAGCCAAAAGGGCGTAAAAGCAAAAAAAGACCCGACCCGGCGATTTACTCTTTGCTGGGAGTATCTTCTCCACAGGCTCGCTTATCCGCGCAGCAGGTGGCTGAACGTTGCGTAATGATGATGCTTAACGAAGCGGCTCGCTGCTTTGATGAGCGGGTTATTCGTAGCGCCCGGGATGGCGACATTGGCGCCGTGTTTGGTATTGGTTTTCCGCCGTTTCTTGGCGGCCCGTTCCGCTATATGGATAAGCTCGGTGCGGGGGAAGTCGCAGCGATTTTGCAGCGCCTGGCCGCACAGTACGGCCCGCGTTTTACGCCATGTGACACTTTGTTACATATGGCTGAGCAGGGGGCGACCTTTTGGCCCGCTGATGAACGTACGACCTAAGTTGTGGTCAAAGAAGGTAAATCCGCCAGTGAATGGTGCTGTCCTTTGGCGATTTTGTAAGCAATAGTTGACTATACTTACGCCATTGAGGTAAAAAACAGCGTTTCATTCGTTGAATGGATCAGGCACAATGCCCGGCCACCGAGTCGTCTGCGTATCAATTACGTCAGGAAGATTTCGGTGCTTCTGGTTAACAAAAGCGGTGCAATATGCAAGTTTTTATCATGCGTCACGGCGACGCTGCCCTCGATGCAGCCAGTGACTCGGTTCGTCCATTAACCGTCTGCGGTTGCGATGAGTCCCGTCAGATGGCAACCTGGCTGAAAGGTCAAAAAGTGGATATTGAACGGGTTCTTGTCAGTCCCTACCTGCGTGCAGAACAGACGCTGGAGATCGTTGGGGAGTGCATGAATCTGCCAAAAGATGTCGACGTGATGCCGGAACTCACGCCGTGCGGCGATGTTGGAATGGTCAGCGCCTATCTTCAGGCGCTGGCGAATGAAGGTGTGGCAACGGCGCTGGTCGTGTCCCATCTCCCTCTGGTGGGGTACCTCGTCTCAGAGCTGTGCCCGGGGGAAACTCCCCCGATGTTCACCACTTCGGCTATTGCCTGCGTCACGCTTGATACCAGCGGCAAAGGCGAATTCAACTGGCAAATGAGCCCCTGCAATTTGAAGATGGCGAAGGCTATCTGATTTCTTCCGGAGCTGACGTTTACGGAAGCTCCGGCGGTTGCCACTCTTCCACTTCAATCAGTACCAGCAGTGCGGCGTCGCCGCCGTACTCTTTTGGTGCCTGATGAAACGCCATAATATGCGGATGCTGAGCCAGCCAAAGCGGCGTTTGCTGTTTGAGAATATGCTTCCCATGCCCGTGCATCACGCAGGCGCAAAACACGTGTTCGCGACGGCAGGCGGCAATCAAAGCCCCCAGCTCCTGCTTGGCCTGCTGTTGGGTTAATCCATGCAGATCGAGAAACAGTTCCGGTGAATAATCACCGCGCCGCAGTTTTTTCAGCTCAAAGTGGCTGACGTCTGAACGTACATACTTAACCGAGCCTTCGGTATTCAGCAACGGCTGAAACTCGTCGGAAAAATAGTGGCTATTATCCGCCTGCTCCTGGAGCAGTCGCTTGGGCGGGACTTCAGTGATTTTTTTGCGCTGTGGGCGATGAACGATGGTGTCCTGTTTAATCTGACGCGTGCCGGTCATCAGCTGCCGGAACAATGCCTGATCCTCCTCGCTTAGCGGTGTTTTCTTTTTCATTACCAGATCTCAGTTTTTCTTTGCCGTTAGTTTACCCGACTCGCCGCGCATCCGGGCAAGGAAAACCTATTTTTCCCCTTTAGCCTGACGTAAGAATGCTGATTTATCCCCGTCTTCGTGGCAAACTAGCCGCCGAATTTATAGCAGAGCGTGCCCTGGGGGATAGCGTGGATAAAATTTTTGTTGATGAAGCCGTAAATGAGCTTCATACCATTCAGGACATGCTGCGTTGGGCGGTTAGCCGCTTTAGCGCTGCAAATATCTGGTACGGACACGGTACCGACAACCCGTGGGACGAAGCGGTGCAGCTGGTTATGCCATCGCTGTATCTGCCGCTCGATATTCCGGAAGATATGCGCACCGCGCGTCTGACTTCCAGCGAAAAACACCGCATCGTTGAGCGCGTGATTCGCCGCATTAACGAGCGCATTCCGGTTGCCTATCTGACCAACAAAGCCTGGTTCTGCGGTCATGAATTTTACGTTGATGAGCGCGTGCTGGTACCGCGCTCGCCGATTGGCGAACTCATTAATAATCATTTTTCCGGTCTGATTGACCACTATCCGCAGCACATCCTGGATATGTGCACCGGCAGCGGCTGCATTGCTATTGCCTGCGCATACGCTTTCCCGGAAGCGGAAGTCGATGCGGTGGATATTTCCCAGGACGCGCTGGCCGTAACCGAGCTGAACGTCGAAGAGCATGGTTTAATTCACAATGTTACGCCGATTCGTTCCGATCTTTTCCGCGACCTGCCGAAGGTGCAATACGATCTGATCGTAACCAATCCGCCGTACGTTGATGAAGAAGATATGTCCGACCTGCCGGGCGAATACCGTCATGAACCGGTGCTAGGCCTGGCTTCCGGCAGCGATGGTTTGAAATTGACTCGCCGGATTCTGGCCTGCGCGCCGGATTATCTCAGCGATGACGGTATCCTGATTTGTGAAGTCGGTAACAGCATGGTACATCTGATGGAGCAGTATCCTGATGTACCGTTTACCTGGCTGGAGTTTGAAAACGGCGGCGATGGCGTCTTTATGCTGACCAAACCGCAGCTGATTGCCGCCCGCGCGCATTTCGGCATCTATAAAGACTAAAAACAACACGCAAACATAACGACAAGAACGGAGCCGTGATGGCAGGAAATACAATAGGACAACTCTTTCGCGTGACCACTTTCGGCGAGTCGCACGGCCTGGCGCTTGGCTGCATCGTCGATGGTGTGCCGCCGGGCATTCCTTTAACCGAAGCCGATCTGCAGCACGATCTCGATCGTCGTCGTCCGGGAACGTCACGCTATACCACCCAGCGCCGCGAGCCGGATCAGGTTAAGATCCTTTCCGGCGTATTTGAAGGCGTGACGACCGGGACCAGCATTGGTCTGCTGATTGAGAATACCGATCAGCGCTCTCAGGACTACGGCGCTATTAAGGATGTTTTCCGTCCCGGACACGCTGATTATACCTACGAACAAAAATACGGTCTGCGCGACTATCGCGGAGGCGGTCGTTCCTCCGCGCGCGAAACCGCTATGCGCGTGGCCGCCGGGGCGATAGCCAAGAAGTTCCTCGCTGAAAAATTTGGCATCGTGATCCGCGGCTGCCTGACCCAGATGGGCGATATTCCTCTGGCTATCAAAGACTGGGAGCAGGTAGAACAAAACCCGTTCTTTTGTCCGGATCCGGACAAAATTGAAGCGCTTGATGAACTGATGCGCAGCCTGAAAAAAGAGGGCGACTCCATTGGAGCGAAGGTGACCGTCGTGGCCGACGGCGTACCGCCGGGGCTCGGCGAGCCGGTGTTCGACCGTCTGGATGCCGATATCGCGCACGCGCTGATGAGCATCAATGCGGTGAAGGGAGTGGAAATTGGCGATGGTTTTGAGGTGGTCAAGCTTCGCGGCAGCGAAAACCGCGACGAAATTACCAATGCGGGTTTCCTGAGCAATCATGCGGGCGGTATTCTCGGTGGTATCAGCAGCGGTCAGCAGATCGTCGCGAATATTGCCCTGAAGCCAACCTCCAGCATTACCGTTCCGGGGCGCACGATTAATCGCTTTGGCGAAGAAGTTGAGATGATCACCAAAGGGCGTCACGATCCTTGTGTCGGTATTCGTGCAGTACCTATTGCCGAAGCGATGCTGGCGATCGTGCTAATGGATCACTTTATGCGTCAGCGCGCGCAAAACGGCGACGTGACGACATCAATTCCACGCTGGTAACAGATGAAAAAAACCGTTATCGCACTGCTGGCGCTCCTCGCCAGCGGTACCAGCCTGGCGGCGACGCCGTGGCAGAAAATCACCCAGCCCGTCAGCGGGAGCCCGCAGTCCATCGGCGCATTTGCGAATGGCTGTATCGTTGGCGCGCAGGCGCTGCCGCTAAACGCTACCGGCTATCAGGTCATGCGTACCGATCAGCGTCGCTACTTCGGTCATCCGGATCTCGTCCAGTTTATTCAGCGTCTGAGCGATCGGGTGCACAATAAAGGCATGGGAACGGTACTGATTGGCGATATGGGAATGCCGGCAGGTGGCCGTTTCAACGGCGGGCATGCCAGCCATCAGTCCGGGCTGGATGTCGATATTTTCCTGCAACTACCGCAATCCCGCTGGACTTCCGCACAGTTGCTGAAACCGCAGGCGCTGGATTTGGTGGCCCGCGACGGTAAACGCGTGGCGCCGTCTCTGTGGAGCCCGCAAATCAGTCAGCTGATTAAGATGGCGGCGCAGGATAGTGAAGTTACGCGCATTTTCGTCAACCCGGCGATTAAACAGCAATTATGCCTGGATGCCGGTGGCGATCGCGACTGGTTACGTAAAGTGCGCCCGTGGTTCCAGCACCGGGCGCATATGCACGTGCGTCTGCGCTGTCCGGCCGGCAGCCTCGAATGTGAAGACCAGGCTCCGCCTCCGGCAGGAGACGGCTGTGGTGCCGAATTGCAAAGCTGGTTTGAACCACCTAAGCCAGGATCAACCCCTCCTGTGAAGAAGGCGCCGCCTCCGCTGCCGCCTTCCTGCCAGGCGCTACTGGATGAGCATATTCTTTAATGGATAGTTTTATCGACCTTTTTATGGTGTCACCGACGGTTCTTGTCGTGCTGTTCTTTGTGGCTATTCTGGCGGGATTTATTGATTCGCTGGCGGGCGGCGGTGGGCTATTAACCGTCCCGGCCCTGATGGCGGCGGGCCTGCCTCCCGCGCAGGCGCTGGCAACTAACAAGCTGCAGGCCTGCGGCGGGTCGCTGTCCGCTTCGCTTTATTTCATTCGCCGCAAGGTAGTGAATCTGGCCGATCAGAAGCTTAATATTCTGATGACCTTTCTCGGTTCGACCGGCGGCGCGCTGCTGGTCCAGCACGTCCAGTCCGACGTTCTTAAGCAAATACTGCCTATTCTGGTGATCGGCATCGGTCTCTATTTTCTGCTGATGCCGAAGCTCGGTGAGGAGGACCGGCAGCGCCGTCTGTACGGACTGCCGTTCGCCCTGGTCGCTGGCGGCTGCGTTGGTTTTTACGATGGTTTTTTTGGCCCGGGGGCCGGATCTTTTTACGCGCTGGCTTTCGTCACGCTGGCCGGGTTCAATCTGGCGAAATCGACCGCGCATGCCAAATTGCTTAACGCGACCTCTAACGTTGGCGGCCTGCTGCTGTTTATCATTGGCGGCAAGGTGATTTGGGCTACTGGTTTTGTGATGATGGCCGGGCAGTTTATCGGCGCGCGCGCGGGATCGCGTCTGGTGCTGAGCAAAGGACAGTCACTGATTCGACCGATGATCGTTGTGGTGTCGGCGGTGATGAGTGCAAAACTTCTCTATGACAGCCATGGACAGGAGATCCTCCACTGGTTGGGGATGAGCTAATGAACAGTACGCATAATTACGAACAGCTGATTGAAATTTTCGACGGCTGTTTTGCCGATGAATTTAATACTCGTCTGATCAAAGGCGATGACGAACCGATCTATCTTCCGGCAGATGATGACGTGCCTTACAACCGCATCGTCTTTGCCCATGGTTTTTATGCCAGCGGGCTACATGAGATATCGCACTGGTGCATTGCCGGGAAGGCGCGCCGCGAGCTGGTTGATTTCGGTTACTGGTACTGCCCGGACGGGCGCGACGCGATGACCCAGTCAAAATTTGAAGACGTCGAGGTGAAGCCTCAGGCCTTCGACTGGCTGTTTTGCGTGGCGGCGGGATATCCGTTTAACGTTAGCTGCGACAACCTGGAAGGAGATTTTGAGCCTGACCGGATAGCTTTTCAGCGGTGCGTGCATGCCCAGGTAATGACCTATCTGGAGCAGGGTATCCCCGAGCGTCCCGCACGTTTTATTCAGGCGCTGCAAGAATATTACCAAACGCCGCCTTTGACGGCAGAACAGTTCCCGTGGCCGGAAGACCTGCACTAAGGCCACGCTTTATATACTATGAGGAAAGATGATGATCGCGGAGTTTGAATCACGCATTCTGGCGTTAATTGACAATATGGTAGACCACGCCAGTGATGATGAACTGTTTGCCGGCGGTTATCTGCGCGGCCACCTGACGCTGGCGGTGGCCGAGCTGGAGGGAGAAGAAGCGCATACCGCGCAGGCGGTACACGAGAAAGTGGCCCAAAGCCTGGAAAAAGCCATCAGCGCAGGTGAACTGTCGCCGCCGGACCAGATTCTGGTGCAGGGAATGTGGGAAAGCTTGTATCAGAAAGCGATGCAGCAGTAGTACTCCTCAGCTGCAGCCCGGTGTTTGCTCCGCCGGGCCGATTTTCCCCGCTTATTTCACCGCCTTACCTTTCAGCAGCTTTCTTACCCATAAACGGTTCGGATTCAGCGCCGCTAGCGTTTCTTTGTCCATTGGTAATGGCTCATTGCTCATTTGCGCCGCCAGAATCTCTGCTGCCAGCGGAGCGGAGCATAGGCCGCGTGAACCCAGCGCTCCCAGCATAAACAGATTGTGGTAAACCGGCGCTTCTCCTGCCTGTTCATGATGTTCGGCCAGCGAGGCGTATTCACTTAAGGTGGCGTCATAATCCGGCACGTTACCCACCATCGGCAAATGATCGCGGGTTGCACAGCGCACGCCGCTGCGGGCTTCATTCGCGCTAACGTCAACCTCCCGCGCCCATTCCGCCTGCGGGAAACAGTCTATCAAGCGCTGCCGATTCTGTTGCTGATCGTCGGCGCTAAACGCGGTATCCGTCTGTCCGCGATGGTAGCTTGCGCCAATGCAGTGCTGCCGGTTGTGCGGGTTTTGCGGCGTCAAATAGCCGTTGTAGCACAGGACCTGCCGCAGTGATGATAGCCCGGGCGTGGTCGGAATATGGCTGACCTGGCCGGAGACCGGATACATGGGGAGATGCTCCGTCTGGCTGAAGCTGGTCAGCTGATGGCCATTAGCCAGCACGACTACCTCATGGTACTGACGCTGGTTTAATTGCCAACCGCTATTCTCAGCGCAGATTGCCTCTACAGGATGATTATAGTGAACGCGCAGTCCGCGAGCCGCGGCAAGAGCCAGTAGTTCAGTCGTTAACTGCTGAGGACAGAGCCAGCCTCCGGCAGGATAGGTTATTCCTCCGCAGCCGGTTTCGACGCCGGTTTGTTCGGCTGCGGCCTGTGCGTTAACGGCAACGGCGATTTCCGCAGGTAGATTCAGCTCAACCATCTGGGCGATTTTCTGCGCGCTTTTGACATCCCAGCCCAGCTGCGTCACTCCGCACCAGTCATGATCGAACATGACCGGAAGATGGTCGTAGAGGCGGCGGGCGAAAGTAAACGCCGCCGGGAAAAATTGAGCCAGAGCGGGATCGTGCTGGCTGAGCAGCGGATAGAGCGCTCCCTGGCGGTTTCCGGATGCCCCTTCTGCCGGAGCGCCGTCGGCGCAATATAGTGTCACCTGCCATCCGCGGCGCAGCAGCGACAGCGCGAGCAGGGCGCTGGCGATCCCCCCGCCGATAATCGCCGCATCGCGCTGCTCCGTGCCGCTGCGGGTAAACCACGGCGTACGCCCGGGAAAGGTCAGCTGCTGGTTCATTTCGCCGATGAGCATTTCGCGCTTGCGGCCAAAACCTTTGCGTTTCTGCATACTGAAACCGGCTTCCTGCAGGCCGCGGCGCACAAAGCCTGCGGAAGTGAAGGTGGCCAGGGTACAGCCGGGTCTTGCCAGACGAGCCATTGCCGCAAAGAGTTCCGCCGTCCACATATCCGGATTTTTTGCTGGTGCAAAACCATCAAGAAACCAGGCATCCACCTGCTGGTTCAGCGAATCATCAAGCCGATCGGTCAGCTCGTTGATATCGCCAAACCATAAATCCAGCGTTATGCGTCCGTCGTCCAGCAGCAGACGATGGCAGCCGGCGACAGGCAGAGGCCACTGCGCCTGAAGCTGCTCGGCCCATGGCGTCAGTTCTGGCCAGCTCTGATGCGCAAGGCGCAGGTCGTCTGCTTTCAGCGGAAATTTTTCGAAACTGATGAAATGTAATCTTTGCAGGGTAGCTTGTGGATGATGGCGAAGAAAAACGTCAAATGCCTGCCATAGCGTCAGGAAATTTAATCCGGTGCCGAACCCGCTTTCGGCCACGATAAATAACGGGCGTGAATGAGTTGGGAAGCGTTCATTGAGCTGGTTTCCGTCAAGGAAAACGTAACGGGTCTCTTCCAGACCGTTGTCATTGGAAAAATAGACATCGTCAAAATCTCGGGAAACAGGTGTACCCTCAGCGTTGAATTCCAGGTTGGCAGGTTGTATGGCGTTTTGTTTCACGTAAGTTACTCGAATCACAAGGCGTAGAACGATCTTAACGATGTGTGTCTGAGGGCGCAAATTTATACACAAATTGGCTGATCGGACTTGTTCGGCGTACAAGTGTACGCTATTGTGCGACTCGAAACTTAATATAGTGCGACTTACAGAGGTATTGAATGAAACGTGCAGTGATTACTGGCCTGGGCATCGTTTCCAGTATTGGTAATAACCAGCAGGAAGTCCTGGCATCTCTGCGTGAAGGACGCTCCGGGATCACTTTCTCTGAAGAGTTTAAAGATTCAGGAATGCGCAGCCACGTATGGGGCAACGTCAAACTGGATACCGCCGGTTTGATCGACCGTAAAGTGGTTCGTTTCATGAACGATGCCTCTATCTATTCCTATCTTTCCATGCAGCAGGCAATTGAAGATGCTGGCCTGAAAGATGAGGTCTATCAGCAAAACCCACGCGTGGGCCTGATTGCCGGTTCTGGCGGTTCTTCGAAATCTCAGGTTTTCGGCGCTGATGCTATGCGCAGTCCGCGCGGTCTGAAAGCCGTTGGTCCTTATGTGGTCACCAAAGCGATGGCGTCAGCGGTATCCGCTTGCCTGGCCACACCGTTCAAAATCTACGGCGTGAACTACTCTATCAGCTCCGCATGTGCGACTTCCGCGCACTGCATCGGTAACGCAGTTGAACAAATTCAGCTGGGCAAACAGGACATCGTGTTTGCTGGCGGCGGTGAAGAACTGTGCTGGGAAATGGCGTGCGAATTCGATGCGATGGGCGCACTGTCTACCAAATACAACGAAACGCCGGATAAAGCGTCCCGTACTTATGATACCCACCGTGATGGTTTCGTTATCGCGGGCGGCGGCGGTATGGTCGTGGTTGAAGAACTGGAACATGCCCTGGCGCGCGGCGCGCACATCTATGCGGAAATCGTTGGCTACGGCGCAACGTCCGATGGCGCAGATATGGTTGCCCCATCAGGTGAAGGCGCGGTTCGCTGCATGAAGATGGCGATGCACGGCGTTGATACTCCGATTGATTACTTGAACTCACACGGTACTTCAACGCCGGTTGGCGACGTGAAGGAGCTGGGTGCGATCCGTGAAGTCTTTGGCGATAACAGCCCGGCAATCTCCGCCACGAAAGCGATGACCGGCCACTCCCTGGGCGCAGCTGGCGTACAGGAAGCAATCTACTCCCTGCTGATGCTGGAACACGGCTTTATCGCTCCGAGCATCAACATTGAAGAGATGGACGAACAGGCCGCCGGTCTGAATATCGTGACCGAGACTACCGAGCGCGCGCTGACTACCGTAATGTCTAACAGCTTCGGCTTCGGCGGTACTAACGCCACGCTGGTAATGCGTAAATACAGCGCATAACGAGCATGCTTTGCAAGAGGGGGCCTGTTGGCCCCCTTTTTTGTATTCTTGACAGACCCCTGCGGGAAAAGGCAAACTCCTGCCACATTATTATGTTCCCAGATAATGCGTAAGCGTTTAACGT
This sequence comes from Klebsiella oxytoca, assembly GCF_009707385.1. Lineage (NCBI taxonomy): Bacteria > Pseudomonadati > Pseudomonadota > Gammaproteobacteria > Enterobacterales > Enterobacteriaceae > Klebsiella > Klebsiella oxytoca. The sequence goes on along the minus strand of NZ_CP046115.1, from coordinate 3,842,861 downwards.
CATCCAACGCGCCTTAACCCTGATTATCAGGTGGAGAGGACGTGGCTATCACCTCGCCTTACTCTGCGAACTGGAGTAAAGCATGTCCGCAGTCACTGAAACAAAAAATTCCCCTTCAGCGAATGGTTCCCTGTTTCGGATCACTTTCGCCGTTTTTCTGACCTATATGACCGTTGGGTTGCCGTTACCGGTTATCCCCTTGTTCGTCCATCATGAACTGGAATTCGGCAATACTATGGTAGGCATCGCCGTCGGTATCCAGTTTCTGGCGACCGTATTAACCCGCGGCTACGCCGGTCGTCTGGCCGATCAGTACGGCGCGAAGCGCTCTGTGCTACAGGGGATGCTGGCCTGTGCGCTGGCGGGAGGCGCCTGGTTATGCGCCGCGCTGCTGCCGGTGCCCGTTATGGCAAAGTTTGGCCTGCTGGTACTGGGGCGCCTGATCCTCGGTTTTGGTGAGAGCCAGCTGCTTACCGGTAATTTAAGCTGGGGAATGGGCCTGGTAGGCCCCATGCGTTCCGGGAAAGTGATGTCGTGGAACGGCATGGCGATATACGGCTCGCTGGCGGCGGGGGCTCCGCTGGGGTTGCTGATTTACAGCCATTTTGGCGTCGCGGCGCTGGCCGGCGTCACCATGGTACTGCCGCTTGTGGCCTGGGCGATTAACGGCACGGTGCGTAAAATTCCGGCCCATGGAGGCGAGCGCCCGTCGCTGTGGAGCGTGGTGGGCATGATCTGGCGGCCCGGTATCGGTCTCGGATTACAGGGCGTCGGTTTCGCGGTGATCGGTACATTCGTCTCTTTGTATTTCGCCAGCAACGGCTGGGCGATGGCCGGTTTTACGCTGACCGCGTTTGGCGGAGCGTTTGTGCTGATGCGCATACTGTTTGGCTGGATGCCGGATCGCTTTGGCGGCGTGAAAGTGGCCATCATTTCACTGGTGATTGAAGCAATAGGGCTGGCTCTGCTGTGGCAGGCGCCAAATGCCTGGATTGCGCTGGCTGGGGCCGCACTAACCGGCTGCGGTTGTTCGCTTATTTTCCCGGCGCTGGGCGTTGAGGTCGTAAAACGGGTACCGCCGCAGGTACGAGGTACGGCGCTTGGCGGATACGCTGCGTTTCAGGATATCTCCTACGGCATCAGCGGCCCGCTTGCCGGGCTGCTCGCCACTTCTTTAGGCTACTCTTCCGTTTTCCTGGCTGCGGCAATATGCGCAGTACTGGGGATTCTGATTACGCTGCTTTCGCTGCGCAAATAGGTCACCGCTTCGGCCCGACACGCGGGCCGACTCTCGATGTCTAAATCACCAGCCACAGCAGAATAAGCACCACGAGCAACGCCAGCGCGATAGCCCACGGCTTTTTAAACGCTTGCCACGGTGATGAAGGTGGCTCCTGAACCGGCGGAATTGCCAGCGTCTCCTGCGCTCTGGCGACCCTGAGCACGAAAATTTTGTTAAGCAGCGTCAACAACTGCGCGGCGCTGAGCGGCGTTTGCGCCGTCGCATGCCAGCTGGTTTGCGCAAAATCCATCACTTTTTGCCACTCTGCGGCTTCAAGCGGCTGCTTCAACGCAGCCTGCAATGACGTCAGCGTCGGCGTAGCCTGCGTGCTGAGCGTTTGCCGCGCGTGGAGCCAGTAAGAGAGGGGGGTGAAATGGGTCGCCGGGATCAGCTCTCCGCTTTTGACGCCGCTTAGTTCCAGCATCGACTGCCAGATAAGCTTGCTGGACTCGCCGGTGGCAGCGGCAAGTTTGGTCACCTGTTGATTGAGCGTATTGTGCTCCGCTGGCAGCAGCGGGCGATGGGTTGGCGGACGCTGCTGGGGCTGAGGAATCGAGAGTTGACCGCTTTGCAGCAGCTGCAGAATATTCTCCAGCTGCGGCAGGGTTAAGCCGTGCAGCGCGGTTTGACCGTCATGCTGACGAATGTAATCGCTAACCGCCTGACGGTTGTTACCCTGATTCAGCAGATCGCTCAGCTGCGCCAGAATTTGCCGACGGTGATGATTTTGTTGGGCGAGGATTAAGCGCTGATTCAGGCTGGACTCGGCGGCGGCAAAATGGCTTGCCAGCAGCGGGGCGTCATTTTTCAGGCTCAGATCGTGTCTCACGCAGGCCCATACTTCCGCATTCTGCTGCGATGTTAAGGCCACCAGGCGCGTAATAAGGCGCTCAAGCGCGGTACGCTGCTGAGTGGTGAGCGGAGGTTCGCCTGTCCCCGGAGGGCGATCGGACATACCTGAAACGGGATGCGTCATGATTAATCCTTTGCGTATTGCTGTACTAAATTACTGTACTAAGGGCCGGGTGGTGATGTTCCTGGCGGGCAGATTATGGCACACTTCCCCGGTTTACTCTCGCTCTCAGACAGGTACTGAACCGTGAAAATCCTCGTTGATGAAAATATGCCCTATGCGCGTGAGCTTTTTAGCCGCCTGGGGGAAGTGAAGGCCGTTGCTGGTCGTCCTGTCCCGGTCGAAGCGTTGAATAATGCCGATGCGCTGATGGTTCGCTCGGTCACAAAAGTTAACGAAGCGCTGCTCTCCGGCAAGGCTATCAAATTTGTTGGCACTGCGACGGCAGGTACCGATCACGTCGATCAGGCGTGGCTGCAGCAGGCGGGAATCGGCTTTTCCGCGGCGCCGGGCTGTAACGCTATTGCGGTGGTGGAATATGTCTTTTCAGCGCTGCTCATGCTGGCTGAACGCGATGGTTTCGCGCTGAACGACCGTACCGTCGGGATCGTGGGCGTCGGCAACGTGGGCGGGCGTTTGCAAAAACGCCTTGAGGCTTTGGGAATTAAAACGCTGCTTTGCGATCCGCCGCGTGCCGATCGTGGCGATGAAGGCGATTTCCGTACCCTTGACGAGCTGGTGCAGGAAGCGGACATCCTGACTTTCCATACGCCGCTTTATAAAGAAGGGCAGTATAAAACGCTACACCTGGCGGATGAGGCGCTGATAAGCCGCCTGCAGCCGGGGACGATTTTAATCAACGCCTGCCGTGGGGCGGTGGTGGATAACGCCGCGTTGCTTAAACGATTACAGGCAAATCAGTCGTTAAGCGTGGTACTGGATGTCTGGGAGCCGGAGCCGCACTTAAATACCGAATTGCTCCAGCGGGTTGATATCGGTACTCCGCATATTGCCGGTTACACCCTTGAAGGAAAAGCGCGCGGTACGACGCAGGTTTTTGAAGCCTATAGCGCGTTTATTGGCCACCCGCAGCAGGTGGCGCTGGACACGCTGCTACCGGCGCCGGAGTTTGGCCGCATTACGCTGCACGGGCCGCTCGATCAGGCAACGCTAAAACGGCTGGCGCATTTGGTGTATGATGTGCGCCGCGATGATGCGCCGCTGCGAAAAGTCGCGGGCGTTGCGGGCGAGTTCGACAAGCTGCGCAAGAATTACCAGGAACGCCGAGAATGGTCTTCGCTGTACGTGCAGTGCAGCGATGCCCAGGCGGCGACGCTGCTGCGCCAGCTGGGCTTTAACGCCGTACATCATCCTGTTCGTTAATATCATCTTAATGCTCCTGCCGGATAATCCGGCAGGGCCGCTTTTTTCTGGAGTACACCACCATGTCTGAAGGCTGGAATATTGCCGTACTGGGCGCAACGGGCGCCGTAGGCGAAGCCCTGTTCGAAACGCTTGCCGATCGTCAGTTCCCGGTGGGGGATATTTATGCCCTGGCGCGTAGCGATAGCGCCGGTGAACATCTGCGTTTTTCAGGCAAGTCGGTTATCGTTCAGGACGCCGCCGAGTTTGACTGGACCCAGGTCCAGTTGGCCTTTTTTGCCGCCGGTGTCGAAGCGACTGCCGCGTATGTTGAAGAGGCTACGAATGCGGGCTGCCTGGTCATTGATTTAAGCGGTCTGTTTGCGCTGGAGCCGGACGTGCCGCTGGTGGTGCCGGATGTTAACCCATTTGTATTGGCGGATTACCGCAATCGTAACGTTATTGCTGTGCCAAACAGTCTGACCAGCCAGCTGCTGTCGGCGTTGAAACCGCTGATCGATCGGGGCGGCCTGGCGCGCATCAGCGTGACCAACCTGCTGTCTGCCTCCGCTCACGGAAAAAAAGCGGTTGATGCGCTGGCGGGTCAGAGCGCCAAATTGCTTAACGGCATTCCGATCGATGAAGATGATTTCTTTGGTCGCCAGCTGGCGTTCAATATGTTGCCGCTGCTGCCCGATCGTGAAGGAAGCGTGCGCGAAGAGCGCCGTATCGTCGATGAAGCCCGCAAAATTTTGCAGGATGACGGCCTGATGATCTCCGCAAGCGTCGTTCAGTCGCCGGTGTTCTACGGCCACGCGCAGATGGTGAGTTTTGAAGCGCAGCGGCCGCTGGCGGCCGAAGAGGCGCGCGATGCCTTTAGCCGCGGCGAAGATATCGAGCTGTCCGAAGAAGGCGAATTCCCGACTCAGGTTGGCGATGCTTCCGGTAACGCGCGTCTTTCCGTCGGCTGCGTACATAATGATTACGGTATGCCGGAGCAGGTACAGTTCTGGTCAGTCGCCGATAACGTCCGTTTTGGCGGCGCGCTGATGGCGGTGAAAATTGCTGAGAAGCTGGTTCAGGAGTATCTGTACTGATGTCGGAGATGGAGCTGCCGCCGGTTTATAAAATCGCGCTGGGCATCGAATATGATGGCAGCAAGTACTATGGCTGGCAGCGGCAGAATGAAGTACGCAGCGTGCAGGAGAAGCTGGAAAAGGCCCTTTCGCAGGTGGCGAATGAGCCAGTGAACGTCTTTTGTGCGGGCCGTACGGACGCCGGCGTTCATGGTACCGGTCAGGTAGTGCATTTTGAAACGCGCGCGCAGCGTCAGGATGCCGCATGGACGCTGGGCGTCAATGCGAATCTACCCGGCGATATCGCGGTTCGCTGGGTGAAGCGTGTTCCGGAAGATTTTCACGCCCGCTTCAGCGCCACGGCGCGGCGCTATCGTTATGTTATCTATAATCATCGTCTGCGGCCGGCGGTATTAAGTCGCGGCGTAACCCACTATTATCTCCCGCTGGATGCTGAGCGAATGCAGCGCGCCGCGCAGTGTCTGCTGGGAGAAAATGATTTCACCTCGTTTCGTGCGGTGCAGTGCCAGTCGCGCACGCCGTGGCGTAACGTGATGCACATTAACGTCACTCGTTATGGTGCATATGTGGTGGTGGACATCAAAGCAAACGCTTTTGTACATCATATGGTAAGGAATATTGTTGGCAGTCTGATGGAAGTAGGTGCCGGTAACCAGCCAGAGAGCTGGATTGCAGAACTTCTGGCGGCAAAAGACAGGACGCTTGCCGCCGCAACGGCAAAGGCGGAAGGATTGTATCTGGTGTCGGTGGACTACCCGGCACGCTACGACCTCCCGGTGATGCCGATGGGCCCGCTGTTTTTGGCGGACTAACCGGGTTATTAAGGGCTAACGCAAACTATGGACCTGATTCACTTTGTAATTGATTTTATCCTGCACATTGATGTGCATCTGGCTGAACTGGTCGCGGAGTACGGTATTTGGGTATACGCGATTTTGTTTTTGATTTTGTTCTGCGAAACCGGTCTGGTGGTCACGCCGTTTCTGCCGGGAGACTCTCTGCTGTTTGTGGCGGGCGCGATCTCTGCGCTGCCGACTAACGATCTCAACGTACATTTAATGGTGCTGTTGATGGTCATTGCGGCGATTATTGGCGATGCGCTGAACTACACGATTGGCCGGTTGTTTGGTGAAAAGCTCTTCAGCAATCCCAATTCGAAAATTTTCCGCCGCAGCTATCTCGATAAGACCCACAGCTTTTACGAACGTCACGGCGGTAAAACCATCATTCTGGCGCGCTTTGTGCCGATCGTCAGAACTTTTGCGCCGTTTGTGGCGGGAATGGGGCATATGTCCTATCGTCATTTTGCGATGTATAACGTCGCCGGCGCGCTGCTTTGGGTACTGCTGTTCACCTATGCGGGTTACCTGTTCGGCGATTTGCCGATCGTTCAGGAAAACCTTAAGCTGCTGATTGTGGCGATTATCGTCCTGTCCGTATTGCCTGGCGTCATTGAAGTCATCCGCCACAAGCGGGCGGCAGCAAAACAGGCCAAATAACGCGACAATTAACTTCGGACGGTATGCCGCCGTCCGAAGAGTGAAGTGTGAGCGGTTCGACCACTTTTTTATCCCATGTTACGGGATGTTATGATTTAATGTGCAACATTCATGGTCTGTGAGGGGCAAAAATGGCATTATGCGCCCCTTGCGACAAAACTGGCATCGACCAGGTTCAGGTAGAAAGGTTATCAATGAGCTGGATTGAACGAATTAAAAGCAATATAACCCCCACCCGTAAGGCAAGTATCCCTGAAGGTGTATGGACCAAGTGCGACAGCTGCGGTCAGGTATTGTACCGCGCAGAGCTGGAGCGCAACCTGGAGGTTTGCCCTAAGTGCGATCACCACATGCGTATGACGGCGCGCAACCGCCTGCATAGCCTGCTGGACGAAGGTTCCCTTGTGGAACTGGGAAGCGAGCTCGAGCCGAAAGATGTGCTGAAGTTCCGCGATTCGAAAAAGTATAAAGACCGTCTGGCATCAGCCCAGAAAGAGACTGGCGAAAAAGACGCGCTGGTGGTGATGAAAGGCACCCTGCATGAGATGCCGGTTGTTGCCGCTGCTTTCGAATTCTCCTTTATGGGTGGTTCAATGGGTTCCGTGGTCGGCGCGCGCTTTGTTCGTGCGGTTGAACAGGCACTGGAAGACAACTGCCCGCTGATTTGCTTCTCTGCATCCGGCGGCGCGCGTATGCAGGAAGCGCTGATGTCGCTGATGCAGATGGCGAAAACCTCTGCTGCGCTGGCGAAAATGCAGGAGCGCGGGCTGCCATATATCTCCGTGCTGACCGACCCAACCATGGGCGGCGTATCGGCGAGCTTTGCGATGCTGGGCGATTTGAACATCGCGGAGCCGAAAGCGCTGATCGGTTTTGCCGGTCCTCGCGTTATCGAACAGACCGTTCGTGAGAAGCTGCCGCCGGGATTCCAGCGCAGTGAGTTCCTGATTGAGAAAGGGGCGATCGATATGATCGTTCGCCGCCCGGAAATGCGTCTGAAGCTGGCCAGTATACTGGCGAAGCTAATGAACCTTCCGGCGCCAAATCCGGAACCCGTTCACGAAGGCGAGGTGGTGCCACCGGTGCCGGATCAGGAACCAGAGGCCTGATAATGGAGAGGGCAGGCCTGACGGCGCTGCCCTTTTTTATACGCATAGTTATCTTAACGCTTGCCGGACATCATGGAAAAACAACCTATTCCTCAGGCCACGTCGCCCCTGGCTACGTGGCTTTCTTATCTGGAGCATCTGCACAGCAAAACTATCGATCTCGGGCTGGCGCGCGTCAGCGAGGTAGCGAAGCGGATGGCGGTGTTAAAACCGGCGCCGTTTGTGTTTACGGTGGCGGGAACCAACGGTAAAGGCACCACCTGCTGTACCCTGGAATCGGTACTGATGGCGGCGGGTTTTAAAGTTGGTGTGTACAGCTCACCGCATCTGGTGCGCTACACCGAGCGGGTGCGCATACAGGGGGAAGAGCTGTCGGAGCTGGCGCATACGACCTCTTTTGCCGAAATTGAGGCCGCGCGCGGCGAGATTTCCCTGAGCTATTTTGAGTTTGGTACGTTATCCGCGCTGTGGCTGTTTCAGCAGGCGCAGCTGGATGTGGTGATTCTTGAGGTGGGCCTTGGCGGCCGGCTTGATGCGACCAATATCGTCGATGCTGATACGGCGGTAGTGACCAGTATCGCGCTCGATCATACGGACTGGCTGGGGCCCGATCGCGAAAGCATCGGCCGGGAAAAAGCGGGTATTTTCCGCGCCGGTAAACCGGCTATCGTCGGTGAGCCCGATATGCCGCAGACCATTGCCGAGGTGGCGAGCGAAAAAGGCGCGCAGCTCCTGCGCCGCAACGTTGACTGGCGGTATGACGCCGGGGAACAAAGCTGGTCCTTCCACGATAGGCTCGGCGCGTTGAACGACCTGCCGCTGCCGCAGGTGCCGATGCCGAACGCGGCAACCGCGCTCGCCGCTATACGCGCCAGCGGGCTTAAGGTGAGTGAGCAGGCGATTCGCGACGGCATTCAGAATGCGATGCTGCCGGGACGTTTCCAGATAATCAGCCACCATCCGCGGCTGATCCTTGACGTTGCCCATAACCCGCACGCGGCGGCATATCTCGCCGGCCGTCTCAAAACCTTATCGAAAACGGGGCGCGTGCTGGCGGTTGTTGGTATGCTGCATGATAAGGATATCGCAGGTACGCTGGCAAATTTGCAGGCGGAAGTTGACGCGTGGTACTGCGCACCGCTGGAAGGGCCGCGCGGCGCTACGGCGGAGCAGCTGCTGGAACATTTACGCGCAGGCAAAGCTTATATCAGCGTTGCGCAGGCGTGGCATGCCGCAATGGCGGATGCCAGGCCTGAAGATACGGTGCTGGTCTGTGGTTCATTCCACACGGTAGCGCATGTAATGGAAGAGATAGACGCGGGGAGAATCGGTGGCGAGTAAGTTTCAGAACCGTTTAGTCGGGACAATTGTACTGGTGGCGCTGGGGGTGATTATCCTGCCAGGGCTGCTGGATGGGCAGAAAAAACATTATCAGGATGAGTTCGCTGCGATCCCTCTGGTGCCAAAGCCGGGGGACCGCGATGAGCCGGATATGCTACCAGCAGCGACTCAGGCGTTGCCTTCTCAGCCTCCGGAAGGGGCGGCTGAAGAGGTAAGAGCCGGCGATGCCGCCGCGCCATCGCTGGATCCGTCGCGGATACCGGTGAACAACAATAGTTTTGCAGTGGCCCAGGAGCCGGTTGTGACGCCTAAGCCACAGCCGAAACCTAAGCCGAAGCCGGTTGAGAAAGCGCAGCCACAGCCGCAGCAGCAGGTCGCGGCGCAGACGCCGCCGCCTAAACCACAGCAGCAGGCCGAAATTCCGGCGCCGACCGGTAAGGCCTACGTTGTACAGCTGGGGGCGCTCAAGAACGCCGATAAGGTCAACGAGATTGTGAGTAAACTGCGCGCTTCCGGCTTTAAGGTTTACACGTCGCCTTCAACGCCGGTGCAGGGTAAAATCACCCGTATCCTCGTGGGGCCAGATACCTCGAAAGATAAGCTGAAAGGCCAGCTTGGTGAACTGAAGCAGCTTTCGGGACTCAGCGGTGTGGTCATGGGCTATAGCCCAAACTAACGCTCTCTTTTTTAAAACGGAAGAGTGCTGAAACCCCTGTCTGACGCGCCCTGAAGAGGCGAAAGGCAGTATGGCGTTGAATGTTTTTTCAGCGCCATTTTTATTTATGTAGGGCACGGAAATCCCTACGCAAACGTTTTCTTTTTCTGTTAGAATGCGCCCCGAACCGGACGACAGGGCGTAAAATCGTGGGACGTATATGGTCTGGATTGATTACGCCATAATTGCGGTGATTGGTTTTTCCTCTTTGGTCAGCCTGATCCGCGGCTTTGTTCGTGAAGCTTTATCACTGGTAACCTGGGGATGCGCTTTCTTTGTTGCCAGTCATTACTACACTTACCTGGCTGTCTGGTTCACGGGCTTTGAAGACGAACTGGTCCGAAATGGGATTGCTATCGCGATACTGTTTATCGCGACGCTTATCGTCGGCGCTATCGTTAACTTTGTGATAGGCCAGCTGGTGGAAAAAACCGGCCTGTCGGGTACCGACAGGGTGTTAGGGATCTGCTTTGGCGCCCTGCGTGGGGTACTAATCGTCTCAGCGATTCTGTTCTTTCTCGATAGCTTTACCAGCATGGCGAAAAGCGAAGACTGGCAAAAGTCTGAGCTTATCCCGCAGTTCAGTTTCGTTATCAGATGGTTCTTTGACTATCTGCAGAGCTCGTCAAGTTTCTTGCCCAAAGCATAAGCGTTGGGATGTAGCTTAACGAGGAAAAGACGTATGTGCGGTATTGTCGGTATCGCCGGTGTTATGCCGGTAAACCAGTCGATTTATGACGCGTTAACGGTGCTTCAGCATCGTGGCCAGGATGCCGCAGGCATCATTACCATTGATGCGAACAACTGTTTCCGTTTGCGTAAGGCGAACGGACTGGTGAGCGACGTATTTGAAGCTCGTCATATGCAGCGTATGCAGGGCAATATGGGTATTGGTCACGTTCGTTACCCGACGGCTGGCAGCTCCAGCGCCTCCGAAGCTCAGCCTTTTTACGTCAACTCGCCGTACGGCATTACGTTGGCGCACAACGGTAACCTGACTAACGCTCACGAGCTGCGTAAAAAGCTGTTTGAAGAAAAACGCCGCCACATCAACACCACCTCTGATTCCGAAATTCTGCTGAATATCTTCGCCAGCGAGCTGGACAATTTCCGCAATTATCCGCTGGAAGCAGACAACATTTTTGCGGCGATTGCCGCCACTAACCGTCAGATTCGCGGCGCTTACGCCTGCGTGGCGATGATTATCGGCCACGGTATGGTCGCCTTCCGCGACCCGAACGGCATCCGCCCGCTGGTGCTGGGCAAGCGCGATATCGGCGATGGCCGCACCGAGTATATGGTCGCCTCGGAAAGCGTGGCGCTGGATACGCTGGGCTTTGAATTTCTGCGCGACGTAGCGCCTGGCGAAGCGGTGTATATCACCGAAAAAGGCCAGCTGTTTACTCGCCAGTGCGCAGAGAACCCGGTCAGCAACCCGTGCCTGTTCGAGTACGTCTACTTTGCGCGTCCGGACTCCTTCATCGACAAAATTTCCGTTTACAGCGCCCGCGTCAATATGGGCACGAAGCTTGGCGAGAAGATTGCCCGCGAGTGGGAAGATCTGGATATCGACGTGGTTATTCCTATTCCGGAAACCTCCTGCGATATCGCGCTGGAAATTGCCCGTATCCTCGACAAGCCGTATCGCCAGGGTTTTGTTAAAAACCGCTACGTTGGCCGCACCTTTATCATGCCGGGCCAGCAGCTGCGCCGTAAGTCCGTGCGCCGTAAGCTGAACGCCAACCGCGCCGAATTCCGCGATAAGAACGTGCTGCTGGTGGACGACTCCATCGTCCGCGGCACTACTTCTGAGCAGATTATCGAAATGGCGCGCGAAGCCGGAGCGAAGAAAGTGTATCTGGCTTCCGCTGCGCCGGAAATTCGCTTCCCGAACGTGTATGGCATCGATATGCCGACCGCCAACGAGCTGATTGCTCACGGGCGTGAAGTCGATGAGATTCGCCAGATCATCGGTGCAGATGGCTTGATTTTCCAGGATCTGGACGATCTGATTGACGCGGTTCGCGCTGAGAATCCGGATATTCAGCAGTTTGAGTGCTCGGTGTTCAACGGTATCTACGTGACTAAAGATGTCGATCAGCAGTATCTGGATTATCTCGACTCCCTGCGTAACGACGATGCGAAAGCGGTTCAGCTGCAGAACGAAGTCGAAAATTTAGAGATGCACAACGAAGGGTAATCCTTTGATTTGTTAAAAGCCCGCGGTCTGATGGCCGCGGGCTTTTTGTTTATAGAGGTCAGGCCTCGTTGAGCCAAATCCGCATTTCGCCTTCGCCACGGTTGGCCCAGCTGAACCATGGAATGAAGGTTAAGGTCTGTTTCTCCACCTCCGTCTGGCGCTGGTCGAAGCTGTACAGCGGTTTATCCTCCTGCGCGGTCAGCAGGCGAAGTCCCTCCGCCTGCAGCACTATTTTGTCCTTTAGTAAGCCTGTGCCCCGGGTTGCATGCAGTACGCTCTCTTTCGGCAGCGACAGATTGTGCAGTTCGGCACCGTTATCCGCCTCTTCCAGGCAGTAAACCAGCGGTCCGCGCTGAATGGCGACTTTACCCGCATTGTGGCGCACCAGCGGGTTAGCGTAGACGCGGCGAATAGTCATCGGCAGACGCAGCGTAATAACGTCTCCCTGTCGCCACTGGCGTGTAATATGCAGATAGCCTTTCAGCGTTTCGCCCTGTGCGGCATCCCCGTTGACGAGCACCAGCGGGGCTTCGCACCACTCCGGCAGACGCAGCGCCAGCGTATGCTGAACGGCCTGCGGGTGGCTGAATGTGATGTTAACCTCGTCATCCCACGGATAGTTACCGCTGATTTTTAGCATCAGCCGCTGGTCGTTAATGGTGAACTGCGCTTCGCTCCTGGCGTAGAAATTGATAAACAGCGCGTCACGGCGTGGCGTAAACAGGTAGTGACCGATTGCCACCAGCGTGCGTGCGATGTTCGGCGGACAGCAGGCGCAGCCAAACCAGCGCTGGCGAACCGGTTTGATATGGTCATAAATATGATTATGCGGGATGCTTTTCGGGTAAGTTTCCAGCGGGTTAACATAAAAAAAGTGTTTACCGTCCAGCGCCATCCCGCCGAGTACCGTATTGTAAAAAGCGCGTTCCATCACGTCGGCATAGTGCGCATCGCCTTTCATTTCCAGCATCCGACGGGCGAACATCATCAGGCCAATTGATGCGCAGCTCTCGCCGTAGGCAGTATCGTTGGGTAAATCGTAGTCGCTGGTAAAAGCTTCGCCGATCCCCTGCGAGCCGATTCCTCCGGTGATATACATCCGCCGCTGTACCATGTTGTTCCAGACTCGCAGGCAGGTCTGTCGTTTCTCTTCGTCACGCGTTATGCGGGCGATATGCGCCAGGCCGGTCATCAGGTAGACCGAACGTACGGCATGGCCGACCGCTTCGTGCTGTTCGGAGAGCGGTTTGTGCGCATGAGTGTAAGTTTTATCTTTTATCATTCCCGGCCAGGCGTCGCCCCAGCCGATCCAGTGCCGGGTGCCGCCGCGTTTTTCGAACTCAATATCGTAATAGTAGGGCTGCTTGCCACGCTCCTCGACGAAGAAGCAGGCCAGTGCCTGATAGCGGGGTTCCCGGGTGACTTCATACAGGCGCATCAGCGCCAGTTCGATTTCCGGGTGTCCGGGATAGCCGCGAAGCTGTCCGGGATTAGGCCCGAAGACGGTAGCAATGTAGTCGGCAAAGCGGCAGGCAATTTCCAGCAAACGTCGTTTACCGGTGGCGTTGTAAAAAGCGACCGCGGCTTCAAAAAGATGCCCGGCGCAGTAGAGCTCGTGGCATTCCGCAAGGTTAGTCCAGCGCTGACCCGGTTCTTTGACGGTGTACCACGTATTTAAGTAGCCATCTTCGCACTGCGCTTGCGCCAGCAGTTCAATCACTTCGTCAGCGGTCTGTTCCAGAGTTGCGTCAGGTTTTTGGCTTAACGACCAGGCAACCGCCTCCAGCCATTTAGTGACATCACTATCCTGAAAAACCATACCGTAAAATTGGCCATCCTCAAATCCCGCGGCAATGCGGTAGTTGGCCAGCGCGTGGCTTGGCTCCGCATCGGGAATGTTGTCGTTCAGCGCTTGCCACTGATAAGGAATGACGACATCGCGAATCAGACGCTGATACTCCCCCAGGAAAGGGTCGGTCACGGTAATTCGGTTCAGGTCGGCTTCAATTACATCGGACTGCATCATGTTTACCTCAGGAGATTTGGCTATGTCTTTGGTTAAGATCGGTAGAGATACGTTTCATCATTGGGCCGTTCAGTCGGCACTTCAGCAGGCACAGAGCCAGAATCAGATGGAAAATCGCGGGTACGACGCTTTGCAGCAGGGTGATGGCCTGAATCGAAGCGGCGGTCTGGTTTTCCAGGCCAGGACGGTAGGCGACCAGCAGCAATAGCAGGCTGATAATGCCGCCGGATGAGGCCCAGGAGAGCTTGATAAAAAAGAGATTAAAGGCGAAGTTCATACCTGAAGAGCGCACGCCGTTCTTCCATTCGCCGTAATCATCGGCGAAGGCCATGATTGAAAAGTGCAGCGGTAGGGTGAAACCCAGCACAATGTTGTTGGTAAGGATACAGACCAGCCAGAGCGTCTGGTGCTGCGGACCGGTGGGCAGGAACCACATCGCCAGACCAAAAACAACCAGAACCAGGTTGGTGTGAAAGTAGAGTTTGACCATATCGACGCGGCGGGAAAGCGGGTTAACGATTACCGCGCCGATAATCGCAGCCAGCGTGACGATGGCAAAAAACAGCGACATAAAGCCTGCGCTCCCCTGTAGAGCGTAGGAGATAAAGTACATGTAGCCACCGCCGCGAATACACAGAATATTGACCAGCAGAAAGGACATCACCAGCATCAGCAGTAGCTGGTCGTTCTTACGCAGTCCTTGCAGATGCTGGCGCAGGGTGAATTTTCCGGCAAGCGATAGAGGGATCCGCTCTTTAACCCAGAAGAAGCACAGTAAAAACATAATCATGCCGGCGCAGAGCACGGCCACGCCGTACTGATAGCCCTTAGCCAGATTACCCTGGCCAAAAAATTCAACCATCCACGGCAGCCCAACGGAGACCAGGAAGCCGGCGATACCGCTTAAGACGAAGCGCCAGGACTGGCAGGACATCACCTGATCGTGACGGTTGGTCATGGCGTTAATAAGCGCGCAGTAGGGGACGTTGTTGGCGGTATAGCCCACGGAGAGCAGGAAGTAGGTGCCGAAGGCCCAGGCGATTTTCATATTTGGGCTCATTTCCGGGACGGTAAACGTCAGGATGCCGATAACCGCGAGCGGAGCGGCAGTCCATAGCTGCCACGGTCGAAAGCGGCCCCAGCGGCTACGGGTTCTGTCAGCGATAACGCCCATAACCGGGTCTGATACCGCATCAACAATTCTTAAGGTAAAAAACATCGTACCGACGATGGCTGGGCTCAGACCGAACACATCGGTGTAGAAAAAAAGTAGAAAGCCGCTGATCAAATCTGAGATGCAATGCCCGCCGGCATCTCCCAGCCCATAGCCTATTTTTTCGCGGGTGGAGAGCGTTTCGCCCGCATCAACTATCTGCACATCAGTGTCCAGATTATCGACTGTAGCCATAACCAATCCTTCTTTGCTTAGCAGGGTCTTAGGGATCAAAATTCATTACGACGTATTTTGATTTTTTTAGTAAACGTATAGCGATGGAAAGATTAGATCTGAACGCTTTTTGAGGTACATGCTTCATTTCATCATGTGTGATTTCGATCTTTATTTTTACTAAAAATAAATTTTTAATGTCGATTTGAGTCACATTTATTTGTTGTGGCAACAATGCCAGCGCCTGTTATTGAATAAAGTAAACGTGCTTTTTACGAGAAAAAGTCAGACGGGAATGCCTTCACGAGTAGAGGTTGGCGGTACTCACATTGAGGGCGTTCCGCTGAGCAGAGCGGGAGAGTGACGCCGAAAGCGAGCGTTGAACTCTTCTTACAGGCCATCAGAAGTGAAATTTTGCGTGTGCAGAATGGTACGGTAGAGGTCCGGTATGGTTTTTTTCCGCAAATATTAATTTTTTTTAGTAAAAAAAGATATTCAGATTGTGAATGGGCATCTATTGCGAGATATTCTTAGTGAATAATCGTTAATGCGCTCGAGCCGAATGTGTTTGTGCCCGGTGGACATTTTTCAGGCGTTGACAAGCGAGATAGCGATCTTGCGGCTGAGATGGCAAAGTACTTACTCGACATACGCGGCGCGGGCTGGCGATCGGGTACTGTATGGATAATTGGTATAAATCCCCGTACATCAGGTGAAAACGAACGGAATGGTAAAAAAGACCAGAATTAAAGATATTGCAGCGGCCTGCGGTGTGTCGATTGCCGCGGTCTCAAGGGCATTGAAAGGACAGCCAGGGCTTAGCGAAGAGACTCGCCAGCGTATACTGTCAATAGCGGAAGCTGAAGGCTATGATTTCAGCCGCTTACGCAGCGGGCGTATTAAGCGACTGCTTTTTTTAATGCACCGGGAACACAATATCGCCAGCGCGCTACCGTTCTATTCGAGCGTGATGCTCGGCGTTGCCGATGCCTGTAGAGAACATGAAATTGCCATGAGCTTCCAGCCCGTGGGGCCGGGGGATTCAGTTAGCGAGTTAATTACCCTTCACCAGCCTGATGCGCTTATTGGCGCCGGTTATCTGGAAGCGGAGGTTCTGGCGGAGCTGAGCAAAACGGCGCTACCCGTTGCGCTGGTTGATCTGTGGGCGGCTGATTTCCCCTGCGTCAATCCCGACAACTATCACGGCGGTTTTATCGCCACCCGTCATCTGCTTGAACAGGGAAGAAAGCGCATAGCATTACTTGGCCATTCACAGCGTCATTACAGTATTCGTCAGCGCACAGAAGGGTATCAGCAAGCGCTGTTTGATGCAGGAATCACTCTTTCTGCGGATTATAAGGTTGAGGTTCCGCCGGTTAAGGAGATAGAACAGGCGCTGATCGAGGGGATGGATAAACTGCTGGCGTTGCCGCAGCCGCCGGATGCTATCTTTGCTTATAACGATATGGCGGCGCTGGTGGCTATGCGGGTTTGTATGCGTAAAGGTATTAAGGTTCCCGACGAGATGGCGATTGTTGGTTTTGACGACATTGAGGCCGCTGCCTGGGCCTGGCCGCCGTTAACTACAGTGGCGATTGATAAGCGTGAGCTTGGTCGCGATGCGTTCCGCCTCTTGCTAAGCGATGAGGGGGAGCGAAATTTGTTGCTGCCGGTGCGGCTGGTGGTGCGTGAAAGTTCGTTGCGGTTGCGCCCGGAGGCATAATCCGGCAAAGTCTGCGCCATTGTGTAAGGGGGCAATTATCGTGAAGCGACTCATTATTGGGATTTCTGGCGCCAGCGGCGCAATTTACGGGGTACGCTTGCTCCAGGTTTTGCGCGATGTCCCTGATGTCGAAACCCATCTTATTTTAAGCCAGGCGGCGCGACAGACGCTGGCGCTGGAGACGGATTTTTCGCTGCGCGAGGTGCAGGGGTTAGCCGATGTGGTGCACGATGCGCGTGACATCGCCGCCAGCGTCTCTTCCGGTTCTTTTAAAACCGCCGGAATGGTCATTTTACCGTGCTCAATGAAGACCCTTTCAGGCATTGTTCATAGCTATACCGATGGGCTGCTAACCAGGGCGGCAGACGTGGTGCTTAAAGAGCGCCGTCCGCTGGTACTTTGCGTCAGGGAGACGCCGTTCCACCTTGGTCATTTGCGTCTATTGGTTCAGGCGGCAGAAATGGGCGCGGTGATTATGCCGCCGGTTCCTGCCTTCTATCATCGCCCAAAGACCCTTGATGATGTGATTAACCAGACGGTCAATCGCGTTATCGATCAGTTCGATATTTCCCTTCCGCAAGAGCTCTTTACCCGCTGGCAGGGGGCGTAGGGCGCACTGACATAGTGCGCTTTATTCACATCTGCGCTCCCGCAGTGCAATTTTGTCGCCTCGATCAAATCCTCAACATTTAATTTGTTTTTTTGCGCTCCGGCACTGCGGTTTATCCGTTATTGCTGGTATCTTCCCTCTTAAGACAAACTTGCAACCTTTATTTAACAAATTTAACGCCGTTTCCAGCACGCACTGAGAAAATGGCATAAAAGATGCAGCACAAAACGGACAAGCTTTGTCGGCAGTACACATAACAAGACAACGCACCACATAACAACATCACGACACTTAAGGGTAACCTATGAAGAAGACGGTTCTGGCTCTCTCTTTAATGATGGGAATTTGCAGCACATCCAGCGCCTTCGCCGCGCTGCCGCAGAGTATTCGCATTGGTACCGATGCCACCTACGCGCCATTCTCTTCTAAGGATGCGAAAGGGGATTTTGTGGGTTTTGATATTGATTTAGGCAACGAGCTTTGTTCGCGTATCAAAGTGAAATGTACCTGGGTCGGTAGCGATTTCGATTCGTTGATCCCGTCGCTGAAGGCTAAGAAAATCGACGCCATCATCTCTTCGCTGTCGATTACTGAAAAACGCCAGCAGGAAATTGCGTTCTCTGACAGGCTTTACGCGGCTGATTCCCGTCTTATCGCCGCCAAGGGCTCGCCAATTCAACCGACCCTGGAGTCCCTGAAGGGTAAACACGTCGGCGTGCTCCAGGGCTCCACCCAGGAAGCCTATGGTAACGAGCGCTGGCGTAGCCACGGCGTGGATGTTGTGGCTTATCAGAACCAGGATTTAATCTACTCAGACCTCGCCGCTGGTCGTCTGGACGCCGCATTGCAGGATGAAGTGGCGGCGAGCGAAGGTTTCCTCAAGCAACCCGCCGGTAAAGATTTTGCGTTTGCCGGTCCTTCCGTTAAAGACAAAAAATTCTTCGGTGATGGTACCGGCATCGGCCTGCGTAAGGACGAGAGCGAGCTGAAAGCCGCTTTTGATAAAGCGCTGGCTGAAGTTCGTAAAGACGGCACCTATGACAAAATGGCGAAGAAATACTTCGACTTCAACGTTTACGGTGATTAAGACGCCCGTGGCCCGGACTCCGGGCCACGCGTATGTATTGCTGCACATTATTGGTGCAGCATTGGTGCGGCCGCGTTTTTTATGGATCAATTTGGTGCAAGAAAGCCCGTGCGGCACGATAAAAACTGCATAGTTAAGCGTTTCTGATGCGAGAAAATTTGCTTTCCAGCGTAGAATGTTTTGCCTTTCCGGGGCTAATAATGGCACGATAACTGCCGTAAGTACTTCTAATAAATCCGTTAGAATGACAGTCTGTTGAGGATAGTTATGAAAAAACTGGCGTTGTCTCTCTCTTTAGCGCTGGCCCTTTCCAGCGTTTCCACTGTATTCGCAGCAATTCCGCAAAAAATCCGCATCGGTACCGATCCTACTTATGCCCCGTTCGAATCGAAGAATGCACAGGGTGAATTGGTTGGTTTTGACATCGAACTGGCGAAAGAGCTATGTAAGCGTATCAATACACAATGTACCTTCATTGAGAACCCGCTCGATGCGCTGATCCCATCTTTAAAAGCGAAGAAAATCGACGCCATTATGTCTTCGCTGTCGATTACTGAAAAACGCCAGCAGGAAATTGCTTTCACCGACAAACTTTACGCGGCTGATTCTCGTCTGGTGGTGAAAAAAGGCAGCGACATCACGCCAGACCTTGCGAAGCTGAAAGGTAAACGCGTTGGCGTTCTGCAGGGGACGACTCAGGAAACCTACGGTAATGAACACTGGGCGCCGAAGGGGATTGAAATCGTTTCTTATCAGGGGCAGGACAATATCTATTCCGACCTGACCGCCGGACGTATTGATGCAGCCTTTCAGGATGAAGTTGCCGCCAGCGAAGGTTTCCTCAAACAGCCGATCGGCAAAGATTATCAGTTCGGCGGTCCGTCGATTAAAGACGTGAAGCTGTTTGGCGTCGGCACCGGTATGGGGCTGCGCAAAGAAGACAACGAGCTGCGTGAAGCATTGAATAAAGCCTTTGCCGAGATGCGCCAGGACGGCACTTACGACAAACTGGCGAAGAAATATTTCGATTTTAACGTGTACGGCGACTAATCATCACGCGTACCCCATTGCGCGTCACTCGGCGCGCGATGGCAGATGACAGACAGGGCAGACAGCATGCTGTACGGGTTTTCACAGGTTATTTTTCAGGGCGCGCTGGTCACCCTTGAGCTGGCGTTAAGCTCGGTCGTTCTGGCGGTGCTTATCGGCCTGGCGGGCGCCGGGGCGAAACTTTCCAGCAATCGTCTTTTAGCGCTGATTTTTGAAGGTTACACCACCTTAATCCGCGGCGTACCCGATCTGGTGCTGATGCTGCTGATTTTCTACGGGCTGCAGATTGCGCTTAACGGCGTGACCGATGCGCTTGGCCTGGCGCAGTTCGATATCGACCCAATGGTGGCGGGGATCATCACGCTGGGCTTTATTTATGGCGCCTACTTCACCGAAACTTTCCGTGGAGCTTTCCTGGCGGTGCCGAAGGGGCATATTGAAGCGGCTACGGCTTTTGGTTTCAGCGGCGGGCAAACCTTTCGTCGCATTCTGTTCCCGGCAATGATGCGCTACGCGCTGCCAGGAATAGGCAACAACTGGCAGGTTATCCTCAAAGCGACCGCGCTGGTCTCACTGCTGGGGCTGGAAGATGTGGTGAAGGCAACCCAGCTGGCGGGTAAAAGCACCTGGGAGCCGTTCTACTTCGCTATCGTCTGCGGCCTGATTTATCTCGTATTTACCACGGTTTCCAATGGTGTGCTGCTCATGCTCGAACGCCGTTATTCTGTAGGCGTGAAGAGGGCTGACCTGTGATTGAAATTATTCAGGAGTACTGGAAATCTCTGCTGTGGACCGACGGCTACCGCTTTACCGGGGTGGCGATTACGCTCTGGCTGCTGATCTCTTCAGTGGTGATGGGCGGCATACTCGCGGTTTTTCTGGCGATAGGCCGGGTATCGAGCAATAAATTTATCCAGTTTCCAATCTGGCTTTTTACCTACGTCTTTCGCGGCACGCCGCTGTATGTGCAGCTGCTGGTGTTCTATTCCGGGATGTACACGCTGGAAGTCGTTAAGGGGACTGAACTGCTGAACGCTTTCTTCCGCAGCGGCCTGAACTGTACCGTGCTGGCGCTGACGCTGAATACCTGCGCTTATACCACGGAGATTTTCGCCGGCGCGATTCGTTCGGTGCCGGCCGGAGAGATTGAGGCCGCGCGGGCGTACGGCTTTTCATCGGTGAAAATGTATCGCTGCATTATTTTGCCTTCCGCGTTGCGGATTGCTCTACCTGCGTACAGCAATGAAGTGATTTTGATGCTGCACTCCACCGCGCTGGCTTTTACCGCCACGGTGCCGGATTTGCTGAAAATTGCCCGCGATATTAACTCGGCAACCTACCAGCCGTTTACCGCCTTTGGTATTGCCGCAGTACTCTATTTAATTATTTCGTATGTGTTGATTAGCCTGTTCCGCAGGGCGGAAAAGCGCTGGCTGCAGCATATCAAACCTTCTTCGACGCACTGAGAACGCCATGTCCGACAATAAATTAAATGTAATCGATCTGCATAAACGCTACGGCGAGCATGAGGTACTGAAAGGCGTCTCACTGCGGGCGAAAGCCGGAGATGTGATCAGTATTATTGGCTCATCCGGTTCCGGGAAAAGCACCTTTTTGCGCTGCATTAACTTTCTTGAAAAACCCAGCGAAGGGACGATTGTTGTTAATGGGCAAAACATTGGCCTGGTCCGCGATAAAGACGGTCAGTTAAAGGTGTCTGATAAGAACCAGCTGCGTCTGTTGCGCACTCGTCTGACGATGGTGTTCCAGCATTTCAACCTGTGGAGCCACATGACGGTGCTGGAAAACGTGATGGAAGCGCCAATTCAGGTGCTGGGGCTAAGCAAACCGGAAGCGCGCGAACGGGCGGAAAAATACCTGGCGAAGGTGGGTATTGACGAACGCCAGCAGATTAAATATCCGGTGCATCTCTCCGGCGGCCAGCAGCAGCGCGTTTCAATTGCCCGCGCGCTGGCAATGGAACCTGATGTACTGCTGTTTGATGAGCCCACCTCGGCGCTTGATCCTGAACTGGTTGGCGAGGTTCTGCGTATTATGCAGCAGCTGGCGGAGGAGGGGAAAACCATGGTTGTGGTCACCCATGAGATGGGCTTTGCCCGCCACGTCTCTTCGCACGTGATCTTCCTGCATCAGGGGAAGATAGAAGAAGAAGGGCACCCTGACGACGTCTTCGGCAATCCAAAAAGTCAGCGCCTGCAGCAGTTCCTGAAAGGCTCTTTGAAGTAAAAGCTGCCCATGTCCCGGCGGAACATCCGCCGCCGGGAAGGCTAAC
Source organism: Klebsiella oxytoca (assembly GCF_009707385.1). Taxonomy (NCBI): domain Bacteria; kingdom Pseudomonadati; phylum Pseudomonadota; class Gammaproteobacteria; order Enterobacterales; family Enterobacteriaceae; genus Klebsiella; species Klebsiella oxytoca. The sequence continues at coordinate 3,821,227 of NZ_CP046115.1, read as the reverse complement.
GTTCCAGCCGGTATACCCAGTCGTCATAATCCACTCCATTCAGATGATAAGCTTTTTCAAGCACCTGAATGCGAATGAAACCGTGTTTTTCCAGCAGTCGGGAAGAGCCGAGGTTGTTGCCCAGCACCCAGGCGTTTATCGCGTGAACGCCGAGCTGGCTAAAGCCGTAGTCGCAAACCGCCTTCAGCGCTTCGCTGGCGTATCCCATTCCCTGAGCCTCGGGCAGAAGGGCGTATCCAACATCCGCTTCGTGCGGGTTTTTGCTGCTGATACGCAGGCCGATATCGCCAATCGCCGCGCCGCTGACGTCACGCAGTACGAATACGCCAGAGTCAGCGCAGCGTAACTCAAACACAGTCCGCAGCGCTGACTCGTTAAGAACCTCGCCCATGTAACGCATCACTTGCGGATCCCGTCGTAAACGCAGGAAAAAAGGCCAGTCGGATGCGTTAAACGACGAGAGGCGCAGGCGCGGGGTGGTAAGCGTAATCATAAAGCAGGCCATAAAGATGAATTGTTTAGCCACCTTAACACCATAAGGCACCGGGTTGTATGGCCTCAGAAAACAGGGTTAGCCAGCCGTCAGCGAAGACTGCTGCTGATTTTCGAGCCCGTGAAGATAATGCAGCACGGTTTTGCTCTGTCGCGTAGCCCTCAGCTGCAGCGCCAGATTGAGATCGTCCAGCACTTCGGCGTGGGCCACCAGCGGTGAGTCTTCGGCAAGCCGTCCCTCCGTTACCAGCCAGCCAACGATGGTTTTCCAGCGCCACAGCGGCGAATTGCCTTTTACGCGCTGCACCGGTCCCGGAAACTGGCCCGATCCTCGTGCGCCATCTTTCAATAAGGCGACGGCCTGTCGCGTCAGGCCGGTGAGTTCAGCAATATCGCTTAACCCTACCAGCGCGGAATCGACGGATTCGACTCGCGCATTCAGAGCCGGAGTGGATTCGATATCAGCAATGGCTGACAGAATAGCCTGATCGAGAGAGTCGCTTTCGCGATCGAACTCCAGATAGACCGCCGTTCCGTAAAAACAGACCAGGGCGTCAGAGCAGCCTGCGGCATATAGCGCATCTTCCAGACCCACGGTACGAGCAGTAACGCCGGAGAGAGTGAGCGTAAAATTATACAGCGCCATCGTTTAATCCTTCTTGTGGTTAATCTGACCTGAGGCAGGCGGCTGGCAGCGGTCGACCATTCTGATAATTTGCCTGGCGTGGTTAATGGGTACCGCAGGCGTTGACCAGATGCTCATCATATGTTCCCGGTGCCGGGCCGTCCCGCACATCAACCTGCCAAAACAGTGAGCGCTTTTGCCGCCAGTGATAAAAATCCAGCCTCGTGCCAGCGCGTAGTCAATAGCTGCTCTGATATGTTTATCCGGATGTTCCTTCATTAATTAGTCCTGGTAATATGAATAGATCGTTGACGAATGTCAACGGTTTGATGATGTTAAATTACACACAGGGGTTATGGCAGAGTGAAAGGCATATCACTGGAATGAGATTCACAGTTAAGGCGACACAGGATGGGGAATTGGCGAGCGTTGCGAGGCGGGTTCCATATCATAATAAATCAGGGAGCTCGCTACGATCTCCCTGCTGGTTCTGAACTACTTGAGTACATCCGCAAGCGCTTCTTCCAGGTCATACCACCGAAAGCCAAAGCCGGCGGCTTCCAGCCTTTTTGGCAGCGCGCGCTGGCCGCCGAGTACCAGAACGGAAGACTCGCCCATCAGCAGGCGAATCGCCGCCGCCGGGACGCGAAAAATAGCAGGACGATTGAGCGCATGCCCCAGCGCGTGGGCGAACTGCTCGTTGCGCACCGGATAAGGGGAGACCATATTAAACGGTCCGCGCAGGTCGTTATCCAGCAGCCACAGAATGCCGTTGACCATGTCGTCGATATGGATCCAGGGCAGATACTGCCTGCCGCTGCTAATAGGGCCGCCGAGACCAAGTTTAAATGCCGGCGTCATTTTGGCCAGGATACCGCCTCGCGGAGCAAGCACCACCCCGGTTCGCAGCAGGCAAACGCGGGTGCGTTCGCTCTGCGCTTCGCAGGCAATTTGCTCCCAGCGGGCGCAAAGTTTGTGGGTAAACTCGTTATGCGGCGGTTCTTCCTCGGTGACCACGACCTCGCCGGAATCGCCATAATAGCCGGTGGCGGAACCGCTAATCAGCACCGAGGGTGGATTATCGCTGGCGTTGATTAACTTGACCAGCCTTTGGGTGATATCCCAGCGGCTGTGGCAAAGGCGCTGTTTCTGCTCTACCGTCCAGCGTTTGTCGGCGATGGGCTCGCCTGCGAGGTTAATGACGGCGTCAAAGCCGTTAAGGTTTGCCTGATGCTCGAAATCGCGCCACAGAGTGACGCGAGAGTCGAGGCGGGTTTTTGCCTTTTCAGGGCTGCGCGTCGAAACCGTAACATGATGCCCCAGTTCAAGTAGCCGAGGTATCAAATGTCGGCCAATCAGGCCGGTACCGCCAGTAAGCAGAACGTTCATCGCGCCTCCCTAAGATGCGTCTAACGCCTCCAGCTCATGGTCATGGATACTGAATCGGCGTAGCGCAGTGCATGTAGTTTATCGATCTCTACTTCAGCATATGTGACCCAGTGATGTTCGCGTGCGATGTCGAGTACATCCTGAGTTAATTTTTCCAGTAGAGAGAAACGGTTATTCTCAATGTGGCTAATAATGCGTTTGGTGATGGTGCGGTAGTTCAGCGCGTCGTTAATATCTTCGCTGTTGCGTGATTTCTCCGCCGGATAGTGGATAGCGACGTTGACCACCACGTCCTGGCGGTTGGCGATCTCTTCCTCTTTAATTCCGATAAAAGTACGCAGGCGCAGGTTCTTAATTCGAATAATAGCGTCTGGTTGTGACATGGCAGGCTTCCTCCGTGTAATTATTTCCGCAATCATACATCAAAGCTTCCCGGGCGAGCAGGGGGTTAATGAGCTTCAGTTTTCAGCAGCGCCTCAACGGTGGCCGGGCGCTGGCGAATGCGTTCAAACCAGTTGTGTACCGCCGGATACAGGGCCAGATCGATGCGCTGGCGCTGATGCGCATTAACCCACGGCCAGCAGGCTATATCGGCGATGCTGTAATGGTTTCCGCCAAGCCAGGGGCTCTCGCCAAGGCGCCGATTGAGGACGCCATAAAGACGCTGTGTTTCTACCTGATAGCGCTCAATGGCGTAGGGAACCGCCTGCGGAGCGAAATGATTGAAATGGTGATTCTGACCGAGCATCGGCCCTAGTCCACTAACCTGCCAGAACAACCACTGTAACGTCATGTGGCGCTCACGGAATTCACCACTCAGTAGCTGGCCGGTTTTTTCTGCCAGATACAGCAGGATCTCCCCGGATTCAAACAGTTTTAACGGGCCGCCGCCGTCAACCGGATCATGGTCAACGATCGCCGGGATCTTGTTATTCGGTGAGATGGCGAGAAACTGCGGTTGAAACTGCTCTCCTTTACTGATGTCGACGCGGAGTAGACGGTAGGCCAGCTGTGCCTCTTCAAGGAAAAGCGTAATTTTGTGGCCGTTAGGGGTGGGTGCGTAGTAAAGATCGATCATGGAATCTCCCGCCATCACAGGTCGCAAACCTTTTGAGTATAGGTGAAGCTGGACGATTCGCAGTTTGGCTCGCCGTGAGATGGCTTTTTTCCGGTAAAACCTGCAGCTTAAGAGAAATGCAAAATCCCATGGCGGCGGCAAGTGACTTCGCCGAAAAGACAGGATATGTTGACTCATCGCCCCATTACCTTAGCCATTGAGGAAGCTATGAGCCAGCCCGCTATTACCCTGTGGTCCGATGCCGATTTTTTCTCGCCGTATGTGATGTCCGTTTACGTTGCCCTGCAGGAAAAGAGCCTGCCTTTTAGCCTGAAAACCGTCAACCTCGACCGCAGCGAGCATCTGCAAGATGTCTGGAAAGGCTACAGCGCGACGCGACGCGTGCCGTTGCTGGAGATTGGCGAGTTCTCCCTGAGTGAATCTTCCGCGATTACTGAATATCTCGATGAGCGCTTTGCGCCGCCGGAGTGGGAGAGGCTTTATCCACATGACCTGCAAAAGCGCGCGCGGGCGCGTCAGATACAGGCGTGGCTGCGTAGCGATTTGATGCCGATTCGGGAAGAGCGCTCAACAGACGTGGTCTTTGGCGGAGCAAAGAAACCTCAGCTTAGCGAATCCGGGCAAAAAAGCGCCGCGAAACTGTTTGAAATCGCTGGCGTGCTGCTGTCCCATGGCGGGCAGAATTTATTTGGCGAGTGGTCTATTGCCGATACCGACCTGGCGTTAATGATCAATCGACTTGTGCTTAACGGCGATGAGGTCCCCGCGGCGCTGGCGGATTACGCTACTTTTCAGTGGCAGCGCGCATCGGTTCAGCGCTACGTCGCACTCTCAGCCAAACGAGCGGGCTGATAACCCTCAGCGCTTCCGTTATCATAGGCATCTCGTTATGCGTGGAGATGAAATGTATGAAGCTGATGTTTGCCTCGGATATCCACGGTTCGCTGCCCGCCACCGAACGCGTTCTTGAACTGTTCGCACGGAGTGGGGCGCAGTGGCTGGTTGTCCTTGGCGATGTACTCAATCACGGGCCGCGCAACGCCCTTCCCGAAGGCTATGCTCCCGCCCAGGTTGCTGAGAAGCTAAATAGTGTGGCGGAGCGGGTGATTGCCGTACGCGGCAACTGCGACAGCGAGGTCGATCAGATGCTGCTCCATTTCCCCATCACCGCTCCCTGGCAGCAGGTTTTGCTCGAGCGAGCCCGCCTGTTTTTGACCCACGGACATCTGTACAGCCCTGAGAATTTGCCTCCGCTTGCCGCTGGCGATGTGCTGGCTTACGGCCATACTCATATTCCGGTAGCCGAGAAACGCGGCGAGATTTTTCTCTTCAACCCCGGCTCGGTCAGTATCCCTAAAGGGGGATATACCGCCAGCTACGGGCTTCTGAACGGTGGGCAATTGCAGGTTTTAGCACTTGATGATCATCAGGTTATTGCAGAGGTCGCAATTTACCCGTAATTTACCCCTCAACCGAATATACGCGCCGCGAGAGCGCTTTAAAAAAGTAAGGTTTCCTGATGGCGGAACAGAATCATTTGGCAAGCACAGAATGGGTCGATATTGTTAATGAAAACAATGAGGTGATAGCACAATCCAGCCGCGAACAGATGCGTGCTGAGTGTTTGCGTCACCGCGCGACCTACATTGTTGTTCATGATGGGATGGGCAAAATCCTGGTGCAGCGTCGTACCGAAACTAAAGATTTCCATCCGGGAATGCTGGACGCTACCGCCGGCGGCGTGGTGCAGGCTGATGAGCAAATGCTGGAGTCTGCGCGCCGTGAAGCGGAAGAGGAGCTCGGTATTGCCGGAGTGCCGTTCGCTGACCACGGGCAATTCTACTACGAAGATAAGCATTGCCGCGTCTGGGGCAGTCTGTTCAGCTGCGTATCGCACGGGCCGTTTGCTCTGCAGGAAGAAGAGGTGAGCGAAGTGTGCTGGCTGACGCCGGAAGAGATCACCGCCCGCTGCGATGAGTTCACCCCTGATTCACTGAAAGCGCTGGCCCTGTGGATGACCCGCAATGCCAATAATGAGTCGGCAAAAACCGAAAAAGAGGAAGAGGCGGAGTAGCTTTTAGCAGCTATCCCGCATACATAAGCTGGAGGCGATAGGCCTTCTGTCGCTCCAGTTTCCCTCATTAAGACGCTCCAGAAGGGCCCGACCGGCTTCGATGCCAATCTTCTGGTGCGGGACCGCCATTGTGGTTAACGGCGGCTGGCAGACCCGGCTCACATCATTGTCCCCAAAGCCGACGACGGCTAAATCATCAGGCACTTTAATGCGCCGACGCTGGCATTCATACAGCGCTCCGCATGCCAGCTCATCGGAAACGCATACCAGAGCATCCAGTTCCGGCCAGGCCAGCAAAAACTCCGGCAGCTGTGAAGCGCCGGTAGAAAAGTTGGCAGGCAGCGCGGCGTTAATTACCCGGTTAGGCGACATATGATGGCGCAGCATCGCTTTGTACCAACCCTGTAAATGCTGCTGAAAAATCCACTGTTCCTGATTAGCGCACAGCAGGCCAATATTCTGATAGCCACGGTGGATGAGCATCTCCGTCAGTTCGAACATCGCCGCCACGTTATCAATGCCGATATTCATGTCGATGGGGTCGGCGCGCATCGCGCCCATCTCCACTACTGGAATTGAGGCGTTCTTCAGCCAGTTTCGTACGGTATCGCTGTGTTCAACGCTCAGCAGAATGGCGGCCGCAATATTAGAGGCGAGCAGCGTTTCCAGCAGCTTTTCTTCCTGCTCCAGACGGTGCTGCGATTCCGCCAGCATGATTTGATAACCCGCTGGCTGTAGGATCTGCTGAAGTCCGGCAAACATCGCCGAACAGCCCGCTTCGGCAAGATTCGGTACCACCATGGCGATGGTTCTTGACGAGGCAGACGCCAGCGCGCTGGCGGCGAGATTAGGCATGTAGCCCAGCTCCTGCACCGCCGCTTCGATTTTTTCACGTAGCTTCTCGGAAACCTGCTCCGGCGTGCGAAGCGCGCGGGACACGGTCATCGTACCGACACCAGCCAGCTGGGCAACATCGGCGATCGTGACTTTGCCGGTACTACGTCGTTTTCGGGTAAGAGACATACATGTTCCTGCTAAACAGACGTTTTTATTATCATCCATTACTTCACGTGTCAGCGAGTATACGCCTTAAAAGGGGGTTTTTGCTGCGTTTTCATATGATGATTGCGAATTGATAGCGCTATCACAAATCTGAATGTTATCTGTTGATAGCGCTATCTTTGTGATCGCTCTCGCAGATAACTCTTGCCTGCTTGCATAAAGTTTGCCCATCTTTTGCTAACAGAAGAGGGACAAAATGCTCAACACATGGCTATCTGACGCCACCATCGCGCTGCGACAGAATGTCGAAACCTGGCAACAGGCGCTGGATATCTGTGCTCGACCGCTGCTTGAGGCTGGCGTGATTAAACCTGAATACGTCAAAGCTATCGTGGAGCAGCACCACCGGCTGGGGGCGTACTATGTGCTGGCTCCGGGTCTGGCGATGCCGCATGCGCGGCCAGAGGAGGGGGCGAAGGGCTTAGGGTTATCGTTGTTGAAACTGGAACAGGGCGTGGCCTTTGGCGCTGAGGAGTTCGACCCGGTTGATATTATCATTATGCTTGCGGCGCCGGATAAACATAGCCATATCGAAATGATCTCTGCGCTGGCGGAATTATTTTCCAGCGACGAAGATATGAATAAATTACATCAGGCTTTAAGCCTCGAGGAGATTAAAACAATCATCGCACGTTTCTGATTCAATTTTATTATCCGACTAATAACACATTACGCGTCAGCGTAATGCGGACGTACTCTACCCAAAAAAGGTGATAACAATGAAAATTATGGCAATTTGCGGTTCTGGCCTGGGCAGTAGTTTTATGGTTGAGATGAATATTAAAAAGGTGCTTAAAAAACTTGATATTGAGGCCGAGGTGGAGCACTCCGATCTGTCATCGGCGACCCCTGGCGCGGCAGATTTATTTGTGATGGCAAAAGATATTGCCGCCAGCGCCAGCGTACCGGAAAGCCAGCTGGTGGTGATTACCAACATCATCGATATTAATGAACTCGAAGCGCAGCTGCGCGCGTGGTTCGCCAGACAATAACTATTTATAGCGAGGCGGATATGTTTATCCTTGAAACGCTGAATTTTGTTGTTGATATTCTAAAAGTACCTTCTGTGCTGGTCGGTTTAATTGCATTGATTGGCCTGGTGGCGCAAAAGAAATCATTTTCCGATGTTGTCAAAGGAACGATTAAAACTATTCTCGGCTTTATTGTTCTCGGCGGTGGCGCGACGGTATTAGTTGGCTCGCTAAACCCACTGGGCGGAATGTTTGAGCACGCTTTTAATATTCAGGGAATTATTCCTAATAATGAAGCGATTGTTTCTATTGCGCTGGAAAAATATGGTGCTTCAACCGCGCTGATTATGGCGTTTGGCATGGTAGCAAATATTCTGGTCGCCCGGTTTACGCGCCTTAAGTACATCTTCCTGACCGGCCATCATACTTTTTACATGGCCTGTATGATTGGCGTGATTCTTACCGTGGCGGGCTTTGAAGGCATTGGGCTGGTCTTTACCGGCTCCCTGATCCTCGGGCTGGTGATGGCGTTTTTCCCGGCGCTGGCCCAGCGCTATATGAAGCGTATTACCGGTACCGATGATATCGCTTTCGGCCACTTCGGTACCCTGGGATATGTGCTTTCGGGGTGGATTGGTAGCGTCTGTGGTAAAGGTTCTCGTTCAACCGAAGAGATGAACCTGCCTAAAAATCTGAGCTTCCTGCGCGACAGCTCCATCTCTATTTCGCTGACCATGATGATTATCTACCTGATTATGGCGGTAAGCGCTGGCCGGGAATACGTTGAGAGCACCTTCAGCGGCGGTCAGAACTACCTGGTTTACGCCATCATTATGGCGATTACCTTCGCGGCCGGGGTATTTATCATTCTGCAAGGGGTACGTCTGATCCTCGCGGAGATCGTACCGGCCTTTACCGGATTTTCGGAAAAGCTGGTGCCTAATGCCCGTCCGGCGCTGGACTGTCCGGTGGTGTATCCCTATGCGCCAAATGCGGTGCTGATTGGCTTCCTGTTTAGCTTCCTTGGTGGCCTGGTCGGGCTATTTCTCTGCGGGCAGTTTAAGTGGGTGCTGATTCTGCCGGGCGTGGTGCCGCATTTTTTTACCGGGGCGACCGCAGGCGTGTTCGGCAATGCCACCGGTGGACGGCGCGGGGCGATGATCGGCGCGTTTGCTAATGGTCTGCTGATCACCTTCCTGCCGGTGCTCCTGCTGCCGGTGCTGGGAGCGATTGGCTTTGCCAACACCACTTTCTCGGATGCTGATTTTGGCGCCGTCGGTATCGTGCTGGGCAACCTGGCTCGCTATCTGTCGCCGTATGCGATTACCGGACTTATTGTGGCGTTGTTCGTGCTGTTGGTGGCGTACAACGTTTTTGCAAAAAAGAAATCTGTGGGCGGTGGCGCGCAGGAGAACAGCGGAGCTAAATCATGAATGTGCAAGAAGTGACCAGACTGGCGCGCGATATCCGCATCGCCACTCTTAAATCGCTGACCAATCTTGGTTTTGGTCACTACGGCGGCAGCATGTCGGTGGTGGAAACCCTGGCGGTGCTGTACGGCGCGGTGATGAAAATTGACCCCGCAGACCCGGACTGGCCGGATCGAGACTACTTTGTGCTGTCGAAAGGCCATGCCGGCCCGGCGCTGTACAGCACATTAGCGATTAAGGGATATTTTCCGGTAGAGGAGCTGAATACGCTGAACCAGAACGGTACGCGGCTGCCAAGCCACCCGGACCGACTGAAAACGCGCGGCGTGGACGCCACTACCGGCTCGCTGGGGCAGGGGATTTCTATCGCCGCCGGGATAGCGCTGTCGCATAAGCTGGCGGGACGTGTGAATCGCGTATTCTGCATCGTTGGCGACGGTGAGCTGAATGAAGGCCAGTGCTGGGAGGCATTCCAGTTTATTGCCCATCATCGCCTGAATAACCTGACCGTGTTTGTTGACTGGAACAAGCTCCAGCTTGACGGCAAGCTGGACGAAATCATTCGCGCTTTCAATCTGGAAGATAAATTCCGCGCCTTTGGTTTTGACGCCGTTATCGTAAAAGGCGATGACATTGCCGGGCTGCTGGCTGCGGTACAGCCCGTTCCGCCCGCCGATGCGCGGCCGAGGGTAGTCATTCTCGATAGCGTGAAAGGCCAGGGCGTGGCGTATCTCGAAAATCTCAGCAACAACCACCATTTGCGCCTGACGGGCGAGATGAAAGAGACGCTAAACGAGGCTATTCGCCAACTGGAGGCCGAACATGATTAAGGTTGCACCCGCAGGACAAAAAGACGCTATTGAGATGCGCAAAGTGTATGCCGGATTTGTGGCGCAGCAGATTGCCGACGGGAGCCCGATTATCGCTCTGGAAGCGGACCTGATGAGCTCGATGGCGATGGACAGCGTGGCGCGGGAGTATCCCCAACACGTCATCAACTGCGGCATTATGGAAGCCAACGTGGTTGGCACCGCCGCCGGACTATCGTTGACCGGACGCAAGCCGTTTGTGCACACCTTTACCGCGTTTGCCAGCCGCCGCTGTTTCGACCAGCTGTTTATGTCACTGGATTATCAGCGCAATAACGTCAAGGTGATTGCCTCTGACGCGGGGATTACCGCCTGCCATAACGGCGGAACCCATATGTCGTTTGAAGATATGGGGATTGTCCGCGGTCTGGCGCATTCGATAGTGCTGGAAGTGACCGATGCGGTGATGTTTGAGGATATTCTCCGTCAGCTTATCGATCTCGAGGGCTTCTACTGGGTACGTACGATCCGCAAACAGGCGCCGAGCGTCTATGCCGAAGGGGCAACGTTTACCATTGGCAAAGGTAATGTGCTGCGCGAAGGTGAAGATATCACGCTGATTGCCAACGGGATTATGGTAACGGAAGCGCTGGAGGCGGCCCGTCAGCTTGAGCAAGAAGGAGTCAGCGCGGCGGTAATTGATATGTTTACCCTGAAGCCTATAGATCGCATGCTGGTGAAGAACTATGCCGAAAAAACCGGGCGTATTGTGACCTGCGAAAACCACAGTATTCATAACGGACTCGGCTCTGCGGTGGCGGAGGTGCTGGTGGAAAACTGTCCGGTACCGATGCGTCGCGTGGGGGTAAAAGAGCGTTACGGTCAGGTGGGAACGCAGGATTTCTTGCAGAAGGAGTATGGCCTGACGGCGTATGACATTGTTTCGGCGGCGCGGGAGCTGCTGTAAATAAAAAGGCGACCAGATGGTCGCCTTTTTTCACGCTACAGGCAGATTATGCTTGTTGCTGAGAAGACTGAATCGCGGTCAGGGCGATGGTATAGACGATATCGTCAACCAGCGCGCCGCGGGACAGGTCGTTCACCGGCTTACGCATTCCTTGCAGCATCGGCCCGATGGAGATCAGGTCGGCAGAGCGCTGTACGGCTTTGTAAGTGGTGTTACCGGTGTTCAGATCCGGGAAGATGAACACGGTAGCGCGGCCGGCAACCGGAGAGTTCGGCGCTTTGGACTTCGCTACGTCGGCCATTACCGCAGCATCGTACTGTAGCGGGCCATCGATCATCAGGTCAGGACGTTTTTCCTGCGCCAGACGAGTTGCTTCACGTACTTTCTCTACATCGCTGCCTGCGCCAGAGGTGCCGGTGGAGTAGGAGAGCATCGCAACGCGCGGCTCGATGCCGAAGGCAATCGCCGAGTCCGCAGACTGGATAGCGATTTCAGCCAGCTGTTCAGCGGTCGGATCCGGGTTGATCGCGCAGTCGCCGTAAACGTAAACCTGTTCCGGCAGCAGCATGAAGAACACGGAAGAGACCAGAGAGCTGCCCGGGGCAGTTTTGATCAGCTGCAGCGGTGGACGGATGGTGTTGGCGGTGGTGTGAACCGCGCCGGAGACCAGACCGTCGACTTCGTCCTGTTCCAGCATCAGCGTGCCGAGAACCACGTTATCTTCCAGCTGCTCGCGGGCAACCGCTTCGGTCATACCCTTGCTCTTACGCAGTTCGACCAGGCGAGCCACGTAGCTTTCACGAACCACTTCTGGATCGACGATTTCGATACCGGCACCCAGTTCGACGCCCTGAGAGGCGGCAACGCGGGTGATTTCATCCGGGTTCCCCAGCAGAACACAGGTTGCGATCCCGCGCTCGGCGCAGATAGCCGCCGCTTTTACGGTACGCGGTTCGTTGCCTTCCGGCAGAACCACGCGCTTGCCTGCTTTACGCGCCAGCTCGGTGAGCTGATAGCGGAAGGCTGGCGGGGAGAGACGACGGCTGCGCTCAGAAGTTGCGGTCAGAGATTCGATCCAGTCGGCGTTAATATAGTTAGCCACGTATTCCTGAACTTTCTCGATGCGCTCGTGATCGTCAACCGGAACTTCCAGGTTGAAGCTCTGCAGGCTCAGGGAGGTCTGCCAGGTGTTGGTGTTGACCATAAATACCGGCAGGCCGGTAGCGAAAGCACGTTCACACAGTTTGCTGATGCGCTCGTCCATTTCATAGCCGCCGGTCAGCAGAATGGCGCCGATTTCCACGCCGTTCATCGCAGCCAGGCAGGCGGCGACCAGCACGTCAGGACGGTCTGCGGAAGTCACCAGCAGAGAGCCCGCGCGGAAGTGCTCCAGCATGTGCGGGATGCTACGGGCGCAGAAGGTCACGGACTTCACGCGGCGGGTATTGATATCACCTTCGTTGATGATGGTGGCGTTCAGGTGATGCGCCATATCAATCGCACGAGTAGCGATCAGATCGAAGCTCCACGGCACTGCGCCCAGAACCGGTAACGAACTTCCTTTCTGCAGCTGAGCCGGATCGATCTTCACAACTTTCGCTTTAGAAGAGTCGTCAAAGATTTCAGACAGGTCAGGACGAGTGCGGCCCTGTTCGTCAACCGGCGCGTTCAGCTTGTTGACGATAACGCCGGTAATATTGGTATTTTTCGCGCCGCCGAAGCTGCTGCGAGTCAGTTCGACGCGCTCGTTCAGCTGTTCCGGGGTATCAGTACCCTGGGACATGACGAAAACGATTTCAGCGTTCAGCGTTTTAGCGATTTCGTAGTTCAGAGACTGGGCAAACTGATGCTTACGAGTCGGGACCAGACCTTCAACCAGTACCACTTCGGCATCCTGAGCGTTGGCGTGGTAGTTGGCGATGATCTCTTCCATCAGCACGTCTTTCTGGTTGCTGGAGAGCAGCGACTCAACGTGGCTCATCTTCAACGGTTCTGCGGCTGGCAGACCGGAGTTCGCGCGAATGATGGTAGTGGTCTGGTCTGGCGCATCGCCACCGGCGCGCGGTTGAGCGATGGGTTTAAACACGCTCAGGCGAACGCCTTTGCGTTCCATAGCACGGACAACACCGAGGCTGACGCTGGTCAGGCCGACGCTGGTTCCGGTAGGGATAAGCATAATTGTACGGGACACGATATATCCTCTTTCGTTACCGCCTGTATCAGGCGGGAGACAAAACTGCACCACCAGCTTCCCGTCATACTTCAAGTTGCATGTGCGTTAGCTTTGTTACTTGGCTCATCCATGAGCCTCGCCCTTACGGGCCGCCATACACGGCGTTCAAATCTGTTTCAGACAGATTTGTCGCTCACCCCAGTTACGTACTACTCGTACGCTCCTGGGGATTCTCTGCGTTGCCGCCTTCCTGCAATTCGAATTATTTAGGGTTATCGCTGGCGGTGTGGAATCAGGCGGTCAGACGGTGGGCGTCTTGCGCGATGACCAGCTCTTCGTTGGTCGGAATGACGACAGCCGGGCGAGTGCCTTCTTTGTTGATGAAGCCAGACTTGCCGAAACGGGCTGCCAGGTTACGTTCGTGATCAACTTCGAAGCCCAGTACGCCCAGTTTGCCCAGAGACAGTTCGCGTACCATCGCTGCGTTCTCACCGATACCGCCGGTGAACACCACGGCGTCCAGACGACCGTCCATCAGCGCGGTGTAGGAGCCGATGTATTTTGCCAGGCGATGGCAGTAAACGTCCATTGCACGTTTCGCATCCGCTTTTTCCTGGTAGTTGTCTTCAACGTAGCGGCAGTCGCTGGTCACTTCGGTCAGGCCGAGCAGACCGGACTCTTTGGTCAGCATCTTATTGATTGCATCTACGCTCATGCCCAGGGCATCGTGCAGATGGAAAATGATTGCCGGGTCGATATCGCCAGAGCGGGTACCCATAACCAGGCCTTCCAGCGGGGTCAGACCCATGGAGGTGTCAACGCATTTACCGTTGCGGATAGCGGAAACGGAACCACCGTTGCCCAGATGGCAGGTGATGATGTTCAGCTCTTCAACCGGTTTGTTCAGAAGTTTCGCCGCTTCCTGAGTCACATAGAAGTGGCTGGTGCCGTGTGCGCCGTAGCGACGTACGCCGTGTTCTTTGTACAGGTTGTACGGAAGGGCATAGAGGTAAGATTCTTCCGGCATGGTCTGATGGAAAGCGGTGTCGAATACGGCAACGTTTTTGTCTTTCAGATGAGGGAAAGATTTCAGCGCTTCAGCGATACCGATCAGGTGCGCAGGGTTATGCAGCGGAGCGAAAGAGGCGGAGTCTTTAATTCCCTGGATAACGGAGTCATCGATAACCACGGAACTGGTGTATTTCTCACCACCGTGAACGATGCGATGGCCGATTGCGGTCAGCTGTGCAGACAGTTCTGGTTTTTGTGCCAGAATAGTGTTAACGATAAAGTTCAGCGCTTCACTGTGAGCAGCGCCAGCGCCTAAATCGGCCTCTTGTTTGCTGCCGTCCATTTTCCATTTGATACGGGCTTCAGGAAGATGGAAACATTCTGCTAAACCGGACAGGTATTCATCACCGTTGACGGCGTCAATGATAGCGAATTTCAGAGAGGAGCTACCGCAGTTCAGAACCAGTACTAACTTACTCGACATGGAAGTACCTTTTATGATACGTGGCTAAAAAAACGTCAGTGTGTCACAAAGCGTAGCGCAGGATGACATCGACATTTATGATTAACATCATGCCTTGCACTGTTTTCGGCACGATGGGAGAAGTACATTTGATTTTATGTCATTTTGCATAATTTTCAGCCAGTGGCAGAATATGCGATAATTTGACTAACCTGGTAAAAGGGTCTAACCGCCCCTCAGGTGCGCACAGAATACCTGATTGAGGCGTTCATTGCCAAAATCTTTTGAACGTTGTCATACATAGTTGGTGTTTTGCACAATTTTTTTAAGTTTTATATGTAAAGTTGAGGTAAGCCATGTCTGGTCCTGAGAATCGCCCTGTGAGTTTTTTTGGCTTGTTTCGCCACGGGCAGCACTATGCCAAGACTTGGCCTCTGGATAAGCGTCTTGCCCCGGTGTTTATCGAAAACCGTATTATTCGCGCTACTCGCTATGCGATTCGTATTATGCCGCCGGTGGCTATTTTTACGCTGTGCTGGCAAATTGCCCTCGGTGGTCAGCTGGGTCCAGCGGTTGCAACCGCGCTGTTCGCGCTGAGCCTGCCAATGCAGGGGTTGTGGTGGTTGGGTAAGCGTTCGGTAACGCCTCTGCCGCCCTCAGTGCTTAACTGGTTTTATGAAGTACGCGGTAAACTGCAGGAGGCTGGCCAGGCGCTAACGCCGGTTAACGGTAAGCCTGATTACCAGGCTTTAGCTGACACGCTTAAGCGCGCTTTCAAACAACTGGATAAAACTTTCCTGGATGATTTGTAATTGCCCCGGGAAAACGCATATAAAAGAAGGCGCATAATTGATGCGCCTTCTTTTTTCACGCCGTAAAAAGTGCAACAGGAGTCAAAAATGGAAATGACCAATGCGCAGCGTCTGATTTTATCGAATCAGTACAAGATGATGACGATGCTCGATCCGGACAACGCCGAACGCTACCGCCGCCTGCAGACCATCATCGAGCGAGGCTATGGCCTGCAGATGCGTGAACTGGACCGCGAGTTTGGCCAGCTCTCCGAGGAAACGTGCCGCACCGTCATTGATATTATGGAGATGTACCACGCGCTGCACGTTTCCTGGACGAACCTGAAGGACGCCAGCGGAATCGACGAGCGTCGGGTGACTTTCCTTGGTTTTGACGTGGCGACGGAAGCCCGTTATCTCGGCTATGTCCGCTTTATGGTTAACGTTGAGGGGCGCTATAGCCACTTTGACGCCGGAACTCACGGCTTTAACTCCCAGACGCCGATGTGGGAAAAATATCAGCGTATGCTCGCGACCTGGCACTCCTGCCCGCGCCAGTATCACTTAAGCAGTAACGAAATTAATCAAATTATCAACGCCTGATGGAGGTTCCCGTGCAGTGTAAAGGTTTCCTGTTTGATCTTGACGGGACATTAGTCGATTCGTTGCCGGTAGTGGAACGTTCGTGGTGCAAATGGGCGGATCGATTCAGTATCCCGCACGATGAAGTGCTGAACTTCATTCATGGCAAACAGGCGATAACCTCGTTGCGTCATTTTCTTCCCGGCCGCAGCGAAGACGAAATTCAGGCCGAGTTCGTCTGGCTGGAAGCGGTAGAAGCGGCTGATACGAATGGCGTAACGGCGCTGCCCGGAGCCGTGGCATTGCTTAATACTCTCGATGAAGCCGGTATACCGTGGGCGATTGTGACTTCGGGGTCGATTCCCGTTGCTCATGCTCGTCATCGTGCTGCTGGTCTGCCTGATGTTGACGTTTTTGTTACCGCCGAGCGCGTCAAGCACGGGAAACCTGCGCCGGACGCCTATCTGCTGGGAGCTGAACTGCTGGGGCTGGCGCCAAAAGAGTGTGCCGTCGTGGAGGATGCTCCTGCCGGTCTGCTCTCCGGGCTGAATGCTGGATGTCGCACGATCGCGGTAAATGTGCCCGCAGATGCGCCGCGTCTCAATGAAGCCGACCTGGTGTTAACAACGCTGGAGAGTCTGCTGGTTGAGCGTCTGCCCGATGGCAATGTGAATGTCAGCCTTAACAACTAAACTCATGATTTAGCCCCGCGCTGGCGGGGTCTTTTTATGCCAAACTTCCAACTCCATCTTCTGACAAGGATAAGTTGTGAACGGTGAATTGATTTGGGTTTTAACCCTTCTTGCCGTAGCGGTCGTACTCTTTGCCACCGGAAAAGTGCGCATGGACGCTATCGCATTGCTGGTGATCGTCGCTTTTGTCCTCAGCGATACCTTAACTCTCAGCGAGGCCTTCTCGGGTTTTAGCGATCCTAACGTTATCCTGATCGCCGCTCTTTTCATCATTGGCGATGGGCTGGTGCGTACCGGCGTCGCCACCAAAATGGGCTCCTGGCTGGTGAAGGTTGCCGGCAACAGCGAAACCAAAATGCTGGTCTTTTTAATGCTGACCGTGGCCGGATTGGGCGCTTTTATGAGCTCGACGGGCGTGGTGGCCATTTTTATTCCGGTAGTGCTCAGCGTGTCAATGCGCATGAACACGTCGCCTTCGCGGCTGATGATGCCGCTCAGCTTTGCCGGGCTTATCAGCGGGATGATGACCCTGGTAGCCACGCCGCCTAACCTGGTCGTCAACAGTGAACTTGTGCGCGAAGGGTTACAGGGATTCGGCTTTTTTAGCGTCACGCCGATTGGCCTTGTGGTACTGGTACTGGGCGTTTTCTATATGCTGGTGATGCGCTTTATGCTTAAGGGAGAGGAAGGCGAGCAGGTACGCGATGGGCGTAAAAGAAGCACCTTCCGCGATTTAATCAAAGATTATCACCTGACGGGTAGAGCGCGTCGCCTGGCCATCCGTCCCGGTTCGCCGATGATAGGCCAGCGTCTGGATGACCTGAAGCTACGCGAACGCTACGGGGCGAACGTTATCGGCGTTGAACGCTGGCGGCGATTTCGGCGGGTTATCGTTAACGTCAACGGGGTCTCTGAATTCCGCGCCCGCGACGTTCTGCTGATCGATATGTCGGCCTCGGAGATCGATTTACGCCAGTTTTGCGGCGAGCAAATGCTGGAGCCGATGATATTACGCGGTGAATATTTTTCCGATCAGGCCCTTGATGTGGGGATGGCCGAAGTCTCCCTGATTCCGGATTCCGAACTGATTGGCAAGACGGTCCGCGAAATCGCCTTTCGTACCCGTTTTGATTTGAACATCGTCGGCCTGAAACGCGATGGTAAAGCGCTGGATGGCGCGGTTACCGATGAAGCCCTGCAGCTGGGCGATATCATGCTGGTGGTGGGTAACTGGCGGCAGATAGCCCTGCTGGCCAAGCGGGGTCGAGACTTTGTGGTGCTGAATATGCCCATTGAGGTCAATGACGCCTCGCCGGCGCACAGCCAGGCGCCGCACGCCATTTTCTGCCTGGTGCTGATGGTGGCGCTCATGCTGACTGACGAAATACCTAACCCTATAGCGGCCATCATTGCCTGCCTGCTGATGGGCAAATTTCGCTGTATTAACGCCGAAAGCGCCTATAAAGCTATTCACTGGCCGAGCATAATTTTGATTGTCGGCATGATGCCGTTTGCCCTGGCGTTGCAGAAAACCGGCGGGGTGGATTTGGTGGTGAAAGGGCTAATGGACGTCGCGGGAAGTAAAGGGCCTTATCTGATGCTTGGCTGCCTGTTTGTGATGTGCGCGGCTATCGGTCTGTTTATTTCCAACACCGCTACCGCGGTGCTGATGGCGCCTATTGCGCTGGCTGCCGCGAAGTCGATGGGCGTATCACCCTATCCCTTTGCGATGGTGGTGGCCATGGCGGCCTCGGCGGCGTTTATGACGCCTGTCTCTTCGCCGGTAAACACACTGGTGCTGGGGCCGGGTAAATATTCGTTCAGTGATTTTGTTAAAATCGGCGTGCCGTTTACCATTATGGTTATGGTGGTATGCGTACTGCTGATCCCGGTGCTGTTTCCGTTCTGAATAGGTCGTTAATTTCCCCGGTCAGAATGACGCTGGCCGGGGAGTGGTTCAGAGAGGCGAATCCTGGCTGATTTCATCGAGGGAGAGATGGAAGCTCGGCACAAATACCCGCATAAAATAGTCCATCTCTGCGCTGCGGCGCGATTCCAGCGTTTTCTCAAGGCGGCCTTTGGCCAGCAGAAATTCATTATTCCCCGCAGATAGCTCTTCCAGACACTTCAGGTAAGCACAGAGCGCATCTGCCTGCTTGACGAGGGATTTTTCCTCTTCGCTATAGCGATGTTCATCGATTAGCGGTTCGAAAATATCGCGGAGCTCGTCAGGAACCATCTCGATCAGTTTCTGCTGGGCGATTTTTTCGATAGCTTTGTACTCTTGCGCTATCTGCGAATTGAAATATTTCACCGGCGTCGGCAGGTCGCCGGTCAGCACTTCCGAAGCATCGTGATACATCGCCAGCAGCGCGATTCGCTCGGCGTTAACCTGACCGCCGAATTTACGGTTTTTAATCGCCGCCAGCGCATGGGCCACCATTGCGACCTGCAAACTGTGTTCGGAGACGTTTTCGGTGCGCACGTTGCGCATCAGCGGCCAGCGGCCGATCAGTTTCAGGCGGGAGAGATGGGCAAAAAAATGACTCTGACTCATAGGAACCCTTAATCAGTTACAACGTCGGGTGCCATTGTGCGCAGGGATTGCCGCCGGATGCAAATCCCGGCGGCAGGGCAGGTCACATCAGAGCTGGTGATAGCCGGAAAGGAAGCGCCCGAAACGGGTAATCGCCATTTCAAGATCGTCTTCGCGCGGCAGGGTCACGATACGCACGTGGTCCGGCCATGGCCAGTTAAAGGCGGTCCCCTGAACCAGCAGCACTTTTTCCTGCAGCAGAAAATCGAGCACCATCTTCTGGTCATCGTGAATATTAAAGCGTTTAGCGTCGATTTTCGGGAACATATACAGCGCGCCTTGCGGCTTAGTGCACGACACGCCAGGAATTTCGTTAATCAGCTCCCAGGCGCGGTTACGCTGTTCATATAAGCGCCCGCCGGGAACAATAAATTCACTGATGCTCTGATAGCCGCCGAGAGCCGTCTGGATCGCATGCTGGGCCGGGACGTTAGCGCACAGGCGCATTGAGGCCAGCATCTCCAGGCCCTCGATATAGCCTTTTGCGTGTTTCTTCGGTCCGTTAAGAACCATCCAGCCCTGGCGGAAACCGGCAACACGATAGGTTTTCGACAAACCGTTAAAGGTAATAGTCAGCAGATCCGGGGCCAGCGGGGCAATCGAGTGGTGTTGCGCCTCATCGTAGAGGATCTTGTCGTAGATCTCATCGGCGAAAATGATGAGGTTATTCTGACGGGCGATCTCAACGATCTCCATCAGCAGCTCCTTTGAGTATACCGCGCCGGTTGGGTTATTCGGATTAATAATCACGATACCGCGGGTACGCGGGGTAATCTTGGCGCGAATATCGTCGAGGTCCGGGAACCAGTCGGACGACTCATCGCAGAGATAATGCACTGCTTTGCCGCTGGAAAGCGCTACTGCGGCAGTCCAGAGCGGGTAATCTGGCGCCGGAACCAGCATCTCATCGCCGCTGTTCAGCAGCGCCTGCATGGCCTGGACGATAAGCTCAGAAACGCCGTTCCCGATATAAATATCCTCTACCGTCACATCACGCATACCGCGGGCCTGGTAGTGCTGCATGATGGCCTTACGAGCGGAATACAGTCCTTTGGAATCGCAGTAGCCCTGGGCGGTAGGAAGATTGCGGATGACATCAACGAGGATTTCGTCAGGCGCGTCAAAGCCAAACGGCGCTGGGTTGCCGATGTTCAGCTTCAGGACTTTGTTGCCTTCTTCTTCAAGGCGTTTCGCCTCTTTCAGAACCGGGCCGCGGATGTCATAACAAACGTTGTCTAACTTGCTGGATTTTTCGATGGGGGACATGAACCTTGACCTTTTAGCTGTTATCGCCACTCCCTGCCGTGGAAGTCAGCACGGAATAATGTACTCCGCATCCCCGCTGTTTTGAAGGGTTAGCAGGAGAAGATTTTGCTATCCATCTTTTTTTGGTTTAATCAATTTATCTGGTAGCAAAGCTTTTTGTTTATATATTATGCCTTTTATGGTTTTATTTATGGTCTTATGTTGTGCCTTGTGTCATTTTTGTAAACGTTTATATGGTTTATTGATCGATAAAGATGACTCGATTATTTTTTGTGCGTAAACCAGTCATCTGCACAATGAACTTTTAATTCACAATACCGAGGAGCTTGTAACAACTTCTCTAGATATTTTTAATGAAAGTATTTAATAAATTCATGACTTTTTATTTTAGCTACGGAATATTCTTAGGTTTGTTAATTTAATTTAAACCCTACACAGTATTATCAATCGCCTGAGATAATACTGAATAACGCTTATAAATATTGTGGATTTCGGTTAGAATATCACCGTTAATACCGACATATGGCTATACCAGGTAGCCTGTTTGTTTATTAATACATTGTTATTGCAGGTTTTTGTTGTATTCCTGATAGCTATGGCAAGGTTTGCCGCTGGTGGGGTCGCCCGGGAAGGCCATCAATGGCTATTTTGTGTGATGTCACTAAAAGCATAATCGTCATAATTAAAAGCGATTAGGTGTACTAGCAAATTATTACTCAGAAATTCTGCACATTTGCTGCGGATGAGTGCTTTCTAATGCAATAACGTTCATCCAGTCGTTCATTCGTCTGTTTTTGGCGGATAACGCGAAGCTTATGGAATAGCCGGAAGCCTGGAGCACAGCATTAACGAGGCAGGTATGCATTAGCCGCCTGAAAGTGAAGCAAATATGATAAATGAAAATCGTTCGATACTAAATTTAGACCTCGATCTCTTGAGAACCTTTGTTGCCGTCGCCGATCTTAATACATTTGCCGCTGCCGCCGTTGCGGTGTGCCGGACTCAGTCAGCGGTAAGCCAGCAAATGCAGCGGCTGGAACAGTTGGTTGGAAAAGAACTTTTTGCTCGCCACGGGCGCAATAAACTCCTGACAGAGCAGGGCATTCAGCTACTGGGCTATGCGCGGAAAATTCTGCGTTTTAATGATGAAGCCTGCATGTCCCTCATGTACAGCAGCCTGCAGGGAACTCTTACCGTTGGTGCTTCCGATGAGACAGCAGAGACTATTTTACCGTTCCTGTTAAATCGGATTGGCAGTTTTTATCCCAAGCTCACGCTGGAAATCAAAGTCCTTAACCATCTCGATATTGTCGATATGCTGGCAAACGGGACCATCGATCTTGCGTTGACCACTCGTCAGACGAATGATTTTGAGATGCTGACGCTACGCACTTCGCCAACGCTATGGTACTGCGCCGCGGATTATGTCCTCCCGCAGGGGGAGTCTGTCCCGCTCATTCTGCTGGATGCTCCGGATCCATTCCGCGAAGATATCATTACGGTACTCAACGCCGCGCGGGTTACCTGGCATCTTTCCCATGCCGCATCCTCAATGGCCGGAGTGAAAGCCGCCGTGAAGGCCGGGCTTGGCGTGACGGCGCAGCCGGTAGAGATGATGAGTCCTGAGTTTCGCGTGCCGGGGAGGAGCGATGGCTTACCCGAGCTCCCGGATACCCGTTATATGTTGAGCTGTAATCCTCAGAAGGCAAGCGAGCTGACCCGGGCTATTTTTCAGTCGTTGAGTGCTGAGCATGAGCCGTGGTCTTCACCGCGAGTTTATACCCCGGAAGGGGGAGATAGTTCCTTTGTTTCCTGAAGGAAAAACGCTAACAAACGTCACAAAAACTGGTAACAAAATGTAAGTGCAAAAAAGAACCACAGACGAACAAAATGGTCGCTGTGGTTCTTTTTTTTCAAATTTTATTGATGAATTGAATGTTTTGTTTGGCTATTTTCATCTAAATCAGGGGATTAGACCTGCTCTTCCTCTCACTTCTACACTTTTTTCTGCACTTTCAATACTTCCTGCTAATGTTAAAAAACCGTCTGGTTTGTTGCTGTTTTCTTGGCTGAATTAACAAAAGCGTGTCGTAGATCAAGAAAATACCCCTCCTTAGGGGGAGGAATCGTGTCTGAATCCTGTCAAAATAGGCGAGCAATTTAGATTTACGTCCGAAACGGACACGATTCAACAACACTAAATCCGAATAGTATGCAAGGTTATTCCGTATGAAAGGGCATTTAATGTTAATGAAAAAAATTCGATGTAAATTAATGTTGTGAAAACTTTTGTTAAAGTTGACAAAAGGTTAATGAAAGGAGTAAAAAGCCACCGCAACTGGCCTTCCACATTACCCAGGGACGCTTTTTTGCGCGGCTATTTTTTTATTCCTCCCCGTGAAACGCTGTGGCGTTCATCTGCCAGTAAGAGCAGAGGGTATTAGCGCTACACTTTTTTGGTTAAGCAATGCGTATGTCAACATCCACTGAAGTCATCGCTCATCATTGGGCATTCGCTTTATTTCTCATCATCGCTATCGGCCTGTGCTGCCTGATGCTTGTCGGCGGCTGGTATCTTGGCGGTCGCGCACGCGCACGTAGCAAAAACACGCCGTTTGAATCAGGGATTGACTCCGTTGGTTCGGCTCGCTTACGTCTTTCTGCGAAGTTTTATCTGGTTGCCATGTTCTTCGTTATCTTCGACGTGGAAGCCCTGTATCTCTACGCATGGTCGACTTCAATCCGCGAAAGCGGCTGGGTCGGCTTTGTGGAAGCCGCAATTTTCATTTTAGTGTTACTGGCTGGTCTGGTTTATCTCGTTCGCATCGGCGCACTGGATTGGACGCCTACGCGCTCCCGTCGCACGCTGGTTAACCCGGAAACAGACAGTCCCACTAACCGTCATACGCAGTAAAAGCGAGGCAATAAGATGGATTATACGCTCACCCGCATCGATCCCAACGGTGAGAACGACCGTTACCCCCTGCAAAAACAGGAGATCGTAACCGACCCCCTGGAGCAAGAAGTCAACAAAAGCGTGTATATGGGGAAACTCGAACATGCTTTGCATGACATGGTGAACTGGGGCCGTAAGAACTCAATCTGGCCTTACAACTTTGGCCTTTCTTGCTGCTACGTGGAAATGGTGACGTCATTCACTGCGGTACACGACGTTGCGCGTTTTGGTGCTGAAGTCTTGCGTGCTTCCCCGCGTCAGGCGGACCTGATGGTGGTTGCGGGTACCTGCTTTACCAAAATGGCTCCGGTCATTCAGCGTCTTTATGACCAGATGCTGGAGCCGAAGTGGGTTATCTCGATGGGCGCATGCGCCAACTCCGGCGGAATGTACGATATTTATTCTGTTGTACAGGGCGTGGACAAGTTTATTCCGGTTGATGTTTACATCCCGGGCTGTCCGCCGCGTCCGGAAGCGTATATGCAGGCGCTGATGCTGCTGCAGGAATCCATTGGTAAAGAGCGCCGTCCGCTGTCCTGGGTGGTTGGCGATCAGGGCGTTTATCGCGCCAATATGCAGTCGGAACGCGAGCGTAAACGCGGCGAACGTATTGCAGTGACCAATCTGCGGACTCCGGACGAGATTTAATTTGCGCCTGCGGGCGGGAATAAAACTTCGCAAATCAATCTACTACAGCGCGAAGCCTCGCCAGCAGTCACCACGGACCTTTTGCAATGGTGAACAATATGACCGATTTAACCGCGCATGACGCCGCACCAGCCTGGCAAACCCGCGATCACCTTGATGACCCGGTGATCGGCGAACTGCGCAACCGTTTTGGGCCGGACGCCTTTACCATTCAGCCAACCCGCACCGGCGTTCCGGTAGTTTGGGTGAAGCGTGAACAGCTGCTCGAGGTGGGTGATTTCCTGAAGAAATTACCGAAGCCTTACGTCATGCTGTTCGATCTGCACGGCATGGACGAACGACTGCGCACGCACCGTGACGGTTTACCCGCCGCGGATTTTTCCGTTTTCTATCACCTGATTTCAATAGACCGCAACCGCGATATCATGCTCAAGGTTGCGTTGTCTGAAAACGATCTGCATCTGCCGACCTTTACCAAACTTTTCCCTAACGCCAACTGGTATGAGCGTGAAACCTGGGAGATGTTTGGCGTGACCTTCGACGGCCACCCGAACCTCAGGCGCATCATGATGCCGCCGACCTGGGAAGGCCACCCGCTGCGTAAAGACTACCCGGCGCGCGCCACCGAATTCGATCCGTTTGAGCTGACCAAAGCCAAGCAGGATCTGGAAATGGAGGCGTTGACCTTTAAGCCGGAAGAGTGGGGCATGAAGCGCGGAACCGAAAATGAGGACTTTATGTTCCTTAACCTCGGCCCGAACCACCCGTCCGCCCACGGTGCGTTCCGTATTATTCTGCAGCTTGATGGTGAAGAGATTATCGACTGCGTACCGGATATCGGTTACCACCACCGCGGCGCGGAGAAGATGGGTGAACGCCAGTCCTGGCACAGCTACATCCCGTATACCGACCGTATTGAATACCTCGGCGGCTGCGTTAACGAAATGCCGTACGTGCTGGCAGTGGAAAAACTGGCGGGGATTACCGTACCGGATCGCGTCAACGTGATTCGCGTGATGCTCTCCGAGCTGTTCCGTATTAACAGCCACCTGCTGTATATCTCTACCTTCATTCAGGACGTCGGGGCGATGACGCCGGTGTTCTTCGCCTTTACCGATCGCCAAAAAATCTACGACCTGGTGGAAGCGATTACCGGTTTCCGTATGCACCCGGCCTGGTTCCGCATCGGCGGCGTCGCGCACGACCTGCCTCGCGGCTGGGATCGTCTGCTGCGCGAATTCCTCGAATGGATGCCGAAGCGTCTGGATTCCTATGAGAAAGCCGCGCTGCGCAAC
Source organism: Klebsiella oxytoca (assembly GCF_009707385.1). Taxonomy (NCBI): domain Bacteria; kingdom Pseudomonadati; phylum Pseudomonadota; class Gammaproteobacteria; order Enterobacterales; family Enterobacteriaceae; genus Klebsiella; species Klebsiella oxytoca. Next base: position 3,795,857 of record NZ_CP046115.1, on the reverse strand, counting down.
ACTATCCTGATTGGTCGTTCGAAAGGCGTCGCCGCCTACAATGCCAAAGAAGCGCTGGAGTGGGGTACCACCGGTGCGGGCCTGCGTGCAACCGGTATCGGTTTCGACGTACGTAAATGGCGTCCCTATTCTGGCTATGAAAACTTCGACTTTGAGATCCCAACCGGCGGTGGCGTTTCCGACTGCTACACCCGCGTGATGCTGAAAGTCGAAGAGCTGCGCCAGAGCCTGCGCATTCTTCAGCAGTGCCTCGATAACATGCCGGAAGGCCCGTTCAAGGCGGATCATCCGCTGACCACGCCGCCGCCGAAAGAGCGCACGCTGCAGCATATCGAAACCCTGATTACGCACTTCCTGCAGGTTTCCTGGGGCCCGGTGATGCCGGCTCAAGAATCTTTCCAGATGATTGAAGCGACGAAGGGTATTAACAGTTACTACCTGACCAGCGACGGCAGCACCATGAGCTACCGTACCCGTGTGCGTACGCCAAGCTTCGCGCACCTGCAGCAGATCCCGGCCGCTATTCGCGGCAGTCTGGTCTCTGACCTGATTGTCTATCTGGGTAGTATCGATTTTGTTATGTCAGACGTGGACCGCTAATTATGCACGAGAATCAACAACCACAAACCGAGGCTTTTGAGCTGAGTGCGGCAGAGCGTGAGGCGATTGAGCACGAAAAGCACCACTACGAAGACCCGCGTGCGGCGTCCATTGAAGCGCTGAAAATCGTTCAGAAGCAGCGCGGCTGGGTGCCGGATGGCGCAATCTACGCTATCGCCGATGTGCTGGGGATCCCGGCCAGCGACGTAGAAGGCGTGGCGACGTTCTACAGCCAGATTTTCCGCCAGCCGGTGGGGCGTCACGTGATTCGCTACTGCGACAGCGTGGTGTGCCATATCACCGGTTTCCAGGGCATTCAATCGGCTATTGAGAAGAAGCTGGATATCAAACCGGGTCAAACCACGTTTGATGGCCGCTTCACTCTGCTGCCGACCTGCTGCCTTGGCAACTGCGACAAGGGGCCGACGATGATGATTGATGAAGATACGCACAGTTATCTGACGCCGGAAGCGATTCCTGACCTCCTGGAGCGGTATAAATGAAAACCATTATTCGTACTGCCGAAACCCATCCGTTAACCTGGCGTCTGCGCGACGACAAACAGCCGGTATGGCTGGATGAATACCAGAGTAAAAACGGCTACGCCGGGGCGCGTAAGGCGCTATCCGGGATGGCGCCGGATGAAATCGTCACGGCGGTAAAAGACGCTGGCCTGAAAGGGCGCGGCGGCGCGGGCTTCTCCACCGGTCTGAAGTGGAGCCTGATGCCGAAAGACGAATCCATGAACATCCGTTACCTGCTGTGTAACGCCGATGAAATGGAGCCGGGTACCTATAAAGACCGCCTGCTGATGGAGCAGCTGCCGCACCTGCTGGTGGAAGGCATGCTGATCTCCGCATTCGCGCTGAAAGCCTGGCGCGGCTACATCTTCCTGCGCGGCGAATATATCGAAGCGGCCCAGCATCTGCGCCGGGCGATAGCCGAAGCCACCGAAGCGGGCCTGCTGGGCAAAAACATTCTCGGCACCGGTTTTGACTTCGAACTGTTCGTGCATACCGGGGCAGGGCGCTATATCTGCGGCGAAGAAACTGCATTGATTAACTCCCTCGAAGGCCGCCGCGCGAACCCGCGTTCTAAGCCGCCGTTCCCGGCCAGCTCCGGCGTATGGGGTAAACCGACCTGCGTGAACAACGTCGAAACCCTGTGTAACGTCCCGGCGATTCTGGCCAACGGCGTCGAGTGGTATCAGAACATTTCTACCAGTAAAGATGCCGGCACCAAGCTGATGGGCTTCTCTGGCCGCGTGAAAAACCCGGGCGTCTGGGAGCTGCCTTTCGGCACCACCGCGCGCGAAATCCTCGAAGATTACGCCGGCGGCATGCGCGATGGCCTGAAGTTTAAAGCCTGGCAGCCGGGCGGCGCGGGCACCGACTTCCTGACCGAAGCGCATCTTGACCTGCCGATGGAGTTCGAAAGCATCGGTAAAGCGGGTAGCCGCCTGGGCACCGCGCTGGCGATGGCCGTCGACCACGAGATCGGCATGGTTCCGCTGGTGCGCAACCTGGAAGAGTTTTTCGCCCGCGAATCCTGCGGCTGGTGTACGCCTTGCCGCGATGGCCTGCCGTGGAGCGTGAAAATTCTGCGCGCTCTCGAGCGTGGCGAAGGCCAGCCGGGGGATATCGAGACGCTTGAGCAGCTGTGTCGATTCCTCGGACCGGGTAAAACCTTCTGCGCGCACGCGCCGGGTGCGGTTGAGCCGCTACAGAGCGCGATTAAATATTTCCGCGAAGAATTCGAGGCTGGCATTAAGCAGCAGTTCAGCAATACCCATGCAATTAACGGTATTCAGCCGAACCTGCTTAAGACGCGCTGGTAATCTAAAGGTTTTTTATTTTTGGAAGCACGCTAATGGCTACGATTCATGTAGACGGCAAAGAGTACGAGGTTAATGGAGCGGACAACCTGCTAGAAGCTTGTCTCTCTCTGGGCCTTGATATTCCATACTTTTGCTGGCATCCGGCGCTGGGAAGCGTTGGTGCTTGCCGCCAGTGTGCGGTTAAGCAATATCAGAACGCGGAAGACACGCGTGGCCGCCTGGTGATGTCCTGTATGACACCGGCATCCGATGGCACTTTTATTTCTATCGACGACGCAGAAGCGAAGCAGTTCCGCGAAAGCGTGGTGGAGTGGTTGATGACCAACCACCCGCACGATTGTCCGGTATGCGAAGAGGGGGGCAACTGCCACCTGCAGGATATGACCGTGATGACCGGTCATAGCTTCCGTCGCTATCGTTTCACCAAGCGTACCCACCGCAACCAGGATCTTGGGCCGTTTATCTCCCACGAAATGAACCGCTGCATCGCCTGCTATCGCTGCGTTCGCTACTACAAAGATTATGCTGACGGCACCGATCTGGGCGTTTATGGCGCTCATGACAACGTCTACTTCGGCCGCCCGGAAGATGGCACGCTGGAAAGCGAGTTCTCCGGCAACCTGGTTGAAGTCTGCCCGACCGGCGTATTTACCGATAAAACCCACTCCGAGCGCTATAACCGTAAGTGGGACATGCAGTTTGCGCCAAGCATCTGCCAGCAGTGTTCCATCGGCTGCAACATCAGCCCCGGCGAACGCTATGGCGAGCTGCGTCGTATCGAAAACCGCTATAACGGTACCGTTAACCGCTACTTCCTCTGCGACCGCGGTCGTTTCGGCTATGGCTACGTAAACCTGAAAGACCGTCCGCGTCAGCCGGTACAGCGCCGTGGCGACGATCTGATCGCTCTCAACGCCGAGCAGGCGATGCAGGGCGCCGCGGATATTCTGCGCCAGTCGAAGAAGGTGATTGGTATCGGCTCCCCGCGCGCCAGCATCGAAAGCAACTTTGCGCTGCGCGACCTGGTGGGTGCCGATAACTTCTACACCGGCATCGCGAAGGGCGAACAAGAACGTCTGCAGATGATGCTGAAAGTGCTGCGCGAAGGCGGTATTCACACCCCGGCGCTGCGCGAAATCGAATCCTACGATGCGGTGCTGATCCTTGGTGAAGATATCACCCAGACCGGCGCGCGTATCGCGCTGGCGGTGCGTCAGGCGGTGAAAGGCAAAGCGCGCGAAATGGCGGCGGCGCAGAAGGTCGCCGACTGGCAGATCGCGGCGATCCTTAACATCGGCCAGCGCGCGAAGCATCCGCTGTTCGTCACCAACATCGACGACACTCGTCTTGATGATATCGCCGCGTGGACCTATCGCGCGCCGGTGGAAGATCAGGCGCGCCTTGGCTTTGCTATCGCCCACGCGCTGGACGAAAGCGCACCGGCGGTAGACGGTCTGAGCAACGAGCTGAAAGGCAAAATCGACGTGATCGTTCAGGCGTTAGCCGGAGCGAAAAAGCCGCTGATTGTTTCCGGCACTAACGCCGGTAGCATGGAAGTGATTCAGGCGGCGGCCAACGTGGCGAAAGCCCTGAAAGGCCGCGGCGCTGATGTCGGCTTGACCATGGTCGCCCGCGCGGTGAACAGCGTTGGCCTCGGTATGATCGGCGGCGGCTCGCTTGAAGAGGCGCTGAGCGAACTGGAAACCGGCGCAGCCGATGCGGTTATCGTGCTGGAAAACGACCTGCACCGCCACGCTTCAGCCGCCCGCGTTGATGCGGCGCTGGCGAAAGCGCCGCTGGTGATGGTGGTTGACCATCAGCGCACCGCGATTATGGACAAAGCACACCTGGTGCTCTCCGCGGCAAGCTTTGCGGAAAGCGATGGTACAGTGGTCAACAACGAAGGCCGCGCCCAGCGCTTCTTCCAGGTCTACGACCCGGCTTACTACGATGCGAAAACGGTGATGCTGGAAAGCTGGCGCTGGCTGCATTCGCTACACAGCACCGTCAATAACCGTCAGGTTGACTGGACTCAGCTGGACCACGTGATTGACGCCGCCATTGCCGCGCTGCCTCAGCTGGCCGGTATTAAAGACGCCGCGCCGGATGCGGCCTTCCGCATTCGCGGTCAGAAGCTGGCCCGTGAACCGCACCGCTACAGCGGCCGTACGGCGATGCGCGCTAATATCAGCGTGCACGAACCGCGCCAGCCGCAGGATAAAGACACCATGTTCGCCTTCTCTATGGAAGGGAACAACCAGCCGTCCGCGCCGCGCTCGCAAATTCCGTTTGCCTGGGCACCGGGCTGGAACTCCCCGCAGGCGTGGAACAAGTTCCAGGATGAAGTGGGCGGTAAACTGCGTCACGGCGATCCGGGCGTGCGTCTGATCGAAGCCTCCGCCAGCGGGCTGGAGTACTTTACCGCGGTGCCGGCAAGCTTCCAGGCGGAAGAAGGTAAATGGCGTATCGCCCCTTACTACCATCTGTTCGGCAGCGACGAACTGTCTCAGCGCGCTCCGGTATTCCAGAGCCGGATGCCTGAGCCGTACGTCAAGCTGAACCCGGCCGATGCCGCAAAGCTTGGCGTCAATGCCGGAACGATGGTCTCCTTCAGCGTAGAAGGGCAGACGCTGAGTCTGCCGCTGGTTATCTCTGAAGGTCTGACCGCAGGACAGGTTGGCTTACCGATGGGCATGCCGGGCATTGCGCCGGTACTGACAGGCGCGCGTATTGATTCACTGCAGGAGGCGAAAGCATGAGTTGGTTAACGCCGGATCTTATCGACATTCTGTTAAGCATCCTGAAGGCCGTGGTCATTCTGCTGGTGGTCGTCACCTGCGGCGCGTTTATGAGCTTCGGCGAACGTCGTCTGCTCGGCCTGTTCCAGAACCGCTACGGACCTAACCGCGTGGGCTGGGGCGGTTCGCTGCAGCTCGTCGCCGACATGATCAAGATGTTTTTTAAAGAGGACTGGGTTCCGCGTTTCTCGGATCGCGTAATCTTTACTCTGGCGCCGGTTATTGCCTTTACTTCGCTGCTGCTGGCCTTCGCTATTGTGCCGGTCAGCCCGACGTGGGTCGTAGCCGATCTGAACATCGGTATCCTGTTCTTCCTGATGATGGCAGGCCTGGCGGTTTATGCGGTGCTGTTCGCCGGCTGGTCGAGCAACAACAAATACTCGCTGCTTGGCGCGATGCGTGCTTCTGCCCAGACCCTGAGCTACGAAGTGTTCCTCGGGCTTTCCCTGATGGGCGTGGTGGCGCAGGCCGGTTCATTTAACATGACCGATATCGTCAACAACCAGGCGCATTTGTGGAACATCGTTCCTCAGTTCTTTGGCTTCGTAACCTTTGCGATTGCGGGCGTGGCGGTGTGTCACCGCCATCCGTTTGACCAACCGGAAGCGGAACAGGAGCTGGCCGACGGTTACCACATTGAATATTCCGGCATGAAGTTCGGTCTGTTCTTCGTCGGTGAATATATCGGGATTGTCACCGTGTCGGCGCTGATCGTGACGCTGTTCTTCGGCGGCTGGAATGGCCCATGGTTACCTCCTTTCATCTGGTTCGCGCTGAAAACCGCGTTCTTTATGATGATGTTCATTTTGATCCGCGCATCATTACCGCGTCCGCGCTATGACCAGGTAATGTCCTTTGGCTGGAAGGTATGCCTGCCGTTAACGCTGATCAACCTGTTGGTAACGGCGGCTGTCATTCTCTGGCAGGCGCAATAAGGGGTGAATTGACCATGACCTTAAAAGAATTATTGGTAGGGTTTGGCACCCAGGTCCGCAGTATCTGCATGATCGGGATGCACGCCTTTGCCAAACGTGAAACTCGGATGTATCCGGAAGAGCCGGTATATCTACCGCCGCGCTATCGTGGCCGCATCGTGCTGACGCGCGATCCGGACGGCGAAGAACGCTGCGTTGCCTGTAACCTGTGTGCGGTAGCTTGTCCGGTAGGCTGTATCTCGCTGCAAAAAGCCGAGACCAAAGATGGCCGCTGGTACCCGGAGTTTTTCCGCATCAACTTCTCACGCTGCATTTTCTGCGGCCTGTGCGAAGAAGCGTGCCCGACCACGGCGATTCAGTTGACCCCGGACTTTGAGCTGGGCGAATACAAACGTCAGGATCTGGTGTACGAAAAAGAGGATCTGCTGATTTCCGGTCCGGGTAAATACCCGGAATATAGCTTCTACCGGATGGCGGGTATGGCAATCGACGGCAAAGATAAGGGCGAAGCGGAGAACGAAGCTAAGCCTATCGACGTCAAGAGCCTGTTACCGTAAGGAGAGGGCAATGGAATTCGCTTTTTATATCTGTGGCCTGATAGCCATCCTCGCAACCCTGCGGGTGATCACCCACACCAATCCGGTGCACGCGCTGCTGTACCTGATCATTTCGCTGTTAGCGATTGCCGGGGTGTTCTTCTCGCTGGGCGCTTACTTCGCCGGTGCGCTGGAAATTATCGTTTACGCCGGGGCCATTATGGTGCTGTTCGTGTTCGTGGTAATGATGCTCAACCTGGGCGGCAGCGAAATCGAGCAGGAGCGTCAGTGGCTGAAGCCGGGGATCTGGATTGGCCCGGCTATCCTCTCCGCGGTGCTGCTGGTAGTGATGGTTTACGCCATCCTCGGTATTAACGACCAGGGTATCGACGGCGCGGCGATTAACGCTAAAGAAGTCGGTATCGCGCTGTTTGGTCCGTATGTTCTGGCGGTGGAGCTGGCCTCCATGCTGCTGCTCGCGGGCCTGGTTGTCGCCTTCCATATCGGCCGCGAAGAGCGCGTCGGGGAAGTGCTGAGCAATCGCCCGAACGACAGCGATAAAAGAAAATCGGAGGAACACGCATGATCCCCTTAACACATGGACTGATCCTCGCCGCTGTCCTGTTTATTCTCGGCCTGACGGGGCTGATTATCCGCCGCAATCTGCTGTTTATGCTGATTAGCCTGGAGATCATGATCAATGCCGCGGCGCTGGCTTTTGTGGTTGCAGGAAGCTACTGGGGCCAGACCGATGGCCAGATAATGTATATCCTCGCCATCACTCTCGCCGCCGCGGAAGCGAGTATCGGCCTGGCGCTGCTGCTGCAGCTCCATCGTCGTCGCCAGAATCTGAACATTGATTCAGTAAGTGAGTTGCGCGGATGAACATGCTTGCCTTAACTATTCTTTTGCCATTGATTGGCTTTATTTTGCTGGCCTTCTCCCGCGGCCGCTGGTCGGAGAATTTATCCGCCACCGTAGGGGTTGGCTCGGTAGGCCTGGCGGCGCTGGTGACGGCGTTTGTCGGCGTCGACTTCTTTGCTAACGGAAAACAGGCGCTCAGCGTTCCGCTGTGGACCTGGATGTCGGTGGGTAACTTCAACATCGGTTTTAACCTGGTGCTGGACGGTCTCTCTCTGACCATGCTCTCCGTGGTCACCGGCGTTGGTTTCCTGATCCACATGTTCGCCTCCTGGTATATGCGCGGTGAAGAGGGCTATTCCCGCTTCTTCGCCTATACCAACCTGTTTATCGCCAGCATGGTGGTTCTGGTGCTGGCCGATAACCTGCTGCTGATGTATCTCGGCTGGGAAGGCGTGGGCCTGTGCTCGTATCTGCTGATCGGTTTCTACTATACCGATCCGAAGAATGGCGCTGCGGCGATGAAAGCGTTTGTGGTGACCCGCGTCGGCGACGTATTCCTGGCGTTCGCGCTGTTCATTCTCTACAACGAGCTGGGCACCCTGAACTTCCGTGAAATGGTCGAGCTGGCGCCTGCGCACTTTGCCGCCGGTAACAATATGCTGTGGTGGGCGACCCTGATGCTGCTTGGCGGCGCGGTAGGTAAATCTGCGCAGCTGCCGTTGCAGACCTGGCTTGCTGACGCGATGGCTGGTCCAACCCCGGTCTCCGCGCTGATCCACGCCGCGACGATGGTCACCGCCGGCGTCTACCTGATTGCGCGTACCCACGGCCTGTTCCTGATGACCCCGGAAGTGCTGCATCTGGTAGGGATCGTCGGGGCGGTGACGCTGGTACTGGCAGGTTTCGCCGCGCTGGTGCAGACCGATCTCAAACGCGTACTCGCGTATTCCACCATGAGCCAGATTGGCTACATGTTCCTTGCGCTCGGCGTACAGGCGTGGGATGCGGCGATTTTCCATCTGATGACCCATGCGTTCTTTAAAGCGCTGTTGTTCCTGTCGTCCGGTTCGGTGATTCTCGCCTGCCACCACGAACAGAACATCTTCAAGATGGGCGGCCTGCGCAAGTCTATTCCGCTGGTGTACGTCTGCTTCCTGGTGGGGGGCGCGGCGCTGTCCGCACTGCCGCTGGTGACCGCAGGCTTCTTCAGTAAGGATGAGATTCTGGCGGGAGCGATGGCCAATGGTCATCTGAATCTGATGATTGCCGGTCTGGTCGGGGCGTTTATGACCTCCCTGTACACCTTCCGTATGATTTTCATCGTGTTCCACGGTAAAGAGCAAATTCACGCTCACGCAGGGAAGGGGATTACCCATCATCTGCCGCTGATTGTGCTGCTGGTTCTGTCGACCTTCGTTGGCGCGCTGATTGTGCCGCCGCTGGAAGGCGTACTGCCGCAGACTACCGAGCTCGAACACGGACGCGTAATGACGCTGGAGATTGCCTCCGGAGTGATTGCCATCGCCGGCATTCTGATTGCCGCCTGGCTGTGGTTAGGTAAACGCACTCTGGTAACGTCGATTGCCAACAGCGCGCCGGGCCGTCTGCTCGGTACCTGGTGGTATAACGCCTGGGGCTTTGACTGGCTGTACGACAAAGTGTTCGTTAAGCCGTTCCTCGGCGTGGCGTGGCTGTTGAAGAGCGATCCGCTGAATGCGCTGATGAACATTCCGGCAATCCTTTCCCGCTTCGCAGGCAAAGGCCTGGTCGTCAGCGAGAACGGCTATCTGCGCTGGTATGTGGCTTCAATGGGCATTGGGGCGGTTGTCGTGCTGGCGCTGCTGATGGTACTGCGTTGAGTTTGAGGATTGTGGGCGTTGTCGGGTAATCCGACCTATGAGCAGTAGGCCCGGCAAGCATAGCGCCGCCGGGCAATAACACCCGCAATCCGAAGTGAATTTTCTGTGAGAATTCGTTGAAAATCGGTCCTGAACGGGACTTTAACAAGGAATAAAAATCGCCATGTTACTACCCTGGCTAATATTAATTCCCTTTATCGGCGGCTTCCTGTGCTGGCAGACAGAACGCTTCGGCGTGAAACTGCCGCGCTGGATCGCGCTGATCACTATGGGATTGACGTTTCTGCTTGGCCTGCAGCTGTGGATGCAGGGCGGCTATTCTCTGACGCAATCCGCCGGTATTCCGCAGTGGCAGTCGGAATTCGTCATGCCGTGGATCCCGCGATTCGGCATTAGCATTCATCTGGCGATTGACGGTTTGTCGCTGCTGATGGTGGTGCTGACCGGGCTGCTCGGCGTGCTGGCGGTACTCTGTTCATGGCGCGAAATCGAGAAATATCAGGGTTTTTTCCATCTTAACCTGATGTGGATCCTCGGCGGCGTCATCGGCGTATTCCTGGCTATCGACCTGTTCCTGTTCTTCTTCTTCTGGGAAATGATGCTGGTGCCGATGTACTTCCTGATCGCGCTATGGGGCCATAAGGCTTCCGACGGTAAAACGCGTATCACGGCGGCAACCAAGTTCTTCATCTATACCCAGGCGAGCGGTCTGATAATGCTGATTGCCATTCTGGCGCTGGCATTTGTCCACTTTAATGCGACAGGCGTATGGACCTTCAACTATGAACAACTGCTGAAGACGCCGATGTCCCACGGGGTGGAATATCTGCTGATGCTGGGTTTCTTTATCGCTTTCGCGGTAAAAATGCCGGTGGTTCCGCTGCACGGCTGGCTGCCGGACGCGCACTCTCAGGCGCCGACCGCGGGTTCCGTTGACCTGGCGGGCATCTTGCTGAAAACCGCGGCCTACGGTCTGCTGCGCTTTGCGCTGCCGCTGTTCCCGAACGCTTCCGCCGAGTTTGCGCCAATCGCCATGTGGCTGGGCGTTATCGGTATCTTCTACGGCGCGTGGATGGCCTTCGCCCAGACCGATATCAAGCGCCTGATCGCTTATACCTCCGTTTCCCATATGGGCTTTGTGCTGATTGCTATCTACACCGGCAGCCAGCTGGCCTATCAGGGCGCGGTGATTCAGATGATTGCCCACGGTCTTTCGGCCGCTGGCCTGTTCATCCTGTGCGGCCAGCTGTACGAGCGTCTGCATACCCGCGATATGCGTCAGATGGGCGGTTTGTGGAGCAAGATTAAGTGGCTGCCTGCGCTGTCGATGTTCTTTGCCGTCGCGACGCTTGGGATGCCGGGTACCGGTAACTTCGTCGGCGAATTTATGATTCTGTTCGGCAGCTACAAATCCGTACCGGTAATAACCATTATCTCCACCTTTGGTTTGGTATTCGCCTCTGTTTATTCGCTGGCGATGCTGCATCGCGCCTACTTTGGTAAAGCAAAAAGCGAAATTGCCGCGAAAGAGTTGCCGGGAATGTCCCTGCGTGAAATGTCGATCATCCTGCTGCTGGTTGTGCTGCTGGTGCTGCTGGGCTTCTACCCTCAGCCGATTCTGGACACTTCCCACTCTGCGATGAGCAACATTCAGCAGTGGTTTGTTAATTCTGTTTCTACTACAAGGCCGTAATTCGCCATGACAATAACTCCACAACAACTGATCGCACTGCTACCGTTGCTGATCGTCGGCTTGACGGTGGTGGTTGTGATGCTCTCCATTGCGTGGCGACGCAATCATTTCCTTAATGCCACGCTGTCGGTACTTGGTCTTAACGCCGCGCTGCTCTCTCTCTGGTTCGTGGGTCAGAACGGGGCGATGGACGTCACGTCGTTGATTCGCGTTGATGGCTACGCCATGCTTTATACCGGGCTGGTGCTGCTGGCGAGTCTGGCGACCTGCACTTTCGCCTACCCGTGGCTTGAGGGATACAAGGACAATAAAGAAGAATTCTACCTGCTGGTGCTGATTGCCGCACTGGGTGGTATTCTGCTGGCGGGGGCTAACCATCTGGCCTCGCTGTTCCTTGGTATTGAGCTGATTTCGCTGCCGCTGTTTGGCCTGGTCGGCTACGCTTTCCGCCAGAAACGCTCGCTGGAAGCCAGTATCAAATACACCATTCTGTCCGCTGTTGCCTCTTCGTTCCTGCTGTTCGGTATGGCGCTGGTGTATGCAAATTCTGGCAACCTGTCCTTTCTGGCGCTCGGTAAGAGCCTTACGGAAGGGATGCTTCACGAGCCGCTGCTGCTGGCAGGTCTCGGCCTGATGATTGTCGGTCTCGGCTTTAAGCTGTCGCTGGTGCCGTTCCATCTGTGGACGCCGGATGTTTACCAGGGCGCGCCTGCGCCGGTCTCCACCTTCCTCGCCACCGCCAGCAAAATTGCTATCTTTGGCGTGGTCATGCGTCTGTTCCTGTATGTCCCGGTGGGCGGCAGCGAGGCAGTACGTATAGTACTGGGGCTGATCGCCTTTGCGTCGATTATCTTCGGTAACCTGATGGCGCTTAGCCAGACGAATATCAAACGTCTGCTTGGTTACTCTTCTATTTCCCATCTTGGTTACCTGCTGGTGGCGCTGATTGCTCTGCAGAGCGGTGAGATGTCGATGGAAGCGGTGGGCGTTTATCTGACCGGTTACCTGTTCAGCAGCCTTGGCGCGTTTGGCGTTGTGAGCCTGATGTCCAGCCCGTACCGTGGCCCGGATGCAGACTCGCTCTATTCCTACCGCGGTCTGTTCTGGCATCGTCCGATTCTGTCGGCGGTGATGACGGTAATGATGCTGTCTCTGGCCGGTATTCCGATGACGCTGGGCTTTATTGGTAAGTTTTACGTGCTGGCCGTCGGTGTGCATGCCCACCTGTGGTGGCTGGTTGGTGCGGTGGTTGTGGGTTCGGCGATTGGTCTCTACTACTACCTGCGCGTAGCGGTGAGCCTCTATCTGAGCGCGCCGGAGAAACTGAATCGCGATGCGCCGTCTGACTGGCAGTACAGCGCCGGAGGGATTGTGGTACTGATCTCCGCGCTGCTGGTGCTGGTACTCGGGGTATGGCCGCAACCGTTAATCAGCATCGTACAGCTGGCGGCTCCGCTGATGTAACGATGTCTGCTGGTTGAGAAAAGGATCGCTTCGGCGGTCCTTTTTTATTTCCGTCCGACAAGGGGACTTTTTGTTTAATATTTTTCGTATTATCTATGCTTTTTGTCATATTAACCTCACTTTACGTTTCCACTCTCCCTGTTATTTTCCGTACTATTATTAATAAGCACACTGTTGTGTTTTGCTGATGGAGAAAGTTAATGAAAACAAGGCGTAAGCATTTAACCGTTGGGGAAGTCCAGCGTTTGGTTGATGCGGCCAGGAGGGGGGCAAATCCGGAGCGCGATGCCTGTTTATTATGGATGTGTTTTAATCATGGATGCCGGGTCAGCGAAATTCGCCACTGGCGGCTATCTGATATCGATATTCAAAGCGGGGTTATTTATATTCGACGACTGAAAAATGGTTTTTCCACCACTCATCCTGTTTATAAAAAAGAGGAGAAGGTCCTCAGCGAGTGGCTGAGAGTACGTAAGGATTATCCAGGGAATAATTCTGAATGGTTTTTTTTATCGCGTAATGGTCAGCCTTTATCGAGGCAGCGTATATATCAAATGATGCAGAACCTTAGCCGCGATGCGCAGCTGGAGATCAGCGCCCATCCGCATATGCTGCGCCATGCCTGCGGCTTTGCGTTGGCAAATAACGGCGTCGATACGCGATTGATTCAGGATTTTCTTGGCCACAGAAATATTCAGCATACGGTCATATATACCGCCAGTAACGATGCGAGATTCAGGGAGGTTTGGTAAATGAAATAGTCATTTTGTATCAAACTGACTCCTATGCTATCTACAGGCGGTAACAATGTCAATTTAGGGTTAACAATATTTTTCGTTATGTTTTTCATGTTGTTATATTATATATGAGTGAAATTTATTTTTTGCATTGTTTAAATTTGTTTTATGTATGATTTGTTTCACGTCGCGCTCCTCAGTTTTTTATCATGTTTATTAGGCTTTCTTCTGGTAAATATAAAATTACAAACGCCTTCCCTGGCAATTTATATTTTAATTAATTGAAGTGGTCAAATTGATACAAAATGACCACTTCAAAATATTATATCCATTTCATGGGTCAATGTTTTGTTTCGTTATTAATATCAAACGTAAATAAAAGGATGCGCACGGTATTGCGCTTTTAAGTTAATGCATTGACTGCATTGAAAAGGATAAATCATGAAAAAAACATTACTTGCTGCTGTTGTTGCCGGTTGCGCGACATTCTCTGGTGCTGCGCTGGCAGATGATGGTCAGGTGAAGTTTATTGGCGACATCATTGATGCGGGCTGTGACGTGGTTAACGACCTGTCTAACCCGCTGGAAGTCCAAATGGGGCAGATCGCCAAGACGGCGTTTACCGGTACCGGTTCTACCGCGGCTGAGCAAGGTTTTGATATCCAACTGAAAAACTGCCCGACTACGGTTACTAAAGCATCGGTACTGTTCTCCGGCACTAACGTTGGCGGCGACAATAGCAAACTGCAACTGACCGCAGAACCTAATGTCGCTACAGGCGTGGCTCTGCAGCTGGTTGATGGCAGCACTAACAGTACCCTGCCGCTGTTCACCCGTTCTACCAGCCTGACCATCCCATCTACCGGCGATATCGATCTGCCGTTCCGCGTTCGTTATATCCAGACCGATACCACCGTTGTGGCCGGTAAAGCTAACGGTACCGCTAACTTCACTATCAGCTACAACTGATCCTCCGTCTATTAAGACCATGCCAGCGAGCCGAAATCGGCTCGCTTTTCCAGGGAGCTGGAGATGAAACCATACCTGAAATTGCTGATGGCTGGATGGCTGCTGGTAGGCGCAGCCGCACAAGCGGGCGTTGTCACCGGCGGCACTCGCCTGATTTATCCCGGCGGCAAAAAAGAGTCCTCTCTGAGCGTGACTAATAATGATGCCACGCCCTATCTCATTCAAAGCTGGGTTGAGGCGAATAACGGATCTTCTCCCTTTTTGTTAACGCCGCCTTTATTCCGTCTGGAAGGCGAGCAGCAGACCCGTTTGCGGGTGATTTATAGCGGCGGATTGCCGGAAAACAAAGAAAGCATGTTCTGGATGAATATTAAAGCGATCCCATCCTCACAGGCTAAAGCTGGCGCGAATACGCTACAGATCGCGATTAAAACCCGCATCAAATTAATTTATCGGCCGAAATCCATTCAGGGAACGCCGGAAATGGTGACGGAACAGCTTCGCTGGACGCGCAGCGGCAATACGTTACAGGTCACAAATCCTACCGCGTTTTATATGAATTTTGCCGAGGTGAAAATCGGTGGTGCAGAAGTTAAAGAGGCCAATTGGGTGGCGCCTGGCGCGACGGCGCGCTTTGAACTGCCGCGCGGCAGCACAGGATCATTGCGCTGGAAACTGATCAATGACTACGGCGGTATTGGCGCGCAGCACAGCGCAAATTTGTAAAGGCTATCAGGCTAGGGAGTTCCAGAGAGAATGCAAAATAATCATAACAAATGGCGGCTTAACCGGATAGCCGGGGCTCTGGCCGTTGCCTTGATTCCGTGGAGTGATGATGCGCTGGCTCGCGATGTGTTTAACCCGGCATTATTGGAAATGGATGGCCCACAAACCGGCGTCAGGGATCTATCGGCTTATGAACAGGTGGGTGGGCAGCAGCCGGGCACCTACCGGGTTGATATTTACCTCAATAATGTCTTTATGGATACCCGTGACGTCGTTTTCAAGCCAGGCCGCGCGCCGGGAGCAGAGGTATTGCAGCCTTGCCTGAAGGTCGAGGAGCTTGCCGAATGGGGCGTGCGCGTCAAGCAGTTCCCAGAATTAGGCCGTAAATCGGCGGAATGCGCGGATTTTGGCGTTATACCCCAGGCAAAGGCTGACTTCCGTTTTAGCCAGCAGCGCCTGTTATTAAGCTTCCCCCAGGCGGCGGTTTCCAGCGCAGCCCGGGGCTGGGTTGACCCGAAGCTATGGGATGACGGAATTACGGCTCTTCTGTTGAACTACTCTTTTAGCGGCGCTAATAACTGGTCGCGTAAGAACGATATAGCGGACAGCGACAATCAATACGTTAACCTGCGCCCCGGTATCAATATTGGCCCGTGGCGTTTGCGCAACTATACAACCTGGAACCGCAGCAGCAGCGCAGGCGAGTCAAGTAACAGCTGGGATACGGTTTATACCTACGCTCAGCGCAATATTAATGCGCTCCAGGGCGTGATGACGCTGGGCGACAGCAGTACCGATGCTGACGTTTTCGAAGGCATCCCTTTCCGCGGCGCGATGCTGGCTTCCGACGACGATATGCTGCCGGAAAGCCTGCGCGGCTATGCGCCGGTCGTTCGTGGGATCGCGCGGACTAATGCCCAGGTCATTATCCGTCAAAATGGCTATGAGATTTACCAGACCTATGTCTCTCCAGGCGCTTTTGAAATCACCGATATGTATCCAACCGGCGGCTCGGGCGATTTATCCGTCACCATTAAGGAATCCGATGGCAGCGAACAGAACCTGATCGTGCCTTATGCATCGCTCCCTGTTCTGCAGCGTGAGGGGCGTCTGAAATATAGCGTGACCTCCGGTGTCTACCGCGCCTACGACAATAGTATTGATGAAACACCGCTCACTCAGGCGACGGCAATCTACGGTCTCCCCTGGGGAATAACCCTCTATGGCGGTGGTCAATTTAGCAGCAAATATCAGGCGCTGGCGCTGGGAATGGGGAAAAATCTCGGGGAATTTGGCGCGGTATCAACGGATGTCACCCAGGCCTGGTCGAACCGCCAGGATCAAGATAAAGAGAGCGGGCAGTCGGTTCGGGTCCGTTACAGCAAGGATCTGCCGGGTCTGGGAACAAACGTTGCCCTTGCGGGATATCGTTACGCGACCAGCGGCTACTGGGATATGCAGGAGGTGCTGGATACCTATCGTGATGATAGCTATACCCCTTCCATTGAGCGGCGGCGTAACCGGGGGGAAGTGACGCTCAGCCAGAGCCTTGGCGAAGAAATGGGATCGCTGTCGTTGAGCTATATCCGTGAAGACTACTGGAGCACCGGACGCTCGATGGAATCCGTCGGGGTGGGATATAACAACAGCTGGCGCGGTATCAGCTATAGCATGAATTACAGCTATAACCGCAATACGACCGACCAGAATAGCGGCGAGCGTAATGACGAAGATCATCTGTTCGCGCTGAGCATCAGCGTTCCTCTGGGAGAATGGCTACCAAAACCGGTCTATGCCAGCTACTCCCTCAACAGCAGTAAAAATGGCTCAACCAGCAATAATCTGGGTCTCTCCGGTACTTTGCTGGAGCGTAATAACCTGAGCTGGAGCGTACAGGAAGGATATGCCAGCCAGGGAAGAGGGGAGAGCGGCAGTATTAATGGCGACTGGCGGGCAACCTATGCGGAACTTACCGGCGGCTACAGCCATGATAGGTATAGTCATCGTCTGAACTATGCCCTGCGCGGTGGAGTGCTGGCGCATGAAAATGGCCTGACGCTGGGGCAGCCTTTTGGCGAAACGCTGGCATTAATAAAAGCGCCGGGCGCTTCGGGCGTTGGCGTTAGCAACCAAACCGGCGTCAGGACCGACTGGCGTGGCTACGCCGTTGTGCCCTATACCTCGCCGTATCGTAAGAATACGCTGACCCTTGATACCAGCACGATGCCGGATGAGGTTGACCTTGAGTTAACAACCCAGACTGTCGTGCCCACCCGCGGAGCGGTAGTGCGCGCAAGTTACATCACCAGCGTCGGTAGTCGGGTGTTGATGACGATGCGTCGGGCCGATGGTCAGCCAGTGCCTTTCGGCGCGGTGGTCAGCGATTCGGAAGCCGCTACGTCAGAGCAGGCATTTATCGTTGGCGACGGCGGGCAGGTCTATTTAACCGGTCTGGGATCGAGCGGCGTACTCAATGCTAAATGGGGCTCGGGGGCGCAAGAGCGCTGTCAAATTCAGTATGCGCTGCCGTCAGGCAAAACCCTCACCGGGATTATTGTAGCCCAGGGGCTATGCCGTTAATCGAAAGGATGCAGAGAGAATGAAACGATTTTCATGGGGAATAGTAGCAGGCCTAATGGCGCTGGTCATGCCAGTACAGGCGCTGGCCGCCACCGGATGGTGCCAGAATAACAGCGGTACTCCTTTTCAGGACAGTTTTTCATTTATAGAAACCTTTACTAACCCGGCACAAAACCAGGCCGGGATGGAGTTTAATCGTTTGTACCAGTGGAATACCGGGGGAACCTATCAGGCGAAGTGCGATTGTGACAGCGCCAGTGGCGTAACCTATTTTAAAGCCACGATCCCCGGGCTGGTTGCGACACAAACGCGCAGCGGATTGAATTTTTACCAGCTTAATAAATATCTGGAGATTGCCAGCGAGCTATATATTGCCGGAGGCGTGAATGACTATATTCCTACGCCAATCCATGATAAGAGCAACCAAAATAACCAGGGTTATGCCTGTAATACCGGCGGTACCATTTTTAATACGGGGTCAAAAGGGTATATTTCACTCTATTTTACCCGGCCATTCGTCGGTCAGGTGATGATCCCTCCGACGATAATCCTTAATGTCTACGGGACGCGGAAAACGGGAAGCTACAGCGGTACTCCTCTGACACAGATCTCAATGAGCGGGTCGGTAACGGTACCTCAGTCCTGTGAAATAAATTCGGGTCAGCCGATTAATATTAATTTTGGTGACATTGCTGGCAATGACTTTAAAACTATCAATCAGATGCCAACGGGCTTTACCCCACATGTGGTAAATATGACCGTGGCCTGTACAAATATCTCCGCAGGGGTAAAAATCTCGCTCTCTTTTCAGGGAACAAAAGATATACATGATGGTACCGCTCTGGCAACGACCAATAACGATATTGCAGTGCGCATTGAAAATATAACTGGTGTTAAAATTCCAGTCCTTTCGGGGCTGCTTCCGGTGAATCTGAACTACTCGACTCAGACCGGAGATACGACCATGAAAATCTATCCGATAAATACCACCGGTAATTTACCTACCGGCGGTGGATTTACCGCTACGGCAACCATTCAGGCAGAAATTGAATAACAGGAGTAAATAATGAGAAAAGCACTGTGGATGGTATTATTACTGCCCGTTTTTTCATCCTGGAGCGGAGTGCCTTTAAATGTAAAAGGGAATATTTATTTTCTGCCCTGCGATGTAAGTACTGATACCCAATATCAGGAGGTCGATTTCGGCACGCTGGTAAAAGCTAATTTGCAAGCGGCCGGAAACGCCTCGGAGTGGAAAACGTTTAGTTTAAATGTTGAAAACTGTCCGGCAGGAACGAGCAAAGCGACGGTGAAATTCGATGGCGTCACTGATAGCGAGGATTCAACGCATTTCGCCAATATGGCGGCCAGCGATGCGGCGCAGCATATCGCGCTGCAAATAACCAATAGCGATCATTCTACTACCTACAAAAATCAGGACCAGATGACGATTACGATTAACAACAGTAGCAAAAAGGGTGTGTTCCCTCTGGCCGCGCGTTTATATTCAACTCACGGAGGGACGACGGCGGGTAACTTTGCGTCGGTGGTACAGCTGACGTTTACCTATCAATGACCTTATTCGCTACATGGATGAAAAGGAATGACGTATGCAGGAAGAGAGGGAATATCTGAGCCTGAAAGACGTTGAGCGGCTGGTGCTGGCCGCACGCTATTGTGCCCATCCGGAAAGAAACAGCTGCATGATTCAAATGTGCTTTCTGCACGGCTGCCGAATTAATGAAATAACGGCGTTAACTTTACGGGATATCGACCTGTCGGGAAGACGTATTTATATTCGCCGGGCGCGTCACGGTGTCTCGGGTTATCACCCTTTGCAGCCGAAGGAGGTTATCTCACTGCAGCGCTGGCTGCTGGCCAGAGAGTGTTATCCGGCCCGTAACGATCTGCTGTTTATCTCCTCGCGGGGAAATAAAATGACCCGCCAGCGTTTCTATCAAATTATTCGTGAATGCTGTGAGCTGGCGAAATTAAAGCAAAACATTCATCCGCGAATGTTGCGCCACGCTTGCGGTTATGAGCTGGGTAAAAAAGGCATTGACCACGACACTATCCAGGATTATCTGGGCTATCGCAATGTAAAATCGATTCTGCGTTATAACAGTTCTGTTGAGGAGTAATTGCGGGCGTAATCGCGGCTTATTTTATCCGCCGCGTTACGTTCTTTTTTACACCGTATAAACCAGGAAATCTTCCGCCAGCACCGTGGAGGGAAATATCTCCCGGCACTCGGCCAACAGGCGCCGACAGCCCTCGGCATCATAGCGAGAGCTAAAGTGAGTGGCGATAAGCGTACCGACGCGGGCGTTCTCCGCTAACGTCGCCGTTTGCTGGCTGGATGAATGCCCGCGGCTGTTGGCCTTTTCCGCCATCGCCTGTTCGAGCGTCACCTCGTGAACCATGACATCTACACCGCGCGCCAGCTCCAGCGCCTCGGGACAGGGGGCGGTATCGCCGAAAATAGCCAGCTTTTTACCCGGCGTTGATGGGCCAAGATAGCTGCTGCCGTCAATGATTCGGCCATCCTCCAGCTCAACCGTTAATCCCTGTTTCAGGCGGTGGAACACCGGACCAGAAGGCACGCCGTCGGCGATAAGCTGAGCGGCATCCAGAGTTCCGGGTTTATCATGCTGTTCGATACGATAGCCGTAGCACTCAACCGGATGGTTTAACGGCCAGGCGGTGACCCGGAAACCCGCTTCATCAAACACCAGACCCGGTTCGACTTCAACGATAGTCAGCGGATAATCGGTCCAGGAACCGCTAAGGCGCAGTGCGGTTTCGACAAACTCTCTTAATCCTTTAGGCCCGTAAAGCGTCAGCGGCAGAGAATTACCCTGCATCGAGCGGCTGCACAGTAGGCCGGGAAGACCGAACAGATGATCGCCATGTAAATGAGTGATAAAAATCTTATTCAGTTTGCCGGGATGATAAGGGGTACGTAAAAATTGATGCTGGGTTCCTTCCCCACAGTCGAACAGCCACATCTCAGACATTGTTGGCTGTTGCAAATTCAGCACTATCGACGTCATATTACGCGTACGGGTAGGCACGCCAGCGGATGTCCCCAAAAATAGTAATTCCATCGTCCAGTGTCCTCAGGGCGTATGAGTCAAAAATGAAGTATATCAATTAAGGAAGCGCAGATGATTATATGGCAGGATCTTCACCACGCCGAACTGACCGTGCCGCAGCTATATGCCGCGCTAAAATTACGCTGCGCGGTGTTTGTTGTCGAACAAAACTGCGTCTATCAGGATGTCGACGGCGACGATTTGGTGGGTGAAAACCGCCATATTTTAGGCTGGCGCGGCGATGAGCTGGTGGCCTACGCGCGCATCCTCAAGAGCGATGATGAGTTTGAACCGGTAGTCATTGGGCGGGTGATTGTCAGCCCGGCGGTTCGCGGCGAGAAGCTGGGCTATCAGTTGATGGAGCACGCACTGGCCAGCTGCCGCCTGAACTGGCCGCAAAAGGCGATTTATCTCGGAGCCCAGGCGCACCTGCAAAAATTTTACGCCAGCTTTGGCTTTGTGCCGGTGACCGAGGTCTACGACGAGGACGGCATCGATCATATCGGCATGGCGTGCGAAATCGCCACCCACTAACCGTTGTGCTGGTGAAAAACCGCTCCCTCATCGTGGGTACTGCTATTTATCAGTTGTACCTCGTATAATGTGGGGTTTTTACTCCGTGGAGGTTTGCGTGCTGTCTGTTTCCACCGCGCTGGAATGCCTGTACGGCTGCCTGGCTGAAGATTTCCCGCCATCGCCCGGCACGCGAATATTCGATATCCCCTTTGCGCTGAATGACGCTTTTGACCCTCTGTTATGGTGTTGTCATCAGCGACAGTGGCCGCAGTTCTACTGGCAGCAGCGTAGCGGTGATGAAGAACTTGCCGCGCTGGGCGCGGTAAGAACCTTTTCTTCAATGGCGCAGGCGCACGCTTTTTTACTGCAACAAGGGCGCGACGACCTGCGAATTTGCGGCCTTAATGCCTTTGATCCCCGACAGGGTATGCTGATATTGCCGAGGCTTGAATGGCGTCGGCTGGGCGGCAACGCCACGCTACGTCTGATATTACAGAGCGATACTTCACTATATGATGACGCCTGCGCAGCGCGTGAATTTCTCCATTCGCTGGTAACGAAACAGGCGCAGCCGACGACGATGCCCTCTCTGCTTAGCGAGCAGCACTTCCCGCCTTATCCACAGTGGCGGGAGCTGATTATGCAGGCCACGCAGGCGATAGCGGCGGGAGAAATGGACAAAGTAGTGCTGGCCCGCGCCACCGATTTACATTTTGCCGCGCCGCTGAACGCCGGAGCGATCATGGCTGCCAGCCGCCGCAGCAATCTCAGCTGCTTCCACTTCCTGATGGCTTTTAATCCCCGAGAGGTCTTCTTTGGCTCAACGCCGGAAAGGCTGTGGCGCCGCCGCGGTGCGCTGCTGCGTACCGAAGCGCTGGCGGGGACCGTTGCCAGCCATAGGGATGAACGTCAGGCGCAGCGTCTGGGGGAATGGCTGATGGCCGACGATAAGAACCAGCGCGAAAATATGCTGGTGGTGGAAGATATTTGTCAGCGTATGCAGCAGGAGACTCACGCGCTGGAGGTACTTCCGCCGCAGATTGTTCGCCTGCGTAAGGTACAGCATCTGCGGCGCTGTATATGGGCCGAGCTGAATAAACCTGATGATGTACGCTGTTTGCATCGGCTCCAGCCCACCGCCGCGGTCGCCGGCCTGCCGCGACAAGCGGCGCTGGATTTCATCATCCGCAACGAGCCTTTTACCCGCGACTGGTATGCCGGATCCGCGGGCTATCTGTCGCTGACGCAGAGCGAATTTTGCGTTTCGCTGCGCTCGGCGAAAGTGGAATACGATACGCTCCGATTGTACGCCGGCGCGGGGATTGTCAGCGGTTCTGACCCTGAACAAGAGTGGCAGGAAATAGAAAATAAAGCGGCAGGATTGCGGTCGTTACTGCTGGCAGAAACATAGATAAAACGATGCATATCAAAACGGCAACAGTTTGCTTTATCTATACTTAGCGTCAATATTTGATACCGGACAAATTCATGTCAGTAAGTGCATTTAACCGACGCTGGGCGGCGGTAATCCTTGAAGCTTTAACGCGCCACGGCGTGCGGCACATCTGCATTGCGCCCGGCTCGCGCTCGACACCCTTGACCCTGGCGGCAGCGGAAAATCGCGCGTTTATCCATCATACCCATTTTGACGAACGCGGCCTCGGCCATCTGGCGCTGGGGCTGGCGAAAGCCAGCGGTCAGCCGGTGGCGGTGATAGTTACCTCCGGTACCGCAACGGCCAACCTTTATCCGGCGCTAATTGAAGCCGGGCTGACCGGTGAAAAACTCATTTTACTGACCGCCGACCGGCCGCCGGAGCTGATCGATTGCGGCGCGAATCAGGCTATCCGCCAGGCTGGCATGTTTGCCTCGCATCCGTCACAGGCGATCTCCCTGCCGCGCCCGTCGCAGGATATTTCTGCCCGCTGGCTGGTATCGACCCTTGACCAGGCGCTCGGCGCGCTCCACTCAGGCGGCGTGCATATCAACTGTCCCTTTGCCGAACCGCTGTATGGCGATATGGATGACACCGGCGTTGAGTGGCAGCAGCAGCTGGGAGAGTGGTGGCAAAGCGATAAGCCCTGGCTGCGCCAGTCTCTGCATCTTGAGAGCGAAAAACAGCGCGACTGGTTTTTCTGGCGGCAAAAACGCGGTGTGGTAGTCGCCGGCCGGATGAGCGCGGAAGAAGGCTTAAAAGTTGCCGAGTGGGCGAAAACGCTCGGCTGGCCGCTGATTGGCGATGTTCTCTCGCAAACCGGACAACCGCTTCCCTGCGCCGACCTGTGGCTCGGTAACGGCAAAGCGGTTAGCGAACTTGAACAGGCCCAAATCATTGTTCAACTGGGCAGCAGTCTGACCAGTAAACGCGTTTTGCAGTGGCAGGCGACCTGCGAACCTGAAGAGTACTGGCTGATCGACAACCTGACGGGGCGTCTGGATCCGGCCCAGCATCGCGGTCGCCGACTGGTCTGCGCCATCGACCGCTGGCTTGATCTGCATCCGGCGGAAAAACGGCAGCCGTGGGCTGGCGTCATTCCCGTACTCGCGCGCCGGGCATGGCAGGCGGCGGTCGCCAGCAGCGAGGGTTTCGGCGAAGCCCAGCTGGCGCAGCGTCTGTGCCGCTACCTGCCGGATCAGGGGCAGCTTTTTGTCGGTAACAGCCTGGCGGTGCGCCTGATTGACGCGCTGTCGCAGCTACCCGCAGGGTACCCGGTCTATAGCAATCGCGGGGCCAGCGGGATTGACGGTCTGCTGGCGACAGCGGCGGGAGTGCAGCGCGCCAGCGCGCGTCCGACGCTGGCAATCGTCGGCGATCTGTCTGCGCTTTACGACCTCAACTCGCTGGCGCTGCTGCGTCAGGCCTCTGCGCCGCTGGTGCTTATTATCGTCAACAATAACGGCGGGCAGATTTTCTCTCTGCTACCAACGCCGCAGGAGCAGCGAAGCCAGTTCTATCTGATGCCGCAAAATATCCATTTTGAACATGCGGCGGCGATGTTCAATCTCACTTATCATCGCCCAACGGCGTGGAATGAGCTGGAACTGGCGCTGGACGCGGCCTGGCGAGGGCCCGGCGCGACGCTGATTGAGCTGGTGGTGAATGAAACCGATGGGACGCAAACTTTGCAGCAGCTGCTGGCGCAGGTGAGTCAGCTATGATCCTGCACGCGCTGGCTGAACGCGGCCAGCCGGGGTATCCCTGGCTGGTTTTTTTGCACGGATTTTCCGGCGACAGCCAGGAATGGCGAACGGTGGGGCAGGCATTCGGGGCATATTCCCGTTTGTATATCGATCTGCCGGGCCACGGCGGCTCAGCGCATATTGCCGTCAACAGCTTCGCTGATGTCAGCCATCTTCTTAAGAATACGCTCAATAGTTACAACATACTAAAGTACTGGCTGGTGGGGTACTCCCTTGGCGGACGGATGGCGATGTTCTATGCCTGCCAGCTGCATGAAGGGCTCTGCGGGCTGGTGGTAGAGGGCGGGCATCCTGGTTTAACCGACCAAAACCAACGTTTGCTGCGCCAGCGCAGCGACGCGGCCTGGGCTGAACGCTTTCGCCGCGAGCCGCTGACGCAGGTCTTTGCCGACTGGTATCAGCAGCCGGTATTTGCTTCCCTTGATGAAGCGCAGCGCGCGGCGCTGGTGGCGCTGCGCAGCCGCAATAACGGCGCAGCGCTAGCGGCGATGCTGGAGGCCACCTCGCTGGCCGCACAACCCGATCTCCGTGAGTCGTTACGGGCTCGCTATTTCCCTTTTCATTACCTTTGCGGCGAAAGCGATGGTAAGTTTCGCGCTATTGCGGATGAGTTATCCGCCACCACTCACCTGATTAATCATGCCGGGCACAACGCGCATCGGGAAAACCCCGCCGCTGTCGTGTCTTGTCTGGCGCAGTTTTTAGCGAGTTAACTGAAGGACTTTTTATGATCTCTCTTGATGAAGCAATGCTTTACGCCCCGATTGAATGGCAGGACTGCTCTGAAGGCTATACCGATATTCGTTACCAAAAATCGGCGGATGGGATTGCTAAAATCACCATTAACCGCCCGCAGGTACGCAACGCGTTCCGCCCGCTGACCGTCAAAGAGATGATTCAGGCGCTGGCGGATGCCCGATATGACGACAATATCGGCGTCATCGTTCTGACCGGTGAAGGCGACAAAGCGTTTTGCGCCGGCGGCGATCAGAAAGTCCGCGGCGACTACGGCGGCTATCAGGATGATTCCGGCGTCCACCATCTCAACGTTCTTGATTTCCAGCGCCAGATCCGCACCTGCCCGAAACCGGTGGTGGCGATGGTTGCGGGCTATTCCATCGGCGGCGGTCACGTCCTGCATATGATGTGCGATCTGACCATCGCGGCGGAAAACGCAATTTTCGGCCAGACCGGTCCGAAAGTCGGCTCCTTCGACGGCGGCTGGGGCGCATCCTATATGGCGCGCATCGTCGGGCAGAAAAAAGCCCGCGAAATCTGGTTCCTGTGCCGTCAGTACGATGCGCAGCAGGCGCTGGATATGGGACTGGTTAATACCGTTGTGCCGCTGGCGGATCTGGAAAAAGAGACCGTACGCTGGTGCCGCGAAATGCTGCAAAACAGTCCGATGGCGCTGCGCTGCCTGAAGGCGGCGCTGAACGCCGACTGCGACGGTCAGGCCGGTCTGCAGGAGCTGGCGGGTAACGCCACCATGCTGTTCTACATGACGGAAGAAGGGCAGGAAGGCCGCAACGCCTTCAACCAGAAGCGCCAGCCGGACTTCAGCAAATTTAAACGGAATCCGTAATGCGGCAGGCGCAGGTCTACCGCTGGCAGCTACCGATGGACGCGGGAGTGGTGCTGCGTGAACGGCGGTTAAAAACCCGCGATGGTTTGCTTCTGCGCCTTCGTGACGGCGAGAGCGAAGGCTGGGGGGAAATATCTCCCCTGCCGGGATTTAGCCTGGAAACGCTGGATGAAGCACAGTCGGCGCTGCTGGCGTGGGCGAGCGGCTGGCGCGATGGCGAAGACGCCGCGCTGCCGACGCCGCCCTCAGCGGCCTTCGGCGCGAGCTGCGCACTGGCGGAACTGCGCGGCGAACTACCGCAGGCGGCGGATTATCGCGCGGCGCCGCTGTGCTCCGGCGACCCGGATGAGCTGTTTGCAAAACTGTCGCTGATGCCCGGAGAAAAAGTAGCGAAAGTTAAAGTCGGCCTGTATGAGGCGGTGCGCGATGGTATGGTGGTGAATCTGCTGCTTGAGGCGATTCCCGATCTGACGCTACGCCTCGACGCTAACCGCGCCTGGACGCCGCTAAAAGCGCAGCAGTTCGCTAAATACGTTAATCCGCACTATCGCAGCCGCATCGCTTTTCTCGAAGAGCCCTGCAAAAATCGTGATGATTCGCGGTTTTTTGCCCAACAAACGGGGATCGCTATCGCCTGGGATGAGAGCCTGCGTGAGGCTGACTTTACCTTTGCCGCCGAACCGGGAGTGCGGGCGGTGGTGATTAAACCAACCTTGACCGGCAGTCTGCAGAAAGTACGGCAGCAGGTGGCCGAAGCTCACGCGTTGGGGCTGACGGCGGTGATCAGTTCAGCCATTGAGTCGAGCCTGGGTCTGACGCAGCTGGCGCGGATAGCCGCCTGGCTGACGCCGAATACCATCCCTGGTCTCGATACCCTGAGCCTGATGCGCGCTCAGCTGGTACGGCGCTGGCCGGAAAGCGACCTGCCGTGTCTTACCGTTGATGAGCTGGAGCCGCTGCTGTGACCTTTAGCGACTGGCCATGGCGGCACTGGCGGCGGCAGCAAGGAGAGATGCAGGCGCTGCGGCTCAACGAGCGGCCGCTTAGCTGGCGACAACTGTGCACGCAAGTTGATGCGCTAGCGAAAGGGTTTTACGCGCAGGGGGTCGGAGAGGGCGATGGCGTGCTGCTTCGCGCCTACAATCAGCCCGATGCGTTACTGGCCTGGCTGGCGCTGTTGCAGTGCGGCGCTCGCGTTCTGCCAATCAATCCGCAGCTTCCCGCTCTGTTGTTAGCTGAACTACTGCCGTCCCTGAGCCTGCACCACGCGCTGGTGCTCAACGACGGGGATCTTCCTGTTGCGCTGAATCCATTAGCTTTGTGCCCGGCCAGCGGTGAGTACGCGGTGGACTGGCGGGAAGATCGTCTCGCTTCCATGACGTTAACCTCGGGATCGACGGGACTACCGAAAGCGGCAGTGCACGCTTTTCGCGCCCATCTTGCCAGCGCAGAAGGCGTGCTGGCGATGATACCGTTTGCCCGGTCAGACGACTGGCTGCTATCGCTACCGCTGTTTCACGTTTCCGGTCAGGGCATTCTCTGGCGCTGGTTGTTTGCGGGGGCGGGACTGACGGTGCGAGATAAGCAGCCTCTGGAGCAGGCGCTACGCGGCTGTACCCACGCATCTCTGGTACCCACCCAACTCTGGCGCCTGCTTAACAGTGGTGCCGACGTATCGTTAAAAGCGGTTTTGCTCGGCGGCGCAGCGATCCCGGTGGCGCTCACCGAGCAGGCCCGCCAGCGTGGTATTCGCTGCTGGTGCGGGTACGGATTGACCGAGTTTGCCTCCACGGTCTGCGGCAAAGAGGCGGACGGTCTGGCCGACGTCGGGCAGCCTCTGCCGGGGCGTACGCTGCGGATTGTCGATGGTGAAGTCTGGCTGCGGGCTGACAGCATGGCTGAAGGCTACTGGCGAGATGGGCAAGTGATGCCGTTAATCAACGAAGACGGCTGGTTCGCCACTCGTGACCGGGGCCAGCTTGATAACGGCAGGCTGACCATTCTCGGAAGAATGGATAATCTCTTTTTCAGCGGTGGCGAAGGCATTCAGCCAGAGGAGGTCGAGCGGGTAATCAGCACTCATCCGCAGATTCAGCAGGTCTTTATCGTGCCGCAAGAGGATAAGGAGTTTGGCCAGCGCCCGGTAGCGGTAGTTGAGTGCAGCGAGCATTTCGACCCGTCCGTCTTCGCCGGGTGGTGCGCCGATAAGCTGGCGCGATTTCAGCAGCCGGTTCGCTGGCTGGCGCTGCCCGAAACGCTGAAAACCGGCGGAATAAAAATTTCCCGCCGGGCGCTGCGCGACTGGGTAAATCAGCAAGCGACAGCGTAAGTTACCAGCGCTGGACGTTCAGTAGCTGCTTTGTATGCCAGCGCCCAAGCGCAAAGACGGTGGTCAGCGCGCCGAGAAGAGCGCAAAACATATCCGACTGGGTATCCCAGGGATCGCCCTGGGTGCCGAGAAACTCATCGGCGCCTTGTCCCAGCGCCAGCGCTGCCCACCATTCGATTAGTTCATAGACGGCGCTGATCGCCAGCGCAATACAGCAGACGACGAAGGCGAGCATTTTACGTCCATGCACGTAGCCGCCGCGCAGCAAGATTTCCCGCGCCGCCAGCGCCGGCACCAGCCCCTGGAAAAAGTGTCCCAGCTTGTCGTAGGGGTTGCGGCTCAAATCAAGCTAGGACTGAATCTCAAAGCCGATGGGCACTTTGGCGTAGGTGTACATACCCCCGACCATCAAAATGATGGCATGCCAAAAAATCAGCACATAAAGCAGCGGCGTCAGCGGATAGCGCGAGTGCGTGGCCAGCAATAGCGGAACGATAATAATCACCGGCGTCACTTCCATTAGCCAGGTGAGTTTGTCGCCTGCGCTGATGCCGGTATAAACCAGAATAAGCACCAGCGCCAACGCTGCGAATTTTATCCCCGAGCGGGATGCCTGGAGGGTCATAATAGATCACCAAAAAGTTAAAACGATAACTATCAGGCAGAGGCGGGGAAAACTCAATATCAGCTCCCTGATGCAAAAAGGTGAACGGCGGGCGAGCAGAATACTCGCCTGTTATGGCGAAAGTTTGCTCAGAGTAGTCCCTTCAGAGCCAGCGTCTTACGGGTGGCGATGTTCAAATCATAGTGAGGGAGCTCTTCGGCTTTCACCCAGGCATACTCCTGAAACTCTTCGTTGATCGTCACTTCACGATTGGCGCTGATGCAGTCAAAGATGAGATAAATCATGTAGATTTCTTCCTGGCGACCGTCGGCGTAGGTTTTAACCCGTACGTCATCGCTAAAGGTCCACGGCGTAATGCTCACCAGCTGAAGCGCGTCTCCCAGCTCTTCACGAATTTCTCGTCTCAGCGCTTCTTCAATGCGTTCGCCGGGCTCAACGCCGCCGCCGGAGAGCGCCCACTGGCCGGGAAATACGCCGCGATCGTCAGCCATTTTGCACAGCAGATAGTGGCCTTCATGTTGAATAAGCGGGCAAACGATAGTCCTTTGACGCATAGGTTCTCCTTACTAATGATGAAGATAAAGATTGTGATGGCTCAGTTTGCGAGCCGCCTCGGCAAACCGCAAGCGAAAACGCGCGCCTGACGCAAGTGGTGGTAGGGTGAGCGCAGGTTAATTGGTCAGGGGCCATCATGGAACAGATAGCAAGCCACTCACCGCATGATGCGGTCTTTAAACATCTTTTGTCCCAACGCGCAACGGCGCGCGATTTTTTACTTATTCATTTGCCGGCGCATCTGCGGGAGCTCTGCGATCTGCGAACGCTGCAGCTGGAGTCCGGCAGTTTTATTGAAGAGGACTTACGCTCCAGCCACTCGGATATTCTTTATTCGCTGAAAACCCAGGGCGGTGAGGGGTATATCTACATTTTGATTGAACATCAAAGCTCACCCGACAGCCATATGGCGTATCGTCTGATGCGCTATGCTATCGCGGCGATGCAGCGCCATCTTGATAAGGGGCATCGTCAGCTACCGCTGGTTATTCCTCTGCTTTTTTATCACGGCAGAACCAGCCCTTATCCGTATTCGACGCGCTGGCTGGACGATTTCCCACAGCCGGAAGTGGCTGAGCGGCTGTATAGCCAGAATTTTCCACTGATAGACGTCATAGAGATCCCTGATGACCAGCTAATACAGCACCGGCGGGTCGCGATGCTGGAACTGCTGCAAAAACATATCCGTCAGCGGGATATGATGGAAATCGCTGAGCAACTGGTCAGAATATTATCTCTGGGATACACTACGCGTCGGCAGTTTAAAACGTTGCTCAATTATATGCTTTAGGCGGGTAACGCCGCCGATCCCGTGGCCTTTTTACGTAAGTTAGCGCGAAAGACGCCACTCAAGTCGCATAAGGAGACGCTGATGAATATTGCTCATTTTCTGGAAGAGCGTGGTCGTAAAGAGGGGGTCCTTCAGGGAATGAAGGTGGGGATGGAAAAAGGTTTGCAAAAAGGCCGACAAGAAGGTCTGAATGAAGGCCTGCAGGAGGCGACCGAACGCATTGCTCAGGCGATGCTGAAGGATGGGATCGCGCCTTCACAGGTCGCAAAGCTGACCGGTTTGTCACTGCGGCAGCTTGCTAAGCTCCCGCACTAAACTCCGGCATATCTACCCTTCATACTTCAAGTCGCTTGTGCGTTGGCTTTGTTACTCGGTTAATCTATGAGCCTCACCCTTATGGGTCGCCGCGTGATTCGCCCCTAAGGGACTCACCCTTTCAGGGCCAGCGCAAGCGCTGTTCAAAACGGTTAACCGTTTTGCCCTGCAACTCGAATTATTTTGGCTATAAGCGTAAAATGGCAGCCGGATAACGGCTGCCGTAAGCATTTATTCCGCTGGTTGTAAGGCTTTCAAGGCCGCTGCCACGCCCGCGCCGTAGTCGGGGTGGACCTGGCTGAACAGGCCAATTTGCCGTTGCTGAATAAACTCCGGGACATCCCGCATATCATCGGCGATACGCTGGAACATACGCTGATGCTCCTCTTTGCTTAATAGCTCAAACAGCTTGCGCGGCTGGCTAAAATAGTCGCTATCTTCCCGATGATTCCAGTGGGCCGCTGCGCCTTCAAGGCTTATAAGTGGCTCGCTAAAGTCCGGCTGTTCCTGAAATACGCCAAAGCTGTTTGGCTCATAGGTGGCGCCGTTGCCGCTATTGCCGTCTACGCGCATCGCGCCGTCGCGGTGATAGTTATGGAACGGGCAGCGAGGAGCGTTTACCGGAATCTGATGATGATTAACGCCGAGACGATAGCGCTGAGTATCGCCATAGGAGAACAGCCGGCCCTGCAGCATGCGGTCCGGGGAGAAGCTTACGCCGGGTACCACGTTTGCCGGATTCATCGCAACCTGTTCAACTTCTGCGAAGTAGTTATCCGGGTTGCGGTTTAGCTCCAGTACTCCGACTTCAATTAACGGATAATCGGCGTGCGGCCAGATTTTGGTCAGGTCGAACGGGTTATACGGCACCCGGCTGGCGTCCGCTTCCGGCATGATCTGCACGTAGAAAGTCCAGCGCGGGAAATCGCCTTTTTCAATCGACTCATAAAGATCGCGCTGCGAACTTTCGCGGTCCTCGGCCACCAGGCGTTTTGCTTCATCATCCATCAGGTTGGCGATCCCCTGCTGGGATTTGAAGTGGAATTTCACCCAAAAACGTTCATTTTCAGCGTTGATAAAGCTGAACGCGTGGCTGCCGAAACCGTGCATATAGCGATACGAGCGCGGTATGCCGCGGTCGCTAAAGTCGATGGTTAACTGATGCAGCGTTTCGGGAAGCAGGGAGAAAAAATCCCATTTCCAGGTGGGGTTGCGCAGGTTAGTTCTTGGGTCGCGCTTCACTACATGATTAAGATCGGGGAACTTCAGCGGGTCG
The DNA here is from genome assembly GCF_009707385.1 of Klebsiella oxytoca. Classification (NCBI taxonomy): domain Bacteria; kingdom Pseudomonadati; phylum Pseudomonadota; class Gammaproteobacteria; order Enterobacterales; family Enterobacteriaceae; genus Klebsiella; species Klebsiella oxytoca. The sequence continues at coordinate 3,763,972 of NZ_CP046115.1, read as the reverse complement.
CGAAGGTAGAAAATCGGCGTATTGTTGCCAACCAGATCCCAGTTACCCTCTTCGGTATAAAATTTGATTGAAAAGCCGCGAATATCGCGCTCGGCGTCAGCGGCGCCGCGTTCTCCGGCGACGGTTGAGAAGCGCAGGAACAGGTCGGTGGTTTTACCGACTTCGGAAAAAAGCTTTGCTCGGGTATAGCGGGTAATATCGTGAGTGACGGTTAGTTTGCCGTATGCCCCGGAGCCTTTAGCGTGCATTCGGCGCTCCGGGATAACTTCCCGGTCGAAGTGGGCCAGTTTTTCCAGAAACCAGACATCCTGCAGCAGCATAGGGCCGCGTGGTCCGGCGGTGACGACATTATTATTATCGACAACCGGTACGCCGGAGCCGGTAGTTAATCCTTTCTTGCTCATCTTTATCTCCTGACAAAGTTTTATGTAACTTATTCATTTCCCTGAAGGGGAGAAATAAGCCCAGCGATATTTGTAGGCTAATTAGCCAGTACGGACAATCTGGCCCTGACTATCGAATTGATATCTGAAGTCATAAATAAAAGTCCGGTAGTAACTGGTTACAATCGCAATGCTAAAGGTCGCGTCAGCGCATTGATTCCTCGGCGTTCGGCAGTACAATCTCGCGGTTTTTCGGGATTTCCTTGTTCCTTTTTCTGGATAGATAAAAATGAAAAAATGCATACTTACGGCCTTCGCTGGCATGATGTTCGTCTCGACGGCGGCAAATGCGATCAGCGTCAGCGGTCAGGCAGGTGAGCACTACACTAACCTTGGCGTCGGATTTGGCACGGAATCTACCGGCCTTGCGGTAACCGGTAACTGGCTGCATAACGATGATGACGGCGATGCGGCGGGTTTAGGACTGGGCATGAATATCCCGTTGGGGCCATTCCTGGCAACTGTCGGCGGTAAAGGCGTTTATACCAACCCGAACAACGGCGATGAGGGATATGCGGCGGCGGTTGGCGGCGGCCTGCAGTGGCAAATCGGCGACAGCTTCCGCCTGTTCGGCGAATATTATTACTCTCCCGACTCACTCTCCAGCGGAATCGACAGCTATCAGGAAGCGAATGCCGGCGCGCGTTTTACCATTATGCGTCCTCTGAGCATCGAAGCCGGTTACCGCTACCTCAACTTGGCGGGCAAAGACGGCAACCGCGACAACGCTGTCGCTGACGGTCCGTATATCGGCGTCAACGCCAGCTTCTAATCTCTTCGGCGCGGGGTTCCGCCGCGCCTGTTTTTCGCCGGCCACTTTGCGATATAGTATCCCGACTTATCAGGCTGGAGCTCACAATGTTAAACGTGGAAATGCTGTCCACCGGCGATGAAGTGCTGCATGGGCAAATCATCGACACCAACGCCGCGTGGCTGGCGGATTTCTTTTTTAATCAAGGATTACCCTTAACACGTCGCAACACCGTTGGTGACGATCTTGACTCCCTGGTGGCGATTTTACGCGAGCGTAGCGAGCATGCCGACGTGCTGATCGTCAACGGTGGTCTGGGGCCGACCAGCGACGATCTCAGCGCGCTGGCCGCAGCGACCGCTAAAGGCGAAGGATTGGTTCTGCATGAAGAGTGGCTGGAAACGATGACCCGTTTCTTTGCCGAGCGCGGAAGGCCGATGGCCGCCAGCAACCGTAAACAGGCGGAAATTCCGCAAAGCGCCGAGATGATCAACAACCCGGTCGGAACCGCCTGCGGCTTTGCCGTGCAGCTAAACCGCTGCCTGATGTTTTTCACTCCCGGGGTGCCTTCCGAATTTAAGGTGATGGTCGAACAGGAGATATTACCGCGGCTGCGTGAACGTTTTCCGCTGCCTGCTGCGCCGCTGTGCCTGCGTCTGACCACCTTCGGACGTTCCGAAAGCGAACTGGCGCAGAGCCTTGACCATCTACAGCTGCCGCCGGGCGTGGTGATGGGCTATCGCTCTTCAATGCCGATTATCGAACTGAAGCTGACCGGGCCCGCAGAGCAGCGCGAGGCGATGCTGGCGCTGTGGCCTGAAGTGCAGAAAGTGGCCGGAGAGAGCATCATCTTCGAAGGCACCGAAGGCCTGCCTGCGCAGATCGCCCGTCGCCTGCAGGAGCGTCAGCTAAGTCTGACGCTGAGCGAACAGTTTACCGGCGGCCTGCTGGCGCTGCAGCTTTCCCGCGTTAATGCGCCGCTGTTGGCCAGCGAGGTTATTCCCGCACAGGAAGAGACCCTGGCACAGTCCGCGCGCTGGGCGGCGGAAAGGCGTGAAAAACACTTTGCCGGACTGGCGCTGGCGGTTAGCGGCCACGAGAACGAACATCTGAATTTTGCGCTTTCCGCACCGGACGGTACCCATGCGCTGAGGGTGAAATTCGCCACCAACCGCCACAGCCTGCAGGTGCGTCAGGAGGTCTGCGCGATGATGGCCCTGAACATGCTGCGCCGCTGGTTGAATGGTCAACCGGTGGCCGGTGAGCACGGCTGGATTGACGTCGTCGAATCTCTTTCAGTTTAACCCATCCTCTGCGTCGGGAGCTCTCCCGACGCGCTTTGAGTCCAGCCCGCTGTACTTGCTTTTAAATATTCTGTGCGTTACCTCCCATTTTTATCCCTCTGTACGTCCACCTTGCTGGAATAGCGCCGTCATTTGAAGTCGCTCACAATTTGCTGGCCCGACAACCGCAACACTGATTCCAGTATTCAGGATTGGAGTCCAGTATGTTGGAATCAAGCAAAGTCCCGGCGCTGACCCGCGCTATAGATATTCTCAATTTGATCGCCCGTATCGGCCCCTGCAGCGCGGCGACCATCATTGAAGAACTGGGTATTCCTAAAAGCACCGCCTATTTGCTGCTGGGAGAGCTGAAAAAACAGCGTTTCCTCAGCATGGATAATCAGGATAACTACTGCCTGTGGACCAAACTGGTTGAGCTGGCCGGGCAGGCGCTGAGCAAAATGGACCTGCGCGAACTGGCGCGTCCGCGCCTGACGCAGCTGATGGATCAGTGTGGGCTGCTCTGCCACCTGGGCATTATCGACAGCGGCAACGCCTACTACATTCTGAAGATTGAATCCCCGGCGACCATCAGCGTGCGCTCACACGAAGGAAAAAGCCTGTCGCTGTATCGCTCCGGTATCGGTAAATGCCTGCTGGCCTGGCAGCCTGAGCGAGTACAGGAGGCGATTATCAGCGAGCTGCAGTGGGAGCAGGCGACGCCAACCACTATCAGCAGTGCCCAGCAGCTTCGCGATGAGCTGGGGCGTATTCGCGCCCGCGGCTGGAGCTTCGATAACGGTGAAGATTATCCCGACGTTCGCTGCGTAGCTGCGCCGGTTTTTAACGCCAACAACGAACTGACCGCCGCCATTTCAGTGGTGGGTACCCGTCTGCAAATCAATGAAGACAATCGCGATTACCTCGCCAGCAGGGCGATTGCCTGCGCCAAAGATATTTCCCGTCTGTTGGGGTGGAAGAGCCCCTTCGAACAACAAGCCTCATAACAAGGAGAAGATCATGACCCTACCGAAAATTAAACACGTCCGCGCCTGGTTTATTGGCGGTGCTACCGCAGAGAAAGGCGCTGGCGGCGGTGATTATCATGACCAGGGCGCCAACCACTGGATTGACGATCATATCGCTACGCCAATGAGCAAATATAAACAGTATGAACAGTCCCGCCAGTCGTTTGGCATCAACGTTCTCGGCACGCTGATTGTGGAAGTGGAAGCTGAAAACGGCCAGACCGGCTTTGCGGTATCCACCGCGGGCGAGATGGGCTGCTTTATTGTGGAAAAGCATCTCAACCGCTTTATCGAAGGGAAGTGCGTCAGCGATATCAAACTGATCCACGACCAGATGCTCAACGCCACCATGTACTACTCCGGCTCCGGCGGCCTGGTGATGAATACCATTTCCTGTATCGACCTGGCGCTATGGGATCTGTTCGGCAAAGTGGTTGGACTGCCGGTTTACAAACTGCTGGGCGGCGCGGTGCGCGATGAAATTCAGTTTTATGCTACCGGGGCGCGTCCGGACCTGGCGAAAGAGATGGGCTTTATTGGCGGCAAGATGCCGACCCACTGGGGGCCGCACGACGGCGACGCGGGGATCCGCAAAGATGCCGCGATGGTGGCCGATATGCGCGAAAAATGCGGCCCGGATTTCTGGCTGATGCTGGACTGCTGGATGAGCCAGGACGTTAACTACGCCACTAAACTGGCCCACGCCTGCGCCCCTTATAACCTTAAATGGATCGAAGAGTGCCTGCCGCCGCAGCAGTACGAAGGCTATCGTGAACTTAAGCGCAATGCGCCTGCCGGGATGATGGTCACCAGCGGCGAGCACCACGGCACGCTGCAATCCTTCCGTACGCTGTCGGAAACCGGTATCGATATTATGCAGCCTGACGTAGGCTGGTGCGGCGGCCTGACCACGCTGGTAGAGATTGCGGCGATTGCTAAATCGCGCGGTCAGCTGGTGGTTCCGCACGGTTCATCGGTCTATTCGCACCATGCGGTTATTACTTTTACCAACACGCCGTTCAGCGAGTTCCTGATGACCAGCCCGGACTGCTCAACGATGCGCCCGCAGTTTGATCCGATTCTGGTTGACGAGCCGGTACCTGTAAACGGACGCATCCATAAAACCGTGCTGGATAAACCGGGCTTCGGCGTCGAGCTGAACCGGGACTGCAATCTGAAACGCCCTTATAGCCACTGATCCCGTCGTGCCGCACAGCGCTGATGTGCGGCCCAATTTTGAGGATATTACGATGAGCAACACCTTGCTTGAGAGCGTGGTGAAGAAAAACCGCGCCCGTTTGATCCCCTTTATGCTGGCGCTATATGTGCTGGCGTTTCTTGACCGCTCGAATATCGGCTTCGCCAAAGAGACCTATCAGCTGGACACCGGCCTCAGCAATGAAGCTTATGCGCTGGGGGCAGGGATTTTCTTTGTGGTGTACGCCTTTCTCGGGGTGCCCGCCAACCTGCTGATGCGCAAATTCGGCGCAAGAAAATGGATCGGCTGTACTACGCTGCTGTGGGGCTTGCTGTCCGCGGCGATGGCGTGGGCGGATACCGAAGCGAAGTTTCTGCTGGTGCGCACTCTGCTCGGCGCTGCCGAAGCGGGCTTTTTCCCCGGGATGATCTACCTGACCTCCCAGTGGTTCCCGCAGCAGAACCGCGCCAGCATTATGGGGCTGTTTTATATGGGCGCGCCGCTGGCGCTGACCCTGGGGTCGCCGTTATCCGGCGCGCTGCTGGAAATGCACGGTTTTATGGGGCATCCCGGCTGGTTCTGGATGTTTATCATTGAAGGTCTGCTGGCCGTCGGCGCGGGATTCTTCACCTTCTTCTGGCTCGACGATACCCCGCAAAACGCGCGTTTCCTTAGCGCTGCTGAAAAACAGGCGTTGATCGACGAACTGGCCAGCGAAGAGCAGAAAAAAGTCACTTCGCGGCTGTCCGATGCGCTGCGCAACGGCCGCGTCTGGCAGCTGGCCATTATCTATCTGACTATTCAGGTGGCAGTTTACGGCCTGATTTTCTTCCTGCCGACCCAGGTCGCCGCGCTGCTCGGCACCAAAGTAGGGTTTGTGGCATCGGTTGTCACCGCTATTCCGTGGGTGGCGGCGCTGTTCGGTACCTGGCTGATTCCACGCTACTCTGACCGCACCGGCGAGCGGCGTAATATTGCGGCATTCACCCTGCTGGCGGCGGCAATCGGCATTGCCGTCTCCGGCCTGGTATCGCCGGTACTGGCCATTATCGCACTGTGCGTGGCGGCGGTTGGGGTGATTGCCGTCCAGCCGGTGTTCTGGACCATGCCGACGCAGCTGTTGTCCGGCACGGCGCTGGCGGCGGGTATCGGCTTCGTCAACCTGTTTGGCGCGATTGGCGGTTTCCTGGCACCCATTATCCGGGTTCAGGCTGAAACTATTTTCGCTAACGATTCTGCCGGATTATTGACCCTCGCCTGCGTGGCGATTGTTGGGGTGGTTATTATTTTTTCACTGCGCGTGAGCCGCACGGTGCCGCAGGCTGATAGCGTACAGCATTAATGTAAGGGAGAACTATGAACGCAATTTTATCGAACCCATTTAAAGCGGGATTATTGCAAGGGGAAGCGCAAATTGGCCTGTGGCTGAGCTCAACCTCTTCTTATATGGCTGAGATTGCCGCCACTTCAGGCTACGACTGGCTGCTGATTGACGGCGAACATGCGCCCAATACTATTCAGGACCTTTATCATCAACTGCAGGCCATCGCGCCCTACGCCAGCCAGCCGGTGATTCGCCCGGTGGAGGGCAATCGCAGCCTGATTAAACAGGTGCTGGATATCGGCGCCAGAACGCTGCTGATCCCGATGGTCGATACCGCCGAACAGGCGCGGGAGATTGTCTCGGCTACCCGCTATCCGCCGTCAGGTACCCGCGGCGTCGGCGCCGGGGTAGCCCGCGCCGCGCGCTGGGGACGGGTAGAGAACTATATGGCGCGGGCCAACGATGAGCTGTGCCTGCTGATTCAGGTGGAGAGCAAAACGGCCCTTGATAATCTGGACGCGATCCTCGAAGTGGAGGGGATTGACGGCGTATTTATCGGTCCGGCTGATTTATCCGCGTCGCTGGGCTATCCGGACAATGCCGGTCACCCGGAGGTTCAGCGCGTTATTGAACAGAGTATTCGCCGCATTCGCGCGGCGGGCAAAGCTGCCGGTTTCCTTGCCGTTGACCCGGAAATGGCGCATAAAGCGCTGGCGTGGGGGGCGAATTTTGTCGCCGTTGGCGTCGATACCAACCTCTATACCAGCGCGCTGGATAAACGACTGGCGATGTTCAAGCCGGTCGCCGAACAGGCGCAGGGAAAGGGGAGCTACTAGCCCCCCGGTGTTGGCGTGGGCGTCAGGCCAGCGCCTGCGCCAGTACAGAGATGGGATGTTCACAACGTTTGCTGGTGGACATCTCAATCTGCCATTTGCAGGTTTCACAATCGGTCACCACCAGGTCAGCGTCGCTCTCCTCAATTTGCCGGAACAGCGGCGCGCCAATGGCCTGTGATGAATCGTAGTTCTCCGACTTAAACCCAGAGGTTCCGGCAATTCCGCAGCATTGCGAGTCGAGCACCTCCAGCTGCAGTCCGGGGATCAGGCGTAATAGTTCAAGGGTATACAGCGACCAGCCCATTTTCTCCATATGGCAGGGCGTGTGGTAAACCACCTTCAGCGGCAGCGCTTTTAGCGCCAGCGGCCGGCCGGAATCCAGCTGACGCCAGAGCCAGCGGGTCGCCAGCTCAACGCGATCGCGGATATCATGATTATCAATATCCAGCACGTGAGGATATTCATCGCGCAGCGTAAAAGTACAGGTCGATGACGTCGCGATAATCGGCAGATTATTTTCCCGCATCGCGCTGACGTTGCTGAACGCCTGCTTACGCGCTTTTGCAAAAAAGCCGTTAGCGATCAGCGGTACGCCGCAGCATTTCTCTTTGCTCAATAGCTGCATGCCGATACCCATCGTGTTCAGCACCCGGATAAGGTCCTTGCCCAACTGCGGGTTGTTGTAGTTCACATAGCAACCGTGAAAGAACGCTACCTGCTCGGCATACTGCGCCTGCTGCGCAGCCAGCTGACGATAAGCGCGGCGGAAGGTCCCAAAACCATATTTGGGCAACGTGCGGCGGTGATCGATTTTGAGCGCGGCATCAAGCACCCGGCGTACCGGCATCAGTCCGGTAGCGGCGTTCACCAGCGGAGCAAACGGTGTGGAAAGGGTGCCCATCAGGTCGGTATGGCTGAGGATCGCATCGCGCAGCGTGGGCTTTTGTCGGCTGTACTCAATGCGCGCCCGCTGGATAATATCGCCAATTTTAACGTCCGACGGGCAGGCGACTTCGCAGCGTTTGCAGTTAATGCAGTATTTTAACGCCTCATCGTAGAGCGCTCCGTCCTTCAGGCGCAGGCGCTCGCCGTCCGGTCCGGCCTGTTTTGGCCCCGGGTAGCGCGGGTTGACCCGGCTGACCGGGCAGGCGGTGGTGCAAACGGTGCATTTAATGCAGTGCTCAAAGCGCGTATCGTTCATAACTCCCCTCCGGCAAGCTCACCGATCAGCCTTGCAGCATGCAGCGCCGTGACCACGCAAACGCCGCCCCCACATCCCAGGGTGATGGCATCAAAACCGCCGAGTATTGAACCAACGGCGAACAGATTCTCCAGCGTCTGTCCCTGAATCTGCGGGCGCAGGGCCGCATCGGTTTTCAGGCCGAAACGCTGCCAGGGCTGTGAGGCAAAAAAGTCTTGCTGATACCAGCTCTCGCGCGGCAGCGCCTGCTGCAGATCGAGGCCCAGTATTGGCTCACGTACGCCGTTTCTTTCGGCAATCAGCCCATTGCTGAAAAAGCTGCCGCTGGCCAGTACCGTAAAGCGCGGGCGCAGCGGGATATCGCCGTGGTTGCGCGTCCAGATGGCGTTAACAACCCCGTTGTGGTGGCTGATATTGATGGCTTCATCCCCGGCAAGCCAGGTGCCGCCGCCGCGAATAAAGCGCCGTTGAAGCTGGGCGTGCAGGCGCATTCCCGGCACCGACGGCGGCAGCGTAGGCAGCAGGCGCAGCGGGCAGGGCAGACGCTGCTGCAGCCACTGATACAGACGATCGTCAGCGAGGCCGAAGCAGGCGGGCATAATGATTAAATTATACTGCTGCGCCAGCGGGCGCAGCGCCGCCAGCAGAGCAGGCCAGTGGGCTTCATCATCCAGTCGGCGGGCGATATTGGCGGCGCGAAATTCGGATGGGCTATCGCGCAGAACATCAAGCAGCGGTAAATCAATCTCATGGGCTTCAGCGGTAACGCCGTTCTGCTGCAGAGAGGCGGCCGCAAGATGCGGCTGGAAGTCACCGAACCCGCTGATGCCGACCACGCCGACGCCGCCTGCTGGCAGCGGCGCAGTGGCTATTTCCTGCGGAGAAAGCCAGGCCGAACGGAAGGTGCCTAGCGGCGTCACGCGCAGATGTGGCTGGCTGGCATCGCCCTGCATGGCGATACCGCAGTCGGCAAACAGGGTCTGAGCCTGGCCTGCGTAAGCCATCACCCGTTCCGCGCCAAGTCTGGCATAAGGGTGCTCGGGAAGCTGGCGGGCCAGCTGGCTGATACCGTGAGCAACATCGGTAACGGTTTCGCCATTCGGCAGCGTGGAGAGTAAATCCAGCGAGGCGGAAGAGAAATGCAGGGCGCTTTGACCGCGGCTGATAATGACGCTGCGCAGGCCGCGCTGGTTGAGCGCCAGCCCGCAGAGCAGACCGGCAAGCCCGCCGCCGATAATGGCGCAATCAAACTTCATCCTGATGCTCCTTTTGTAATCCGCACAGGCCGAGATAGACCCAGCGGGTGAACTCGCTTTCGCGCAGCGCGTCTCCCCAGGCCACCGGCTGTACGCCTTTCCAGCGCTCGTTCAGAAATTCGGATAACTGGGTGAGGGAGCGTGCGGAGGTTGTGACGTTGAAACGCGCGAGCAGCCCGGCGGCGCGACAGGCGCACAGCTCGCCCTGACAGGTGCCCATGCCGACGCGGGTACGGCGGCGTAAATCGAGCAGATCTTTCACCGCCAGATTTTCAACCGCGTACTGAACCTCGCCTGCGGTAACCGCCTCGCATTCGCAGACCAGACTGCGGTGCTGGCGGCTATCGCCAAGCCAGGCGGGAGTGCGGTCGCCGTGGCGATAAATAGCTGATCCGCGCAGCGGGGCGGGTAAAGAGATAATTTTGCGTAGCGTGGTTTCCGCTGGCTCCTGCGAGCCGGGCAGCGGCGTGTCGGCGGTTGTACAGGAGACGGTGTTGCCGAGCTTACGGCATACCGCATCCGTGGCCCATTCCGCCATCAGTCGATAGGTCATCAGCTTACCGCCGGTAATCGTTATGAAGCCTTCCATGCCGTCGCGCCGTTCATGGTCGAGCAGCACAATGCCGCGGCTGACGCTACGTCCGCTGGGATCGTCATCGCTGGCGACCAGCGGACGTATGCCGGAGTAGGCGCGCAGTACTCGCGTCCGTCCCATAATCGGCGCCAGCTTTTCCCCTTCGCGCAGTAACGTATCGACTTCCTCGGTCGTCACCCGGTTATCATCAATTTCGTCATAGGGGATATGCATGGAGGTGGTGCCAATCAGCGAAATGGTATCGCCCGGCACCAGGATATCGGCGTCAGCCGGTTTGCGGCAGCGGTTGATGACCTGGCGATTAATTCGGTGGTCGAGGATCAGCAGCGATCCCTTAGCCGGAAACATAGAAATGCGCAGGTCGGCATACTCTGCGATCCGCTGGCCCCAGATCCCGGCGGCGTTAACCACCACGCTGGCGCGTAGCGTTTGCGTCCGGCGCTGGGCATGATGGTATACATGTACGCCGCTGATGGTAGCACCGCTGCGCAGCAGGCCGGTAACTTCGTAACCGGTGAGGATGACGGCGCCATGCTCGCGGGCATCGAGCATATTTGCGGCGGTAAGGCGGAAAGGATCGACCGTGCCGTCGGGGACTTTTACCGCGCCGAGCAGAGCCGGGTTCACCGTAGGCTCGATGCGCAGCGCTTCCGCGGTGGTCAGAGGCTCGGCGTCAATACCCGCCTGCTGGCACGCGGTAATAAAGGTCTGCTGATACGCCAGATCGTCTTCCGGTAGGGTGATAAAGAGTCCGTTGGTGGGTTCAATGCAGTGGCGGGCGATGCGGCGTAAGATGCGGTTTTCGCTAATGCACTCCCGCGCTGATTCGCTATCGGTTACCGCATAGCGCGCGCCGCTATGCAGCAGACCATGGTTGCGACCGGTCGCGCCGGTGGCGATATCATAGCGTTCAACCAGCGCTGCCTTCAGTCCGCGCAGCGCGCAGTCGCGGGCAATTCCGGCACCGGTTGCGCCGCCGCCAATAATAATGACGTCATATTCACAACTATCGGCCATCTCCCTGTCCTCTGTTTCGTTTTTTACCATTTAGCCATATCAATGGCTTTTAATGTTTGATTTCGAGCATATTTGCGCGCAATTCGAACATTTGTTGTGACTTTGTGCGCATATTAGAAAGTGCTGTCATATTCCTGTAACAAACTGTGCTACATTTCACAGTATTAGACTTACGCTTTGCCTAACATCGCGACCAAATCAGAAGTTAGTGAATAAATTACGTTTTTTTGCGTCGATGTCAGAAAAACTGCAATGGCCACGGAGGCTGATATGTTGAGTATATTCAAACCCGCCGCGCATAAAGCGCGTTTGCCAACGGCGGAAATCGATCCGTTGTATCGTCGATTACGCTGGCAAATTTTTATCGGTATTTTCTTCGGATATGCCGCTTACTATCTGGTTCGTAAGAACTTTGCTTTAGCGATGCCTTATCTTATCGAGCAGGGTTTCTCCCGTGGCGACCTCGGTTTTGCGCTTTCCGGCATCTCTATTGCCTACGGTTTCTCGAAATTCATCATGGGTTCGGTTTCTGACCGCTCGAATCCGCGCATTTTTTTACCAGCAGGTTTGATTCTTGCGGCATTGGTGATGCTGGTGATGGGCTTCGTGCCGTGGGCTACTTCCAGCATCATGATAATGTTCGTGCTGCTGTTCCTCTGCGGATGGTTCCAGGGGATGGGGTGGCCGCCGTGCGGCCGTACGATGGTGCACTGGTGGTCGCAGAAAGAGCGCGGCGGAATCGTCTCGGTGTGGAACTGCGCGCATAACGTCGGCGGCGGTATTCCGCCGCTGCTGTTCCTGCTGGGAATGGCGTGGTTGACTGGCACGCGGCGCTGTACATGCCGGCTTTCGGCGCGATCCTGCTGGCGATTTTCGCCTTCGCGATGATGCGTGATACCCCGCAGTCCTGCGGTCTGCCGCCGATTGAAGAGTATAAAAACGATTATCCTGATGACTACAGCGAGAAGCACGAAGAAGAGCTGACCGCGAAGCAGATCTTCATGCAGTATATCCTGCCAAACAAGCTGCTGTGGTATATCGCAGTCGCTAACGTGTTTGTGTATCTGCTGCGCTACGGCATCCTCGACTGGTCGCCGACTTACCTGAAAGAGGTTAAGCATTTCGCGCTGGATAAATCCTCCTGGGCTTACTTCCTCTATGAGTATGCGGGGATCCCCGGCACGCTGCTGTGCGGCTGGATGTCGGATAAAGTGTTTAAGGGCAACCGCGGCGCGACCGGCGTCTTCTTTATGACCCTGGTGACCATCGCTACCATCGTTTACTGGCTCAATCCGCCGGGTAATCCGGGTGTGGATATGGCCTGTATGATTGTCATTGGCTTCCTGATCTACGGTCCGGTGATGCTGATTGGTCTGCATGCGCTGGAGCTGGCGCCGAAAAAAGCCGCCGGTACCGCCGCAGGCTTCACCGGTCTGTTCGGCTATCTCGGCGGTTCCGTGGCCGCGAGCGCTATTGTCGGCTATACCGTCGATTTCTTCGGCTGGGACGGCGGCTTTATGGTGATGATTGGCGGCAGCGTGCTGGCGGTGGTGCTATTGATTATCGTGATGCTGGGTGAACGACGTCACCATCAACAGATCAAACAGTCCTGAGGAGCGGTGATGAAAAGCAAATTAACCGCTCTGATGAGCGGCATGCTCCTGGCCGCCACGGCGCTCTCTTTTAGCGCCGTGGCGGGGGAGAAAATCGTCATCGCCCATCGTGGCGCCAGCGGCTATCTTCCGGAGCATACCTTGCCGGCGAAAGCGATGGCCTACGCTCAGGGGGCCGATTACCTCGAGCAGGACCTGGTGATGACTAAAGACGATCGGCTGGTGGTCCTGCATGACCACTATCTGGATCGGGTGACCGACGTGGCCCAGCGTTTCCCACAGCGGGCGCGTAAAGATGGCCGTTTTTACGCCATCGACTTTACCCTCGCCGAGATTAAGTCGCTGAAGTTTACCGAAGGTTTTGAGCCGAAAGATGGCAAGAACGTGCAAACCTATCCCGGGCGTTTCCCGATGGGCAAATCCGACTTCCGCATTCATACCTTTGAAGAGGAAATTGAGTTCGTGCAGGGGCTGAACCATTCGACGGGGAAAAACATCGGTATCTATCCGGAAATCAAAGCGCCGTGGTTTCACCATCAGGAAGGTAAAGATATTGCTGCCAGCACGCTGAAAGTGCTGAAGGAATATGGCTACACCAGCAAGCAGGATAAGGTCTATCTGCAGTGTTTTGACGCCAACGAGCTCAAACGAATCAAGAATGAGCTGGCGCCAAAGATGGGCATGGATCTCAATCTGGTGCAGCTCATCGCCTATACCGACTGGAATGAAACGCAGCAGAAACAGGCTGACGGAAAATGGGTGAACTACAGCTATGACTGGATGTTCAAGCCGGGAGCGATGGCGCAGATTGCGCAGTACGCTGACGGCATTGGTCCGGACTATCACATGCTGGTGGCGGAAGGCTCGAAGCCGGGGGATGTGAAGCTGACGGCAATGGTGAAAGAAGCGCACGCCAGCGGCATGCAGGTTCATCCGTATACGGTCCGGGCGGATCTGCTCCCGGAGTACGCCATCGACGTTAATCAGCTCTACGATCTGCTGTATGACCAGACGGACGTTGACGGCTTGTTTACCGATTTCCCGGATAAAGCGGTGCAGTTTCTGAAGGATAAGCGCTAAAAAGCCGGGTGGCGGCTTCGCCTTACCCGGCCTGTGAACGGCAGTTTTGTCGGTCGGGTAAGGGTAGTGCCGCCCGACAAAACTTACATCTCGATCTCAATATCGCCTTTCGCCCGACAGCAGCAGGGCAAAATCTCTCCCGGCTGGACAAACGCCAGCGGCTCGGTTAGCCAGTCAACCTGCCCGGAAACCAGCCGTATACGACAGGAGCCGCAGTAGCCTTCCCGGCACTGATACTCCACGTCGATATTATGCGATTCCAGGGCTGCCAGCAGGGAGGGGTGTTCATCCTGACACTCAAGACGAGTGTCAGAAATCCGCAGAAAAATGCTTTTCATCAGAGCTGGAAGTTGCTCAGATCGTCAGCGTCGACTTCGGAGTCGATCTGTCCGACCAGGTAAGAACTGACTTCTACTTCCTGTGGCGCAACCTGCACGTTATCAGACACCAGCCAGGTGTTGATCCACGGGATCGGGTTGGAGCGAGTCTGGAACGGCAGATCGAGACCTACCGCCTGCATGCGGATGTTAGTGATGTACTCAACGTACTGGCAGAGAATATCTTTGTTCAGGCCGATCATCGAGCCGTCACGGAACAGATAATCCGCCCACTCTTTTTCCTGCTGCGCCGCCAGCACAAACAGGTCGTAGCACTCCTGTTTACACTCTTCGGCGATTTCCGCCATTTCCGGATCGTCAACGCCGGAGCGCAGCAGGTTCAGCATGTGCTGAGTGCCGGTCAGGTGCAACGCTTCGTCACGGGCGATCAGGCGGATAATTTTAGCGTTACCTTCCATCAGCTTGCGCTCGGCAAAGGCGAAAGAGCAGGCGAAGCTAACGTAAAAACGAATAGCTTCCAGCGCGTTTACGCTCATCAGGCACAGGTAGAGTTTCTTCTTCAGCTCGCGCAGGTTCACGGTAATCGTTTTACCGTTCACGCTGTGTGTGCCTTCGCCCAGCAGATGCCAGTAGCTGGTCAGCTCAATCAATTCATCGTAGTAGCTGGAAATGCCTTCCGCGCGTTTCTGAATCTGCTCGTTGGTGACGATATCGTCAAATACCATCGCCGGATCGTTAACGATATTGCGGATGATATGGGTATAGGAGCGCGAGTGGATAGTCTCGGAAAACGCCCAGGTTTCCACCCAGGTTTCCAGCTCCGGAATCGAAATCAGCGGCAGCAGGGCAACATTCGGGCTGCGGCCCTGGATCGAATCCAGCAGCGTCTGATATTTCAGATTGCTGATAAAAATGTGTTTTTCGTGTTCCGGCAGCGCTTGGTAGTCGATACGGTCGCGAGAAACGTCAACTTCTTCCGGACGCCAGAAGAAGGAGAGCTGTTTTTCAATCAGCTTTTCGAAGATGTCATATTTTTGCTGATCGTAGCGGGCGACGTTCACCGGCTGGCCAAAGAACATAGGCTCGAGCAGCTGATCGTTTTTCGTCTGTGAAAAAGTGGTATATGCCATTGAAGTGAGTCCTGTTGAGATTGTATCGCCCGGCGGCGTTTCGTTTGCCGGGCCTACAAAACCGTAGGCCGGGTAAGCGTTGCGCCACCCGGCAAAAATAACTTAGATCTTACATGCGCCGCTTTCGCAGCCGTCGTCCTGAATAGACGGCGCCAGGTCATCCTGGGAATCCTCTGCGCCATCACGGGTGTTGTGATAGTACAGCGTTTTTACGCCGAACTTATAGGCATTGAGCAAGTCTTTGAGCAGCTGCTGCATCGGCACTTTTCCGGAAGGGAAACGCGTCGGGTCGTAGTTGGTATTGGCGGAAATCGACTGATCGATGAACTTCTGCATAATACCGACCAGCTGTAAATAGCCGTCGTTGTTCGGCATTTCCCACAGCAGCTCGTAGCCGTTCTGCAGTTTTTCGTAATCCGGCACCACCTGGCGCAGGATCCCGTCTTTCGACGCTTTGATACTGACGTGGCCGCGCGGCGGCTCAATGCCGTTGGTGGCGTTGGAAATCTGCGAAGAGGTCTCGGACGGCATCAGCGCGGAGAGGGTTGAGTTGCGCAGGCCGTGCGTTTTGATCGATTCGCGCAACGCTTCCCAGTCGTAATGCAGGGATTCATTGACGATCGCATCCAGGTCTTTTTTATAAGTATCGATCGGCAGAATGCCTTTGGCATAGGTGGTTTCGTTAAACCACGGGCACGCGCCCTGCTCGATAGCCAGTTCGTTGGAAGCCTTCAGCAGATAGTACTGAATCGCCTCGAACGTTTTGTGCGTCAGATTGTTGGCGCTGCCGTCGGAATAGCGCTTGCCGTGTTTCGCCAGGTAGTAGGCAAAGTTAATCACGCCAATACCCAGGGTACGACGGCCCATGGCGCCGCGTTTGGCTGCCGGGATCGGATAGTCCTGGTAATCCAGCAGGGCATCCAGCGCGCGAACCGCCAGTACCGCCAGCTCTTCCAGCTCATCAAGGCTATCGATCGCGCCAAGGTTGAAAGCGGACAGGGTACACAGGGCGATTTCGCCGTTTTCGTCGTTAACATCTTCCAGCGGCTTGGTCGGCAGTGCGATTTCCAGGCACAGGTTGGATTGACGCACCGGCGCGACAACCGGATCGAACGGGCTGTGGGTGTTGCAGTGGTCAACGTTCTGGATATAGATACGACCAGTGGAGGCGCGCTCCTGCATCATTAACGAGAACAGTTCTACCGCTTTAATACGCTGTTTACGAATGCTGGAATCCTGCTCGTATTGAGTATAAAGACGCTCGAACTCGTCCTGGTCGGCGAAAAACGCATCGTAGAGGCCAGGGACGTCTGACGGGCTGAACAGCGTGATATCGCCGCCTTTCAGCAGACGGGTGTACATCAGCTTGTTAATTTGTACGCCGTAATCCATATGACGAACGCGGTTGGCGTCAGTGCCACGGTTATTTTTCAGCACCAGCAGGCTTTCAACTTCCAGATGCCACATCGGGTAGAAGAGCGTCGCCGCACCGCCGCGAACGCCACCCTGTGAACAGGATTTTACCGCCGTCTGGAAGTGCTTATAGAACGGGATGCAGCCGGTGTGGAAGGCTTCACCGCCGCGGATCGGGCTACCCAGCGCGCGGATGCGGCCGGCGTTAATACCGATACCGGCGCGCTGAGAAACGTATTTAACAATGGCGCTGGAGGTGGCGTTAATAGAATCCAGGCTATCACCGCACTCGATCAGCACGCAGGAGCTGAACTGACGCGTCGGGGTACGTACGCCGGACATAATCGGCGTCGGCAGCGAAATTTTAAAGGTGGACACCGCGTCGTAGAAACGCTTGATGTAGTCCAGGCGCGTTTCGCGCGGATAGTTGGAGAACAGGCATGCGGCAACCAGGATGTAGAGGAACTGGGCGCTTTCGTAGATCTCACCGGTGACGCGGTTTTGAACCAGATATTTTCCTTCCAGCTGCTTAACCGCAGCGTAGGAGAAGGTCATATCGCGATCGTGCTCGATAAACGAATCCATCTGCTTGAACTCTTCTTCCGTGTAGTCTTCCAGCAGATGAGTATCGTATTTGCCGTTTTTCACCATTTTCGAGACGTGATCGAACAGCGCCGGCGGCTCGAACTGACCGTAGGCTTTTTTGCGCAGGTGAAAAATCGCCAGACGGGCGGCCAGATACTGGTAGTCCGGAGCATCGCGCGAAATAAGGTCCGCTGCAGCTTTGATAATGGTTTCGTGAATGTCGGCGGTTTTGATGCCGTCATAGAACTGAATGTGAGAGCGCAGTTCTACCTGGGAGATGGATACGTTATTCAGCCCTTCTGCCGCCCAATCCAGCACGCGGTGGATTTTATCGAGATTGATACGCTCGGTGCTACCGTCGCGCTTTGTCACCAGCAGACTCTGATTCATGTGGATTATACCTGTCCGTGAAAGAAAATATTCCCCACTTATCCACAGATCGTCGTTGTGACTAACTCTGTGGATAAATACTATATGTAGGGGGTTGTCGATAAAAGAAACGCTATATGGTGAGTATTCTAGTAAGGATTCTTTTGAGCACAAGAGTTGATTTTGACGTTAAATTGAGGTTGCGGAAGAGTAATGATCGCGAAATCCACGCCACATAAGGCCTGGAGAAGATGTCAATAAATCAGAAAAAAAAATGAAATTTTGATCGAGTGCTGATTTCTTCATCGCCAGGAATAATCACGCGGCTTGACGCCGCGCAATCATCATATGAAATACAGCTGACGTTATGCGTTTTTCGCCGTTGTATGCAACATATAGTTAACATCAACGCCCGGCGCCAGCTTGAAGGTATTGGTCAACGGATTGTAGTGAAGACCGGTAATATGCTGCTCTTTCAGAATTGTCTCATCAACCCAGCCAATAAGCTCCGCAGGCTTAATGAATTTCTTCACGTCATGGGTGCCTTTTGGCACCATTTTCATGATGTACTCGGCGCCCACTACCGCCATCAGCCAGGCTTTACCGTTACGGTTAATGGTAGAGAAGAAAACCTGGCCGCCCGGTTTAACCAGCCGCGCGCAGGCGTGGACCACCGACTGCGGGTCCGGTACGTGCTCCAGCATTTCCATGCAGGTAACGACATCATACTGCTGAGCATGTTTCGCCGCGTGCTCTTCAACGGTTTCCTGAACATACTCAACCTGAATCCCGCTCTCCAGAGCGTGCAGTTTTGCCACCTGTAGCGGCTCAAACCCCATATCCAGACCGGTTACCGTTGCGCCTTCCCGGGCCATGCTTTCTGCCAGAATGCCGCCACCGCAGCCGACATCGAGCACTTTCTTGCCAAACAGTCCGCCTGAACGCTCCGCAATATAGCCAAGGCGTAGAGGGTTGATACGATGTAACGGCTTGAATTCGCCCTCTAAATCCCACCAGCGCGAGGCGACGGCTTCAAATTTAGCGATTTCATTATGATCAACGTTGTGGGCCACCGACGGTTTTTCGGCATTCATGGGCGCTTTTACTCCTGTTCAGTTCAGACCGGCAAGTATATCAGGCCTCAGGGATGAATAAACCGTCTATCCCTGCCGCCTTTTATCGCGCGAAATTCATTGGGTATAGGTTTACCCGTATCACCGCGGCTGTGTTATAATTTGCGACCTTTGAATCCGGGATACAGTAGAGGGATAGCGGTTAGATGAGCGACCTTGCGAGAGAAATTACACCGGTCAACATTGAGGAAGAGCTGAAGAGCTCATATCTGGATTACGCGATGTCGGTCATTGTTGGCCGTGCGCTGCCGGATGTCCGAGATGGCCTGAAGCCGGTACACCGTCGCGTACTATACGCCATGAACGTATTGGGCAATGACTGGAACAAAGCCTATAAAAAATCTGCCCGTGTCGTTGGTGACGTAATCGGTAAATACCACCCTCATGGTGATACTGCCGTATATGACACCATTGTCCGTATGGCGCAGCCATTCTCCTTGCGTTATATGCTGGTAGATGGCCAGGGTAACTTTGGTTCGGTCGACGGCGATTCCGCCGCAGCGATGCGTTATACGGAAATCCGTATGTCGAAGATCGCTCATGAGCTGATGGCCGACCTGGAAAAAGAGACGGTGGATTTCGTCGATAACTATGACGGCACGGAGAAGATCCCTGACGTTATGCCGACCAAAATCCCGAACCTGCTGGTTAACGGTTCGTCCGGTATCGCGGTGGGTATGGCGACCAACATTCCGCCGCACAACCTCACCGAAGTGATCAACGGCTGCCTGGCCTATGTCGAAAACGAAGACATCAGCATTGAAGGGCTGATGGAACATATTCCTGGCCCGGACTTCCCGACCGCCGCGATCATCAACGGTCGCCGCGGCATTGAAGAGGCCTATCGTACCGGTCGCGGTAAAGTGTACATTCGCGCCCGCGCGGAAGTCGAAGCTGATGCGAAAACCGGTCGCGAAACCATTATCGTGCATGAAATTCCGTATCAGGTGAATAAAGCGCGCCTGATTGAGAAAATCGCTGAACTGGTTAAAGACAAGCGCGTTGAGGGCATCAGCGCGCTGCGCGACGAGTCTGATAAAGACGGTATGCGCATCGTGATTGAAGTGAAGCGCGATGCCGTGGGCGAGGTGGTTCTTAACAACCTTTATTCACAGACTCAGCTCCAGGTCTCCTTCGGTATTAACATGGTTGCCCTGCACCATGGTCAGCCGAAGATCATGAACCTGAAAGAAATTATTGCCGCGTTTGTGCGCCACCGCCGCGAAGTGGTAACCCGGCGTACGATTTTCGAACTGCGCAAAGCCCGCGATCGCGCGCATATCCTTGAAGCGCTGGCGATTGCCCTGGCCAACATCGATCCGATTATCGAACTGATTCGCCGCGCGCCGACCCCGGCGGAAGCGAAAGCAGCATTAATCGCCCGTTCATGGGATCTGGGTAATGTTTCCGCGATGCTGGAACGCGCAGGCGATGACGCCGCCCGTCCGGAATGGCTGGAGCCTGAGTTCGGCGTACGCGACGGTCAGTACTACCTGACCGAACAGCAGGCGCAGGCGATTCTGGATCTGCGTTTGCAGAAGCTGACCGGCCTTGAGCATGAAAAACTGCTCGATGAATACAAAGAGCTGCTGGAACAAATTGCTGAACTGCTGCACATACTGGGCAGCGCCGAGCGTCTGATGGAGGTTATCCGCGAAGAGCTGGAGCTGGTCCGTGAACAGTTCGGCGACGCGCGTCGTACCGAGATCACCGCTAACAGCGCGGATATCAACATCGAAGACCTGATCAACCAGGAAGATGTTGTCGTGACCCTTTCGCACCAGGGTTACGTGAAGTACCAGCCGTTAACCGACTACGAAGCACAGCGTCGTGGCGGTAAAGGTAAATCTGCGGCGCGGATTAAAGAAGAAGACTTTATCGACCGCCTGCTGGTGGCCAACACCCACGACACGATCCTCTGCTTCTCCAGCCGCGGCCGTCTCTACTGGATGAAGGTTTATCAGCTGCCGGAAGCCAGCCGCGGCGCCCGCGGTCGTCCGATCGTCAATCTGTTGCCGCTGGAAGCCAACGAACGTATCACCGCGATTCTGCCGGTACGCGAGTACGAAGAGGGCGTGAACGTCTTTATGGCCACCGCCAGCGGTACGGTGAAGAAAACGGCGCTGACTGAATTCAGCCGTCCGCGTTCTGCCGGTATTATCGCGGTTAACCTCAATGAGGGTGATGAGCTGATTGGCGTCGACCTGACCTCCGGCCAGGACGAAGTCATGCTGTTCTCCGCCGCCGGTAAAGTGGTGCGCTTTAAAGAGGACGCCGTCCGTGCGATGGGCCGTACCGCTACCGGCGTACGCGGTATCAAGCTGGCCGGTGAAGACAAAGTGGTTTCGTTGATCATTCCGCGCGGTGAAGGGGCCATCCTGACCGTCACGCAGAATGGCTACGGTAAACGTACCGCAGCAGAAGAGTATCCGACCAAGTCGCGTGCGACTCAGGGCGTTATCTCTATCAAAGTTACCGAACGTAACGGTTCCGTTGTGGGCGCGGTGCAGGTTGATGACTGCGACCAGATCATGATGATCACCGATGCCGGCACGCTGGTTCGAACTCGCGTATCTGAAGTCAGCATTGTGGGCCGCAACACGCAGGGCGTCATTCTGATCCGCACAGCGGAAGATGAAAACGTGGTCGGGCTGCAGCGCGTTGCTGAGCCGGTTGATGATGAAGAGCTGGATGCTATCGACGGTAGCGTGGCCGAAGGCGATGATGATATCGCTCCGGAAGCCGATACTGATGATGACATCGCCGAAGATGAAGAGTAATTCTCTGCGGTAATTGTTCTGAAAGGGTCGGGATTATCCCCGGCCCTTTTTGTTTTCCCGTTGCGGGAGCGTTGTTTTATCGTTACCTTAACGCCATTCTGTTGAGCCCCTGACGGCCGAGCATCGCCACATTGAAATATCTAGCTTCCTTCCATACCACATTAAAGGTTTCACGCTATCTGTTCAGAGCGCTGGCGGTACTGCTGTGGACGCTCATTGCTTTTGTCTCGGTGTTTTACATCGTCAATGCTCTGCACGATCGTGAGTCGGAAATTCGCCAGGAATTTAACCTCAACGCCGACCAGGCGCAGCGCTATATCCAGCGTACGTCCGATGTAATTAAAGAGCTGAAGTATGTGGCGGGTAACCGGCCGATGGATGGTAGCGAAGGCGGTGATACGCCTGTCCAGCACGGCGATATCGCAACCCCTAATTTTGAACCGCTCTACCCGGATTCCGACTGTTCGCTGATGAGCTCTACCTGGCGTAATTCGCTGCAGTCGCTGGCGTGGTTTATGCGCTACTGGCGGGATAATTTCTCGACGGCCTACGATCTCAATCGTATTTTTTTGATCGGCAGCGACAATCTGTGTATGGCCAACTTCGGCCTGCGTGATATTCCTCTGGAGCGGGACCAGGCGCTAAAAGTTCTGCATCAGCGCATTGAGCAGTATCGCGATGCTCCGCAAAACGAGCGCGGTAACAATCTGTTCTGGATAAGCCAGGGCGTCCGTCCGGGCGTTGGATATTTTTACGCGCTGACGCCAATCTATGTGGCGAATCGCCTGCAGGCGATGCTCGGCGTGGAGCAAACCATTCGTATGGAGAGTTTCTTTACCCCGGGCAGTTTGCCGATGAACGTGACAATCCTTGACGATAACGGCCAGTCGCTGATCTCGCTGGTCGGCTCGAATAATAATCTTAAACCGGACGCGAAGTGGATGCAGGAGCGTCTGTGGTTTGGCTATACCTCCGGCTTTCGCGAGCTGGCGATGAAAAAAAGCCTGCCGCCGTCATCTCTGAGCATCGTTTATTCGGTATCGGTCGATCAGGTTCTGGAACGTATCCGGATGCTGATACTGAATGCGGTGGTGCTCAATATCCTTACCGGGGTGCTCCTTTTTGCTCTTGCCCGGATGTATGAGCGACGGATTTTTATTCCGGCAGAAAATGATGCTCAGCGGCTGGAAGAGCATGAGCAGTTCAACCGAAAAATCGTTGCTTCCGCGCCGGTGGGGATCTGTATTCTGCGGACGCTCGATGGTACCAATATTCTCAGTAACGAGCTGGCGCATAACTATCTCAACATGCTGACGCACGAAGACAGGCAGCGGCTGACGCAGATTATCTGCGGTCAGCAGGTGAACTTTGTCGATGTTCTGACCAGTAACAATACCAACCTGCAAATTAGCTTTGTGCACTCGCGCTATCGTAATGAGAACGTGGCGATATGCGTACTGGTTGATGTCTCGGCGCGCGTCAAAATGGAGGAGTCGCTGCAGGAGATGGCTCAGGCTGCCGAGCAGGCCAGCCAGTCGAAATCAATGTTTCTCGCCACCGTCAGCCACGAACTGCGTACGCCGCTATACGGGATTATCGGTAACCTGGATTTATTGCAGACCAAAGAGCTACCGAAGGGGGTCGATCGTCTGGTGACGGCGATGAACAACTCTTCCAGCCTGCTGCTGAAAATCATTAGCGATATCCTCGATTTCTCAAAAATTGAGTCCGAGCAGCTGAAAATTGAGCCGCGGGAATTTTCGCCGCGTGAGGTGATGAACCATATTTCCGCCAACTATCTGCCGTTGGTGGTACGTAAACAACTTGGTCTCTACTGCTTTATTGAACCTGACGTGCCGCAGCTGATGTCAGGCGACCCGATGCGCCTGCAGCAGGTTATTTCAAACCTGTTAAGTAATGCGATTAAGTTTACCGATACCGGCTGCATTATCCTGCACGTCGAGCGGGCGGATTATTATCTACAAATCAGCGTCCGCGATACCGGGGAAGGGATCCCGGCGAAAGAGGTTGTGCGGCTGTTCGATCCATTCTTCCAGGTTGGTACCGGCGTGCAGCGCAATTTTCAGGGAACCGGGCTCGGGCTGGCGATCTGTGAAAAGCTTATCAGCATGATGGATGGCGATATCGCCATTGAAACCGAACCTGGCATAGGCAGTCGGTTCACCATCCGCATCCCGCTTTATGGCGTACAAAATACGCCACCGCTGATTATTGATGGCCTGGCTGAAAAATGCTGCTGGCTGGCGATTAACAACAGCTCGCTGGCGCTGTTTGTTGAGCAGCTGTTGAAATATCACGGTATTCCGGTTCGTCGTTTAGATGGGCAACAGCCGGGAACGGAAGATATTCTGCTAACCGATAACGAGATGCATGCGGCCTGGAGCGGCGGGGCGGTAGTCATATTCTGTCGTCGGCATATTGGTATTCCGCAAGAACGAGCGCCCGGCGAGTGGCTGCATAGCGTGGCTACGCCGCATGAACTGCTGCCGCTGCTGGGGCGCATTTTCCATATTGCCGTGGCTAACGATGAAAACGGGCCCGCGCTTTCGGCTACGGATGGGCAAACCGCCAGCAATGATGACATGATGATTCTGGTGGTTGACGACCATCCGATTAACCGGCGCTTGCTGGCCGATCAGCTCGGCTCGCTGGGCTATCAGTGCGTGACGGCAAACGACGGGGTCGATGCGCTGAACGTTCTGAGCAAACAGCATATTGATATTGTGCTTAGCGACGTCAACATGCCAAATATGGATGGTTATCGCCTGACCCAGCGTATTCGCCAGTTAGGTCTCACGCTGCCGGTTATTGGGGTCACCGCCAATGCCCTGGCGGAGGAGAAACAGCGCTGTCTGGAGTCCGGGATGGACAGCTGCCTTTCTAAGCCGGTCACTCTGGATATTATCAAGCAGACCCTGGCGGTCTACGCTGTGCGGGTACGTAAGGGAAGGGAGTAAAGCAGCATCCCGGATAGCATGCGCTATCCGGGAAGAAAGACGTTAGTCTTTATCCGTTGAGCTCAGGGAAACGGAAGAGAGGTAGTTCAGCAGGGCGATGTCATTTTCCACGCCGAGCTTCATCATCGCCGATTTTTTCTGGCTACTGATGGTTTTAATACTGCGGTTGAGCTTTTTGGCAATCTCGGTAACCAGGAAACCTTCGGCGAACAGGCGCAGTACTTCACTTTCTTTTGGCGACAAGCGTTTGTCACCGTAGCCGCCGGCGCTGATTTTTTCCAGCAGACGCGAAACGCTTTCCGGAGTGAATTTTTTACCTTTCTGCAGCGCGGCCAGCGCTTTTGGCAGGTCGGTCGGCGCACCCTGTTTCAGAACGATCCCTTCAATATCCAGATCCAGAACCGCGCTCAGGATCGCCGGGTTGTTATTCATCGTCAGGACAATGATAGACAGCTCCGGGAAATGACGTTTGATATATTTGATAAGCGTAATGCCATCACCGTATTTATCGCCTGGCATGGATAAATCGGTAATCAGGACATGTGCGTCCAGTTTTGGCAGATTGTTGATTAATGCAGTGGAGTCTTCAAACTCGCCAACAACGTTCACCCACTCAATTTGCTCAAGTGACTTACGAATACCGAACAGTACGATCGGATGGTCATCGGCAATAATTACGTTCATATTGTTCATGTATTAGGCTACCTTGCTACAGCAAGCTCTTGACGTAGACGTCAATGTCGCTGATATATTTTTCTATGCCTTGCGCATCTTTTTCACGAATCAGATGCTCAAGCGTTTCACATAACTGCTTGCCGGGAACCAGATTTAGCATAGCAAACGCCCCTTTGAGGCGGTGAGCGGTCTGCGCCAGCGCGGCGAAATCGCCCATTGCCAGTTCATTATACAGCCTCTTAACATCATCTGGTACCGTGTCAGCAAACAGCGAGTAATAGCCGCTGGCATGCAGTTCGGCGTTACTTTCATTACCTTGAGAGGAAGGTTGTTCCTCCTCGTCGGCAAGCTGCTGCTCAATCAGCTGCAGAATCGCTTCCTGCATTGCAGCGCTGATATTGAAATTTACCCGGAATTGGCCAGGACCAATCTTATGAACCCGAACTTCATCATCGCTTAAAAGCAAGCCCGAAGCAGTAAGATTAGACGGATTATCCGTTAAAAAGAGATCATATTGTTGACTTGTGATTCTGTCATCCGGCGTGATGCAGGTGGCTCCCCAGCTTTCGAGCTTACGAGTAACAATGCGGCGTACTTCATTGGCGGTCACATCAAGCAATATCACGACTTCATCCAGCAGATGCTCACCGGACTCACTCTCTTCTGCGCTGGCCGCCATTTTTAGATGCAGGGAGTAGCGGGTTCCCAGCGACTCGCGCGCTTTGATGTTTAGCTGCCCGCCTAGCTTACGCGACAGGCGATCGCAGAGCCAGAAGGTGAGGGCATTCGCTTTGCCGTAAAGATCGGACTGCGTATCGTTGAGGAACGGGAAGTGCATATTATCGATTTCGCTGGCGGAAATGCCGTTACCAGTATCGAGGATACGGAAGGTCAGACGATCCTCCTCTGACTCATCTTTACTCACTTCCAGGGTTATCTTGCCAATCGATGTGGTGGTAATTGAATACTGGATGAGCAGTAAAAGCGTGCGGCGCAATGCGTCACGATCGCCATAGCGCTGCTCATTGGCCGGCAGTGAGTTGTTAATCAGCAGCTGAAGACCTTTGCGTTTGATGATGGGCAGAACTTCAGGTACCACTTCATCTATCAAATCCTGAATTGAGAACAGGCCCTGAGCGCTCTTCCAGCTATCATTCTCCAGCATATTTGCCAGCTGTATTTCATCTATCAGCTGCACCAGTTCATCCGCGTGCTGGGCCAGCTTACGGCTTTCGGCAATACCAAGCGCTGCGGCTTCTTCCGCCAGCGTTTGCGCAGGCTGCTTCAGCGCTGTGCCGATGTGCTGCATAAACGCAGTACGCCCCTGCTGATTTTTCTCATACAGGCGCTGGGCCTGCTTAAGCTTCTTATTGACCAGTACCTCACGGTCCTGATCGCGAATAATAAAGATTTGCGTACGTGGTGAAACCTGGCTGCGGAATTGCCGAATTTCATACAGTTCATTATTCACCGTCGCCTGAATCACGCCCTGGTGCTGATCGGCCATATTGATGATGTTCTGCAGGTTCAGATGCGGCAGGAGATGATCGGCAATCGGATTGCTAATTACCGTACGGTTAGCCTCCTGATCGTGCACCAGCAGCCCTAGCGGCAGAAGAGAGACGATTTCTTCATGAATAGCACGCTGGGCGCGTAATTCACTATTTGCTGCCGAGGAGAGGGCCGTTCCTGGTACGTCCCTACGACCGCTGTAGTGACGGAAGGTGGTAAAGCCAAATAGCGCCAGCGCCAGCAGCCCAATATTCAGCAACAGAGGCAGTAAAATATTCTGCAAGGACTCGAGAATCAGCTCACTAAAGGGCACCATCCAGACCAGCCGCATCCCGGTGGTATTAATGGTGGTGATGATTTCAATCTGGGGGCCGTTGAAGTTAATGCTGACGATGTCGGCGGCTTCTTTATCCGGATTACTGGCAACGCTCTGCGACGGGTCGGGCTCAAGACGGAAACTCTCCAGCGACATACCTGGGGGGATAAGATCGTTAATGGGGAGATCGAAAGCGACAACCGTTGCCAGATGACCGGGCTGGTTGAAAGTGGTACGTAAAGTAAAGTAGAAGCCGTTTTGCCAGGCAAGGTGGCGAAGGGACGAAAACGTCTCTCTTTCATCTAACGTATTAGCCTGGAGCAGCATCTCTGCCCGTCGTGATTCGACGACGCTGCTGATGGTCGACTCTTTAAAACTGGATGAAAGATCTTTTAATGGCAGCGTTGAAATCAGAATCAAGCTGTTATCAAGGCCGTTGAGGTAATACATCGACCAGGGGATCGTCTCGGCACCCCACAGGATATCAAGATAGTTGGAGATTTTTTGCGTCATTTCCAGCGTTGAGCCGTCATGAGAGCCAAAAATCAGCGCCTCCGTCTTGCGACGGGGTTTTTCCAGATAGTAAACATCCTGCTTTAAACGCGTTTCCTGTAGCCCTGCTTCGGCTGTTGAACTCGAAGAGGTCGCGGCGATGTTGTCATAAATTTGCCAGGTAGCGTAGCGCCAGGCATCGATGCGTTTGTGTAAGTCGTAGCTGATATTGACAACCTGATAGCTTTTATCTTTAAGCCAGGCGTTGACGGCGCTTTGAACCATGACTCCCATCGTCGCCAGCAGGACAATGACCATGAGAATGAAGAAGCGGGTGATATTGCCGGGTATCAGGGAAAATTTTTTCGGGGTCATCGTGTGAGAGTACGACTCATCAGTGTTTGTAAACGGACTGTTGCACCAAGTTAACCGGGGGCAGCGCAGATGCTGCTAACAGTATAAAGGTTAACGACGAAAATCCATACATCTGAATATCATACAAAGACTTTTTAGCCTTGAGATTTATCTTAAACCTGTAAGAGATGCAAAGATGTACGACCAGATTGATTTTGTACAATTATTGACAGATCTAATAAGAGAAATAGCACTAAATAACAAGAAATTGGAGAAATAACCATCAAACGATGGCGTAAATTGTTTGATTAATAGCCGTTATTTTTTTCGTGAAGTAGCATGAAATAATTAAAGATGTGTAAAGAAGGGTAAAAAAAACCGGATGCGAGGCATCCGGTTGAAATAGGGGTAAACAGACATTCAGAACTGAATGACGGTAATAAATAAAGTTAATGATGATAGCGGTATTAATTCTAGTCTCAGAGAAGAGTTTTGTTTTACCATTCAGTGCTATAGAGTAGTAAATGAATAACTCATTGATATAAATGTATAATTTTTATTACTTGATTATTAGTGCTTATTTTATATCGCTTTTGAGGCATATAAAAAGTTCCCTTTTATTTACAATTTGAAACACCTTGTGCGCATTTTGAAACATCTTATGAGTTTTAGTATCATATTCTTGTTGGATTATTCTGCATTTTGCAGCACAATGAAATAGCCGACTGATTAGAAGGGTAATCAGTAAGCAGTGGCAATAATAAAAGGCATATAACAAACAGAGGGTTAATAACATGAAAGTTAAAGTACTGTCCCTCCTGGTACCGGCTCTGCTGGTAGCAGGCGCAGCAAATGCGGCTGAAGTCTATAACAAAGATGGCAACAAATTAGACCTGTACGGTAAAATCGACGGTCTGCACTATTTTTCTGACGACAAAGGTCAAGATGGCGACCAGACCTACATGCGTCTGGGCATCAAAGGCGAAACTCAGATCAACGACCAGCTGACCGGTTACGGCCAGTGGGAATACAACGTTCAGGCTAACAACGTTGAAGGTTCTGATAAGCAGTCCTGGACCCGTCTGGCGTTTGCTGGTCTGAAATTCGGCGACGCGGGTTCTTTCGACTACGGTCGTAACTACGGCGTTGTTTACGACGTAACTTCCTGGACCGACGTTCTGCCGGAATTCGGCGGCGACACCTACGGTTCCGACAACTTCCTACAGTCTCGTGCGAACGGCGTTGCAACCTACCGTAACTCTGACTTCTTCGGTCTGGTTGACGGCCTGAACTTTGCTCTGCAATACCAGGGTAAAAACGGCAGCTCAAGCGGTGAGTACGATGTGACTAATAATGGTCGCGATTTCCAGAAACAAAACGGCGACGGTTTCGGTACCTCTCTGACCTATGATATCTACGACGGTATCAGCGCTGGTTTTGCGTACTCTCACTCTAAACGTACTTATGATCAGAGCAACAGCAGATATAATGATGAGAACAATGTTTCTCGCCGCGTTTTGGGTGAAGGCGACAATGCTGAAACCTACACCGGCGGTCTGAAATATGACGCCAACAATATCTATCTGGCAACTCAGTACACTCAGACCTACAATGCGACTCGTACTGGTAAGATCGGTTTTGCAAATAAAGCGCAGAACTTCGAAGTTGTTGCCCAGTATCAGTTCGACTTTGGCCTGCGTCCGTCCGTGGCTTACCTGCAGTCTAAAGGTAAGGACCTGGGCCGTTATGGCGACGAAGATCTGCTGAAATATGTTGATGTAGGCGCGACCTACTACTTCAACAAAAACATGTCCACCTACGTTGACTACAAAATCAACCTGCTGGACGCAAACAACTTCACTCGCACCGCCGGTATCTCTACCGACGACATCGTTGCTCTGGGCCTGGTTTACCAGTTCTAAGCACGCTGAAGTTTGAAAAAAAGGCGCCGATGGCGCCTTTTTTTATGCCCGGTTTAATCTTGCTGGTGTACTCTTTGGGTCCCAGAAAGAGGAAGCCAATTTTTATGGATATCACTTTTTTCCGCGCCGCCCTGTTAGGCGCCTGCGTATCGCTTTTCGGCTGTGATTCAGCCACTACTCCACAGACGCCAAAACCCGTTGCTACCGTGATGGATGGTAAAACCATGGGCACATTCTGGCGGGTCAGCGTGATAAACATGGATGAGGCGAAGGCCGAGACGCTGCGTCAGAAAGTTCAGGCTCAGCTGGATGCTGACGATCGCCTGCTTTCCACCTGGAAGAACGATTCAGCGCTGATGCGCTTTAATCATTCACCGAGCACCGCGCCCTGGCCGGTTAGCGAAGCAATGGCGGATATCGTTACGCTGTCGCTGCGTATTGGCGCTAAAACCCATGGTGCAATGGATATTACCGTCGGGCCGTTAGTCAATCTATGGGGCTTTGGCCCGGATAAACAGCCGGTAAAAACGCCGGATGAGCAGCAAATTGCCGCCGCGAAAGCGCGCAGTGGGCTACAGCATCTGACGGTAATTAACCAGGCTAATAAGCAGTTTCTGCAAAAAGATATTCCGGATCTGTTTGTCGATCTCTCTACCGTCGGTGAAGGCTATGCCGCCGATCACCTGGCGCGTCTGATGGAGCAGGAAGGGATCGCGCGCTATTTGGTTTCGGTGGGTGGGGCGCTGGTGAGTCGGGGCATGAACGCGGAAGGACAGCCGTGGCGTGTGGCGATCCAGAAACCCACCGATCGTGAAAACGCGGTACAGGCGATCGTTGATATTAACGGCCACGGCATCAGCACCTCCGGCAGCTATCGCAATTACTTTGAGCTGGACGGTAAGCGCATCTCGCACGTTATCGATCCGCAAACCGGGCGACCTATCGAGCATAAACTGGTTTCGGTTACCGTTATCGCCCCCACGGCGCTGGAGGCCGACGGCTGGGATACCGGGCTGATGGTGCTGGGGCCGGAAAAAGCCCAGAACGTGGTTCGTGAACAGGGGCTCGCAGCCTATATGATTATCAAAGAAGGAGACGGGTTTAAAACCTGGATGTCGCCGCAGTTCCGCGCTTTCCTCATCGGTGAGAAAAATTAAACAGCAAGATTTCGGGTTTTTGCTAACGGACTTCGGCGCAGAGTGAGGATACACTTATAGCAGGAGTCCGTTATGAAACCGAGAATGATTGATACCGATGAGCATCGCTGGCAGGCGGTATGCGAACGCGATGCTTGTGCTGACGGTCAGTTTGTTTTTGCCGTGCTGACCACCGGCATTTGTTGCCGCCCGTCCTGCCGCTCGCGTCGTGCTTTGCGCGAAAATGTGCGTTTTTATCCTGACGTAGAAACCGCGCAGGCGGAGGGCTTTCGCCCCTGCAAACGTTGCCAGCCGGAGAAAATCGCTCCCCAGCAGCAGAAGTTAGAGAAAGTCGCCGCCGCCTGTCGTCTTCTGGAGCAGGAGGCGCCGATAACTCTGGAAGCTCTGGCGCGCCAGCTTGCAGTCAGTCCCTATCATTTTCATCGCATCTTTAAGTCCGTTACCGGCATGACTCCTAAAGCCTGGCAGCAGGCATGGCGCGCCCGGCGTTTACGCGAAGCGCTGGGACAGGGGGAGAAAATTACCGATGCGGCTCTTGCCGCCGGTTTCCCGGATAACAGCAGCTATTATCAGCAGGCTGATGCCATGCTGGGGATGACCGCCCGCCAGTTTCGGCGCGGTGGAGAGAATACCGATATTACCTGGGTATGCGACGACAGCCCGCTAGGACGCTGCCTGGTGGCTGAGAGCGTACGGGGAGTATGCGCAGTGCTGCCGGGCAATGACGATGCTTCGCTCTATGAAGAGTTAGCCAGTATATTCCCTAATGCGCGCCTGCATCCGGGCGATGACGCTTTTCGCCTGCGGGTGGCGCAGGTGTTCTCTCATCTTGCGGATCATCGACATCCCGTTTCTCTGCCGCTGGATCTGCGCGGTACGGCTTTTCAGCTTCAGGTCTGGCAAATGCTGCGCCAGATCCCGGCGGGAGAAACCCGCAGCTATCGTCAGGTGGCGCAAAGTATTGGCCGCCCTGGAGCGGTCAGGGCGGTGGCAAGCGCCTGCGCCGCCAATAAGCTGGCGCTGGTTATCCCATGCCACCGGGTGATTCGCGAGAACGGGGCGCTATCCGGCTATCGCTGGGGAACGCCACGAAAGGCGCAGCTGCTGGCGCGAGAAGCGCAGTCCGAGGAGAACTAATGCTCGATCTTTTTGCCGATACGCCGCCATGGCAGGAGCCGCTGGCCCCGGGGGCGATAATTTTACGCCGCTACGCCCGTGGGCGCGCCGTACAACTCCTGCAGGCAATCGGCGATATTGCCAATCGTTCTCCTTTTCGCCAGATGGTTACTCCCGGCGGCTATACGATGTCGGTGGCGATGACCAACTGCGGCAAGCTGGGCTGGAGCACGGATCGGCGCGGCTATCTTTACGCTGCCGACGATCCGCTGACGGGCAAGCGGTGGCCGCCGATGCCGCTACTTTTCCACGAGCTGGCGGCGGAGGCTGCGGCTGCGGGCGGCTATACGCGCTTTAACCCGGATGCTTGTCTTATCAATCGCTATCAGCCCGGTACAAAGCTGTCGCTGCATCAGGATAAAGATGAACGCGACCTGCGGGCGCCAATCGTGTCCGTCTCGCTGGGGCTTCCGGCGATATTTCAGTTTGGCGGCCTGCGGCGTAACGATCCGCTACAGCGGGTGCTGCTGGAGCACGGCGACGTGGTGGTCTGGGGAGGCGAGTCCCGGCTGTTTTACCATGGTATTCAGCCGCTAAAAGAGGGGATCCATCCAGATACCGGCTCCTGTCGTTACAATCTCACTTTCCGTCTGGCTGGTAATGAAGAATAAAAATAAGAATTATTCTTGCTGTCATCGCCGGGCAGTTTAAACTGCTGGCTGTTTTTGCTTGCCCGGATTATGCGTTATGGAACTTCTTCTTCTTGTCTGGCGCCAGTATCGCTGGCCGTTTATCTCCGTTATTGCCCTGAGTTTGCTGAGCGCGGCGCTGGGGATTGGGCTTATCGCCTTTATTAATCTGCGCCTTATTACTATTGTCGATACCTCCTTGACGGTGCTGCCGGAGTTTCTGGGACTGCTATTACTGTTGATGGCGGTTACACTTGGCTCGCAGCTGGCTTTGACCATCCTTGGGCACCATTTTGTTTATCGCCTGCGCGGCGAATTTATTAAGCGCATCCTGGATACGCAAATTGAGAAGATTGAGAAGATCGGCAGCGCATCGCTGCTGGCCGGATTAACCAGCGATATCCGCAATATCACGATTGCGTTCGTGCGTCTGCCGGAGCTGGTGCAGGGAATTATTCTGACTTTAGGCTCCGCCGCTTACCTGGCCTGGCTTTCGGGAAAAATGATGCTGGTCACCGCGCTCTGGCTGGCGTTGACCATCTGGGGCGGTTTTATACTGGTATCGCGGGTCTATCGGCATATGGCGTCGCTGCGGGAGACTGAAGATAAGCTGTATCAGGATTACCAGACGGTTCTTGAAGGGCGTAAAGAGCTGACGCTTAACCGCGAGCGCGCTGAATATGTGTTTAACCAGCTCTATCTCCCGGATGCGCGCGAATACCGGCACCATATTGTTCGCGCCGATACTTTCCATCTGAGCGCGGTCAACTGGTCGAATATTATGATGCTGGGCGCGATTGGTCTGGTCTTCTGGATGGCCAATAGCCTGGGATGGGCCAATACTGCGGTGGCGGCGACCTACTCTCTGACGTTGTTATTCCTGCGTACGCCGCTGCTATCCGCGGTTGGCGCATTGCCTACCTTGCTCAGCGCGCAGGTGGCATTCAACAAGCTGAATAAGTTCTCTCTTGCGCCGTATCGCGCTGAATTCCCGCAGGCGCAGGGGCATCCCGGCTGGCATACTCTCGAGCTGCGCGATGTGACGTTTCATTATTCCGATAATAGCTTTGCGGTAGGGCCGATTAACTTGACCCTCAAACGCGGCGAGCTGGTGTTTCTGATTGGCGGCAACGGTAGCGGAAAATCGACGCTAGCTATGCTGTTAACCGGCTTGTATCAGCCGGTTTCCGGACAGATACTCGTCGACGGTCAGCCCCTGGCAGCGGATAAACCGGAAGATTATCGTAAGCTATTCTCAGCGGTATTCACCGACGTCTGGCTGTTCGACCGGCTGCTGGGGCCGGAAGGGAAGGCGGCCGACACGGCGCTGGTGCGTAAGTGGCTGGATTACCTGAAAATGAACCATAAGCTGCAGTTGGATGACGGCAAAATCCTCGATCTGAAGCTGTCAAAAGGGCAGAAAAAGCGCGTGGCGCTGCTGCTGGCGTTAGCGGAGGAGAGAGATATCATCATGCTTGATGAATGGGCGGCGGATCAGGACCCGCATTTCCGCCGTGAATTCTATCAGGTGCTGCTGCCGCTCATGCAGCAGATGGGTAAAACTATCTTCGCCATTAGCCATGACGATCACTACTTTCAGCATGCCGACAGGCTGCTGGAAATGCGCGGCGGCCAGCTGTCGGAACTGAGTGGTAAAGAGCGCGAGCTGGCGACCCGCGATGCCGTCGCCCGTACCGCCTGATCGCATTAGTCCAGCCCGGAGGCATTTGCCACCCTCCGGGTTTCCCGCTGGCTGCTGTTTTTTCCGTCGACTAAATTCATAACGGTTATTATTTCTGCCTCCTCGCGCTATGCTTATGGCTTCCGGCCTGCTGGTCTGACAGATATTTTTACAAGGATTGCCTGACCGATGTCCGTTTTGCACAAAAAAAGCGCCAGATTGCGTGACGAAGAGCGCGCCCGTCTCATATGGCTACTCAGTACCGATAAAGCTGTCACCTCTTCACTGCTGGGTAAATTAACCCTGGCTGAACGCTATGATGACAGTACGCTTGATGACGATCTGGCAGAAGTGGAAGTGCTGGTTTCACACCTACCGCCGCCTGACCTTGCGGATGCGCTCGAAGCGCTACCCTATGACGCGCGTAACGCGCTCTGGCGGCTGGTGGCCGACGATAAACGCGGTGAAGTGCTGCTGGAAGCGTCGGAAAGCGTCTGGGGCGACCTCATCGAAGAGATGAGCGATCACGACCTGCTGTTTGCATTACAAAACCTTGATATTGACGAACAGGTCTACCTGCTGCAACACCTGCCGCGCGATTTGACCGGTCGTCTGCTGGCGACGCTACCAGCCGATAAGCGCGCGCGTATTCGCCAGATGATGCGCTATGCCGACAACACCGTCGGCGCGATCATGGAATTTGAAGTCATCACCGTTCGGCCGGAAGCCACCCTCGCGGCGGTACAGCGCTACCTGCGACGGCTAGGCAAAATGCCGGAAAACACCGACAAACTGTTTGTGACGACCCGCAATAAGCTGCTGCTTGGAGAGCTCGAGCTGCAAACCATTCTGCTTAACGATGCGCAGAAGCGGGTAGGGGAGGTGATGGAGGGCGATCCGGTGACCTTCCAGCCGACCGAAGAGGCGGAAAAAGTCGCGCGTACGTTTGAACGTGATGACCTGCTGAGCGCCGCGGTCATTGACGCTGACGGCAAGCTGATGGGGCGTCTGACCATCGATGAGATCGTTGATGTGGTGTATGAAGAGACGGATAACGATTTACGCCGGATGGGCGGACTGAGTAACGATGACGACGTATTCGCTCCGGTGAGCAAAGCGGTGAAGACCCGCTGGGCCTGGCTGGCGGTGAATCTGTGTACCGCTTTTATCGCTTCCCGCGTTATTGATGGTTTCGAGCACACCATTTCTCAGCTGGTGGCGCTGGCGTCGCTGATGCCGATTGTCGCCGGAATCGGCGGTAATACCGGCAACCAGACGATCACCATGATCGTGCGGGCAATGGCGTTACAGCATATTCAACCGGGAAGCTTTACCTTTTTGATCCTGCGAGAGATGGGCGTAGCGCTGATCAACGGCATCGTCTGGGGCGGTATCATGGGGGCCATTACCTGGTGGCTATATGACGACCCGCAGCTTGGCGCGGTGATGACGCTGGCGATGATGCTTAATTTGCTCATGGCAGCGATGATGGGGGTGATTATCCCAATGGTGATGGTCAGGCTCGGACGTGACCCGGCGGTCGGCTCCAGCGTAATGATTACCGCCATTACCGACACCGGTGGATTCTTTATTTTTCTTGGGCTGGCGACGATTTTTCTGCTGTAGCCCGCGCCTGAGTACGCAGACGGCGGGGGATCAGGACCATGGAGATCAGTCCCGCCAGGACGCCTATCGCCAGATTGCTGGTACCGACGGTTGCGCCGACGGTCACCAGCATCACCAGCGTTTCTGGCCATGGATTGTGCGCCAGTTCCGCCGGACGAATGCTGTGCCAGCTGAATGTTTTTACCGCTACTATCACCATTACACCAGCGAGGACGGCCATCGGAATTTTCGCCATCACTTCGCTTAATCCGGTCACCAGCAGTAGCAGAACCACTCCTGCGACAATGGTCGAGATGCGGCTGCGCGCTTTGCCCATTTCAACGTTAACGATGGTCTGACCGATCATTGCGCATCCGGCTATACCGCCATAAAACCCGGCGAGGATGTTGGCGATGCCCAGACCGGCGCTTTCGCGTGCTTTACTGGACGGAGTATGGGTCAAATCATCGACCAGCTTTGCCGTCAGAAGCGATTCCATCAGGCCGACAAAAGCGATGCTCAGCGCGCAGGGCCAGATAATGTTTAGGGTAGTGAAGTTCAGGGGCACCATCAGGCCGTTGAGTCCGGGCAATCCGCCGCTCATCGAGCCTTCATCGCCGACGGTCGGCAGCAGCTGGCCGCTGAAAACGGTAAACAGCGTCAACAGAACAATAGCAATCAGCGGAGAAGGTATAGCCTTAATATAGCGCGGCGCCCACAGCACAATTAGCAGCGTTAACACAAACAGGCCGATAATCAGCGGCTGCTTGCTCCAGAAATGCGGTACCTGGGCAAAAAAGATGAGAATACCCAGCGCGTTAACAAACCCGGTCATCACCGGCTGCGGGATAAAGCGCATCAGGCGCGCCATGCCGCAAATGCCAAACAAAATTTGAATAACGCCGGCCATTATGACCGCCGGGAGAATATAGCCGGCACCGTATTGATGCACCATCGGACCGATAACCAGCGCCACCGAACCGGCGGCGGCGGTAACCATCGCCGGTCTGCCGCCGAGAACCGACATTGCCAGGCACAGTACTACGGAAGCGATAAGGCTAACTTTCGGGTCAACGCCAGCGATGACGGAGAAAGAGATGACTTCAGGAATCAGAGCCAGCGCGGTGAGCACGCCGGCCAGCGTTTCACGTGTCAGCATCGCGGGCGAACGCAGTATCTGGCCTAATGAGCCATGGTGAGCGGAAACAGCGGAATCAGAAACTGGAGGCATAAAAAAAATTCGCGCAATTTAAAATTTTGTGGACAGCTTCCACCGACTTAACGTGCGGTTGGTCACAAAACAGGGGATGATAGCGCGTTAATCTGGCCGATACCAGTACAAAATGTGATTTGTGATACACATTTATTAAACATTTTTATAACAGATCTCAAAACTCAACTTAAAATTTAAACAATATTTAAATTTTTTTTCTTCAGTGTTACCTTTGAAGCCGAGAATCGTTTCACCTGCGCTAAATATAAAGCGAGTAAAGTAAGGCTCAAATCCGATGAAGAAAAAGATGGCCGTACCCAGCTCACAGGCGGTTGGTTCCAATAACACTCGGACCAACACCCGCCATGAGCAAGAGACGGATGTATTGTTGATTGGCGGCGGTATCATGAGCGCCACGTTGGGAACCTGGCTACAGGAACTGGAGCCAGATTGGTCTATTACCATGGTCGAGCAGATGTCCAGCGTGGCGGAGGAGAGCTCGAACGGTTGGAACAACGCGGGCACCGGCCATGCGGCATTGATGGAATTGAACTATACGCCGCAAACCGCTAACGGTATCAATATCGATAAAGCGGTCGATATCAACGAATCATTCCAGATTTCTCGTCAGTTTTGGGCTCACCAGGTGACCCGTGGCGTTCTGAAAAAGCCGAAATCCTTTATTAATAGCGTGCCGCATATGAGCTTCGTGTGGGGGGAAGACAACGTTAACTTCCTGCGCGCCCGCTATGCGGCATTACAGCAAAGCGAGCTATTCCGCGGTATTCGCTACTCTGAAGATCATCAACAAATAAAAGAGTGGGCGCCGCTGGTGATGGAAGGGCGCGATCCGCAGCAGAAAGTGGCTGCCACCCGTTCGGAAGTTGGCACCGACGTCAACTATGGTGAAATCACTCGTCAGCTGATTGCCGGTCTGCAAACCCACGATAATTTTTCTCTCCAGCTGGGGACGGTGGTCCGTCGCTTTAAGCGCAATGCCGACAAGAGTTGGACCGTAACGGTTGCGGATGCTAACAATCGTCACCAGAAACGGGTTATCAAAGCTAAATTTATTTTTATCGGCGCCGGCGGCGCCGCGCTGACCCTGCTGCAGGAAACCGGCATTCCGCAGGCGAAGGAGTATGCGGGCTTCCCGGTCGGCGGACAGTTCCTGGTTTGTGAGAACCCGGAAGTGGTTACTCACCATCTGGCAAAAGTCTATGGCCAGGCTGAAGTCGGTGCGCCGCCGATGTCGGTTCCGCACATCGACACCCGTATCATCGACGGTAAGCGCGTGGTGCTGTTTGGGCCGTTCGCCACTTTCTCCACCCGCTTCCTGAAAAACGGTTCGCTTTGGGATCTGCTGGCGTCCACTAATACCTCGAATATTATGCCGATGCTCAACGTGGGGCTGGATAATTTCGACCTGGTAAAATACCTCATTAGCCAGGTGCTGCAAAAAGACAAAGATCGCCATGCGGCGCTATGCGAGTACTACCCGGAAGCGAGTAAAGAAGACTGGCGTTTATGGCAGGCAGGCCAGCGCGTGCAGATTATCAAACGCGATAAGAAGAAGGGCGGCGTGCTGCGTCTGGGAACCGAGGTTGTCAGCGATGATGAAGGCACCGTGGCCGCGCTGCTGGGCGCCTCGCCGGGAGCTTCCACCGCAGCGCCAATCATGCTGCAGCTGATGGAGAAAGTGTTCAAAGACAAGATTAACTCAGCGGAGTGGCAGGCGAAGCTGAAAGCGATAATACCGAGTTACGGTTCGCGTCTGGACGGTAATGCCGCGGAGATTGAAAAGGCGCTGGCGTGGACCAGTGAAGTTCTGGAACTGCATTATGAGCCGCTTACGGTCGCTGATGATGTGCCACAGGCGGAGCTGAAGCCGCTGCCGGAAGGTAAACCTATCGCGGATATTGCGCTGTAATCCCTTTTCCGGCGGCTTATGCCGCCGGATTCTCTCTTGAGGGATTAACGCTCAACGGCAGCGCCGATGGTTTCGTCCGCTCTCCAGATACGATATTTCACATCAATGTTGTCCGGGGTATAAACCACGATGGGCAGCTTGCTGTTATAGCGCAGCATCCCCGCATCGCCGAGGCCCGCCGTCACAAACTGCTTCTCTTTCTTCCCGTCAGGGCAGGCCATCATCGTTGAGACCGGTGAGGTTACTTTATCAAATACATAGTAGTCATAGCCCCAGCCTTCAAGGGTTTTGCTTTCCAGCTGGCCGCCAAGACGATGACGGTTGCAGTCAACTTCCAGCGTCTGGCCAATCATCAGTTCTACTTTAAACGCGGATTCATCTTCCTGCTGCGGCAGCTGAATCACCTGGCGCTTCATGCCCTTCTCGGCCTGAGGATAAGGGGCGATCTTTTCCAGGGGCTGTTCTGCCGCCAGGGCGCTAGTGGAGACGCAGGCAACGGCCAACAGGGAAACGGCAAAAGTGGTGATTTTTTTCACGTGGGTAATCCTTTTTTATCAATCCTGATCAGCATAATGTTAGCATTAAATGGATGAGATGGTGGTGGTATTTACCAAATTTTTCATAATTATCAGTTATAAATTCTGCTGCCGTAGTGGGCTGAAAGCGCATCACGAGCAACAGTTTCTCACCCTTTAGCCTGAGTTTAGTATTGATTATACGAATATTTGGAATGACCAGGGTCAATAAAATAATTGATTTACATATGAAATTATTTCATGCGATATATTTGTTATCAATCATTTAGAATGATTGATAAGGGAAATTAATTGAAAGGAAATCGTCAATACAAGCAATTGATAAGAGTGATGGTAGATGAAATTTAACACGGTTTTACTGGTTCTGGCCTGGGGCGCTTGCTCGCTATTAGTGGGATGTACTTCCGAGTCACAGCGCCTGGCTAACTGCGAGGCCAAAGGTATTTCCCGGGATACTTGTTATTTAGCGGAACAAAATCGTCAGGCCTCGATAAATGCGGTTTACGAGAAACAGGCTCTGGAAAACGCTGCGGCTGCGGTTCAGCACGGGCAAAATGCGAAGGTTAAGATGAAGCATTTTGCCGGTATGGAAATTAAAAACACCAGTACCGGCTTGAGTATTGATGGTAAACCTGCGGCGGTCATTGAGAAAAACAAAGACGCGACCGTTTATCAGCAGGGGCTCTACAACTTCATTGTTTACGCTAACGGTAAAATCGCCGTCACTCAGGAGGGCGTATTTAAAGGTTACGCCAAATAAAAAGCGTTAATCAGGGGGATGTTTCCCCCTGTGTTATTTTGCGGCAGATGTTCAGCTGAAAATCGCTACTCCTCGTGATTCCTGCCTTCTTCCAGAAAATCCTCATCAAGTTCATCAATGTTTCCGGCATGATCGCGTCCCGAGAGAAGGTTCCAGCAGGCGATAAACAGCGCGGCAATAAGCGGACCGATAACAAAACCGTTGATGCCGTAGATTTCCATCCCGCCAATAGTGGTGATAAGGATCAGGTAGTCCGGCATTTTGGTATCTTTGCCAACCAGTAAAGGACGAAGAATGTTGTCGACCAGGCCTACAATTATCACAAAGAAACCGACGATAAAGGCCCCCTGCCAGAGCTGGCCGGTAGCGAAGAGATAGATTGCGGCAGGCACCCAGATGATTGCCGAGCCTACCGCCGGAATAAGCGACAGGAACGCCATTAGCGCGCCCCACAGGATGCTGCCATCAATACCGACAATCCAGAAAGCAAGTCCTCCAAGCGCCCCCTGCGCAAGCGCGACCGCCACGGTGCCTTTTACCGTCGCCCGGGCGACGGCGGCGAATTTCGCGAAAAGATGCTGCTTAACGTGATTCGAAAGCGGCAGGGATTCAAGGATCAGCCGGACCAGGTATGGGCCATCTTTTAGCAGGAAAAATAGCAAATAAAGCATGATGCCGAAGCTAATGGTAAAACCGAAGGTGCCTTTACCAATCAGGAAGGCGCTGCCGGCCAGGTACTGGCCACCTTTGAGCGCAACGTCAGAAAGCTGCTGCTGAATTTGTTCGGCGCTATCGAGATTATGCTCAGAGAGGAAGCTTCTGGCCCATTCCGGCAGGTGAGCGAACAGGTTCGCGACAACCGTCGGAAACTGGGTGTCATTGTGCTGAAGCTTGGTGTAAACCACGTTTAGCTCGAAGGCCAGAGACGAGAGAATGATCGCCAGCGGGGTGAACACGATCAGGCAGATAATCACGATTGTCAGAAACGCCGCCAGGCCGTTGCGTTCACCGAGCCGATCGCGGAGTTTATTCTTCACCGGGTGGAAAATCACCGCCAGGATCGTTGCCCATAAAATAGCTGAATAATAGGGGGAGAGGACATCGAAAAAAGCCAGGGTAACGATCAGCACGATCAGGATAAAAAATCCTTTCGTAAGTCCATTAACTCTCATGTAAATCCTTCAGAAAAATGACGTGTACAGTCAAATAATAGAAGCTTTTCCATGATTTACAATCAAAGCGAGAATTGGGTTTTTTATAGCAAATTGAGTCAATATGGCATTTTATGCCGGAACCGCCGGTGCCATAGTTTCAAAGCGGCGACTGCCACATCAGGGGAAATAGTTCCTTGCTACTCTGAGAGGTAGAATGTCAGTTCAGATAAACGGCAAAAAGGATGTAATAAGATGCTGACTTATATCACTATAGGTACAAATAACTTTCAGCGCTCCGTAGACTTTTATGACGCTGTTTTTAAGGTTCTTGGCTACTCACGTCTGCCTGCCTGGACAGAAGACTGGGCAATGTGGGGAGATGAAAATAATCCGAATGAGGGGTTCACCTTCTGTATTTGTCCTCCTTTTGACCGTCATCCTGCAACGGCGGGAAACGGGACAATGTTCGCATTCAGAGCAGATAACGCGGACACCGTCAGACGGTTCCATGCAGCCGGTCTTCTTGCGGGAGGGAAGAATGAAGGGGGGCCTGGTACACGAACCGCGTACGGACCTGACTTTTATGTTGCCTATCTGCGCGATCCTGACGGGCATAAGCTGGCATGCGTTTATCAGCATTATTCTCCGGAGGCAGATAAGTTCGTAGACGCAGAATAACAGTCCTCTTCTGGCACCAGGACGTCATCAAGGATTCTTAGCCCGCCATAAAACAAAAAGCGGACACACGGATGAAGATAATCCGGGTTAGTCATGCCATCTATATTGCAGCATCATCGTGTCTAAAAAGATTGGGGAGGGTTCAATGTCATCAGCTTTTCAACATCGGTTCATTCTTACAGGCGGCCCGGGGTCGGGTAAAAGCACAATAATTGATGCGATTATAGAACGAGGGTATTGGTGTTCGAAAGAAG
Source organism: Klebsiella oxytoca (assembly GCF_009707385.1). Taxonomy (NCBI): domain Bacteria; kingdom Pseudomonadati; phylum Pseudomonadota; class Gammaproteobacteria; order Enterobacterales; family Enterobacteriaceae; genus Klebsiella; species Klebsiella oxytoca. The sequence continues at coordinate 3,721,577 of NZ_CP046115.1, read as the reverse complement.
CTGGAAGAGGTGTTATACAAGACCAGGTTAACATCGGTGGTGAGGCATTGCCATGGGCCAACCAGACCGCATTTGCGGAGCTGATGCTATGCTGGGAAATGCGTTCGTGGCACGAGGCGGAAGGGCAAACACCACTCTGCTTCTTCGACCGTGGCGTTCCTGATGTTGCAGGTTATTTACGTTTCTCAGAGCTTACCATACCGAGACATCTGGAAAACGCCATAGAGAAATTTCGCTATAATCGTACCGTATTTATTGCACCACCCTGGCGTGACATATATGTACAGGATACAGAGCGTAAGCAATCTTTCGATGTCGCCGTCGCGACATATCATGCGATGGTGAAAACATACCGCATGTATGACTATCAGTTGCTTGAATTACCACGTGGTTCTGTAGAAGAGCGTGTGGATTTTATCTTTTCCAATATAGTACGTTGATAAACTTGCAGCTGCGCGTAACGCTGAATCACCATCCATGAGTCTGCAAAATTCTGTTGGATAGACAACCTGAGCTTGCCATTTTTCTGGCGCATGAAATATATCTGTTTCTTGTCATCTTCTCGCCTCCATTCAAACCAGCCATCAGCAAAACAAGTCGCCCGCCCGCGCAGCCATAGTGGCTTACATTTTGCTTATCGACGCGTTTCTACACGAGCATTGATGAGTGCTCTTCACGGGTTTGTGAGTGAGCAAATCGTCCCTACAGCAATCAGACGGAAAGTATAGAATATTGGACGAGTAGCTTTATTTTTCAGGGGAGGTGAGGCTCGATGAGGGAGCATTGACGGTGTTTCACCCCCATGACATCCCGTTTGAAAAACAGGCATAAAAAAAACCAGCCATAAAAGGCTGGTTTTATTGGGATTTTTGGTCGGCACGAGAGGATTTGAACCTCCGACCCCCGACACCCCATGACGGTGCGCTACCAGGCTGCGCTACGTGCCGATTTGTGGGGAACAATATTACCCGTTCCCCAACTGAATGCAAGCCGGGAAATGACTGATTGATTTATAAATAATCAATCAGTTAGCGATAAAGCGTTTTTCATCGGTCAGCACCTGCAGCAGCAAGCTAAGCTGCGGTTTTTGATCTTTAATTTTCTCGCCGTCGCTGTTCCATGTTTTGTAAGTGCCGTTGTGATTAAGTACCACCGTCACTCTCGGCGTAGTAATGGCCAGCGTGTCGCTGTTGGCCGCGGTTACCCAAACCCGGCGACGGGCGGCGCTAAACAGGTCTTCACCCTGCGAATATTCGTTAGCCGGGGTGGAGACGTGGAGCAAACGCTGCATCAGGGTTGTCATCACGTCTTTATTATCCGTTAGCGTCGCAATCTCCTGGGCCGGGGTGCCAGGCCAGTGGATGACCAACGGAACCTGCAGCTGCTCGCGCGACCAGCCAAACTGGTCATGCTGCGGGTTCAGCGGCATACCGTGGCCCGCCGTCACGATAACCACCGTGTTGTTCAGCTTGCCCGCCTCGCGCAGCGCGTTCAGCACACGACCAATTTGCGTATCAACCTCTCCGGCAGCGCTGCTGTAACGACGGACAAAGTTCTGCTGCTGCCCGTCATTGAACGTGGTGCCGTTAAGCGAAACCCATGAGAACCAGCGATTTTCATCCTGGGCGTAGCGCTCCAGCCAGTTAATCCACTGGTTGGCGGTCTGCTCGTCGCTTTGCGCTTTCGCGGCGGGCAGGGAGAAATCGGATAGCAGCGCCTGGCGATAGAGAGGGCTGCTAAAGCCGTCAGATGAGAACAGTCCCAGCTGATAGCCCTGCTGATTCAGGGAGGTAATCAGCGCCGCCGGAATGCGCGCTGACAGAACCCCGTCCATATAGCTCGGTGAAATGCCGTAGAACAGGCCAAACATCCCGCTGTCTGCGGTGTTACCGGAACTCATATGCTGGGTAAAGTTAACGTTTTCTTTGGCGAACCCGGCCAGCGCCGGCATGTTTTGCTCAAAGCGGGAGTAATTAAGGTTATCAACGGTAATAAGCAGCACGTTATAACCTGTACCGAGATCGCGATAACGCAGTTCGCTAAGCGGGTACTGCACCGAGACGGCTTCCGGCGAGCCTTGCTCGACCAGGCGGCGCTGGTAGTCCTGTGCGTCCAGCAGGCCGTGTTTTTCCAGAAAACGGCGCGCCGTCATCGGATAGGAAAGCGGTAGATTGGCCCGCTGCATGGTTATCGGACGATAGAAATTCGCATCAGCCCAGATATAGACCAGGTGGCTACTGATAAAGGAAATAAAGAAGAACCAGGCAACGGGACGGGCATAATGGCGGCGACGCGTCAGGCTGCGCAGCTTCTGCCAGCTCCAGGTCGCAAAAAGCATTTCCAGGAGAAAGATGATCGGGACGCTGATAAACATCAGCTGCCAGTCGCGTGCCATCTCGTTCTGATCGGGATTAATGACCAGTTCCCAGACAAAGGGATTAAGATGCAGGTGGAAACGGGTGAAAACTTCGCTGTCGATCAGCAGCAGCGTCATGCCCACGGTCGCCAGAATAACCGAGATAAAGCGCATTAAGCGCTGGGATATGACGATGAAAGTCAGCGGAAAGAGGATCAGGACATAGCTGGTAAAGACCAGGAAGCTGAAGTGACCAACGAGGCTGACGTATGAGAAAAGGCGTCCGGCAAGCGTCGTTGGCCAGTCGGCGACAAACAGATAGCGACTGCCGAGCACCATAGCCAACAACATGTTGAAAAGGGCGAACCAGTGTCCCCAGCTGACCATCTGGGAGACTTTTTCTCGGTAGGGCTGACGAAGAGTCACCATATACTGTTGTTCGTTATCCTTAGTGCGCCGGATCGTCGTTAATAGATGACTGCAACGCCTGGGCAAAAGAACGGGCGATGGCCTGACGCTGCGCCGGCGCGACGCTACTATTGATCAGGTTAGTCACCATATTGCCCAGAACCATCAGTGAAAGGTCAACGGGCGCTTTATGTGTTTCCAGAACGCTCGTCAGCTCGCTGAGCAGCTGTTCGACGTGTTCATCGCTATAGCGGGATAATTGCGGCATAAACTCAAAATCTGTTTGTTCGTGAAAGGGCAACATATTACCGTAGCAGCAGCTTTTTTTCCGCATTTTTTCGCCACGAGGCAAAAGCGCGCGGCTGTGCTCGCAAAGAGTCACGCGGCGGTTGCGTCGTCGTCCCGGCGGTGGTTGAATACCGCCCGGTCTAAAAGGAGAGTTTAACATGAGTCTGGATATCGACCAGATTGCCCTACATCAGTTAATCAAACGTGATGAACAAAATCTGGAGCTGGTGCTGCGCGAATCATTGCTGGAGCCGACGGCGACGGTGGTTGAGATGATGGCTGAACTACATCGTGTCTATAGCGCAAAAAATAAAGCCTACGGCCTGTTTAATGAAGAAAGCGAGCTGGCTCAGGCGCTGCGCGGGCAGCGTAAGGGCGAAGAAGAGTTTCTGCCTTTCAGCCGTGCTGCTACCGGCCGCCTGCGTGACGAGCTGGCAAAATATCCCTTTGCTGAAGGCGGGATCGTGCTGTTTTGCCAGTATCGCTATCTGGCGGTGGAGTATCTGATGGTGGCGGTGCTGAATAACTTAAGCAGCATGCGCGTCAACGAAGAGCTGGATATCAGCTCTACTCATTATCTGGATATCAATCATGCGGATATCGTCGCGCGCATTGACTTAACCGAGTGGGAAACCAACCCGGAGTCAACCCGCTATCTGACGTTCCTCAAGGGGCGGGTAGGGCGCAAAGTGGCGGATTTCTTTATGGATTTCCTCGGCGCCAGCGAAGGGCTGAATGCGAAAGCGCAAAACCGCGGTCTGCTGCAGGCGCTGGATGATTTTGCCGCCGATGCGCAGCTGGATAAATCTGAGCGTCAGAACGTGCGCCAGCAGGTCTATAGCTATTGTAACGAACAGCTGCAGGCCGGTGAGGAAATCGAGCTGGAGTCGTTGTCAAAAGAGCTGGCGGGCGTCAGCGAGAAAACTTTTCAGGAGTTTACCGCAGAACAAGGCTACGAGCTGGAAGAGAGCTTCCCGGCGGATCGCAGTACTCTGCGTCAGTTAACCAAGTTTGCCGGCAGCGGCGGCGGGTTAACCATTAACTTTGACGCCATGCTGTTAGGCGAGCGGGTATTCTGGGATCCGGCGACGGATACCTTAACTATTAAAGGCACGCCGCCGAACCTGCGCGATCAGCTGCAGCGCCGTACCTCCGGCGGAAATTAAAATTAAAAATCCCGACCAGGTGTCGGGATTTTTTTGCATGGGATTTGAGCTATAAAGCGTAGACGATTTCTACCCCATCTATAGCTAGCTGCTGCCGCAGCGCCTCGTCTAAGGTTGTATCGACGATAAGCGTACTGGCCAGGCCCAGATCGCCGATGGCAAATGCCGAGGCGGAGTTAAGCTTTTCTTGTGACGCCATCACCACCGTTTCAGCGGCCCGTGCAGCAAGCGCGCGCTTGATACCCGCTTCTTCATAATCGCCGGTGGTTAATCCTGCGCGGTGGTGCACGCCGGTAACGCCCATGAAAAACAGATCGGCATTGATGCGGGAAATGCTTTCCAGCGCCGCGGAACCGACGCTGACGACCGAATGTTTAAACAACCGGCCGCCAATTAAAATCACTTCAATTAGCGGTTTTTCCACCAGAGCGACGGCGATGCCCGGGCTATGGGTGACTACCGTACATGCCAGGTTCTCCGGCAGTAGCCGCACCATCTCCCCGGTAGTGGTACCGCCGTCAATAATGACCACCTGTCCGGGCTGGATAAGCTCAACCGCGCGCTGGGCTATGGTCTGCTTTGATACAATTTGCACGTTTTTTCTTGTTTCGATTGGCGCGATTGCCTGGGAAACCGGCAACGCGCCGCCGTGAACGCGCTGAAGTTTACCTTCTGCTGCCAGCTCGCGCAGGTCACGGCGAATCGAATCTTCCGAAATACGAAAACGCTGGCTGAGATCGCCCGACATCACCTGTTTTTCCTCGGCGAGGATGTGCAAAATCTGCTGTTTTCTCTGGCTGGCGAGCATCAAAATACCTTCATGAGTGATCTTGTTTGTGCACGATTATGCATGTTATGTTGCTCGCTGTCACCTAAAAGGGGAAAAACATGCACGCTGATGCACCGCGCGTTCGCCATATCCGCGAAACGCTATTATCGGACAACTGGTACACGCTCAAGAAATATACCTTTGAACTATTGCGCCGTGACGGGCGCTGGCAGGAGCAGAGTCGGGAAGCTTACGATCGCGGCAACGGCGCGGTGATCCTGCTCTACAATCGTGAAAAGCAAACGGTAGTGCTGGTCCGTCAGTTTCGCTTTCCGGTATGGATTAACGGTCATGATGGATTTTTGATCGAAGCCGCCGCAGGACTGCTGGATAACGCTTCTCCGGAAGCGCGTATCGTTACCGAAGCCGAAGAAGAGACCGGTTTTCGCGTCACCCGGATTGAGCCGGTATTTACTGCTTACATGAGCCCCGGTTCGGTGACGGAGAAGCTTTACTTTTTCATCGCTGAATACTCTGCCGACGATCGGCGCAGTGACGGTGGCGGCCTGGCGACGGAAGGAGAGGATATTGAAGTACTGGAGTGGCCGCTGGAGCAGGCTCTGGAGGCTATACGCCGCGGGGAAATCGTCGATGCGAAAACGATTATGTTGTTACAGCATCTGGCGCTGAATGCATCAACCTTGTTATCCCGTTAAACAAAACGCCCCGGACCTTGCGGAACGGGGCGCTTGCCATACAACTTTCAGTCGGCGATCAAGCGCGAACGAAGTCGATGTGGGACAGCTTCGGCTTGAACGGGTGACGCTGAACAGCCTGAGCTTTAACTTTTTCTTCTTTGCCATCAACAACGATGGTCAGAACTTCACTGTAGAACTCAGCGTTGTTCTGCATGTTCCACACTTTGTCGTGATCCAGTTCGATTGCTACTGGCGCAGCTTCGCCGCCATAGATGATGGCCGGGAATTTGTTAGCTGCACGCAGGCGGCGGCTCGCACCCTTACCCTGCTCTTTACGTACTTCTGCGTTGATAGTAAACATTGATGTCTCTCTATATATAAATCCTGCTACAGGCGACCCAGCAGCAGGCAGATTATCTGCTTTGCGAATGCAAAAGCGGGCGGCATTATAGCCGCCATCCGTTTTGGCAGCAACCAAAACCTCAGGTGTCAGGGGGATTAGCGCAGTTCATTAGCCCGGCGGAAACGGCCCTGATAATCAAATATTTTCTCCCGCACCTGCCAGTATTGCCCCTTCAGGCGGGCAACAACAAAGTCCGGATGGCGCAAAAGTGCCTGCTGGGCAAGGATATCGCCGGGCGTTATCCAGCGTAGCGGCACCCCCGGAGTTCTGGTATGCGGGCGAATAAATAGCTGCTCAAAGGCGGTACGCTGGGCGGGCGTATGCAGGCGGAAGCGCTCGCTGACATCGGCGCCGTCTTCATCATAATAGGTGATCTTCAGCCAGGCGCCTTTATCATCGGCGCCGTGCTGCAGATCCATGCCGCTGCAGCGAAGCACCAGCGCATCTTTAAGCTTAAGCGCCGCCTTAAGCATGTCATCGGGGTCGACCAGAATGGTGTCGCACTCGCGGCAGCGGCGGGCGGCGATATCGTTCTCCGCGTTACACTGCGGGCAGTTTTTAAAGCGAAAGCGAAAATCGCACTGTTCACGATGGCCTTCGTCATCTTCAAACCAGCCCTGACAGCGGCGGCCAAAGTGTTCGATTAGCGTACCGTCGGCGGTGGTTTTTCCCCAGAAGGTATTCGCAAAACCGCACGCCGGGCAAAACACCTGAACCGGGACATTGTCGCTTTTTCCCTTCGGCGTACCCACTTCAGGAGCGTAAAGATCGTGCGGATTACCGGCGTAATCAAGGATCAGGCAGTCGGTTTTACCCGGCGCCAGGCGCAGGCCGCGGCCGACGATCTGTTGATAAAGACTCACCGACTCGGTAGGGCGCAGTATGGCGATCAGATCGACGTGCGGTGCATCAAAGCCGGTGGTCAGCACCGCGACGTTGACCAGATAGCGATAGCGCTGAGCTTTGAACTCCTCAATGATACGGTCGCGCTCCGCACCCGGCGTTTCACCGGTGATTAAGGCCGCTTCACCCTGCGGAAGTAAGCCGGTCACTTCACGAGCGTGTTCGACGGTGGCGGCAAAAATCATCACCCCTTTACGCGCTTGGGCGAACTCAACGATTTGGCTAACGATATGCGGCGTAACCCGCTGCTGCTTTTTCAGTTCGTGGTTCAGGTCGGCCTCGCTGAACAGGCCGTTACTTTGTGGCTGGAGGCGGCTAAAGTCGTACTGTACTACCGGCATATCCAGCCGCTCCGGCGGCGTCAGATAACCGTTTTTGATCATATAGCGTAGCGGCAGCTCGTAGATACAATCGCGAAAGAGCGCTTTTTCATCGCCGCGCACCATACCGTGATAATGGAACTGGTATATCCACCCCTTGCCGAGACGAAAAGGCGTTGCGGTCAGGCCGAGCAGGCGCAGTTGCGGATTGACCTGCTGAAGATGGCTGATGATCTGCTGGTACTGGCTGTCATCATCGTCGCTGATGCGGTGGCACTCATCGACAATCAGCAGCGAAAACTCTCCCTGAAAGCAATCAAGGTTACGGGCCACCGACTGTACGCTGCCAAACACCACTTTACCCTGGCTCTCTTTACGTTTGAGGCCAGCGGCAAAAATATCCGCTTCCAGACCGAGCGCGCGATACTTGGCGTGGTTTTGCGCCACCAGTTCTTTTACGTGGGCCAGCACCAGTACGCGGCCGCGGGCCAGGCGCGCCAGTTCGGCGATGACCAGGCTTTTACCCGCTCCGGTGGGCAGAACAATAGCGGCAGGTTCATGGTGGTGACGAAACCAGGCGAGCGTGGCATCGACCGCCTCTTTTTGGTACGGGCGTAGTGTAAAAGTCATGAATTTATAGCGGTTAATTAACTCGCGAACAGTATGACACGAATCTTTTCCCTTGAGTGGTGTTAATAGCTCGTTATACTACCTTTTGAAATTCTTCTTTTTCGGGCGCGTTGCCCGCTCCAGCACTCTTACAGGCTAAAAAAATCTCATGCGACTTGATAAGTTTATCGCTCAGCAACTTGGCGTTAGTCGGGCTATTGCCGGGCGTGAAATCCGCGGCAGCCGCGTTACCGTGGACGGCGAAATTGTAAAAGATACTTCCTTCAAGCTTCTGCCGGAGCATGACGTCGAGTATGACGGCAATACGCTGGTTCAGCAGAACGGCCCGCGCTACTTTATGCTTAACAAGCCGCAGGGTTACGTTTGTTCAACCGACGATCCGGATCACCCGACGATACTTTATTTCCTCGACGAACCAGTGGCGCACAAGCTCCATGCCGCAGGTCGTCTGGATATTGACACTACCGGTCTGGTACTTATGACCGATGACGGCCAGTGGTCTCACCGCATTACTTCCCCACGTCATCATTGCGAAAAAACCTATCTGGTGGAGCTGGAAAATCCGGTCGATGAGACCACCGCCGAGCAGTTCGCTAAAGGCGTACAGCTGCATAACGAGAAAGATCTGACGAAACCGGCGGTGCTGGAAGTTGTCACCCCGACTGAAGTCCGTCTGACCATCAGCGAAGGGCGCTACCATCAGGTGAAGCGGATGTTTGCCGCGGTGGGTAACCATGTGGTTGGACTGCATCGTGAACGTATTGGCGATATTAAGCTCGATGAGTCGCTGGAACCCGGTGAATATCGTCCGCTGACGGAAGCTGAAATAGCCAGCGTCGGCGGCCAACAGGCGCGGAGTAAAACGTGACGGCAAAACAGAATTCTTCATTAGGGATTGTATTTATTCTTGGCCTGCTGGCCATGCTAATGCCGCTGTCGATTGATATGTATCTGCCGGCTCTGCCGGTGATTGCGGCGCAGTTCAATGTGCCGGACGGCAGCGCTCAGATGACGCTCAGTACCTATATACTGGGCTTTGCCGTCGGTCAGATTTTATACGGTCCGATGGCGGACAGCGTTGGACGTAAGCCGGTTATTCTTGGCGGCACGCTGGTTTTTGCCGCGGCGGCGGTGGCCTGTGCGCTCTCGCAGACCATCGACATGCTGATCACCATGCGCTTTTTCCACGGCCTGGCGGCTGCGGCGGCAAGCGTGGTTATTAACGCCCTGATGCGCGATATCTATCCCAAAGAGGAGTTCTCGCGGATGATGTCGTTCGTCATGCTGGTGACTACCGTCGCGCCGCTGGTGGCGCCGATAGTCGGTGGGGCGGTATTAGTGTGGTTTAGCTGGCATGCGATCTTCTGGATCCTCGCGCTGGCGGCGCTATTTGCGTCGGCGATGATCGCCCTCTTTATTCGCGAAACCCTACCGCCGGAACGCCGGCAGAAGTTTCATATCCGCACTACGCTTGGCAATTTCGCAACCTTGTTTCGCCACAAGCGGGTGCTGAGCTATATGCTGGCGAGCGGTTTTAGCTTCGCCGGGATGTTTTCGTTCCTGAGCGCCGGTCCGTTCGTCTATATCAATCTCAACCATGTTTCACCGCAGCACTTTGGTTACTATTTTGCGCTGAACATCGTTTTTCTGTTTGTCATGACCATGATCAATAGCCGCTTTGTGCGGCGGGTTGGGGCGCTGAATATGTTCCGCGCCGGGCTATGGATCCAGTTTGCGATGGCGGTATGGATGGTGGTGTGCGCGCTGTTAGACGTCGGTTTCTGGTCGTTGGTGTTTGGGGTAGCGGCTTTTATCGGCTGCGTTTCGATGGTCTCTTCCAACGCGATGGCGGTTATTCTCGACGAGTTTCCGCATATGGCCGGAACCGCCTCCTCGCTGGCAGGTACGTTCCGTTTTGGCATCGGCGCAATTGTTGGCGCACTGCTGTCAATGGCCACGTTTACTACCGCCTGGCCAATGCTGATTTCCATTGCCTTCTGCGCCAGCAGTTCTGTGCTCTTCTATCTTTATGCCAGTCGACGGCGCAAAACCGTACGATAAGCGACATCAAGGGGCGATATCGCCCCTTTTTTTGATGCATATCAACCAGAACGGGCTTCTCAGTACTGCAACTTGTTTCTTTTATGTAAAATCAAATCGCTAAATAAGTCGTATTATTGCGATAAAAAAGTTGTTTTAGATCACAGAAACGGGTACATATAGCCCGAAGGTGTTCTAACTGCACAATTATAAACTTTTACATTACAAACCAATAACACTGTCATGCTGACGGTGTAAGCGTTTTCTGTGCAGTAAGAGGACTATTTGTCAATAATGTGTTAGTATTAATGTAAAATTATTGTGAAATATTTTGCTTCCGGGGAAAACACGTGAATACACTGCAACTTTCTATTGTACACCGTCTGCCGCAGAGCTATCGCTGGCTGGATGGTTTTGCAGGTTCAAGAGTTGAACCGATTCCGCAAAACGGCATTCAGAGCGAAAACAGCCTTGTGGCGTTAAAATTACTCAGCCCTGATGGCGAAAAGGCGTGGCCGGTTATGCATAAACTCAGCCAGGCGCTCAGCGACATCGAGGTAGACAGTTCTATTGTTGAATGCGAAGGAGAACCGTGCCTGTTTGTTAATCGTCAGGACGAATTCGCGGCAACCTGTCGCCTTAAAAATTTCGGCGTGGCGATTGCTGAACCCTTTTCTGGTAACAATCCATTCTGACCGTCAGCTTAACGCCAGCAGCTGGCGGGTATACTCCTGTTGTGGAGCGGTAAATACGCGCTCGCACTCACCCTGCTCGATGACTTCTCCCTGCCGCAGCACCATTACCTGATGACACAACGCCCGCACAACGCGTAAATCATGGCTGATGAAAATGTAAGCCAGCTGATGCTTTTGCTGTAACGCCTTCAGCAAAGCCAGGATTTGCGCCTGCACGGTCTTATCCAGCGATGAGGTGGGTTCATCCAGCACGATAAGCTGTGGCTTGACGACCAGCGCCCTGGCGATGGCGATGCGCTGGCGTTGTCCGCCGGAGAAGGCTGCAGGATAGCGATGGCGTGATTGCGGATCGAGTCCGACCTCTTGCATTACCTGAATGACCGCCTGCTCCCGCTCGGTTGGCGTAAGCGTCGGCTGATGGACGCGCAAACCTTCTTCAATAATTTGCAGTACGTTTAGCCGCGGATTTAGCGATGAGTTAGGATCCTGAAAGACAACCTGCATGCGACGACGCAGCGGCAGCATCTGCCGACGGTTGCGTCCCTGAAGCGCCTCTCCGGCAAAAGTAATTGCGCCTTCGGAATGAATCAGGAGCAGAAGCGCCAGGCCGGTGGTACTTTTGCCCGAGCCGGACTCACCGACCAGCCCCAGCGTTTCACCGGCGCGTAAATGGAAGCTGAGGGCGTTAACCACTCGATTGTGATCGACGACTCGCCGCAGAATCCCTTTACGTATCGGGAAGGCGATACTCAGATTTTCCGCCCGCAGCAGTTCTGGCGCATCGGGCGGGAGCGGTACGGGATCGCCTGACGGCTCGCTGTCCAGCAGGCGGCGGGTATAGGGGTGTTCAGGCGTGGAAAACAGCGCCCGGCAGCCGTTTTGTTCGACACAGCGGCCGTTCTGCATCACCGCGACGCGGTCGGCGAGCTGGCGAACGATGCTCAGATTATGGGTAATAAACAGCAGACCCATGTTTAACTCTTGTTTCAGTTCACGCAGCAACGCGAGGATTTGTGCCTGCACCGACACGTCCAGCGCGGTAGTGGGTTCGTCGGCGATAAGCAGCTCCGGGCGGGTCAACAGTGCCATGGCGATCATCACCCGTTGACGCTCGCCGCCGGAAAGCTGATGCGGATAGTCGGCCAGCCGCCGGGGCGCGTTGCGGATCCCGACGCGCTCCAGACAGTCGAGGATTTCTCCGCGCGCCGCTTCTTTACGCATCCCGCGGTGTAATGAGAGAACTTCGTACAGCTGTTTTTCCAGATTATGCAGCGGATTGAGCGAAACCATCGGCTCCTGAAAGATCATGGCGATGCGGTTGCCGCGCACGCCGCGCAGGGTACGCTCATCGGCGTGAAGCAGCGACTGGCCGTGGAAACGGATGTCGCCGTCAGGATAGCTGACCGGCGGCGAGGGCAGCAGCCGTAGTATCGATAGCGCTGAAACGCTCTTACCGGAGCCGGACTCGCCGACCAGCGCCAGGGTCTCACCGACGTCAATCTGTAGCGACAGCTCTCTGACGACGGTAGTGGTTTCACCTTGCTGGTGAAAGGCGATGCTGAGGTTATCGATATCTAACAGAGGTTGCGTCATGCTACACCGCCTTACTTGGGTCAAAGGCGTCGCGAACCGCTTCACCAATAAAAATCAGTAACGTCAGCAGTACCGCCACTGACAGAAAAGCGGCGATGCCCAGCCAGGGCGCCTGAAGGTTATTTTTCCCCTGCAACAGCAGCTCACCCAGCGAAGGGGAGCCCAGCGGCAAACCAAAGCCGAGGAAATCCAGCGAGGTTAGGGTGGTTATTGAGCTGCACAGAATAAACGGCAGGAAGGTCAGGGTGGCAACCATGGCATTAGGCAGCATATGGCGCAGAATAATCGCACGATCGCTGACGCCGAGCGCCTGGGCAGCGCGGATGTAGTCATAGTTACGGGTGCGCAGAAACTCGGCGCGCACGACTCCGACCAGCGTCATCCAGCCAAACAGCACGGTAATCGCCAGCAGCCACCAGAAATTGGCCTGCACGACGCTGGAGAGCAAAATAATCAGAAACAGCGTTGGCATCCCCGACCATACTTCAATAAACCTCTGCCCCCACAGGTCTATCTTCCCACCGTAATATCCCTGTACGGCGCCGGCCATCACCCCCAGTACGCTGGAGAAGAAGGTTAGCAGCAGGCCGAAGAGTATTGAAATTCGCGTGCCGTACAGAATACGCGCCAGCACGTCGCCGCCGTTGGCATCGGTGCCCAGCCAGTTAAGCCGCGACGGCGGTGAAGGGAAGGGGCTGTCGGTGGCGAAATTAATGGTTGTCGCACCGAAACGAATCGGCGCCCACAGGGCCCAGCCGTTATCGTCCAGGCGTTTTTGCAGCCATGGATCCTGATAGTCGGCGGCGGTGGCGAAGCTGCCGCCGAAGGTGGTCTCGCTGTAGTTTTTTAATAGCGGGACGTAAAGGCTACCGCGATAGTGAACCAGCAGTGGTTTATCGTTAGCAATCAGCTCAGCGCACAGGCTACAGGCGAAGAGGGCTAAAAATAGCCAGAGCGACCAGTAGCCGCGACGGTTGTGGCGAAAGCGCGCCCAGCGGGCCTGATTGACGGGACTCAAAAATGCCATTAGCGACCCTCAAAATCGATACGCGGATCGACCAGCGTATAGCTGATATCGCTGATGATATTCAGCAGCAGGCCAATCAGGGTAAAAATATACAGCGTGCCAAACATAACCGGATAATCGCGAGAAACGGTGGCTTCATAGCCCAGCAGCCCCAGTCCGTTTAGCGAGAACATCACTTCAATCAGCAGCGATCCGGTAAAAAACATACTGATAAAGGTGGCCGGGAAACCGGCTATCACCAGCAGCATCGCGTTGCGAAATACGTGCCCCCAGAGGATCTGCTTTTCGCTTACGCCTTTGGCGCGGGCGGTGACGACGTACTGTTTACGGATCTCATCAAGAAAGCTGTTTTTGGTCAGCATCGTTAGAGCGGCGAAACCGCCGATCACCGTTGCCAGTACCGGAAGGGTAATGTGCCAGAGATAGTCGAGAATTTTTTGGTACCACGGCAGGCTGTCGAAGTTGGCTGATACCAGCCCGCGTAGCGGAAAGAGATCGAAATAGCTGCCGCCGGCGAAGATAACGATCAGTAAAATGGCGAACAGGAACGCCGGGATCGCGTAGCCGATAATAATCAGCGTGCTGCTCCAGACATCAAAATGGCTGCCGTTGCTGACGGCTTTACGGATCCCCAATGGAATCGACACCAGATAGATAATCAGCGTACTCCATAAGCCCAGGGTGATGGAGACCGGCAGGCTGTCTTTAATCAGCTGCAGTACCGATGAGCTACGAAACAGGCTATCGCCAAAATCAAAGCGCAGATAATCTCCGAGCATTTTAAAATAGCGCTCGTGGATTGGTTTATCGAAGCCGTAGCGGTGGGTTATTTCGGCAATAACCTCTGGATCCAGTCCGCGGCCGCCGCGATAGTGGCCGTCGCTGATGTTAGTGACTCCGGTACGCGCATGGCTGGCGGCCATGCCGCTGTCTCCGGCGCCGGGCAGGCCGCCGCGATCGCCGAACTCAATCGCCGCAATCGCCTGATCGACCGGACCGCCGGGGGCGATCTGCACAATAAAAAAGTTAATGGTGATGATTGCCCACAGGGTCGGGATTATCAGCAATAGTCGGCGGAGCAGATATGCACCCATCTTGATTCCTTAACGTCTGTCCGCGGGGAGTCTGGCCGCTTTATTTGCGTCGTACCACCAGTTTTCGAAACCGGAGGAGTAAACGGCACGGGTCTGCGGGAAGGAGAACTTATCCCAGTATGCGGTTCGGTCCTGCGCCATATACCACATCGGCAGCATGTAATAGTTCCACGTCAGCACGCGGTCGAGGGCCCGGCCCAGCGGCAGCAGCTTTTCTTTATTACCCTGCCAGCGAATAATCTGCGCGATGAGCTGGTCGACGGCCGGGCTTTGCACCCCTGAAGCGTTGTAGCTGGAGTTTATGTATTCAGAGTCCCAGGAAATTTGCAGATCGGTGCCCGGCCACGGCGTCGCGCGCCAGACGCTTGGCATCATGTCATAGTCGCGGCTGCGCTTGCGGTTGCTGTACTGGGAGTTATCGACCTGGCGTATGTCCATGACGATACCGAGCCGCTGAAGATTGTGCTGAAAGGGGAGAACCCAGCGATCGCTACTTCCGGAAGGGAGCAACAGTTCAAAGCGTAACGGTTTGCCGTTCTTCGCATTAACCCGCCGCTGGTTTTTTACTATCCATCCCGCCTGGTTAAGAATGGCATCCGCTTTAAGCAAATTTGCCCGTTCGAAACCGTCACCGCTGGAAACCGGCGGTCGGTATATCTGAGTAAAAACTTCGGCCGGGATCTCTTTTTTCAACGGGGTCAGCAGGGCGAGTTCATCGGCATCAGGATAATCGCGCGCCGCGTATTCTGTATTCTGAAAGAAGCTGTTGGCGCGGCTGTAGGAGTTATAAAACAGCGCCTTGTTCATCCATTCAAAATCAAAAGCGAGCGTGATTGCCTCGCGTACCCGGCGGTCGCTAAACACCGGACGCTGAATGTTAAAGGCCAGCCACTGCGTGTTTTGCGCCGAGGTATTGGTGTATTCATCCTTAACGATATAGCCGTGGGCAAAGTTACGCCCGACGTAACGCGTAGCCCAGTTCTTGGCGACGTTTTCTTCGCGGCGATCGACGGCGCCGGCCTTAAAGGCTTCGAAAGCGACGTTATCGTCCAGATAATAGTCGTAGCGCAGGGTGTCAAAATTCCAGCGTCCGCGGTTGACCGGCAAATCGGCAGCCCAGTAATCCTTCACCCGTGAGTAGGTAATGTACTGGCCCATCCGCCAGGCGGTGATTCGATAAGGACCGCTGGCCAGCGGCGGCGAAGAGAGCGGGTCGCTGAGCTTATGGCTTTTCCAGAATTTTTCCGGCATGACGGGCAGCGTCATCAGGCTGAGCATGTTCTCTTTACCCGGCGTGGCTAAATCAATGCGGACGGTGAGCGGGGCGATGGCTTTTACGGTGGTGCCTTTATAAAAGAGGCGAAACTGCGGTACCCCTTCGGTCATAAATTTCTGGAAGGTAAAAGCGACATCGCTGGCGGTAATGGGGCTGCCGTCGTGATAGCGGGCGCGTGGATTGAGCGTAATCTCTATCCACGAAAAATCATCGGCATAACGCGTGTGGCTGGCGATCAGCGGATAATAGCTGCCGGGCTCATCGTCAGAGGTGGTGAACAGCGTATCGTATAACGCTTCGGTACGAATACCCGGATTGCCGCGCATAGCGTAGCGGTTGAAATTATCAAAGGTACCAATGGCCGCCAGGGTAATTGCGCCACCTTTAGGCGCGGCGGGATTGGCGTAATCGTAGTGGTCGAATCCAGCGGCGTATTTTGGTTCACCTATAATCGCGAACGTATCGCTCTCTTTAATACCCTGCGCCTGACTGTGCAGGCTAAATAAGGTCAGCAATATCAGGCTGATGCGTACAAACATAACCAGGATAACGTCCTCCAATGACAGGCCTGAGGCGGCCTGACCTCTGAGAGCAAATAATAAAGGACACTCAGCGGCTTGTGAAATATTTCGCTGGTTCATCGTGGGCGGCGACCAGCGCCTCCAGCGTCAGCGGACGGCTTAACCAGTAGCCCTGCAGATAGTTTACCCCATGGTCACGCAGCCATTCCGCCTGTTCCTGCGTTTCCACGCCTTCGGCGACGGTGGCGAGCTGCAGACGGCGGCTCAGGGAGATAACGGCATCGAGTACCGGCGAGGTCACCGTCTCCGTCCCGATCGCCTGTACGAAGCCGCGGTCTATCTTCAGATAATCAAAGCTATAGCGCTCGAGATAAATTAGCGCGCTGTGGCCGGTACCAAAATCATCAATCGCGATTTCAAAACCCTGCTGATGCAGCCAGTCGAAGTTCTCCAGCGACCGGTGCTTGTCGAGCATCGCGCGTTCGGTGATTTCCAGCACCACGCTAAAATGGCCGGCGGGCATGGCGGCGTTGAACTGCTGAAGATCCTCCTGAAAGCTTACCGCGTGGAGATGCAGCGGTGAAATATTAATTCCAAGCTTGCACCCTGCGGGCAGGATGCTTTGCAGGATGGGGCCATCATCGGCAATCAATTTTAATAGGTGCCGGGTAAGCGGAATAATTATCTGCTGGGTTTCAGCAAGATTGATAAAAACATCGGGAGGGATCTCTCCGGCCACCGGATGTCGCCAGCGCATCAATACCTCAACGCCGCTAATTTGCAGCGTCTCCGACCTCACTACCGGTTGATAGACCACGTAAAACTGATCGTTTTTAATCGCCAGCAGCAGCTCTTTGCGCGGGTCCGATTTAATGGTGAGGATGTAGTAGCTTAATAGTCCGGCCAGCAGCCCGCATACGACGCCCAGCAGCAGGGCAAACTGGGTATTTTCCGCCAGCCAGCTGTTAGCGTAGAGATAGATTTTCAACGGCAGACCATCTATTTGCGTCTGGCGAATAGGCGGGGCGAGCATGGTCTGCGGGTCGATAAGCCGGTTGCTGAAGGTGGATATGGCGGTGTGCTTTATGGCCAGCGCCAGGCCGCTGAAATCATTCTGCCTGGCGGAGTAGAGAATATAGGGCGTCAGATTGGCATTAATCGAGACAAAAATGCCGTCTTTTCCACCGTGCGGGCTCCGGACCCACATCGCCAGCGCGGCGCTTTTTGGCATCATCGGCGTTCCCGGCAGAATGGCCATATCGACCGCTTGCGTAATATCCAGCTGCGGAATGAGCTGGGTTAAGGGCGTATTCATGGCGCCAGTCGCGGAGGAACAAAACGCGAGGCCATTCTTTACCAGCAGGAAGGCGCGAACGTTTGGACTGAAGGCGGCGTGGGCGGTTAAGCCTGAGGCGACGTTTTCACAGGGCTGATCTACCAGAGGCTGCAGGCCGTTAATCGTCTGATTAAGATCGTGAAAGTAGTCTTTCAGATAATTATGAACGTTATTAATAATGACGTCGAAACGCTCCGCGCGGTTATGATAAATCACCATAAACTGGATGCTACCGGCCAGCAGGGCAAAGGCTATCCCAACACATATACTGGTCAGCCAGATTTTTCGTCGGGGAGAGAGATGACGGGTGGGCATAGGCTTATATAGTCAGTCCGTGTTGTTGATTCACGCCAAAATGCTGATAGAAAAATGCTTTTCTATCTCCGCTTAAAGACATAGCTTATTTTACGAAGTTTATTGACCGACGAGCAAAAAAAAACACCGCCGCGGCAGTGTTTTTTATTTCTTCCGCTGGCCAAGGGATTAACCAACGGCAGAAGAGGTTACGAGCGGCTCAGAACTCGTCGCGCTTCGTTATAGCGCTTTTTCCAGTACGGCTCATCCATGCTCGAAATCGTCACACCGCTGCTGGTGGAAGCATGAACAAACTGATTGTTGCCGATGTAGATACCTACATGGCGACCCGTGGAACCTGCACGGAACAGAACTAAATCACCGGTACGCAGCTGTGAACGGCTGATGGATTTTCCGGAACCCTGCTGCTCTGAAGTTGAGCGCGGCAGTTCCAGACCAAACTGTTCACGGAAAGTACGTTGCACGAAGGCAGAACAATCGATGCCTTTACGAGTGCTGCCGCCGAGGCGGTAACGCACGCCCTTCCAGCTGGCATATTGATCCATCAAACGGGACTTTACGTCCAGGTTACGGACCATTGTTTCAAATTCATCCTGAGAGGCTTGCAGTGATGATAAATCGCCACTACCCACAGCAAGCGTCTCAGAATGCATATTTCTGGCGGTACTATTTGAACTACACGCGGAGAGCAAAACCGCAACTGCAATCGCGGGCGCGACCCGCAAAATATATCTCAAAATCGGCTGAGATTTGACCATGCTGTGTGTTATCCCTTGTTGTCCTTAACGACAATGTCGTTATAAAAAATGCCAAACGTGTTAGAGCCTAATTACCTGGTCGCAATGAGACAATTCCGTAAGCCTAAAAGTGTGGGCTGACGCACAAATTTATTCATTCACTGAATGGATATCGCGAACCAGGCAAAACGAGATTGAGGTTACCCGATCGCACGGGGGATGGCGAGCGGTTTTGTTCATTTTCTTATAAGTATTTTTGCGACAAAAAGTGAATCATTGGCAAAGGGTAAAATATCGTCATTGATGGGTAAAAAATACGCAATTTACTCATTTTTAACATGATTAGTGTGACAGAAAGATGATGAGGAATGAGAAAAAATGCGCGGATAAAAAAAGGACCCAGAACGATCCCTTATGGATGATATTAATTATTTGTAAATAGTATTTTAATTTTTTGCATTTCCACCGGGAAGATAACGTTCAAATAAGGCAATAACGTTGTCGCTTGCCGAGGTCAACAATACCCAGGGAGCGCCAATAAGCACGGCCGTTAATGAGCCGACGGCAATATCGGTAAACCAGTGGGCGCCAATCATCACTCGTGGGAAAGCGAACACGACGAATATCACCAGCGCAATGGCAAACGCGCGGCGGCCAAAATAGCGCCACATGAAGGAAGCAAAAATAAGCAGCATCATGCCGTGATCTCCCGGAAAGCTATCTTTAGAAGCATCTTTAGTGGGAAATGAGATCACATCGCTGACTTTGGTGATGTCGGTGAAAGCGAGCGAAGGGCTGGCGCGCTTAACCGGCATCAGATGCTGGGCCAGCTGGTTGATGATAACGGCGGCCAGCAGCATCACCAGGCCGATGATAATCACCCGGCGGCGTCCGGCACTCTGTTCTTTAAACCAGAAGCTCAGCATCAGGCTGCCCATCGCCAGCAGCGAGCAGGCGTCAAATGCGCGGTTATTTATAATAGCCAGCAGCCAGGTATAAGCGGTGCTCACGCCAACCAGGTGGTTAAAGAAATAGAAGATCGCCGAGTCCAGCGGATTCCAGAAACCATGGTTAACGGGGAGGTACCATGAACAAAAAAGCACAACACCCGCCGCGTTCAGCAGCAGGATCAGGGGAATTCGATTTTTAATCATAACTATCGCGTATTGTGTAAAACGACGGCAACCATAGCCGCCTTAACTTAAACGAATCCTCAACAAGGAGGCCTGCAGCGTATTCCAGTCCGTCTCGGTATCGGCAATCAGCTCGATACGACTGTCCGGCGGGGCGACGTTTTGCGTCTCAATATGCAAATCAAGCTGCTGGCGATTGATACGTATCAGTCCTTCCGCAATACGCATGACGCCTTTAACGCGTCCGACCGGCGCCAGCCGGGCCCATTCTAGCAGGCCAACGGTATCGAAGACGGTTTCAGCGTCAAAAATCCAGCCGCAGGCGTGATAGCCCTGCCCGCTGTTGAGACTACGGCGCCAGCGTTGATGGGCAGGGAGAGTTAGCGCGGCAAGACCTTTTTTCTCGCCGTGATGATGCGCATGCTCGGCGCTTTTGGGAAGCGGGGCAAGATTGCGGCGCGGCGAATCAAGCAGTGCCGGATCGATATTACCCTGCGTGGCGTTGACGAACTGACGACCATTCGCATACGCCTGCCACCATGCGGCAAACGCCTGCTGGCTTTCTTCAGTCGAACGATCGGCCTTATTGCTGATAATGACATCAGCGGCAGCCAGCTGGTCGCGAAAGTTTTGGTTGGCTACCACTTTTTCGTCCAGAAGCTGACGCGGATCCAGTACGCACAAGGTGGCGCGCAGGTCGAGCCACGGTTCGTATACCGCGGCGGTCAGTATATCGAGGATCTGTTTTGGATGGCCAAGCCCGGTAGGTTCTATCAGCAGGCGATCGGGTTTGCCCTGACGCAGCAGGGTATTTAATCCAACCTGCATCGGAAGACCGTTAACGCAGCACATGCAGCCGCCGGGGATCTCTTTAAGCAGCGCTCCGCTTTCCGCCAGCAGCGCGCCGTCAATACCGACCTCGCCAAACTCGTTGACCAGTACGGCCCATTTTTCATCCGCAGGCTTGCTGGCCAGCAGATGCAGAATTGAAGTCGTTTTGCCGCTGCCGAGAAACCCCGTGATCAAATTCGTTTTGGTCACCTTCTCTCCAGGATAAATGTAATGTTGTAACAGTTGGACTATCCTGACGAAAAAAGGGGGAAAAGAGAAGTCTTACTGCGGACAGAAGGGGACTCTGTCCGCTTAAAGGCAGAAATTGTTAAGAATTCAGCGCGTCGGCAATCGCATTACGCGCGCCTGAGGCTGCGAGCCGCTGCCACGCGGCGGAAATATCGGCGACAAACTGCGAGTTTCGCGGCAGGTCGTTGCCAAAGATCTCTTCAAGCGTAAGCAGGGCCGTCACGCGCTGTTGCTCATCACTGTTGGAAACGAGTTTGCTTATCTTGTCAGCCAGCGGATCGCGAATATCGATAGGGTTTCCGGCATCGTCATTCCCGCTGACGTAGCGCATCCAGCCGGCGACGCCCAGAGCCAGAAGCGGCCACTGGCTGCCCTGCGCGAGATGGGTGCGAATGCTATCAAGCATCCGCTGTGGCAGCTTCTGGCTACCGTCCATGGCGATTTGCCAGGTGCGATGCTTCAGCGCCGGGTTGCTGAAGCGTTCGATCAGGCTGTCAGCGTAAGCCGTCAGGTCCACTTCCTGTATAGATAAAGTGGGTGCCTGTTCGTCGAGCATTAGCCGGCAGGCGGCGCTGCGGAAAACCGGGTCCTGCATACAGTCGCTAATATGCGCGTGGCCGGCAAGATAGCCCAGCCATGCGAGGAACGAGTGGCTGCCGTTGAGCATCCGCAGCTTCATCTGTTCCCATGGCAAAACGTTATCCGTCATCTGTACGCCTGCTGTTTCCCAGTCTGGCCGACCGGCAACGAAGTTATCTTCAATGACCCATTGAATAAAGGGCTCGCAGCTAATCGCGCAGGGATCTTCGACTCCCAACGTGGCGCTAATTTCCGCCAGCGACTCCTCTGTAGCGGCGGGCACAATGCGATCAACCATGGTGCCGGGAAAGCTGACGCGTTCAGCAATCCACTGCGCAAGGTCCGGATCGCGTTTTTCCGCCATTCCCAGTACGGCGTTTTTCACCACATGTCCATTATCAGGGATATTGTCGCAGGAGAGGACGGTAAACGGTGTTAATCCGCGCTGACGGCGGCGCGCCAGCGCTTCGACAAGGATACCGGGGACCGATTGCGGCTGCGTTGGGTTTTGCAGATCGTGAATAATGCGCGGCTGCGTCATATCCAGCAGACCGCTGGCCGGATCGATGCAGTAACCTTTCTCGGTGATGGTCAGCGAGACAATGGCCACCTGCGGTTCGCAAAATTTATCAATAATGGCAGCCAGCGAATCCAGCTTCGCATTCAGACATTCATGCACGGCGCCGATAACAATCGGCTGATTACCTTCGCCACCTTTTTCCAGTACGGTGAACAGGTGGTTTTGTTGGCGCAGCTGGGCCATCAGCCGATCGCCGCTGAACAGGCTGATCTCGCAAATCCCCCAATCCCCGCCTCTGGCGTTGAGCACCCTGTCAGTGAGTAGCGCCTGGTGCGCGCGATGAAAGGCGCCGAAACCGAAATGCACAATGCGCGAACGGAGCTGGCTGCGGTCATATTGAGGTAGCTGTACGCCTTCCGGCAGCGTAGCCGTAGCAATGGTTGTCATTCTTAGTACACCTGATTAACCAATAATTAACATCGGTAGTGTAAAGATATATGACAACAAATTAAATTGGTGAGCCTTATTTATCCGCTTAATGTGAACTTGATCAATCAAAACCCTCTCTCGCGGCGCCTGATGTTGAATAAGTCATCAGGGGAACGGTGCTATCAGGGCAATATAAGTAATTTTTGGTATAACAACTTTACGGCGGAGGTAAGGGAGAAAAAGAGGCATTGTCTGGAGCCAAAAGGCGCTAGCTGCGGAAGGGGGCTAATAAAAAGGACAGCCGCTGGCTGCCCTTTGTGTTGCATTCGCAGAGTTTAGTCTGCACGGCCCATATAGCGGCTCTCTTCGATATGGATGCGGATGCGTTCGCCTGCGCTCAGGTATTCAGGCACCTGAACCACCAGGCCGGTGCTCAGGGTCGCCGGTTTGTTACGGGCGCTTGCGGATGCGCCTTTGATACCCGGTGCCGTTTCGATGATTTCCAGGTCAACGGTCTGCGGCAGCTCCAGCGCCAGCAGCTGGCCGTCCCAGGTCAGAACCTGCATGTCCGGCATTCCGCCTTCCGGCATAAACAGCAGCTCTTCTTCGATTTGCTCTTTGGTGAAGATATACGGAGTGTAATCTTCTTTGTCCATAAAGACGTATTCGTTGCCATCGATATAGGAGAAATCAACGAAGCGGCGGGTGAGGGTGACGGTATCGACGATATCGTCGCCTTTAAAGCGTTCTTCCACTTTCAGCCCGGTACGGACATCGGAGAAACGCATTTTGTACAGCGTCGCTGCGCCGCGGGCGCTCGGTGACTGAATATCAATATTTTTAACAATCAGCAGTTTGCCGTTGTAATTCAGCACCATACCTTTTTTAATTTCATTCGCTCTTGGCATTGCAGTAATCCTGTCACATAAAGGGTCGAAAATATCGCGTAAAACTACTCGCGCCGGGCCTTTCAGGCAAGTGGAATTCGTGAGTTTTGCTATCTTCAGGTAAAACGTTTAGGCTAGGCCGCCACTAGCGTTATCGGAAGAGTCGATTATGGAATGCCGCCCTGAATGCGGAGCTTGCTGTATCGCTCCTTCTATCTCCAGCCCTATCCCGGGGATGCCGCAGGGCAAACCGGCTAACACCCGCTGCGTACAGCTATCGGAAAATAATCTGTGTAATATTTTTGGCTCGCCGTTAAGGCCTAAAGTGTGTTCCAGCCTGAAGCCGGAAGCGGAAATGTGTGCGACAAACCGCGATGAAGCGATAACCTGGCTTCTTCACCTCGAACAGAGTACCGCCTGAAGCTATAAGTTTCTTTTGATAGCTCAATACAATAAATCAGAAAAATTATTATCTGGATCCATTTCGCGCGCGAGGGCGATAAGTTTTTGCTTATTGCCAAGAATGTAGCCAGACTTCTGTTTGATCAACAAGCCTTCCTGGCTAAATTGCGCAATCACATATAATAAGTGGCGATATGACACGCCCATATATTCTGCCGCCTGTGTATGTTTTTCGTGATAAATATCACAGTGCTGAGTTAATAAGATAAATGCTGCCAGACGATTAACCAGCGGAAATGATTGATTCTGGGTCAGAGAAACAATATTGCGATAATTTTTCTGACTTAACGCAATGCAAAGATTACGTAGAAAAACGACATCGTTAAGCAGTCTCGGCCGAAAGGTCGCTATCGGCAGAGCCAGGCACCAGCACTCCTCTATGGCCTGCACGCCGCGCGGATGGTGATGTTGATCGATGAGCTCTATCTCTCCTGTAAAGCAGGGAGCGCCAAAGAAATCTATCAGTGAAACCCGACCATTAGCCGATGTGGTATAAAGCTTTGCCCGTCCGCGCGCGAGGTAAAAAAGGTACGCGGGCTGCGCCCCCTCTCTGATGATGTAATCCCCGGCAACCACGTGAAATAAGCGCGTATCCGCCATCACTTCTACAGAAAATTTATCCTGATAGCCTGATTCGCTAATCAATTGCTGTTTGAGCTTTTCATTTTGAATTTCTTTCACGGTCGCGTCCCGGTATGAGATTTCTCATATTCAGCAGCGGTTTTAGCCTTGTATGCTGCAAATGCTAATCCACTACCTGCTTAACCCTGCTGTAATAACATAAAAATGCTCTAAAAGCGAAAAGAGGAAATAAAAATGGAAAAAAGAAAAATTATACTCGATTGCGATCCAGGCCACGATGATGCTATCGCTATAATGATGGCAGCCCGACATCCGGCAATTGATTTATTAGGCATTACAATCGTTGCTGGCAACCAAACACTGGATAAAACCTTAGTTAATGGATTAAATGTCTGTCAGCATTTAGATATCACTGTACCGGTATATGGCGGAATGCCGCAACCCATTATGCGCCAACAGATTGTTGCCGATAATATTCATGGGGAAACCGGTCTTGACGGCCCGGTATTTTCTCCGTTGACCCGAAAAGCAGAAGAGACGCATGCGGTTAAATATATTATTGATACGCTGATGGCCAGCGAGGGGGATATTACTCTGGTACCCGTTGGGCCGCTGACTAATATTGCCGTAGCGATGCGTATGCAGCCAGCGATCCTGCCTAAAATTCGTGAAATTGTGCTGATGGGCGGCGCTTACGGTACCGGAAACTTTACACCATCGGCGGAGTTTAATATTTATGCTGACCCTGAAGCGGCACGGGTTGTATTCAGTTCCGGTGTTCCTTTGGTAATGATGGGCCTGGATTTAACTAACCAGACCGTATGTACCGCAGATGTGATTGCCCGCATGGAAAGGGCCGGTGGTCCGGCGGGACAATTATTCAGCGATATCATGAATTTTACGCTTAAAACACAGTTTGAAAACTACGGTCTGGCAGGCGGTCCAGTACACGATGCCACCTGTATCGGTTATTTGATCAATCCTCAGGGTATCAGGACCCGGGACATGTACGTGGAAGTTGATGTTAACAGCGGCCCCTGCTATGGCCGCACGGTATGCGACGAGCTGGGAGTACTTGGTAAAGCGCCGAATACTAAAGTGGGCATCACCATTGATACTAACTGGTTCTGGGACCTGGTTGAAGAGTGCGTAGGGATGTACCGCTAAGTCACATAGCATCAGGCGCATGAAATATCTTTTATCACCTGATAAAAACAGGCGGGCAGTAAGCTGTCGCCCGTAATAAAATCAGTCCTACCAAAACCTGGCATAAATGCCGGGTTTACTGGCATCAAGAGATAATCATTATGGATATAATGAGAAGCGTTCTGGGGATGGCGGTATTATTGGCAATTGCTTTTCTACTGTCAGTAAATAAAAAAAGAATTAGTTTGCGTACCGTTGGCGCGGCGCTGGTGCTGCAAATTGCCATTGGCGGCATTATGCTCTATTTCCCGCCGGGAAAATGGCTGGCGGAACAGGCGGCTTTGGGCGTGCATAAAGTGATGACCTACAGCGATGCCGGCAGCGCTTTTATTTTTGGTTCCCTGGTTGGGCCTAAAATGGATGTTCTGTTTGATGGTTCAGGGTTTATTTTTGCCTTTCGAGTATTACCGGCGATTATTTTTATCACCGCGCTGGTGAGCCTGCTTTATTATATTGGCGTGATGGGGATACTCATCCGAATTCTTGGCGGTATTTTCCAGAAAGCGCTCAATATCAGTAAAATCGAGTCCTTCGTCGCCGTAACCACTATTTTTCTTGGACAAAACGAGATCCCGGCAATCGTTAAGCCGTTTATTGATCGCTTGAACCGCAATGAGCTGTTCACCGCGATTTGTAGTGGAATGGCGTCGATTGCGGGCTCGACGATGATCGGTTATGCCGGTCTGGGTGTTCCCATTGATTATCTGCTGGCGGCGTCGCTAATGGCGATCCCCGGCGGGATTCTGTTCGCGCGTCTCCTTAGCCCGGCGACAGAGTCGTCGCAGGTCACGTTTGAAAATCTCTCATTCACCGAAACGCCGCCAAAAAGCGTTATTGAAGCAGCAGCGACCGGCGCCATGGCAGGCGTAAAAATTGCCGTGGGCGTAGCGACGGTGGTGATGGCGTTTGTGGCAATCATTGCTCTCATTAACGGTATTATTAGCGGTATTGGCGGCTGGTTCGGTTTTGGGCACGCCACGCTGGAGGGCATTTTCGGCTATGCTCTTGCGCCGCTGGCGTGGCTCATGGGCGTTGACTGGAGCGATGCGACGCTGGCCGGAAGCCTGATAGGCCAGAAGCTGGCGATTAACGAATTTGTCGCCTATCTCAACTTCTCGCCTTTTCTGCAAACGCCGGGGGCGCTGGATGTAAAAACGATTGCGATTATTTCGTTTGCGCTGTGCGGCTTTGCTAATTTTGGCTCTATCGGCGTGGTGGTTGGCGCGTTCTCAGCGATTGCGCCGCAGCGGGCGTCTGAAATAGCCCAGCTAGGAATGCGGGCGCTGGCCGCGGCAACGCTATCGAATCTGATGAGCGCAACGATTGCTGGATTTTTTATTGGTCTGGCCTGACGAGCAGGTGCGCCGGCAGGGCGGCGCGCCGTTTTACCAATGGCCCTTAAACGTCTTTAATGCGCCACAGGCAGACCTGTGTGACAGCACCCATCACAAGAGCAATCCAGAATACGGCATGATAGCTCCAGATTTCCGCGACGACGCCGGCCAGCGAGCCGGCGATAATCCAGCCAACGCGAGTGGTATTGGTATACAAAGTGGTGGCCGCTCCGGCCTGCCCCGGCATCAGATCCTGAAAATAGAGCATCCCGATACCGGCCAGAATACCGATAAAAATGGCGTTCAGCGCCTGCAGAGCCAGCAGCAGGCCTGGGGTATGCACGGTTAACATACCTATATAGAACAATACGCCGGCTACCGCAGAGAGCCGCATCAGGAAACGTTTGCCGAAGCGTTTGGCGTAATAACCCGCAATCAGCATCGTTGGAATTTCCAGTCCGGCGGCGGTTCCCATCATGACGCCCGCCAGTTTCTCCGACAAATGCAGTTCATTGATAATAAACAGCGGCATATTAATGATGTACAGGCTATTAATCCCCCACATCAGCGTACAAATGATAAACAGCAGCAGCGCATCGCGACGGTTGGTTCGCGGCGCTTCAAGATGACCGGTAACCGCCTTTGGCTCCTTGCGCATGCTCGGGAGGAAAAACCAGACCATCGCGCCGCAGACCACAAAGGCAATTGCCGCGCTGAGATACATCACCGTAAAACCAAATCCCATCGCCAGCGCGTAGGCCAGCGGGGGGCCGATCACCCACGCCAGAGATACCTGAGCGCGCAGAATTGAGCTGAACATGACCGCCTCGCGCCCCGTTTTGTCCGCATGTTCACGGGCGAGGGCAAACATCTGCGGGTTAGCGGTGGAACCAAAGCTGCTGAGAAACACGCCGACAAACAGCAAAATAAAGTAGTTACGGTTCCAGGCGAACAGCGCGCAGGCCAGCACGCCCATCAGGCAGCAGAAGACGATCAGCTGTTTACGGTCGCCTTTGCGATCCGATCGCCCGGCAAGAAACTGGCTCACCAGGATGCCAATCACCGCGCTGCCGGTAAAAAAGAAGCCGACCATCGCCGGCCGTACGTGAACTTCGTTAGTCAGAAACAGGCTCAGAGTAGGCGTCTGTAACGCCCCGGCGATACCCGTCAGGAAGGCGACGATCAGGAAGGCGGAAGACGTTAAATCAAACCCACGTCGTGGCAGGGCGGCGCTACTGTTTTGCATGTCGGCTTTCATCGGTTTCAGGAGTTGCGGAGTTTACGCCGTCAGTCAGAAAATGAACAGCACCATGGCACAAAAAAATCAAAAAGTCGTTTCAAAATTTAACTTCAGCAAAATGCTGAAGTTTAGCCGTGTTGCTCATCCACGCGTCAGCAAAAGTGTGCTGTATCTCTAATTTCTGTTATCAGGATGCTAACTTTTCTTGCGCGGTGGGTAATAAAGGTACAGACTTCTTGAAACGTTTCAGCGTCATCGGGAGATTCTCCGGCAGGACAGATGACGCATTTTTTCTCAAAGTAGCTGAAACGATTCAATTCAGCAGGAGAGGAGAACCATGTTCCAGTTATCTGTGCAGGATATTCATCCCGGTCAGCAGGCCGGTAATAAAGAAGAGGCTATTCGTCAGGTTGCTTCCGCGCTGGTAAGCGCGGGCAATGTGGCGGATGGCTACGTTAACGGGATGCTGGCTCGCGAGCAGCAAACCTCCACTTTTCTTGGCAACGGCATTGCGATTCCGCACGGTACCACCGACACGCGCGATCAGGTGCTTAAAACCGGCGTTCAGGTTTATCAGTTTCCGCAGGGCGTGACCTGGGGCGAAGGGCAGACCGCCTATGTCGCCATCGGTATTGCCGCCAGCTCGGATGAACACCTTGGTCTGCTGCGTCAGCTGACCCACGTGCTGAGCGACGACTCGGTTGCTGAACAGCTTAAGTCGGCGACCACGGCGGAAGAGCTGCGCGCCCTGCTCATGGGTGAAAAGCAAAGCGAAGCGCTGAAGCTGGATAACGATACGCTGACTCTGGACGTGGCTGCCAGCGATCTGCTGACTCTGCAGGCGCTGAACGCCGCGCGGCTGAAAGAAGCCGGCGCCGTGGATGCTTCCTTTGTGACTCGTACTATTAACGATAAACCGCTGAATCTCGGCGAAGGGATCTGGCTGAATGACAGCCCTGAAGGCAATTTGCGCAGCGCCGTAGCCGTCAGCCGCGCAGCGACTCCTTTTACCAGCGATGAGCAGCCGGTATCGCTGCTGATAACCGTTGCGATGGCCGACGATCGGCCAACCGCGGTGCTTAACCGCCTGAGCAATTTGCTGCTCGATAAAAAAGCTGACCGTTTGCTGAAGGCTGATGGCGCCACGCTGCTGGCGTTGCTGACCAGCGATGACGCTATTGCTGAAGATGTTCTCAGCGCTGAATACGTTATCCGCAACGAGCACGGGCTGCACGCGCGTCCGGGCACTATGCTGGTTAATACAATTAAACAATTTTCCAGCGACATCACCGTCACCAACCTTGATGGTTCGGGTAAACCGGCAAACGGCCGCAGCCTGATGAAAGTTGTGGCGCTGGGCGTGAAAAAAGGTCACCGCTTGCGTTTTACCGCACAGGGTGAAGATGCGCAGCAGGCGCTGGATGCGATTGGCGAAGCTATCGCCGCAGGCCTTGGGGAGGGCGCATAAATGAGCAGACGTGTCGCAACGATTACTTTGAATCCGGCCTATGACCTGGTGGGTTTTACCCCGGAAATTGAACGTGGCGAGGTTAACCTTGTTCGCACGACCGGTTTGCACGCCGCAGGGAAGGGGATCAACGTTGCAAAAGTGCTGAAAGATCTTGGTATTGACGTCACCGTAGGCGGTTTTCTCGGTAAAGATAATCAGGATGGTTTTCAGCAGTTGTTCAGCGAGCTGGGGATCGCTAACCGTTTTCAGGTGGTGCAGGGGCGTACCCGTATCAACGTCAAGCTGACTGAGAAAGATGGCGAAGTAACCGACTTCAACTTCTCGGGATTTGAAGTAACGCCTGGCGACTGGGAGCGCTTTGTTAATGATTCTCTCAGCTGGCTGGGACAGTTCGATATGGTCTGCGTGAGCGGCAGCTTACCGTCAGGCGTGAGCCCGGAAGCGTTTACCGACTGGATGACCCGTCTGCGCAGCCAGTGCCCGTGCATCATTTTTGACAGCAGCCGCGAAGCGCTGGTAGCCGGTCTGAAAGCGGCGCCATGGCTGGTTAAGCCCAACCGTCGCGAGCTGGAGATCTGGGCCGGCCGCAAGCTGCCCGAGATGAAAGACGTGATTGATGCCGCACATGCGCTACGCGAGCAGGGGATTGCCCACGTGGTTATTTCCCTTGGTGAAGAGGGCGCCCTGTGGGTTAACGCATCCGGAGAGTGGATTGCCAAGCCGCCTGCGGTAGACGTGGTCAGCACCGTTGGTGCCGGTGATTCGATGGTTGGCGGCCTGATTTACGGCCTGCTGATGCGTGAGTCCAGCGAACATACGCTGCGTCTGGCAACCGCCGTTGCCGCGCTGGCGGTGAGTCAGAGCAATGTAGGTATTACCGACCGTACCCAGTTGGCCGCAATGATGGCGCGCGTCGACTTACAACCCTTTAATTAACAGCAGGAGAGGCATAATGAAAACGCTGCTGATTATTGATGCCGGGCTTGGACAGGCTCGCGCCTATATGGCGAAGACTCTGTTGGGCACCGCGGCGCAAAAAGCGCAACTCGAACTGATTGATAACCCGAACGACGCTGAGCTGGCGATTGTGCTGGGCACGGCGCTGCCGGCTGACAGCGCGCTGAATGGCAAAAAGGTCTATCTCGGCGATATTAATCGTGCCGTTGCCCATCCGGAGCTGTTCCTCGGGGAAGCCAAAAGCCACGCAACGCCTTATACCGCTCCGGCTGCTGCTTCACCGGCTGCCGCTAACGGTCCAAAACGTATTGTGGCGGTCACCGCCTGCCCGACCGGCGTCGCGCATACCTTTATGGCGGCGGAAGCGATTGAAACCGAAGCCAAAAAACGCGGCTGGTGGGTAAAAGTTGAAACGCGCGGCTCCGTGGGCGCGGGCAATGCCATCACTGCGGAAGAGGTTGAACAAGCAGATCTGGTCGTAGTCGCTGCTGATATCGAAGTGGATCTGGCGAAGTTCGCCGGTAAGCCGATGTATCGCACCACTACCGGTCTGGCGCTGAAAAAAACGGCTCAGGAGCTGGATAAAGCCGTTGTTGAGGCGAAACCGTATCAACCTGCGGGCAAAACCCAGCAGGCGGCGGAAGGTAAAAAAGAGTCCGCCGGCGCCTATCGTCATCTGCTGACCGGTGTGTCATACATGCTGCCGATGGTGGTGGCGGGCGGCCTGTGTATCGCGCTCTCCTTTGCTTTTGGGATTAAAGCCTTTGAGGTTAAAGACACCCTGGCCGCAGCGCTGATGCAAATCGGCGGCGGCTCCGCTTTCGCGCTGATGGTACCGGTACTGGCGGGTTTCATCGCCTTCTCCATCGCCGATCGTCCGGGCCTGACGCCGGGTCTTATCGGCGGTATGCTGGCGGTAAGCACCGGGTCTGGCTTTATCGGCGGCATCATCGCCGGTTTCCTGGCCGGTTATGTCGCGAAAGCGATTAGTACCAGGCTTAAGCTACCGCAAAGTATGGAAGCGCTGAAACCGATCCTGATTATTCCGCTGGTTTCCAGCCTGATCGTCGGTCTGGCGATGATTTACCTGATTGGTAAACCGGTTGCCGGGATCCTTGAAGGTCTGACCCACTGGCTGCAAACCATGGGGACGGCGAACGCGGTTCTGCTCGGTGCGATCCTCGGCGGTATGATGTGTACCGATATGGGCGGTCCGGTGAACAAGGCGGCCTACGCCTTTGGGGTTGGCCTGCTGAGTACCCAAACTTATGCACCGATGGCGGCAATTATGGCTGCGGGTATGGTTCCACCGCTGGCGCTGGGCCTGGCAACGCTGATTGCGCGCAAAAAGTTCGACAAAGCGCAGCAGGAAGGCGGCAAGGCGGCACTGGTACTTGGCCTGTGCTTTATCACCGAAGGTGCGATTCCGTTCGCTGCCCGTGACCCGATGCGCGTCCTGCCTTGCTGCATCGTTGGCGGTGCGGTGACCGGGGCGATGTCCATGTGGGTTGGCGCGAAACTGATGGCGCCGCACGGTGGCCTGTTCGTCCTGCTGATCCCTGGCGCGATTACGCCGGTGCTCGGATATCTGCTGGCGATTGTTATCGGTACGCTGGTCGCAGGTCTCTCTTATGCGGTACTGAAACGCCCTGAAGTCCAGGCGGAAGAAAAAGTAGCCTGATTGACTTTCTGAACGCTTTCCAGGGCAGAGTCTTCTCTGCCCTTTTTTATGCGCTTTCCTTGCTCTGCTCACCCGGGCCGATGTGCTCTCCTTCGCATTTTTAAACTGTTTAAAAACCATACTGCGCAAATTTTGTGATTTTGTTCATATTCACATGAAAACCCTCCTTGACGCCTCTTTACTTTAAAAGTAACTCACTTAACATAAACACATGTTCAAATATAAACATGTGTTCAATTGAGGGTGAGGTGCGTATATTTAAAAATATTGAATAACTCTACTGCCATAGCATTTTTTCTGTTGGAGGGTATTTTTATGCCTGAAAATGATTACGTTGTAATTATTGGATCAGCAAATATGGATGTTGCTGGCTATTCCAGTGTTTCGTTGAACTATGCTGATTCTAATCCCGGAAAGATAAAATATACCCCCGGCGGCGTGGGGCGGAATATTGCACAAAACATTGCCTTGTTGAATAAACCAGCGTGGTTGTTATCCGTCGTGGGTGATGATTTTTATGGACATTCGCTATTAAAGCAAACGGCCCAGTCCGGGGTCCATGTTGATAAATGTCAGATCGTTAAGGGGGAGGGCACGTCGAGCTATTTATCGCTGCTTGATAATACCGGAGAAATGCTGGTGGCGATAAATGATATGAGCATTACTGAGCATATTACGCCGGCATTTCTGAGCCAACATTATGATTTTATCCAAAATGCTGCGGTCATTATCGTTGATTGTAATATTAGCGAATCGGCGCTGGTCTGGTTGATGGAAAACACTGGCTCAACGCCTGTTTTTGTTGACCCGGTTTCAGCCTGGAAATGCGTAAAAATCAGTCAGCACCTGGGCCGTATTCACACGCTGAAACCGAACCGAATTGAGGCTGAAACCCTGAGCGGAATCGCGCTGTCCGGCACTGATGACGTGGCCCGCGTTGCCGATTGGTTTCACCGGCACGGCCTGAAGCGCCTGGTGCTTAGCATGGGGGGCGACGGGGTTTACTACAGCGAGAAAGACGGCGAGCGGGGCTGGTCTGCGCCGCTAAAAACCCAGGTTGTTAACGTGACCGGCGCCGGTGATGCCATGATGGCCGGTCTTGCCTGCTGCTGGCTTGATGGTTGTTCATTTTCGCAAGCGGTGAAGTTTGCGCAGGGATGTTCTTCTCTGGCGCTTTCATCGGAATTTACCAATAACCCTGAATTATCTTACGCAAACGTAAAAAAATTAGTGGAGAAAGAATATGTCTGAATTAAATATTTCCCCTGAATTATTACAGGTTTCTGCGGAAGTCCAGCAGGCATTAAAAAATAATCAACCGGTTGTGGCGCTGGAATCAACTATTATTTCCCACGGTATGCCGTTCCCCGAAAATGCACAAACGGCGCTGGAAGTTGAAGAAACTATTCGCCGTCAGGGTGCAGTGCCGGCAACTATCGCAATTATACATGGCGTAATGAAGGTCGGTTTGAGCCGTGAGGAAATTGAATTGCTTGGACGTGAAGGGCATAACGTCACCAAAGTTAGCCGTCGTGATTTACCTTTTGTCGTCGCCGCGGGATTAAACGGCGCGACTACCGTAGCTTCTACCATGATTATTGCTGCAATGGCCGGAATAAAAGTCTTTGCTACCGGCGGTATTGGCGGCGTTCATCGTGGTGCTGAACGTACTTTTGATATTTCTGCAGATTTGCAGGAGCTGGCAAATACTAACGTCACCGTGGTTTGTGCTGGCGCAAAATCTATTCTCGACCTCGGGTTAACCACCGAATATTTAGAAACTTACGGCGTTCCGCTTATTGGTTATCAAACTTCGGCGCTCCCGGCTTTTTTCTGCCGAACCAGCCCGTTTGAGGTCAGCATTCGTCTTAATAGCGCCAAAGAAATCGCCAAAGCCATGGCGGTGAAATGGCAATCCGGCCTCAATGGCGGCATGGTGGTGGCGAACCCGATACCGGAACAGTTTGCGATGCCGGAAGCGAAAATTAACGTCGCCATCAACCAGGCTGTCAAGGAAGCGGAAGAACAGGGCGTAGTGGGTAAAGAAAGTACGCCGTTCCTGCTGGCCCGCGTTGCTGAGCTGACCGGTGGAGATAGCCTGAAGTCCAATATTCAGCTGGTGTTTAACAACGCCATTCTCGCCTGCGAAATTGCCAAAGAGTATCAACAAATAGCCTGACGACAGTTGCGGGCTGTTTGCGGTTGCCCGCCCCGATATCAGAGATACCGAAAGCCTGGCCTGACGCCGGGTTTTCCACCAGGTAAGGATATCATTATGGACATCATGAGAAGTCTTTTGGGGATGGTGGTATTGCTGGCCATCGCCTTTGTGCTGTCAGTGAACAAAAAACGCATCAGTATCAGAACCGTAGGGGCAGCGCTGCTGCTGCAGATCGTGATTGGCGGAGTTATGCTCTATTTTCCGCCCGGCAAATGGCTGGTAGAGCAGGCGGCGCTGGGAGTGCATAAAGTTATGTCCTACAGCGACGCCGGAAGCGCATTTATTTTTGGTTCGCTGGTTGGACCGAAAATGGATGTACTGTTTGACGGCGCCGGCTTTATCTTCGCTTTCCGCGTCCTGCCCGCCATTATCTTTGTTACCGCGCTGATAAGTCTGCTTTACTACCTTGGCGTAATGGGGCTGCTAATCCGTATGCTGGGTGGCATCTTTCAGAAGGCGCTGAATATCAGCAAGATTGAGTCTTTTGTCGCCGTGACCACCATCTTTCTTGGGCAAAATGAGATCCCGGCGATCGTTAAACCATTTATTGATAAGCTCAACCGCAACGAACTGTTTACCGCGATTTGCAGCGGAATGGCGTCAATTGCCGGCTCGATGATGATCGGCTATGCCGGGATGGGCGTGCCGATCGATTACCTGCTGGCCGCTTCGCTAATGGCTATCCCCGGCGGTATTCTGTTCGCCCGTATGCTGAGTCCGGCAACCGAAGTATCGCAGGTTACTTTTGATAATCTCTCTTTTACCGAAACGCCGCCAAAAAGCGTTATCGAGGCGGCGGCATCCGGAGCGATGACTGGACTGAAAATTGCTGCCGGAGTGGCAACGGTAGTCATGGCGTTTGTGGCGATTATCGCTCTGCTGAACGGTATTATCGGCGGAATTGGCGGCTGGTTTGGCTATGGTCATGCCACTCTGGAAGGGATTTTCGGTTTTCTGCTCGCGCCGCTGGCATGGATCATGGGCGTTGACTGGAGCGATGCGACGCTGGCGGGTAGCCTGATTGGGCAAAAGCTGGCGATAAACGAATTTGTCGCCTACCTCAACTTTTCGCCGTATCTGCAAACCGGTGGCGCCCTGGACGTGAAAACCATTGCGATTATATCGTTCGCGCTGTGTGGTTTCGCCAACTTTGGTTCAATCGGCGTCGTCGTCGGGGCGTTTTCTGCGATTTCACCGCAGCGTGCGCCGGAAATAGCCCAGCTTGGGCTGCGCGCTCTGGCGGCGGCAACCCTTTCTAACCTGATGAGCGCTACTATCGCCGGCTTTTTTATTGGTCTGGCATAAAAAACCATGCGTGCACCGCGACTGCGGCGCACGCTGTTACATCTGCGCAAGCAGGTTAAGCGCGTTATCAACCGATAAAGAGGGGTTGTTAATACCGCTGCTGGCGCGGGTAATGGCGGTACACGCCATGGAAAAGGCGGCGCTTTCTTTAAAGTCGCTGCCGTCGAGGTAGCTATAGAGAAGCCCGGCCATTAGCGCATCGTCGGCGCCGAAGCGGTCTATCGCCGTATGTTCAGGCAAACTCATCTGGAAACGTTCGCCGCTAGCTTCGCTGCAGAAAATCGTGTCATTCTCTGAACAAATCACCACGCGCTGAGTTCCCCGCTCGTGCAGCCAGGCCAGGGCCCGATCGCGATCCGCTTCGTTGTCAATGGGATGTCCCCAGAGGATCTGCAGTTCGCGCAGCGTCGGTTTGAGGGTATGAATTTTTCCCAGCCACGGTCTGATGCGGTGTGCTTTAAACTCCGACACGGTATCGACAAATACCGGAATAGCGCTTGCCAGCGTGAACACCCACTCCAGCGACTGTTCCGTTAAATTACAATCGACCAGAACGACGCCTGCATGAGTCAACAGATCGCGGTACTGATTCAGCAGCTGCGGGGTGAGCGACTGTAAAATATGGGTATCGTTAATCGCAAGGACCGTTTCTTCCTGCGGATTCGCGATGGATAGATAGGTGGCGGTGTTATGGCCGTGCAGGCGGATACAGCTTTGCACGTTAACGCCGGCCTGCCGGGTTTGCTCCAGCAGCGTTTCGCCGTAAAAATCGCTGCCGACGGCGGAAATCAAATGCACATCGCGGCCGAGCAGCGCCAGGTTATGTGCGATATTTCGCGCCACGCCGCCGGCTGAGCACTGGATATTACCCGGGTTGGAGACGGGCTGCGGATAATGGATATCGGCAATTCCGCGGATATCCATATTCACCGCCCCCAGCGAGACGCAATACTCCTGCTCGGTGAGGATATAGCCTTTGCCCTTGATGGCTCCCTTGCGGGTGAGATCCATGATGTGCGCGGCTACGCGGGAGCGGCTAATCTGCAGAATATCGGCAATCTCATGCTGCTGAATCAGCGGATTGCGCCGCAAAATTTTGAGGATCTGCTTTTCCCTGTCGTTCATATCAGACGGTGGCCTCTTCCGTTTGCTGAGCCCGTAGCCAGGCGATCTCTTCCGCCCAGATATCAGGATTGATCGTTTCCAGAATCAGCGGGATGCCGTCAAAACGGCGGTCCTGCATGATCCAGCGGAAGGCATCATGGCCGATATTGCCTTCCCCGAGGCTATGGTGACGGTCAACGCGACTGCCGAACGTGCTTTTTGCATCGTTCAGGTGCATACCGCGCAGATACTGAAATCCGACAATTCGTTCGAAATCAGCGAAGGTTTTTTTGCACTCTTCTGCGCTGCGCAGATCGTAGCCGGCGGCGAAAGCGTGGCAGGTATCAATGCATACGCCGACCCGCGATTTATCTTCCACGCCGTCGATAATGGCCGCCAGATGCTCAAACTTGAACCCCAGGTTACTCCCCTGGCCGGCGGTGTTTTCGATGACCGCCGTAACGCCTTCGGTTTTTGCCAGCGCGATATTAATAGATTCGGCGATACGCGCCAGACATTCGTCTTCCGGGATTTGCTGCAGATGACTACCCGGATGGAAATTTAGCAGCGTCAGGCCGAGCTGCTGGCAGCGGGAGAGCTCATCAATAAAGGCATCGCGGGATTTTTCCAGCGCGTCCGCAACCGGATGACCAAGGTTAATCAGATAGCTGTCGTGCGGCAGAATTTGCCCCGGTCCAAAATGATGCTTTTCACAGGCGGCTTTAAATTCAGCAATGGTTTCGTCGCTCAGTGGAGCGGCGCGCCACTGGCGCTGATTTTTGGTGAAGAGGGCAAATGCGGTCGCGCCGATTTCGGCTGCGCGAATGGCGGCATTGGCAACACCGCCGGAGGCGCTGACGTGCGCTCCAATATATTTCATAAAAAACTCCAGTTAAGCCGCTGGGGGGAGGGTAATGATAGCGGCTTAGCCGGAGAGTTACATCATCCTTAATACAACCTGAGCAGCGGGCTTCACGCCAGCAGGCTATGAATGGCCAGGTTAATTGCGCCGCCGCCGACAATCAGCCAGACGAAGAGCATCAGCGCCATCAGCAGCGGTTTGGCGCCGGCTTTTTTCAACGCGCTGACGTGGGTGGTCAGGCCAAGGGCGGCCATTGCCATTGCCAGCAGTACCGTATCCAGGGTCACCAGTAAATCGACTACCGCTTTTGGCAGCAGGTGGAAAGAGTTAAATACCGCAACCAGAATAAACAGGATCGCAAACCACGGAATGGTGATTTTGCTTTTTTCACCGCTGTTTGCCGGAGCTAATTGCTTAACGCGGGCGGCAAGGAACAGCAGGAACGGAGCCAGCATCATCACGCGCAGCATTTTGGCAATTACCGCCGCGTTTTCCGCGTCCGGGCTAACGGCGTGGCCAGCGGCGACGACCTGAGCAACCTCATGCATCGTCGAACCCATATAAATGCCGTAGGCTTCCGGCGTAAACCACTGCGTCAGGAACGGATAGATTGCTGGGTACAGGAAGATAGCAATGGTGCCGAAAATGACCACCGTCGCCACCGCGACCGTTACCTTGCTGGCTTCTGCTTTAACTACCGGTTCCGTCGCCAGTATCGCCGCCGCGCCGCAGATGCTGCTCCCGGCGCCAATCAACCAGCTGGTATGTTTATCCAGCCCGAATACCTTTTGCCCAAGAAAACAGGCGATAAAAAAGGTGCTGGAAAGCGTCAGAACGTCAATCACGATACCGCCGACGCCAACGTCGGCAATCTGGGCGAAGGTCAGGCGAAAGCCGTATAAAATGATGCCGAGGCGCAGCAGGTGCTGTTTGGCAAAGATTACGCCGCCGTCGCAGGGCTGCCAGATTTTCGGGTAAACCGTGTTACCGATGACCATGCCGAACAAAATGGCCAGCGTGAGGGCGCTGAAGCCCGCGCCGGCGATGGCCGGAAAACTACCGGCCCACAGCGCTGCGCCGGTGAGCACGGCGGTCAGCGCCAGTCCAGGTGCAAAATGCCGCAATGGGCGATGTTTAGTCGGAAGAGTGAGTGCTGTCATAACCTTCTCCTTTGTCTGGGAAAAGCATACGACTCGCTGGTTTAAATATAAAATTGATTATATATTTATAATTAATCGTAATAAGTGGTAAACGAGCGGTTTCGCGGTTTGGGCACGATGTACATAAGCCTCAGCGGCGGATGCCGGGTCGTCTATAAAGGCAGGAAAAATCATGCATATCACGCTACGGCAGCTGGAAGTTTTTGCTGAAGTTCTGAAAAGCGGGTCGACGACCCAGGCCTCGCAAATGCTGGCGCTT
Source organism: Klebsiella oxytoca (assembly GCF_009707385.1). Taxonomy (NCBI): domain Bacteria; kingdom Pseudomonadati; phylum Pseudomonadota; class Gammaproteobacteria; order Enterobacterales; family Enterobacteriaceae; genus Klebsiella; species Klebsiella oxytoca. The sequence goes on along the minus strand of NZ_CP046115.1, from coordinate 3,682,530 downwards.
TCGCAGTCGGCGGTCAGCGCGGCGCTCACCGATCTCGAAGGGCAGCTGGGCGTCCAGCTCTTTGACCGCGTGGGTAAAAGGCTGGTGGTCAACGAGCACGGCAGGCTGCTTTATCCGCGCGCGCTGGCCCTGCTGGAGCGCGCGCTGGAGATAGAGCAGCTGTTTCGCGGCGACAACGGGGCGATTCGCGTCTACGCCAGCAGCACCATCGGCAACTATATTTTGCCGGAAATCATTGCGCGCTACCGACGCGACCTTCCGGATTTACCGCTGGAGCTCAGCGTGGGCAATAGCCAGGACGTGATCAATGCGGTGGCCGATCTGCGGGTGGATATTGGGCTGATTGAAGGTCCCTGCCACGCTGCGGATATTATCGCCGAACCCTGGCTGGAGGATGAACTGGTGGTCTTCGCCGCGCCGGATTCACCGCTGCTGGAAGGGGAGGTGACGCTGCAACGGCTGGCGGAAGCGCCGTGGATATTACGCGAGCACGGCTCCGGGACCCGGGAAATTGTCGACTATTTATTATTATCGCATCTACCGGCGTTTCATCTGGGGATGGAGCTCGGTAACTCTGAGGCTATCAAGCATGCGGTGCGCCACGGTCTGGGCATTAGCTGCCTGTCGCGACGGGTGGTAGCGGAACAGCTTGAAGTGGGGTCGCTGGTGGAGCTGGCGATTCCGCTGCCGCGTTTGACCCGTACCCTGTGGCGCATTCATCATCGGCAGAAGCATATTTCCAAGGCATTACAACGATTTCTGCATTATTGCGAAGTGTAGAAACGAACGGAATGGGCGCTGGCGTTTTCAGGTTTTCATGCTTTACTAATAATCCACGCTCGATCATGAAGCTCTCTTATAACTTTGCATTTGTATCGGATGGAGCCCGGACTGTCTGCTACAATCTCGCCTCGTTTTTTGGATGGATAGCATTTTCACATGGTTTCGGATACTAAAACCACAGAAGCGCCCGGTTTACGTCGTGAACTGAAGGCGCGCCACTTGACCATGATCGCTATTGGCGGTTCCATCGGTACAGGTCTTTTTGTTGCCTCTGGCGCAACGATTTCTCAGGCGGGCCCGGGCGGGGCGTTGCTCTCTTATATTCTCATCGGCCTGATGGTCTATTTCCTGATGACCAGTCTCGGCGAGCTGGCGGCGTTTATGCCGGTGTCCGGCTCTTTTGCGACCTATGGGCAAAACTACGTTGAGGAAGGCTTTGGCTTCGCGCTGGGCTGGAACTACTGGTACAACTGGGCGGTGACCATCGCCGTAGACCTCGTTGCCGCTCAGCTGGTGATGACCTACTGGTTCCCCGATGCCCCCGGCTGGGTATGGAGCGCGCTGTTCCTCGGTATCATGTTCCTGCTTAACTGGATTTCGGTCAAAGGCTTTGGTGAAGCGGAATACTGGTTCTCGCTGATCAAAGTTGCCACCGTCATTATCTTTATCATCGTCGGCGTGATGATGATCTTTGGCATCTTCAAAGGCGCTCAGCCCGCAGGCTGGAGCAACTGGGTTGTCGATGATGCGCCGTTTGCCGGTGGGTTTGCGGCGATGATTGGCGTGGCGATGATCGTCGGCTTCTCGTTCCAGGGAACCGAGCTTATCGGCATCGCGGCAGGCGAGTCGGAAAATCCGGAGAAGAATATTCCGCGCGCCGTGCGCCAGGTGTTCTGGCGTATCCTACTGTTCTATGTCTTCGCAATCCTGATTATCAGTCTGATTATCCCGTATACCGATCCCAGCCTGCTGCGCAATGACGTAAAAGATATCTCCGTTAGCCCGTTTACGCTGGTATTCCAGCATGCGGGACTGTTGTCAGCAGCGGCGATAATGAACGCGGTTATCCTGACTGCGGTACTGTCGGCGGGTAACTCCGGGATGTACGCATCGACCCGTATGCTCTACACCCTGGCCTGCGATGGCAAAGCGCCGCGAATTTTCTCTAAGCTGTCGAAAGGCGGTGTTCCTCGTAACGCGCTGTATGCGACAACGGTGATAGCGGGGCTGTGCTTCCTGAGCTCGATGTTTGGTAATCAGACCGTTTACCTGTGGCTGCTGAACACTTCAGGGATGACCGGCTTTATTGCGTGGCTGGGGATTGCTATCAGCCATTATCGCTTCCGTCGTGGCTACGTGCTGCAGGGAAATGACCTGAATAACCTGCCGTATCGCTCAGGTTTCTTCCCGCTGGGGCCGATTTTCGCTTTCGTCCTGTGTCTGATCATTACCCTCGGACAGAACTACGAAGCGTTCCTCAAAGACACCATCGACTGGGGCGGCGTTGCGGCCACCTACATTGGTATTCCGCTGTTCCTGGTTATCTGGTTTGGCTACAAGCTGGCAAAAGGAACGCGCTTTGTCCGCTACAGCGAGATGAAGTTCCCGGATCGTTTTAAAGGCTAAGCTTTGCTGGAGCATTAAATAAAACCCTCTCATCGAGAGGGTTTTTTTATTCCCGCGGTTCTTACAAATTGATACAGTTTTCCATAATTGTATTGATAATTGTAATCATTATCTTTATCATTTATGTCAAGTTCAGGATGAAGCCAATCCCCATATCTTGCAGACAATCGGACTGACAAGGGGCGACCAGCCACATCTACTGTAGAGAATTGCGCGCATATCGCCGTAGAGCGATAGGCCGACAGTACCTGTGAGCAGCACCTTTTTGTTTGTTTTGTTGTACACCTCATGGAGATATGGAATGTTCAGGCTAAACCCTTTTGTCCGGGCCGGATTATGCGCGTCCGTCGTATCCTTAGCGTTTCCGGCGCTGGCCGCCGTTAACGAAGAAACGCTGGTCGTCACCGCTGCGGCAACTGAACAGAGCGTAAAAGATGCTCCCGCCAGTATTAGCGTTATTACCCAACAGGATTTACAGCGTAGACCGGTACAGAACCTGAAAGATGTACTGCGGGAAGTGCCGGGCGTGCAGCTCACCAACGAAGGGGATAACCGCAAGGGGGTGAGCATTCGCGGCCTCAGCAGCGGCTATACGCTGATCCTCGTTGACGGCAAACGCGTTAACTCGCGCAACGCCGTTTTCCGCCATAACGACTTTGACCTCAACTGGATCCCGGTTGATGCCATTGAGCGTATCGAAGTTGTGCGCGGGCCAATGTCCTCACTCTATGGTTCCGACGCCCTCGGCGGGGTGGTGAATATCATTACCAAAAAAGTTGGTCAGCAGTGGACCGGAACCCTCAGCGCGGACACGACTATTCAGGAACATCGCGATCGCGGTGATACCTGGAATGGTCAGTTCTTTACCAGCGGCCCGCTGATTGACGGTGTACTGGGGATGAAAGCCTACGGCAGCCTGGCAAAGCGTGCTAAAGACGATCAGCAGGCTTCCAGCAACGCGGAAGGCGAAACGCCGCGTATTGAAGGTTTCACTAGCCGCGACGGTAACGTCGAATTCGCCTGGACTCCCACCGATAATCAGGACATTACCGCAGGCTACGGTTTTGACCGCCAGGATCGTGATTCCGACTCTCTCGATCGTAACCGCCTTGAGCGCCAGAACTACTCCCTGAGCCACAACGGCCGCTGGGATATCGGCAACAGCGAGCTGAAGTTCTACGGTGAGAAAGTGGATAACAAAAATCCGGGGCAGGCCGGCACGATAACTTCCGAGAGTAACTCCGTAGACGGTAAATACGTGCTGCCGCTGGGGATGATTAACCAGCTGCTGACTTTTGGCGGCGAATGGCGTCACGACAAGCTGAAAGACCCGGTCAACCTGAGCAGCGGCGGTAAATCCACCTCCGCCAGCCAGTACGCGCTGTTCCTTGAAGATGAGTGGCGGATAATCGAGCCGCTGGCCCTGACCACCGGTATTCGTATGGACGATCACCAGACCTATGGCGATCACTGGAGCCCGCGTGCCTATCTGGTCTACAACGCCACCGATACCGTCACCGTGAAGGGCGGCTGGGCGACGGCATTCAAAGCACCGTCCCTGCTGCAGCTGAACCCGGACTGGACCACCAACTCCTGCCGCGGCTCGTGCAGTATCATCGGTAACCCGGATCTGAAACCGGAAACCAGCGAAAGCTTCGAGCTGGGGCTTTACTACCGCGGTGAGGAAGGCTGGCTTGAGGATGTGGAAGGAAGCATCACCACCTTCCAGAACAACGTTGACGATATGATTGATATTCTGCGCACCTCCAGCGCCAGCGAAGCGCCGGGCTATCCGAACTTTGTCGGCTGGAAAACGGTGAACGGTAAACGCGTACCGGTCTTCCGCTACTTCAACGTTAATAAGGCACGTATCAAAGGCGTGGAAACGGAATTGAAAGTGCCGTTTGGCGACGAATGGAAGCTGACGGTGAACTACACCTATAACGATGGCCGCGATCTGAGTAACGGAGGCGATAAACCGCTGCAAACGCTGCCGTTCCATACCGCTAACGGTACTCTGGACTGGAAACCGCTGGACGACTGGTCCTTCTACGTGACCGCCAACTATACCGGCGAGCAGCGGGCGGTCAGCTCTACGGGCAAAACGCCGGGCGGTTACACCATGTTTGATATCGGCGCGGCGTGGAATGTCACTAAAAACGTTAAGCTGCGTTCCGGGGTGCTTAACGTCGGCGATAAAGATCTGAGCCGCGACGACTATAGCTACACCGAAGAGGGGCGTCGTTACTTTATGGCCGTCGATTACCGCTTCTGATTTGGGCGATAAAAGAGGGCTGGCAGGTTACCCTGCCAGCCCTCTTCTTTCTGCCTCAGCACAACGATAAAACTCAATCCTGCCCTGAGGCGAAAGCCTCAAGCGCCGCCAAAAATCATACCCCTCGACGGCAAGAAATACACTATCTCTCTGTATATATTAGTTTTTATGATTATTGGGCGGGGAAGCATTTTGTGTATCAATGCGCCGGGAAGGTGCTTCACGACGCATTGACAAGATCAGGAGAAGAGGTGCCGGGCATGAAAACGCAGGTGGTCCTCAATAAATGAGGCGATAAAGTAGTAGCTGTGATCGTAACCAGCCTGAATACGCAGGGTTAAAGGCCAGCTTTTCTGGCGTGCGGTTTCCGCCAGCACCGCCGGCTGCAGCTGTTCGGCGAGGAATGAATCACTATCGCCCTGGTCAATCAGGGTTGGGATCGCGTCTGATTCACTGCTGGCCTGCATTAACGCGCAGCTGTCCCAGGCCTGCCAGGTCGTTTCATCCGTTCCCAGATAAGCGGTAAACGCTTTTTTACCCCAAGGAACCTGGGTCGGATTGACGATAGGCGCGAACGCCGAAACGCTGACAAAGCGCCCCGGATTTTTCAGCGCCATGACTAACGCGCCGTGGCCGCCCATGGAATGCCCGCTGATGGCGCAGCGATCGCTGACCTTAAACTCGCGGGCGATAAGCTGCGGCAGCTCGTCGCGAAGATAATCGTACATGCGGAAATGCGTGGACCACGGCGCCTGAGTGGCGTTGAGGTAGAAGCCGGCGCCCTTGCCCAGATCGTAAGCGCTGTCGTCGGCTACGCTATCGCCGCGCGGACTGGTATCCGGCATCACCAGCGCAATGCCCAGCTCGGCGGCAACCCGCTGTGCGCCCGCCTTAGTCGTAAAGTTTTCATCGTTGCAGGTCAGGCCTGACAGCCAGTAAAGAACCGGCGGCGGTGAATCTGTGGTGGAGGGCGGTAAAAAGATACTGAACGTCATTGTGCAGTTCAGCGTCCCGGAGTCGTGCCGCCAGCGTTGCTGCCGACCTTCAAAACAGCGGTGCTCTTCGAGCAGTTCCATGCAGGGCTCCTTAAGTATTTACGGGTAATTTTCCATAATACAGATATTTCATGCGCCCGTGAGCAACTTTCACTTTCTCCTTTTTGGAACATATTGCATCATTAATGCAACTTTTAACCAACATGCTGACGTTTTCATCGCGTCAGAAATCGCGCCATGAGACGGCAATTGAGTTGGTTTTGGCAAGGTGAGCAAGGCGTTGCGTGACGTATCGTAGCGCGCTGGTCTGACGGCGTGGAACGAGAGGTGACGCCAATTTCAACAATTATCGATACGGCTACTGGATTCTGTGCGTCACCTCACGCACAATGAATACAAACTTTGCCCTCAGAAGAGCAAAGAGCGCCACACCTGCAGGAGAACAAAAATGTCATCACTGAGTAAAGAAGCCATACTCGTTCATGAAGCGCTGGTCGCTCGTGGGCTGGAGACGCCGCTGCGTCCGCCAGTACAAGAAATTGATAATGAAACTCGCAAGCGTCTGATCGCCGGACACATGACCGAGATTATGCAGCTGTTAAACCTTGATCTAAGTGATGACAGCCTGATGGAGACTCCGCATCGCATCGCTAAAATGTTCGTTGATGAGATCTTCTCCGGCCTGGACTACGCCAGATTCCCGAAAATCACCGTCATCGAAAACAAGATGCAGGTCGATGAAATGGTAACCGTGCGTGATATCACCCTGACCAGCACCTGCGAACACCATTTCGTCACAATTGATGGGAAAGCGACGGTCGCCTATATCCCGAAAGATTCGGTGATTGGCCTGTCGAAAATCAATCGTATCGTGCAGTTCTTCTCCCAGCGCCCGCAGGTGCAGGAGCGACTGACTCAGCAGATCCTCACCGCTCTGCAAACGCTGCTGGGGACCAACAACGTCGCGGTCTCCATTGATGCGGTGCACTACTGCGTAAAAGCGCGCGGCATTCGCGATGCAACCAGCGCCACCACCACCACATCGCTGGGTGGCCTGTTCAAATCCAGCCAGAATACTCGCCAGGAGTTCCTGCGCGCCGTACGTCATCACAACTAAAACGGAGCGGGGTACATGGAGAGAAATGTCACGCTGGACTTTGTTCGCGGCGTCGCCATCCTCGGTATCCTGCTACTGAATATCAGCGCCTTCGGTTTACCGAAGGCCGCCTACCTCAATCCGGCGTGGTCCGGGAGTATCTCCGCAAGCGACGCCTGGACCTGGGCGCTTCTCGATCTGCTGGCGCAGGTCAAATTTCTGACCCTGTTCGCCCTGTTATTTGGCGCCGGACTTCAGCTTCTGCTGCCGCGCGGTAAGCGCTGGATCCAGTCACGCCTGACGCTGCTGGCGCTGCTTGGCTTTATTCACGGGCTGTTTTTCTGGGACGGCGATATTTTGCTGGCCTACGCGCTGGTAGGGCTGGTGGGTTGGCGAATGGTGCGCGACGCGCACAATGTCAAATCGCTGTTTAACACCGGCGCGGTACTTTACGCCATTGGCGTGGCGGTACTGCTATTGCTGGGATTGATTTCCGGTAATACGCCCAATCGTTCATGGGTGCCGGACGCGGCAAATTTGCAGTACGAGCAGTACTGGAAACTGAAGGGCGGCCTGGAGGCGGTGAGCAATCGTGCGGATCTGCTCTCGGATAACCTGCTGGCGCTCGGCGCGCAGTACGGCTGGCAGCTGGCCGGGATGATGCTGATGGGCGCGGCGCTGATGCGCTGCGGCTGGCTCAAAGGACAGTTCAGTCTTCGTCATTACCGGCGTACCGGGGCGCTGCTAATCGCGGCAGGCATGGCGGTCAATTTACCCTCTATAGCTGCTCAATGGCATGTTGGCTGGGACCCGCGCTGGTGCGCCTTTTTGTTGCAGGCGCCGCGCGAGCTGAGCGCGCCGCTGCAGACCATCGGCTACGCGGCCCTGGCCTGGGGGTTCTGGCCGCAGCTGGCCAGGTTTCGCCTGGTGGGAGCTATTGCCTGCGTGGGGCGCATGGCGCTGACCAACTATTTATTGCAGACGCTGATTTGCACCACTCTGTTTTACCGATTGGGGCTGTTTATGAAGTATGACCGCTTACAGCTGCTAGCCTTTGTACCGCCCGTCTGGATAGTCAATCTCCTCTTCTCGTGGCTTTGGCTACGTCATTTCCGTCAGGGGCCCGTTGAGTGGATCTGGCGGCAACTAACCCTGCGTGCGTCAGGGACATCATTAAAAGATACATCCAGATAACGATCTGGATCACAATCGTTAACAAAATGGATGTAACCGTTTCCATCCCTGTGACATGACTCACGTAGCGTGCGGCGCGTCGCTGCCAGAATAGCCTCCTTGCTGAACACAGGAGGTGGGTGTGACGTACTGTAATTCTCTTAAGGTCGGTGAGTATGATCACCATTCGTGATGTTGCCCGCCAGGCGGGGGTTTCCGTCGCGACGGTTTCGCGCGTGCTGAATAACAGCGCGCTGGTGAGTCCGGATACGCGTGAAGCGGTAATGAAGGCGGTAACGCTGCTGGGCTATCGGCCTAATGCTAATGCTCAGGCGCTGGCGACGCAGGTCAGCGATACCATCGGCGTGGTGGTGATGGACGTGTCGGACGCCTTTTTTGGCGCGTTGGTTAAAGCGGTTGATACCGTCGCCCAGCAGCATCAGAAATATGTGCTGATCGGTAATAGCTATCATGAAGCGGAAAAAGAGCGCAATGCCATTGAAGTGCTGATTCGCCAGCGCTGTTCGGCGCTGATCGTCCACTCCAAGGCCCTGAGCGACGCCGAGCTGGGGGACTTTATGGAGCATATGCCGGGAATGGTACTTATCAACCGCATTGTGCCGGGATATGCCCACCGCTGCGTAGGGCTGGATAACGTTAGCGGCGCGCTGATGGCGACCCGCATGCTGCTTAATCATGGTCACCAGCGTATCGGCTATCTCTCTTCCAATCATGGCATCGAAGATGATGATCTACGGCGGGAAGGGTGGAGCAGAGCGTTACATGAACAAGGCATCAACGCTCCCGACAGTTGGGTCGGCTCCGGATCGCCGGATATGCAGGGCGGCGAGGCGGCGATGGTAGAACTCCTGGGACGTAATCTCGGTCTGACCGCGGTCTTCGCCTATAACGACAGCATGGCGGCCGGGGCGTTAACAACCCTCAAAGATAACGGCATTGCCGTGCCGCAGCATCTCTCGCTGATCGGTTTCGATGATATCCCTATTTCCCGTTACACCGATCCGCAATTGACGACGGTGCGCTACCCGATTATGTCGATGGCGAAACTGGCGACAGAGCTGGCGCTACAAGGGGCTGCCGGAAGACTGGATCGTGAGGCCAGCCACTGCTTTATGCCGACGCTGGTGCGTCGACATTCGGTGGCGCAAAGGCAAATTGTGGGGCCGATCACTAACTAATTATCTGTCTGATGTAACCGCTTTCAATATGTGAGTGATTTCACAGTTTGTTAACATTAAGCTGACTATGATTGCTGCGTTTACGCGTCTGAACATACTATGTCACGGTGATTAATCACTTTTACAGCAGTAATCGGCGGTTAAACGATAAAAAAACGTTTTTCAGGAGCGTTACCCTCAACGGAAGACAGAATTACAGTCGTGAATATCGCTGTGCAGTAACATTAATGTAACGAGCGTCAGCGGTTTTCACACCAAAGACCCTGCATAATAAAACCGGAGATTCCATGAATAAGAAGGTGTTAACCCTGTCTGCTGTAATGGCTGGTATGTTATTTGGCGCCGCGGCTCATGCGGCGGATACGCGTATCGGCGTGACAATTTATAAATATGACGACAACTTTATGTCGGTGGTGCGTAAGGCAATTGAAAAAGATGGCAAATCAGCGCCGGATGTTCAGCTGCTGATGAATGACTCGCAGAACGACCAGTCCAAACAGAACGATCAGATTGACGTTCTGCTGGCAAAAGGCGTGAAGGCGCTGGCGATCAACCTCGTTGACCCGGCAGCGGCGGGGACGGTAATTGATAAAGCGCGTGGTCAGAACGTGCCGGTGGTATTTTTTAACAAAGAACCTTCTCGCAAAGCGCTGGATAGCTACGATAAAGCCTTTTACGTGGGCACCGATTCGAAAGAGTCCGGGGTTATTCAGGGCGACCTGATTGCTAAACACTGGAAAGCGAACCCGAACTGGGACCTGAACAAAGACGGCCAGATTCAGTTTGTACTGCTGAAAGGCGAGCCGGGCCATCCGGATGCCGAAGCACGTACCACTTACGTGATTAAAGAGCTGAACGATAAAGGTTTCAAAACCCAGCAGCTGGCGTTAGATACCGCTATGTGGGATACCGCTCAGGCGAAAGATAAAATGGATGCCTGGCTGTCGGGTCCGAATGCTAACAAAATTGAAGTTGTTATCGCTAACAACGATGCAATGGCGATGGGCGCGGTGGAAGCGCTGAAGGCCCACAATAAGAGCAGTATTCCTGTATTTGGCGTCGATGCGCTGCCTGAAGCCTTAGCGTTGGTTAAATCAGGCGCGATGGCCGGAACCGTGTTGAACGATGCCAACAACCAGGCCAAGGCGACATTCGATCTGGCGAAAAATCTCGCCGATGGTAAAGAACCGGCTGCCGGCACTAACTGGAAAATTGACAATAAGATTGTCCGCGTACCGTACGTTGGCGTTGATAAAGACAATCTTAGCGAATTTATCGGTAAGTAATAGCTTAACAAGCTGCGGGCGTACGCGCTGTACGCCCGATTATTCCTGATACAGAACCCGTCCCGTTCGTCGTTAATTCGTCGACTGGGATATGCACGCACGCAGCCAGGTATAACTATGGTCAGCAATAATAGCGAACGGTCAGGCGAATATTTGTTGGAAATGAGCAATATCAACAAATCATTTCCTGGCGTCAAGGCTCTCGATAATGTGAACCTCAAGGTTCGTCCCCACTCTATTCATGCATTAATGGGGGAGAACGGCGCGGGCAAATCAACATTATTAAAATGCCTTTTTGGGATCTATCAAAAAGATTCCGGCAGTATTCTTTTTCAGGGACAAGAGATCGATTTCCATTCGGCTAAAGAAGCTCTGGAAAACGGTATTTCAATGGTTCATCAGGAATTAAACCTGGTATTACAACGTTCGGTGATGGACAACATGTGGCTGGGGCGTTATCCCACCAAAGGCGTGTTTGTCGATCAGGACAAAATGTATCGTGATACCAAAGCTATTTTCGATGAGCTGGATATTGATATCGACCCGCGCGCTCGCGTCGGCACGCTGTCGGTATCGCAAATGCAGATGATTGAAATTGCAAAGGCGTTTTCCTATAACGCCAAAATTGTGATTATGGATGAGCCGACTTCTTCGTTGACCGAAAAAGAGGTAAATCATCTGTTTAAAATTATCCGTAAGCTTAAAGAACGCGGCTGCGGTATTGTTTATATTTCCCACAAAATGGAAGAGATTTTCCAGCTGTGCGATGAAATTACCATTCTGCGCGACGGCCAGTGGATCGCCACCCAGCCGCTGGAAGGGCTGGATATGGATAAGATTATCGCCATGATGGTGGGCCGCTCCCTCAACCAGCGCTTCCCGAGCCGGGAAAATCAACCGGGTGAGGTGATTCTGGAAGTACGTAACTTAACCTCGCTGCGTCAGCCGTCAATCCGTGATGTTTCTTTCGACCTGCACAAAGGCGAAATTTTGGGTATTGCCGGGCTGGTAGGCGCGAAACGTACCGATATCGTTGAGACGCTATTCGGTATTCGCGAGAAGTCCGCCGGCACTATCAAGCTGCATGGTAAAAAGATTAATAACCACAATGCCAATGAAGCCATCAACCATGGCTTTGCGCTGGTGACCGAAGAGCGCCGTTCAACGGGGATCTATGCGTATCTGGATATCGGTTTTAACTCACTGATCTCGAACATTAAGAAATACAAAAATAAGGTCGGCTTGCTGGATAATTCGCGCATGAAAAGCGATACCCAATGGGTCATTGATTCGATGCGCGTGAAAACTCCAGGGCAGCATACGCAAATTGGTTCGTTGTCCGGCGGTAACCAACAAAAAGTGATTATCGGGCGCTGGCTATTAACCCAGCCGGAAATACTGATGCTCGATGAACCCACGCGCGGAATTGACGTTGGGGCGAAGTTCGAAATTTACCAGCTGATCGCCGAACTGGCAAAAAAAGACAAAGGGATCATTATTATTTCCTCCGAAATGCCGGAGCTGCTGGGTATTACTGACCGTATTCTGGTAATGAGCAATGGTCTGGTTGCCGGAATTGTTGAGACTAAAACCACCACGCAAAACGAAATTCTCCGTCTTGCGTCGTTGCACCTTTAAGATCAGGGGCTCCTCATGAGTGCGCTAAATAAAAAGAGTTTTCTCACCTATTTGAAAGAGGGTGGGATTTACGTGGTTCTTTTAGTATTACTGGCAATTATTATTTTCCAGGATCCGACTTTCTTAAGTTTGTTGAACTTAAGTAACATTCTGACCCAGTCTTCGGTGCGTATTATTATCGCTCTCGGCGTGGCCGGGCTTATTGTCACTCAGGGGACCGACCTTTCCGCCGGACGTCAGGTGGGCCTGGCGGCGGTTATCGCCGCGACGATGCTGCAGGCGGTGGACAACGCCAACAAGGTGTTCCCGGAAATGGCCACGATGCCGATTCCGCTGGTTATTCTGCTGGTTTGTGCGATCGGCGCGGTGATTGGTCTTATCAACGGTATTATCATCGCCTACCTGAACGTGACGCCGTTTATCACTACCCTCGGCACGATGATTATCGTTTATGGTATCAACTCGCTGTATTACGACTTTGTTGGCGCGTCGCCGATTTCCGGCTTCGATAGCCACTTCTCGCAGTTTGCGCAGGGGTTTGTAGCGCTGGGCTCATTCCGCCTGTCGTATATCACTTTTTATGCGCTGATTGCCGTTTTCTTCGTGTGGATCCTGTGGAACAAGACCCGCTTTGGTAAAAACATTTTTGCGATCGGCGGTAACCCGGAAGCGGCGAAGGTCTCCGGCGTCAACGTCGCCCTGAACCTGCTGATGATTTATGCGCTCTCCGGCGTGTTCTACGCCTTCGGTGGGCTGCTGGAAGCGGGGCGTATCGGTTCAGCGACCAACAACCTCGGGTTTATGTATGAGCTGGATGCAATTGCCGCGTGCGTGGTTGGCGGGGTATCGTTCAGCGGCGGCGTCGGCACCGTGTTCGGCGTGGTGACCGGGGTGATTATCTTTACCGTCATCAACTACGGTCTGACCTATATCGGCGTAAACCCGTACTGGCAGTACATTATCAAAGGGGCGATTATCATCTTCGCCGTGGCGCTGGATTCGCTGAAGTACGCGCGTAAGAAGTAGTTTTGTGAAAAAAAGCCCGGCGCCACGCGATGTGCGCCGGGCTTTGGTTTATCTGTCTGACCTCAAAAGATAAACGTCATACACCGCTCCGCCAGCGAATTATCGCTATCAGATTGTACCCAATGCCGTTTTCTTAATTTCCTGATTTATTCTGCAGCTCCAGCAGCTGCTGCGGCGTGACCGCCGGATAGGACTGCGCGCCGTCCGGGACTTCCTGCTGCGCAGGGATAGGGATCAGCGGGCCTAAAAAGCGCGGTTCACGTTTAAAAATATAGAGATCCGCCAGCGCGCCGAAGCGAGCGCCGAACTCGCGCAGGCGTACGCTCCACATATCCTTCGGTGACGGTACCGCGTAACACTGCGCCTGAATGCCCATATGCAGGGCGATAAACAGCGCCCGCTCGCAGTGGAAGCGCTGGGTAATAATAATAAAGTCGTTAGTATCAAATACCTTACGGGTCCGTACAATCGAATCAAGCGTACGGAAACCCGCATAGTCCAGCACGATATCCGCCGGATCGACGCCAGCCTTAATTAAATCACGACGCATGGTCATCGGTTCGTTATAGCTTTGCTGAGCATTGTCGCCGCTGAGCAGCAGGTAGTTCACCTTGCCGCTGTTATAGGCGTTCAGCGCGCCCTGAATCCGATAACGATAATATTGATTGATAACGCCGGTCCGATAGTACTTCGCGGTACCAAGCACTACGCCGACCTGACGGTAGGGCAGGTCCTGCAGCTCGTCGTAGATATAAGGAGAGGTTTTCCAGCTCATCCAGCGGTCGAGGCCCAGCACGGTTAACAGCAGTAAGCCGAACAGGACTAACAGGCTGTATAACAAACGCTTTAACATTAACCAGGCTCAACAGTGGGTGAGGAAGGCTTCAGGCTACTTTACCCGTCGGGCAAGCGCAAGAAACCGTCGTTTAATTGCGGGGATTTTCAACAGCGCGGGCCGTTTGGCCCGCAAAATGTGACTAACCTAGCAGTACGCGGTCGATATTATGGCAGCCCAGCGCCTTGAGCGTCGCCGCGGTGGCGTCCCACTGAATAAGCGTCGCATCGGCCTTCTCGGCAAGAATAGCGCGCTGAATATCCGGATAATCGTAGCCGTTGAGGCTTAGCAGATTCAGCGCGCCCTGCAGCGGTGGTAGCGTTGGATTAAAGGCGGCGTTTTCAGCATAGCTACCGGTGAAAATGGTACCGTCTTTCAGCTCCAGCGCAACGCCTGACGGTGAGTTGCTGTAAGGCATATGGCAACGGTTAGCAGCCTGAATCGCCGCCTGAGACAGGGCGTCGCCGCTGAGCGGAAAACCGTGATCCTGCTCGTCCATCAGCAGCGTTTTAATTTCCAGATCTTTCGGGCCGAAAGCGTCCGGCAGATAGTGCTGCAGGGAATGCGCCTCGCGACCGGGGAGGTGGATGCGCAGCGCCAGCCCGCTGTTGAGTTCGTTCATAAACTGACGGCAGTGGCCGCAGGGGGTGTAGTTAACCGTAATCGCTCGCAGGGATTTTTCACCGCGCAGCCAGGCGTGGCTGATGGCGCTTTGTTCGGCATGCACGGTTTGCTGCATGGTCGCGCCGAGGAATTCCATATTGCCGCCGAAGTACCAGGTACCGCTGATGCCGCGAGCAATCGCGCCGACGTTGAAGTGGGAAAGATCGGCCCGCGCGCAGGCCGCTGCCAGCGGCAGCAAAGCAAAAGCCAGTGCGTCTTCATCCAGCCCCGTCACGCTTTGCAGCACCGCGACCCGATCTGCATTGAGCAGGGCCGGGAAGTGCGGGTCGGCCAGCATCGGAGCGATGGCTGTTTGCAGGTCAGCCGCCAGTTGGGGGAGAACAGCTTCAAAACGTGGGTGCATGGCGTTGCCTCATAACAATGTAATGGAAATCTAGTGTACGGGTAGAGATAACCCTTATATGTGATAAATATCTCACTGTTGATGCAACTTATTATTGTTGCATTAAAAAATGTGATTTAAATCACTTTATCCAACCATTGCCAGAATCAGCGGAAATAAAAACGGCGCGACCAGCGAGGTAATAATCCCGCAAAGAACTAACGCCAGCGAGCTGAAGGCGCCTTCCTGATAGTCGAGCTCAGCGCAGCGGGCGGTTCCCAGAGCGTGCGATGCGGTACCCATCGATAGTCCGCGCGAGGCTTTAGTATGTATACGCATCAGATTCAGCAAAGTATGGCCGAAGACCGCCCCGAGAATACCGACGAAAATAACGCAGACCGCGCTGATTGCCGGAATACCGCCAATACTGCTGCTTACCGCCATCGCTATCGGCGTAGTGACCGATTTTGGCAATATGGAGGCGGCGATCTGCGGGGTCGCTCCCATCAGTAAGGCTACGGTAGTGCCGGTCACCATGGCTACCACGCTGCCAATAAAGCAGATGGTGATAATTGATTTCCAGCGGGCGCGGATCTGGTGCAGCTGCTCATACAAAGGAAACGCTAACGCCACTACCGCAGGCTGCAGCAGATCGTTGAGAATTTTACTGCCGAGGAAATAGCGCTCGTAGGAGATACCGGTCATCAGCAGAAAAGGAATGAGCACCACCATCGCCACCAGCAGCGGGTTGAGCAGGGGAAATTTAAACCGTGCCGCAAGCCGGCGGGCAAGGAAAAAGACGGCAAGGGTTAACGGCAGCGACCACCAGATTTCATGGATCATTTTTCACTTCCTTTTTGCCCAACCACTTTGCGCTCACCGTGAACCAGATGTGAGCTCCAGCTGACCACTAAAAAGACTACCAGCGTGCTTATCGCGCAGGACACCACTACCGGGCCAAACTGCGCGCGCAGTAAATCCCAATACTGCATGACGCCCACGCCGATAGGGACAAACAGCAGCGCCATATAGCGAATCAGGATGCTGCATCCGGGGTTAACCCACTGTGGAGGCATGATCTGCAGCGCCAGCAGAAAGAACAAAATCAGCATGCCGATAATGCTGCCGGGAATAGCAATGGGCAGAAGCGAAGAGATAAAAATGCCCGCATATAAGCAGGCGTAGATCAGCACGAAAGCGCGCAGATACTGCCAGACAATAATCAGTGATTTATTCATGGTAATAACCCTTGATGAACCACATTCATCATACAATTAAAGCCAAAAATGTGCTACCGATCACATCATGAATTCTGCGCATACCTGCGATAGAGACCGGGAACGGCAAATCGTCCGGCAATCAGACCGACGATTGCAGGGACAGGCAGTGGAGAAACCGGCTCAGCGCCAGCGACGGCACTTCGCTTTTTCGCCAGAACACCCCAACGCTACCTTTTTGTTCTATACGCGGCAAATTAAGTATCGCCAGCTGGCGCTGGGCCGCGTAGCGCTGCGCCAGGCGCAATGAGAGAATCGAAACCATATCGCTGCTCTGCAGCAGGTTACTGGTTACGTTCATCGATGCCGACTCGATGGTGTTCTCCGGCAGCATCACGCCGTTATCGACCAGCGCGTTGTCGATGCTCAAACGAATCGGCGTGCCGGTGGGCCAGACAATCCAGCGCCAGGGGGCGAGATCGGCCCAGCTTAATTGCGATCTTTGCGCCAGCGGGTGATCGGTGCGGGCGACAAAGCACACCGGTTCGGTGTAAAGAACCCGATAGCTCAGCGGCAGCTCCAGCGCCCGGCCGCCGACTCGGCCAACAACGACATCAACCACTCCGGCAAGGAGGTCGTTGAGCAGCGGCGTCATCACTTTCTCTTCGATATTAAGGTGCAGGGTGGGCATCTCATTGAGCAGATCGAGGATCGCCTGCGAGACGCAGTCGGTCGCTACCGGCGAACAGCCGATCATCAGGCTTCCCACCTGTCCACCCTGTTTGAAGCGCTCAATTTCATACTGCGAACGCGACATATCGTTGATTAGCCGCTGGGCGTGCTGAAGCAGCAGTTTGCCACCTTCAGTGGGGCGCAGGCCTTTGCTGTGGCGTTCGAACAAAATCATGCCGACTTCGTCTTCGAACTGGCTTAGCCATTTGGAAAGCGCGGGCTGAGTGATATTCATCATTTTAGCAACCTGCGTGAGATTGCCTTGCTCCCCCAGCGCGACCAGCATTTGTAAATGATGCAGCTTCAGTTTCTGCGTCCAGTCTGCCATTAGGTATAACCTCCAGGTTATGTCAGCGCCCGAAATACCATTGTACATTTCATTGCCAGAGTTACAAAATCGCAACATAAAAGAAATAAATACAACATCTACCCCTACCTGCTCTGAGGCATAACTATGACTCAACGACTTGAACTACAAAAGCTACTCAATGCCGCACCAGTTGGTGCCCGTCAATGGCGCGTGATTATCTGCTGTTTCCTGGTGGTCATGCTCGATGGTTTCGATACAGCGGCAATCGGTTTTATCGCCCCGGATATTCGTAACCACTGGCAGTTAACCGCCGGTGACCTCGCACCGCTATTTGGCGCAGGATTGCTGGGCTTAACCGCCGGGGCGCTGCTCTGCGGGCCGCTCTCCGACCGCTTTGGCCGTAAACGGGTGATTGAGTTCTGCGTCGCCCTGTTTGGCCTGTTCAGCCTGCTTTCGGCGTTTGCGCCCGATCTGCAAATGTTGGTGTTCCTGCGCTTTCTGACCGGCCTCGGCCTCGGAGGCGCGATGCCTAACACCATTACGATGACTTCGGAATATCTGCCTGCCCGGCGGCGCGGAGCTCTGGTGACCCTGATGTTCTGTGGATTCACCCTCGGCTCGGCGTTAGGCGGCGTGGTCAGCGCACAGCTGGTGCCGCTGATTGGCTGGCCCGGTATTCTGGTGCTG
The DNA here is from genome assembly GCF_009707385.1 of Klebsiella oxytoca. NCBI lineage: Bacteria > Pseudomonadati > Pseudomonadota > Gammaproteobacteria > Enterobacterales > Enterobacteriaceae > Klebsiella > Klebsiella oxytoca. The sequence goes on along the minus strand of NZ_CP046115.1, from coordinate 3,664,646 downwards.
GGCGGCGTGTTACCGCTGATGCTGGCGGTGGCGCTGATACCGCTGCTTCCCGAATCTCCGCGCTGGCAGATCCGTCGTCAGCTCCCGCAAGAGGTGATTGCCAAAAACGTTGGCGCGATAACCGGCGAAACCTATACCGATACCCATTTCTGGCTTGATGAGCCAGCCGCAACCGGGAAAGGCAGCATCCGTCAGCTGTTTGTCGGGCGTCAGCTGCCCATCACCTTGATGTTATGGGTCGTGTTCTTTATGAGCCTGCTGATTATCTATCTCCTCTCCAGCTGGATGCCGACGCTGCTTAACCACCGTGGGATTGATTTACAGCATGCTTCGTGGGTGACCGCAGCCTTCCAGATTGGCGGTACCTTTGGCGCGCTGCTGCTCGGCGTATTGATGGACCGTTTCAACCCTTTCCGGGTGCTGGCGCTGAGCTACGCCCTGGGTTCGGTCTGTATCGTCATGATTGGCCTGAGTGAGAACGGTCTGTGGCTGATGGCGCTGGCGATTTTCGGCACCGGGATTGGCATCAGCGGTTCGCAGGTTGGGCTTAATGCCTTAACCGCCACCCTGTATCCCACGCAAAGCCGTGCGACCGGTGTGAGCTGGTCAAATGCGGTCGGCCGCTGCGGAGCCATCGTCGGCTCGCTCTCCGGCGGCGTGATGATGGCGATGAATTTCTCTTTTGACACCCTGTTTTTTGTTATCGCAGTACCGGCCGTCGTTAGCGCCGTGATGCTTGTCCTGCTGACGCTTGCCGTCCGCAACCCAACATCTGTACCTGCCGCTTTGCCTTCTGCGGGCATCGTGAATAAATAAGGAGAACGCTCATGTCCCAATCTTCCAAGGAAATCAACAAAGATCGTCAGAATTACTATCAGCATATTTCCGGGCAGAACCTGACGCCGCTTTGGGAATCGCTGCACCATCTGGTACCGAAAACGCCGAACCCTACCTGCGCTCCGGCCTACTGGAATTATCAGGAGATTCGTCCGCTGCTGCTGAAAAGCGGTGAGCTGATTGGCGCGAAAGAGGCTATACGCCGCGTGCTGGTGCTGGAGAACCCAGCGCTGCGCGGACAGTCATCGATTACTTCCTCGCTGTATGCCGGATTACAGCTGATCATGCCAGGCGAAGTGGCGCCAAGCCACCGCCATAACCAGTCTGCGCTGCGCTTTGTGGTTGAAGGTGAAGGGGCGTTTACCGCCGTTGACGGCGAACGCACGCAAATGCGGGCCGGTGACTTTATTCTGACGCCGCAGTGGCGCTGGCACGACCACGGCAACCAGGGCAATGAGCCGGTTGTCTGGGTGGATGGCCTCGATCTGCCGCTGGTGAACTATCTGGGCTGCGGCTTCGCTGAAGATTATCCGGAAGATCAGCAGCCGGTAACCCGCAAAGAGGGGGATTATCTGCCGCGCTACGCCGCCAATATGCTGCCGCTGCGTCATCAGGTCGGTAACTCTTCGCCCATCTTTAACTATCGCTATGACCGTAGCCGCGAAGCGTTACACGAGTTGACGCGTCTGGGCGATGCCGACGAGTGGGATGGCTACAAAATGCGCTATGTCAACCCGGTTACCGGCGGCTATCCGATGCCGTCGATGGGCGCCTTCCTGCAGCTGTTGCCGAAAGGGTTTACCTCACGCGCGGCGAAAACCACCGACAGCACTATCTATCACGTGGTTGAAGGTAGCGGCCAGGTGACTATCGGCGAACAAACCTTCTCCTTCCAGGCAAAAGATATCTTCGTCGTGCCGACCTGGCACGCCGTCTCTTTTAACTCTGCCGAAGATACCGTGTTATTCAGCTTTTCGGACCGTCCGGTGCAGGAAGCACTCGGTCTGTTCCGCGAAGCGCGTTATTAAAAGTTAAGAATAAGGAATTGAATCATGACTCAGTATGTTTTTGCGCCCCAGGCCCCGATTAGCGTTCCGGTTGTTGGCAGCGATGAGCAGTTCCCGGTGCGTCGCGTTTACTGCGTCGGTCGCAACTACGCCGCCCACGCTCGTGAAATGGGCTTTGACCCGGATCGTGAACCGCCGTTCTTCTTCTGCAAGCCTGCCGATGCGGTGGTACCCGTCTCCGCGGGAGAGACGCTGGATCTACCGTATCCGACGCAAACCGATAACTATCACTATGAAATTGAGCTGGTGGTAGCGATTGGTAAACGGGGAAGCGATATTCCTCTGGAGCAGGCCCATGAATATATCTGGGGCTATGCCACCGGTCTGGATATGACCCGCCGCGATCGCCAGATGGAGATGCGCCAGATGGGCCGTCCGTGGGAAATCGGTAAAGCTTTTGACCTCTCTGCGCCGATTGCGCCGCTGCACAAAGCGGATACCGCGGACGTGAACCAGGCTGGAATCTGGCTGCAGGTGAATGGAGAAGATCATCAGCGCAGCGATATCCGCCATCTGATCTGGTCGGTTAACGAAACTATCAGCTATCTTTCCGGCTTCTTTGAGCTGCAGCCCGGTGACCTGATTTTTACCGGTACTCCAGAAGGCGTCGGCGCGGTGGTAAAAGGCGATGTCATCACCGGCAACGTAGATGGACTGACGCCAATCGCCGTACGCGTGGTGTGAGGTGAATGATGAAGCTGTACAGTTTTTTCAATAGCTCAGCGTCCTACCGCGTGCGGATTGCGCTGGCGCTGAAGGGCATCGACTACCAGAGCGTGGGCGTCAATATCCGCATCGGTCAACAGAACGAGCTGGAATACCGGAGGCTGAATCCGGTTGGCCTGGTCCCGACGTTGATTACCGATGACGGTGAATCTCTCGGTCAGTCGTTGGCGATTGCCGACTGGCTGGACCGGCATTATCCACAGCCGCTGCTGCTTCCCCACGAAGACAGCGCGCGGATGCGGGTACTGGAGATCGTTTACGCCATCGCCTGCGATATTCATCCAATAAATAACATGCGCGTTTTACGCTTCCTTGGCGACGAGCTGAAGGTAAGCGAAGAGGATAAAAAGCGCTGGTATGCGCACTGGATCCAGCAGGGTTTTAGCGCCGTTGAGCAGCTACTGCGACACGCTAAATCCGGCGACTTTTGCGTAGGCGACGCGCCGACCCTGGCGGACTGCTGTCTGGTACCGCAGTGGGCCAACGCTTTAAGGATGGGCTGCGATCTCAGCCACTATCCACGCTGTCAGGCGGTCTATGACGCCTGCACCCGGCTCCCGGCGTTTATCGCCGCTGCGCCGGAAAACCAACAAGATAAGATACCGGCTTAGGAGGCAACATGGCAAAAGTGATGCGAGCAATAATTGTCGGCGGTGGTATTGGCGGGGCAGCAACGGCGCTTTCTCTGGCGCGCCAGGGCATTAAAGTAATGCTGTTGGAAAAGGCGCACGAAATCGGCGAAATTGGCGCCGGGATCCAGCTTGGCCCTAACGCGTTCTCGGCGCTGGACAGCCTCGGCGTCGGCGAAGTCGCCCGCCAGCGCGCGGTCTTTACCGATCATATCACCATGATGGATGCGGTGAATGGCGAAGAGGTGGTCAGTATTGAAACCGGCCAGGCCTTCCGCGACCATTTTGGCGGCCCCTATGCCGTTATCCACCGAGTGGACATTCATGGCACCGTCTGGGAAGCGGCGCTGACCCACCCGGCCGTGGAGTATCGCACTTCGACGCAGGTGGTGGATATCCGCCAGACTGCCGATGACGTGACGGTTTTTGATGATAAAGGCAACAGCTGGACGGCGGATATTCTGATCGGCTGCGACGGCGGTAAGTCTGTGGTGCGCCAGAGCCTGCTGGGCGATTCGCCGCGGGTAACCGGTCATGTGGTCTATCGCGCGGTAGTCGATGCCGCCGATATGCCGGAAGATTTACGCATTAATGCGCCGGTGCTGTGGGCCGGGCCGCACTGCCACCTGGTGCATTATCCGCTGCGCGGCGGTAAGCAGTACAACCTGGTGGTGACCTTCCATAGCCGGGAGAAAGAAGAGTGGGGCGTGCGCGACGGTAGTAAAGAAGAGGTGCTCTCCTACTTTAAAGGCATCCACCCGCGTCCACGGCAGATGCTGGATAAACCTACCTCCTGGCGTCGCTGGTCTACCGCCGATCGCGAGCCGGTAGAAAAATGGGGCAACGATCGCATCACGCTGGTCGGCGACGCTGCCCATCCGGTGGCGCAGTATATGGCTCAGGGAGCCTGTATGGCGCTGGAAGATGCGGTGACGCTGGGTAAAGCGCTGGCGCAGTGCGACGGCGATGCGGCTCGCGCCTTTGCGCTGTATGAATCGGTACGTATTCCGCGAACCGCGCGTATCGTCTGGTCAACGCGTGAAATGGGCCGGGTTTATCACGCAGCCGGGGTTGAGCGTCAGGTGCGTAACCTGTTGTGGAAGGGCAAAAGCCAGAGTGAATTTTATCGCGCCATGGAGTGGCTGTACGGCTGGAAAGAGGATAACTGCCTGGAACCACGTTAAGCGGTTGTGCATTTCCCGGGGGCTACTGGCCCGCAGACAGAGCTGACCTTGTAGCCCGGCTAAGCGTAGCGTAAACCGGGAAGCAGAAGCGCCGCCGGGGAAACCGATATTGACCCCTTTCAACCCGTATCCAGAGGCGCTACCATAGCGCCTCTTTTTTTCGGGCAATGATAAACAATATGCGTGTACTACTGGCGCCGATGGAAGGCGTGCTCGATTCGCTGGTGCGCGAGCTGCTCACCGAAGTGAATGATTACGATCTCTGCATCACCGAATTTTTGCGCGTGGTGGATCAGCTTCTGCCGGTAAAATCGTTCTACAGACTGTGCCCGGAACTGCATAACCATAGCCTGACGCCGTCCGGTACCCGCGTGCGCGTGCAGCTGCTGGGGCAGTATCCGCAGTGGCTGGCGGAAAATGCCGCCCGCGCGGTTGAGCTGGGCTCCTGGGGAGTCGATCTTAACTGCGGCTGCCCGTCAAAGCTGGTGAACGGCAGCGGCGGCGGGGCAACGCTGCTCAAAGATCCGGAGCTTATCTATCGCGGCGCGAAAGCGATGCGCGAGGCGGTACCGGATCATCTGCCGGTGACGGTAAAAGTACGTCTTGGTTGGGACAGCGGCGAGCGGCGGTTTGAAATTGCCGACGCGGTCCAGCAGGCGGGGGCCAGCGAACTGGTGGTTCACGGCCGGACGAAAGAGGACGGCTACAAAGCTGAACGTATCGACTGGCAGGCGATAGGGGAAATCCGTCGGCGCCTGACCATTCCGGTGGTGGCCAACGGTGAAATCTGGGATTGGCAAAGCGCCCAGGCCTGCATGGCGGCGACCGGCTGCGACTCGGTGATGATTGGCCGCGGCGCGCTGAACGTGCCTAACTTAAGCCGGGTGATAAAATATAACGAACCGCGTATGCCCTGGCCACAGGTTGTCGAACTGCTGCAAAAATATACCCGTCTGGAAAAGCAGGGCGATACCGGCCTTTATCACGTCGCGCGTATAAAGCAGTGGCTGAGCTACTTGCGTAAAGAATACCTTGAAGCCTCAGACCTCTTCAGCGCGGTACGCACTTTGCAGGACTCGGCGAGCATTGCGCGCACGATTAACGACTGGCGCAGCTAAACTATCTGACCTGCATCACATTTTTCTGTTTGTCCCATTGAGTTCATCCGGCAGACAGTGGAATACTCGCTATCGATTGTTACTGCTCCGGCAGGCAAAACCTGATTTCCTGGCATCCGTCGGGGTCAGGTTTTTTTGTTTTTGGGGTTCATATGCAAATCGCCAAAGTCCTTAATAATAATGTAGTGGTGGTTTTAGATGAGCAGCAGCGCGAACAGGTGGTCATGGGCCGAGGACTTGCCTTTCAAAAGCGCGTTGGTGACTCTCTTGATGAAAGTAAAATTGAAAAGGTCTTCGCCCTGCAGAGCGATGAGCTGGTTGGCCGTTTAGGTGAATTACTCAGTCAGATACCATTAGAAGTGATGACCACCTGCGATCGGATTATCGAGCTGGCCCGCGGTCGTCTCGGAAAGTTACAGGACAGTTTGTACATTACCCTGACCGATCACTGCCACTTTGCTATTGAACGGCAAAAGAAGGGGGTCGCGATTCGTAATGTGCTGCTGTGGGAAATCAAGCGGCTGTATCCGAAGGAATTTGAATTAGGACAGGAAGCGCGGGCTATTATCGCTAAACGGCTCGGGGTTGAACTGGCTGAAGATGAAGCGGGTTTTATTGCCCTCCATCTGGTGACGGCGCAGCTCAACAGCGAAATGCCGGAAGTGATGCACGTTACCCGGGTGATGCAGGAAATTCTGCAGCTGGTGAAGTATCAGCTGACGCTTAATTACGACGAAGAGTCGTTGAGCTATCAGCGCTTTGTCACTCATCTTAAGTTTTTCGCCCAGCGTATGCTGACGCGCACGGTTGTTGAAGATGATGATGTGACGCTGCACAGCGCGGTAAAGGATAACTATCCCAAAGCGTGGAAATGTGCAGAAACCGTTGCCCGGCACCTGCAAAAGAGTTACCAGCGGCCGCTGACGACGGAAGAAATTATGTTTCTTGCCATTCATATTGAACGGGTGAGAAAAGAGGGGCGCTAAACGCTTATTGGGCCTGGCTTTTAGCAACTTCATAAAAACTGGATTGTTACTGCATGATGCAGGCAAAACCTGAGCGCAACGCCAACCCGGCGTTGTTCTCGGGTTTTTTTATTTTTAATACTCAGTTAACGATGCCTGCGGGCAGCGGAAGTAAGGAAAACAGCATGGAATATAAAGCACTCGCGCAGGATATTCTCAGCCGGGTAGGCGGCAAAGAGAATATTGTGAGTCTGGTTCACTGCGCAACCCGGCTGCGTTTTAAACTCAAAGACGGCAAGAAAGCTGATGCCGAAGGTCTGAAAGCCAACCCCGGCGTCATTATGGTGGTGGAAAGCGGCGGCCAGTTTCAGGTCGTTATCGGTAACCACGTCCATGACGTCTGGCAGGCCGTGTGCAGCGAGGCTGGCCTGACCGATGAGAGTGAACCGGTTGCGGTCAAAGGTGAAAAAGTCTCGATCATCGGCCAGCTTATCGACATCGTTTCCGGTATTTTCACGCCGTTTATCGGCGTACTGGCGGCATCGGGGATCCTCAAAGGGGTGCTGGCGCTGGCGGTAGTTTGCGGCTGGCTAACCACGCAGCAGGCGACCTATAAAATATGGTTTGCCGCCAGCGATGCGCTGTTTTTCTTTTTCCCGCTGTTTCTCGGCTATACCGCCGGGAAGAAATTTGGCGGTAACGCCTTTATTACGATGGTTATCGGCGGCGCGTTAACTCATCCGCTGATGATTCAATCTTTTGAAGCCGGCATGGCTCCTGACGCCGCCACCGAGTATTTCCTCGGTATTCCAGTGACCTTTATCAACTACAGCTCGTCGGTTATCCCGATTATCCTCGCCTCGTGGGTGAGCTGCTGGATTGAGCGACGCAGCAACGCGATCCTGCCATCGTCGATGAAGAACTTCTTTACCCCGGCGATTTGCCTGGCCGTCGTCGTACCGCTAACGTTCCTGATTATCGGACCCGTTGCGACCTGGCTCAGCCAGCAGCTGGCTAATGGTTACCAGCTTATCTATCAGGTTGCGCCGTGGCTTGCCGGAGCGGCAATGGGGGCGCTGTGGCAGGTTTGCGTTATCTTCGGCCTGCATTGGGGATTGATACCACTGATGATCAACAATCTCGCGATGCTGGGTCATGATTCGATGCTGCCGATGCTGCTGCCCGCGGTGATGGGCCAGGTTGGCGCCGCGCTGGGGATTTTCCTGCGCACTCGCGATGCGCGGCAAAAAGTACTGGCGGGATCTGCGGTATCCGCAGGGATCTTTGGGGTGACGGAACCCGCTATTTATGGTCTGAACCTGCCTTTACGCCGTCCCTTTATCTTCGGCTGCGTCGCCGGCGCGATTGGCGGTGCGATTGTCGGCTTTAGCGACAGCCACGTTTATTCTTTTGGTTTCGGTAACATTTTTACCCTGGCGCAGATGATCCCGCCGGCGGGTATTGATGCGACGGTGTGGGGCGGTGCGGCAGGCATGTTTGCTTCATTAATCATCGCCTGCGTACTGACTTTAGTCGTCGGGATGCCGCAGAGCGCCGCAGAGCAAGCTGCCGTAGTGGTCGCTCCGGCATCGGAAAATGACATCCTTGCGCCGATGACCGGCAGCGTTCTGGCTCTGGATCAGGTTCCTGACAGCACTTTCGCCAGCGGCTTGCTTGGCCAGGGCGTGGCGATAATTCCCTCCGTGGGCAAGGTTATCGCGCCATTCTCAGGCGAAGTCTCCTCTATTTTTCAGACTAAACATGCCATTGGTCTGCTGAGCGATAGCGGTATTGAGCTGCTCATTCACGTGGGCATCGACACCGTTAAGCTCGATGGCGTGCCGTTCACCGCCTACGTCAAAGAGGGCGACAAAATCAAAGCGGGCGACCTGCTGCTGGAGTTTGATCGCCAGGCTATTCTGGACGCCGGCTACGACCTGGCGACGCCTATTATTATCAGCAACAGCGACGATTATCGTGCTCTGGATATTGTCTCCGCCAGCGCGGTAGAGGCCGGTCAGCCGCTGTTGTCCGTAAGTCATTAATCACAGGAGAGAGATGAATGAAGACATTCCCGCAGGCATTTTTATGGGGCGGCGCGACCGCGGCAAATCAGGTTGAAGGCGCTTATCTGGAAGAGGGGAAAGGATTAACCACTTCTGACGTCCAGCCGCGCGGTGTATTTGGCGATGTGGTAGAGCGTGTGCCTGGCGATAGCGGCATCAAAGATGTCGCCATCGATTTTTATCACCGTTATCCGGAGGATATCAGCCTCTTTGCTGAAATGGGCTTTAATTGCCTGCGCGTCTCCATTGCCTGGGCGCGTATTTACCCTAACGGCGATGAGGCTCAGCCAAACGAAGCCGGACTGGCCTTTTACGATAAGCTGTTTGATGAAATGGCGAAGCACAATATCACTCCGCTGGTGACCCTGTCGCACTATGAGATGCCGTGGGCGCTGGTGAAAAACTACGGCGGCTGGGGTAACCGTAAAGTTATCGGATTCTTCGAACGCTACGCTCGTACGGTATTTCAGCGTTATCAGGCGAAGGTTAAATTGTGGCTGACCTTTAACGAAATCAATATGTCCCTGCACGCGCCGTTGACCGGCGTCGGTCTGCCGGCTGACAGCAGCAAAGAGGAAGTTTACCAGGCAATTCACCATCAGCTGGTGGCGAGCGCGCTGGCGACTAAGGCCTGTCATGACATCGTACCGGAAGGCAAAATTGGCAACATGCTGCTCGGCGGCCTGATGTATCCGCTTAGCTGCAAACCGGCCGATATTTTTGAAACCCTGCAGCAGAATCGCAGCTGGCAGTTCTTCGGTGACGTTCAGTGCCGCGGCGCTTATCCGGGCTATATGCTGCGCTATTTCCGCGACAACGGTATCACCGTTGAGATCACCGATGCCGATCGCGAAGCCCTGAAAGAGACCGTCGACTTTATCTCCTTTAGCTACTATATGACCGGCTGCGTAACCGCCGACGAAGAGTTGAACAAGAAAATGCGCGGCAACATTCTTAGCATGGTGCCAAACCCGCACCTGGAAAGCTCGGAGTGGGGCTGGCAGATCGACCCGCTGGGCCTGCGCACGCTGCTGAACGTGCTCTGGGATCGCTACCAGAAGCCGCTGTTTATCGTTGAAAACGGGCTGGGAGCGAAGGATAAAGTCGAAGCCGACGGCAGCATCAATGATGATTACCGTATCAGCTACATCAACGACCATCTGGTGCAGGCGCGTGAGGCGATTGAGGATGGCGTTGAGCTGATGGGCTACACCAGCTGGGGGCCAATCGATCTGGTGAGCGCTTCAAAAGCGGAGATGGCCAAGCGCTATGGCTTTATCTATGTCGATCGCGATGATGAAGGTAATGGCACTCTGGCGCGCAGCCGTAAGAAAAGCTTCTGGTGGTATAAAGAGGTGATTGCCACTAACGGCGGCAGCTTAAAAGATTAATGGCCGACGGCTTTCCCGGGGCAGGTAAAGCGCCTGCCGCCCCCTGACCACGGTAGCTGGCCCGGAAAACCACCGGGCCATTTTGCCTGTTACGCCGGTTTGCGCGCGCGCAGCAGAAAAATCATTGGCCGTTCTTTTTCTTCATCCAGCGCCGGTTGGGCGCTAATCTGCTCCGCCGTCGGCCCCCATTCATCCAGATGTTCAATGACGAACCCGGCGGCGATAAGCTGGTTAATCCAGCTGGAAAGCTTACGATGCTGTTTTTTTACCCCGTCGGCAAACCAGTTGCTGATGCGCTCGCCCTCCTGCTGGTAATGACTTACCGGCCAGCTCTTCTGCCCGCTCTCATCTTCCTGCCAGCCCTGACGCGGCGGGGCGGTGTAGATGGGGTGCTCGGCGGAAAACAGCAGCGTACCGCCGGGCGTCAGCGCCTGATAAACGGTGGCTAGCAGCGGTGCGATATCGGGCAGATAGTGCAGCGCCAGCGAGCTATAAACCAGCTCGTAGCTATTCGCGGGCAGGGTAAGGGTCTGCAGATCCGCGCAGCGATAGCGGATGCCTTCGCCCTCCGTCATTTCGCGGGCGCGCTCAAGCATTCGGCTGGAAATATCCAGCCCATCCACCTGCGCGGCGCCCTGGTCGCGAGCCCAGCGGCAAAACCAGCCGTAGCCGCAGCCGAGATCGACGACGCGTAGACCGGATAATGGCGGAAGCATTTGCTGTATGGTTGGCCACTCAGGGGCGCCGTCCAGCCCTTTTACCGAACGATCGAGAGTAGCGTATCCGGCAAAAAAAGCGGGATCGTCATAGATGTTCTGACTCATTTTCACTCCGTGAATATACCCTTCATACAACTCGAATTATTTGGGGTATGGTTTATTTGTAGTCTGCTAATAGTTTCGGCACACGCTTTACTAAAAAGCACTTATTCAATTAATTTATTATACCTGCCCTTACTTAGTTACCTGACTGATTTCATGAACCTGAATTTGAGCAAATGCGTGCTGGCTGGATTACCGTTGGCTATAGCACTGTCTGGCTGTGCGCCATCGCATGATATTGGCAACTCGCCTCAGCAGCAGACTCCGGCATCCCATGTCGCCATGGAACTGCCTGCCGCCGTGAAAAACGGCTGGCCGCAGAGCAGCTGGTGGCAGGACTACCACGATCCCCAGCTCAATCGCCTGGTTCAGCGTGCATTAGCCAATGCGCCGGATATGCAGATCGCCGAACAGCGCATCAAGCTGGCGGAAGCGCAGGCGCGGATGTCGCAATCCAGCCTGGGGCCTAATCTTGATTTTTCTGCCGATATTGAACGGCAAAAAATGTCTTCCGAAGGGGTTATGGGGCCTTTTGCCACGGATACCGACGGCAATACCGGACCGTGGTACACCAACGGCACCTTCGGGCTGACCGCCGGTTGGGATCTGGATCTGTGGGGCAAAAACCGTGCGCTGTTGAAAGCGCGTATCGGTGAGGTTAAGGCTCATGTCGCCGAGAAGGCCCAGACCAGGGAACTGCTGGCCAGCAGCGTTGCCCGCCTTTACTGGCAGTGGCAAACCGAAGCGGCCATAAAAAATGTGCTGACTCAGGTGAAGAATGAGCAGAATAATATCGTGACCGTGGATACTGCGCTGTATCAACGCGGGATCACCAACTCGGCCGAAGGGGCGGAGAACGATATTAACGTCAGTAAAACCGATCAGCAGCTCGCTGACGTTGCCGGCAATATGAAAGAGATTGAAGCGCGGCTGATGGCGCTGACCAACAGTCAGAGTCAGACGCTTAATTTACGTCCGGCTGATTTACCCGCCGTCAGCGCACAAATGCCCTGCGAGCTCGGCTATGAACTGCTCGCGCGACGCCCGGATTTGCAGGTAGCGCACTGGTATATTGAGGCTTCTTTAAGCGAAATCGATGCCGCAAAAGCCGCATTTTATCCTGATATCAACCTGATGGCTTTCCTGCAACAGGATGCCCTGCATCTGAGCGATCTTTTCCGCCATTCTGCTCAGCAGATGGGCGTTACCGCGGGTCTGACGCTGCCCATATTCGATAGCGGTCGCCTGAATGCGAACCTGGATATCGCCAGCGCGCAAAACGGCCTGTCGGTGGCGAAATACAACAAAGCAGTGGTCGATGCGGTGAATCAGGTGGCAAAAACCGCCAGTCAGGTTGAGACGCTGATGGCCAAAAATCAGCAGCAGCAGACGGTGGAAAAAGATGCCGAGCGGATGGTCGCTCTGGCGCAGGCGCGAAGAAACGCCGGGCTCATCTCCGGTGCTCGCGTCAGCCTGGCGAAGCTGCCGGCGTTGCAGGAGCGGATCGCCGCGCTGCGCCTGCACGGCCAGTGGCTTGATGCCAGCATCCAGTTAACTTCCGCGCTGGGCGGCGGGTATCATCAGGCGGCGAAGTAGCTCTGTTTCTCCGGCTCGCGCTACGCTTAGCCGGGCTACAGATTACGTGGTCTGTAGAGTTTGTAGCCCGGATAAGGCGTTTACGCCGCCATCCGGGAACTCTCGTCACTCTTTCTTCTTCGCCTCGCGGCGCTTAAGCCACCAGTGCGCCGCAACCACCAGCGCTACCGCCAGAATCAGCCAGATCCAATGTTTCAGATGCGCATCCAGATTGTGCAGCCACGGGCCGATCGCTTCGCCGCCGAGATAACCGAGAGTGGTAAAGATCAACGCCCAGACCAGCGCACCGAGGATATTCAGCGGCAGGAAAACCTTCGGTGGAAGACGGCTGGCGCCAATCAGCAATGGCCCAATCACCCGAAAGCCGTACATAAAACGGGTGCCGATAACAAACAGATAGGGTCGGCGCTGAATCATGCGCTGCGCCTTCTCAATTCGCTTTTTATGGCGCGAAAACCGCCGCAGAATGCGCCCGCCAAAGCGTCTGCCGAGTAAATAAAGCAGCTGATCGCCGATCATTCCCCCGAGAGCGACCGAAATAACCACCAGCCAGAACTTCAATAATCCCTGATGCGCCGCCACGCCGCCAAGCAGAGTGATGGTTTCACCTTCCGCCATGCTGCCGATGACCAGCGCCGCGTAGCCGTACTGGGAAATCAGGTTATTGATATCCATATAAAGATAAACTCCTTACCACGTCATTCCTTTAATCATACACCCTGTTGATGAAAATGCGGGGAAGGGCATTTTTATCGTTGCGCACAAAATAATCGATAAGGTGAATTATACTTGGATTAGTGCTGTACCACGCCGTGACAAGGGGGACGCTATGAACCATGTCTGGGGACTCTTCTCTCATCCAAATCAAGAGATGAGCGTTATTAAAAACGAAAACGAGACCGTTTCGCATCACTATACGCATCATGTGCTGGTGATGGCGGCGGTGCCGGTAATTTGCGCTTTTATTGGCACCACGCAGCTGGGCTGGAACTTCGGCGATGGCACGGTGATAAAACTGTCGCTGATGACCGGTCTGGCGCTGGCGGTACTGTTTTATGCCGTGATGCTTGCCGGGGTAGCGGTGATGGGGCGGGTTATCTGGTGGATGGCACGCAGCTATCCGCAGCGGCCTTCGCTTAAACGCTGTATGGTTTTTGCCGGTTATGTCGCTACGCCGATTTTCCTGAGCGGGATTGTGGCGCTTTATCCGCTGGTGTGGCTGTGCGCGCTGGTGGGAACCATCGCGCTGCTTTATACCGGCTATCTGTTGTATCTTGGTATTCCAACCTTTCTTGGGATCAATAAGGAAGAGGGGCTGAGCTTTGCCAGTTCGACCCTGGCGATAGGCGTTCTGGTGCTGGAAGTGCTGCTCGCTATCACCGTGATCCTCTGGGGCTACGGATATCGGCTCTTCTGATTAACTCATTGCCGGCATAAATAGGTTTTTATGTCGGCAATGCAGCATTTGTTCACGATTCTTATTAGCCAGCTCGCGTTCTGACAGGTTATGATGATTTTTGCCAGCGGCGTTACCACCCCAACGCCGCGGCGTACGTTCATAACGTGCAAAAATACTTTTCAGAATGCTCATGATGACCAAATTTCGAGTTTCTTTGCTCAGCCTGACTTTGCTGCTGGCTGTGCCTTTTGCGCCCCAGGCGATGGCTAAAACCTCCGCGGCGGTGGCCGCATCTCAGCCGGATATTGCTTCCGGCAGCGCGATGATCGTCGATCTTGCCAGCAAAAAAATTATTTATGCCAGCCAGCCGGATCTGGTTCGTCCGATGGCGTCGATCACCAAGGTGATGACCGCGATGGTGGTGCTCGATGCCCATCTACCGCTTGACGAAATGCTGACCGTGGATATCAGCCAGACGCCTGAAATGAAAGGGATTTATTCACGCGTCCGCCTGAACAGCCAAATCAGCCGCCGCAATATGCTGCTGCTGGCGCTGATGTCGTCAGAAAACCGCGCCGCCGCCAGCCTGGCGCACCATTATCCGGGAGGCTACAACGCCTTTATTCGCGCGATGAACGCCAAAGCGCAGGCGCTGGGCATGACCCGTACCCGCTACGTTGAACCAACGGGCCTGTCGATTCACAACGTCTCCACCGCGCGCGATCTGACTAAACTGCTGATCGCCAGCGAGCAGTATCCGCTGATCGGTCAGTTGAGCACCACCAAAGAGGATATGGCGACCTTTGCCCATCCGGCCTATACGCTGCCGTTCCGTAATACCAACCATCTGGTGTATCGCGATAACTGGAATATTCAGCTGACTAAAACCGGTTTTACTAACGCGGCGGGCCACTGTCTGATCATGCGCACGGTGATTAATCAGCGCCCGGTGGCGCTGGTGGTGATGGATGCGTTTGGCAAATATACCCATTTTGCCGACGCCAGTCGTCTGAGAACGTGGATTGAAACCGGGAAGGTGATGCCGGTTCCGGCTTCCGCGCTTAGCTATAAGAAGCAGCGTGAAGCGCAGATGGCCGATGCGATGCTGAAAGGCGGCGCGCAGACCGCGCAGAATGATTAACCTGACTTCCCCCGGATTGCGGCGCGAGCGCCTTATCCGGGCTACAGAACGGCGCTGAACCGTAGCCCGGCTGAGCGCAGCGTGAGCCGGGGTTTTCCGGAGGCGGAGCCAGTGCACCTGTCCGGGCTACCGTTTACCCGCGGCGCTGAACGGTTCCCACTCCCTTTGAAAGAGAATTACTCCGGCAGCGTCCAGTCGCCGAGCTTCCCCCGGATTGCGGCGCGTGCGCCTTTCCGGGCTACAGAACTACAGAACTGCGCTGAACCGTAGCCCGGCTGAGCGCAGCGTGAGCCGGGAATTTCCCGGAGGCGGAGCCAGCGCACCTGTCCGGGCTACCGTTTAACCGCGGCGTCGAACGGCTCCCGCGCCCTTTGGAAGAGGGTTGCTTCGCTAACCGTAGCCCGGCTGAGCGCAGCGTGAGCCGGGAATTTCCCGGAAGTGGAGCCAGCGCGCCTGTCCGGGCTACCGTTTACCCGCGATGCTGAACGGTTCCCGTCCCTTCGGTAGAGAATTACTCCGGCAGCGTCCAGTCGCCGTCGCCGAGCTGACGCTGCATAATCAAAGTGTCCCGCCAGTCACCCATCTTGTAGCCGACGCTGCGCAGCTGGCCCACTTCGCTAAAACCAAACTTCTTATGAATGGCAATCGACCCGGCATTACTGTGCCCGTCGCCGATAATCGCCAGCATTTGTCGCCACGGCCCCTGCTCGCATTTCTCAATTAAGCGGGAGAGCAGGGCGCTGCCGATACCGCGTCCACCCATTCCCGCTTCCACGTAAATCGACTCTTCGAGGGTGTAGCGATAGGCCGGACGCGGGCGGTAAAAGGTAGCGTAGCAATAGCCGACGATGGTTCCGCGCCACAGAGCAACCAGCCATGGCAGCCCGCTATCGCGCACGGTTTTTATACGTTTGCGCATCTCATCAACGGTTGGAGGGATCTCTTCAAAAGAGGCGCGTCCATTGAGTACGTGCCAGACGTACAGCGCGGCGATGGCGTGGGCGTCATCGGGAAGCGCTTCGCGGATCTCTAAGTCAGCGTCGTGTAATTTATCCACTGCGGGCATGTTCGGGGTTCCTTACGCGGGTTTGCCGGAGAAGGAGTTTCTCCGGCGTGCAGCGTAATACAGAAGCCCGGCGACTGAATAGCCCTTACATGCAGATTATTGCGGGTCGGTGGCGCCAGCCGCTTTATCCTGAGCTTCACCCCAGTATTTTTGCTTACTGGTTTTGCCGATCCCCGGGTTCATGCTGTTGGTTGGATCGTTTTCGCGATAGAAGCGTTTTAAACTGTCCGGCGCTTCATACAGATGGCCGACGTTGTGCTCGGCCGGATACTGAGCGCCTCGCTCCTTCAGCAAAGCCAGCATTTTCTCTTTCAGCGCGTGGGCGTCGACGCCTTTTTTCACGATGTAATCCTGATGGAAAACGTGGCACATAAAGTGTCCGTAATAGAGCTTATGCACCAGCTGGCTATCGATATCGGCGGGAAGCTGCTCAAACCATTCAGTATCGTTACGGCGCAGGGCGATATCCAGCGCCAGAATATCTTCCACTTCATCCGCGTGCACCGCCTGATAGCGAATCGCCGCGCCTGCGGCGGCAAAACGATGCAGAAAGGCTTTGCTGCCCTCTTCGGCGGTACAGACGAAGAAGTCACCTTCGGCGTTCTGGAAATATTCTCCAAGCCAGGCCTGGGCCTCTTCGATGCCATCGCCCGCCATCTTCAGCAACAGATGGTGTTCGTATTTATCACGCCATGCCTTCATTCGCTCCGGCAGATGCGCCGGGAAGACGTGCCCCAGCTTTTGCATAAAGCGGTCGGTGAAGTGCGGCTTAAACAGCGACACTTTTTCCAGCATCGCATCGGTGCGACCCTTCATGGTGAAGAAGAAGGGCATTTTATCGGTGCCGAGCTTGTCGATCATCAGAAAGGTATCTTTACCGTACTGCTCGGCGATGTCGTAAATATCGCGGTGCATATACTCGCCCGCCACCGGTAAATTGTTGAACCCGGCGAGAATATGGCGGCGAATTTCGGTCAGTACTTCCGGCCGGTTGGTGCCGATATAAAACACCTGCTGGCGTTTTTCCGCCGGGAAAGTATCGAGGCGCACGGCGAACACCGCCAGCTTGCCGGCGCAGCCGGAAGATTCAAACAGGCGATCCGGGTCGGCATTGTAGCGCGCCGGGGTGTCGGCATTCACGTCGCGCACGCGGGTGACGTAATCATGATCGTGCGCGTGACGGCCATCGTGGCGCACATCCTCATCTTTGATCCGTTCATCGTCAAGGCGGCTGAGGATCTGTTCCGGCGTAGTGCCGAGGTCGATGCCGAGGTGGTTCACCAGCGTCAGCTTACCGGCTTCATCGATTTGCGCGTAGAGCGACATTTCGGTGTACGCCGGGCCGCGCTGAACCAGCGAGCCGCCGGAATTGTTGCAGATGCCGCCGACCACCGATGCCCCGATGCAGGATGAGCCAATAACCGAGTGCGGTTCGCGTCCCAGCGGCTTCAGCGCTTTTTCCAGCGAATAGAGCGTCGTGCCGGGGTAGGCCAGCACCTGCTCGCCTTTATCCAGCAGATGCAGTTTATCCAGACGGAGGGTGCTGATAATAACGATATCGCGGTCATAATCATTGCCGTTCGGCGTAGAGCCTTCGGTCAGGCCGGTATTTGCCGCCTGCATCAGAATGATTTTATCGGCGTTCACACAGGCATTCAGTACCCGCCACAGCTCCAGCAGCGTACCGGGAAAAACCACCGCCAGCGCTTCGCCCTGGCCTGAGCGGAAGCCTTTACGGTAGCGCTGGGTTTTAGCCGGGTCGGTGAGCAGATGGGAAGAGCCGACCAGCCGGGTCAGTTCAGACAGAAAAGCGTTGTTATTGGTTATTGCAGATGACATGTTCCACTCCTTGTGGTGGTACAAATTATTAAAAATAAGAATAGCGCTTTGTATGACAATTTGATGCATCAATGTTTCGAAAAATCAGAGTAGAACGCGCGCTTTCTGCAGGCGTCTCGTTTATGTTTATGGCAGACTTCGATTTTTGCTATCTTTTCGCCGAACTGGCCGACTGGAACAATGAGGGATAAAAATGAAATGGCTTTGTACTGTAGGCGTCGCGGTGAGTCTGGCGCTGCAACCCGCGCTGGCGGATGAATTGTTCGGCAATCATCCCTTAACGCCGCAGGCGCGGGATGCGTTTGTGACGGAACTGCTGACTAAAATGACGGTGGATGAAAAAATCGGTCAGCTGCGCTTGATTAGCGTCGGCCCGGATAACCCGAAAGAAGCCATCCGCGAAATGATTAAGGATGGTCAGGTAGGGGCGATTTTTAACACCGTCACCCGCCATGACATCCGCGCTATGCAGGATCAGGTGATGGAACTCAGCCGCCTGAAAATCCCGCTGTTTTTCGCTTTTGACGTGCTGCACGGCCAGCGTACGGTGTTCCCGATAACCCTTGGCCTGGCCTCTTCTTTTAATCTCGACGCGGTAAATACCGTCGGGCGGATTTCGGCTTATGAAGCGGCCGACGACGGCCTGAATATGACCTGGGCGCCGATGGTCGATGTTTCCCGCGACCCGCGCTGGGGACGCGCCTCGGAAGGCTTCGGTGAAGACACTTATCTCACCACCGTGATGGGTGAAGAGATGGTGAAATCGATGCAGGGCAAAAGCCCGGCGGACAGGTACTCGGTGATGACCAGCGTTAAGCACTTTGCCGCCTACGGCGCGGTGGAAGGCGGCAAAGAGTACAACTCCGTCGATATGAGTCCGCAGCGTCTGTTCAACGACTATATGCCGCCGTACAAAGCCGGACTGGACGCGGGAAGCGGGGCGGTAATGGTGGCGCTTAACTCGCTCAACGGCACCCCGGCGACCTCCGATTCCTGGCTACTGAAGGACGTGCTGCGCGAGCAGTGGGGCTTCAAAGGCATCACCGTCTCCGACCACGGAGCGATTAAAGAGCTGATCAAGCACGGCGTGGCGTCTGATCCGCAAGATGCGGTGCGGGTGGCGCTGAAGTCCGGCATTAATATGAGTATGAGCGACGAGTACTACAGCAAATATCTGCCCGATCTGGTGAAGTCCGGTAAGGTGACAATGGCTGAGTTGGATGATGCCACGCGCCACGTACTCAACGTCAAGTACGATATGGGCCTGTTTAACGACCCGTACAGCCACCTGGGGCCGAAAGAGTCCGACCCGCAGGACAACAACGCCGAAAGCCGACTGCACCGCAAAGAAGCGCGTGAAGTGGCGCGGGAAAGCCTGGTATTACTGAAAAATCGTCTTGATACGCTACCGCTGAAAAAATCGGGCACTATCGCGGTGATTGGTCCCCTTGCCGACAGCAAACGCGACATGATGGGCAGCTGGTCGGCGGCAGGTTCTACCGAACAGTCGGTGACCTTGTTGACGGGGATGCAGAACGCGCTGGGCGACAAAGGCAAGATAATCTATGCCAAAGGCGCCAACGTCACGGATGATAAAGGCATTGTCGACTTTCTCAATCTGTATGAGAAAGCGGTACAGGTAGACCCGCGCCCGGCGCAGGAAATGATTGATGAAGCGGTGGCGGCGGCGCAGCAGTCTGACGTGGTGGTTGCCGTCGTTGGCGAAGCGCAGGGCATGGCCCATGAAGCCTCCAGCCGTACCGACATCACTCTGCCGCAAAGCCAGCGTGACCTGATTAGCGCCCTGAAGGCCACCGGCAAGCCGCTGGTGCTGGTGCTGATGAACGGTCGCCCGCTGGCGCTGGTGAAAGAAGACCAGCAGGCTGATGCCATACTGGAAACCTGGTTCGCTGGTACCGAAGGCGGCAACGCTATTGCCGATGTGCTGTTCGGCGACTATAACCCGTCGGGCAAGCTGCCGATGTCCTTCCCGCGTTCGGTCGGACAGATCCCAACCTACTACAGCCACCTCAATACCGGCCGTCCGTACAATGCGGATAAGCCGAATAAGTACACTTCGCGCTACTTCGACGAGGCCAACGGTCCGCTTTATCCATTTGGCTACGGGCTGAGCTACACCACTTTTAGCGTTTCCGACGTGAAAATGTCGGCGCCGACCATGCAGCGTGACGGCAGCGTTACCGCCAGCGTGCAGGTGACCAACACCGGTAAACGCGAAGGCGCGACGGTGATTCAGCTTTATCTGCAGGACGTCACCGCCTCCATGAGCCGCCCGGTTAAAATGCTGCGCGGCTTTAAGAAGGTGACGCTTAAAGCCGGTGAAACGCAAACCATCAGCTTCCCGATTGACGTTGAGGCGTTGAAGTTCTGGAACCAGCAGATGAAGTACGATGCCGAGCCGGGTAAATTCAACGTCTTTATTGGCGTCGATTCCGCTCGCGTGAAGCAGAGCGAATTTGAGCTGCTGTAACAGAGGAAACTGCCGGGTAAGGCGCCAGCCGCCGCCCGGCAGAAATACGCGCATAATATCTAATGCGAATTTGTTATAAATCCTTAAGGCCGATTATCGGCCTTTTCTTTTTCTGCTCCGCCCTGAATGAACTACGCTTCTCTCTTAAGCTCCTGTTAATGGGGCGCAAATTAAAAGAGGGATGTGGGGATGATAAAGGCAACTATTTGCACAGGTGCGCTGGCGGCCCTGATTAGCCTGCCGCTGCAGGCGGCGGAGCCGGTGAAGGTCGGTTCAAAAATCGATACCGAAGGGGCGCTGCTGGGCAATATTATTTTGCAGGTGCTGGAAAACCACGGCGTGAAAACCGTCAATAAAATCCAGCTCGGCACTACTCCGGTGGTTCGCGGGGCGATAACCGCCGGCGAGCTGGACATTTACCCGGAATATACCGGCAACGGCGCTTTCTTCTTTAAGGAGGAGAACGATCCGGCGTGGAAAAACGCGCAGCAGGGCTATGAAAAAGTCAAAAAGCTGGATGCAGAAAAGAACAAACTCGTCTGGCTGACTCCGGCTCCGGCCAACAACACCTGGACTATCGCCGTCCGTCAGGACCTGGCGGAGAAAAATAACCTCTCTTCATTAAGCGACCTTGCCGGCTATCTGCAAAAGGGCGGTGACTTTAAGCTGGCCGCCTCGGCGGAGTTTATTGAACGCCCGGACGCGCTTCCGGCTTTTGAAAAAGCCTACGACTTTAAGCTTAAGCAAAACCAGCTGCTGTCGCTCGCGGGCGGCGATACCGCGGTGACCATTAAAGCGGCGGCGCAGCAAACCTCCGGCGTTAACGCGGCGATGGCCTACGGTACCGATGGCCCGGTTGCTGCGCTGGGTCTGCAAACTCTGAGCGACCCAAAGAACGTGCAGCCGATTTATGCGCCGGCGCCCGTCATACGTGAAGCGGTATTAAAAGAATACCCGCAGGTAGCCGAATGGCTTCAGCCGGTATTTGCCAGCCTTGATGAAAAGACGCTGCAAAAGCTGAACGCCAGCATTGCGGTAGAGGGTCTGGATGCGAAGAAAGTTGCCGCCGACTATCTGCAACAAAAAGGGCTACTGAAGTAGAAGCCGCGTGAGGATTCATTGCCATAACCGGGTTGCGCTGCTGCTGGCGTTGTTGCTGCTGCTGGTGATGGCGCTACCGTTTATCAATTATGCGCCAAACCGGCTGTTATCCGGCGAGGGGCGCTGGCTATGGCAGGTCTGGCCGTGGCTGGCGGGCATTCAGGCGGCGACAGCGCTGCTGGTAGCCATGCTGTGCTGGCGTCCGGGGCGTCTTCCGCTTCTGCAGATCTTCCTGCTGGCAGATCTGCTGCTGCCTGTGTTGCTTTGGGGCAGCGGCAGCGCAGCGCTGGAGCTGGCCGGGAAGGGGTCGTCCCTGGCCCGTACCTCGCCAGGCAGCGGTCTCTGGCTGGCGTTGGCGCTGTGTCTGCTTATCGCCAGCGATGCCGTACGCCGTCTGACCTCGCGTGCCCTGTGGCGCTGGCTGCTGAATGCGCAGGTCTGGCTGCTGCCCGCGCTGCTGCTCGGATTGGGTCATCTCGACAATCTCTCTGTGCTGAAAGAGTATGTTAATCGCCGCGACGTTTTTGACGACGCGCTGTATCAACATGCGATCCTGCTGTTTGGCACTTTGCTGCCGGTGCTGCTGATTGGGCTACCCGTTGGCGTTTGGGTCTGGCGCTATCCTCGCTGGCAATCGCCGGTTTTTGCCGCTCTCAACGTCATTCAGACCGTTCCTTCCGTGGCGCTGTTTGGCCTGCTTATCGCACCGCTGGCCGGGCTGGCGCGCCAGTTCCCTTCGCTGGCGCAGCTCGGTGTTTCCGGGACCGGTTTAACGCCCGCGCTGATCGCGCTGGTGCTGTATGCGCTACTGCCGCTGGTGCGCGGGGTAACGATCGGCCTGCAGCAGGTACCGCGCGAGGCGCTGGAGAGCGCGGTAGCGATGGGAATGAGCGGCGGACAGCGCTTTCTTCAGGTGCAGTTACCACTGGCGTTGCCCGTTTTGTTGCGCAGCCTGCGGGTGGTCAGCGTGCAAACCGTCGGCATGGCGGTGGTCGCGGCGCTGATTGGCGCGGGGGGCTTCGGGGCGCTGGTTTTTCAGGGGCTGCTCAGCAGCGCGCTTGATCTGGTGCTACTGGGCGTGATTCCGACTATTGCGCTGGCGGTAGCGGTGGATGCGTTATTCGCGCTGTGGGGCGCATTATTGAAAGGAGAGGCCGGTGATTGAGTTTGACGGCGTCAATAAAGCCTTTGCCGGACAGCCTGCGGTGAAAAACCTCAATCTGCATCTGCGCGAAGGGGCGTTTTCGGTGCTGATTGGGACTTCAGGTTCGGGTAAGTCAACCACGCTGAAGATGATCAATCGGCTGGTAGAACACGATAGCGGGACGATCCGTTTCGCCGGGCAGGATATCCGCCGGCAGCCGGTTCTCGAACTACGCCGCAGGATGGGCTACGCCATCCAGTCTATCGGCCTGTTCCCCCACTGGACGGTGGCGCAGAATATTGCCACCGTGCCGCAGCTGCAAAAGTGGCCGCGGCAGAAAATTCAGGCGCGGGTGGATGAGCTGATGGCATTGTTGGGGCTGGAGCCGCTGCTTCGCGAGCGCTATCCGCATCAGCTGTCCGGCGGTCAGCAGCAGCGCGTCGGGGTTGCGCGCGCGCTGGCGGCCAACCCGGAAGTCTTGCTGATGGATGAACCCTTTGGCGCACTGGACCCGGTGACGCGTGAGGTCCTGCAGCAGGAGATGATCCGCATTCATCGCCTGCTGGGGCGAACGATTGTACTGGTGACTCACGATATCGATGAGGCGCTGCGTCTGGCGGACCATCTGGTGTTGATGGACGGCGGCGAAGTGGTACAGCAGGGGGAGCCGCTGCAGATGCTGCTTGCACCGAAAAATGCGTTCGTGCAGACCTTTTTTGGCCGCAGTGAACTGGGCGTGCGCCTGCTGTCGCTGCGCGGCGTCGGTGATTATCTGCGCCGCGATGAGCGTCTGGCCGGGGATACGTTAAATGTGGCAATGACCCTGCGCGAGGCGCTGTCGCAGTTCGTGGCCCATCGCCGCGAGGTTCTGCCGGTAGTCGATGAGCATGGGCGGGCCTGCGGAACGTTGCATTTTGCCGACCTGCTGCGCGAGGAGGCCCGGCGTGAAGGTGCTGCGTGATCCGCTGCTGTGGCTTATCGCTATGTTTGTCGCTCTGCTGCTGGTGTTGCCCTGGAGCGCGCCGCTGTTCAGCTCGCTTTTTCCTGAACTACCGCGCCCGGTTTATCAGCAGGAGAGTTTTGTCTCCTTGACCGTGGCGCACTTTTGGCTGGTGGCGCTCTCCAGTCTCGCGGCTACGCTTGTGGGCGTTAGCGCCGGGATAGCGGTCACCCGTCCGGCAGGGCAGGAGTTTCGCCCTTTGGTGGAAACGATTGCCGCGATGGGGCAGACATTTCCGCCGGTCGCGGTGCTGGCGATTGCGGTTCCGGTGATGGGGTTCGGCTGGCAGCCCGCGCTGATCGCGCTGGCGCTATACGGCATTTTGCCGGTTTTGCAGGGGACGCTGGCGGGGTTGGGAGCAGTTCCGTCCGGCGTATTATCTATCGCTCAGGGGATGGGAATGAGCGGCTGGCAGCGGCTGATAAAGGTAGAACTGCCGCTGGCGGCGCCGGTGATGCTGGCCGGAATTCGTACCTCGACCATCGTCAATATAGGTACGGCAACTATTGCTTCAACCGTTGGCGCCAACACGCTCGGTACGCCGATTGTTATCGGCCTCAGCGGGTTTAATACCGCTTATGTGATTCAGGGGGCGCTGCTGGTGGCGCTGGCGGCGATTATCGTCGATCGCGGATTTGAACGGCTGAACCGGCGGATCAGCCGACACCGCCGCGAACAATAAACGAATAGCCGGCCAGCATTACGCCGCCGATACCGCTGATGGCCATAAATAAGAAGAGGGTGATAACCGCAATTTTCGCTGGCTTCATAATAGGCTCCTGATGTTAACGCGGGGATTATACGGTGAAGCGCAGGTGTTAATGAAACATTAATTGCGGTTTAGCTACGACAACCCCCGGCTTGCGCTGCGCTTAGTCGGGCTACGGATCTCCAGCAATCTGCGATCCGCTAGCCCGTCCAGGCGCCTCAGGGAGACGTCGCGGTAGCGTGATTCAGCCAGATAACCTGGTCCTGCCGTTGCCAATGATGGAGTTGCTGGATCTGGGCGCGACAGGGAGCCTCTCCGCACCAGACCATTAACGTACTTTCGGGAAAAAGATCGGGCCGGATATGGCTCACTGAAGAGGCAAGTACATCCACCCGCCAGCCCTGCTCGCTGGCTATCCAGCCCTCCAGCCAGAGTCGGGTGATATCGGTGACATTCCAGCCAATTATCAACGCATGGCTAGCGGAGTGTTTGGCGGCGGAAGAGAGGCTATGGGCAATATGACCGATCAGAATGCCGTCAAGAATCCCCCTCAGCGCCATCAGCGTTGCCTGTGGCGGAGACAAACGCTGGCGTAACGGGTTAATCAGGTGTCTGACCAGGGTTTGTGCAGAGTAGCTGCGGTTGCGCTCTTTGAGCCACATGCGCAGGCGATGGTAGCTTCCGCTTTGCAGGTAGCCGAGCAGTACCTCCTGCCGTTGCTGCCAGCCGTCGGCAAACTCCTGTTCATTATCCAGAAGCAGCGTTTTCACTTTCCCGACCTGGACGCCGGAATCAATCCAGCGCTTAATTTCGCGAATGCGGTCTATCTCAAACTCGTTGAACAGACGGTGCCCGCCGTCGGTACGCTGCGGTTTCAGTAATCCATAGCGCCGCTGCCAGGCGCGTAACGTGACGGGATTGATATCGCAAAGCTGGGCAACTTCGCCAATAGTATAAAGCGTCATTTTCTCCTCCCGCTGGGTTCTCCTCTCTTAACTGTAGAAGCTGTTAAGCGAACGGGAAAATTTTGCTTGTTTTTTGTACAAAAAAGGGCAGGCGAGACGCTAAGAAATGTGATCCGGAACATGAATTATCATTTTCATGTATTGCTTCAAAGAAAGTTATAAGCAAGCAGTGTATGTTACGCGCTTTCAAATGAAGTGTGGTCTGCGGGTATGTACGAGTTCGATCTGGTGTTGCTGCTGCTTCAGCAGATGTGCGTGTTTTTGGTCATTGCGTGGCTGATGAGCAAAACGCGGCTGTTTATCCCGTTAATGCAGGTCACCGTCCGACTACCGCACAAGCTGCTGTGCTACGTTACCTTCTCCATTTTTTGTATTCTGGGTACCTACTTCGGCCTGCATATCGAAGACTCAATCGCCAACACGCGAGCCATTGGCGCGGTGATGGGCGGCCTGCTGGGCGGGCCGGTGGTCGGCGGTCTGGTGGGGCTGACCGGCGGGCTTCATCGCTACTCGATGGGCGGCATGACGGCGCTGAGCTGCATGGTATCCACCATCGTCGAAGGGCTGCTCGGCGGCCTGGTGCACAGTATTCTGGTTAAACGCGGACGGCCGGATAAAGTATTCAGCCCGCTGACCGCTGGCGCTATCACCTTCGTGGCGGAAATGGTGCAGATGCTTATTATTTTGCTGATCGCTCGTCCGTTTGAAGACGCCCTGCACCTGGTTCAGAGTATCGCCGCGCCTATGATGGTCACTAATACCGTCGGCGCGGCGCTGTTTATGCGCATCCTGCTGGATAAGCGCGCAATGTTTGAAAAATATACCTCGGCTTTCTCGGCTACGGCGCTGAAGGTTGCCGCCTCGACCGAAGGGATCCTGCGCCAGGGGTTTAATGAAGAGAACAGCATGAAGGTGGCGCAGGTGCTGATTCAGGAGCTGGATATCGGTGCGGTGGCGATAACCGACCGCGACAAGCTGCTGGCGTTTACCGGAATTGGCGACGATCACCATCTTCCCGGCAAACCTATCTCTTCGCTATATACCCAAAAGGCGATAGATACCGGCGAGGTTGTCTACGCCGACGGTAATGAAGTGCCTTATCGCTGCTCGATTCATCCCAACTGCAAACTGGGCTCCACGCTGGTTATCCCGCTGCGCGGCGAAAACCAGCGGGTGATCGGCACGATTAAGCTCTATGAAGCCAAGAATCGCCTGTTTAGCTCCATTAACCGCACGCTGGGGGAGGGGATTGCGCAGCTGCTGTCGGCGCAGATCCTGGCCGGCCAGTATGAACGGCAAAAAGCGTTGTTAACGCAATCGGAAATCAAGCTGCTGCACGCCCAGGTGAATCCGCACTTCCTGTTCAACGCGCTCAACACGCTAAAAGCGGTGATTCGCCGCGATAGCGATCAGGCCGGGCAGCTGGTGCAGTATCTGTCGACCTTTTTCCGCAAAAACCTGAAGCGGCCTGCGGAAATCGTTACCCTGGCGGATGAAATTGAGCATGTGAACGCCTATTTGCAAATTGAGAAAGCGCGTTTTCAGGCCAATCTGCAGATTCAGATGCTGGTACCTGAAGCGCTGGGGCAGCACCAGCTGCCGGCTTTTACCCTGCAGCCGATAGTTGAAAACGCCATTAAACACGGAACGTCGCAGCACCTTGGGGTGGGCGAAATCACCATTCGCGCCAGCCAGCACGAACGCTGGCTGCAGCTGGATATCGAAGATAACGCCGGGTTGTATCAGGACAAACCCAGCGCCAGCGGGTTGGGCATGAATCTGGTTGACCGACGGCTGCGGGCGCGCTTCGGCGCCGACTGCGGGATTACCGTCACCTGTGAGCCGGAATGCTTTACCCGCGTCACGCTGAGACTGCCTCTGGAGGAAAGCGCATGTTAAAAGTATTAATTGTCGATGACGAGCCGCTGGCCCGTGAAAACCTGCGTATTTTGCTGGAGACCCAGCCTGATATTGAGATCGTCGGCGAATGCGGAAATGCCGTAGAGGCGATCGGCGCGGTACATAAGCTGCGTCCGGACGTGCTGTTTCTGGATATTCAGATGCCGCGGATCAGCGGTCTGGAAATGGTCGGTATGCTCGATCCGGAGCATCGCCCGTATATTGTTTTTCTCACCGCCTTCGACGAGTACGCGGTAAAAGCCTTTGAAGAGCACGCCTTCGACTATTTACTTAAGCCGATAGAGTCCACCAGGCTGGAAAAAACGCTGGCTCGCCTGCGCCAGGAGCGCAGCCTGCAGGATATGACCGTGCTTGATGATACCCAGCAGGCGCTGAAATATATTCCCTGTACCGGACACAGCCGGATCTGGTTGCTGCAGATGGAAGACGTGGCCTTCGTCAGCAGCCGGATGAGCGGGATTTACGTGACCGACTGCGAAGGGAAGGAGGGTTTCACCGAGCTCACCCTGCGCACCCTTGAGAGCCGCACGCCGCTGCTGCGCTGCCATCGCCAGTACCTGGTCAACATGTCCCATCTCAAGGAGATCCGTTTTGAGGAGAACGGCCAGGCGGAGCTGCTGATGCGCGCCGGGCAAACGGTGCCGGTCAGCCGCCGCTACCTGAAAAGCCTGAAAGAGGCGATTGGGCTGTAAAAAGGCGGAATCGTGATAGACTGAGCGGCAGATTTTTTCATCATGAAGGCAATATGATCAGTAACGATATCTTACGTAGCCTGCGCTACACCCTGAAAACCAATAACAGCGGCCTGGTACGTATTTTTGCGCTGGCGGATGCGCCGGTCAGCGCGGAACAGCTGGTACCCTGGCTGAAAAAAGAAGACGAAGAGGGGTTTGTGCGCTGCCCGGATATCGTGTTGTCGAATTTCCTTAACGGCCTGATTTACGACAAACGCGGTAAAGATGAATCCGCGCCGCCGCTGTCGGTGGAGCGGCGGGTAAATAACAATGTGGTGCTGAAAAAGCTGCGCATCGCCTTCTCCCTGAAGACGGATGATATCCTCGCTATTCTTACCCAGCAGAAATTCCGCGTCTCAATGCCGGAAATTACCGCCATGATGCGCGCCCCTGAGCATAAAAACTTCCGCGAATGCGGGGATCAGTTTCTGCGCTACTTCCTGCGTGGGCTGACCGAGCGCGAACACGCGAAATCCTGATGAGTTTTCCCGGCTGGCGGCGTAAACGCCTTAGCCGGGATTGAGCGGCGTCTGGCCATTATTTCACCTCTTTAAATCCCTGAGACTTCAGCATTTTCTCCGATTCGCTCAGCGAAATAGATTTCTGTGAGCAGTCGGTAAAGCTTGCCCCCGGCAGTTTACACAGCTCGCTGATTTTAACCTGATTGAAGTCGATGGAGAGATGCTCCTGCGCGTAGGTCTCTTTATAGTCCACGCTGTGCGTCACGCCCTTAATGTTGCTGTAAGCCGCGCCGATGGGATCGATTATCTTGCGCGCCTGCTCCTCGTTGCTCACTCCAAGGGATTTATAGGGGATCTTATTTTCCGCGTCCTGGCGGGTGACGAGATCGCCTTTGTAGTGGTAGGTGAAGGTGAGATCAACGCCGTTCATGGTGTTGCTAAACGCCTTGACATCATCTTTTTTGTTATCACAGCCCATAAGCGCGGCCATCACCAGGGTTGCGCCCAGCACTGCGGTAATCCTGCGGTTAAATTTCATTATCATTCCTTGTTAATCAAGCATCACATCTAATTGTATACAGAGTTGCGCGATGGCGCTGAGCGTATCCGTAGTTGTCTCTGTTTCGCTTTCTCCCAGCTGGCGCAGCAGGTGCGCAAGATGGGGAAAACCATTGTTCGTTAAATCGTCGCTCAACGCTTTAGCCTCGCGAAACAGCCCCTTTTGCTGATAGCGCAGGCCGTTATGCAGGATCTGGATCAGCAGCGACCGGGCGCGCTGCAACAGACTTTGAGCCATTGCACGCGGCAGCATGGCATCGCCAGCAGGCAATGGTCCGACGGAGGACGGTTCGGCATTCAGCGCCCAGGCGCGAGAACGGGTCATCATCACCAGCGGCTCCAGGCAAAGCCGTCCGTGATTAAAGCTAACCAACCCGGAAACCATAACCAGCGGATCGTCTTCTTGTCTGAGCAGCGCCGCCATTCGCTCAACGGCATACGGTGCGCTGGCGGAGGCAGGAAGGGATAAGTGTAAAACGTTATCTTCTCCCTCGCCGCTGAGAACCTGCGCATCCAGCGTTTGCCGCGCGGCGTCCCACCCGACGGCGATGCAGGAATCTACCGGCAAAATAAACAGGTTATCAACCTGATTAAGCGGACGTACCCAGGCCGGAGCGCGCTGGCGCAGATACTTACGCAGCGCCGCAACTCCCGCCTGCCGCAGCGGAGCATTGAGTAAAAGCCAGGCGTTTTCCATCAGCGGAACGTTGCTGCTCAGGCGGTGGCGTGCGCCCAGCAGCAGCTCGCCGCTGGCATTACGACGCGCTGACTGAGTAATAATTTGCCCGCCAGCCAGCGTGCCGGCCTGAAAGGAAAACAGGCGGCGCTGCCATAGCGGATTCTGCGCCCGCTCGCCCAGCGGCCAGCTGCGCGACAGATGCAGAATGCTGCCGGTATCCGGATCGCTAAACCAGATACGCAAGCCGTACCGTTGGTTATCCTGCCAGACGCGCATGCCAAGAGAAATGAGCCGCACATGGTCGAGCTGCGCTTCACCGACAATACCCAGCCCGACGACGGTACGCCACGGCAGAGGGGGAGTCTGATTAGCCTCGGCAAGCTGCGCCATCCGATCGGCGCTCTCCAGACGGGCGTTAAGGCCTGCCAGCTGGGCGAGCAGCTGTTCTGGTGAGTAGTGGCTGCCACGCTGCTGGAAAGCATCCACGGATTCACGAAGCTCGGCAAGCGCGCCAACGACCCAGCGCCAGTTGGCCCGGTGCGCGGTTCTCTGCGCGCGGGTAAACGCGGCTTCGAAGCCGAGCGGCGGCTGGCTGACGCCGCTTTGCCATAGCAGCCGGCTGAGCTGGAGCAGGCTTTGTCGGCAGGCCTCGCCTTCGTCGGTATCAAATGGCCCGCCGCGGGCGGCTAGCTTGCGGCTACGGGTTTGCCATACCAGATGCGTAAAGCCGGGCTGCTGGGCTTCGGCATCGCTGAAGGCCTGCACCGCCAGCGCGATGTGCTCGCACAGCGAGCCGTCCACGCAGTCGCAGCGGGCAAAGCGGATGCTGCTGCGGGAATAAAAACGTACATCGCTCATCGGCAGCCTGGCCGAGGGCGTTTCATTGGGACGGCAGAATAATTCCACCGTCAGTCCTTTATCCGCCAGCTGCTGCGCCCGCTTGAGAATGGACTCGGGGAGGGTGGACAGCTCTTCCTGCCACAGGCCGGGATGCCAGCGCTCGCCAGCGTTTGGCTCTCCTCCAGGAGCCGCGTGACCGGCGTTGGCGCGCTGATAGCTCAGGATCAGCATCACGCGATGACGGCACATATCGCTGGCGCCGCAGGTGCAGCTGGACTCTTTTAGCGCCCGATCTTTTTCCAGCCGGGTACGAGTGCCGTCGCTAAAAACGGCGGTAAGCGTACCGTTGTCATCCTGGCTCAGCTCGGGGATGTTGCCGTTATCCAGCTCTTTTTGGCTGCGTTTTACGAATCCGGCGTTGCTCAAGGCGATAAGCGCCTGCGGCGTGAGCTCCAGTAATTCAGGACGTAGAGGGATCATGATTGTAGATTCTCCGCCAGCCAGGAGGCCAGTTCGCCGGGCGTCATGGCGGCGATTTGCGCCCCGACGTTGACCAGCGCCTGGGCCATTTCATGGTCGTAACTCGGTGACGCTGAGCTGTCTAACGCCGCCAGCCCGAGGACTTTGACGCCGCTTTGTACGCTCTGCTTTACCTGGTTAATCAACAGCGAATTCGCTCCACCTTCAAAAAAATCACTCACCAGCACAATGACGCTCTTTTGCGGCTGTTCAATAAGCTGTCGCGCGTATTCTACGGCCTGGGCGATATTGGTGCCGCCTCCCAGCTGCACTTTCATCAGCAGCTCAACCGGGTCGGCAACGTCCTGTGTGAGATCCACCACGCTGGTATCAAACGCCACGAGGTGCGTGCGAATGCCTGGCAGCTGCCATAAGCAGGCAGCCATTACCGCCGAATGGATAACGGAGTCGACCATTGAGCCGCTCTGATCGACCAGTAAAATCAGCTGCCATTTTTCGCTATGGCGTTTCACGCGGCTGATAAACTTTGGCGACTCAATATATAGCTTGCCGCGCTGCGGGTCCCAGTGTTTGAGGTTGGCACGCAGGGTTTTCCTGAAGTCGAAATTGCGCGCCAGAGGGACGCGCGACGGCCGCTGTCGGTCGCGAGCGCCGGAAAATGCCTGACGAATCTCTTTTGCCAGCCGGGCCATAATTTGCTCCACCACCTGCTGCACCAGCTTACGGGCGGCGTTCAGCACTTCCGGATTCATCAGGTGTTTGGTGTGCAGTACCGCGCGCAGCAGGCTTTCGGAAGGTTCGATGCGCTCCAGCACGTCCAGGTTAGTCACCACCTCGTCAATACCGTAGCGCAGCACCGCATCGCTCTCCAGGCGCTCAATAACCGGCTGAGGGAAGAGCGTATGAATGGCGTTGATCCATTCCGGCGTCGTCAGATTGGAATCCTCCAGTCCACCCTGGCGCTCGCCCCGCTGCAAACGCTGCGGGTCGCGGCCATACAGCCACTCAAGGGCGTGATCCACCCGGCGACCATGGTCATCAAGACCGCCGAGGCTGTTTTCAGCGGCCTGGCCCAGAATCAGCCGCCAGCGCTGGAGTTCGCGGGTTGTCAGAAGATCGGATAGCGTATGCATTAGCGTACTCCCCAGTGCCGTAGTGCCGCCAGCGCCTGCTGTTCCAGCTGCTGGTGATGAATTAGCTGCTCCGCAGAGCAGGAAACCGACGCCTGTAGCGCATGCGCCGGCAGCATGGTCATGTGATAGTGGTCGAGCACCTGGCGGGCTAGCATGCCGCGTTCGCGAGGCGGCAGCCAGGCCATCGCCGCGCGTAAATCCGGCAGCGCGAGAATAAACTCATCCTCCGTCAGTCCGGCGAGAAGCCCGCTGAATCCGGCGATAAAGGCGGGCTGACAGGCAAGCTGATGGCGCGCCAGCGCCAGCATGCCGTGCGCCGCCTCTCCCAGGCGCTGCGGCGGCAGCTGCATCAGCAGAGCCAGCGCCGTTTCGGCGGTAGCGGCGGGATGTTCAAGACGGAGTAGCGCGCCAAGCGCCGCGCCGCGGTCAAGCGGGGCGGCATCGGCGGCGTGAATGCGCCGTTCAAGCAGCGCCAGGGCGGGGCTGAGCGATACGTCCGCTAAAACGATGCCGTTGTGTAAATCGCGCAGGATGTGACACAGGATCTGCCAACTATGCAGATGGGCGTGAAACTGTTTCTCGTCGGCGACTCCGCTGGATTCGCAGAGCCACAGCGTCCGGTCAAACGCCGCGCTGAGCGTGATTTCCAGCACGGCGGCGTTCTGCATGCCGCTAATATCATCCCGCTGCCAGAGGGCGTAAAGCACTTCCAGCGCCGGCCCCATTTCGGCAAACTGACTCTCTTGCGAAATCAGCTGCGCCAGCTGTTCCAGTATCTGCTGGCTGAAGCTGGACAGTCCCGCCAGAGCAGCCTGATTCAGACTGGCGGCCAGAGTTTTGATGCCGACGGACGCCAGAATATTCGCCTCCAGACGCTGACGGGCGGCATCCGCCAGGGACGCGCCGTAGCGGGCGGCTTCAATCAGAACGGCGTGCTGTTCCATGGTTCGAAACAGCCCCCAGCTCTCTTCGCCATCGCCGGAAAGCGTCACCGCGCTGCCTTTACGCAGCTGGAACCCCGGTATCTCGAGGATTGCCAGCCGGTGTAAGACATGGCTTTTCGCTAATCCATCAGGATCGAAGCGGTTGAGGATCGGGTCGGCGGGGAGGGTAATTCCGACGCGCGCCAGTTCGCGCTCGACGTCCTGCGGCAGCGGCGGTAGCGGCGTTCCCTGAGCGAGCTTGCCGAAATCCTCCCCTGCCAGCACATCGACGATGGCCAACAGAATAGGATCGGTTTGCGGATGGATCGCGCCGCGAT
The DNA here is from genome assembly GCF_009707385.1 of Klebsiella oxytoca. NCBI lineage: Bacteria > Pseudomonadati > Pseudomonadota > Gammaproteobacteria > Enterobacterales > Enterobacteriaceae > Klebsiella > Klebsiella oxytoca. The sequence continues at coordinate 3,631,325 of NZ_CP046115.1, read as the reverse complement.
AGCTCCAGGGGAGAGGCGCATTCAGCGCCTCTTTGATTAACGATCCCGCGAGCGCATCAAGCCAGTCGCAGCGCAGCGGCTGGGTATGACCGCGCAGCTGCGCCAGCGCCATGCCGCGCAGGTGGGCGGCGGCCAAATCGGCGGTCGAGGCCGGCAGGCGACGCTGACGCAGGCGCGTGACCAGGGTTTTCAGTAACCGTTCCCCGGCCAGGCGCTGGCCGAACTGCCAGCACCAGCGCTGCCAGACCGGCGCCGGCATTCCGGAAAGATAGCCCGTCAATACGTCGAGACGTTTTTCGCTATAGGGGGTGAGATAGCAGCCGGTGACGGCATCGGTGGTCGGCGGGGACGGGTATTCAGGCTCCTGCGCTTGTCCACGGAAACTCTGCCACCGGGTAGCTAACGCCGGAGCGTGCCAGCCGCCGCAGATCGCTATTACCGGGCCGTCGTTTTGCTGCATTGCCCATGCCAGCCAGCGGGCCATATAAGCTTCCCGCCGACGGCTGTTTTCACCGCCGATGCTGGTGCCGCGCAGCTGGATAAACCAGGCCTCCAGCGCCCGCTCCAGCCCGGCGCGCTGGTTTTCATCTTCGAACAGATGGTCCCAAAGCGTGTCGGTATTCTCCATTCCACAGGCCTCGAACAGGCGCTGCTGGTCATCGGCGCGGCGAGCATCAGAAGGATCGTCGTCATCGTCGTCCTGTGCCCAGAGAGGTAAATCAATAAAGCGGATGTGGGCTCCTGCCGCCCGCGCGGCCATCAGCGCCTGCCACTCCGGCGAGAATTCGGCGAACGGCGTCCAGCCGCTACGTCCGGCCGCGCCGCCATTCTGCTGCTGGCAGTAGCTGTAAATGGCGACAGGCAGCTGATGAGGTAAAAAAAGCTCATCCAGGCGATGATTAAAATCCACCGGACCTTCAATCAGAACGTAGCGCGGACGCGTTTGCTCTATTCGTTGTTTCACCAGCCTGGCGCAGGCCGGGCTGTGGTGTCGAACGCCGATAATTAACGGCTGCTCTGGCATGCGTGTTCCCTCACGGCAGGCGGTGGCGGGCCTGATAATAGGCCTGCCAGTGGGCTTCTTTATGCGTACCGACGCGCTGCTCAAAATAGCGGCGCAGGCGGGCCCGGTCGTCTTCGTTATCTTTGACAATCGTACCGGCGATGCAGTCTACAAGGTCGGCGGGCTCTCCGGCGCGACCGGCGAGAAACCAGGCGCGTACGCCGACGGCGTGGGCGACGTTGACCGCTTCGGCGGTAGACATAATGGCATTGAGGGTATCCATTGTGGTTTTCTTACCGCCGTCGGCGCGCAGGTCGCGGAAGGTCTGAACCAGTAGTTCCAGGATGGCGTCGGGCACTTTATGCGGGATACCGCTGTGCTCCAGCAGTCGTGCAGACGCGTTAGCCACCAGCTCCAGCTCCTGCTGAAAATCCATAATCGGAAAGACGGTCTCGAAGTCGAAACGGCGTTTGAGCGCCGCGCTCATTTCGTTTACACCGCGATCGCGGGTATTGGCGGTGGCAATGATGTTGAACCCGGCGCGGGCATAGAGCAGGCTATCGTCGCCGGTCAGCTCCGGGATCGCCATTACGCGATCGGAGAGCATCCCCAGCAGGCAGTCCTGAACCTCCAGCGGCGTACGGGTGATCTCTTCAAAGCGGACGATTTTGCCGTCGCGCATGCCCTGATAGAGAGGGGCGGGGACGAGAGCCTGCGCCGACGGTCCCTGATTGATCAACAGCGCATAGTTCCAGGCGTATTTAATCTGATCTTCAGTAATCGCCGCACCGCCCTGGATGGTGAGTCCGGCGTCACCGCAGATGGCGGTAGCCAGCAGCTCTGAGAGCAGCGATTTTGCCGTTCCCGGCTCGCCGACCAGCATCAGGCCGCGCCCGGTAGCCAGCGTGACCAGCATTCGCTCGACGGCGGCGGGGCTGATAACCACTTTACGGCTGATGTCGCGAGCGCTATCGCCGAGGATAAACGCGCGCGCCGCAGGCAGGCTTAACTGCCAGCCTGGCGGGCAAGGATGAGGATCATCCTGTCGCAGCCGCGCGAGTTCATCGGCGTACAGTACGGCGGCCGGGGGGCGCTGAAGATGTTTTTCCTGTTGTGTCATCGTTTCTTCCTTAAAAAGACAGCGTTATGAGATAAAAGATTATTCTATGCGTATCTGATTGTGCGGTGGCGGGTTAATTACCGTTGTGAAATGAGAGGCGCAGGATACAGGTTGCTCCACGTACTAAATGCTGCAACTTCGGCAGTTTATTTTATTCACCGGTATTTAAATAAACTGCCGAACGATTTATCCCTCTTATTGGCTCTGGCGGAAGATGAGCTCCACCGAGCTTAGCGCTTCGCTCAGATCCCGGGGGGAGAGCGTTGAAAGTGGAGTGTGTGGTTCACCTTTATTAAGCGTGATAGCGATGAATTGCTGGCTCGCCCTGGCATCCATGTTGTAGTGAACAAACCCCGGAGCCACCTCCAGTATCAGACGGTGGGGAGGCAGATCGTAACAGAAGCTATGTTCATTAGCCTGCCACCAGCCGCCGTTGCGGATCCCCAATAGCTGGCCGCTTCCGCTGGCGTTAAGAGCACCGTACCGCGCATCAGCTGCTGGAGTGGCGGCAACAGCTGGTCATCGGCAAAGATGCGTTCAAACGCCGCTCGCATCTCATCACTCAGTTCCGACGGATGGACAATACCAAGCAGGGCGGGGCTATCGTGCCAGGCATATACGTTCCTTGTTCTACTCAAACAGTCCGTCAATATCGTTGATAAGTTCGCTGATGGTGACGCTATCCAGCACTGAGAACGTCGCCTGCTGTGGAGCATTACCCCCCCAGCCGTACTGATGCGCTTTTCCGGCATAGAGCCAGACCTTGCTTAAGAGCTGTTCCGCGCTGAGTTCATCCGGCAGCAAACCTACGGCGAAGCCTTCGTCGATCTCCATCACCAGCGCCCACTCTCCCAGAGGTTTGAGCATCCAGCCAATCCAGCCTCCGTCCTGCGGCTCGCCGCGCAGCCAGCCTTTGTTCGCCAGACCTATCACGCGGCCGCTCGGGCATTTACGCCCCGCCCAGCGGGTGAGTTCGGTTGCGGAAAGCTCTGCGGGCGTCAGGGTGTAGCAGTTGCGGTCAAGCTGACGGAACGGCGGCAGCAGCTCATAATCAGCGAACAGCTGGCCGAAGGCAGCGGCGTCTTGCGCAGGCATCTCCAGCAGGTGCGGCAGGCCGATGCGGATATCGCCTTGCGGCAGGGTGAACAGGTCGTCATCGGCGGTGCTGTAGCTATTGTCTTCCGCCACGCGGAAGCAGGCCAGCAGCGTGTTGTCGGCTCCGTAGACCCCCCAAACCAGGCGACGGGTCAAGTGGCGCACCAGTGGATGAGCGACCAGAAACTGATGGAAGTTCTTTGCCGTCCAGCGGCGGCGCTGGCACATGGCTGACTCCATACGCGCAATTTGCTGGGCGGCAATCGTACGTGCGTCTTTCTTCAGGGCTTTATAACGATTAACGGCATCGGTAGCCAGCGCGTTATCATCACTTTTATTCGGCTTCGGTAAGTCTTTAAGACGGCTGCCGTTTTCATCGCGCACGTATGGCTTCAGCGCTTCATCAAAGCTAACGACGAAGTGCCGTGGGCCGAAATCGAGGGTTAGCGTACCATCATCGTTCAGACCCAGATCGGGCGCGAGGCGATCTTCCAGTTCTTCTACCGTCAGCTCACGGCTTTCGGCAATATCGCCGATCTTTTCTCTGGCGCGCTCCTGCAGGGCTTTAAATTTGAGCTTCTGGGCGATGCCGTTCAGCTGCATCAGGGCGATATCCGTGCCGATGGCGGTAAGTATATCCAGCCCGACGGTGGCGCGTTTATGCTGGGATTCGCCCGGCCAGGCGCGGATCAGCGGGGTGAGCGCGCGGGCGGTATCGTCGTTGCCAAAGAGCCCCAGTGCGGTAAAAGCCCAGCTCTCTTTCGACGGCGCGCCGGCGGTTTGCCAGGCACTGAACAGATCCCAGGCGAAGGCAGCAAGCGATTCTGCAGTGCAGAGCTCTTTGACCAGCTGCAGGCCGGGGTAAATGCTTTCATCCGTCGGGAAACGCAGCATTTCGCCAAGGGTTTTTAAGGCTTCATTCGGCAAGGCAAGACCCTGTTCCCGCAGCAGAGGACGGGTCCATAGCGCGGGCTGGTAAAACGCGGGCAACGGCGGAATTTTAGTCGGATGGTTATCCAGCGGATCGAGTGCCAGTAGCGCGCTGACCGCCTCCATCACCTCCGGCTGATTGTAGCGCCGGGAAACCTGCTCAAGCAGAGGCTGATGGCCGTTATCGATCAGCAAGCGTATAGCCAGACGCGCGCTGTCCTGCGCTTCGCCCGCTTTGCCAAGGGCGGCAGGCAGCAGCCCGGTAATCGCGTGTTCAGGGTAGGTCAGCAGCCACTCGCGGGCCACTTCACGCAGCGATTTAAGCTTGTTAAAAGCGCGGGCGACGACAGGAGCCAGCTCGCTGGCGGCAAACCAGATAGCGACCGACAAATTTTCCTGCGGATAGCGCGAGAGAGCGTTAACAAAACCCGGTAGCCCGGCAAGACGCAGATACGACATCACATATTCCGCGCCGGTGTGGGGTTCTTTACTCAGCGTATTCCAGGCCTGAGCTGCTCGCTCTGCGGGAAGAGAGGCGAGCATATAAAGCTTCCATTCCCCCGGGGAGGGGGAGTGGTATGCTTTGAATTCGGCGATAAGCGCAGGGTAATCCTGCCGCTGCCAGGCATCGACCACCAGATCGGACGCCTTTTCATAACGATCGTTTTTGTGGCTCCAGCTTCTGAACCCCAGCCGCGTAAGGTACTCTTTTTCATCCTCCTGTTTGCCCATCTCCACCTGGCTGGCATACCAGCTACGCTGTGCAAGAAGCGCTTTGGCTGCCTCTTCCGTCAGCATACACACGGGTTCTAACGCCAGCGGCGTTAAGCTGAGCTGGGGGACCGACGGTTTTTTCTTTTTTGCTGCCCACGGCGGGGAGAGCAGCAGCAGCGGCAGGATATCGGCTCCGGCGCAGTCGGTCTGCTGATTTAATTGCTGTTGGCAGGCGTTGAGCAGAGATGCGGCCTGGGCAGAGAGCCAGGGCGAAATTTGCGCGGCTAGCTCCGGCTGTGCGCTCAGCAGGGTCATCAGCATAATGCGCCAGCGTTTTTCTTCTTTCTGAACCAGCAGTTCTGCCAGCGCCGCCAGGGCCGCGTGCGGGAAGCGGGCGCTGGCCCTGGACATTCGCTCATGGCAGCGTTTCCCTTGTTCACTCACGCGAATCAGCTGCATCAGCGCCTGCGGATGGTTAACATTACTGACAAGGTCTCCGCACAGGTCATCCTGAACGTAGGGCGCAAAGCGGGCGATGCCGGCAACGCCCTGCTCGCGCATCACCGTGACGTTCCAGACGCTGCCGTGATAATAATCGTTGAACAGATTTTCCGCCCGGTAGGGCTCCAGCGCGTTGACGACCTGCGGGTCACGGGCCACCAGCTTCAGCCACTCCGCCGTTTTCACATTTTTGTGCGCCAGTACCCGCTGAGCGATGTCGTTCACGATATCCTGGCGTTCCGGCAGTAAAAGCGCGACCAGCGGCTGCTGCCCGATGGGCATATCCGGTAATGCAGAGATTAGTTTATCAACGCAGCGCTGCCAAAGCGCTTCATCGGCAAGAGCCAGATGCGCGCGCAGGCGTATGTCGAGCATCGATGGCCCGCGAGCATCGGTGGGTTGAGAACGGAACGTGACCTGAACGGTTTGATAATTGTAATCAAATTCAATGTGCTGCAGGGCAATAAATACCTCGGTGGCGTATTCCAGTCCGTAGACGTAAACAATCTCGTCCATCAGACCGGAATTATCATCTCTGTACCAGCCGCGGCGGGTGGTCACCGCGACCTGAACCGCCAGCGCCGCAGGCGAGAGCTGGCCATCCGTAAGGGCTTCGTTGATGATTTGCTGCCAGTACGCGGAGCAGTCGGCATAGCTGAAAGTGACGACTTTCCCTGATTGTTGATGAATCTCTTTGCCGAGATCCATCAGCTTACTCTCCTCCGGGGCGGCAATGGCTTCGCCGGGATAGAGCCGCGAGGGGAGGGCTTCCTGAAGCAGCTCGTCTGATAAAGCCAGCTCGGCATCGTCCGCCAGCCATGGGCGAATAATGCCAGCAGGCGCAGGGGAGGAATTCGGCTGCGGGGCGGCTGCCGGCGAGGCTATTTCCGCAGGCGGGCTGGCGGCTGCAGGCTGCGCTGCTGCGGTATCCTCAACGTAGCCTTTGCGGGTTTTTTCATTAATTAACTTCTGTTCGGCTTTACTGGCCGCCGCCGCGTCGGCAAAGGTTTTAATCTGGCTCTGACCGTGGGTGCCAACCTTGCCCCAGCTTAAATGCAGCTCGCTACTCTGCTGCTCAACTGCCCAGAATTTATGTGATTTTTCATCATGATAAATAAAGGTTTTCATCTACGTCCCTGTGTTTTTATCCAGTCTGGCGTTGATGCTAACAGCTATTGGCAGGAACGCCGAGGGTGGGAGATAACAAGAATCCAATTTTCAGAATTTATTAAATAAAAAAAGCGCTGCCGAAGCAGCGCCTTATGCGGAATTACTTGACCTGCTGGCCTGGCTGAGCGCCGCTGTCCGGGCTGAGCAGGAAGATATCTTTCCCGCCAGGGCCTGCCGCCATCACCATGCCTTCAGATATACCGAAGCGCATTTTCCGCGGCGCGAGGTTGGCGACCATTACCGTCAGTCGGCCGATCAGCGCCTGCGGATCCGGGTAGGCGGAACGGATGCCGGAGAAAACGTTGCGCTTCTCGCCGCCGAGATCCAGCGTCAGGCGCAGCAGCTTGTCGGAACCGTCAACGAACTCGGCGTTTTCAATCAGCGCGATACGCATATCCACTTTGGCGAAATCGTCAAAGGTGATGGTTTCCTGAATCGGATCGTCAGCCAGCGGGCCGGTAACCGGCGCAGAGAGCGCTTTCACCTCTTCTTTCGACGCTTCGACCAGCGCTTCCACCTGTTTCATTTCAAGGCGGTTGTACAGCGCTTTAAAGGTATTAACCCTGTGTCCGAGCAGCGGCTGCTGAATAGCATCCCAGCTCAGTTCACCGTTGAGAAACGCTTCGGCGCGGGCGGCCAGCTGCGGTAGCACCGGCTTCAGCCAGGTCATCAGTACGCGGAACATATTCAGGCCCATGGTACAAATGGCCTGCAGGTCGGCATCGCGGCCTTCCTGTTTTGCGACCACCCAGGGAGCCTGTTCGTCAACGTAGCGGTTAGCCACGTCGGCCAGCGCCATGATTTCGCGGATAGCCTTACCGAACTCGCGGCTGTCCCATGCTTCGCCAATGCTTGCTGCCGCATCGGTGAAGGTTTTATAGAGCGCCGGATCGGCCAGCTCGGCGGAGAGCACGCCGTCAAAACGCTTATTGATAAATCCGGCGTTACGCGAGGCGAGGTTCACCACTTTGTTAACGATGTCGGCATTGACGCGCTGCACGAAGTCTTCCAGGTTCAGGTCGATATCATCGATACGCGACGAGAGCTTGGCGGTGTAGTAATAACGCAGGCTGTCGGCGTCAAAATGCTTCAGCCAGGTGCTGGCTTTAATGAAGGTTCCGCGCGATTTGGACATCTTCGCGCCGTTGACCGTCACGTAGCCGTGTACGAACAGGTTGGTCGGCTTGCGGAAGCTGCTGCCTTCCAGCATGGCTGGCCAGAACAGGCTGTGGAAATAAACGATATCTTTACCGATAAAGTGATAGAGCTCGGCGGTAGAGTCTTTCTTCCAGTATTCGTCGAAGCTGACGGTATCGCCGCGTTTGTCGCACAGGTTCTTGAAGGAGCCCATGTAACCGATCGGCGCGTCCAGCCAGACGTAGAAGTATTTGCCCGGCGCGTCTGGAATTTCAAAGCCAAAGTACGGCGCATCGCGGGAGATATCCCACTGCTGCAGGCCAGACTCGAACCACTCCTGCATTTTGTTCGCCACCTGTTCCTGCAGCGCGCCGCTGCGGGTCCACGCCTGCAGCATTTCACTGAATGACGGCAGATCGAAGAAGAAGTGCTCGGAATCACGCATTACTGGCGTCGCGCCGGAAACCACCGATTTCGGCTCGATAAGCTCGGTCGGGCTGTAGGTCGCACCGCACACTTCGCAGTTATCACCGTACTGATCCGGCGATTTACACTTCGGACAGGTGCCTTTCACAAAGCGATCCGGCAGGAACATGCCTTTTTCCGGGTCGTAGAGCTGAGAAATGGTGCGGTTTTTGATAAAACCGTTCTCTTTCAGGCGCGTATAGATAAGCTCCGACAGCTCGCGGTTTTCATCGCTGTGCGTGGAGTGATAGTTGTCATAGCTGATGTCGAAGCCAGCAAAATCGGTCTGATGCTCCTGACTCATTTCGCCAATCATCTGTTCCGGCGTGATCCCGAGCTGCTGTGCTTTCAGCATGATCGGGGTGCCGTGAGCGTCGTCGGCGCAGATGAAGTTGACCTCGTGGCCGCGCATTCGCTGGTAACGGACCCAGACATCAGCCTGGATGTGCTCCAGCATGTGGCCGAGGTGGATTGAGCCGTTTGCGTACGGCAGCGCGCACGTTACCAGAATTTTTTTCGCGACTTGAGTCATAGTGGGCATTACATCTTCTATTGAAAAAAGGGTTTTTGATGTTACCGCAAAGGCAATAATTTGGTAAGCCTAAAGCTTATTGTGGGGGAATTATTCCCTTTAAGGTAAACTTAACGCACAAGATTCAACTCACAATAACAAAGGAGTCGGGATGAGTTCGCAATCCCAGGCCAAATCCCCCGAGCGTCTGCGTGCTATGGTCGCCGGGACCCTGGCTAATTTCCAGCACCCAACCCTGAAACATAACCTCACGACGCTGAAGGCGCTGCATCATGTTGCCTGGCTGGACGAGACCGTGCACATTGAAATTCAGATGCCGTTCGTCTGGAATAGCGCGTTTGAGGTGCTCAAAGAGCAGTGCAGCGCCGAGCTGCTGCGCATTACCGGCGCCAAAGCCATTGACTGGAAGCTGACGCACAGCATCGCTACGCTTCAGCGGGTAAAAAACCAGCCCGGTATCAACGGCGTGAAAAACATTATCGCCATCAGCTCCGGTAAGGGTGGAGTGGGTAAATCCTCTACTGCGGTCAACCTGGCGCTGGCGCTGGCGGCGGAAGGCGCAAAAGTCGGTATCCTGGATGCCGATATCTACGGCCCGTCAATTCCCACCATGCTCGGCGCGGAGGACCAGCGTCCGACCTCGCCGGACGGCACCCATATGGCGCCGATTATGAAATTCGGCCTCGCCACCAACTCCATCGGCTATCTGGTGACCGATGATAACGCGATGGTGTGGCGCGGCCCGATGGCCAGTAAGGCGCTGATGCAGATGCTGCAGGAAACGCTGTGGCCGGATCTCGATTATCTGGTACTGGATATGCCGCCGGGCACCGGTGACATTCAGCTGACGCTGGCGCAGAACATTCCGGTCACCGGCGCGGTAGTGGTGACCACACCGCAGGATATCGCGCTGATCGACGCTAAAAAAGGCATCGTGATGTTTGAAAAAGTCGAAGTACCGGTGCTGGGTATCGTGGAAAACATGAGCATGCATATCTGCAGCAACTGTGGGCACCATGAGCCTATCTTTGGTACCGGCGGCGCGCAAAAGCTGGCCGAGAAGTATCGTACTCAGCTGTTAGGCCAGCTGCCGCTGCATATCACCTTGCGTGAAGACCTTGATAAGGGGACTCCGACGGTGGTTGCGCGCCCAGAAAGCGAGTTTACCGAGACCTATCGTCTGCTGGCAGACCGCGTTGCGGCGCAGCTGTACTGGCAGGGAGAAGTCATCCCCGGTGAGATAGCCTTCCGCGCGGTTTAATTACCTCAGCCTTCAGAGCCGTACGGCGCTTTGCGTCGTGCGGTTTTTTTTCTCCTTCGACGCTCTTTTTCTCCGGATGAGATAATCATCTTGCAAATAGAATGAGTATTAAATATTAATTATTTATATTCATATTTAATGATGTTGCGATTAATCAATAAAACATATTTTTAACATTGTTTTTCAAAGGTAGTTATGCGAGCTTTACTCATATAGCAGTGAAGTATCTTAATTCGCCGCGCTGGCATTTTATTTTGGTTTTTTCATTTGGCGAAAAATGGCAGTCATCAGTCATACGTAAATAAAAACGATGGAAGGAATATGTAGCCGTTCTGAATTTCCGGGGTGAATGATGAATAATATTGCTCTAATCGCTAAGTTACGAGAACTACTGGTTATTTTTATGCATGCGCGCACTCTGCCGGAAAAAGCCGCTGACGCAATGCGTTATTGCCAGGAAAATATCTCGTTAACTGAGATCCCGATTGGCGCGTGTGGTGAGTATCGCGAGATTTTTGAACAGATCGTGTTTTTATCGCAACAAAATAACCGTGCTGCCCCGGATGATTTGCTGCGCAGCGGCGGAGATTTGATATTAAGTATTTTAATGCTGTATGAACAAGTGGCTTCATATATTGCTGTTGAGGAATTTATGCAAAAACAAAACCGCTTTAACGAATAACGCTTTAGTCCTGTAAAAGGAAACGCCAGCGGCAACAACAGCGCGCTGGCGTTTTATTTTTAGCGATGATAGAAAATCTCGCCGTCATAGATTTTGAGGATTTTCCCCTCGGTTTCGGTAATCAGCACATAGCTGCCGCCCATATAGGTCCAGCGGGTACCGGCATCCGGCGCAGGCAGATTACGCTGCTGCCACTGTTTGATATTGTATTCTGGCGTCAGATACATCGGCGGTACGGTATCGCCGATGCGGAATTGTTTGAAGTCTGCGGTAACCCCATCCAGCTCATATTTCTGGATACCGTCGCCGGTCGCAGCCCATGCTCCACTGGTGCAGGCCAACAGTACGCCCAGAAGCATCATTTTTGTTTTACGCATAATTTCCCCATTATTATCCTGGACACGAAATCGCAGCCTCGTATGATTCCTGATACATCAAGGTAATGGCAAGCTTTGGTTTAGTGAAAAGTGTAAGCAAACGGCGATGGCGCGCTGCTTTCAGGCGCCAGGCATTGGTTTTGAGAATAATCCGGGTTCGGGAGACATTATGTTCAGGCTGGAAGATCTGGCATTGTTTGTTCGCGCGGCGGCGTTAAGCAGCTTCAGCGAGGCTGCGCGCGAGGCCGGGCAGCAGCCCGCGCAGGTTAGCGCGGCAATCAAGCGCCTGGAGACGACGCTGAATATTCGTCTTTTTGCCCGTTCGACGCGGAGTCTACGCCTGACGCAGGAAGGGGAGACCTGGCTGCCCTACGCCACTCAAATGCTCGATACCCTTCACGCCGGGCTGCAAAAAATACACACTCCTGATGATGAAGTTCGCGGTACGTTACAAATTGCCGTGCCTTCCGATCTTGGCCGCAATCTGCTTCTGCGCGTGTTTCGCGATTTTCGCCAGCGCTATCCCGGACTGCGTTTACGGATTCTGTTTTCCGATCATCGGACCGATGTGTTTAAGGACCCGGTGGACATTGCGTTCCGCTACGGCGACAACGATGACGCTTCGTTTATTTCCCTGCCGGTGGCGCCGGAGAACCGTCGGGTCTTGGTGGCTTCTCCCGCCTGGATAGCGGAACATGGCGAACCGCAGACGCTGGAAGATTTATCCCGGCACAATGCGCTAATTTACCTGCTGCGCGGCAGGGCGTTCGATCGCTGGCCGCTGAGCCTTGAGGGTAAAGTGCATTACGCGCAGGTTTCCGGCCCTGTTGTCAGCGATGATGCTGAGGTGATTCGCCGTCTGGCTGTTGCCGGGGAGGGGATTGCGTTCAAGTCTGAGCTTGATGTCGGCGATGATCTTCGCGAAGGCAGGCTGCAGATACTGTTGCCGCAGTATCAGGGAGATGTGGTGCCGCTGAATATGATTTGTCCGCACCGCAAACAGCTTTCGCCTGCGGTGCGGCTGCTGTATGAGGCGGTGAAAGAAGCGTGCGAAGCGGTCAGTTCACGGATGGCGCTGCGCTGAGCAGGTTTGCTAGCCCAGGGAATACCCCTGCTCGCGCTGCGCTTAGCAGGGCTACGGATTCAGTCCGGTAGCCCGGCTAAGGCGTTTACGCCGCGAGCCGGGACTTTCCCGACACGACTCTTAATGTTTCACCAGCGTGGCAAAGTAGTACACCAGCGGAATCGCAAGGATCCACAGGCCGATGGGGATTTCCCGCCACTTCCCGGCAATGGTCTTAATGACCACATAAAACAGCAGGCCACCTGCGATCCCGGTACCGAAGCTGTTGGCAATCAGGGTAATCATTACCATCATCAGCACCGGCAGGCCGTCGGTAAAGTTTGCCAGATCCACTTTGCGCAGGCCGCTGAACATGTTCAGGCCAATCAGGATCAGCGCAGGCGCGGTAGCTTCTTTTGGAATCATCAGCGCTATCGGAGTAAACAGCAGCATCAGGAGGAACATCACCGCCGCCGACAGCGCGGTTAACCCGGTTTTTCCGCCAGCCTCCGCTGCCGCCGAAGATTCAATCAGCGCGGTTGCCGCAGGGATACCCAGCCAGGGGCCAACGGCTGCGGCGATCGAGTCGACCATAAACGGACGATTGATATGCGGCATATTGCCTTCTTCATCCAGCAGGCCCGCTTCGCCGCCCACCGCCAGGGTAGTCCCCATGGTGGAAAAGAACTCTGAAGCGAAGAACACAAACAGGAACGGCAGAAAGGCGATATTCAGCGCGCCCAGCATGTCTATCTGCCCCAGCACCGGCGTCAGCGAATGCGGCATATCGATAAAGCTACCCGGCAGCTTAGTGACTCCCATTGGAATACCAACCAGGGTGGCAAAGAGAATAGCCCACAGAATCGAACCGGGGATTTTTCTTGCCTGCAGGGCAATTGCCAGAAACAGCCCGCAGAGCGCCACCAGCGCTCCTGGAGAGAGAAAATCGCCGAGCATCAGGGCGTTGGTTTTGGCGTTAGCCAATACCAGACCGGCGTTACGGAAGCCCAGCACCGCGACAAACAGCCCGATGGACGCCGTCAGCCCGAGCTTGATGGACTGCGGAACCGAACGGGTAACCACTTCGCGCAGGCCGAATTTGGTCAGCAGGAAAAACAGAATCCCCGACCAGCAGGCGATACCCAGGCCCACCTGCCAGCCAATGCCTTCGCTACCCGCCAGCGTCACGCCAACCAGCACCGAGCCGCCAATGCCGGGGCCGACGATAAACGGCAGGTTAGCGTAAAACGCCATCAGCAGCGTGCCGCCGACGAATACCAGAATTGTGCCGGTGGTTGCCGCGCCTTTATCCATCCCGCCAACCGCCAGCAGACCGGGGATAACCACCAGCAGATAGGCGGCGGCGAGAAAGCCGGTAACGCCCGCGAGGCATTCGGTGCGCAGCGTGCTGCCGCGGGAATACAAGGCAAAACGGCGCTCCAGCCAGCTTCCCTGCGCGGATGAGTTAAGGGTATTGTCGGCCATGCTCAGGCTCCCTGATGTTTATTGTTGTGTTCTGTGTGTTCTGTGTGTTCCGGGATTTCCCGGCAGTCTATCAGCGGCTCGACTATCTGGCGGGTGCTGCCATCGGTCAAACCTAAATCAGTCAAATGCGGACCGGCGTTACAGGCGAGGCAGGTGCCTTCGATCGCCTTAAATACGCGATACGGCGGCTCCCAGTCGGCGACTTCCGCGCTCAGGTCGCGAAGCTGACGAAACTGTCTGGCCAGCTCCGGGGCGGGTAGGTCGGAGAGCATTCCGGCAATCGGCATCGCCACATGAGCGAGAATTTTTCCCTGTTGGGATAACGCCATGCCGCCGCCGGAATCGAGCAGTCGGTTCGCCGCCAGCGCCATATCTTCGGCATCGCGGCCGAGCACCACCAGGTTATGAGAATCGTGAGAGTAGCTGGTGGCAATCGCGCCGCGCAGTTCACCCCAGCCCTCTAACAGCGCAATTTGCGGCTTAGCTTCGTGGCGACCGTGGCGATGCTTAACCCAAATCAGGCTGAATCCGTCCGGAACCTGTACTTTGCCATCGCGAACCTGTACTTCGACTTCGCCCCATTGGGTAAAGCGCGCGCCGCGAATATGCCGCAGGCGGGCGAGGCCGTGGCGAATAGCGCCGACGCGAAGGATAAAATCATCGGGGCTAAGCCGACCCATCTGTAGGGTATCGCGCGGCGGGATAACGCCCGTCGCTGCCGGAACAGGCTGAAGCAGCGTACCGTCGCGGGCAATCAGTTTCCCGGCGACGAAGACTTCCCGCGCGTTGAGCTTTTCTAATGAGTCGAAAACCACCAGATCGGCGCGACGTCCGGCGGCAATCAGCCCCAGATCGTTTCGCTGCAGGCGGATCGCCGCGTTCAGGGTAGCGAAGCGCAGTACGTCGGTTGCCGGCAGCCCGTGCTCAATCAGCTGGTTGAGCAGGGCGATAATGCCGCCTTTTTCCAGCAGCATATCTGGCGGCACATCGTCGGTGCAGACGGTGATTTGCGAGGAGAGATGCGGCAGCGTTTTCAGGGCGTTAACGATATCCGGCAGCAGATAAGGATGCGAGCCGCGAATTTCGATCGTCAGTCCGGCGCGCAGTTTTTCCAGCGCATCCTCCGCCGAAGTGAGTTCGTGATCGGAGGTGACCCCGGCGGCAAGATAGGCCTGCAGATCCGCGCCGCTTAAACCGCGCGCATGGCCTTCAATCAGCTTGCCGCTGTCCAGACCGGCCTGGATGATCTCCTGCATCCGCTCGCTACCGTGCAACACGCCATGCATGTCCATCACTTCGGCGACGCCGCAGACTTCCGGCCAGGCCAGCATGGTTGCCATCTCCGCGCCGGCGAAATCCGCGCCGGACATCTCCAGCCCCGGCGTTGAGGGCACGCTTGAGGGAGCGGCTACCATCACCTGGAGAGGCAGGTTGCGGCTGGCGGCGACGGCGTAGCGGACGCCTTCAACGCCCAGCACGTTGGCCAGTTCGTGCGGGTCCCAGAACACCGCCGTGGTGCCCTGAGCCAGCACGATTTCGGCATAGCGTTCAGGCGGCAGGTGCGAGCTTTCAAGATGCACGTGAGTATCCATCAGCCCGGGTGACAGGAAACAGCCCGCCAGCGAGCGGCGTTCATGGGCATCGGAGCGGCTGCCGCGCGGGTGCACGCTGGCGATCGTTTCGCCGACGATGCCGACATCGGCCGCGCGGATTTCTCCGGTAGCCATATCGACAATCTGCGCGTCGGTTAATAATAAATCGAACGGGGATTCACCGCGTGCGGCCTGAACGGCGCGACGGCGGGTTTCAGCACTGCTGGACATAACAACTCCGGCACAAGGATAATGTGGATACTCTAGGGGCAGTGCAAACGTTTGCCCAGATGAATAAATTTATCGCCCGATAACCTCGGGTTATTCTGCAAGCTGACCGTTGATGAAAACATGATGACCGAACCCTGGCAGCGTCTGCCCGCACTCTCTCTGAAGCAGATTCAGTATTTTGTGACCCTGGCCCAGCTGCGTCACTTTACCGATACCGCAAATCGACTGGCTATTAGTCAGCCGGCGCTTAGCAGCGCGCTGCGGCAAATCGAGACGGTGCTGGGCGGCAAGCTGGTCAACCGCACCGCCTCGGCGGTCACTTTAACCGAGCTGGGAGCAGCTATTTTGCCCCATGCCCAACGGGTGTTGAGCGTGGCGCAGCTGGCGTTTCAGGATATGCAGCAGATAGTTGAGGCTGGCGGCGATGGTACGGTGCGTATCGGTCTGGTGCCCTCGGTGAGCTCGTTGCTGTTTCCGCTGCTGCCGCAAACGCTGGCCCAGGCTTTTCCGCGCCTGAGGGTGGAGTTTCACGATCAGACTAACGATGCTCTGTTTTGCGAGCTGCAGTCGGGAAAGATAGATTTCGCCGTTGGCGCAATTGATAACTCATTGCCCCCGGAGCTGCAGGTTTATCCTTTGCGCGAAGATCCGTTTGTCGCGGTGCTGCACTGCGACGATCCGCTGGCCGGACAGCCGCATCTGCCGTGGAAGCTGCTGGCGGGGCGCGATATTGCGGTGTTCTCGAAAGGCAACATTCAGCGTCTGGTTGGTGCGCTGGCGGAGAGCCATCGTCTTACGCTCAAGACGCGTTATCAGGTCGACTATATTGAAACGCTTTACGGCCTGGTGCGCTCCCGACTGGCGGTGGCAATTCTGCCTGAGCTTTATACCACCCATCTTCAGGATCCGGCATTGAAGATTGCGCAGCTTCAGCAGCCCGCGCTGACGCGAACCGTGGCGCTGATGCGCGGACCGCAGCCATTGCCGCCGCTGATCGAAGCGTGTTTTGCGTTATTGTTGGGCGCGCTGCGGGAAGTGAATCTGTAGAAGCCGTTGCTATCGCTGCTTGTTTTGGTGAAATGGAAGAGAGATAGCGGATTACTTTATAGTGTTCTTTAAAATCAAAAGGTTATGGATTTTTAATATAATCGTTTTGTTGCCAGGATATCGGTAGATTGTTTTGTGTGAGTAAAAATTTTATAAAACAAAAGGATATGATTAGGGTGTTCCCCGCGTGAGCGGGGATAAACCGGTCGATGCGCATGTTCTGGATAGTTATTTCCAGTGTTCCCCGCGTGAGCGGGGATAAACCGAGTACCGGGCGAACTTAGAAACCTATGCAGAAGTGTTCCCCGCGTGAGCGGGGATAAACCGCGCTCAGATCTGGAAACGTTCGTATTCCAGGAGTGTTCCCCGCGTGAGCGGGGATAAACCGATTCAAAACTGCAGGCACGGTTAGCCCACGGCGTGTTCCCCGCGTGAGCGGGGATAAACCGGTCCCCGATTCGATCAGATTAGCGCTGTATCCGTGTTCCCCGCGCGAGCGGGGATAAACCGCGTTTCTGGATATGCTCGCCTGGTCTGAAGACGTGTTCCCCGCGTAAGCGGGGAGAACCTAATAAAGTCGCGCGGCTGCGGGTCCTGATAACGTTGCCGTGTTCACCCGTGAGCACATCCGTGGGCAGCGCGGCGATAAAGCCTTTATAGGCGTTGCTAAAGTTGATGTTATCGGAGAGGCGAAGCTGTTTGTACAGCCCGGCGTTTGCCCGTCTGGCTGCCGCTGCGGCTTCTGTGGGGCGGTTCTGGCCCTGCGGGTCAGAGGGTGAGTCGAGAATATTTCCGCCTGAGTTAAACGCCTGGCATGAATCGCCGCAGGCTTGTAGAACCGCGCCGGGCCGGCTTGCGTTGTCCGGCGACTTACCGTAACCTGCCCGCTGAGAACGTTTTTATCTCTCAATGACTCGGGGTGCCCTTCCTTGTGAAGGCTGAGAAAAACCCGTACCACCTGATCTGGATAATGCCAGCGTAGGGAAGTCAGAGACCGCAGGGTCGTCGCTTCTTCATCGCCTGGCGGGAGCAAACGATGTCTGACCTGCTGAACCCCGCGCATATTGCCCATCTGCGGCACCTTTTTCACCGCCATTCTCCCCTTGTTCACTGCATGACGAACGACGTGGTGCAGACCTTTACCGCGAACGTGCTGCTAGCGCTTGGCGCATCGCCGGCGATGGTTATCGATGCGGACGAAGCCAAACAGTTTGCCGCCGTGGCCGATGCGCTGCTGATTAACGTTGGCACGCTGACCGTCGAACGGGCGGCGGCGATGCGTGCGGCTGTGCAAAGCGCTCAAGAGGCGGGCAAACCGTGGGCGCTGGACCCGGTGGCGATCGGCGCGTTGTCTTTACGTACAGAATTTTGCCGGGAGCTGCTGGCGCTACAGCCCGCCGCTATTCGCGGTAATGCCTCGGAAATTATGGCCCTTGCCGGGATGAGCGGCGGCGGACGCGGCGTCGATACCACTGATACCGCCGTTGCAGCGCTGCCCGCAGCGCAGGCGCTGGCCCGCCAGCTAAACACCGTCGTGGCGGTAACCGGCGAGGTCGACTACGTCACCGACGGTCAGCGGACGCGCATGGTGACCGGCGGCGACCTGCTGATGACCCGCGTGGTTGGCACCGGATGCGCGCTGTCGGCGGTGGTTGCCGCCGCTGCGGCGATGCCCGGCGATCGGCTGGAAAACATCGCCGCGGCCTGCGGTCTGATGAAGCTCGCGGGAGGAAAAGCGGCGCAGCGGGGCGGTCCGGGCAGTTTTATTCCCGCCTTTCTTGATGCGCTTTATGCGGGAGGCGATCTGTGAAACGAATTAATGCGTTAACTATCGCCGGTACCGACCCGAGCGGCGGCGCGGGGATCCAGGCGGATCTCAAAACCTTCTCGGCGCTGGGCGCTTACGGCTGCTCGGTCATCACCGCGCTGGTGGCGCAAAATACCCGTGGCGTGCAGTCGGTTTACCGCATTGAGCCCGATTTTGTCGCCGCGCAGCTCGATTCGGTATTCAGCGATGTGCGCATTGATACCACTAAAATTGGCATGCTGGCGGAAACCGATATTGTCGAGGCGGTAGCGGAGCGGCTGGCGCGTTATCAGATTAAAAACGTAGTTCTGGATACCGTGATGCTGGCAAAAAGCGGTGACCCGCTGCTATCCGTTTCGGCGATACAAACGCTGCGTCAGCGCCTGTTGCCGCAGGTGTCGCTGATTACTCCAAATCTGCCCGAAGCGGCGGCGCTGCTGGATGCACCGCATGCCAGAACGGAACAGGAGATGCTGGAGCAGGGCAGAGCGCTGCTGGGAATGGGCTGCGGAGCGGTATTAATGAAAGGCGGCCATCTCGATGATGCGGAAAGCCCGGACTGGCTTTTTACCCGCGAAGAGGAGCTGCGCTTTACCGCGCCGAGGGTGCAGACCAAAAATACTCATGGTACCGGTTGTACGCTGTCGGCGGCGCTGGCGGCCCTGCGTCCGCGCTACGATGGCTGGGGACAAACCGTAGCGGAAGCCAAAGGCTGGCTGTCGGCAGCGCTGGCGCAGGCGGATTCGCTGGAGGTGGGGCACGGTATCGGCCCGGTCCATCATTTCCACGCCTGGTGGTAAACGGCACGACAACGTGTCAGCAGACTATGCTGAAAAAATAGCCCCCCGGCTGGAAAATCTGCTGAGTCGGTACCAGGCTTAACCTGCCCAAAATAATTGGGTTGGGAAAACGCATGCCGGTTTCGGCCGGCACTTACGGGAGATAGCTATGACTGATATTACGCAGTTGCTTGGCAAAGATGCCGACACGCTTTTACAGCACCGCTGTATGACTATTCCAGCCGACCAGCTCTATTTGCCGGGATCGGACTACGTCGATCGAGTGATGGTGGATAACAATCGTCCACCGGCGGTGCTGCGTAATATGCAAACCCTGTATAACACCGGGCGTCTGGCGGGAACCGGATATCTGTCCATTCTGCCGGTCGACCAGGGCGTAGAACATTCCGCCGGCGCCTCTTTTGCCGCCAACCCGCTGTACTTTGACCCGAAAAATATCGTTGAGCTGGCTATTGAAGCCGGTTGTAACTGCGTGGCCTCTACCTATGGCGTACTGGCCTCGGTATCTCGCCGCTATGCGCACCGCATCCCCTTCCTGGTCAAGCTGAACCACAACGAAACGCTGAGCTATCCGACCGAATACGATCAGACGCTGTACGCCAGCGTTGAGCAGGCGTTCAATATGGGCGCCGTGGCGGTAGGGGCGACGATCTATTTCGGGTCCGAACAGTCCCGTCGTCAGATTGAAGAAATTTCCGCCGCTTTTGAACGCGCGCACGAGCTTGGTCTGGTGACCGTGCTGTGGGCCTATCTGCGTAATCCGGCGTTTAAGAAAGATGGCGTCGATTATCATGTTTCCGCTGACTTAACCGGTCAGGCCAACCACCTGGCGGCGACCATTGGCGCGGATATCGTGAAGCAGAAAATGGCGGAAAATAACGGCGGCTATAAAGCGGTGAATTTCGGCTATACCGATGACCGGGTTTACAGCAAATTGACCAGCGATAACCCGATTGATCTGGTGCGCTATCAGCTGGCCAACTGCTATATGGGTCGTGCCGGGCTGATTAACTCCGGCGGTGCGGCGGGCGGCGAAACCGATCTGTCCGACGCCGTACGTACGGCTGTTATCAATAAACGCGCGGGCGGCATGGGGCTGATTCTGGGCCGTAAGGCGTTTAAAAAATCGATGGCCGACGGCGTGAAGCTGATTAACGCCGTACAGGATGTTTATCTGGACGGCAAAGTCACTATCGCATAACGCAAAAAATCCGGGCATAAGAGCCCGGATTGTCCTTTTTCACACCCCGGACTCCGGGTTTTTTTAAGACTCTGCCACGTTGGCGGTGAGCGGTTCTGCGTCCTGAGCGGTTGTAAAACCTGGCTGTTCGACGCGGATAAGCGGGCACAGGAAGAAGGCCAGAATATACAGGGCGGTATAGGCAATCACCACGCCGATGGTGCTGAAATAGGGCAGCAGTACCACCGCAATAGCAGGGGCGAGGAAGTTTGATAGTCCCGCCGACAGGTTATAGACCGAAATCGCCGCGCCTTTATGGTTCGGTTCCAGCGCCGGGAATACCGCCGCCATTGGCACGAACGCGGCGACGAATATACCCAATGCAATAGCCGGTACCAGCGCCATGGCAAAGTTATGGCCGAAGTGCTGCGGCAGGTAATAGAACGCCAGGCTGGAGAGCGCCATACCGATGCAGCCGAACCAGCGAATCACCTTCATCCAGCCCATTTTCTCCGCCACGATCCCCCAGAAAACGTTAGAAAAGATGGTGGTGAAGAAGAATGCCGCCCAGACCTGTAGCCATTCCGACGTGGTAAAACCGAGTTCATCAACGAACATCATCGGCATAATTACCGCAAAACCAAACAGCGACAGGGTATTAATAATACGTACGATGCTGGAAAACAGGATGCTGCGGTTGGTATAGATAAGCGTCACCGCGCGACCCAGCTCGGAGAATTTTTCGCGGGTGGTGAGATTCTGCATATGGCGCGGCGTTTCGGTATTACGCATCGACACCAGCGCAATGATGCCGCCGGTGGCGCAGAAGACCAGCGCCAGCCACAGGGTACCCATTTCGCCAATGTGCGGAATGGTGAAGCTCGGAATATAGCTGCCGAACACGCCGATGCCCACTGAGTAGACCGCCCAGAACCAGCCCAGCGCAGAGCTGGAGCTGTCGCTGCGGACGTTGTGGATAATGGCGACGATAAACGAGTAGAGGAACAGCGGGTAGGCCAGGCCGCGGATACCGTAAAACAGCAGGATCAGCGCATAGTTCGCACGACCGAGGCCGAAGACGAGGAACAGCACGTGGAACACGCACCACAGCACGAAGCCGATCATCATGGTTTTACGTGGAGTGATGATTTCTGCTACCACGCCGGAGACCCACGCCGACAGCGCGGCGGCCAGGCCGTAGAGGGTGAAGGCAAATGAAGCCTGCGCCGGGGTGAACCCCAGTTCTTTGATGTAGTGCGACAGAAAAGCCAGCTCAAAGCCGTCGCCGGTCATAAACACGGCGATGGCGACGTATCCCCAGATAAGATTTAGCGGTAAACCGAACCACTGTTTGTTATTAATGGACATGTTGACCTCGATTTCAGAGTGCAGATGAATGCCTCCGCTGCACAGCAGCGGAGCATTATTGTTATTAAAATAAAGAGGTATGTTATTCGCGAATCAGCCTGCCGGCCTGTTGTAGCGCCTTGTAGGCCTCATACCTGCGCTGATGTAGCGGGCTAAACGCAGTCTCGCTGTGATAGGTGGTATCCACCTTAGTGAACTGCTTCATGGCCTCCGGCAGCGAGGCGGCGACTTTGCCCGCAACGGCGCCAAGGATGGCAGAGCCTAACAGCACAGGTTCGCTGCTGGCGGTGCTAACTACCGTAACGCCGCAGGCATCGGCCAGCAGTTGGCGCACCAGCGGATGCTGTCCCGCACCGCCGCTGATGACGATATTTTCACTCTCAATCCCGCAGGCGCGCTGGGCGTCAAGGATCTGCCGCAGGCCGTAGCCAATACCGCATAATCCGGCGACGTACAGCGCGGTCAGATTATCAAGATCCCGTTCCATCCCCAGTCCGGCAATCAGCGCCTTAGCGTGTGGGTCGGCAAGCGGCGCGCGGTTACCGAGAAACTCGGGCACGACGTGCAGACCGGCGGCCAGCGTTACCGCCTCGGAAGGAGAAGCAACCTGCGCCAGCACGCGATCCGCCAGCCATACCGGCAGGGGAAGCCCTGCGGCCTTCGCCTGTTCCCGAGCCTCCGCCGCTGCCGGATGGAAGCTCAGCAGCTGGTCGATAGCCGCACCGGCGGCGCTTTGCCCGCCTTCATTCAGCCAGTAGCCCGGCACCATCGCCGAATAGTAAGGCCCCCAGACGCCGGGTACGAAAACCGCCTCCTGAGTGGTGGTCATGGTGCAGGAAGAGGTGCCGAAGACGTAGGCCATATTGTTGACCGCGCCGTTAAGTACGCCGACGGTGCCAATGCCGCCCGCGTGGGCATCAATCATACCGACCGCTACCGGCGTACCGACCGGCAGGCCCATTTCAGCCGCCGCCGCCGCACAAAGACCGTCTCCGCATGGCGTTCCCGGATCGACAATTCGCTGGCCGATGCGGACAAAATCTTCCTCCGCCAGCTCTTCAAGGCCAATCTGGCGGAAATACCCGGCATCCCAGCGTTTTTCATGTGCCAGATAGGTCCATTTACAGGTCACGGTGCACACCGAGCGGGCTAAATCGCCGGTTGAGCGCCAGGTGAGATAATCAGCGAGATCGAAGAAATGATGCGCCTGCTGATAGATGTGCGGGCGATTTTCCTTTAACCACAGAATTTTCGGCGTCTCCATTTCCGGAGAAATTTTACCGCCGACGTATTGCAGTACCGGGTGGCCCGTAGCGTTGATCTTTTCCGCCTGTCCGGTCGCACGATGATCCATCCAGACAATAATATTGCGATCCGGGTCTTCCGAAGGCCCCACCGCCAGCGGCGCGTTGTTTTCGCCAACCACGACCAGCGAGCAGGTGGCATCGAAGCCGATACCGGCAATCGACGACGGCTCAACGCTGGCGTTAGCCACCGCCGTTTTAATGCAGTAGCACACCGCCTGCCAGATCTCGCGGCTCGATTGTTCAACCACGCTTCCGGCGCTGCGGAAAAGGGTGATCTCACGGGTAGCATGGGCGAGGAGCTCGCCTTGCAGATTGAATACACCCGCGCGAACGCTGCCCGAACCGACATCTACCCCAATAATGTTTTGATTATCGCTTTGCATAAAATTCTCTCCAGCTGTCTGGTTGAGCGGTCAGAGATCTACGCTGTTAGGCAGGATAACAATGTCGCGTACGGTGACGTTTTTCGAACGCGTCACCATAAACAGCACCGACTCGGCGACTTCAATCGGCTGCATCAGGCTGCCGTTGGCCAGCGCTTCGTCCATTTTGGCTTTCGGCCAGTCGTCCAGCAGAGCGGTAACCACCGGGCCAGGCAGGACGGCACCCACGCGTACGCCGTACTGCGAAACCTGGCGGCGGGTGGTATGAACAAACGCCTGGACGGCAAATTTCGACGCGGTATAGATGGGCTCCCAGATAACCGGCACCACGCCTGCGATAGAGCTGGTGAAAATAATATCCCCGGATTTTTGCGCGATCAGATGCGGCAGGACGCTGCGCACGCAGCGGAAGGCGGCGTTGGTGTTGAGATGCAGTACGCGGTCCCAGACGTCCGGGTCGCCTTCGGCCACCGGTCCGCCGATGTAGGCACCGGCGTTAGCGTGGAAAATATCGAGACGTCCGGTAAGGTTCAAAATACCTTGCAGAATGTTATCAACCTGGTCCGCCTGCATCAGATCGACCTGCAGGGCGAAGGCGTTTTCGCCGAGTTCGGCGACGATTTTGTTGAGCTTTTCGCCTTCGCGGTCGATAAGCACCACTTTTGCGCCAGCCCCCAGCAGGGTTTTCGCGCACTCGAGGCCGATCCCGGATGCCGCGCCGGTGATCGCGGCGACTTTGCCGTTAAGGGAAGTATTCATAGAGGAGACAGAGTGGTTCATTTTATAATCCTTTGCAGAGTCTGGTTGAAACTATCGAACGCGAGGGCATCACGTTCGGGGCTATGGACTAAAATCGTGTAATATGTTGAATATCAGCATCATTTATTCAGGCTTGCTGGAATGTTAACGCTGTATGCGCTAATGCTTCGTGGCGTGAAATGGATGCTCAATCGATGAAGCTCATGTTGCTCCAGCTTCATCGATTGAGCAAGTGGGGAAATTAACAGCGAAATGAATTTGTGACGCAAGTTGGAAAAATGAAGAAAATAACGATTTACGACCTGGCTGAATTATCCGGCGTTTCGGCGAGCGCGGTGAGCGCCATTCTTAACGGCAACTGGAAAAAGCGCCGCATCAGCGCAAAGCTTGCCGAAAAGGTAACGCGGATTGCCGAAGAGCAGGGATATGCAATCAACCGCCAGGCCAGCATGCTGCGCAGTAAAAAATCGCACGTCATTGGCATGATTGTCCCCAAATACGATAACCGCTATTTTGGCTCGGTTGCCGAGCGCTTTGAGGAGATGGCCCGCGAGCGGGGCCTGCTGCCGATTATCACCTGTACACGCCGTAGCCCGGAGCTGGAAATTGAAGCGGTAAAGGCAATGCTCTCCTGGCAGGTCGACTGGGTGGTGGCTACCGGCGCCACCAACCCGGACAAAATTACCGCCTTATGCCAGCAGGCGGGGGTTCCGGTAGTCAATCTCGACCTGCCGGGTTCTATTGCGCCATCGGTGATTTCGGATAACTACGGCGGCGCGAAGGCGCTGACCCTGAAGATCCTCGCGAATAGCGCCGGGCGCCGGGGGAAGCTGGCACCGCTGACTTTTATCGGCGGGCGCAGCAGCGACCATAACACCGCCGAACGTTTACGCGGCTTTCACGATGCCCACCGTGAACAAGGGCTGAGCGTACCGCAGGAAAACATCCTGGCCCCCGGTTATTCGAAAGGTAAAGTGGAAGCCTGTCTGCAGGAGCGCTTTGGCACCGCGCAGACCCAGCTACAGGGGGTATTTGTTAATTCGACAATCTCGCTGGAAGGGGTGGTGAGGTGGCTATCGCAGGCGGGACTCACCGGCAGCGAGCAGCCGCCGATGGGCTGCTTTGACTGGGACCCGTTTGTCTATCTACTGGGACACGATATCGACATGGTCCAGCAGGACGTTCCGGCAATGCTGGAAGCGGTGTTTCAGATTATCGATTCCGGCGATGCCAGCCCGCAGCGGATTGAAATCCCGCCGCTGTTGATGAGCAGCCGCTGATCCGCGTTCTGGCTTTTGGCGTTAACGCGTCAGCAGCCAGCGGGCGGTGTGTTCATCGGTGACCAGACCGTTGATCCAGCCGCCCTTAAGCGCCGCCAGAATCGCCGGGCGTTTGTATTCTCCGCACGCTACCGCGATACGCGGACACGCGTTCTGGCGAATGTCGTAGCTGGTGATCATTCGGTTGATTTCGCTATCAACCACGCCGCCTTCGGCATCGATAAAGCGCCCCATGATCTCGCCGATGCCGCCGCGGGCGGTTAGCTCATCCATCTGCGCCTGATTAATAAAGCCATCTTTGAAGATAGGGCTTTGCGTGCCTAATGGCCCAATGCCGACAAAAATAACGTCCGCCCGGCGGGCGACGGCGGAGACGCTGCGGAACAGTCGGCTGGTACACCACATGTTGTGCTCATCCTGGGTCTGCGCGTAGCGCGGCGCGGGCCACTGATAGTACTTTGCTTTGATTTTGCTGGTCAGCAACAGCGGGACATCATCGTAATAGTTACACTGACCGTCGGCGTCCATGGCGCTGATCAGCGCCACGCAGCGGGTATTCAGGCTATCGAAGTCGATGCGCTGCAGCGCTTTTTTCAGGGTCAGACCGGAGCCCAGACCGATGATTTTCTCGTTATCATCCTGCAGATAGCGGGCCATCAGCTGATAGCAGCCGAACGATACGCTATCGAGGGTGCTTTCATCGCTAAAGGCGGGCACGATATTGCATTCGATAAGCTGATATTTTTCCTGCAACAACTGCGCATAATCGAGGCAGTTCGCCACCGGATGATGCAAACTTATCGACACAATCCCTTCTTCTTTTGCGGCGGCGATCAGCCGCTGCACCACGGGCCGCGACGTACCGAGCTGGCTGGCGATTTCGCTCTGATTCTGCCCGGCGATGTAGTACATCCACGCGGCGCGGACCTTCTGATCCATACGGATATCATCTTCTTTGCTCATGGTTTCCTGCCCTAAGTTGCTGGCCGTGGCGAGAGTTTCGCACGGCGAATACCCGCATTCTGGCGGTGGCCGGTAAAACTGGCAAGCTTTTGCTCTTTATTGGTCATTTGTAATTTAATTGGGTAATTGTTCTTTTGTGATCTATGGCTCTTAATTGGGTCAAATGATCAATTACAGTGTGACCATCAATTCAAGGAGAGCAGAACATGAACAATCAATTCACATGGCTTCACATTGGTCTGGGTTCTTTTCATCGCGCGCATCAGGCGTGGTATCTGCATCGTCTGATTGCTTCCGGAGATCGGCGCTGGCACATCGCGGCGGGGAATATCCGTAACGACGCCGAGCAGGTGGTGCAGGCGCTGGCGGCGCAGGGTGGGCGCTACGTACTGGAAACCGTCAGCCCGGAAGGGGAGCGCGAATATGAAGAAATTACCTCTATCCAGAAACTGCTGCCGTGGCAGGCGGGGCTGCAGCCGCTGATTAACGAAGGGGCAAACCCGCAGACCAAAGTTATCGCTTTCACCGTAACGGAAGGGGGTTACTACCTGAATACCAGCCATAAGCTGGAAACCAGTAACCCCGATTTGCAGGCCGACCTGCAAGGAGAGTGCAAAACCATTTACGGCACCATCGCGCGAATTCTGGAAAAACGCATGGCGGACAACGCAGGGCCGCTGACCCTGCTGAACTGCGATAACGTGCGGCATAACGGCGAGCGCTTCCACGACGGTATGGTTGAGTTCCTGCAGCTAACCGGCAAACAGGCGGTGATTGACTGGATGGCCGCCAATACCACCTGTCCGAACACCATGGTGGACCGCATCACTCCGCGTCCGGCGGCCGATCTGCCGGCACGTATCAAAGCGCAAACCGGCATTGATGATAAAGCGCCGGTGATGGGTGAGACCTTTATCCAGTGGGTGGTGGAAAATAAGTTCCGCGACGAACGGCCGAATCTGGAAGCGGTTGGCGTGGAGATGGTTGAGTCGGTTATCCCTTATGAAGAGGCCAAAATCCGCATCCTGAACTCTTCGCATAGCTGCATTGCGTGGGCGGGGACGTTAATTGGCCAGCAGTATATTCATGAAAGTACGCTGACCGATTTTATCTACGCCATTGCCGACCGCTACGTTACGGAAGACGTTATTCCGTGCCTCGGCGATAACGGCATTGATCTGCCGACCTATCGCGACGTGGTGCTCAAGCGCTTTACCAACCCGTATATCCAGGACACCAACCAGCGCGTTGCCGCCGATGGTTTCTCAAAGATTCCGGCAATGATCGCGCCAACCCTGCAGGAGTGCTACCAGCGCGGCGTCCGCCCGCAAGCGACCGCCATGCTGCCCGCGCTGTTCTTCGTCTTTATGGAGCAGTGGCACAAGGGAACCCTGCCGTATCAGTATCAGGACGGCATCCTCGACGCTCAGGCGGTACATGAAATGTTTGAATCCAGCGATCCGGTGGCGCTTTACGCCCGCGATAAAGCCCTGTTTGGCACACTTGCCGACAACGCTGACTTCCTGGCGCTGATGCGCGAGAAGGTCGCCGCAGTTTACGCGCTGATTAAATAAGAGGTGGCTATGTATCTGGGTATCGATCTCGGCACATCGGAAGTAAAAGCGCTGGTCATTGATGAGAACAATGAGGTTATCGCCAGCCATAGCGCGCCGCTCAGTATTCAGCGGCCCCATCCGCACTGGTCAGAACAATCACCGCAATCGTGGTGGGAGGCGACGGAGTATCTGATGACCACGCTGCGGGAAAAATGCGCGCAGCACTGGCCGGCAATCAAAGCCATTGGCCTTTCCGGGCAGATGCACGGCGCGGTTCTGCTGGATGCGGCCGGGGAGGTGATTCGTCCGGCAATCCTGTGGAATGACACCCGCTGCGCCGGGGAGTGCGACGAGCTGGAGGATATGGCGCCGGAGCTGCATCAGGTGGCAGGAAATCTGGCGATGCCGGGCTTTACCGCACCGAAGCTGCTGTGGGTGCGCCGTCACGAGCCGCAAAACTTTCAGCGCACCGCTACGGTGCTGCTGCCGAAGGATTATCTGCGCTACCGGATGACCGGGAAGAAAGTCTCCGATATGTCGGATGCCGCCGGAACGCTGTGGCTGGACGTGGCGAAGCGCGACTGGTCTGATTCGCTGCTGGATAAATGCGGTCTGTCGCGCAGCCATATGCCGTCGCTGGTTGAGGGCTGCGAAGTTTCCGCAACGCTCGATCCGCAGGTGGCCGAGCGCTGGGGGCTTAACGCTTCGGTGGTAGTCGCCGGCGGCGGTGGTGATAACGCGGTCAGCGCTATCGGCGTCGGCGCGGTCTCGCCGGGGGATGCGTTTATTTCGCTCGGTACCTCCGGCGTGCTGTTTGTGGTGACCGACGCCTATCGTCCGGCTCCGCAGTCGGCGGTGCACGCGTTTTGCCACGTGCTGCCAAATCTGTGGCATCAGATGAGCGTGATGCTCAGCGCCGCCAGCTGTTTACAGTGGTTCTGCCGCCTGACCGGCACTACCGAAGTGGCGCTGCTGGAGGAGATTGCTGAGCTTAGCGAGGAAGAGAAAGCCCATGCGCCGTTTTTCTTGCCCTATCTCTCCGGTGAACGTACCCCGCATAACGATCCTGACGCGCGCGGTATGTTCTGGGGAATGACCCACTCCAGCCTGCGCGCTCAGCTCGGCTATGCGGTACTGGAAGGGGTGAGCTTCGGTATCAACGATGGCCTGCGGGTATTGAAAGAGACCGGCACGCAGATCGAGCAATGCTCGCTGGTTGGCGGCGGCGCCCGCAGTCCGTTCTGGGCGCAGCTGCTGGCCGATATTCTCGACATGCCGGTGGTGACCCACAAAGGCGGAGAGACGGGCGGCGCGCTGGGCGCGGCGCGGCTGGCCTGCCTGGCGGCAGGTAAACCGGTTGCGGCAGTGTGTGAAAAACCGGAGGTATGGCAGACCTGGCGCGCGGATCCGCTACGCCATCAAACCCTGATGCAACGCTACGCGCAGTTTAATGCCTTGTATTTAAACGATCTGAACTATCGGCAGCATTAATTTTAATAACGATAGCCGCTTCGATGAAAACCGCGGAGCGGCCACCCTGTACCCTGAAAACGAGGTCATTATGTCCATCAATAATAAACAGTGGCTCGGTTTACCCCTGAACCTGCTCTGGGGATACATCGCCATCGCCGTGTTTATGACCGGCGACGGTTTTGAACTGGCGTTTCTGTCGCACTATATCAAAGAGCTGGGGTTCTCTCCGGCGCAGGCGTCGTTTGCCTTCACCCTGTACGGTCTGGCCGCCGCGCTGTCGGCATGGATTTCGGGCGTGGTGGCGGAAATTATTACTCCGCTTAAAACCATGATGATCGGCTTCGTACTGTGGTGTGTGTTCCACGTGCTGTTCCTTGTCTTCGGCCTCGGCCATGCCAACTATGCGCTGATCTTAATTTTCTACGGTATCCGCGGCTTCGCGTATCCGCTGTTCCTCTACTCGTTTATCGTCGCCATTATCCACAACGTGAAAAGCGATAACGCCAGCTCCGCGCTGGGCTGGTTCTGGGCGGTTTACTCAGTGGGTATCGGCGTGTTCGGCAGCTATATTCCGAGCTTCACCATCCCGCACATTGGTGAAATGGGTACCCTGTGGCTGGCGCTGGCTTTCTGCGTGACCGGCGGTATTATTGCGCTGGCCTCTCTGCGTCATATTCAAACTCCACGCCATATGCAGAATCTCACCACCCGTGAAAAATTCTCCGAGCTGGGACGCGCGGCGACGCTGCTCTACAGCAATCGCAATATTCTGCTGTCGAGCATGGTAAGGATTATCAATACCCTGTCGCTGTTTGGTTTTGCGGTAATCATGCCGATGATGTTTGTCGATGAGCTGGGCTTTACCACGTCGGAATGGCTACAGGTGTGGGCGGTCTTCTTCTTCACCACCATTTTCTCTAACGTGCTGTGGGGCATTTTGGGCGAGAAACTGGGCTGGATGAAGGTCGTGCGCTGGTTCGGCTGCATCGGTATGGCGCTCTCCAGCCTGGCGTTTTACTACATTCCTCAGCATTTCGGCCATAACTTTGCCATGGCGCTTATCCCGGCGATTGCATTGGGTATTTTTGTTGCCGCGTTCGTTCCGCTGGCGGCCGTTTTCCCGGCGCTGGAGCCGAAGCATAAAGGTGCGGCGATTTCGGTCTATAACCTGTCGGCGGGGATGTCGAACTTTCTTGCGCCGGCGATTGCGGTGATTTTGCTACCGTTCTTCAGCACCATCGGCGTGGTCATCGCCTATACCGCGCTGTACGTGGCGGCCTTTTTCCTCTGCGCGTATATCCGCGTTGAGCAGCCGGGGTTTAGCCACACGGAAACGCCCGCCAACGAGCAGGTTGAGTTCTCTTAAGGTGATGCGGCTGGTATGGATGATGCATGCCAGCCTTAATGAGGTGGATGATGAGTATTCAGGCAGTTATTTTTGACATGGATGGCGTAATTATTGACTCCGAAACCCTGTGGCGGCAGGCGCAAATCGCAGCTCTTGCGCAGTGGGGAGCTACGGTGAGCGTCGATGAGTGTGAAGCCCTGACCAAAGGCAAACGCCTCGATGAAATAGCCCGAACCTGGCGTCACTATTGCCGGCTCGATCTTGCTCCGCAGAGTCTGGAAGACGCCATATTACAGCGCATCACCGGCCTGATTACCGCTCAAGGTGAACCGATGCGCGGCGTACATGAGGCGTTAGGCTATTTTCGTCATGCAGGCTATAAGATTGCCCTTGCCACTTCATCGTCCCACCAGGTTATCTCCGCCGTACTGAATAAGCTCTCGCTTTGGCACTACTTTGACGTTATCTCCAGCGCGGATGACGAGGCGCATGGCAAGCCGCATCCGGCAGTGTATTTGACGACGTTACGTAAGCTGCGTCTCGACGCCAGCCAGTGCCTGGTTATTGAGGACAGTTACAACGGTTTTAGCGCGGCGCAGGCGGCGGGTATTCCCACGATGGTTATTGCCGAAGATAGCCAGAATGGGCGCTTTCAGGCTGCTGCGGGACGCTATCGGACTCTGCCTGAACTGCTGGAAGCCCTCTCTGCCGAGGCCGAAGCGGTCGAATAAGTCACTATTTCGTGGGCGCAGGAAATTCTGGGATGTACACGGTCGGTTAATCTCTTCTCTGCGCCCACGCTCCTTTTTTCACCATCCCGATACTGCTTTCAGGAGCCATGCTGCTCTTGCTATCTGCTCCAGCTTCCCACCCTAAGCTTTCTCAGCGTGGGGTGAGGCGAGATCCCGAGTTGCCCCCATCTTTATCGCGTATCCATTATCGGAAAAGGCGCTTTTTTTATATAAGATATTGAAATGAAATGTATTTATAGTTAGAAATATCGTCTATTAATGTAAAAGTGGTGTTTGGGTCTAATATGAAAATATGTGTTGTGTTTATTGTTTTAACTGAAAGTATAATCCATTCTTATCATTTAAATTGATATAATCGACTGTTTTTTAGTTGATTTTCGACGTAATCAATTTTATAAACTCGCTTAAACCTTGCTAATCGCAAGGAAAAATGGTGTCTCAAACCTCCAGTTCCTGTCAGTAATAGAGTAAACTCGCCTGCGAATAATCCTAAGATGCTGTCGACTTTATAGAGGATTTTCATATCCATTGTATGGTACCCATGCCGCTAATCTACATGATTACTATTCTCAGGAAACAGGATGGAAAAAATATATTCGATTAATGGAACTATTGCATTTATCCCCCAACGTAACGTTTTAATCCTTATTGCAAATGATACGAAGAGTGTTTCGTTAAATATACCGGCAAGCCGTTGTTTATTGCTACTTATTCAGCAAGATGGCAATACTGTACCCCGAGATACGTTTTTTCAGGAAGTGTGGATAAAGCATGGCTCTCAGGTTACCAGCAATGGTTTTTACCAGAATATTTCCTTATTGCGCCGGGCTTTTAAGGAGCTGGGCGTTGAGGAAGATATTGTTGTTACGGTACCGAGAGTTGGCGTCAGGTTAAATGCAGCATTGACGGTCACAGAGGCACCTTCAGCTGCGGAAGAAAAAACGTCGGTTGCCGAGTCTGCGACCGCTGTGCCCGCCGTGGTCGCTACGGGGAGTGTGCCGGCAAAAAAGTGGTTAAGGCCGCGATGCCCTCTTCTCTGGGGGCTTGCGGTTATACTGAGCTGTCTGGTTGGCGGAATTGTTGCATGGCAAGCAGAATTCGACTCTTATTTGCAAACTTATTCTCCAATTAACGCTAAATTTTCGCAACAATGTCATTTCTTTGTCAATAATGATGTGGTTGATCATGCTCGTCATGTAAGTTTTATTAAGCGCAATAACATTGAATGTGGAGAATACTCGTGGATTTATTTGACGCTTTATCCTGGGCAAGCCCGAGTCTCCGTGATTAGCTGCCTTCAGCAATTTAGTCAATGGCGTGATAATCAATGCCTCACCAAATATTACATAAAGGAGGCACCCAATGCGCCGGTTTGAAATTAAATGGATAATCGCTATCGTATTTATCGGCGTATTAACTGCGGCAGTAATAAAGTCCCGGCAGTACTGGCAGCGCAATCATTTTCAGTGCAGCGGGGAGATGCGCCTGCTGAACGCAGGTTTCCAGGGCGATCTTTCATTCAGCTACATATTTGATGGCAATCGCGGGCTGGTGATTGTGCGGGGGGAGATCACGCCGCCGCGGGGGGAACCCTTCACCATCAACCAAAATGTCTGGTTTAGCTTTACCCGTGATGGTCAGAACTACTTCCTGCGCTCGGAAACCGTCTCTGCCAGCATTGGTGAGACAGAGCAGGAGGGCTATGTAAAAAGCATCCTGCCGAAGTTTTTCCTTCAGCCGCAGGTGCCGTTTTATCTTAATATTCAGCGGCTCAACGAACATACCCGGCTGTTGTATACCAGCCGGGCACCGTCTTTATTTTGCGAAGCTTAATCAGCGCAATAGCGGGCAGTCGGGCGGAAGCCGGCAGCGCAGAGCGGCCGGTAAGAGCTCCATCCGGAAGGTTTTGCCGGTTAGCGGTTCTCCGTCGAGGTTAAAGGTCATCTCGTGGGGAGCGGTTATCTCAAACCACGATGAGACACCGTCGATAATGTTCGGCGAGTTTTCCGGATTGGCGAGCGTGCTGAACAGCGCAGGAATCAGCTCTTCGCCGGTGAAAATGCGCAGATGCAGCAAACCGTCATTAATTAACGCCTCCGGGCACAGCTGTTGGCCGCCCCCGGCCTGACGTCCGTTGCCGATTCCAATGACCAGCGCATCTCCCTGCCAGTGAAAGTTCTCGCCGCGGATTTCGCAGCGGTCCGGCTTGAGCGTATCCATACGCATCAGGCCGTGGATCAAATATGAGACGCCGCCGAGCGCGGCCTTCAGTTTTTCCGGCGTTTCGGTGGTAATTCGGGTACCGAAACCGCCGGTAGCCATATTAATAAAACCGGTCTTATCATTAACTCGCGCAATATCTATCGCCACGTCGCGGCCAACGATGGCCAGCTTCAGCGCGCTGGCTAAATCTTGCGGGATTCCGACGCTGGTCGCGAAGTCGTTTGCCGTGCCCAGCGGTAAAATCCCCAGCGCCATTTTGCCGTCGCGCTCGACCAGCGCCGTAGCCACTTCATTAATGGTGCCATCGCCGCCGCCGGCAATCACCGTTTCAACGTTCAGCGCCATGGCTTCATCGATAAACCGAGCGGCATCGCCCTTTTCCCAGGTGACGCGGACGTGAATAGCGATACCTTCGTCGCGTAGCAGTTTAACCGCCTCTCGTAGCTGCGGTTCATTGGCGCCTTTGCCATTAAGAATCAGTAAGCTGGCTGGAAACGTGGACATTATCAGGGGGACCTTTATTGCACAATGATGCATAAAGTGTACCGCATGAAGAAAGTAAAGGCCGGGAGATAGATAAAAAATAAGCCCGCGTAAGGGAGATTACGCAGGCTAAGGAGGTGGTTCCTGGTACAGCTAGCATTTATGGGTTATGTTTTTCAGCGAAATGGATGATATCTGCTTTGAACGAAACGGTATGTGATCCGTTTCTAATATCTTTACATTGTGAAAAAATAACCCAAATTAACTAGTTACTATGCGGGTTTCTGGTCGTCTGACCAGTAAAATTACGCATTAGCAGAGCATACTGCAGCCCCATATCCTCCGGGACAGGCAACCATACTGTGTGACCGTCTCCCGGCGCGACTGGCATGATTTCGCCTTTGCCGTTTTCCATATGTTCGAGGATGAAGTTAACGTTGCCCTGTGGGGTCATCAGTTCGAGGCTGTCGCCGACGGAGAATTTGTTCTTCACCGCTACCGCGGCCAGCTGGCCATTGCGCTCGCCGGTAAATTCGCCGACGAACTGCTGGCGTTCAGAGACGGAGTAGCCGTGCTCGTAGTTCTGGTAGTCATCGTGCGTATGGCGACGCAGAAATCCTTCGGTGTAGCCGCGGTGCGCGAGGTTTTCCAGGGTATCCAGCAGGGTGGCGTCGAACGGTTTGCCTGCGGCCGCATCGTCAATGGCCTTACGGTAGACCTGCGCGGTTCGCGCACAGTAGTAGTGGGATTTAGTGCGGCCTTCGATTTTCAGCGAGTGAACGCCCATGTGGGTCAGACGCTCAACGTGGGCAACGGCGCGCAGATCCTTTGAGTTCATGATATAGGTGCCGTGCTCGTCTTCGAAAGCGGTCATGTATTCGCCCGGACGTTTGGCTTCTTCAATCATAAATACCTGGTCAGTCGGCGCGCCGATACCCAGCGTCGGTTCCACGTTCTGCACCGGGATCGGCTCGTGTTTATGCACAATATTGCCGACGTCATCTTCTTTGCCTTCCTGGACGTTGTACTCCCAGCGGCAGGCGTTGGTGCAGGTACCCTGGTTCGGGTCGCGCTTGTTGATATAGCCTGAGAGCAGGCAGCGGCCGGAGTAGGCCATGCACAGCGCGCCGTGAACGAAAATTTCGATCTCCATTTCCGGCACCTGGCTGCGAATTTCGGCGATTTCATCCAGCGACAGCTCGCGGGAGAGAATGACGCGGGTCAGCCCCATTTGCTGCCAGAATTTAACCGTAGCCCAGTTCACGGCGTTTGCCTGCACCGACAGGTGAATATCCATATGCGGGAAGTGTTCGCGCACCAGCATGATTAAACCCGGATCGGACATGATTAAGGCGTCCGGGCCCATTTCCACCACCGGCTTCAGATCGCGAATAAAGGTTTTCAGCTTGGCGTTATGCGGGGCGATGTTGACCACGACATAAAACTTTTTACCCAACGCGTGGGCTTCGTTGATGCCGAGCTGCAGATTTTCGTGATTGAATTCGTTGTTACGCACGCGCAGTGAATAGCGAGGCTGGCCCGCATATACGGCATCGGCGCCATAAGCGAAAGCGTAACGCATATTTTTCAGCGTTCCCGCCGGGGAGAGGAGTTCCGGTTTAAACATGATTTTCTCGTTCTGATGACAGGTCAGATTCGCCGCACCCGGTGCGACGAGTTGGGGAGTGCCCCCACATTAAGGGCGGGCATTGTAGCGCTGTGGAAGAGGGGAGTAAACCGTCCGGCTTAATCAACGCGCAGATAGCGCCCGTCGGCGTTGACGTTCATGCCAAAACCGCAGTTCGCAGGCGTATCGGTTTCCGCCTCGATGGCTTCAGAGGAGAACGCCAGCGAGATATCGCAGTGAATATAGTCTCCTTCCCGAAGCGCCACGACGGCGTTATTGTTTGCCAGCGTGATCGCTTCAGAGAACTCCCCCATGTTGGGGCCAGCGTAAAGCCCCATCAGGCCGAAATAATAGCCCTGGAAATCAACCTGATACCGCGATGGCTTCGGCAGCTCTTTAACGATAAGTACGTTCCACGAGGCGCGTCCGGCATAGCGCCAGTACTCTCCCGCGGCTGAAGCAGGCAGCGGCATGGCGGCAAGCTTATCTTTGATAAGTCCGAGATTGTAAACCGACTTACTGTCGTTTGGCCTTATCATCAGCCAGGCGCGGGCTTTGCGCCATTCACCTTCACGTATCCAGGTTAACGCCACGTTGTTGTAGGCCGTGGCGATGGCGCTGTCGTCAAGGGCACAGCTTTCGCTCCATGCGGCCTGCTGTTCAAAAGCAGCGCGCGCTTTGGCGTAGTTTTTCGCTTTATAGAACTGCTCGCCCTGGCTGGCCCAGGTTGAGATTTTTGCGCAATCAGCTTCGATTTGCTGTTCCGTAATTTCTGCTCTGGCGGTGGCGCAGAGCAGAAGCAAAGAGTAAAGAGGTAAATATTTTGTTTGTATTTTCATTTCATTACACCATTGAGTTGACCTGACCCGGCAGTTCTGAATCCGGGATGCGGACGGTATACCAGGCGAAACGAAAGCGTTTCCAGAAACGGGAAAAATGCAGGTGGTCCAGGCAGTCGATAACGATTTCATTATCCGGATAAAGCGTTAAGGCAAAGTGCGCCCAGCGTGCGCTTAACTTCATGTTAAACAGTAATTTATCGTGTTTATTACCGTGCAGGCGTGACAGCGTTACCATTGCTTGTAGCGTGCCTTTATTGGCTTCTTGTTGCACCAGCGCCAGATGCTTATGCGCTAGCGTGATATCCGTTACTTCAAAAATATTCAGCAGGAACAAGCCCCAGGCCTCTTCATGGCCAAACTCATGCGCCAGCCAGAGATTGTCGAGCATCTCTTTTTCGTAAGCAGAGCGTTTTTCGGCACTGGCTTCTTGTCTGCTCAGGCGCTGGTGGCAGATAGCGATGTCGAAATGAATATTTTGCAGGTCATTTTCATATTCGGTATAGCCCCCGTTATCTCTTAGTCTGTACGGGGTACTCGCGCGCAGCGCTAGCTGCTGGTGCAAAATCTCTGCTGCGCGTTGAAAATACCCTAACGCGATGGCGGGATCGTAAGGCAGCAGGCCGTCGTCATTTTTATAGTTGGATTCAACCCCCAATTGATTAAGCGCGCTGGGGATGTTTCTCTGCGCGCCCAGCTCCGCCAGCGGCAGGAGATATTCTGGATGCCCGAGCCAGTGGAAATCCTTAATCGCTGCACCCCAGTCGTGGTTACAGCTCAGAGTTGCAACGCTATCCAGCCAGGCTTTTCCCTGGAACTCATCCTTTTCAAAACCCAGTATCCCCGCGTACTGGAAGTAGCCGCGATAAATTTTTGGCACGCAATACTCCGTTTGCTGCGCATTCTGACAGAGGAAATTATAAATCCACCAGGTGTCGGGGAAATCGCGCAGCGCGAACTTTATCGTGTAAGCGGTGTAGTAATTGTTGAGCTTAACCTTTTCCATAATCGAGCGCTGAAGGGTTCGCCAGAGCGCGTCGTTGTCCTCCAGATCGCTATAGCAAACCCGCAGCCACTCCAGCGCGTAAAGACGAGATGCCCGGGTATGCGCCCGCTGTGCAATCTCTTCGGCTTTAGCGATCATACGTTCACGTTCAGTGGGTGAGTTAACCTCTTTGATACCCACATCGCGGTAATCATCCCACCAGATTAATAGTTCCAGGTATTCACGCTCTGCGGCGGAAAGATAATCGCATACCGGTGATGCCAGAAACTCACGGATCTCCTCATGCGATCCCCTCCAGCGCGGCATACGAAACGGAATATATTCATCCAGCACATAAAATGCTGTCGGGAAAATAGCCAGGCAGGCGGTGAGCCAGTATGTTTGCCCGGCATCGTTATCGCACTCCGGTAATCCTGCCGGGCGCGGCAGATTTGGGCAAACCGCATCAGTAAACGACAGCCCGGAATATGCCATCAGCGCCTCTACCTCCTGCGGTGAGTGGCGATGATATTCAGCCAGCTCCTCCATCAGCGGTTGTCCGGCGATCTCTGCTCCCGAGAGGAACTCAACCAGCCAGTTTGGCTGGCCGAATACCTTTGAGTTGGTGCTGGTCAACGCGGCAGCCATCCACTGGCGCGGGTCGCAGTCGATAGCATTCAGCGTGGCAATCACCATCCGCTCGTTGCAAGCGGCGGCGCAGATCCACATTGCGCGGGTGGTTTCTCGCGCCCAGCCATAGCTGCGGTAGAGCCACGCGCGGTGGTTCCAGTACTGGGCTTCGGCGAGCCAGGCATGAGTTGAGCGGGGACGGGCGCGCTGCCAGCTTTTGATGAGAGCTAACCCTTCAGGCCCGGCCTCAACCAGCGTGTCCATATCGTAAAAATGGTTGCACATCTGCGTCCAGGCGAAAAAATAGCGCTTTTCCGCTTCGCGGCTGGTAAAGCTCTCCGTCAACGCCTGGTTGTAACGTTCGTCCAGCTCGTCATAGCGGGCTTTGCGCAGCAGGCCGGCAATATCGGCGATATACCACTCGCGTTGCCCGTCATTGAGGGGGGACTTGTGGTTACACATCTCACGCATGGCGTTGAGCAGTTGGTCATCCTGTTCCATAAAGAGTCCTTTTAAATCGGGTCGAAAATTTTAAATTCTTTCCATGGCAGCTTTCGCCAGCGGCTAAAGGGGGCTTGCAAATAGTGGGTGACTTCCTGCAAATCACGTCCGGCGACGGTTGCAGGTGTATCGTGCAGTGTTAGCCATATCCGGCGAGCGCGGACATAAGCGGTGGCGTAATCTTCCCAGGAATCAAAGCAGTCCTGAGCGCGTTGGGCATTAAGTAACAGCACCAGCCAGGCCTCGTTTTCATCACACCAGCCGAGCCCGGCGATACAGCGGGTAAGGAATGCGGTGCGCATGCAGTCGAACGCCAGCGCATCGCGGACCTGACCCTCGACCGCCAGATGGTGGTAAAAAGTGCGCGGCGAGTTACCTATGCCCGCAGGCCACCGACGCAACATTTCGCTAATTTGCTGGCGTAACGCCGCATCGTTAAGATTTTCCTGCAAGCCCAGTTCTTTTCTCACCTGTTGTGCCAGATAGCGGCGTTTGTCATCGTCGAACTTAAATACCAGCTCAACGCCTTTGGTCGATAGCCCGTTACGCCGGGAAAGGATATCGGCTAACGCCAGCGCCCATTGCCTGCGTCGGGTATCGCGCCGCAGGTCCTTCAGGCGATCTTTTTCTTTTTCCCCGGCAATGCGGGCGGCAACCAGCGGTTTATTTTTTTGTAATTACGCCAGCCGAGGAGGAAGGCACCGATGAAGAGAGTTATCCAGAACATGACAGGCTCTCCGCGTCATCGGGAAGGTAGCGTGTGGTTTGCAGCGTCAGGCTCTCAATTTCAAATGGCTTAGTGCTGGTATTTTTGCCAGCCAGCGTCGGGTGCCACTCATGCTGCGGGAACAGCATTTCCGCCGCCGTCGCTACGTTGGGGTCGATAACCTGAAGATAGCGTAGCGCGTCAGGAGCGCTGTGCAGTAGCAGCCACTGTAATGCGACCGGGGGAGTAGGAAAGTGCTCCATTAAATGAAAATTGTCATGCAGGACGTTGAGCAGAAAATTGAAATCATGAATATCGGTAATAAATTTCCAGCCCGCAAATTCTGGAGTTTCCTCATAAACAATACCCATACCTTCGCAGTCTGCATGGCGCTCTGGGCATGGCTGAAGATGGCGTAACAGGGCTAAAACGTCGGGAGCATATTTCTTGATGGGGTGTCGGTTCTGCTTGCCCTTAATATGTTCAATGCTCAGAACGCCATTATTAACCACCAGACTTATCGTGACGTGAGGAATATGATTGTTGTCGCGCAGGCTAAACAGGCGCATTTTCCCTTGCTCAATTTGCCGGGCGTAGTAATCGCCATAGCCGCCTGTAAGCGCGCCTTGATTGTCGAATTGCCCGACGCAGTGTTGCATATGCCAGGATTCATAGGCCATTTCGCTGCGCAGGTCTGGATGGGCAGCATCGAGTTCAACCAGTACACCGTTATTGACCGCCATCACCGGCTTTAGCACATCGCTGTTGGAAGGATACCAGCCTCGATCGCGCAGACGCTGCATTTTCAGATGCTCCGCCTCGCGCATCTCCAGTACGGTAAAAAAGTTGATGCGCTGTAGTTTGCTTCCCAGCCGCGTTCCTTCCTGACGAGAGAGAAATTCGAGGATATCTCTTTCGGCTGCCAGCAATTGCGGATGCTGGGGGTTGAGGTAGTAAAAGCGCTCATCGCCGCCCAGTTTTGGCGTTAGCCAGGCGGGAATTTCCATATGGTCACCAAAATACACAGCGTAATCAGAAACTGAGCGCACGGGGTAAACATGGGTAAAGTCCCCGATAACCCAACGGTAAAAATGGTTGCTTAACCAGCGCTGGATATTTTCGTTATCACCACGTTGTTGGCTACGGGAAACAATCGACGACTTGATATTTGGTGCGTTTATTATATTTCGGGGTTTGTATTTTTTATCAATATCGCTCATGGCATTCCTTGCGCAGTTGAGTCTTGGGCCGCTTGTCGGTGAATATATCATGATGAGCAGCGGTTGCTGATGGTGGTTCCTGGTATGGTGAGATTCTCAGATTATGAGGCGTGGGATGAGGAGATTTCCCGGGTCGCGGTGTAAACGCCTTACCCGGCTACTGGCTCAGGGACTTCTCCCGGAGGCGATGCTGCGCATCTGTCCGGGCTACCTGTCCGCACGCAGCGGTGAACCTGTAGCCCGGCTAAGCGCAGCGCGAGCTGGTGAAATGTCGGGCTGGCGGCTAACTACGCCAGACGGCAGGCGTCGGCCTCCCAGCGATAGCCTACGCCGTACACCGCGCGGATAAACGACTGCTCGGCGTCAAGCGACTCCAGCTTACGGCGCAGATTTTTGATATGGCTATCAATTGTCCGGTCGGTCACCACCCGGTAATCATCGTACAGATGATTCAGCAGCTGCTCGCGTGAAAAGACTTTACCCGGCTCCTGGGAGAGGGTTTTCAGCAGGCGGAACTCGGCGGGGGTCAGGTCCAGCAGCTTGTCGCGCCAGGAGGCCTGGAATCGGCCTTCGTCGACAATCAGCGGGCTTTCCGCATCCAGCGCCTGCAGATCGCGCTGCGGCTTGCAGCGGCGAAGAATAGTTTTCACCCGGGCCACCACTTCACGCGGGCTGTAGGGTTTACAGATATAGTCATCGGCGCCGATTTCTAATCCCAGAAGGCGGTCGATCTCTTCGATTTTCGCGGTCACCATGACCACCGGCACTTCGGAAAAACGGCGGATTTCACGGCATAGGGTGAGCCCGTCGGTACCGGGGAGCATTAAATCCAGCAGAATTAGATGCGGTGGCGTCTGGCGAACGTACGGCAGAACCCGATCGCCGTGATTAATCAGCGTCGGCGCATAGCCCGCCGCCTGAAGATAGTCGATCAGCAGTTGGCCCAGCTTGGGTTCATCTTCCACGATAAGAATACGTGGTGTGTTTTCATCAATGGGTAATTCAGTCATACGTCCCTCGATAAATTACGTTCCAGAGGTAGTGCTACTTTAATGCTAACCCCGCCTAAAGGCGAATGGCCTGCACGTAAAGTGCCGCAGTGGGCCGCGACAATGTTAAGGCAGATAGCCAGCCCTAAACCCGAACCGCCGCTGGCACGATTGCGCGATCCTTCGGTGCGGTAAAAGCGCTCGACCAGCCGCTCCAGCTGTTCATCAGTGACGCCAGGAGCGCTATCGGCAAAATCAAGAACCAGCATTTCGCCGCTTTGGCTGGCGCTAATCTGCAGTTTGCCGCCGCTATCGGTATAACGCAGGCTGTTTTCCAGCAGGTTATTGAAAAGCTGCATCAGGCGGTCCCGGTCGCCGAAAATCGTCGCGTTTTCCGGCAGTGAAACGCCAATCGACAGGCCGCGGCTGGCGAAGCGTTCGCGAAACGCGCCGGCGGCGACTTCCAGCAGGTTGATGATATCCACCGGAGTTTTCTGGTAGGAGAGCGCACCCTCATCGGACATGGATAGCTGGTGCAAATCATCGACCAGCTTGGTCAGGGTCGCGACTTCCGCTTGTAAGGAAGCGATCGAATCCGGGGTGAATTTCCTGATCCCATCCTGAATCGCCTCCAGCTCGCCGCGCAGCACCGCCAGCGGCGTGCGCAGTTCATGGGAGATATCGGCCATCAGGTCCTGGCGCATTTTCTGGTTGCGTTCAAGCGTGCTGGCTAACTGATTAAAATCTTTTGCCAGGCGTCCCAGTTCATCGCTGCTGGTGGCGGTGACGCGGGTAGTAAAATCCCCGGCCGCCAGACGGTGGGTGCCTTCCACCAGCCGTTTGACCGGCGCGAGCAGGCCGCGCGCCAGCGGGAAAGTCGCCAGCGCCGCCAGCAGCGTGGCAAGGGCGACAATCAGCCAGCTGGTGCGTTTCTGCTGGCGGTCGAAGTTGATATCGGTGTTGCGCGTCAGGCGCTCGACCGGCGAGGCTATTACTGCGCCCACCTCCACCCCGTTGACCATAATGCTGCGTCGGGTGCCGTCTTTTGGCACGCGCTCGCGCGGGCCCACCAGCACGCGCCCTTTTTGATCGACCACCCAGAACATGGTACGCCAGCCGTGCGGAGGAATATCCGGACCGGGTCCGCGATCGCCGCGTGGGCCGTTAAGCGGTCGGTCAGGCGCGGCATTCGGCGGCATCTCTTCGGGGCCTCCCCGCGGTTCATCCCTCTGACCGGGCTTCATCTCCCGGCCGTGCGGCGAGCGATCGTCGTTATCGCGTTCAAACGTTTTGAGCAGCTGGAAAATAAAGCGGTCGTTATTACGCAGGAACGTCCAGCTGCCGTGCTGAGCGTACTGCTCGCTCAGGGCATCGCCGAGCATGGTCAGCCGCTGTTCATTGCCGCGCTTGATATAGTCGATAAACCCGCGTTCAAAGCTGATACGCACCGCCCAGTGCATGCTAATTAACAGCACGATGCAGGTAGCGAGAATCGCGATAAACAGCTTACCGGTAATGCCGGGGCGCCAGAACTTCAAGATTCACTCCTTTTACGGCGACGAATCACGGTATTGGTCGTGGTATCGTCGGGGACGCGGGAAAAAATGAGCGCAGGCAGCGCGATAACCACCGCCATGCTTAAGTAGGTATAGAGAAAGACCTGATGTGTGGTCGCCGCATCGGCGCCGATATGCAGCTGGCCGTAGAGACCCAGCAGCATTCCGGCGACGGTAACGCCGATACTCATCGCGAGCTGCATGACCATCGACAGCAGGCTGTTGCCGCTGCTAGCCTGGTCATCGGGCAGATCTTTCAGGGTAAGCGTATTCATTGACGAAAAGCGGCTGGCGTTGATCATCCCCTGCATGAACAGCACCACCGGCAGCAGCCAGTACCAGCCGGCAAGAGCTACCGCCATAAACAGCAGGCTGACCAGCGCCAGGCCAATAGTCGAGGCGACCAGCACCCGGCGATAGCCGAAGCGGTTGACGACCTGGACTACGATACGCTTCATCCCCATACTGCCAAGCACCATCGGGATCATCATCAGACCGGCGTGGAACGGCGTAAAGCCGAGGCCAATCTGCAAAAAAACCGGGGTCATAAACGGCAGCATGCCGCTGCCGATGCGTCCGGCAAAGCTGCCGCCCAGCCCCAGCGAGAAGGTACGGTTGCTGAACAGCTTCAGGCTGAACAGCGCGTTGCGGTTGCCGCGCGCGTGCCATAGGTAGAACAGCATTGACCCCACGCCGACGGCCGTCAGAGCCAGTGGGGAGATACCGAGCCCTTCTTTACCGTCAAGCGCGAGGGTCAGCGTCGCCATACCGGCAGCCAGCAGAATAAAGCCGAAGATATCAAAGCGCCGGGTTTGCAGAGTGTAGTTAGGCATCAGGCACAGCGTGGCGATCGCCCCGACGATGCCGACCGGAATATTAATCAGGAAGATCCAGTGCCAGGAGGCGTACTCCACCAGCATCCCGCCGAGCGCCGGGCCGAGCAGCGGACCCACCTGGCCGGGCAGGGTGACGAAGGTCATCGCCGCCATATACTGGCTGCGCGGGACGATTTTCATCACCGTCAGACGCCCGACTGGCACCATCATCGCGCCGCCCACCCCCTGCAGCACGCGGGCGAGTATTAGCCGATCGAGCGTCGCGGCCTGGGCGCAGAACAGGGAGCCGGCGGTAAATAAAACGATGGCGCTGAAAAAGATATTGCGTACTCCAACGCGGTCCGCCAGCCAGCCGCTGGCGGGCAGCATGACCGCCACCGTCAGCACATAGGAGACGATAACCATGTGCATATGCAGCGGGCTCTCCCCGAGGCTTTGCGCCATTGAGGGGAGGGCGGTGTTGACTATAGTGGTATCCAGCGTCTGCATAAAGAAGCCAAAGGCCACTATCCATAGCTGCCAGCGCACGCTGGAAGGAAGGTCTGTCATGTTATTCGCTTACCGGTTGGTGGACTTTTCGCGAAAAACGCAGCCGCAGACGGT
The DNA here is from genome assembly GCF_009707385.1 of Klebsiella oxytoca. NCBI lineage: Bacteria > Pseudomonadati > Pseudomonadota > Gammaproteobacteria > Enterobacterales > Enterobacteriaceae > Klebsiella > Klebsiella oxytoca. The sequence goes on along the minus strand of NZ_CP046115.1, from coordinate 3,586,746 downwards.
CAAAGAACAGATAGACCACCGGCGTGGTGTACAGGGTTAACAGCTGACTCATCACCAGACCGCCGACAATCGTAATCCCCAGCGGCTGGCGCAGCTCGGAGCCATCGCCGCCAGAGATAACCAGCGGCAGCGCGCCGAACAGCGCCGCCAGCGTGGTCATCATTATCGGGCGGAAACGCAGCAGGCAGGCCTGGAAGATAGCTTCTTCCGGGGACAGGTTGCCGTTGCGCTGCGCTTCAAGGGCGAAATCGACCATCATGATGGCGTTTTTCTTCACGATGCCAATTAATAGCATAATCCCGATGAGCGCGATTAGGCTGAACGGGGCATCGAAAAGCTCCAGCGCCAGCAGCGCGCCGACGCCGGCGGAAGGAATAGTCGACAGAATGGTCAGCGGATGAACGTAGCTCTCATAAAGGATCCCCAGCACGATATAGACCGTGGCGATGGCCGCCAGAATCAGGATCACCTGGGAATTCATCGTTTCCTGGAATACCTGCGCGGTACCGGCGAAAGAGCCGCGCACGCTGGACGGTACGCCAAGCTGAGTCATCGCCCGATTAATAGCGTCGCTGGCTTCTGACAGCGACTTGCCGGTGGGCAGGTTAAACGAGACGGTCGAGGCTGCCGACAGGCCCTGGTGGTTCACCGACAGCGGAGCGTTAGCCGGCTGCCATTTGGCGAAGTACGACAGCGGAATGGGCTTATCTTCGCTGTTGATCACAAACATCTTGTCCAGGGCGCTGACGTCCTGGGTATAGACCGGGTCAACCTGCATCACCACTTTATACTGGTTCAGCGGCTGGTAGATGGTTGAGACCTGACGCTGGCCGAAGGCGTTGTTCAGCAGATTGTTGGCATCCTGCACGCTGATGCCGAGCCGCGACATGGTATCGCGATCGTAGATCAGGTCCATTTCCGCGCCGTTATTCTGGCTGTCAGAGTTCACGTCCGCCAGCTCCGGCAGCGATGCCAGCGTTTTGCGGATTTTCGGTTCCCATTCCCGCAGCGCCGCGAGGTCGTCCGACAGCAGCGTGTACTGATAGCTGGCGTTGGCCTGGCGGCCGCCGACGCGGATATCCTGCACCGCCATCAGGAACAGGTTGGCTCCCGGCTCCTTCACCAGTTTCTTACGCAGGCGGTCGATAATTTGCTGCGCCGTTTCATGGCGTTCATCGCGAGACTTCAGGGTGATAAACATCATCCCGCTGTTGACCCGCGAGCCGCCGGTAAAACCGGTGACGTTGTCCACCGCCGGATCTTCACGAATGATCTTCATAAAGTCCTGCAGCTTGCCGCGCATCGCCTGGAAAGAAATGCTCTGGTCGGCCTGAATACCGCCCATCAGCACCCCGGTATCCTGCTCGGGGAAGAAGGTTTTTGGAATCGAGATATAGAGCCAGACGCTCAGCGCGATGGTGCCGAGCAGCACCAGGCCGGTCAGGCGGCTGTGCTTCAGCACCCACTTCAGCGATTTCCCGTAGCCGCCCTGAATCGCTATCAGCAGGCGGCCAAAACCGCGCTTGCGCGTCGGCTCGTTGGGCTTGTCGCTTTTCAGCAGCCAGCCGCACATCATCGGCGTCAGGGTCAACGATACCGCCAGCGAAATACCGATCGCTACCGATAGCGTGACGGCAAATTCGCGCAGCAGCCTCCCCGGCAGACCGTCCATCAGCAGTAGCGGCAGGAAGACCGCCACCAGCGACAGGCTCATCGACAGCACCGTAAAGCCGACCTCCCGGCTTCCCTGCAGCGCCGCCTGCAGCGGCTTCATGCCAGCCTCAAGATGGCGGGAAATATTCTCCAGCACCACGATGGCGTCATCGACCACGAAGCCGGTGGCGATGGTCAGCGCCATTAGCGACAGGTTGTTAAGGCTAAAGCCGCACAGGTACATTGCCGCGAAGGTACCAATCAGCGATACCGGAACGGCCACCGCCGGGATCAGCGTCGCGCGTCCTGAGCGCAGGAACAGGAAAACCACGAGGATCACCAGCGCCACCGAAATCACCAGCGTCTGCTCAACTTCTTCCAGAGACGCGCGGATGGTTGGCGAGCGATCCTGAGCGATTTGCAGGTCGATGGACGCCGGGATGGTGCGCTGGAGATCCGGCAGGCGGGCGCGAATGCTGTCCACCGTCTCAATGATATTGGCTTCCGGCAGCTTGCGGATCATCAGCAAAATGGCCGGTTTGGCGTTGGTCATCCCGGCGTTGCGCACGTCCTGCACCGAGTCGGTGACTTTGGCGACGTCGCCCAGACGCACCGCTGCGCCGTTGTTGTAGTGGACGATAAGCGGCTGATATTCGGCAGCGGTTTTTAGTTCGTCGTTGGTCTCAACCTGCCAGCGTTGGCTTTGGTCTTCCAGCGCCCCCTGCGGTTTCCGCACGTTGGCGCTGCTGATGGCGGTTCGCACCGCGTCCAGCGACACGCCCTGGTTAAACAGCGCCTGCGGGTTCAGGTCGACGCGCACTGCGGGCAACGAGCTGCCGCCGACGGAAACGTCGCCGACGCCGTCAATCTGGGCAATGGTCTGCGCCAGCTGAGTGGAGGCGAAGTCGTACAGCTCACCCTGGGAGTAAGTATCCGACGTGAGGGTGAGGATCATGATCGGCGCGTCGGACGGGTTAGCTTTGCGATAGGTTGGGCGGCTCGGCATACCGCTCGGCAGCAGGCTTTGCGCGGCGTTAATCGCCGCCTGCACGTCGCGCGCCGCGCCGTTGATATCGCGGTCAAAGTTAAACTCAAGAATGATTCGCGTACTGCCCAGCGAGCTGGAGGAGGTCATCTCATTGACCCCGGCAATCCGCCCCAGCGAACGTTCCAGCGGCGTCGCTACCGAAGAGGCCATGGTTTCCGGCGACGCGCCGGGCAGCGAGGCGCTGATCATGATGACCGGAAAATCCACCTGCGGCAGCGGCGCAACCGGCAGCAGGCGGAAGCCAAGGACGCCGCACAGGGTAATCGCGAGCGATATCAGTATCGTCGCCACCGGACGGTAAATGAAGAGGGCGAAAAACTTCACTTACGCCTCCTCCTCATGCCGCGGGAATCGGCTTTTCATATACAGCGACAGACGGTCAAACAGCAGATAGATAACCGGAGTCGTGAACAGGGTCAGCACCTGGCTTAGCATCAGGCCGCCGACCATGCCAATCCCCAGCGGACGACGCAGCTCCGCGCCGACGCCGGTACTGAGCATCAGCGGCAGCGCGCCGAACAGCGCCGCCAGCGTGGTCATCAGGATCGGGCGAAAACGCAGCAGGCAGGCCTGATAAATCGCCTCGCGCGGCGGCATACCCTGCTCGCGTTCGGCGGCCAGCGCGAAGTCGATCATCATGATGGCGTTTTTCTTGACGATGCCGATAAGCAGGATGATGCCGATAATGGCGATAACGTCCAGTTCGCTCCCGGCCAGCCACAGCGCCAGCAGCGCGCCGACGCCCGCCGTTGGCAGAGTAGAGAGAATGGTGATCGGATGAATAAAGCTTTCATACAGCACGCCGAGGACGATATACATCGCTACCACCGCGGCCACCACCAGCCAGACGGTACTGCCGAGCGCCGACTGGAAGGCCAGCGAGCTGCCCTGGAACTGGGTGCGGATATCGCTCGGGAACTCCAGCGCCTGCTCGGCGCCCAATATGGCTTCGACCGCATCGCCCAACGAATAGTTACCCGGCACGTTAAACGAGATGGTAGCGACCGGGAACTGATCGAGGTGGTTAATCGACAGCGGGGTAAAGCGCTGCTCGACTTTAGCAATCGCGGTGAGCGGAACGATCCCGCCGTCGCTGCTGGTCAGGCGGATATTATCCAGCGCCGCCAGCCCCGGCGTGGCCTGGGTATCATGCTCCAGCACCACCCGGTACTGATTCGCCTGGGTATAGATAGTGGAAATCAGACGCTGCCCGAAGGCGTTGTACAGCGCGTTATCAATGTCGGACATGCTGATACCGAGACGGCTGGCGCTATCGCGATCAACGTTGATGTACGCCGCCAGGCCCTTATCCTGCCAGTCGCTGCTGACGTCGGAGAGCTGCGGCAGCGCCTGCAGCCGGTCCAGCAGCTGCGGTACCCAGGTGCTCAGCGCATCCAGCGAGTTGGCCTGCAGGGTAAACTGATACTGGGTACGGCTGACGGTGGTGTCAATGGTCAGATCCTGAGTCGGCTGGAGATAGAGTTCAATGCCGGGAATACTGCTCACCGCGTTTTGCAGGCGGGCGATCACCGTCTGTACGCGATCGTCGCGCTCGTCCAGCGGCTTAAGGTTGATCTGCAGGCGAGCGCTGTTCAGCGCCGGGTTGGTCCCGTCGACGCCGACGTAGGAGGTCAGGCTTTCTACGGCCGGATCCTTGAGTATCGCCGTTGATACCTGCTGCTGGCGCTCGGCCATGCTGGCGAACGACGCCGACTGCGGCGCCTGTAGCGTGCCCTGAATAATGCCGTTGTCCTGAATCGGGAAGAAGCCTTTTGGAATAAACACCCACAGCATAATCGACAGTACCAGGGTGCTGATGGCCACGCCCAGCGTCAGCCACGGATGGTTCAACACCCGGCTCAGCCAGCGGCCATAGACGGCGATCACCCGCTCAAAGAAACGCTCGCTGGCGCGCGAGAAGCGGTTCTGCTTGCGCAGCGACTCGTGGCTCAGCATGCGGGCGCACATCATCGGCGTCAGAGTCAGCGACACCACCGCGGAAATCAGGATCGCCACCGCGAGGGTAATGGCGAACTCGCGGAACAGGCGGCCCACGATATCGCCCATAAACAGCAGCGGGATCAGCACTGCAATCAGCGAGAAGGTCAATGAGATAATGGTAAAGCCAATCTCTCCGGCCCCTTTCAGGGCGGCGGCCAGCGGCTTTTCGCCTTTCTCGATGTAGCGCGAGATGTTTTCAATCACTACGATGGCGTCATCGACCACAAAGCCGGTGGCGATGGTCAGGGCCATCAGCGTCAGGTTGTTAATAGAGAAATCGAGAAACACCATCACCGCAAAGGTGCCGACCAGAGATAGCGGTACGGCGATGCCGGGAATAATGGTCGCCGGGACGTTGCGCAGAAACACGTAGATAATCATCACCACCAGGGCGATGGCCAGCATCAGCTCAAACTGAGTATCGCTGACCGAGGCGCGGATATTGGTGGTGCGGTCGGAAAGCACCTGCACTTTGACCGATTTCGGCAGGCTGTCGGTCAGCTGCGGCAGCATCTCGCGGATGCTATCAGCGGTGGCGATGATATTGGCTCCCGGCTGGCGCTGAACGTTCATCACGATCGCCTGCTGCTTGTTGGCCCATGCCCCAAGCCAGCTGTTTTCCGCGCCTTGTTCAACGGTGGCGACGTCGCCGAGGCGAATCGGCGCGCCGTTCTGATATGCGATAATCAGGCGGCGGTAATCCTCTGCCGACTGCATCTGATCGTTGGCGGAGAGCGTGATCGCCCGCGATGGGCCGTCCAGGCTACCCTTCGCCGAGTTAACGTTGGCACTGGTAATGGCGGTGCGGATCGTTTCGCTGGTCAGACCGAGGGCGGCGATCGCCTGGGCGTTGAGCTTAACGCGTACGGCCGGGCGCTGACCGCCCGCCAGGGTGACCAGTCCAACGCCGGAAACCTGAGAGATTTTCTGCGCCACGCGGGTTTCCACCATATCCTCGACCTGAGTCATAGGAACCGCAGAAGAGGTGACCGCGAGGGTCATAATCGGCGGATCGGCGGGGTTAACTTTGCTGTAAACCGGCGGATTAGGCAGATCCGAGGGCAGCAGGTTAGTCGCGGCGTTAATGGCTGCCTGTACTTCCTGCTCGGCAACGTCCAGCGGCAGCGTAAGCTGGAACTGGAGCGTGACTACCGACGCGCCGCCTGAGCTCTGGGAGGACATCTGCTTGAGGCCGGACATCTGGCCAAACTGCCGCTCCAGAGGAGCTGTGATGGAGGAAGTCATAACGTCCGGGCTGGCGCCGGGATAGAGCGTCACCACCTGAATCGTCGGGTAGTCCACTTCCGGCAGCGCCGAAACCGGTAAGAAACGGTAGCCGATAATACCGGCCAGCATAATGGCCACCATTAACAGCGTCGTCGCCACCGGGCGCAGGATAAACAGACGGGAAGGGCCACCCGTACTGCTCGGCGGTAGAACTTGCATCAGGAGCGCGCTCCTTTATTTCCGTATTCGCGGCTGGTGGCTTTCGCCGGTTCGGCGGCGGTGGTCGCATCGTGGGGTTCTACCACTTCAACCTTCGCGCCCTCGGTCAGGCGGTCGATCCCGTCGGTCACCACGCGGTCTCCGGCGGAAAGCCCGGCGTCAATCACGACTTTCAGGCTGTCCTGAATACCCGGCGTGACGGTATGCTTGCTGACTTTGTTCTCGTCGTTCAGTACCCAGACGAAATGCCCCTCATTGCCCATTTGCAGAGCAGCTGTTGGGATCACCACCGCGTTTTGTTCGGTATCGACCAGCATACGAGCGTTGACGAACTGATTCGGGAACAGCGCGTCGTCCTGGTTATTAAAGCGTGCTTTCAGCTTGATGGTACCGGTGGTGGCATCAATCTGGTTATCAAGGCTCAGTAGAGAACCCTCGCTGATTTTCTGCTTGTTAGTGCGATCCCAGGCTTCGACGACCAGGTTTTTTCCGGCCTTTTGCGCCTGGACGACCGTGGCGATTTGGTTTTCCGGTAGCGTAAAGACCAGGTCAATGGGATGAGTTTGCGTCAGCACCACAATTCCGCCGGTATCGCCGCTGGAGATCTGGTTGCCAATATCGACCTGTTTTAGGCCAACCCGGCCATCGATCGGCGCGGTGATACGGCTCCAGTTCAGCTGCAGCTGGGCGCTGGCGACCGCAGCTTCATCGGCTTTAATAGTTCCCTGGATTTCGCTGACCAGAGATTGCTGGGTATCCAGCTCCTGACGTGAAACCAGATTAGTTTTCACCAGCTGCTGGTAGCGTGCCAGATCGCGGCGGGCGTTAGCGAGAGTCGCCCGATCTTTCGCCAGCTGACCCTGGGCCTGGGCGAGGGCGACTTTAAACTGGCTGGGGTCGATTTCGGCGAGCAGATCGCCGGTTTTCACCTGCTGACCTTCGGTGAAATGGATGGCTAAAAGCTGGCCGTCGACGCGGCTGCGGACGGTAACGGTGTTTGCCGCTGTAACCGTACCGAGACCGGAAAGATAGCGGGGAACCGATTCGCTGGTCGCCGTTGCCGCCTGCACCGGCGCAAGGGCTGCGCCAAAACGACCTCCGCGGCCACCGCCTGGCCCCTGTTTGCCCGGGCCTGCCGCCGTTGCTGACGGCGTATTAGCCGCTTCGCGGTCCTGCCAAAACCAGTAGGCGGAGCCTGCGACGATCGCCACCACCAGAACGGCTGCCCAACGACTTTTATTGCTACCTTTCATTAATTTGTTATCTCATCCTGAAACGTTTCACGGAATGATACTAGTTTAGTCAGCCTACGCCGCTTAAAAATGGAGGAATTATGAAAAGACTGTCCAGATATGTCTGGAAAAAACGCTTTTCGTTGAGCTGGTTACGGTGAACATTTACGCTTATCGATTTTCAGTCATCAAGCCGGCGAACGCCAATGGGGTAAAGAGAGGACGATTGCGGTGCTGTCAATAAACGAAGGTTGAGTACCAAAAGCCGGGCCCAGGCTGGTTGAAGCCTGATGATTGAGTGCCCTGTTTAACGGGGTATGCTCTGCAGAGAAAAAAAGCCCCTAACAGGCACGCAAGGGGCAATGTGACGAAGTAACAGCTTCCTCGATACACACGTTTTTTCTTATTGACTGAAAATACGCCACACTATTTTTATATCAAGGAACAGAACAATGTTACCTGCAGCCGGTAACACCAGAGTAGATGTTTTTCATCTTACTGATATTTTTCGGAATCGTATCCCTTACAAGCCGTCAAAATCCTAATGTTGCTGTTTATCACGCGATTGTTGAGAAACGCTATCGGCAGGTTTATCTGCGCTCTTGTAACAAATTAATAAACCGGAAAGAGTCATCGCCGTTATTAAGGCGGTATGTTGCCATGATTTTATTTTTATACCAGGTGGCGGTCCTGTGGGAAATTTCTCGAAAAAGGAAATGTCAATTTCCGCACGTTGGTAACGGTTGTGGCTGTGCGGGATAATTACCGAGCCGTTATTTTTGCGATTTTTTATGCTGGTCATCTACAGATAGATTCCTCGGGGGAAATCCCGGCGAAATATCTTTATCCAAAAATGAGTCTTCTTATCCGCGGACCGCGGTCGGTTTTGCGGTCATTATCAACGCCAGCATCTTTCGTCACGTCGGCGTCGGCCCAAACCGCAGGTAGGGGGAGTGGCTGGATGAAGTAAACATAAGAATCTTTCCGGCAGACAGGAAAGATTATCGTGGGCAAAGCGCATTTGGCAGGGAAAGTACCCTATATCATTGCTATCTCGCGCTATTTTTATCGGTAATTATCCACGTTCAGCCAACGTAAAACCGCTAATAATAGCGCTGTTTTGTGAATGTTTTGGTTATTCATATCAAAGAATCGCCGGACGACTCTGGTTATGTTGGCCATTGCGCCTGGTAACACCTCCAGGTTAATTATTCATTGGTTGTGGAAGGGGACCTGACAGGATGACGACGAAATCGCTAACGCTTTCTTTGGATGAACAGCAGTCAATTCCTTTGAGTACGGTCTCGGGGACGCTGGGCTACGTCGGCATGGATATTCGTCCGCTGGCATCCACAGGGCTATGCAGCTTTGACCCTGGTTTTAGCAATACCGCCGGCTGTACTTCAGCCATTTCTTATATTGATACTGAAAAAAGCATTCTGCTGCACCGCGGTTATCCGGTTGATCAGCTGGCTCGGCAGTGTGATTTCCTTGAGGTCGCGTGGATTCTACTGCGCGGCGATGCGCCTGATGAAGCCAGCTATCAGACCTTCAAAAACACCATTACTCGTCATAGCCTGGTGCATGAGCAGATTGCCCGCATGTGCAGCAGTTTCCGTCGTGACTCTCATCCGATGGCCTTAATGTGTGCACTGGTCGGCACGCTGGCGGCGTTTTATCACGATGTACTGGATGTTGAAAATCCTGAGCACCGCGCGCTGGCCGCCACCCGTCTGCTGTCAAAAATGCCAACGCTTGCGGCGATGAGCTATAAGTTTTCTATTGAGCAACCGGCGCAGTATCCCCGTAACGATCTTTCGTATGCGGGGAATTTCCTGCATATGCTGTTTGCTATTCCAGCGGAACAATTTCAGCTGAACCCGGTGATTGAGCAGGCGATGAACCAGATTCTGGTGCTTCACGCCGACCACGGTCAGTGCGCATCGACCACGACCGTCCGGGCGGCAGGCTCCTCCGGGGCGAATCTCTTTGCCTGCGTCGCCGCGGGGCTGGCTTCACTGTGGGGGCCAACCCACGGCGGAGCCAACGAAGCCAGTATGCGGATGCTGGAAGAGATTAAGACCGTTGACCAAATCCCGGCTTTCCTGAGCAAAGCGAAACGCGATCCGCAGGCGTTCCGTCGGCTTGGATTCGGCAATTCTCGCTATCGTAATCTTGACCCTAGAGCCGCCATTTTGCGCGAGACCTGCCATCGCGTACTAAAGGAGCTGGGAATGTCCGACATGCTGCTTCAGGTGGCGATGGCTCTGGAAGAGATGGCGCTGACCGACCCGTACTTTGTTGAGAATGGTCTGTCGCCAAGCGTTGATTTCTATACCGCCGTGATCCTCAAAGCGATGGGGCTACCCTCCTCGATGTTTGTGGTGATTACCGCCGTAGGCAGAACGCTTGGCTGGGTGGCGCACTGGAATGAAATGCACGAGGCACCGCTGAATATTTATCGTCCACGGCAGATTTATACCGGTGAAGAGCGCCGGGATTACGTTTCGCGCCGCGAAGTGAGATGAGAGATAGCTTGTTGCCACAGGATTTAACCCGGCTCGCGCTGCGCTAAGCCGGGCTACAAATTCCCTGTGCGCCGATAATCCCGGATAAGGCGCCTGCGCCGCAATCCGGGATTTTAGGGGCGGATTAACGAAACACCACTTGCGCCCAGCGGTTACTGAGCCAAAATCGTCGTCACAGCGGCGAGCGGGCGCTGCCGTCGGGCTACAAATTCCGAGTGTTCCGGTAGCCCGGATAAGGCGCCTGCGCCGCAATCCGGGATTTTAGGAGCGGATTAACGAAACACAACTTGCGCCCAGTGGGCCAGCCCGGCGGTTACCGAGCCAAAATCATCGTCACAGCGGCGAGCGGGCGCTGCCGTCGGGCTACAAATTCCGAGTATTCCGGTAGCCCGGATAAGGCGCCTGCGCCGCAATCCGGGATTTTAGGGGTGATTAACGAAACACTACTTGCGCCCAGCGGGCCAGCCCGGCGGTTACCGAGCCAAAATCATCGCCACCAGCAATCGGAATCCCCGGCAGATGGTCTGTCAGCGCTTTTTTAATCAGCGGCGAGCGGGCGCTGCCGCCGGTCAGGTAAATGACATCAGGTCGGACATTGCTGTTATCCAGCGCCAGCTGAACCTGCTCCATTATGCGGGCCAACGGCTGATCCAGCGCGGCTTCCAGCCCCTGCTGACTAATGGCTGTCGCCAGCCCGTCGCTAATAAACGGCAGTGCGGCGGTAACGCTCTCCTGCGCGGAAAGAGCGATTTTACTCTCTTCAGCGCTCCGCACCAGACGATAACTCAGCCGCTGACGCCAGACCTTTAACAGCAGAGCCACTTTCTCGCTATCACGCGCGCTGCGCAGTAATTCGTTAAGCAGTCGACCGTTAGCGGCGCTGTAAAAATCGGTTTGCGCGGGGACGTCGTTAATCGCCACGGCATTCCACCACGGCAGAATTGGCAGCGCGATACCTTTTTCGGTATCGCCGCCCATGCCCAGCAGCGGCATCAGGCATTTAAAGGCAAGAGCGATATCCAAATCGTTACCGCCGACTCGACAACCGCTGTGGCCGAGCAGGCTTTGCTGGCGATCGGTTTTTTCTCGCCACTGCGGCCCCATCAACAGCAGTGAACAGTCGGTGGTACCGCCACCGATATCGACCACCAGCACGCGTTTTTCTTCACTCAGGGTCGCTTCGAAATCCAGACCGGCAGCGACTGGTTCAAACTGAAACACGACGTCGCGGAAGCCCGCACGCTTTGCGGCACGTTCGAGAATGCCCTGCGCCTGGACGTTGGCATCATCGCCGCCCAGTCCCTGGAAGTTAATCGGCCGACCGATAACCGCCTGGTCGATGGTTTCCGGCAGCTGGGTTTGCGCCTGGAGTTTGATATGCAGCATCATGGCGCAGACTAAATCTTCAAACAGCGCAACCTGCTGAGGTTTAAGTCCATTAGCGCCGAGGAATGATTTCGGCGACTTCACGAAGTAGACTTCTTGCGGATCTTCAACGTACTGATGCAGCGAAGCGAGACCAAACTGCACGCTGTTGCTGAGCACGTCGATATCTTCCTCGCGATTGAAGCTAATAGCACGACGCAGCAGCGCCTGGTTTTCATCACCGTCAGGCGGGACATTATGATGGCGGTAGAGCCACTCGCTGACCGCTTCGCGGGTAGGTGCGCAAAGCATAGACGGCAGTAGTGAACTGCCGTTTTCCAGCGTCAACAGCTGCGGCGTATTGTCGCGCATCACCGCCACCGAACAGTTAGCGGTACCGTAGTCAAAACCAATAAACATAGCCTGCAAAATCCCCATGCCGGTGAAGAAGGGGGGCGACTTTAGCGGATTGACGGCAGTGCGACAACTGGAATTTAAAAGCAAGGCACGTCCGGCGCGGAGCCGCTATGATTGAAGCGCTAAAAAAGGAGAAATGATGACGCTGCTACCCTGGCATTCCCCCTACGACTGGCAATGGATATTTAATTTTCTCGTCGCTCGTGCGGTACAAGGTATTGAAACCTTTAGCAACGGCAGCTACAGCCGCAGCTTTGCGCTGAATGGCCACGCGGGGCTGATTACGGTCACGCCGGATGACGCCGCTCAGGGCATGCAGGTGACGCTTTCCGCCGGGCTGCAGCCTGTCGCGGATGAGTGTCTGGCGCGGGTAGCGAGATTATTTGATTTATCCTGCGACCCGCAGCAGATAGCCCTGACGCTGGGTGACCTTGCGCGATCAAGACCGGGGCTTCGTCTGCCGGGCTCCCTCGACGCGTTTGAGCAAGCGGTGCGCGCGGTGTTAGGTCAGCTGGTGAGCGTGGCCATGGCGGCAAAGCTTACCGGCAAAGTAGTGGCGGCCTTCGGGAAGCCGTTGGCCGACGTTCCGGGCTTTTATGTGTTTCCAGGTGCGCAACGGCTGGCGCAGGCAGATCCGCTGGCGCTGAAAGCGCTGGGCATGCCGCTACGCCGGGCGGAGGCGCTGATTCATCTGGCGCAGGCGGCTATCAGCGGCGAGCTGCCCCTCGCGGCGCCGGATAATATTCAGGCTGGTATAAAGCAGCTGCAGACTCTGCCCGGCATTGGCCGCTGGACGGCGAACTATTTCGCGCTGCGCGGCTGGCAGGCGCCGGATATCTTCCTGGCGGATGACTATCTGATTAAGCAGCGTTTCCCAGGCATGACGCCGGCGCGTATTGCGCGCTATGCCGACCGCTGGCAACCCTGGCGATCGTACGCTTTATTGCATATATGGTATACAGAAGGGTGGTTGCCGGAGGAGGAATAGGCCCGAGAGGCGCTTAGCACTAGTATCGACGCGCTGAAATCCCTATAATTGCGGCGTTTGGCGGTCAACCGCCACCCTTCCTACATTCCCAGGTTAATCAGGTCGCAAAAATTTATGACTGATACGTCTCATCAGTGCGTCATTATAGGCATCGCCGGCGCATCGGCTTCGGGCAAAAGCCTTATCGCCAGTACGCTTTACCGTGAATTACGTGAACAGGTCGGCGATGAACATATCGGCGTTATTCCGGAAGACAGTTATTACAAGGATCAAGGTCACCTGTCGATGGAAGAGCGTGTAAAAACCAACTATGACCACCCGAGCTCTATGGATCATAGTTTGCTGTATCAGCATTTGCAGATGCTGAGAAGCGGCCAGCCGATAGAGCTGCCGGTGTATAGCTATGTTGAGCACACCCGCATGCCGGAAACCATCCATATTGAACCGAAAAAAGTGATCATTCTTGAAGGGATCCTGCTGCTGACCGATGCCCGCCTGCGTAGCGAACTTAGCTTTTCTATTTTTGTCGACACCCCGCTTGATATCTGCCTGATGCGCCGCATCAAACGCGACGTTAATGAGCGCGGGCGTTCGATGGATTCAGTGATGGCGCAGTATCAGAAAACGGTGCGCCCGATGTTCCTGCAGTTTATCGACCCTTCCAAACAGTATGCCGATATTATTGTGCCTCGCGGCGGTAAGAACCGAATCGCCATCGATATTCTGAAGGCCAAAATCAGTCAGTTCTTTGAATAACACGAACGAATTGTGTAACGTGCAAAGAGAAGCCAATTTGCCCTTATTCCCGGAAGGCGTAGGGGCGCAATGCCTTAAAGGAGAACTTTCATGCGTCTGTGCGACCGAGATATAGAAGCCTGGTTGGATGAAGGACGGCTGGCCATTAATCCGCGCCCGCCCATTGAGCGCATTAATGGCGCGACGGTCGATGTTCGGTTGGGGAATAAGTTTCGGACATTCCGCGGGCACACTGCGGGCTTTATTGACCTGAGCGGGCCTAAGGCGGAAGTCAGCGCGGCGCTGGATCGCGTGATGAGCGAAGAGATTGTCCTGCCGGATGGTGAAGCGTTCTTCCTGCATCCGGGTGAGTTAGCGCTGGCGGTGACCTTTGAATCGGTCACCCTGCCGCCGGACCTGGTCGGTTGGCTCGACGGACGCTCATCGCTGGCGCGTCTGGGCTTGATGGTACACGTCACCGCACACCGTATCGATCCGGGCTGGTCCGGCTGTATCGTACTGGAGTTCTATAATTCAGGTAAGCTGCCGCTGGCGCTGCGTCCAGGGATGCTTATCGGCGCGTTAAGTTTTGAGCCTTTATCCGGGCCGGCCATGCGTCCGTATAATCGTCGCGAAGACGCGAAATATCGCGACCAGCAGGGCGCGGTAGCGAGTCGAATCGACAAGGATTGATAATTTTAGCGGTTTGCTGAGGATGCCATGAGACGAATTCTGACCACGCTGATGATCTTACTGGCGGTTGTTATCGCCGGTCTTACCGCGCTGGTATTGCTGGTCAACCCGAACGATTTTCGCGCCTATATGGTTAAAGAGGTAGCGAGTCGTAGCGGCTATCAGCTCGAACTCGATGGCCCGCTGCGCTGGCACGTCTGGCCGCAGCTCAGCATTCTGTCTGGTCGTATGACCCTGACTGCGCCGGGCGCTGAGGAACCGGTGATTCGCGCGGATAATATGCGTCTTGATGTCGGGCTGGTGCCGCTGCTCTCCCATCAGCTGCAGGTCAAGCAGGTGATGTTGAAAGGGGCGGTTATCCAGCTGACATCAAAAACCGAAGCCGTGCGTAGCCAGAATGCGCCGGTTGTCCCGCACGATAATACGTTACCTAAGGTGCCGGAAGATCGCGGCTGGTCATATGATGTCGAAAAGCTGCAGATTGCCGATAGCGTGCTTTTTTTCCAGCACGAAGATGGCGAACAGGTTACGGTGCGTGATATTCGTCTGCAGATGGAACAGGACGACAGCCACCGTGCGACGGTCGACTTTTCTGGACGGGTGAATCGCGATCAACGGGATTTAGCGCTCTCGTTTTCCGCGCTGGTGCAGGGCGGTGATTATCCTCACTCTTTAAAGGCGGACTTTTCACAACTGAACTGGCAGCTTCGCGGGGCGGAACTCCCCCCGGAAGGGATCAGCGGCCAGGGCAGCATGCAGGCCAGCTGGCTTGAGGATGGCAAAAAGCTCAGTTTTGAAAAGCTGAATTTAATGGCGAACGGCAGCAGCATTGCCGGTAGCGGTAGCGTCGTACTGGGCGCGCAGCCCAACTGGACGCTAAATCTTCAGGCGGGCACGCTAAACCTCGATAGCCTGCTTTCGCATAGTTCTGCGTCTACCAGTAATGGCGATAACCAGCAAAATTCTCCCAGGCAGCTACGGCCGGTCATTGCGAATAATGACATTCAGCAAGACTACACCTCATTGCGCGGTTTTAACGCTCGGGTGACTCTGACCGCTGACCAGCTACAGTGGCGGGGTATGAATTTTACTCAGGTCAAAAGCGATATCAGCAATCAGCAGGGTCTGCTGACGGTCAATCAGATGCAGGGTAATCTGGACGGTGGACAGCTGTCGCTGCCCGGCTCGCTGGACGCGCGTGGCGAGGTACCGTTCGCCTCGTTTCAGCCTGCACTCGACAAGGTTGAGATTAGTTCAATTCTGAAAGCGTTTGATTATTCGATAAATCTCACCGGCAAGCTATCGCTGACCGGCGAATTCTCCGGGGCAAAGATTGATGCCGACGATTTCCGCCGCAGCTGGCAGGGTCGGGCGCAAATCCAGATGACGGATACGCGTACCGAAGGGCTTAACTTTCAGCAGCTAGTACAGCAGGCCGTAGAGCGCAGCACCAATGTACAGGCGCAGGAAAACTACGACAATGCGACCAGGCTGGACTCTTTTAATACCGAGCTGGGGTTGGATAATGGGCTGGTTACCCTGAAAAGTATGCAGGGGCAATCTGAACTGATGGCATTGACCGGTCAGGGTCAACTTAACTTGCAGAAAGAAGACTGCGATATGCGCTTCAACGTGCGGGTTCTGGGCGGCTGGAAGGGTGAGAGCAGACTCATTGACCGTCTCAAACAGACCGCGATCCCTCTGCGTATTTATGGCAACTGGCAGACGCTGAGCTACAGCCTGCAGGTTGACCAGATACTGCGTAAACAGCTACAGGATGAAGCTAAAAAGCGGCTTAGCGAATGGGCAGAGCGTAACAAAAATACCCAGGACGGAAAGGATGTGAAGAAGCTGCTTGATAAGCTGTGAGTCTGGCAGCGGTCGCAGAGCGATTAAGGATCCGCGTCAAAGTCAGGGTTGAAACCAAATCATTGGCAGTAAACAGGCATGTCTGCGACAGTCAGGACACCGAAAGCCCAGGCCGGGTAAGGCGCCAGCCAGCACCCGGCATAAGTCTGGGTACCATATCAAACCATCAGCAGCCTTATGAAATAGCCCGGCGGTACTTTACTTGCGTGAGACTGCAAAAGCTGATGGCCCTTCAGCCGCTGCCACCCGGTAAAACCTCAGCGGCCTATCAACTGCCGCTTTGTACCTCTCATCTGGATTTTAAACTTCACATATGAAGGCGCTAAACTTCATAGTCCAGTTCATCTTCTGTGTGCGCCGGCGGCACAATTAATACTTTTTGTACCCGATGGCTTTCCACCTGTAACGTACGCAGCACATAGCCATCAACTTTCACCTCTTCACCTACCTGCGGAACATGCTGCAGATACTCCATCAGCAGGCCGGCAACCGTATGGTATTCACGCTTCTCATCCAGCGGGAGAGGGACGTACTGAACTAAATCTTCCAACGGCATGTGGCCATTAACCGTCCAGCCACCATCGCTTTCTTTATGAATATCGTGACGTGCGTCGATCTCTTCCACTTCATTAGGCAGATTACCGGCGATGGTTTCCATCACGTCGCTGAGTGTCACTACCCCCTCTACGGAACCAAACTCATCGACCACGAAGGCGAAGTGGGTTCTGGCTTTGCGGAACTGCTCCAGCGCAGGAAGCAGCGGCAGCGTTTCCGGGAACACCAGCGGCTGGCGAATCAGGACTTTCAGGTTGAGCGGTTCATGGCGTAGTGATTGTTGAAGAAGATCGATTACATGTACGACGCCAAGCATATCTTCGTCATTATTACCGCCGGTAACCACCAGGCGAGTGTGCTGATTTTTGTCGAGTAAGGCACGGATCTCCCCTTCCGGGGCGCTGAGGTCAATATGCTCAATATCATGACGCGAGGTCATTATGCTGCTGACGGTGCGCTGATTGAGATTCAGCACCCGCTCGATCATGCGCCTTTCCTGTGGGTTAAACAGCGGGCTCTCACCGTCATCTGCGACCAGTGAAGCGGTCTCGCTATCCAGTTCGCTATTATCTTTCTGACCGCTCAACAGATTCATCACAGCTTCAGTCGTTCTCTGGCGCAGCGTGAGGTTGGCAGAAAGAAAGCGGTGACGGTTAAATATTGCCAGCTGATTGAAGGACTCTATCATTATTGAGAAGCCGATAGCGGCATACAGATAGCCTTTAGGAATGGGGAAGCCAAACCCTTCGGCAATCAGGCTAAAGCCAATCATCAGCAGGAAGCTCAGACAGAGAATCACTATTGTTGGATGGCTGTTAACAAAGCGGGTCAGAACTTTACTGGCCATCAGCATCAGGCTAATAGCGATAATCACCGCAGCCATCATCACTGCCAGATGGTCAACCATGCCGACAGCGGTAATCACCGAATCAAGGGAGAAGATTGCATCAAGCATGACGATTTGTGCGACAACGCCCCAGAACTTTGCGCCTTTACGCTGGGTCGGGTTATCGCTGTCTTTCCCTTCCAGCCGTTCATTGAGCTCAACAGTGGCTTTAAAGAGCAGAAATAACCCACCAAACAGCATGATCAGATCGCGGGCGCTAAAGCTCAGATCGTGCCAGGTAAACAGCGGCTTGGTCAGAGTGACCATCCAGGAGATAGAGGCCAACAGCAGCAGACGCATTACCATTGCCAACAGCAGACCGGTGACGCGCGCACGGTCTCGCTGAGCGGGAGGAAGTTTTTCTGCGAGAATTGCGATAAAGACAAGGTTATCAATACCGAGTACCAGCTCAATAACGATAAGAGTTATGAGTCCGGCCCAGATAGAGGGGTCGGCAATCCATTCCATATTCAGTTAAAACCTTACAACCTGAGCGTGCCATGTAACGATCATGGATAAGCTATAGATAAAATGCAATATTTTTGCTTTGGACAGCCTGTGGTCTATAGCAATATGCGCAACCATAATGATCGGTTATGCAGGATATCAGCCTTTACTAGCCTGAATTGATGGGATTTTACTTATGTGTAGTTGTACGTATTTTAATCGATTTACGCGGCAGGTACCTGCTTGATTTTATGCTAAATATGGGTATAAACGGGTCTGGCAGGTACGAAGGCAGGAAAAATAACGCAGAATTCTGGTAAGAATCGAGTTAATCAATAGATTTGATGCATATAACAATGTATTGAAGATATTTGGGTTTTTATACTGCCTTATTCGTTTTTTATCAGTGGAAAGGTTTTTTAGTTATTGCTTACCTGGCGTTAAATGTGGTTTTTGGGAATTTTATCAATATGGATGACTATTGGTGTTGGTCATAAGGGCTTTAAATTCTGTCGCAGTGATCACAACTAAGGCTGAAAATCAACTTTGAGGGGTATTTAGCTGTAATTTAGTCGAATTTGTACGTTAAATAATTTTATTCTCAATATAACCGATTTTTTGGACTGAATTTCTATTTTTTAGCAGTCACTTGCTCTGTATCAACTCTTGTTGAAAGATAACCGGCTATCAAGTGTTAAGAGATGGCCATCCTTGCTGTATCATTAAGTTCCAATTAAATGGATAGCTGAGATAAGTTATTGTAAACGTTGGTCTGATTAATTGAATGAAAGCGTATGAGAATTTTCTTAAATTCTTCTGTTGATATGTAAACTTACGTGTATTCTTAAATTTTAGGTGTAATTTCAGAATTTGACGGACACTATAGCAGGCGGCAACAGTGTATCATCATGGATAAATGCCAGTGATACATGCAATCTGACAGGAACAAAAGATTTATAACCATACGGGTGGATATGAAAATGGTAAGTTTGAAAGCGGTTATACCGGTAGCAGGATTAGGAATGCATATGTTGCCCGCCACCAAGGCCATTCCTAAAGAGATGCTGCCAATCGTCGACAAACCTATGGTGCAATACATTGTCGATGAAATTGTAGCTGCTGGCATTAAGGAGATCGTACTGGTCACTCATTCTTCTAAGAATGCGGTGGAAAACCATTTCGATACCTCTTACGAACTGGAAGCATTGTTAGAACAGCGTGTAAAACGTCAGCTTCTGGCGGAGGTTCAGGCCATCTGCCCGCCCGGAGTAACTATTATGAACGTGCGTCAGGGGCAGCAACTGGGATTAGGTCACTCCATTCTTTGCGCCCGGCCGTTGATTGGTGATAATCCGTTTGTCGTGGTGCTTCCTGATATCATACTGGACGACGCTAGCGCCGATCCTTTGCGTTATAACCTCGCCGCTATGGTGGCGCGTTTTAATGAAACTGGTCGTAGCCAGGTTCTGGCAAAACGTATGGAAGGCGATCTCTCAGAGTATTCGGTTATCCAGACCAAAGACCCGCTGGAATCGGCAGGACAAGTCGCTCGAATCGTTGAGTTCATCGAAAAACCGGATGAGCCGCAGACGCTGGATTCCGATCTGATGGCGGTGGGGCGTTATGTGCTATCGGCTGACATTTGGCCGGAGCTGGAACGTACCGAGCCAGGTGCCTGGGGGCGTATACAGTTAACGGACGCCATCGCCGAACTGGCGAAAAAACAGTCTGTTGATGCAATGTTAATGACCGGCGACAGCTATGATTGCGGTAAAAAAATGGGCTATATGCAGGCCTTTGTTAACTACGGGCTGCGTAACCATAAAGAAGGGGCAAAATTCCGCGAGAGTATTAAGAAACTATTAGCATAATTTTAGTTGCGGAATTTATAGCCTGCAAAAGTGAACGGTTTGAATAATCAGTTACGGAAAGAATTACGTTGAAACCGTTCACTATTATAGACGTCGTGTGTACTGACATATTAATTTATTTAAAATTCAAGTAGTTACCTGTTTTTTTGTGTCATTGATTGTTACTGGACAGGTTCGGAGACTTCTGCTGGCAGGGCTGGCTGCAAAATGTTTGAATAGCTGGATTAGCAAACTTTAACCTTTATCGAGAATCACTTGCCAGGATTTTTCTAAAGCGGGTAAGCCTTAGCCAGGTGGTAACATAAAAATAAAACTTGACTGAGATCATGTTTGCGCATTAAACAACAGTCACTCATGCATAAGAATGTGAAGTTGCTGACTATGTATACCCATAACATCGCTGCGGTAAAGATGGAACAGATTAGAGAGCTCGTTAAAGGATGAAAGGTAAATGAACTGGCAGGTTGTCACTTTTTTTGGCGATAGCACCGTGCTGTTACCCAGTGCGGCAGTGTTATTTATCGTGCTTGTTCTGCGCAAGGATTCAAAGCAATTAGCCTGGCAATGGGCGCTGCTGTTTGGGATCATTGGTGCGATTGTTTGCGCATCAAAACTGGCGTTTATGGGTTGGGGCTATGGTTTCCGCGAATTGGATTTTACTGGCTTCAGTGGACATACCGCATTATCTGCTGTTTTTTGGCCAATTCTCTTATGGCTACTGTGCGCACGAGCTACCTCTGTTGTTCGATTTGCGTCAGTCTCACTTGGTTATGTATTAGCCGGAGTAGTGGGTTATTCACGATTGATGATTCACGCCCATTCAACCTCCGAAGTTATCGCTGGTTTACTTCTTGGCGCTGTTGGCAGCATCTTGTTCCTCGCGTTTCAATCCCGGGTTAGTGGTAATTATAAAGCACAGTTATCATGGGAAGGTTTAGCGAGCATGGTGATTATTCCTGCTCTTCTGCTAAACACCGGCGCTAAGGCACCCACACAATCTCTCCTGAGCGAGATTGCGGTGACGCTGGGGCCACTGGAAAAACCTTTTACCAGGGCCGATCTGCATAAGCGGTTCTACTGACTAAGATGAAGCAGGGACAGGTAGTGTTTGTAGCCAGATTCATGCGGTATTCATACTTGAAGCAATGTGAAGGACGATGCGAGGTTGTCGGCAATTGAGCTATTTCATATTCATGTAATAAATTTATAATGCGCTATTCTGCACAATAATTAACATACTGATAATTACCCAGGATGTATCCTAAATAATTTTAAAGCTATAGATGGAAATTATTAACGATAACAATGTACTGAATAATTCTTCTTGCTATTAATTTTTGTAGTTGACTAATCGTTATTAATTTGAAAGTGAAAAAAAATACATCTATCTTGCTAAAAAACCATTAAAATCAGTGTGTTGTGAGGGGTGGGGTGTTTTGCTTAAATGTTTTTTTACGTGGTAACCTGCAGCTAATAACATTAGTCGCTATGTGTTAAACATTTAGAATAGCATAGCTAATAATTCAAGATTGTACTCCCAATTGAGGTCAGAATCTCGTAAAATCGTTGCCGCGAAATTGATTGCTTTGATGGATAAATCACCGATTCACTCAAATTGGTGATTGAGTTTACATGGATGGAAAGAAGTACAGTGCATTGGTAGCTGTTAAGCCAGGGGCGGTAGCGTACCTGGTGGTTGGGTTTTCTGCATATCACATCTCATTTCATGCGACCGAAATTCCTAAAGTGTCCTTCATGCAGGTGATTATCTTCGCATCCTGTATATACTAGCGGGTTTGTTAGTCAATCAGAGAAAGTCTTCTCTATAAGACTGGCAAAAGAAAACTGCTGGTAGAATGCGCGATGAAATAGCCTTCAATAACAATTTCGCATACATTGTGTACTACAGGTAGTGCATTAGTTGAAAGCGGCGATAGCATGTCACGTTTTCATGCGCAAGCAACTTGTAGATAGAATATACAAAATGTTGGCGTCAGATGGCGCTGCATCTATCAGTGTCCCTTTACCGCGCTAGCTAGCTGAACGGGGCTTAAAATGGATCTTGTACAATGATAAAAATTGCGCGAATCGCACTCACATTAGGGCTGCTAACTTCTGCCTGCTCGCTTGCCTATGCCTCCGGGTTGGTAATGAATGATAACGAACTGCGAAACGATCTGGCGTGGCTCTCTGACCGCGGCGTTATCCATCTCAGCCTGTCAACCTGGCCACTGAGTCAGGAGGAGATTAATCGGGCACTGAAGAAAGCAAAGCCATCTTACTCTTCAGAACAGGTTGTTCTGGCGAGAATCAACCAGCGTCTTGATTCATTAAAAGCTGATTTCCGTGTGAGCGGTTATACCTCAACGGATAAGCCGGGCACCCCGCAGGGATTTGGTCAGAATCAGCCAGCTGATAGCTCTTTATCATTAGCTTTTAATAATAGCGGCGAGTGGTGGGATGTTCATCTGCAGGGGAACGTTGAGGGTGACGAGCGTATCAGTAATGGTTCACGGTTTAATGCAAATGGCGCTTATGGTGCTGTGAAATTCTGGAACCAATGGCTCTCTTTTGGCCAGATGCCACAGTGGTGGGGGCCGGGATATGAGGGAAGCTTGATTCGCGGTGACGCCGCTCGCCCAATGACTGGCGTTTTGATGCAGCGTGCCGAGCAGGCCGCACCTGAGACCTGGTGGCTGCGTTGGATTGGCCCGTGGCAGTATCAGGTTTCAGCTAGTCAGATGAATCAGTATACCGTCGTACCGCATACCAAGATTATCGGTGGTCGTCTGACGTTTACACCCTTCCAGTCACTTGAGCTTGGTGCATCGCGTATTATGCAGTGGGGAGGGGAGGGGAGACCTGAATCGTTTAGTAGTTTTTGGGATGGCGTTACAGGTAAAGATAATACCGGTACAGCGAATGAACCGGGCAACCAGCTTGCTGGCTTTGATTTCAAATTTAAGTTAGAGCCTACGCTAGGCTGGCCGATTAGTTTTTATGGGCAAATGATTGGTGAAGACGAATCTGGTTATCTACCTTCAGCTAATATGTTCCTTGGAGGGGTCGAGGGGCACCATGGCTGGGGTAAGAATGCTATTAACTGGTATCTTGAGGGTCATGATACTCGTACGAATATGAACCGCACAGGGTATAGTTATTGGCACCATATCTACACTGAGGGTTATTATCAGCAAGGAAACTCTTTGGGCGATGCAATGGGGGGAGATGGCCAATTGTTTGCAGGTAAAGTTGAACTGGTCACTGAAGATAACCAACGTTGGAGTGCGCGCTTGGCTTACGTAAAGGTAAACCCAGAAAACCAGTCAATAAATAGAGCTTTCCCGCATTCAGATACCCTAAAAGGGATCCAGCTGGGTTGGAGTGGTGATGTATATAAATCAGTCCGTTTAAGTACTTCACTATGGTACACCGATGCTCGTGACAGCGATAGTGACGATGTTGGTGTCAGCGCTGGGATTGAAATACCATTTAATTTATAACCTCGGATGCTGCGATTTCATAAAATCAGCAGACCAGTAAGTGACTGTTGATTATTATTCTAGCCATCAAGAGGGCTGGAAAATGCGCGTAGTTTGGGAATTAGAAACTTTTGGTTTACTGATGATGTGACATTATGAAGAAAAAAATTGTTAAAATTTCGGCATTGGCAATAGCAATAGGATTCTTATCTGGTTGTACTATCATGCCTGGTCAGGGGCTAAATAGCCTTCGTAAGAATGTAGTTGAATTACCTGATAGCGATTACGATCTGGATAAATTGGTTAATGTATATCCTATGACACCAGGATTAATCGATCAACTTCGTCCAGAAACTGTGCTTGCTCGCCCCAACCCGCAATTGGATAATTTGCTTCGTAGTTATGAATATCGTATTGGGGTAGGTGATGTACTTATGGTTACCGTATGGGATCACCCTGAACTGACTACTCCGGCAGGGCAGTACCGGAGCGCAAGTGATACTGGCAATTGGGTCAACTCTGATGGCACAATTTTCTATCCGTATATAGGAAGAGTGCAAGTTGCAGGTAAAACGCTTAGTCAAATACGTCAAGATATTGCTGGTCGTTTGACCACATATATAGAAAGTCCGCAGGTAGATGTCAGTGTCGCAGCATTCAGATCTCAGAAAACGTATGTTACAGGCGAAGTGATAAAGTCTGGGCAACAACCTATTACGAACATTCCGCTTACTGTTATGGATGCAATTAATGCTGCTGGTGGACTTGCACCTGATGCTGACTGGCGAAATGTGGTATTAACCCATAATGGAAAAGATACAAAAATATCATTATATGCATTGATGCAGAAAGGCGATTTGACACAGAATCATCTTCTTTATCCTGGGGATATTCTCTTTGTTCCAAGAAATGATGACTTGAAAATTTTTGTGATGGGAGAGGTGAGTAAACAAACAACCATGAAAATGGATAGAAGTGGTATGACCTTGGCAGAAGCGATAGGAAACGCGGAAGGCATATCGCAGGCATTTAGTGATGCAACCGGTGTGTTTGTAATTCGCCAATTAAAAGGTGACAAGAATGGGAAAATTGCCAATATTTACCAGCTAAATGCACAGGATGCTTCAGCTATGGTATTAGGAACAGAATTCCAGTTGCAACCTTATGATATTGTCTATGTAACGACCGCTCCACTGGTTCGTTGGAATCGTGTTATTTCTCAACTTGTACCGACCATTACTGGGGTTCATGATATGACGGAAACGGCAAAATTTATTAAGGATTGGCCATAAAATGTTTGATTCAATTTTAGTCGTTTGTACCGGGAATATATGTCGCTCTCCAATAGGAGAGCGGATATTACAGCAAATTTTCCCTTCTAAACATGTCTCATCAGCAGGCACGTTTGCATTAGTTGGAAAAAAAGCTGATAGTTCTGCAGAATTAATTGCAAGTAAATATGGTA
Organism: Klebsiella oxytoca; assembly: GCF_009707385.1. Classification (NCBI taxonomy): domain Bacteria; kingdom Pseudomonadati; phylum Pseudomonadota; class Gammaproteobacteria; order Enterobacterales; family Enterobacteriaceae; genus Klebsiella; species Klebsiella oxytoca. The sequence goes on along the minus strand of NZ_CP046115.1, from coordinate 3,562,065 downwards.
TATCTCTAGATGGTCATCAGGGTCGGCAGTTTACATCAACGATTGGCCATAAATATGATTTAATTCTCGTAATGGAAAAATCTCACCTCGAGTATATAAGTGATAAGGCTCCGGAGGTAAGAGGTAAAACAATGTTATTGGGACATTGGTTAAATAGAAAAGAAATTCCTGATCCATATAGGAAAAGTGATGAAGCCTTTGAGCTAGTATATAAGTTGATCGATGATTCTTGTAAGTTGTGGGGGGAGAAAATTAGATAATAAGTAAATTATAACATGCTGGATGTTTGGCAGCACATATAATTTCACGAGATTCCCGCAATTTAAGAGTTAGAGGTGACAATGATAAATGATATTAATAAAAATGATAGAACAACAAACGAAGACGATGCAATTCAGTTAGGTACTATCATAGGGCATTTGATTGACCATAAAAAGTTAATTCTATCATCGATGGCAATATTTGCTTTAATCGGTGGCCTATACTCATGGGTGGCAACACCTATATATAAGGCTGATGCTTTAATTCAGGTAGAGCAGAATACTGGGAATTCGATTCTTACAAACTTATCGAGCATTCTTCCGGATAATCAGCCCGCATCAGCTCCTGAAATAGAGTTACTGAAATCGAGAATGGTCTTGGGGGGGGCGGTCGAAGAGTTAAATCTTGATATAGAAGTTAAACCTAAATATTTTCCTATTATAGGGCGATTATACAATAAATTGACAGATAATCAGATACCTAATTTACCGATCCTTTCATTTAATGTACCATCAAAATACTATGGAGATGAGTTCGAATTAGAAGCACTTTCGACCAAGGAATATGAGTTATCTTTAGATGGCAATAAACTCTTTACTGCAAAAGTTGGTGAAAGAAAAGAAGTGAATGGAATATCAATATATGTTTCTGACACCATTTTAACGCAGGGTAACTCATATACAATAAAAAAAATAGCTGAAATAACAGCAATAAGTAATCTCCTTGAACAACTAAATATCTCCGAAAAAGGTAAAGATACAGGTATTATCTCCTTGAGTATTAATGGTGCTGATTCTACAAAAATAAGGAATATTTTATCGGTTATTAGTAGGATTTACTTAAGTCAAAATATTGAGCGCAAATCAGCTGAGGCTGCAAAAAGTTTAGATTTTTTAGATAAGCAACTTCCGGAAATTAGAACCGCCTTAGATGAATCTGAAAATAAACTAAATTTATATAGACAACAGAAAGATTCAGTTGATCTATCTTTGGAGGCTAAATCGGTCTTGGATACAGTTGTACAATTGGATTCACAGTTAAATGAATTAACATTCCGTGAGGCTGAAATATCAAAGCTGTATACAAAAGAGCATCCTTCATATAAGGCACTTTTAGAAAAAAGAAGAACGTTAGAAGATGAGAAAAAGAGATTAAGCGGAAAAATTACGGCATTGCCGCAGACACAACAACAAATTTTAAAGTTAACAAGAGATGTTCAAGTTAACCAAGAAATCTACATGCAACTTTTAAATAAAAAACAAGAGTTAAGTATATCAAAAGCAAGTACTGTCGGAAATATACGAATAATCGATTCAGCAGTAACTAATCCAGAACCAATAGCACCGCAAAGTATTTTAATTATTCTAATGATGACGATATTTGGTGCTGTTGTTTCAGTTATTTATATAATCATACATACTATCTTGCATAAGGGTATACAGAGTGCGGAGCAATTAGAAGAGGCAGGGATGAATGTTTATGCCTCAGTTCCATTGTCAGAGATGCAATATGATAAAACAAATAAAAATGGGAGAATAAAAGCAAAACGTGGAATCCTCTCTGAGGATAATCCTGCAGATATTACCGTTGAAGCCATCCGCAGCTTGAGAACAAGTTTACATTTTGCAACGATGGAAGCTATAAATAATATAATTATGATTTCAGGTCCTAATCCAGGTATCGGTAAAAGTTTTATTAGTGCAAATTTGGCTGCAGTTATTGCGCAGGCGAATTTAAGAGTACTCCTTATTGATGCGGATATGAGAAGAGGGGAGTTACATAAAGATTTTTCAATCGAGATGAAATATGGCTTATCAGACTTGCTGGCTAATTCTGTTGAATATGATAAAGCTATAATTAAAAATAAGATTGCAAATCTTGATTTCTTGCCGCGAGGCCAGGTACCACCGAATCCATCTGAATTATTGATGAGGAAACAGTTCAGCGATTTATTGGGCTGGGCAAGTAGTAATTATGATTTGGTAATTATAGATACTCCACCTGTTTTTGCTGTTACAGATCCAGTCATTATTGGAAAGCATGCTGGAACAAGCTTTTTAGTAGCATTATTTGAAGGAAATACAGTCAAAGAAGTAGATGCAGCTAAACGGCGTTTCGATAATAATGGCATTAATATTAATGGCATAATACTTAATGGAGTTGTCAAGCGGGCAACAAATAAATATGGGAATTATGCTTATTATCAGTACTCTTATAATAGTGATAAAAAATAAGTAGAGATTTGACTATGAACAAAGGAATTTATAATGTATAAACGAATCCTTAAGATGCTTATGTCTCAGGGTTTCGGCCTTTTAATGAATATTATTGAAAAGCTGTTAATGGTTCCTTTGTTCATTCATGCTTGGGGATTGGTAAAATTCGGTGAATGGATTCTTGTCAGAACAATACCGAATATTCTGCTAACAAGCGATATCGGCATATCTTCACATACCGGAAACGAGGTTAACACTTATTCAGAAAGGAAAGATTACTCCCAAGTAGCTAAGACCATATATCTTTCAATTATAATGATGGTAATCATACTAGTCATTTTAATGATTATCGGTGTATTGCAATTCTTAATTGATACAAGAGCATTATTTGGTGTATCGTTGATTTCGAAAGGGCAATTTTCATTAGCAGTTTTTTTAATGATTATCCATGCATCCTTAATACTAATTTCACAACTTATTTGTGGAATTGGTAGGGTGAAGGATAACTATACCTTCTATGCCTTAATGGCGCAAATTGCTAGATTTTTAGAAATAACAAGTGTATCTGTTTCACTGTTTATGTTTCGAGCTGATATCATAGTCGTTTCATTATGTTATGTATTAACGCGCATACTAATAAACAGTATAATGATGTTTGTTCTTACGAGAGAGCTTAGAAGTATAAATTGTCTGGGGTCATATAAAGGCATAGCCTTAAATGAATATGTATCCTTTATAAAAAAAAGTGTCTCATATGCTTCTGTCTCTATAACACAAACAATATTTATGCAAGGTAGTTCAATTATAGTAGCGAATTTATTCGGTCCTGCCATGTTGGCAATTATTACAATTTCAAGGAATGTGTCTCGATTTTTAGTGATGTTTTCATCATTGTTATCCAAGAGTATATGGACTGAACTCACAAAATTATGGGCCAAGGGTGAGGTTGCTAAATTTAAAAAAATATTTAATAAATTTGCGATAATTAATAGCATCATTATTACATCTGGCTTATTATTGATGGTTCTATTTTATCCTTGGCTACTAAAATGGTTTAATATAAATTCAAACATTGTGCCGAATACTTTTTGGGTTTTTTTAGCGGTAGCACTACATTCTTTTCTTTTAGCGATTAGCTATTATTCTAATATTGCTTTAATCGCTTCATCTAATCATGTTGGATATGCAAAATTAATAACAGTATTATCTTTAGTTTCATTAATGCTTTTTGTTTTTATTTCTTATTTTATGCGTGAGATAGTAATTGCATATTTAATATCATTTTGTAGTGTAGAGTTTTTAACAATAATAATGATTCATTTTATTTTTATGAAAAAATTGGATAATAGGTAAATAAATGATATTTTTATATAGGCCGCAAACTCAGTATGAGAACCTTGGGGATGCTTTGATTGCTAAAAATTTGTTAAATATATTATCAAATTATGGGCAGATATATATCGATGATAAAAACGTCCCAAGTAATTACATGGATATAATTAAAAATCAAGCCTGCATTGGGCATGAAGAATACAAATGCCATTTTGCCTTTTTGCCTTTTAAACTTAGACTCAAGGGTAACCCTGTTTGTTTTGTTTTTAAACCGGGGCATTTTTTTGGTGATACAAATTCATTAGGTGGCTGGAAACGTATTTTAATAATGACTACTTATCTAACATTGTTAAAGTTAGGTGGAATTAAATTCATAAGAACAGGTGTGTCGATTGGGCCACTAAAATCAGGTTATATGTTTTATGAGCGCTTCCTAAACAGGGTAGTTAGTTTTACAGGCGTTAGAGAAAACAAAAGCATAAAGTATCTTTCAGAGAATGGTATTAATTTAAATGTAAAAAAAGTCAAAGATCTTGCTTTTTGGTCTTTAAAAAAAGAGCAGTTAAAACTTAATGAAAAACAAAAATATATAGCTTACTCATTTAGAAGTTTTGATCCAAGTATTGATGCCAAAATGGCTAGACGAATTGCTACAATATTAGTGAATATTCATAATAAATCTAAACGAAATGGGGTTGATTGTAAAATTATCTCGGTTACTCAAGTTCAAAGAGATGCCAAATTTAATAGCGAGATAAAAAAGGAGATTATTAATATAAATCCAAGTATTGAGATTGATGATTATTATTACGATATTAGTAAAGAAAGCTATTGCAAATTAAAAGAGATCTATAGCAAAACAAATATAATTTTTTCAAATCGTTTACATGCTTTGCTGTATGCGTTTGAATCGGGGGTGTACCCCGTTGCCATGGGTAATGCGGAGCAAAATTTCAAGGTTAAATATGTTCTTGAAGATACGTTATTAGAAGATAACTTTATTGATATTACAGGAATAAATTTTTCTGACGAAGACATAACTAATGATATAGTTAAATCGCGAGATAGAAATCAATTAAAGGATATAAATTATAATACGACAAAAATAACTGATTTTATTATGGTGGAATAATGACAATAGAATGGTTGCTTACATTTACATCAACTTTGTTTATAGTATTCCTATATGTATTTATTATTAAATCCTTATTATCAGCGAACAGTAACTTATTTTTGTTAGGGAGTTGTTTCGGCGTCTTGTTTTTTTATGTAACACCTCTGATAATATTGTCATTAACTGGGAAATTCGAAAAAGGTATATTTCTTTCTGTTGCTGATCTTAAGGATATTGATATTACACAAGATGTAGTTCCTGTATTATTAATGCATGGATTACTAGTGGTTTTGGGTTTTACTATATATCTAATAGGAATGCTAACAAGAAGTTCATCACAAATAAGAAATGAAATCTATAATAAAAGTGATAAAAAAAGGATCGTTAATCTAATTATTGTACTGGGAGTGTTTTATATTTTATTCGTAATAAGAGACCTTGTTTCAAATGACATTTTTTCAGGAGATGCACACTGGTATGAAAGTAGGCACGATTCAATGTCTGTTGAAAATGGGTCAATTGTTAATGTTATTTTTACCTATCTGAGAAATAATAGTAGACTGGTTTTTTTTGCTGCTCTAATTTATGGGTGGTATAAGCGGATTTATAAAAATGACTATATATTTCTAATGATATATTTAACCTCCATTGGTATTGATATATATGTAAGTGGAAATCGTTTTATTTTAGCTGCTACCGGGATATTGATAGCATATATTTTAATTGTCAAAAAAAAATACATGTTCATAGTTATCTGTTCTTTTTTAGCATATCCTATCGCTTGGCTCGGAACTGTATTTATGAGTGTCCGAGGCGTAATGTATTCACAAGCTTCTAGCTTAGGCGAGCTTATTACTCTTTTTAAAGAGAAAGGCACTGAGGCAAATGATCAATTTATTTTTGTACTTATAAATATGGTGGAAGGAATTAATTTTAATACATATGTATCATTATATTATAATGCACCTAAAAAAATACCGTTTCTTTTAGGGGAAACATTCATTACACCTCTGGTTTTCTGGATACCACGTAGCTTATGGGAAAATAAACCACCAAGGGTTGGACAGATTATTGGAGAAGCTTATGTCGGAAATCCGGACTTAAGCTTAGTTGCGACCTTTCTGGGCGAATCTTGGCTGAACTTTGGCTATGTCTCATTCCTTGTAATACCTGTATTATTTTTTATCGCTTATAAATTCATAAATGCAGCAGTGAAGCACATGGAACCTGGTATACGCACTTTCATATTATTTTTGCTTGGGTTCACTTTAATGCGTGCATCATACGGATCTGTTTTTGTTGATGTGTTTGTTATGTCTATCTATATTTCATTGGTCTTGTTAATACTTTATAAAAAAATATCTTTCTTTGGACGAATGGTTAATTTTAAATGATTTTAGATGTAGCGTAATAATTAACGAGGGAAATATGCTATTTATACAACCACATTTGACAAAATATAGATTGGAATTTTTTAAAGATTTGTCGCTATTACTGCAAAAAAATTATAATCATCAGTTTAAGGTTATATGTGGGCAAGCTCCAGAAAGTTTTGGAGTTATTGAAGGTGTTCCATTTAAGGTAGAGATAGTTAAAGTTAAGTCATTATCAATATTTAGTTATTTTGTGGGCGCTTTTTCTCAACTTAAAAAAGAAAAAGATATCATTATACATTTCGGGGATTTTAAATATTTTACTCTTTATCAATCAATATACATGAAATTTTCGGGGGGGGGGGCCTTATATTTACATGGTCAAGGTGGTTATAAAAGAACAGGTTTGGCAAGTAAATTGTTGTACAATCTAACATTATGTCTTACAGATGGATATATTTGCTATAATGAATTTTGTTCGAATGAGTTAAAGAAAAAAACTTATCGGTTTTTGCATAATAAAATACATCATATTGACAATAGTTTATATGTGGAACCCGTGTCTGAAAAAGACATTGTCATGAATGAAAAAGAGAATTCCGTTGTTTTTATTGGTAGGGTGCGAGAAAGAAGTGGTCTTGAGCTCTTGCTTGAAGCTGGTAAAATTGTTTCAAGACACGTTCCTGATTTTAAAATTCACATAATAGGAGGGGGGGAGTATATTAATGCATTAAAAAGCAGATATAGTGAGGCCATATTTCATGGAGAATTATTCTCTCAAGAAGAAATAAGGAAGGTTTGTAGGAAAAGTAGGGCTGGTATATATGGGGGAGACGCTGGGCTTTCTGTTGTGCATTATATGTCGTTAGGTCTTCCTGTAGTCATTCATAGTGATTTACATAGACACATGGGGCCCGAACCGGCATATATAATTGACGGTTATAACGGACTTCTGTTTGAACGAGATAATATTAGAAGTATTGCTGAAAAAATATTGATTCTATGCAGAGAAAACAGTCTTGTTGAACAATTATCTAGAAAATCACTCGAGACTTTTACAAATTTATCTCGACCAAGCATGGCTGAAAAGTTAATAGATATTGTTAGGAAAGATTTGTAATGATTTTTTTAATTAATCTACCTCCACCTTTACATGGAATGTCATTTATTAATGCAAAATTACTAAAATTGGCTAATGATAAAGGATTAAACGTTTGTGTTGTCAATACAACCCCATCAAAAGAAATTAAAGTAAACATATTGCGTAAGTTTGTGAAACATTCTTATATATTCATTAGCTTTGTAAGGACCCTCATAAGAGTTAAAGAAGATAAAATATTATATAGGCCGATTAACGGTGGGAAGGGACAGCTAATAGACGTTGCTTATATGTTAATGGCTAATTTCTTTAAATATAAAATTTATATACATCATCATTCATATAATTATTTAAATAAAAAAAGTAAAATATTTACAGTTCTTTCAATACTGTTGAGAAGTAACACAACGCATATTGTTTTGAGTGTGGATATGCAAAAGAAACTGAATGAAATATATAATATCAAAGAGAATGAAATAATAGTGTTGTCTAATATTGGGTTTATTGAAGATGGTCCTTCAGTTAATAATAAAAAAAATATTGAGGTTGAAAGAATTGTTATTAGTTATATGGCAAATGTTACAGTTGAAAAGGGGATTGATATTTTCATTAAAACGTGCAAGTTAATCGATAAGCATAACCCCGGTGAATATGAATATAGAATAGCAGGGCCAATTAGTGACGTTAACACTCAGATATTGGTTGATGAATTTATTTCATCTTGTATAAATGCATTTTATGTTGGTCCTGTTTATGGAGAAGAAAAAGAAAAATTTCTTAGTACAAGTGATATTTTCTATTTTCCTTCGAAGTATAAAAATGAAGCAGAACCTTTAGTTTTGTATGAGGCAGCTTCCTGCGGATGTTTAGTTATTGGGAGTCAGGTTGGTTCAATGCGAGCGGCTATAGCTCATATTTGTGGTGAGAGCTTTCCATTGACAATTGATTCCGATGAAGTCGCTATTAATAATTTCGTATTACAGGTTTTTTATTTTATAACTTCTATGAGAAGAGATGATATTTATGCAAGGAAAGAATTGTCAAAGCAAAGTTTTAACCAGAGTCGGCTCTTGAATTTAGATAGAATTGATAATTTGCTTGATCAATTAAAGCAGTAAATTTACAGTCGAGGCTATATGAGGCGCAGAGAATTTATTTTGGGTTTGCCTTTAATTATATATTCATCGAAAGAAATGCTTGCAAACGGTGAAAAAAACATACTTGGCGCGTCTCCGAAATATGATAGCTGCGGTTATCGTCAATATACTCATGCTGAAAATGAAGCATTGCTTACTAATTATTGTAATAAATATAATATCTTATTTGAAGATGTGAATAGATTATCGAATGTTGTAAAACTGTGCATCTTGGATGATGTAGTTGATGGCGATTCTTTAATTATGGAGAAAATAGCTGAAGCAACATCATCATCATCTTGTTTGTATATTTATGGTGGAGGCACGTTAAGTGTGTCATCTGAAATTGAAACGCAAGTTTCGATTATAGGGGATGGTAAGACAAGGCTTAAACAAAAAGAAGAAAATATGTCCTTATTAGTGATTACAAAATCCGGTGTTACCATTCAAAACATTATTATTATCCCATCTAATAAAGTTAAAAGTATTAAAAAAGCAGGTGTGGAAATTAGAGAGGTTGAGCTTTGCAAATTATTAAACCTAAAGATTCAATATGTAGGAGAGGATAATACGGAAGGGAATGGTATTACTATAAATCAAGGTGATAGAAACGTTGTTTGTAATTGTTCTTTTACTGGTGCGAATTTAGCAGATAACATATTCCATAACCAAGGTGGTAATGATATATCTGTTTATGGAGCATCATCTAGGAATATTGTTGCTTTAAATTATTCAGTAGGGCGAAATATACGAGGAATCTTTCAGTTAAATGATCTTCTCGGTAAAAATTGCGATGAGAATATTTACATTGCTAATTACACTGATGGTGCTTTAGGGTACGGTCATTTATGTTATGAGAAACGACATGATGAAAATACAACTATGAGAGGTACTAAGTTTTTAAGAGGTGTGATTAAGAATATTTCCGGATCTGTAAGAATCCCTAACGGGAAATACAAGGGTAAGAAAATATTTGGCATGGGGGTTTATAATCAAGCTGGAAAGGATACCTACATTGAAGATTATTTTATCGATAGTGTATGTAGTGATTCTCAGCTTATTGAATTGCTACCGATTGCTGCTATAGGTTCCACTATCGATACCGTGACAATAAAAAATAATACTATCATTAATTCAGGTTTTTCAGGTATAAAAGTCTCAACTTTTACTAAAGATAGTCATAACAAACTCACTATTATTAATAATGATATAAAAAATATAAAAAAGGACGGTGTTGTTGTTTTAAATTGTATGGATATTCTCGTGAACAATTTGAAAATAGTGAACTGTAATTATTCCCTCAGGTTAAATAACATAAAGTCTAATGCAGGGCTAGTTTCTTTATCAATGATAGAATCTAGTAAGAATAAAGGTATATCTATTAATAATATATCTAAGGTGCGTATTTCTAATTTTAGTTCAACTGATGATGCTTTTTTTCTTATAGCAAATAATGTAAATGATATTGTTATTGAAAATGGTGTAGTTGCTAATAGCAAGGAAATGGCATTTTATATATCTAAAACTTGCGATAATATAATGATAAATTCCATATCAATAGTAAATTCAAAAATCGGCTTAAATATACCAAAGTGGTCATTACTTAGTAATGTCAATTTTAAAAACAATATTAATAATTTAAAATGATGGTCAAATTAATTATTTACAGGAAATCTTATGTTTGATCTTTCAAAATTTTCCGTTCCCAAAGGTTTTCGTGGCAGAAGCGTGATTGTTGTCCAGTTGTGGTGGTTTGTAGATTTTTTCTTTTTTAGAATGTCTCCACAAATTTTTTACAAATGGCGAGTTCTTATATTAAGAATTTTTGGAGCAAAAATTGGTAAAAATGTTATTATTAGACCCTCAGCTAAGATAACTTATCCTTGGAAATTAACAATAGGCGATAATAGTTGGGTAGGAGATGATGTTGTTTTATACTCCTTAGGTGAAATTATCATAGGAAACAACACCATTATTTCTCAACGCTGTTACATATGCACAGGCAGTCATGATTATAACACCTTAGATTTTAAAATAATCAAAAGCCCTATTGTTGTCGGTAGTTCATCTTGGTTAGCAACAGATGTTTTTGTTGCACCTGGAGTTAAAATTGGAGACAATTGTATAATAGGAGCAAGAAGCTCAGTATTTAATGATATTCCGTCAAATTCTGTTTGTTTAGGTAGTCCTGCAATTAAAGTTCGCGATAAAATATAATTTTAAGGAGATAGTTAATATGTCTAAGGTAGCGTTAATCACTGGTATAACTGGGCAGGATGGTTCTTACCTTGCAGAATTCCTTTTAGAGAAAGGATATGAAGTTCATGGTATTAAAAGACGATCATCTTCTTTTAATACTGAGCGAGTAGATCATATATATCAAGATCCACATTCTTCAAATCCTAAATTTCATTTGCACTATGGTGATTTATCAGATACATCCAACTTGACACGGCTGATCTCTGAGATTCAGCCTGATGAGGTTTATAATTTGGGGGCAATGAGCCATGTTGCCGTATCTTTTGAATCACCAGAATATACTGCTGATGTAGATGCAATTGGGACGCTTCGCCTATTAGAAGCAATTCGTTTTCTGGGACTTGAGAAAAAGACTCGGTTCTATCAAGCATCTACTTCTGAACTTTATGGCTTGGTCCAGGAAATACCGCAAAAAGAAACTACCCCATTTTATCCTCGTTCACCTTATGCGGTAGCAAAACTATATGCTTATTGGATTACTGTAAACTACCGTGAGTCTTATGGAATGTATGCTTGTAATGGTATTTTATTTAACCACGAGTCTCCTCGCCGTGGTGAAACTTTTGTGACGAGAAAAATTACTCGTGGACTCGCAAATATCGTGCAAGGTTTAGAGAAATGTCTGTACCTTGGTAACATGGATTCATTGCGTGATTGGGGGCATGCTAAAGATTATGTTAAAATGCAATGGTTGATGCTTCAACAAGAGCAACCGGAAGATTATGTTATTGCAACAGGTGTCCAATACTCGGTACGTCAATTTGTAGATTTCGCTGCATCTGAATTAGGTATCAAATTACGCTTTGAGGGCCATGGTGTTGATGAGGTCGGAATTGTTGAAAGTATCTCTGGTGAAGATGCACCTGCTGTAAGTGTTGGCGATGTAATAGTTGCCGTAGATCCACGGTATTTCCGTCCTGCTGAAGTTGAAACTTTACTTGGGGATCCCACAAAAGCAAATGACAAATTAGGCTGGAAACCTGAAACAACTCTTCAAGAGATGGTAGTTGAAATGGTTAGAAAGGATCTTGAGGCAGCTAAAAAACATTCTCTCCTGAAATCACATGGTTATGAGGTTTCAATTTCTCTGGAGTAATGAAATGACAATCAAAAAAAGAGTTTTTGTTGCTGGCCATAATGGAATGGTAGGTTCAGCTATAGTAAGACAATTACAAAACAGAGAAGATATTGAGCTCGTAGTGTGTTCACGGCAGGAGCTTAACCTGCTTGATGCCCAATCAGTAAACAAGTTTTTCTTAACTGAACATATTGATGAAATATATTTAGCTGCTGCTAAAGTTGGTGGGATAGTGGCAAATGATAAATATCCTGCGGATTTTATATATGAAAACATTGTCATTGAGGCAAATGTTATTCATGCCGCTAATGTTAATGATGTTAATAAAATCATGTTTTTAGGGTCATCATGTATTTATCCCAAATTCGCCAAACAGCCGATTAGTGAGGCCGAATTATTACAGGGTACCCTGGAATCTACGAATGAACCTTATGCTATAGCCAAAATTGCGGGTATCAAGCTTTGCGAATCCTATAATAGACAATATAAACGAGATTATCGTTCTGTAATGCCTACTAATTTATATGGGGAAAATGATAATTTTCACCCTAGTAACTCACATGTAATACCTGCATTGCTACGCCGTTTTCATGATGCAAAATTAGAGCATCATCCACAAGTTGTAGTTTGGGGAAGTGGAACACCCATGCGCGAATTTCTGCATGTTGATGATATGGCATCTGCATCTATTTATGTCATGGAACTTGACAAAGCTTTTTGGCAGAACAACACGCAGCCAATGCTATCGCATATTAATATCGGTACTGGTGTTGATTGTACTATCCGGGAATTAGCAGAAACAATTGCAAAAGTTGTTGGTTACCGAGGTGAGGTGGTTTTTGATTCAACCAAACCTGACGGCACCCCCAGAAAGTTATTGGATGTTTCCAGATTGGACAGTTTAGGCTGGAAGTATCAGATTAAGCTTGAGGAAGGCTTGGAACGGACTTATGAATGGTTTTTAAAGCATCAGGATAGCTTTCGAGGTTAATATGTTTTTAGATGATAATGCATTTAAAAATGTAATAAAGAACACACCGCTTATTTCAATCGATTTGGTTATCCAAAATGAAAAAAATGAGTATTTAGTTGGTAAAAGAAACAACCGCCCCGCAAGGGGCTTTTGGTTTGTTCCAGGCGGTCGCGTACAAAAAGATGAGTCATTAGATAATGGTTTTTGCAGATTGACACAGAATGAAGTTGGTATTATGAGAGGGCGAAGTGAAAGCACCTTACTCGGTATCTTTGAGCATTTTTATGATGATAACTTTTTCGGTAGTGAATTTAGTACGCACTATATTGTATTAGCTTATAAGCTATCTTTTATTTCTAAAGATTTAGTGTTTCCGCATGACCAACATAATGAATATCAATGGATGAGCGTGGATGAAATACTTACTAATAATTTAGTCCATTTTAATACTAAAGCTTATTTTATGGATGCTTCCTAGGATTTTTAAGTATGAAATTACTTGTGTATGGTATCAATTATCAGCCTGAATTAACTGGTATTGGTAAGTACAGTGGTGAAATGGTTAGGTGGTTTGTTGATAATGGTCTCGATGTTAGAGTCATTACAGCCCCACCATACTACCCAGAATGGGTGGTTGCTAAAAATTATTCAGGACGGAGATATTCTAAAGAGCAAAATCCAGAGATAATCTATAGATGCCCTCTCTATGTTCCCAACAAACCATCAACGTTAAAACGATTATTGCACCTGTCCAGTTTTGCATTAAGTTCTCTATTTCCACTTTTAATGCAGTCTCGCTGGAAGCCTGACTATATTATTTGTGTTGTTCCAACCTTATTTTGTGTTCCTGGTGCAATGCTCTTGCGAAAGCTTACACATGCGAAGGTAATAATACATATACAAGATTATGAAGTTGATGCTATGCTTGGTCTGGGAATGGCTAAAAAAGGAATGTTTGCAGCATTTGCTAAAAAATTCGAAAAATGGTGTCTGACTTCTGCTGATAAAGTTTCAACTATCTCTAAAATGATGCTTCGTAATGCATCAAATAAAGGTGTTTCTCAAAATAATCTAATACTTTTCCCGAACTGGTCTGAACTTGAAAGGTTTCAAAATGTAAGTAGTGAACAATCAGATAGGTTGAAAGAAGAGTTAGGCATACCTAAGGATAAAAAAGTTATTCTTTACTCAGGGAATATTGGTGAAAAACAAGGTCTGGAATTAGTTCTCAGCGCCGCGCAGGAAATGGCAACGAAGAATTGTATTTTTCTTTTTGTCGGCCAAGGTGGCGGTAAAGAAAATTTAGAAAAAATGAGCGCGAACTTGAATAATGTCATATTCAGGCCTTTGCAACCTTATGAGCTCCTGCCAGCATTATTAAATCTTGCGGATTGTCATCTTGTTGTTCAAAAGAAAGGTGCTGCTGACGCTGTTCTTCCTTCTAAGCTAACTAATATTCTTGCTGTCGGTGGTAATGCTGTTATTACTGCAGAAGAAAATACTGAACTTGGTCAGTTGTGTAAAAATAATTTGGGCATCGCAGTGTGTGTCGAGCCAGAATCTGTGGGTGCCTTAGTTACTGGGATTGAAAAATGCTTACTGATGCCAGCTTATAATAATGTTGCAATTCAATATGCCAATTCAACACTTAATATGAATAATGTCCTTTCAAAATTTATAACAGATATACAAAGTTAAAATACGAATTTAATACTTAACATGGAAACTATCGTAAGTTGCTTTTGGTGGAATGGATTCCTTTTATTAAGAACATCAAAATCACTGGTTAAATCTATATTTGCTTTTATCTAAAGCAGAGTTTAAATATTCCTTCTTTTTTTATTATTTATAATAATCATTTTATAAAGTTTATTGTCGCGCGTATTTTCATTTATTGGTTTTTTTACAAAGTGCTTATTGGTATAAGAATTCTAGATTAAAGGAAGAAACTACTTTTAATCTTGTAAAGTTCAGGATTTCTTGTGCAAATTATTATTTCATAAGATTCAATTTTAAGGAAATCTTCATGGCAACCTTGTATCATCGGACTCGCTCAAATGCGAATGCTTCTTTGATCTCAATGGCTCAACGCTTCTCAGATGTAGTCATAATTTTTTTAGGATTATATTTGGTATGTGTTATTAACTCAATCTCATTTGAATACCAGCATGCTCTGACGTCCTTATTATCTTTGGTTATTTTCCAGATGATCGGCGGTATAACTGATTTCTATCGTTCTTGGCGTGGTGTTGCTTTTTCTACTGAATATACTTTGATTCTAAAAAATTGGACCCTGAGCTTATTAATTACTCTTGGTTTTTTGTCTTTAGATTCATCAATTGATACCCGTTTCTTCTTTTTTATTGAATGGTACTTGTTAGTTGATGTTGGTTTTTTTATCTGTCGTTTAGTTATTAGGTTGCTCTCTGGTTTACTCAGGAGGTTTGGCTATAACACTAGGAGAGTTGCTGTTGTCGGTTCGTTGCCAGCAGGTATTAATTTGTTAAAAAGTTTTATCGAAGAACCTTGGCTAGGCTTTGTTGTTAAAGGTGTTTATGATAATATAAAACTGGACAGTGCTGAATATGACAATGTACCCTATGCAGGAAACATAGATAAACTTATTCAGGAAGCGCGTGAAGGGAAAATCGATCGTATTTATATTGCGATGAGTATGCGCGATGAACCCAAAATTAAGGATGTCGTTAGACAATTAACTGATACTACTTGTTCTGTATTATTAATTCCTGATGTTTTTACTTTTAATATTCTTCAGTCACGTACGGAAGAAATCAATGGTGTACCGGTTGTTCCTTTGTTTGA
Source organism: Klebsiella oxytoca (assembly GCF_009707385.1). NCBI lineage: Bacteria > Pseudomonadati > Pseudomonadota > Gammaproteobacteria > Enterobacterales > Enterobacteriaceae > Klebsiella > Klebsiella oxytoca. The sequence goes on along the minus strand of NZ_CP046115.1, from coordinate 3,546,401 downwards.
TTCGCCATTGAACGGCATTAATATGGTGTTCAAACGTTTGGAGGATATAATCGTATCATTTTTTATTCTTATTTTGATATCCCCTATTCTTCTTATTATTGCTATCGCTGTTAAAACTACTTCGAGAGGTCCTGTTATTTTTCGACAGGTACGTTATGGGATGGACGGAAAACCAATTAAAGTCTGGAAATTTCGCTCAATGACGGTGATGGAAAATGATGAAAATGTTATTCAGGCCACGAAGAACGATGTTCGAGTCACTAAAGTAGGCAAGTTTTTACGAAGTACTTCCTTGGATGAATTACCACAGTTCTTTAATGTTCTTTTTGGTCAAATGTCTGTTGTAGGCCCAAGACCTCATGCTGTTTCACATAATGAACAATATCGTTCTTTAATTCAAGGGTATATGTTACGGCATAAAGTCAAACCGGGTATCACAGGGCTAGCTCAAATCAATGGTTGGCGTGGTGAGACAGATACTTTAGAGAAAATGGAAAAGAGAATTGAATACGATCTTCTGTATATTCGAGGGTGGAGTATTTGGCTAGATTTAAAAATTATTTTTCTGACGGTGTTTAAAGGCTTTATCAATAAATCAGCCTATTAAATTGAATCTGTATTTCTTGTGGTTTTATTTTCATGTTATTTATTTCTCATTTTTTGTCCACAATCCATTTTACTCTATGCTCTCTGTCTGCTTTGCGCTAACATAATTCTCACATTTAAGCTGCGAACAGTCGCAGTGAACACACCTGACAGGAGTATGTAATGTCCAAGCAACAGATCGGGGTTGTCGGTATGGCAGTGATGGGGCGTAACCTTGCGCTCAACATCGAGAGCCGTGGTTACACCGTCTCCGTTTTCAACCGCTCCCGTGAAAAGACCGAAGAAGTGATTGCCGAGAATCCGGGCAAGAAACTGGTCCCTCATTATACAGTGCAAGAGTTTGTTGAATCGCTCGAAACTCCGCGCCGTATCCTGTTAATGGTGAAGGCGGGTGCAGGCACTGACAGTGCCATCGACTCTCTGAAGCCTTACCTGGACAAGGGTGACATCATCATTGATGGTGGTAATACCTTCTTCCAGGATACTATTCGTCGTAATCGCGAACTTTCCGCAGAAGGCTTTAACTTCATTGGTACCGGGGTATCCGGAGGTGAAGAGGGGGCGCTTAAAGGCCCTTCTATCATGCCTGGCGGTCAGAAAGAAGCTTACGAGCTTGTTGCTCCAATTCTTAAGCAGATTGCAGCAGTTGCCGAAGATGGTGAGCCGTGCGTAACCTACATCGGTGCTGATGGGGCTGGTCATTATGTCAAAATGGTTCACAACGGTATTGAATACGGCGATATGCAGCTGATTGCTGAAGCCTACGCTTTACTGAAAGGCGGCCTGGCGCTTTCTAATGAAGAGCTTGCGCAAACTTTCACTGAATGGAATGAAGGTGAACTGAGCAGCTATCTGATTGACATCACTAAGGACATCTTTACCAAAAAGGATGAAGAGGGTAAATACCTGGTCGATGTGATCCTTGATGAAGCAGCAAACAAAGGTACCGGTAAATGGACCAGTCAGAGTTCTCTGGACCTTGGCGAACCACTATCGCTTATCACTGAGTCAGTCTTTGCTCGCTATATCTCGTCCCTGAAAGACCAGCGCGTTGCTGCTTCTAAAGTCCTCACCGGGCCGCAAGCAAAGACTGCAGGCGATAAAGTTGAGTTCATTGAGAAAGTTCGTCGCGCGCTCTATCTGGGCAAAATCGTCTCTTACGCACAAGGTTTCTCTCAGCTCCGTGCTGCATCTGATGAATACCAATGGGATCTGAACTACGGCGAGATTGCTAAAATCTTCCGTGCAGGCTGCATCATCCGTGCTCAGTTCCTGCAAAAGATCACTGATGCCTATGAGCAGAATGCTGGTATTGCCAACCTGCTGCTGGCACCTTACTTCAAGCAGATCGCCGATGACTATCAGCAAGCGTTGCGCGATGTCGTTGCATATGCAGTGCAGAATGGTATTCCGGTTCCTACCTTCTCTGCGGCTATTGCCTACTACGATAGCTATCGTTCCGCTGTTCTGCCTGCTAACCTGATTCAGGCTCAGCGCGATTATTTCGGGGCTCACACTTATAAACGAACAGATAAAGAAGGTGTGTTCCATACAGAGTGGCTTGATTAATTAACTATTAAAAACAGCCTGGTTAAACCAGGTTGTTTTTAAATTAGATAACACTAAATCTAATTTTACTGCTTACTAGAAAATAGTATATTCTTATACAATCCAACCTGTTTTAATTTTTCTTTTTTGCAATTTTAACTGAATTTGCAAAAAAGTAGTTATTACTTTCATAACCTCATATTTAATAGTTTATTAAGGATTTTATCATGTTACTTCCTGTGATTATGGCGGGGGGCACAGGTAGCCGCCTGTGGCCTATGTCCCGTGAGCTCTATCCAAAACAGTTTCTGCGACTGTACGGGCAGAACTCCATGTTGCAGGAAACCATCTCGCGCCTCTCCGGTCTGGATACCCATGAACCTATGGTTATCTGCAATGAAGAGCACCGGTTTCTGGTGGCGGAACAGTTAAGACAACTCAATAAACTGTCGAAAAATATCATCCTTGAGCCGGTGGGGCGTAACACCGCGCCGGCTATTGCCCTCGCAGCACTGCAGGCCACGCAGAATGGCGACGACCCGCTGATGCTGGTGCTGGCAGCGGACCATATCATTAACAATCAGCAGGTCTTCCACGATGCCATCCGGGTAGCGGAACAGTATGCACAGGCTGACCATCTGGTGACGTTCGGTATCGTCCCGAACACTCCGGAAACCGGCTACGGCTATATCCAGCGCGGCAAGGCGCTAGGGGAAGGGGAGCACACCCCTTATCAGGTCGCCCGCTTTGTCGAGAAGCCAGACCTTGCGCGTGCGCAGGCCTATCTGGCCTCAGGGGAATATTACTGGAACAGCGGCATGTTCATGTTCCGGGCGAAAAAGTATCTCTCCGAACTGGCAAAATTCCGCCCGGATATTCTCGAAGTCTGCACGGCTGCGGTCCGCGTGGCCGACAGCGGCAGCGACTTTATCAGCATCACGCATGAGGTGTTCAGCACCTGTCCGGATGAATCCGTGGACTATGCGGTGATGGAAAAGACCGCTGATGCGGTGGTAGTGGGGCTGGACGCAGACTGGAGCGATGTCGGCTCCTGGTCAGCCCTGTGGGACGTCAGCCCGAAAGATGAGCTGGGTAACGTGCTGACCGGCGATGCCTGGGTGCACAACAGCCAGAACTGCTACATCAACAGTGATGAAAAGTTAGTGGCGGCCATCGGCGTTGAGGACCTGGTGATCGTTAGCACCAAGGATGCGGTGCTGGTGATGAATAAAAACCGCGCCCAGGACGTGAAAAAGGTCGTGGAGTTCCTGAAGAACAACCAGCGCAGCGAATACAAACGACACCGTGAAATCTATCGTCCGTGGGGACGCAGCGATGTAGTGGTACAGACGCCGCGATTCAACGTTAACCGTATCACTGTCAAGCCAGGCGGGGCATTCTCCATGCAGATGCACCACCACCGCGCCGAGCACTGGGTGATCCTCGCGGGCACGGGGCAGATAACGGTGAACGGCAAGCAGTTCCTGCTGACTGAAAATCAGTCGACCTTTATTCCCATCGGTGCCGAACACTGCCTCGAAAACCCGGGACGTATACCGCTGGAAGTGCTGGAGATCCAGTCCGGTTCCTATCTGGGCGAAGACGATATTATCCGTATTAAAGACCAGTATGGTCGTTGCTGATTTGTATTTAAGGATTAAATAGATGGCAAAATTAAGTTGTTTTAAAGCTTATGATATTCGCGGTGAACTGGGCGAAGAGTTAAACGAAGATATTGCCTACCGTATCGGACGCGCCTATGGCGAATTTCTGAAGCCAGAAACGATTGTGGTGGGGGGCGATGTCCGTCTGACCAGCGAGTCCCTGAAGCTGGCGCTGGCCCAGGGCCTGATAGATGCGGGAACGGACGTGCTCGATATCGGTCTGAGCGGAACCGAAGAGATTTATTTTGCCACCTTCCATCTGGGCGTGGATGGCGGGATTGAGGTGACGGCCAGCCATAACCCGATGAACTATAACGGCATGAAGCTGGTGCGTGAAAATGCGAAGCCCATCAGCGGCGATACCGGGCTGCGCGATATACAGCGTCTGGCGGAAGAGAATCAGTTTGCGCCGGTGGATGCGTCCCGTCGCGGCACCCTGCGCCAGATATCGATCCTGCAGGCGTACGTGGACCACCTGATGGGCTACGTAAACCTGGCCAGCTTCACCCGTCCGCTGAAGCTGGTGGTCAACTCTGGCAACGGCGCCGCCGGGCATGTGATTGATGAAGTGGAGAAACGTTTTGTGGCAGCAGGCGTGCCGGTGACGTTTGTTAAGGTGCATCACCAGCCGGACGGCAACTTCCCGAACGGTATCCCGAACCCATTGCTGCCGGAGTGCCGTCAGGACACCACGGATGCGGTGCGCAAGCACGGTGCGGACATGGGCATTGCATTTGACGGCGACTTCGACCGCTGCTTTATGTTTGATAACGATGGCGGGTTTATCGAAGGCTATTATATTGTGGGTCTGCTGGCGGAAGCGTTCCTGCAGAAGCAGCCGGGAGCGAAAATTATCCACGACCCGCGTCTGACGTGGAACACGGTGGATATGGTGACGCGCAGCGGCGGAACGCCGGTGATGTCGAAGACCGGGCATGCGTTCATTAAAGAGCGGATGCGTCAGGAAGATGCGATTTACGGCGGGGAAATGAGCGCACACCACTACTTCCGCGACTTCGCCTACTGCGACAGCGGGATGATCCCGTGGCTGCTGGTGGCGGAGCTGCTGTGCCTGAAGAACAGCCCGCTGAAGGCGCTGGTGGCGGACCGTCAGGCGGCGTTCCCGGCATCCGGGGAAATCAACCGCAAGCTGGAGAATGCGGCGGCGGCGATTGCACGTATCCGTGAACGCTATGAACCGGATGCCGCCAACGTGGACACCACCGACGGCATCAGTATTGAATATTCGGAGTGGCGTTTTAACCTGCGCAGCTCGAACACCGAGCCGGTAGTGCGTCTCAACGTCGAGTCAAAAGCAGATAATGAATTAATGAACGCTAAGACAGAAGAAATTTTAGCTTTACTTAAATAGAACTTATCCTGCTCAGAGCCATAGGGAAGAGGAGGGAATTATACTCCACCTTATGGCTCTTCCTTGACTTCCCAACTTTCTGAGAGTAAAACCGCCACAAGTGTTGATTACCAGGGTGGCTAGTATGCCGCCGTCCAGTTAACTGATTAAAGTGTGATTGAATGAAAATTACTATTTCCGGTACCGGTTATGTTGGTTTGTCGAACGGCATCCTGATTGCGCAAAACCACGAGGTGGTCGCGCTGGATATCGTGCAATCAAAAGTTGATATGATTAACCGAAAGATTTCTCCAATAGTAGATAAGGAGATCCAGGAATATCTGGCGGAAAAATCTCTGAATTTTCGTGCGACAACTGACAAGCATGATGCCTATCGTAATGCAGATTATGTCATTATCGCCACGCCGACCGACTACGATCCGAAAACAAACTACTTCAATACCTCGACCGTTGAAGCCGTTATTCGGGACGTCACCGAAATAAATCCTGATGCGGTAATGATTATAAAGTCAACGATTCCCGTTGGTTTTACACGCGATATTAAAGAGCGTCTGGGGATTGATAATGTTATTTTCTCTCCAGAGTTTCTACGCGAAGGTCGTGCGCTTTATGACAATCTGCACCCGTCTCGTATTGTCATCGGTGAGCGCTCAGAACGCGCAGAGCGTTTCGCTAACCTCCTGAAAGAAGGAGCGATTAAGCAGGATATTCCGACGCTTTTTACCGACTCTACAGAAGCTGAAGCAATTAAGTTATTTGCCAACACCTATCTGGCGCTGCGCGTGGCTTATTTCAACGAACTGGATAGCTACGCTGAGAGCCAGGGGCTAAACAGCAAGCAAATTATCGAAGGCGTGTGCCTCGATCCGCGTATTGGTAATCACTATAACAATCCATCATTTGGCTACGGCGGTTACTGTCTGCCGAAAGATACCAAGCAGCTGCTGGCGAACTATGAATCTGTACCGAATAACATTATTGGTGCCATCGTTGATGCTAACCGCACGCGTAAAGATTTCGTTGCCGACTCTATCCTGGCGCGTAAGCCTAAGGTCGTTGGGATCTATCGCTTGATCATGAAGAGTGGCTCTGATAACTTCCGCGCTTCCTCAATTCAGGGGATCATGAAGCGTATCAAGGCCAAAGGTATCCCGGTTATTATTTACGAACCGGTCATGCAGGAAGATGAATTCTTCAATTCTCGCGTGGTTCGCGATTTTGAAGCGTTCAAACAAGAAGCTGATGTGATTGTCTCAAATCGTATGGCTGAAGAGCTAGCTGACGTTGCTGACAAAGTGTATACCCGCGATTTATTTGGTAGTGACTAATCTGACCTCTGGCCGGTAGTTTTAGTTGTCGGCCAGAATCTTTCATCTGTTATCTCTTCCCGAAAGTTGTTCAATTATTCGCTTGGCTAATCCTACTGTTCCTCCTCCTTCGGTAAATACCAATAAAATGTGATGTCGCTTAGATTCTATAATTGCAAAACTTGTCCCAGTCATTGACGTCGGATATGTTAAGTATACCTTGTGAAGAGCTACCGTCACTGAGATGTAGATGCTGGAGATAAGCGCCGGAAGGTATAACAAAAGCCTGCGATAAGGCTTTTGTTGTTTCTGTGACTCGGATATTAAAGCACACTACTCATGTTATGGAGGAAATATCCCAGATAATATTGATATGGAGGAACTGAGACTGGTGATTTCGTAGAAAATTATTTTAAGATAACAAGCCTAAGAGGCTGTTCATTATAAAAAGAATATTAATGCTAATCGCGTACATTACCTTTTGTAGCCACAAGATAAACACTATCAAAAGTCACAGAGTCTTTTATAATAATAAAAAATAAAATCAATGAATTAGCAGTTCGGCTGGAATTTTATTTTTGAGAATATCGAATAACATTTCTCTATATAAAAAGCCGCAAGCGAATCCCACTGCGGCTAAATATCAGACTCAATGCCTCACGCGATTATGCTTTGTAATACGCTTTATACCAGTCAACGAAATTCTTTACACCCTGCCTGACCGTCGTCTGCGGTCTGAATCCTACCATATCATACAGCGGCTTAGTATCTGCGCTAGTCTCCAGTACATCACCGGGCTGAATTGGCATCATATTCTTCTCAGCGACCATTCCCAGAGCTTCTTCGAGTGCGGTAATGTAATCCATCAGTTCAACCGGTGAGCTATTACCGATATTATAAACGCGGTATGGGGCTGAACTGTCTGCTGGGGATCCTGTTTCAACAGTCCATTCAGGATTAGGCTGTGGGATAATATCCTGCATACGTACGATCGCCTCAACGATATCGTCGATATAAGTGAAGTCGCGCTTCATCTTGCCGTAGTTATAAACATCAATACTCTTTCCTTCCAGCATGGCCTTCGTGAACTTAAACAGCGCCATATCAGGCCGTCCCCAGGGTCCATAGACGGTGAAGAACCTTAATCCGGTAGTTGGAATACCGTAAAGGTGAGAGTAGGTATGCGCCATCAGTTCATTCGCTTTCTTCGTTGCGGCGTAGAGGGAAACCGGATGGTCGACTGAATCGTCGGTTGAAAACGGCATCTTGCGGTTTAAGCCATAAACTGAACTCGAGGAAGCATAGAGCAGATGCTCAACTTTACTGTGTCTGCAGCCTTCGAGAATGTTCAGATAGCCAATCAGATTCGAATCAGCATAAGCGAATGGATTTTCCAGCGAGTAGCGAACGCCAGCCTGGGCAGCAAGATGGATCACCCGGGTAAACTTTTCTTCGGCAAAAAGTCGGGCAATACCTTCACGATCGGCCAGATCGATTTTATGAAAACTGAACAGGGGGGATTGCAGTAAATCCAGACGGGCCTGCTTGAGATTGACATCGTAGTAGTCGTTCATATTGTCGAGGCCAACAACCTGATGGCCCGCGTCCATAAGGCGCCTGCATGTATGAAAACCGATGAATCCTGCGGCTCCAGTCACTAAAAACTTCATACTTATCCTCCGGGTTCACTATGCCCCGCTACAAATAATACCGATTTTACACTGGCTGGTCGCATGGATCACCTGATTTACCATTATTGTTTGCTGGAACTTCTGGATGTTAGTAATGAGGGCATAAAGCAATTAACTTACAATCGGCATAAGCATATTGCAAAATTTATGTACTGTTGAAGAGTTAATGATGAACTTAAAAAATTTTTAGGGGGGTAATATAGAGAATAGCATTTGAATACTGGTCAAAAATTTAACAATAAAATTTCATTGTTAATCTTAGAGGATTTGGAGTGATAATTAATATTTAAATCGGGATTAAGCTGCAAGGATTTTTATAATATGAAAAGAACTCATTTCTTCTGCAATTAGATAGAGTGGGTGGTTATATTTTGTAGACAGGAGTGGAGATTGCTTCTGTAAAAAAACGGGCATCTATTGATGCCCTAAATCTGAGGTAAATTAATATTTGCGATAGAATTTTCTTTTGTAAAAAATAGCTAGATCGATAGTTAGCGCTAAAATTTTTTTATTTAACCAAGACAAGTTATCTCTGTTACGTATACCATCACTCCATTGGTTCGCTTTAATAAAGTCAATCAATTTTCTCCTGTGATTATTATTCCATAAAGCACTCATAATCTCGCAAGTAGATGGAACATGATTTTTCTTAACGTAACCACCTAGACCAAATGTTTCGTTATGATTTAAGTTATTAAAGGCGTCTGTTAGCGATTTATTACTCCCACTGATCAGTACATCCCAAACGTCCAAGGCGTAGCCACGTACAACATCATGAGTTAGGCCATAACTTAAAACAGCAGAAGAGAAGGACTCCATACCGGCCAGGATCCCTTCCTGGAAGGTTTTTGTAAAGCTATGCCATGAACTGTTTTCGTCATCGTTAACACTTCGAATAGCGACGAATTCTCCATTTTCCTCACCATAGCCTGTAACGCTACCTGAAGGAGAGTTAGTAATCATTTCGATAGGTGCGACCGAATCAAGAAAATGAGGGTACTCAAGTTGACGATTCAGATCCGGTCCAAAAGCAACTTTAGATGTATTTGATGGCTGCTCGTTGAGGAACTTCTGCATACCAAGATACACACCGGAAAAGTGAATATTAGGGTATAGAAGGGCTATATTATCATGGATGGTACCACGCCAGCCTACATCAACAACGCATATACGAGTGTTGACATCATCGCTTAATCCCTTTGTCTTAAAATAGCTTTTTAAAAGTGTTCGTTGCTTTATCACATGTCGCCAGAGCTGCTCCTTAAAAGCAGGATCAGCAAAGAGTTCCTGAATACGACTATCCAGCCACGGATACTGGATCTGTTCATCTGCCGGAATACCATATTTGTCAATAAGTCGCTGGAATTCTATAAGATCAACGTTCAATGTTTTAAACAAAGAGCTAATTGATTGTGTACTATATAAATTCCAAACACGCATCATTTCTTTTAAACTGATATTTTGCAATGATGGCGCAAAGGTCGCTAGTCTGCTGACTTCTAAAATATCAATTTCTGGGATTTCAATCTCACTAATATTAGCTTTTAGATTTTTAATTAAAATATCCATTGCCTTAATGAAAAACTCGCCCTCACGAGTGAAAAAGAGTATTCTTTCACTCTTCGATATAATTGCTTGCTCAAGGATCTTAAGGCAAAACCCAGCAATTAATGGAGTTGTCTTTAAACCTAACTGGAAATCTAATGGTAAATCCTCAGATTCTATATATTCTTTAAGTATATTATTGGTAATGATCTCTATAAGTTCATCATTTTTATTCCAAAGAAACTCTTTCTGCTCACGTAACTGGTGTTGTTGGGGCGGAAGGTAGCGTATGCTTGTTATGCCTTTCGATGCAGGCATTTGTACATCAGACCATTCATTATCGCCAATATGAACCCAGTCAATCGGGGATAACTGATATTTGTCCTTAACAATATCAAAGAGTCGACCGCTTCGCTTATTAAAACGTTCATCAATAGACGAAATCCCATCTGATACAACAGATGTATCCACGCCCGCGTGAATAAGTAAATCTTTTAAATCAGCTGAAGAGGTATAGAAATCTGAAAGGAAAAGCGTAATGTCAGAGGGATACTGCGTAAGAAAGTCTTTGATACCTGGATCCAGATAAATGTGTTTCTTCTCTTGCTCAATCTCCCAGGTATATAGTTCATGTGATATTGCTGCGATATCATACTGCTCGGCAGATATATAGTTTTCTACCCATTGCAGCATCACATCCTGGATAAGATATTCATCATCATAGCCAAGATCTTTGTTTTTCTGGCCAATATTACGTTCTGTTTCAACTCTCTTAGTAAAAAGCTGGTCAACGGAGTCAATATTATGAAGAGTATAATATTTAAGGAAGAAATAATATGCTGTTGAGCGTTTTATGAAATCTGGATGGCAGTCACGACGTAGGACAGTATCCCATACATCGACAGTTTTGAGTTTAAATTTATTCATCTGGATTAATTCTTCAACTTAAAATAAAGAGCGCTCAAAGGCGTGCGTACAAATAATGGTAGACGTAGGGCTATTCTCTTTAGAAGACTCTGACGTGAAAAGGCTAATGTATTGGCGATATCAGGCCTGGCAAGGGGCGCTTCAAATGCGGGTTTATTGTATGAGCGAGAAATAGCTTCTACTATAGATGGTTGCTCATTCATCACACAATTGAATGCTTTATGAAAACCTTCTGTTTCTGTTTCCAGAGTGCGGCCATTCATAAATGTTTGACCCGCAGCACTCATACTGGCAGACAAATCAGAATCATTAAGAATTTTCATAATGCCAGCGGCAAGACTTTCAGGAGTCTGTTTACATAACAGCATTGCCTCATCATTAAAATCATAAAGATTATTTTCTCGCCAAACTTCAACAACGGGCAGACCTGCATTCATCATCTCAAAAGGAATACGAGAAGGATTTGAGGCACTAATACAGAGTCCTACTGAACATTTATTATATAATTCGTTGCATTTAGTTAAATCTAATAATCCAAGATGTTCATGCTCGAACCAGAGATTATCATTGATCGATGAACCATAAAGATAGATTTTTACATCAGGCATGCAATGTTTGACTATGCCCAATGCTTCGATACCAATACGTGAACAGCGTCGCGGTTTGTCAGGCTGATAGATAAAGCAAACAGCTTTCTCTTTTTGAATAGTTGGAATACGCTTGTAGATATTATGATTCGCACCAAATTCAAAGTGATGACTTTCTACATCAAAACCGTTTTTTAGTTTATGTCGTAGCCAGCGACCTATTGTGATTGGTTTAAGGCCATAACAGTATGAATTTTCAGCCATCAGATAAGCATCTCCGACAGGATTGAAGTAAGCTTCAAAATCCTGAACAAAGTATAAACGCTTACAATCAAATGGCAGAGCGGCTACGAATGGTGCAGAATACCAAATGGTTGCTACCGCAGCATCACAAGGTTGAGCATTATTCCAATCATAAACAACTTCTTTAAATTTTAGCCCAAAAAGTTTGTGAATGACTTCAGCACCGCTTATTTTTCCACTTTTATCTTCGAGATAAATAGTACAAGTATGACCCATTTTTTCAAGGTAGGAGGCATGTTGCAGTATTGTGCGATGGCCACCAGAGCCTTCAATGAGTTGAGGAATAAACCAAGAAATTTTAGCCATTATAACCTTTGATAATAAAATTATTTTATATTTAATATGCGTAGTAGTTGCCTGATTAAAGGCTTACTGTTGATCTTACGCAGAATTGAATTAGCTCGTTCTAGATCTGCAGATAGCTGGTTAATACGTAGATCCTTTTCATTGTTCAATACAACTATTATTGCATTTTTATCTTGTAATTCATTAAGTTTCTTTTCTTTAGAGGACGACTCATCATTTAAATTATCAATTTTTTGATTTTTTTGATTAATAATATTATCACTTTTTTCGAGCAATTCTTTTTGCTGAACGATCATCCGGTCACGTTCATCAATTAAATTCTTTTGAGATAGAATAGTTTCGTCTCTTTCATCAATCAAGCGCTGTTGGTCATAAATTGTTTTGTCTCGTTCATCAATCAAGCACTGTTGGTCATGAATCGTTTTGTCTCGCTCATCGATCATTTGAGACATATTGTTAATTGCTCTCATTCGTTCATGAAGCAAAGCTGACCAGGTATTATTGTTATCAATATTGGCGAGATTATACTTTCTTCCGGGTATCGCATTTTTGATGTTGACCAGTTTTATGAGCCAGTCAAGAATATCATGATATATATAGAGTACAAAATTAAATGGTTGAGATATTTTTCCCACCAACTCCTCGGGGCGTTGATAAAGGAGTTGTATACCTCTTTTAATTCCTCTATCAATGATAATCTCGGCACAAGATATTTTATTTAAAGAAATTAATATAACTGATTGAAGATATAGACTTTGCAATATCTTAGTGCCAATAGAAGGGCTAAAATTATTTATACAGGAATTAGCGGCATGAGAAAAATGTATTAACGCATTAATTTTATCATTATTTTTGTTACAAATTAGGCCCAGTAAGGTCGATAAAGATATGAACCAACGGTACTGATGCGGTGAAGGATGAACCGTTTGTGATATTCTTGAACAAAAGTTAGATATTTTATCAACAATGTTATCAGAATTATCGCCGCTGCTCAGCAATTGATATCCTAATACCGCCAACGCCGCCGCATAGTCGGGGCTTTCAGGAGCACTTTGCTCTAAAACCTGGTAACTATACTGCCTAAGATGATAAGCAGACCTGTTTCTGAATGGAAATTCAACGATGCCACGAATAAGCCATGGATTATCATAATCTCTGGCAAAAGCTAAAAGATTTTTCGGCGGATGTGAATAGCTATAAATTGTTTCCTGGTATGAAAAATCCGTTTTTGCTGAGGGATTTTTCATAAAGACACATAGTTCAGGTGAGTTAGTTATTTGTTCTCCCTGATGTATTTGAGTCTTTAAATAGTGATGTTCATAAAATAAATAAGCTTCAGGTTGTAAGTCATAGCTTCCTGTTGTGTTAATAATATTTTGGTCAGGATGAAAAAAAACGCACCTACCAGCAGGTAATAAGCTTGAGGTAATATGAATCAAAGGATCAATTAGTTCATTATCTGCATATTTATCAATTATGATAAAATGAAAGCTATTCTTATTTATTCTAATGCTTTCAATATCGCTCAGTGTACAGAATTGAATTTCAGATGCTTTGGTATGATCTGAAATTATTCGTGTAAGGCTAGCGTTCAGTTTTATATTCTTGCAGATAAGAAGAACTCTATCCCCTGGACGTATATAGGGAAAGGTATTTACGATATTTTTTTCAGAAATGGAAGTTTCATGCGTATATTTATTTGAACGTTCCTGATACTGTTGACTATAATTCAATACAACCCTTAGAGTTTGATCGTTCTGGAATGATTCGTCATAACCTGGGTTGAGTACATAAAATACAGTATCCAGCGAATAACCTAGATGGCTCGATATGTCAATAAAATCCTGGTAAAATTTGCTGTTACCTTTTTCTATAAAGATATTAATAACAATTTTATTTACCTGGAGACCTGCGGAAATTCTGACAATGTTGACATAATCGTCAAAACTCTTGTGATTATCATTTGTCAGAAGGATATTAACTTTACTATGATCAATAATATCTTCGAACCGTATTAGATCTGCGTAGTTATGTACCTTATAACCTTTTTCTGCAATCAGGCCCTCAGTTTTCTCAGGGTAATTATGCAATAAATATACTCCAGGCCCGAGATAATCAGTGATAGAAATATCATTCATCAACTTACCACTCTGCAGTCATTTTTAGATCAAGTATGCCACCAAAGAAATATTCATCACGCAAGACGTTTACGTGAAAGAAAGCCGCTTCATCACGCCAGTGTAGAATGCGTTGCGAAAAATAATTTGGTGTCCCCTCATAGGATATCGCGGCCTGTATTTCATATAGATTTGTACCCAGCGTGCAATCAAATTCCATATCAACATAAAATCGTTCTCCTGCTTTAAACTCCCGTTCCCAGAACTGAGGGTCTTTAAGTTGATGAAAACGAACGTACATATCCTGATTTAAGGTACCCCATGAATAAATTTTAACACCTTCTTTATTACGGATACGAATACCAACATTAATATGGTTAACATCTTTATTAACCTTGCAATTAACACGAATCCTGATTTTATCACCTGGATTAAATGCATTGCTGCGTTCACCAGAAGCTGTAAATAACTCAACATTTTCAACCTCTGCTTCGCCCTCGCCAAACGATAGTTTATCAGTACGAGAAGGGGTCAATTCCTCAGTTGATAAGTTTTCTGCATAAATTGTAGTTTCTGCAGTCGCTGGTGTTACAGGATTTTTATTAGTTTCGCGGGTAGCGTCTGCATGAGCAGCAACTTCTACTGCTAATTGCGAAAAATATTTACTCTCTTCTTGATGTAACAAGCGGCGATATTCAAGCAACACTTCTGATGACAAACCAGTACTTAACTGTGTCCCTCTATCGAGAAGAATAGCTCTATTCGTTAAGGTACGCACGGACTCTTGATCATGAGAAACAAATAGTAGCGTTACACCATTACTGGTTAATTTTTCAATTTGCTGGAAACAACGTTTTTGAAAAAGGGCATCTCCTACAGCAAGTGCTTCATCTACGATGAGAATGTCTGGTTCCAGTTGTACCTGTACGGCAAATGCAAGGCGTACCATCATTCCGCTGGAATAGGTTTTTACCGGCTGCTCGAGGTGTGTTCCAATATCGGCAAAACCAGCGATAGCATCAAATTTTGCATCTATTTCCGCACGAGATAATCCCAGAACGGCACCGTTGAGATAAATATTTTCTCTTCCGGTAAATTCTGGATTAAAACCTGAGCCTAGCTCAAGGAGAGCCGCTATTCTTCCCTTGGTTTGAATAGTTCCAGTTGTCGGAGTTAGCGTACCGGTGATTAGCTGTAGTAAGGTACTTTTTCCAGAACCATTGCGCCCAATAATTCCTGCTGATTCACCTTTATTGATCGTAAAATTGATATTGTTTAAAGCCCAGAACTCATTGTAATAGCGTTGTACTGGTTTCCCGAGTATACCCTGGAGTTTTGGTAAGAAAAATTGCTTTAGCCTATCTCTGGGGTTTTGGTAAATATTATAGCATTTGCTAATGTTGCTTACACTAATTGCAATGTTATCAGATGACATCGGCAAATCCTTTTTTCGTTTTCTGGAAAAATAAAAAACCTGATGCGCAGATGACTAAACCAATAAGCATATTAATTGCCAGCATGGTCCAGTTGGGCTCATTTCCCCAATAAACAACTTTTCTCGCCTCTTCAATCATAAATGCCAATGGGTTTAACATTACAATTTTTTGGAAAACTACAGGAAGTGCTGATAATGGGTAAAAAACAGGAGATAAAAACATTAATATTGTCACGATGATACTAATGGTTTGGGGAACATCCCGGACAAAAACACCGAGTGAAGCCAGAATCCAGCTTAATCCAAGTATAGAAAGCATCAGTGGAATAGTAATAACAGGGAGTAACAGAACAGTAAAATGGAGCTGATGCTTGAAGACCAGTATTGCGATAAATAATACAATAAGGCTAATGCTGGCATGAAATAAAGCTGCCAAAAGATTTACTATAGGTAATATCTCAATAGGAAAGACAACTTTTTTGACAAAGTTGACATTTGAGGTAATTAGACTGGTTGATCTATTTATACATTCGGCAAATAAATTAAATATAATTAGACCAGTAAATAAAATAATTGCAAAATCGGCATGTCCTGCATCTGGGCTACTTCCCCAGCGAGATTTAAATATTACTGAAAATACGAAAGTATAGACTGTCAACATCAAAATGGGGTTGAAAAGTGACCATGCCAGACCAAGAAAGGAGCCTTTATAGCGCCCCATTACATCTCTTTTAGACATTTGCCAGATCAACTCTCGTTTCTGGATAATTATTTTAGATATATTTACTATCGTTCCAATCATTATATTTACCGCTTCGTTGTATTTAGCATTTTATTGTAAACATATAACGTTTTTTCTATGACAATTTCTTTGCTGAATCTCTCTTTCACTATTTCAGCTGAACGTAAACCAAATTTTTTTCTTATTTCAATGTTATCTCTAAGATATTCTATTTTCTCAGCGATTTCGCTAGCGTTATGGGTTTTTAGAACACATCCGTTGAAATTATCTTTAATAATAGCTTTACAACCAGGAACATTGCCAACAATACAACTCCGGCCCATGGCACATGCTTCAATTATTATTCTCGGTACTCCCTCGGAGTATTTTGTCGGTAAAATAACGATATGGCTATTTCTGATTAAATCCTGAATATCGTTTCTTCGGCCTAACCATACAATTTTTCCTTGACGTTCCCATTCCTGTATTTGAGCTAGTTCAATTCTGTCTGGATCTTTTTCATCGAGAATACCTGCGACGTATAATATTGTGTTAACCTCATTTTTTTTTAGTTTATCAATAGCCTCTACTACTTCACCGAGTCCCTTTGACCACAGTAAACGGCTAGCAAATAAAACCGAGAAGTTATTGTTGAACGGTTCTGGTTGATAACTAAAACGAAACCTATCTACGCCTGCACCTTCAATGATATGTATATTTTTTTTGTCAAATTTTATATGTTTACTCAATTCAGCACAATCAGCATTGTGCTCAAAAATTACTTGCGCTGGACTTTTAGCAGACAGTAAAAAATTGTATATTGATAGTACTGAGTTAAAAATAAGTTTATTTGGCCACCCTCTCTTACTGACAAATAATCTCCCTAATCCTACAAAACTAACTACAAAAGGAATTCCTGCGAGTCGGGCATACAGTCCGCCAAAAAGAATTGGTTTTATTGTAATAAGATGAATGAGGTCAGGATTAATTTTTTTACAAATTTTTCTAAAAGCAGTAAATATTAAAATATTTTTAAACAGATTTTTAGAAAATCTATTGAGTTCAATATTCCAACATTTTATACCTTTTTGTTCTAAGCCATTTTGGATGGCACTGTCAGCAAAGTTACTCACGAGATGAACTTCATAACCCTTGCTTATCGCCGCTTCTGATCTGTCTAACCAATGCAACTCAAAATACCATGCTGCATTGACGAAATACACTATCCTCATACCATTCCTCAACAACCCGTGAGATGGTCAATCACGGCTTACTACATGTAGGCACGCTACCGCCCTTGGCTCTGGCTACCAAAGGGCGAAACTCGTGTTTTGTCATGAGTATTGACAGTTAAGCCAAAAGGCCGTCGCTATCACCCAATATCTGGTGAGGGAATACCAGCATACACCTCAAAGTCCACAGGTTTCCAAACTCCTGTGATTCGGTTTAAAACCAGGCTAATACGAAATACATTTCAGGTAGCTTATTTTTTGCATTTTGAAAGCATAAATTTTTACGCTTTTCATGCCTACTGGATGATTCTTATTGCCAGCTGATTTATTCATAATAAAGTGTATTGAAAAAAAATAATATTTATCAACTAGATGCGCTTTTTTACACATCTCTAACATATCTTAACATTTTGTGCTCAAATTGAATTTTTTGAATGGGACTCTGAAAACCATGAATTTTTATGCATTTTTGATTAAACCTATTACTGCCTTGTATAAACGAAGGTGGGGGATTTTTTACGTGCTAGAATCTTAACCACAATATTCCTCTTACCGTACGTCGGGTTTAACTTCACCGTAAACGCTATAACAACTCATAATCATCATCTTCGCGTAAGGTGTCTTTGTTTTATAGATTTCATGGATTTGTGGTTCCCCCTGTGCCGCTGTGATTATATTCCTTTGTATGAACATTTCCAGTCTGCTGCGTGTTGTGAGGCGCTTTTTCTTGGACGTAAGTTACTTTAACTATTGCTATTTAGGATATCTTTTCTAGCATGAAAGAAAATGTATTTGGTATCAATCTTATATAGTCAACTGTCAGGGAGGGATGGGTTTTATAACCACAGCAAATGAATGACTTTTCTGGAGGGGGGAGGTTTAGTTAGCCCTCGTAAGTGAGGAAACCTGGTAACTCTATGATAGGGCGGTACGTTAGTTATACTGAGGCCCATGTTACTGGGCCCTGTAGCGTTAAAAGGCTAGTGTCTTGCTCTCAAGTTTTCAACTACTTCCGTTAAATTCAGCCCCTGGTCCTGCAGCAGCACCAGCAGGTGATAGATCAAATCCGACGCTTCATTCTTCAGCTCAAACTGGTCATGCACCGTCGCGGCCAGCGCGGTCTCAACGCCTTCTTCTCCCACCTTCTGCGCAATGCGCTTGGTGCCGCTAGCGTACAGCTTCGCGGTATAAGAGCTCTCCGGGTCAGCGTGCTTGCGTTCCGCCAGCAGTTGCTCCAGCTGATACAAGAACAGCCACTGGTGGCCGGTTTCGCCGAAGCAGCTCGATGTGCCTTTATGGCAGGTAGGGCCAATCGGATTGACTAGCGCCAGCAGGGTATCATTATCGCAATCCGGGGTGATACTCACCACGTTGAGGAAATTGCCCGACGTTTCTCCCTTGGTCCATAGACGCTGTTTGGTGCGGGAATAAAAGGTCACCTTGCCGGTTTCTTCGGTTTTCGCCAGCGCATCCTGGTTCATATAGCCCAGCATCAGCACTTCTCCGGAAACGGCGTGCTGCACGATGACCGGCATCAGTCCATCGGTTTTTTGCCAATCCAGCTGTTCACTTAACATACCCTAATCTCCACGCCCTGTGCTGCCAGGTACGTTTTCAGTTCACCAATATTGATAATTTGCTTGTGGAACACCGAGGCGGCCAGCGCGCCGTCGACGTTCGCGTCGCGGAAGGCTTCCAGGAAGTGTTCCATGGTCCCCGCGCCGCCGGATGCAATCAGCGGCACGTGGCACACGGCGCGCACCTTGCTTAATTGCTCAAGATCGTAGCCGTTACGCACGCCGTCCTGGTTCATCATGTTAAGGACGATTTCCCCGGCTCCGCGCTTCTGCACTTCCTGCACCCAGTCCAGCGTTTCCCACTGCGTCACCCGCGTGCGGCTCTCATCACCGGTATACTGGTTGACGTGATACTTACCGCTCCCGGCGTCAAACCAGGTATCAATGCCTACCACAATGCACTGCACCCCGAACCGATCGGCCAGGCGAGTAATCAGCGTCGGGTCCGCCAGGGCAGGGGAGTTAATGGAGATTTTATCCGCACCGAAAGAGAGAATCTGCGCCGCATCTTCCAGCGACTTAATGCCACCGGCGACGCAGAACGGAATGTCGATCACTTCCGCGACTCGCGACACCCAGCTTTTGTCCACCACGCGGCCATCGCTGGAGGCGGTGATATCGTAGAACACCAGCTCATCCGCGCCTTCGTCGGCATAGCGTTTTGCCAGCGGGACGATATCACCGATGATTTCGTGATTACGGAACTGCACGCCTTTCACTACCTGGCCGTCGCGAACGTCGAGACAGGGAATTATCCGTTTTGCCAGCATTGAATGGCCTCCGTTACGTTAAATTTACCTTCCAGCAAGGCGCGACCGACAATTACTCCACGTACTCCGGTACCGCGCAGCGCGGCGATATCATTGAGATCGCCAATGCCGCCGGAGGACTGAAACGCGACCTGCGGATAGCGGGCGCAGACTTCTTCATACAGTGAAACGTTAGACCCTGCGAGAGTCCCGTCACGGGAAATATCGGTGCACAGCACGTGCTGCAGGCCGACGGATTGATAGCTCTCCACCAGCTCTTCCAGCGTGACGCCGGAATTTTCCTGCCAGCCGCTGACCGCTACCTGTTTGTTGCCGTCTGCGTCAATGCGCACGTCGAGCGCCAGCACCAGATGCTGCGGACCAAACCGCTTAAACCAGCCTTTCACCACTTCCGGCGACTTCACCGCCGTCGAACCCACCACCACGCGCGCCACGCCCGCGTCAAGCAGGGCGGCCACGTCTTCTTCCGTCCGCACGCCGCCGCCAACCTGCACCGGTACGTTCACGCCGGCAACCAGCGTTTTCAGCAGTGGGATCTGACGCTTCGCCGGATCTTTAGCCCCGGTCAGATCGACCAGATGCAGCACTTCAGCCCCTTGCGCGGCATAGGATTGCAGACGCGGCAGCGGATCGTTACCGTAGTTGCGCTGCTGAGCGTAATCGCCCTGGTGGAGACGGACGACCGTGCCGTCAATTAAATCTAAAGCAGGAATGATCATCACATCTCCAGGAAGTTTTTCAGCAGCTGCGCCCCGGCGCTGCCGGAGCGTTCAGGGTGGAACTGGACGCCAAAGAAGTTATCTTTCTGCACCGCTGCGGTGAAGGCCTCGCCGTAGCTGCACTGAGCGATGGTGTTAACGTTGACCGGCATCGCGTAGCTGTGGACGAAGTAAAAATACGCCCCGTCTTCAATACCGCGAAACAGACGATCGCCCGCTTTAGCATAGACCCGGTTCCAGCCCATATGCGGCAGCGGCAGGCCGTGGTCGGCCATTTTCGGCACGTCCTGGTCGATAATGCCCAGTAAATCAACGCCGTTATTCTCTGCGCTGCGTTTTCCCAGCAGCTGCATGCCGAGACAAATGCCCAGCACCGGCTGGGTACAGGCTTTAATCAGCTCGATTAAATCGCGCTCGCGCAGCTGGTCCATTGCCGCCTGGGCCGTCCCTACGCCCGGCAGAAACAGCTTATCGGCGCGCAGCACCACATCCGGGTCGCGGCTGACCTGCGGCTCGTAGCCGTGGCGGCTCACCGCGGATTTAACCGAATTGAGGTTGGCGCAGCCGGTATCGAGGATCACCACGTTCATCACAGTACCCCTTTCGAAGACGGCAGCGTGTCGCCCTGGACGCGAATCGCCTGGCGCAGCGTACGGCCAAAAGCCTTGAACAGGCTCTCAACGCGGTGGTGGTCGTTCTTACCCTTGGTTTTCAGGTGCAGAGTGACCGCCATGGTGTAGGAGAGCGAACGGAAGAAGTGTTCGACCATCTCGGTGCTGAGGTCGCCGACGCGCTGATAGGTAAAGTCGGCTTTATATTCGAGATGCGGACGACCGGAGATATCCAGCGCGCAGCGGGCCAGACATTCATCCATCGGCAGCACAAAGCCGAAACGGCCAATACCGCGCTTGTCGCCGAGCGCCAGCTTCAGCGCTTCGCCCAGCGCCAGACCGGTATCTTCCACGGTGTGGTGATCGTCGATATACAGGTCGCCGCCGACGTTGACCTCAAGACGGAAGCCGCCGTGGGTAGCGATTTGGTCAAGCATATGATCGAAGAAGCCAACGCCGGTGGAGATTTTGCTACCGCCTTCGCGGTCCAGCCAGACCTTCACATCAACCTGGGTTTCTTTGGTGATGCGCTCAACGTGCGCGTAGCGGTCACGGCGGGTCAGCTGTTCGCAAATGGTCGGCCAGTCCAGCTTTTCACGGTCATAGCGCAGGCCGGTAATGCCCATATTATCCGCCAGCTGGATGTCGGTCGCGCGGTCACCAATCACGTAGCTGTGGGCGGTATCCATCACCCCTTGCTCCAGCCACGGCAGCACCAGCCTGGTTTTCGGCTTGCGGCAGTCGCAGTTATCCGTCGGCATATGCGGGCAAATCAGCACCTCGTCAAAGTTGACGCCCTGCGAGGAGAAAATCTGCATCATCAGGTTGTGCGG
The DNA here is from genome assembly GCF_009707385.1 of Klebsiella oxytoca. Classification (NCBI taxonomy): domain Bacteria; kingdom Pseudomonadati; phylum Pseudomonadota; class Gammaproteobacteria; order Enterobacterales; family Enterobacteriaceae; genus Klebsiella; species Klebsiella oxytoca. The sequence continues at coordinate 3,524,530 of NZ_CP046115.1, read as the reverse complement.
ACCGTCAAACTCGTCCTGCGGCAGGCTGGAGGTTCCCAGACCGTCCTGATTGGTGATCATCACCAGCCTGTAGCCTTCCTGCTGCAGCTTCAGCAGGGCCGGGATCACCTGCGGCTCAAAGGCCAGCTTATCGAAGCGGTCTACCTGAAAATCAACCGGTGGCTCGGAAATCAGCGTACCGTCACGGTCAATAAAGAGAAACTTCTGGGTCATACATTCTCCGCAGTCAAAGCGTCAATGACGCGCTGGCTCTCTGCGCGGGTACCGATAGTGATACGCAAACAGCCGCTTAATGAAGGTTGTTTATTCTGGTCACGCAAGATAATGCCCTGATCCCACAAAGATTTAAACACCGCGCTGGAGGCGGTGATTCGCGCCAGAACGTAGTTGGTCTCGGAATCGAATACTTCTTCAACGCAGGCAATGCTGCGCAGTTGGTTCACCAGATAATCGCGCTCGTCGAGGATCTGCGCCACGCGGGCGCGCATGGCGGCAATCCCTTCCGCGCTCAGCGCCTGGGTGGCGATATCGGCAACCGGGGTAGAAAGCGGGTAAGGGGCGATAACCTTCAGCAACACGTTAATCACCTCGGCGTTGGCGAGGGTAAAACCGCAGCGCAGTCCGGCCAGCGCGAACGCTTTGGACAGGGTACGCAAAACCACCAGGTGCGGATATTCGTTCAGCCAGGCTGCCAGCGTCGCCTGCGGACAGAACTCAATATAGGCTTCATCCGCCACTACGATGGCTTTACCGCGCGCCATTTCCAGCAGAGAACGGAAATCTTTCGGGTTGATGATCTGTCCGGTGGGGTTATTCGGGCTGCAGACGAAAACCACTTTAACGCTGTCAAGATTGGCGGCGATACCAGGTAGGTCCAGCTGCCAGTCGGCAAGCGTTGGCACCGTGCGGCAGGTTACGCCGATGGTCTCGGCGCTGACGCTGTACATACCATAGGTTGGCGGGCAGTAAAGCACTGCATCCTGACCCGGTTCGCAAAAAGCGCGGATCAGCAGTTCGATGCCTTCATCGGCGCCGCGGCTGACCAGCACCTGCTCCGGTTTGACTCCGGCATACTGCGCATAGCGTTCAATGACCGCTTTCGGCTGCGGTTCCGGATAGCGGTTCAGCGTATGCTCGGTCAGCTGGAACTCTACTGCCGTCGGGAATTCGTTAGCGTTCAGCCAGACATCGCCTTTGCCGCCCAGACGGCGAGCAGACTGATACGGCGTCAGCGCGCGGACGTTGGCGCGGGCTAAATCTTCGATGCTCATGCTTGCTCCTTAAGGGCTGCGACGCGCAGCGTAACGGCGTTTTTATGGGCGTCCAGGCGCTCGGCGGCGGCCAGAATCTCAATCGTTGAGGCGAGGGCGGCAAAACCTTCGCGCGACAGCTCCTGCACGGTCATGCGTTTCTGGAAATCCGCCAGGCCGAGGCTGGAGCAGGTCGCGGTGTAGCCGTAGGTCGGCAGCACGTGGTTGGTTCCGGAGGCGTAATCGCCTGCGGATTCCGGCGACCAGTCGCCGAGGAACACCGAACCGGCGCTGGTGATGCCATCGACCAGCTCGCGGGCGTTACGGGTCTGGATAATCAGGTGCTCCGGACCGTACTGGTTGGAAATTTCTACGCACTGGGCGATATCGCGGGCGACGATAATCCGGCTGGCGGAGAGCGCTTCGCGCGCCGTTTCCGCACGCGGCAGCGCGGACAGCTGGCGCTCAACGGCTTCGGCGACGCGGTTTGCCATATCGCTATCCGGCGTCAGCAGGATCACCTGAGAATCCGGTCCGTGCTCCGCCTGGGAGAGCAGGTCAGAGGCGACGAAATCCGGGGTAGCGCCGCTATCGGCAATCACCAGCACTTCCGAGGGCCCGGCGGGCATATCAATCGCCGCGCCGTCCAGGCGCTGGCTGACCTGGCGCTTGGCTTCTGTCACGAAGGCGTTGCCAGGGCCAAAGATTTTATCGACTTTTGTTACCGATTCGGTGCCGAACGCCAGGGCGGCAATCGCCTGTGCGCCGCCGACGTTAAAGATATTGCGCACGCCGCACAGCTGAGCGGCGTAGAGGATTTCATCGGCAATCGGCGGCGGCGAGCACAGTACTACCTGCCGGCAGCCCGCGATGCGCGCCGGCGTAGCGAGCATCAGTACCGTAGAGAAGAGCGGCGCAGAGCCGCCGGGAATATATAAACCAACGGAGGCGATAGGGCGGGTCACCTGCTGGCAGCGCACGCCCGGCAGGGTTTCCACATCTACGGCCTGCAGCCGCTGCGCGTTGTGAAAGGTTTCGATATTTTTAACCGCTACGGCCATCGCCTGCTTGAGCTCATCGCTCAGGCGCGCGCCGGCGGCGGCAATCTCTTCGTCAGTGACTTTGAGCGTCCTGACGTCGGTTTTGTCGAACTTCGCGCTGTACTCGCGCAGGGCCGCATCGCCGTTATTTTTCACATTATTGAGGATCTCCGCCACCGTCTTGCTGATGCTATCGGAGGCGGAAATTGCCGGGCGCATTAATAGTTGTTGCTGTTGTTCTGCGCTACAGCCGTTCCAGTCGATGATTGTGTTGAAGCTCATGGTCGTTTCCCCTGTTTGTCCCGTAACCGAACCGCCGGATTACTCCATCATCTTTTCAATTGGCAGCACCAGAATGGAGCTGGCGCCCAGCGCTTTCAGTTTTTCCATCGTTTCCCAGAACAGGGTTTCGCTACTTACCATATGCATCGCCACGCGCTGCTTGTCGCCAGCCAGCGGCAGAATGGTCGGACGCTCGGCGCCCGGCAGCAGTGCAATGACCTCTTCCAGACGCTCGGTCGGCGCGTGCATCATGATGTATTTCGATTCGCGGGCCTGAATCACGCCCTGAATACGGGTCAGCAGGCGGTCAATGAGCTGCTGTTTGGCTTCAGCCATCTCGCCGTCGCGCTGAATCAGGCAGGCTTTGGAGCGAAACATGACTTCAACTTCGCGCAGACCGTTCGCTTCAAGGGTTGCGCCGGTGGAGACCAGGTCGCAAATCGCATCGGCCAGACCAGCGCGCGGGGCAACTTCAACCGAGCCGTTCAGCAGGCAGGATTTGAACGAAATGCCTTTTTGGTCAAGGTAACGCTTCAGCAGGTGCGGGTAGGAAGTGGCGATACGCTTGCCGTCCAGCGCCGCCGGGCCGTCCCAGATTTCATCCGCCGGAGTCGCCAGCGACAGGCGGCAGCCGCCGAAGTCGAGCCGGCGCAGGGTGAAGTAGCGAGGATCTTCGCCCTGAGCGCGGCGGCTCAGCAGCTCTTCTTCCAGCACGTTTTCGCCGATAATCCCCAAATCGACCACGCCATCCATGATAAGGCCCGGAATATCGTCATCACGCACGCGCAGAATATCAATGGGCATATTCTCCGCCATCGCAATCAGGCGCTGAGTGTGTAAATTCACTTTGATGCCGCAGCGGCTGAGTAATTCGCGTGAATCTTCACTTAAACGCCCTGATTTCTGAATAGCTATGCGTAAACGGCTGTTGTCTAACATTCTTATTTTCCTCTGTAACCCTGTATGAATCTGTCCGAATCTGGTCCAAAAAAAAGCCCCCGGAAGTGAATCTTCCGGGGGCTCTCTTTGCGTTCATGCACCACTGGAAGATCCAAACGTCTTCCAGCACACATCGCCTGAAAGACTAGTCAGGATGATGGTGATGGTGGTGGTTTTTAAATTGAACGCTGTTCATAAAATTCTCTGTGAATGACTATGCATTTGATGTCTTTTAACCTAAACCACTTTACTCGCATAAAGCAAGGGCTTTTTTCTATCATTAATTCATTTCATATTGACCGAAGAAATTGTCAGTTGCCGCCTGCTGGCGTAGCCTTAAGCCAGCACAGCGAAAAGTCAGGAGCAAGGGGATGAAAAAGGTCGCAATTGTGGGTTTAGGATGGCTGGGTATGCCACTTGCGCTGTCGTTGATGTCGCGTGGATGGCAGGTGACCGGCAGTAAGACCACGCAAGATGGCGTGGAGGCGGCGCGGATGTGCGGTCTTGACACCTACCCGCTTCGTCTGGAGCCGCAGCTGGTCTGCGACGCAGAGGATCTGGATGCATTAATGAACGTCGACGCGCTGGTTATTACTTTACCGGCCCGGCGGACCGGCCCGGGAGAGGATTTTTACCTGCAGGCGGTTCAGGAAATCGTCGATACCGCGCTGGCGCATCACGTGCCGCGTATCATATTTACCAGCTCAACGTCCGTTTATGGTAACGCCAGCGGTACGCTGAAAGAGAGCTCGCCGCGCAACCCGCAAACCGCCAGTGGACGAGTACTGAAAGAGCTGGAGGACTGGCTGCATCATCTTCCGGGTACCTCGGTAGATATTCTACGCCTTGCCGGGCTGGTGGGGCCGTCCCGTCATCCGGGACGCTTCTTTGCCGGAAAATCCGCCCCGGATGGCCAGCATGGCGTCAATCTGGTGCATCTTCAGGATGTGATTGCCGCAATTGAGCTGTTATTGCAGGCTCCGAAGGGCGGACACATCTATAATATATGTGCGCCTGAGCATCCCGCGCGCGGCGTCTTTTACCCGCTAATGGCTCGTGAACTTGGGCTGCCTGTGCCCGTGTTCTCAGAAAATCCGGAGAACGGTAGCGGCAAGATTATTGATGGCAACCGTATTTGCAACGAACTGGGGTTTGAATACCAATACCCCGACCCGCTGGTGATGCCGATGGAGTAATCCGCCAGCGGTGAATCGCGTACCGAAAGGGGGGGCGATGAAACCACTGCTGGATGTGCTCGTCATTCTTGATGCCCTCGATAAAGAGGGCAGTTTTGCCGCCGCCTCGGCAAAGCTCTATAAAACGCCGTCGGCGCTAAGCTATACCATTCATAAGCTGGAAAGCGATCTCAATATTCAACTTCTTGACCGCAGCGGCCACCGGGCGCGCTTTACCCGTACCGGGCAAATGCTGCTGGAAAAGGGGCGCGACGTGCTGCATACCGCCCGTGAGCTGGAAAAACAGGCCGTTAAGCTGCATCAGGGTTGGGAAAATGTACTGATCCTGAACGTTGATAGCACTTTTCCGTTCTATTTGCTGCCTCCGCTGATTGCGGCGTTTTATCAACGGCATCAGGCCACCCGACTCGAATTCCGCCAGGATACTGTTTATGGAAACTGGCAGGCGCTGGTGGAAGGACGAACGGACTTTATGCTCGGCGTACTGAGCGACCCTCCGGCCTTAAGCGGTTACGGTTTTATTCTTCTGGGAGAGCTGGCGAAGGTGTTTGTTGTTGCGCCACAGCATCCGCTTGCGCAAAGTACTGAACCGCTGGGCTGGCGGACTTTACGGCGTCATCGTGTGGTTATGACCGGTGGCCCGTGGTTATTGGCTGAGCACCAGGACAGCCTGATAGTAGATGATGTTCCAAACCAGCTGATGTTGCTTTGCGCCGGTCTGGGGTGGGGCTATCTACCGCTATTTCAGGCGCAGCCGTTCTTAGCGCGCGGTGAGTTAAAGAGACTGACAACCACCGTACCCGAACCGGTAAATCGCGCATGGATTGGCTGGAAAGAAGAGGTTTGCGGACAGGCGGTAGAGTGGTGGCGAAACGAGATATTAGCAAATAGTGCTATCCATCAGGTCTATCATACTAAAATAGTATGAATATTAAGCTGTTAGAGAAATGCTGTGATTATTAAGCCTTGCGACATCTTGTCATCGTGCCAGTAGTTGTTGCAAAATACGCGTCCTGAAAATCAGAAACTGGCCGACGCTTTTTTAAAGTGTCGGTTATTTTTTTGGTTGAAAGACACATCATTCAATACCAAGAGGCCGGGCTTCGTACCGGATAGATATTTACTAAAAACCGACAGTGTTTGTCGCTGAGGAATACAAAGAAATGGGGCAATTTTTTGCTTACGCGCTGGCGTTCACCGTAAAAGGGGATAACTATGTCGCATAACGCTACTCCAAAAACCTCTCGCGTGGAATTACGTAAAACGCTTACGTTAATTCCGGTTGTTATGATGGGCCTGGCCTATATGCAGCCGATGACGCTGTTCGATACGTTTGGTATCGTCTCTGGATTGACTGATGGTCATGTTGCGACGGCCTACGCCTTCGCGCTGATCGCCATTCTTTTCACGGCACTGAGCTACGGTAAACTGGTTCGCCGTTTCCCGTCGGCGGGTTCCGCCTATACCTACGCGCAGAAATCTATTAGCCCGGCCGTTGGCTTTATGGTTGGCTGGTCATCGCTGCTGGACTACCTGTTCATGCCGATGATCAACATTCTGCTGGCGAAAATTTACTTTGAAGCGCTGGTTCCTTCAATGCCATCGTGGATCTTCGTTGTCGCGCTGGTGGCCTTTATGACCATCTCTAACCTGCGCAGCATCAAGACCGTGGCGAACTTCAACACCCTGATCGTTATCCTGCAGATGGGTATTGTAGCGGTGATTGTTGGCCTGATTATCTATGGCGTTATGCACGGCGAAGGTGCCGGCACGCTGACCAGCACCCGTCCGTTCTGGTCTGAAGGCGCGCACGTGGTGCCGATGATTACCGGCGCGACTATCCTGTGCTTCTCGTTCCTCGGCTTTGATGGTATCTCTTCGCTGTCTGAAGAGACCAAAGACGCAGAGCGCGTGATTCCGAAGGCGATTTTCCTGACTGCCCTGATTGGCGGCCTGATCTTTATCGGCGCTTCCTACTTCCTGCAGCTGTATTTCCCGGACATCTCGCGCTTTAAAGATCCGGACGCATCGCAGCCTGAAATCATGCTGTACGTGGCGGGTAAAACCTTCCAGTGGGGCGTGCTGATTTTCTCCAGCGTTACCGTACTGGCATCCGGCATGGCCGCACATGCGGGCGTTTCCCGTCTGATGTACGTGATGGGCCGCGATGGCGTATTCCCGACCCGTTTCTTCGGCTACGTTCATCCGAAATGGCGTACTCCGGCATGGAACGTACTGCTGGTTGGCGCGATTGCTCTGCTGGCGATTAAATTCGACCTCGTCACGGCAACGGCGCTGATTAACTTCGGTGCGCTGGTGGCGTTCACCTTCGTTAACCTGTCGGTGATCTCCCAGTTCTGGATCCGTGAAAAACGCAACAAGACGCTGAAAGACCACATCAACTACCTGATTCTGCCGGTATGCGGCGCGCTGACCGTTGGCGCGCTGTGGATTAACCTGGAAGAGAGCTCAATGGTTCTCGGCCTGATCTGGGGCGGTATTGGTCTGGTGTACTTGGCCTGCGTGACCAAAAGCTTCCGCAACCCGGTACCGCAGTACGAAGACGTTGCCTAATCACACTGAGTGATAAAAAAGCCGGAGGGAAACCTCCGGCTTTTTTGTATCTGGGGGATGTCGGTCTTCCCGGCTCGCGCTACGCTAAGCCGGGCTACAGGTTCACCGCTGCCCACGGTCTGGCGGCCCGGGTAAGGCGTGTACGCCGCAACCCGGGATTCCCACGCACGAGTTCCTGTGGTTTTGGCGGCCGGCAGCCCGAACAGATGCGCAGCATCACCTCCGGGAGATTCGGCAGAAATGTGGACGATTTACTTCTCTTGCTGCATCACCTTAAGCAGCGTATCCAGCAGGCCGGGAAAGCGCGCGTTCAAATCCTCCCGGCGCAGCGAAATCAAATTCTCCCGGCCCTGCGGCCGCTGCCAGATAACGCCGCTGTCGCGCAGAACGCGCCAGTGGTGGGTCATGGTCGACTTCGCTACATCTTCATGACGCAGGGCGTTACAGCTCTGTTCGCTGCCGTCGGCAAGGATGCGAATAATCTCTAGCCGTAGCGGGTTACCGAGGGCGAAAAGCACGTTTTCAAGGCGAATTTGTTCACGTTCGGGGTGATTGGCGATCATAATATTCCTGTATCGACGGTTGCGCAGATCTACGGGCAGCCGCCCGTATCGGCTGGCTGGCCGGTAATATACCCAAACTGCTTTTCTAAAGCCACGCGCGCTGTCGCAGCCTCACCAATAGCAACGATAGTAAAAATAGTTCGAATATACTCGTACAGTTGTACTATGATAGATGCCGTTATATCAACAGCGGCTCATTCCGGCCGTTTACTGACAGTCAAAATGACTAAGGACGCATCATGCCCCGACCCATTCCCCTCGAACGTTATCGCAACATCGGTATCTCCGCGCATATCGATGCCGGCAAAACCACCACCACCGAGCGCATCCTGTTTTACACCGGGATGAGCCATAAGCTGGGGGAAGTACACGATGGCGCGGCAACCACCGACTGGATGGCGCAGGAGCAGGAACGCGGGATAACCATTACGTCTGCGGCGGTGAGCTGCTTCTGGCCCGGCATGGACCACAGCTTCGAGCCGCATCGGATTAACATCATCGACACGCCCGGGCACGTGGATTTCACCATTGAGGTGGAACGATCCATGCGCGTACTGGACGGCGCGGTCATGGTGTACGACTCCGTCGGCGGGGTACAGCCGCAGTCGGAAACCGTCTGGCGTCAGGCGAATAAATACCACGTTCCGCGGCTGGCCTTTGTGAACAAGATGGACCGCCCCGGCGCGGATTATTTCCGCGTCGTGCAGATGATGGTCGATCGGCTGAAGGCTAATCCGGTCCCAATTGTTATTCCTGTCGGCGCCGAAGAGCACTTCACCGGCGTGGTGGATCTCATTAAGATGCGCGCCATCTTGTGGGATGACGCTACCCAGGGGATGACCTTCAGCTATGGCCCGGTGCCTGACGAGCTTCTGGATACCGCCAGACTGTGGCGAGAGAAGATGGTCTCGGCGGCGGCGGAAGCCAGCGAAGCACTCATGGACAAGTACCTCGAAACCGGTGATTTAAGCGAGGCGGAAATCGTTGCCGGGCTGCGCCAGCGCACCGTGAAGGGGGAAATCCAGGCGGTACTGTGCGGCAGTGCGTTTAAAAACAAAGGCGTGCAGCGGATGCTCGATGCGGTTGTCGAGCTGATGCCGTCACCGCTCGATATTCCGGCGATTCAGGGTGTGGATGACAAAGAGCAGCCTGCTGAACGTCACCCGAGCGACGATGAGCCGTTCTCGGCGCTGGCCTTCAAGCTGATGACCGATCCCTACGTCGGACAGCTGACCTTTATCCGCGTCTATTCCGGGACGTTAAAAAAAGGCGATGCGGTGTGGAACCCGGTAAAAGGTAAGAAAGAGCGCATCGGACGCATCGTGCTGATGCAGGCCAACGATCGCCATGAAGTGGATGAACTGCATGCCGGGGATATTGCCGCCTGCGTCGGCCTGAAGGATGTCACCACCGGCGACACGCTGTGCGATCCGGATGCGGTGATTACTCTTGAACGGATGGAGTTTCCGGAGCCGGTGATTTCGCTGGCGATAGAACCGAAAACCAAAGCCGATCAGGAGAAAATGGGCATCGCCCTGCAGCGTCTGGCGGCGGAAGATCCGTCGTTTCGTCTGCATACTGACGAGGAGTCCGGGCAGACGATCATTTCCGGGATGGGCGAGCTGCATCTGGAGATTATCGTCGACCGCATGAAGCGTGAGTTTGGCGTCGAGGCGAATATCGGCCGTCCGCAGGTGACTTATCGCGAAACGATCCGCAAGACGGTCAAAGAGGTGGAAGGCAAGTTTGTTCGCCAGTCCGGCGGTAAAGGGCAATACGGTCACGTGGTGCTGACCCTTGAGCCGCTGGAGCCGGGAAGCGGTTTTGTTTTTGAAGACGCGACCAAAGGCGGCGTGGTGCCGCGCGAGTACATCCCTTCAGTAGAAAAAGGGCTGCGCGAAGCGATGGGCACTGGCGTGCTGGCGGGGTATCCGGTGGTGGATATTAAGGCGATCCTGACGTTTGGTTCGTATCACGACGTTGACTCCTCGGAGATGGCTTTCCGCATGGCGGCGATATTCGGCTTCAAGGAAGGGGCGCGCAGAGCGGATCCGGTGATCCTTGAACCGGTGATGCATGTGGAGGTGGAAACGCCGGAAGAGTACGCCGGTAACATCATGGGCGATCTCTCTTCCCGCCGCGGGATGGTGCAGGGGATGGAAGAGCGGTTCGGCAGCCAGATTATCCGCGCCGACGTGCCGCTGGCCGAAATGTTTGGCTATTCCACCACGCTGCGTTCGATGTCTCAGGGCCGGGCGACCTACAGTATGGAGTTTCACCACTACGCGGAAGCCCCGCGCAACGTGGCGGAGGCGATTATCGCCAGCCGCGCTAAAGGCTAAACAACGTTCCCGGGTCGCGACGCGATGCGCGTTAGCCGGGCTACCGGTCCTGTCACCGTTTGTAGCCCGGCTAAGGCGTTAGCCGCAACCCGGGATTTTCTATCAATCAAACAATCTCCTGCGCGTACTGCCACAGCGCCTTCAATTGCGCCAGCTTCTCTTTATCGTCTGCATACTGCTGATACAGCATCTGCAGCTCGTCGGCGTAAGCCTGCAAAAACTCCGGCGTAAACACCTGACGACGATGCTCCAGCCAGCGCTGCTGCTCGGCTTCATCGAGCGTACCGGGGAAATTGCGTGCCCGATAGTTGAATAGCAGGCGCTCAATGCGCGTATCGGCGAAGGTGATATCCAGCGCCGGCAGGTTGCGCGGATCGGTTTCAAGTACGATTTTCATCGCCGCGCGGTCGGCATCGCTGAAAAAGCCGTTATAAAGCTGCGTATCAACGTTATCGGATGGCACAAAAGGCTCCGCTTCGGCAAAAATCGCCACCACTTTCTCACGCACCTGTGGATTGGCCCGCAGCAGTTGAGCGTTATCCAGACAGCGCTGAATATTGATACCCAGCCGGTCAGCATCCTGCGGACGCAGGGTATTTTGCTGCGCCAGCACCGGACATTTATTGAGATGGACCAGTTTAATCGGCACCGCAGCGAGCTCGCCCTGCTCGCTTTTCGGCGTATACAACCGCTCGCGCAGGGTGTCGGCATCCAGCTCCAGCAGGGGAGCCATATCTCCGGCCAGGTCAGCCATGATCACCGCGTTACGGTTGTCCGGATGCCACGCCAGAGGAGCCACCAGGCTGGTGTTGCCGCGCGCCGCGCCGAACATGCCGGAGACATGCACCAGCGGCTTGATTTGCGGTACGTCGATCAGCGTCGCCAGCTTGCGCTTGTTGCGGTGGGCGTAAAGATAGTCAAAAAGACGCGGCTGCTGGGTTTTGACCAGCTTCGCCATCGCGATAGTGGCGTAAACGTCGGCCATTGCATCGTGGGCATTGCTGTGTTCAATGCCGTTGGCGACGGTCAGATGCTCAAGGCGGAAGCTGGGTAAACCATCGTCATTTTCCGGCCAGTTGATCCCTTCCGGGCGTAGCGCATAGCAGGCGCGCATGACGTCCAGCAGATCCCAACGGGAATTGTCGTGCTGCCAGCTCCAGGCGTAGGGATCGTAAAAATTGCGGTAGAAGATATTGCGCGTCACTTCGTCATCGAAGCGCACGTTGTTGTAGCCAACGATGCAGGTTTTCGGCACCGTGAACAGATCGTGAACGCGGCGGGCAAAGGCGGCTTCGTGGTCGCCTTTAGCGTTCGCCTCCTGCGGCGTTATCCCGGTGACCATCACCGCCTGCGGCTGCGGCAGATAGTCATCCGCCAGCCTGCAGTAAAACACTTCAGGCTCGCCGACGATATTGAGGTCTTCATCGGTACGGATGGCGGCAAACTGCGACGGTCGGTCGAGTGAAGGGCTGGTGCCAAAGGTTTCATAATCGTGAAACAAAAATCCGGGCTGGTTGGCGCTATCTTGCATAATCTGTTTATTATTCCTGGTGGCGAGCAGCCCACATGGTAAACGATTTGCCGGGTCATCAGAAGGGTATCGGTCTGGCTCATCCCCGGCGGTGTCATATTTTCTTGCAATTAAACCCTGATCTTAAACGAGAAGTTCCGTAAAAAGGACGGCGAATCTGTCAATTTAGAGGATATGCCGTTGAAAGGCCGTTTGTTTATTGCTGTATCTTTGCTCGCTACGAGCGTTTCCGGCGCATTTGCCGCCAATGATTTTCCCGTCAACGTGACGCCTCCTTCTATTCAGGCCGCTTCCTGGGTACTGATGGATTACACCACCGGTCAGATCCTCACCGCCGGTAACGAGCATCAGCAGCGTAATCCCGCCAGTCTGACTAAGCTGATGACCGGCTACGTGGTTGACCGCGCTATCGACAGCCACCGCATCACCTTTGACGACATCGTTACCGTGGGCAAAGACGCCTGGGCGCAGGGTAACCCGGTGTTTAAGGGGTCTTCGCTGATGTTTCTTAAGCCCGGCGACCGGGTCAGCGTCCGCGATTTAAGCCGCGGGCTGATCGTTGACTCCGGCAACGATGCCTGCGTGGCGCTGGCGGATTACGTCGCCGGCGGCCAGCCGCAGTTTGTCGCGCTGATGAATAGCTACGTAGAAAAATTGCATTTGCAGGATACTCATTTTGAAACCGTTCACGGCCTGGACGCGCCGGGACAGCACAGCTCGGCCTACGACCTTGCCGTGCTCTCGCGGGCGATTATTCACGGCGAGCCGGACGTTTACCATATGTACAGCCAGAAGAGCCTCACCTGGAACGGCATTACCCAGCAGAACCGCAACGGCCTGCTGTGGGATAAAACTATGAACGTTGATGGTCTGAAAACCGGCCATACCTCCGGCGCCGGATTTAACCTGATTGCCTCCGCTGTGGACGGTCAGCGTCGACTCATTGCGGTGGTCATGGGAGCCGACAGTCCGAAAGGGCGTGAACAACAGGCCGCAAAGCTGCTGCACTGGGGCCAGCAAAACTTTGATACCGTGCAGGTCCTGCAGGACGGCAAGCAGGTTGGCGTTGAGCGTATCTGGTATGGCGATAAAGAGCAGATTAAGCTGGGTACCGATCAGGACTTCTGGCTGGCGCTACCGAAATCGGAAGTCTCGCGTATCAAAGCAAAATATGTGCTGGACAATAAAGTGCTGGAAGCACCGATTGCCGCCCATCAGCGAGTCGGGGAAATCTCTCTTTATGAGGGGGATAAAGTCGTGGCCCACTGGCCGCTGGTGGCCCTCGAAAGCGTTGGCAAGGGCGGCATGCTGTCGCGCTTTAGTGATTATCTGCATCAAAAACTGTAACTTTTCCGCCGCTCCACCCGGAGCGGCATCTCGTAGCTATCTGATTGTTATGGCACTTCGGTTTGCACTTCGTTTAGTTTCAATCCATTACCTTACCCGGTCACCCTTCAGGAAATAACCTGGCGTTTCTGCGCCAAAACGGAGCTGGGAAGATGAAATATTTTGCGCGTCGTGCGCTTTCTCTGGGACTTTTTGCCGTTTTTAGCACCTCTTGCTTCGCCTCTGGTCTCGTCCTGGCCGATAACGAATTTCGCAATGATTTAGCCTGGTTATCCGATCGTGGAACTCTCTCATTAAGCTTGTCGACCTGGCCCCTGAGCGAGGAGGAGATTAACCGTGCGCTGGCCAATGCACGTCCAACAACATCAGCAGAGAGAGTGGTGCTGAGCAGGGTGAATCAACGATTACGATCGTTAAAAGCCGATGTGCGTATGACGGGCTACAGTTCAACCGATAAACCGGGAACGCCGCAGGGTTTCGCCCAGTCTTATCCCGCTGACCAGTCGCTTTCTGTTGCGCTGAACAACAGCGGTGAATGGTGGGATCTGCACCTGCAGGGTAACGTTGAAGGGGATAAACGCATCGGCAACGGCTCCAGCGTGAACGCCAACGGCGCATACGGCGCGGTAAAACTGTGGAACCAATGGCTGGCATTTGGACAAATTCCGCAATGGTGGGGGCCGGGTTATGAGGGTAGTCTGATTCGCTCCGATGCCGCGCGACCGCTGACCGGTTTTCTGCTGCAGCGTGCCGAGCAGAGCGCGCCGGAAACCTCATGGTTGAGCTGGATCGGCCCGTGGCAGTATCAGCTTTCCGCCAGCCAGATAAACCAGTATACCGCCGTGCCGCATACAAAAATTTTTGGCGGTCGACTGACGTTTTCGCCGCTAACCTCGCTGGAGCTGGGGGCCTCGCGCGTCATGCAGTGGGGAGGTGAGGGGCGTCCTTCATCGTTTAGCAGCTTCTGGGATGCGATGACCGGCAATGATAACACCGGCGAATCGGCCGACGATCCCGGTAACCAGCTGGCGGGTTTTGATTTCAAATTGAAGCTGGCGCCAACCCTGGGCTGGCCGGTGAGCATCTACGGCCAGGTAATCGGCGAGGATGAGGCCGGATATTTACCCTCGGCGCACCTCTATCTTGGCGGCGTGGAAGGGCACCATCAGTGGAACAGCAATGCGCTTAACTGGTATCTGGAAGCGCATGATACCCGCTCGAATATGGGGCGTACCAATTACATCTATTCCCACTTTATCTACAAAGATGGTTACTACCAGCAGGGTTATCCGCTGGGCGATGCGATGGGGGGAGATGGGCGTCTGTATGCCGGTAAGGTCGAGCTGGTTACCGAAGAGAATCAGCGCTGGAGCGCGCGTCTGGTCTACGCCGAAGTCAATCCGAAGAACCAGCGAATCAATAAAGCCTTCCCGCACGCTGATACGCTTAAAGGAGTACAGCTGGGATGGAGCGGCGATGTTATGCCAACGGTACGCCTGAATACCTCCGTGTGGTACACCGATGCAAACCACAGCGCCAGCGACGATCTTGGGGCCAGTATCGGCGTTGAGCTGCCGTTCAGTTTATAAACGGATGGTGGCGTTTTTTTAATCTTCTTGCCGCGCGGATTTGTGAATTGCCGCACATACTATGGGAGATAGTACTGTTAGATTTTATGTATATATATACAGTATTTTATCAACAGTGGAGGCAGCATGGACTATAGCGTTAAATCGGTAGGCAAGAAGAAAATTGCCGGGTTTCATCTGGTCGGTCCCTGGGAGCACACGGTAAAACAGGGTTTTGAACAGCTGATGATGTGGGTTGATAACAGCCAGGTTCCGGCGCAGGAATGGGTCGCCGTTTACTACGACAATCCTGATGAAGTGCCGGCGGAACAGCTGCGCTGCGATACCGCCGTCACGGTGGCGGAAGACTACGTGATCCCTGCTAATAGCGAAGGGGTGATGATGACCGAAATCGCCGGTGGGGATTATGCTATTGCTCGAGCCAGAGTTGAAAACTTTGACTTTGCGACGCCGTGGTATCAGTTCTTCGAGAGCCTGATGCAAAGCAAAGAGCATCAGATGGCGATGAAACCCTGTTTTGAAGTTTATCTTAACGATGGTAACCAGGACGGCTACTGGGACATTGATATGTATATCGCGGTCGAACCTCTGGTTAAGTAAAATATTATCCCTTAAGTTGACAAGGTTTCTTACATTCGCGTGATGCTTGCGGCGAAAAAGTAGTTACAATTGGCCTTTTCGGTGTGTCGGAGTTGGTTGTGCGCGCGGATAAATCACTTAAGCCATTTGAAATTCGGCTCTATCGCCATTACCGCATCGTTCATGGCGTGCGAATAGCCCTGGCCTTCGTGCTTACCTTTGTGCTGGTGCGCTTACTCAACGTTCCCGAAGGGACCTGGCCTCTCATTACCCTGGTGGTGGTGATGGGGCCAATCTCTTTTTGGGGAAACGTCGTGCCGCGTGCGTTTCAGCGTATCGGTGGCACGATCCTCGGTTCGGCGCTCGGGCTGGTCGCGCTTAAGCTGGAGCTTATCTCTCTGCCCATCATGCTACTGTGGTGCGCGGCGGCGATGTTCCTCTGCGGCTGGCTGGCGTTGGGTAAAAAACCTTATCAGGCTCTGCTGATCGGCATTACGCTGGCGGTGGTTGTCGGCGCGCCGCCGGGAGATATGAACACCGCGCTGTGGCGAAGCGGCGATGTTATCTTTGGTTCCCTGCTGGCGATGCTGTTCACTGGCATCTGGCCGCAGCGGGCTTTTTTGCACTGGCGCATCCAGATGGCCAGCTACGTTACCGCCTTCAACAGGCTTTATCAGGCGGGGTTCTCGCCGAACCTTGTTGAGCGTCCGCGCCTCGAGAAGCACCTGCAAAAGGCGCTTAACGACGTAGTGAAAATGCGCGGATTAATCACCCCGGCTAGCAAAGAGACGCATATCCAGAAATCCATCTTTGAGGCGATCCAGACCGTCAGCCGTAATCTGGTGTGCATGCTTGAGCTACAAATTAATGCCTACTGGGCATCGCGTCCCGGACATTTTGTAATGCTTAATGCCCAAACGCTGCGCGAAACCCAGCACATGACCCAGCAGACGTTGCTAACTATTGCGCACGCCTTGTATGAGGGCAACCCGCAGCCCATTCTTGCTAATAATGAAAAGCTGAACGAAATTGTGGCCGAGCTGCGCCTGCTTATCAAAGAGCAGCAGGACGAAAATTTCTCCGAAACGCCGATCCATGGTTATGTCTGGTTAACCATCGAGTTGGCGCGCCAGCTTGAGCTGTTGTCGCATTTGATCTGCCGGGCATTGCGTAAATAAAGACCAGATACGCGTCGTTTTCCTATCGCTTGCTTCGATTCAGCAGCGTTTAGGGTTATGATGAAGGCAAAGGAAAAAACATTGTCATCAGCGGCTGCTAACAGTTATGTTAGCCCTATGTAGCAGTCGCTTTAGCGAATCCGAATCTCAAATATTAGGGGTGTAAAAATGGAAACAACTAAGCCTTCTTTCCAGGACGTACTGGAGTTTGTTCGCCTGTACCGTCGTAAGAACAAACTGCAGCGTGAAATTCAGGACGTTGAGAAAAAGATCCGTGATAACCAGAAGCGCGTACTGCTGCTGGACAACCTGAGCGACTACATCAAGCCAGGCATGAGCGTTGAAGCTATTCAGGGCATCATTGCCAGTATGAAGAGCGATTATGAAGATCGCGTTGACGATTACATCATCAAAAACGCCGAGATCTCTAAAGAACGTCGCGATATCTCTAAAAAGCTGAAAGCGATGGGCGAAGCGAAAGTAGACGATAAATCTGCCGAGTAATCTCCGCATCAGCGCTCCGGCGGCTCTTGCTGCCGGGGCCGCTCTTTTCTCCCCGCATCATCTCGTTAATCCTTAGCAAAACAGTCTCCGCAACGCTGAATCTTTCCCGAGGAATTTGATATACTTCCGCGGTATACATAGTGATATCGGAAGGGTTTATCTCATGCTGTCCCTGCAACAGGTGCCACCGCGATGATACTGACTACCGGCGACGCGCTAAACGGCCAACGCCGTCATACCGAATCTTTACTCAACTCTTTCGTTTCGGCGATTTATCTCGCTACCTCACGGATTTCCGACAACCAAATCGCCGCTCGCATTCAACACCATCGTGATACCCGGCTCGCCCACTGGCGGCTTGAAGAACGCTGCTTCACTTTCGCCGCGTAACGCTACGCGCAAAGATCCGGTTACGGTCGGTGCGATTGTGAATCGTCGCTGACCGCGGGGTTTATCGACAGGAGTCATCTTTACAATGATTAAGTCTTTTTTTGCCGCACTATCTTTTATTAGCCGTCTGCCGGTACCCGCGCGTTTATCTCAGGGGCTGGAAATCGAACAATATCAACGGAGTATCATCACTTTTCCTTTTGTCGGCCTGCTGCTGGGAGCGATTGCCGGCGCTGTCGTGATGCTGCTTCAGCCGTGGTGCGGCGGCCCGCTTGCCGCGCTGCTTGGCGTGCTGGCGCTGGCGTTGTTGACCGGTGGTTTCCATCTTGATGGGCTGGCGGATACCTGTGATGGTATTTTCTCCGCCCGCCGCCGTGAGCGAATGCTGGAGATTATGCGCGACAGTCGGCTTGGCACCCACGGCGGGCTGGCGCTGATTTTCGTGCTGATCGCCAAAGTGCTGGTGGTCAGCGAGGTGGCGCTGCGCGGTACGTCGGCGCTGGCCGCGCTGGCCGGGGCCTGTGCGGTGGGGCGCGGGATGGCGGTACTGCTGATGTACCGTCAGCGCTACGCCCGCGAAGAGGGGCTGGGCAATCTGTTTATCGGTAAAATCTCGCTGCAACAGACGCTGATCGCCATGGGGATCGCTCTGGCGCTGGCGACAGTGCTGCTCGGAGTTAACGGTCTGCGCGCGGCGCTTATCACGCTGGTGCTGGTCTGGGTGCTGGGTCAGGCGCTGAAGCGTACTCTGGGTGGGCAAACCGGCGACACCTTAGGCGCGGCGATTGAGCTCGGTGAAGTCATATTTTTGCTGGCCCTGCTGTAAGATTTGCTTTCTTCCCGGCTCGCGCTGCGCTTAGCCGGGCTACAAGTCCATCGCTGTCTGCGGGCCGGTAATCCGGACAGGCGTAGCGCGCTGCCTACGGGGGATGTGTTGAGGTGACGGATCGGCGTGACTTCTCCCCGGCTCGCGCTGCGCTGAGCCGGGCTACAAGTCCACCGCTGTCTGCGGGCCGGTAATCCGGACAGGCGTAGCGCGCTGCCTACGGGGGATGTGTTGAGGTGACGGATCGGCGTGACTTCTCCCCGGCTCGCGCTGCGCTGAGCCGGGCTACAAGTCACCGCTGTCTGCGGGCCGGTAGCCCGGATAAGGCGCATCGCGCCGCCTCCGGGACATTTTCCAGCAGATACAACTAGAGCGCTTGTTGCCATACGCTTTGCGGCAGCAGATAAACGTCAGCCGGTGCCAGCATACCGTCGGTGACGATATGCTGGATGCCGCTGGCCATCACCGCCAGGGTAACGTCAAAGGCGTTCAGGCTATCGCCAAAACCGGCCGTCAGGTTGAGCATCGAACCATTCGCCATCAGATAGACGGTTTTATCACCCATTTGATACGAGTTGATATACGGCATAACCTCTTCATGACTGAACTGACGCAGGTATTCACAGTCAATCTCTTCCGCCACATGGCCGACGTTGAGGATAAATACTCCGTCCTTAGCTTTATCCAGCGCCCGGTTATTGACGACTTTTTTACCGCCGGTTGCCGTGGCAACCACGTCCGCAGAGGCAATAGCGTCCTGTAATTCAACGACGTGCCAGCCATCGTAGGCCGCCTGTAATCTCCGGGCCGGGTCGATCTCCGCAACCATCACCTGGCCGCCGAAGGCTTTAGCCGCCGCCGCTACGCCCTGGCCGACCAGACCGTAGCCGATGACCAGCACTTTTTTCTCATGCAGGGTAAGGTGGGTTGTCTGGAAGAAGGTGTGCCAGGCGGTCAGGCCGACCATATGACGGTTGTGCAGACCTTCTTTAACCGGTAAATCATCCCAGTTAAAAATCGGATAGCCGGGACGAATATCGCCGAGGCGGCTAACGCCTGAACCAGTCGCTTCAAGTCCGGCGACGATGTTGCCGAATTCGCCGCGCTGGTGCAGCAGAGTGGTAATATCCGCGCCCATTTCGCAAAGATGCGTCGGCTGCCAGGCAATCGCTTTTTCCCACGATTGCTGCCAGTCGGCATCGCTCATATCGCGCCAGGCGCAGGCTTCCGCACCGCGTTCCACCAGCCAGGCGACGACATCATCCTGCACCGTTGTTGGGTTACAGGTGGTGAGGAAAACCTTTGCGCCTTTTTCCAGAATCCCCTGCACCAGCGGGATCATTTTCATATCAAGATGCATACAGCAGGCCAGACGGACGTGGCTGAGGTCGGGCAGAGCGGCGACCTGACGCAGCGTGCGCGGCATATTCTGGCTGGCCCATGCGACTTCTTTCTCTAAGTTGGTCTTGTTATTCAATGTCGTTAACCTTCAATCCATAGAATGCTGATACCCAGATGTGCTGGCGATTTTAACGTACAGCGCGCGTTTTTTATATTCACAAAATGAATGCCGAAAAGACATGCTAAAGCTGTGGTTGTTAAAATAAGGTTAAAAAAAGAAAATAAGACATAAGTTCTTGTTATGACGTAAGCGAGAAGCACAATGTTAAGCGTTTTCCCCGGATCGCTCTTTTCACGGATCCGCATTTTCCTCGGCCGCCTTAAACCTCACGCCTTGCCGGTCGCCAGAAAACATATTGTTCTGGCATCCATTGGCGCCGGGACGGGGCTGGCGGTAACCAGTATGTTCAGCCACTGGCTATTAGGTGAGGTCAATATCTGGTTTATCGCGCCGATGGGGGCGTCGGCGGTGCTGCTGTTTGGCGTGCCAAGCAGTCCGCTGGCCCAGCCGTGGTCGATAGTCGGCGGTAATGTGCTATCGGCGCTGATTGGCGTGAGCGTGGGAATAGTGGTACCCAATCTGGCGCTGGCCTGCGGCGTGGCGGCGGGGCTGGCGATCGCCGGCATGTATTTCCTGCGCTGCCTGCATCCGCCGGGCGGAGCGGTGGCGTTAACGGCGATCCTCGGTGGAGCGGGGGTGCAGAGCGAAGGCTATCATTTCGTTCTGACCCCGGTATTGCTCAATTCGATGATGCTGGCGCTGCTGGCGATTATCTTCAACAATCTGGTCGGACGACGCTACCCGCATCCGCTGGCGACGGAAGAAGTGAAATCTAAAGCGGTACCGCTGGGCACATCGGTGACGCGCGAGGACATTCACGCGGCGCTGCTGGACGGCCAGTTTCTCGACATTGATGAAGACGATGTTCAGGAGCTGCTGGAAAACATAGAGCAGAAGGCGCGTCAGAGGATCGCCGGCACGCGGCGATCCTGATTTCATTTTTTGTCACCCGGAGTATGGCGCGGATCATTCGCCGATCGGTTAGAGCTAAAGCTCGCCGGTGATATATTGCGCCACTCCGTGAGCGAAGCTCCAGTCCCCTTTCTGGTTGCCGATCATCGAGATCAGCAGGTCGTCACCGCTCAGTCCACAGTGCTGCTGGAGTTCAGCCTGGAGGGTGGCATAAAAAACCTGCTTCTGTTCTTCGCTGCGCGGGCTGGTGTATACCCTCACCACCACCAGGTCCCGGCTTCGCGTCAGCCCCAGTCCGGTATCTTCAACGATCATATGATGAGCTTTGTTTTCATGAACAATCTGGTAGCGATCGCGTTCAGGCACCTTGAATGCCTGCACAACGGCGCGGTGTGCCGCATCCAGCAGGGCTTTAATCTCGCTTTCGCTGCGTCCTTCAATCATATCAAACGTCAGTAATGGCATAGCAGATAGTCCTTATTGTCGGGTTTTTGCTCTGTTAAAGTGATGTTAACCCATGCTAACGGCGGTAAAAATCGCTATATTTGAACTCATTGTTTTTCTATGTGAACAATCGAGATGAGTGAAATCCGCCCTGAAAATTACTGGACCCATCTGTACTGGCTGACGGTTCTGGAGGAGCAAAAGAGCTATACCCGCGCCGCGGAAAAGCTGGCGGTGAGCAAATCCGCCATTAGCCAAAAAATCAGCGAGCTGGAGCGGATCACCGGTAAGAAGCTGGTACACCGGACTACCCGCAGCGTCACTTTAAGCGAAGATGGCCTGCGGCTGGTGGCGGAACTAAACGAACCCTTTGGACAGATCCGTGAGATCTTCACCGGCACCTGTGATGATGAAGGCGGCCCGCTGCGCGGCACGCTGCGTCTGACCGCGCCGGTCGCCTTTTCTCGTCAGCAGCTGGTTCCGGCCATCACGCCCTTTTTGCATCAGCATCCGCAGCTTCATCTGCAGTTGGAGGTCACTGATCGCCTGGTGTCGCTCGCCAGCGAAGGCTTCGATCTGGCTATTCGCCACTGCCGTCGTGATCTGCTGCCGGAGACCCATGTGGCGTGGCCGCTATGCCGCACCGCGACTCTGGTCGTTGCTTCGGCGGACTATATTCGCCGCTTTGGCCGTCCCGATTCTCCTGACGCCTTGCGTCAGCACCATTGTCTGACTTATCCACGCGGTCCGCAAAATCCGCACTGGACATTTGAACGTGGTGATGAGCGAGTTAGCGTCAAAGTACAGGGGCCGTTTGCCACCAACAACAGCGAGTCTCTGCGCGATGCGGTCCTGGCGGGGTTAGGAATCGCTTTACTGCCGGATTTTAGCGCCAGAGACGCTATTGGCCGTGGGCTGGTACAGGAGCTGCTGCCGGACTGGCGGCCGGTGGATGTGTTTGCGGAAAATCTCTACGTTATCCGCCCCTACACGCCGCGCGTATCGCGGGCGGTAGAGACCTTTGGCCGCTATCTGAGGACCACCTTCAGCTGATATGTTCTAACTCCTGCACCAGCGCCTCGCGAAAACGGGCAAGCAAATCGGTATTGTCAGAAACCAGCTCGGCCAGAGTCACCGTTTTATCCGCGCGGTATATCCGCCCGCTGCTGAGCTGGGCTTCAAAATCGTTGGCGGCGAGGTGCGCGGCCTCCAGCCTGGCGTCCAGTAAGACCACCGCATGCGCGAGTACCACATGGCCTTTACCGTGCGGCATCGGTCGCCAGTACTGGGCAGTACCGGCAATTTTTCGCGCCGACTCTCCTTCGCCGCAGGCCAGGTTATAGCGACCATCGCAAAATGAGCCGCTGACCGCCTGGAAGTGGCTGGCTACGCCGAAATGCGCCAGCGTGCGCTGCAACAGAGCGCAGAGAGAAAGATAAATCGGCTCTGCGGCTTCGCCCAGCGGTTGATAAACCGGCCAGGCGAGGCTGAGATTGACAATACCTGGCCCCTGCGGCACCAGCCCACCGCCGGAGCGGCGCAGCCAGACAGGCCACCCCTGGCTGGAGAACTGCTCGCTTACCGACGCTAGTTCAGCAAATTTCCGATAGCTTCCCGGAACGACAAACCCCTGCGGGGCCTGCCAGAGCTGAGCAACCGCCTCACCATCGCGAGCCCGGTCAAACAGCGGCGGCTCAGCCTGCGTTGGGTCGGCGCAGTAGCGAACCGGCAGCTGCTGGTGGTTAAAGCGCTGCGGCCAGCAGGGATCCTGAGTCATCATTGCTCCTTAATATTGCTCTTCGCCGTGGCGGCTGGGTTTCATTAACATTGCCGTAAGGGCGGAGAGCAGGCAGCCAGCGGTTAAATAGATAGCCACGCTATGCCAGGAGCCGCCGGACAGGGTGACCAGGGCGGCGGCGATAAACGGCGTAAAACCGCCGCCGACGACGCTGGCGACCTGATATCCCACTCCGGCCCCGCTATAGCGATAGCTGGCACCAAACATTTCGGTAAACATTGGCTGCTGAACGCAAACCACCATATCGTGCGCAATATTTGCCAGCATCAGCGCGAAGAACAGGATCCAGAAATAGGACTGGCTTTCGAGCGCCATAAAGAACGGGAATCCGCTGAGGGTACCGATTAGCGCGCCGGTGATATAGACGCGGCGTCGGCCGAAGCGGTCCGCAAGCCAGGCGAAGCAGGGGATAGTCAGGCAGCTGATGGCGCCGACGAGCAGGCCAATATTAAGGAACAGCTCGCGGGGCAGGCCGAGGTTCTGAGTTGAATAGTTGAGCGCGAAAGCGGTGACGATATACATCGTCAGCAGCTCGCACAGGCGCAGACCGATGATCTTTAAAAATGCCCCCGGATGGCGCACTAGCGCTTCGACTACCGGCAGACGCTGTTTCTTCGGCTGTCGTTGTTGCTCTT
Source organism: Klebsiella oxytoca (assembly GCF_009707385.1). Taxonomy (NCBI): domain Bacteria; kingdom Pseudomonadati; phylum Pseudomonadota; class Gammaproteobacteria; order Enterobacterales; family Enterobacteriaceae; genus Klebsiella; species Klebsiella oxytoca. Next base: position 3,501,149 of record NZ_CP046115.1, on the reverse strand, counting down.
GCTGCTGTTGTTCGAATTCAGCGGATTCCGCCATACCGTTACGGATCCATAACGCCGCCAGCACCAGTACGACGCTAAATAAGAACGGCAGACGCCAGCCCCAGCTGAGGAACTGTTCATCGGTAGTACAGGAGCTTATCAGCGATACCAGGCCGGTAGAGAGCAGCAGCCCGACGCCGTAGCCGACCTGTACGCCGCTGCTGTAGAACGCTTTTTTATTTTTCGGCGCGCTTTCTACCGCCAGCAGCGCCGCTCCTCCCCATTCGCCGCCGACCGCAAAGCCTTGTACGGCGCGCAGCAGGACCAGAAAAACCGGCGCCCACCAGCCAATCTGGTTGAACGAGGGAAGCAGGCCGATACAGGCGGTGGCGATCCCCATCATCCACACCGTCAGCATCAACATGCGTTTGCGCCCGAGGCGATCGCCGAAATGGCCGAAGATAATGCCGCCCAGCGGGCGGAAAAGGAAGCCAACTCCGAAGGTAGCAAACGCGGCGAGGGTGCCCATTGCCGGACTAATTTGCGGGAAAAACTCCCGATTAAACACCAGCGCGGCGGTGATGCCATAAAGAAGAAAATCGTACCAGTCGACCACGGCTCCGGCGAAGCTTCCCCAGGCTGCTCTGCGGGCGCGGTTGAGTGAACATGCCTCCTTGCCGGAGCGGTTAGAAATTAACGTTGAGTCCATACCTGTCCTGTCTGTTGCTGAGTTTTTAATTATTGGAATAAGACGCTTTCCTGATTCGCGTCTGTATTGAGACTACCGCGCGGAGGGTCAAGAGAAAAGATTTTTACCAGCTTCATGCGCTTAAAGGCATAAAGCGTTTGCTTAACGCTGAGGGAGCCACCCTTCCCGGATGCTCTGAATGTGCTCTTAAGAGTTCGCTTATTGTTTTTGATTTTTATTTTTTAACTTAAAGGCGACGCCTTTTAAGAAATGACTTAAATGGTTTACAATTAACAAGTCTCCAATTTCGGAATGGTGAGTTAAATGCGTTTAATTTTTGCAGCTTTATTTTGTGTCATGGTTTTGCCTTCCGCTTTTGCAGAAAAACTGCCTGCGCCGATGGGAAAACCCGTTTTAACTATTTCCGGCCTGATTGGGAATACGAATGAGGGTGATACTGCCGTTTTTGATGTTGCTGCATTAGAAAAACTGGGAATGGAAACGGTGGTGACAACCACTCCATGGTACTCGGGAAAGGTTCGCTTTGACGGCGTTTCCCTCAGTAAACTCATGGATTTAGTGGCTGCCAAAGGCAAGTCGGCCAGGGTGCTGGCGCTTAATGATTATACGACGATTGTCCCTATCGATGACTTTCATAAATTTCCGGTAATTTTGGCTTTAAAAATGAACGGCGAATATATGCGCATTCGTGACAAAGGCCCTTTATTTATTGTTTATCCCTATGACAGTAGCCCGGAATTGCAGAATCAGATTTATTATTCCCGTTCGGCATGGCAGGTTTCGAAGATTATAATTGAGTAAGGGTTTGATCTTGAATCGAATACTCACTGCCATTATTTTGTCGCTCTTCATTGTCACCGGATACATTACCTATCTGGTACACGAGCGGCAAAGTGAGCTGCAAAAATTAACGCGTTATACCGATTCGTGGTCCGTTTCCCAGATAGTCTCTGAGTACATGCGTCTTGAGGCGCGCCTAAGTGCGATGGGGCTGGGGGTCAAGGGGAGCGACCACGACGAGGTGCGTCTGCGCCTGGAAATTATGATGAGCCAGATTGCCTTGCTACAGCAGGGTGATTTGGGAAAGTTTATCAGTAAAGATCCTCACCGGAAGGCGGTAGTTGACCACCTGATTCGTCTCCTGGACCAGCTGGATAAGCGGCTGGACAAGATGACAATACCGCAGCTAAAGCTGATGCTGCAGGAGATGAGCCTCCTGGACGGGCCGTTGACCTCAATTGCGTCAACGTCTCTGGCCCGGGATATTGATATTGTTAATCTGACCCACGATAAAATACAGAACCTGTATTACATCTATTCCGCTATTTCGATTCTGCTGATTGTTCTTTGTATCACGCTGGGTCTGTTGATGCTGAAGCAGAATAATACCCTGCGCCGCGCCCACGTGCGGATGAAATTATTGGCTAACGATCTGCAGGTTTCTAAAGAAAAGCTCCAGGTGCAGAACCGTCGGCTGCAGTACGATGCCTATCATGATTCGCTGACGGGCATGCCTAATCGGCTCTCTTTCTGGCAGCGTCTGCAGGAGGTTGTAAACCTGGTGCGGCCCTATAACGGATCGGCGGTGGTAATGCTGTTTGACCTGGATAATTTCAAGGATGTGAACGATACCCAGGGTCACGATGCCGGAGATAAGCTGCTGCAGGAGTTGGCCAGCCGGCTTTCGTTTTTTCGTAAAACGTCAGAGACGTTGTACCGGCTGGGAGGCGACGAGTTTGCTCTCGTCTCACAGGATTTAAGCGAAGAGATGGCGCTGGAGCGAGCGAACGTTATCCGTGAAAAGATCAGCCAGCCGTATCAGATCTATGATTCGCTCATCCAGATCGGCGCCTGTATCGGGATTGTTATCTCGGATGGGGAAAGCCGCACCGATTATTTGTATAAATGCGCCGATCTGGCGCTGTATGAAGCAAAAAAAGAGGGTTCCGGCAACGTCCAGATTTTTCGTCCGGGTATGCTTCAGCGGCAGCAGGAAAATAAATCGTTTGAAGACGATCTGATTCAGGCGCTCAACAGGGGCGAGTTCAGAGTTTATTACCAGCCGATAGCCGATACTATGAACGGTGAAATCTACGGCTACGAAGCGCTGGTGCGCTGGTTTCATCCGATACGCGGCAGCGTTCCGCCAACTGAATTTATCCCGGTGGCGGAAAAAATTGGCCTGATTAATCAGTTGGGCGAGTGGGTATTAAGAACCGCCTGTGAAGCGGCCGCTGGCTGGTCATCCCCGCTTAAGGTGTCGGTTAACGTATCTCCTGTTCAGCTGATAAACAGTTCGCTGACCGATACCGTGGTGTCAATACTCAGAAGCACCGGGCTCGATCCGCATCGCCTGGATCTGGAGATAACCGAGTCAGATGTCTTTAACGAAAATACCCGCTCTTTAGAGATCCTCAGCCAGCTGCGCGAACTTGGCGTGCAGATCTCGATTGATGATTTTGGCACCGGCTACTCTTCGCTATCGCGCCTGAGCTACTTCCCGTTTGATAAGATAAAAATCGATCGTTCTTTTGTGATTAATATTCCTGGCCAGAAAGATGACCTTGATATCGTGCGGTTGATTATCAGTATGGGCAAAAGTTTGCATATGCGTATTGTGGCCGAAGGGGTCGAAACCGAAGAGCAGCTGAAGTCGTTACGCAAGCTAGGCTGTGATCTGGTGCAGGGCTATTTAATCGGTAAGCCGGGGCCGCTTAATTAAGCACATAATAAGAGACAGGCTTTCTTTTATACGGGTGATTTTAGGTTATCTGCAATCACCCGTATTTATTGGGTATAAACCGGGAAAGACTCAGCAGGCGCAAAATAATATCCTTATCGCTGGATATCGGTCGATGCTATACCGCGATATCGGCTTGATATCCTACAGCGCATGAAAGCTGCAAAATAAGCTCCGTTAAGTCATCTCTGTCTACCGGCGAAGAGATATAGCTTCCCTGAAAATGGTTGAGCCCCAGCGCTTTCAATCTGTTGAATCTGTCCAGGCTGTCGACGCCCTCGGCGATACAGCGGCTCCCGGTGAGCTGAGCGTAATAGATCAGGCTCTTAATCAGTACCAGCGCATGCGGGTCGCGCTGCATATCATTGACGATGCTTTTATCCAGCTTGTAGGCGTTAAAACGGCACGCGCGCGCCGGAAACGTTATGCTGCTTTGTGAAAAACAGCCATCAAGCATGATCCGAAAGCCGCGCTTTTGCAGCCTGGCGATATTGTCGGCTATTTTTCCGTGACCGCTGAAGTCGATGTTTTCGGCAAATTCCAGTACCAGCCTCTGCGACATTTGTGGCCGACGTAGCTGCTGGCGAGCGGTTTCCATCATACGGAGCAGGTTTTCATTGCTGGCGATAGCGGCCGGGATATTTACCGAGAAATAGAACTCGCCTCGATACTGGTTGATATTCTGCACGGCTTGCTGAAGCACAAAAGCGGTCAGTACCAGCCAGGCGTATTCCGCGCGAATTTGCGGTAAAAACTCGTCGGGTAGCAGAATGCAGCCGTTTCTGTTCCAGCGGGGGAGAACCTCAATCCCACGTAGCTGTAGATGTTCATTGGTAATGGGCTGAAAAGTCGGATAAAGCCGTCGGCTGTGGATAGCATGGACCAGCTCACGCTCAAAAGAGGAAAGGGCGGCGCCAGGATCGCTTTTCTGTTCTCTTATCTGACTGCCGGGAAAACCGGGAGCCATTCGAGGATGGTGTTCCACCATTTTTTTCAATCCTGCGGTTCTTTGGTTATAGAGCGTCTTATGACTGATGCCGCGGCGTTTTGCCTGCGCGCTGGCGCTATATCCGCACAGTAGACCGAGGATAGCGGTCAGTTCCGGTTTCGTCAGTCCGGCAGGGCGCTTTCCGACAACCCGCGTCTCTTCCTCTGCCAGTTCTTCAAGCGAAGGATATCCGTCAAGGATTGAGTCACGAAGCAGCGTGCCCAGGCAAGGGACCGGAAGATCGGATGCCGCGGCCTTTACTGCAGAAAGCAGGTGTCTGTCGACGACCTGATGCTGCAGGGTATGCCACAGCCAGCTGGCCGGGCTGCGGCTGAGGATCAGCATCGGCAGAGGTGTTGCTGAACGTTCCAGCAGCATCGCCGCCTGTTTGAGGGTCTCGAGTAGCCAGGCTGGAGACTCGGGTAAAAATACCACTACGCGCCGCGCGCCGGCTGGAACTTCCTGCTGCGTGAAAGGCAGCATGATGGGCCTGGCTCCCTCTTCTTCTATTATTTGCGCCAGTCCCGCAGCGGCAAGTGAACAAGGTGACAGGATGTAGTCCACCTGCGCTTTATGGTTGGTGAGGATGGGGTTATTCATAAACAAAGGTCACCCCGATGATGGATTGCACGTTGCCTGCCGTCACCTGTCCGCTGGTGCGCGCATAGTTGGCGGTTAATCCCAGGCTGACCGCTGAGCTGCCTACTGACCCTAGCGACACCAGGCTATTGGTGGGAACAATGCTATTGTTACGCGTTAGCTGAATACCAATTCCTTTTGCCGGTGAGGCCGTTGCCGTATTGGTAAAGATCGAATTGCCAGCGTCTTCCGTGGTGCCAGAGAGGTAATAGCCCAGCTTCTGGCTTTGGGCGCAGTAAACCGTTAGCGGAATGGCGGCGGAAGCTGGATATTCCGGCAGCGTCACCGTGACGTTGCGGGCTGAAACATCGCAGCCGCCGGTTGGCACGACAACGTCGTTGTTGGCATAAATGTTCCACACGAACTGAAAGTCATCGTTATCTATGTTGTTTGTCTGGCGCAGGATCAGCACGGCGATTAACGAACCGGCGGAAATGGCGACCCCGCCAGCGCTACTGATGGGGGTCAAGTAGAGGACGGTAGGCCAGGGTCTGTCGATAATGGAATTATACGTCATCCGCGCCGTTTCGCTGGTGGTGGGAAACGGGTAGCTGGCGCCGTTGTACCTGACGGTGCCGGAAAAGCTCGACAGCACGCCGCCATATGCCGAACCGCGCTGTAACGTCACGTAGTCAATCATGGTTTCCGGAAAATCGTTATGGCAAAAAATCTGCGTCGAGAGATCGACGACCAGGTTCTGTCCGACGCTGACCGCCGGGGCGAGATTCACGTAAACGTTCGCCGAGCCGCCGCCGATAGGGATTGTGACCCCGGAGGCGGTTCTGCAGGCGAATGACCAGGCGTTGAGCGACCAGCCAGCCAGCAGCAGCGCGATCAGCAGGGTTAGCATTTTTTTCATTACTCTGTTCTCCAGGCTCAGGCGTAGGTGTAGGTGATGTTTATCACCGCCAGAATCGTTCCCTGGGTGGCACCGCCGTTAACCGTCAGCGCCCTGACCCGTAGCGGAAAGCTGACGGCCTGGGTGGTGTCATCAACCTGTACTTCTTTTTTGGCGCCGTTGTTCAGCGTGGTACCGTTGGTATCCTGCAGCTCCAGCTGGATATTTCCGGCGGTACCCTGGTTTCTGTAGTAACCGGTGGCATCCGCCGTACCGCTGAAGGTGGCGGTAACCCGTGATGTGCCGATCGGACAGTTGCTCAGGTTGAGCACCACGCTGTGCCAGGATGAAGAAGATCCGGCTGATATCAGGTTAAAGGTGTAGAGATCGCCTAGCTCGACGGTGGCATTGGGGGTGGAAACGGTACAGGGTTTGGCGACCACTTTTCCGTTAACGGTAATGGTGACGTCGGCGGCCTGCAGCGTCGGGGAGGACGCCGCCAGTATTGCAGCCAGCAGCCATCCGGCATGGGTCGATTTCATCAGCGCCTCCGGTTACTGAAATTCAAGCGTGAACGTTGCGGTTGCATTAACGAGCCCGGCGGTAACCGGTACCTGAGTGGCCATCAGACGGGCATAAAAGTTCAGCGTATTGGTCTGGCTGGGGGTCAGCGTCGTCCAGGAAATGGCCGGTGATGCAGCATTAAGCGGCAGCATCCTCTGCTGCGCGTCAAGGATCTGCACGCCCATGCCCGCCGCAGCTGACGGACCGCCGTCAAGTTTTAACAGGTCGGTATTGACGCTATCGGCAATACCAACGAATCCCACCTTCACCGCGGTGACCGCGCTGCCGCAGGGGGAAAGCACGATGCGAAAGGGCACTAGAGGAGTGGTAGCACCAACCGCATGGAACTGCTTTGCGGCGTTGTTCATCAGGTCGACGGTAAACTCTTTCGATTCGCCCGCAACGGCACAGGCGTTATCCCGAACGTAGCCGTTGATGGTGATGGTACTGTCTGCCGCGTAAGCATCGGTGACCGCCAGAGAAAGAAGGGCGCTTAGCAGATACAGGTTTTTTTTCATCATCATGGTTTCCTTATCGGCACTCGGCTGACAGCTGGCTTAGCGTCTGGTTCTGACTTTCCGGCGGCAGGCTGTAGTTAGCTTCGCAGCTGGCATTCGGTTCTTCTCCCCATTTCGCACGCACCTTGCCCGCCAACGGCATTCCGCTCAGGTAGACCTGACCGTTATCGGCGACGATGCTGCTGCCCTGGCTGCCGTCGGAGGTAACCAGCGCGCCGAAGGGAACCGGCTTACCGTTATAGATAAGCGACATCAGCAGCTTAAGCCCGATGTGAGCTTTAAATTCGGCGCGGACAATCGCTCCGCGGGTTGGCACCACGCTGGCTACCGCATCGTCAAGGTCGACGTTATCGGCCAGCGTATTGGTATTCAGTGCTATCCGGTTTTCCCGGTATTCGGTGGCATAGGGCAGTACGGCGTAGCCGCGCCAGTCGGTCCTGACCCCGGTCTGGTTTTCCACTTTTACATTGTCCGCACCGGAGGCTTTGATTAGCACCGTCGTTTCGTTCAGCGGCTGGCTCAGGGTGATACCGTCGGCGTGGGCCAGCACGCCGCCGCTCAGGCCGTAGTAAAGCTGTTTGATGCCGTCGCTGCGGCTGTAGCCGACGTTGGCGTTGCCGTAGCCACCGCGGTAGTTCAGCGCCGCGTATCCGGTGCCGCCGCTGTTGCCATCTCCGCCGCCGGCGTAGCCGGTCTGTACGCTGTAGCTCAGGTTGTTATCCTCCAGCAGCGTGCCGTACAGGCCGGCAAGGCTGGTGGTTCTGCCGTTCAGATCGTTGGACATGCTGTAGCTGGCGCTGGCGTGTCGCCAGGCGGAGGTGCTGTCCGAGCGCATCCAGTGGCTGAATGGAATATTCACGTTGAGAGCCAGCATCTGGTCGCGGCCCTGCTGCCAGGCGTTTTGGGTCAGGCTGTAGCTCAGGGTCCAGTTGATATCGTCGACGGCGGCGTTCAGTCCGAGCTGTACCTGTCGATCGGCCTTACCGGTCCCCCAGTAGGTCTGGTGGCTGCCGCTCAGATAAAGCGTGGCGGTGCGGCCTAACTGCTGGGTCACGCTGGCCTGGATTTTGCCGCGCTTGTTGTAAGCGAGGTTGTAGTAGTCGGTGAATTTAGGCTTCACTTCAATCACCCCGTCCTGGGTTTCGACGTTGTAACCGCTCATCCGGTTGTAAGTGGTATCGGCGAAGCTGAAATAGCCGCGGGTCGAGTAGCGGTAGCCCACCAGCTGGATATTGGTGCCGGTATCGGTCAGCGATTTGTTGTAGAGGAAACGTACCGATTGACCCTGATGATCGCTGTCATCGGGAAGGGTGGCGTTGGCCTGGGTGATGTCCAGCGACAGCGCGCCCAGTTCACCCATGTTTTTCCCGACGCCGAGGTTAAAGGCGCGGTAGCGGTCCGCCAGCTGGGTGCCGCCGTACAGCGTCCAGCCCGCCGGAAGACCGTGCATCAGGGTACCCTGGAAGAACTTCGGCTTTTCCTGCTGATTGCTACCGCTACGATACTCCCCGGCGGTAACGGCATAGCGGGTATGGCCTTCGCGCTGGAGCACCGGAACGGACGAATAAGGGACGGTAAAGACCTGGCTGCTGCCGTCGGCCTCCTTGATGGTCACCTGCAGGTCGCCACCGTTGCCCGCGGAGTAGAGATCGTTGATGGTGAACGGGCCAGGCGGCACCGTGCTCTGGTAGATCTCATAGCCGTTCTGTTTCACCGAGACCTGCGCCGTGCCGCGGGCAATGCCGTGAATAACCGGGGCAAACCCTTTCTGGCTGTCCGGCAGCATATTGTCGTCGGAGGCGAGCTGCGCGCCGCGGAAGTTGAGGCCGTCGAAGACATCGCCGTTGGTATAGCTGTCGCCCAGCGTCAGGCGCGAGCGCAGCGGAGTGATATCACGCTCCAGCCAGCTGTTAACGTGCTGCCACTTATTTTCACTGGTCGACGATCTGCCGTTGCTGCTGTAGCTCCAGGTGGTATTGTCGCGCAGGCGCCAGGCGCCGAGGTTCAGCCCGCTCTGCAGGTTCAGATACGCGTAGTTGCTGCTGCCGCTGACATCGTTGTGGACGTTGTTGCCGGTGAAGTTATAGTTCAGCAGCCCGGCGTTAATCCCGTGGTCCCAGAGCTCGGGCGGGATGTAGCCGCGGGCGCGGTTGCCCATAAACGTCTGGGGAATGGTCAAATAAAGCCGCTGCAGGCCGACGTCGAAACGGATGGTGGCCTCTTTGATCATCTCAGTTAACGGTACGCAGGTGTCCACGGCCAGCACGTCAATTCCGGCGATTGCAGTGGTATTGACGCCCATGCTGGCCAGCTGTCCGCGCGTCAGACACGGGGCCAGCCCGTGGCCTTTTTCGTCGATATTAAAGGTGACATCGCGGGTGGTCATATAGCCGTCATTCAGGTAGATATCCGCGCGATAGGTTCCTGGCGGCAGCTCCTGGCCTTTTTCAAAACTGGACAGATCCGCCACCGCAGCAGGGTCGTCGGCTAAAAAACGCGGATTAAAATAGATCTCCGCCTGTGTGTTAAAAATCGGAGAGGCAAATAAAAAGGCAAGGGGGAGCTTCGCGAATACGTGCGCCGATCCAGTCGCCATGCGCCGGGTATCCAAACGGTCAAGTCCATATTTTAGATGTGACATAGTCCCTCCGGTACAAAATCGCCCGGCAATCAATATTTTTTAGTTCAGGGGGAGAGCGCTGCTCCCCGTTCATTTATTGCATTACGCCTTTCAATCGCGGGGTCAGTGCGCCGTAGTCGTTAATGGTTCGGTAGGTAATCTCGCTGCCTGCGTCGGATGGCAGTGAGACTCTGGCTTCCCCTAGCGGAGGAACGAGGGCATTTTCCAGTATCCGGGTTCCGGCATTGAGCTCGGTGACCGTCAGATAGTACGGAGTGGGGTTGATCAGCGTCAGTGAGCCGGCGCTGCGGCGGAATCTCAGTTTCTCTGCGGCCTGATCCGGCGGCAGCGCCAGTTTTGCCGGGCGATAGTAGAGCTTGATGCGGCTGATAATCGCCAGCTGCAGGGTATTGTCGCTGAGCTTTGATTTATCCATCGACGGGATAGCCTTGACGTTCATCCAGAACAGGCTTTCCCGGTCCTGCGGCAGCTGGTTGTTGGTCGCATCAATGATGCGCAGGGTGTTCTCTTTTTTGCCCTGCATCGCGAACAGCGGGGGAGTAATCACAAAACTTCCGTCTTTTGCGCCGTCAGCGTTTTCCACCCATGACTGGATCAGAAAGGTGCTCTTTTCGTCGTTATTGGTGACCGCCAGCTGAACCTGCTTCTGTCCGGCAGGATAGATGACGCGGGTCGCCCCCAGCGCCACGCCTGCTTCGGCGGGAGCGGCCAGACCGGTGGCCGCAGTCAGGATAAATCCTGCCAGTAGAGCGCGCATCCCGCGCATGGTACCCAGTGTATTTTTCATATTTACCTCTGTTTTACTCACTGTCATTTCCTGTTCCCGGTACTGACTACTGGTAGGTCAGGGAAAACCAGGCCTGAGCATTTGCAGCCCCTCCGGTGACCTGATTCCCGGTGGAACGATATTTCGCAATAAAATGCAGGGTGGTAGGGCCCGTATGCAGCTGCGTCCAGGTCCCTGGAGGCGCATTGAGCGGGATAAAGCTGCCCGTTTTGTCAAACAGGGCGACACCAATACCGGTGGCAATCCCTGGTCCTTCACCCACCGAAAGCACATCCGGATTTTTGCCATCGGCGACGCCGTGAAACGCCACGCCAACGTGCTGGCTCACGGCGGTGCTGCACTCCTGCAGGTGAATGGTGAAAGGAACCGGATTGGCATCCTCTCCTGCAGAATGAAATCGATTGCTGCTGATTTGCCCCATATTGACCGTCATCTGGCGATCGCCGACTTCAACGCGACAGGACTCGGCAATGACTATTCCCTGGAAACGCATGTTTCCGCCGGGCAGCATGACGTCCCAACTGCCGCCAGCCAGCGCCAGCGGCGGCAACAGAAATATCAACAAACCTGACTTCATCCTTTGCATCGTTATCACCCTCGGTCTTATTCGGATAACGGGCCATCCTGGCCCGACGCGCTTCCCTGCAAGATGAAGAAATTACTCGTACTGAACTTTAAAGGTGGCGTCAGCGTTAGCGGCACCGGCTGTCGCTATGCCGGTCGCGAAGTAACGCGCCTGGAACGGGATGACGTTGGTACCGTTACTTAACGTGGTCTGCGCGCTGAAGGTTGCGCCATCCACGGTCAGCGGAGTACCGGTACGATCGAGGATCTGCACGCCGACGTTGGTCGCGCCGCCTGCAGCGGAGTTCTGCAGAGCCAGTACCGTTGGGTTGGTGCTATTAATTGCCGTGCCGGCAAACGCGATGGCCGCTTTTTCAGAAACCGTGATGTCACAGTCATTCAGCTGGATGTTAAAACCAACTGCCGAGCTGGTGCTGCCCGCGGTGGCGAGTTTCGCTGTACGCACCTGGCCTAACTGAACGGTCTGATCGAGAGAGCCTGCGTCAACCGCGCAGGCGGCGTTAACCACTTCCCCTTTAAAATGTACCGTCCCGCCGTTCACCGTAACGGTATCGGCCAGAGCCGCAGCTGAGCTCAGGGACAGTGCTGAAATAACGACGAGTGCCAATTTGTTCATTATAGATCTCCTTTTAAAAAATCATCCTGAAGCGATGCTTCATTTTAAAAAACATTTATTATTAAAAAATAATTTTTGAAACGTAATCCTGTTTTTACAACCTAGTTTATTCATCAGGTTGCGGCGGTGCGTATAAACAGTTTTAAGTTTCACGCCAAACTCTTGTGCTATTTCTTGATTGCTTTCCCCTCTGCTTAACATACTCAATATCTGCTTTTCGCGCAGGCTTAGACGGAATTTTGTATGATAGTTTCCCGATAGTTCTTTCTTTAAGAAGAAGTTCAGGATGCTCCTGGTATTACTTTTTTTATCGAGTACCGTTATTTTGTCAAATAATTCTGATTTATAGAAAGCGATATCGCTGGATGCAAAGGCGACAATATTCTTATTCGAAGGGTAAATCCATTCGGCGCCAGATAAATCGTTGGAATCCAAATCTATAATCAAAAAGAAATTGTCAATAAACTCTTCTCCAAGCAGTTCGATCAGGCCCAGAGTAAAGTATTTATCCTTAGATAAAATATTAGTTGATAGATTCATATCTGAACGCAATCTCATCCTTGGGTTGACCTTTAACTCATCGTTATTAAAACCATTCAGCGAATTAAGAGTAATCTATCATTGCCTGATGTGCGGAGGCATTCGTCAGGTGCTCTAAAAGACTTAACTTCCACCTGGAGATATTTGAATGGTTTTTTATTTTATTAAATTGTTATTTAATTGGTGTTTTATCCTTTAATTGAATAAATTATCAGGTTTTTATATATGCAAAATGATAGGGGGTGGTTATCATTTTGCTATAAAACAATAGGCGCACTCTTTGTATTGGAATTTTCTTAGGGAATATTCCTTGCGAGATACCTTTGTTTTTATCTTCAGAGCATTAGATTCACTCTTTTACTGTTCTTAAATATCCTTACAAAGGTGCCTTTGCAATACTGTTTTGAAGATCTTTAGCAATCTGTTTTGTAAGTGCTGAATACGGTTGCAAATGTTTGTTCTGTTTTTCAACTGATTGTGCAAGGTGACTGTTCTACCTTGCTGTTTAACTCTCCGCTGTTAACGCCGCTGCCCATGAGCCAACTGCGTAAATCGGCATACTATTTGTTGCTCCATGTTGTCTCCTGTGTCGTCGAGAATAATAATACCACTTAGCACCTTGTTAGTTATATGTATTTTGTTTTTTCAAAATTTAGATGTTATAATCTTATTTACAAGAAAAATATAAATATTTTCAGCATAAAATGCTGGTTAAAGGGGTTGTTGCGGATAGTGTCCATCGGAGTATTACTTGAAAGGCTAGTTTATGATCTACAAAATTCAAGGGACAATCCATTTCAGGAGTGATGATGGCCTGATTTGGCTCGACGAGGAGTCTGCCGTTACGCTGACGGCTACCACAAGCCGCCTGCTCAAATTCCTTTTAGACCATAGGGAACATGTGGTCTACAGAAATGAGATACTGGAAAAAGTCTGGGATGCCCATGGACTCCGGACTTCCAGTCATAGTCTTAATAAGTATATTTCAGACCTGAGGGCTACTTTCAGGAATATGGGATGCATGGAGGAGATTATCGTTACCGTGCCGCGAGTCGGTTTCATGATATCTTCAGGCATTGCCATAGAGAGAGTGGATTATTCTGCCCGTGAGGCTGGTCATGAGAGCGATACGCAAGAAAGCGTTTTAAGCAGCAGTATAAATGAGGAGACGCAAAAATCCGCAACGGGAATGGTTAAAAAGGTCGGTTATGCACTGTTTGCGTTGTGCGCGTTGACTCTGGTTTCATTCGGCATTCACTCTGATTTATATCGGTCTGTCTTTGGTAGCGAACAGGATGAAATCTATTATCTGGGGAGCATTGGTTCTTGCCCGGTAAGAACTTTTTACGCCATCCCAAATGAACAAAAGCAAAAGATGATGGACCTGGCCCGGGAAATTATCGATAAACAAAGGATGAGTTGCTTAGGAAACAGCATTTTTTATTTTAATTTTTCAGATTCAGTCTTGAAGGCTCATGAAGGGAGAAGTTTTTTGGCCCATTGTATATATTCAAAAGTCAAGAAAGATGATTTCTATTCATGCGAGAACTACTATAGGCCAGATTATGAAATTACTCAGTAAATTTAGTCTGAAGGACTTTTATCTTCTGCTCTGTATTCTGGTTGTTATTTTTGTTTTCTGGTGGCAGCATGATTATTTCCATCACAAAAGTGATTTTGACTGTTCCGCGAAGCTGACGGTTGAATCTGCTACGTTTGGTTTTGACGCGAAATTTAATACTTTTTTACTTATGCGCAGAAATAACACGGGATATTTCGATGTGTCCGGAAAGGTGATGGTTGATGATGTTAAGTACAACGTAGAAAGATCGTACCATTTCAACTATGAAAAGAAGGCTAACAACATTTATCACCTGACCAATACCATCGTTTCGAAAAGAAAGGCCGACAACATGATAGAGGGTGTGATGCAAAAGGTCTTTTTTAGTCCCAACCCTGATTCTGGACGCTATATCAAGATCCAAAAAATGAAAAACGCCTGGATTGTACAAAGCCTGTATTCGCCTTCATTTGTCTGCGTAACTAACTGATGTTTATGATTCAGAGCACTTGTGTATGCCGCGGAAATAATCCTTTGAAATATAGCCAGGCTGGCAGCCATTCTGAGCTGATGTTTTTGAAGTGACAGAGAGATGCAGAAAAGCAAAAAGCCCGCTTAGTTTCCTAAGCAGGCTTCTTAAATTTGGCTCCTCTGACTGGACTCGAACCAGTGACATACGGATTAACAGTCCGCCGTTCTACCGACTGAACTACAGAGGAATCGTGTACGGGGCGCATATTAACGATGAGCCCCCACCTTGTCAAAGCTTCAATCAAGTCGATCCGATCGTTTGCTGACAATTTCAGCAGTGTGCCTGTTTTTCCTGCGCCGCGTGCCGTGGTGCACCGTTATAGTGCAGCTATACCCCTAATAGGGCATACCGCAATCCGCTGACCGGGCAATAAAATTGCGGTTTGCTATCACTATCCCTTATTACGCGGCTTATCGCGGTGTTTACTTCTCTGCAAAAAAAGCTGGCAAGTAAATTGCAAATCCTCCTGTATCTAAACGGCCAGTGTTGGTACTGGTGTTCCTTACAGGAGGCAAAATGAACTTAAGACGACTGAAGTATTTTGTGAAAATCGTCGATATCGGCAGTCTGACTCAGGCAGCTGAAGTCTTGCACATCGCACAACCGGCGTTAAGCCAGCAGGTTGCGACCCTGGAAGGCGAGCTGGACCAGCAGCTGTTGATCCGCACTAAACGCGGCGTTACGCCGACTGAAGCAGGGAAGATTCTCTATACCCACGCCCGGACTATTCTGCGCCAGTGCGAGCAGGCGCAGCTGGCGGTGAATAATGTTGGTCAGACGCTGAGCGGCCAGGTGTCAATCGGTCTTGCACCGGGTACGGCGGCTTCGGCAATTACCATGCCGCTGCTGCAAACGGTGCGTAACGAACTGCCGGAAGTCATGGTTTATTTACAGGAAAGCAGCGGAACGATCCTCAACGATAAGCTTATCGACGGCCAGCTGGATATGGCCGTTCTCTATGAACGTGCTCCGGTCGCCGGCATCGTCAGCCAGCCGCTGCTGAAAGAAGATCTCTACCTGGTTGGAACCCGGGATTGCCCGGGACAGAGCGTTGATTTGACGGCGGTGGCGGAGATGAATCTGTTCCTGCCGCGCGATTATAGCGCCGTTCGCGCAAGGGTTACCGAAGCCTTCACCCTGCGTCGCCTGTCGGCAAAGATTATCGGGGAAATTGAATCGATTACCACCTTGACGGCGGCCATAGCCAGCGGCATGGGCGTCACCGTGCTGCCGGAATCTGCCGCCCGCTCTCTGTGCGGCGCGGCGAATGGCTGGATGGCGCGTATCACTACTCCGTCAATGAGCCTTTCGCTGTCGCTCAATATGTCGGCTCGCGGTAGCCTGTCGCCGCAGGCGCAGGCGGTGAAGGAGATTTTGATGTCGCTGGTGAGCCGACCGTCGCTGGAAAACCGTGAATTACTGTTAGTGAGTTAAGGTATATTCCTGAATGGAATAAGTTGCTGGTTTTTATTATTTGTTAGCAAGGACAACAGACTTTAACAATAGTGCATATGTCATGTCTGATAGCCCGGAGGAAAGGGTGAACTTCCAGCAACTGAAAATTATTCGTGAAGCGGCCCGTCAGGATTACAACCTGACGGAAGTCGCCAATATGCTCTATACATCGCAATCGGGCGTCAGCCGTCATATTCGTGAACTGGAAGAAGAGCTGGGGATTGAGATTTTTATCCGTCGAGGCAAGCGTCTGCTCGGAATGACCGAACCGGGCAAAGCATTATTATCGATCGCCGAGCGTATTCTTAATGAAGCCAGCAACGTTCGCCGCCTGGCCGACCTGTTCACCAACGATGCATCCGGCGTATTAACCATCGCCACGACTCATACCCAGGCGCGCTATAGCCTGCCGCCGGTAATTAAAGCCTTCCGCGAACTCTTCTCCGACGTGCGTCTTGAGCTGGTCCAGGGGACGCCGCAGGAAATTGAAGCGCTGTTGCATAACGGCGGCGCGGATATCGGTATCGCCAGCGAGCGGCTGAGCAACGATCCAACGCTGGTCGCCTTTCCATGGTTCCGCTGGCATCACAGCCTGCTGGTTCCTAAAGATCATCCGCTGACTCAGGTGACACCGCTGACTCTCGATGCTATTGCCCGCTGGCCGCTTATCACCTATCGCCAGGGGATTACCGGCCGTTCGCGTATTGATGAAGCATTCAACCGTAAGGGACTGATGCCTGATATCGTATTAAGCGCCCAGGACTCCGACGTAATCAAAACTTACGTTGAACTGGGGCTGGGAGTAGGACTGGTCGCGGAACAATCGGGAGACGAGCGGGAATCGGATACCTTTACGCGTCTGGATACCCGCCATCTGTTCGACGCCAATACCGTCTGGCTGGGCCTGAAGCGCGGGCAGCTGCAGCGAAATTATGTCTGGCGCTTTATTGAACTGTGCAACGCTGGCCTGTCGCTTGAAGAAATTAAACGTCAGGCCATGGAGCCGGAAGAGGCGGCGATCGATTATCAAATTTAGCAGAATGATAAATCAGATATAAGACAGCAAACGAAGCTATAATTCATTCACGTTTATCGCCACAGAGGAAGGGAAATTGTGCGGCGTGTGAAATTGCTTTGTTCTTTTATTATGATCCTCACCAGCCAGAGCGCTCTGGCGGTGAGCTACCCGTTGCCGCCGGAAGGAAGCCGTCTGGTCGGCAGCCCGCTGACCATCACCGTTCCGCAACACAATACCCAGCCTCTGGAGTCCTTTGCCGCCCAGTACGGTCAGGGCCTGAGCAATATGCTTGAGGCCAACCCCGGCATAGATGTATTTTTGCCAAAATCGGGATCTACGCTGGTGGTGCCGCAGCAGCTTATTTTGCCCGCCACGGTACGCCAGGGAATCGTAATCAATGTTGCCGAAATGCGTCTCTACTACTATCCGCCTGATGGCACGACGGTTGAGGTTCTGCCGATTGGGATAGGTCAGGCCGGGCGTGAAACCCCACGTAACTGGGTCACCGCCGTGGAGCGGAAGCAGGAGGCGCCGACATGGACGCCTACCGCTAATACCCGCCGCGAATATGCCAGTCGGGGCGAAAGTCTGCCCGCGTTTGTCCCGGCCGGACCGGAGAACCCGATGGGGCTGTACGCGATTTATATCGGCAGGCTCTACGCTATTCATGGCACTAACGCCAATTTTGGTATTGGCCTGCGCGTGAGCCAGGGCTGCATCCGTCTGCGTAATGACGATATCAAATACCTGTTTGATACCGTTCCGGTAGGGACGCGCGTACAAATTATCGATCAGCCGGTGAAATATACCGCCGAGCCGGACGGGAGTCGTTGGGTTGAAGTCCACGAGCCATTGTCGCGTAACCGGGCGGAGTATGAGTCGGACCGGAAGGTTCCGCTTCCACTCACGCCGGCTATTCAGACCTTTGTGAAAGGTGAGGGCGTAGATATGACTCGCGCGGAGCAGGCGCTGGAACGCCGCTCCGGAATGCCGGTGGAAATTGGCAGTTCAGCGATGCTTGCCGACGCAGGTAGCGGTTTTTAACTGTCGTCATACCGGGCGGTTTCTGCTGTCGAGATAACGCGCCCGCTGCTGATGGAAAGCATGGAGTATTAATACAGGGCTTGATGGGGAGTTTGCCGCCTGGCGCCGGCAAACGGGCTTGCTGGAAGACGTCATTTTCGCAGCCCCCGTAGGGTGATTCCCCACAATGTCGGCGGCATTGACACCGATCCTGTTCAGGGCGTCTAAATACCGCTAAACCAGTTATAGCCCTGATCTTCCCAGTAACCGCCGGGGTTGGTATCGCTGACGAAAATAGCGGCGATATGCTTGGCGTTTTTGAACCCCAGCTTGGTCGGCACCCGTAACCTTAGCGGATAGCCAAATTCCACAGGCAGCGACTTACCGGCAAAATCCAGTGCCAGAATGGTTTGCGGATGCAGCGCGGTGGCCATATCAATGCTGGTGTAGTAACGATCCGCGCACTTAAAGCCGACATAACGCGCGTTGAGATCGGCGCCGACATGCTGCAGGAATAGCTTTAGCGGTACGCCACCCCATTGACCAATCGCGCTCCAGCCTTCAATGCAGATTAGCCGGGTAATTTGGCTTTGTTGTGGCAGATGCTGTAACTGTTCCAGCGTCCACGGGGCTTTTTTCTCTACCTTGCCGGAGACTTCCAGACGATAGTCGAACAGATCGACTTCCGGCGCGTTGTATTGCGGATAAAAAGCATTGAACGGAAAGGGGTCGGTAATTTGATCCCGACAATAAGTCTGGGCCAGGCGTTGGCCGCTGAACAGCCAGGACTGTACCCGATCGTTCCAGCGCGACATAGCCCACAGCACTTTGTCTATCTCATCGCCATCTTGCATATTGCATCCGGTCAGCATCGCCACGCCTCCGAGGGTCAGACCGGATCGCAGGAGTAATCGTCGCTGCAGATTTACCAGCTGTTTTTTCTGCTCCGGCTCCAGCGCGGGCGCGCGGCGGGATGGAGTTTTATCCTTCATGTTTGCCTCCTGACAGCATGGCCCACAGGGTGGAAGGGACGATAATCACCATCAGCACATGGACAACGACAAACAGCCCGATGCCAGCCATAGCGAAAAAGTGAACATAGCGCGCGATAGCAAAACCGCCGAACAGAGCCACCAGCCATGAGAGCTGTACCGGTTTCCAGATAGCCAGCCCGGAAAACACCAGCAGCAGGCCGAGGGCCATAACGCCGAGGTACATCAGCTTTTGAATGGCGTTGTAGTGGCCAGGTCGGTGGTTTAGCCGCAGCGTGAGGGTTAGCCAGATATCCCGCCGGAGCGCGGCCAGATGCAGCGGCAGCAGATCGCGGCGGAGATGACCGCTTAATAAACTCCACAGCAGATAACACAGAGCGTTAACCACCAGCAGCCACATTACCGCCAGGTGCCAGCCAATCGCGCCGCCCAGCCAGCCGCCCAGGGTAACGGAGGGCGGAAAGCGGAAGTCGAACAGCGGCGCAGCGTTGTAGATTTCCCAGCCGCTCATGAACATGCAGATCATGGCGACCAGATTCACCCAATGGGTGAGCCTGACCGGCCAGCGATGCACCGGCCGCGACGCGTTGGTTTTCATGCCCTTCTCCTGAGTTACATCGGCGGTACGGTACCGTCTTTGCCGGCAGAAATGCGGGTAGCGACGCGTTCGCCTTTATCGTCAGTAGCGGAGAACAGCACGACATGGGTTCCGGGCTTCAGCAGACTGCGATCGCCGGGATCGATGGTTACCACCGGCGTATTGTCAGGCACGATGACGTTCTTTTGCCGATCGCCATAATTAACGGTTAACGTGCGGCCGTTGGTGTTTACCAGCTTGCCGATGGTGCCGTTGGTCATCGTATTGATTTTACCGTCGGCGGATTCCCACGGGGAATGCCCTTCACCCGTGCCCCGCAGGCTGGCGGCAAAGACGTGGACTTCAAGCGCTTTCAGGCTACCGTCGGCCTGGGGCACGGCTGCGGTGCCGATAAAGCTGTCCGGCTTGATATCCTCAGCCGAGCCTTTCGCGACGCTAAAAATCTGGGTTTTGTCGTTGAGTTTTACGACGACCTTTTCTCCTTTACGATCGCTAACCTGCAGGCTGGTATCTGAGACCTGGTCAACGGTACCGCGCAGCGGCGCGATAGCTTTGCCTGGCGTCTGTGCGGCGGTGGCTATGCCGCTGCATAGCATCAGGGTGGATAACAGTAAACCGGCGATACTACGATGGTGTGTCTGCATAACATTCTCCTGTAATCATTTGCCTGTTAAGCATGGTCCGGCGATCGGGACAGCACCATGTCAGTTTGATGACATTAATGTCATCAAGCCGCGGCGCAGAAACTGTTAATCTGTTTGCAGACGTAATGAGGTGGTAAGAATGCGCATATTAGTTGTAGAAGATGATATCGGGACCGGTAATTACCTGAAGAAGGGGTTAACTGAGGCCGGATACGGCGTTGATCTGGCGCGTGATGGTACCGACGGTTTATTTCGGGCGCTGGAGTATGGTTACGATGCGATTGTCCTTGACGTCATGCTGCCTGGGCTTGACGGCTGGCAGATTATTGATGTTTTACGCAAGAAAAGCGATGTACCAATACTGTTTCTTACCGCCCGCGACGAGGTACAGGACCGTATTCATGGCCTGGAACTGGGGGCTGATGATTACCTGGTCAAACCTTTCTCATTTACCGAGCTGGTACTGCGTTTGCGCACTCTTCTGCGCCGCGGAACCGTACGGGAGTCCGATCGTTATGAAATTGCCGACCTGCATATTGATGTGCTGCGGCGCAGAGCTACCCGTCAGGACACCGTGATTGCGCTGACCAATAAAGAATTTATGCTGCTGCATCTGTTGGTCAGGCGGGAAGGAGAGGTACTCTCGCGCACCATGATCGCCTCGCAGGTCTGGGATATGAATTTCGACAGCGACACCAACGTGGTCGACGTGGCTATCAAACGCCTGCGCGCCAAAATCGACCGGCCGTTCGAGATCAAGCTTATTCATACCGTGCGTGGGATCGGTTACGTCTGTGAGGTTCGTTCATGAACGTGCTGGCCCGGCGCTGGCAGGCGACATCGTTGACGCTACGAAGCGCTATCCTGTTTGCGCTGGTCGCGGCGCTGGTGGTGAGCGCCGCTGGTGGATATTTATATAACGCTATGCGCCATGAGATGATTCACCGTAGCGATCTGCAGGTGACCGGACGAATAGAGTATTACCGCAACGTGCTGAGCAAACGCTTCCCGCTGGAACGGCTGGTGGCGAATACCGGGATGTTCGAAAATATGCTGGGCAACGAGCAGGACGTTTTAATTTTTCGCATCCCGGGCCAGACTCCATTAATTAACGTTAATCCCGGCAGGGTGCAGTTACCGCCGGTGACGCCGACGCCGGTGGACCGCCCGCAGCGCCTGGATGAGGTACAGGGTGGGGTGACCGCGCAGGGAGTGCCGTTACGGGTGGCATCCGGTCTGGTGACGCTGGAAGATGGCAGGGAGCTGCAAATTTCCGTCGCGCATGTCATGGTAAATGAACAGAAAATGCTGGCGCGCTATTTATGGCGCGTCATCGCGGCAGTGGTGACGGCTTTTCTGGCGATTGCGCTGCTGGGCTACTGGGTGATGCGCCGCGTGCTGAGGCCGCTAAGACGCATGGCCGCAGAGGCGGCGGTCATTACGCCCAGTACCCTGGCGACCCGCCTGAGCGAGCAGGATGCGCCGCGAGAGCTGCAACAGCTTATTATTTCGTTCAATGCCATGCTCGACAGACTTAACGAAGGCTATCAGCGCCTGACGCGGTTTTCCGCCGATCTGGCGCACGAGATCCGCACGCCGGTGGGAGCGCTGATGGGCCAGTGTCAGGTGGCCTTGTATCAGTCTCGCAGCGTGGAAGAGTATGAAACTCTGCTCTCTAACAATATGGAGGAGCTGGAGCGCATTTCACGTATGGTGGAAAATATTCTGTTTCTGGCGCGAGCCAGCCATGCGCAGTCGGTGCTGAACTACCGGATCCTGGATATTGCGCAGGAGCTACAGCGAGTTGCGGATTATTTCGAGGGGCTGGCGGAGGAGCGGGATGTTCAGCTGATTTGCGAAGGTGAAGGGCTGCTGTGGGCCGATGCGATGCTGTTCCAGCGGGCATTAAGCAATCTGGTCGCCAACGCGGTACGGTATGCCGATGAATCGAGCCAAATCATATTAAGAGCCGCGGCAGAAGACACCCGCCAGGTCATCCAGGTGATTAATCAGGGCCCGCCGATTGCGCAGGCACATCTGGAAAAACTGTTTGAGCGTTTCTATCGTGCAGACGCGGCGCGCAGTAGCCACGCCAGCGGGCTGGGGCTGTCAATTGTGCGCGCTATTATGACTCTGCACGGCGGTGAGGCCCGCGCTCAGTGCTTGCCGCAGCCGCCTGCAGCTCAAATTGTTTTCAGCCTGATTTTCCCGAACCGCTCTGCGTAATGGAAAACAAAAAGCCCGCTAAAAAGCGGGCTTTTTTAAATCTGGCTCCTCTGACTGGACTCGAACCAGTGACATACGGATTAACAGTCCGCCGTTCTACCGACTGAACTACAGAGGAATCGTGTGGAGTCGTATCTTAACGGCGAAAAAAATTTTGTCAAACATCAATTCGTTGTCAGTCGCTTAACTGGCGTATCCATCAACAATTTGTCGTAATTACCGACAATTCATCGGGAAAAATGCTTTGCAGGATTAGCTTTTCTCTATCATCATTTGAAATGTAGTTTCAACTTTTCTCACTAAGGTCTCCCTTGAACGTCACCTCCGCATTACGCCAGTCCGTTGAGCGCACGTCCTGGTTTAAAAAGCGTAAAAGCTATCGCGTCCTCTACTGGCGTGAAATCAGCCCTCTTGCGGTCCCGATTTTGCTGGAAAACGCCTGCGTTTTGCTAATGGGCGTGCTGAGTACTTTTTTGGTCAGCTGGCTCGGAAAGGAGGCGATGGCGGGCGTTGGTCTGGCCGATAGCTTCAACATGGTGATTATGTCTTTTTTTGCCGCTATCGATCTCGGGACCACCGTGGTAGTGGCATTTAGCCTGGGGAAACGGGACCGGCGGCGGGCGAGGGCGGCAGCGCGCCAGTCGCTGGCGATAATGACTCTGTTTTCGATAATTCTCGCGGCGGTCATTCATGCCTTTGGTACTGAAATCATTAACTTTGTCGCCGGAGATGCAACAGCTGAGGTAAAAGGCCTGGCGCTGACCTATCTTGAGCTGACGGTGTTGAGCTATCCGGCGGCGGCAATCGCCCTGATTGGCAGCGGCGCGCTGCGCGGTGCCGGGACGACCAAAATTCCGCTGTTGATTAACGGCGGGATGAATATCCTGAATATCATTATCAGCAGCATCCTGATTTACGGCATTTTCTCGTGGCCCGGTATGGGGTTCGTCGGCGCGGGTCTTGGATTAACCATTGCCCGCTATATCGGCGCGGTGGCAACCATCTGGGTATTAATGATCGGTTTTAACCCGGCGCTGCGCATTTCGCTGAAGAGCTATTTTAAACCGTTTAACTTCGCCATTATCTGGGAAGTGATGGGCATCGGGATTCCCGCCAGCATTGAGTCGGTGTTGTTCAACGGCGGTAAGCTGCTGACGCAGATGTTTGTTGCCGGGATGGGAACCAACGTTATTGCCGGCAACTTTATTGCCTTCTCGGTTGCTGCGTTGATTAACCTGCCGGGGAACGCCCTTGGTTCCGCATCGACGATTATTACCGGTCGGCGTCTTGGAAAGGGGCAGATTGGCCAGGCGCAACGCCAGGCGTGGCACGTTTTCTGGCTGTCGACGGTCGTGTTGACGGTGATTGCCTGGGGAACTGCGCCGTTTGCTGGCCTGATCGCTTCGTTCTATACCAGCGAAGAGGACGTCAAGGTAGTGGTGAAAGAACTGCTGTGGCTCAACGCCTTCTTTATGCCTATCTGGGCGATGTCCTGGACGCTGCCGTGCGCTTTTAAAGGGGCTCGTGATGTACGTTATACCATGTGGGTATCAATGCTTGGCATGTGGGGCTGTCGCGTGGTGGCGGGCTATACGCTGGGGATTGTGCTGGGGATGGGGGTTATCGGCGTCTGGTTGGGGATGGTACTTGACTGGGCGGTGCGCGGCGTTCTGTTTTATTGTCGAATGGTTAGCGGGCGCTGGCTGTGGAAGTATCCGCGGCAAAAAACGCAAGTTGAAGAGAGCAGAGGACAGGCTGAAGATGCCTGAAACGAAGAGTGAAGCGATACTTTTTGCCCAAAGTGGAGAATTATTCGGCAAACGATTTGAAATGTGCAAACAGCCTTTGACAAGGCGGGACACCATCGATAATATGCGCCCCGTTCACACGATTCCTCTGTAGTTCAGTCGGTAGAACGGCGGACTGTTAATCCGTATGTCACTGGTTCGAGTCCAGTCAGAGGAGCCATATTTAAGAAGCCCGCTTAAGGAAACTTAAGCGGGTTTTTTGTTTGTGCCATTGACGGGCGTTTTCCCTGCGCGGCATGGCCGGGCAGGGGGAGGCGAGGTTAGCGGAACGGCGGTTCGTTGAAGGTTCTCAGCTTGCGCGAATGCATGTGGTCGCCTTCGGCGCGCAGCAGGTCAATTGCCCGGATACCAATCTGTAAATGTTCGGAGATGGCTCCTTCATAGAATCGGTTAGCCTGTCCCGGGAGTTTAATTTCGCCGTGCAGCGGTTTATCGGAAACGCACAACAGGGTGCCGTAAGGGACGCGGAAGCGATAACCCTGGGCGGCAATGGTCGCGCTTTCCATATCGATAGCGACCGCGCGGCTAAGGTTAAAGCGCAGCGCCGAGGCTGAGTAACGCAGCTCCCAGTTACGATCGTCGGTAGTGACTACCGTTCCGGTGCGCAGCCGCTGTTTCACCTCTTCACCGGGCATACCGCTGACCTGCTTGGTCGCGTCGTAGAGCGCGCGCTGAACTTCGGCGATGCTCGGAATCGGGATATCCGGCGGCAGCACCGCATCCAGCACATGATCGTCACGCAGATAAGCGTGGGCCAGCACGTAGTCGCCGATGCTCTGGCTTTCGCGCAGGCCACCGCAGTGGCCTATCATCAGCCAGACGTCCGGGCGCAGTACCGCCAGGTGGTCGCAGATGTTTTTGGCATTCGCCGGACCCACGCCAATGTTTATCAACGTTATCCCCTGGCCATCTTTGGTAATCAGGTGCCAGGCCGGCATCTGGTGCTTTTTCCACGCCAGATCGGAAATCGCCTCTTCCGGAGCTTCCGTGTCCGCCGTTATCCAGATCCCGCCCGCGCAGGAGAGAGCAATATAGGGGCTATCGGGATCGAGAATCTGGCTGCAGCCCCAGCGTACGAACTCATCGACGTAGCGGGTATAGTTGGTAAACAGCATATACGGCTGGAAATGGTCAACCGGCGTGCCGGTATAGTGCCGCAGACGCGCCAGAGAGAAATCTACGCGGCGGGCGTCAAAGTGCGAGAGCGGATAGTATTCCGTCGAATGAAACAGACCATCGGCGGTCTCATCGCCAATTTGCGACAGCTCGGTGGTCGGGAAAAATCGGGTCAGGCCAGCGCTCATTGAACGGTCGAGCGTCAGCTCGGAGCCATCAATAACGTACGGATAGGGAATCTCATGCTGTGAAAGGCCGACGGTGATGCAGGCATCATAATCCTGATACAGCATGGTGAGCTGTTCCAGCAGATAGGCGCGAAACAGTTTAGGGTTGGTGATGGTAGTGGTGTAGCAACCGGTATGGGTGAAACGACCCCAGGCCCGGGTTTTTAAGGCTTTGTGTTCCGAACCGTCCCAGGATACCGAGAGCTCCGGGTAGACGAACAGTCCTTCCGCGCGGGCGCGATTATCGGGGAGAGTGTTATGGTTAATATATTCGCCGATGGCTTTACGCAGCGCGTTAACCGATTTTTCATACAGCGCTTCGAGCTGCGTTAGCGCCTGTTCCGGGGTCAGACTGGCGGCTTTCTGGTTCATGACTTACTCCTTTTTCTGCTCTGCTGACGTCTTGCTTAGTATGTCACAGACTGAAATATGCGTCGGAGAATTTAAGTCGCCTGGCAAAGAAAATGCTGAGATTAGAACCAGTTGATAGCGCGGTGTGTCGATTAATACGTGGTTATGTCAGCAAAGGAGGCCCAGCGTTCAGGGCTGAAGTGCGTCGCGTTGAGCACTTTGACGGTGACGGTTTTGTCGTCGTTGATGCAGTAGAGAGCATCCGCCTGCGGCGTCAGCTTGTCGCCTTCCTGTAAACGTCGGGGGCAGGGAGCGAGCTCGGCGATAATCATTAACTGACCGCTTTGCAGAACCACGCAGGTATGTCCAGACGTCGGGTTCTCGCGTAGTTTCTTGATCCACCATTCCATTCGATTCCCCCCTGACCGGTTAAACTTTGGCGATAATTAATCTTTACGCCTCTTCTGACAATCAGAATAGCCGCTTGGTTTAGTCTATGTTTAAAAAGGGAATCGTCGAATCTTATCCGGTAGATATCATCACCCGTTGGCGTACAGAGAGATAATTCGGACAGAAATATGGCAATGAAGCACATTACCCGGTTGCTGAATAAATCGGGCTCAACAATGTTCTCTGTGGCGAAAAAAACCGTCATTGGTTTGCTGGTAGTGGTGATCGTCTTTTTTATTGGGCGAATTTACGAATCGCAGCGCGGTCCGGCACTGCATCGTTGGCATACCTGGACGGCGAATGAAATGACCGCCAGCGAAATTGACCATGCCACTTTTGCCGAATACCAGACGCGGGAAGAGGCGATTTTCCGCGATATGAAAAGCAAAATTACCGATACGCTCGGCGATGAGGACAAAACGGCCATCAACCGCTTCTACGCGCAAAGCCTGGTTTACCCGGATAAGTTTCAACCCGACTGGAACCGCTCTTTTATTCTGTTGCCGCAGGGGAAACCGCGCGGTGCGGCGGTGCTGCTTCACGGCCTGACGGACTCTCCCTACAGCGTGCACTATCTGGCGCAGCGCTATCAACAGCAGGGATTTGTCGCCATCGCGCCGAGGCTACCCGGACACGGCACCGCGCCCGGCGCGCTGACCGCGGTCGAGCGCGATGAGTGGATTGCCACCACCCGTCTCGCGGTACGCGAAGCGACGCGGCTGGCGGGAGCCAACGTGCCGCTGCACGTAGTGGGCTACTCCAACGGTGGGGCGCTGGCGCTGAAATACGCGCTCGATAGCCTTGAGGATACATCGCTGCGTCGACCGCAACAGATAATCCTGCTGTCGCCGATGATTGGCGTCACCGCATTTGCCCGCTTCGCCGGTCTGGCCGGTTTACCCTCAATATTTCCGGCCTTCGCGCGAGTGGGATGGCTGAACATCGTCCCGGAATTTAACCCCTACAAATACAATTCGTTCCCGGTTAAGGCGGCAAGGCAGTCATGGCTGCTGTCGCAGGCGCTGCAGCAGCAAATCGTGCAGGAGGCGCAGAATCAGCGTCTTTCTGAACTGCCGCCGGTATTAACATTTCAATCGGTCATGGATTCAACGGTGAGCACCCGGGCGGTAGTGGATTCGCTCTATCGCTATTTACCGAATAACGGTAGCGAACTGGTCATTTTCGATATTAACCAGGCGGCGAATCTACGCGCGCTGTTTCGACCGTCGCTCTATTCGGCGGTTAATACGCTGTTGCCGCCAGCGCCGCGGAGGTATGGCACGACGGTGATTACCAATGCCGCTCCCGATACTTACCAGACGGTGGCACGCACAACGCTTGCCGGTACCAGAAATGAAACCGTGACGCCGCTGCATATCGCCTGGCCGCAGGATATGTATTCGCTATCGCACGTGGCGGTACCGTTTCCGCTAACCGACTCGCTTTACGGCCGCGAGCCGGAACAAAAAAATCGTTATGGGATTAGCATTGGGACAATCTCTTTGCGCGGAGAAACCTCAACGCTAAGCGTCGGGCTGGATACGCTGATGCGCGTTACCTCCAACCCGTTTTTCCCGTGGATGATGGTGAGAATTAATCATCACATTGCCTGTAGCGAGCAGGCCGATGTTGCGGCCTGTCTTCGCCCGGAGGCGTCAGAATAGCGCGACGTGCATAATCGTGCGGATGGCGATCCCGGCAAGAGCACCGCTGGCGGCGAAGCGGAACAGGCGAACGAAGCGCGAGCTGACGCCTAAAAAGATACCGATGCCGGGAAGGTCAAACGTCTGCACTAACAGGCCAGCCGAGGCGTTAATCTGGCTGACGGTTACTTTACCCTGCTGGATGAGTTCAGAGACCACGCCGAAGTAGGCCGTACCGCCAGCTACGCATTTGACCAGCGCTGGCAAAACGAAGTTGACCGGGATATTCAGCCACAGCAGTAGCGGCTGCAGCAGGCGCTGAAGCATCTCAATGAGGCCTGCCTCCTGCAAAAATCCGACGATAGCCAGCGACAGGATCAGCATTGGCACCGCGCCGAGCGCCAGACGAATGGCGTCAGAACCGGCGCTGTTGATAACGGCGATAATACCCTGACTGTTTTGCTCGGCGTTAGGTAGCGCTTCGGCCCGGGCGTTTTCAACCATCGATAGCCTGCGGCCGGTGATATGCCAGGTTACCGCAGCGGCGCAGAGTCCGCCGACGATGGAAATAACGATGGAGGCCAGCCAGTGCAGGCCGAAAGGGGTTAACGGATAGAAAACGTTGCCTTGTCCCATGGCGAAAAGCATTGCCAGCGTAGCGGCCATCTGCCGGTCAGAGGCACCGCGTTTATCCATAATCGCGAGGGTGGCCAGCGGAGCGGCGAAGCTGACAAAATTCATCTGAATCAGGGCAAAAGCGCTCATCCCGGTTAAGCCAAACGGCTTAAGCAGCGGGGCGAGCCAGCGAACAATAACGTCCAGCACTCCACGTACTTCGAGATATTTCATCACGATGAGCATAACAACCATAATTGGCAACAGCGTATAAAGCGCCACATTGACGGAGGTTTTTCCCGCCGACATAATAATGCTGATGAAGTCCATCTATTTCTCAATCACTGCGGACAGAAGGAATAATGTTCGCCATCATAATCCCTGCAGGACCGAAATGAAATCATCATGGGCGCGGGCGCTGTCCTGGTAGGGCGTCTCAACTGTACTTGCAAATAGCAAAGACAAGTATGGAAAGTGCGCAGGCTTGTATTTACCATCCCTATTATCGGCGCAGGTTACAGAGCGTTACTCATATTAAGCGTGAAATCTGATAGTATTGTTTCGCTCCTTGAAAAGATTAATGATCGAAAGACTATCTACTTAATGCCACCCCGGCTGAGTTATTCTGGTTTTTTAATTCCGGGTGCAAGCCTTTTCATGCGTAACTGCGTAAAAAATAAACGCATATATCTCTTGCTGATAAAATGATTCAGCCTGATGTCAGATCACAATAAATATAATCGGTTGAGAATGATAATGTGGGGGAGAGTGAGCCCGTGGCTTATTGTGAGTGTTAAGTGCAAAAAGTCTGACGCATGAAAGTTCATTAGACGTCAGGGCAAGCTTTTTCGGGGAGCAGGCAGAGTTCGTTATTGCTGAACCCTGCGGTTTCGATGGTTAAGGTAGCTGACAATACGTTTCGTCACTAACCGGTTCCAGCCATTCATTGGATGCCCCCTCGGCGGGGACCGCGATGGCAATATGCGCAAACCAGCTATCGGCGGCCGCGCCGTGCCAGTGTTTGACGCCCGCCGGAATATTCACGACATCGCCTGCGCTAAGCTGGCGCGCTTGCTGGTTCCACTGCTGATACCAGCCGCGTCCACCGGTCACCAGCAGGATCTGCCCACCTTTATGATGAATGTGCCAGTGGTTACGGCAGCCGGGCTCGAAGACCACATTACCGATATTAACCCCTTCCGTAGAGAGCATATTCAGGTAGCTGGTACCTTGAAAATACTGCGCATAGGCCTCGTTTTTCTGCCCCATGGGAAAGATACCGTTACCGTCAAATTGTTCGTTCATGGTGTCTCCATATTTCTTTTTCAGACTTAAACACAGTTCATGACAACCTGCCGAACAAAGTGTAGAGAAGGGGGGATTAAATGATAAGATATTCAAATACGAATACACTGGTGCATTAAATTCACCAATTATGATTAAAGAAAAACTCAACGATTTGCAGGCTTTTGCCGTCGTGGCCGAGGCGCGAAGCTTTACCCGAGCGGCGGCGATTCTCGGTGTGTCACGTTCAGCGCTAAGCCACACAGTGCTGGGGCTGGAAGAGCGTCTCGGAGTGAGATTGTTAATCCGTACCACGCGTAGCGTTTCGCCAACCGATGCCGGAAGCCGCCTGCTGGCAGTGCTTGCACCGCGGTTGAATGACATAGAAACTGAACTGATCTCGCTGCGTGCCTCACGGGATAAGCCAGCTGGCACGGTACGTATTACCGCCAATGACCATGCGATCGTCACCGTGCTCTGGCCTCGTCTGCGACCTTTGCTAAATCAGTATCCGGATATCAATATCGAATTCAGCGTTGGATATGAACTGACCGATATTGCCGCCCAGCGTTTTGATGCCGGCGTGCGGATGGGCGATCAGGTGGATAAGGACATGATTGCAGTGCGCATTACGCCTGACGTGCAGATGGCGGTGGTTGCCGCGCCTGACTATCTCTCTGGCAGAACAGGGATAACGTACCCTGAAGATCTGCTGGCGCACAGCTGTATTAATCTGCGTTTGCCTACCCACGGGGCGCTTTATGCCTGGGAGTTTGAGCAGGATAATCAAAAAACCAGCGTCCGTGTCGCAGGACAAACCGTTTTTAACAATACTTTTCTGATGATTCAGGCCGCGTTGGACGGGGTTGGGATCGCCTATGTCCCCTATGATCTGGTTGAGAAATATATCGCTTCAGGAGAACTGGTATCGCTGCTTGCCGACTGGTGCCCGAATTTTCCCGGATACTATCTCTATTATCCTGGCCGACAGCATCTGCCGGCGGCGTTTTCGCTGGTGGTTGATGCGCTACGCTGGCACCGGAGGGACTGATATGGGATGGGTAGCGGCTGTCTGGTTTGGCGCTTAAATTTAGTGGTCATAAAAACAGGCGTGCGGGAAGGGGCGAGAGCTCAGATAGTAGTGGATGTCGAGATTCTTGCCTGTAAGAAGATTCTTTTGCCAGAAAAGCAAAAAGCCTGCTTGAAAGCAGGCTTCTTAAATTTGGCTCCTCTGACTGGACTCGAACCAGTGACATACGGATTAACAGTCCGCCGTTCTACCGACTGAACTACAGAGGAATCGTGTGAACGAGGCGAATACTACTGGTCTCGTATTTTTGTGTCAACACTAAATTTAACTTGCTGATTAAAATGGCTAAATTTAGTGCAGGTCGTTGTTTTAGTGTACTGCTGAGCTTTCACTATCATCCTGCGGACTATCCTTACGTAATCTCTTAAGCGGGTCCTGGCGATAAAAAAGGCAAAAACGTTGCCACAGGGCGGGAAAGCGTGGAGCAAATAGCTCTGGTGCGCTGAAGAAATACTCCGAGAGCACAGCAAAACATTCAGCAGGATCGGTGGCTGCGTAAGCGTCAATACTGGCGGCACTTTCACCGACCAGATCAATCTCGTCCTGAATATTGTTCATTGCGGCATGAAGATCGTGTTCCCAGCCAGCTACCTCGCGCAGGGGGATAAACGGCACGCCGCTCGCGCGGTCGCCGTTGCGGGTATCCAGCTTATGCGCCACTTCATGCACAATCAGATTGAAACCAGATGCGTCGAAGGAGTCCTGAATATCCAGCCAGTTGAGAACAATGGGTCCTTGCTGCCAGCTTTGCCCTGATTGCACGATTCGCTGGTTATGCACCAGACCGATATCGTCTTCCCATTCGTCGTCGACCACGAACGGGGCAGGATAAATAAGTACCTCGTGAAAACCATCTAACCACTCAAAACCAAGTTCGAGAACCGGCAGGCAAAACAGGAGGGCGATGCGGGCGCTATGAAGCGGAGTGAGCTCAAACCCCTGCAATGCAACCAGACGCTTCTGCTGCAAAAAGCGGGAGGCCATTTGCACCAGCTGGCGCTGCTCATGCTCCGACAGATTAGCCAGTACGGGGATGGCAAGAGCCTCTTCCCATGGGGTTTCCGCGTTGCCGGACTCTTCATCTACTTTCCAGGGCCATTTAAACATCATTTTGCTCGCAAAGTCGTCACTTGAACCGAATTAAAGAGACAGGAACTATTAAAATGCCAAAGATCCTGGCATTATAGCAACCTCAACAGCGGAGAGATGCCGGAGCGGCTGAACGGACCGGTCTCGAAAACCGGAGTAGGGGCAACTCTACCGGGGGTTCAAATCCCCCTCTCTCCGCCACTATTCAAGCACTTACGTAATTTCCTTTCCACGACTCCCGTCACAAATGGTACTGAGCCTTTAGCGGGCAATATAATCATTTTCTAGTTAGCTTAGTTAGCAATAACTGTAACCTGCGAAAGGTTTCATTACGTATGAAGATTTCCTGTGATAAGTGACTCCACTAGCTAAAAAACAGAAAGCCCGCACGAGGCGGGCTGATGATCACCTAAAAGCTCTTAGAACTGATAGGTCATACCAATGCCGACAATATCATCGGTAGAGATACCATTGTTTTTGTAAAAATCGTACTTAGTTTCATCCAACATGTTGATTTTGTAATCAACATAAGCAGAGAAGTTTTTGTTGAAGTAGTAGTATGCCCCAATGTCGAAGTAGTTAACCAGATCCTGGTCATTATCTACGCCGCCGTTATTCAGATCGTAACCTTTGGAATAAACATAACCCAGAGATGGACGCAGACCAAAGTCAAACTGATATTGTAAGGTCACTTCCACGTTTTGCGTTTTGTTTGCGATGCCTGAATTGCCGTATGGCGTCATATTACGCGTCTGTGCGTACATAACTGCAGCGTATACGTTGTTAGCGTCATACTTCATGCCCAGGGTCCAGACATCAGCATTTTTACCCTCTGCATTCATATATGCCTGCTGAGAGTTGGTACGGTCAGAATCAGCGTAAGCACCCGCAATATTCAGGCCGGTCAAGCTACCGTCAAAAGCGTAAGAAGTAGAAATACCGAAACCGTCACCATTCTGGAAACGAACATCCTTATGGCCGTTTTTGGTGCCTTCCTGACCTTCATTACGGTTGGCGCCTTCATTGTTCCCCTGATACTGCAGAGCAAAGTTCCAGCCTTCAACCAACCCGAAGAAGTCGGTGTTGCGATAGGTTGCAACACCGTTGGTTCGACCGGTCATAAAATTGTCGGTCCAGGTATAAGAGTCGCCGCCAAATACCGGCAGCATATCGGTCCAGCCTTCAACGTCGTACACGACACCATAGTTACGACCATAGTCGAATGAACCATATTCATTGTATTTCAGACCAGCAAACGCCAGACGATTGAAGGATTTGTCACCAGCGTTTTCGGTATTGTTGGCGTAGGTTTTGTACTCCCATTGACCGTAACCAATCAGATCATCGGTGATCTGAGTTTCTCCTTTGAAGCCGATCTGGACGTAAGTTTCATCACCGTCATCATCCGGATTTTCGGAGAATGTGTGGCGAGCATCAACTTTGCCGTAAAAATCCAGTTTGTTGCCGTTCTTATTATAGATTTCAGCTGCATTAGCGGCGCCTGCAGCTAATAAAGCTGGAACCAGAATTGCCAGTACTTTTCTTTTCATTATATATTCCCTTTTAATTATAAATAATATGAATTATGTCTTCCCCTCCGGGATGACTATTTGATACTAGCGATCAAGTTCATTTTTCTTTAAATTAAATATGTAAGTAAATTATATCTAATATTGCAAAATGTTTCTGTTATATTCTTTATATTTAAATTTTATTGTTTTGTCATAAGTCATGTGTGTTAATTATGGTTAATAATAACAGTTAGTTATGGTTTTTTATTTACTATTGATGTTACAAATAAGCTTCATGGAATTTATGTGCTTTTTGATTATATTTTTATTTTTAATGAGTTTATTAATTGTCGTGCTCAGCAAAATTAAAGTGTATTGGCAGATGCAGGTAAATATAAACCACATCCCCCTCAGGGACAGGGAGGGCGAGTGTAAAAAGTGAGGGAGTTTATTTTTATTCGTTAATTTATATTATTCAAAAAAAGTAACTAATTTATTAAGTATATGCGACAGAGGTCGTTGCAATGAACAAAACTCGCGCACTCGAACGATTCGAGTAGCGAGATATGCTGGCTTGCAAGAATTTTCACTATATAATGTGATGAATGTCACGATTTTTGACTGGCGAGTGATGTTGCTTGTTAAGTATATGGAGAGCAAACGAATGGAAGAGAAAGCGAAAAGAAGTCCCGGCGGCAAACTGGCTCTGTGGGCATTTTATGCTTTTTGTGGCTATTTCCTTTGGGCGATGGCGCGTTACTGGTGGGTCGTTGGGCAGATTCAGAGCATACCCGGCGCAACGATGGATGGTGAGCTTGGTTCAACGGCCGGGAAGTGGATCGGCGCACTGTTGGGATTTCTGGTTTTAGGCATCGTCGGCGTTATTCTCGGCGCCATCGCCTGGTATACCCGTCCCAACCCGCAGATGTATGAACATCACGATTAAAGTTGCTATGCTCGTTGCCGATCTTATCTCAAAGGAACGCGCATGGATCTTTTACACTGGCAGCAGCGATTTGAAGCCTGGTTTCGCAAACATCACTCGCAAGGCGATGCTGCTCACGATATTTCGCATTTTCGCCGGGTATGGGCCACCGCGCAGCTGCTGGCCGAAGACACTGATGCAGATCGCCTGGTAATCCTGACTGCCTGCTATTTTCATGACATTGTCAGCCTGGCGAAAAACCATCCTGAGCGTAGCCGCTCTTCCGTGATGGCAGCTGAAAAAACGCGGGTAATCCTTCAATCATCTTTTCCTGATTTCCCGGCGGAGCGCTGTGCGGCGGTTCTGCACGCTATTGAAGCGCACAGTTTTAGCGCGGACATTGCACCGCAAAGTGAAGAAGCTAAGATAGTCCAGGATGCCGATCGGCTTGAAGCTTTAGGCGCAATCGGCCTGGCGCGCGTATTCGCGGTATCCGGCGCGCTAAACAATATCTTATTTGACGCCAACGATCCCTTTGCCGAACGCCGTGAATTAGATGACAAAAAGTACGCGCTGGATCATTTCCAGTGCAAACTGCTGCGTTTGCCGGAAACAATGCAAACAGTAAAGGGCAGGGCGATGGCGCGACATAATGCGCGCTTTCTGGTGCAGTTTATGGCCAAGCTCAGCGCCGAGCTTCGTGGAGACCCTATGGCTCTTGATGATGCGGTTTTGCAGCGCTTTAATCCACAGGCTTAAAACTGCCTGTGCTATTTATGGTAACCTCTGCAAAAATAGTCGGGCTGGTTGAGGTTATGGCGCAAAATTTATCCAAGGAAAATCCCCCGTCTTTAAAGGTTGAATATACCGGAGAAGACGCGCAGGCGTTATTGCGCCAGCTGATGGCAATATATGATGTCAAAACGCTGGTGGCACAGCTGATTGCCGTTGGCGAGCAGCACTGGAGTCCGGCTATCCTCAAGCGCGTTGCGACGGTAACGCGCGCGGCAGGTCGCATAAGTGCCCAGGAGCAAGCCCACCTGCGCACTCTCCTTCCGCAACCGCCAGCCCATCATCCCCACTACGGGTTCCGCTTCGTCGATCTGTTTGCCGGTATCGGCGGTATTCGCCACGGCTTTGAGGCGATTGGCGGGCAGTGCGTGTTTACCAGCGAGTGGAATAAACACGCGGTGCGCACCTATAAAGCCAACTGGTACTGCGATCCTGAGCAGCATCGATTTAATGAAGATATCCGCGATGTCACGCTGAGCCATCGCCCCGAGGTGGGCGATGAAGAAGCGGCGCAGCACATTCGCCAGACCATCCCGCAGCATGATGTTTTGCTGGCCGGCTTCCCATGCCAGCCTTTTTCGCTGGCAGGTGTTTCAAAGAAAAACGCCCTTGGCCGCGCTCACGGTTTTGCCTGTGAAACGCAAGGAACGTTGTTTTTTGACGTGGTCAGAATTATCGCCGCCCGCCAGCCGCCGATTTTTGTCCTGGAAAATGTCAAGAATCTGAAGAGCCACGATAAAGGGCGGACGTTTCGGATCATAATGCAGACGCTGGACGAGCTGGGTTATGAGGTTGCCGACGCGGCTCATAGCGGAGCGGATGACCCTAAAGTGATTGACGGACGTCATTTTTTACCTCAACACCGGGAACGCATTGTGCTGGTGGGTTTCCGCCGCGACCTCCAGCTGCACGATGGTTTTAGCCTGCGCGATATTGCCAGGCTATTTCCTGCGAATCGACCAACGTTTGCTGAGCTGCTGGAACCTATCGTTGACGACAAGTTTATCCTCACCAGGGTGCTGTGGAAGTATCTCTATCGCTATGCGCGCAAGCATCAGGAGCGAGGGAATGGTTTTGGCTACGGACTCGTTGACCCGACAAATCCCCATAGCGTGGCGCGTACGCTATCGGCCCGGTATTACAAAGATGGCGCGGAGATCCTCATTGACCGCGGCTGGGATCGGGCTTTAGGCGAAAAGCATTTTGATGATCCGGAGAACCAGATTCGACGTCCACGCAGGCTGACGCCGCGCGAGTGCGCGCGGCTGATGGGTTTTGAGACGCCGCAGGGATATCGTTTTCGCATTCCGGTCTCGGATACTCAGGCCTACCGTCAGTTTGGTAATTCAGTGGTCGTGCCGGTGTTTGCGGCGGTGGCAAAGCTGCTGAAGACGCGGATTGAAAAGGCAGTGGCTCATCGTCAACAAGAGACTTTCCATGGCTGACGTGCACGATAAAGCCACCCGTAGTAAAAATATGCGCGCGATCGGCACCCGCGATACGGCAATTGAGAAGCGGCTTGCGGGGCTGCTGGTGCGTTCTGGATTTTTCTTCACCGTACAGGATGCCTCTCTACCGGGACGCCCGGATTTTGTAGTGGCAGACTATCAGTGCGTTATCTTTACCCACGGCTGCTTCTGGCATCATCACGATTGCTATCTGTTTAAGGTTCCCGCGACGCGAACCGAATTCTGGCTGGATAAGATAGCCAAAAACGTGGCACGGGATCGCCGGGACATTGGGTTACTGGTAGAGCAGGGATGGCGGGTGCTGGTGGTCTGGGAGTGCGCGCTGCGCGGGCGAAAGAAGCTTAATGATGAAGCGCTGGGCGAGCGTCTGGAAGAGTGGATCTGCGGCGGCGACCAGTGCGCGCAGATCGATACTCAAGGCATAGGTCTGCTAGACGTTACTTCTGTTCCTTACAGGAGATGATTTCACGGCGTGCAGGGAACAGGTATTTGCCAAGCGTCACCAGAATGACCGCGAAGATAATGATTCCGAGCGCCAGCCACTCTACGGAAGACAAACTTTCCCCGGCAAAACCGGTGCCCAGCAGAACGGCGACCACCGGGTTAACGTAGGCATAGCTGGTTGCTACGGCCGGGGTGACGTTACGAATCAAATACATATAGGCATTGATGGCAATAAGCGAACCGAAGATAGCCAGATAGGCGACGGCAAAAATGCCGGACCAGGATGGCATTTGGGTTAATTTTTCTCCGGTCAGCGCGGAGGCCATCATCAGCACGAGCCCCGCTGCCAGCATCTCTATTGCGCCCGCCATCATGCCCGTCGGGAGTTCAATTCGCGAGCCGTAGACGGAACCAAAAGCCCAGCTCATAGAGCCGATCAGAATCAGCTGCGCTCCCCAGGGATTACCATTCAGATTGCCGCCGCTGTTGAGCAAGACGATACCTGCCAGACCAATGGCGATACCCAGCCACTCAAGTTTACGGGTCGCAATACCAAAAAAACGGCTAAAACATAGGGTGAACAGCGGCACCGTCGCAACCATCACCGCCGCAATACCTGAGGGAACGTGCTGGTGTTCGGCAAGCGTGACAAAACCGTTACCCACTGCCAGCAGCAAAATACCAATTAGCGCCGCATTGAGCAGCGGTCTTCGCGCAGGGAGCTTATGGCCGGTGGCGAGCAGCCAGGCGGTCAGCACCGCGCCTGCGGAAAGAAAACGCACGCCAGCCATCATCAGAGGAGGCCAGCTGGCGACGCCAATGGCGATAGCGAAATAGGTTGAACCCCAGATGATATACAACGCGAACAACGCCCCGATGAGCGGTAACAGCTGACGGGTAGACATACTTCCTCACGATGGAGCAGAGATAGAAAGGGGACGTATAGTAAACGTGAAAACTATCAGGCTGGCGAGCGTTTTAATTCGTCTGCTATGGTTAAATTTTTGTTGACTACGGACTCCTGTGGGCGAAAAAGCGCTTTTGCTTCATACTTCATCAGGAACAACCATAAAATGAAGGAATGCAATTTTGGCGGGAAGTAGTCTTTTAACCTTATTGGATGATATTGCCACTTTACTTGATGATATTTCGGTCATGGGGAAACTGGCAGCAAAAAAAACGGCTGGCGTACTGGGAGATGATTTATCGCTTAATGCTCAGCAGGTTACCGGCGTGCGGGCCAATCGTGAACTACCGGTCGTCTGGGGCGTAGCCAAAGGTTCACTTATCAATAAAGTGATTCTGGTGCCGTTGGCGTTGTTGATCAGCGCTTTTATCCCGTGGGCGATTACGCCGCTGCTGATGCTGGGGGGCGCATTTCTGTGTTTTGAAGGCGTCGAGAAGGTGCTGCACAGCCTACAGGCGCGTAAACACAAAGAAGACCCGCAGGTTCGTCAGCAGCGGCTTGAAGCCCTGGCAAATCAAGACCCCATGGCATTTGAACGGGACAAGGTAAAAGGCGCGGTACGGACAGATTTTATTCTGTCTGCGGAAATTGTCGCTATCACGCTTGGGATTGTCGCCGAAGCGCCGTTGCTGAATCAGATCCTGATTTTGTCCGGCATTGCGTTACTGGTGACGGTTGGGGTGTATGGTCTGGTGGGAATTATCGTCAAGCTTGATGATATGGGCTACTGGCTGGTAGATAAAACCAGCGCGCTGGCCCAGTGGTCAGGTAAGGCTTTGTTGGCGATAGCTCCCCGCCTGATGAAAGTGTTATCCGTGGTGGGCACGCTGGCGATGTTCCTGGTCGGCGGCGGTATCGTCGTTCATGGGATTACACCATTGCATCATGCCATCGAAAACCTGGCGCACGGGCAAAATGGCGTGATTGCCTCGTTGTTGCCAACGGCTGCAAACCTGGTGTTGGGATTTATTATTGGCGCGATCGTGCTGGCCGGAGTGAAAGCGATAGCCGGTCTTCGTCGTTCGGCGGAGTAAATGTGCTCCAGGGCATGCAAAGTGGTTCAGCTTCGTCTAAGGTAAATCTGTTTCTTCCTGATACCGGAGGCAAAA
Source organism: Klebsiella oxytoca (assembly GCF_009707385.1). Classification (NCBI taxonomy): domain Bacteria; kingdom Pseudomonadati; phylum Pseudomonadota; class Gammaproteobacteria; order Enterobacterales; family Enterobacteriaceae; genus Klebsiella; species Klebsiella oxytoca. The sequence continues at coordinate 3,462,066 of NZ_CP046115.1, read as the reverse complement.
ATGGTCTTGTTGGTCAGTGATGAAGTTAGACGGAAAAACGGTGGCCCGCGCATGGTTGTTACCGGGTTTGCCAGCGGCATGGTTGAATGTCGCTGGTATGACGGTTACGGCGTAAAACGTGAGGCCTTTCGTGAGGATGAACTCATACGCGGAGGGGGAGGGAAGCTAAATCACGCCTGACCCTTCATAAACGCCCGGCACTAGTCGGGCGTTTTCATATTATTGATTGTTTTATAAACAGGGAGCGTGGATGACGTTTGCTTCTTTAACCGTGCTGCGAGAAAACGATGGATAAGCCGATGTGGGTGAAAAAACTGCGCCAGATTTTAAGCCCCGGATATGTGGTGAATCTCTGTTTTTTTTTCGTCTTCTGTTTTTCCACGCTGCTGATATGGCGTGAGATCAAGGTTCTGGAAGAGGCCTACGTCGCAAACCAGCGCAACAATCTTGAAAATGTTGCTCATGATTTCGATAGCTTGCTGCAGTTTAATATCGACAGAATGATTTTTTTTCGTAACGGCATGCAGTCAGCGCTGGGAACGCCGCTGGATTTTTCCGTGCTGCGCAAGGCTGAGGAAGATTATTTAGCAAAGCGACATGATCCAATATGGTCCGTTGAGATTCACAATCGACGGACGCTGCCGGTCTATGGCGTTGCCGATGCCTTTGTCGACGGCGACGAGCTTCTTACTCGCGATAATCCCTATTCCGGTAACGAGCTAATGGCAACCCTTGAGCTTGGTTATATGCTGCGTTTAGCCAATAACAACCGCGGTTTTGCCAAGCGTATGCTGTACGTATCGCGCAGCGGGTTTTTTACCACCACCGAGCAGCCAAAAAATGCAACGCAGGCGCTGGCGCTTTATTCTCGATCAACGAGCGACTCGTGGTTTATCCGACAAACGCAGCGTAATAATCCTGCGCGCGGCATCATATGGCAAACATTTCCCGACGACAAATCGCAGCGAGAAATGCAGGTAGTAACGGCCTCTATTCCGCTTGATTTCCAGCGCTATTGGCTCGGCGTTCTGGCAATGGATTTCTCAGTACAAGAAATGAAAGCGTTTCTGGTCAATGCGATAAAAACGGGTCAGGAAGGTGAATATCAGCTTTATGATAATCGGCTTAACCTGATTGCATCTTCTGCGCCGGGCAACGTGCTGACGCCGCTCTCTCCGCCGGAACAGGAACTGTTGAGCGGCGCGTTTGCCCAGGATAATCGCGGAGGGATTCGCCTGGTCACGCGTTATATCAGTTGGGAAAAATTACGCAATTTCGATGGGGTGCTGATCCGTATTCATACCATCCGGGAAGGCGTACGCGGTGATTTTGGTAGCATCACTATTGCTCTGATGCTGATGTGGCTGATGTTCACCCTGATGCTAATGCTCTCCTGGTGGGTTATTCGTCGAATGGTGCGCAACATGAGCGTGCTGCAGACTTCCCTGGAATGGCAGGCCTGGCATGATGCATTGACCCGGTTATTAAACCGCGGAGCCCTGTTTGAGCGCGCAACTGCCGCGACCCGCCTGAGCGAGCGCCAGAAGCGCTCGATTGCAGTGATTCAGCTCGACCTGGATTACTTCAAAAGCGTTAATGACCTGCATGGCCATCATGCGGGGGACCGTGTGCTGTCGCTGGTGGCCAGTACTATCTCCAGCCATATTCGTGAAGACGATCTCGCCGGAAGGGTTGGTGGGGAGGAGTTTTGCATAGTGCTGCCCAACACGGGGTTAAAAGATGCGAAGGTGATTGCCGAACGCATTCGTATACGAATTAATAGCCGCGAAATTTTACTGGGCAACAGCACGTCTTTGCGTATTACTGCTTCGTTTGGCGTGAGCTGTAGCGAGGATTCCAGCGATTATAACTTTGAAAATCTGCAGTCGATAGCCGATCATCGTTTGTATCTGGCCAAGCAGAACGGGCGTAATCAGGTCTGTGCTGAAGGTTGAGGTATTCTTTTTGTGGATAGATCATAATTTAATCATCTATATCATTTATGTTTATGGGATTAATCTTAAAAGATATCTGGCGTCTTCTGGACGTTCGTGGAAGAACGAATGCCTTAACTCCTTGTCTGGTGAGCTTTTCAGGACTGATGGTGTCTGCGAGGTTCGTTTTTCAATGATTTATATCGAGAATGATTCTTGTCATGCAAAATAATTGAGGGTAATGTTTGTGGCGCATCGGATTTCCTGGTGTAACGAATTTTCAAGTGCTTCTTGCATTAGCAAGTTTGATCCCGACTCCTGCGAGTCGGGATTTTTTTCGCTCAAAATTCAGCGATTGGCTTCTGTGACGCTAAAGTCATGGATATCAAGTTCAAAGGCTTCAGCCAGTTCACGCCAGGTATGGTAGTCCCGACCATCAATACTGACGCGATAAGGATCGTCCCGCGTGCGCTGCACTTCACTTTCGCTGATCTCATTAATCGCCGCCAGCAGGGCGTCAACATCAACGTTTCCCACACCTTTATTTTCTTTGGCGGTGTTCATTTCGACTACCTCGCTTAACTAAGACAGGGCTTTTTAAGTATAGACGGTCTACAAAATCAGCAGTTACCCGGCCGAACACTGCGCGATCGGCAGTTTTGTTCTACACTGGCTGAAAAATAGAGGAGATGAGTTATGCAGGTAAACGATCGTGTCACGGTAAAGACCGATGGCGGCCCACGTCGACCGGGTGTTGTGCTGGCAATAGAGTCGTTTAGCGAAGGGGTAATGTATCTGGTTGCGCTGGAAGATTATCCCCTGGGGATCTGGTTTTTTAACGAGAACGGGCATCCTGACGGAATTTTCGTTGAGCGAGACGAGTGATTCGCTTCAGGTAACTGGCGGCAGCGCCGCCAGCTTTCAACGCAGGTTGACATGAATTCCGGTAGTGATGTTTTCAGTCAACCTCACGATGTGATAAATCACCTGCTTATTGTGGGTTTGAATTTTCTTTTTAATATTGCCTTTGTGCGATGAGACTGTCTTGGCCTTTATGTTCATCTGTGCTGATATGTGCGAGGTCCCGTGTCCGGCCATCCACATCTGAAGCATATTTGATTCTGTCTGGCTTAAGGAAAGGGTTGGTATATTAAGCCGGGTAGGACGATAGTTCTCATATTTAAGGCGGTTGGCGAGAATATCATCAAGATCTTTTTCGGTCAGTGATTTAGAGCAAATAAGTAAGTTTTTGCGTACCAGCAGGTAGTGGTCGAAATGGATATTCGCCAGCGACATAAAGATAACAAATAGCGTTGCGGGATACTGGCTAATGATTTGACGCATATGCTGATTGCTCTCTTCGTGGTGGATAAAGCAATCCTCATTAATAAATACTACAGTTGGGCGGCTGGTCTCACAGATAGCTTTCAGGTTTGGCGCATTATGGACTTCCGTGATATCGCGTTTCCTGACTCCTCTGCTGGTCAGGTACCCGGTTAACCCCAGCCGGGTGAAGCTACACAAATCCATGATAATCGTTGACATGACCCATCCTCAACCAACACGTAACGATAATTTATCCCTCGCCAATTAAGAGCGATGAAGTCCATTTTGTTAGCAATAAAAAATGACTGCTGCCCTCGAACCATTAGGCAGCCTGAACTATTTAGTCAGAAACCCCATAATTTGCCAGGAATATTGGCAAAGTAAAGGCTAGCGATCGCTATGTGAAGGAAATAAAAAGTAATAAATACCCGTCCTGTATAAGGTTGCCATTTTTGAGGGTTTTTAAAATAGGATTATCCTTATATTGAGTGGCTAAAATAACAGCTTTAAGGTTAAGGTTTTAATTCGATGGGTTAGAATAATTTATCATACAAGCATAAGTCTGTTACCTGCATCGCGTGAGGCCGACTCTCTCTGAGTCTTTCTGTTGCCTGATTGGCAGGAGTGGCGAGCTTAATGCTTTAATGCCACAATGTTTTTTTATCGGTTGGTAGGATGGATGATGAAAAAGATAGCGTTTGCTGGCGCACTGCTGGCCCTCGCCGGGTGTGTTCAGGTTGATAGCTACAACGATGTTGTTAAAGCACCGGCGCCTGCGGGGCTGGAGGGGTACTGGCAGTCGGCAGGCCCGCAGCGTGAAATGATGAGCCCGGAAGCGATTGCAACTCTGATCGTGACTAAAGACGGCGATACGCTTGATTGCCGACAGTGGCAGCGGGTTATCGTTATGCCGGGTAAATTAATGAAGCGTAATGACGCAGTATATAATGTAACCTCCGCTGTGGATGTGTATCCGATTGAGCGGGAAGGGGATACGCTAAGCTACGACCGGATGTCGCTCAAGCGGGTCGATCGCCTCACTCCGGAGTGTGAACAGGCCTGGAAAAAAGCTACAGCGCCTGCAAACGGGCAGTGATTGTTTGGCGGGCTGCATCCTTGTCAGCCCGCGGCCTGGCTCAATTTTCTACAGCACCTCTTCAATAACCCAGACGCTTACGCTGCCACCGTTGCAGGTAAACACACCGTTTCCTTCATCGTCGGTTTCAATGACTTCCTCGCGGTTGCCGAGAAAATCCCGCCAGCGTTTATTACCGTAGTTCTCGCCCAAAGGCAGCGTTTTTTCACCATCGTCACCGTTGGATAGCACGACCACGCAGCCGGGATCCTCTTCGGTCCCGCTTCGGCTGAAGGCGATGCAATTCGGATGATCGAACCATAGCGTCTGTACGCCGTGGGCAAAACGCTGGCGGGCATCGATCAGTTCATGTAGCTGCTCAATAACCGGCATCTCAATGGCGTAGGTTTCACCATCGCCGCCGGTATCCTCATAGCTGGCGCCGAACAGGTCCGCATAAAATACCGATGGCACGCCATTTTCACGTAATAAAATCAGGGCATAAGCCAGCGGCTTGAACCAGGCCTCTACCGGCGCTTCCAGCGCCTGTAGCGGCTGGGTGTCATGATTGGTCACCAGGGTCACGGCATGGAACGGATCGGCTTCCACCAGGGTGCCGCTGAAAATCTGGCTCATGTCGTAATCGCGACCCTGCCGTGAGGCTTCGTGAAACTTCATCTGTAGAGGGGCATCGAACAGCAGCGTTTTGCCGTCAACCATGGAGATATACTGCTGCAGCTTATCGACTTCATGTGACCAGTATTCCGCGACGATAAACAGCGGTTTGGTCGCGACTTCCTGCACGTGGTCGATCCATTCTTTATAAAACCAGGCAGGGATGTGCTTAACCGCATCGAGGCGGAAACCATCGCAGCCTGTCTGTTCCATTACCCAGCGTGCCCAGTACTTAATCTCTTCCGTTACCGCCCGATTGCGAAAGTCGATATTTTCGCCCATCAGGTAGTCGAAGTTCCCCATCTCATCATCAACCTGCTCGTTCCAGCCCTCTCCGGTATAGTCATTGACGATTTTAAACACGCCATCTTCATCAGGGTTCTCAATATGGTCGATACCGCTAAAACACTTATAGTCCCAGATAAATTCGGAGTACTTGCCGGCGCGAACCGGGAAGGTGTAACGCGTCCACGCTTCACATTCAACTATCTCTTCGGCAATTTGTGTGCGGTCGTTTTGATCGACACGTTGAATACGCACTGCCTCTTTTTCATCAGCTCCCATTTTGTGGTTAACCACGACATCAAGCAGCACGGCGATATCGTGCTGGCGGAGCGCGGATATGGCAGCCAGGAGCTCAGCTTTATCGCCATATTTAGTGGCGACAGAGCCTTTTTGATCGAACTCGCCGAGGTCAAACAGATCGTAGCTATCGTAACCAACGGAGTATCCTCCGGAAGCGCCTTTATAGGCTGGAGGCAACCAAATCATATTGATGCCGATTTCGTTGAGGTTTGGCGCGAGGGCTTCTACTTCACGCCATAATTCGCCGCCGGTGGGATAGTACCAGTGAAAGCACTGCAGTAACGTGGGGTTTTTCATCTTCCATGCTCCAGACGTCATCAAGCTGACTATTGCAGTATGAGAGATATCCGGCAAAATGCAGCCGTTATGGCTACCTTTTCACTCCGTACCAAAAAGCATCATATATAATAATTTGGAATATGATGTAGCGTAATGATGTTGGGTGTTGCTGCTAACTGCTTTACACTCCTCAAAAATATAATCTGCCAGGGGTATCTATGAAACTTGCATTGTTGGGTCGTCAAGCGCTGATGGGCGCAATGGCCGTAGTTTTGATGGCTGGCGTCAGCACACAAACCTTCGCGGCTGAAAATCTGCTTAGCCAGGTTAAAGAGCGCGGCGCTTTACGTGTTGGCCTCGAAGGAACCTATCCGCCTTTTAGCTACCAGGGCGATGATGGCAAGTTAACCGGTTTCGAGGTGGATTTTGCCAATGAGCTGGCGAAACATTTAGGAGTGAAAGCAGACCTCAAGCCTACAAAGTGGGACGGTATGCTCGCTTCGCTGGACTCTAAGCGTATCGATGTGGTGATAAACCAGGTAACCATTTCCGATGAGCGTAAGAAAAAATATGACTTCTCGACGCCATACACCGTTTCCGGCATTCAGGCGCTGGTGAAGAAAGGCAACGAAGGGGTCATTAAAACCGCAGCTGACCTGAAAGGTAAGAAGGTTGGCGTAGGTCTGGGCACCAACTATGAAGAGTGGCTGCGCCAGAACGTTCAGGGCGTCGATATTCGCACTTATGATGATGACCCGACGAAATATCAGGACCTGCGCGTAGGTCGTATCGACGCGATTCTGGTTGACCGTCTGGCCGCGCTGGATCTGGTGAAGAAAACCGGCGATACCCTTGCTGTCACCGGTGAAGCCTTCTCCCGTCAGGAGTCCGGCGTAGCGCTGCGTAAAGGCAACGAAGACCTGCTGAAAGCGGTTGACGGCGCCATTGCCGATATGCAAAAAGACGGCAGCCTGAAGGCACTGTCCGAAAAATGGTTTGGCGCTGACGTGACCAGGTAACGATTGGCGATGAAAAAAAGGCGCTCTTAATAGCGCCTTTTTTTATTTCGTACGTAACAGCGTGCATAATAAGGATAACTTAGTCAGGAGGTCCAATGTCACTGCAAAATTTAACCCTATTTCCGCGCCTGGAGCTGATTGGCGCGCCGACGCCGCTTGAATATCTGCCGCGTTTGTCCGATTACCTTGGCCGTGAAATCTTCATTAAGCGCGATGACGTGACACCGCTTGCGATGGGCGGCAACAAGCTACGCAAGCTGGAGTTTCTGGCAGCTGATGCGCTGCGTGAAGGCGCCGATACGTTGATAACCGCAGGAGCTATCCAGTCTAACCATGTTCGCCAGACGGCGGCAGTGGCGGCAAAGCTGGGTCTGCACTGCGTGGCGCTGCTGGAAAATCCAATTGGTACCCGGGCTGAGAACTACCTGACTAATGGTAACCGACTGCTGCTTGACCTGTTTAATACCCAGGTCGAGATGTGCGATGCGTTGACCGATCCGAATGCGCAGCTGGAAGAACTGGCGACCCGAATTGAAGCTCAGGGTTACCGTCCGTATGTCATCCCGGTGGGCGGGTCGAACGCGCTTGGCGCGCTTGGTTACGTCGAGAGCGCGCTGGAAATTGCGCAGCAGTGCGAAGGGGCGGTGGAACTCTCTTCCGTCGTTGTCGCATCCGGCAGCGCGGGCACGCATGCGGGCCTCGCGGTGGGCCTTGAGCAACTGATGCCAAATACCGAGTTAATTGGCGTTACCGTGTCGCGTAAAGTCGTCGACCAACTGCCTAAAGTCGTTGCGCTACAGCAGGCGGTGGCAAGTAGCCTGGAACTTGAGGCCAGGGTCGGCATTCAGCTTTGGGACGATTACTTTGCGCCGGGTTACGGGACGCCGAACGATGAAGGAATGGCGGCGGTGAAGCTGCTGGCGCAGCTCGAAGGCATTCTGCTGGATCCGGTTTATACCGGTAAAGCGATGGCCGGGCTGATTGATGGTATCAATCAGAAGCGCTTTAAGGATGAAGGTCCAATACTGTTTGTTCATACCGGCGGCGCGCCTGCGCTATTCGCCTATCATCCCCATATCTAATGCAGAACACATAGAATGCAAGAGAGTATCCAACTGGTTATTGATTCCGCGCCTTTTCTGCTGAAGGGGGCGGTATTTACGCTCCAGCTCAGCATCGGCGGCATGTTTTTTGGTCTGGTGCTGGGGTTTATTCTGGCGCTAATGCGGATGTCGCCCGTCTGGCCAGTAAAATGGCTGGCGCGAATGTACATCTCCATTTTTCGTGGAACGCCGCTGATCGCGCAGCTGTTTATGATCTATTACGGCTTGCCGCAGTTCGGCATTGAGCTGGATCCTGTTCCCGCAGCGATGATAGGGCTGTCGCTGAACACAGCGGCCTATGCGGCGGAAACGCTGCGCGCGGCAATTGCCTCTATTGATAAAGGGCAGTGGGAAGCAGCTGCCAGTATTGGAATGACGCGCTGGCAGGCGATGCGCCGGGCGATTCTTCCACAGGCCGCGCGCGTCGCGCTACCGCCGCTCTCCAACAGTTTTATCAGCCTGGTGAAAGATACCTCGCTGGCCGCAACTATCCAGGTACCAGAACTGTTCCGGCAGGCGCAGTTGATTACCTCGCGTACGCTTGAGGTTTTCACCATGTACCTGGCCGCTTCGCTTATTTACTGGATAATGGCAACGGTACTTTCCACGCTGCAAAACTACTTTGAAAATCAGCTGAACCGCCAGGAGCGTGATCCAAAATGAGTGCGATAGAAGTAAAAAACCTGGTGAAAAAATTTCATGGTCAAACGGTGCTCCATGGCATCGACCTTGAGGTTCAGGAGGGGGAAGTGGTGGCGATTATCGGCCCCAGCGGCTCGGGTAAAACCACTCTGCTCCGCAGTATTAATCTTCTGGAACAGCCGGAAAGCGGCACCATTCGCGTCGGTGAAGTGACTATCGATACCGCGCGCAGCATCAATCAGCAGAAAGCGGCTATTCGCCGCTTGCGCCAGCATGTTGGCTTTGTATTTCAAAACTTTAACCTTTTCCCGCACCGTACGGTGATAGAAAACATTATTGAAGGGCCGGTTATCGTCAAAGGGGAGGATAAAAATGAGTCCATCGTCCGCGCGCGCGAGCTGTTAACAAAGGTTGGCCTTACCGGTAAAGAAAATAGCTATCCGCGTCGTTTATCCGGCGGGCAGCAGCAGCGCGTGGCGATTGCTCGCGCGCTAGCGATGCGTCCGGATGTCATCCTTTTTGATGAGCCAACGTCGGCGTTAGATCCCGAACTGGTAGGGGAAGTACTTAATACTATTCGCCAGCTGGCGCAAGAGAAACGCACGATGGTCATCGTGACGCATGAGATGAGCTTTGCCCGCGACGTGGCGGACCGCGCTATTTTCATGGATCAAGGACGCATCGTCGAGCAGGGGGAAGCGAAATCACTGTTTGCCAATCCTCAGCAGCCGCGAACCCGGCAGTTCCTCGAAAAATTCCTGATGCAGTAATATCATTGCGCTGACCGTTTTCCGCTTAAGTTTCATGCCGGCGGATACGGTCAGCCATCTATCAAATTATCGATTTTCATCAAAAAAATGAATGTTTTGCTCTTGGCTATGATCAACACCGATAGCTCTGTCAAGGTTTTATGCCATAAAAATTGGCATACTCTCTAACGAATCCGGCACTTTTACCAATCGCAATCTAATAAATGCGATGGATGCGATATTTTACACATATAAGTAATGTTTATGTGTTAGTTTTATGTATTTATAATATTGATTATCACCTGGGAGTAATTTGGTCAGTTATGAGGGACAATGATTTTTTCAGCTGGCGGCGGGAAATGCTGCAACAATTTCAGTCAGTATCTGCAGGGAAGGAGGTTTATAATCTTCTACAGCAGGAGGCAAAAGGACTGGAATATGACTACTTCGCGCTTTGCGTACGACATCCCGTGCCTTTCACTCGCCCAAGGGTCACTCTGCGATCGACCTATCCTCAGGCCTGGATGACGCATTATCAGGCAGAGAATTATTTTGCGATCGACCCGGTATTGCGTAAAGAGAATTTCATTCGCGGACATCTCCCCTGGAACGATAAGCTTTTCCACGACACGCCTGAATTGTGGGATGGCGCGCGCGATCATGGATTACGCAAGGGCGTGACGCAGTGCCTGACGCTGCCAAATCATGCTTATGGCTTCTTGTCCGTTTCAGGCCAGAGCCAGCACCAGGGGCCTTTTGCGGAAGATGAAATGGAAATGCGTTTAAAGACGCTGACCGAGTTGAGTCTGCTGACGCTATTACGACTGGAGGACGAGATGGTTATGCCGCCGGAAATGAAATTCAGTCGGCGCGAACTGGAGATTTTGAAGTGGACGGCGGAAGGGAAAACCTCGGCTGAGGTCGCAATGATTCTGTCTATCTCAGAAAATACCGTCAACTTCCATCAGAAGAATATGCAACGAAAATTCAATGCGCCTAACAAGACGCAAATTGCCTGCTACGCGGTTGCAACGGGATTAATTTGAACTAAATTAGCGTTCTGCGTGACAGACTAAAGACCGGCTGTAAGTCATCCCTTCAGCCGGCAAATGTTTACTGACGGTATGCCTGCTTAATTTGCTTAACGGTGCTGGAGAATACGGCAGCCTGAGCCTCGTCTTCCATCTGCGCGATTTGCCTTTCCATTTTTATAATTACTCGGCCCGCATCAGCCTGACCCATCGCCTGAAGCATCAGCGTCATTATCGCTTTCAGACACGATACTTCCTGTGCCAGTTCTTGATTATTTTCCGCAGTGGAAAAATCTGGTGTGCTCATCTATATCCTCGTTTGCTTTCTGCGCAAATGCGCATGACTAAAAGTGAAGGCGGCGCAGTATACCACAAGCAAAGCAAAAAAAAGGAGTGCTTGATTTATGTTCTCTCATTTGAATCGTGAATAGTTTAATGGACTGAATAATGCGTAATCATTAGCTCTACGTATGTTAATTTTTCCATGGTGACTATTTACTGTTAATAATTGTTACATATTCAGGCGTATATTTATTTTCTACGCCATGTGTTGTGTTTTTACGTAATCTGTATGATGAATGTTAAAAAACACCCATTACACAACTCTATGTTATGTATGGCTTTCCAGTAAGTGTGCAGGCAAATTTCCATTACAGCGTAAGAAATTTTTCACAGAACATTTTTTGGCTTTTAAAATTACGATAAAACCCGGTAATATGTGGTTGATAAGCTATCAGTAGCGTTATCCCTAATTCTGGAGAATATTCCTTTGATCAACGTCCTTCTTGTTGATGACCACGAACTAGTGCGCGCAGGGATACGACGCATTCTGGAAGATATTAAAGGGATTAAAGTTGTTGGCGAGGCCTGCTGCGGTGAAGATGCCGTGAAGTGGTGCCGCGCGAATCCTGTAGATGTAGTCCTGATGGATATGAACATGCCGGGTATCGGTGGCCTTGAGGCTACCCGAAAAATTGCCCGTTCTGTTGCTGATGCCAAAGTGATTATGCTTACCGTCCATACGGAAAATCCGCTGCCTGCGAAAGTCATGCAGGCCGGCGCTGCTGGCTACCTTAGTAAAGGCGCTGCGCCGCAGGAGGTCGTTAATGCTATTCGCTGCGTGGCTTCAGGTCAGCGTTACATTGCATCTGATATCGCCCAACAGATGGCGCTAAGCCAGATCGAACCGGAAAAGGCGGAGTCGCCGTTTGCCAGTTTGTCTGAGCGAGAATTGCAGATTATGCTAATGATCACTAAAGGTCAGAAGGTCAATGAGATCTCAGAGCAGTTAAATCTGAGTCCTAAGACCGTGAATAGCTACCGTTACCGTATGTTCAGTAAATTGAACATTCATGGTGACGTGGAGCTGACGCACCTGGCAATTCGCCATGGCCTGTGCAATGCGGAGTCGTTAGCAAATCAGTGAGTGATGTTTTTGATGCAAAAGCTTTCCTGAAAACAGTAACCAGCCAGCCGGGTGTCTACCGTATGTACGATGCTGGCGGTACTGTTATCTATGTCGGCAAAGCAAAAGATCTGAAAAAGCGGCTTAGCAGCTATTTTCGCAGCAACCTGGCTTCGCGTAAAACTGAGGCGCTGGTTGCGCTGATCGCGCAGATTGACGTCACCGTGACCCATACCGAAACGGAAGCGCTGCTGCTTGAGCATAACTACATCAAGCTATACCAGCCGCGTTACAACGTGCTGCTGCGCGATGATAAATCTTATCCCTTTATTTTCCTGAGCGGTGATACCCATCCTCGGCTGGCGACGCATCGCGGAGCGAAGCACGCGAAAGGCGAGTATTTTGGCCCGTTCCCAAATGGCTATGCGGTTCGTGAGACGTTAGCCCTGCTGCAAAAAATCTTCCCTGTCCGCCAGTGTGAGAACAGCGTTTATCGCAACCGCTCGCGACCGTGCCTGCAGTATCAAATCGGCCGCTGCCTGGGGCCATGCGTCGCCGGACTGGTGAGTGAGGAAGAGTATGCGCAACAGGTCGATTACGTACGCCTGTTTCTTGCGGGTAAAGATGATCAGGTACTCACTCAGCTGATAGCCCGCATGGAAAAAGCCAGCCAGGCGCTGGAGTTTGAAGAGGCCGCGCGGATCCGCGACCAGATTCAGGCCGTACGCCGGGTGACCGAGAAGCAGTTTGTCTCTAACACCGGTGACGATCTGGATGTTATCGGCGTGGCGTTTGATGCGGGTATGGCCTGTGTGCATGTCCTTTTTATACGTCAGGGTAAAGTACTGGGTAGCCGCAGCTATTTCCCCAAGGTGCCCAATGGCACGGAGCTGGGCGAAGTGGTGGAGACCTTTGTCGGCCAGTTCTATTTACAGGGCAGCCAGATGCGCACGCTGCCGAGCGAGATCCTGCTCGATTTTAACCTCGGCGATAAAACCCTGCTGGCGGATTCCTTATCCGAACTGGCCGGACGCCGGGTTAATGTACAGACTAAGCCCCGAGGCGACCGCGCCCGCTACCTGAAGCTGGCGCGAACTAACGCCGCAACGGCGCTGACCACTAAACTTTCCCAGCATTCAACCATAACTCAACGCCTGCAGGCGCTTGCCACACTACTTAAGCTTCCAGCCGTCAAGCGGATGGAGTGCTTTGATATCAGCCATACGATGGGCGAACAGACGGTCGCATCGTGCGTTGTTTTTGATAGTAACGGGCCACTGCGGGCTGAGTATCGCCGCTATAATATCGACGGTATAACGCCGGGAGATGACTACGCGGCGATGAATCAGGTTCTGCGTCGTCGCTACGGCAAGGCGATAGAAGAGAGTAAGATTCCCGACGTCATCCTGATAGACGGCGGCAAAGGTCAGCTTGGCCAGGCGAAAACGGTTTTTGCCGAGCTGGATGTGCCGTGGGATAAAAGTCATCCCCTTTTATTAGGCGTGGCGAAAGGCAGCGATCGTAAGGCCGGGCTGGAGACGTTATTCTTCGAACCGGAAGGTGAGGGTTTTAGCCTGCCTCCGGATTCTCCTGCGCTGCATGTGATTCAACATATTCGCGACGAGTCGCACGATCATGCGATTACCGGCCACCGTAAAAAACGGGCAAAAGTAAAAAGCACCAGTACGCTGGAAACTATTGAAGGAGTCGGACCCAAACGTCGACAAATGCTGCTCAAATATATGGGCGGTCTGCAGGGATTGCAGAAAGCCAGCGTCGAAGAAATTGCCAAAGTACCGGGTATATCTCACGGTCTGGCAGAAAAGATCTTCTACTCGTTGAAACATTAGGGGCTCTGTAGCAACATAGGGCTAATTTTTACTTACAACAGATAGTTACCCGTTACTATGCAATTTAATATCCCTACGTTGCTTACTCTGTTTCGCGTCATTCTTATCCCATTCTTTGTGCTGGCGTTTTATCTGCCGTTTGCCTGGGCTCCTTTTGTCTGCGCGCTGATTTTTTTTGTTGCCGCCGTGACCGACTGGTTCGATGGCTACCTGGCTCGTCGCTGGAATCAAAGCACCCGTTTCGGTGCTTTCCTCGATCCGGTAGCGGATAAAGTTATGGTTGCTATCGCCATGGTACTGGTTGCCGAGCATTATCATACCTGGTGGGTGACGTTACCGGCCGCAACGATGATTGCCCGGGAAATTATTATCTCCGCCCTGCGTGAGTGGATGGCGGAACTGGGTAAGCGCAGCAGCGTAGCGGTATCCTGGATAGGTAAAGTCAAAACCACGGCGCAAATGGCGGCGCTGGTGTGGATGCTGTGGCGGCCAAATATCTGGGTTGAGTGGGCCGGGATTGGTCTGTTCCTCGTGGCGGCGGTACTGACTTTGTGGTCCATGCTGCAATATTTGAACGCGGCGCGCGGCGATTTGCTTGAACAGTGATCGTTTCGGCGTAATTTTCAGCAAATAACACAAGGTTTTAAAAAATATCGTTGACTCATTGCGCCAGGTAAGTAGAATGCAACGCATCGAACGGCAGCATAGTCTGGCAGACGATAACAAAATCAACTAATTAGCAAATTAGCTTGATGATGCGGGAATAGCTCAGTTGGTAGAGCACGACCTTGCCAAGGTCGGGGTCGCGAGTTCGAGTCTCGTTTCCCGCTCCAGTTTAAAACATCGGCATTCGCGGGTGTTAAAGCATTAAGGCGCGTTAGCAAAGCGGTTATGTAGCGGATTGCAAATCCGTCTAGTCCGGTTCGACTCCGGAACGCGCCTCCAATTTCTATCCCGAGCCCGGATGGTGGAATCGGTAGACACAAGGGATTTAAAATCCCTCGGCGTTCGCGCTGTGCGGGTTCAAGTCCCGCTCCGGGTACCATTGGGATAAAAACAGAATAATCAAAGCAATAAGCAGTGTCGTGAAACCACCTACGGGTGGTTTTTTTGTTTTTGTCTCTTATAACATCTCTGCAGAGCATCATTCTCACCGCATACTCTCTTTGTCCCAGGACAAAGTCATCTCCTGCTGTTAGTATCTTCCGGCCATCAATCATTATTTCAATAAGTGGGGTCGACATGTTCACTGGTCTGTGCGCTTTTCCTCTAACGCCGTTAAAGCATCATGTTGTTGATGAAACCGCTTTTGCGCGAATTTTAACTCGACTGGTTGACAGTGAAGTTGATTCACTCGGCGTGCTGGGTTCCACGGGAAGCTATGCCTACCTGAGCCGTGAACAGCGAATGCAGGTTATCCGCCAGGCAAAAAATCATGCTGGCGCGATTCCTGTTATGGTCGGTATCGGAGCGGTGGGCACCGACCAGGTTCTCCGTCTGGCAGAAGACGCGCAGCAGGCAGGCGCTAACGCGCTCCTTCTGCCGACAATTGCTTATCAGCCCCTGACGGAAGAAGAGATTTTGACGTTCTATCAGACGGTTACGCGACATGTTTCTGTACCAGTTTGTGTTTACGACAATCCTGTGACCACACATATTTCTACTTCGGATGCGCTCAAAGGCGCAATTGCCGCTCTGCCGGGGATTGCCTCGATTAAAATACCGGCTCCGGCTCAAAACGAAGTCGTCCATCGGATTCACGGCCTGCGACAGCAGCTACCCGCTAGCGTGACTATCGGCATTAGCGGCGATGCCTGCGCGGCAGATGGTCTGAACGCCGGCTGTGAGATCTGGTATTCGGTGTGTGCTGGGCTTTTCCCACAGATAGCCATGGAAATAGTGGCGGCCGCGAGGCGGGGTGATGCGCAGCAGGCGACGGCGATCGGCGCCAGGCTGGAGCCGCTGTGGATGTTATACCGAAAGTATGGCGGTAGCCTGCGAGTTACCGCCGCAGCGGCAGCGATCCTTGGTCTGTGTGCTGAGGACTGCTTACCGCGACCGCTGTTACCGCTTTCTTCTGATGCCTTTAGCGAAATTGCGGAGACTGTTCGTCATCTCAAGCTTCAGTAGTCGGGTAGTTTTCTCTCGCTATTTCCGCTACTGTAAGCGCCATTTTTTACGACGATGAGCCTGTTTATGAAAACTGGACCCCTGAACGAAAGCGAAGTTGAATGGCTGGACGATGTCCTGTCGAAATACGCGGTAGAAGGCACCATCATGGACGTTGCCGAACTGGATGGCTTGCTGACCGCGATTCTCTCCGGGCCCGTGGAGATTGAACCTGCGCAGTGGTTGATAGCTATCTGGGGCGGGGCGGATAACGTGCCGCGCTGGGCCAACGATCGCGAGCGCGATCGTTTCGTTAACCTGACGCTGCAGCAAATGAGCGATATTGCCGAGCGTTTAAGCGATTATCCCGATCAGTTCGAGCCGATGTTTGGCAGCCGTGAAGAGGAAGGGCAGGAGCTTACTATCGTTGAAGAGTGGTGCTTTGGCTATATGCGCGGCGTCGGATTGAGCGACTGGTCAGCTTTGCCAGCAGGGCTGCAGGCGGAACTCGACGTTATCGCTCTGCACGGTACCGAGGAGCGTTTCGAGGCGCTTGATGAATTATCCGCTGAAGCGTTTATCGCCAGCGTTGAACGGATCCGTCCTGCCGCCCTGGCGCTTTACAACTACTGGACCGAGCATGCTCAACCGGCAGAAGTTCAGCAGCCTGTCAGAAATGAGGCGAAGATCGGACGCAACGATCCTTGTCCTTGCGGCAGCGGTAAGAAATACAAGCAGTGCTGTTTATCTAAATAAAAGAAAGGGCCAACTGGCCCTTTCTCGTTATCCCACTGCAGGAAGCAAACCGGCGACAATCGCAAATTGGATCGTTACGATAGCAATGCCGCACAGCAGAACGAGCCACAGCGCCGCTGTGCCGCCCGCAACCCGCCAGGCGGCATCAGGATGCTGTTGGCGGCTCTTCATGACTAAAAGCGAAGGCAGCATAAGCGCGAGCACCGCCAGCGCGACGCCCGCGTAGCCTAAAGCCATGACGAAACCACGTGGATAGAATAGCGCGAAGGCCAGAGGAGGTAAAAAGGTAATCAGACCGCTTTGTATCCGCCCTCTGACGCTGTTCTGACGTTGAAACAGATCGGCCAGATAGTCAAATAGTCCAAGCGCTACGCCGAGGAACGACGTCGCCAGCGCCAGATCGGCAAACAGATGTACCGCCAGCTCAACGTGCGATGAAGCAACGACTTCACGAATAGCTTCCAGCAGTCCATTAAGCCCGGCATTTTTTGCCAGCAGTGCGGTAAAAGCGGGGGAGTCAATACTGCCAAGGGTCGCCAGCTGCCAGAAAATATAGGCGACCAGAGGAATAAAGCTTCCGATAACAAATACCCGGCGCAGTTTACGAATATCACCACCAAGGTAGCTAACAATACTGGGTATGCTGCCGTGGAAACCAAACGACGTGAAAATTACCGGAATCGCCGACAGCGCCAGGCCTTGCTGTAGCGGCAGAGTCAGCAGGTTTATCCGATGGATATGCGGCAGGAGAAGCACCAGCATAATGGCGAGAAAAATAATTTTTGCGCTGAATAAAAAGCGGTTAAAAAGGTCAACCAGCGACGTTCCGATGCACACGACGGTCCCGCCGATTGCGGTAAAAATCAGGACCCCAGCTCCGGGAGGCAGGTTCCAGTCCAGCCATTGATTGAGACTTGAGGCCAGAAGCTCGCCGGCGCCGCTAATATAAGCGGCCGTAAGAGCGTACATCAGGAACAGCATGCAAAACCCGGTAGCCCACTGCCCGTAACGCCCCAGATAGCGTGCCGCCAGCGAACCCAATCCCATATCAGCCGGTACGTGCTGATAGACTTCCAGTAGCAGTAAGGCGGTGTAACACATCAAGGCCCACAGCGTTATCAGTAAACCTAACGTGACGCCGAAACCGACGCCCGCCGATGCCAGCGGCATCGCCAGCATGCCTGCGCCGATTGTGGTGCCGGCGACGATTAAAATACTACCCAGAGTGCGGTTCTTCACGCTTTTCTCTATCCATTAGCGAATACACAATTAATTATGCCGCGCAGAGTATGTGAAATCAGTGAGTTCGTCAAATGAGGGTTACAGGGTGTGTAATGAGATATTTACAGCTGTAGAGAGGCTGCTTTAATACTGCGCTGGCGCAAGAATCTGCGGCCCGGACTGGTTTATTCTGCAGGTTTTACGGGAGGAAGTATGCCATCTATTCATGGTCACGAGGTTCTACAGATGATGCTTGCATCAGGCGAGCAGTACACCGTTGCTACGCTGGAAGCGGCAATTATCGCTCTTTTCGGCGAAGAGGCCAGATTCCATACCTGCTCGGCGGAAAATCTGAGCGCAGCAGAACTGGTGGCTTTTTTGCAGAAGAAAGGGAAGTTTATTGCCGCTAATAAAGGATTCAATACGCACGAAAGTAAAATATGCCGTCATTGAATGGGGCAGCGAGCGCTGAATCTCGCTGCCGGCTTTATTAATTTTGCGTATCGAGCGTAGCCAGATCCTTATCAATAAAGTACAGACCTTCGCCGCTCTTACCTGCGAGGGTCAGTTTATCAATAACGGATTTAAACAGTTTCTCTTCTTCGTGCTGTTCAGCGACGTACCATTGCAGGAAATTAAATGTCGGATAATCCTGGCTGGTCATTGCCGCGTGGGCCAGTTCGTTAATTTTCTGCGTAATTAATTGTTCATGTTCGTAGGTCGCGCGAAACAGCTCATCCAGAGAGGTATATTCGGCAACCGGGGACGCAATGGCGGTGATATTGGGCAGGCTGCCGGTATCCGTCAGATAGTCAAACAGGCGCTGCATATGGGTCATCTCTTCCTGCGCGTGGCGACGCAGAAACGCGGCTGCGCCTTCAAAACTGTGATAGCTGCACCAGGCGCTCATTTGCTGATAAAGCAGAGAAGAATAAAGCTCAAGATTCATTTGCGCATTAAGCTTGTCGATCATTTCAGTTTTTAGCATCAGGGTGCTCCGGGTAATAGAATAAGGAATTATTGTGCGCTCACTATAATTTGTTATTAATTTATTTGCAAAAAGTAAATTAATAAAATGATTTATTAATAATGCAAATGGGAATAACACGCATTGGCAGTTTAATAATAATGAGAATGGTTTTAATTTAATATTTAATGCGATTCATCGCTCGGCCAACCTGTTCCGAATCAGTGGTCAGACTGCGACTGAATGAGTGGGTTGCGTTGGCGATGAAGCGGAGTGATGAGAGCCGGTCAGACTGGGGTGAGAGACAAAAGTGTGAGGCGAGATGCAATTTATAAAACAACTTTTCATAAAATTTGAAAGTATGTTCGTAAGGTAGTATTGTTTCTGACAACGCTAACGAACTATCGCGGGAGAGCCCGCACTGCATTCAGGAGAGTAAAGCATGAAAATCGCACTGATGATGGAAAACAGCCAGGCGAACAAAAACGCCATCATCCTCAATGAGTTAAACGCTGTTGCCGGCGAGAAAGGTTTCCCGGTTTATAACGTTGGGATGAGCGATGAAAACGACCATCACCTGACTTATATTCATCTTGGCATCATGGCCAGCATTTTGCTCAACGCTAAAGCGGTAGATTTTGTGGTGACCGGCTGCGGTACCGGCCAGGGCGCGATGATGTCGCTGAATATTCATCCTGGTGTGGTTTGCGGCTACTGCATCGACCCTGCAGACGCGTTCCTGTTTGCGCAGATTAATAATGGTAACGCGCTTTCACTGCCGTTTGCCAAAGGATTTGGCTGGGGCGCAGAGCTGAACGTGCGCTTTATTTTTGAAAAAGCCTTCACCGGCCGCAAAGGCGAGGGTTATCCGCCGGAACGTAAAGAGCCTCAGGTACGCAATGCCGGGATCCTGAATACGGTCAAAGCTGCCGTTGTTAAGGAAAACTATCTGGATACGCTGCGCGCAATCGACCCTGAACTGGTGAAAACCGCCGTTTCTGGCCCTCGTTTCCAGCAGTGCTTCTTTGAGAACTGCCAGGACAAAGAGATCGAAGCGTTCGTTCGTCAGATTGTCGGTTAATCGATTAATACATCCTATGCTAGGCCAGCGCTGCTGGCCTTTTCTTTATCTATTTCTTTTTGTTCGACACGCTGCTACCCGCATCTTTTGTCAGATGCAGAGTATCAATCATGCCGACCAGGCAAATCAGCGCAATAAAGATAAACGACAGGCGGAAGCTGATGCCTGGAAGCTGAGAAAGCGTAAGCCATTCGCTGAACTCTTCGCCAATACGAATACCTATCGCTCCAAGCGTTATCCCTAGCCCAACGGCCAGCTGGGATGCGGTGCTGAACAGCGTATTGGCATAGCTCATTTGTGCGGAAGGCACATCGGCAAAAGCAAGGGTGCTGATACCGGTAAATTGAATCGATCGGAAGACCCCGCCGAGATAGAGAATCACAAAGATGAGCCAAACCGGCGTATGCGGGGTTAAAAAAGCGCAGGCCAACAGCGAGAAAACGTTTAATGCACCGTTAATTAACAGCAGGCGGCGAAAACCCAACCAGCGGATCAGCGGCGTTGTCAGTGGTTTAATGGTCAGGTTACCGACAAACACGGCCAGCACCAGCAGCCCCGAATGAAACGGATCCATACCAAATCCGACCTGGAAAAGCAGCGGCAGCAGAAACGGGACAGCGCTAATTGAGGCGCGAAACAGAGAGCCTCCGTACATTGTGACCCGGAAGGTAGGTATCTGCAGGGCATCCAGGCGCACCATTGGCCATGCCGCTCGGCGGAAGTGCCGCAGTGAGAAGAGCATACAGGCGAAGCCCAGGACCAGCAGAGTCAGGGGCTGCCATCCCAGAGGCTGGCGATCGCCGAGAAGTTCCATGGCCGCAACCAGGCTAATCATCGCCACCGAGGTGGCAAGAAAGCCGGAAAGATCGAAAGGCCGGCGCTCATCTTCGCGAATATTTGGGATGATACGCAGCGACAGGACGATAGCGGCAAGCCCGAGCGGCACATTAATAAAGAAAATCCAGTGCCAGCTGGCATAGCGGGTAATAAATCCCCCCAGCGGCGGGCCAATAATGGGCGCGACCAGCGCAGGCCAGGTCAGGGTGGCAATCGCTTTAATCAGCTGATGCTTTGGAGTGGTTCGTAGTACCGCCAGTCGGCCGACGGGAACCATCAGCGCACCGCCTGTTCCCTGAAGAATACGCATCGCGACAAACACATCAATATCGGTCGAGAGCCCACAGAACACTGAAGCCAGAGTAAAAATCACCAGCGCCAGAGTAAAGATCTTCCGGGCGCCAAACCGATCCGCAATCCAGCCGCTGGCCGGTATCAATACCGCAAGAGTAATAAGGTAGGCGCTGATCCCGATGTTGAGGTCAACTGCCGTCACGCCGAAGTCCTTCGCCATGTCGGGAAGAGCAGTGGCAATCACCGTGCCGTCGAGAAACTCCATAAAAAACGCGCCAGCCACCAGCAAAGCCGGTGCTGAAAAAGAGCGGTCGTCCCTGGAAGACGTATTTGTACTCATTATTGTGTCGCAGCCATAGCAAAGAGAGCCCGGATTTGCGTGGAACGTTCAGCTTAGAACTATCCGGCTAAGCTCATTTTGTTTAAAAGATAAAATTCCTATATAAAAAAGGTGATTTAACGCACATTTCGATTGATTTTTGTGATGGGTGTCATATTATTGCTGTGTAAAATTAACACCTGCATAACAAAAATGGAGCAAGCCATGAAACTGCGCAAAATCCTGAAAAGCATGTTCGAAAACTACTGCAAAACCTTTAAAGATGTACCGCCCGGTGCGATGTTCTGATTAAAAACCTGCCGCGGCAGGTTTTTTTATATCTCAGAATTTAGGTTACTATTACGCTCCTGAAAAAAGGAGCGAAAAATGTCCCAACGCCTTACTGAACACGATGAGCTGGTTTCTGACGTTGTTGCCTGCCAGTTAGTTATTAAACAGATCCTCGACGTCATTGATATCATTGCCCCTGTCGAGGTACGCGAAAAAATGACCACTCAGCTAAAAGCTATCGATTTTGCCAGCCACCCTGCATCAGCTGACCCGGTGACGCTACGAGCTGTACAAAAGGCTATCGCGCTGATTGAACTGAAGTTTACGCCGCAGGAAGAAACGCACTAGCTGTGTAAGCCCCACCATCAGGATGATAGCGGGGCGTTATTTGTGTTTAGTGGGAGACGGCGGTTTGAACTGCGGTCTCCTGCGTATTTTTGAACAGTCTGCTGTTGCCCCAGCACTCTTCGTAACGATGGCCGACTAAATCTTCAACGATAAGGCGCACGTCCGGTGCGATATCGGCAATTTTTCCTCCGGCTTTGATACGAGCCACTTCCTGTAAAACCACCAGGTGCGTTTTGCGATCAAGTTTCATTTGCTTACTGAACACAATAGCTGCGAGAGCCAGCAGGATAATGCCAACACAGAATACCGCCGCAATAGCGGTAACCGCGCTCTCTGGCTGGGTATGCGCCTTTGACTGAAATCCATAGAAGCTAAGGATAGCCCCCATTGAAAAGACGATAATCGAGCGCAAAATCTTACCGGAGAAGGTCATCGCTCCCGCATAGACACCTTCGCGGCGGCGGCCGGTATAGATTTCATCAACATCAGCTAAAAAGGTGTAGACGGTCCACGGAATGTAATACACGCCGCCGGTACCCAGGCCGAACAGCACCGTAATGCCAAACATCAGTATCGTTGCCAGATGTGCCGGTAAATGGAAGAACCACAGAGAGGTATAGAGCAGAACGGCAAAGATAACTACGCCCAGCGCCAGAATATAAGGTTTGCTGAAGCCTTTCTTGACGCACAGACCAATAAACAAAGCCGTTGATATTAGCTGCAGGATAGAGTTCAGGCTGTTGAGTCCTGCTACCATCGCCGGATCGTGTTGGAGAACGAAAATGACAAAGTACGTGAAGATAGAGGCGAACAGCCATTCGGCGCCAAAACCGCAGAGATACATGCCAAGGTGTTTACGGAATACGCGTAGATAAAACGTAGAGCGCATATCTTTCGCCAGCATGAGAAGGGTATTGAGCAACCCCATTTTCTTCCCCGGGCTGATTTCAGCTTCGCGCGGGCGCTCCCAGCTGCAATACCACAGGCAGGAGATAGCGATGATGAGAATGACGCCATAGGTGAGTCCGGTCAGGAAAAACGGGGTGGCGGAATCTTTGCCATAAAGCAGAATAAACTGTCCCGGAATAAATGCCGCCAGGAAGTTAGCCAGTTTGCCGAAAATCGCTTTGTAGCCGGTAAGCTTAGAGCGCAGTGAGAAATCATCGGTCATTTCGGTCGCTAATGTTTCATAGGGGACCATGATCGAGGTATAAATGATTTCAAAAATGACGTAGGTGCAGAGGTAGTACCAGAAGCTCAGGCCTTCAACCCAGAGCAGCGGGTAAAACATCATTAGCGGGATGCCAATTAATAAAAAGAAGCGGCGTCTGCCAAAGCGTTTACCCAGCCGCGTTTTGCCAAAATTATCGGTGAGATAGCCCATTAGCGGGTTACTAATAGCGTCAATAATGCTGGCGACGGAGAAAATAAAGGAGGCTTCGATCAGCGTCAGCCCGCAGAAGGTTGTATAAAAATAGAGCAGCCATGCGCCGCTGATTGCCAACGCTCCGCTTCCCAACAAATTTCCGCCGCCGTAGGCTAACTGATGGCGTAACAAAATCGGTCTTCCCGGCAGCCCCTGAGGAGCTGAAGCCGTACATCTTGCCATTAAAATAAACCTCATGTTTTAAATTTTTGAAACGTTGTTTTTTTATATTATCAATCATGAGTTTTAAATGTGATCCAGATCACTATCAACCCGCTAATTCCCCTGCCTGAGCGGTAATGAGATCCAGTTAAAATTTTTTAATGCTTTTCAGGAATAAAAACGGCGCCTAAGCGCCGAAAAAGATTGGTCTGGAAAGGACGAATGATGAAGTAATCGATCGCATATCTGCGTGATTCTGACGATTTATTGCTGGTTAACATCTGTTTTCCGGCTTTTAGCCGTGCTGCTTGCTGACCAGCTCAAGCAGGTGACGATCGGTTTGTTGTATGCATGTCCCGCTTTTCCTGGCATGACGAACTTCGTCGAGAATTGTTTCCAGCAGCATACCATCCTGATGCTGCTCTTTAGCGAGCTGCGTCAGAAAGCGGAGAGTTGAGTCATCGCTTTGCGCCTTCGCCTCTTCAGCGAGGCCAGAAAGCATGCTGCTGCGTTGCTGATAATCTTCGACTGTTTTGCTAAAAAGGTCTTCAAGAGAAGTACATTCGGAGCGGAAGGTTCCTTCCGCCTTAACGACAGGCCAGGCTCCGGATTTTTTCATGAAATCAAATACCCGCATCATCTGCGTGATGCTGGACTGCGCCCGGTTACGGAGAAAAGTCGCTGTACCGTTCAGACGATGCTGAGTGCACCATTCGCTTAAATGCAGATACAAATTTGAAGTATGGAACTCAAGATTCATTTGATTATTAAGTTTTTGGACCATTCCTGGAACGACCATAAAAATATCCTTATTTACCCTGGAAGGGGACCTGTGCCATACCCTGATTCATCGATATCAGGCGCTGGCGTGGAATTTACGGTATGCAAGGATTAATTCTTCATATTAATATTCAGAAGTTCTGCGTACCTGATTAAATTAAATTTTGTGCATCAACGAATACAGGATAGCGCTATATAGGGATTAAGAAAACTCTCAATATTTGATATTTACAGTTCGTTACAACATCTACATTTAACTTTATATGATGGTGTAAGTAATAGTAATTACTTACGTTTAATTGTTTTTAATGACTTTATTGTTATATTTCTATGTATTTATCGTGATGGTTTTTTTTGATTGATTATAAAGACTTATTTTGCAATGAAATTGAATTTTAAAAATATTGATTTTGCGTTCTCTTTTTGTGTTAGCCTGTAGCGGTAGATGAGGAAAATGCGCTAGATCATTTTTCTTCCTACGAAATAGAGATGATTATGATGTTGGTTTAAAAAAATGCTGATTTTGTAAAAATATTATTAATAACAGGCTATCCGAAGGAGAAGAAAATGAAAAAAGTAGCGGTGCTACTGGCGCCGGGTTTTGAAGAGGCGGAGGCGATTGTGGTCATCGATATCCTTCGTCGCGTGCATCTTGATGCAGAACTGTTGTCCTGCGCCGGGACGCGCGCGGTGGTGAGCTATCATGATATTCCGATGGTGGCGGACAGCACGTTAACAGAACGCAGCGACAGGCTATATGATGCCGTGGTTCTCCCCGGTGGCCCGCAGGGGAGCGTGAATCTTGCCGCCAGTCAGGAAGTCGTGGCGTTTATTGCCGCCCACGATGCGGCGGGTAAGCTGATCTGTCCTGTCTGCTCGGCAGCCGCGAGAGTCCTTGGCGGCAATGGTCTGTTAAAAGGGCGCCGTTACGTTTGCTCTGGAGATTTATGGCAACAGGTTTCAGACGGAGAGTACGTTGACCAGGCGGTAGTAGAAGATGGGAATTTGATCAGCGGTAAAGGATTAGGCCACGTCTTTGATTTTGCTTTTACCGTTGCCGCCCGCGTATTAGGGGATGAGGCGACTGTACGTAATCATGCGGAGCATATTTATTGTCGCTGGTGATATCAACAAGGATAACTCTGCTGATGATATAGAGAATATTGCTGCGGCTGGCGCTAATTGTCCGACAATTAGCGCTTTTTTTATGTCTTTTTTCGCTGTTTTTATGTACGCAATTACTGTAATTCCGCGATGTGATTGCGCTCTCGTATGGAGAAATAATTTCCGGTTAATACTATTTTAACAACGGCAGTCATGATTGAGATTTTCCTAATGCCTTGTTTTGCGTCCGATTAAAAATATAAGTCTTACTTTCCCCTACATAAAAGCGAATTAAAGCTGGAGTTTACCATGCACAAATTTACTAAAGCGCTGGCGGCGGTGGGTCTCGCTGCCGTTATGTCACAATCAGCTATGGCCGAGACGCTTAAGCTGGGTTTTCTGGTTAAGCAGCCTGAAGAGCCATGGTTTCAAACCGAGTGGAAATTTGCCGATAAGGCCGGTAAAGATTTAGGTTTCGATGTCATCAAAATTGCTGTTCCCGACGGCGAGAAAACCCTCAACGCCATTGATAGCCTGGCGGCCAGCGGAGCCAAAGGCTTCGTCATTTGTACCCCGGATCCTAAACTCGGCTCTGCCATTGTCGCCAAAGCGCGCGGTTATGATATGAAAGTTATTACCGTCGATGACCAGTTCGTCAATGCCAAGGGCAAACCGATGGATAGCGTGCCGTTGGTGATGATGGCAGCCAGTGAAATCGGCGCGCGCCAGGGACAAGAGCTGTATAAAGAGATGCAGAAGCGCGGCTGGGACGTAAAAGATACCGCAGTTATGGCGATCACTTCCGATGAACTCGATACCGCCCGTCGCCGCACTACCGGTTCAATGGACGCTCTGAAAGCCGCGGGTTTCCCGGCGCAACAAATCTATCGTGTACCCACTAAATCAAACGATATTCCCGGCGCTTTTGATGCCGGTAACTCCATGCTGGTTCAGCATCCGGAGGTTAAGCACTGGTTGATCGTCGGTATGAATGACAACACCGTTCTGGGCGGCGTACGCGCGACCGAAGGCCAGGGTTTTAAAGCGCCAGATGTTATCGGCATTGGGATTAACGGTGTTGATGCGGTGAACGAGCTTTCCAAAGCGCAGGCTACCGGATTCTATGGCTCGTTGCTGCCAAGCCCGGATATTCACGGTTATAAAACCAGCGAGATGCTTTACAACTGGGTGACGAAAGACGTTGAGCCGCCGAAATTCACTGCGGTAACCGACGTGGTGCTGATAACCCGCGACAACTTTAAAGAAGAGCTGGCGAAAAAAGGGCTGTAAGGCCGGTTGACCGAGCCTCTTGCTTTGAGCGAGAGGCTCAGTACAGAAAAGCGGAGTCGTTATGCAACAGTCTACCCCTTATCTCTCATTTCACGGTATCACCATGACATTCCCGGGCGTTAAAGCGCTGTCCGACATTAGCTTTGGCTGCTATGCCGGGCAAGTTCACGCTCTGATGGGAGAAAACGGCGCCGGGAAATCCACATTGCTGAAGATTCTCAGCGGTAACTACATACCCACTGCCGGCAATCTGCGAATCTGCGGCCAGCAGAAGGCGTTTAATCACACCACCGACGCGCTGAACGCCGGGGTGGCGATTATCTATCAGGAGCTGCATCTAATCCCGGAAATGACCGTAGCGGAAAATATCTACCTCGGACAACTACCGCATAAAGGTGGGATCGTTAACCGCTCGCTACTGAATTATGAAGCCGGCCTGCAGCTGAAACATCTGGGGCTGGATATCGACCCTGAAACGCCGTTGAAATATCTGTCAATTGGTCAATGGCAGATGGTGGAGATTGCGAAAGCGCTGGCGCGTAACGCCAAAATTATCGCTTTTGACGAACCCACCAGCTCTTTGTCGGCCAGGGAAATCGAAAATCTGTTTCGGGTTATTCGCGAACTGCGCCAGGAAGGGCGGGTAATTATTTACGTATCCCACCGAATGGAAGAGATCTTTGCGTTAAGCGACGCCATTACGGTATTCAAAGATGGCCGCTACGTATGCACCTTCGACAATATGCAGGAGGTGAACCACGACGCCCTGGTACAAGCGATGGTCGGACGTGAACTGGGTGATATCTACGGCTGGCAGCCGCGAGAATACGGTAAAGAGCGTTTGCGCCTTGAGCAGGTGAAAGCGCCCGGCGTGCGGCAGCCTGTCAGCCTCTCGGTACGCAGCGGCGAGATCGTCGGCCTGTTTGGTCTGGTGGGGGCCGGGCGCAGCGAACTCATGAAAGGCTTGTTTGGCGGCAGCAAAATAACGGGCGGTCAGGTGTATATCGACGGCGAGGCAATTGATATCCGCAAGCCGGCGCAGGCGATTCAGGCCGGGATGATGCTTTGCCCGGAAGATCGCAAAGCGGAGGGCATCATTCCGGTTCACTCGGTACGCGACAACATCAATATCAGCGCTCGTCGCAAGCATATTCTGGCGGGCTGCTTTATCAACAACGTCTGGGAAGCGGAGAACGCCGACCAGCATATTAAGTCGCTGAACATCAAAACGCCCGGGGCAGAACAGCTGATTATGAATCTCTCCGGCGGCAATCAGCAGAAGGCGATCCTCGGCCGCTGGCTGTCGGAAGAGATGAAAGTCATCCTGCTGGACGAGCCAACCCGCGGCATTGATGTGGGCGCGAAACATGAAATCTACAACGTTATCTATGCATTAGCGGCATCTGGCGTCGCGGTGGTCTTTGCTTCCAGCGATCTACCTGAAGTTCTCGGCGTTGCCGATCGCATCGTGGTGATGCGCGAGGGTGAGATTGCCGGAGAATTGCTGCATGAACATGCGAATGAACAGCAGGCTTTGAGCCTTGCCATGCCAAAAGTGAGCCAGGCGGTCGCCTGAGTAAGGAGTCTATGATGTCATCAGTTACCACTTCAGGTACTACCCGGTCGGCTTTTAGCTTCTCTCGCATCTGGGATCAGTTCGGCATGCTGGTTGTTTTCGCCGTGCTGTTTATTGGCTGCGTGATTTTTGTGCCCAATTTTGCCTCATTTATAAATATGAAAGGCCTGGGGCTGGCCATTTCTATGTCCGGAATGGTGGCCTGCGGAATGCTGTTTTGCCTGGCATCCGGCGATTTTGATTTATCGGTCGCCTCGGTTATTGCCTGCGCTGGGGTGACCACGGCGGTAGTGATTAACCTGACTGAAAGCATGTGGATTGGTATCGCAGCCGGCCTGCTGCTCGGCGCATTAAGCGGGCTGGTCAACGGTTTCGTGATTGCCCGTTTGAAGATTAACGCTCTGATTACCACTCTTGCCACCATGCAGATTGTTCGCGGTCTGGCCTATATCATCTCCGATGGTAAAGCGGTGGGGATTGAAGACGAGCGCTTCTTTACCCTTGGCTATGCCAACTGGTTTGGTCTGCCTGCGCCTATCTGGTTGACCGTTGCCTGCTTGATCGTTTTTGGCCTGCTGCTGAATAAAACCACTTTTGGCCGCAATACTCTGGCGATTGGCGGTAATGAGGAGGCCGCGCGTCTGGCGGGCGTTCCCGTAGTGCGAACCAAGATTATTATTTTCGTTCTTTCAGGCCTCGTGTC
The DNA here is from genome assembly GCF_009707385.1 of Klebsiella oxytoca. Lineage (NCBI taxonomy): Bacteria > Pseudomonadati > Pseudomonadota > Gammaproteobacteria > Enterobacterales > Enterobacteriaceae > Klebsiella > Klebsiella oxytoca. Next base: position 3,433,129 of record NZ_CP046115.1, on the reverse strand, counting down.
AGCGGCAGCGGGCATTATTCTCGCTTCGCGCATGACCAGCGGCCAGCCGATGACCTCAATTGGCTATGAGCTGATTGTCATATCGGCCTGCGTGCTGGGAGGCGTATCGCTGAAGGGCGGGATCGGTAAGATCTCCTACGTAGTGGCCGGGATACTTATCCTCGGGACGGTAGAGAATGCAATGAACCTGCTGAACATCTCTCCGTTCTCACAGTATGTCGTTCGCGGGGTGATTTTACTGGCGGCGGTTATTTTTGACCGCTACAAACAGAAAGCGAAACGTACAGTTTAATTTGTCCAACTTTTCAGTTTAATCCTAAACCCTCGCCAGCGCCCGTTGCGCTGGCGATGACTATCAAAAATGGCGAGGTTGGTCACACTGTCTATACTTACATGGCTACAATAATTTAACACCCAGCATGTTGCTGGCCATGATAAGGAGGAGACAGGGTGGCTGACCAGATTTATGTACCGCCTGCGTTAACCGGAAACTACGCTTTTTTCTTTGACCTCGACGGTACCCTTGCCGGTATCAAACCCCATCCCGATCAGGTAATTATTCCGGCCGATGTTCTGCAGACGCTGCGCCAGCTTGTTCAGCAGCATAACGGAGCGGTGGCATTGATTTCAGGGCGCTCAATGATTGAGCTGGATGAGCTCACCCGTCCTTATCGGCTGCCGCTTGCCGGCGTCCACGGGGCTGAGCGCCGTGACATCAATGGTAAAACGCACATTGTCTCTTTACCTGATTCACTGCAGAAGGCGCTGTCTGGGGAGCTGACGAAAGCGCTAGACGCTTTGCCAGGATGCGAGCTGGAAAGTAAGGGGATGGCTTTCGCTCTGCACTACAGACAGGCGCCTCAACAGCAGCAGGCGGTACTGGCGTTGGCGCAAACCGTAGTCCAGCGCCATCCCATTCTGGCTTTACAGCCGGGCAAATGCGTGGTGGAAATTAAACCGCGCGGAGTGAATAAAGGTGAAGCAATAGCCGCTTTTATGCAGGAAGCTCCATTCAAAGGACGCAAGCCGGTTTTTGTCGGTGATGATCTGACCGATGAAGCCGGTTTTAGCGTCGTCAATCAATTGAATGGCGTCTCGGTCAAAGTGGGCGGCGGCGAAACTCAGGCTCGTTGGCGCTTGCCTGACGTGGCCGCTGTTCATCTTTGGATTAGTAACATCGCGAATCATGGGCAACAACCAGATGCGCTAACCGACAGGAGAGATGGCTATGAGTCGCTTAGTAGTAGTATCTAATCGTATTGCCCCGCCGGATGATAAAAAGGCCAGCGCCGGTGGCCTTGCCGTGGGGATTATGGGGGCATTAAAAGCAGCCGGAGGATTGTGGTTCGGCTGGAGTGGGGAAATCGGTGACGACCAGCAGCCGTTAAAAAAAGTGACGCAGGGAAATATAACCTGGGCTTCATTTAACCTTAGCGAGCAGGATCACGACGAATACTACAACCGCTTTTCCAACGCCGTGTTATGGCCCGCATTCCATTATCGTCTTGACCTGGTCGATTTTCAGCGTGAAGCCTGGGAGGGCTATCAACGTGTCAATGCGACCCTGGCAGATAAGCTGCTGCCGCTGATTGAATCTGACGATATCGTGTGGATCCACGATTACCACCTGCTGCCGTTAGCCAGCGAACTGCGCCAGCGCGGCATCAATAATCGTATCGGTTTCTTTTTACATATTCCGTTCCCGACGCCGGAAGTATTTAACGCCTTGCCACCGCATGCAGAGCTGCTTGAACAGCTGTGTGATTACGATTTGCTCGGTTTCCAGACCGAGAGCGACCGACTGGCGTTCCTCGATAGCGTTTCAATGCAGACCCGCCTGACAACCCGCGGCGGGAAAAAGCATGTTGCCTGGGGTAAACCTTTCCAGACCGAAGTCTATCCGATAGGGATCGATCCGCAAGAGATAGCGCGGAGCGCTAAAGGGCCGCTGCCGCCGAAGCTGGCGCAGCTGAAAAGCGAACTGAAGAACGTGCAGAATATTTTTTCCGTTGAGCGTCTGGATTACTCAAAGGGGCTACCGGAGCGATTCCTGGCCTACGAGGCGCTGCTGGAAAACTACCCCCAGCACCACGGCAAAATTCGTTATACCCAGATTGCCCCGACCTCGCGCGGGGAGGTGCAGGCCTATCAGGATATTCGTCACCAGCTGGAAACCGCGGCCGGACGCATTAACGGTCAGTATGGCCAGCTGGGCTGGACGCCGCTTTATTATCTGAACCAGCACTTTGAACGTAAGCTGTTGATGAAAATATTCCGCTACTCGGACGTCGGGCTGGTTACGCCGCTGCGCGATGGGATGAATCTGGTGGCGAAAGAGTATGTTGCCGCACAGGATCCGCAGAATCCGGGCGTGCTGGTACTGTCACAGTTCGCCGGTGCGGCGAATGAGCTCCCGACGGCTTTAATCGTTAATCCTTACGATCGCGATGAGGTCGCCGCCGCGCTGGACCAGGCGTTAACCATGCCTTTGGCCGAGCGTATTGCCCGCCATTCGGCCATGCTGGCGGTGATTAAAGATAACGATATACATCACTGGCAGGAACGGTTTATTGCCGATCTAAAGGAGATTGAGCCAGGGAGCGAGGAGAGCCAGCTAGAACGTAAAGTTGCGACCTTCCCCAAACTCGCCTGAGGCAATGACGGTTAGCGCCTCCCCGGCGCTAGCCTTTTTCCAGACAAACCAGCAGCACATCAACGCCGCTGCTGCCGACGATATCCTTCGCCGAACAGGTTGCGCGCGAAAACAGGCTGTGATTGTGGTTACCGCAGATCACCAGGTCAACGTGATGCCGATGGCAAAAATCTTTCACATGATGAGCAATTCCGCCGCTGGCGATAGTCATTTTTTCAATAGGATAGTCGGCATGGCGGGCGAGTTCTTCCAGAAACCCGCGCGTCTCTTCCTGCATCACTTCGCGTAAATTTTCCATCATCGGCGCGGCAAACTGGTTATACAGCTCCGGGTCCGTCGCCAGGGTGATCAGGCTGACTTTCGCGTTCACCGGACGGGCGATAGAAACTGCTTTTTGAATAAGAACCCGGCTCTCCGGGGTTGGCGCTACGGCGACCAGCAGATGTGAGTAGGGCATCAAGCCTCCTTGAGATACGCAAAATAACCCTTTATCTATTGTCTTTACTCCGATTCCTCAGCTTTCGCAAGGTTTATCAACAGCGACCGAAGCCGCGCAGATTTTATCCTTAATTGCGCTATTTCAGTTGCTACACCTCATTTTTTGGTCCCATCTTTTGCATTAAAAGAAACGTCGTTTTATAAATCAGTGAACCCTGTACATCCACTCTTTGTATTTTTGCCAATGAACGGTTTTAGCTGGCAAAAATGAAAAGGTAACGCCGTGCCCATGTTCTTACTGTAGCCATGTATCAACTCCCTATTGGCTGAATGAGCCAAAGAGCGGTTCGCAGTCCTCTAAAAAAGACACAGGATTTACGGCGATGAAAACACGTAAAATCGGTTTGGTTAACTACCTTGCCTATGGATCGGGCGATTTCCTTGGGGCGGGTACTACTGCCCTAACGGCAGCATGGCTGCTTTACTTCTACACCACCTTCTGCGGCCTTTCCCCTATTGAGGCGACGCTTATTTTTGCTACCGCCAGGGTTCTTGATGCGGTAATCAGCCCGCTGATGGGCTTCCTGACGGATAACTTTGGCTCGACCTGGCTGGGGAAACGTTTTGGCCGGCGCAAGTTCTTTATCCTGCTCGGTATCCCCTGCGTATTTAGCTACTCGATTATGTGGGTAGGGGATATGGGGTTCTGGTACTACCTGCTGACCTATCTGCTGTTTGATATTGTCTACACCATGATTCTGGTGCCGTATGAAACGCTGGTGCCGGAGATGACCGATGATTTTAAACAAAAAACGAAATTCTCAGGCGCGCGTATTTCTATGGCGCAGATGTCGGCGATTCTGGCTTCGTTTCTGCCGGGAATTCTGCTGACTATCTTCGGTAAAGACAATGCGGTTTCGTTCTTTTATGCCAGCCTGGTGTTCTCGGTGCTGTGCGCCATGATGTTGACCTTTGTCTGGTTCTTTACCTGGGAGCGCCCGCGTGAAGAGTGGACGGAAGCCGCGCTGCGTGCGGAAGAGGAGAAACAAAACCTCACACTCTCTCAGAGCCTCAACCGCCTGTTTGTGGAGTTAAGTTCGACCCTGAGAATTAAAATCTTCCGTCAGCATCTGGGCATGTATCTGGGCGGCTATATCGCCCAGGACGTCTTCAATGCGGTCTTTACCTACTATGTCGTTTTTGTCCTGATGCAGGAAGCAGCAATGGCCTCCAACCTGCTCGGTACTATGGCTATCTTCCAGTTTATTGCGGTTATCGCCATGATCCCGCTGTGTATTCGCTTCGGGCCCGCGCCGTCGTATCGCATGGTGGTGGTGCTGTTCGGCCTGAGTTCGCTCTCCTACGCGGTGCTGTATTACGCCGGCCTGAGCGATGTTTACTCGCTGCTGCTGATATCCGCAGTGGCTGGACTGGGCCGCGGCGGTATCAACTATGTCCCGTGGAACACCTATACCTATATTGCCGACGTGGATGAAGTGATTACCGGTCAGCGCCGCGAAGGCATCTTCGCTGGAATTATGACCCTGACGCGTAAAGCTTCCCAGGCCGGGGCGGTGATGCTGGTGGGGATCATTATGCAGATGTCGGGCTTTGTCTCCGGGCAGAAAACGCAGCCTTATGAAGTGAGCCATACCATTCTGCTGATCCTCAGCGTCGGTACTTTGCTGGTGTTGACCTGCGGTTTCCTCGTTTCCCTGCGCTTTAAGCTCAATCTGCAAACCCACAGCGTCCTGCGTGCGGAAACGCTGAAAATGCGTGAATCCGGGCGCCCTCAGCCGGAACTGGCAAGCGCCCAGGATCGTGAGGTGGTGGAGATGCTGGCCGGTATGCCGTACGAATGCCTGTGGGGAAACAACAATATCGGCTATCTGAATCGGAATAAACCCGCCGCGCCAGCGTTGAAGCAGCGTTCTGCCATGAATTCGACATTTAACAGAGGTTAAGGATATGAAAGTTTGGCCTGTCAAACATAGTCCATTACTGCGCCAGCCGGAGCGCTTTATCGCCCGCAATGAACTGCAGGCGCTGATTCAGAAGGTGACGCATAATCTGGTCAATATTCAGGATAAAAGCGGGCAATTTTTACTGCGGCTGGACGACGGGCGCATCATTGACACCAAAGGGTGGAACGGCTGGGAGTGGACCCACGGCGTCGGCCTGTACGGCATTTACCAGTATTACCAGCAGACCGGCGATACGGCGATGCGCGACATTATCGACGGCTGGTTTTCCGACCGTTTCGCCGAGGGTGCCACCACCAAAAACGTTAACACCATGGCGCCGTTTCTTACTCTGGCTTACCGGTATGAAGAGACGGGCAATATCGCGTATCTGCCCTGGCTTGATAGCTGGGCTGAGTGGGCGATGAACGAAATGCCGCGCACCGAGTCTGGCGGTATGCAGCATATTACCCTGGCGGAAGAGAACCACCAGCAGATGTGGGACGATACGCTGATGATGACCGTTCTGCCGCTGGCGAAAATCGGTAAGCTGCTTAATCGTCCGCACTACGTAGAGGAAGCGGTGTATCAGTTTCTGCTGCACGTTCAGAATCTGCTGGATCGCGAGACCGGACTGTGGTTCCACGGCTGGAACTACGAGGGCAGGCATAACTTTGCCCGGGCTCGTTGGGCGAGGGGTAATAGCTGGCTGACCATCGTGATCCCGGATTTCCTTGAGCTGGTGGATTTACCGGAACACAGCGCCGTTCGTCGCTATCTGGTGCAGGTGCTGAATGCGCAGGTGGCGGCGCTGGCCCGGTGCCAGGACGACAGCGGCCTGTGGCATACGCTGCTTGACGATCCCGACTCCTATCTGGAAGCATCGGCGACCGCCGGTTTTGCCTACGGGATCCTGAAAGCGGTGCGCAAACGCTATATCAGCCAGGAGTATGCGCAGGTCGCAGAGAAAGCGATCCGCGGGGTCGTGCAGAATATCTCTGCGGAAGGGGAGCTACTGCAAACGTCGTTTGGTACCGGGATGGGGTCGGATCTCGATTTTTATCGGGAAATACCGCTAACTTCGATGCCCTATGGCCAGGCAATGGCAATTCTTTGCCTGACGGAGTACTTACGAAAATACTTTTGAGGACGGGGAATCTTCCCCGGTTGTGTTAACGCTTGCCGGGGCGACAAAATTTCGTCGTCCCGATGGCATAAAAAAACAAACCCGGCTTTCGCCGGGTTCTTCCTGCAAATTACATCCGCTCGACGGTTTCAATACCCAGAGTATCCAGGCCCAGTTTCAGCGTTTTCGCGGTCAGCAGAGCCAGCTTCAGACGGCTATTGCGCGTTTCTTCGCTTTCGGCGCTGAGGATCGGGCAGTGCTCGTAGAAGCCGGAGAACAGGCCAGCCAGATCGTACAGGTAAGAGCACATCACATGCGGCGTGCCTTCACGCGCAACGACGGTCAGGGTTTCTTCAAACTGCAGCAGACGGGCCGCCAGCTGGGCTTCACGCTCTTCGGCGATAACCACCGGCGCCGCCGCCAGCGCGCTTTCATCGATATCCGCTTTGCGGAACACGGATAGCACGCGGGTATAGGCATACTGCATATAAGGCGCGGTATTACCCTCAAAGGCAAGCATGTTATCCCAGTCGAAGATGTAGTCAGTGGTGCGGTTTTTCGACAGGTCGGCATATTTCACCGCGCCAATCCCGACCGCATTCGCCAGTTTCTCAAGCTCGTCAGCGGGCATATCCGGATTTTTCTCTGCGACCAGACGGCGCGCGCGCTCCAGCGCTTCGTCCAGCAGGTCGGCGAGCTTCACGGTACCGCCGGCGCGGGTTTTGAACGGTTTGCCGTCTTTGCCGAGCATCATGCCGAACATATGGTGTTCCAGCGGTACGGAATCCGGTACGTAGCCGGCTTTACGGACGATAGTCCACGCCTGCATCAGGTGCTGGTGCTGACGAGAGTCAATGTAGTAAAGCACGCGGTCGGCATGCAGATTTTCATAGCGGTATTTTGCGCAGGCGATATCGGTGGTGGTGTAAAGGTAGCCGCCATCCTTTTTCTGGATGATGACGCCCATCGGTTCACCTTCCTTGTTTTTGTACTCATCAAGGAACACTACGGTAGCGCCTTCGCTCTCTACCGCCAGCCCTTTGGCTTTCAGATCGGCAACGATACCCGGCAGCATCGGGTTATACAGGCTTTCACCCATCACGTCGTCGCGGGTCAGGGTGACGTTCAGGCGGTTATAGGTTAACTGGTTTTGCGACATGGTGATGTCGACCAGCTTACGCCACATTTCGCGGAAATATTCATCGCCGCCCTGCAGCTTAACCACGTAACCGCGCGCGCGCTCGGCGAAGGCTTCATCTTCGTCGTAGTGTTTTTTCGCTTCGCGATAGAAACCTTCAAGGTCGGCCAGCGCCATCTCGCCGGCGTTTTCCTGCTGCTGTTTTTCCAGATACGCGATAAGCATGCCGAACTGGGTACCCCAGTCGCCCACGTGGTTAGCGCGGATCACTTTATGGCCGAGAAATTCCAGCGTACGCACCGCGGCATCGCCAATAATGGTGGAGCGCAGATGGCCTACGTGCATCTCTTTCGCCACGTTCGGCGCGGAGTAATCAACGACCACGGTTTGCGCCTGCGGCTGAGCTACGCCCAGGCGTTCTGATTTCAGCGCGCTGCTAACGTTTTCCGCCAGGAATGCCGGGTCGAGAAAAATATTAATAAAACCAGGTCCGGCGATTTCGACCTTATTGGCAATCCCGTTCAGGTCGAGATGAGACAGGACCTGCTCTGCCAGCTGTCGCGGCGCCATGCCCAGTTTTTTGGCAACGGCCATCACGCCGTTGGCCTGATAATCACCGAACTGGACTTTTGCTGACTGGCGGACCTGGGGTTCGCAATCGGCAGACGCGCCTGCCGCGATCAGGGCCTGACTGACTTTTTCTGAGAGAAGAGCCTGAATATTCACCGAAATACCTTACGTTTAACACGCCGTCACCCGGAAGGGGCGGCGCAGGAATGTGGACAAATTAGGGCAGGAGTATACTGCATTTGCACCCACGCGTCAGCACCGCGCACAGGTTGCTGCGCCTCGCGCTCAACGAATAACCGTTCACGAGAGGCTACCGTTGATTGCCGGTTGGTCGGCTGCGGGAAACGCGATAGATTAGCACTTTCTATCGCGTACCGAGGCTTACCATGGCGAACTGGCAGCAGATTGATGAACTGAACGATATTTTCGCGGACCTGCCGCGTTTTACCGAGGCGTTAAATACGCTCGCCGACAGGCTCGGTCTTGATATGACGCCGCATGAGGCCGACCATATTTCTCTGCGCTGTCACCAGAACGCCACTGCGGAGCGCTGGCGTCGCGGGTTTGAACAATGCGGTTTGCTGCTGTCGGAAAACGTGATTAATGGTCGGCCTATCTGTTTATTCCGTCTGGATGAACCGATCGTCGTAGCGCACTGGCGTTTTAGCATTGTTGAACTGCCGTGGCCGGGCGAAAAGCGTTACCCGCATGAAGGCTGGGAGCATGTTGAAATCGTTCTGCCCGGCGAGCCTGAAACGCTCAATACCCGGGCGCTGGCGCTGCTTTCCGATGAAGGGTTGAGCCAGCCGGGGATTTTTGTCAAGACCAGTACGCCGAAAGGGGAGCGTGAGCGTTTACCGAATCCGACCCTGGCAGTCACCGATGGAAAAGTAACGATCAAATTTCATCCGTGGTCGATAGAACAAATTGTCGCCAGCGAGCAATCTGAACGATGACAGTGTGAAGTTACGCGGCGTCTGCAGAGAAAAATCGTGACATTCTGTAGTCCCCGCAGTATCCACGGAGAGAATAATGACCTTACTGGAAGTCTGCTGTTATAGCATGGAGTGTGCGCTCGAAGCTCAGCGCCGCGGCGCCGATCGTATTGAGCTGTGCGCCGCGCCGCAAGAAGGGGGGCTGACGCCTTCGCTGGGCGTGCTTAAATCGGTGCGTGAAACGGTGACCATCCCTGTCCATCCAATTATTCGCCCGCGCGGCGGGGATTTTTGCTATACCGCTGGCGAGTTTGCCGCGATGCTTGAGGATGTGGCTGCGGTTAAAGATCTCGGTTTTCCCGGCATGGTGATCGGTATTCTGGACGTCGACGGTCGGGTGGATCGCGTGCGAATGGAAAAAATAATGACGGCTGCGGGAACGCTGGCCGTGACCTTTCATCGGGCGTTTGATATGTGCGCCAACCCGCGCCAGGCCAGCGTTGAGCTGGCAGAACTAGGCGTTCAGCGGATCCTGACTTCGGGCCAGCAGGCTTCAGCTGAAAAAGGAATTTCATTAATCAGGGAACTTATTTCCCAAAGTGATACTCCTATTATCATGGCCGGTGCAGGAGTGCGCGCCGCCAACCTGCCGCTATTTTTGCAGGCGGGGGTAAAAGAGGTGCACAGCTCGGCAGGGCAGTGGTTACCGTCCCCGATGCGCTTTCGTAATCCTGGATTGTCGATGTCTACGGATGCTGAGGCAGATGAATACTTACGCTACGCCGTTAATGGCGAAGCGGTAGCGGAAATGAAGAACATTATTATCGCGCAGAGAAATTAAACCGTTTTTTGCTGCACATCATGTCGCCCAATATGATGATTGCCCGTACCAGGCCCCTGCCCATTAAACAGGGGCCTTTTTTTATCCTGAAACGCCTTAACCGGGCTGTTTATCAGCCCGTTTTTTGGCTGCCAGCGACTGTTCTGTTTCCGGTTTGGTAGCAATAATTACCGCGCGCAGCGGGGCAGGATAGCCTTCGAGAGTTTTGCTGCTGTCGTGCGGATCGAGGAAATCGGCCAGCGACTCGGTGGTCATCCACTCTGTGCGGCGCTGTTCCTCGGTTGAGGTCACGCACGCATCAACGATGCGCACATCGACAAACCCGCATTTCTCCAGCCACTGCTTCAGCGCGGCGGCGGAAGGAATAAAGTAGACGTTGCGCATTTGCGCATAGCGATCGCCCGGCACCAGTACGGTGTTTTCATCGCCTTCGACTACCAGCGTCTCCAGCACCAGCTCGCCGCCGGGAACCAGCTGATCTTTCAGCTGCCACAGATGATCGAGCGGAGAGCGGCGATGGTACAGAACGCCCATTGAAAAGACGGTATCAAAGGCGTTCAGCGCCGGAAGCTGCTCAATGCCCAGCGGCAGGAGATGCGCGCGCTGGTCGTTACCCAAAAGCTTACGCACCGCTTCAAACTGGCAAAGGAATAGCTGTGTCGGGTCGATGCCGACCGCCAGACGAGCGCCTGCGCCAATCATGCGCCACATGTGGTAACCGCTGCCGCAGCCAACATCAAGAATGGTGCGCCCGGTCAGCTCCGAAAGGTGCGGCAGCACGCGCTCCCACTTCCAGTCGGAACGCCATTCGGTATCGATATCCACCCCGTAGAGGGAATAAGGCCCTTTACGCCACGGCATCAGATTTTTAAGCAGATTCTCAATGCGTAGCCGCTGGCCTTCGCCGAGCGGCGTTTCGCTTTCGGCGGTGACGCTGTGCAGCAGATCCAGACGGTAGGGCGCAAATTCAGGCAGAAACTCGACGGCGCGCTCCCATTCCCGATATTTACCGTGCAACGCTTCACGTTGCCAGGTCGCCACCTGAGCGGGCAGCGTCTCCAGCCAGTGGGACAGCGGGCTTTTGGCAATCAATTGATAAAAGTTGCTGAAATCAATCATGCCTGTTCCCCGGATTTTACGGCGATTAACGAGCCGAAATTAAAGCACTGGAACCAGAGTTCAGCATGCTCGAAACCGGCCTTACGCAGGCGCGCTTTGTGGGTTTCTACGGAGTCAGTAAGCATCACGTTTTCCAGCATGCTGCGCTTCTGGCTAATTTCCAGCTCGCTGTAACCGTTGGCGCGTTTGAAGTCATGATGCATGTTGAACAGCAGCTCGCCAACGTTGTCATCTTCAAAGCTGAATTTTTCTGATAACACCAGCGCACCGCCTGGATTGAGACCTTGATAGACCTTATCAAGAATGGCCTGTCGTTCACCTGGTTCAAGAAACTGAATGGTGAAATTCAGCACCACCATGGAGGCGTTTTCAATGGTGACGTGGCGAATATCGCCCTCAATAACTTCAACCGGCGTCGGCGCTTTATAGGCGTCAATGTGGCGACGGCAGCGCTCGACCATGGCCGGGGAGTTATCAATAGCGATGATTTTACATCCGGAATGCGCAATGTTGCGGCGCACAGACAGCGTCGCTGCGCCAAGCGAGCAGCCGAGATCGTAAACCTGGGTATCCGGCTGAACGAAACGTTCCGCCAGCATGCCGATCATCGAAATAATATTGGAATAGCCGGGAACAGAGCGCTGGATCATGTCCGGGAAGACTTCAGCAACCCGTTCATCAAAGGTCCAGTCGCCGAGACTGGCAATCGGCGCGGAAAAAAGCGTATCGCGGTGAGACATAACGTTAAACCCGAAAAATCGAAAACGGCGTATTGTGCGCTAACGTACGGAGAAAACCAACTCCCAGGGCATATACCAGAGGTTAGCCAGCACCATCAGCAACAATGAACACCATGTTGCGCTCATACCAGAACGACGCCAGCGATACAGACGGTGATGAAAACCATAAGAGTGCATCAGGCGGCCGGCGATCAGTAAAATACCGCAGACGTGCACCATCCAGGTAAGCGCGCCATTCATCTCCATAAACAGCAGCAGAATCAAGCCAATGGGAACATATTCGACCGCATTACCGTGCACGCGAATCGCGACCTGCAGCTCGCTAAAACCGCCGTCTCCGTAGCCAACGCGATATTGCGTCCTCAGGCGAACGACATCGTAAGAAAACTTAATAAGCAATAACGCACCTAAAACCGCATACAGCGCGCTGATCATACTCAAAACTCCCTTTCATTCCGTCCGGTGGCTCAATTGAGGATAGCAGGATATCAGAAAAGAGAGGTTTGCTGCGGAATTGAAGGCGCATCACCTATTTCCGGTAGGACAGCGCGCAGATCGCTCCACAGCGTGTCAACCAGTTCCGGAGCGTGGGCAATATCCGGAGTGTGCAGGAATAAGTATGGCGTGGTGGTCTGCGTCCATTTTGGCAGCGTTCGTATCCACACGTTAAAAAGCTCATGATTTTGCGCCATATCATCGCTGCCGATAAAACGCACCATCGGGTGGTTGGCCGTTACCAGGGCATGAACCGGGACTTTTGGCTTCTTTCTTTGCGCGTCGATCATCGCCTGGCTTCGGGCTACGGCGCTGTGAACCGGCCGACTGTCGAGTATCACGCGATTGACATTGCGCTGATGTAACCCACGATTGAGCTGCTGTTCCGCTTCGCCCTTGGCGAAAAATTCCGGGTGTCTGACCTCTACGCCGTAGCTGAATGCCTGCGGCAGGCTATCGAGAAAGTGCCAGAGGGCGGAGAGATCCTGTGGGCCGAAGGTGGCAGGCAGCTGCAGCCAGTATTGACCAATGCGCGAGGCCAGCGGCGCAAGGCGGGTAAAAAACTCATGGCTTAAGTCATCGCAGTTGCGCAGCGCCGCCTGGTGCGAAATGGTCGCCGGAAACTTGAAGCAGAAGCGGAAATCATCGTGGGTCTGTTCATACCAGCGGCTGACAATCTCAGCTTTCGGTACGGCGTACAGCGTCGTGTTGCCCTCCACGCAGTTGAAGTGGCGGGCATACTCTTCAAGGCTGGTGATACCCAGACGTCCCCATTTCGGGTGCGCCCACTGGGGAAGACCAATATAGATCATAACGCGGCAAGAACCTCCTCGGTACTGCGCACGCGGGCAATACGCGGGAAAATATGCGTGATGCTGCCAAGGTGCTGTTCGGCAGACGCGGCGCTGCAGGCGTCCTCGACGAGAATCAGATTAAACCCCAGCTCCCAGGCGTTACGCGCGGTTGATTCGACGCCGATATTGGTGGCGATGCCGCACAGGATAATCGTGTCGATACCGCGACGACGCAGCTGCAGCTCAAGATCGGTGCCATAAAAAGCTCCCCACTGGCGTTTGGTGACTTCGATATCGCTGTCTTGCTTTTCCAGCGCGAGCGGGTAAGCCCACCAGTTTTCCGGTAGCGTATGCGCGCCTGCCCGGGCGTCAACCGGCTGTTTTAGCGCTTCGGCAAAATCTGCTGACCAGCCGACGCGAACCATAACCACGGGGAACCCTTGCTGGCGGCACTTTCTTGCCAGGCTCGCGGCACGCTCAACCACTTTATCGGCAGGGTGTGGGCCGCCGGCGAAGGGTAAAATCCCCTCCTGCAGGTCGATAACCACCAGCGCGGTCTTTTTTGCGTTGAGTTCTAACATGATATCCCCGTATCTTCTTTTGTTGTCAGGCCGCTACAATACCGTTGCCGATCTCGCCCAAGGGTAACAAATTTTGTTAATTTTTGTGAGTACAAGCAATAAGCGGACTGCAAAGCAACGTAGCGCGCTGCGCCGGGCTTATCGTGCGCCATAATTTCCAGTATAATAGCCGCCTTTTTTCATTCAGTTGTGACATCAGCTAAAGCTGCGACCTCGTCGCCTGCAAGGCAGGCAACAATCCGCCTGCGGCTAAGTTAAGGGATATCTCATGCGTACAGAATATTGCGGGCAGCTTCGTCTGTCCCACGTAGGGCAGCAAGTGACTCTGTGTGGTTGGGTCAACCGTCGTCGTGATCTAGGTAGCCTTATCTTTATCGATATGCGTGACCGCGAAGGCATCGTGCAGGTGTTTTTCGATCCGGATCGCGCCGACGCATTAAAGCTGGCCTCTGAGCTGCGTAATGAGTTCTGCATCCAGGTCACCGGCACCGTGCGTGCGCGTGACGAAAAAAACGTTAATAGCGATATGGCCACCGGCGCTGTCGAAGTGCTGGCTTCTGACCTGACCATCATCAACCGCGCTGAAGCGCTGCCGCTGGACTCCAACCACGTCAACACTGAAGAAGCGCGACTGAAATACCGTTATCTGGACCTGCGTCGTCCGGAAATGGCCCAGCGCCTGAAAACACGTGCGAAGATCACCAGCCTTGTACGTCGCTTTATGGACGATCACGGCTTCCTTGATATCGAAACGCCGATGCTGACCAAAGCCACGCCGGAAGGCGCGCGCGACTATCTGGTGCCTTCACGCGTTCATAAAGGTAAATTCTACGCGCTGCCGCAGTCTCCTCAGCTGTTCAAACAGCTGCTGATGATGTCCGGGTTTGACCGCTACTATCAGATTGTTAAATGCTTCCGCGACGAAGACCTGCGCGCCGACCGTCAGCCAGAATTCACCCAGATCGACGTCGAAACTTCCTTTATGACCGCCCCGCAGGTGCGTGAAGTGATGGAAGCGCTGGTGCGTAATCTGTGGCAGGAAGTGAAGGGCGTGGATCTGGGCGATTTCCCGATTATGACCTTCGCCGAAGCCGAGCGTCGCTATGGTTCTGACAAACCAGACCTGCGTAACCCAATGGAGCTGGTGGACGTTGCCGATCTGGTGAAAGGCGTTGAGTTCGCCGTATTTGCCGGCCCGGCTAACGATGCCAAAGGCCGCGTTGCCGCGCTGCGCGTTCCTGGCGGCGCTGCGTTGACCCGTAAGCAAATCGACGAATACGGTAAGTTTGTCCAGATCTACGGCGCCAAAGGTCTGGCCTATATTAAAGTGAACGAACGGGCGAAAGGCCTTGAAGGTATTAACAGTCCGGTCGCTAAATTCCTCAACGCCGACATCGTCGACGCGATCCTTGAGCGCACCGGCGCGCAGGATGGCGATATGATCTTCTTCGGCGCGGATAACAAAAAAGTCGTTGCCGACGCGCTGGGCGCGCTGCGTCTGAAGCTGGGCAAAGATCTCAACCTGACCGACGAAACCAAATGGGCGCCGCTGTGGGTTATCGACTTCCCGATGTTTGAAGACGACGGTGAAGGCGGCCTGACCGCTATGCACCATCCATTCACTTCGCCGAAAGATATGACTGCCTCTGAGCTGAAGGCTTCACCGGAAGACGCGGTTGCCAACGCCTACGATATGGTTATTAACGGTTACGAAGTCGGCGGCGGTTCAGTGCGTATCCACAGCGGTGAGATGCAGCAGACCGTGTTTGGCATTCTGGGCATTAATGAGCAAGAGCAGCGCGAGAAGTTTGGCTTCCTGCTGGACGCGCTGAAATTCGGTACTCCGCCGCACGCGGGCCTGGCGTTTGGTCTTGACCGTTTGACCATGCTGCTGACCGGCACCGATAATATTCGTGATGTTATCGCCTTCCCGAAAACAACCGCTGCTGCCTGCCTGATGACCGAAGCGCCGAGCTTCGCAAATCCGGCATCGCTGAGCGAACTGGGTATTCAGGTTGTAGCGAAAGAGGCAAAAGAGTCTCCGGAGAATAAGTAAGATGTCATTCAAGCTCCCCGTTTCCGTACTGGTGGTGATTTATGCCGAAGATACGAAGCGGGTGCTGATGTTGCAGCGTCGCGACGATCCCACGTTCTGGCAGTCGGTCACCGGCAGCCTGGAAGAGGGAGAAACCGCGCCGCAGGCTGCCGCGCGTGAAGTCATGGAAGAGGTCGCCATTGACGTTGCCAGCGAACAGCTGGCATTGGTTGATTGTCGGCGCACGGTAGAATTCGAGATATTTTCTCATTTACGTCATCGCTATGCGCCGGGCGTCGAGCGCAATACGGAATTTTGGTTCCATCTTGCGCTCCCCCATGAACGCCAGATTGTTTTTACTGAACATCTGGACTATCGCTGGGTTGATGCGACGGATGCCGCCACGTTGACCAAGTCCTGGAGCAACCGGCAGGCGATTGAAGAATTTGTAATTAACGCCAACTAATTTTCCCCAGAATTTTAGCGATCGGGAAGGCGGCAGGTTGGGACATCACCCGGAGCTTACCTGGATAAGTGAAGGGTGTGGGCCAATGCAGCCAACGCACCTGAGGGCTAAAAGGCGCCGGGAAAAGGCTTTTTTGGAGATATTATTTTATGGCAGGTCATAGTAAATGGGCCAACACCAAACACCGCAAAGCGGCACAGGATGCCAAGCGCGGTAAGATCTTTACTAAAATCATTCGCGAGCTGGTCACCGCTGCGCGTCTGGGCGGCGGCGATGCGGGTTCTAACCCACGTCTGCGTGCGGCCATCGACAAAGCGCTGAGCAACAACATGACTCGTGATACCCTGAACCGCGCTATCGCGCGCGGCGTGGGCGGCGATGATGATGCCAACATGGAAACCATCATTTATGAAGGTTACGGTCCTGGCGGCACGGCGGTGATGGTGGAATGCCTGTCCGATAACCGCAACCGTACCGTTGCCGAAGTGCGTCATGCATTCAGCAAAACCGGCGGTAACCTCGGTACTGATGGATCCGTTTCCTATCTGTTCAGTAAAAAAGGCGTCATCTCCTTCGAGAAAGGCGATGAAGATGCGATCATGGAAGCGGCGCTGGAAGCGGGTGCTGAAGACGTTGTGACCTATGACGACGGCGCGATTGACGTTTACACCGCGTGGGAAGAGATGGGCGCGGTACGCGATGCGCTGGAAGCCGCCGGTCTGAAAGCCGATGCCGCTGAAGTCTCCATGATTCCGTCAACCAAAGCGGATATGGACGCTGAAACGGCGCCGAAACTGCTGCGTCTGATCGATATGCTGGAAGATTGCGACGACGTGCAGGAAGTTTATCATAACGGCGAGATCTCTGATGAGGTTGCCGCAACGCTGTGATACCCGTAATCTTTCTGCCCACAGCGGTGTTGGCTCTCCTCGCTTACCCCGGTCACGTAGTTAATCTACGTTCCCGGGGATGCGCTGCGTGGCCGCCTGGCTGTGAACTGAAATATTCAGGGTCTCACGGGTTAGTTATGACCGGGGGCGCGTGATGGCAATTATTCTCGGTATTGACCCGGGGTCGCGCGTCACTGGTTATGGCGTTATTCGTCAGGTTGGACGCCAGCTGAGCTATCTGGGCAGCGGCTGTATCCGTACTAAAGTGGATGATTTACCGTCCCGTCTGAAGCTTATCTATGCGGGCGTCACGGAAATTATCACTCAGTTCCAGCCGGACTATTTCGCCATCGAACAGGTGTTTATGGCCAAGAACGCCGACTCGGCGCTAAAGCTCGGCCAGGCTCGCGGCGTGGCGATTGTCGCGGCGACGAATCAGGACCTGCCGGTGTTTGAGTACGCCGCCAGGCAGGTGAAGCAGACCGTAGTCGGTATTGGTAGCGCGGAAAAGAGCCAGGTGCAGCACATGGTGCGCACGTTGCTCAAGCTTCCGGCCAACCCGCAGGCGGATGCGGCTGATGCTTTAGCTATCGCCATTACCCACTGTCACGTTAGCCAGAACGCCGCTCAGGTCAGCGAAAGCCGTCTGAACCTGGCGCGCGGACGATTACGCTAATCTATACCGCCTCAGCAAGCGTTGGCTGAGGCGTTTCTATTCCATTCGCTGAAATGAGCTCTAAATTCGGATGTAGCCAGAGGCTGGCCGGAGTAACCGTTTTTCGTTCCCAGGGGATGGAGCCTAAAAACCAAAACTTCCAGAATCGCAATTTGGCTTGCGGATTACTGTGCAGCAGTTGTGCAAACGTTTCAACATTGCCCACCGGAATACATAACGCCTCTTTATAAATATCAAACACAAATTTTGAACAGAACTGGCGTGATGAATCGTATTTAAATCCGGTGTGATAAAGCTTATGTAGACGGGAGGGGATCTGCTCCATGATAGAGAGCTTTTGCTCAGTGGTTAAACCGCCACGCAGACGGCGAACGGCGAAACTATGGTTGGCTGAACGGCGAATAAACTGGGTTAAGGTGGTCACTCCTGAGAGGGGAACCCGACTTTCCGCCACAAGATAATCATCACCATTATGACCAATGATAATCCCCACATGGTTGCACCAGCACTGCGAGGCCGTTGATATCTGGCCAAATAGCGTTGCGCCAATACAGGTAAAAATAATATCTCCAGTTTCATATTTAACTGAGGAATCGATAAGCATTTTGTCATTCCTTTGGCGTAATACAAAAAGACGAAGTGTCCGCCATCATATCCTGACGTTTTGTCACTGATAGAAAAGTATTAGTAAAGATTTGATAAATAATATGTCAAGACTTAGCGTTTATCTCAATGCGTATTATTGGCGCAGCTTATAAGTCCCCTGGTTAATTGCTCTCTATAAAAGGTGGAGTAGCAAACACCATCTCTCTCGTGATGCCTAAAATGAAATGCGTTGCAATAATAAATGCCTTCTTTTGCCTGTTATTAATATATCCAGAGTCTTTTATGGAATGAAAAATATTCGGAAAGTAAGAGCATCACAAACGATAGAGGCAGTATTTTGCTGGCGGTTAAAAAAACGTCATCAGGTTAGCCGTGTCCAGGTAAACCGGTTTGCGGATCGCAGATGTTAGGGATAACGTGTTTTTCATCTGGATATCTATCCAGCCTTTTTTTATGATACCGCATTAGACTTTCGCCCTTAATCCAGGAGCTCCATGTGATAGGCAGACTCAGAGGCATCATTCTCGAAAAACAACCCCCGCTGGTATTACTCGAAACGGGAGGCGTAGGCTATGAGGTTCATATGCCGATGACCTGCTTCTATGAGCTGCCGGAGGTGGGTAAAGAGGCGATAATTTTCACCCATTTTATCGTTCGCGAAGATGCTCAACTGCTGTTTGGCTTCAACAATAAGCAGGAGCGCACGCTGTTTAAAGAGCTGATTAAAACCAACGGCGTCGGTCCGAAGCTGGCGCTGGCGATCCTCTCAGGCATGTCGGCGCAGCAGTTTGTGAATGCCGTTGAGCGTGAAGAGCTGGCGGCGCTGGTCAAACTGCCGGGGATCGGTAAGAAAACCGCGGAACGCCTGATTGTCGAGATGAAAGACCGCTTTAAAGGGCTGCACGGCGATCTGTTTACTCCGGCGGCGGATCTGGTACTGACGTCGCCCGCCGGTCCGTCCGACGATGATGCGGAACAGGAAGCGGTTGCCGCGCTGGTGGCGCTGGGCTATAAACCTCAGGAGGCCAGCCGGATGGTCAGCAAAATCGTGCGTCCGGACGCCAACAGTGAAACGCTAATTCGCGAAGCGCTCCGCGCCGCGTTGTGAGGTAAGGGATGATTGAAGCAGACAGGCTGGTATCGGCGGACAGCAGCGGTTTTGAAGAAGCGGCCGACCGCGCAATCCGCCCCAAATTGCTGGAAGAGTATGTCGGCCAGCCGCACGTCCGTTCGCAAATGGAAATCTTTATCCAGGCGGCGAAGCTGCGCGGCGATGCGCTCGATCACCTGTTGATTTTTGGCCCGCCGGGGCTTGGCAAAACCACGCTGGCGAACATCGTTGCCAACGAGATGGGCGTTAATCTGCGCACCACTTCGGGCCCGGTACTGGAAAAGGCGGGCGATCTGGCGGCAATGTTGACCAACCTTGAGCCGCACGACGTTCTGTTTATCGATGAAATTCACCGCCTTTCACCGGTTGTCGAAGAAGTGCTATATCCAGCTATGGAAGATTACCAGCTGGACATCATGATCGGCGAAGGACCGGCGGCGCGTTCCATTAAAATCGATCTGCCGCCGTTTACCCTGATTGGCGCCACGACCCGCGCAGGCTCGCTGACTTCGCCGCTGCGCGACCGCTTCGGTATCGTCCAGCGCCTGGAGTTCTACCAGATCCCTGACCTACAGCATATTGTCAGCCGCAGCGCTCGCTATATGGGACTGGAGATGAGCGAAGGGGGGGCGCTGGAAGTTGCCCGTCGTGCGCGCGGTACGCCGCGTATCGCCAACCGTCTGCTGCGCAGGGTGCGTGATTTCGCCGAGGTTCGCCACGATGGCCGTATCTCGGAGGAGATTGCCGCCCAGGCGCTGGACATGCTTAACGTGGATGCCGAAGGTTTTGACTATATGGACCGTAAGCTGCTGCTGGCGGTTATCGATAAATTCTTCGGCGGGCCGGTGGGGCTTGATAACCTGGCGGCGGCAATCGGTGAAGAGCGGGAAACCATTGAAGATGTGCTGGAGCCGTATCTGATCCAGCAGGGCTTTTTGCAGCGTACGCCGCGTGGGCGAATGGCGACGGTGCGAGCCTGGACCCACTTCGGCATCACGCCGCCGGAAATGCCTTAATTGTTGTCCGGGGAGCGTCCCGGACAACGCGTTTTCCTCAACGGCTGCAGATCAAGTGGCCAATGTCTTCTTATGCTGATAATCAACAGGGCCAGTAGCCCGGCTAAGCGCAGCGCAAGCCGGGGAAATAGCTGAAGCAATATTACAGCTGATGTCCCGGCTTGCGGCGTGAACGCCTTAGCCGGGCTACAACGTCCGCAGACGGCTGTGACCTTAGCAATCTGCCGGGTTTTGATGGTAGCTGAGGCGGGCAGGAAGCGTCAGGCGGCAGATTTCTTACTTATGCTGATAATCAACAGGGCCTGCCAGTAGCCCGGCTAAGCGTAGCGCAAGCCGGGGAAATAGCTGAAGCAATATTACAGCTGATGTCCCGGCTTGCGGCGTGAACGCCTTAGCCGGGCTACATTGTCCGCAGACGGCTGTGACCATAGTAATCTGCCGGGTTTTGATGGCGGCTAAAGCGGGCAGGAAGCGTCAGGCGGCAGATTTCTTACTCATGCTGATAATAAACAGCAGCGCGGCGCACAGGACCACCGAAGGCCCCGCAGGCGTGTCGTACAACGCTGAGAAGGCCAACCCGCCGGTAACCGCAATCATTCCAACGCCAACCGCCACGGCCGCCATTTGTTCTGGCGTACGGGCAAAACGACGGGCCGTTGCGGCGGGAATAATCAGCAGCGAAGTGATAATCAGCGCTCCGACGAACTTCATCGCCACGCCGATCGTCAGCGCGGTGACCAGCATCAGCAGCAGTTTTACCCGTTGTAGCTTAACGCCGTCCACAAAGGCCAGATCCGGGCTAATGGTCATCGACAGCAGATTGCGCCATTGCCAGAGCAGGATAGCCAGCACGACAACCACACCGATAGCGATTGAAATCAAATCTTCCGGCGTGACCGCCAGCAGGTCGCCGAACAGATAGGCCATCAGGTCGACGCGCACGTTCGACATCAGGCTGACCACCACAAGTCCCAGGGACAGCGCGCTGTGCGCCATTATCCCGAGTAGCGTATCTATCGCCAGGTGAGGACGTTTTTCCAGCCATACCAGCCCGCCAGCCAGCAGCAGCGTCACCGCGATGACCGCATAAAACGGATTAACGTTCAGTAGTAGACCAAACGCCACGCCGAGCAAGGAGGCGTGGGCCAGGGTGTCGCCAAAGTAGGACATACGGCGCCAGACGACAAACGATCCCAGCGGACCCGCGGCGCAGGCAAGCATAATCCCGGCTAACCAGCCGGGGAACAGTAATTCAATCATTAACGGTCATTTCCCCGACGCAGTACAATCCGCCCCTGCAGGTCGTGGCGGTGATTATGATGATGACGGTAGATCCCCAGCTGTTCCGCGCCGCGCTGGCCGAACATCGAGATAAATTCCGGGTGCATGGAAACGACCTCGGGTGCGCCGGAGCAGCAGATATGCTGATTCAGACACAGCACTTCATCGGTTTTCGCCATGACCAGATGCAGGTCATGAGAAACCATCAGCACGGCGCAATCGAGCTCATGGCGCAGCTGGTTAATAAGATCGTAGAGGGCAACCTGGCCGTTGACATCGACGCCCTGAGTAGGCTCGTCGAGCACCAGCAGCTGCGGCCGATTGAGCAGGGCCCGCGCCAGGAGCACGCGCTGGGTTTCGCCACCAGAGAGCTTCTGCATAGGGGAGTCAATCAGGTGACCGGCCTGCACGCGTTTTAGCGCGGGCAGAATATCGCGTTTATGTGTGCCAGGACGTAAAAGCATAAAGCGGCTGACGGTCAACGGCATCGTGGCATCAAGGTGCAGCTTTTGCGGGACATAGCCGATGCGCAGGTGTCCCTCGCGTTTGATAACCCCTTCCGTTGGTGCTACCAGTCCGAGAACCACTCGTACCAGCGTCGATTTACCGGCGCCGTTTGGACCCAGTAAGGTTAAAATTTTGCCCGGCTTTAGCGTTAGCGAAATGTCAGACAGCACGCGCCGTTGGCCATAGACGACCGCGACGTTTTCGAGAGTTACAAGATTTGTCATATCAAATTAGAGGTTGCACAAGCCAGTGAATGTTATAATATCACATCTTTCTCATTCATTACGATGATTAGACGCATTATGTTACATAAAAATACGCTTCTTTGCGCTGGACTTAGCGCCGCTTTTTTGTTCGCTCATGCGCCGCTGGCAAGCGCAGCGGTGGTGACTTCGCTTAAACCACTAGGATTTATCGCTTCCGCCATTGCCGATGGGGTAACGGACACCCAGGTTTTGCTGCCTGATGGAGCATCAGAGCATGATTATTCGCTGCGTCCGTCGGATGTAAAACGCTTACAGAACGCAGACTTAGTGGTATGGATTGGGCCTGAGATGGAAGCTTTTATGGATAAGTCAACGCAAAGCATTGCGCCGAACAAAAAGGTGACGATTGCCGAGCTTGACGGCGTGAAACCGTTACTACCGTTACTCATGAAAGGCGCTGATGACGATGATGACCATCATGGTCACGATCATGGTGCCGGGGAAAATAGTGACGACGATCACCATCACGGCATCTATAACATGCATCTATGGCTTTCCCCAGAGATAGCGCGCCTTTCGGCGGTTGCAATCCATGATAAATTATTGGAACTTATGCCGCAGAGTCGAGCCAAACTTGACGCCAACCTGAAGGATTTTGAGGCAAAATTAGCCGCAACCGACAAGCAGGTTGGAACCGAGCTGGCACCGCTGAAAGGGAAGGGATATTTCGTTTTTCATGACGCCTATGGCTACTTTGAAAAACACTACGGTTTGACCTCGTTAGGCCACTTTACTGTCAACCCTGAAATCCAGCCTGGTGCGCAGCGTTTACACGAAATCAGAACACAGCTGGTTGAGCAAAAAGCGACTTGCGTTTTTGCTGAGCCGCAGTTCAGGCCAGCGGTTATCGAAGCTGTCGCCAGGGGAACGTCCGTGCGCATGGGAACCCTGGATCCACTTGGAATCGGAATAAAGCTGGGTAAAGAGAGTTATCCGCAATTCCTGAGCCAGATGGGAAAACAGTATTCAAGCTGCCTGAAAGGAGAATAACGAGGAAGTGAATACGTGCAACAGATAGCCCGCGCTGTCACTCAGGCATTTAACAATCTGCCACGACCTCACCGCGTTATGCTGGGGTCGCTAAGCGTTCTTACTTTAGCGGTCGCCGTCTGGCGACCTTACATCTACCACCATCCAGAATCAGCCCCCATCTCCAGAACCATCGAGCTGGAGAAAAGCGAAATTCGCTCACTGTTGCCTGAAGCTTCGGAACCTATCGATCAGGCCCCCCAGGAGGAAGAGGCCATCCCCCAGGATGAGCTGGATGATAAAGCAGATAGCGATTCTGGTGGACATGAATATGTGGTGTCGACCGGCGATACGCTCAGCAGCATTCTGAATCAGTACGGCATCGATATGGGCGATATTGCCCGGCTCTCCTCGGCGGATAAAGAGCTGCGTAATCTGAAAATAGGTCAGCAGCTCTCCTGGACCCTGACGGCGGATGGCGATTTGCAAAGCCTGACGTGGGAGATGTCGCGCCGTGAGACCCGCACCTACGATCGTGTCGCTAACGGCTTCAAAATGAGCAGCGAGCTGCAAAAAGGCGACTGGGTCAACAGCGTCCTGAAAGGTACCGTGGGCGGAAGCTTCGTTGCCAGCGCTCGCGATGCTGGCCTGACCAGCACCGAAATCAGCGCGGTGATCAAAGCCATGCAGTGGCAGATGGACTTCCGTAAGCTGAAAAAAGGCGATGAGTTCTCGGTACTGATGTCGCGTGAAATGCTGGACGGTAAGCGTGAGCAAAGCCAGCTGCTTGGCGTACGTTTGCGCTCAGATGGCAAAGATTATTACGCGATCCGCGCCGAGGATGGCAAATTCTACGATCGCAACGGTACCGGGCTGGCGAAGGGCTTTCTGCGCTTCCCGACCGCTCGGCAGTTCCGCGTCTCATCCAACTTTAACCCACGTCGTCTGAACCCGGTGACCGGTCGCGTCGCTCCGCATCGCGGCGTCGATTTTGCGATGCCGCAGGGTACGCCGGTGCTGTCGGTTGGGGACGGCGAGGTGGTGGTGGCTAAACGTAGCGGCGCGGCCGGTTATTACGTTGCCGTCCGCCATGGTCGCACTTATACCACTCGCTATATGCACCTGCGTAAGCTGTTGGTAAAACCAGGGCAGAAAGTGAAGCGCGGCGATCGCATTGCGCTATCGGGCAACACCGGTCGTTCAACTGGTCCGCATCTGCACTATGAAGTATGGATTAACCAGCAGGCGGTTAACCCGCTGACGGCGAAGCTGCCGCGTACCGAAGGGCTTAGCGGTTCCGACCGTACTGATTTCCTGGCACAGGCAAAACAGGTGATTCCGCAGCTGCGGTTTGACTAACCTTCCGTCAGTTAAAGCCGGTGCCGGTAACGCGCCGGCTTTTTCTTTTGTACGTTACTCAACGTATCGCTAAACTAACCCATTATCTTTATTGAGCAAAAAGTCTGCGGATTGGGCATGGAAACGAAAAAAAATAATATTGAGTTTATTCCAAAATTTGAAAAGTCCTTCTTACTGCCGCGCTACTGGGGAGCGTGGTTAGGGGTTTTTGCCTTTGCCGGTATTGCTCTGACGCCCGCGTCTTTCCGCGATCCGATTTTGGGTAAACTGGGACGTTTTGTTGGCCGTCTGGCAAAGAGTTCCCGTCGCCGTGCGCAGATTAATCTGCTGTACTGCTTTCCGGAAAAGAGCGAGCAGGAACGGGAGGAAATCATTGATGCGATGTATGCATCCGCCCCGCAGGCGATGGTCATGATGGCTGAACTAGGCCTGCGCGATCCGCAGCGCATTCTTTCCCGCGTTGACTGGCAGGGCCGGGAAATTATTGACGAGATGCAGCGCAATAATGAGAAAGTGATCTTTCTGGTTCCCCACGCCTGGGGCGTGGATATTCCGGCGATGCTGATGGCCTCCAGCGGGCAAAAAATGGCGGCGATGTTCCATAATCAGGGAAACCCGGTATTTGACTACGTCTGGAATACCGTGCGCCGCCGCTTTGGTGGGCGTATGCACGCGCGTAACGACGGCATCAAACCGTTTATTCAGTCGGTACGCCAGGGCTACTGGGGATATTATCTGCCTGACCAGGATCACGGTGCCGAACATAGCGAATTTGTTGATTTCTTCGCTACCTATAAAGCGACGCTGCCGGCGATTGGCCGTTTAATGAAAGTATGCCGGGCCCGCGTCGTGCCGCTGTTCCCGGTCTATAATGGCAAAACGCATCGTCTGACGGTACTGGTACGCCCGCCAATGGACGATTTACTGGAAGCGGACGATAACACTATTGCCCGACGGATGAACGAAGAGGTGGAAATTTTTGTTAAGCCGCACACCGAGCAGTACACCTGGATCCTCAAACTGCTGAAAACGCGTAAACCAGGTGAAATTGAGCCGTACAAACGCAAAGAGCTGTATCCGAAAAAGAAATAGCCTGCCTTTACCTATTCCGGACGAAAAAAAACCTGTCAGCAAAGCTGGCAGGTTTTTTTTATGGCCTGGAAAATTACTCGACGGTGAGAATACGCGTCGTATTGGTACTACCGATAGTACTCATGACGTCACCCTGCGTCACGATAACCAGGTCGCCGGTCACCAGATAGCCTTTATCACGCAGCAGAATAACCGCGTCGTGCGCAGCGGCAACGCCGTCGCTTGCGCTATCGAAATGAACCGGCGTCACGCCACGATACAGTGCGGTCAGGTTCAGCGTACGCTCATGACGAGACAGCGCGAAAATCGGCAGTCCGGAGCTAATACGCGAAGTCATCAGCGCAGTACGGCCGGATTCAGTCATGGTAATGATAGCGGTGACGCCCTTGAGGTGGTTAGCCGCGTACATAGCCGACATCGCAATGGCTTCTTCCACATTGTCGAACTGAACGTCCAGACGGTGTTTGGAAACGTTCAGGCTGGGGATCTTTTCTGCGCCCAGGCAGACGCGCGCCATCGCGGCAACGGTTTCAGAAGGATACTGCCCCGCAGCGGTTTCTGCCGAAAGCATCACGGCGTCGGTACCATCCAGCACGGCGTTCGCTACGTCCATAACTTCAGCGCGGGTTGGCATCGGGTTAGTGATCATCGATTCCATCATCTGAGTGGCGGTGATGACCGAGCGGTTCAGCTGACGAGCGCGGCGAATTAACGCCTTCTGGATCCCGACCAGCTCCGGATCGCCAATTTCAACGCCGAGATCGCCACGGGCGACCATGACAACGTCGGATGCCAGAATCACGTCATCCATCGCATCCTGGCTGCAAACGGCTTCCGCGCGCTCGACTTTGGCGACGATTTTTGCGTCACAGCCGGCATCGCGCGCCAGACGACGGGCGTAGTTTAAATCTTCGCCGCAGCGCGGGAAGGAGACGGCCAGATAGTCGACGCCAATTTTGGCGGCGGTGATGATGTCCGCTTTGTCTTTGTCAGTCAGCGCTTCAGCCGAGAGGCCGCCGCCCAGTTTGTTGATACCCTTGTTGTTGGACAACGGCCCGCCGACGGTGACTTCGGTGAACACTTTCATGCCCTGAACTTCCAGTACTTTCAGCTGTACGCGACCATCGTCCAGCAGCAGGATATCACCCGGAACCACGTCACCCGGAAGGCCTTTATAATCGATACCGACTTGCTCTTTGTCGCCTTCACCTTTGTCCAGGTTAGCGTCCAGCAGGAACTTATCACCGATATTGAGGAAAATTTTGCCTTCTTTGAAGGTGGAAACGCGAATTTTCGGCCCCTGGAGGTCACCGAGAATTGCTACATGACGGCCCAGTTTTGCCGCAATCTCACGGACTTTATTCGCACGGATCTGATGATCTTCCGCGGTACCGTGAGAGAAGTTCATACGTACCACGTTAGCGCCTGCGGCGATAACCTTCTCAAGGTTGTTATCGCGATCGGTAGCCGGGCCTAAGGTGGTTACGATTTTGGTTCTGCGAAGCCTTCTGGACATGTAATACTCCGTTGACTGAAACAACTTTGGTGTTGCGTGAACATGGATTCGGTAGTGCCGGTGAGCAAAGTCGCTTTATCGGAACATTACCGACAGTGTAATAGGATACTGCTTTGTTTCTACTTTTATTGGTCGTTGCCGTTGATGCTGAGCTCTTTATCAAAGCGCGATTCCTTGAGCGCTTCCTTGACCCTCTTCAAGTTATCTCTGAATTTTGCGCCCCGTCGTAAGGTAAAACCGGTCGCCAGTACGTCAATCACCGTTAGCTGCGCTAAACGGGAAACCATTGGCATGTAGATATCGGTATCTTCCGGGACATCCAGCGTAATGGCCAGCGTCGCCTCACGGGAAAGCGGGGTGCCCGGTGAGGTAAGCGCAATCACCATCGCATCGTTTTCGCGGGCCAGCTGCGCCAGCTCGACCAGGCTTTTGGTCCTGCCGGTGTGCGAGATAATCACCACCACATCATCATCATTGCAACTCATACAGCTCATGCGTTGCAGGACGATGTCGTCGGAATAAATTACCGGCACATTAAAGCGGAAAAACTTGTTCATCGCGTCGTGGGCGACGGCGGCGGAAGATCCCAGGCCAAAAAAGGCGATTTTCTTGGCCTGGGTGAGCAGGTCTACCGCACGATTAATCGCTGACATGTCGAGAGAATGGTGGACCTGATCTAAACTGGCCATGGCCGATTCGAATATCTTTCCCGTATAGGACTCGACGCTGTCGTCTTCATCGACGTTACGGTTAACATAAAGCGTTCCGTGCGCCAGGCTCTGGGCCAGATGCAGTTTGAAATCGGGGAATCCACGGGTTTCGAGGCTGCGGCAGAAACGGTTGACCGTCGGTTCACTGACGCCGGCTTCCAGAGCGAGGGCGGCAATACTTGAATGAATGGCCTGCGCGGGGGTGGCAAGAATGACTTCCGCCACTTTGCGTTCAGATTTGCTAAGGTGTTCCAGTCGGGACTGGATTTTTTCCAGCATGTTCATGGGTAATCGGGCGCTCATCAATGGAAACGATTTCATTAATGGGTGAAATCATCAGGCGTTTTAGCAAGAATATACCCTTCCGTAGTCGGAAACGGCGAGGAACGACCTTAAAATATGTTGTTTTTTTTCATTACATGATCAGAGTCGTATTTTACTAACTGAAAATCGGTCGAAACAACGAACAATATTAGCCGCATGCCCAAATTCTCGCCGTCTGTTTTCCACGCTGTGCGATTTAGCGGCGGGAACCGGCGCTGAGGGTTTCGGGAAATTCGTAAACACAGTACGATGCAGTGAAAGAAAATTACAAATTTAGCCTGGCGCAAGTACCAGACTATCAACTGAGGAGAATGACATGGCGGTAACGCAAACGGCCCAGGCATGCGATCTGGTCATTTTCGGCGCGAAGGGTGACCTGGCGCGACGTAAACTGCTGCCTTCCCTGTATCAGCTTGAAAAAGCTGGTCAGATCCACCCTGACACGCGGATTATTGGTGTCGGCCGCGCTGAGTGGGACAAAGACGCTTACACCAAAGTCGTGCGTGAAGCGTTGGAAACCTTCATGAAGGAAAAAATTGATGAAGGTTTGTGGGAAACCCTGAGCGGGCGTCTGGATTTTTGTAACCTTGATGTCAACGATACCAAAGCGTTCACCCGACTGGGCAAAATGCTCGATCAGAAAGAACGGGTTACCATCAACTACTTCGCCATGCCGCCGAGCACCTTTGGCGCGATTTGCAAAGGTCTGGGTGAAGCGAAACTGAACGCCAAACCGGCACGCGTAGTGATGGAAAAACCGCTGGGTACCTCCCTTGAAACCTCCCGCGAGATAAACGATCGGGTGGGCGAATTTTTCGAAGAGTGCCAGGTCTATCGAATCGACCACTACCTCGGTAAAGAGACGGTGCTGAATCTGCTGGCGCTGCGCTTTGCTAACTCGCTGTTTGTTAACAACTGGGACAGCCGCACCATCGATCACGTTGAGATCACGGTGGCGGAAGAGGTGGGCATTGAAGGGCGCTGGGGCTACTTCGACCAGGCCGGACAGATGCGCGACATGATCCAGAACCATCTGCTGCAAATCCTGTGCATGATTGCGATGTCCCCGCCGTCTGATTTGACCGCCGATAGCATCCGCGATGAAAAAGTGAAGGTGCTGAAATCCCTGCGCCGCATCGACCGCACCAACGTGCGTGAAAAAACGGTGCGCGGTCAGTACACCTCCGGGTTCGCGCAGGGCCAGAAAGTGCCGGGCTACCTTGAAGAAGAGGGGGCTAACAAATCCAGCCATACTGAAACTTTCGTGGCCATTCGCGTGGATATCGATAACTGGCGCTGGGCGGGCGTGCCGTTCTACCTGCGCACCGGTAAGCGTCTGCCGACCAAGTGTTCTGAAGTGGTGGTTTACTTCAAAACCCCGGAACTGAACCTGTTCAAAGAGACCTGGCAAGAGCTACCGCAGAATAAACTGACCATTCGTCTGCAGCCGGATGAAGGGGTTGATATTCAGGTGCTTAACAAAGTGCCGGGGCTTGATCACAAGCATAACCTGCAGATCACCAAGCTGGATCTGAGCTATTCGGAAACCTTTAATCAGACCCATCTGGCGGATGCCTATGAGCGTCTGCTGCTGGAGACCATGCGCGGTATTCAGGCGCTGTTCGTACGTCGCGATGAAGTGGAAGAAGCGTGGAAGTGGGTTGATTCAATCACTGAAGCCTGGGCTGCCGATGGCGATTCACCGAAACCTTACCAGGCGGGCACCTGGGGGCCGGTGGCCTCCGTCGCGATGATCACCCGCGATGGTCGTTCGTGGAACGAGTTTGAGTAACTGCCAGGTTAATCCATCTGAGGTATTTTACCGGTAACATGATCTGGCGCAGCAAGTCGCATAATTTTTAATCTTTTAAGCCCCGGAGGATTCACCC
The DNA here is from genome assembly GCF_009707385.1 of Klebsiella oxytoca. Lineage (NCBI taxonomy): Bacteria > Pseudomonadati > Pseudomonadota > Gammaproteobacteria > Enterobacterales > Enterobacteriaceae > Klebsiella > Klebsiella oxytoca. Next base: position 3,403,025 of record NZ_CP046115.1, on the reverse strand, counting down.
CCGGGGCTTTTTTTATTACACTGCTTGCAGATATTTTGCCCCTGAGCCCCAGTACAGTTGCCTTAAGCACCGAAAATTATCGCTACATCGCTGCGGCCGGACAGATAAAATTTGAGGAGCCTTTATGAATTCTGAATTGTTACGGGTAACAAATCGCATTATCGAACGCTCGCGCGATACCCGCGAAGCCTACCTCGCCCGGATTAACCAGGCCAAAACCGACACCGTTCATCGCGCTCAGCTGGCGTGCGGTAACCTGGCCCACGGCTTCGCCGCCTGCCAGGCGGATGACAAAGCCTCGCTGAAAAGCATGCTGCGCAACAATATTGCCATCATCACCTCCTATAACGATATGCTGTCTGCCCACCAGCCCTACGAGCGTTATCCGGATATCATTCGTAAAGCGCTGCATTCCGTTAACGCGGTAGGACAGGTGGCGGGCGGTGTCCCGGCAATGTGCGATGGCGTGACGCAGGGCCAGGATGGGATGGAGCTGTCGCTGCTGAGCCGTGAAGTGATTGCCATGTCCGCAGCCATTGGTCTCTCGCACAACATGTTCGACGGTGCGCTGTATCTCGGCGTCTGCGATAAAATAGTCCCGGGTCTGACGATGGCTGCGCTGTCGTTCGGTCATCTGCCGTCAATTTTTATTCCTTCCGGCCCGATGGCCAGCGGCCTGGCAAACAAAGAAAAGGTACGCATTCGTCAGCTTTATGCGGAAGGTAAAGTGGATCGCATGGCGCTGCTGGAGTCCGAAGCCGCTTCTTATCATGCGCCGGGTACCTGCACCTTCTACGGTACCGCCAACACTAACCAGATGGTGGTGGAGTTCATGGGGATGCAGCTGCCAGGCTCGTCATTTGTGCATCCGGACGCCCCTCTGCGCGAAGCGCTCACCGCCGCAGCCGCTCGTCAGGTCACTCGTCTGACCGGTAACGGTAATGAGTGGATGCCGCTGGGCAAAATGTTCGATGAAAAAGTCGTGGTTAACGGGATTGTCGCGCTGCTGGCAACCGGCGGATCCACCAACCATACCATGCACCTGGTCGCGATGGCGCGGGCGGCGGGCATCATCATCAACTGGGACGATTTCTCCGACCTGTCTGACGTGGTGCCGCTGCTGGCGCGTCTGTACCCGAACGGTCCGGCTGATATTAACCACTTCCAGGCCGCGGGCGGCGTGCCGGTGCTGGTACGCGAGCTGCTGAAAGGCGGTCTGCTGCATGAAGATGTGCACACCGTTGCCGGGTTTGGTCTTTCTCGCTACACCATGGAGCCGTGGCTCAATAACGGCGAGCTTGACTGGCGTGAAGGCGCGACCGCGCCGCTGGACGCAGACGTTATCGCGACTTTTGACAAACCGTTCTCTCACCACGGCGGCACAAAAGTGCTGAGCGGCAATCTCGGTCGCGCGGTGATGAAAACTTCCGCCGTGCCGGTTGAAAACCAGATAATTGAAGCCCCGGCGATAGTCTTCGAGAGCCAGCATGACGTGCTGCCTGCTTTTGAAGCGGGCCTGCTCGACAAAGATTGCGTGGTGGTGGTTCGCCATCAGGGACCAAAAGCGAACGGCATGCCAGAATTACATAAACTTATGCCGCCACTTGGTGTATTATTGGACCGCCGTTTCAAAATTGCGCTGGTGACCGATGGCCGACTCTCCGGTGCATCAGGCAAAGTTCCTTCAGCAATCCACGTGACGCCTGAAGCGTACGATGGTGGCCTGCTGGCAAAGGTACGCGATGGCGATATCATCCGCGTCAACGGCCAGACGGGCGAGCTAACGCTGCTGGTGGATGACGCAGAGCTGGCCGCGCGTCAGCCGCATATTCCTGACCTGAGCGGTTCGCGTGTTGGAACCGGCCGGGAAATGTTCGGTGCGCTGCGTGAGAAGCTCTCCGGAGCAGAACAGGGCGCAACCTGCATCAATTTTTAAGACGATTCGATTTGTAGATCTGGCGAGAGAAAATCTGATGAAAAACTGGAAAACAACTGCAGAAGCAATCCTCACCTCCGGCCCGGTTGTACCGGTAATCGTGGTGAAAAAGCTGGAACACGCTGTGCCAATGGCGAAAGCGCTGGTTGCGGGCGGCGTACGCGTGCTGGAAGTGACTCTGCGTACCGAGTGCGCGATGGACGCTATCCGCGCTATCGCGAAAGAGGTCCCGGAAGCGATTGTCGGCGCCGGTACCGTCACTAACGTTGAACAGCTGAAAGAAGTGACCGAAGCGGGCGCGCAGTTTGCTATCAGCCCGGGCCTGACCGAGTCCCTGCTGAAAGCAGCGACCGGCGAAGGCACCATTCCGCTGATCCCCGGGATCTGCACCGTATCCGAGCTGATGCTGGGTATGCAGTATGGTCTGAAGGAGTTTAAATTCTTCCCGGCGGAAGCTAACGGCGGCGTAAAAGCGCTGCAGGCGATTGCTGGCCCGTTCGGCCACATCCGTTTCTGCCCGACTGGCGGTATCTCTCCGGCTAACTACCGTGATTACCTGGCGCTGAACAGCGTGCTGTGCATCGGCGGCTCCTGGCTGGTTCCGGCAGATGCGCTGGAAGCCGGTGATTACGACCGTATCACTAAACTGGCTCGTGAAGCGGTAGAAGGCGCGAAATAATCTTCGCGCGTATTCAGAGGCCCGGTCCATTGCGACCGGGCTTTTTTTTATCCCGCAACAATAATTGCTGAAGCTGCGGCTTTGGCGCGCGCTACCGCCTCTTCGACGCTATCGGCAATCGCCAGCGTGACGCCCAGCCGACGTGAACCATCAATTTCTGGTTTGCCAAACAGACGCAGCTGCAGGCCTGCGCCGACCGCTGCCTGGATATTGCTGAAGGTGACGTTCTGGCTGGTTAACTGCGGCAGGAGTGCCGCCGAGGCTGCAGGGCCGTACTGGCGAATCGCGCCAATCGGCAGTCCGAGGAAGGCGCGAACGTGCAGAGCGAACTCCGATAAATCCTGTGAAATCAGCGTGACCATACCGGTGTCGTGCGGACGCGGCGAGACTTCGCTAAAAATCACGTCATCGCCGCAGACGAACAGCTCGACGCCAAACAGGCCGTAGCCGCCCAGAGCCAGCACCACCTTACGGGCGATTTCCTGCGCGCGCTCCAGCGCCAGCGCGCTCATCTGCTGCGGCTGCCAGGACTCGCGATAGTCGCCATCTTCCTGACGGTGACCGACCGGCGCGCAGAAGTGTACGCCGTCAATGGCGCTGACGGTGAGAAGGGTGATTTCGAAATCAAAATTCACCACGCCTTCAACGATCACGCGACCGGCTCCGGCGCGGCCGCCTTGCTGAGCATACTGCCATGCTTCAGCCAGCTGCTCGCTGGAACGAATAAAGCTCTGACCTTTACCCGATGAGCTCATTACCGGCTTAACAATACACGGATAACCAATCCCAGCGACGGCTTCACGAAATGCGTCTTCACCGTCGGCAAAACGGTAGGCTGAGGTCGGCAGCTGCAGATCTTCCGCGGCCAGGCGGCGGATCCCTTCACGATTCATGGTCAGCTTTGCGGCACGCGCGGTGGGGACGACTTTTTGCCCGGCTTGCTCCAGGGCCACCAGAGTATCGGTAGCGATGGCCTCAATCTCCGGTACGATAAAATCCGGCTTTTCCTGCTCAATCAGCGCCTGTAAAGTTTCGCCATGCAGCATATTGATAACGTGTGAGCGGTGGGCTACCTGCATGGCCGGAGCATCAGGGTAACGATCGACGGCGATGGTCTCAATTCCAAGGCGCTGGCATTCGATGGCGACTTCTTTACCCAGTTCGCCGGAACCTAACAGCATTACCTTTGTTGCCGCTGGACGCAGCGCCGTACCTAATACACTCATGACTCTCTTCCACAGTAGAAAAATATGCGGCGCATTATAAACGAAAACGTTTGCGTATGTCTTTATGTGCGTAATTTGAGTTCGGCAGGAAAATTTGATATACTGTATAAAAATACAGTATCGAGAGGCTGCATCATGGCGGTTGAAATTAAATATGTAGTGATTCGTGAAGGTGAGGAAAAAATGTCTTTTGCCAGCAAAAAAGAGGCCGATGCTTATGACAAAATGCTCGATCTGGCGGAAGTACTCAACGACTGGCTGGTGGAATGTCCACTGACTCTCGACGAAGAGCAGCGCGACAGCATGGCGATGTGGCTCGCCGAACGCAAAGATACCCTCAACCATATTCTGCGTTCCGGTAAATTGCCGGAAGCTGAGGGTAGCGCCGATGAGCCCTCCGCCCCGGCAGAAGCAGGGCATAGTGCCGACGATGTCGTTGAGTCTGACGCTGAATCTCTGGCTCCGGCAAAGCCGCGCAAAGCGAAAGCCGCCTGACTTTCCCTCCTGCCGTCGGATGGCTGGCGGCAGCCTTGCGTGTCTCCTCGCGCTAAATTTGCGCATCTTTAGCTGGCGAAAACATTTCCTGACGTCGCGTCGTTTAGGCTGGCTATATCGCTTATCGCGCAACGAGGAAATGTATGGCTAACTGGCTTAATCAACTTCAGTCTCTGCTGAGCCAGCAGGGGCGCTCTTCTTCATCTGACGATCAATCAAGCGGCAAAAACTTACTGCTACCGGGCGCGCTCGGTGGGCTGGCAGGACTACTGGTTGCCAGCAAATCTTCGCGCAAGCTGTTAGCTAAATACGGCACCGGCGCGCTGCTGGTAGGCGGCGGTGCGGTTGCAGGCAGCGTGTTGTGGAATAAGTATCAGCAGAAAATGCGCGCCAGCGCGCAGCAGACGCCGGTGCAACCTGCTCCAGCGCCGTCTCAATCTCCTGCGCCAGCCGAACTTGATGCCCGCAGCGAACGGTTGATAATGGCGCTGATTTTTGCCGCGAAAAGCGATGGTCATATCGACGACCGTGAGCGAGCAAATATTGAAGAGCAGCTGCGCGCGGCAAACATTGATGTACAGGGCCGGGTGTTAATCGACCAGGCGCTGGCGCAGCCGCTGGATCCCCAGAGCCTGGCGCAGGGGATCGGCAGCGAGCAAGAGGCGCTTGAAGTCTATTATCTCAGCTGTGCGGTCATTGATATCGACCACTTTATGGAGCGCAGCTACCTGAATGCCCTCGGTGAGGCGCTTAAGCTACCGTCGGAAGTGCGTGCGGAAATTGAACGAGATATTCAGGCGCAAAAACAGGCGATAGCGGTTTAAATCCGCCCGTTTCGCTTGCATCGCTGGCGACTTTTGCCACCCTTATATATTGTGTAGTCACGTTATCCTTCAGGCTGCTTAGAGGCAGCCTGAAATCTAAATATATGCCCTCAATCATTTGAGTTGCTGGCAGACGGCGCGTAAGGGCGTGCTGGATGAGCCGGGTAACCCTGCCGACACACCGGCAACTTGGAACTTGACGGGATAAGCCGCAGAAGAATAAGCAGATGCCACCAAAAGCTAAACGGATCCCCCATGCCATGACCTTACATGGCGATACCCGAATCGATAATTATTACTGGCTACGCGACGATCAACGTTCGCAGCCGGAAGTGCTTGATTATTTGCGTCAGGAAAATGAGTACGGCAAAAAAGTGATGTCTTCGCAGAACAGCCTGCAGGACAGGATATTGAAGGAAATTATCGACCGTATTCCGCAGCGCGAAGTGTCGGCCCCCTACAGCAAAAATGGCTATCGCTACCGGCAAGTCTACGAGCCGGGCTGCGAGTATGCGATTTATCAACGCCAGCCGGTGGTTAAAGAAGAGTGGGATGAATGGGAGGTGTTGCTTGATGGCAACCAGCGTGCGGCCGGCAGCGAGTTCTATACCCTCGGTGGATTAGGGGTTTCCCCCGACAACAGCTTGATGGCGGTGGCTGAAGACTATCTTTCCCGACGGCAATATAGCCTGCGCTTCTATTCCCTCCGCGGCGAAGAGGAGTTTGCCGAAGTGCTGGACAACGTCTCGCCTGATTTTGCCTGGAGTAACGATTCACAGACTCTATGGTATGTGCGTAAACACCCAACCACGCTGCTACCCTACCAGGTCTGGCGTCATCGCCTCGGCACCCCGGCAAGCTCAGATGTGCTGGTGTATGAAGAGCTGGACGATACTTTTTACGTTAGCGTTCACAAAACGACCTCTCAACAGTTTGTGGTGATTTATCTGGCCAGCGCAACGACCAGCGAAGTGCTGTTGCTCAATGCGGAAATGACCGACGCCGAGCCGATTTGTTTTCTACCGCGGCGTAAAGATCATGAATATAGCCTCGATCACTATCAGCACGCTTTTTATCTGCGATCCAACCGCGAAGGGAAGAACTTCGGCCTGTATCGCAGCACCCTGCGCGATGAGCAGCAGTGGGAGACCTTGATCCCCGCGCGTAACGAAGTGATGCTGGAAGGATTTACTCTGTTTACCGACTGGCTGGTGGTCGAAGAGCGCCAGCACGGGCTCACCAGCCTGCGCCAGATCAATCGTCAGACAAGAGAGTCCCAGGGCATTGCCTTTGACGACCCGGCCTATGTGACCTGGCTTGCCTATAACCCGGAGCCGGAAACTTCGCGCCTGCGCTACGGTTATTCCTCCATGACGACTCCGGATACGCTGTTTGAACTGGATATGAATACCGGCGAGCGGCGGGTGCTGAAACAGCAGGAAGTCAAAGGGTTTGATGCCAGTTATTACCGCAGCGAGCATTTGTGGATCAAAGCCCGCGACGGCGTTGAGGTTCCGGTCTCTCTGGTTTACCGTCATGGCCATTTCCGCAAGGGCGCCAGTCCGCTGCTGGTGTACGGCTATGGCTCCTATGGCGCAAGCATGGATGCGGATTTTAGCGCCAGCCGCCTGAGCCTGCTCGACCGTGGTTTTGTATTCGCTATCGCGCACATTCGTGGCGGCGGCGAACTGGGCCAGCAGTGGTACGAAGACGGCAAGTTTTTGTGCAAGAAAAATACCTTCAACGATTATCTCGACGTCTGCGATGCGCTGCTGGCGCAGGGCTACGGCGATCCGCGTTTTTGCTACGGCATGGGCGGTAGCGCAGGCGGTATGTTGATGGGCGTAGCGGTGAACCAGCGACCGGAGCTATTTCACGGCGTAGTGGCGCAGGTCCCTTTTGTGGATGTGCTGACGACCATGCTCGATGAGTCGATCCCGTTGACCACCGGCGAGTTTGAAGAGTGGGGTAATCCGCAGGATGAAGAGTATTACCGCTACATGAAAAGCTACAGCCCGTACGATGGCGTTGAGGCTAAGGCTTATCCGCATCTGCTGGTGACCACAGGCCTGCATGATTCGCAGGTACAATACTGGGAGCCGGCAAAATGGGTAGCGAAACTGCGTGAGCTGAAAACCGATGACAACCTGCTGCTGCTGTGTACCGATATGGACTCCGGCCACGGTGGAAAATCGGGGCGTTTCAAAAGCTACGAGGGCGTGGCGCTGGAGTTTGCGTTTCTGATTGGCCTGGCGCAGGGAACGTTGCCGGGTCAGGCCGAGGTCTAGAATCGGTTACTCCCCGAGATAGTGCTTCAGCGTCAGGCGTAGCTCGGGGCTCATGCGATCCAGGTTATTGAACAGCCAGCGTAAATAGCCGGGATCGTTTTCCGCCACTTCCGAGACCGGTTTACCGCGATATTTGCCGAAGGTAAAGGTGGATAGCAGCGCCGGGCGACCGGTGATAGTAGCCATCTCCTCCGGCGACCAGCCGGTGGTATTGATAATATCGATCAGCAAAGCCGCGGTAATATAGCAATCGTACAGCGCGCGGTGGTGATGCAGGCCCGGCGGCGTCGCGACGTTGAGTTTGCGCGATTTGTACAGCCCCATATTGCTGTACTTTATTCCTGGCCACAGGCGGCGCGCCAGCTTCATGGTGCAAATCCACTCACCCTGCATTTCCGGCAATACTCGACGGTCAAAGCTGGCGTTATGGGCGACATACCACGGGCTGCCCATATACAGCGGCGCAATCTCTTCAATCCACGGTTTATCGGCGACCATCTCTTCGGTTATGTGATGAATGGCCATCGCCTGTGGGCTGATGGGGCGGTCGGGGCGCACCAGATGGCTCATGGGATTGGTGATTTGTCCGTCGACAATATCTACCGAGGCGATTTCAACAATGCCTCCCTGCAGTCCGCAGGTTTCTGTATCGATTACGCGCAGCATGGCTCGCTCCAGGCCAAAGAAACCAGCGTAATGCAATGCGCAGGTCTTGCCAACCCGGATATCCGCAGGGTACGGGAATTATTTCTGTTTCGGTTCATAGGGCAGGCGCGAGAGCGAAACGGAGGCCAGCCGATGGGCAATCAGACGCTCGCGAAACCAGCCGCGCAGATGCTCAGGCTGCTCTCTTTCAACCAGGTCGGCAACCACCGGCATATTGTAACGCTCTTTAAACGCGACGCCCGCCGCTGCGAGATCGACGTTCACTTTGTCCATCTCCTCCTGGGATATTTTAGCCAGGTTGTTTTCCATCGGTTTCTCCTCTGATAATGCCGCAAAAAGTACTAAGCACGCGGTCAAAAGGCAAGTCTCAGACGCTTAGCTCGACTGCTACATTATACAGGGTTATCCTCTATGCTACATACATAACAAAAGGGAATGACAACTATGTCAATCATCGCCGGACGCGCGCTGCGTCTGTCCGTGTTTTTCGCCGGTTGCCTGACTGCGGCAGGCGCATTTGCCCACGCTCACTTGCAGCAGCAGCTTCCGGCCGCCGGTGCCGAAGTGAACGCCTCCCCGCAGGCGTTGACGCTGAACTTCTCTGAAGGTATCGAAACTCAGTTCAGCGGAGTTACCCTGACCGGACCGCAGCAGAAAACTATCCCTCTTGGTAAACCGGTCCGCAGCGATGGCAATAAGGCGCAGCTAACGGTACCCGTCGAGCAGGCGTTGACGTCGGGCGAATATACCGTTGACTGGCATGTGGTCTCCGTAGATGGCCATAAGACGAAAGGACAATATACCTTTATCGTGAAGTAAACCGATGCTTAGTGGAGTTTATGTCAGCTTACGCTTTATTCATTTCATCTCGCTGATGGTCGCATTCGGCTGTGTACTTTACGGTACATGGTGGGCGCCGGTGACCTTACGTCGTTTAATGATGCAGCGTTTCTACCCGCTGATGCGCCATTTATTATTGCTGAGCGGGCTTTCGGCGCTGCTGATGCTGATGGCGCAGGGCGGATTGATGGGTAGCGGTTGGCCGGATGTCTGGCAGCCGGCCATCTGGCAAGCGGTTGCCGCAACGCAGTTCGGCGGCGTGTGGGTGTGGCAAATTTTGCTAGCCTTTGTGGCGCTGGCGATCGTGTGGTTGAAGCCACGACGCCCGGGACGTTTGCTGCTGATTCTGTTTTGTGCCCAGCTGCTATTGTTGGCTGGCGTCGGACATGCGGCGATGAATGAAGGCTGGCTGGGGATTTTGCAGCGGACAAACCATGCGGTGCATCTGTTTTGCGTGGCCAGCTGGTTTGGCGGTCTCTTACCGTTTGTCTACTGTCTTCGCCTGGCGCACGGTCGCTGGCGGCAGGACGCTATTTACACCATGATGCGTTTTTCGCGCTACGGGCATCTGGCGGTTGCCGGAGCCATCGCCAGCGGCGTGGTGAATGCGCTGCTGATCCAGGGGGGACTTATCAGCACTTCGCCCTGGGGGCGCATGTTGTTGTTCAAATGTGCCCTCGTGGCGGCAATGGTGGCAATTGCGCTGGTGAACCGGTATGTTCTGGTGCCACGCATGTCGGCAGGCGGAGCGCGAGCCCAGCAGCAAATCGTGCGCACCACGCAGCTAGAGATGGTGCTCGGTACGCTGGCGCTGTTTGTCGTCAGCCTGTTTGCGACCTGGGAACCTTATTGAAAAAATGAGTTAAATCATGAAAAAAATCGTTCTGACAATGTTGTTATTGGCAAGTTCTGGCGCTGCGCTGGCGGCACCTAAGGTGATTACCGTGAGCCGCTTTGAAGTGGGTCAGGAGAGCTGGGCGTTTAATCGTGAAGAGGTGATGCTGACCTGCCGTGCGGGCAATGCGCTGTTCGCTATTAACCCCAGCACGCTGGTGCAGTACCCGCTAAATGACGTCGCCGAGCAGCAGATGAAAGACGGTAAGACCAACGCGCAGCCGATTTCTGTGATCCAGATTGACGATCCGCAGCAGCCAGGACAAAAAATGAGCCTGGCGCCATTTATTGAGCGAGCGCAGAAGCTCTGCTGATCGTCGCGGGCATCCTGCTGTATTTCCATGAAAAAAACGCCGCTGCCCCATAAAGGCAGCGGCGTTTTTTATTAATATCCGCAATTTTGACAGGAATTATTCGTCCACTTTTGTCGCGGACTGGAAAACCTGACACGGTAAACTATTCTTATAAGGCAAGGCGACTTAGCCTGCATTAATGCCAACTTTTAGCGCACGGCTCTCTCCCAAGAGCCATTTCCCTGGACCGAATACAGGAATCGTGTTCGGTCTTTTTTTATCCTTATTTTTCAAAGGATTAAAAATATCCCCTTCGAATAACCCAGCATCTGGCGAAAAGGGATCTTTCATCTTATATCACAACAAAATCCTGCATAACATTCCCTTTACATAAAATCCGCGTACTTAACTTCAGTAGGTCACGGTGACTTTAACGTTATCGCTATAGCTCCCCGCTGGTTGGTTTGGCTGCGCGGTGTTTATTTTCAACGTGTAATTTACGTCCTGCGATGCGCCGGTACCGGAGAGGCTGAGATTGTTAGCCTGGGTCCAGGCACTACCGTTGGATTGAAAAAATTGATATTGCAGAAAATAGTTTTGCGAGTTAATCGTGGAGATCAATTGTCGCCAATTGCCGTTGCTGGCGTTGTCGCTCGCAAGATTCACGGTATAGGCGGCGTTTTGGGTACAGCGAATGGAAAATTTACCGTTTAAGTCGTTAAAGTTGGCCGGGATCGCGGCGGGGGTAAACGCCACGTCCGGGGCGCTATCGATGTAACAGGAGTTAGTGACTTTTAGCGTCACGTTGACCGTAGAGATGAGGGGGGAATTCGGGTTGCTATCTACCCATATGCAAATATTCGCCACCCCGGCGTAGCAGAGGTGATAATCCCAACGGATCGAGACTTGATCGGTATAGGTTCCTGCCGGAACATTGCTTCCCGGCGGAATGCGAAAATAGAGAGGCAATGTACCATCCGTTGAGTTAAATAATCCGAGCAGGTCGAGAAGTGATGTTGAGCTCCATGGAATGCTGCTGTTGACGCCATACAAGATACCGCAGGACGAGTCCTTGCAGATGTTGTAGGGGATATAAACGCCATTATCGCCCAATAGCCTTAGCGAGTTACCGTTAGCGTTGGATGCCGAAATAATATTGGCCGTAACGGTATTGGTTGCGGCCACTGAAATTAGCGGTTTAGTACAGGTAAATCCGGCACCTGCGTTCACGCCTTGTGCCACCGTGTTCAGCGTAAAAGAGTCGACGGAACCAAAGTTCGGCGAGCTGGCTTTGATACTGCAATCGGCCAGACTACTGGCTGAGTGGGCCAGCAAAAACAGTGCAGCAAAAAGAAGCAGAATATTCTTCAACGTTATCTCCGCTGTAAAGGGGGGCAGCTAACCGGACCTATCCGTTGTGGAACCGGCGTTGATTCCGGAAGTTCGAACTGAATACTGCAGCGAAGCTCTCCGGCATTTATTTTGACTTCATTGTTGCGTCCGAGGTGTGAAAGCCAGACGACGCCGTCGTAGCCCACCAGACCGCTCTGTTTGCTGTTAACCTCTTCAACCGGCGTGCCGACCGGCAGGGGCTGCCCCTGGGCATCGAGGAAGACGAGGGTTGCCGAGCGCACGCGGTTAACCGGGAAATCGACCAGCGCGCCGCTGCTTTCACGCACGGCGATACGTTTCTCGACCGTTACGGCTTCGGTGTCCGTTGGCAGCGGCAGCGTATCGAGAGTGATCTTTCCCGGATACCACGCCGAAGCCCAGGGGATCAGCAGATGGCCATTTTTATCGGTAACGCCGACTTTTCGGTTTTCATAACTCACCGCAATATTCGGGTAGTTGCCGGTAGAGACCACGATAAAAGCATCGTTAATTTGCCGGGCGAAAAACACGCTGTTATCCATCAGTACCACCGCGCCTGAAGCTTCAAACCAGCTGTGATGGTCATCTTTCGAATCATAGTAGCCGCCGCTCAGCGTTGACACGCGGTTGATCCAGGTCAGATCCGCCTGACTATAGCTATCGCCGCCGATTGAGTGGGCGAGGTTCCAGCCGAGCCCGCCCTCTGATGGCGCGGAGCGGCTGACGCTGATATTTTCTCCCCATTGGCCGGAGCTGGAACGCTGGCCGCTCAGCTGCACCGAGCTTTGTGAATCGAACGGGATGATTATCTGCAGCATGCTGGAGTAGCTATTTTCCTGTAGATCGCGATTTATGCTCAGAGTAAAGCTGCTGCTTTGCCACAGGCTACGGCTCCAGGAGAGGTTCATCAGACGAGTACGCGAATTGTCCTCGGCTTTAATATCAAAGTAGCCAAGGCTAAAAGAGCCCAGAGCTCTTCCCCACGGGCTCAGGCTCAGCGTGGCCTGGTCCGATTGACGGCTTAGCGTCGCGGTAGAACCATAGGTGCTGAGATTGTCATAACTGGCGCTGCGCTGAATATGCTGATAGTTCACTCCCCAGCTACTGCCGTAGTAAGAGTAACCCGAAGTAAACTGGCTGCCTTCCCCCTCGCCCTGGCTGGCGCTGCCGGACAGACTGAGCGTGCCGAGGTTACCCACGCCGATATCGCCGCCGATCCCGGCATTGCTTAATCCTTTGCGGTCTTCGGTATGGGCAGACAGGGTTAGCCAGTCATTTAATCCATAGCGATAAATAGCGCTTACCGCGCCGGTACCATAATCGGCATTTTTAATTCCATAGTTGCTGCGCAGCGCGCCGATGGTGAAATCAAAATCGCTCAGGCCTTCCCGCAGCAGGGTATTAGAGACATAAAAAGGAATGCTGGTGGAAACCTGGCGGCCGAGAGCGTCGGTAGTCACCACCGTCGCTTCACCAGCACCGCTAATATAGGGCACGTTGGTCAGCGTGTAGGGCCCACCATTGATCTGCGAAGAGCTGGTTTTATAACCGTTAATAAACAGGTCGACGCTGGAAGGAACCGCCGCGCTGCCGGATAAATTGAGCAGCGGATAGGTCACCAGGTCCGGGCGAACGCTGAAGTTGCGGCTCAGGCGTAACCCTCCCATGCGAACTGAGCTACTCCAGGTCAGAGCATTACTGACGACGTCTCCGGCCTGGTAGCTTATCATTTGCTCAGTGTCGCTGTATTTCCACAGGGTGTCGTAGCGCATATAGCCCTGCTGCTCATAGCCCGTCGAAGACCAGTTTTGCCGGATCACGGCATTATTGGTGAAGATCCCCGGCGGGCCGAAAAGGCGCGTCTCGGTGAAGGCGCTGGTGGTTTGCGAGCCTCCGGATGAAAAGAGGCTATAAGCGTCGTAGTTAAATAAAATCCCCGGGCTGCTAATCGCGGCCTGATAATTTTGTCCCGATGTCTCCCCAATATGCTGCTCGGGAAGCCATGCGTCCGGGACCTGCAGCTTTAGTATTTGCCCCGCCCGATCGTATTCCACCTTAACCGAGGGGAGCGTCGACACATCGACCAGCGCGTCGTTGGTCTTCAGCGGGATATGCGATTGTTGCAAAACGCTGGCTGAAACCCAGTAATGACCCGCGATTACCTTTACCGGAACGGCGCTTGCCTGAATATTACCGTTCACCGCCAGACTGAGATACAGCTCGTACTCCTGCTTTTCGCTGTACGAAGCTGCTGGTGCGGGCAGGGAATCATAGGTTGCGGCGCAGGCGCTGACCGAAGCCATTGCCAGCAGTCCTCCTGACGCCGTCCTTTTCAGGTCTTTCATTATCAACGATTCGCCGGAATTTCCACCGCCTGGCCGTTATCCGTTAATTTGGCGAACAAATGCATCCCTGAGGGAAGCGGGGAGTTTCCCGCGGTCGGGAAACAGCTTTTTCTCTGCGCCAGTACGTAGCCGAGAAGGCCGTTAGCCTGTGGAATCTGCCCTTTGCCGTTGGCATTCGCCCAGTAAACCGTGCTAAGCCTGGCATGCTGATTGCCCGTGTTATCGATACACAGCGCCTGGCGATTATTTTGCTGCGAGAGCGACCAGCGCAGCGTTGTTCTGACGGCTTCGGCCGGGCCATCGTTCTTCAGCGGCACGATCCCCTGTCCATAGGTAAACAGCGGCAGGACATAGCGCATACGCATTTTCAGGCCTGCAGAATTTTTATCCACAGGCGACGCAGGTTGCGCCTGGGGGATCTCATCGATAACGATACGATAGGATTTCTCTATGCCGGCCGCGACGGGAGCAACGCGCATCAGCCGCACCAGCTGACGCTGACCCGGCGCAACCGTGGTAAAAGGGGGGCTGGCGACAACATCACGTTGATCGGCGTAGGTGTCCGCAGACGCTTTTTGATCCCAGGCAAAAACGCGCAGCTGTAAATTTACCGGCGTACTGCCGCGATTCTCCAGCCACAGTTCAGATCCTTTTTCGTGGCTTTCGATAGTCTGAAATATCGGCCATACCAGGACTGAGCTGGCGGCCAGAGCGGATGAGGGGATCGATAAAGCGAATATAAACGGCGTAAATCTACAGCGGATCATAGTTAACCTGTGAATTATTTAATAGGTCAGCGTGACGGTGACCGTGTCGGTATATGAGCCCACCGCCGGGAAGCCATTCGTGGCAAAAAGGCGGCCATAAACCGTGTAGGTTTGCGTGGTGCTCGGAAATGATGCGACGCTTAAAGCCTGCGTATTGTTTCCCCAAACCGTAGAACGGTTGGCGTCCTGATAAAGCTGGTACGCCAGGGTCTTGCCGGCGCTCGACATAAAGCGCTGGGTTGCTGAACCGCCGTTAACACCATAGTCAAGAGCGATTGAAATGGAGGTTCCGGGCGTGCAGGTCACGATGATGGAACCTGCGCCGGAAGTACTGGCGACATCGACGTTGTTATAGAGCGATGACAAAGTGCCAAAACTCAGGGTGCCGAAATCGGTGGTTTGTGAACCATCGCCTGCGCCAAGCGCGCAGCCGGCGGTTATCTGTGCGGAGACTTTAAATGTCTTCTGCACAGTAGCCGCCTGGGCGCCCGAGGCGAAAAGCAGAAATAATGTAAGCCACTCTGGTCGAAGCATGACGCCCATTTTCCTTATGCTGTTACCAGGTCAAGGTCGCGGTAACAATATCGTTATACTCACCGGCCGTGGGGGCATTGACGCTCTGGTCTTCCGGGCGGATTCGGGCAAAAACGGGAATCGCCTGCGGACTCCCCGTTCCTACGATAGCTATTGTTCCACCAGGCAGTATTTCGTTACTGCGGGCGGTATCCGAATAGAGACGATAAGCAATCTGCTGAGTGCCGCCGGCGTTTTTCATATAACGCAAATCAGCATCGCCAGACTGGCCGCCGTCAAGCGTCAGCGTAGAGTCCAGATCTTGAGTACAGGTTACGGTTAGCGCATTTCCACCGCCGCTGCCAACGATACTTGCATCAATGGAGTTTACTAAATCGCCATAATTACCGAAATTAATGTTGCCCCAGCGGTTGTTTTCTCCGTCGCGGACGTTTGATACGCTGCATCCGCTACCAAGCGTCACCTGTACGCCAATCTGGCCGCTTAATGTCCCCGCTGCAGAAGCCGGTTGAAGAATAACTATGGCGCTTATTAAGCCGCCCAGGATACTGCGCGATATCGTTTTGACGTTCATGGAGAACCTCTTAGTGGAAAGCCGCTGAAGAAAAACAACAATGTAGCAATGGATATTTATTACCGATGAACTGCCACGGTTTTGTTGGTTAACGTATAACTACTCCTATGGAATATGCGTAATTTTGCATAATTGACTATTATTTTTATTTTTTATGGTTTTTTAATCTTTAAAATTGGTTTTTATTTGGTTTTAAACTCTTAGTGTTAATTTGTTGTTGGGTTTATGTTTTTTCTTTGTGTTTGATGGGGCGCGAAGTGAGCGGGGTTTTTTCTAAAAACGAGATCTGGATCAAGTTTTTAGAAAAAGAGCGGACAAAATTTATAGGGTGAACTAAGGGGAGCGGCGTGAGCTGATGAAGGGGAGAAAACACCTGCACAAAACCAGGCCCATTGTGCAGGTGAAGTCCATGGGCCAACATCGGAAGTGGCTCAGTATACATATTTGTATGACAAATAAATAATGGTTTTAAAGCCGCTCTAATTTTTTGCAGTTATTACGCCAGCATACGGGAGGTTTTGGGGGCGAGCAAAAAGAGGACGCGGGACATCAATATAATCTCGTAAGAATTATTCTGGCGCCGTAAAAGTGGGATAGAGACCTGTTTCAGGGGAGCTCCCCAGGAGCCATATTCGGCCGCTGAAAATAAACCAGAAGGCGGCGAACAAAATAATCAACAGGGAGAAGTATTTCTGTTTTGAACATCGCGGTAAAAACCGTTCACAAACAGTAAAACGAAGCCATAACCGGCGCTAAATTCTATGTAAGAGACAAACGCCGTAGGACCAGACGGCGTTTAAAAATAAGATGAGAGCCCGTTATTTAATCCACGAGCTGCGCCATCCTGGCGGCCATATCATCCAGTAATTGAAAGCGACGACGATATTCAGCACGTTTCTTACTGGCAATACTTTCGAGCGTTTTTCTTTCGAGCTTCAGTGGTAAACGCCAGCGCCAGGCCCCGTCAGGGACGCCTTCGATAGATTGCCAGAATTCATCATAGCTGGCATGAAAATGGCGTCCTTTGCTCAGCCGATAGCGCAACGCCCGGAAGACGTGGCCGTTATCGCTTACCGCGTAAATCTGATGAATGTTGCAACGTGCCGCCATTAGCCAGATAAACTCCAGAAGCAGGCGTTTCGGGAACAGGCCGTGACAGGCGCGAGTGGCGCGCTTAATCACTTCATGTGAGATTGTGCTGCGTGGCCCCTGTAGACCGCCGATGGTCAACTGCCATTGTTCCTGTTGGCGGATGACGCTAAAGGTCGTGCTGGCAAGTACAACTTCGTCATCATCACGCAGCCATAGCGTCGTTTCGCCCTCGCGCTCCGCTTTGCCCGCCGAGGAGGCGGAGAGCGTAAACCGGCTGCCGTCTTTGCCCGTCAGTTCAAGCAGCGGCATCTCTTGCGCGGCGGTCATGGCGTTGGCCAGGCGCGAGTTGCCCAGAGAATCAACAAACTGATAGTGGCTGATAATGGCCTGCGCGCGCTGGCTGGCGTTTAAACCGCGGGATAAATACTGGCGATGGACTTTACCCGGCAGCGTTACCTGAGCGGCCAACAGCTGGTTGAAATCCGCGCGCGCCGACAGGCTTTCCAGCATGCTGCGGGTGGGCGCATAAAATAAGGCTGTGCGGAGTAAAAATTTAATCCGGTAATTACGTTTTTGCCATATTGGCGCCGGAGTTAAGCGGCCCATGACTAAATCGGTAATAAGATGCGGGCGTCGCTCAGCTACGCTGGCTGAATGCAGGCTGTTATCCGTCACGATGAGTACCTCGTTGTTATTTGGTTTGTATTCTATGGAGATATCGTGGAGAGCTTAACGGTCCGACGAACTATATTTGGCTTTCGTTGATGGTTTATTGAGGTGGCAATTTTTCAGGCGCTAAATTGGTGGAATATTCCTATAATTATGCTGGGAGGGCGATATATGTATCAGCGTATTGACGGTTCCGCCTGGCGTAATATTTGGCTGGTTGGCGATCTGCACGGCTGTTTTACGCAGCTTATAGCCGCTCTGCGTGAGCGCAAATTTGATCCTTATCGCGACCTTCTCCTCTCTGTTGGCGATCTTATCGATCGCGGGCCGCAGAGCGCAAAGTGTCTGAACTTACTACGCTGTCGCTGGGTTTATGCCGTGCGTGGAAACCATGAGCAGATGGCGCTGGAGGCGCTTACCGGCGGCAAGACGGCGCTGTGGGAGATGAACGGCGGCGGCTGGTATAAACAAAGCTCTGCGCAACAGCAGGGAGGTCTGGCGGAGCTAATCGCCCGCTGTCAATATCTGCCGCTGGTGATAGAACTCCGCTGCGGCGAGGTGGTTCATGTGATTGCCCACGCGGATTACCCCGCCGCGGTTTATGCCTGGCAGCAGGAGGTGGATGCGCATCAGGTATTGTGGAGCCGCCGGCGGCTAACCGATCATCTGGCCGGGCGTCACGGCGCCATTGCTGGCGCTGACCATTTCTGGTTTGGCCATACGTCGCTCAAGCGGCGCTATGACAGCGATAACCAGCATTATATTGATACCGGCGCGGTATTTGGCGGAGAGTTAACGCTGGTTGCGCTACAGCAGGCAGGCTAAAAGTCGCTGTATTCTCGGGCGGGAAGCCAGAAACTATCGATAAAATCTTCTACCGGAAAGCAGCCGCCGTGGCGTATCCGCTGCTCGTCCATTGAGGTCGCGCACTGCTGCTCGTTATCGTAAATATCCACAACGATATCTTCACAGCCTCCGTCCAGATAACAAATAAACAGTACTAAGGCAAACATCCTGGCCTCATATCCTGAAAAACATATCGTTAAGTGTAGGAGATGTCGGAGAGGCGGGGAAATAAATAACCCGTCTCAGGCGACGGGTTCATTTGAGTCAGGCAAGGCGCATGACCCAGGCATCAGACTGGCGATCGTAGTGCTTACGGTAGAGGACAGAGTGTTCACCATCAAGTATCGCGGGTACGCTGGTATCAGCATCCCATGCATCAAGCTGCATACATAAATCTGGATCGGATTTGCATGGTATGCTTAACGTTCGCTCTCCCTGCTGTTCGCCGTGCAGTTCGGCGTCGTCTATTTCAAACGCGCCGATACGTACGTTAGTTTTCGCCATAAATTCACCCCGTTTGTCTGCTGAGTTGTGGTACGACCAGTTAAGACCGACATTTTTCAGCGTAGACAAAGAGGCGCAAAGCGCCAGTGAAAAAGTGCGTTTTTTTGGCGCATCATCACGCTTTGGTGTTAAAAAGTTTTCCATCACGTACCAGGTCGCGGGGATAGCTGTTTTTTAAACGCGACCCAACTTTTTTCGCCAGCCCGAGCGGAGCACCCTGAAACGTTACAATCGTATCATCCTGCTGCGGCGGCGTTTCGGGGTAGATGTCACGACCGCGGTACCACTCTTCCGCTTCGGCCTGAGTCAGCTCAAAAGGAGAATCGGACGCGGCAAGCGCGATTACCGCCTCATGCTGCCAGCGATAGCCTTTATTGTGGGTTTCGGCAAGACGAATACCGATGCGGGAAAAGCGCACTTTGCCAAATAACTCCTCCAGCGCCTGGGGGAATAGCCAGATTTCTTTATCCCGCTGCCAGAGCCTGTGGTCAGAGGTCCATTGCAGGCCAACGGCGGCGGCAGCGCTAGCGATGGCGGCAGACTCACGATCTTTAAGCGGGGTAAAAGGGAATTTGCCTACTTTATAGCCGGGGGCCGGGAGCGGTTCGATGGCGGCGGTTTTGTGTAAGCGGGCGACGAAGAAGCCTTCGCAGTCAAAAATCTGCGGGAAGACGTGGAGAAAACCTTCTTCGGTTAACGCCTCGCTGGCCTGTGGGAACAGTGTGGCCAGCGGCAAGACTTCTACCGCTTGCGGATAACGCGCCAGCAGTCCGTTAACCACTTCTTCGTTTTCTTGTCGGTTCAGAGTACAGGTGGAGTACACCAGCGTCCCGCCGGGACGAAGCGCGTGGAATGCGCTGTCGATAAGCTCGCGCTGGGTTTGGGCGATTTCCGCGTTGCTTTCCGGCGACCAGTTTTTCAGCGCGTCAGGATCTTTACGCACAACGCCTTCGCCGGAGCAGGGAGCATCGAGCAGAATTGCGTCGAAGCATTCTGGCAGCGCGGCACCAAAAACCCGGCCATCAAAGTGGGTTAGCGCCACGTTGCTAATTCCGCAGCGGCTGATATTAGCGTGCAGCACCTTGACCCGGCTGGCTGAATATTCATTAGCGAGGATCCCGCCTTCATTGCCCATGCGTGCCGCTATTTGCGTCGTTTTAGAACCCGGCGCGGCGGCCACGTCCATTACCCGCTGCGGCGTTGCGCCGTCGGCAAACAGCGCGGCGACCGGCAGCATAGAGCTGGCTTCCTGAATGTAAAACAGCCCGCTAAGATGCTCAGCGGTACTACCCAGCGGCAGGGCGTCCTCGTTTTCACGCTCGATCCAGAAGCCTTCTGCGCACCATGGTACCGGCGTTAGCTGCCAGCCATAGGGTGCTACCAGCTGCAAAAAATCAGCCACGCTGATTTTCAGCGTATTGACGCGAATGCTTCGGCGCAGCGGGCGCTGGCAGGCGGCGATAAAATCATCGAAAGAGAGATGCGCGGGCATTGCCGCACGCATTTGAGCGAGGAATTCTTCAGGAAGAAAGACTGCGTTTTGAGCCACGGGGAGCGCACCACAACGAAAAAAGGGTGCGTAGTTTAGCATAAAGGCTCCGGCGTCGGACACCGGAGCCTTTTACGCTTAGCGCGGCAGAGCGGTGCCCCATTCGCGCCACTCTTTCGGTTCGCTCTCCAGCAGCAGGAAGTGTTTACCATCCTGCGCTTTCGGCGCCAGCGGCGTACCCGTAGGTGTTGCAAAAGCAATACCGCCGCGGATGAACTGATTAAAGGTACCGGTTTTCACCACCCCGCCAATCAGGCCAAAGTCGAGGCTATAGCCGGAAGCCAGCCAGAAGACCGAGTTATTACGTACCAGATACTGATAACGCTTGCTGATGCGCAGCTGCACCATAACGCGATCTGACATTGAGCCAAGCATCAGGCCGGTTACGGTACCGACTTCTAAACCACGGAACAGGACCGGCGTACCGATACCCAGCGAGCCAGCTTCCGGCACTTCGACAATAATGCTCAGGCCGTCGATATAGCGTGAATCGCTAATAGTGGTTTCCTGAATTTCGAAATCACGGCGCGGCGAGCCGCGTCCCGGTTCAACGTTGACATAGGCCTGGAAGAGGGTGTCCAGATGTTCAACCCCCGCGGCCGAAATCTGCGGGGTAATCACCGAGAAGCGCGTACCGGCGCGGGCAAAGGTGTCGACGTATTCCGGATAGAGGACCGCTTTCGCCTGGACTTCGTTTTTCGCGGTGATCAGTTTCAGCGATTGGATCTGACCGATATCAATCCCCAGATAGCGAATCGGCATACCTTCGGCAATTTTACCCGCGTCGAAAGTATGCAGGGTTATCTGTCCACCCACCGCGCGGGCGGCGGTTTCTGAAGCATACAGCACGCGTTTGTTATCAATACGCGCGCTGGCGCTGGCGCCGCTCAGATTATCAAAGCTGATCGCGCCTTTTAGCGCGCGGGAAAGCGGAGAAGCCTGAACCGTCAGACCGCTGCCGTTGAGCTGCACTTTTGCGCCGCCCTCGGCCCAGAACACGCTGTTGCTGGTCAGCAGATGGCGATATTCCGGTTTGATATGGATGTTGATCTCAAAAGCGCTCTTGCGTGGCTGAACGGTAATGATTTCTCCGACCGCGAATTTACGATACAGCACCACGGAGCCTGCCTGCACGTCCGGCAGGGTCTCGGCTGAAAGAGTCAGCGTTGTGGTCGGCAGGTCGCTCATGCTGTTTTCCAGCGCTTTTTCCTGGTTTGCGTACAGCGGATAGCGGCTCTGCATCGCGCCTTTATCGCCAGGAATAATGCGGATCCCGCCGTTTACCCATTCGCTGGCGCTGGCTCCGAGGAACTGCACGCCGTCGATACCGACTTTAACGTCGATGCGGCTGTTAACCACGAATTTGCTGTCGCCGCGAACCAATGAGCGATACTCCGGCATAACCGCGACCTGGAAAGTGACGCCATCGGCGTTCAGTTTACGTTCGAGGACCTGGCCGACCTGCACGCCGTGGAGAATTAACGGCTGTCCGGCATCAATACCGTAGCTTTCCGGCGCGGTTAGCGTAACGGTGGCGACATCCGGCTCTTCCAGGATGGATTTATCGGCAGGCAGCACCGCAAACTGGTTGCGCGGTTCACCCTCGCCGGGTACCAGCTCAAAGGTGGTGCCGGTCAGCAGGGCGCTAACGCTGGGGTTATCCAGCGAAATTTTAGGCTTCTTCATCTGAATCAGCGTTTTTTCCCGCAGCAGACTGACGACGCTCGGGTCGACGGTCATTTCTCCGGTCACTTTTCCATCCGGATTAAGATTCAGCTTACTGAGCTGGCCAACCTCGAGGCCCTGATACATCAGCGGCGTTGAGCCGGCTTTCAGGCCCGCGCCGTCGGGAAGCTCAAGGTTAACCACGACCCCGCGCTGGCTATGAGCCAGATCTTCATACAGGTGATAATCCGTATTCTGCTGGGCCTGGGGAGAATTATCCGGAGAGTCAAAGGCAATGGCGCCGTTTACCAGCGCCGAGAGACTATCCAGCTGTACCTTAGCGCCGCTTAAGCTAACGTCGGCCTTCACCCCGGAAACGTTCCAGAAGCGGCTCTCTTTTTTCACCAGATTAGTGAAACGACGCTCAATTAGCACATCAATTGTGACGCCCTGGTTATTCGGATTAATGGCATAGTCATAAACCCGGCCGACCGGAATCTTACGGAAATAGACCAGCGAACCGCTGGTAAGCGAGCCTAAATCCGCTGACTTGAGGTGAATCATCAGCTCGCCGTTATTGATGTGGTACTTCGGCTGGGTATCGAGGGCGACAAAGTGATCTTCAGGCTCGCCCTGACCGGGCATCATGCCGATATAGTTACCGCCAACCAGCGCATCAAGACCGGATACGCCGGCAAGAGAAGCTTTCGGCGTTACCAGCCAGAATTGGGTCTCCTTGCGCAGCGCATCTTTCATGTCGCCTTTAACGCTGGCCGAAACCTCGATTTTGCTCAGGTCTTTACTCAGCGAGATATTCTCTACCGTACCGACTTCTACCCCCTGATAACGAATAGGCGTGCGCCCCGGAACGATACCATTGGCCGACTGGAAGTCGATGGTAATTGTCGTTCCGCGATCCTGATAGCTGGTCCAAATCAGCCAACCGGCAATCAGTAGCGCGATGACCGGCAGCAGCCAGAATGGCGAGATGCGGCGTTTAGTTTTAATTTTGGCTTCAGTCGGCGAAGCGGGCGTTTCCTGACTCATGTGCGTCCCAAAGTAAGCGGCTGTCCAGCCATTCAACAGCAAGGATAGTTAATATTACCGCGGCGCCAAAGTAGACCGCGGCGGGCCCCATCGTAAACGCGAGGAGCTGATCGCGGTTGATCAGCGACATGGTTAATGCGATGACAAAAAGATCCAACATAGACCAGCGGCCGATCCAGGTAATCAGCCGCAGCAGCAGGATACGGGTACGTAAGCCCTGTTCACACTTGAATTGTATGCTGACCAGCAGCGTAAACAATACAATAACTTTGGTGAATGGAACCAGAATACTGGCGATGAACACCACCCCGGCGATGGCGACGTTGCTGTTAGCCAGCGACATGATGCCGGAAAGGATAGTGTCATCCTGGCGCGCGCCGTTGACGTAAATAACGGAGATCGGCAACAGGTTGGCAGGCAGTAAGAAAACCATAGACGCAATCAGCGCGGCCCAGCTTTTTTGCAGGCTTTGGCGACGTCTGTGGCGCAGGGGAGTATGGCAGCGGCGGCAGCGTCCGCGTGAATCGCGGTGTCCGGTATAATGACAGCCGAGACAAACCTGCAGATTTGCATCCGGCCGCAGCGCCGGACGCTGGGGATAAAAACGCTCCCAGAGCTCTTCAACGTTCATATGAATAAGCGTCAGGATACTGAGCAGCGTCAGCGAGACGTAGGCGACAAGCCCGATACCGGGCTGCAGGAATGCGTAATCCTGTACCTTGATGGAGGCAACGCCGATGCCGACAAGGTAAATATCCAGCATCACCCACTCTTTTAATCGTTCCAGCATAAGCAGGATCGGGCGTAGATTCATGCCCAGTACGTTACCCAGCCACAGGTAGGCTATGGAGACCACCAGCAGAACTGGCGCAACGACCGCGCAAAATAGCACCATTGCCGCGGTCAGCGGATCGCCCTGGCCGGTCATTTGCCAGATCCCCTGCAGGACGTTAGCGTCGATACGGACGCCTAACAGATGCAGACGCAGAAGCGGTTCAGTCCAGGCAAAAGGCATCAGCAGCAGCATTGCGATTGCCATGCTGCCCAGACGGGTCAAGGACCAGTCGCGTCCATCGCGCACTTTGGCGTTGCAGCGAGGGCACCAGGCGCTTTGATTCTTCTTAAGTACTGGTAAACGAAACAGCAGGTCGCACTGTGGGCAACGCTGATAGTGAGCGTGCGCAACAGGAGCGCTGACCGAATAGACGATCATTTTTTTTGCTGGCGTAATCCTGGGTGTTTTTAGTGGCATCTATAGCTTACAGAAATGAGTGTATCTCTCTATCTTAACTCAGGAATGAATTCATCTTGAGCATGAACGCATTTAAAGCTTATTTTATTAGGCTGTAAGTGTAAGGTAGTAAGACAACTAAGCGATCATATAATGAACAAATCAGAATTCTACGCGGACTTGAACCGCGATTTTCAGGCGTTAATGGCAGGCGAAACCAGTTTTCTGGCGATGATTTCAAACACCAGCGCGCTGTTGTTCGAGCGATTGAGCGAAGTTAACTGGGCCGGCTTCTATTTGCTGGAAGGCGATACGCTGGTGCTTGGCCCGTTTCAGGGTAAACTGGCCTGCGTTCGTATTCCGGTCGGACGCGGCGTATGCGGTACCGCCGTTGCGCAGAATCGCGTACAGAGAGTCGAGGATGTTCACGCCTTTGATGGTCACATAGCCTGTGACGCCGCCAGTAATTCGGAAATCGTCTTTCCTCTGCGGGTGCATAATAAGGTTATCGGCGTTCTCGACATCGATAGTACCGCCCGGTCTCGCTTCACAGCTGAAGATGAGCAGGGGTTAACAGAGCTGATCGCACATCTGGAAAAACTCATTTCTGCGACTGATTATCAAAAAATATTCACCCGCGTCGCAGGATAATCAACGGATAACGTAGCATTTACCGATGACGTCATTATAATGACGCCAGTTCATGCCTGCGGCTTGTTGGCTACGTCCGTTGTAATCAGGAAATTTCATGGAAAATCAACCTAAGTTGAATAGCAGTAAAGAAGTCATTGCGTTTCTGGCCGAACGCTTCCCGCAGTGTTTCAGCGCTGAAGGCGAAGCTCGTCCCCTGAAAGTCGGTATTTTTCAGGATCTCGTTGAGCGCGTTGGCGGAGAGATGAATCTCAGCAAAACCCAACTTCGTGCTGCATTGCGTCTTTATACTTCGAGCTGGCGCTACCTGTACGGCGTTAAGCCTGGCGCAGTCCGCGTTGACCTTGACGGCAACCCATGCGGCGAACTGGAAGAGCAGCATGTCGCTCACGCCCGTCAGCAGCTTGAAGAAGCAAAAGCGCGCGTTCAGGCGCAGCGTGAAGCTCAGCAAGCGAAAAAACGCGAAGCCGCTGCCGCAGCTGGCCAGTCGGAAGAAGGTGCTCGTCGCGAGCGTAAACCACGTCCTCAGCCTCATGCGCGTCGTAAAGAAGGCGCTGAGCAGCGTAAACCGCGCCCGGCTCCAGTAGCCAAAGCGCCGCGCGAAGAGCGTCATACCCCTGTATCAGATGTGTCTGTATTGACCGTTGGCCAGGCACTGAAGGTGAAAGCAGGTAATAATGCAATGGACGCCACCGTCCTGGAAATCACCAAAGATGGCGTTCGTGTACAGCTGACTTCTGGTATGTCAATGATTGTACGCGCAGAACACCTGGTGTTCTGAAACGGAGGCCGGGCCAGGCATGAACAAATTCTTTAAGCTCACCGCGTTGGCGGGTCTGTTGGTAATCGCAGGCCAGTCGTTCGCCGTGGACGATATAACCCGGATTGATCAAATCCCCGTGCTGAAAGAAGAGCCGCAGCACGCGACGGTGAGCGAGCGCGTAACATCGCGCTTTACCCGCTCCCACTACCGCCAGTTCGATCTCGATAATGCCTTCTCGGCGAAAATTTTCGATCGCTATCTGAACCTGCTGGATTACAGCCATAACGTGCTGTTGGCCAGCGATGTGACTCAGTTTGCCGCGAAAAAGAACCAAATTGGCGATGAGCTGCGCAGCGGGAAGCTGGACGTTTTCTATGACCTGTATAACCTGGCGCAGAAACGTCGTTTTGAACGCTATCAATATGCGTTGAAAGTGCTTGAACGTCCGATGAACTTTACCGGCAATGACAACTTCAACCTCGATCGCAGCAAGTCTCCCTGGCCGAAAGATGAAGCCGAGCTGAATGCGCTGTGGGATGCCAAGGTGAAGTTCGATCAGCTCAGCCTGAAGCTGGCTGGCAAAGATGACAAAGAGATTCGCGAAACCTTAACCCGTCGCTACAAGTTTGCCATCCGCCGTCTGGCGCAGACCAACAGTGAAGATGTTTTCTCGTTAGCGATGACCGCTTTTGCGCGTGAAATCGACCCGCATACTAACTATCTCTCTCCGCGCAATACCGAACAGTTCAATACTGAAATGAGCCTGTCTCTGGAAGGTATCGGCGCGGTCCTGCAGATGGATGACGACTACACGGTGATCAATTCACTGGTGGCCGGTGGTCCAGCGGCGAAGAGCAAAGCCATCAGCGTCGGCGACCGTATTGTTGGCGTGGGCCAGCCGGGTAAAAGCATGATCGATGTGATCGGCTGGCGTCTTGATGATGTCGTGGCGTTGATTAAAGGGCCCAAGGGCAGCAAGGTTCGCCTGGAAATTTTACCTGCGGGCAAAGGGGCGAAAACGCGTATTGTTACCTTAACGCGCGAACGTATTCGTCTTGAAGACCGTGCGGTTAAAATGTCAGTCAAAACCGTTGGTAAAGAAAAAGTTGGCGTGCTGGATATTCCTGGTTTCTACGTTGGCCTGACGGATGACGTTAAGGTGCAGCTGCAGAAGCTGGAGAAACAGAACGTGAGCAGCGTCGTTATTGACCTGCGCAGCAACGGTGGCGGGGCGCTGACCGAAGCGGTTTCGCTTTCTGGCTTGTTTATTCCATCCGGCCCGGTTGTCCAGGTGCGCGATAACAACGGTAAAGTGCGTGAAGACAGCGACACTGACGGCGTGGTGTATTACAAAGGCCCGCTGGTGGTGCTGGTCGACCGCTTCAGCGCTTCGGCTTCGGAAATCTTCGCCGCTGCGATGCAGGACTACGGACGCGCGCTGATCGTCGGTGAGCCGACCTTCGGTAAAGGTACCGTCCAGCAGTATCGTTCGTTGAACCGTATTTACGATCAAATGCTGCGCCCTGATTGGCCGGCTCTGGGGTCCGTACAGTACACCATCCAGAAATTCTATCGCATTAACGGCGGTAGTACTCAGCGTAAGGGTGTAACGCCGGATATCATGATGCCGACCGGAACGGAAGAGCGTGAGACCGGCGAGAAGTATGAGGATAACGCGCTGCCGTGGGATAGCGTCAATGCGGCAACCTACGTGAAGTACGGCGATCTGACGCCGTTTGGCGCGGAACTGCTGAAGCGCCACGATGAGCGTATCGCGAAAGACTCTGAGTTCCAGTACATCATGAAGGACATCGCTCGCTATAACGCGATGAAAGACAAACGCAACATCGTTTCCCTGAACTACGCGCAGCGTGAAAAGGAGAACGAGGAAGATGATGCGATTCGTCTGGCCCGGGTTAACGATCGCCTGAAGCGTGAAGGTAAGCCGTTACTGAAGAAACTGGAAGATTTGCCGAAGGATTACCAGGAGCCCGATCCGTATCTTGATGAAACGGTTCATATTGCGCTCGACCTGGCCCATCAGCAAAAAGAGCGGCCAGCGGTAGAGCCGCCAGCCAGCAAATAATCCTCCAACGGGCACAATAACTTGTGCCCGTTTTTCTTTTCTTATCCCGATATCCCCAACCTGATTACAACAAAATGTCAACGCTTTTAGCGAGCGTCAGCAATATGCTACAAAATGTAAAGTTGTGTTTTTCTCGTGACTTAGCGGGGCCTGATGGTTGAAAATTAGCATCCTACCCATACCATGTGGGTAATCGCATAGTGCGTTTTGTTAAATCGAGGTAAAAAGAAAATTATGATGCGAATCGCGCTTTTCCTGCTGACTAACCTGGCAGTGATGGTCGTATTCGGGCTGGTGCTAAGCCTGACGGGAATTCAGTCAAGCAGCATGACCGGGCTGCTGATTATGGCGCTGTTGTTTGGTTTTGGTGGTTCAATCGTTTCGCTGCTGATGTCGAAGTGGATGGCGCTGAAATCGGTCGGTGGGGAAGTTATTGAACAACCGCGTAACGAAACAGAGCGCTGGTTAATGAACACCGTCGCGCAGCAGGCGCGGCAGGCGGGAATTGGTATGCCGCAGGTTGCCATCTACCATGCGCCGGATATTAACGCCTTCGCTACCGGTGCGCGCCGCGATGCGTCGCTGGTCGCCGTCAGCACCGGACTGTTGCAGAATATGAGCCGTGATGAAGCGGAAGCGGTCATTGCTCATGAGATTAGCCACATCGCCAACGGTGATATGGTGACTATGACGCTGATTCAGGGGGTAGTGAACACCTTCGTTATCTTTATCTCACGCGTTATCGCGCAGATTGCGGCGGGCTTCCTCGGTGGAAACCGCGATGAAGGTGAAAACAGCAACGGCAACCCGCTGATCTACTTTGCGGTCGCTACGGTACTGGAGCTGGTATTTGGTATTCTGGCCAGCATTATCACCATGTGGTTCTCTCGCTATCGTGAGTTCCATGCCGACGCCGGTTCAGCAAAACTGGTGGGGCGTGAGAAAATGATCGCCGCGCTGCAGCGCCTGAAAACCAGCTACGAACCGCAGGAAGCCAGCAGCATGATGGCATTCTGCATTAACGGTAAAGCCAAATCCATGAGCGAGCTGTTTATGACTCACCCGCCTCTGGATAAGCGAATTGAAGCTCTGCGCAGCGGCGAATACCTGAAGTAATTGTTCGCCCTGGCGATAAAAACAAAAATCCGCAACCTTCGGGCTGCGGATTTTTTTTCGGCAGATTTTTGGTTACGCCCTGGCGCGCGGCTGGGTGACGCGAAGCCCGCTGACGACCGCCGCGACAACGGCAAGGATCCCGGCTAGCAGAAGTGCGGTATGCGTTCCGCCATCCCCCGACAGGTTAAACAATAGCGCCACCAGCGCGGCGCCGGTGCTTTGTCCAAGCAAACGCGCGGTCCCCAGCATACCGCTTGCTCCGCCGCTGCGATGAGCGGGCGCTGAGGAGACAATAGTGTGATTGTTAGGGGACTGGAACAGGCCAAAACCCGCGCCGCAAAGCGCCATTCGCCAGATAATATCCAGGTCCGATGGGGAGGAGGGCAGCAGGGCGAGGCCGAACAGACCGCAGGCCATTATTACAAGGCCAATTGCGCCCAGAAGACCCGCATGGAATTTTTCAATTAAATAGCCGGCTAGCGGCGCCATCACCATGGTGGCCAGCGGCCACGGCGTCAAAAGCAGACCGGTTTGCACCTCGCTACGTCCTATCACCGACTGCAGGAAGAACGGCAGCGAAACCATGGCCAGCATCTGGGCGCAGAAAGAGCAGATTGAGGTACAAATAGACAGTGAAAAAAGCGGAATGCGCAGCAGATCAACCGGAAGCAGAGGGACGGGCATCTTGAGCTGACGACGGACGAAGAAGAATCCAACGATCAGCATTGCGATGATTTCGGCCAGAACCAGTTCACCAGACTGGCCCTGAGCGAACCCGCCAAGCGCGGTAATCAGTAAGCCAAAAGTGAGTGCGTTCATGATAGCGCTGGGCAGATCGAAGCGGGTGACCTTGCTGCGGCTTGCGTTGGCTGGCAGAAAACGCATCGCGAGAATTAGCGAAATAATACCCAGCGGTACGTTGATCAGAAACAGCCACTGCCATGAAGCTATCGACAGAATCGCGGCGGCGATTGTTGGCCCCGCAGCCGAGGAGACGGCGACGACAAAAGAGTTGATACCCATGCCGCGACCAAGAAACCGTCGGGGAAAGATCAGGCGTATCAAGGCGGTATTGACGCTCATCAGCGCAGCCCCGCCAAGCCCTTGGGCAACGCGCGCAAGCGTCAGCAACTCCAGACTGCGGGAGAGCGCGCAGGCCAGAGAGGTGAAGATGAATACCACCAGCCCGATTTTATAAATGCGTCGGTAGCCCACCATATCGCCGAGGAAAGAGAGCGGTAGTAGCGCGATAACGATGGCGATTTGATAGGCATTGACGATCCAGATCGACGACGCGGGCGAAGCGTTTAAATCCGCTGCGATGGTGGGAAGAGCGACGTTAGCGATGGCGCCATCCAGTACGGCCATTGTTAAACCTAATATTATGGTCAGAATCGCGCCGTAACGTTCCGGTAATGGTAGCCCATCGGGGAGGTTTTTATCCATGTGAAGTTTCTATCTTATCGGGGACTATTAACTGGGTAATGATTTTAGCATTGATTATTCAGCGGTATGTCGCAGATTTGTAACTAAGAGGCAGAAGAACGATTGCGGCTGACGGGATGCGAATTTATAATAAAAACCGGTTCTAATTTTTATAAAACAGTTACGATGAGGTGATAAATGGCAGTTGCAGATTTGGATAAACAGCCAGATTCTGTCTCTTCGGTATTGAAGGTTTTTGGCATTTTGCAGGCGCTTGGCGAAGAGCGTGAAATTGGCATTACCGAACTGTCCCAGCGCGTCATGATGTCAAAAAGCACCGTTTATCGCTTTTTGCAGACAATGAAATCTCTGGGGTACGTAGCTCAGGAGGGCGAATCCGAAAAGTATTCACTGACCCTGAAACTCTTCGAACTTGGCGCTCGGGCCCTGCAGAATGTCGATCTGGTGCGCAGTGCGGACATTCAGATGCGTGAGCTTTCACGTCTGACGAAAGAGACCGTCCATCTGGGTGCGCTGGATGAAGACAGCATTGTTTATATCCACAAAATCGACTCAATGTACAATTTGCGCATGTATTCGCGCATTGGTCGCCGTAATCCGCTGTACAGCACCGCTATTGGTAAAGTGCTGCTGGCCTGGCGCGATCGCGCGGAAGTTGAGCAGATTCTGGAAGGCGTGGAGTACAAACGCAGCACTGACCGCACCATTACCAGTACTAAAGAGCTGCTGGCGGTTCTGGATAAAGTCCGCGAGCAGGGATATGGCGAAGACAATGAAGAGCAGGAAGAGGGTCTGCGCTGTATCGGGGTACCGGTCTTCGACCGCTTCGGGGTGGTTATCGCTGGACTGAGTATCTCTTTCCCGACGCTGCGCTTCTCGGAAGAGCGACTGAACGAATATGTCGCAATGCTGCATACTGCCGCGCGTAAAATTTCAGAGCAGATGGGCTATAACGATTATCCGTTCTGATCTCAGGCATAATCAGGGCTACAAATTTTGTAGCCTTGATCATAACTAGCCGTTATCAACAACCGTGACGCTTTTGCGAAGAATAGGGCAATCGCTAATGCCGATAATACCGCTACTGGAATGAACATATTGTGCGGTACTGATACCGCGCGCCGTGAGATATTTACACTGTAATCCCAACCCGCCAGCGTTCTCACTACTGCCTATTAATACGCCGTAACCGCTTAATAATACGCCAATCCACAAGATAGCCAGCACCACAATGGTACGAATGATCAATCGCATTGTTGCCTCAATATTTGTATTATCCCTGCGCCTATTCTGGCATGAACACGAGTTGAAACAAGTCTATGATTCCTAAACATGCCTTTCGTATTACAGTTAGCCGCGGTTTAAGAAGGTCATGTTATCCTGGCGACATCTGATTCTGATGCGGAGAGTGGAGTGAAAAAATTACGGTGGGTTTTGCTGATAGTCATCATTGCAGGCTGTTTACTGCTATGGACTCAGATGCTTAACGTAATGTGCGATCAGGATGTACAGTTCTTCAACGGCGTCTGCACTATCAATAAGTTTATTCCCTGGTAAGACATTTTTTATATGACTGATTTTCTTCTGCTGCGCCAGTGGTAGAATGAGCGCCTTCTCTTTGAGGTGGTGAAATGAGTGAGTTACTAAATCCCGGGATTGTAAGTCTGGCATCTATAGCACTTTCAGTGGTGCTGTTGCTTGTTGGCCTGTTGTTATGGTTTTTTGTTAATCGTGCCAGTTCGCGCGCTAATGAGCAGATAGCGCTGCTGCAGGCGCTGCTGGATCAGCAAAAGCGGCAAAACGCGCTGCTGCGCCGCCTTTGTGAGGCCAATGAGCCAGAAAAGGAGAGCGTTGCTGAATCTTCGGTAGCCGAGAAAGGGAAAGGCGATGACGATTTTATTCGCCTTGTAGCAGAGCGCTAATCCGACTGACAGGTGTGCACCATTGCGGTGTGCGCCTGTTTCAAATCTTAACCTCCTCTTATCCATAAATTATTTTTATGCCTTCTCTCTGGAGAAAGGCGTTTTTTTACGCTGTGCTTAATTGTTTTTTTAGTTAATCAAATAAAAGAATAAAGAAGACATAAGTGTCATCAAGCTTTCATTATTCGCGTGCAGTATAGACAATATTTTGCGTTCTGCAATTAACGCATTTCGATATTATAATATGTACTAATAAAGCAATCTTTCACCTGACGATATGAACATGTATATGCATCTTTATGCAGGGCTTTTTGTATACCCCTAAATTTGGCAGTTTGGCTAGCCCGTGATTCTGGCGCGCTGAAGTTGTTGAGCTATGAAGGATAAGTTGCCGCAGCAGGGCATGTTTGCGGAGAAAAAGCGCGATTATAAAGGATAGGTTATGGAAGCAAAGTCGCATAAATGTGCAGGCGATCAAATGATTCCCTTATAATTTGTGCGAGCGATCGAGAGCCGTCTAAAAATGGCTTGCCATTATTTACGTAGTATGTGATAACACGTTTCGGGTTAAACGAGGTACAGTTCTGTTTATGTGTGGCATTTTCAGTAAAGAAGTCCTGAGTAAACACGTTGTCGTTGAATACCGCTTCTCTGCCGAACCTTATATTAGTGCCTCATGCAGTCATGTGTCAGTTTTATCTATGAAAGCGCCTAAGGGCGAAGAAAACAGTCTAAGGAATTTTGCAAATGGCAAAGATTAAAGGTCAAGTTAAGTGGTTCAACGAGTCTAAAGGTTTTGGCTTCATTACTCCGGCTGATGGCAGCAAAGATGTGTTTGTACACTTCTCCGCTATCCAGGGTAACGGCTTCAAAACTCTGGCTGAAGGCCAGAACGTTGAGTTCGAAATTCAGGACGGCCAGAAAGGCCCAGCTGCAGTTAACGTAACTGCTATCTGATTCAAGTCCACTGAATCTTGTAAGAAAGCCTCGCACTTGCGGGGCTTTTTAGTTTTTATTGCAAAACATGTCCATCCTTCCCCCGCTGTTGCGCTTTGTTGCAAAACAACATCGTTATTAGCACTGTTTAGCAGTCTGTTTTGTATTATTTCTATTAAATCAGAAAGTTGCAAAATGATGATGGAGCTAAGGTGCAAAAGAACAAAAATAAGTCAGTCGCCAATTTCACCCCTCTGCGGTTTGGGTTGTTATGCGTGGCCATTCTGTGCTGTATGGGGCTTCTGCTCGTCAGGGTCGGCTGGCTGCAAATAGTTTCTCCTGACAATTTAGTTAAGCAGGAAGATATGCGCTCGTTGCGCGAGGAGCCTGTTGATGTCCAGCGCGGAATGATTAGCGACCGTGAGGGCCGTCCGCTGGCGGTTAGCGTTCCGGTAAGCGCTATCTGGATCGACCCGCAAACCACTCTCGAAAAAGGGGGAATAGGATATGGGCCACGATGGCAGGCGATGGCGCAAGCTTTACATCTTAATCTTAGCGAACTGGCCCGGCGCGTCGAAGCGCACCCTCACGCGCGGTTTCTCTATCTGGCGCGTCAGATAAACCCTGAACAGGCGGCATGGATAGACAAGCTCCATCTGCCGGGCATCAATCTGCGCGACGAGTCGCGTCGTTTTTACCCGGCGGGGCATGTTGCTGCTAACTTGCTCGGTTTCACCAATATAGATAACCAGGGAATTGAAGGGGTAGAGAAAAGCTTTAACGCTCAGCTGACGGGGCAGCCCGGCCGTCGGCTGGTGCGAAAAGATCGCCACGGCAGCGTCATCGAAAATATTACGGAGGTCCCGGCGGTCCCGGCTCATAATTTGCAGCTCAGTATCGATGAACGCCTGCAAACGGTTACCGAGGACGCGCTGGATAACGCCGTACGCTGGAACAAGGCAGAATCAGGCGCAGCGGTATTAATTAAAATTGATACCGGGGAAATTCTGTCGATGGCCAGCTATCCCGATTTCAACCCTAACAATCGCGATGATGCAAAACTGGATGATTTCCGTAATCGTGCGATCGGCGATACTTTTGAGCCTGGTTCGACGGTCAAACCGCTGGTACTGATGACCGCTCTGCAGCAGGGAATTGTTCAGCCGGATAGCGTGGTGGATACCCATCCGTTTATCCTTGATGGCCATCGTATTCGCGACGTGGGTTTTTATCCTGAGCTCACCCTCACCGGTATCTTGCAAAAATCCAGCGATACCGGGGTTTCACATTTGTCGCTTGCCATGCCGGTCCAGCATCTTATCGATACCTATAAAGCGTTCGGTTTTGGCAACTCTACCGGACTGGGGCTGACCGGCGAGAGCGCCGGGCTGATGCCGCAGCGTCGTTATTGGGGGCAGCTGGACCGGGCAACCTTTGCCTTCGGCTATGGCCTGATGGTGACGCCGCTCCAGCTGGCGCACGTTTATGCCACTATCGGCAGCTATGGCATTGAACGCCCGCTATCGATAACCCGTATAGACCCGCCGGTTATGGGCACTCGGGTGATGCCGGAACAGATCGTGCACGAAGTCGAGCATATGATGGAGAGCGTAGCCTTACCGGGCGGCGGCGGGACCAAAGCGGCAGTACGCGGCTACCGGGTAGCGGTAAAAACCGGCACCGCCAAAAAAATCGGGCCTGATGGTAAATATATCGATAAGTACGTTGCCTACACCGCAGGCGTCGCGCCCGCCAGTAACCCGAAATTCGCTCTCGTAGTGGTGATGAACGATCCCAGTAACGGTTCATATTACGGCGGGGCGGTTTCAGCGCCGGTATTCAGCCAAATCATGGGCGATGTCCTGCGTATGGAAAATGTTATGCCCGATGGCATGCCGCAGGGTTCAGAAAACCTGATTGTGATGCGCCACAACGGCGCTCTGTCGCCTGCGCTGTAACGGTGGCCTGAAAGGGCGAATAGCGCTACACTTTCGCCCTTTCAGCACACCGGAGTTGTCATGTCTTACAGTTGCCCACTTTGCCACGCGCCGCTTAGTCGTCGCGATAATAGCTATATCTGTCCGCAGCGGCATCAGTTCGATCTGGCGAAGGAAGGGTACGTTAATTTGCTGCCGGTACAGTTTAAACGTTCCCGCGATCCGGGCGACAGCGCTGAAATGATGCAGGCCCGGAGAGCGTTCCTCGACGCGGGTCATTATCAGCCTCTGCGCGACGCTATTTGCGCCTGTCTGCACACTTTCGCGCCCACCGATTTGCTCGATATCGGCTGCGGCGAGGGGTACTACACGCACGCCTTTGCCGCCATCGCTGAACGTAGCTGGGGTCTGGACGTATCGAAATCCGCGATTCGCGCGGCGGCAAAACGCTACCCGCAGGTCAGCTTTTGCGTGGCTTCCAGCCAGCGTTTACCTTTTGAAGAGGCAAGCCTGGATGCGATAGTGCGAATTTATGCTCCCTGCAATGCGCTTGAACTGGCGCGCGTTGTCAGACCTGGCGGCTGGGTTATTACCGCGACGCCGGGGCCTCGTCATCTGATGGAGCTGAAAGGATTGATATACGACGAAGTGCGTTTACACGAGCAGAACACGGAAGAGATGGCTGGGTTCACATTACGTCAGCAGCAGCAGCTGGCCTATCCGATGCAGCTTAGCGGCGGTGAAGCGGAAGCTTTACTGCAAATGACGCCGTTTGCGTGGCGGGCAAAGCCGCCGGTCCGGGAGGCGCTGCGCCAGCAGACACAATTTGGCTGCCAGACAGATTTTGCGATTCACTGCTGGCAGCGCGATGCCTGAGTATTAGCCTGCGAAATGGCTCCAGAGGATCTGGGTGCCAATGCCAATAAGCACGATACCGCCGAGTATTTCCGCCCGTTTGCCGAGCAGCGGGCCGATAAAACGACCGACCATCATACCCAGCGTTGACATTATCAGCGTCGCGCAGCCGATAGCCAGCGCGGTGGCGATGATGTTGACCTGCAGAAATGCCAGACCAACGCCGACGGCCATCGCATCGAGGCTGGTGGCGAAGGCGGTGGTCACCAGCAGCCAGAAACCGTGACGACGAGGGGCTTCGCACTCTTCGCTATCATTAGCGCCGCGAAACCCTTCAATGACCATTCGACCGCCGAGAAAAACCAGCAGCACAAACGCAATCCAGTGGTTCCATTCAAGAACGAACTGGCTGGCGAGCATACCTAACCCCCAACCGACAAGCGGGGTGAGCGTTTCGATAGCGCCAAAGATAAGGCCCGTCCGCAGGGCTTCAGAAAACTTGGGTTTATGAAGAGTTGCGCCTTTACCGATGGAGGCCGCGAAGGCGTCCATGGACATACCGAAGGCAAGCAGAATCGTAGCGGATACATTCATGAGAGCGTCCTGACCGGGGATAATCCATATGACACATCGCGCCCCCAGTAAAAATACGCAGCCCATCCTGATGATGAAGCGCCGCGTACAGCAGCGATGCGTCTATGGTCTCGCCTGATTGAAGACGGTGTTCTTCAACCCGTACGTGCCACGTTTTGCAACGAGTATGTTGACACGTACATTTTCTGACAGGCAGAAAATTAGCTACTCCCCAACGACGGGCGCAACCTTAACATAATTTCAGAATATAAAACAATAACAGAATCGGGTTATTTTACTAACCAAATGATAACGATTTTCATTTGAATTTTTAAGTGAATAACTGGTTAATAAATATCATCGAGGAAAACGAATGGAATATAGCTCGGGCTATATTCCATTTGTAGGGGAAGGTTAAGAATATAGCGTGAGCTATATTCTTAACTTATTGAGTAGAAACAAGAAGTTTGTAAATTTTTTCCAGGTCATCGATATTACGTACGCGGATAAGCAGGCGCCGTTGTTCTAATTGCATCACCAGTACGCCATCTTCCGATAAATTCATCTCTTTAATCCGGTTATATTCGATCCAGATATTGGCGAAAAAAAAGCCCTGTTTTTTGAAGATGATTTTGGGCGAGCGGATCCAGAAAAGATATAACCCCATCAGGGCCAGGGCAGATAATAACCAGGTGGTGATAAGTTCTCCCTGGTTAGCAATATTGTTATAAATCAGGATGGCAATAAGGCCGACGAAGATAATGCCATCGACGCGATTGCGGCGGAGCAGGGGGATAGCCAGTAAAACTGGGCCGTTACGGCGCGGCATGATGAACTGATCGTAAATCGCAAACGCGAGCAGAACGAGAATAAACAGGATTAACACCAGGTCCGTGATTGTCATCCATCCTCCAAATAAAAAAGCCGGGGGCAAGCCCCCGGCGCACAACGATTAATTACTGGCCCAACAGGCCGACTGCATAACCTGCGATACCGATGACAAAGAAGCCAACGATGATCCACAGGGCATTAACTTTCTTGCGCAGCAGCCACATACAGGCGAAGGTCAGCAGCAGCGGCACCAGGCCCGGCATCAGCTGGTCAAGGATAGTCTGCACGGTCGTCACGCGAGTCTGACCATCCTGACCGGTGATGGTGGAAACCACCAGCGGGATGTTCACGTGCGTCCACTTGTTAACCAACGCCCCCATGACAAACAGGCCGAGAATTGACGCCCCCTCGGTCAGTTTCTGCAGGAAGCCGCCGCCCATATCTTTAACGATATCGATACCTTTGCGGTAACCGTACGCTACGCCGTAATAACGGGTCAGCAGACGCACGGCGTTAAACAGGATGAAGAACAGCAGAGGGCCAAGCAGGCTGCCGCTCATGGCGATACCTGCACCCAGCGCGGCGAATACCGGACGAACGGTACCCCAGAAGATCGGGTCGCCTACGCCCGCCAGCGGCCCCATCAGACCAACTTTGATACCGTTGATGGCACCATCGTCGATTTCTGCGCCGTTAGCACGCTGCTCTTCCATCGCCAGCGTTACGCCAAGAACCGGCGCCGCAACGTAGGGATGGGTATTAAAGAACTCAAGGTGACGTTTAATCGCCTGTTTACGCGCATCGTTGTTCTCAGGGTACAGGCGACGAATGGCCGGTACCATGGAGAAGCAGAAGCCCAGCGCCTGCATACGTTCGAAGTTCCATGACCCCTGGAACAGGTTAGAACGAATGAACACGCCACGAATATCACTCTGAGTAAGTTTTTTCTCGGTGGTATTTTTAGTCATATCAACCATTTCGCTCACCTGTTAGTCCAGTTCGTTGTCGAGATCGTTATTACCAGCAGCCTGCACCGGCGCACCCGCTACGCGGTTATATTTCGGGCTCAGCTGGATGTAGAGGACCGCCATCACGGTACCAATCACGCCCAGAGCAACCAGGTTGAAATCGGTGAACGCGGCGGTAACGAAACCAAGGTAGAAAAACGGCATCAGGTAGCCTGCGCGCATCATGTTGATGACCATCGCATAACCTACGACCACGATCATGCCGCCTGCGATGTTCAGACCGCCGGTGACCACTTCAGGAATGGCGTTCAGCAGGCCCTGTACTTCGCTGGTACCGACGGAAATTGCGACGATTACCGCAGGAATAGCGATACGCATGGCCTGCAGGAACAGAGAGGAAACGTGCAGCCAGGAAATGGCCGTCAGGTTTCCGCTTTCTGCCGCTTTATCCGCAGCGTGCTGGAAAGCAACGGTGATAGTACGGACGATAATGGTCAGAACCTGGCCTGCTGCTGCCAGCGGGATAGCCAGCGCGATACCGGCACCAATGCTTTGATGGCCCGCGATAACCAGAACCGTCGAGATAATAGATGCGAGGGCGGCGTCAGGGGCCACGGCCGCGCCGATGTTCATCCAGCCCAGAGCGATCATTTCCAGGGTACCGCCGATAATAATACCGGTTTTCATATCCCCGAGAACGGCGCCAATCAGCGTACAGGCCACCAGAGGACGGTGGAACTGAAATTCATCAAGTACCGACTCCATACCCGCAATACACGCGACGATGAACACCAGCACAATCTGAAGAAAGGTAATCTCCATTGCACTTCTCCTGTTGATTAAGTCTTAAGTTGAAAATTGCGTTGCGATCCGCGGGGTGACTATTTCACCTTGGCGATCAGATCCATCATTTTCAGTTTCTGGTCGGTGGAAACTTTGCGGGCTTCCAGTTCGATACCGCGGGCGTTCAGCTTTTTGAACGCTTCAATATCTTTCTCATCGACCGAAATGGCGTTGTTCACCTGCGTTTTGCCCTGGCGGAAAGCCATACCGCCGATATTGACGCTGGTGATTTTCACGCCGCCTTCGACAACACGCTCAACGTCAGTTGGGTTAGTGAATAGCAGCATAATGCGCTCGCCTGCATATTTGGGGTTGTTATAGACGCGAATCATCTTCGCAACGTCTACAACGTGGGCGGTAACGCCCGGAGGAGCAACCTGAGTCAGCAACGTTTTGCGCACGGTGTCCGCGGCGACTTCGTCACTAACGACGATAATGCGGGAAACGTTGGTTTCTTTGGTCCAGCGAGTAGCTACCTGGCCGTGAATCAGACGGTCGTCAATACGCGCGAGCCCGATAACCATGTAATCGTCAGGACCCATTGGTTTCAACGGTGCCGCCGCTTTTGGCGCAGCAGCCTGAACCGGAGCAGGGGCGGCCTTTTCCACCGGCTTCGCTTTCAGGGCTTTTACGCCTTCGCGACCGGTTTCCACCGCCAGGGCGACCAGCTCATCGAATGAAGGATTGTCGTCGCGCGCCATCAGCGTTTCGACCAGCATTGGGATGTTAACGCCCGCGATGACTTCGTAATGTTCTTTATCGACGAC
The DNA here is from genome assembly GCF_009707385.1 of Klebsiella oxytoca. NCBI lineage: Bacteria > Pseudomonadati > Pseudomonadota > Gammaproteobacteria > Enterobacterales > Enterobacteriaceae > Klebsiella > Klebsiella oxytoca. The sequence goes on along the minus strand of NZ_CP046115.1, from coordinate 3,362,996 downwards.
AATGCGGCTAGCCGCGTTAAACGGGCTCCCTCCCCATGTATCGACGAGAAATAACACGCCTTTTGCTGTATCCAGCTTTGCCAGCTGAGCGTTGTACTTTTCAATCAACGTTTCTGCGTTTTCACCAGGAACGAAATCGATCCAGCCAACGTTTTCCTGTTCGCCCAGCAGCATTTCTGCCGTTTTTAACAGCTGTTCTGCAGCCCAACCATGTGTGCCTATTACAATAGCAATCGTCACTTGCTACCTCCTTTATAATCGTGAATGCATCATCTGGTGTGATACATCCTGAATCACTCTTGCGAACAAAATCGATTCAGTAAGGGTGTAAGATATAAAGTAATTACTACAACGAATTATTTTAGACAGTGAAAAAATAATTAATGTGATGAAGCTCCGCTAATTATGCATCTGTTGGTAATTATTTTGCAGCGCAAAAAATAGTCTTAGCTATTGCAAAGACTGGTAAATTTTTTCCAATCTTGCTCTATATTTTGATATGTTTACGTTCCGTTTAATTACTCAGGAGTATAGGGCATAGCCCGCTATATGGATCGTCACCGACGTCTTTTCACCTCCCGGCACCTGTCTGCCGCCGTCACCTGCTACGTTTATTCATCAGCAACAAGTGTCTCGTCTGTGCATGACACAGCGATGACTATGCCTGTCGTTAACTGGAGCTGCTCATGGAATTCTTAATGGATCCCTCTATTTGGGCCGGTTTACTGACGCTTGTCGTCCTTGAAATCGTACTGGGTATCGACAACCTGGTGTTTATCGCCATCCTTGCCGACAAGCTGCCGCCAAAGCAGCGAGATAAGGCGCGCCTGATCGGCCTCTCGCTGGCGCTGTTTATGCGCCTGGGTCTGCTGTCGGTCATCTCATGGATGGTGACTCTGACTAAACCGCTTTTCAGCGTTGCTGATTTCTCATTTTCCGGGCGCGATCTGATCATGCTGCTCGGCGGGATATTCTTGCTGTTCAAGGCGACTACCGAACTTCATGAGCGGCTTGAGAACCGGCAGCATGACTCCGGTCATGGTAAAGGATATGCCAGCTTCTGGGTGGTGGTACTGCAGATCGTGGTCCTCGACGCCGTGTTCTCGCTGGATGCCGTGATTACTGCGGTCGGAATGGTTAACCATCTGCCGGTGATGATGGCGGCGGTAGTAATTGCGATGGCGGTAATGCTGCTGGCTTCGAAGCCGTTAACGAATTTTGTCAACCAGCATCCAACGGTAGTGGTGCTCTGCTTGAGCTTCCTGCTGATGATTGGTTTGAGCCTGGTGGCGGAAGGCTTTGGTTTCCATATCCCGAAAGGTTACCTGTACGCCGCGATTGGCTTCTCGATAACGATTGAGTTCTTTAACCAGATAGCTCGTCGTAACTTTATTCGTCACCAGTCGACGCTGCCTCTGCGTGCGCGTACTGCCGATGCGATCCTGCGTCTGATGGGCGGGCGTAAACAGAGCGCCGCAGCGCACGATAGCGATAGCCCATCCGTAGTTCCAATACCGGAAGGCGCGTTTGCCGAAGAAGAACGTTACATGATTAATGGCGTACTGACCCTGGCCCAGCGTTCGTTGCGCAGCATTATGACCCCGCGCGGGGAAATTAGCTGGGTGAACGCTGAACAAAGCGAAGACGAAATTCGCCGTCAGCTGCTCTCTTCTCCGCATAGCCTGTTCCCGGTGTGTCGCGGCGAACTGGATGAAATCATCGGTATTGTGCGCGCGAAAGAGATGCTGGTGGCGCTGGAAGCGGGTGACAACGTGGCTGCCCTGGCTTCGGCCTCTCCGGCGATAGTGGTTCCGGAAACGCTGGACCCTATCAACCTGCTGGGCGTATTGCGTCGTGCTCGCGGTAGCTTTGTCATCGTGACTAACGAGTTTGGCGTCGTGCAGGGGCTGGTTACGCCGCTGGACGTTCTGGAAGCGATTGCCGGTGAGTTCCCGGATGCTGACGAAACGCCGGAAATTGTCATCGATGGCGATGGCTGGCTGGTGAAAGGCTCAACCGATGTGCATGCGCTGCAGCAGGCGCTGGGGGTTGATGACCTGGTCGATGAGGATGAAGATATCGCCACGGTTGCAGGTCTGGTGATCGCCGTCAACGGCCATATTCCGCGCCCTGGCGACGTGCTTGAACTGTTACCTCTGCAGTTCACCATCGTTGAAGCCAACGACTATCGCGTCGACCTGGTGCGCGTAGTCAAGCTGCGCCAGTATAACGACGAAGAAGAGTAACGGCGGTAGCCCGTTGGCCTCAGGTCGACGGGCTTTTTACTCATGCATTTCTCCCTGTTTTTGCGCTGCCAGCCACTGCGGAAAGTCCTCTACCGGCATTGGCCGGGCGTAATAAAATCCCTGTAACAAATCGACGCCGTTGCTGTGCAGATACTCTGCCTGTTCCGGGTTTTCTACGCCTTCCGCTACGGTGACAATATGCAGCCGACGGGCGAGAGCGATAATCATGTCGGTCACCGTCGCGTTGACGCTATCAATACCAATCGCACTGGTAAAAGACTTATCAATTTTCAGAACATCGGGACGCAGCTTTTCCAGCCACGAAAGGGAGCTGTTGCCGGTGCCGAAATCGTCAATCGCCAGCTTTACGCCTTTGAAATGAAGGTGCTCAGCCATATGCTGGTCGCCCTCCTGAAGAACATCGCGCTCGGTGAGCTCAACCACCAGCTGTTGTACCGGATTGGCGCTGAACCAGTAGTGATGCAGATCGCGCAGCAGTTCGCCGTTGGCGAAATGGCGGGCGGCGACGTTGATGCTAATGTGAAAATGTTTATCCTGGGGAAAGAACGCTAATTTGTGGGCGGTCCGGGAGATGACATAGCGGGTGAGAGGAACGATCAGGTTATAACCTTCGGCTATCGGAATAAATACGTCCGGCGCGATGGTGCCTCTGCGCGGGTTATTCCATCGTAGCAGGATCTCAACGCCGCAGCACTGGCGAGTACGTAAGTTCTGCAGGGGCTGGCACCAAAGTTCAAACTCCTGCGCCGCAATTCCGAGATTTATTTCTCGGGAAAAGCTCATTCTCCCGGCGGTGGCCATCCAGGCGATGCCGGTCATTAACAGGCTGATTATCATCGCCAGCGGCAGCTCGCCCGGCAGCTCATTGAGAGCGACCGCTGAAGCTCCCGGCCCGCTGACGCTAATGGTGAAGGGAAATTCCGTTGAATGCTGGCGGTAAATAATTTGCTCACCGGGTAAGGTTTCCTGCTTAACCAGTCCGGTGCCGCTAATAAAACTCTTTTCACCAATATGAAGACTGATTCCCGTAATGAGCGCTGACTTTGCGTTAAAAATTAACTCGCCCAGCATCTCAATATTAATCACCAGCAGCACGCCGTCGGCGCCGCTCAGCGAAGCGGGATACCACTGGATAAGCACCGGCGTCCCTTTTAACAGGGAAGAATCGTAGCTGAAGGTTAGCAGAGGATGATTGGTCGGCAACGCTGGCTGTAATTGATGCAGCGGAATATTCCGTGGGCCAAAAATACTCGAACAGTAGAGCAGATTAGACTGTACCAGCGCGATTGAACGTACCGTTTGCAGCGATGCCGCCAGCTTACGCAGCGTGAGATGAATTTCCTCACAGGGCTTATTCACAAGCTGCAACAGCGCGACATGCTGAGCCGCCAGCGGGCGAAGGATATTATCCATAGCGGACACCATTTTATTGGTGCTCATCTGTACGCGTTGCTGATTTAAGCTACGCTGCGAAATAAATCGTATGGCTAGCGTTGTCGTCAGCGTGAGTAGCGCGACCAACAAGCAAACCAGGATGCGTTTCCTGCGATAGGTTGTGATGACTTTTTGTGCAGTCTGCATGCGCGACGCCCTGTCGGCTAAATGTGTTAATGAGAGTGACAGCCGTTATAGAGCAAGTGTAGTGGGTGCGGATAATATAGAGAGTAAAAAGAACAATGCGCCCGATGGGCGCATTGTTGAGAAAGGATTAGTCGCACTGAACTTTGATAGCCAGGCCGCCGCGCGACGTTTCCCGGTATTTGGCGTTCATGTCTTTACCTGTCTCATACATGGTCTCAATGACTTTATCGAGCGAGACGCGCGGCTCGCTGGTGCGGCGCATCGCCATCCGGCTGGCGTTAATCGCTTTAACGGAAGCAATGGCGTTACGTTCAATGCACGGCACCTGCACCTGCCCGGCCACCGGGTCACAGGTAAGTCCCAGGTTATGCTCCATGCCGATTTCCGCCGCCACGCAGACCTGCTCAGGGCTGGCGCCGAGGATTTCGGCCAGGCCCGCGGCGGCCATCGAACAGGCCACGCCGACTTCGCCCTGGCAGCCCACTTCCGCACCGGAAATGGAGGCGTTCATTTTATACAGCGTACCGATAGCTCCTGAAGCCAGGAAGTAACGAATATAGATATCCGGGCTTACGGGCTCGATAAAGTGGTCATAGTAGGCCAGGACCGCCGGCACGATACCGCAGGCGCCGTTAGTGGGGGCCGTCACCACGCGTCCGCCGGCCGCGTTCTCTTCATTGACCGCCAGCGCGAACATATTGACCCAGTCCACGACGTTCATGGGATCGTTAGAGAGTTTATCGCTGGCAACCAGCATCCGCCGCAGGGCGGAGGCGCGGCGAGGAACGCGCAGCGGGCCGGGCAGTACGCCCTCGGTATTCATACCGCGATCGATACAGGCGCGCATGGTCTGCCAGATATGGGCAAAATAGTCTTCAATCTCTTTTTTGCTGTGCAGAGCCAGCTCGTTCTGCATCACCATCCCGGAGAGCGACATGCCGGTCTCTTTGCAGTAGCCCAGCATCTCCTGCGCGGATTTAAACGGATAGGGGACGCGCAGCTCGCTGGCGCTCTCTTTACCGAAATGTTCTTCATCGACGATGAACCCGCCGCCGATGGAATAATACGTTTTGCTGTAGATTTCTTTCTCGCCGGCCCAGGCATGAATAGTCATCCCGTTTTCATGCAGCGGCAGGTTGTCGCTGCGAAAACGCATGCCGTCATTCTGCGGGAAATCGACTTCATGCTGCCCGTGCGCCAGCAGCAGGCGTCCACGCGCTTCAACGTCGCGAATAAATGCCGGGATCGCGTCAATATCGACCGTGTCGGGCTGATTGCCCGCCAGTCCCATAATAATGGCGATATCCGTATGGTGGCCTTTGCCGGTTAATGACAGCGAGCCGTAGACGTCAACCGCCACGCGCGTCACTGCATTAAGCAATCCCTTTTCGACCAGATCATCGACGAACTGTTTACCGGCCTTCATCGGCCCGACAGTATGGGAAGATGAGGGACCGATCCCCACCTTGAACATGTCGAATATACTAATCACGCTAACACTCCTGACAGGGTTGCCGCGGGTGCGGCAACGATGTAATAACTGCGCATAGTGTAAGAGGGAACCGCGTTATCAGCTTAAGTATTCACATGAATTAAACTAATGGATAACCGCGGATTTACTAATGCCGAGAACGTTGTCTCAGTTTGAGTATAGCTAAGGACGGGAGCCTATCTGTACCGCCAGCTCGCGAATAATGCCGGCGGTCATGCCCCAGACAAAATAGTGCTGATACCAGGAGAGCCAGACGCGATGCGAATTGCCCCGGCGATGGATATCCAGCGGGTGGTAGCGCCCCAGACGCAGCGCCTCGGCCAGCGGCATCTCGAAGACCGCGGCGACCTCATCCTGGCTGGCGTGATAGTGCAGGTCCGGGGGAATAATACCCACCACCGGGGTGACCTGAAAACCGGTCACGCTATCGACCGGCGGCAAAACGCCAATAACCTCAACCGATTCGGGCGGGATTGCCACCTCTTCCTGCGCCTCGCGCAGGGCGGCGGCAATCAGCGTTGCGTCGCTGTTATCCACGGCGCCCCCGGGGAAGGCGACCTGACCGGCATGTTTGCGCATCAGCGGCGAACGTTGGGTCAGCAGTAACCCCGGCCGGGGGCGGCGAACAATCGGTACCAGCACCGCGGCCTGACGTTGGTTGAGCGCATGGCGCGTCGGCTGCGGGCGCAGAAGCTGAAAACGCGAAAGGAAATCGTCAAGTTCGAGGGCGCTGTCCGCCATGTTCTAGCTCTCCAGTTGATGCAGGATACAATTAACTTTATCAAAAGTTTCCTGATATTCCGCCGCCTCTTCGCTATCGGCTACAATTCCGCCGCCGGCGGAGCAGTACAGCTGCCCTTGCCAGGCGGTAAGCGTACGGATGGTAATACTGGTATCCATATTGCCGCAGAAGCTGAGATATCCGATGCTGCCGCACCACGCGTTGCGCCGCTGCGGCTCCAGTTCATCGATTATCTCCATGGCTCTGACCTTCGGCGCGCCGGTTATAGAGCCGCCGGGAAACGCCGCGCGCAGCAGGTCGGCGGCGTGCAGATGGGCGGGCAGTCTGGCGGTGACGGTGCTCACCAGATGGTGCACGGCAGGAAATGGCTCAACCACAAACAGCTCGGGCACGCGAACGCTGCCGGGCACGGCAACCCGGCCTATATCGTTACGCATTAAATCGACAATCATCAGATTTTCGGCGCGATCTTTTGTCGAGTTCGCCAGCGTTTGCGCCTGCAGCTGGTCCTGCCCGGGATCGGCTAATCTCGGTAGGGTCCCTTTAATGGGACGGGTCTGAATTTCACCTTGTCTGAGCTGGATAAAACGCTCAGGCGAGAGGCTTAAGATGGCGCCTTCCGGCAGGCGAATAAAGGCGCTGAACGGGGCGCGGTTGGCGTGGTTAAGCTGACGGAAAGCCTGCCACTCATCCCCGCGATAGCCTGCCGTAAACCGCTGAGCCAGGTTCACCTGATAGCAGTCGCCGCTGTGCAGATAAGCCTGAATCTGGCGGAACTTCGCGCCATATTCTTTGCGGCTCATATTGGAAAGCCATTCCGAGGTGAGTCTGAAAGGCTCTATGGGCGCAGAGTGCTGCGCTTCCAGCCACGCCAGGCGCGCCTGCGGATCGTCATAGCTGAGCAGTGACACTTCCTGGCGCTGATTATCGACAATCAGCGCCCAGTCATAGATCCCCACCGCCATATCCGGCAGCGCGATATCCGCGTCCGCATGCGACGGCAGGGCTTCAAAGCGGCGGCCCAGATCGTAACCGAACAGCCCCAGCGCGCCGCCAAGAAACGGCAGGTGTGGGTGAGCCTTCGGCTGCAGGTTATAGCGCGCCAGCTGCTGATGAAGAAGAGTGAGCGGATCGGCGGCTGAGGTGACGACGGTATCCCCCTCGTTTATGGCGGTAGTTTGACCGCTGGTCACCAGCGTTGCGCGCGGCTGGGCGACAATAATGTCGTAACGATTATGCGGATGTTCGGCAAAGCCGGAGTGCAGCAGCATCGCCCAGGGCTGGGAACTTAATGGGCTAAAATAGTGTTCAGCGGCATCCGGACGCCAGGGCAGGGAAATAATAGCGGGGGACAGCATCGTCTTCTTCAATCCTGATCGTTACCGCCCGCTGGTATACAAGAGGACGGCGTGAAATAATTACGCCCCACAATGTAGCAGGAGTGAGTGATGTTTGCAGGTTTACCTTCGCTGAGCCACGAGCAACAGCAAAAAGCAGTTGAACGAATTCAGGAGCTGATGTCGCAGGGCATGAGCAGCGGTCAGGCCATTGCTTTAGTGGCAGATGAACTGCGCGCCTCGCATACCGGCGATCGGATTGTGGCGCGCTTTGAGGATGAAGACGAGTAAATTACTCCGCGTATTGAGATGCGATGCTGCTTTCCGCGAGCGGAAGGATAGCATCGGGTTGTCTTGCGGGATCGTCGTGTAGCATCACGTGCGTCACGCGATCGCCGCGCCAGTAGGTAACCTGCGTGCCGACAGGGGTATGTTGCACCTTCACTTCCGTCAGCGGCGCGCTGTTTGCCAGATCCCACAGGCAGACAAAACGCGCCTGTGGCAGATGATTACGGATCACCAGATAGCTGAGATCGCTTATCGCCGGGTTATCTGGCGCCAGACCTTGCCAGAGTTCGCCATCGCCGGACAGCCAGAGCGCAACGGTATTATCGCCGCGCGCAAAGTGGCGCGGCTGGCAGCCGTTCAGCGGCGTCGCTGTTGCGTTGCTCATATGCCGAAGCGGCCCGCTGAGCGAAAAGGGCTGTGGCGTACCGCTCTGATCCAGCGCCTGCGCTGCCAAATGCAGAGTCCAGTCGAGCTGCTGGCGATGCGGATTCTCCACGGTGGACAGATCGATAATCACGTCTTCAATCCACATCAGTCGACGGCGAAAGCGTACGTCTTTCCAGGCGGCGGTGTCCCACTCGACGCGGCTATGGCTGTTCAGCTGCGGCGGCGGTTTGCCCCAGTCAACCTCGGTATCCAGCCACAGATAGTCGTTATCCATATGCCAGCCCAGTACCTCAGGATTAGCCGGCGGCTGGTTGGTCTGATTAACTGCCAGCGTATTGTGAGTGGCGCTGTTTTTGTAATAGTCGTAGTGCATTTTCGCACCGTAGCCCGTGGTGCCCATATCCGTTAACAGCCAACCGTTGCGGTGCCAGAGCATCAGCCCCAGCCTGTCGTAATGGTCGTGCTCGCCGCCCCATGGAGTGTGCTTGATCAACAGCGCCTGCTGCTGCCGTCGCCATAACGTCAGGCCTGCGCCCGGCGCAAACAGCGACTGCTGCGGGATGAGCGGCAGGGGGGATTCCGGCAGAGGCTGTTCGCGCCAGAGTAAAGTTTCACGTTCATCGGGCGACGCTTCGGTAAACTGCAGCACGGCGGCATACTGCGGGTCGCGCCAGATAAACCAGGCGAACTCGTAAAGATCCCGGTGATGCAGCTTTTCTTGTCCGGCGAGGCAGTCATTAAGCCGTGGGAAAGTACCGTCCGGCAGCAGCAGCGACAGCGGGAACTTCAGCATCGGCTGATACCACGGGCCATCCAGCAGGCTCCAGCGCGTACCGCGTGCCAGCTTCTCAAAGGCGAAAAAGCCCTGCAGCGCGTAGTAGTGGTAATGAACAGAACCCTCAAACCAAAGCCCTTCAGCCAGCAGGCCATTTTCCAGCTGCCAGCGCAGGCCGTAAGGCTCGTTAACAGCGAATTCCAGCAGGCTCTCATCTTCGAGAATGAAACCCAGTACGCCAAGCGCCGCGCTGATTTTGACTTCGTGATTATGAATCTGCGCAGTGCGGTGTTCGCGCAAAAACGTTGCCGCACAGCGCAGCAGGTTTTCACTGATATGCTGCCGCTCCTCTGGCGTCAGGCTATCGCGAATAAAGTCATAGCCCAGCGCCATTTCCAGAATACAGTTGGCTTCGCACAGGGTCTGAGCGTTCATTTTACCCGGACCATTATTGGGTATATCGCCGTGAATCTCATAACCCGGATAGACATCCGCGTAGCCCATGAGTATTGAGCGCACTTTATCGCGCCAGGCTGTCTCTCCGGTCAACTGCCATATCAGTCCGAGCTGTTGGCATGCGCTGGCATTACGCCCGTTCATCTCACGCCACCATGCGCCGTCCCACGGTTCGCCGCTAAATATTTCACCATCGACCGGGCAGGTATGCTGGTGAGGCGTATCCGCCCGCCACGTTAACCGCACGCCGTGGTGCGGACAAAAGTAGTAGAGATTCCAGCTGGCAATCCCGGTCTGCGGAATAAGTACCGCTGCATGAAGTATCGGTTGCGCATCCTGTACCAGCCGTTCAAGCACCCCGTCCGGAGCGGCCGCACGTGCGACAATGTCGGGCCAGAGCCCAGAAAATTGTTTCATTAGCGGTTATCCCTTACCTCTGAAGAGGGGGTTAGCGGGGCGATGAGCGTGGTGATATCGTCGGGGTACTTCGCCCGCAGCCACTGCGCTTTATCACGGAACAGAGGATCTTCCGGCCACGCGTGGGCGGCGGTGGCTATATTGCGTAGCGCTTTCTTGTCATCCATTTTATCGATATCTTTCCATGGCCATGGGGTATCGCTGTTTATAAAGCCGGCAATGTACTGATAGCCCTGGCGCAGGCTATGACCGTCAAGAGTGAAGTTCCAGATATCGACGCCCGCTTTCTCGCCCAGCCGCCCGAGGCGGTTATAGGCTTCAAGGTTGAAATTGCTGTAGTGCCAGGGACGAGTACGCTCCAGCTCGCCCATCTGACGGCCTTCGGTATCGAATTGACCCGCAATGCGCCGCAGTTGGGTGATGTGCAGGCGCTGCTTTGCCTCGTCAGTTTTCCCGCTAAACAGGGCGAAGGTAGCGGCCTGCATATCAAAATAGCTGCCGTGATTGTTGTGCCAGTTATCTTCTTCGAAACCGTTCTGACTGGTGGTCATCCAGTGATAATACTCGCCAAACCACTGCTTCAAGGCGCTAACGTCGTTCTCGTTGAGCGCATCAGAAGATTGCAGCAGGGCGATAGCGTCAACCACTTCAACCAGCGCACGGCTATCAATAATGCCGATACCGCGTCCGGTATTAATGCCGGGAATGGCCTGGGCGTATTGCAGGTTGGGGTTCATGCGCGTTTGTGGATCGAGGAACCAGGTCTTCAGCTGGGCAGCCGCTTTTTGCGCGTAGCGATCGTCGTGGGAGAAAAACCACGCCAGCGCCAGAGTGGATACATCATTACTCATCTTCACCAGCCGGTTTTTATCGGTGGCGTCGCTATTGGCGTCAGGGTTAGTCTGCCCGTCTTTGCGGATATACGGTAGCCCGTCTTTGGTATCGGGATTCGGCCACCAGTACGGCGGAAAACTATAATAGTCGTGTTTATTGCCGCTGGCGGCGACCAGCGTTTTATCCATCACAGAGAACAGCGGATGCTTGAGCGCCAGATCGGCTTTTTTTAGCAGAGTTGCCTGGGCCTGAACAAATAGCGGATCTTTGGCGGCAATCTGCTCGCGGCTAAACGCTAAATCCTTGCCGTCCAGGGTGTACGGCTCGGCAGCGTACAGGGAGCCGCTCAGGCTGGAACAGAACAGCGCAACGCATAACAAACCTCGGTGAGGTATTGAGTTCATAGTGATAACCCTTCTGCAAATATGAGAAAAGATAACAACAGAATTATACCTGTCGCGTATTTAAATGACGCATGAAACAGGCGGTGTAATTAAAAACAATATATTTGAATATTCGCTGGCGAGCAGTGTAAAAGACAAAGTGATTTTTTTTGTGAGATCCATCAAGTTTATCGTTATGGATAAATAATGACGTTTTTAATGCAGTGCAGATCACGGTATTTGCCATTTTTCTATATTTTTTGATTTTTTTAAAAAAATTAGTAAATTTATAATGCATTGATTTATATTGTTATTTGTTTTTTGTCACTTTTTTTGTCACTTCCTGGTGTGATCTGTCTCAATTTTCTGGTTTTTGAAACGCAATTTCTTTTTAGTGTGGTTGTATTGGGAAATACATTTCTATCTAATGAATGGAAATATTTCTTTTGTCAGCCGTATTAACACCTGAGCAATATTCAGGTTCCTTTTTATGTATTAATTGAGAATTTAATTACCTTTGTGCCCTACAATAAAGGATATGCAACCATGTCTGCTAATAAATTACGTTCACTATTACTTCTTACCGCACTCGGGCTCGGCGTTAGCCAAAGCTATGCCGCGACCACTCTCAACGTCTGGATCCGCGCCAGCAACGACTCCAAAAATATCTACAAGCAAGAAGCGGAAAAGTTTGAAGAAAAAACCGGTATCAAAATTGAGTACTTCAACGCTACCACTGACTTTGAACAGCGCCTCGCGCGCGCTACGGCGGGCAACGCCTTACCCGACCTGATTTTTAACGACGCGGCTTCGCTGGGGCAGTTTATCCAGCTGGGAATTGCCGAAGAAATTGACCCGCAGGCGATCGCGGGCGGCGACCAGCTATTCCCGACGGCATGGAAGAGTACCCGCTATATCGACGGTAAGTACTACGGCGTTCCGACCTCGGCGCAAACTTTCGCCCTGTTTGTGCGCAAAGACTGGCGGGAAAAACTGGGACTGCCGCAGCCTAAGAGCTGGGATGATATCCAGGCCCTGGCGAAAGCCTTCACCACCCAGGATCCCGATGGCAACGGCAAAAATGATACCTACGGATTTATTGTTCCCGCTTCCACCACTCGCGGATACGCCAGCTGGTTTATGAGCAGCTTTATCTGGCAGGCGGGCGGCGATTTCGTTAAAGAAGAGAGCGGAAAATTCAGCGCTTCGCTCGATACGCCGGAAGTGGTTCAGGCGATGACCTTTATGCGCAGCATGATGTGCGAAAAAGTCACCCAGCCGGGCGCGATTAACGCCACCACCGCCGACGTTATCCCATCCTTCCGCTCCGGGCAAAGCGGCATGTTCTTCAGCGGCCCGTACCACATTGCGCTGTTCGATAAAGACCCGGGTAAAGACAACTTTGAAGTGGTTCCGGTGGTGGGGCCAAAAGGCGAAGCCACTCTCGCGGAGGGCACCACGGTCTTTATGATGAAGAGCAGTAAACAAAAAGAGGCGGCGCGCAAATTTATCGAATTTATGATCTCCCCGGAAGGTCAGGAAATCGGTATGGGCAAAGGGAGCCAGCATATACCGGTGGTGCGCCTGCCGGTGAATAAGAACGTCGACGTCAAATCCGTTTATCAGGACGCGCGCTGGGAGACGTTCGCCAGACTTTACAATGAACAGGGACGCTACGTGCCGCAAATTCCCAACTGGACGCCGGTGCGCCAGGTGGCAGCCGAAGGCTTTAACCGAATTTTTGCCGACTGCAACAGCGATATCACCGCCGAGCTGAAGACTATCGACGGCAAGGTTAACGCTGAGCTGAAAAAACAAAACGTGCTGGCTAACTGAGGACATAGGTTATGACGCTGCATGAGACGAAGTCCTCGCCGATAAAGCAGGCCGCTTCGCCTGACTCAACCGGATGGCTGAGCGCAAAGCGTAAGCGGGCGCTGATCCCGTGGCTGTTTTTAGCCCCAGCGCTGATTATTTTTAGCTGGTTTAAGTTTATCCCGATGATTCAGGGTCTGGTGATGAGCTTTTACAAGGTCAACTTTAATCAGCCGGACGAATGGGTGGGGCTCGATAACTTCGCCCGCGCTTTCGCCGACGTAGCGCTGCACGCGGCGGTGGTGAATACGCTGCTGTACGTGGTGGTAACGATGTTTGCCGCGGCTATCCTGGCGTTCTTCCTGGCCATGCTGCTGGAAGGCCCGGCGCGCCACCTGCGTTTTATTCGAACCGCCATCTTTTTACCCGCGGTCACCAGCGCGGCGATCGTCGCCGAAATGTGGCGTATTTTGTTCAATCCGACGCCCAACGGCGTGGTTAACCACATCCTCAGCTGGTTTGGCGTAGCCGATCAGGGTTTTCTGGCCAGTTCCGATCAGGCGCTGGGGGTCATCATGCTGCTGCACATCTGGAAAGCGGTGCCTTACAACATGGTGATCTTTATTGCCGGCCTGGCTGGGATCAGCCGCGATTTATACGATGCGGCGAACGTGGATGGCGCTAACTGGTGGAATCGTCTGCGCTACGTCACGCTGCCCGGCATGATCCCGGCGCTCTCGGTGGTGCTGATGCTCTCCTTTATTCGTGGTTTCCGCGTGTTTGCCGAGGTGTACGCCACCACCGGCGGAGGACCTTCTAACGCCACGGAAATGGTCATGACCCACATCTACAAACTGGGTTTTGAGCAGTTTGACTACGGTTACGCTTCGGCGGTGTCGTTCCTGCTCTTCACCTTCACGGTTTTCTTAACCATTTGTCATCTGACGCTGAAAAAACGTATTGCACGTTACTAAGGAGCCGCGATGTTAAGTAAACGTTGGGATACAGCAGGACGCTGGTGCATCTACGCGCTGCTGCTGATCGTCTTTGTCGGGCCGTTCTGGGGCATCGTCGCCACCGCATTCAGCGGCGCGCCGGTGAAGCCGGGCGAACTGCTGGCCTGGCCGAATCAATTCTCGTTTGAGAACTTCATTTTCGCGTGGATGGATATCGGCGTCTGGCAGTATCTGCTGAACTCGATCCTGGTGGTGTTCTTTGGCACCGTTTTGCAGGTGTCGGTCAGCGCGCTGGCGGCGTATGCCCTGGCACGTAAGAAGTTCCGCGGCGTGGCGCTGGTGAGCCTGGTGATTTTGTCGACCATGATGCTGCCCGAAGAGGTTATCGCGATTCCGTTATACATGATTATTAACTGGCGGCTGCCGTTTATCGATGCCTCGCTCTACAACAGCTATCTCGGAATGATTTTGCCGGTCGTCGGCTGGGCGTTCTCCATCTTTGTGCTGACCGAATTTATGTCGGCGATTCCGAAAGAGCTGGAAGAGGCGGCGCGAATTGACGGCGCCAACGAATGGCAGATCTTCTTCCACGTGATCCTGCCGCTGGTGAAACCGGCGCTCGGTACGGTAGTGACGTTCGGCTTCATTATGATTTGGGATCAGTACCTGCTGCCGCTGATTGTGGTGAATCAGGACAGCCTGAATACGATTCCGGTGATCCTCGGCACGCTGCGTACCGATGAGAGCATCACGCCGAACATTTTTATCGCCATTACGCTGCTGGCGATGCTGCCCAGCATCATCGTCTATCTGGGTCTGCAAAAACATTTCAATCGCGGGATTATGTCCGGCGCGGTCAAAGGATAAGGAGTTACCAATGGGATCTGTTGTACTGAATAGCGTACGTAAATCATATGGTGATGCGCACGTGATTAAAGATGTGTCGCTGACTATCCCGGACGGCGAGTTCTGCGTCCTTGTCGGACCCAGCGGCTGCGGCAAGTCTACGTTATTGCGCATGATTGCCGGCCTGGAGGAGATCTCCGGCGGAGAGGTGCATATCAATGAACGTAACGTCACCGAGGTGGAGCCGAAGCTGCGCGATATCGCGATGGTGTTCCAGAGCTATGCGCTCTATCCGCAGATGACGGTGCGAGAAAATATGGGCTTTGCCCTGAAGATGGCTAAGCTGCCGAAAGCAGAGATCAATCAAAAGGTGAATGAAGCCGCTGCGCTGCTGGGCCTGGAGCCGCTGCTGGAACGCTTACCAAAAGATCTCTCCGGCGGTCAGCGCCAGCGCGTGGCGATGGGGCGCGCCATCGTGCGCAAACCGCAGGTGTTTTTATTTGATGAACCGCTGTCAAACCTTGACGCCAAGCTGCGTACCCAAGTCCGCGGCGAGATCCGCGAACTGCATCGTCGGCTGAAAACCACCTCGGTGTACGTCACCCACGATCAGATTGAAGCTATGACCATGGGGCAGATGATCGTCGTTCTGCGCGACGGGCGAATTGAACAGGCGGGGACGCCGCTGGAGCTGTACGACCAGCCGGCGAATCTGTTCGTTGCCGGGTTTATCGGCTCACCGGAGATTAACCAGCTGCCTGGCGAAGTTGTGCTGAGCGGCAGTGCGACCAGCCTGCGGCTGAAAGATGGCTCCCTGCTGGCTTTACCCGCGGGATTACAGGTCACCGACGGTCAGCGGGTGGTATATGCCATTCGTCCTGAACAGGTCAACGTGGTACACGAGGCGCGCGATGACGCGCTGGCAGCAAAGGTCACGGCGGTGGAGAACACCGGTTCGGATATGCAGCTGTTCTGCGATACCGTAGGCGGTGCGTTTACTTCGGTATTTAAACAGCGGCTGGAAGTGAAAGAAGGCGACAGCATCTGGCTGCAGCCGAAGCTTTCCGGCGTGCATCTGTTTGATGCGCAGAGCGGCCAGCGTATAGCGTGCCGGGAGGAGAGCTGAGGTGGCGATGAAGCTGTACACTCTTGACGAAACCTGTCTGGAAAACGCGCGTGCGGGCTTAAAACAGCCGTTCTCGCCGCTGCAGCTGGCGTTGAGCAAACTGGTTTCGGAGGCCGACACTCTGCGTCGCGAAGCGCCGGAAAGCGTGGTGCATAAAAAACTGCGCCCGGCCAGCGGCGACGCCCACGATTACTACAGTCTGGGCACCTACTGGTGGCCGAACCCACGGCGCCCCAATGGACTGCCGTATATTCGCCGCGACGGGCATATCAACCCGCAGTGTGAAAATAACGATACCGACACCTCGCGCATTATCCGCATGTGTGAACGGTGCCTGACGCTGGGGCTGGCGTGGTATTTCACCGGTCAGCGCCAGTACGCACAGGCGGCGGCCGTTCAGATCCGCTGCTGGTTCCTCGATGCTGAAACGCGAATGAATCCGCATCTGAACTATGGTCAGGCGATTCCGGGAATTGTTTCCGGCCGTGGGACCGGGCTGATTGACACCCGCTTAATGTGGATGGTAGTCGATACTATCGGCTTGATTAGTTCGGCGAACGTGCTGGATACCGACGATATTATCGGCCTGCACCAGTGGTTCCGGGATTTTAATCACTGGATGTACTACAGCGAAATCGGCCACTCCGAGTACGTCTGGCACAACAACCACGGCACCTGGTATGACGCCCAGCGGACGGTTAACGCCTTATTCTACGGCGATAAAGGGCTGGCGGCGCGGATCATTGAGCAGGGGATCACCCAGCGGATGGCGGCGCAGATTGACCAGGATGGTAAGCAGACGATGGAGCTTGAACGCACAATTCCGTTCCACTACTCGCTGTTTAACCTGGAAGCACATCTGCTGCTTAACCGCTACGCCGAGCACGTCGAGTTCGATCGCTGGAACACCATCCGCGACGGGCGAGGGGTGAAGCAGGGGATAGATTACCTGGTGCCGTTTATCCGCGAACCGGATCTCTGGCCGTACAGCGACCTGCAGGGGATTGTGTGGGACAGCGCGCTGCGGGTGCTGCTGCAATCGGTGCGGGGCTACGCAAAACAATCCGCCAGCTATCGTGAGGCGCTGAAGTGTGTGCCGCAGGAAACGCTGCAGCTTAAGGAACAGCTGATGTGGTGTCCGGGCTGATAGCACAATGCTTCTTGCCCTCCGGCGGCTGATATGTAACCCGAATAAGGCGTTTACGCCGCTATCCGGGGAATGCGCCGGATAGCGGCTCTGGCGCGGCTTCTTCCCGGGCGGCGCTACGCTTGCCCGGGCTACGGGGCTACGGCTGTCTTACACTGCGGCGATGATTTTAATCTCGACTTTGAACTTCGGGTTCATCAGTTTCGCCTGTACCGTACAGCGTACCGGCGCATGACCGGCGACGACCCATGCATCCCAGGCCTGGTTCATCGCCGCAAAATCTGCGCCGTCGGCGAGGAAAATGGTAGCGTCAAGAATACGCGACTTGTTGCTGCCCTGTTTCTCCAGCACCGCGTCAATCTGCGCCAGAGTATCGGCTGTTTGCGCGCAGGCATCGGCGTCAAGGTTGGACGGCACGCCGGTGTAGTACAGCGTCTGGTTGTGAATAACGACATCAGACCAGCGGGCTTCAGCATCAATACGCGTAATTGTCATTTTAATTTCCTCTATGTTCGGTTCATCAAGCTGCGGCAAGACTGCCATAATGTTTCACCTGCGTCACTACCTGCACTGGCGAAAACGACTCCACCCTGACATAATCACTGTCCAAATAACCAGGGGGTAATGTGATCGACGATTTTGCAGCAGACGGCCAGCTGGCCAGCGCGATTGCGGGATTTAAACCACGCGAGCCGCAGCGCCAGATGGCTTTCGCCGTCACCAGCGCGATTAAAGAAACCCGTCCGCTGGTGGTTGAGGCGGGCACCGGAACCGGGAAAACCTACGCTTACCTTGCGCCGGCGCTGCGCGCAAATAAAAAAGTCATTATCTCCACCGGCTCGAAAGCGTTACAGGATCAGCTCTACAGTCGGGATTTGCCTACCGTCGCCAAAGCGTTGAAGTTCAGCGGCAAGCTGGCCCTGTTGAAAGGGCGTTCGAACTACCTGTGTCTTGAGCGTCTGGAGCAGCAGGCGCTTGCCGGGGGCGATCTGCCGGTGCAAACCCTCAGCGATGTTATTCTGCTGCGCTCATGGTCTAACCAAACCGTCGATGGCGATATCAGCACCTGCGCCAGCGTAGCCGAAGATTCCCAGGCCTGGCCGCTGGTCACCAGCACCAACGATAACTGCCTCGGCAGCGACTGCCCGTTATATAAAGACTGTTTTGTGGTTAAGGCGCGGAAAAAGGCGATGGATGCCGACGTGGTGGTGGTCAACCATCATCTGTTTCTCGCCGATATGGTGGTCAAAGAGAGCGGCTTTGCCGAGCTGATTCCGGAAGCGGAAGTGATGATTTTCGATGAAGCGCATCAGCTGCCGGACATCGCCAGCCAGTATTTCGGGCAATCGCTCTCCAGCCGTCAGCTGCTGGACCTGGCAAAAGATATCACTATTGCTTATCGCACCGAGCTTAAAGACACTCAGCAGCTGCAGAAGTGCGCCG
Source organism: Klebsiella oxytoca (assembly GCF_009707385.1). Lineage (NCBI taxonomy): Bacteria > Pseudomonadati > Pseudomonadota > Gammaproteobacteria > Enterobacterales > Enterobacteriaceae > Klebsiella > Klebsiella oxytoca. The sequence continues at coordinate 3,344,704 of NZ_CP046115.1, read as the reverse complement.
ATCGACTGGCCCAGAGCGCGCAGGATTTTCGCCTGCAGCTGGGAGAGCCGGGCTATCGCGGCAATCTGCGCGAGCTTCTTGCGGATAACAACATCCAGCGCGCGCTCCTGCTGCTTGATGATGCTCTTGAGCTCTGTTACGACGTGGCAAAGCTGTCGCTGGGACGCTCAGCGCTGCTGGATGCCGCCTTTGAGCGGGCCACCATTTACCGCGGACGTCTGAAGCGCCTGAAAGAGACCAACCAGCCGGGCTTTAGCTACTGGTATGAGTGTACCTCCCGCAACTTTACCCTGGCGCTAACCCCGCTGACGGTGGCGGATAAGTTTAAAGAGGTGATGGCGCAAAAATCCGGGAGCTGGATCTTTACCTCGGCGACGCTATCGGTCAATGACGACTTGCACCATTTCACCGATCGTTTGGGGATTAGCGACGCGCAAACGCTGCTGCTGCCCAGCCCCTTTGATTACGCCCACCAGGCGCTGCTGTGCGTGCCGCGCAATTTACCTTTACCCAACCAGCCCGGCGCGGCGCGGCATTTGGCGGCAATGCTCAAGCCGTTGATTGAGGCTAACGACGGGCGCTGCTTTATGCTTTGCACCTCCCACGCCATGATGCGCGATCTGGCGGAGCAGTTCCGCGCCACCATGACCCTGCCGGTACTGCTGCAGGGGGAGACCAGTAAAGGCCAGCTTTTACAGCAGTTCGTCAGCGCCGGGAATGCGCTGCTGGTGGCGACCAACAGCTTCTGGGAAGGGGTAGACGTGCGCGGTGATGCGCTTTCGCTGGTGATTATCGACAAATTGCCGTTCACCTCGCCGGACGATCCGTTACTCAAGGCGCGCATGGAAGACTGCCGTCTGCGCGGCGGCGACCCTTTTGATGAGGTGCAGCTACCGGATGCGGTGATTACTCTTAAACAGGGCGTGGGGCGGCTGATTCGCGATATCGACGATCGCGGAGTACTGGTTATCTGCGACAACCGTCTGGTGATGCGTCCCTATGGGGCGGTATTTCTCGCCAGCCTTCCTCCCGCGCCGCGAACGCGCGATATCCGCCGTGCGGTGCGTTTTCTTGCGGTGCCGCCGGCGAGGTAATCCGGCGCAAAATGTGCTAAGCTGCGCGCCATTTTGTCAATCTGCTAGAGCGAGAGCGCGACAACCCATGCAAATTTTGGCTATCGATACCGCCACGGAGGCCTGCTCCGCGGCGCTGTGGAATGATGGCACCCTTAGTGCTCATTTTGAAATCTGCCCCCGTGAACATACTCAACGTATCCTGCCCCTGGTGCAGGAGGTCCTCAATGAAAGCGGCACGCGATTAACCGAGCTGGATGCGCTGGCCTTTGGCCGCGGGCCGGGCAGCTTTACCGGCGTGCGCATTGGTATCGGGATTGCGCAGGGGCTGGCGCTGGGGGCCGAGCTGCCGATGATCGGCGTCTCCACGCTGGCAACCATGGCGCAGGGCGCCTGGCGGAAAACCGGAGCGACCCGCATTCTGGCGGCCATTGACGCCAGAATGGGTGAAGTTTACTGGGCGGAGTACCAGCGCGATGAGCAGGGCGTCTGGCACGGCGAAGAGAGCGAAGCGGTTCTCAAGCCGGAAGCGGTTCGCGAGCGTCTGCAGCAGCTCGAAGGCGAGTGGGCCACCGTTGGCACCGGCTGGCAGGCGTGGCCGGATATGGCGAGCGGCTGTGGTTTAACGCTCACCGCGGGAGAAATCGAACTTCCTGAAGCGCAGGATATGCTGCCGCTGGCGTGCCATCTGTTTACGGCAGGGAAAACCGTCGCCGTCGAACACGCGGAACCAGTTTATTTACGTAACGAAGTGGCATGGAAGAAACTTCCTGGCCTCGAGTGAATCTCAGTAACTATAAGTCTGAGAAAAAGGAAGGAGTCGCGTCATGACGGGTCAAAAAACGGTAGTGCGTTGGGTGGTCGCGGCTGCATGCGTCGCTGCGCTGAGCGGGTGCGTTTCGGTTCCGGATGCCATTAAAGGCACCACCCCGACGCCGCAGCAGGATTTAGTCCGCGTGATGAACGCGCCGCAGCTGTATGTCGGTCAGGAAGCGCGTTTTGGCGGCAAGGTGGTCAACGTGCTGAATCAGCAGGGTAAAACCCGGCTGGAAATTGCCACCGTACAGCTCGATGAGGCAGCGCGTCCGGGGCTTGGCGAGCCGTCGCGCGGGCGTATTTTTGCCGATGTTAACGGATTTATCGACCCGGTGGATTTTCGCGGACAGCTGGTTACGGTGGTTGGCCCGATTGTCGGCGTCGTTGACGGTAAAGTTGGTAACACGGCGTATCAATTCATGCTGATGAATGTTACCGGCTATAAGCGCTGGAACGTCGTGCAGCAGGTGGTCATGCCGCCGCAGCCGATCGACCCGTGGATGTTCGGGCCGCGTCCGTGGGTCTATGGCCACGGCGGCTGGGGCTGGTATAACCCGGGCCCGGCAGAAGTCAGAAACGTTGTAACTGAATGATTTTGCGGGTTTTATAAGCAAAAAGAAACAGCGGCCTGTCCGCTGTTTCTTCGTTTTCAGTGAAATAAGAAAAATAAATAGTGACGTGCTTCGCAACCTGTACAACGCCTAATTAATAAACTGGTACGCTGAGTTAATATAATGTTAATAAAATGTTTGTTGATCAGGGGCTGTGATGACGACGAATAACTATTTCAGAGGTGATGCAGTGAAAAAGGTTTGGCTAAATCGTTATCCCGCGGATGTGCCTGCGGAGATAAACCCTGACCGCTATCAATCCCTGGTTGAACTGTTTGAACACGCCACTACCCGCTATGCCGATCAACCGGCATTTATCAACATGGGTGAGGTGATGACCTATCGTAAGCTGGAGGAGCGCAGCCGGGCGTTCGCCGCTTATCTTCAGGAAGGCTTAGGCCTGCAAAAAGGCGACCGCGTCGCCCTGATGATGCCTAACCTGCTGCAATATCCGGTGGCGCTGTTTGGTATCCTGCGCGCGGGTATGATCGTGGTGAACGTCAATCCGCTGTATACCCCACGAGAACTGGAGCATCAGTTGAACGACAGCGGCGCTACCGCCATTGTGATTGTCTCCAACTTCGCGCATACCCTGGAAAAAGTGGTTGATAAAACCCAGGTTAAGCACGTGATTTTAACCCGTATGGGCGATCAGCTTTCTACGGCGAAAGGCACGCTGGTTAACTTTGTGGTCAAGTACATCAAACGACTGGTGCCAAAATACCACCTGCCTGACGCTATCTCGTTTCGCAGCGCGCTGCATCACGGCTATCGCATGCAGTATATCAAGCCGGAAATTGTTCCTCAGGATCTGGCCTTTTTGCAATATACCGGCGGGACAACTGGGGTAGCGAAAGGGGCGATGCTCACGCACCGTAATATGCTGGCGAACCTTGAGCAGGTTAACGGCACCTACGGGCCGCTGCTCCACCGCGGGAAAGAGCTGGTCGTTACCGCGTTACCGCTGTACCACATCTTTGCGCTGACCATGAACTGTCTGCTGTTTATTGAGCTGGGCGGGCAGAACCTGCTGATTACCAATCCGCGCGACATTCCGGGCCTGGTGAAAGAGCTGGCGAAATATCCTTTCACCGCGATGACCGGGGTGAATACCTTGTTTAACGCGCTGCTCAACAACAAAGAGTTTCAGCAGCTTGATTTCTCCTCCCTGCACCTCTCCGCAGGCGGCGGAATGCCGGTGCAGCAGGTGGTTGCGGAGCGCTGGGTTAAGCTGACCGGACAGTATCTCCTTGAGGGCTATGGCCTGACGGAGTGCGCTCCGCTGGTGAGCGTCAACCCGCACGATATTGACTATCACAGCGGCAGTATTGGCCTGCCGGTACCGTCCACCGAAGCGAAGCTGGTGGATGACGATGATAATGAAGTCGCGCCGGGAGAACCGGGCGAACTGTGCATTAAAGGGCCGCAGGTGATGCTGGGATACTGGCAGCGTCCTGATGCGACCGCCGAAATTATCAAAAACGGCTGGCTGCACACCGGCGATATCGCGGTGATGGATGAAGAAGGCTTCCTGCGTATTGTCGATCGCAAAAAAGATATGATTCTTGTCTCGGGCTTCAACGTCTATCCAAATGAAATTGAAGACGTGGTGATGCAGCACTCCGGCGTTCAGGAGGTTGCGGCAGTAGGCGTGCCGTCCGGAAGCAGCGGGGAAGCGGTGAAAATTTTCGTGGTCAAAAAAGATCCAGCGTTAACTGATGAGATGCTGATCACCTTCTGCCGTCGCCAGCTCACCGGCTACAAGGTACCTAAGCTGGTTGAGTTTCGTGACGAACTGCCGAAATCCAACGTCGGGAAAATTTTACGTCGAGAACTGCGTGACGAAGCCCGCGCTAAAGTAGACAATAAAGCCTGAGTTAAGAGTTAATCGCCAGACGCCGGTTAAGCCGGCGTTTTTTATGGGCGCAAGTTAAGAGAGTATGATTTGAACTATCAGATGATCACCACCGACGATGGCCTTCGCGCTATCTGTGAAGCGGCAGGCGCGGTTTCCGCCATCGCGCTGGATACAGAGTTTGTCCGTACCCGCACCTACTATCCGCAGCTTGGCCTGCTTCAGCTGTTTGACGGCAACCAGGTCTCTTTGATTGACCCACTGGTCATCACCGACTGGGAGCCGATGCGCGAGCTGCTGTTGAATAAAGATGTGACCAAATTTCTGCACGCCGGCAGTGAAGATCTGGAAGTATTCCTTAATGCCTTTCATTTGATGCCGCAGCCGCTGATCGATACGCAAATTCTGGCCGCTTTTTGCGGTCGCCCGATGTCATGGGGATTTGCGTCGATGGTTGAAGAGTATACCGGCGTGGCGCTGGACAAGAGCGAGTCGCGTACCGACTGGCTGGCGCGCCCGTTGACCGAACGCCAGTGTATTTATGCCGCTGCCGATGTGTGGTATCTGCTGCCGATTGCCGGAAAACTGATGGCTGAAACCGAGAGCGCCGGCTGGCTCTCCGCTGCGCTGGATGAATGTCAGCTGATGCAGCAGCGTCGTCAGGAAGTTCAGGATCCGGCGCAGGCGTGGCGAGATATCGGCAATGCCTGGCAGCTGCGTACGCGTCAGCTGGGCTGTCTGCAGCTGCTGGCGGACTGGCGTCTGCGTAAAGCGCGCGAGCGCGACCTGGCGGTCAATTTTGTCATCCGCGAAGAACACTTATGGAACGTGGCGCGCTATATGCCTGGTAGTCTGGGTGAACTTGATAGCCTGGGTCTCTCAGGCAGCGAAATTCGCTTCCACGGCAAGACGCTATTAAGTCTTGTTGAGAAAGCGCAAGCGCTACCGGAAGAAGCGCTTCCAGGGCCGCTGCAGAACCTGATCGACATGCCGGGCTACCGCAAGCTGTTTAAGGAGATTAAAGCGCTTGTGCAGGCGGTGAGCGCCGAGAAAGGCGTCAGCGCGGAGCTGCTGGCATCCAGAAGACAGATTAACCAGCTGCTGAACTGGCACTGGGGACTTAAAAACGGCAACGGGCAGCCCGAGCTGGTTTCCGGCTGGCGCGGTGAATTGATGGCCGATCGCCTGAATGCGCTCTTAAGCGAATACCCGCGCTAACGTTTGGTTTGCAAAGTAAAAAAAACCGGCTTCGCATAGCGTCGCCGGTTTTTTTATACCTTCAGGCTCAGGATTTCGACTCTTCAGTTTCCGGCAGGGTCACGTTCAGCTCCAGAATCGAAATATCACCGTCTCTCTGCTCAAGCTGTACGCTGACCATTTCCGGGTCGATTTGCACGTACTTGCAAATCACTTCGAGAATGTCTTTACGCAGCTGCGGTAGATAGTGCGGTTCTGCGTCGCCGCGACGGCGCTCCGCAACGATGATTTGCAGGCGCTCTTTCGCAATGTTGGCCGTGTTCTTTTTCCGCGAGAGAAAAAAGTCGAGTAATGCCATAATTTATCCTCCGAACAGGCGTTTGAGGAAACCTTTCTTCTCTTCTTCTACGAAGCGGAAAGGACGTTCTTCTCCGAGCAGACGTTCAACAGTATCGGCATAGGCTTTACCCGCATCAGAGGCGTCATCCAGAATAACCGGTTCGCCCTGGTTAGACGCGCGCAGCACGGACTGATCTTCCGGAATCACGCCCACCAGATTGATGCGCAGAATTTCCAGCACGTCTTCCATGCTCAGCATGTCGCCTTTGTTTACGCGGCCTGGGTTATAGCGCGTCAGCAGCAGATGCTCTTTGATCGGATCTTCGCCTTTTTCCGCACGGCGGGATTTGGAGGCAAGAATGCCGAGGATACGGTCGGAGTCGCGAACGGAGGAGACTTCCGGGTTAGTGGTGATGATGGCTTCATCAGCGAAATACAGCGCCATCAGCGCACCGGTTTCGATGCCTGCAGGGGAATCACAGACGATAAAATCAAAATCCATCTTCTTCAGTTCTTCAAGAACTTTGTCTACGCCTTCGCGGGTCAGGGCGTCTTTGTCACGCGTCTGGGAGGCCGGAAGGATGTAGAGGTTCTCGGTGCGCTTGTCTTTGATAAGCGCCTGGTTCAACGTAGCATCGCCCTGGATGACGTTGACGAAATCATATACGACCCGGCGTTCACAGCCCATGATCAGGTCAAGGTTACGCAGGCCGATGTCGAAGTCGATAACGACCGTTTTCTTTCCCTTCTGGGCCAAACCAGTAGCGATGGCCGCGCTGGAGGTGGTCTTGCCAACGCCTCCTTTACCCGAAGTCACAACAATAATGCGTGCCATAGAAATTCCTTGTTAAAAAGGGATTAATTCAACGATTGAATCGTCAAAGCGCTGTCGTCTAAACGCAGACGGGCCGCTTTGCCATAAAATTCGGCCGGAATGTTATCACTCAGCCAGTATTCCCCCGCGATGGAAAGCAGTTCCGCCGAGAGGTTAGTACAAAATATTTGGGCGTCTCTGTCACCGCCAGCGCCCGCCAGCGCACGACCCCGCAGCATGCCATATACATGGATATTACCATCGGCGATAAGTTCAGCCCCGGCACTCACATGGTTTGTAACAATTAGATCACAGTGTGGCGCATAAATACGCTGACCGGAACGTACAGGCTGATCAATCAAACGCGTTTTTGTGATCTGATTAACAGCTGGCGGTGGGGTGACGGGTTCAGGCGCGGCCTGACGAGCCACTTTTTCTTTCCCTTCGGTTAATAAAGGGATCCCGGCGCGGTCAATTTCGGTTTTCAGCCGAGGAAGTTTACATCCGCTTACGGCCATAATACGCAGGCCGGTGGCGGCAATCGCTTCATGAAGAGGGCGCCAGTCGACGTTATCTTCAATGCTGCTGATATTTACTACCACGGGAGCATGACGTAAAAAGGCGGGAGCCTGGGCGATTTTGTCTTCTAACGCCTGACGAATAACCTCGGGATTTGCATCGTGCAAATGAACCACAGATAAGGTGAAGCTACTGCCCTTAAGTTCGATTGGCGTATTTGACATCCTGGCCTTACTCAATTTGCTGTTTATCACCCGCTGAAGTGCGGCGATATTCCGAAGACTAAAAGGCATGTTATAGTCACTCATATATTGAGGCAAGTGACCACAGGTCTAATTCCGAGTAAAACTATGTTTTGTGTGATCTATCGAAGTACTAAACGTGAGCAAACCTATTTATATGTCGAAAAAAAGGACGATTTCTCCCGCGTTCCCGACGAATTAATGTATAGCTTCGGTACGCCTAAATTGGCAATGATTTTGCCGCTCGATGGACGAAAAAAACTCATTCATGCCGATTTGGATAAAGTGAAACAGGCGCTGACCGATCAGGGCTATTACCTTCAACTTCCTCCACCGTCTGAAAACTTACTCAAGAAACACCTGGCGGAACAGGGGAATAAATCTGATTAACCCACAGAGGGAAAATAATGTACCAACATCATAACTGGCAGGGGGCGCTACTGGATTATCCGGTAAGCAAGGTAGTTTGTGTGGGCAGTAACTATGCAAAGCACATTCTGGAGATGGGCAGCGCGACGCCGGAAGAGCCGGTGCTGTTTATTAAACCAGAGACGGCGCTATGCGATATCCGCCAGCCGTTGGTGCTTCCTGAAGGGCTGGGGTCGGTGCATCATGAAGTGGAGCTGGCGGTGCTGATTGGCGGTACGCTGCGTCAGGCAACTGAAGAACATGTGCTCAAAGCCATCGCCGGCTATGGCGTGGCGCTGGATCTGACTCTGCGCGATCTGCAGGGTAAAATGAAAAAGGCCGGTCAGCCCTGGGAAAAGGCGAAAGGCTTTGACAATTCCTGTCCGATTTCTGGATTTATTCCCGCCGCCGAGTTTCAGGGCGACGCGCAGAATACGACGCTGAGCCTGAAGGTGAACGGCGATGTCCGTCAGCAGGGCTCGACGGCCGACATGATTCATAAAATCGTCCCGCTTATCGCCTATATGTCGCGCTTCTTCACCCTGAAGGCCGGTGATGTGGTGCTGACCGGTACCCCGGAAGGCGTGGGGCCGTTAAGCAGCGGCGACGAACTGGAAGTCGGTTTCAACGGATTCTCGCTAACCACCCGCGTGCTGTAACGCCCGCTTGCCGCCTTCGCCGGGCGGCAAAACTTGCATCGGCGTGCCAGACTGGTTATAAGGTGCACCCTGAATTGCAATGACGGACATCCCAATGAGCGAACAACCTTTCTGGCAACAAAAAACGCTGGACGAAATGAGCGATGCGGAGTGGGAATCACTTTGCGATGGCTGCGGACAGTGCTGCCTGCATAAGCTGATGGATGAAGATACCGATGAAATCTATTTCACCAACGTCGCCTGCCGTCAGCTCAATATTAAGACCTGCCAGTGCCGTAACTATGAGCGCCGCTTCGAATATGAGCCGGACTGCATTAAGTTAACGCGCGACAATTTGCCGACGTTTGAATGGCTGCCGCCGACCTGCGCCTATCGTCTGCTGGCGGAAGGTAAGCCTTTGCCGCACTGGCATCCGCTGTTAACCGGCTCGAAGGTGGCAATGCATGGTGAGCGTATTTCCATTCGTCATATTGCGGTGAAAGAGTCCACCGTCGTTGACTGGCAGGATCATATTTTAAATAAGCCAGACTGGGCGCAGTAAGGCGCGTAATCACTTTTCTTCGCATGGAACAGGCCGGCCTCATCTGCGACCCAAAAGTTGATATTGAACTGCGCATCGCCGTTTTGCTCGATAACTTCATGTCATCAACGCTAGCTTACGGGCAAAAAAAACGCTCCCGGAGGAGCGCTTTTACCAGCAATTGGTCTTAGCGGCCGAAGAGATCGCGTTTTTTAGGTTTAAACGGCTGCGCGATAAGAACCAGCACACCGACCACCAGATAGGCTGCAAAGATCCCGACCAGCCACTGCGGCATCTCCAGCGTCAGGAATTCCCACTGGCGTACCGAGCAGTCCCCGCTAGCAACGAAAACCTGAGGCAGCCATTTATCCAGCGGCAGCCACGTCGGGAAACGAGCGGCAAAATCGCAGGTCTGGAAAGGGGATGGATGCAGCTGGATCATGGTGTGCTCCCATGCCAGCTGCAGACCGCGTAAGGCGCTGTAGAGCCAAATCATAATGGCTACGTAGCGCAGCGGCGATTTAGGCGCAATGGCGCCAACAATACCCGCCCCCATAATGCCAAACAGCGCACAGCGCTCGTAAATACACATTACGCACGGTTGCAGCAACATCACGTGCTGGAACCACAAAGCCACTAATTCAAGAATGAAGGCGGTTAGCGCCATCAGGAGCCAGGCACCGCGTCCCCGTGAGCACTGGTTTAAATATCGCAACATAATCATTTCCCTGGAACATGCTAAATCATGGCAGTGTAAACGAAAACCGAAGCGACGCCAGCAGCTAGTCTGAAAATATTGCGTAAAGGAACAGGGATGCCCGGATTTTCGCTCCGGGCAAGGGGGATTTTATTTGAGCAGCTGCGGCGTAACCAGCCAGCCATGATCCAGCATCCACTGAGTCGCCGGCATCAAGGTAAACTCAACGCATGCCAGACCCACCAGAGTCAGGACGATAGTATAGGGCAACGCCATCCACACCATTCGCCCATAGGAAAGGCGAATCAGCGGGGCCAACGCGGAAGTCAGCAGAAACAGGAAGGCTGCCTGACCGTTCGGCGTGGCGACGGATGGCAGGTTAGTGCCGGTATTAATCGCTACCGCCAGCAGCTCAAACTGCGGCAAACTGATGGTGCCCTGTTCGAGCGCGGCTTTCACTTCGTTGATGTAGACGGTGCCGACGAAAACGTTATCTGATATCGACGACAGCAGGCCGTTAAACAGATAAAACAGCGAGAGCTGAGCGTGCGGCGATGCCTGTAGAACAAAATCAATGACCGGGGCGAACAGGTGCTGATCGATAATCACCGCCACGATGGCAAAGAAGACCGTCAGCAGCGCGGTAAACGGCAGAGCTTCGGTAAACGCCTTGCCAATGGCGTGCTCATCGGTGATGCCGGAGAAGGTGGTCGCCAGAATGATTACAGACAGGCCAATCAGGCCGACTTCAGCAAGGTGTAGCGCCAGCGCAATAATTAACCATACGCCGATAATCCCCTGGGCAATAAGACGCAGGCGATCCTGACGGCTACGGCTCTGGCGGCTGCGCTGGTCAAAATCCTCCAGCACTTTGCGCACGGTAGGCGGCAGCGGTTCGCCGTAGCCGAACAGGCGGAATTTCTCCAGCAGCAGGCAGGTTATCAGGCCGCAGGAGAGCACCGGTAAGGTGACAGGGAGCATCCGCAGGAAGAACTCGCCAAAATGCCAGCCAACCGCTTTGGCAATGATCAGATTCTGCGGTTCACCGACCATGGTCATGACGCCTCCGAGGGCGGTGCCAACGCCGGCATGCATCATCAGGCTACGTAAGAACCCGCGAAACTGCTCCAGCACATCGCGATAGTGCTGATCGATATGGCTATCGTCGAGCATATCGTCATCGTCCGGCCGCGCTGACGCAACCTTGTGATAAATGCCATAAAAGCCAACGGCGACGCTAATTACCACTGCGACGACGGTCAGGGCGTCGAGAAAGGCCGAGAGGAAGGCGGAGGCGACGCAAAACGCCAGCGACAGGAGCATCTTGCTGCGAATGCCCAACAGCAAACGGGTAAATATGAACAACAGCAGCTGCTTCATGAAGTAGATCCCGGCCACCATGAACATCAGCAGCAGGAGGACTTCGAGATTACTGGCCACTTCTTCCCGGATATGCCCGGGCGTGGTCATACCGATAAAGACGGCTTCAATCGCCAGCAGGCCGCCCGGCAGGAGCGGGTAGCATTTGAGCGCCATCGCCAGAGTGAAGATAAACTCGGCAACCAACAGCCAGCCGGCAATAAACGGATGCAGATAAAATACTAACGGATTAACGATTAAGAAAACGATGAGTGTGAGCTTGTACCAGTCCGGAGACTGGCCAAGAAAATTGCGCCATAGCGCACGACCATAAGACATTTCCACGACAGACATCCTTTCTCCGTCAAGTTTTGAAACGGGATTTTATACGTACCTGCATGCAAGATTACCAGTTGCGCAAAAAGGGACGCAACTTTCTTCGCATCACGTTCTTCGGCAAAAGAAAGTGTGAAGTGAAAAGCAGAAAATGAAACGGCGATCCCTTTTTAATTACTTCATGGCGCTATCTGCCTTATGACCGCTCTGGTATGATGAGTACAATAGCAACGCTGTGTAATGGAAATCTTATTATGGTCATTAAGGCGCAAAGCCCTGCGGGTTTCGCTGAAGAGTACATCATTGAAAGTATCTGGAATAACCGTTTTCCTCCTGGTTCAATTCTTCCCGCTGAACGTGAACTTTCTGAACTGATTGGTGTAACCCGTACAACCTTACGTGAAGTGTTGCAGCGCCTGGCTCGCGATGGCTGGTTAACGATTCAGCATGGTAAACCCACGAAGGTGAATAATTTCTGGGAAACTTCAGGTCTGAATATTCTTGAAACTCTGGCGCGTCTCGACCATGACAGCGTACCGCAGCTGATTGATAACCTGCTGTCCGTGCGTACTAATATCTCAACTATTTTTATCCGCACCGCTTTTCGTCAGCATCCCGATAAGGCGCAGGAGGTTCTGGCGAGCGCGCGTGAAATTGAAGATCACGCCGATGCTTTTGCCGAACTGGATTATAACATTTTCCGTGGTTTAGCTTTTGCTTCAGGTAATCCTGTTTACGGTCTCATCCTCAACGGCATGAAAGGGTTATATACCCGCATCGGCCGTCACTATTTTGCCAATCCGGAAGCGCGTAGTCTGGCGCTTGGCTTCTATCATCAGCTGGCTAAAGTATGTGAAGAGGGTCTGCATGAGCAGGTCTATGATATCGTGCGCCGCTACGGCCATGACAGCGGTGAGATTTGGCACCGTATGCAGAAGAATCTGCCGGGTGATTTAGCGATTAATATGCGCTAAACCCAGAAGTGAATAAAAAACGCCCGGTGCTATGACCGGGCGTTTTGCTTTTTATCCGCTAGAGCGGATTTGGCCGCGGCGGAGTGCGCTCCAGCAACTCTACGCTACCGTCGGCGTTTTGCTGCTCCAGAAGAACGTCAAACCCCCACAGGCGATGGACGTGCTTAAGCACCTCACGGCGGCCTTTATCCAGCGGTACCCGGTTATGCGGTACATAGCGCAGGGTGAGTGAACGGTCGCCGCGCAGATCGACATTCCAGACCTGGATATTGGGTTCGAGATTGCTCAGATTGTACTGGGCCGAAAGCTTTGAGCGAATCTCACGATATCCTTCTTCATTATGAATAGCGGATATTTCCAGATAGTTATTGTGATCGTCATCCAGCACGGTGAAGAAGCGAAAATCGCGCATGATTTTTGGCGACAGGAATTGGCTGATAAAGCTTTCATCCTTGAAATCGCGCATCGCGAAGTGCAGCGTTTCGAGCCAGTCTGAACCGGCGATATCCGGGAACCAGTATCTGTCCTCTTCCGTCGGCGATTGACAGATGCGTTTGATATCCTGGAACATGGCGAACCCCAGCGCATAGGGATTGATGCCGCTGTACCACTGGCTGTTATAGGGCGGCTGGAACACCACATTAGTATGGCTATGCAGAAACTCCAGCATAAAGCGTTCCGTTACTTTTCCTTCATCATAAAGATGGTTAAGGATGGTGTAGTGCCAGAAGGTAGCCCAGCCTTCATTCATTACCTGAGTCTGCTTCTGCGGATAAAAATACTGGCTGACCTTGCGTACGATGCGCAGGATCTCACGCTGCCATGGCTCCAGCAGCGGCGCGTTTTTTTCCATAAAGTAGAGCAGGTTCTCCTGTGGCTCCGAGGGATAGCGGCGGGCCGCTTCAATGGTTTTTTCCTCTTCGCGCTTCGGCAGCGTACGCCACAGCATATTCACCTGACTTTGCAGATACTCTTCACGACTTTTTTGCCGCGCTTTCTCCTCCTGCAGCGAGATTTTCTGCGGACGTTTATAGCGATCGACGCCGTAGTTCATTAAGGCGTGACAGGAGTCGAGCAGCTTCTCAACTTCATCAACGCCGTAGCGCTCTTCACATTCGGTGATGTATTTACGCGCGAAAATCAGATAGTCAATGATTGAGCTGGCATCGGTCCAGCTGCGGAAGAGATAGTTATTTTTGAAAAACGAGTTGTGCCCATAGCAGGCATGCGCCATCACCAGCGCCTGCATGGTAATCGTGTTCTCTTCCATTAAATAAGCGATACAGGGGTTCGAGTTAATCACGATTTCATAGGCCAGCCCCTGTTGACCATGCTTATAGGCCTGTTCGGTCTCAATGAATTTTTTACCAAACGACCAGTGCGGATAGTTAATTGGCATCCCGACGCTGGAATAGGCATCCATCATCTGTTCGGAAGTAATGACTTCGATTTGGTGCGGGTAGGTGTCAAGACGGTACAGTTTCGCCACCCGGTCGACTTCTGCCAGATAGGTCTCCAGCAGCTCAAAAGTCCAGTCGGGTCCATCGCTTAAACGGGTTGTGTCCTTGTTCATGGAATCAATCGTAGCCATTAGCGCGCCCTCGTTGTTGATGGTTTTCTCTGTACGGAAAACCTCTAAACAAGCATAGAACACGGCGTCGCAAACTGCGTCCATCAACATTTTCTTTTCTTCGCGATTTCACAAGCTGAAAGGCGATATATTGAGAGATAAACAGAATTTTATTCTGTAGAAAAATGAAGTGTAGCAGGAGATTTTAAATCGATAACACCTGATGTGGCGCAGAATCCTGTGAGATAAGTCACCATAAATAAAGCGTATGTTGAATAATATTTTCATCTGGGTTATCAATTTGTAATCAGATGATTGTTCTTTAACTATTACGGAGCCGCTATGCGCGTCGTCATACTGGGAAGTGGGGTGGTAGGGGTTGCAAGCGCCTGGTATTTAAGCCAGGCAGGACACGAGGTGACGGTTATCGACCGTCAGCCGGGGCCAGCAGAAGAGACCAGCGCCGCTAACGCCGGGCAGATCTCCCCCGGCTATGCCGCGCCGTGGGCGGCGCCGGGCGTACCGCTGAAAGCGATTAAGTGGATGTTCCAGAAACACGCGCCGCTGGCTATCGGTCTTGATGGCACTCGCTTCCAGCTAAAATGGATGTGGCAGATGCTGCGCAACTGCGATACACGCCACTATATGGAAAATAAAGGACGAATGGTGCGGCTGGCCGAATATAGCCGCGACTGCCTGAAGGCGCTGCGAGAGAGTACCGGTATCCAGTATGAAGGCCGGCAGGGCGGTACCCTTCAGCTTTTCCGGACGGATAAACAGTTCGAAAACGCCACCCGCGATATTGCCGTGCTGCGCGAGGCGGGTGTGCCTTACCAGCTGCTGGAGGCGAATCGTTTGCTGGAAGTTGAACCGGCTCTGGCCGAAGTGAGTCATAAGCTGACCGGTGGTTTACGTTTACCCAATGATGAAACCGGCGACTGCCAGCTTTTCACCACCCGTCTGGCCGCGATGGCGGAACAGGCGGGCGTGACCTTCCGTTTCAATACTCCCGTAGATGAATTGCTCTATGAAGGGGAGCTGATCTCCGGCGTGAAGTGCGGCGCAGAAATTATTAAAGCTGACGCTTACGTTATGGCATTCGGTTCATATTCGACGGCCATGCTGAAAGGGCTGGTGGATATTCCGGTTTATCCATTAAAAGGCTATTCGCTGACGATTCCGATCGCCGAAGAAGACGGCGCGCCGGTTTCGACTATTCTTGATGAAACTTACAAAATCGCCATCACCCGGTTTGATAACCGTATTCGCGTGGGCGGTATGGCGGAAATCGTCGGTTTTAATAAAGAGCTGCTGCAGCCGCGGCGTGAAACGCTGGAAATGGTGGTGCGCGACCTGTTCCCGCGCGGCGGTCACGTTGAACAGGCTACCTTCTGGACCGGGCTGCGTCCGATGACGCCGGATGGGACGCCGGTGGTGGGGCGTACGGGGTATAAAAACCTGTGGTTGAATACCGGACACGGCACGCTGGGATGGACGATGGCCTGCGGTTCAGGACAACTGATTAGCGACCTCATTTCCGGGCGCACGCCGGCAATTCCGTATGACGATCTTGCCGTCGCCCGCTATAGCCGCGGGTTCACTCCGGCCCGCGCTCAGCATCTGCATGGCGTTCACAACTAACAAGGAGCTTTCATGTCCCGTCCTGTAAAGGCCAGCATTGATATGTCGGCCTTGCGACAAAACCAACAAATTGTACGCCGTGCGGCTCCCGGAGCGCGGCTGTGGGCGGTGGTCAAGGCCAATGCTTATGGCCACGGCCTGGCGAGAGTCTGGAATGCGCTGAGCGCCGCGGACGGCTTCGCCATGCTGAACCTTGAAGAGGCGATCCTGCTGCGGGAACTGGGCTGGAAGGGGCCGATACTGATGCTGGAAGGCTTTTTTCATGCTGACGAGCTGGCGCTGTTTGATAAATACCGCTTGACCACCAGCGTGCACAGCAACTGGCAAATAAAGGCCCTTCAGCAGGCGAAGCTGCACGCGCCGCTCGACATTTACGTCAAGGTGAATAGCGGGATGAACCGGCTCGGGTTTATGCCGGATCGTCTGCAAATCGTCTGGCAGCAGCTGCGGGCGCTAAACAACGTCAGTGAAATGACGTTGATGTCGCATTTTGCCGAAGCGGAAAATCCTGAGGGAATAGTCGAGCCGATGCGGCGCATTGAGCAGGCGGCAGAAGGTCTGGACTGTCCGCGCTCGCTGGCGAACTCGGCGGCAACCTTATGGCATCCGGAGTCGCATTTTAACTGGGTGAGACCGGGGATCGTGCTCTATGGCGCTTCGCCTTCCGGCCTGTGGCAGGATGTGGCCAACAGCGGACTAAAGCCGGTCATGACGCTAAGCAGCGAAATTATTGCCGTGCAGAATCTGAAAGCCGGTGAAGCCGTAGGATACGGGGCTACCTGGCGCGCGGCGGAGGAGCGACGCATCGGCATCGTTGCCTGCGGCTATGCCGATGGCTATCCCCGGTTAGCGCCGAGCGGTACGCCGGTGCTGGTTGACGGGGTGCGCACCGCGACGGTTGGACGTATCTCAATGGATATGCTGGCGGTGGATTTAACCCCCTGTCCGCAGGCGGGGATTGGCGCGCCGGTCGAGCTGTGGGGCAAAGAAATTAAAATTGACGATGTCGCAGCATCCTGCGGCACCGTCGGCTATGAGTTAATGTGCGCTCTCGCGCCGCGCGTACCGGTCGTGACAGTGTAACTTTTAATGAGGCGGTTACTCCGCCTCATCTTCCGCCATGCGCACGCCAACCCTCAGTACATGGTCTTCTTCTTTTTCCGCTACCGTCCACACCATACCGGCAAATTCCACCTGGTCGCCAACAACCGGAACGGCGCCTAACAGCTGCTGAACGACGTCGCCGAGCGATTGCTGGCGATCGCGAAACTCTTCACCTCCATCGATACCGTAAATCTGCGCGACGTCGGCAAACTTCGCGTTAGCATCAAGGATAAAATCGCCGAAGAAGCGCTGGTCGAGCGCAACCGGCGGCGACTGGCTGAACAGTTTACCCAGCGCGGGCAAATCGCGTTCGTGACCGATAACGCAGAGAATATCGCCTTCCAGCAGTCGGGTGCTGCCGGTTGGGTGCAGCAGCACGTTGTCGCGGAACAGCGCGGCAATACGCGTTTCCGGCGGCATATGCAGGTCGCGCAGCGCTGCGCCGACGCACCATTTCTCAGCGCTGAGCTGATAAACGAACTGCTCCCACTGATTTTCCGGGTGGATATCCATCCCTACGCGAGAAATCGGCGACGCGATCGGCGGTACCACAACTTTAGCTTTCTTCGCCGCCCATGAGAGCGATGTCCCCTGTAAGAGTAGCGACACCAGAACCACGAAGAAGGCCACATTAAAGAACAAGCGCGCATTTTCCAGCCCCGCCATCATCGGAAAGACGGCGAGAATAATCGGTACTGCCCCGCGCAGGCCAACCCAGCTGATAAATACCCGCTCGCGCAGGTTAAAGCCGCGAAATGGCAACAGGCCGGCAAACACCGACAGCGGTCGGGCGATAAAGATCATCCACATCGACAGAAGTAGCGCCGGGATGGCGATAGGCCACAGGTCGGATGGCGTCACCAGCAGACCGAGCACCAGGAACATGGCGATCTGCGCCAGCCACGCCAGGCCATCGAAGTTTTGCAGAATGCCGTGGCGGTTGCGAATTGGCTTATTACCGAGCAGGAAACCGCACAGATAGACCGCGAGGATGCCGCTGCCGTCCAGAGAAGTGGTGGCGGCAAAAATCATAATCCCGCCGCTCAGCGCCAGCAGAGGATAAAGCCCGGCAGGCAGCACAATGCGGTTAATCATCTGCAGCAGAAGATAGCCGCCGCCGAGGCCAATAGCGATCCCCAGACCGAACTGCTGCACGATATGCACCGCGAACATCCAGCTTAGTCCGGTTTCATGCTGCTGAATCATCTCGATGAGGGTAATGGTCAGGAACACCGCCATCGGGTCATTACTGCCGGATTCAATTTCCAGCGTCGAGCCGACGCGTTCGTTCAGCCCTTTGCCGCCAAGCAGGGAAAACACCGCCGCCGCATCGGTCGAACCGACGATAGCGCCGATCAGCATCCCTTCAATCAGGTCGAGATGAAACAGCCAGGCCGCCATCATTCCGGTCAGCGCCGAGGTGATCAAGACTCCGACCGTAGCGAGCGACAGCGCGGGCCACAGCGCTACGCGAAAGGAGCTGGCCTGGGTGCGCATTCCGCCGTCAAGGAGGATGACCGCCAGCGCCAGGTTGCTCACCATATAGGCGAAAGGGTAGTTGTCAAACGGAATGCCGCCGATGCCGTCAATGCCCGCCAGCATCCCGATGGCTAAGAAGATAACCAGAATCGGGATACCGAGGCGTGAGGAAAAGGAACTTAATAAGATGCTACAGGTTACTAAAACAGAACCCAGGATAAACAGACTGATGACCGCAGCGGCGTCCAATGTTGACGTACTCCTTACCGGCGTGAAGATAAATGAAAAACTACACCATTTTAACAATCTGACGCCGTTCAGGATACGCGTTAGAGGAATTTTTATTCTGTCAGCACCGGGTGGCCGCTGATGCTTAACGTCGTGATGGAAGAGTTGTTGACAAGCAGCGCTCTGGCGCCAAGCGGCAGGGTGACCGTGCGCTGCTCGTGACCAAAATCCAGGCCGCTGATGACCGGGATGTTAAGCTGCAGGCGAAGGTAGTCGTATACCATCGGCAGATCGTATCCGGCGTCGTAGTCGTTGGTGTTTGCGCCGGTAAAACTGCCGAGAAGAATCGCCCGCTGCCGCGCCAGAATACCGCTATTCAGCAGCTGTAAGAGCATTCTTTCGACGCGGAACGGATGCTCGTTGATATCCTCTACTACCAGAATTCCGTCGCTAATCTGCGGCATCCACGGAGTGCCGATGAGCGAGGTCAGCATCGCCAGATTGCCGCCCCACAGCGTGCCATCGGCGCGACATTCAGGCCCATCGCCGTGCCATTCAAGCGTAAACGCCGGGTTGCGTAGCGCCTGCCAGAAATGGTGTTCGGTAAATTCGCCCATCGTTTCGGCGCCGAAGTTTCCGGCCAGCATCGGTCCGCTGAAGGTGATTATGCTACCCTTTGCCAGCAGGCCCATCTGGATGGCGGTGAAATCGCTGTGGCCGCAAATAAGCAGCGGATCCTGCTGCTGGCGGGCGATTAGCGCCGGCCAGTCGATCTGCGGTAGCAGGCGCGTCGCGCCGTAGCCGCCGCGTACCGCCAGCACGATACGGTTATTGCCCTCCAGAGAGGCGAGCTGATTGATATCGGCTAGGCGTTCATTCTCAGTTCCGGCAAACCGCAGCGCCCGACGGGGAATGACTTCCTGGTGCGCGACCTGATGCCCGGCCTCCTGCAGACGTTGAACGCCGCGATTCGCCGCCTGCTGGTTGATGCAATAACCGGAAGGGGCGATGAGATAAAACTGGGACATGACAATTCCTTGCTAAGAATGAAAGGGTTATCATGCCGCCTGGAGCGTTTATTGTCATCTCCGTGCGGCAAACTTCAGCCAAAAAGGATAGATGTGTGAAATTGAGATGGTTTGTTTTTTTATTTGTATTGTTGGCCGGTTGTAGTTCAAAACACGACTATCGTAACCCGCCGTGGAACCCGGAAGTTCCGGTTAAGCGGGCGATGCAATGGATGCCAATCAGCGAAAAAGCCGGTGCAGCGTGGGGCGTTGATCCGCAGCTGATTACTGCCATCATCGCTATTGAGTCCGGCGGTAATCCGTCGGTGGTCAGCAAATCCGGCGCGGTTGGCCTGATGCAGCTGAAACCATCGACATCCGGCCGCGATGTCTATCGGCGGATGGGCTGGAGCGGCGCTCCTTCGGTCAGCGAGCTGAAAAATCCCGAGCGCAATATTTCCATGGGGGCCGCTTACCTTAGCATTCTTGAAAACGGTCCGCTGGCGGGGATTAAAGACCCGCAGGTGATGCGCTATGCGGTAGTGGTTTCCTATGCCAACGGCGCAGGCGCGCTGCTGCGAACGTTCTCAGCCAATCGTCAGGATGCAATTGAAGAGATTAACGATATGGACGCCGATGATTTCTTTGAGCACGTCGTGAAGAAACACCCGGCTCCACAGGCGCCGCGCTATATCTGGAAGCTGCAGAAAGCGCTGGATGCTATGTAGACCATCTTTTACCCCGCAGGCCAGGCGCTCTGCGGGGTAATCTCTTCAGAGACGCCTAATCCTCAGTGCGAAGCGAAGTGATAGAGCTAACTGGCCCAATTAGCGTTTTATATTCGCGGTAGTGCTCCGGAAGAGCATCTACGCCATTCACCGCCACAAAAAGCATCGCCGTTGCGTCATCCATTTCATCGCTATTGCGCGCGAGTTTTGCTCGTAAAGCATCAAGGCAGGCATGAACGTCATTGTGGGAGATGCCGTTGAAATCCAGACGGGTAGTTTTTGCTATCGCGTCCAGCCATAATCCGAGCCACAGTACACTGCCTGCGGCCGTCAACAGAACGCTTAAAACGTCGTAAGTGATAAGATCGAAACAGATAAATAGCTTACAGACTAATATTGCTCCCAGGGCAAGCGAAGGAATGCCGATTATCAGTAAATTACACGCATAGCGGAGTGGACTTAAGGCTAAACCTGAGTTTTGTATTTGCGTCTGCCAGATGTTCCTTCCGGCGATACTGAGGTGACTGGGCAAATCTTCATGACAGGGTTTTCGTACATCAAAATGGGCAAATAATATTCTTTCTATTACGTTCATTTCACAGCAAGAATAGCGGCCGTTAGCTAAACCCATTCCGGCCTCCGGGATCGAGAGATAGTTTTTTTGCAACAGGCTAAACATTGCCAGCTGGATCACTCGGGTACCTTCTCCGGTGAGCCACGCCAGTAGCCAGGGATCGACATAGGCAGCGTTTTTTTCATCTCTGGCCGCAGGCCGCGTCAGAACGATAAGAGTACCGATAGCAATATAAATGACCGGAACAATGACGGCAAAACAGCCGAGAAACAGCAGAGGGTGCATATGCATAATAAAATCCCACATGGTGTCTCTCTCGTTAATCCAGCCGTTGCACAGAAAAAGGATAATTCACCGATTTGATGATTTGCTGGTATTCGCGATATCGTTCTGGAAGTCGCCCGGCGTGACCAATCGCAACGCAATAATCCGCGATTTCATCCGTCATCGTCCCGGCATCGGCGTCCAGGGCATCTTTTAATTTATCCACATACTTACGGAGAATATTAATGGAGATACCTTCCCGGTCCAGGCGCGTGAGATTCAGAGTGAGCAATAACAGAAGCAGCCACCACAGGCCGGAAACAACAAACATTACTAACCAGCTGAATACGCTGGCATTAAGCAGAGCGTTGTTATCGAATAAGGTTTTCCAGGCTAAAGTCGCGATTAACAAAAACGAAGGAACGGCAATCAGCAGCATGTTCCACGTTTGTTGTGTAGGGCTAAGCATCAGGCCCGTACAGCGGTTATCCGCGGACCAGTGATTCTTGTCGGCGACGTAAAGCGTAATAGGTAAATCCTGGCTGCTGGGTTTTGGCGTTGAAAAATGGTCAAAGAGTATTCTTTCTACGCAGGTCATTTTGCACCCGGCGTGCTGCTGATTTGCGCACAATTCGACGCCTCCCGCGGAGTAAATAATGGTGACGTAGTTTTTGCGTAATAGCCTGAACGTAGCCAGCTGAATAATACCGGTAGCTTTATTATGCAGCCAGGCTAAAAAAGAGGGTGGAATGGAATAGGGGGACGGTATCGGCGTCTGTTTCTCAGAGGGGCGAGTCTGCGAAATAATGATAATTACGCCAATATATATAACAGTGGTGGATAAAATATGATAACCCATAAATGATAATGGATGTAAATCAGAGATAACTTCGCCGATTGCTTTCACTGTTTATTCCTTGTGCCATTAATTAACGAACTTTTACGGGAGATCCTTCCCGGTAGCCAGAATAGTTTGTTTAATTGGCGGTCTCAAGAAAATCGTAAAAATAGAATTATATGCAAAAATAGATGCGCGGCGGTTTTGCGCCGCGCAAAGAGCTACTGTGCGGCTTTTTTATCCTCTGGCGCAACGGGATCGTTGGCCGCGGATTGCGGCGGGCTGTTTTTCGCCTTACTGACGCCATCATTCACCGTCGGGCGTGAGTCAGGAACCGAATCACATGGTTTCTCTTTCGCACAGATCAGGTCCAGCATTTTTAGCGTCACCCCGTTCGTCCAGCCAAAGCCGTCCTGCAAAGGGTATTCACCGCCGCCGCCGCCGGTTCCCGTCGAGCTGACATCATATTTTTCAACCAGTTTCTGTTCACTATTGTATGTGTGCTGAACGTTGCTCAGGAAACGCCAGCTCACCTCCATCGCTATTTTCTCCTGGCCGTAGTTTTGCAGGCCTTCTGCGGCGACCCACTGCAGCGGCGCCCAGCCGTTCGGCGCGTCCCACTGTTGGCCGCTATTCACGGTAGTCGTGGTCAGCCCCCCGGGTTTGAGCAGGCGCGCTTCGGTTGCGGCGGCGACCTTTGCGGCGCGTTCGCTGGAGGCGGCGTTGACGTACAGGGGGAACAGCGCCGCGGCGGTCAGCTGATTGCGCACCTTATGACTTTTAAGATCGTAATCTGTGTACCAGCCCTCTTTGTCATTCCACAGGTATTTCTCCAGCGCTTTTTGCCGGGCGTTGGCTAAAGCGTCATACCGGGCGGATTTTGCGCTATCTCCGGCAGCTTTACTGGCCCGGGAGATGGTTTTTTCCATATGAAACATGAGCGAATTGAGATCGACCGGGACAATCGAAGTGGTACGAATAGTTGCAAGCTGCTGCGGGTTGTCCATCCAGCGGGAGCTGAAATCCCAGCCGGATGCCGCGGCGGAGCGCAGATCGCGATAGATTTCAGTGGCCGGACGGTTAGGGTTGCTTTTGGCGGTAGTGACGTCGTCAAGCCAGGATTCCGGACGCGGAGTATCGTTATCGTCCCAGTAGCGGTTCAGCAGCGCGCCATCGGCCAGGCGGACGACGCGTTTATTCGCGCCGCCGGCCTCAAGCGCCTCTGCGCCATCCATCCAGTACTGGTACTCTTTCTCCATCTGCGGCAGCCATTTTTTGAGCGCTTCATCGCCATCGTGCGTGGCAAGTAGTTCAACCATAAAGGAGAAGAACGGCGGCTGCGAGCGACTGAGATAGTAGGTGCGGTTACCGTTAGGGATATGGCCCCAGGCGTCTATTTCTGCGGCGAAGTTGGTGACCATATCTTCGATTTTATCCCAGTGTCCGCTCTCCGCCAGACCGAGCATGGTGAAGTAGCTGTCCCAGTAATAGACTTCACGAAAACGTCCGCCGGGCACCACGTAAGGCTTTGGCAGCGGCAGCAGCGAATCCCATTTCTCCACCTCAACGGTGCTGCGCGTGAGCACCGGCCATAAACCATCGATATGCTGACGGAGCGTTTGGCCTTTTGGGGGAACATAGTGGTCGCTATCGTGCGGCAGGGTAAAGTTGAGCTCGACGAAATGACGCAAATCGAAGCTGGTCTGATTTTTCTGCATACGATAATCGGCAAGGATCATCAGCGGATCGCTATCCGGAATGGCGTCAGCGAACGTTTTCTGGTCAGAGAAAAGCTTCGCGCTTTGCACATCGTTGAATAGCGGTCCGAGCAAAACATCGGGTGATTGCGGGATAGGGCGGGTCTCTTCAGCCTGTGCCGTCAACGTCGTCAGGGCGACAAACGCGCCTCCCAGCGCCAGACGTAGAGCATAAGGCAAGGTAGCGGGGCGACGGGAAACGGAACTCGTCATAGGTTGTTCTCCTTATCATTGCAGACTATGTGCCACTGCATTCGGCCATCAGAAAACCTTAGACGAATATTTGCCGCTACGCGTGTCGAAGCTAACATTTTGCAGCAAAACAGAGTCGTTACCGGCTGCAGACCAGGCCCCCGGGAAGCATATTCTGGTGAGTAAATATTATAATCTTACTCATATGAAAGAAGGTAAATGATATATCTGGTATGAATCTTTCCAGGCGAATAAAAAAGTACATCGGCGTACCAGTCAGATAAAACGCAACGCTACCTGATGTTTCTTTATAGGTAATATTTTTATTGCGGCGGGTACAAAAAGGCCGTACAGGATAAAAACCTGTGATCTACCGGGCAAAAAAATACGAATTAATAGCGCTGAAGACTGATGCGATCACATAAATAAAAAAACATAAATAATTAATAAAAAAACATAATGGCGCCAGCGTGGCGGATAAGGGAAAAATGCAGACATTCCAGAAACCGGTTTCATTTTTACGTAAAGGAGTGCTGTATGTCTGCTGGCGACAAAATTTCAGTCAGAGAAAAAGTAGGCTATAGCCTGGGGGACGCGGCAAGTCATATCGTATTTGATTCGTCCGTGGCTATTCTGGCTTACTTTTATACCGATATTTATGGCCTGCCGCCCGCCGTAATGGGGACGATGTTTTTGCTGGTTCGTCTGCTGGATGCGATTACCGATCCGATAATGGGGGCGATTGCTGACGCAACCTCTACCCGCTGGGGGCGCTTTCGTCCATGGCTGCTGGCAATCTGCGTTCCCTTTGCGGTGAGCTGCGTGCTGGTCTATTCCATTCCGTCTTTCTCCGATTCGGGAAAAATTGTCTATGCCGTTGCGGCTTATATATTCATGACTTTAATGTATACCGCAATTAATATTCCTTATTGCTCGCTGGGCGCGGCGTTAACATCCGACCCACGCGAAAGCCTCTCTCTGCAATCGTGGCGTTTTGCCATTACCCCCATCGGCGGCGCGCTTGGTACCGCGTTTATTTTACCGCTGGCTGACTTTCTCTACCCTGGCGACCGCGCTACCGGTATTCAGGTTTCGATGGCGCTATTCGGCGTCATCGGCTGCCTGATGTTCATTGTCTGCTTTGCAACTACCAAAGAACGCGTACAGCCTATTAAAGAAGAGAATCTGAATATTGCGCGCGATGTGAAAATTCTTTTCCGCAACGATCAGTGGCGCATCCTTTCCGTTTATAACTTCATGATGCTGGTGGCCGTGGTTATTCGCGGCGGGGCGGTAGTGTATTACGTTAATAGCGTCCTGAATAAAGGCGCGGACGTTATTTCCCTGTTCATGCTTGGCGGAATGTTCGCTTCTATGCTTGGCTCGGTACTGGCTAAACCGTTTGGCACGCGTTTCTGTAAGGTCAGATTCTCTTTCTGGATTAACCTGCTTACCGCTGCGCTGGGCGTCGTATGCTTTATGCTACCGGTGCAATACTGGATTCTGTTGCTTGGCGTGCATATTCTGATATCCATTATCCAGGGCGGCAACGGCGCGCTGCAGTGGTCGATGATTACCGACGTCAATAACTATGGCGAATGGAAAACCCAGCGTCGTATTACCGGTATGAACGTTGCGGCAAATATATTTGTGATAAAACTGGGCGTGGCGGTCGGCGGCGCGATTATTGGTTGGGTGCTGGCATATTATCATTACGCCGCTAATACCACGGTGCAGCCGGCTTCTGCCGTACAGGGCGTCGTGCTGTTGTTCACGTTAGTACCCGCCATTTTTTATGTTTTTACCGCTATCGCTATTAAATTTTATGGCCTCACTGAAAATAAAATGAACGGTATTGTTGATGATTTAAAAAACGGAACCTTTGCCGAGTCCTGATCATTATATTCCCGAGAAAAAAGGGCAGTTCGGGGGCGCTCCCGAACTGTCTGGTTATACCCAGGACGAAACAAAATAATGTAATTAGGGATATTAACAATGAAAATGAAATATATAGCTGTAGCTATTAGTGGCGTATTTTCCTCCGGTATTTTGGCAGCCAATAATAATCCTCCTGCGGATCTTGAAACGCGTTTAGCCCAGCTCGAACAGCGTTTAATCAACGCCGAGCAGCGTGCAGCCGATGCGGAAGCGAAGATTCAGACCTTAACCCGGCAGCAGGTCACCGTGGCGAAAAGCACGCCAACCGTGAAAGTTGAGGCGGCAGAACCCGTCGCGCCTGGCGCTGAGCCGACGAAACTGACGCTCTCCGGCTATGGGGATATTAAGTTTTATGGTGATGTTGAATTTAACATGGACGGCGCCAGCAGCAGCGGCAGCCTGACTTCGGTGAGAACCACGGCAAATAAAGACTGGGCCCCGGGCAATAATGAACGCTGGGATATTAACGGGCGCCTGCTATTAGGTTTTGACGGCACGCGCAAAATGGATAACGGCAATTTTGCCGGTTTTTCCGTCCAGCCGCTGGCCGATCTCAACGGCAAAATGAATCTTGATGACGCGGTGTTCTTCTTCGGTCAGGAAAATAGCTGGAAGGTGAAAGTCGGTCGTTTCGAAGCTTACGATATGTTCCCGCTGAATCAGGATACGTTCGTGGAATACTCCGGGAACACCGCCAACGATCTTTACAGCGACGGCTACGGTTATATCTACATGATGAAGGAAGGACGCGGTCGCAGCAGCAGCGGCGGCAATTTCCTGGTGAGTAAAACGCTCGATAGCTGGTATTTCGAACTCAATACCCTGCTGGAAGACGGCAGTACGCTGTTCCAGGATAAGCAGTACCACGGGACTGACCTCGAAAATGAGAAAAATGTGGCCTATCTGCGTCCGGTTATCGCGTGGAACAGCGGGCGTTTCTCTACGGCCTTAGCGATGGAAAGTAACGTTGTCAATAACGCCTATGGTTACCACGATGCGCAAGGACGCTGGGTAGATCAGTCCAGCCGTACCGGCTATGGCTATACGATGACGTGGAATGGGCAGAAAACCGATCCGCTGGATGGCGTTGTGACCAATCTTAACGTCGCTTATATGGATGCCGAAGATGAAACCGACTTCACCGCCGGTATTAACTCTCTGTGGCACGGTTTTGAGCTTGGCTACATATACGCGCATAACAAGATCGACAGTTTTAACACCGCCAGCTTTGTCGCCAACTGCAATGATAACTGCTGGATAGCCGATCCGGGTAAATATGATATCCACACCATTCATGCTTCGTATCTGTTCCCGAACGTCATGAATATGAAGAATTTCAACATTTATCTCGGGGCCTACGCCTCCTGGATTGAATCCAATCCCGCTAACGGTGACGGTGAGGAAGACTCCCGCTACGGTGGCCGTCTACGTTTTAAATATTTCTTCTGATCGAAGCGGGATCTGCTCCGGACAGTACCCTGTTTGCCGTTAAAGCGGGACACTGCTGGCGGCAGGCCGGGAAAATGGGGGGAGTCGCATCCCGTTGATAACGGCGGCCAGAGTCAGGTGGAAAAATAGCGCCCCGGCGTCATGCCGGTCATGGTGCGAAAAAAGTAGATAAAGGCGCTATCGCTGGCGAAATCCAGCGCCTGCGCCGTATCGCTGATACGTTCTCCCGTCGCCAGCATTTCTACCGCCTTCATTAATCGCCACTGCTGACGCCACTGCTGGTAGGTCATTCCGGTATCACGGCGGAACAGGCGGCTTATGGTTTTTTCGCTGGCGCCGCAGCGGGCAGCGAGATCCCCCAGCGGCGGCGGCAGCGCATCGCCGGAAAGCATCGCCAGACGTTTATCCTGCGGCAACGCGAGCATCATCGGTTCTTTGACGGCGTCGCTAATTTCTGCCACGCACAGTGCCGCGAGATGTCGTGCAGGCTCGGCTTCCCAGTTGGTCTTCCAGGGACTGGCGCTGAGGCGTTCCAGGAGCTCACGAAGCAGCGGCACCACATTGAGTATCGCCGACTGCGTTGGCAGCAGCGGATAACGCTGCGGCTGAAACCAGACAGAACGATAGTCGACAATGTTTTTCATCTCCGCGCGATGGCTGATCCCGGCCGGGAGCCAGGCTGCGCGTCCCGGCGGAAGCAGGCACAGCAGGGCACCATCGTTGAGCGTCAAACGCACGCATCCCTGACGGGTAAACAGAATCTGCGCCATCTCATGCCGGTGACTACCGGAGTCATGATCTCCTAACGCCGACTGCACGCCAATCAGGCTATTCGTTAACGCATCCGGATTGAATGCCGCATGTGGGTCAAGCCAGGCCATAATGTCCGATTTCCGATATTTAAAGTCATTATGTTTATAATGTTCGATAAGCGTCTTTTCTACAATAGCGCCTCTCGTTTACCTGGAGGGGCATATGTTGGGGCGTTCCGCGCTGGTGCTGGTCACCGCACTACTGATGTTTCCGCAAATAGCGGAAACGATTTATAGCCCGGCGCTGACCGATATCAGCGTCAATTTTGGCGTTAACGCACCGCAAGCGGCGCAAACGCATTCCGTATACTTTATCGGCTTTGCCGTTGGCGTTCTGCTGTGGGGCGGTTTTAGCGATCGCTATGGCCGACGCCCGGCGCTGCTGGCTGGGTTAGGCGTGTACGCGATGGGATGCCTGATGGCGCTATGGGCTGCAGATTTTACGCTGCTGCTGGTGGCGAGAATAATCACCGCGGCTGGCGCGGCAACCGGTTCAGTGGTGACGCAGACGGTGCTGCGGGACTGCTATAGCGGGCGGCAGCTGGCGGGGATCTTTACGTTTATCGGCCTGGCACTGGCAATAAGTCCGGCCGTCGGGGTGTATCTCGGCGGCGGGTTGACCGCGGTCTGGGGTATGCGCGGCGTATTCAGCGCGCTGGCGCTTTTGGCCGCAGCGCTCCTGCTGTGCTGCCTGTGGCTGATGCCGGAAACGCGCGGGCAAAATCACACGACAGGATCGTTGCTTCCCGTACTGCGGCGAATGGCGCGGGATAAACACATCGCCCTTGCGGCAATACTGGTTGCGGCATTCAACGTCAGCCTGTTCAGCTACTACAGCCTGGCTCCGTTTATGTTCGCCAGCCTGGATGTTGATACCCGCAGTTTTGGCTACAGCGGCATGGTACTTGCCGCCGGTTCGCTGCTCGGCGCGCTGCTTAACCGCCGACTGCTGCGGCAGGATGTCCCGCAGAGCCGGATACTGCTCATCGCGTGCTTTCTTCATTTAGCCGGCGGCGCAGCGGTGTATGCGCTGCGGGAATCATTATGGTTTGTTATGCCGATAGCGCTGGTAACTACAGCCTATGCGATGGCGATCCCGCTGGTGCTGGGGTCAGCGCTGAACGCCTACGGCGACTGTCGCGGCACCGCCGGCGCTCTTTTTGGACTGTTTTATTATGCGCTGATTGGCGCCGGCTTGCTGGCGGCAGGATGGGGACAATCGCTGGGCGTCTCGCTGATAGTCTCCGCCAGCGCGAGCATCATCGCCGGGCGGCGATATCTCACCGCGCTCAACGGCGCATAAGGCCGATTTCTGGCAAAGCTTAGTGATTTAACTTCTTTGTTATTTAACGCGTTATCTCACATCTTCGGGGGGAACAAAAGATAACGCGAAAAGGCAGCAGCAGGAATGGCGAACAACAGGTCGGTCTATTTGCATCCGCAGCAACGCGAGCGGATCCATCAATTTTCCCGTAGCTGGCTATGGCGAAGCGAACTGCCGACCTGGCTACTGATTTTTATCGTCTATGGCGGCTGGTTTGCTTCGCTGGCCTGGTGGCGGGAACTGGGACTTTTTCCCGCCACGCTGCTGCTTATCTGGTTCACCGCCTGGTATATGTCACTACAACATGAGCTTATTCACGGTCATCCCACGTCGCGACCGTGGTTTAATCAACTATTGGGGACGTTGCCGCTGGCGGTCTGGTATCCCTACGGGCTGTATCGCGATTCGCATCTCGCGCACCATACTAATCATCTGCTGACGCATCCCGTTGATGACCCGGAATCCTACTATTTTACGCCGCAGAGCTGGCAGCGCTTCGCTCCCTGGCTGCGCGATCTTATCCATCTGCGCAATACGTTTCCCGGCAGGCTGCTGGTGGCGCCGCTGCTGGATATTGCCCAAACGCTCGACAGCGCGCTGGCGGCGGTTGGGCAACGGCAGGTTAAAACGATCGCGATGTGGCTGGTTCATGGACTGCTGTTGGCAGCGCTGTTCGCGTGGATGAATCACCTCGGTTTTTCGCCGCTCTACTACGTGCTGGCTATCAGCTATCCGGCTCTTGCGCTAACCAAAGTTCGCTCTTTCCTTGAGCACCGCGCCGCGGACGACCCGCAGGCCCGTTCGGTGATTAATGAAGCGGGGCTGGTCTGGCGGGTGCTGTTTCTCAATCTCAACTACCATTCAGTGCATCACGATTTACCCGGCGTGCCGTGGTACGGGCTGAGAAGCATCTATCTGCATAATCAGCAGGAATACCAGCAGCGCAACGCCGGGTTTGTGGTGCGCGGCTACGCAGAGTGGCTGCGGCGTTTTTGGGCGACATCGGTGGCGGTGAATGCCCATCCCGGTTTTAATCAGCAGGATAAGGCGGCTCAACATGATGAGTGAACGGCTGGCGTTTCCGATGTATGCGGTGAATGAAGAGGAGACCCGGGCGCTGTGGCTGGCCGTCCGCGAGCTGCTGGCGGCACGGGGCGTAGCGCTTGAGGAGATCCGTTCATATGCGATTCCCGAAGAGCTGCTGGCGCACTGGCGTAATCCGGAGCTGCTGCTGAGCCAGACCTGCGGCTATCCGCTGGTGACGCAGCTGCCGGATGCACAAACCGTAGGCTGTTTTCACTATTCGGCCCCGGGATGCGAGGGAAGAAACTACCGCAGCCTGCTGGTGGCGCGTGAGGATGATCTAATGTTGACGTTGGCGGATTTTCGCGGGCGCCGGGTGGCCTGCAATGCGGCGGATTCACAGTCCGGCTATAACGTACTGTTAAAAATGGTTGCGCCGCTATCGCGTGATGGGCGTTTCTTTTCGACGGTCGTGTTCAGCGGCAGCCATCGCCAATCGCTGCGCGAGCTTCAGCTGGAGAGGGCGGATATTGCCGCTATTGATTGTGTCACCTGGGCGCTGCTGCAGCGCTATCAGCCGGAAGCCCTGGCGGGGCTGGTGGTCATTGCGCACGGTCCGCTGGCGCCGGGACTGCCGTTTATTACTTCGGCAAACTCCAGCGCGTCAACGCTGGGATTGCTCAGAGAGGCGCTGCAGCAGCTGGTGAGCGATGAACGCTATCGGCCGCTTTGCGAAGCGTTGTTTATCTGCGGCTACAGCGATATGCGGCGCGCCGACTATCAGCCGCTGATGGCGTGGCGTGAAGAGGCCGCGGCCAGAGGCGTTGTGCGGCTATAGTCGGCAATTTCCCCGGGCCGCGGCGCAAGCGCCTTGCCCGGGCTACCCGATCGCAGGCGGTTGTGAACCCGTAGTCCGGCTAAGCGCAGCGCAAGCCGGGAAGAAAACCGCAGCAAGGCATCCGGCAGCGCACCTTCCCCGGGCCGCGGCGCAAGCGCCTTGCCCGGGCTACCCAATCGCAGGCGGTTGTGAACCCGTAGTCCGGCTAAGCGCAGCGCAAGCCGGGAAGAAAACCGCAGCAAGGCATCAGGCAGCGCACCTTCCCCGGAGGCGGCGCAAGCGCCTTGCCCGGGCTACCCGATCGCAGGCGGTTGTGAATCCGTAGCCTGGCTAAGCGCAGCGCAAGCCGGGAAGAAAACCGCAGCGGCATCAGGCAGCGCACCTTCGCCGGGCCGCGGCGCAAGCGCCTTGCCCGGGCTACCCGATCGCAGGCGGTTGTGAATCCGTAGCCCGGCTAAGCGCAGCGCAAGCCGGGAAGAAAACCGCAGCAAGGCATCAGGCAGCGCACCTTTCCCGGAGGCGGCGCGTTGCGCCTGTCCGGGCTACCGATCTGCAGGCGGCGGTGCCCCTGTAGCCCGGTCAGCTCAGCGCCATCGGGAAACAAACCGCAGCGCGGTCAGCGAGTTGAATTCAGCCGTTGACGTCAATTGGCGTAGGGGAGCGTAGGCCTAGCGGGCTGGCGAGCGAAGCGAGTTAAAACGCGCTCGGGCTGATGGCGTCGATCCTCTCTCCGCTCACCGGATGCACGAAATGCAGTTCGCTGGCGTGCAGCATCAGGCGAGGCGCCTGTTCTGTTCCCGGAAGCGCCATGCCGCCGTACAGATCGCAGCCCAGAATAGGGTGTCCTAACAGCTGACAGTGGATACGCAGCTGATGAGTGCGCCCGGTTTGCGGGGTCAGCCGTACCCGCGTCACCGGCAGGTCGTCCTGATAGTGGAAACGTTCAACCACCTGATAGCCGGAGCGGGCGGGCTTGCCGCGATGTGGGCAAATCGTCATCAGCGGGAACAGCGCCGGATCTTTGGCTATCGGAGCGTCAATCGTACCCGCCTCGTCCGTCAGATGGCCGCACAGCAGCGCGCTATAAATCTTGCTGACGGCGCGCTGGCTAAACTGCTGGCAGAGAGCGGCGTTGATTGTCTTATTGCGGGCAATAACCATCAGTCCGGAGGTGCCGAAATCAAGACGATGGACCAGGGTACAGCCGGGAAACTGCTGCGCCAGCCGATGGTGCACAGAATCGAGATTAAGCGGATTTTTTCCCGACAGGCTGAGCAGACCTGAGGGTTTATCGATCAGCAGCAGATGTTCATCCTGGTAAAGAATGTTGATTTCAGCGCGGCAAGGCGGGGCGATAAAGGTATCGATAATCGTAGACATCAGGCTGCCTGGACAGAGAGTGGCTGGGGATGATAGCGAATTTTCCGCCGCTACGCGAATTATGCGCTGACGGCGCTGGTGGACTTTATATGCTGCCAGAAACGTTCGGCGGATTGATTGAGCCGCGCGCCGGAGCGGTAGATATAGGCGCCTATCGGCAGCGACAGGCTCTCATCCATAATCGTCAGGCGTCCTTCCTCTAGTTCGCGCTTGATAGAGTACTGCGGCAGCCAGCCAACCCCATCGCCGTTGAGGATCATGCGTTTTAGCAGCTCGCTCATGGAGGAGACAAAGGTCAGCGAAAAGGTAATCTCCGGTTTGCGGTCGATAACCTGATTCACCTGCCGCCCCATATAGCTGTCGTTAGCATATTTCATCAGCGGCAGCACGCCGCGATGTAAATTAAAAAGCGGTCTGCCGTGTTTATCGCACGGAGAAACAAGATGCAGCGCCGAGTCGAATATTTTGTGATTGATAAACGGATAGTTCATCAGCTCTTCATTATAAAACGACAGGATAAAGTCACTTTTGCCCTCTTTCAGATTGAATACGGCGTCGTTGACGTTAATCGATTCAACATGAAAAGTTTTATTCTTCCTGTCGGTATAACCAGCGATAATTTCGGGAAGTAATAAAACCGAAAGCGACGGCGCCGCGTCGATTCTTATTTTCTGCGTGGTGTGGTTCAGGCCTTTAATACGGCTGATCTGGAAGTCCATATCGTCAAGCATATTTCGCGCATAGCCGATAAAGATCTTCCCGCGGTTGGTCAGCTGGAGCGGGTTGGCCGAACGGTCGAAGATGCTGAAACCCAGAGACGCCTCGAGCGCCTGAATGCGGCGGCTGAAGGAGGACTGCGAAATATTGCGGCTTTTGGCCGCGAGCGTAAAGCTTCTGGACTCCTCAAGAGCGATCACATCGTAAAGCCATTTTACTTCAAGATTCGCCAGCACCGACCCGTACCTCAACTACGCAATAATAGCTATGCAATTTTAGCATAACGCATAGAAACTATGCAATTAACATAATTATCTACAGGTGTTAACATTTTTATCAGAGTTTAGCTTATGACTTATTCGTGCAAACGATATTTCTAAAGTACAGGCGACACCCTACACGAGTACGATTTAAATCGCCGACTCTGGTCGACTCATCCTGTTTATTTAAATTCGTGGTGGCTTTTTTATTAATATAAATCCATCAGATTAACTAACAGGTTGCTATAACCGTAAGTGCATCTTATCCAGCCAATAGTTTGTCAGGAGTTCCATGTCACGTATTGAATCAGTCAAAGACGCTCTTCTTGAGCTCGGTATTCAGAATAGCAGCGAGCTGTTTTATAACCCCGATTACGACTTGCTGATTGCGCATGAAACCAGCGCGGAGTTAACCGGCGCGGCTCGCGGCGTCATGACCGAGTCCGGGGCCGTTGCCGTGGATACCGGGATCTTTACCGGACGCTCGCCGCGCGACAAATACATCGTCAGAGACGATCTGACGCGTGACACCGTTTGGTGGGCCGATTCCGGCCTGGGCCGCAACGATAATAAGCCGTTGACCACGGAAATATGGGCCGATCTGAAGGCACTGGTGGCCGGACAGCTTAGCGGCAAGAAATTGTATGTGGTTGATGCCTGGTGCGGCGCCAGCCCGGCGACGCGCCTGGGCGTTCGCTTCGTCACTGAAGTGGCCTGGCAGGCGCACTTTGTCAAAAACATGTTTATTGCGCCGAGCGCTGAGGAACTGGCGGAATTTACGCCGGACTTCATCGTGCTCAACGGCGCGGGCTGTACTAACGATAAATGGCAGGAGCAGGGACTTAACTCTGAGAACTTTGTTGCCTTTAACCTGAGTGAAAAAATTCAGCTGATCGGCGGCACATGGTACGGCGGCGAGATGAAGAAAGGCCTTTTCTCCGTGATGAACTATCTGCTCCCGCAGCAGGGGATAGCTTCGATGCACTGCTCGGCGAACCGTGGGGAAGCGGGCGACGTGGCGCTGTTCTTTGGCCTTTCCGGAACCGGGAAGACCACGCTTTCCACCGACCCGCTGCGTCAGCTGATTGGCGATGACGAACACGGCTGGGATGATGATGGCGTGTTTAACTTCGAAGGCGGCTGCTACGCCAAGACCATTAATCTTGATCCGCAGGCCGAGCCGGAAATCTATCGCGCAATTCGTCGTAACGCGCTGCTGGAAAACGTGGTGGTCAGGGCCGATGGCAGCGTGGATTACGCCGATGGCAGTAAGACCGAAAACACCCGCGTCTCTTATCCGTTATCGCATATTGAAAACATCGTTAAACCGGTGTCGCGTGCGGGCCATCCGTCAAAGGTGATTTTCCTCGCCGCCGATGCATTTGGCGTGCTGCCGCCGGTATCCCGTCTGACTACCGAGCAGATGCAGTATCACTTCCTGTCGGGTTTTACCTCGAAACTCGCCGGAACCGAGCGCGGCATTACTCAACCAACGCCGACGTTCTCCGCCTGCTACGGTGCGGCGTTCCTGCTGCTGCACCCGACCCAGTACGCCAGCGTTCTGGCGGCCAAAATGGCGGAGTCTGGAGCCGAAGCCTGGCTGGTTAACACCGGCTGGAACGGGGAAGGTAAACGCCTGTCGCTGCGCGATACGCGCAACATTATCAGCGCTATCTTAAACGGCACCACCGGTGAGCTGCGTGAAGAAACGGTGCCGGTGTTCGGTCTCTCTATTCCGCAGAGCGTGCCCGGCGTGGACAGCGCGCTGCTCGATCCGCGTAGCGGCTGGCCATCAGCCGACCAATGGCAGGAGAAAGCACAAAGCCTGGCGGAATTGTTTATAGCCAACTTTAAGCAGTATAGCGATACCGAGGCCGGGGCCAGACTGGCGTTAGCTGGCCCCGTGCTGAAAAAAGCAGTCGTTACGGCATAAGCTGTTTTACCGTCACAGTGGAACCCGGGCAGCCGCCCGGGTTTTTCGTCAGTGAACGAGGCGGCGGATAATCTTTGGCGTTGCAGCGTTAGCGGCGCTGAAACTTGACTCTGCCTGGTTAGCGATTATAAATAAAGGGATGCAGGGTTAAGTATTGCGGCTAAATATACTCATGACATTATTGTTATGAGAATTATCTGGTAACCCTGCTGCGAGGATGTAATGCCCTCCTCAATACGGTGATATTGCTGAATAAAGGAATGACTATGAAACTGTGGAGTAAAACGCTGATCGCTTCTGCCGTTTGTTTAATTCTCGCCGGCTGTGATGATTCATCAAAAGTTGACGCCAATCTCGATAAAGCGAAAGACAATGCGCAACAAATTAAAGAGGCTGCTTCCGATAAAGCCCAGGCGATTAAGGATGAAGCAGACAAGCATATCGATGCGATAAAAAAACAGGCCGCGGATGAGGCGAATAGTCTCAGCAGCCAGGCCTCGAGCATTAAGGCGGAAGCTGATAAGAAAGCGGAAGCTATCGCTCAGCAGGCACAATCTCAGGCTGACGCCGTTAAGCAGGATGCCCGGCAGAAAAGCGACCAAATCGTGCAGGCCGCAGGCAAAATTAAAGACGACGCTATCGTTGACGCAAATAACCTTGCCAACGATGCCGCGAATAAAACAAAAGAGATTAAAGAGAGTATAGCCCCTGCTGAAAAAGCGGCAGACGCGGCGGATAAGTCCCGGTAGTCATCGCGTTATCGATGGCTTATTACGACATTATCTTCAGGTGTTGTTCACTGAAGATAATGTTCGTCAGGAAGCTGGCGAAGGAATCGTCTTTTACCCTCGCATCAATTTTACCGCTGATTCACCCAAACTAATTTATCCACCGGGAAACCGAGTTCCCGCGCGATACCGAGATACTCCCGCTTCACTGATTCAGGAATAGTCGGCGTACGCGACAGAATCCACAGATAGCCGCGTTCGGGGCCGCTGACCAGCGCATACTGATAGTGGCTGTCCAGCGCGATCACGTTGTAGCCGCCGTAAAACGGGCCAAAAAAGGACACTTTTAGCGCGGCGGTAGTGGGAGCACCGGTGAAATACGCTTTGCCTTCGCTCTCGTTCCATTTTTGCCTGCGCGGATCGTAGCCGCGGTTCAGAACGCTGATGCCGCCATCGCTACGTTGGCCATAGGTTGCGGTGACCTGTTCCAGCCCACGTTCAAAACGATTTTCGAGCCGGGCAACTTCATACCATTTACCCAGATAACGCTTCGCATCAAAGTTATTAATTGGCTGAACGCCCTTTGGCGGAGTAGGGGATTGACAGGCGACAAGCGTTAGCGCGATTGCCACGCCGGTCAGAACAGGCCATATCTTCATGTGAAGTCCTTTGTGTACGCGGTGAAAAATGAGTATAGCGCAAGTTAACGACCGCTTATTCGCCCCCCACTTATTCATTCTATATTCAGATAAATCTATAACGTCGGATGCGAATAGTGTTTCATCCAATGCATTTTAGGCGAACGGTCTTTTAAGCGATTATCACAAAAAATTGAATATATTTTAGCGGCCCAGGTGCTAACGTTTTTATCGTTATTATCCGCAACAGGAAAACATCGTGAAAAAATTATCCAGTCTGATTCTGTTATCTGCCATATCTTTCGTTCCGGCCGCGTTTAGCGCCCCTGTCGGGACGCTCAGCGTACATATTCTCAATCAGCAAACGGGGCTACCTTCATCGGGAGTCACGGTCACCCTTGAAAAACAGCAGGCGAATAAATGGACAGCGCTTGCGAGCGGCGTAACGGACGACGATGGCCGCATTAAATCACTGTACCCGGCAGAAGGCGATATGCAGCCGGGGATTTATAAAGTGACCTTCAAAACCGGCGATGATTTCAACAAGCAAAAACTGGCTTCGTTTTTCCCCGAGATCCCGGTGCTGTTCACCGTGACGCGTACTAATGAAAAATTACATATTCCGCTTCTGCTGAGCCAGTACGGTTATTCCACTTATAAAGGCAGTTGATTGCTATTTATAAACGCTACACAGTAGCGAGAAAACCAGGAAAGCCTGCAGGGATGCAGGCTTTTCATATTGCGACCGGGTATCAGCTGCTGTTATTGATTCTGCTGGAGGATCCTTAAGAAATCCTGTTTATTGGCAATTAAAGAGAGGGCTCTGGCGATGACTTCGTCGCTAAAAATGGACGCAACCTCTCTCAGGACATCAATATGTTCACTCTCTTTGGCAATAACGCCGATGGCAATAAACATGACGTTATTTCGATCCCAGATCACGCCATCAGGGAACTGATAAATCTCTACCCCGGTTTTAACGATGATGTTGGTGGCTGATTTAGGCAGATGCGGCAGGGTAATGCCGTTACCTAAAAAGGTTGAGACCTGACGCTCTCTCTCAGCAAGAAACGCAACGCAATCTTCGCTAACATAACCCCTGGATTTAAAGTCAGCGCCGATCATTGCCAGAACGTCCGCTTTATTCTTCGCCCGGCATGACAGATGGAGATTATCCTGCGTAATAGTATCGATCATAACCCGCTTTCCTTTGTGGCTGTATGGAATCGTGCTGCAGAATTATTTGCTGACAGTTCTTCTTCCAGCTGCTCCAGCGATTTATTTGAGGTTTCTGGCAGGGCCGTTACGACAAAGATAATCGCCAGGTAGTTAATCGCGGCAAAAATAAGAAAGACCGGACCTAACCCCAGCTTGGCCTGCAGTAATGGGAACAGATAGCTGACAATGGCATTCATCACCCACATGAAAAATACCGAAATTCCCATCGATAACCCGCGGTATTTCAGAGGGAAGAGCTCAGCCAGCACCACCCAGGTGATAAAGCCCATGGTTCCCTGCATGACGCCAACGAACATTGCGCCGAGCAGCCAGATTGCCGTTGCTTTGATATCGCCGACTAGCGTGTAGTCTACGCCAGCGATAATAAGGTGCAGGGTGGCCATCAGCGCGAAGCCATAAATGATAATGGTTTTGCGTTTGAAACGATCGACGAGGAACAGCACGCCGAATAGCATCCCGCCGACGGAGAACACGCCGTTCAGTACGTTACAAATCAACGAGGTTCTTTCGGAGAACCCGGCGGTACTCAGGATCTCGGTACCATAGTACATAATCACGTTGACCCCGGTGGTCTGCTGCAGTGCTGCCCAAATCACGCCGACCAGCAGCAGTTTGAAAATCCATGGCGTCTGGAGGATGGTGATAAAGGCGTTCCGGGAATGCAGCTTTTTGTCCGCTTCAGCCTTAATTAAGGTACTGATATCGTTGAATTCTTTTGTGGCACGTTCAAGTGGACGGATTTGTTTTAATATTTCCAGCGCTTCTTCATGGCGATTTTTACTGATCAGCCAGCGAGGGCTTTCCGGCGATCGCAACATGCCGACAAACAGGCAGATGGCAGGAATCGTCTGCACCATCAGCATATAGCGCCAGACGTCGGGGAGATGTCCCCAGAGAATGCCGATGATGGCGTTGATGGCAAATGCGGCTAACTGGCCAATAACAATAGCCACTTCATTCAGGCCGGTGAGTTTACCGCGCATTTCGGTTGGCGCTACTTCCGAGATAAACGTTGGCGCAGTAACCGAGGCGCCGCCAACGGCGTAGCCAAGAATGAAACGTGAAATAAGGAGTATGGTGATATCCGGCGCAAGAGCGGACATTAATGCGCCGATGAAAAAGATAAACGATAAAAACAGCAGGTATTTTCTTCTGCCAAAGAAATCCGCGAATTTTCCCCCGAAAACGCTGCCCAGGGCGGCGCCGATCAGCAACACGCTCATGACCAGACCTTCAGTGGTCGGGGTCAAAGCCATATATTGTTTCAGGGAGGAAAATGCGCCATTAATAACGCCGGTGTCATAACCGAAGAGCAGGCCACCAAATGTCGCAACTAAGGTTATCTGGTGTAGTCGCTTTCTCTGCTGTAGGTTCAGATTCATGATAAGAGACATTTTTATACCTTTTTTTGATTAACGGCACGAGATAAAAATGCGTCATTCCACCCCAGTCACGGTCTGTCTTTTTTACCCGTCATACTTCACGTTGCATGTGTGTTAGCTGCTTTCTCTCACCCCTGTCGCTTACTTCTGTAAGCCCATGGGAACTCGTTCACTTGCCACCTTCAGACGATTCGAATTATTTGGGGTATAGCTTTTTGCAGCATGACTGACATGAAATGAATTTTCGTTCTTAGTGCTTTTATTCAGCGCTTGTTGCCATGCGCTAAATAAATCCGGTCAAAGAGGTTTTTTCTGGATTAAGGATGAATCATTAATATTTGACAGGGTTTTGTCCTCCTGGATGGTTGAGGTTCAGAATGTCCCCGGCGGCGTTGTTGTACGGACGGATAGCCTGGTAACTGCCGACATAAATCGTTCGGATGAGTCCCGATCTCACTTCCTTCATTGCATCCTCCGGGCATTAGGTTTTCTGCGGACCAACAAGCGGGTCAGAGCGCGTGTTGTGATTGACAATTATTACCGCTATAAATGAAATAAAAATACAAACAGATCACATTTTGGAAGTTTTATTTCGATTGATGGTTGTGCGCAATGTGTAACGCCAATGTGTCAACAATGGTGATTTTAATAATAAGCTGATATATAAAGTGATTTTTTTGGTTTGCGCTGAGTAATCAGGACGATGATCTGCGGACGGAATGTTAAATTTATGATATGTATCACATTATCCAATATCTTTTAATATGAAATTTAAATTTCATTATTGAGTTTGTTTTATTTTTTATTCGAAATTTTAAGCTAAAGAACAGTAGGCGTAGCGAGAGTAAAATTTTGCTGCCGTATGCGCTCAGGACGTTACCCGACGGTAGCGTCCTGGGGAAAATGATGTATACCGTCAATGGTTAATGCAGCGCAGAGTCGCAGTCACGACCGGTGGCTTTCTGAGAAACAGAAATGAGAACAGCGAATTATCATAGTGATACGCCTACTCTCTTTTTGATAATCACGGCGATATCTTCAGGTTTTTTTATGCTTTAATCCGCCATTGTTTTTAGATATACCTCACATAACTCAGTCTCAAATAACCCTTTCTTTATAGGTGGCATAGCCATTGCTTTATTCAGTTATCTTTCTTTGTGAGTGGAGGCTGAATAATATGGATACATTGCTGGTTGGCAGTGAAGTGCCCCGCGTCGATGGGCTCGCCAAGGTGACGGGTAAAGCGGTCTACGGCGATGACATTGTCATGAATGATATGCTGTATGGCGTATGCCGCTACGTGGATATTCCTGCCGGGCGAATCGATTCGCTCGATCTTTCCGAGGCGGAAAAGGTTCCTGGGGTTGTGCGCATCGCTACCTGGAACGATATACCCGGTCAACGTAAACTGGGAGCGATTGTTCCCGATCATCCCCCCATTATTGACAATGAAATAGCCTACCGCGGCGACGTGGTTGCCGTTGTGGCGGCGGAAACCTATGAGGCTGCCTGTATTGCGGTCGATAAAATTAAAATAACCTACACCCCATGGGAGCCGATTACCTCTCCGGAAGAGGCGATGAAGCCGGGGGCGCGCCTGATCCACAGCGAACTCGACAGCAACATTATTAACCGCCACCACACGGCGAAGGGCGATATCGACGCCGGTTTTGCCGCGTCCACGCGTATTTTCGAACGTGAGTACGAGGTGGGATTCCAGGAGCACGGCTATATTGAGCCGGAATCCATTACCGCCTACCTGGATAATAATGAGCAGATTATGACCATCGAAGGGTCGATCCAGAACGCTCACCGCACCCGGGCGGTAATTGCCAAATACCTTGATCTGCCCCAGGCGAAGGTCAACATTAAGCGTTCCGTCCTCGGCGGCTCCTTCGGCGGTAAAGATGATATTATCGACAACGTCTCCTGCCGCGCGGCGCTGCTGGTACACCTTACCGGGCGGCCGGTTAAGATCTCCTATAACCGCGAACAGTCCATGCGCGAGAGCTACAAGCGCCACCCCTATAAGATGAAATATCGCATTGGCGTGGACGATGACGCGCGTATTCAGGCGATTAAAATCGATATCATCGCCGATGGCGGTAGCTACTGCGGCCAGACGGTATTTGTCACCTGGCGTAGTTCCGTACAGGCGGCCGGTCCCTACAACATTCCTAACGTGCGCGTCGATCTGGTAGGCGTTTATACCAACAATAACTACACCTCGGCCTATCGCGGCTACGGGGCGCCGCAGGTCATTTTCGCCAACGAATCGCTGATGGATGACGTGGCGGGCGAGCTGGGTCTCTCGCCCGTCGAATTCCGCCTGCGCAATATTCTTAAGCAGGGTGACACCAGCATGGCCGGTCAGGTATTTAGCGAGCATACCGTCTCCGCGCAGGAAGTGCTGGAGAAGACGCTGCTCAAGGCCGAATACGAGGCCAAACGGCAGCACTATCAGCAGCTTAACGCTGAGGGCGGGCCGATCCGCTA
The DNA here is from genome assembly GCF_009707385.1 of Klebsiella oxytoca. NCBI lineage: Bacteria > Pseudomonadati > Pseudomonadota > Gammaproteobacteria > Enterobacterales > Enterobacteriaceae > Klebsiella > Klebsiella oxytoca. Next base: position 3,302,746 of record NZ_CP046115.1, on the reverse strand, counting down.
CGGTATTGGCTTCGCGCTGAGCCACCGCGGCTGCTCTCTGGGCGCCGAGGGGCTGGATGCTTCCTCCGCGCTTATTCAGGTGAATGCCGACGCCAGCGTCAACATCTCCACCTCGGTTTCCGAGAACGGGCAGGGGCTGCAGACAACTATGTCGCTGCTGGCTGCGGAAGCCTTTGGTATCGGGCTCGATCGGGTGATGTTCAGCGAACCAGCCACCGCCATGATCGCTGACGGCGGCTCAACGGTCGCTTCTCGCGGGACGTTGATGGGCGGACAGGCGATTCTTAGCGCGGCGAATAAAATTAAGCAACGCATGGCGGACGCCATTAAGGAAACCTTAAAAGCGCAGAGCATCGACGATATAGCCTGGCAGAATGGCAAGGTATTCAACCGCGACGATCCGGCGCTGAGCCTCAGTTTCCAGCAGGTGTGCGATATGACCCGGGCCACCGGGGCCAATCTCTCCGCCTACGGCTGGCACGTCGCGCCGAATATTCACTGGGATGAGGAGAAGGGCTGCGGTAGCCCCTATTTCACCTGGGTATACGGCTGCCAGCTGGCCGACGTCGCGGTGGATATGCGCACCGGCAAAATCACCGTTAATAATGTCGTCGCCACCCACGATGTGGGTAAAGTCATCAACCCGGTCGGTTTTAACGGCCAGGTCTACGGCGGCGTGCTGCAGGGAATGATCGGCTACGGCATGCTGGAGGATTTCAACACCGAGCACGGCGTAGTGAAATCGGAAAACTTTGATACCTACCTGCTGCCGACCATCAAAGATATGCCGAACATCGATATTATCGCGGTCGAAAACTACGACAAAGCAGGGCCGATGGGGGCGAAAGTCATCGGTGAACCGGTGCTGGAGCTGGGCGCTGCGGCCCTCAACAATGCGGTGAGTTTCGCCATTGGACGGCCAAACCGCACTCTGCCACTGACGCTGGAACAGGTTCGTCTGGGTTATAACCTCAAGAAGCCGGAGCGCCAGAGCGAGCAGATGCTGGAGTCGGGCGATAAGAAACAGGTTCATCGTCTCAATACCCTGTCGCTCAGCGTCCCGCAAACCCTGAAACAGGCCTTAACGCTGATGGCTGAGAAAGGCGCGATGCCCATTGCCGGCGGCACCGATGTGCTGGTGCAGGCGCGGATGCTGTCCGGAGAGGTGCCGCTTGTTAACATCGCCGGACTGTCAGAGCTGAAAGAGATCTTTGACGTCGAGGGCGGAATTTCTATCGGCTCCGGCGTCTGCTTTACCGACCTGGTCAGGCATCCGTTAATTCAGCAGCGCTACCCGCTACTGGTTACCGCCTGTAAAACCGTCGGCTCGCTGCAGCTGCGTAACCGGGCAACAATCGGCGGCAACATCGTTAACGCCGCCCCGTGCGCGGACTCCATGCCGCCGCTGATTATCTACGATGCGGAAGTGGAGCTGCGCAGCGCGCGCGGGACGCGGCGGATGCCGGTCAGCGAATTTGTCGTTGGCGGCTATCGTACGGTTCTTGAGCCTGATGAGCTGGTTATTCGCTTTATCCTGCCGCCGCCGACCCAGCAGCCGCTGATTAATCGCTATCTGCAGCTTGGCCGTCGCAATGCGTTGAATATCACCCGTCAAAGTCTGACCGGCCAGTTCATGGTCGATAAGGGCGTGATTCGCCTGTGTCGGCTGGTGGATGGCGCGCTGATGGCCAAACCGCAGCGGCTGCATGAGGTTGAACAGGCGCTCATCGGTAAGACATTAGACGCCGCTACCATTGAACAGGCCGCCGGGGGGCTTCACGACAAGGTGGAGAAAGCCATCGGAGGACGCTGGTCAGCGCCTTATAAGGTCCCGGTATTTATCGATATGTTCCGGCAGATGCTGCAGGAAGTCATGACAGAGCAGAAGAAATAAGGAGCCATGAACATGAACCATATTGAGCTAAAAGTGAATGGCATCCGCATTGCCCGCGATGTGAAAGATAATGTACGCCTGATCGATTTTCTGCGTGAGGAGCTGAAGCTTACGGGAACCAAAGAGGGCTGTTCAGTAGGCGAGTGCGGCGCCTGTACCGTTATCATGGACGGAAAGTCCGTCTGCTCCTGTCTGCTGCTGGCGGCTCAGTGCAACGGGGCCGAGGTCACCACCGTCGAAGCGCTGCATCACGATCCGGTCGGCAAAAAATTGCAGAACGCCTTTATTCGTCACGGCGGCGTTCAGTGCGGCTTCTGTACTCCCGGGGTCCTGATGAGCGCGAAGGCGCTGCTGGATGCCAACCCGTCCCCCAGCGATGATGAGCTGAAAGAGGCGCTGGAAGGCAATATCTGCCGCTGTACGGGATATCAGCCGATTATTACCTCGATAAAAGCAGTGCTGAAATCCTGAGTGCCGTAAGCGCCGCCGTCGGCTACCGGCGGTGGCGCTTTATCGGGCCGGGAGGGAGGATGACGATGAGCAAAAAAATGGCTAAAGAGTGCATTATGCTGGCGGCCGGACTCTCCAGCCGCATGGGAAAATGGAAAATGATGATGCCGTGGGGCGAGGGCACTATTCTGGATAGCGCCCTCGCCAGCGCTCTGGCGTTCTGCGATCGGGTGGTGCTGGTGACCGGATTTCGCGGCGATGAACTGGCCGCCTGCTATCGGGATCATCCGGGCGTTGAGGTCGTCTTTAACCCGCAATATCACGATGGTATGTTCTCTTCTATTCAGTGCGGGGTAAATCACCTCCGCGCCTCGCGCTTTTTTCTGGCGCTGGGCGATATGCCGGAAGTCACGCCGGGCGTGTACCGAAAGCTGTGGGCCAGCGCCGACACGGAGAGCTGTATTATTCCGGCCTACGAGCGCGGTAAAGGCCATCCGGTTCTTCTGCCCCAGCGCGCGGCGTCTCTTATTCGTCACGCGCCGGAAGGGGCAACGCTGCGCGACGTCATCGGTCAGATGACGGTGCGCGTTATCCCGGTGGCGAATCAGGGAATTCACTGGGACGTTGATACTCCGCAGCAGTATCTTGAGGTGGCACGCCGCTGCCATAAGGATCTGGCGGCTGTCGGATAACGTGATTGGCGGGAGTCAGTAGAGAAAATATCGCCCCGGCAGGTGGACCCCGCCGGGGCGATATCCTTTATCCTGCGGCGCTTTCGCGCAGGCGGGTTTTTAACTGGTTGTATTCATCAAGGACGTACTGCTCAGCGGCGCGCTGATCGGTAATGCGCTCAACGTTAACCGCGCAGTATTTATACTCAGGCGTCTTGGTTATCGGGCTCAGGTTCTCAGTGACCAGCTCATTGCAGGCGCCGATCCACCACTGATAGGTCATATAGACCGCGCCGCGATTCGGTCGATCGCTGACCTTCGCCCGGGTAATCACCTTGCCTTTGCGCGAGTTGACCCAGACCAGCTCCTCATCGCCAATGCCGAGACGTTTTGCATCGGCGGTATTGATTTGGATATAGCCCGGTTCATCCGCCAGCCTGGCCAACGCCGCGCAGTTGCCGGTCATCGAGCGGCAGGAGTAGTGGCCCACTTCGCGCACGGTGGAGAGCACCAGCGGATACTCATCGCTGAGTTTGTCGACAGGCTCCTGCCATTCGCAGGTGAAGAACTGCGCCAGCCCGTTGGGGGTGGAAAAACGCTCGGCAAACAGATACGAGGTGCCCCGATCTGCCTCTGATTCGTCGCGGCACGGCCACTGCACGTAGCCAAGCTCACCCATTTTCCCGTAGGTGGCGCCGAAAAAGTTGGGGCACAGATGGCGTAGTTCATCCCAGATTTGCTGCGTATTGTCGTACTTCATCGGATAACCCATGCGGGTGGCGATCTCGCAGATTATCTGCCAGTCGGTCTTCAGATCCCACTTCGGCTCTACCGCTTTGAAAAAGCGCTGGAACCCGCGGTCTGCGGCGGTATAAACGCCTTCGTGCTCGCCCCACGAGGTGGACGGCAAAATGACGTCGGCCGCTGCTGCGGTTTTGGTCATAAAGATATCCTGGACGATAACCAGCTCCATCTCTTCGAACGCCTTACGTACGGCAGAAAGCTCGGCATCGGTCTGGAGCGGATCTTCCCCCATGATGTACGCCGCCCGTACTTCGCCATGCGCCACGCGGTGCGGCAGCTCGCTGATACGGTAGCCGGGATTCTCCGGCAGGCTCTCTACGCCCCAGGCTTTGGCGAACTTTTCCCGGTTTTCCGGGAATTTCACATACTGATAGCCCGGATAGGTGTCCGGTAATGCTCCCATATCGCAGGCGCCCTGAACGTTGTTCTGGCCGCGTACCGGATTGACGCCGACGTGCGGTTTGCCCAGGTTGCCGGTCAGGATCGCCAGGCTGGTGAGCGAGCGCACCGTTTCCACCCCCTGCCAGAACTGGGTCACTCCCATCCCCCAGAGAATAGTGGCGTTGCCGGCGGTCGCGTACATCCGCGCGCACTCGCGAATCTGCCTGGCGCTGATACCGGTTATCGCTTCTACCGACTCCGGTGTATAGCGCTCGACAATACCCCGGTAGGTGTCGAAGCCCTCCGAACGACCGGCAACGAAGGATTTATCGTAGAGATCCTCCGCGATAATCACGTGTCCGATGGCGTTCAGCAGCGCAATATTGGAACCGTTTTTAAGGGCAAGATGCATATCGGCTATACGCGCAGTTTCGATTTTGCGCGGATCGCAGACGATAATTTTTGCGCCGTTGCGTTTGGCATTGAGAATATGATTCGCCACGATGGGGTGCGAATCCGCCGGGTTATAGCCAAAAATAAACACCAGATCGGTATTATCGATCTCGGTGATAGCATTACTCATCGCGCCGTTGCCGACCGACTGGTGCAGACCTGCAACCGAAGGGCCGTGTCAGACGCGAGCGCAGCAGTCGACGTTATTGGTACCAATAACCGCGCGCGCAAATTTCTGCATGATGTAGTTTGTTTCGTTGCCGGTGGCGCGCGAAGACCCGGTGGTCTGGATAGCGTCTGGCCCGTACTGGGCTTTTATCTCGCTGAGGCGGGCGGCGACATAATCGAGCGCTTCCTCCCAGGAAACCGACTCGAGCTTGCCGCCGCGCTGGCGGCGGATCATCGGCGTTTTCAGGCGCGGCGTAAGGATCTGGGTATCATTAATAAAGTCCCAGCCGTAGTAGCCTTTCAGGCACAGCGTGCCCTGATTGTTTTTACCCATCGCGGCATCGGCGCGGGTAATTTTGCCTTCCTCTACCGTGAGCTGCATCTTGCAGCCGGAAGCGCAGTAGGGGCAGACGGTCGTGACTCTCTTCATAGTAATGATCCTGATGAAAGCAAACTTAAAACAGCAGGGCAAAACCAAAGCGGCCGTTCAGGCCCTGCGCTATCCCTTGCTGCACGACGGGTACCGCCAGCAGCAGCAGGGTTATCAAAGCAAACAGGAATCTGCTGAGCATTACTGTCCCTCCCGGGCTTCTTCAGGCCCTCTCTCTTTCTGAACTTTGCGCAGCAGTAGCCACATTCTGACGGTTCTGACGGCCATATTGCGCGCCGCCGAGCTGGGCGGTGCCGGATCGGGAACCGGGGTTTCGTGGTTAACGCGGAAAGGCACGCTGCCGTTGAGGGTGAGGTTGGCGACGATAGCCGTCAGGGTTCCAATGGTGATCCCGCTGTGCAGGAAGAGCTGAACCATCGGCGGAAACTGGGTGAACAGGTTGGGTACCAGCACCGGCATCATGCCGAGACTGAGGGTCAACGCCACCACCATACCGTTATTATTGTTGCGGTAGTTGACCTGCCCCAGCGTACGTATACCGGATACCGCCACCATACCGAACATGACAATGCCCGCGCCGCCGAGGATCGGTTTAGGGATCAGAACCACCAGCGCCGCCATTCTTGAGAACACGCCCATCAGAATGAGAATGATACCGGAGACCGAGACGACAAAGCGGCTGCGTACCCCGGTCAAACCGATCAGGCCGACGTTCTGCGCGAACGCGGCGTAGGGAAAGAGATTGAAGAAGCCGCAGATAGTCGTCGCGATCCCGCAGGTGTTGAGGCCGTTGCGCAGCATCTTCGCGTCAACTTTCTTTCCGACGATATCCCCGGTTGCCATCATCGAGGACATGGTTTCCACCATCACCACCACCATAACCATCGACAGCAGGGCGACGGGGATAATATGAAATTCAGGTTTGGCAAAGGGCATCAGGGTCGGTAGATGGAGCCAGGGGGTGGCGTGGACCAGACTAAAGTCGAGAGGCTTAAAGCAACCCCAGAGAACCGTCCCGACGATAAGACCAATTAGCACCGAGGTGTTTTTCACCACGCCGGAGGCAAAGGTGTAAATATTGAGAATAATCACCAGCGTAATTGCCGCCATCAGCAGCGAAAAGGGAGCGCCAAAGCCGTTCATTTCGCTGCTGCCGCCGCCAATCCATCCCCCGGCCACCGGCATAATCGACATACCGATAAGGGTGACGATGCTGCCCATGACGACTTTGGGAAAGAATCGAATGAGTTTACTAATCCACGGGGCGCAGCAGAGTATGAAAATACCGGAAACGATCACCGCCCCGGAAATGCCGCCGATTCCGTACTCCTTACCGATCAGAACCATCGGAATCAGCGCCGCAAAGGTACAGCCCTGGATAAGCGGCAACCGGCAGCCGAGCCATTTACCGACCCCCAGCGACTGCACGATGGTGGCCGCGCCGCAGATAAACAGGTCGGCGCTAATCAGTAAAATAATGTGTTCCGGCGGTAGCCCTACCGCATTGCCCACCACCAGCGGAACCGCGACGGCGCCCGCGTACATCACCAGCACGTGCTGCAGGCCATAAAGAATCATTTGCGTAATGGGTAAAATCTCATCAACCGGTGCGGTCGAGTTCCCATTTTTTGAGGCGGAATTGGCGATATCTTTCATGAAGTTGTTATCTCCTGTACGACTTCACTCCGTATATACCCTTCATACTTCAAGTTGCTTGTGCGTTGGCTTTCCTGCAACTTGAATTATTTTGGGTACAAGCGTGAACAGAGCCGAAGTTACGATTCGAAGGCCGCTGCCTCCCTGAGCTGATGCGTTCATCAGCGTGTTGCGCGCACAATGAGTGATATGCGTAAGATGTGCCAAAAATAAGAATCCGCGGAATTGATGGATAATTGTGTGAAATAACTCACGAGAAAAAGGGCGGAATATCAATACGCCGAAAAGGGAGCGAAATAAAACACGACGGGAATAAATCCGCGATATCACATTGAGATAGGGAACGTCTCATTTTGGTATAACGACCAACAGGTTTAATTATCAACATGATTAAGCCGCAAACAACGTCAATAATCACTGCGAAGTGATATTTGACATTTATTGCGCAATTAAGCCGAAGTGGCTCTGTTTTTTTGAGGCGGCTCGCAAAAATGACCGCCATATTAATGCCTTTAAAAAAAGCGCCTGATTATTGCATTGCTACCCGGTGAGTCCTGGAATAATAAAGGGAAGCAAATGAATAAATTTATTGTTGCCGATTCTGCGAACTGTATTGGCTGCCACGCCTGTGAAGTGGCCTGCGTCACCTCTCATCGCCAGGACAGCTGGCCCCAGCAGCGCAGCGACTTTCTTCCACGCATTCGCGTATTCTTCAACCGCAAGGCCAGCAGCGCGACAACCTGCCGCCACTGCAATGACGCTCCCTGCGTCGGATCGTGCCCGACTCAGGCGCTGAGTTTTGCGAATGACAGCGTTCAGTTTAAAGAGGCTCTGTGTATCGGCTGTAAAAATTGCATTATCGCCTGTCCGTTTGGCGCGATTGAGATGGTGGCGAACGATGACGGCATGCCGCAGCTGGCGCAGAAATGCGATCTTTGCAGCCAGCACCCTTCCGGTCAGCAGGCATGCGTAGCCAGCTGTCCAACCCAGGCTCTGCGCCTGATGGATGAGGCGAGTATTAACCAGCTGCGCGCGGAGCGACAGATTCGCTCCGCGCTGGAAAAGCCGCTAGACGGCGTCCGCGGCGCAAGGCGCAATGCAATTCTCGATAAACCACCGCGAGTTGGGGCGAAAAAGGCTGCCGCCGATGCTCGTTTGCAGCATTTCGCTGAAATCTATCAGCCGCTGAGCGAGCGTGATGCGGAGTATGAGAGCCAGCGCTGTCTCTATTGCGCGCAGAAAGCGTGGTGCAACTGGACGTGCCCGCTGCATAACCATATTCCCGATTTCATCCGCCTGGTGAATGAAGGCAAGATTATCGAGGCGGCTGAATTGTGCCATCAGAGCAGCTCCCTGCCCGAGATTTGCGGTCGGGTTTGCCCGCAGGATCGGCTGTGCGAGGGAGCCTGCACTCTTAAGAACGAGGGCGGATCGGTCGCTATTGGCAACCTTGAACGCTACATCACCGATACCGCGCTGGCGATGGGCTGGCGGCCGACGATCGTTGAAGTCCCGCCGCGCCGGGAGCGGGTGGCGATAATTGGCGCCGGGCCAGCCGGTCTGGGCTGCGCCGATATTCTCGTTCGCGCGGGCGTACACGTGGACGTCTTCGATCGCCACCCGGAGATCGGCGGCCTGCTGACCTTTGGTATTCCACCGTTCAAGCTGGATAAAAACGTGCTTGAACGGCGGCGCGATATTTTCAGCGCCATGGGCGTCAACTTTCATCTCAACCAGGAGGTGGGGCGCGATGTGGCGTTTGATGAGCTGCTGACAAACTACGACGCCGTCTTCCTCGGCGTGGGTACCTATGGTCTGATGGCCGCCGGTCTGGAGGGGGAGACGGCGCCCGGAGTGGTTCAGGCTCTGCCGTTCCTGATTGCCAGCACCCGGGAGGTGATGGGGCTGGAAGAGAGCGCCGAATATCCCTTAATCGACATTAAGGGCACACACGTTGTGGTGCTTGGCGGGGGAGATACGGCGATGGACTGCCTGCGCACCGCCGTTCGTCGCGGAGCGCAGAGCGTGACCTGTGCCTATCGTCGCGATGAGCTGAGTATGCCCGGCTCGAAAAAAGAGGTGGTCAATGCGCGGGAAGAGGGGGTGAAATTTGAGTTTAACGTTCAGCCGCAGCGCATTCAGCTCAACCGCAAGGGGCAGGTCAGCGCGGTGGAGATGATCCGCACGAAAATGGGCGAACCGGGCCCGGATGGCCGCCGTCGGCCGCAGCCGATCCCGGACTCCGGGTTTGAACTGAAGGCCGACATCCTCATTATGGCGTTCGGCTTTCAGGCTCACGACATGCCCTGGCTGCGGGGCCACGGCATTAAGCTGGATCGCTGGGGGCAGATTATCACCGGCGGCAAAGGGCGCGGAACGACCCAGACCACTCACGACAAAGTCTATGCCGGCGGCGATGCCGTTACCGGAGCGGACCTGGTGGTTACCGCCATGGTAGCCGGGCGGCAGGCGGCCAGCGAGATGTTGGCTCAATTCCGGGCCAGGGAGGAGATATGACCAGTTTTATCGTTGCCAGTCCGCAGTCCTGCTTCGGCTGCCGGACCTGTGAGGTGGCCTGTGCGCTGGAGCATGTGACGCCGGGCGCGGAGTTTAATCCCCGCCTGAAGGTGATGCGCCTCGACGACCTTAGCGTGCCGGTGATGTGCCATCAGTGCGAGAATGCGCCCTGCGTGAGCGCCTGCCCGACCGGAGCGCTCAGTATGGGGGCGGAGAGGGTGGAGGCCGACGGCGGGCGCTGCATTGGTTGCCAGAGCTGCGTCATCGCCTGTCCGTTTGGGGCGGTAACTATTGAGGTGAAGGCCGGTCTGACGCCGGTTATTGTCATATGCGACCTCTGCAGCAGCAGGGAGCGCGGGCCCGCCTGCGTTGACGTCTGCCCGACGGCGGCGTTGAGTAAAATGACCGAAGAGCAGCTAAAAGAACTGCAAAAACAGCGCAATATCGCTACCGCCGCGCTGCTGTCGCTATAAACTTTGCGCCCGGCGGCGTTCATCCCGCCGGGCCGGTTTATCAGATTCCCCGTTTCTCGCCAGTAAAAAACCCGGCTTATCAGGCCGGGTCATTGTTTTATTGTTCAGGTCCATTATGCGGGGAGCGCATCCATTCGCGCCCACATTTTTTGCGCCACTTTCTGCGCCGCTTTGAATATCGGCTCGCAGTCGAAGCTGAACTGGCGATCTTCATAAATCATCACGCCGTTTACCATCACGCTGCGCACGCTATTGGCACCCAGACCAAAGGCGATATGTCCGGCGATATTTTCCGCGATAAGCGGGGTTGGCGCCATATAATCGCAGATTGTGAGATCCGCTTTATATCCCGCTTCAAGGCGACCAAAGCGGGCGTTGAAGTTGCGGTTCAGCAGCTCATTACCATTGCTCAGCGCCTTCGCAAAGCTGTCCGGCCACAGCGGACCGCCGGCGTCCCGGTGTTTAAAGAAGGCAAACTTCATCTCCTCAAACATGTCGGAACCAATGCCGTCGGTGCCCAGCGCCAGGTTACGCAACTGCGGCAGACGATGATTGTAGCCGACGTGGTTGTTCATGTTGGAGCGGGCGTTATGCACCAGGAAACCGTCCTGCGTATTGAGCAGCTCCACGTCGGCATCGGAGATATACAGACCGTGAGCAATCAGCGTCTTACTGTTGATAAGGTCGAACTCCGCCAGCCGCACCAGCAGGTCCTTGCCGTAAAGGTGATGGCTGTGTGAAACATCGTAGCGGTCTTCCGCCGCGTGAATATGCAGGCCGCGTCCGGTTGCTTTCAGGGCCTCGCTTAGCATCGTCAGGCCTTCATCCGGCACGGTGAAAGGCGCATGGGCGCCGATGTGGGCTTCGACCAGATAAGGCTGGTCTCCCTTCTCGCGCGCGGCGTCGATCTCTCTGGCAAAGCGAATATTCTCCTCCACGCTGTCGCGCAGTTCGCGGCTGCCGAAGTTGCGGTCGGTGGTTTCAAAGCAGGTCATCCCACGCAGCCCTATTTTGAGAAAGGCGTTGCGCAGCTGGCTCAGGGAGCCGGCGATATAGTGCGGCGAGGCATGATGATCGATAACCGCCGTGCAGCCGCTGCGCACCGCTTCCATGGCGCAGATCAGCCCGCTGTAGTAGAGCGACTCTTCGTCCAGCGCCCGGTCAAGACGCCACCACAGGTTTTTCAGCGTTGAGATAAAGTCCGGGCTGGGTGCGATATTGGCCTGAATACCGCGGGACAGGCCGGAATAAAAGTGATTGTGGGAGCAGACCATACCGGGCATCACCAGCTGTCCGCCCATCTCTTTTACCTGCGCCTGCGGATAGCGCTGGCACAGGCCGGGGCCAACATCGAGAATAGTATCGTTCTCAATGGCAATATCGACGTTCTCCCACACTTTCGCCGGATAGATCTGCGCGGCGGTGGCATTCTTCAGAATCAGGATACTCATACTTCAACGCCTCCCAATAGATAGCTCTGGTGCTGATGAATATGGCTTATGATGCGGCACATGGCGTCCAGCTCGGCTGGAACGTTTTTAAACTGGCCGCGGTCGTTAATTTCCAGCTGCCATGTTTTATCGTCCTGACGCACCTTGACGCTGGCACCTTCGACAAAGAAGCCTGGATTAGTGCTGTTGACAAAATCCTGCTCAAGGCTGAACACGGTGATTTTGTCTTTGTACGGTTTTCCCTGCCATGGACAGAACTGGGCGCAGTTGCCGCATTCGTTGCAATAGGCATCCAGATGCAGCGTCTGGAAACGGTTCTGGAAGCCCGGCACGGCGACGGAAATATTGGCGCGGTTCGGACAGACGTCGACGCACTTGCTGCAAATGTAGTTACATTCGAGGCAGCGGCTGGCTTCCTGCTCAACAAAGGCGTCGCGCTGGTCTTTATCCACCAGTGTGACGGCGATGGCGCCTTTACGCTGATAAACTTTGGTCGGATCGACGTTGTTCCAGAATTTATTTCCGTGGCTGCTGGCGATATTTTCCCTGGTCAGAATCACGTCCGTTGCCCGTCGCGCGTTGCCGATTGCCGACACAATAGAAGAGGGACCGCGCTGCACGTCGCCAATCAGGAATACGTTCGGCCTGCTGGTCTCGCCATCGGCGTTAACCACCGGCCAGCCCTGCGGATCGAGCGGAATCCCCATGGCTGACAGCGCCTCGCCGTCCTGCTGCTCACCGATGGCGGTAATCAGAGAATCGACTTTCAGCGTGCGAATTTCATCGGTTTCTACCGGACGGCGGCGGCCTTTCTCATCCGGCTCGCCCAGCTTCATGACCCGCACGGTGAGAGTGCCATCGGCATTAAACTGTTCAGGATTGCATAGCCATTCGAAGTCTACGCCGTCGAGCAGGGCTTCATCGTACTCTTCACGCCAGGCGGGCATCTCCTGCTGGGAACGACGATAGACGATGGTCACGCTCTGCACGCCAGGTACGCGCAGCGCCGCGCGAGCGCAGTCCATAGCGGTGTTACCGGCGCCGATGACGGCCACGCGTTTGCCCATATTCAGACGGACGTCGCGGTTGAATTCGCGCAGAAACTGCAGCGACTTATGCACGTTCTGGTTATCGCCGCGCAGCTTCACGCCGCTGTTTTTATCGGTGCCGGTACCGACCAATACGTAACGGAAGCCTTCCGCCTGCAGTTTGTCTACGCTCAGATGCGGATCGCAGCCGTATTCAATTTTTACGCCGTGGGCGACAACAAAATCGATATCGTGCTGGATAAGCTCGCCGGGAATGCGGAACTGCGGAATGATATTCTGCACCACGCCTCCGGCATTGGCCTCGCGTTCAAAAACCGTCACCGGATGTCCGGCGCGGGCGAGGAAGTAGCCGGCGGCAAGACCGGCAGGGCCTGCGCCTATCACCGCTACCGGGTGCATGGAGCCAGAGCCTGCGGGCTTATGCCAGCGGCTTCGGTACTCATCCCAGCCTTTCTCCAGCGCCACTTTCTTCAGGTCGCGAATGTTAAGCGCGCTGTCGTAATCCAGGCGCGTACAGTTGTACTGGCACTGGTGATCGCATATATGGCCGGTGATGGCCGGTAAAGCGTTACGCTGATAGATAAGCTCCAGCGCGTCGGCGTAGCGATGCTCGCCCAGCAGACGGATATATTCCGGAATATCCTGCTTGATGGCGCAGGCCGTGACGCAGGGGGCGACGTAGCAGTCCAGCAGCGGCAGCGGTTCACCGGTATCGATGCGATCTTCCGGTTTCCACTGCTTCTGGGTGTAATCCATGCTCACCGCTTTTTCCGCCAGCGCGTTGAGACGTTCAACGTCGATTTGCGTCATGTTCCAGCCGTCGGCTTTCTCCAGTTCGCGCATGCACTCGCTCAGACGTAAATATCCCCCCGGCTTCAGCAGATCGGTTGCCATGGTGATGGGACGAATGCCGGTTTCGAAAATATCGCGGATGTTAATCTGGCTGGCGCCGCCGGAGTAGGAAATAGGCAGCTTGCCGTCGAACGCGCGCGAGAGCAGCGCGGCCACGTTGATCGATAGCGGAAACAGCGCACGGCCGGACATATACATTTCATCCCCCGGCAGCGCGCCTTTGTTATTGACGGTGCCGAGGGTGTTGGTCAGCTTGACGCCAAAGCCGAGGCCGCGCTCTTTCGCCAGCGCCATCAGGCGCGTTAACATCTCCAGCGCCCGGTCGATCTTCAGGTCGTGGTCAAACGACTCTTCGCTGAGGCCGATATAGCCGAAGCCGCAGGTGTCGAGGATTTCACGAACGCGCGGATAGCCGAGCAGGGTAGGGTTGAGCTTCACAAAGGTATTGAGGTTTTTCTCAGTCAGCATGTAGCGGCAGATAGCTTCGATCTCATCCGGCGGGCAGCCGTGCATCGTCGAGAGGGTCACGCCCTCAACCAGCCTGGCGGGCACGCGCTGCGCGAGGTTATCCAGCCCGGCTTTACGCGCGCTTTCAGGCAGGCGGTCGATAAACGATGGATTTTGCAGCCAGCGGTTCAGCGTATCGCGGTACTGGGCGAATTTAGGATAGGCGGAGGCGTTCATCATGTTGTCGATAAATTCCTGCATGGGCGGCTGCTTAATGCCGTCCAGGTTGTAACCAACGCTCATATTGAAAATAAACGACTTACTCTCTTTATTTGTCGCCAGCGGGAACACCTGCTCCAGCAGATGCAGCGCAAACCAGGCTTTGAGATACTCATCCCAGGCTTTTTTCAGGGTAAATTCGGTAGACCATTCGGTGTTGAAGCACTCATCTTCGGCATCGATACAGGGTTTTTCCAGCTCCAGGCGGTCAAGGATCTGTACGGTTTTCAGCTCAATAAACCGTCCGCCGGTGAGCCAGGCGGTAATGATATTCTGTGCCAGCTGGGTGTGCGGCCCGGCAGCCGGGCCGAGAGGCGTTGCGCAGCTTTCGCCAAACACGCCGATGGAACGCTGCGCCTGCGGCGAGTAAAACTGTTGTTCGGGAATGCCAAAAATCGTCCGTTGACTCTGATACTCATCAAAAATGCGCGTCAAAAGTTCTTCAAACGGCACGGGACGCATTATATCTCCCATAACCCTCTCCTTAGATATCATTGTAAGATCGACATTGCCGGTAGTAATCATTCCGACGGATAACAGGAGAGGAGCAACAATCACACCAGTTATTCAAACCGCAGCGGCGAAATAATTAATTTGTGAACCAGGTCGAAACTCGACGCGAATGCGTGAATAATTCCACTGCGGGGAAATGAGAACTCAAATCAATACGCTTTATCATTCGGCGAGATTTCTCAAAATCAGATCCTGAATATCAGAATGATAATTTATGCCGGCCGTTCGGCGGTGATTTCAGCGGGCGGTTTTCTTTTACCGCGGCGACAGAGGAAATATTCGGCGTAGGATCCCGGTTGCAGCGTCATTACGGCTAACGAAATGACCTGTCTCACAATTTGCGATGAAAAATGGCGGCTAAGTATAAATATTGCATAGTCGATACGGGTCGCTGCGACGCTATTTCAACGCCGGGTAAACTCTCAAACTGAGAACCCGGCAAATATCGCAGATAAACAAATATACCCAAAATAATTCGAGTTGCAGGACAAAACGGTTAACCGTTTTGAACAGCGCTTGTGCTGGCCCTGAAAGGGTGAGTCCCGTAGGGGCGAATCACGCGGCAACGCAGTGAATCCCCAGGAGCTTACTCTAGTAAGTGACTGGGGTGAGCGACAAATCTGCCGGGAGCAGATTTGAACGTCGCTTGCGACGGCCCGTGAGGGCGAGGCCCATGGATGGGCCGAGTAATCCGTAGCCAACGCACATGCAACTTGAAGTATGAAGGATATAGAGCCGTAAACATCGCCTTTGAGGTTAGTATGAATATTTTCGCAGAAGCAGCACGACTTGAAGAACAAAATTGCCCCTTCGCCCTGGCGCAGATTGTCGAAAGTCGGGGCTCCACCCCCCGACACTCTGCTCAGATGCTTATTCGCGAAGATGGTTCGATTGTGGGTACCATTGGCGGCGGGATGGTTGAGCGTAAAGTTATCGATGCGGCGCTGGAGGCGCTGCGCGAACGGGAGTCGCGAATGTTTCATGGCCGCATGGCGCGTACCGGCAGCGACGCCGTAGGATCCGACTGCGGCGGCGCGATGTCGGTTTACATCAGCGTTCATGGTCTGCGCCCGCGTCTGCTGCTTGTCGGCGCCGGGCACGTTAATCGCGCGGTGGCCCACGCGGCGGCGCTGGTGGATTTTGATATCTGCGTGGGCGATATCTATACCGCAAGCCTCTGTCCCGACTCTTTCCCCGCTTCGGCACGGTTGGTGCACGCCGCCAGCTTCACGGAAGTGGTCGACGCGATGGCTGTCCGGCCGCAGGATTTTGTCCTGATCGCCACCAATAACCAGGATCGGGAGGCGCTGGACAGGCTGATAACCCAGCCGGTGGCCTGGCTGGGGCTGCTGGCCAGCCGGCGGAAAGTGCAGGCCTTTTTACGCCAGATGCGGGAGAGCGGCGTGCCGGAGCCGGCAATCAGTCGCCTGCGGGCGCCAGTTGGTTACGATATCGGCGCGGAGACGCCAAATGAAATTGCCATCAGCGTGCTGGCGGAGATCCTGCAGGTGAAAAACGGTGCGCCGGGTGGGCTGATGAATCAGGTGCAGGCTGTGCGTCGGCAGGATTACCTTGATGAAGCGGTTGCAACCTGAGGCAGTTGAACGGTGACAGGGTTGCCGGGATGCGCCCGGCAACGCGTTACTGACGACCTACTGGCTAATGATGGTGCCCGTTTTCCCTTCAATCCCTTCTTTGGCTTTGCTCAACATCGTGATCAGCGCTTTGCGCCCCGGACGAGAACGGGCGAAGGAGGCGGCGGCTTCTACTTTTGGCAGCATGGATCCCTTCGCAAAGTGTCCCTCTTCGATAAAGCGTTCGGCGTCGCGCAGCGAGAGGGCATCGAGCCACTGTTCATCAGGTTTGCCGAAATTGATAGCCACCTTTTCCACGGCGGTAAGAATGATCAGCAGGTCGGCGTCGATCATCTCCGCCAGTTTGGCGCTGGCCCAATCCTTATCGATAACCGCGCTGGCACCGCGCAGATGGTTACCCTCGCGAATCACCGGAATTCCGCCGCCGCCGACGGTGATCACCACGTGGCAGTCATCCATCAGCGCTTTTACCGTTTGTTTTTCGATAATGTCTATTGGCTTAGGCGACGCGACCACGCGACGGTAGCCACGTCCGGCATCTTCTTTCATGGTGTAGCCGTTTTGGGTCAGCTTCTCTGCCTCTTCTTTGCTGAAGAAGGAGCCGATGGGCTTGGTCGGATTAAGGAAGGCTTCATCATTCGCGTCCACTTCCACCTGGGTTATCAGGGTGGCCACCGGAATATCCAGGCTGCGCGTCAGCAGTTCTTCGCGGATAGCGTTCTGCAGGTCGTAGCCGATGTAGCCCTGGCTCAAGGCGACGCAGACCGACATCGGCAGCATGGGCGTATGGGCCTCGGTTTTTGCCGCGGCTTCAAAGGCCTGGTTAATCATGCCCACCTGTGGGCCGTTACCGTGAGTCACTACCACCTGATGGCCAAGGGAAATAAGATCGACGATCGTCCGGGCAGTGTGTTTGACGGCCTGCATTTGTCCGGCGAGATCGTCGCCAAGCGCATTCCCGCCGAGAGCGAGAACAATTTTTTTACTCATAGCTTCCTCTCATTACGTTTCAGGTCCGCTGACCGCCAGGTGAGCGGTGGAAAAGGGTTGACGGCGTAAAAAGCGGCCCTGTCCGGCGCTGCCGGTGAAGGTGCCGTTATCAAAGATGACTCGGCCGTGGGAGAGCGTCTGGCGAATAGCCCCCTGGCAGATAAAGCCCTCATAGGGCGAATAATCAGCGTTATCGTGCAGCATTTCATGACGGATAGTGGTGGTGCGTTTGGGGTCGATGATAACCACGTCGCCATCGGCGCCGGGGGCCAGCACTCCCTTCTGCGGCCACAGACCAAACAGCTTCGCCGGGTTGGCGCTGGTGAGCGCCACAAAACGCTCAGGCGTGATACGACCGGTCATAACCCCATGCGCAAACAGCAGCAGCATGCGGTTTTCCACTCCCGGCAAACCGTTCGGGCAGCGGCTAAAGTCGCCGCCGGAAATCTGCCTGCGCTGCAGCGAAGAGAAAGCGCAGTGATCGGTCGCGACGGTGTCAATATCTCCATCGCTGATACCGCTCCAGAGCGCGTCGTTGTTGCTGGCGTTACGCAGGGGAGGGCTGAGCAGATAGTTAAGCGCGTCTTCGCGCTCATAGCAGCGCTCGTCGAGCAGCAGATACTGCGGGCAGGTTTCGACCCATACCGGCTGATGGTGCCTTCTGGCAAGGCGCAGGTACTCGAGACCCAGCGCGTTGGACAAATGTACGATATAGAGCGGCGCGTTTCCCGCCAGCCGGGCGAGGTTGATCATCCGGGCGATCGCTTCTGCCTCACACTCCGGCGGGCGGCTCAGGGCGTGATAGCGCGGCGCGGTTTTACCAGCGTTGATAAATTCCGCCCGGCGCTGGGAGATGGCGGCATCGTTTTCCGGATGCACGGTGGTCAGCGCGCCGGCGCGCTGCAGGTGGCGCAGCGCCTGTAATATCTCATCATCGTTCAGTTTGTACTGGTAGGTCAGATAGAGTTTAAAACTGCTGATCCCGCTGTCCACCATCATCGGGATTTCGTCGAGAATGCCGTGGTTAACGTGCTGGATAACGCCGTGAAAGCTGTAGTCGATGACGGCTTTATAGGCGGCGTAGCCGCGGTAGACCTCGAACTGATGGCGCAGATGGCAGCCAACGGGCCCGAAGCCCATATGGTCAACGATGGTGGTGGTACCGCCGCAGGCCGCGGCCCGGGTACCGGTAAAGAAATCATCGCAGCTGCGGGCGAGACCCACGTCAATATTGAAATGGGTATGAACGTCAACGCCGCCGGGCATCACGTAGCAGCCGTCGGCGTCAATTACTTCGCAGGGTTGTTCTGCCTCAATAGAATCGGCAAGGCGCTTGACGAGGCCATCTTCAATGAGCAGGTCCTGCTTCACCTGTCCGTCGGCGTTGACGACGAGGCCATTTTTAATCAGTACGCGCATAGAAACCTCAACATGCCGCCGCAGAGCGCGGCGGCAGACAGGACGAACGATTACTCCGTAGCCAGCCAGCTCAGCGGGATGGCGGCATACATTGCGGCGCAGGTTACCAGATGCGATTTCCAGGTTTTCTCATTCGGCGCATGCGCTTCCGGTTCTTTACCTGGCCCAAAGCCGATAACCGGAATACCGTGGCGGCCCATAATCGAGACGCCGTTGGTGGAGAAGGTCCACTTATCCACCACCGGAGCTTTGCCAAACAGGCCTTCATAGGCGTTGCTCAGGGCGCGGACGGTAAAGTGGTTTTCTTCCACTTTCCAGGTTGGGAAATAGCATTCGGTCGGGTACACCAGACCGGTCCAGGACGGACGTTCATAGTTGTACATTGAGACGACCGCCGCGGCTTTTTTCACCGCCGGTAGCGCGCGAATCTCATCCAGCGCGCCTTCCCAGGTTTCGCCCCAGGTCAGTCGACGGTCAATGGAAACGGCGCAGCTATCGGCCACCGCGCAGCGGCTCGGTGAAGTGAAGAAAATCTCTGAAACGGTCAGGGTGCCTTTGCCGAGGAACTCGTCGTTGCCAAGGTTATGCGAAAGCTGTTCCAGCTCGGTGAGGATCGGCGCCATTTTGAAGATGGCGTTATCGCCGCGCTCAGGGGCGGAGCCGTGGCAGCTGACGCCCTGTACTTCAACGCGGATCTCCATACGCCCGCGCTGGCCGCGGTAGATCTGGCAGTCGGTAGGTTCGGTGCTGACCACGAATTCAGGACGAATGCCGGACTGTTCGATAATGTACTGCCAGCACAGGCCGTCGCAATCCTCTTCCTGAACGGTGCCGGTCACCAGCAGAGTGTATTCATCTTCCAGGCCCAGATCCTTGATGATTTTACCAGCGTAAACCATGGAGGCCATCCCGCCTTCCTGGTCAGACGCACCGCGGCCGCCAATCAGTTCATCGGTCTCCATACCTTCGTACGGGTCGAAGTTCCAGTTCTTAATGTTGCCAATACCTACGGTATCAATATGCGCGTCCATCGCCACCAGGCGCGGGCCGTGGCCGATGTAGCCCAGTACGTTGCCCATTGGGTCGATTTCGACTTTGTCGAAGCCGACTTTTTCCATCTCTTCTTTAATGCGGTGGACAACGCGCTTCTCATCGCTGCTTTCGCTGGGGATGGCAATCATATCGCGCAGGAAACGGGTCATCTCTTTTTCGTACTGTTTTGATTTTTCCAGGATCGCTTTGAACGGAATTTGCTTAGCCATAAATTTGTTCTCCAGTTCTCAATACAGGCTTCCCGCCGGGCGGGAGGAATTTTGATAAGTCGGCTACTGCGTCGCCGGATACTTGCCTTCCCAGACGACTTCGCGATAGTGCTTAACGTCGGTATCGCCCTCGGTGCTAATCACCAGCACTACGGAGCGACTGTCGAGCTTGAGCTTGTGCATTAACGCTTCACGCTGCGGATTGAAATGCACCGCTGCCAGCAGGCCGAGACCTACGGCCCCGGACTCGCCGGAAATAATGCGCGGGTCGTAGCCAGTGGGGTTACCTAACACCCGCATACCGAGGGCGGCGACGGCATCCTGGCAGGAAACAAACTGCGTGGCGCAGTTGCGCAGCACTTCCCAGCCCAGCGGGTTGGGCTCACCGCAGGCAAGGCCGGCCATAATGGTGGCCATATCGCCGCTGACGTTGACAATCTGGCCCTTCACCGCGGAACGGTACAGACAGTCGGCCAGCTCCGGTTCGACGATGATGGAATGAAGATTTTTGGCACCGTAAACGTCGGCCAGATAGCCCAGCACGCCGCCGGCCATGGCGCCCACGCCCCCCTGCAGGAGTACGTGCGTAGGACGGGCGATGCCCATCGAAGCGAGCTGTTCCGCCGCTTCATCCGCGAGGGTGGCGTAACCCTGCATAATCCAGGTCGGAATTTTGGTGTAGCCTTCCCACGCGGTGTCCTGTACGACCTCCCAGCCGTTTTTCTGCGCGGTCTGCATGGTAAAGCGTACCGTATCGTCGTAGTTCATATCGGTGACGATGCATTCAGCGCCGAGGCGCAGAATCGCGTCAACCCGCTCCTGCGCGGAGCCTTTCGGCATGTAGATGACGGCGTTCTGTCCCAACTGACGAGCCGCCCATGCCACGCCGCGGCCGTGGTTGCCATCGGTGGTGGTGGCGAAGGTCATCTTCTCTTTGATGCTTGATTTGAGCGTTTCGAAGGAGAGATCGTTGATATCTAAACTGTATTTTTCACACAGCAGCCGGGCGATGGCGTAAGAGCCGCCGAGCATTTTGAATGCATTGAGGCCAAAGCGCTGGGATTCATCTTTTACGAGAATTTTTTGCACACCAAACAGCTCGGCAAGTTCGTTCAGCGCAATCAGCGGCGTAGGCTTATAGCCGGCGATCTTTTGATGAAAGCGGCGAGCCTGCAGCGCCTGCTGGCGTGAAAATAGCGGGGAAGTCTCCCCGTTAAAAAAACGGTTTTCGGCAATATCCATTTTCAGTGAGAAAGCAGACATACTCGATCCTTATCCTTTGAAGTTGGAAGGTCGTGGGGCTGGCCCGCAGGCCAGCCGGGGGATTATTTGATGCGTTTCTGCGCTTCTTTGAGCAACTCTTCCAGTACCTTGCCCGGGTTAGCGTATTTACGGCAGACGATCATCGCGGCGATGATGTAAGGCTTCCAGCTCGCCTCTTTGTAGGTCGGGATCCGGTATTTCTCGAAGACTCCTTCAGTCACCTCGCCCGCGTCACAGGAGACGCCGGTGATATCCGCCGGCAGGCAGTGCATATACAGCGCTTCGCCGTCGCGGGTGTGCTTCATCATCTCTTCTGTACAGTGCCAGTCTTTATGCCCGGCGTTCTGCTCAAGGCACGCTTTCTCCAGCGCCTTCAGTCCTTCGTGATCGTTCGCGCGCAGCAGTTCGGTGCGTTTTTCCATCACTTTGTACGGCGCCCAGGACTTCGGATAGACGATATCAGCGTCTTTGAAAGCCTCTTCCATGCTGTTCACCTGACGGAAACTGCCGCCGGAGGCTTGGGCGTTGTTTTTTGCCACTTCGATAACGTCAGGGATCAGGTCGTAACCTTCCGGATGGGCGAGGGTGACGTCCATACCGAAGCGGGTCATCAGGCCGATAATGCCCTGCGGAACCGAGAGCGGTTTGCCGTAGCTCGGCGAGTAGGCCCAGGTCATGGCGATTTTTTTGCCTTTCAGATTTTCCAGCGAGCCGAAGTGCTCACGCAGCCAGGCGAGGTCGGCCATAGACTGCGTCGGGTGGTCGATGTCGCACTGCAGATTGATCAGCGCCGGACGCTGCGGCAGCACGCCCTGCTTGTAGCCATCGTCCAGCGCTTCGCCTACTTCGCGCATGTAGGCGTTGCCCGCGCCAAGGTACATGTCGTCGCGAATACCGATGGCGTCGGCGCAGAAAGAGATCATATTGGCGGTTTCACGGACCGTCTCACCGTGGGCAATCTGCGATTTGCCTTCGTCCAGATCCTGTTGAGCCAGCCCTAACAGATTGAGCGCGGAGGCGTAGGAGAAACGGGTACGGGTTGAGTTATCGCGGAACACGGAAATGCCCAAACCGCTGTTAAACACTTTGGTGGCGATATTTTCAGCGCGTAGCGTTTTCAGCGCGGCGGCGACATCCAGCACCTGCTTCAGCTCATCCGGCGATTGTTCCCAGGTCAGCAGAAAGTCTTTCTCACTGAGATGAGAGTTCAGTTTATTGATATCCTTAATCAGTTCGTTAACAGTTTTCATGTTTCAATCCTGGTCGTGAATGACGGCTTAATGATTGCTGTGCGGTCGGATATGCAGAGTTGCCGAATTAGCGACTGCCAGCGCTGTATTATCACTAACAATAAGCGTGCCAAATTCACGAAGAGGGGCGGCCGACAGGTTTGAATGGTTAAGATTATGCTATGTCTGTCACGAATTCAGGCAGGTATCCCGTGGAAGGGAAAAATGGTCATGTTTACCATCGGCGTAAATTTACGCGTGAGGCTCAATGATGACCGTCGGGAATAAGTGAATTATCATCTTCGCATTGCGCCAATATGATAAAATTCGTCGTGAATTTATCATAATGATAAGAAACTGTGATAGCGATTGCATATTTAAGATAAGGTGGGGGGATCAGCACTATCTATATCAATGCTCCCCGGCAAAGGGAGTGATATCATCCTCGGTACATAAAATAAAGCTCGACTCTGTTCAGCTGAGCAATAATTAGAAGGCCGATATACATGATACCGTCCAAAGCACCTTCCATTTTAATGCAGATTCAGCCTACTATTCAGAAGTTTGCACGGATGCTTTCCAGCGTACTCCAGCTGGAGGTCGAAATTGTTGATAACGAGTTATTGCGGGTTGCCGGCACCGGGGCTTATAGTAAGCAGATTGGCTATAAATTAAATTCAAACTCACGGCTTCTTCGCTACATTATTGAAACACAGACTGAGAAGGTCGTCACCCATTCCCGCTTCGATCCCCTTTGTAAAGACTGCAACAATAAGGATAAATGCGAAGAGAAAGCCTTTCTCGGCACCCCGGTTATTTACCACGAGCGATGCGTTGGCGTTATTAGTCTGGTGGCGCTAACGCGCGAGCAGCAGGAACGAATAAATGCTAATATCCAGGAGTTTTCTGATTACGTTCGGCATGTTTCAACCATTTTTGTTTCCCGGTTTTTACAGGAGCGAGCGGTTGGTGACAATATCCATAAAATATTTTTAACCATGATTGAAAATATGGATCAGGGCGTTCTGGTCATGGGTAACGATCAAAAAGTAAAATTTGCCAACCAGGCCGCATTAAAAATAATGAACGTGAATCAGGGGCAGGTTATTGGTAAGACTATCCAGTTTCAGCCTTTAACTTTTGAAGATAATTTCAAGCACGGACATATGCAGCACATTATCTCTTTCGACGAACGCAAAGAGTTAATTATTGGCCAGCTACATGCGGTGCAGGATCAATGGCTATTTTTAATGGCTTTCCATCAGTCGCACTCTTCGACCGATTTCAGCAGCGGTCAGGAAGGGCCGCAGATTGAGGCGATGGTTGGCGAGTGCCGCCCAATGCGGCAGCTTAAGAAGCTGATCAGCCGCGTAGCCCCGAGTCCTTCCAGCGTGATGATTGCCGGTGAGAGCGGGACCGGGAAAGAGGTTGTGGCCCGTGCTATCCATAAGCTCAGCGATCGCCAGTCTAAGCCCTTTATCGCTATCAACTGCGCTGCGATACCCGAGCAACTGTTAGAAAGCGAACTGTTTGGTTATGTGAAAGGGGCGTTTACCGGCGCATCGGCTAACGGTAAAACCGGGCTGATCCAGGCAGCCAATAGCGGGACGCTGTTTCTTGACGAAATTGGCGATATGCCGCTCACTCTGCAGGCTAAGCTGCTGCGCGCCATTGAGTCTCGCGAGATCCAGCCGGTTGGCGCCAGCCATCCGGTTCAGGTAGATATCCGCATTATTTCCGCTACTAATCAAAACCTTGAACAGTACATTGCGGAAGGGAAGTTCCGCGAAGACCTCTACTATCGCCTGAACGTTATTCCGCTGCGTCTGCCGCCGCTGCGTGAACGTCAGGACGATATCGAGCTGCTGATTCACTATTTTCTGCATCTGCATACCGGGCGGCTCAATCTGGTTTATCCCGGCGTTGCTCAGGACGTGATCGATTTCCTCAAACGCTACCGCTGGCCGGGCAATATACGCGAACTCAGCAACCTGATGGAGTATCTGGTCAACGTCGTACCGTCGGGAGAAATTATCGATATGTCGCTGCTGCCGCCCAATCTGGTGAGCAGCGGTGAACTGGCGAGCCAGACGTCAGCGCCAGTTTCCGCTGCCGTCACGCTCTCGCAGGAGGAGAGCGTCACTGCCCTTGAAGAGATGGAGCGACAGATGATCCGCGATGCGTTATCCCGCTACAGTAATAAAAAGCAGGCGGCGGACGAGCTGGGAATTGGTATCGCTACGCTGTACCGCAAAATAAAGAAATATTCGCTGGTGGCAGGCTAGAACAGAACGGGGGCAGGAAGGAGAAATAAAAAATCCACGCGAGAGCGTGGATTTTTTATGGAGCAATTAGCAGAAATTTAGACGTTAAATCGTGATTATGAATTTATTATATTGATATTTAATGTTTTTGTTTTTGATTGTTATTTTCATACTCATGCCTGTACTCACTTTAGTTGAGGCTGCTATCTGAGGAGAATTATCACAACTCCTGTTCATCTGTTCTTTTTACCAAGAGTATATCTTTTATCGCTGCCCTTCATAAGTTACTTTAGCTTAACTTATTGTTTTATTAGTGCGAATGTATCGTTTATAGTATGGTGACCTGCTTCCCATTGATTAACACCCAGCGAAGTTGAAGCCAGGCGGTCACACTCCCGTCCTGGGCATCTGTCAATACGATTAACCGTTCAGACAGAACGCGACCTGTTGTATATCCGTCACTCCTCCTTTCCCGACACTCTCAGCATCATCAGTGTGTACCCATGAGACAGGGGGTGCTCAAATGAGCGCCATCAATCCCTGCTCGTTGTTCTCTGTCTATCAGTACATTGTACAGTAATAATTGTACGACTATTTATTGTGAGTGTTTTCAATTAGTGATTGTTAATTATACAATGGGCGAGTGGTGATTATTTTTTTTGAGGCCATAAATAATTATCCGATGGCCGCTGTTAAATATCTTGTGTGTTTCTGCTGATATATTATTTAAATGACTTTATATTTAAGTCTATGTTATTTTGTTTTTACTTATTTTGATTTATTTTTTACAAAATTAATATTCTGATAGCATTGTAATTATTTGTATATCTCTCAATGTGATAAATATCACTTAATATTAATCTTGAGTTGTTACTATTATTTCAGGTTCTAAAAAAAGAGGAAATATAATGAAAGGAATTTATCTTGCTATTGCATCGTGTGCGATGTTTTCATCGTTATCTTTCGCCAATCTGGGTGCATCATTAAGCGAAAGTGATTATCTCAAAAAACAGTATCTGAATGGTAAAAGTGAATTAGTTGAAGGCCAGAAACCTCAGATAAAGGTAGCAACTTTTAACATTGGTGCTGGTTTAGCTAATCACAATATGGATGTTAAAGATGTTGCCGAAGGCATAAAGAAATTAAATGCCGACCTGATTGGGTTGCAGGAGGTTGATAAACTAACTAATCGCAGCGGAAATGTCGATCAGGCAAAGGAGCTAGCTAAGATAACTAATATGCATTACTTCTTCTCAAAAACAATTGATGTTGATGGAGGAGAATATGGAACAGCTATTTTATCAAAACATCCTATAAAACATGCCCAGGCGTTCAAGATGCCATCTGGTGACTATGAACCACGACAGGTCATTGTTGCAGAAGTAAATGTTCCAGGCTTCAAGATGCCTGTACATTTTCTGAACATACATACTGACTGGCATCATCAAGATGCGGTAAGAGTCAGCCAGATGGAATATCTTAACGCTTTCACTACAGATGATGCTGATGTTAAGGATATATTTCCTAATCTCTTAACTGGTATCATGATAGCAGTCGGTGACTTTAATGATGTGGATAACAGTAATAGTATTAAGAAGTTAAAATTGTTCTGGGATGAAGTATCCGTTAGTGGAAAAGATATGAGGTCATGGCCCGCAGCTAATCCTTCTTTGGCATTGGATAAAATCTTTACGTCAAGAGGTCAGGTGTGGCAGGTAAAAGATATGTTTGTACCTAACCAGCCAAATGATTGGGCAAGTTTTAACTGGCCTTTAGTCAGCGACCATATTCCAGTAATGGCTACGCTGGAACTGCATGAATATTAATTTATTGAATGAGAAGTGAGTAACTTTAACGGCTCCCTGTGGGAGCCGTTTGGGCTCCATTGCCATCAGCATGGTGAATCGCTACGGGTTTAACAGACGCCTCAGAGTCATTTAAGATGACTTAAAGAGAAGAGACCATGAGCGGTAAGCGTTATCCTGAAGAGTTTGAAATTGAAGCAGTCAAACAGGTTGTTGATCGTGGTCATTCTGTTTCCAGTGTTGCAACACGTCTCGATATCTCCACTCACAGTCTTTACGCCTGGATAAAGAAGTACGGTCCGGATTCTTCCACTCATAATGAACAGTCAGATGCTCAGGCCGAGATCCGCCGTCTTCAGAAAGAGTTGAAGCGGGTTACGGACGAACGGAACATATTAAAAAAAGCCGCGGCGTAGTTCGCAAAGCTGTCCGACTGAGGTACGCCTTTATCCGCGACAACAACCGTTGCTGGCCTGTTTGTTTGCTCTGTAGGGTTCTGGATGTCCATCCGAGTGGATTTTATTTCTGGCTTCAGCAGCCACATTCACAGCGTCACCAGACAGACCAGATGCTGACCGGGCAGATCAAACAGTTCTGGCTTGAGTCTGGCTGCGTCTATGGTTATCGTAAGATCTATCTCGATCTGCGTGATACCGGAAAGCAGTGCGGAGTGAACCGGGTCTGGCGGCTGATGAATCGTGCCGGAATAAAAGCTCAGGTTGGGTACCGTAGCCCATGTGCACGTAAAGGCGAAGCCAGCATCGTGACACCCAACAGGCTCCAGCGGCAGGTTCAATCCGGACTCACCGGACGAGCGTTGGGTGACGGACATAACCTATATCCGAACCCACGAAGGCTGGCTGTATCTGGTCGTGGTGGTTGACCTGTTCTCCCGAAAAGTTATCGGCTGGTCAATGCAACCCCGCATGACAAAAGAGATTGTCCTGAACGCATTACTTATGGCGGTGTGGAGGCGTAATCCTCAAAAGCAGGTACTGGTTCACTCTGATCAGGGCAGTCAGTACACAAGCCATGAGTGGCAGTCGTTCCTGAAATCACGCGGTCTGGAAGGCTGCATGAGTCGTCGCGGTAACTGCCATGACAACGCGGTTGCGGAAAGCTTTTTCCAGCTACTGAAGCGCGAACGGATTAAGAAAAGGATCTACGGAACGAGAGACGAAGCCAGAAGCGATATTTTTGATTATATCGAAATGTTTTATAACAGTAAGCGTCGGCATCGTTCGAGCGAGCAGATGCCACCGGCTGAATATGAAAACCTATATTATCAACGGCTCAGAAGTGTCTAGATTATCCGTGGCGATTCAGTGGCTTTAATATATGATATGGCTGTGTATTTATTTAATAATATCCTAGCATAACATGTGTTTTAAATCGCAGCCCTGCCTGTCTAGCAGGAGGACTGCGGAGATTTAAATTATTTGGAACTCAATAGATTATAGCTAGTCATAAGATTACGGTAATCAGGAATATGATTAGAGAACAACATACCTAACCCTTCAATATCATTACGCCAGTCACGGTGCAATTCACATGCTACACCAAACCATGACATTAGTTGTACACCGGCTTTGGACATGCGATCCCATGCTGCATCACGAGTTATCGGGTTGAAAGTGCCAGATGCATCGGTGACGACAAATACGTTGAAGCCTTCTTCAATTGCTGAAAGTGCTGGGAAGGCAACGCATACTTCAGTTACTACCCCCGCAATGATTAACTGTTTCTTCCCCGTGGCTTTAACAGCTTTAACAAAATCTTCATTATCCCAAGCATTGATATTCCCTGGCCTGGCAATATAGGGGGTATCAGGAAATTGTTCTTTAAGCTCAGGAACCAATGGTCCATTAGGACCATTCTCGAAACTAGTTGTCAGAATTGTGGGTAGGCCAAAATATTTCGCTAGATCACCAAGTGCTAGAACGTTATTTTTGAACTTGTCTGGATCAATATCGCGAACTAGGGATAGGAGTCCAGTTTGATGATCTACCAGCAGAACAGCGGCGTCGTCTTTGTTTAAACGAACATATGGTTTATTCATTTTATCACCTTCTTTTGAAATTACAGTGGCTTAGTACTTAGTGCTTAGTGCTTAGTGCTTAGTGCTTAGTGCTTAGTGCTTAGTGCTTAGTGCTTAGTGCTTAGTGCTTAGATGCATTAGTGCATCTATGTTGCTTCGGTAATATTCAGTTTAGATAAATCAGCACGTAGTGGAAGTAATGATGATGGAACTCTTTGTTCCATAGCTGGAACAATCATGCAATAATCACGACTCATGTTCTCGATTGTTCATGAAACTAGATTTTTGATTGTATTGCTGGCTTGAATCGCCACGAATTTAACAGTGACCTTGACCCGAAATCCTGCTCCATCAGAAACAGAATTCCGGCATGATATTCACTTCTCTGAGTGGAGGTTGTGCCGATGAAAAAATCACGATTCACCGAAGAGACAGATTGTCTTTGCCCTGAGGCAGGCTAAGCTGGATACGCCCGTGCCAGAAATCTGCCGCAAGCTTGGCATTTCCGACGCCACGTTCCACACCTGGCGCAAAAAGTACGGCGGGATTTCTCCTTAGGAGCTGAAACATATGCGGCAGCTTGAGAAAGAGAATCTCAGGCTGAAAAAGCTGGTTGCCGATCTGAGCTTCGACAAGGCCATGCAGCACGATGTGCTGGCCGCTGGCGCGTGTGCGCGAATGGGTCAGGGACTTCGCTACGAGGCCAGTGAGAGGCAGGTCTGTTTTGCGCTTCGGGTCAGCTGCAGCTCTTTCCGCTACCGTTTTGTGGCAGCAGATGACAGTGGGCTACGTCTTCGTATCAGGGAGATCACCGAAACCCGGGTCCACTAAGGCTACCGCAGGGTTCACGTCATGCTCAGGCGGGAGGGCTGGCGGGATAATCATAAACGCATTTACCGACTCTACAGCGAGCAGGGGCTGTCCCTGCGTCTCAAACGCCCACGCCGGAATAAATCGGCACAACACCGACAGCTCCAGCCTCAGGGGCAGTATCCGAATCATGTCTGGGGCATGGACTTTGTCTCTGAGGCCTTATTTGACGGGCGTCTGTTACGTCTGCTGACAGTCATTGATCACTACACACGCGAATGTCTGAGGATCTGCGTGGGCCAGAATCTGCGATAAACGGAGGTCGCAGAGATGCTGAACACCATTGCGCTCAGACGTCCCTTACCACAATTGCTGAAAACCGATAACGGCCCTGAATTTACAGGGAAAATGGGTTTATGAACGAGGGAGCTGTATCGATTTCTCTCGACCGGGAACACCGATGGACACTGCCACAGTGGGGTCGTTCAATGGCAGGCTGCGACAGGAATGTCTGAACGAGAACTGGTTCATGTCTCTGGAGAACGCACGGTGCAAAATCGACGCCTGGCGCATACACTATAACCAGAGGCGGCCCCATTCTGCACTAGGCTGGATGACGCCATCCGAATTCGCTGAGAAGTCTGCCGGTTGGCAGAATATGCAGCCAACATGAAGCTGGTTATTCCTGATTACGACTGGATCATATTCGGGGTCAGGGTCAACTAAACGACATTACTAACTAAAGGTTGTATCTAATCCTGGGGTCTGGTCACCTTTATCGTTTATATTTTGCCAACATCCAATTCCTCTCAAAAATGATATGCGTTTTTCTTGATTTAAAAAATTCAGAGCAATTACTATCAACTCATCTGAGTAGAACAGAGTAGCGTTCGCATTTTTGAGTAACCCTTATTAATGTTTACCAATATTAGTTTGCGAGAATATTGAGGGTATAATGAAGTTAAGAATGTGGTTATTTCGTTATGGATGGTGTTTGCTCTGTTAAATCCTATTCTAAAATGCCTCTGAATCTGGCTGATTGAAACAATTGTATCATGGATGCCTTTTGTCAGTATAAATTGTAATGCCGTAGAGATTAATGGATCAAAATCCTCATCTTCATTGCCAAATGAAATAAATAATTTTTCAATGAAGTTTTCACTATTAATAGGTTCCATTGCTATATCTCCTGATATATCTTGCCATGTGCTAACTTTTTATTCCTAATATTTTATCTTTGATTTCTTTTACATCATTCTCAAGAGTTTTGACTGCTCTCTTGAGGTCATACAAATACCAAGCAATGGCACCTAATGCAGTGAAGATAATAGTTATTACCATGACTCACCTTAAAATTAATAATGTTTATATCTAAAATAATTGATAGCAGAAGTTATAGAAATATAGCTGTTATATTCCAGTGTTACTGCTATCAGTAATAATAAAGACAATCAGAAGTTAAATTTGTCTCTTAAATGAAGAAAATAAGTACTGCTAATAAAGAAAACAAAGTATCGGCTCCTACGACCACCAGAGATAATATTTTCCATAATTTACTTGAAGATGTTCTTATTATGCTGATAAACATCAGCCCGCTCCAAATCAATGTAGCAACATCTAACCGCAATAATGTACCTTCTGATTCAGTGAAATACGCCATTACCGTTATTATTACAGTAGGGGTTAACCAACATAACCAGAATGTTATCGCTAAGCTTAACTTTCCTTGTAGTATGGTCTGGAAGCCAATTTTAGCTTGTTCTTCGCTGTCTTTTTGATGTTCTTTTAATTTATTAAAGATCGACATTTTAATTCCTCTGGAAATTGATGCATGATCGTTTTTCATTAGTTCAACATGGTTATATTCGGATGTTCTTTATAATTTTCCCTGATGACAGCGGTCGCCGATTTTCTACATAGAAGTAAGCAACGTTGAAAGCGGATTTTTTATGGTTTCCTTGTCCCAATGAAGGCCAGTCTCTGAAAGCTTCAATCTGCTGTTCTGTAAATGGTGTGGTTGAGAAGTCGAAGAGTACTAGCAAGGCTTTACCGTCGTACTTCATCAGCTTTTTCATTTCAGTCGCGTTCACGTATGCGGAGAGTGTTGCTTTAGGGGCATCGGGACGTCTGACGGCGAATTCCACTGCGACATCATCAATGACAAAATCAATGTAACCGTTGCCCGTGAGTGTGCCAGGGAGCTTTGCCTGAACTTCTGGTGTAAGGCTGTCGCCAAACCAGCCTAAAAGGTAGCACCTTACCAGTGGTAAAAGTTCCCTTTCGTTACACTCATTCAGGCGTAGCGTTTTAACAAATTCACGTCTATAAAGTGAAGAAAACAGGTAATCGAAGCTTGAAACAACATCCCTGATAGAAGTACTCATTCAAGTATCCTTTTGGTTTTTTTCCCATGATAACGACTTGGCCAGATCTCTTCAGGTGTTACACCCAAAGCCTGTGCTATCAGGCTTTCTGCCCTTGGATAGTGACGTTCAAAGGCATTGTTTAATGTTCTTGCAGCAAGTCCCTGATCGCGTGAAAGCTGTGATAATGTGAGCCCACGTTTATGCAAAGCTGCCACAATATCTGCTCTATGCCAGTCCTGCTGACTTCCCTTAGTTCGCTTTTTTTGCGATGCTAGTGAGTTATTCACGGTATTAACTCCACTGATTCATTACAGTGATATTAAAAGCGAACAAAAGGAACTTTTCAAGTATCTTTTTATTGTTTTTGTGCTCTTTTGTTTTAATGCTTTGATATCTGGTGATATTTTTATGACGCGTCAAGATAAAAAATTACATATATCAGACAATAATGCTTCCAATGAAAGTGGCGAATGGTTATCAGTAGCTGGTTTTGTGGGAATGAAAGGGATGCCCGGTACTGCCAAAGGTGCTCGTCTGCGACTGGAAAAGCTGGCTGCTATACATCCGGGGATTAAGCGAAAGAGAACTCAGGGAAAAGGGTTTGAATATCATATCAGCGCCGCAAGTATGTCGCTAAAAAGTGAGCGCTCGGCTGTGCAGGTTTCCTCTGATGAACAACTGAATCTTTGGATACAGCTGTTTAAATCGATGACGCCTGCATCACGTGAAAAGATTTTACAACAGGCGCTGGTGTTAGTGGCAGAGGATTTATCTACTAAGGCCTGAAGAATGTCATAATGAGTATAACCATCTGATTTTTAAGTGATTTATTTTTGACTTTTATTATATAGATGGTATAATTATCAATGTTGGCAAAATACATTTTTTAAAATGCTTTGCCACATGTTATTTACTCACAAATAAACAAATATTTTATTATCCTTTTATTGGGAGGTTTATTGTTGTCTAAAATCTGAAAAATAAATTATTAAAACGAAGGTTTGTATTGTTTTTAATAAGTGATTAATTGTCGTTTCGTGTTAATTAATGGAAATACATTATGAAAAATAAAATGGCTTTTAAACAGTCAGGGTTAAGTTTACCCATAAGCCAGGCTTTTATTACTATTTTGAAAAGTGTTATTTCTTTACCATCTAAAATTGAAGTAAATCACCATGCAGTAATACTTAATTTTCAAGACCCTCAATACACAGCAGAGAGCGGGGGATTTCACCCGGTGGAGATCCGTCTAATACGATGTAATGATGGCTGGCAATTTGATTATCTCACCGATTTCAGTTTTATGGGTGCAGTATGGCCTGAACTGGAAAAAGAAATGGATATCAGTTGGAGTCAGGAGTATGTCTGGCATTATCTGATGGGCGATTTAGATCCTGAAGAAGGAGGCGCGTTATTTGAACTGTGGCAACGTAACTTTATTCAATATTGGAAAATGAAAATTTATACCGTCTCTGTCCAATGGGAATGTTGAGACAGGACGATAGTTAAAACAATAAATTTAAGTAATACGCGTAAAACCTTATTCATGACGTCATGAGCAACAGATATGTGGCTCAACAATGGAAAAAATTCAAGCATCGCTTTTAGCCCCTGCAAAACAGGGTGAACTGGACAGTCTCTGTGGACTTTACAGTGTCATCAATACGCTTTATTGGTTCTATGGTCAAAAAGTCAGACGAAAGCCGCTGTTCAGAGCGCTCGTTCATCATCTCAGCCAACACAGTAGCATTGCCGATTACCTTACCAACGGCATGGAATCTCCCCAAATAGATTGTCTGCTGCACTTCCTTCAAACTAGCCGCTACAAACGTTATCCCATCACCGTTTACTGTCCGTTTCTTACCCAACCTAATGTATCAACGAAAGCCATTTTAGCGCAGTGCCAGGAATGGCTTGAACATAACCACGGTGTCATATTACTGGGCGATCAGTATCACTGGTCTGTTGTCACGCATATTGATGATGATTGGTTGTGTTTTTTTGACAGTGGTTCACGTAAGCATATTCACCGGCATCGTTGGTCACTACGTCATCAACAGGGGAAATATCAATTGTTCAAAGACGCTATCTACTTTATTGGACAGGGGAAACAGCCATGACCTCAACTGAACATCTATTGATAGAGCAGGCAAGAAAGCTACTTCGAGCATCAGTACGTAAGGGGAAGCAGCTAACGTCACCTGATGATGTACGTGACTTTCTGCTTTTCACGTTGGCCTTACGGGAAAATGAGGTGTTTGGTGTTGTTTTACTGGATAACCAAAATCGCGTACAGGTCTGGCGTGAGTTATTTCAGGGTTCCGTAAATGAAACCCCAATCTATCCAAGAGAAGTAGTGAAACTAGCGTTACAGCATAATGCGGCTGCAATCATCCTTGTTCATAACCATCCCAGCGGTAGTACAGAGTTCAGTTCTTCAGATCGCCACATTACCAAAAAGTTAAAACAAGCTTTAGAGCTTATTGATGTCAGGGTATTGGATCACTTTATTGTTGCAGGAGACTGCACTGTATCGATGGCAGAGCGCGGCCAGCTGTAATGCTGGCTTTTGTTAATATGCATTAATGGACGAATATGATGACCAAAAATCATGGCGATAAGAGCGAGTTGACGTCATTTCGCTCAGAGAAAGCGACATCAAAGACGGCGCTGGCAATTTATCTGGGAGGCTTGGCACCCAGTGGCCGACGCAGTATGTATTCTCTGCTAAACAACTGTGCAGAAATACTGAAAGCTGATAGTCGTGCTGATGACTTCGATTGGATGCAACTACGCTATGTGCATGTAGCCAAAACTCGAGCTACATTGCTGGACAAAGGATATGCAACATCTACGATAAACATGACACTGGCAGCCCTGAAAGGCATTGCGCAGACGGCATTTAACTTACAGTTACTGGATGCCGACAATCTAGCGCGTATTAGAACCGTTAAGCGTGTCAAAGGCGACAGTTATCGTAAAGGTCGGGCATTGAGCAAGGATGAAGTAAAACAGCTCATTCAGGCAGCTAAACAGCATCCACAGAAAATACGTCAGCAGCGTGATAAAGCGATTGTTCTAACGCTCTGTGGGGCTGGATTACGGGTTGGGGAGCTGGTTGCACTACGCATCGACGACTACTGTATTGCCACTCAAACACTCACCATTCGCAGGGGAAAAGGGCGAAAATATCGGGAAATTACCGTTGCTCCCGTAGTAGCTCGTGCCCTGATTAGCTGGATAAAAGCAAATCCTGGCAGTGGTGCTTTGTTTACTCATATACATCGTTATGGCCAAGCAGGGCAAAAGGCACTGACGGAAGCAGGGATCACCAGTATCTTGCAGCAACTGAGGGATGTGGCTGATTTGCAGCCATTCACGCCCCATGACTTACGTAGAACCTTTATAACCCGCTTGTTAGAGCAGGGTGCTGATATCAATCTTGTGCGCCAACTTGCAGGGCATAGTGATATCAGCACTACGGTACTGTACGACAGACGGGATAGCAGTGAGCTGGAGAAGCTATCCCGTGGTCTAACCTTTTGAAGGCCTACTAGAGCCAGGCTCACAAGTTCTGATGGTTTACCCTTCATTGAGTACTTTAATCGTCTCATTAAGCTCATTCAGATCCATTAAGTTGGCTAGCGCCTCTCTATCCCATCGTATGTTTTTCCTTTGGTAATGAGTATTGTGTAGTGTACCCGGAGCGATAACTCCATCATTATTAAGCTGCGACACTAAGGATAAATCATTTTTCCCTGAAAAAGAGCGATATAGGGCCGATTGATACAGGTCATACATGTGCTGAGCCTTTTTCGTCTTTGCCGGTTCAATATCATCAAGACTGCCTTTATTGTTATAGATATACACTGCCTTATAAAGTTTAACAATGCAGTAACTAATCACACGGCTGAGGTCATCAGTGTTCTTTCTACCAGTAAAGTTCAGTTTTTCCCCAAGCAAGTCTTCATAGATTTCAGCGAGCCTCTCATACACGTCCCTTCCTAAATATATCTTTGTATTGATAAATCCATTTTTAGCATACTTTTCTTCTTTATTGCGTTTATATTGTGCATTTCTTTCCCTATCTAAAACTATTTTTTCAATATTATCTGATTTTTTATCTTTATTTTTGAGGTTTTTTTTAGTATTGAGACCTGATTTTTCTTTTCTCATAGCTGTTTTTATCTCCTTTCCTGTAAGTTTTGAAGGATCCATGGCATGTGAGATTCACATGAAGTGCAGAATCTTATGTTTAGAGTTATCTATCAACTATTTTGATGTGAAAGTTTGAATCTCACCCTAAAAACACGCCGCTTTGATATTAGTTAACATACTCTCGTCAACCAACAAGAGGATTAGTTATGTTAAATAGATTAATTAAAGTGGATGAAGTGATACAGCGCTGTGCAATATCACGGGCTACGTTATACAGGCTTATTGCTGAAGGAATGTTCCCTTCGCAAGTCTTACTATCAAAACGGGCAATTGGATTTTATGAGCATGAGATTAATGAATGGATAAATAGCCGTACACGTATTCAGTAAATTTAAAATACAAGCCATTTTTTATTTCTCTTGAATGAGAGCGGGAGTTCTTTGTCCTGAGGAAGGGAAGTGGCTTATTTTTTCTAATTATTAAGGAATCACATTATGAAAAATAAAAAGACAATTTTTGACAAGAAAGAAATATCTAAAGAAATAATTAAGCATATTCCTGATTTTGAAACGCAGGGTGATGTAGAAAATGAAAATAGGGAGCGAATTAAAATAATAAAATCTGTTTATAAAGAAAATAACAAGCAACGTTATATTTCTTTAGCTAAGCAGTTGGAAGAATGTATGGACGATGATCCATGTAAAAGTATGGCATGTGCTAAATGTCAGCGTAAACGCCGTCTTATTTTTTTAAAGAAATGGCTGCCATTTCTTCTTGAAAATGAAGGATACAAGATGGTTACGCTTATTATCTATAAAGATATGACACCTAGTAGAAAACTATTGAAAATGGATATTGATTCAATAAGGCAGAGTCTGGATAAAACTATTCGTCGTATTGGTTTTGAAAAACCTGTAATAGGCGGTTTTGATATGGATTACCATAATTATACTCATGATTCAAAAGGTAGCCACTGGATGCCACACTTTCATTTATTGGTTCCTAATGAACCAGAGAAACTGGAAAAACTGAGGAGTTATATGCTGCGCCCTCAAAATTTATATGTCCGAAAAGGACGCAAGAATCGTCCAATACGAATCGATGATATTGATAATGTTGCTAGTGCGTTGAGTTACTGCGTAACAGGTATGTGGTTAGAGATCCCATGGTTTATCAATAAAGATGGGGAATTAAAGAAATTCAAAAATAAACGCCGCATTAAAGATAAACTGGTGTTTGCCAAATCACTCATCAAGCTGAATCGCCTGAAGGCATCACAGCTGAACTTTGGCGTTAATGTCCAAAAACGATAGGGAGAAATCATCTGAAGATGCTACTGGCACCCTCAACAGAGGTGTAGATAGCCATGATAGAGCATATGTGGTGGGTAACACTGTTCAGTTCTTACAGCCCACTCTGTCTGCTGTATGCCAGTGGCATTGGTAAGTGTGATTTGGTGATTTGTGATTTGCTCTTTGGTGCTGAAGTTTTAGCGAAAGAGTGAGTAATAACAGGAAAAACATAATGAAAAGTAAATTTACGGTAAAACTTCTGGCTTTATCGATAATGAGTGCTGGGCAAAACAAAGCATACCGGCTTGTCAAAATATATAATACTAATAATGAAAAATATGAACGCTTATTGATTCCTGCATCAGAAATAGATGACAAACGTATTTTACGTAAAAGGTTACTTGATGCGGGATTATCACAAGAATTGGATAATGATGAATGGGATGAAATCTATATAAATTTACGCCGAAACCCTAAAAAAAGAGTGCTCCTGTGCGATAAGCCTGGATACGTAAATGTTGATGGAAAACTATACTATTTAACCGTCAATAATCATTTGATTGGGAAATGTAGCAGCTATGCTCCATTAGCTTATCCGGGTTCCTCCGCATTTCCAAATAATGAAAGTAGTCAGGGAACGTTAGAGGAATGGCAGAAACATGTAGCAGCTTATGTTCTTCATAGCCCTCAAATGGTTTTGGCTTTATGTAGTGCTTTTGCCGGATATTGTATTTATTACACTGAGATAGAAACAGGAGGATTTCACCTTTATGCTAACAGTTCTAAAGGTAAAAGCACCACCTTGCTTGTTGCTGCATCCGTTAGGGGAATGAAAAGGCTGATTAAGTCATGGAAAATGACGGAAACAGCATGTGAAGAGATAGCAGCAGCGCATAACGATAATGTTCTTTTATTGAATGAACTTAAATTATTACATAAAGATGAGAGCAAAGCCGCCCAGTTGGCTCAGCATATTATTTATCTGTTAAGTGAGGAATGTGGAAAGCAACGAGCTGCAGGGTACCAACAATATCCAGTCCGGTGGCGTTTAATAGCATTGAGTACTGGAGAGTGGAGCCTTGGGCAGCATGCAGAAAATGGCTCTATGGAACGTTTAGGCGGAGAACAGGTTCGTTTTGTGGATGTACCGGCAAACAATGAAAATGGATACGGGATTTTTGCTACTTTACCTGAGGGTTTAAGTGGCGGTGAATTCGCTGAAATGCTTCAGGCTAATTGTAGTCGTTATTATGGTACGGCTGGCCAGAAATTTATTAATAAATTATTGACTAAAGACAGTAAGGTAATAAGCAAGAAATTAACTCGATTAGTTAATAAGTTTCTTAAATACCATGATTTAGAGCAAAGTAACGATGGTGTCAAACGGCGGATCGCAACTCGTTTCGCTTTGACTTATGCAGCAGGTGTATTGGCTATTAAATTTGGCATATTGCCTTTTGATGAAGAAGAGATTATGGCGGCTATTTCATATTGCTATCTGAGTGCTGTTAATCCGATGAAGGCTAAATTCTCTGACATGTTTAAAAAGGAATTTCTTGATGAATTAATTAAAAATGACTTTGATGACATTAGATTTATTAAGGCGAAGAAGGATGTCGTCAATGACATTAATATATTAAAAATGGAAGTAAATAATACAGCTGTGTTTGCTGTTGATAAGGTTTTTTTCAAAGAAAATATAACAACTTCATTAAAAAATGCAATTGATGTGCTAATTAAAAATAATGTGCTTTATGCTGATGCTAAAGGTAAAACAACACGTCAGATACCCTATCGTGGTGAGCGGTTGGCGAGGCGCTATTGTCTCAAACGCGATGAGTTATTGCGGCTTATAAGCTAATAGGTTGTAACTGGTAGGCAGGGATGCCTACCATTACTGTTTTCATTATCTTAGAAGGTTTTGCATGAGAGGCATTGCAAGACCTTTTCACCGTTAACCAACTTACTATGACGCAAAGGCTGTTTCACGCTCAGAACTGCTCAGCGAATCTTGCATGGGCAGCTTTGTGCCAGAAGCGGACCTGTTTGAATAGCCTGGAACGATAGTACCCGTCAGTCTGGAGACTTCTCAGCCTGCTTTGTTGTCATTGTCATACCGCACGAATTACTCATTCATCACTCTTTAACTGATTAAAAGTTTGTTATATGGTTTTATCTAGTGCACTATATAATCATCTACAAGGTAACGGATTGGCATATGAGCATGCAGTCACGACAGGAAATAGGGACACAACTTTCGTTTGCCCTCTATGGTGCGGCGAGCCGCATGAACCGGTTACATAAGCCGTTGCTGGACCCGCTGGGGCTAACCTTTCCCCAGTATCTGGTCATGCTGGAGTTGTTTAACGGAACCCCACGCACCGTGGGTGATATCGGGAATAAGCTCGGCATGGATACCGGCACCATTACCCCCCTTCTCAAACGGCTTGAGGCTGCCGGACGCATAGTTCGCATGCGGGATCGCGCTGACGAAAGGCGAGTCCTCATTACTCTTACGGATGACGGGCTCGCTTTGCAAAGCGAGCTGTGGCACGTAACCGAAAAAATCAAATCAGCCTGTCAGTTATCGGATGCGAAGCTCGAGGAGTTACGAGATACCCTCAATAACTTTGCCCATCCCGCTGATAACTGATCATCCTCCACTCAGACAAAAGGTACTGGTATGAAAATAGGCATTATTGGCGCTGGAAACATTGGTGCGACTCTGGCACATAAGCTCTCTGTGCAGGGCCATGAGGTCAAACTGGCTAACTCAAGGGGACCGGAAACAATTGCAGAGATTGCGCGAAGAGCTGGGGCACTGGCGGTTGAGCGTCAGGAAGCCGTACGAGATGTGGATGTCATCATCCTCTCTACGCCCTTTGATAAGCATGCTGAACTGGCTGAACTCTTGCGTGATGTTCCGGAGAGCGTGATCGTCATTGATACGTCTAACTACTATCCCTTCCGCGACCGGGACATTGAAGAGATCCGTGAAGGCAAACCTGAAAGCGTGTATGCCAGTGAAATAGTCAAACGCCCTCTTGTCAAAGCCTGGAACGCTGTTCTGGCCGAGACGCTTA
Source organism: Klebsiella oxytoca (assembly GCF_009707385.1). Lineage (NCBI taxonomy): Bacteria > Pseudomonadati > Pseudomonadota > Gammaproteobacteria > Enterobacterales > Enterobacteriaceae > Klebsiella > Klebsiella oxytoca. The sequence continues at coordinate 3,262,723 of NZ_CP046115.1, read as the reverse complement.
AAGATAAAGGGCTGGTTGCCGGTTCACCCTCACGTATCGCTATTCCGGTTGCCGGCGACAGTACGGTAGCAAAATCTGTTGCACTAGAACTGGTCAGTCAGACCGGTTTCGATGCAGTTGATGCCGGTACGCTTAGCGAATCATGGCGGCAACAGCCCGGCACGCCAGCCTACTGTACTGAGCTAAAAACCGGAGAGCTTGAAGCAGCCCTTAAGGCAGCGGATAAAACTCGCGCTCCACTAAACAGAGATGCGTTGATCAAGGAGTTTATGTCTGCAGGCGAACAACTCACTCATGATGCCATCGTTAAACGTAACCGTGCAGTAACGGCCTGAGCCAAAAAGGGGATGTTATGATTAATTATGAAAAGTACCGGATTGCTGTTCTGGGAACCGGCCATATCGGTAAAACGCTTGCTCGCAGTCTCGCCTCTGCCGGTCACTCCGTTAAGGTTGCAAATTCACGTGGGCCTGAAACGATAGCCCCCGACGTGCTTGAAACGGGCGCTGAAGCAGCCGATGCAGCCAGTGCAGTACAGGATGCACAGGTTGTCATCCTGTCCATACCTATGGCAAAGGTTGCGGATATCGCGCCTCTGATCCGGACATTACGCAGTCATGTTATCGTTGCTGACACGTCGAACTATTACCCACATCGCGACGGAATCATCGATGGGTTCTCAGATGGTCAGGTCGAAAGCGCGTGGGTAGCGCATCTCCTGAACCGTCCACTGGTGAAGGCCTGGAATGCAATAGGTTCAGATTCTCTCGCTACAAAAGGTAAAGCAGAGGGTACAGCAGGACGTATTTCAATTCCGGTGGCAGGGAATATCGTAGAGCACAAAAAATTGATTATGCGTCTTGTCAGTGATACGGGGTTTGACGCCTTCGGTGCAGGTACAGTTGAGGAGTCATGGCGTCAACAACCGGGTGCACCTTGCTACTGTACTGACCTCACATTTGATGAAATGAAGTCAGCGATCGCCGCAACGGAAAAAACACGGCTGCCTGCGCGTCGGGATATTGCTGTTCAGGCAATTCAGGAGCGAATGGGCGATAAGCAATCCAATCCGACTGCAGATTATATTGTTCGATTACACCGGGCTCTTTTTATGTAATCCGTAAGCCATATTTCATTTATCGATGTATGAGCGAAAATGCAAACATCTGCTCTTCGCTCATAAGAGACAACCATACTCAAATCTCCCACATTGCAGGAGATTTGAGTATGAACACGTCACCGTGGAATAAAGACCGTATCATAGGCCAAAAAAGACCACTTCAGATATCTCATATCTGGGGGATCCGAATCCGGCTTGAACTGGAAGGTAAAACGCGTGATTTAGCTCTGTTCAATATGGCCTTAGACAGTAAGCTACGAGGCTGCGATCTGGTGAACCTCAAAGTATCTGATGTTGCATATGGTAGCTCGGTTTCAAGCAGAGCAACGGTGCTGCAACAGAAAACCGGTAGCCCTGTGCAATTTGAGATAACCAAAGGGACAAGAGAAGCTGTTGCTGCATTGATAAAGCTTGGCAATTTGCACAGTAAAGACTTCTTGTTTCGGTCTCGGATCGGAACTAACCGGCACATATCAACCCGACAATACAGCCGAATTTTTCATGGGTGGGTAGAAAAGCTTGGTCTCGAAGCTTCGCTTTACAGCACACATTCCATGAGAAGAACAAAACCTTACCTGATATACAAGAAAACCAAGAATCTTCGGGTGATCCAACTTCTGTTGGGCCATAAGAAACTGGAAAGCACTGTCCGTTATCTAGGCATCGAAGTCGATGATGCGTTAGAGATCTCTGAATCGATTGAAGTCTAAGGTTGTCAGGGCTGCAACAGCAGCCCTGTGCCAAAAGCAGACCTTCCGTCTAACCCAATAACGTTAAATTTTGAGTGCCTGGTCAACTAAAAAATTATAAATAATCTTAAAGAAGTCATAACGGTTCAAAAGCTGGCTGGATGTCGGTTAAACCCGTGGCGATTCACTAAGGCCCGGGATTACCCGGACCTTGTAGTAAAGTTACACCCGATTATGCGACCTTATCTTTCAGTTCAGCCTGCTGATTAAGCTCCTCAGGTGTTTTGAGGAAAGGTGTAAGCACGCCGCTAAGGATATACAAACCGGCATAGATGCTGAGCACCCCACCTGCGCCAAGTGATGAATAAAACAACGCCGTAATAGCGGGAGCGATGAAGGCTCCCAGGCCTGCACCAAGGTTCAGTACTGACATTGCGGCTCCTTTACTGTCCGGGGCAAGCATCGGAAATAACGCTGACAAAGGAACATAGCCCGCCATGGTCACGCCGCAAAGGCAAAGTACAAATGCCATCACATAGAAATTATGACCCAGCACCTGAGGGACCGCCCACACCAGAATGAGAACAGCGGCATAACCAAATCCCCCGACCCACATAATGGTTTTCCGCCAGCCAAATTTGTCCCCAAAGAACCCAAAGAACAGATTGGCAAAAATGGCTACCAGGAATACTGCAGACCACATATGCAGCCACTCTGTTTTACTGTAGCCATAGCTGATCAGGTACAGGGGCAGGAAGGTAGCCAGCCCGTACTGCGCGATACCGTTTACTGATTTCACGACCAGGCCCATCGCGATGACCGGCCGCTGCAGAATAGTGATCCCTTTCAGTAATTCACCCGCGCTGAATGGGTGTATTTCTGAAGCAGGAACAACATCACGGTTGACCCAGATCCCGAGAACAGACCCGACCAGGACAAACAGTAAGCCGACCCAGAGTACGTGGATCTCACCCAGTACCGGTAACGCCATCGAAGAGAAGAAAGGCCCAATTACACTCAGCCCTAATGAGAACGTAAACCAGAACCAGCCAACTGCAGTCGCCCTGCGCGCAACCGGCGTGCTGTAGTTAATCCATATCAGGAATGAGTAAGCAAACAGAGGATATCCAATCCCACGTAAAGCGTAGAAAGGAAGCATCCACACCATTTCCATGTGTTTAAGGCCAACACTGATAAAACCGATACTGCCAATGATAAAGGTTACCAGACCGTAAAACATGACTTTACGCGGGCCAAGCGTCTGAACCAGAACGCCAGTAACCCAGGCTGCCAGCGTAACAGTGACACCATACGCGGTAATCAGGTAGGATGCCTGTGCAACAGACAGACCCTTCTCAACAAGCCAGATTGAGATCCACGCCTGCTCAACACCATCGCCGATCATAAAGATGGTCAGGCCAATATATCCCCATAATAAATTTCTGGGTAAACCTATCTTTTCAAACATATTTCCCCCAGTGTCAGACACTGACTGGTCGATGATACGAGGTAAGATTATGATTTTTTTTAATTATTCGGCGATCATTTTCAGTAACATACCCTGTACTTTCAAGGCATCCTGGCTTTGAATCATTTGTTCAATTTCAGGAATACTGAGACGGTCAATAAAGTCAGACAATGCTTTGTACATACGTATATTCTGAGCGCACTCAGCGACCGGATCTTCGCGGCTCGGGAAGGTATCGAAGTAAATCAGACCGCTAAAACCAACGCGCTTTGCGTAGTAGATATATTCCAGGGTCTGTAAAAGATGTACGGAGCCCAGCATCAGGCCATCATCGAAATGACCGTAGCCGTCATTAAGATGGAAACCGATGAGGCGGTTTTTACGAGCTGACTGGAACAGGGAGAAGGCCGGGTTTTCCTTCTTCATGATCATATGGCAGAAATCGAGAGTGATACCCAGATTGTCACTGCCAACATCATCAATCAACATCAAGGTTGAGGAAACATCCCCAATAAAGGAGAAAGTACGCGGCTCATAAGGTTTGTATTCAAAGCTGAACTGCATATCCCCATGTGCCTGGGTCACGATGCGTAAGGCATCAACGAGCAGCTCATACGCGCGGAAGTAATCTTGCTGGAACGGGTAATCATAGCCGTCATATCCAAACCATAAGGTGACGGTATTGCCCTCGAGAAATTTACACATCTCAGCGGCTTCCAGCGTCGTCTCAATGGCTTTACTGCGCAACGCAGGATTCGGGTTGGTAAACTCGCCATCAATAAAGTCTTTATTGTAGCGCAGCGCAATACCACCTACCTGAAGACCATTATCAGCAATACATTTTTTAATCAGTTCTTTATCCTGGCCAATAAAATGCTCAGGATAGTTTAGTTCGATATGTGTTAATCCTTCCACACTACCCATACGGGTAATGAGATCACACGTATCCATTTTGTTTTTCGCATCGAATAGTTCAGGTCTTGAACGGAAAGAATTAATTCGGGAGGAAAATTTCATTGCAGTCACCTTGTTTTGTATTCCAGGTGTTTTTATAAGATTGAATTTCATCTCAGTAAATAGAAGCGGGAAAATATTACTGCAAATAAATAAAATTATACCGCTCAGACATAAAAAATCCATTTCCAGTAAAATCATTTAAAATCAACACATTAAAATTTAATTTTACTGACTGTAAAATTTCATACCAATTAACCAGATGAATATTTTACTGAAAGTAAAATACATTAGTAAAGTATTTTATAGGATGTGACCCAGATAACATTTCATATCATTTTGTCGTGCTAATTTCGTTTTCACATTTACAGGAGGGGTTATGCACAGCAGGCTGAAGGGTAATGAAGTATTTTTACTTGCGAGAACGCTGGCTCCTGAACTAGGTAAAAAAGAGAGAGCTATCGCCCGCTTTATAGATGATAACCCTCAGTCCCTGGCACGTATGTCAATCACAGAAATTGCTAATTATTTGAAGGTTAGCGTATCGAGCATAACCAAAGTCTCCAAAAAACTGGGATTTACCGGGTTTCATGATTTGAAGTTAAGCGTCTCTAATAACATGAACGCCGTTGAAAACACTGTTGACATTCCGGTTATTCCCGATTCGGAAAAGTATGTTGAAAGTGTTCTTGAAAGTACTTTTCTTAATTCTGTTCTTGCCCTGCAAGAATCGTTAAATGTCATTGATTGTGCCGTCATCAAATCGGTTGCATATCTATTCATTAATAAGCCTGAAGAAGCCAGAATATTTATTGCTGGCTGTGGCGGTTCAAGTGCAATCTGTGATGATTTCAATCATAAGCTACTAAAAATTGGTATCTTCTCATCAGTATTTAGTGATAGTCATAAACAGCTGATGACTGCATCGCTGATGCGGCAAGGTGATATTCTTCTGGCCGTGTCCCACTCCGGACAAACGTCGGATATTATCCAGATGGTAAATATGGCAAATGAGAGCGGCGCAGAAACGATTTGTTTAACTAATTATCCGAACAGTCCGCTTAGCCTTATTGCCCGACATTCAATTATTTCGGCAGTAAAAAATAACCCGATCACGGGCGAGAATGCTACCACCCGAATAGTACATCTGAATATTCTTGACGCTATTTTTACCATTATTGCCAGTAAAACCAGTGACAAAAGTAAAAATAGCTTACTCAGCACCAGAAATGCGGTAGCGTCCAAGCGTACCGCCAGTTAAAGGTTGAAAAGATGAAAAGTGATGTAGTCGTTATTGGTAGTCTGAACTATGACATTCTAGTCCAGCAGGATCGGCTTCCGGAACTGGGCGAAACATTTACTGGCAATGAGTTAATGCTCATGCCAGGTGGGAAGGGGGCTAATCAGGCGGTGCAGTGTTCTAGACTTGGACTGAACGTCAGCATGGTTGGGTGTGTCGGAAATGACATTTATGGTAGCGAGCTGATCAACTCTTTACGTGAGAATAATGTATCGGTAGAGAATGTAAACAAGCGGGGTACCACCACAGGTATCGGTATCGTCCAGATCCTTGAATCAGGTGACTACTGCAGCACCATTATCAAAGGCGCTAATTACCTTATCAGTGAAGATGACATCACTGAGTCACTCTTCGAAGGACAGCCACTGGTTATTCTTCAGTCAGAAATTCCGGCCCCCGTTGTTGAGTATATTATCGGCGTTGCCAGCACCCACCATTGCCGCATTATCCTTAATAACGCCCCGGCACGGGATGTCTCCGCCCACGCCCTGAGTCTGGTGGACTACCTGGTTGTTAATGAGACAGAAGCCGCCTTCATGAGCGGTGCCGATGTATCTTCGATTGATGACGCTCATTCTTGTGCAACCGGACTGCATAAACGAGTGAAGGGACAGGTAATCATTACCCTCGGTGAAAAAGGGGCGGTATTGTCCCAGGAACATGGCACTCGACATTTCCCGGCTGTATTCTGTCCGGATGTTGTTGATACCACCGGTGCCGGCGATTCATTTATTGGAGGTATTGCCTACTGCATTGTTAATGGTTTTTCGCTGACGGACGCGATCCCCTTTGCTGCTGAAATTAGCTCTTGTTCAATACAGAAATATGGCGGGCAAAACTCTTTTCCCATGCTACCGGACGTTTCTCATGCCCTTAAAAACTCCAGCTTGTTAGATTAAGTAAAATCTATCCACCGTTATCAATAAAGGGCAATGAAATTGCTCGCCTGATAAAGATTTTTCGAATCAAGAAGCCATGACCACAGAGATATTTTATCCTTGTGGTCTTTTTCATATTAGCGCTCCCTCAGATTGCCTACTCAAAGCGGACACTTTATTTGTAGGAGAGCAGAGTTACCTCTGGCAAGCTTGCTGTATGTATTGCGGGCATCTGTTTAAACTGGACGATGTCCGCTCATCGCTCACAGCGGACCTTCACCTCAGTGACCTAGTCCGCTTCGTGCCAAAAGCGGAAGTTGGAGATTATCTGCATACCGAAAAATGGCTACCTAAACCGTGGCGATTCAAAGGACATGAATTATGAGAGATATTTCGACATGAGCCATGGAACGTGATTCCATGTAACAAAGCAACATGTGAACTGGCTTACATTTTCAACCGCGCTCGCCATTTATAGTGAGCGCCAGTGTTAGGGGGCGTATTCAATCATCATGGCATCCATTAAAGACGTAGCGAAAAGAGCTGGGGTCTCGACGGCGACCGTGTCGCGAGTGCTTAACAATCATCCCAGCGTCGTGCCGGAAACGCGGCAGGCGGTGCGTGATGCAATGGATTATCTTTGCTATGTTCCCAGCAAAAGTTCGTTTCAGCTTAGCGGGAAATGTTCAGGGCTGATTGGTGTGGTTTTGCCTAATCTGGTGAATCCTCACTTCTGTGAACTGCTGGCGACGGTGGAAGAAGAGGCCCGGTATATCGGCAAATCGGTGATCGTTAAAACGCATCAGAATCAGCCGCAGCAGGATAAACATATTATTCAGACCTTAGTGGGGATGGGCATTGACAGTTTGCTATGGGTGCCGACAGAAGCAGAAGCCGAACTTTCAGAATGGTTAAGCATTACCCGGATCCCGGTCGCCGTCGTCACCCAGGTATCCCGGTTCTTTAATTCCGTATCGATTAATCAGGACCGGGGCGCAGAAAGTATTGCGGAACATTTTATTCATACAGGCCATCTTTCATTTGGCTTTGTGGCCCAGGAAGGGGTGGATAGCCGTAAGGTTTCGTCGTACAGCAAAAAAATAGCGAGTCACGGTTTAAAGCTTGCTAAAGATAATTCGTTCTGGATAGCCAAAGGCGAGGGTGAAAAGATATCAGGCCATATTAGTATTCTTGATGATGTTATCGAGAAACTCAGCGAGCCGACGCGAACCTGTACATGCCTCTTAGTGTATAATGATATTGCGGCAAACTATATTATCGATGGACTAAAAGAAAAAGGCATCTCCGCTCCTGAAGATATTGCGATTGCCAGCTTTGATAATACCCTACTGGCGCAAACAAAAAAAATCACCAGCGTTGCACAGCCGGTAAATGAAATTGCTCACCTCGCGTTTCAGATGGTGAAACATCAACAGCAGCCGGACAGTATTGAAATGCACGAAATTGTCTCTCGGTTAATTATTCGTGAGAGCAGCGTAAAAATTAATATTACTTCCCTGTAAGGGATTTATGTTTAGAAATGGCGCGAAATTTGGCGCCATGGGCTCCTTTTAACAAAAAATAGGTGTATTTATGTCTGCTACCGCAATGGAAAAGCCAAGCGCTTATGAAAAGCTGGGGCTGAGGGAGAAGATCGGCTACGGCATGGGTGACGCCGGTTCAGGAATGATATGGAGCGTACTGGCGCTCTATCTGACGTGGTTCTATACCGATGTCTATGGCCTCAATGCCGGAGTGGTGGGCACATTATTCCTTGTGATTCGCATCTTCGACGCGTTTAGCGATCCGCTGATGGGGGCAATCTGCGACCGCACCGTGTCGCGCTGGGGAAAATTCCGTCCATGGCTATTATGGATGGCATTTCCGTTTGGTCTGGGGGCGGTACTGATGTTCACGACCCCAGAGCTCAGCATGAACGGCAAGATTATTTATGCCTGGGTTACCTATCTGGTTATGTCGCTGATTTATACCGCGATTAATATTCCCTATTGCTCGGTCGGCGGCGTCATTACCCTCAATCAGAAAGAGCGTATGGGCTGTTTGTCATGGCGCTTTTTCCTGAATGGCCTGGCAACATTAATTATCTCCTCCTCTATTCTGCCGTTAACGGACTGGCTGGGTAATGGCGACCGCGCCTCCGGTTTCCAGCTGACCATGGTCATTATGGGTGGTGCGGCAACGCTGATGTTCCTGTTCTGCTTTTCCAGCATTAAAGAGCGGGTGGTATCGGTTAAGCAAAACGAGTCGTTGAAAAAAGACCTGCGGGACATTATCAAAAACGATCAGTGGCTCTTAATGATCTCTATTACTTTCCTGAACGTTTTTCCGGCATTTATCCGCGGTGGCGTCACTATTTATTATGCGACTTATGTCATGAAGGCGTCTGTCGGATTTATTACCTTCTTTATGGCGCTGGGCGTGGCCTGTAATATGCTGGGCAGCGTGCTTGCCAAACCGCTTACCGATCGCTTTGATAAGCTGGCGCTATTCCGCATTATTAACATTATTCTCGGTATCCTGTCATTTGCGCTGTGGTTTATCGATCCGCAATCACTGACCCCGCTGATGGCGCTATTTATCGTCATTAACATTCTGCATTTAATTCAGTCTGGCCCCATCCTGTGGGCGATGATGTCCGACGTCGATGACTACGGTGACTGGAAATTTGGTAAACGCCTGACCGGCATCTCCTTTGCGGGAAACCTGTTTATGCTCAAAATGGGGCTGGCGGTCGCTGGCGCAATCGTCGCCTGGATTCTGGCATTTACCGGCTATGTCGCGAATGAGCCGCAGCAGAATTCTCAGACTATTCAAGGAATTATCATGATGTTCTCACTGTTGCCGATGGTGAGTTATTTCATCAGCGCGTATCTGGTGCGCTACTTCAAGCTGAATAACGCGTTCCTTGAGAAAATCAAAACGGATCTTGCAAAACGTGAGCTGGAAAAAGGTCGCGGTCAACCACAGGAGGTTCAGGATGTCCCTGTCATTTAATATAAAACAAGGTCAGCGCATTGATTTGTGGCTGAAAGCGTCCAAACCGGCGGCGCAACCCCTGTTTTCTATTCGCGTGAACGGTCAGGTTATATTTAAGATTCAGGAGGCGTCGGGCTATTTCCAGTATTTTACCTGGACCTCGTTTCAGGACGGCGTTGCCACCCTGGAGTGGCAGTCGGAATATAGCGAGATATCGCTTTGTTACACCTGGCATCCGGATTCACTGCGCGCGAGCGGCGTCACCTTTATCGCGACAGCCGGGCAGGATTTGCGCCTGATGAGCGGTCAGGATATTGCTGACGAGTATCTGCAGGAGCCGCTGCGTCCGGCATTGCATTTCTCGCCGCGTACCGGCTGGATGAACGACCCTAACGGGCTGCACTACAAGAACGGCGAATGGCATCTGTTTTATCAGTATCATCCGCACTCCAGCCAATGGGGCCCAATGCACTGGAATCATGCGGTGAGCCGCGATCTGTATCACTGGCGGCATTATCCGGTTTTCCTGCAGCCAGAGCAGAATCTTTCCGCGTTAGGCGCGACGGGCGGTGCGTTTTCCGGCAGCGCGTATATTGATAAACAAGGAAAAACCCGCTTCTGGTATACCGAACGACTCCCGGCTTACGATCTGTATCGCGGATACCGGGAAGTGCAGAAAATGGCCGTTGCGCACGACGACTACGATAAGCCGGAATGGGTAAAAACCGTCTTAACCGACCTGCCTGCGGGCGTGGACTGCGATTTCCGCGATCCAAAAGTCTGGTACGAAGAGGCCGATGCCACCTTTTATATGATCCTCGGCGCGTCGGTAAATGGCGATCCGGCGATGCTGCTATTTCACTCGGCGGATAGTGAACGCTGGACGTTCCATCATGTGCTGTATGTCGCTCCCGGCTATTTTCGCGAAAACGGCGGTCGCTGCGTCGAATGCCCGGATTTCTTCTGCCTGGATGGCGTATGGGTATTAATTATCGGCGTCGTTGGCTACACGGAGCCGACAACCGGGCGACATAATTTGCTTTTTGCCCAGACCGGTACTTTCCGGAACGGCTATTTCACGCCGTCCGAGCAGCCGCTGCAGACTTTAGATTTCGGTACGGATTTCTACGCCCTGCAAACCTGGGGTGAGGACGACCGAAGAATCGGCTTTGCCTGGTTATATAACTGGGCGACGCAGAAACCGGTGGACTCCGCTTACTCGGGGGAAATGTCGCTCCCGCGTCGCTTTCATCTCAATGCGCAGCAGCGGCTATGCATGATGCCGGAGCTGCCGCCGGAATCATTGGTCGTCAGCCGCCATGCGCTGGATGACGGTGATATCTGGGTTAATGAGAAAGGCTGTAAAGCCGGCATTGTAACCTTTATGCCTGCCGGTGGTTTCCGTTTGACGTTAACGGGCGATAGCGGCCAGCAAATCATCCTCGAACAGGACGGTAAAAATCTGACGCTATATGAAAAAGGCCGGGACGATGGGCGTTACCGCGCGCCGGTGGCCGGCGTCAGCGACGTCACGCTGTGTTTTGATGCCGGGATTGTTGAGGTCTTCGCAAATCAGGGCAGCGTATGCGGTACGCGACGCTATTACTCATGCAGTCAGCTCACCCGGATCCAGCTCTCCGGCGCGCCGGCACAGCTTACGCAATATCGCTCGACGTATTCGCAGGAATAAGCAAAGTCAAATTTAAGCGTTGATGTTCGATTTCTTATTATCATTAGAGGCGGTTTTTCATGGTACGTAAAAATTATTATGATGTTACGCAGTGGCACGTCGGCAACCCGTATGAGGATATTGGCGAAGTCATTAACAGTATTCTCGCCGATATTAAATCGCGACAAACTGAAACCGATATTAACGACGGGGGTAAACCGGGCGCCGCGATTTATATTCCGCCCGGTGATTATCATCTGAAGACGCAGGTCTTAATTGATATCAGTTATTTAAAAATTATGGGCTCCGGGCATGGTTTTGTCTCCTCGAGCATTCGCTTTAATACGCCGGCGGACGAGTGGGCGAATTTGCACGATATATGGCCGGGCGGGAGCCGTATCCTGGTCGATCTCTGCCCGCAGCCCGGCGATGAAGAACATGCTGGCGCTGCATTTTACGTGAAACGCAGCGGGGCGCCGCGTATCAGTTCGGTGGCGTTCGAAAACTTCTGTATTGATGGTTTGCACTTTGTTGATGATGGGCTGGGAAACAACGACCCGGAAAATACCTATACGAACGGCAAAACCGGCATTTATATCGCCAGCGCGCAGGACGCTTTCCGCATTACCGGGATGGGATTTATCTATCTGGAGCATGGCCTCACCACGTACAATAGCGATGCAATGGCGATCCATAATAACTTTATCGCCGAATGCGGTAACTGTATCGAGCTGCGTGGCGCCGGGCAGGCTTCAAAAATAACCGATAACCTGATTGGCGCGGGCTATAAAGGCTATTCTATTTACGCGCAAAACTTCGGGGGGTTATTGATTTCTACCAACAATATTTTTCCCCGTGGTGCGAGCAGCGTGCACTTATCGGGCGTGGTCCGCTCTAGCATCACCAGCAATCGATTCCATTCATTTTATCCGGGAATGCTCGTTCTCGAGAACAACTGCGCGGAGAATCTGATCTCGGCAAACCATTTCTTGCGCGATCGTGAACCCTGGCCGCCGATGCAGGCCTATGACAACGGCCTGGATGACGCCTATGGCTTGCTGCATATAAACGGCAGTAATAATTCGGTTATTGCCAATCATATTTCCGAAACGATTGATGTCCAGTATCTCAAGCCGCTGGGAATAAAACCGGTCATCATCCGCCTTGTTTCCGGCAAAGGGAATTATATTGTGAATAACCATATCGTGGCGACCACGGAGACGTCAGCGGCGCAGGCGCAGCCCTCTGAAGAGGATGCCTGCTTTGCGGCGCAGGTCAGCGCTTTGCTGACGACGGCCAGGTTAAAAGAACTCGATGCGGTCGCCGTACAGGTAGAAAAAGAATCCGCGCAAAACACGATACTTGATAGCGGCAGTGACGCACAGGTGGTCATAGACCGAGCGCGTAATGCCTTCAGGGCGACACCGGTTGCTGGAAATTAATATTCACTCTGTTTGTTAATCCGTATAGCGAATGACGTTATTTAAGGAGGCAGATTACACGTTATTTCATTCATTCTTCTGCTAAATAAAAATCAAAATATAAAAGGTGAATATTTTTATTCACCTTATCCCACCTTTTACCTCTGGGAAAATAAAAATGAATAAAACAACATTATCAATAGCGCTAGGCTTGTGTTTAATGACGGGATCGGCGGTCGGAAAAAATAATCAACTGACGCTGGAACAACGAATGGAACAGCTTGAAGCGCGGCTAGCCGCCGCGGAAAGCCGGGCGACGGTAGCGGAAGGCCAGGTGCGGGATTTGCAGGCGAAGCAGAATGCCGCGATTCAGGCGGCGCAAACTCGTGTGCCGGTAAACAGCGCGGCAGCAACCGCGGAGAGTAAAAAGAATCTTAGCGTCCCGGAGCTGAAATTATCCGGCTATGGCGATCTGAAAATCTACGGCGACGTGGAGTTCAACATGGACGCGGAAAGCAAACACGGTCTGCTGGCGATGACCAACGCCGATGTCGGCAGCGATCCCACCTACGATAAGTGGGATTTAAACGGCCGTATCCTGCTCGGCTTCGACGGTATCCGCAAAACGGATAACGGCTATTTTGCCGGTTTCTCTGTCCAGCCGCTGGCGGATATGACCGGCTCGATGAACCTCGACGACGCGGTTTTCTTCTTTGGTCAGGAGAACGACTGGAAGGTGAAAGTGGGGCGCTTTGAAGCGTACGATATGTTCCCGCTGAACCAGGACACCTTCGTCGAGCACTCCGGTAATACCGCCAACGACCTCTACAGCGACGGCCATGGCTATATCTATATGATGAAAGAGGGGCGCGGCCGCTCTGACGCAGGCGGCAACTTTCTGCTGAGCAAGCAGCTTGATAACTGGTATTTTGAGCTCAACACCCTGCTGGAAGACGGTACGTCGCTGTACGACAACGATGGCTACCATGGTCGAGATATGGAGCAGAAAAAGAACGTCGCCTATTTGCGTCCGGTGGTGTCATGGGCGAAAGACGAATTTTCCGTTGCCGCGGCCATGGAAGCGAACGTGGTGCAGAACGCCTACGGCTATAAAGATGCCCAGGGCAACTTTATCGATCAGTCGGGGCGCACCGGCTATGGCCTGACCATGACCTGGAACGGCCTGAAGCGCGACCCGGAGGACGGGGTGGTGGTGAATCTGAACACCGCTTATATGGACGCCAGCAACGAACAGGATTTGACCGCCGGGGTGAACGCGCTGTGGCGGCGCTTCGAGCTGGGATATATCTACGCGCATAACAAAATCAGCGATTATGCCGGGGTGATTTGCGATAACGATTGCTGGATTAAGGATGAAGGCACCTACAATATTCATACCTTCCACGCGTCGTATCAAATTCCGAACGTGATGAATATGCAGAACTTTAATATCTATCTCGGCGCCTATTACTCCATTCTGGATAGCGACAATAAGCTGAGCCAGAGCGATGACGACGATCGCTACGGCGCGCGCGTGCGTTTTAAGTACTTCTTCTAAGCACGCGTTAAACTGGCCTGGATGAGGTGCAGACGAATTCCTGGACCTTCAGGAGTTAATTTATGCATTCATACGAGGACCGACTCCGGGCCGTCGAACTCTATTACTGGTACGGAAACAAAGCTTCCGTTGTTGTCATGGAGTTAGGATATCTGTCCACAAAACAGTTGAGCCGTTGGGTTCGGATTTATGAAAAGAAGGGCGATTTACCCAAGGGATTAAAGCCAAGAGAACGCTATTCTCGTGCACAGAAAATTGCAGTTGTTGAGCATTAATTAGGTGCAATGAGTCCGGTGAAGTGCCGACAGCATCTTGGAATCACAACATAACAGTCCAGGAAAACATCCGCAGCCCCGAGACGGACATCTCCATTTAGCCACTACATCGCATGTCAAAGCTCACTAGGATTGTCTAATCACTGGCTCGTTAGAAATGTCCTGATGTTGAAAAGTCCGCTTAGTGCCAATGGCAGACGTTGTTAAGCTCATGCAGTATGGATTCACGAAGAACATACGTTATTTTTTGTCCTGATTGACTCGGAATGAAAGCTCCTGATGGCTCTCTTTTCACTCGCTGTAGCGATCTGCAAGATAACCGGTTTCTCCCTTAAGCAGCACTGTGATTTTAAACAGCGCCTCGGCTACATCGACGGAACTAAATGTTTCTCGACTATTCTCTAAGGCAACTTGCGGCATTTACAAAAAAGAGCCGGGTTTTACCCGGCTCTTTTTAGCTGATTTCAAAATCTTTTAATTCCCCACCTTCAGCAATCAGATTTGAGATCCGCTTCGGCATTCGCCCCTGACCTGACCATGTTTTTGACTCTCCAGTTTCGTTAGTATATCGATACTTCGCGGGGCGGGGGGAGCGCGTCCTTTTAGCCTTACCTGGAGAGCCAATAGCAGCTAAAAGTTCGGAGGGGTCGATACCCTCATCAAGCATCATCTGACGAAGTGTTTCCAGTTTATCGCGGCGCTGACTTTCATTTGCAAGACGTAATGTCTCTTCTTCTCGTCGTTCTATAAGAATAATTTTAAACTTTTCCAGAACATCTTCCAGTACATCTAATGACATTTCACGAGTCTGAGAACGTAAGGTACGGATATTGTTTAACTGTGTTAGAGCATCTGACATAAAGAGACCTTTTAAAGTTTTTTCGTTGTTCAGCAAATACCAATGTCGACGGTTGCTCATCGACCCGATTTTTCTTACTGAGCATTTTAATGCGATTGGGACATATTGTTATTAACGAGGTTTAGACTACTTATATAAATCTCTTGTCGCAAGAAAAAATTAAGAAGAATGTGTAAGAACTAAATTACAACTCCTACGAAATGTCCATGCGTTTTTGAAGGTACTTAAAACTATGATGCCAGGAGTCATCCGGAGAGCCTTTTTATATCCTCATAACTTATTGCTTCAGTCACACCTGATGAGATTTAAAATGAGGAGAGACAGCGCCGCCACTTAGCAAGGTTTTTCACAAATGGCAAGATGGCACGCAGGGGAGAGACACCTGCATTTTGTCAGAAGGTAGCGAATTACTCTCTCTTTATAGAGGTGTTTCTAAAAAAGTGTAATGTAAAAAAAAAGCCTGCTGTTAGCAGGCCATAAATTTTTTCAACTCATTTTTGTTCGATTCTGATAAATAGGGTAAGCATGCAATTAAACGTGGAGCAGAGAGCATGACAAAAATGCTATAAATATTTCCTGGCCGCATCAAGTATCTCCTGTGACGTTAACTCCCTGTCAGTAGCCACGTAAACAATACCATGATCGCCAGTTAAGGAAGGAAAACCTGCAGACATAATCCGAAGATGTGTTTCTTCACCGTTTGGATATTCCTGCCTGATAGAGGATATACCTTCCAGAACGGTCATGACTTTACAGGATTCAGCATTAAAGAAAACAAGGACTTTAATCATATTCTATTACCCTGTTCTCTCGTGGATATTAACTGGCAGATGCCATTAAGGTCAAAGCCATTACGCACTTCTTATTTAACATGTGGTTAGTTTGTGCTTTTAGACTTTTTATGCAGTAGTACTGCACTTCATCACATCGGTTAGCATACTCATAATTTTGAAAAATATGCTGATCAGATATTATGAATAAACGACTTTCATCTGATTTAAGTTATGGATCTGTCTACTCAGGAATAATCCTTTATAGTTATCGCAGACCCACAATGATTTATTTATCGCAAAGTGTTACGTTTGCAGCAGCAGGACCCTTGTCTCCGCGGTGAATGGCGAATTCAACTTTCTGACCTTCAAATAAAGTTTTAAAGTTGTCGCCATCAAGTGCAGACAAATGGACAAAGATATCTTTGCTGCCATCAAGAGGAGAGATGAAGCCAAAACCTTTGTCTTCGTTAAACCATTTAACCAGGCCCATAATTCTAGAGGTCATACTGACTCCGTTATACATGATTGTATTGATAGTAAACGTATAGGATTAAACATATGGACTCAAAAGAGGGGATATCAACGATAGCGCCTGGTAATGAGAACTGCCCGGAAAATTTCTAACTTTCATTAGTACATCGAACTGATGGGATTCATTAAGGCACAGGGAATCGATATAAGCAAATTATCTTTTAGCCGTCCAGAGGTCCTGCAGGGAAAATAAAAGTGGCTGAATGCCATTTTCAATGTATAGTCTTTACGTGTTTTCAATAAGGAATTGACTTGTCCCATAAAATGACAGGAATTGTCAAAAGCTTTGATATTCTTAGTGGTAAAGGCCTCATCATCCCATCTGATGGACGAAAAGACGTTCTGCTTCACATTTCAGCCGTTAACTCTCGCGAATCAGAATTACTCATCCCTGGAAGCCGCATAGAGTTTTGCCGGATAAACGGTCTCAGGGGGCCTGTGGCTGCGAACATTTATCTTTCCTGATTTTCAGTGTGTCAAAATAGATAGATTAAAACTTAACCACATGTGGTACGGTGAAGCTCATTCATTGAAAGGTTAATGGTTATGTCTGTTATCAATTACGCAATGAAATTCTTCAGTAGTGCGTCTACTGCCACTGCTGCCTGTCCTGTTTGTGGCTTAAAATCAGTACAACCGTTGTCAAAAATCCGGCTCAACCAGACCATGCTTTGCCCCGGATGTAAGGCTCTGTTTATCTCCCGACGCTAGCTCGACCAAAACCGCAGAACAGAGCTCATGTCCTATACTTATGTTAGATTCCGGCAGCTGTTAAATCCCTGATGCCTGACGCCCATCCTGAGAGAACGTTTCTGAACTGATTTCGCAACTGCTCCTGCGCGCTAACGTCGCATCAGAGCAATGCTATGAAAATGATCCCCAGAGCGTGGTTTAACCGCTCCCGTATTCTGATGAATGCTGCCGAAAACATAACGTTTTCGGCGAACAATCCTGCCGGTGAAAGCTCGCCGCGGTCAGAACTCTTTTCGACCGTCCAGATGGAACGCTACGGCCAGAAGCTGGCGCGGACTCATAAAGTATCACCGGATAGGCATCCTTATTATCTTCTGAAACGGCTTGGCGACAATGAGGCCGTCATTACCCAAAACTGCTATGAGCTTAACGCGGGTAAAAAGACCAGTATCATGCCCGCCGGTGAATGGCTGCTGGACAATTATTATCTGATTGAGGAACAAATCCGCACTGTCCGCCAGCATCTGCCGAAAAGCTTTGGCAAAGGTCTTCCGTCGCTTGTATCGCCGTTGAATTGCCCACGAATTTATCATATTGCATCAGAGGCCATTGCTCACGGCGATGGCCGCTGGGATGCCGCCAGCCTGACCAGCTATCTCACTGCCTATCAACAGGTGACGCCGCTGACGCTGGGTGAAGTCTGGGCGTTACCGGGAATGCTGCGCCTTGCGCTGATTGAAAATCTTCGTCGTATCAGTATGGAAGTGATAAAAGCGCAGCAGGACAGAAACCTTGCTGATACGTGGATAACAAGGATTGTCGAATGCGCAGAGAGTGCGCCTGGTGATTTAATCATGGTGGTTGCCGATATGGCGCGCTCCCGACCTCCGTTAACCAGTGCGTTTGTCGCAGAGCTGGTTCGGCGCCTGCAGGGGCATGGCAACGCGCTGTCGTTACCTCTGACCTGGGTTGATCAGTGCCTTCGGGAACAGGGGATCACCACTGACGTTCTCATACATAGTTTCAATCAGCAGCTTGCCGCCAGCCAGCTGTCCGTCAGTAACAGCATCGCGGGCCTGCGTTTATTGAGTGAAACGGACTGGGCTGATTTCGCCGAAACGATAAGCGTTGTCGAACAGGCATTACGCAATGATCCTGCCGGCATCTATCCCCGGATGCACTTCAATACCCGGGATCATTACCGGCACGTAGTTGAGGTTCTGGCCAGGGACAGCGGTCTCAGCGAGCCTGAGGTTGCTGAGAAGGTGCTGGCGCTTTCAGAGGAAAAAGCGCCCGATACACCGGAACATCATGTTGGTTATTATCTTGCGGGCGAAGGTCGACAGGCGCTGGATATTCATCTCCTGGCAGACGCCTCAAGGCTCATACGCTTGCGGCACAGTTTCAACAGAATAACCCTGCTGTCATGGCTTGGAAGCCTGGCGTTGCTGACAACCGCAGCGACCGCAGCAATATTGCACGAAACCGCCATGCAGGGCGCAGACTGGCTATTGATCGCGGTGATATTACCTCTGATTATCGCATTAACTCAGTTAATGAGCGATTTGCTCAGTGATGCAACCACCCGTTTTCGCGTTCCTCGACCCTTACCGGGGATGGATTTTTCAGCCGGTATTCCCGCTGACAGTGCCACCATGTTAGTCATTCCCTGCATGTTGACCAGCCACGAAAGTTTCAGCCAGCTCCTCACCAGTCTTGAAGTCTGCTGGTTGGGGAATGAAAACGAAAATCTCAGGTTCGCGCTGCTCACTGATTTTGCTGATTCTGAAAATGAACCCTCGCCGGAAAGTCACGCGCTGCTCAGACAGGCTATCGCCGATACGCAGGCGCTTAATCGCCGCTACCCCTCCGGCCGACCACGTTTTTATCTGTTACATCGCCAGCCTGAATGGAACCCCTCGGAAGGAGCGTGGATGGGCTATGAACGCAAGCGGGGAAAACTGGCGTTACTGAACAGCTGGTTGCGCCATCCCGGAACGCAATTCGTCAGCGTTGCAGAGATGCCTGCCCACCTTTTACCGGGTCACATAAAATACGTCATTACCCTGGACAGCGATACGGTGCTCCCGCGCGATACGGCACACAAACTCGTCGCGACGATGGCGCATCCGCTGAATACGCCTGAGTATGATCCGGTACGCCAGAGGGTTGTCAAAGGATTCGGTATTTTACAGCCCGGTCTTGCGGAGGAGATACCACGCAACGGTCAGGGGCGTTACGCAGCCCTGCGCAGCAGCGTACCGGGCAATAACCCTTATTCGATGATGTCTTCGGATATTTATCAGGATCTCTTTGGGGAAGGCTCGTTTGTGGGCAAAGGGATTTACGATGTTGATATTTTTATGCAGGCCACTACCAACATCTGCCCGGAAAATCTGGTACTCAGCCACGATCTGCTTGAAGGATGCTATGCACGTTCGGGTCTGCTGAGCGAGGTGTTACTGTACGAACAGTACCCTAATAATTATCTGTCGGATGTTGCACGACGTTCACGCTGGATCCGGGGTGACTGGCAACTGCTTAACTGGCTAAAACCACGCGTCAGAAAAGCCGATGGAACCCGGGTCAGGAATCCGCTGACCGCGCTTTCTTACTGGAAATTACTCGATAATCTACGTCGCAGTCTGGTCGCCCCCTCCTTACTGATATTGCTGTTCTTCGCTCTGCTTTGGGTACCCAACCCGGTTTACTGGCTGGGCATACTGTTGCTGATATGGCTGTTGCCAGCCATCCTCTGCATCAGCCACGACCTTCTGCATAAACCTCTGCGTCGCCGCGTGAAGCCGCATCTGTTAATGGTGGGGGCGGGCGCGCTAAAGCGTCTGTCAGGTATCAGCCTTAATTTTGCGATACTGCCGCACGAAGCCGGATATTCGCTGAAAGCGATCGCCGTGACGCTATGGCGACTGGGGATAAGCAGGCGTCACCTCAGCCAGTGGGTCAGCCACAGCCAGGACAGCAGTCAGGCCAGACCCACTGTTGCACGTTTTTATCAGGCGATGTGGCTGAACGTTGCCGGTGGCGTGGCGCTGACAATACTGACCGGACAATTTGCCCCACAGCTGCTGGGGATTGCGTTACCGATCGGTTTGGTATGGTGTGTGGCACCGCTGCTGATGAGCTGGCTGAGTCGCCAGCCCGTGCGTAAGGTTTTTTCGCCTAATCAGGAACAAAAACAGCTGTTACGCCAGACAAGCCGTGAAATCTGGGCTTTTTTTGAAACATTTGCCACAGCAAAAGAGAACTGGCTTCCGCCTGATAATTATCAGGAAATACCACAACCGACGGTGGCACACCGAACTTCTCCTACCAATATTGGTCTTTCACTTATGGCTAACCTGACGGCATGGGACTTTGGCTACCTGCCTGGCGGAGAGGTGCTCCGGCGCGTGTCGCTCACGCTCGACACGATGGATAAAATGGAGCACTACCGGGGCCATCTCTACAACTGGTATGACACCCGTACGCTGGCCCCCCTAAGTCCACGCTATATCTCCAGCGTCGACAGCGGCAATATGGCCGGGCATTTATTGACCCTGCGTGCAGGCCTGTCTGCCATGCGTCATCAGCCTGTTTTAAGCAACCAACAGATACTTGCAGGACTGAACGATACGCTGGATATTCTGGAAAAACAGTGGGGTAAGAACCCACCTGACAGCCTGAGACTGCTGCGCAAGAATTGCCTGAACGCGGTGTCGCTCTCTCCGCAGGCGCTTTTCAGCGAACTGAAAAGCATGCGCACCCAGTGCAACCATCTGACCAGCGCATGTCATCAGGGATCTCCTCTTCAGATGCGCTGGGCTGGACATCTGGAGCATCAACTGGTTCAGCTTTGCCATGAGTGGTCTCTGTTGCTTGGCTGGTTGCCTGCATCCTGGAATGAACAGACGCTGCCGACGCTGAGCGAGCTTGCCCGTCCGACATTAACCGGTACAGGAACGCCTCCGGCGTCAGTGGCGGAGCAGGCCCGAATGCGACTCAATATTATCACCGAGCTGGAACAGCGGCTGGATGAGCATGCCCGGATGGATTTCGCCTTTCTGTACAGTGAAGCAACCAGTCTGCTCAGCGTCGGTTATAACTGTGACACCAATATGCCTGACAAAAGCCACTACGATCTCCTGCCGTCTGAAATCCGCCTGACCAGTTTTCTTGCCATTGCGACTAATCAGCTGCCTCTTAAAAGCTGGTACGCGCTGGGTCGATTGTTTACCACGATTGATAATGAAACTGCCCTGATGTCATGGAGCGGATCCATGTTTGAATATCTGATGCCGAATCTGGTGATGCCCACCTGGCCCGGCAGCCTGCTCGATGAAATGAGTCAGTCGGCGGTTATGCGCCAGATTCATTGGGGGAAAGAACGCGGGGTACCATGGGGTGTTTCAGAGTCTGGCTATCATGCTTTTGATGTTCAGCATAATTATCAGTATCAGGCATTTGGCGTACCGGGGCTCGGTCTACGCAGGGGACTTGCCGATGACATGGTTGTTGCTCCTTACGCCACGCTGCTGGCGCTGATGGTTTCCCCACAGAGAGCCTGTGAGAACCTGTTCAGGCTGCAAAAAAATGGTGCACGCGGAGAATACGGTTTTTATGAAGCGCTGGACTATACCCCCTCACGTCTTGCAACCGGTCAGCTCTATGCGGTGGTACAGTCCTGGATGGCGCATCACCAGGGTATGGCATTTCAGGCGCTGGCTCATGTGCTGCTTGACGCCCCCATGACTGAACGCTTTATGTCCAGCACGGTATTCCGGTCAGCGAGTCTGCTGTTACAGGAGCGCGTGCCGGATGCGGTCGATCTGTACAGTCCGCGCCGTCATTTTGAATCTCATGAGGGCATGGTCAAACCCGTTCGCTATGAACCCCGTATTTTCTATAGCGTGGATACCCCCTCCCCGGATATTCAACTCCTGTCCAACGGCCATTATCATCTGATGTTGACCGCGGGCGGCGGTGGTTACAGTCGCTGGAATGATATTGCACTAACGCGCTGGCGCAGTGATACCACCCGTGATAACTGGGGAGCATTCTGCTACATCCGCGATACCCAGACGGGAGATGTGTGGAGCAATACTTGGCAACCAACAGGCTACACCAGCGGACAAGACGAGGAAGTGTTGTTCACCGATGCGGGGGCAGAATTCAGACGCAGCTTAGGGGGACTCAGCGTCAAAACTCAGGTGGTGATCTCTCCGGAGGATGATGTTGAATTGCGACGGCTCACACTGATTCATCGTGGTCGTAAGCCTCGCTCTCTGGAGCTGACAACCTATGCTGAAGTGGTACTGGCACCTGATGCCAGCGATCTGGCACACCCGGCATTCAGCAATTTGTTTATTCAGACTGAGCTGGCTCCTGAGCGTGACGCTATTCTTTGCCACCGGCGCCCGCGCTCACCGGATGAACCGGGCCCTTGCCTGTTTCACATGATGGTGGTGCACGGCGATAACCGACATAACGTGTCGTTTGAAACGGACAGGGCAAGGTTTATTGGACGTGGCAGAAACCCTGCGAATGCACAGGCAATAGAGACGGGAGGGATGCTAGGCAACACGTCGGGCTCGGTGCTGGATCCGATACTGGCAATTCGCAACGCCATCATTCTGCAGCCAGGGCAGCCGGTTACGATTGATATCATTTATGGCATCAGCGAGACCCGTCAGCAGAGCCTGGCGTTGCTGGAGAAATATCGCGATTACCCTATTGCCGATCGCGTCTTTGAACTGGCCTGGTCTCACAGTCTGGTGGTATTGCGCCAGATGAACGCCAGTGAAGATGATGCCACGTTGTTCAATAGTCTCGCCAGCGCTGTGCTTTACCCTGTCCAGGAGCTGCGCGCCGAAGGCCAGGCGATAGGCCGCAACCGGCGTGGCCAGTCCGGACTGTGGGGCTGGGCAATTTCAGGGGATCTGCCGATAGTGCTGCTGAGTATAACCAGCGAGGAAAGTATCACCTCAGTGACCACACTGATTCAGGCACACCGTTACTGGAGACAGAAAGGGCTGGATGTTGATTTGGTTATCCTGAATAACAGCCCCGGCGGCTACCAGCAGGGATTACAAAATCAGATTATGGAGTTAATTTATGCCGGGTCTGAAGCCAGTCTGCTGGATAAAAAGGGCGGGCTTTTTGTCCGGAACGGTGAGCATCTCTCCGCTGAGGATAAGTTGCTTTTGATGAGCGTGGCCTGTCTTTATCTTGATGACCGCGCAGGGGGTATTAATGAGCAGCTTAACCAGCGTATTCATACCCTGAAATCGCCGGCAAGGGCATTCATTCCGCGTGCTGTGCGCGAGCGTAATCAACATACGGACTGGAGCCCTGATACCAGTCAGTTATGCCATTTCAATGGGTACGGTGGATTTTCTCAGGATGGGCGGGAGTATCAGATCGTCCTTCGGGAAAATGCGCTTACACCGGCTCCCTGGTCGAACATACTGGCAAATTCTCGTTTTGGCAGTGTGATCTCAGAGGCAGGGCAGGCCTATACCTGGTATGAGAATGCCCATGAATACCGGTTGACGCCGTGGGAGAACGATCCGGTGAGCGATCGCAGCGGCGAGGCATTTTACCTGCGCGATGAAGAGAGCGGGGAGTGCTGGTCGCCGACGGCTTTACCTGTTCGCGGACACGGTGACTACCTGACCCGCCATGGTTTTGGCTACAGCGTATTTGCCCATCGTGAGAGTGGTATAGACAGCGAGTTGACGGTCCTGGTTGCTGAAGAAGATCCGGTTAAACTGGTGCTCCTGACGCTCAGTAACTCCTCGGGACGGACACGTCAACTTTCCGTCACAGGCTATGTAGAGTGGACGCTCGGAGAAACACGAACGCGCTCAGCCCCTCACATTGTGACACATGTGGCCAGAACGCCCGGTGGCTGCGGGGTGCTTGCGAATAACTTTTATGGTGATAATGGTGGCGGCCGAACTGCATTTTTTGCCGTCAGCGGTAATGACTGTTCTCTGACAGGGGATCGCCGGGAGTTTATTGGCCGTAATGGTTCCCTTCACGCCCCTTCGGCCATGAAACTGCAAAAGCTTTCTGGTAAGACGGGGGCCGGTCTGGATCCCTGCGGAGCGGTGCAATCGGCGGTTACATTAATTGACGGGGACCAGAGGACGTTTATTTTTATCCTCGGCGCAGAGGAGAATGATGTTTGTGCTCAGGAGACGCTGGCCCGCTACATGAACGAGGATACGGTCCGCCAGGAGCTGAACCGGATTCATAATCACTGGCACAATGTTCTCGATAAAATCGTAGTTAACACCCCCGACACGTCCGTAAATTTACTGGTTAATGGTTGGCTGCTTTATCAGACGGTCGCCTGCCGTCTTATGGCCCGGAGTGGCTACTATCAGTCTGGCGGTGCATTTGGTTTTCGCGATCAGCTGCAGGATACGCTGGCTCTGAGCCACGCTGCTCCGGACCGGATGCGTGAACAGATAATACTCTGTGCATCACGGCAGTTTATCGAGGGGGATGTGCAGCACTGGTGGCACCCGCCACACGGCAACGGTGTGCGTACCCGCTGTTCCGATGACTATCTTTGGCTGCCGCTTGCTGTTTGCCACTATGTTGAAACGACGGGGGATATGGATGCACTGGAAATACGCATTCCTTATCTGGAAGGACGCTCGCTTCAGCTTGGTGAAGAGTCTGTCTATGACACGCCGGTCATCAGCGGCACCGAAGAGACACTCTGGTTACACTGCGTCAAAGCTATTCACTATGGACTTCGCTTCGGGGAGCATGGCCTGCCGCTGATGGGGGCTGGTGACTGGAATGACGGGATGAACCGGGTGGGTATCGAAGGCAAAGGTGAAAGCGTCTGGCTGGGCTTCTTCCTGTACGACATTTTGCAGCGGTTTGCAGCGCTGGCGGAGCACAGGCTGGATGAAAGCGTCGCCGCGATGTGCCGTTCACAGGCTCTGCGCCTGCAAAGTAATCTCGAAGCCCACGCCTGGGATGGGGAATGGTACCGGCGCGGGTATTTTGACGATGGTACTCCCCTGGGATCGAAAACCTCACAGGACTGCCGGATTGATGCGATTGCACAGAGCTGGTCTGTATTGTCCGGCGCCGCGAGCCCGGGACGGTGCGCAAAGGCCATGCAGGCGCTGGATAAGCACCTTGTGGATAACGAAGGAGGGCTGATCAAACTGTTAACGCCTCCTTTCGACGGACACGGTCCAAATCCGGGCTACATACAGGGGTACCTGCCCGGCGTGCGGGAAAACGGAGGGCAGTATACGCATGGCGCCATCTGGGCAGTGATGGCCTTTGCCCGAATGGGGAATGCCGAACGAGCCTGGCAACTCTGGTCAATGCTCAGCCCTATAAATCATACCCTGAATGCGGACTCTGTCGGGATTTATAAAGCTGAGCCTTATGTCATGAGTGCTGATGTCTACAGTGTCGCTCCCCATACCGGACGTGCAGGGTGGAGCTGGTATACCGGTTCCGCAGCCTGGGCCTGGCGTTTACTTACCGAGGGATTACTGGGGATAAAACGTTCCGGCACTGACTTTAGTGTTCATGCCAGGTTACCGGATGAGTGGTCCTCTTTTTCTATGGCATATCAATATGGTGAAAGCCATTATCAGATTAGTGTTTCACGCGGCGATGCAGAATATTGCGTGACGCTGGATGGTGTTCTCCTCCCTGATGACAGAATACCGCTGAAGGATGATGGACAAAACCATACGGTTGAGATCATTCAGAACTGACACTGATCCCGGAGGTGCATTAACGTCTGCCGTTAATGCGCTGATTATCCCTGAGAACATCAATCGCAGTCTGCATGGCGATTTTGTCATCCCGCCTTTTTTGTTTGTCCTGTATGACCTGAAGGTATTCCAGCAAGGTGCGGGTATTAATCGGTCGGCCCTGTTTACCCACAGCCAGCACGGCTTCTCCAAGAATAATTTTCACAGGCGGTAATTGTGCCGGATACCAGTCAAGGGTGTCTTCTGATTTCATCTTAAATTTCTCACGGAAGGGTAGTGTATCATAAATAAGACGTTCAATTTTCAATATCTGATATCCTGATTCAGACACAACTTAACATAACTTATGCCAGTTATTTTTTTATTAAAGCGTATAATAATTACTCTATTCCTCAGAGAATTATTTATGTCTTATACAAATGGGCTCAGGTATTTTAAAGAAAGACCGGTTCATGTTGCCTGTCCGGTATGTGCACACAGAGCCGATCAGAAAGCAGGTAAACTAAGAAAAGATGCGGTTCTTGAGTGCCCTGCCTGCGGACTGTTGTTCAGACCTTCAGAATGCTGGTGTATCGGCGGCTGATCAGCTTCTGCCACTTAACGTCAGTGATGTCGGAAAATGACAACATTCCTCCTGTACTGCTGTTGTCGAGGGTATGATAATGAAATCTAAAAAATCTGTTTTTATTGAAGGGCATATTATGTCGAACAGCTGTCACGGACAGGCTGGCCAACCTTTCTGTATTCACAGGGTCAGGTTTAGTAATGGTAAATATGCGATTATTCGGGTGGCATCCGGGATATGTTTCAAACCAGACGAAATTATTCAACGAAACGATTGTGAGTGGTTTTGTAAACTTACCAAAATTCGGCTTCTTTCTTTTGAGTACCTTGATGATGATGAATCAAGAAGACAATTCCTTGAGTATCAATGATAAAACCATGGATTTATAACAGGATAAATTTACTGGCTTACAATTCACTCCTAGTTCTTTAAATTATTCACCAGCCACTGGAAAATATTTTTTCCTGAATTTAGATGAATTTAAATCATCTAAAACAAAATGTATCGCTAAAGACGAATTGCCTCATTGTTTTCCTTTTGCGTTATAACCTTCATTAGCATTAAGGAAATTTATGGCACAGACTTTTACTCATAATTTACTTCATCCTCGTCACTGGCTTACCTGGTCTGGTTTGGGTCTGCTGTGGCTTCTCGTTCAACTTCCTTACCCGGTTTTACATATTCTGGGCTCTGGCCTTGGAAAAATATCAAGACCCTTTCTGAAACGCCGGGAACGGATTGCGATTAGAAATATCGAACTGTGCTTTCCCGAGATGACACCGTTTGCCCGGAGCCAGATGGTCAATAAAAACTTTGTTTCTCTCGGGCTGGGACTGATGGAAACAGGAATGGCCTGGTTCTGGAGCGATGCGAGAGTCAAAAAATGGTTTGATGTCGAAGGGCTTGAAAACCTGACCGGTGCGACAAGAGGAGTAATGGTTGTCGGGATTCATTTTATGTCCCTTGAGTTGTGTGGAAGAGTAATGGGGTTATGCCATCCTATGATGGCAACGTATCGCCCACACAATGATCCATTAATGGAATGGGTACAGACAAAAGGGCGTATGCGTTCAAATAAGGCTATGATTAATCGACGTAATTTATCAGGTTTTGTTCATGCGCTAAAAGCAGGTGAAGCCGTTTGGTTTGCACCAGACCAGGATTATGGGTCTAAAGGAAGCGTTTTTGCACCTTTTTTCTCGGTAAAAAAAGCAGCAACGACGAACGGAACGTATGTTCTTTCAAAACTCGCTGGTGCGCCCTTGATCACACTTAGCATGATTCGACGTAGCGATAAAAAAGGTTATCACATGTATATCAGCAAGCCGTTGTCAGGCTATCTAGGGGAAGACAAGGTCGCCGCAGCGGCTTATATGAACAAGATCATCGAGCGTGAAATTCTCCGTGCTCCTGAGCAATACCTGTGGATGCATCGCAGGTTCAAAACGCGTCCTGAAGGCGAAGTCTCTTTATACAAATGAACAACTCTACTTGTCACGAGCCAGAGTCTATCTTTCTTGCCACTGCGTATTTGTAAAAAATGCGATAAGGAATTTTCGATCGGATTCATGCTAACGATGGGTTGACTGACAGCCAAGGTTAATCAATTAAACCGGTTCGGATTTGAAGGTCCGTTTTTCGCTCGAAGCAGACCTTCACCCCATTCAGATTGTCCGCTCTGTACCAGAAGCGGACGTTGCTTGATCTTACTCACCAATAGTTGACACGCGGCAATTACAATTTATTACTTTTCATTTTATGCCCCACTGAGATTTAACGAGCCAAAATATTTAAAGAATTCAATAATTGAGTGTCGAGTGTTTCAGTTGCAGGAATTGGTAATCCATTCGCAATGCGGTAATTTTTCACAGACTTCCTTGTCGATGGTCCCATTATGCCGTCAATATTCTCGTTGTAAAATCCCTTGTCTAGCAATGCGAATTGAACACGCATGATCAAGCGCTTACGTTTCTCTGCACCAGAAGTCAGCTCATTACTTGCACGGTTAGCTTCGGTAGTTCCAACAGAATTCGTAGTAGTAGAGATGTTATTGTCGTTAGAACGAAGCGAACGCACAGAGGAAGAGGACGATGAGGAACTTGTTCTCGAACCTGAAGATCCAGATGAGTTTGGTGAGCTGTATGTTTTTGGATAATAAGGAGTACTGCCACCATAGTACCCGCCACCTGATGATGATCGATGAGAACTATGGCTCCGATGGGAACTATGACTCCGATGCCCTGCAATGTAGAATGGAACTTCGGTGTTAAGTGGGGCTATCACTAAATCATGTTCATTAAGAGTCATACCAGGCAAATCACTCGCTCCGGTAGATGAATCACTCGCCCATACAGAATTATTGAGTGCCAAAAATCCTGGAAGTAGAGCTGCAAAATTAAATTTTTTCATAAAATTGGTCTCGGTGGTTGATGAAAACGGCCTGTTGAGGAACTGAAATAACCAGCACAGGAAGACTTCTGAGTGCATTCATCACATTCTTTAGGATAGTAATTTTTCCAATCAGATATCGACTGAGCAGCAAGCTCCCAGGCTCTTTCAGGAAGATGACATAAAGGATAATTAAAAATTGTTAGAGGTATGCCTGACCTGTGTGCAGCCTCTATAGCGGAGGTTATTTTCTCACTAAAGCTGCTGTGCTCAATGAAGATTGTTGACCAGTTTTTTCGTGCCCAACCGATAGATTCCAACCCCATAAGGGAAATCTGATTGATGTTGGAGAACACACGGCCAACGAACTCTACGATATCATCCAATTCTGTATAGTTAGCCAGTGTCGGAATAACTCTAAGTTCGATATTAATCCCTGAGTTTCCTGCATTGATCAACCCCTTAACCGTTTCATTAAATGCGCCATCGCTCCCTACC
Organism: Klebsiella oxytoca; assembly: GCF_009707385.1. Classification (NCBI taxonomy): domain Bacteria; kingdom Pseudomonadati; phylum Pseudomonadota; class Gammaproteobacteria; order Enterobacterales; family Enterobacteriaceae; genus Klebsiella; species Klebsiella oxytoca. Next base: position 3,233,331 of record NZ_CP046115.1, on the reverse strand, counting down.
AGATGATCATGCACAAGCTGTCTTGATGAGTAGAGTGGGATACCAAAGGTAATTTTGATGTTTTTGCTTCGCTTTGCCATTTCCTGAGTAAAGTTCATATCAGCAAATTTGCGTCCGTTTGTTAAAACATGCAAAGCGGTATCTGGTGAGTTCTCGATGATAAAATCAATGAAGTGTAGGAAATCATCCCCATACATCAGAGGCTCACCACCGCTGACCCCAACAACTCCATTCAACCCAAATGAAGCTATAGCAAGAGCTGATTGGGTAAGCAGCCAGTCATCATTTACTTTCTTTGGTGGCTGGGAACAAAACAGGCACAGGTTATTGCAGCGTTCCGTAACTAAGACAGTATTATGATTGGCTCTGCGGGACAGAATAACGCGTATCATATTGCCATTATTGATTATCCCAATATCTCCATCTTCAATTGACTCAAATAATTCAGTGCTAATTATTGAGTACCCAAAGCAAGGCAGAATGGTTCCATTATTGCCTTCAGCAACTACAAGCAAATTGGGTAAAAAGAATAAAGGGTTCACTGGTTTTTGTTTGCATAATCGATAGAAGCCCGTGGGCACATTCTTTTTTGAAGCAAAATGAAAGATATCGTTCCTGATAACCTCAGACATATGCCCATCCTTTTAGCATCTCAGCCTTCGGACCACCTTCTGAGATGCAGTTCATCAGATACCTGAACATCCCTTTGTGATACTGACAAAACGTTGAACGACTCCTATCACCGACAGGCTCACCCTGTACACTTATGTTCTGGCATGGGTCTGCACCGCAAAATGGTTGATACGCGCATGTATCACAACCTGGCAGAGCAAAATTGAACGATGAACTCAATACTGCGTTATAGTAAGGACTGGTGGAAAATGATAGCGTCCTTACCTCCCCCGCGCTGAACTCCGTTTCAGGGTTCACCTTCTGCAACATACGGCTCTCATCGCTACCATATACTCGACCGTCATAATTGAAAAGAATACTGTTAAGCACGACCCCACTTGGCGACTTTAAATCCGCATAACCACTAAAGCCGGGATTGAAGATTCTTTTCAGATGAATGGAGGCCGAATGTTCCACAACCCTTATCCCTTTATTGTTGATCCTAAGAATTTCATCTATCAACGAGGCATAGAAACTGAAGTATTCGGCCATAGAGAAGGTAAACGATGCTTTTTGTGCAAACCCATAGGGACTAACAGGCCGGATAAACATGTCCTTGAGGCCAAGAGACAAGTGAGCCTGGACAATCGATTCAGGGTGTCTGATTAGAGCTTTAGTAACTGTAGTAACCGTTGCAACGCGACCAGCGCCTAAAGACCGTTTTATAGCCTCTACCCCTGACACTGTTCTACTGTACGAAAGCCCATGACCAAGAATTCGATTAGTGTTGTGAATAAATTCTTCACCATCAAGCGAAACAGAGAACGTTATGTTCCTGTCTCTCGACCATACAAGCATTTCCTCATTCAAAACAGACAGGCTTGATGCTATCACCATCTCAAAATCGTTGCTTCCCAGAGTTTCGGCGCATTGCTCATAGATGGACTGAATTAAATCGAACCGCAAAAGTGGCTCTCCACCCTGTATCTCTATCTTGTAAGGTGGTGCCGAAAGTTTTTTGATAGTAGAAATGATGTCAGGGATGAGATTGGGATTTAGATCATAACCAGAGGCGTTAACGGAAGCTCTACTGACCTGACAATACTTGCAAGTATGGTCGCAACGTAATGTGGGCACAATCATGAAAATTGGCCTGACTGCCAGTTCATTCATCAATCGTTTTGCAAAAGCAGCACTTAAAGCATAAGGGATTGTGGCAGATGAGCTTTCGTTGGTTATGAAAAGCTTACTTTCTAAGGCTTTTGATTGTTCCGCACTTATTTGCTCATCAGTCAGATCAAGTAGGTCTTGCCCATCAATGAAGTGATGAAAACCTGCGAGATTGCTTATAAACACCTGCCCATTAGGCAATCTGTCAAAATTGAAAGGCATCAATTCCATTAAGAAAGCCTTTCATCGACACTGCGAAGCACCTTATGGACAATAGAATCTCTCAACATCCCTGTTTTATGCTGTAGTTTTTCTCGCAACGTGTAATCATTCAGCAGCCTCTCGAATTCATACAGGCATTCGGGGCTACCGCTTTCAAAAAAGATTGCCCAGTAGGATAGATCCTCACGAAGTTTCCATTGAGTCAGTGGAGTGATCCAGTAGAGACTATTGCGTATAACCCATTCAGAATAAAGTTTTTTTTCAAACATCCTTTCGCACATTGCTATTACCTTCCAATACAAATAATCACGCTCAGCAATCGGTTTAAAGCACAAATTTTTCCTATGGCAACAATAATACAATATATCCATTGATATGTTACAGGTGACTTATTCCCGTTGATTAATACATAGTAACGTTAGTAATGCCACCATCAATTGTGAACTTCCGCTCCTCGCTCATAGCTGCCGGTCATATTTATCTGTGTCTGGTTGGTCAGTCGCTAAAATTTTGGAAGCTACCATGCGGCTGCAATTGTTCAGCGACAGATTAAGAAAGAATAATTCAAAATCGGCTTCACTACCCATAAATGATGTTGTAATACAGTGTACAATTATTCATAGTCAGAGCATTACCGACAAGCAGGAGTAAGTGCTCAACCGCATAATTTATTGTTGATTAACGCACCCAACCATCCAACTTATCCGCCCAATCCTGCATCATTACTTGTCGTTCATCAAGATAGGTAGCGTGGTTGTATGTCCTGCGAACATTATTTTTATCCGCATGTGCCAGTTGTGCTTCGATAGCGTCAGCACGGTAACCCATCTCATTTAAACGCGTGCTTCCGGTGGTTCTGGTGGCATGAGGGCTATAGGTGCCACTCCAGCCCAGAGTTTTAAGTGCCTGCCTTAATGAATGTGTTGTCATCGGGCCATGACGATTATCGCGACCGGGGAACAAGTGTTTACGATTTCCCGTTATTCCTTTGAGCGCGGTGAGCATTTCTACGGCCTGACGGGGTAGGGGAATGGTGTGGTCGCGGCGAGCTTTCATTCTTTCTGCTGGAATAATCCATAGCGCTTTTTCTAGATCAAATTCAACCCACTCGGCTTCCGCAACTTCTGCAGGGCGAGCCAGCGTCCACCACATTAGCCACATGCAATAATTTACCTGATAAGTGCATCGAGTGTTGTCAAAGCTGCTTAATAACTTACCGATTTGCTTTGGTGTCAGGGCTGGCTTGTGCTGAGTTTTATTAGCGGGTAACGCCTTACGTACAGGCCAAACGGGATCGCTATCTGCGCGTAGTGTAGCTACGGCAAGCTCAAAGATGGCAGAAATGGTGCGTCTGGCTTCAGCAGCAACGGTAGGTGCTCCACGCTTAGCTGTGTTTTGCAGAATACTCAAAATGTGGTGTGGCGTTATTTCTTTGACAGGAAGCTTTCCGATAGCGGGGAAGACAACGCGCTCCAGCATATCAAGGCGGCGTGTTTTAGTAATTTCAGCCCAATCCTTCATCTGTAACCACTCTCTTGCGATGACCTCAAAAGTATTGGCGGCTTCATTGGTTTTACGGATCTTATCGAGCTGGCGTGCCTGAGCGGGATTGATGCCTTCACTGACGAGTTTGCGAGCCTGCTTACATTTCTCACGCGCTTCAACCAGTTTAACGAGCGGATACTCACCCAGAGCAAACATGCTGGATTTTCCATTGATTTTGAAACGATAACGCCAGGCTTTCTTGCCGTTGGGCTTAACTTCCAGATAGAGGCCGTTAGTGTCATTGAGGCGATAAAGCTTTTCTTTGGGCTTTGCAGTACGGCACTGGGTGTCTGTGAGCATAACGTTGTCCCTGTATAATTATTATACCGTTATTGTACTCACCCTGAGAGAAGATAAAAGTATTTTATACTCACTCCTGTACTCATTTTTGACTGAGCTGTATTGAGATTAGTTGAGGTCTTGTGAAAATAAAAATCCATGCAATTGCATGGATTTTATGGAGTTTTTTGATTATCGTGAGATCTAATGAAACCTCATGAGGCAACAGATATTATTTAGACGTTGAACAGGAAGTTCATCACATCGCCATCTTTCACGATGTAATCTTTTCCTTCCGCACGCATTTTCCCGGCTTCTTTGGCACCCTGTTCGCCTTTATAGGTAATAAAGTCTTCGTAGGAGATAGTCTGTGCGCGGATGAAGCCTTTTTCAAAGTCGGTGTGGATTTTACCTGCGGCCTGCGGGGCAGTGGCGCCAACGGGGATCGTCCATGCGCGAACTTCTTTCACCCCGGCGGTGAAATAGGTCTGCAGGTTCAGCAGTTCGTAGCCGGCGCGGATAACGCGGTTCAGGCCCGGCTCTTCGAGACCCAGCTCGGCCATAAACTCGTCGCGGTCAGCATCGTCCAGCTCGGCGATATCGGACTCAACGGCGGCGCAAACGGCGACCACGACCGAACCTTCGGCTGCGGCGATTTCGCGGACTTTATCAAGATACGGGTTGTTCTCAAAGCCGTCTTCGTTAACGTTGGCGATGTACATGGTCGGCTTCAGCGTCAGGAAGCTCAGGTATTTAATTGCTGCTTTATCTTCGTCGGTCAGGTTTTTCAGCGCACGCAGCATGCCGGCATTTTCCAGCTGCGGCAGGCATTTTTCCAGCGCCGCCAGCTCGGCTTTAGCGTCTTTATCGCCGCCTTTAGCTTTCTTCTGCACGCGATGGATTGCGCGCTCGCAGGTGTCCAGATCGGACAGCGCCAGCTCGGTGTTAATAACCTCGATATCGTCAGCCGGATCCACTTTATTGTTAACGTGGATAATGTTGTCGTTTTCGAAACAGCGCACCACGTGACCGATAGCTTCGGTTTCGCGGATGTTGGTCAGAAACTGGTTGCCCAGGCCTTCACCTTTGGACGCGCCTTTTACCAGACCGGCGATATCGACGAATTCCATCGTGGTTGGCAGAATACGCTGCGGTTTGACGATTTCAGCCAGTTTGTCCAGACGCGGATCGGGCATCGGCACGACACCGGTGTTCGGCTCAATGGTACAGAAGGGGAAGTTGGCCGCTTCAATACCCGCTTTGGTGAGCGCATTGAACAGGGTGGATTTGCCGACGTTGGGCAAACCGACGATACCGCATTTGAATCCCATGATTTAAATCACCTTAATCTTTGGATAATCAACCTGTTACAGCGAACAGATTGCAGAAAAGTAAATAGCTTCGCCTATTATACACGGTGCGTGACAAAAATTCCGCACGCCGACCGGTTATTGCGCTTTAAAAGCGTGTAGACGGTTGGTCGCTTTGGTCAGGCCATCCTTCAGCCACACTTCGGTACAGCGTGCCGCTTCGTCAATGGCTTCATCAATCAGCTTCTGTTCACTGGCGGGTGGTTTGCCCAGTACAAAACCGACAACTTTATTTTTATCGCCCGGATGGCCAATTCCCACGCGTAAGCGATGAAAGTTCGGGTTATTGCCCAGCTTGCTGATAATGTCTTTCAGGCCGTTATGACCGCCGTGGCCGCCGCCAAGTTTGAATTTCGCCACCCCCGGCGGTAAATCAAGCTCGTCGTGGGCGACAAGGATTTCATCCGGGTTGATGCGAAAGAAGGTGGCCATCGCGCCGACGGCTTTACCGCTGAGATTCATAAAGGTCGTCGGCACCAGCAGCCGAACATCTTCGCCTGCAAGGTTAATCCGCGAGGTGTAGCCGAAGAATTTGCTCTCTTCGCGCAGCGGCGCGCGGTGGTGCTCTGCCAGTAAATCTACGTACCAGGCGCCGGCGTTATGTCGGGTCGCTGCGTATTCAGCCCCGGGATTCGCCAGGCCGACAATCAATTTTATGGTCACTTTTTTATCCTGCTTGGGTCTTTCTCTGGCGCGTAGTGTACTGTCTGCGCGCGCGGTTGACAAAATTCTGCCAGCGAAGCGCGGCTGGCGAAGATAATAACGGGTTTGAATAATTAGAATTTGATGTTGTTCAGTGGGTTATTTGTAAACTTTTGTTGGCAAGATGTTCGCTTATGTGATCGTCCACGCAATCGCTATATTGGCCATTGTCTATACTACACCTATAAGATTTGGGGATATTCCCATGCAACCCAAGGTTCCGGAGGTGACATATGAAACGCAGAAACGCTTCGTTACTCGGTAATGTGCTGATGGGGTTGGGGTTGGTCGTCATGGTTGTCGGCGTTGGTTATTCTATTTTAAACCAGCTTCCGCAGCTTGACCTGCCGCAGTTTTTCGCACACGGCGCGATCTTGAGTATCTTTGTCGGCGCGGTACTGTGGCTGGCTGGCGCCCGTATCGGCGGTCATGAACAGGTGAGCGACAGATACTGGTGGGTTCGCCACTATGACAAACGCTGCCGCCGCGATCAGCATCGCCACAGCTAAGTGAATTCCAGACCACCGGCCGTTGTGAACGGCTGGTGGGGTTTAAAGCTGCCTGTTCAGGTTGTTCTTGAAGTATTGTCTAAATTTCGTCTCGTCTGCCAGATATCCCGCCAAAAACTCATTTGTACAGTTGATGTCCCTGACGTAAATGACAGGTGTTATTGTCGTGGAGTGGGAGTCTCATTTAACGCAGGAAGCGTGAATGGATTTAAGCAGGCCATTGGCGTGATGATGCGGCAGGCATCGAGGCCTGCCGCCGGGTAATTAAATATCCGCCAGCGCGGCGTTACGGTCCGGGTAGAAGCTCAGACGACCCGCGATCGGTTTGACGCCCGCTCGCGCCAGGGTGCGCAGCGGCTGAAACTCCAGGTTGGAAACGCGCAGTTCACAGCCTTCCGGCAGTTTCTTCACGAAACGCTGGAAGGCGTCCAGTCCGCCAGCATCCAGCACCGGTACCGCGTCCCACTTCAGCACGACGATACGCTTGCCTGCCACTCTGGTTTCCAGATCGGTAAACAATCCTTCCGCGGCAGCGAAAAACAGCGGGCCAATTACCCGCAGTACCAGAACGTCATCCGGAACCTCAACCTTGACCGGCGCGAGGCGGGTCATACGCGCGATCCTGCGCATAAATAGCAGGGAGGCGAGCACAATACCGACGCTAATCGCAATGACCATATCAAACAGTACGGTCAGCGACATGCACATCAACATAACGATGATGTCGTCCTTAGGCGCATAGCGCAGCAGGTTAACGACTTTATGCGCGTCGCTCATATTCCATGCCACCATCAGCAGTAGCGCGGCCATAGCGGAAAGCGGCAGCCAGGAGAGCAGGGGGGCGAGGATCAGCAGCGCCATGATGACCAGCACCGCGTGGATCACGGCGGAAACCGGCGAAGTTGCCCCGGCGCGGACGTTGGCCGCCGAGCGGGCGATGGCGGCGGTGGCGGTAATGCCGCCGAAGAACGGAGCGACGATATTGCCAAGACCCTGGCCTACGAGCTCGCTGTTGGCCTTGTGTTTGGTGCCGGTCATGCCGTCCAGCACTACGGCGCAGAGCAGGGATTCAATCGCGCCGAGCATCGCCATGGAAAACGCCGCTGGCAGCAGCGCCTGCAGTGAAGCCCAGCTGAGCGTGAAGTCTGAACCCGGCATATCCCACGGCAGCACCAGCTGCGGCAGCAGCTGTGGAATACCGTTGCCCTGGCTGCCGTCGGCGAGAATATAGTGGAACTGTGAGCCAATGGTGGCGACGTTGCCCCCAAACAGATTGACCACGCCCATCACCGCGCAGCCTGCCAGCAGGGCCGGAAGATGGCCCGGCAGACGAATACCGAGGCGCGGCCAGAGGATCAGCGTACCCAACGTGACAATGCCGATGGCGGCATCGCCGGGATTCACGGTGGGTAGAGCCATAAACAGCGCGCCGACTTTCTGCAGATAATGTTCCGGCACGTGCGCCATTTGCAGGCCGAGAAAATCTTTAATCTGCATGGTAGCAATGGTGATACCGATCCCCGAGGTGAAGCCAAGGGTAACCGATAGTGGAATATACTCGATCAGGCGGCCAAAGCGTGCCAGGCCGAACAGAATCAGGAAGATCCCCGACATTAACGTCGCAACCAGCAGTCCTGCCAGGCCGAACTGCTGTGAGACCGGGTACAGAATCACCACGAATGCGGCGGTTGGCCCGGAAACGCTGAAGCGCGAGCCGCCGGTTAATGCAATGACGATCCCCGCCACTGCGGAGGTATAGAGACCGTACTGCGGCGCCACGCCGCTACCAATTGCCAGAGCCATCGCCAGCGGAATAGCGATAATTCCGACGGTAATCCCGGCAATTACATCGCGGGTAAACCGCGAAGCGGTATATTTCTCTTTCCAGCAAGCGTCGATGAGGGCGCGGAAAGGCATCACGTGTGAGGAAAATAATCTGTTCACAATAATGTTTCATCCATGAGCGCATCATCTGTCAACTAAATGGCAGGTGAAGGAGGCATTAGTCATTTCCACGTCATCCTTCGGGATGCCTCTGTGTTGGCTGCGTTCATTTACCCGGTCACGTACTAACCTACGCTCCCGGGAATACATTCACTTGCCGCATCAACGCATGCCGAATGATTTTGTGGAAGAATAAAAGGTTCAGAGACAAAAAAACCCGCCGCAGCGGGTTTTTGTGCCAGGTCCGATTAATGCTCGAACATAGCAGAGATAGATTCTTCGTTGCTGATACGACGAATCGCTTCGGCCAGCATACCAGACAGCGTCAGAGTACGGACTTTTTCCAGCGCTCTGATTTCCGGCGTCAGCGGAATGGTATCGCAGACGACGAATTCATCAATCACCGAGTTTTTGATGTTCTGGATGGCGTTGCCGGAGAAGATCGGGTGCGTTGCGTAAGCGAATACGCGCTTCGCGCCGCGCTCTTTCAGCGCTTCAGCCGCTTTACACAGGGTACCGCCGGTATCGATCATGTCGTCAACCATCACGCAGTCGCGGCCAGCAACGTCACCGATGATGTGCATCACCTGAGAAACGTTAGCGCGCGGGCGGCGTTTGTCGATGATAGCCATATCGGTATCGTTCAGCAGCTTGGCGATAGCGCGGGCGCGAACAACGCCGCCGATGTCCGGAGAAACGACGATAGGGTTATCCAGGTTCAGCTGCAGCATATCTTCCAGCAGGATCGGGCTGCCGAATACGTTATCAACCGGAACGTCAAAGAAGCCCTGAATTTGTTCTGCGTGCAGATCAACGGTCAAAACGCGGTCGACGCCAACGCTGGACAGGAAATCAGCAACCACTTTCGCGGTAATAGGAACACGAGCGGAACGAACACGACGGTCCTGGCGAGCATAACCGAAGTAGGGGATTACAGCGGTGATACGACCTGCCGAAGCACGACGCAGAGCATCAACCATAACAACCAGTTCCATCAGGTTGTCATTGGTGGGAGCACAAGTGGACTGGATGATGAAAATATCACCACCGCGTACGTTTTCATTGATTTGTACGCTGACTTCGCCGTCGCTAAAACGACCTACAGCGGCGTCGCCAAGAGAAGTGTACAGGCGGTTGGCAATACGTTGTGCTAGTTCCGGGGTGGCGTTACCAGCAAAAAGCTTCATATCAGGCACGAGAAGAACCTCAGGCATGCGTCCAGTGGTGGATGAAATGGGCCAAAAACTGTGCGGGCAGGCACGATTTCATCCAGGCGGTGTATTTAAAGAGCCCGATGCAACGTCTGGAACAGGGTGACGTTGTCACCGTAACTCAGTATCCCCGGCGTTTTCACCGAATTTGCTGAAACCAGCAAAAATTAGCGCAGCGCCTGCTTGAGCGGAGAGATGTTAACACCTCGCGCCACGAAGCCATGCAGCCATGCCGGGGCTTTTTCAAGCACCTGACGAGCGGCGGATTCTGTGTCAAATTCAGCAAAAACACATGCACCGGTGCCAGTCAGGCGCGACGGCGCATATTCTAACAGCCAGGAAAGCGCTGCATCAACCTCACGAAAACGTTTTCTTGCGATAACCTCGCAATCATTGCCGAATTTACATTTTAATAACGTATTAATTGACCTGGACGGTGTATTACGCGGCAGCTCCGGATCGCGAAAAATGATCGGCGTTGGAATGCTGACTCCAGGATGCGCCACCAGGTACCATTTTTCCTCGGGTTCAGCCGGGGTCAGAATTTCCCCTACGCCTTCGGCAAAGGCCGCATGTCCGCGGACGAAAACCGGCACGTCGGCGCCCAGCTGCAGACCCAACGCCGCCAGCTCATCTTCTGAAAGATGACAGCCCCATATATGATTAAGCGCCACCAGTACGGTTGCGGCGTTGGATGAGCCGCCGCCGAGGCCGCCGCCCATCGGTAGAATCTTGTCGATACTGATATCGGCACCGCTGCCGACGGGCAGCGTCCCGGCTTTTTCCGCCGCCTGCATTAGTAGCCTGGCCGCGCGGATAATCAGGTTCTCTTCATCCGGCACGCCGTCAACCGGCGTCAGAAGACGCAGTTGGCCATCGCCGCGCGGTTCAATCGTCAGCGTGTCGCCATAATCGAGAAACTGAAACAGCGTCTGCAGCGTGTGATAGCCGTCGGCGCGCTGCCCGGTAATGTACAAAAACAGGTTCAGCTTTGCGGGTGAAGGCCAGCGGGTCATCATTTCACAATCCAGTTATCCATTTTCAGCTTGATGCGCTGACTGCCGTCGTTAAGTTCCATATTGGCCGGGAGCGAAGGTTTGGTGTCGGAGGTGTAGCCGCCGTAAGTAACGTGCCAGGTTTTGCCGTTCTGGGCGTAGTTCAGTTCGCGCAGGCGGTACTGGTCGTCAAGAGAGTAGTCGGTGGCGTCGCCCGGCAGGCCGATAATCCATTGACGCAGGCTATTGAGCGGAATCGGCATGCCGGTCAGGCGGCCAATCATCTCTTCCGCATCGGTAGCCGTGTAGGTTTTTCCTTTATTGTCAATAAGCTGTACGCTGCCCGGTTGGGCGGTTAGCGATAGCTCGGTGCTGCCGAGAGGGTTCGTCAGCAGCAGGCGATAGCGATCCTGGCCGGTTTGCTGCCAGAAGAAGCGGGCATACACCTTTTGTTCATCTGAGAGATAAGCAAAAGCGCCGCGCGTCTGGAACTGATTAAGATTGCGGACATCTTGCTGGTGCTGACGCCACTGCGGAGAATCCGGGCTTTTACCAGGCCCTTTCGGTGCATTAATTGTACAGGCGGTCAGAACGAGGCTTGCCAGCGGCAACAGGCGGAACAGTCGATTCATAATGATGACAAATCCTTGATGTCTACAGTGAAATACGGCGAATGAGAGAAACAGGCGGCCGATTTGTGTAGCGGGTTACAATAATAACCATTAATGCTAGCGTTGCCGGGCGGTAGCGTCTACGTTCAAGTTGTCTGAAATCAAAAAATTACCGTTAATGGCTATTACAGATTAGCTATTACTCCAAAAGGGGAGCCTCTCTTTTATTGATTACGCGCATCCTGTATGATGCCTGCAGACTAACCTTAGCAACGCTGGTACTACTCCCTCACAATGACCCTATTAGCTCTTGGCATTAACCATAAAACAGCTCCTGTAGCGCTGCGAGAACGCGTAACGTTTTCGCCGGATACGCTCGATCAGGCGCTGGAGAGCTTACTTGCCCAGCCAATGGTGCAGGGCGGGGTGGTGCTGTCGACCTGTAACCGAACGGAACTCTATCTCAGCGTCGAAGAGCAGGATAACCTTCAGGAAGTTCTCATCCGCTGGCTGTGCGACTACCACGGCTTAAACGAAGAAGATCTGCGCAACAGCCTTTACTGGCATCAGGACAACGATGCAGTCAGCCATTTAATGCGCGTCGCCAGCGGCCTTGATTCGCTGGTGCTTGGCGAGCCGCAGATCCTCGGGCAGGTGAAAAAAGCGTTTGCTGATTCCAGCCGCGGGCATCTGCACGTGAGCGAGCTGGAGCGTATGTTCCAGAAGTCGTTCTCGGTGGCCAAACGCGTACGTACCGAAACCGATATCGGCGCCAGCGCGGTCTCCGTAGCTTTTGCCGCCTGTACGCTGGCCCGGCAAATCTTTGAATCTTTATCCAGCGTTACCGTGCTGCTGGTCGGCGCCGGTGAGACCATTGAGCTGGTGGCTCGCCATTTGCGCGAGCATAAAGTGCGCAAAATGGTGATTGCCAACCGCACCCGCGAGCGCGCTCAGGCGCTGGCTGATGAAGTCGGCGCAGAAGTGATTGCGCTGAGCGATATCGACGAGCGGCTGAAAGAGGCCGATATTATTATTAGTTCCACCGCCAGCCCGCTGCCGATTATTGGAAAAGGGATGGTGGAGCGCGCGCTGAAAGCGCGTCGCAATCAGCCGATGCTGCTGGTCGATATCGCCGTTCCGCGCGATGTCGAGCCGGAAGTTGGCAAACTGGCGAACGCCTATCTCTACAGCGTGGACGACCTGCAAAACATCATTCAGCATAATCTGGCGCAGCGTAAAGCCGCGGCGGTACAGGCGGAAACCATTGTTGAGCAGGAAACCAGCGAGTTTATGGCCTGGCTGCGCGCCCAGAGCGCCAGCGAGACTATCCGCGAATATCGCTCCCAGGCCGAGCAGGTCCGTGAGGAGCTGACGGCAAAAGCGCTGGCTGCGCTGAATCAGGGCGGCGATGCGCAGGAAATCATGCAGGACCTGGCGCGCAAATTAACTAACCGCCTGATCCATTCGCCAACCAAATCTCTTCAGCAGGCCGCCCGTGACGGGGATGATGAACGTCTGCATATTCTGCGCAACAGCCTCGGGCTGGAATAGCGCACCTTTCTCTCTATTTTCAGGACAGGGTGAATTCACGCCTATGAAGCCTTCTATTGTTGCCAAACTGGAAGCCCTTTACGAACGCCATGAGGAAGTTCAGGCGCTACTCGGCGATGCCGCGACTATCGCCGATCAGGATAAGTTCCGCGCGTTATCGCGCGAATACGCGCAGTTGAGCGATGTTGCCCGCTGTTACACCGACTGGCGACAGCTGCAGGATGATATCGAAGCCGCGCAAATGATGCTCGACGATCCGGAAATGCGTGAAATGGCGCAGGAAGAGCTGCTCGAAGCGAAAGAAAAGGGCGAACAGATGGAGCAGCAGCTGCAGGTTCTGTTGCTGCCTAAAGATCCGGACGATGAGCGCAACGCTTTTGTGGAAGTTCGCGCCGGTACCGGCGGCGACGAAGCGGCGCTGTTCGCCGGCGATCTGTTCCGTATGTACAGCCGTTACGCGGAATCACGCCGCTGGCGTGTGGAAATCATGAGCGCCAGCGAAGGCGAGCACGGCGGCTTTAAAGAAGTGATCGCGAAAATTAGCGGTGACGGCGTCTATGGGCGTCTGAAGTTTGAATCCGGCGGCCATCGCGTTCAGCGCGTTCCGGCTACCGAATCTCAGGGCCGTATCCATACTTCCGCTTGTACCGTGGCGGTGATGCCGGAGCTGCCGGAAGCCGAAATGCCGGATATCAATCCGGCGGACCTGCGTATTGATACCTTCCGCTCCTCCGGCGCGGGTGGTCAGCACGTTAACACCACCGATTCAGCGATTCGTATTACCCACTTGCCGACCGGCATTGTCGTCGAGTGTCAGGACGAACGTTCTCAGCACAAAAACAAAGCCAAAGCGCTATCGGTGCTGGGCGCGCGTATCCGCGCCGCGGAAGTGTCCAGGCGGCAGCAGGCGGAAGCCTCCGAACGGCGCAACCTGCTGGGCAGCGGCGATCGCAGCGACCGCAACCGCACCTATAACTATCCGCAGGGCCGGGTGACCGATCATCGCATCAACCTGACGCTTTACCGGCTGGATGAAGCGATGGAAGGCAAGCTGGATATGCTGATTGAGCCGATCGTTCAGGAATACCAGGCCGATCAGCTGGCAGCCCTTTCCGAGCAGGAATGATGACTTTTCAGCAGTGGCTGACGCAGGCCATCGCCCGCCTGAGCCAAAGTGAAAGCCCGCGCCGGGATGCCGAAATTTTGCTTGGTCACGTGACCGGCAAAGCGCGGACTTTTATTTTCGCGTTTGGTGAAACGACGCTGACGGCAGAGCAGGCCGCTGAGCTGGAAACGCTGCTGAGCCGTCGTGCGCGGGGCGAGCCGGTGGCTCACCTGGTGGGCCAGCGTGAATTCTGGTCGTTGCCGTTGTTCGTTTCGCCCGCGACGCTGATCCCGCGTCCGGATACCGAGTGCCTGGTTGAGCAGACTCTGGCGCGTTTACCTGATAAACCGTGTCGTCTTCTCGATCTCGGCACCGGCACCGGGGCTATCGCTCTGGCGCTGGCCAGCGAGCGTCCGGATTGTCATGTCACCGCCGTTGACTTTATGCCCGACGCGGTTGCGCTGGCGGCGCGAAACGTTGAGCACCTCGCCATTGAGAACGTCACCGTGCAGCAAAGCCACTGGTTTAGCTCGCTTGCCGGCCAGCAGTTCGACTTTATCGTCAGCAACCCGCCCTATATCGACGCCGCCGACCCGCATCTTGCGCAGGGCGATGTGCGCTTTGAGCCGAAAACGGCGCTGGTCGCCGCCGACGGCGGTCTGGCCGATCTGGCACATATCATTCGTGAAGGTCGCCGTTTTCTGACTTCCGGCGGCTTTGTGCTGCTGGAACACGGTTGGACTCAGGGGGAAGCCGTGCGTGAAATCTTTCGCGAGGCGGGCTATCGCAATATCGCCACCTGCCGCGACTATGGCGACAACGAGCGCCTGACGCTCGGGCAATATCAGGGAGGCGCATGAATCTGTTTAGCGCGGTTCTGTATCTGCATATTGCCTGCGTAGTGGTTTCGGTCAGTCTGTTCGTGCTGCGCTACTGGTGGAGCTGGAGCGGTCATCGCCTGTTCCACCAGCGCTGGGTGCGTATTGTGCCGCACTGCAGCGATACGCTGCTGTTTCTCAGCGGGGCGGGTTTAATGGCATTAACGCACTCTCTGCCGTTTACCGAAGAAGGTACATGGCTGACTGAAAAGCTGTTTGGCGTTATCATTTATATTGCATTGGGATTTATCGCGCTGGGCCGTCGTCGCTCGCGCAGTCAGCAGAGCCGGTTTGTCGCCTTTCTGCTGGCCCTGGTGGTGTTGTTTATCATTATTCAACTCGCCATCACAAGAATACCGTTACTGGGGTAAGGCATGAGGTCGTTAGCTGATTTCGAATTTAATAAAGCGCCGTTATGTGACGGCATGGTCCTCATTTCTGAATTAATCCGCGACGATTTTCCGACGCACTATGTGCAGGATGAGCTGGAGCGGCTGCTGGGCCTGGCGCAGGAGGAGATCGCCTCTTCGTGGGATCAGGAGCGCCAGATAGAGCGTCTACTGGAGCTTTTCTATAATGACTGGGGCTTCAGCGATTCGCGCGGCGTTTACCGTCTGTCCGATGTTCTCTGGCTTGATAAAGTCCTGAACAACCGTCAGGGAAGCGCGGTGTCGTTAGGCGCGATTCTGTTGTGGATTGCCCAGCGTTTGTCGCTGCCGTTGGTTCCGGTTATCTTCCCGACGCAGATGCTGCTTCGCGCGGATCCTGAAGAGAGCGAAGAGATGTGGCTCATTAATCCGTTTAACGGTGAAACGCTGAACGAGCATACGCTTGAAGTGTGGCTGAAGGGCAATATTAGCCCGGTCGCCGAGCTGTTTAACGAAGACCTTGATGAGGCGGATAACGCGGAAGTGATCCGCAAGCTGCTCGACACGTTAAAATCGGCGCTGATGGAAGAGCGGCAGATGGAGCTGGCGTTACGGACCAGCGAAGCGCTACTGCAGTTTAACCCGGAAGACCCCTATGAAATTCGCGATCGCGGGCTTATTTATGCCCAGCTGGATTGCGATCACGTGGCGTTACAGGATCTCAGCTACTTTGTTGAACAGTGCCCGGAAGATCCTATCAGCGAGATGATTCGCGCCCAGATCAACACTATTTCGCATAAACAAATTACATTGCATTAAAGCCAATCCCAGCAGGCGTTCCTGGCGCAGCCAGTTTGGATACGGACAGCGCGCAGAAACCGGAGCGTACACGTAGTACGTGAGGATTGCGAGCACTGCCCGGGTCCAAAATGGCAAGTAAAATAGTCCTGATTGGATAGGCTTTAGTCTGAAACCATTCCGGTTACTCCCTGATAAGGCGAACTTATGAAACAAAAAGTGGTTAGCATTGGTGATATCAACGTAGCAAACGACCTGCCATTCGTTCTGTTTGGCGGCATGAACGTGCTGGAATCCCGCGATCTGGCGATGCGCATCTGCGAACATTACGTGACCGTCACGCAGAAGCTTGGTATTCCTTACGTGTTCAAAGCCTCTTTTGATAAAGCTAACCGTTCTTCCATCCACTCCTATCGCGGGCCAGGTCTGGAAGAAGGGATGAAGATTTTCCAGGAGCTGAAACAGACTTTCGGCGTGAAAATCATCACCGACGTTCACGAAGCCAGCCAGGCTCAGCCGGTTGCCGATGTGGTTGACGTTATTCAGCTGCCAGCGTTCCTTGCTCGCCAGACCGATCTGGTTGAAGCAATGGCGAAAACCGGTGCGGTTATCAACGTGAAAAAACCACAGTTCGTGAGCCCAGGCCAGATGGGCAATATCGTCGACAAGTTTATTGAAGGCGGCAACGACAAAGTGATTCTTTGCGATCGCGGCGCGAACTTCGGCTACGATAACCTGGTTGTCGATATGCTTGGCTTTGGCGTGATGAAGAAAGCTTCTAACAACTCGCCGGTCATCTTCGACGTGACCCACGCCCTGCAGTGCCGCGACCCGTTTGGTGCCGCCTCCGGCGGTCGTCGCGCGCAGGTTGCTGAACTGGCGCGCGCCGGTATGGCCGTCGGTATCGCAGGCCTGTTTATTGAAGCGCATCCGGATCCGGATCACGCGAAGTGCGACGGTCCTTCCGCGCTGCCGCTGGATAAACTGGAACCGTTCCTCAAGCAGATGAAAGCTATCGACGATCTGGTTAAAGGCTTTGATGAGCTGGATACCAGCAAGTAATCGCTTCTGAAATGAAAAAGCCTGCCCGTTGCAAAACCGGCAGGCTTTTTTTACCTCTCCGCCAGGCGGGAGAGGGTCAGGCGAATATGGTCATCAGATAGGCGGCGAACAGTGCCAGGTGCGCCGCGCCGTTCAGCACGTTAGTGCGCCCGGTTGAGAACGATATCTGACACAGCAACAGCGAGGCGACCATCACGACCATTTCCGGTGCGCCAAGACCAAATCGCAGTTCGTTGCCGGTGAGGAAAGCGATAAGCGTGACTACCGGAACGGTCAAAGAAATCGTTGCCAGTACCGAGCCGAAAAACAGGTTCATCGCTCGCTGCACCTGATTGTTCAATACCGCTTTTAGCGCACCAAGGCCTTCAGGCGAGAGGATCAGCAGCGCGACCAGGAAGCCGGTAAAGGCGACGGGAGCGTTCATGCTGGTCAGTAATGTTTCCAGCGGATTCGCGTTCATTTTGGTCACTGCAATAACCGCAATCAGGTGGATCAGCAGCCAGGCGGTGTGCCATTTGCTGCTATGCGCCGACGGTTTGCCGTGATGCGGATCGTCGTCGTCGCCGTCATCCTCATGTTCATAAACAAACAGGCTCTGGTGCGTCTTCGTTTGAATCAGCAGGAACACGCCATACATAGCGGCGGAAATCAGCGCCACCAGCAGCGCCTGGCCGGTAGTAAAGTTCGCGCCGGGCAGCGCCATCGGGAAAACCAGAACGATAATCGCCAGCGGAAAGAGGGCAATAAGGTACTGTTTAATACCGAACAAATTCATATACTGGGTGGCGAATTTTCGTCCGCCCAGCAGTAAAGAGAAGCCAACCAGTCCGCCGGTAACAATCATAATGATTGAATAAAGGGTATCACGCATCAGCGTTGGCGCGGCGTCGCCGGTGGCCATTAATGCGGAAATCAGGCTAACTTCGAGAATAACTACTGAAAGGCTTAAAATTAACGAGCCGTAGGGTTCGCCGAGTCGGTGTGCCAGAACGTCGGCGTGACGAACGACGCTGAATGCGCTACTCAAAATCCCTACCAGCGCCAAAATATTAATAGCGACTACCACTGGCAGTGACTGGCTGCTTCCCCAGAAAAACAGCACCGCCAGCGCCAGAACCGGAAAGGCGAGGGAGGTCTCCTTGTGGCGGGTTTTCACCGCCTCATGTGCTTCGGTCATGAACCATCTCCAATTGTACAGGTGTTATAATTATAGATACCGTAAGTTAATAAAATAACAGACATTGATTAAATAAATTTGTTTTTTTACTTAAATTTACCACTCTGACCCTGTAAAAGGGGTAGAGCGCCATAAACTGTGGTTACCATTGTTTTGTATTTAGTATTCAGATAATTACTAAAACATCTTTCTCATTTATCTATCGCCTTGCCAGCCAGTTAATCCCCTACCAGACTTACTATTCACGCTAAAACTGGAGGTCGTAATGCCCTATAGCAGCAAAAGTGAATTACCCGACAGCGTTCAGCACGTTCTGCCCGCACATGCCCAGGAGATTTATAAAGAAGCGTTTAACAGCGCCTGGGAGCAGTATAAGCATAAAGAAGACCGGCGGGATGATGCCAGCCGTGAAGAAACGGCACATAAAGTGGCATGGGCCGCGGTGAAAAATGATTATGAAAAAGGGGAAGATGATAAGTGGCATAAGAAGAAATAATCGCTTTTGCTACGCTATCTACCGCCTTAATTCTTGCCCGCAGCTCGTTCATTGCTTATTGTCAAATAAAGCTGGATAATAATTCAGCAATACTTTAGGGATGGTGTCAGATAATCGCCGGGAAGCGGGCAGTGGCGGAGGTAGTAGACAGTGTTAACTCGTGATTTCTTACTGAATGCGGATTGTAAAACAGCGTTTGGCGCTATTGAGGAATCGCTTCTTTGGTCGGCAGAGCAACGGGCCGCCTCTTTGGCGGCGACCCTGGCCTGCCGTCCGGATGATGGCTCGGTATGGATTTTTGGCTACGGTTCGCTGATGTGGAACCCGGCACTTGAATATCGGGAATCCTGCACCGGTACCCTACCGGGCTGGCACCGCGCGTTTTGCCTGCGGCTCACGGCAGGACGCGGGAGCGCAAATCAGCCCGGCCGCATGCTGGCGCTGAAGGAGGGCGGGCGAACCACCGGTGTTGCCTACCGCCTGCCCGATGAAACCCTGGAAGAAGAGCTGACCCTGCTGTGGAAACGGGAGATGATCACCGGCTGCTACCTGCCGACGTGGTGCAAGCTGGAGCTTGACGATGGCCGCACCGTCAGCGCGCTGGTCTTTATTATGGATCCGCGCCATCCGCTGTTTGAGGCGGACACCAGCGCCCAGGTCATTGCGCCGCTGATAGCACGCGCCAGCGGCCCGCTCGGTACTAACGCTCAGTATCTTTTCTCGCTCGATCAGGAGCTGCGAAAGCTCGGCATGCATGATGCCTGTCTCGATGATTTAGTCGGCAAGGTGCGCCATCTGCTGGGGGAAAACAGCCAGCCTGGGCTGGCTTGAGAAGAAATCGCCCGGGGAGACCGGGCGTTTGCTATCAGGCGGGAACGTAGCTGATTGAGTGCTCCAGCGACTGGCTGTGGCTGTCGATGAGCACGTTCCAGGTACCGCTATACGGCACCGTCAGATACGCGCTGTCTCTGTCCTGCACGCTCAGAACATCCGCGTGGCTATCACCAGAAACTTTGGCGCTCATCAGGTGAATATGGCAGCGTTCGGAACAACGCACCACTAAAGTATCACCGCCAAATAACGTTAAACTTGCTTTTACCATTGCCATTTAATCTCAACCCCGTTTCAGTCTAAAGCGTCCTGCTGCCCATTTCCATGCGTGATATTGTTCACACTTTGGTCTACGCATAACACCAAAGGGGAGGGCGGCAGATGATGATTTTGATCAAAAAAAAGAATAAAGATTAAACAAAAATGACGTTGTGCCTGAAAGCTTTCAGCTCACGTTGTTTTCGGTTAAAAAATGCTGCCAGCCTGATATTTAATCCCGTTATACCCGCCATACTTCAGATTGCCTGTCGGCTGGTCACGCTCGTTCGCCCGAATCGCTTACCCAAGTAAGCTCATCGGGGTTTTCCATTGCCGCGTGACTCGGCGCCAGCGCAAGCGCAGTTTAAAACGGGAAACCGTTTTGTCCTGCAACTCGAATTATTTGGGAGCCAAAGCGCGTTTAAAAGGTCAGGACTTTATCTGCTGCCAGCGTCCATTGCGCCAGCTCAACGAGGGTGCCAATTTCCACGCCATCAATCAGCGGCAGCGCGCTGATCCCCCGGCCATCGGTACAGGTTTTGCATAGCTTCACCGGCACGTTTTGCGCGGTGAGGATCTCCAGCATTTGCTGAATGTTGTAGCCTTCCGCAGGTTTCTGTCCGCGCAGGCCGGCGGTGACCGCATCGGACATTAAAAACAGCCTGAGTTCGAGGTCGGACTGCTGCTCACGCAGAGCGATTGCCAGACGCAGGCTATTGAACAGAGATTCGCTGCCGTAGGCGGCACCGTTAGCGATAATCACAATACGTTGCATAAGGACTCCTTGTATAAGGTACGGTTATTGCCTGACTGAAGTATAAAGCGTTAACTCATTAGAGAGTGACGAATAATACGCCTTCTGCTTAGCGAACCAACTGAGATTCGGCTAAAGCCTGCCGCTGCAGGGGCAGTCTGGCGCAGGCTGAGATTCAGCATATTCCTGGAATCGTCCTGAAAGCTGCGGGGGAGGGCAAAAAGCGATAAACTTAAACTTTGCCGCTATCACTTCGTGAGTAGACGTAACCGATTTGAGCTTTCTGTCGTTCCGCATCACCCCATATATACCGCTTATCCTGCTGCTGACAGGTCTGCCCGCGCGCGCGTTACAGGATAATCAGGCGTTCTCGGGAGGGGCTGAAACCTTACCCGACCTCGGCCTGGCGCCGCAGGCCGATGATGACGCAAAGCATTTTGCCGAGATGGCGAAAAAATTTGGCGAAGCCAGTATGAGCGATAATGGGCTGACAACCGGCGAGCAGGCGCGTGTATTTGCCATCAGTAAGCTGGGAAGCGAGGTCAGCCATCAGCTGGAGAGCTGGCTTTCGCCGTGGGGTAACGCCAATGTCGATTTGCTGGTCGATAAAGAGGGCAATTTTACCGGCAGCAAGGGAAGCTGGTTCGTCCCTCTGCAGGATAACGGCGACTATCTTACCTGGAATCAGTACTCCGTTACCCAGCGGGATAACGGCCTGGTTGGTAATATTGGCCTGGGCCAGCGCTGGCGGATGGGGACCTGGCTGCTGGGCTACAACTCATTCTACGATAAAGTACTGGATGACCGCCTGGCGCGCGGCAGCGTTGGTGCTGAAGCCTGGGGCGAGTCGATGCGTCTGTCGGCTAACTACTACATCCCGCTCGGCGGCTGGCAGCAGGGGAGTAGCCTGACTCAGCAGCAGCGTATGGCGAGCGGCTACGATGTGACGGCTCAGGCGCGGTTGCCTTTTTATCAGCATATTAATACCAGCGTCAGCGTGGAGCAGTATTTTGGCGATAACGTCGACCTGTTCCATTCGGGGACCGGCTACCATAACCCGGTCGCGGTGTCGGTGGGGCTGAATTACACCCCCGTACCGTTGGTTACGGTCACCGCTAAGCATAAGCAGGGCGAAAGCGGCGTCAGCCAAAATGATGTCGGGTTGAAGCTGAATTATCGCTTTGGCGTGCCTTTAAAACAGCAGCTGGCGGCCGATGAAGTGGCGGTTAGCCGATCGCTGCGCGGTAGCCGCTACGATAGTCCGGAGCGCGATAATCTGCCGGTAGTTGAATATCGCCAGCGCAAAACGCTTTCGGTTTATCTGGCGACTCCGCCCTGGGATCTTCA
This sequence comes from Klebsiella oxytoca, assembly GCF_009707385.1. Lineage (NCBI taxonomy): Bacteria > Pseudomonadati > Pseudomonadota > Gammaproteobacteria > Enterobacterales > Enterobacteriaceae > Klebsiella > Klebsiella oxytoca. The sequence goes on along the minus strand of NZ_CP046115.1, from coordinate 3,211,536 downwards.
GCCCGGGGAGACGGTGCAGTTGAAACTACAAATCCGTAGCCTGCATGGGATTAAGTCGCTGAGCTGGCAGGGGGATACCCGGGCTTTAAGCCTCACCTCGCCGATAGAGGCCAACGGTACCGAAGGCTGGAGCGTGATTATGCCACGCTGGAGCAGCGAAGCCGGGGCGAGCAACCGCTGGCATCTTTCGCTGGTGGTGGAGGATAAAACGGGTCAGCGCGTCTCATCCAATGAGATCGCACTGGCGCTGACCGAGCCGTTAGTACGGGTGCCGGCCGATGGCGTTTCGTGGTAGGCATCACCTTAGAATACGCGTTCCTGATGGACCCAGACTGCCGCCTCCACCCGTGATTTTAGCTTCATTTTTTTCAGCATATGCTTGACGTGCACTTTGACGGTGCTTTCGGTGATATCCAGACGGCGGGCGATCATTTTGTTCGGCAGGCCCTGGGCAATCAGCTTGAGAATATCTCTCTCACGCGGGGTCAGCTGGCTGATGTCGCGGTCGGAGGTGGCGCGGTTGGCGCGCAGGCTGGCCGCCAGCACCGGAGTTAACGCTTCGCTGAGGACCATCTCGCCAGCCGCCGCCTGCTGCAGCGCTTTCAGCAGATCTTCCGGCTCCATATCCTTCAACAGATAGCCATCGGCGCCGCGTTTCAGGGCGGTAACCACATCCTCTTCATGATTGGAGACGCTGAACACCACCACGCGCCCGGAAAGCGACTTCTCGCGCAGCTTGTCGAGGGTTTCCAGGCCGTTCATACCCGGCATATTGAGATCCAGCAGAATTAAGTCCGGATCTAAGGATTCCGCCATGGCGATACCCTGCTCGCCGTTGCTGGCTTCGCCGATGACCTGGATATCCGATGCCATGCTGACCAGCTGTTTGACGCCGGTGCGCAGCATCGGATGATCGTCAATGAGAAGGATGGTTGCCCGTTCCTGTTGACTCATGGGGTTCTCCTTATTGGATTGAAAACGATTTTTCGGGGATAAAAGTGACCAGTACTTCGGTACCGCCGGTTTCCCTGCGCCGGACCTGACAGTCCCCGCGCAGGCTCTGCGCTCGATCGCGCATAATAATCAGGCCGTAGTGGTTGCTGCGTTCCGCGTGATCCGGGACGCCGCGGCCGTTATCGGCCACCACCAGCCGGACCTGATTGTCCCGCAGCGTCACGGAGACGCTAACGTCAGTGGCATTTGCGTGCTTTAACGCGTTGCTGAGCGCTTCACGGGCGATTTGCAGTAGGTGAATTGCCTGATGCGACGGGACAAAACGCGGCGGCAGCTGATAATCCAGGCGTACCGTAAAACCAAAGTGGGCGCTGTATTCCTGACAGCTGGCCTCAAGGGCCGGGCGTAATCCCGGTTCGGTAAGCTGCAGACGGAAGGTAGTCAGCAGCTCGCGCAGCTGCGCCCAGGACGTATTCAGTTCATTACGGATTTGCCCCAACAGCTGGCGACTGGCTTCCGGCAGATCGTCGCCCTGCATCTGCAGGCAGCTGACCTGCATCTTCATACAGGAGAGCGACTGGGCGATGGAGTCATGAAGTTCGCGGGCGATGGTGGCGCGTTCCTCCATGACGATAAGCTGCTGCTGGTGCTCCTGATGACGGTCAAGCGCGAGGGTGCCGGTAAGTTGCTCAACCAAAGTATCAACCAACTGCTGCTGATCGTGGCTCAGATGGCGCCCGGCGGGCAGGGTCGCCAGCAGAATACCGTACTGGTTATGGGCATCAGAGAGTCGCCATTTTAGGGTGGTTCCGCTATCGGGCAGCGGCGGTAGATCGCGTGGACACAGGTAGCAGCCCTTATCATCACACTGTATATCAGAGTGGCAGGTGAACTCCTGATGATTGTCTTCGTCCTCAAGATCGTAAACGCGGACTTCGATATCGCGCAGCAGAGTTAAGCCCTGTAGACCGTTAAGGACGGGAGAGATGCGCTCGCAGAGCGGAGCGTTAGAGTGCAGTCGGCGGTTGGCCTGCCAGAGAAAAGCGAGGATCTCGTTTTTTTGCTCCAGACCGGCGGTTTTTTCCTGTACCCGGCGTTCAAGCACCGAATAGCTCTCCGCCAGCTCTTCTGACATGTTGTTCAGCGCCATGCCGAGCGTCGCCATCTCGTTGCGCCCGCTAATCTGAGCCCGTTGGGTAAAATCGCGACGGCTTACCGCGCGTGCCATAGCCAGCAGTTGTTTCCAGGGACGGAGTAAACGCGCGCGCAGCCAGACGATGGTGAATACCAGCAGCAACGCCATTCCTACGGCCATAATGCGCTGGATCCAGACAACGTGCTTAATCCGCTCTTCGGTGGTGTGATCGAAAGCGGTCACCAGCTGGTCTATACGGTCGACAAAACCGGCGACATCCGTTGCTACCGCGGCCTGACTCTGCGCCTTACGCATGCCTGGCGCCAGCTCCAGCTGCCAGTAATGCTGTAGCCCCTGGAGCTGTTTTTGCTGATCGTCGTGGCGAGCGGCGTACTGCAGTTCCGGGCTAAAAACGGTTGCGGTCATTTCATCCAGCAGCCTTTGATCGCTGTCGTGCAGCGGCACTGCCGCCAGTAATCGGTAGCTCTGCATGCGCAGTGAGCCAGCTTTATTAATGGCGTGCGCGCTGCCCTGAACGCCGTGAACCAGGCGAGAAGATATCGCCATTCCGGCGACGCCAATTACCGTCGCCAGTAGAACGATCAAGGCGAGTTGATTAACCAGCGTCAGCGGCGTAAAAAGACGTTTCAACATGGGCTATAGGGCTCCTGACCGGCAAATTATCCGGGAGTGGCGCTTATTCTCGGACATCCCCCGGAGTATACCCATACCCCTAAAGGATTACCCCTTAATTGTCAGCGCTTCCAGGGCTGGTGGCAGGCATTCGGGTAATGACAGCAGTGACGTGAAAAACCACACTTTTTTGCGCAGAAAGCGCTACTCACTTCGGGTAATGAGCATTTTTTCGCCAGATTAATGCCAACTTTTCCTTTGATTTATATCAACTTACCGCTGCCTGTAACCCATAAGGTAGCCATGGTTAATACCAATAATCAGAGGTGTCTATGAGTCACTCTTCTATCCCGGAGAAGACTAACAGCTCAGTCATTAGCGACTGGCGTCCTGAGGATCCTGAATTCTGGCAGCAGCGCGGTCACCGCGTCGCCAGCCGCAATCTGTGGATCTCCGTTCCGTGTCTTTTGCTGGCATTCTGCGTCTGGATGTTGTTTAGCGCCGTCGCCGTAAACCTGAATAAGGTTGGCTTTCAGTTCACTACCGACCAGCTGTTTATGCTGACCGCGCTGCCGGCGCTGTCCGGTGCTCTGCTGCGCGTACCCTACGCGTTTATGGTGCCGCTGTTTGGCGGCCGTCGCTGGACCGCTTTCAGTACCGGGATCATGATCGTACCCTGCGTCTGGTTGGGTTTCGCGGTGCAGGATACCTCAACGCCATTCAGCGTTTTCGTGATTATTTCCCTGCTGTGCGGCTTTGCCGGGGCCAACTTTGCTTCCAGTATGGCTAACATCAGTTTCTTTTTCCCGAAACAGAAGCAGGGCGGTGCTCTGGGCGTCAACGGCGGCCTTGGTAATATGGGCGTTAGCGTAATGCAGCTGGTTGCTCCTCTGGTGGTATCTGTGTCGATTTTCGCGGTCTTCGGCGGAACCGGCAGCGAACAGTCGGATGGTTCCATGCTGTACCTGGAAAACGCCGCGTGGATCTGGGTACCGTTCCTGATTATCTTCACCCTGGCGGCATGGTTCTTTATGAACGATCTGTCGGCATCGAAGGCATCGCTGAGCGAGCAGTTACCGGTACTGAAACGCGCACATCTGTGGATCATGGCGTTGCTTTATCTTGCCACCTTTGGCTCATTTATTGGTTTCTCGGCAGGTTTCGCGATGCTGTCGAAGACCCAGTTCCCGGATGTTCAAATCCTGCACTATGCGTTCTTCGGGCCGTTTATCGGCGCACTGGCGCGTTCTACCGGCGGGGCTATCTCCGACCGTCTGGGCGGGACTCGCGTGACGCTGGTGAACTTTATCGTAATGGCTATCTTCTGCGGTCTGCTGTTCCTGACGTTGCCAACCCGCGGTGAGGGGGGGAACTTTATTGCCTTCTTCGCGGTATTTATGGTGCTGTTCCTGACAGCCGGTCTGGGGAGCGCCTCTACCTTCCAGATGATTTCGGTTATCTTCCGTAAAATGACCATGGATCGCGTGAAGGCGCAGGGCGGCAGCGAAGCGCAGGCGATGCGCGAAGCGGCGACCGATACGGCGGCGGCGCTGGGCTTTATTTCAGCGATTGGCGCTATTGGCGGCTTCTTTATTCCGAAAGCGTTCGGTATTTCGCTGGATCTGACAGGCTCGCCTGCCGGAGCAATGAAAATCTTCCTGATATTCTATATCGCCTGCGTAGTGATTACCTGGGCGGTTTATGGACGTAAGCAAAAATAAGCTTCATTGAGCTGGTATAAGAGAGCGCAGAACTATTTGCGCTCTTTTTTTATTTATAATTTAGTTACAACATACTATTGATTTGGATTATTTCAAAAGGTGCCTTAAGTCACAGAAAAAATTACTCCAGGAGCATCTACCCCTTAATACCATGGCAAATAACAACTCCTGATTGCTCACTGTAATTTATTAAAAAAATTCTTATTAATCATATAAATAAAAAATTAAACTTAATACCACTTTGGTGGTAAATCGCCTTTGAGCTCGTTTTTATAAGCCATATCGTCTTGATCGTTATCAATTCTCGCCCTCTTTCATGGCGTTACCTTCGCTGCAAATCCAGCAATGTCGATTTATCAGAGAGCCGTCAGGCTCCACACAGGAGAAACCCGATGAGTAAATTCCTGGACCGGTTTCGCTACTTCAAACAGAAGGGTGAAACCTTTGCCGATGGGCATGGCCAGCTTCTAAAAACCAACCGGGATTGGGAGGATGGATACCGTCAACGTTGGCAGCACGATAAAGTTGTGCGCTCCACCCACGGTGTAAACTGCACCGGCTCATGCAGCTGGAAGATTTATGTCAAAAATGGCCTCGTCACCTGGGAAACCCAGCAGACCGATTATCCGCGCACCCGTCCGGATATGCCGAACCACGAACCTCGCGGCTGCCCACGCGGCGCCAGCTACTCGTGGTATCTCTACAGCGCCAACCGCCTGAAATATCCACTGATGCGCAAGCGCCTGATGAAAATGTGGCGTGAAGCGAAGGTTCAGCACAGCGATCCGGTGGATGCATGGGCTTCGATTATTGAAGACGCCGACAAAGCGAAAAACTTTAAACAAGCGCGCGGCCGCGGCGGTTTCGTGCGCTCGTCCTGGCAAGAGGTGAACGAGCTGATTGCCGCCTCTAACGTCTATACCGTCAAAACCTACGGCCCGGACCGCGTAGCCGGCTTCTCGCCGATTCCGGCGATGTCGATGGTCTCCTATGCCTCTGGCGCGCGCTATCTGTCGCTGATCGGCGGGACCTGCCTGAGCTTCTATGACTGGTACTGCGACCTGCCGCCGGCATCACCGCAGACCTGGGGTGAACAGACCGATGTGCCGGAATCCGCCGACTGGTATAACTCCAGCTATATTATCGCGTGGGGCTCCAACGTTCCGCAGACCCGTACTCCGGATGCCCACTTCTTTACCGAAGTTCGCTACAAGGGCACCAAAACCGTAGCTATCACCCCTGACTACGCCGAAATCGCCAAGCTTTGCGATCTGTGGCTGGCGCCGAAGCAGGGGACCGATGCGGCGATGGCGCTGGCGATGGGCCACGTGATGCTGCGCGAGTTCCATCTTGATAAGCCAAGCCAGTATTTCACCGATTACGTCCGTCGCTATACCGACATGCCGATGCTGGTGATGCTCGAAGAGCGCGATGGCTATTACGCCGCGGGCCGCATGCTGCGCGCGGCTGACCTGGTTGATGCGTTAGGTCAGGAAACGAATCCAGAATGGAAAACCGTCGCCTTTGATGAGAAGGGCGAAATCACCGTGCCGAACGGTTCCATCGGTTTCCGCTGGGGCGATAAGGGCAAATGGAATCTTGAACAGCGCGACGGCAAAACCGGAGAAGATGTAGAGCTGCGCCTGAGCCTGCTGGGCGGCCACGATGAGATCGCGAACGTCGGTTTCCCTTATTTTGGCGGCGAAGGTACCGAGCACTTTAATAAGGTTGAGCTGGAAAACGTGCTGCTGCACAAACTGCCGGTAAAACGCCTGCAAAAAGCCGACGGCTCTACCGTCCTGGTCACCACCGTATACGACCTCACCCTGGCGAACTACGGCCTGGATCGCGGCCTCGGCGATGAAAACTGCGCCGGCAGCTACGATGATGTTAAAGCGTATACCCCGGCATGGGCGGAGAAAATCACCGGCGTTTCCCGGGCGCAGATTATCCGCACCGCGCGCGAATTTGCCGATAACGCCGATAAGACCCACGGCCGTTCGATGATTATCGTCGGCGCCGGTCTGAACCACTGGTTCCACCTCGATATGAACTATCGCGGCCTGATTAATATGCTGATCTTCTGCGGCTGCGTCGGTCAGAGCGGCGGCGGCTGGGCGCACTATGTCGGCCAGGAAAAACTGCGTCCGCAGACCGGCTGGCAGCCGCTGGCGTTTGCCCTCGACTGGCAGCGTCCGGCGCGTCACATGAACAGTACGTCGTACTTTTATAACCACTCCAGCCAGTGGCGCTATGAAAGCGTAACCGCCCAGGAACTGCTGTCGCCGTTAGCGGATAAATCCCGCTACAGCGGCCACCTGATCGACTTCAACGTGCGCGCTGAACGTATGGGCTGGCTGCCGTCGGCGCCGCAGCTGGGCACTAACCCGCTGCGTATCGCGGAAGAGGCGAAGAAAGCGGGCATGACGCCGGTCGACTACACCGTCAAGTCGCTGAAAGAGGGCTCAATTCGTTTTGCCGCCGAGCAGCCGGAAAATGGCAAGAACCATCCGCGCAACCTGTTTATCTGGCGTTCTAACCTGTTGGGGTCTTCAGGTAAAGGCCATGAATACATGCTGAAATATCTGCTGGGTACGGAAAACGGTATTCAGGGCAAAGATCTTGGCAAGCAGGGCGGCGTGAAGCCGGAAGAAGTGGAATGGAAAGATAACGGTCTCGACGGCAAGCTGGATCTGGTGGTGACTCTGGACTTCCGTCTGTCGAGCACCTGCCTGTACTCCGATATCGTGCTGCCAACCGCGACCTGGTATGAAAAAGACGATATGAATACCTCGGATATGCATCCGTTTATTCATCCGCTTTCTGCCGCAGTGGATCCGGCCTGGGAATCGAAAAGCGACTGGGATATCTACAAAGGTATTGCGAAGACGTTCTCCGAAGTGTGCGTGGGTCACCTGGGTCAGGAAACCGATGTAGTAACGCTGCCTATCCAGCACGATTCCGCCGCCGAACTGGCGCAGCCGCTGGACGTTAAGGACTGGAAAAAAGGCGAATGCGACCTGATTCCAGGCAAAACCGCGCCGCATATTCTGACCGTTGAACGCGACTATCCGGCGACATACGAACGCTTCACTTCCATTGGCCCGCTGATGGAGAAAATCGGCAACGGCGGGAAAGGTATTGCCTGGAATACCCAGAGCGAAATGGACCTGCTGCGCAAGCTCAACTACACCAAAGCGGATGGTCCGGCGAAAGGTCAGCCGATGCTTAATACCGCAATTGACGCGGCGGAAATGATCCTGACCCTTGCCCCGGAAACTAACGGCCACGTGGCGGTGAAAGCCTGGGCGGCGCTCAGCGAGTTTACCGGTCGTGACCATACGCACCTGGCGAAGAATAAAGAGGAAGAGAAAATTCGCTTCCGCGATATTCAGGCCCAGCCGCGCAAAATTATCTCCAGCCCGACCTGGTCCGGCCTCGAAGATGAGCACGTTTCCTATAACGCCGGTTATACCAACGTTCATGAGCTGATCCCGTGGCGCACGCTTTCCGGCCGCCAGCAGCTGTATCAGGATCACCAGTGGATGCGTGACTTCGGCGAAAGCCTGCTGGTTTATCGTCCACCGATTGACACCCGTTCGGTGAAAGCCGTTATGGGGGCGAAATCGAACGGCAACCCGGAGAAGGCGCTGAACTTCCTGACGCCGCACCAGAAGTGGGGGATCCACTCCACCTACAGCGACAACCTGCTGATGCTGACGCTGTCGCGCGGTGGTCCGATTGTGTGGATGAGCGAAGCGGACGCTAAAGATCTGGGTATTGAAGATAACGACTGGATCGAAGTGTTTAACAGCAACGGTGCCCTGACCGCGCGTGCGGTGGTGAGCCAGCGTGTTCCCGCCGGGATGACCATGATGTACCACGCGCAGGAGCGTATCGTGAACCTGCCGGGTTCAGAGGTCACCGAACAGCGCGGCGGTATACATAACTCCGTGACCCGTATTACGCCGAAGCCGACCCATATGATCGGCGGCTATGCGCAGCTGGCCTACGGCTTTAACTATTACGGCACGGTCGGTTCTAACCGCGATGAATTCGTGGTGGTTCGTAAAATGAAGAATATTAACTGGTTAGATGGCGAAGGTAATGACCAGGTACAGGAGAGCGTAAAATGAAAATTCGTTCACAAGTCGGCATGGTGCTGAATCTCGATAAGTGCATCGGCTGTCATACCTGCTCAGTCACCTGTAAAAACGTCTGGACCAGCCGCGAGGGGATGGAGTACGCGTGGTTTAACAACGTTGAAAGTAAACCGGGCGTCGGTTTCCCGAATGATTGGGAAAACCAGGAAAAGTGGAAGGGCGGCTGGATCCGTAAGATCAACGGCAAGCTGCAGCCGCGCATGGGCAACCGCGCGCTGCTGCTGGGTAAAATCTTCGCCAACCCGCATCTGCCGGGCATCGACGATTACTACGAGCCGTTTGATTACGACTATCAAAACCTGCATAACGCGCCGGAAAGCAAACACCAGCCGATCGCGCGTCCGCGCTCGCTGATTACCGGTCAGCGGATGGATAAAATCACCCGTGGTCCGAACTGGGAAGATGATCTGGGCGGTGAGTTTGAGAAGCTGTCGAAAGACCAGAACTTCGAAAACATGCAGAAGGCGATGTATGGCCAGTTTGAAAACACCTTTATGATGTATCTGCCGCGCCTGTGCGAACACTGCCTCAACCCGGCGTGCGTCGCGACCTGCCCGAGCGGCGCCATCTACAAGCGTGAAGAAGACGGCATCGTGCTGATCGACCAGGACAAGTGCCGCGGCTGGCGGATGTGCATCACCGGCTGCCCGTACAAGAAAATCTACTTCAACTGGAAGAGCGGCAAATCTGAGAAGTGTATCTTCTGCTATCCGCGGATCGAATCCGGAATGCCGACGGTCTGCTCGGAGACCTGCGTGGGGCGTATTCGCTACCTCGGCGTGCTGCTGTATGACGCGGATGCCATTGAAAATGCCGCCAGCACGGAGAATGAGACAGACCTGTATCAGCGTCAGCTGGACGTGTTCCTCAACCCGAACGACCCGAAAGTGATTGAGCAGGCGCTGAAAGACGGCGTGCCGCAGGGCGTTATCGAAGCCGCCCAGCAGTCGCCGGTGTACAAAATGGCGATGGACTGGAAGCTGGCGCTGCCGCTGCATCCGGAATATCGCACCCTGCCAATGGTCTGGTACGTGCCGCCTCTGTCACCGATTCAGTCAGCCGCTGATGCGGGGGAACTCGGCAGCAACGGTATTCTGCCGGATGTAGAAAGCCTGCGTATCCCGGTTCAGTATCTGGCAAACCTGCTGACCGCGGGCGATACCCAGCCGGTGTTGCTGGCGCTGAAACGTATGCTGGCGATGCGCCACTTCAAACGCGCGGAAACCGTTGATGGCGTTGTCGATACCCGGGCGCTGGAAGAGGTTGGCCTCACTGAAGCCCAGGCGCAGGAGATGTATCGTTATCTGGCTATCGCCAACTACGAAGACCGTTTCGTGGTGCCGAGCAGCCATCGCGAACAGGCCCGCGACGCTTTCCCGGAGAAAAACGGTTGCGGCTTCACCTTCGGCGACGGCTGCCACGGTTCTGACAGCCAGTTTAATCTGTTTAATAGCCGCCGTATCGATGCTATCGACGTCACCAGCAAAACGGAGCCGCACCCATGATTGAACTCGTAATTGTGTCGCGTCTTCTCGAGTACCCTGACGCTGCCTTATGGCAGCATCAGCAGGAGCTGTTCGACGCGATCGCCTCTTCGGAAAAGCTCGCGCCGGAGGATGCCCATAAGCTGAGCGTTTTCCTGCGCGATCTGACCACCCTTGATCTACTGGATGCCCAGTCTCGCTATAGCGAGCTGTTCGATCGCGGGCGCGCGACCTCGCTGCTGCTGTTTGAGCACGTGCACGGCGAATCCCGCGATCGCGGCCAGGCGATGGTCGACCTGATGACGCAGTATGAGCGCCACGGTCTGCAGCTCGATAGTCGCGAATTACCGGATCATCTGCCGCTGTATCTTGAGTATCTGGCGCAGCTGCCGGAAGCGGAAGCGCTCGGCGGATTGCAGGATGTCGCACCGATTCTTGGCCTGCTCAGCGCTCGTCTGCAGCAGCGCGAAAGCGGCTACGCGGTGCTGTTTGAATTGCTGCTCAAGCTGGCGAACGCCCGGGTCGATAGCCAGAAAGTGGCGGAAAAAATCGCCGATGAAGCTCGTGACGATACGCCGCAGGCGCTGGATGCCGTCTGGGAAGAAGAGCAGGTGAAATTCTTTGCCGATCGGGGTTGCGGCGAGTCGGAGATCGCCGCACACCAGCGTCGTTTTGCCGGAGCCGTTGCCCCGCAATATTTGAATATCTCTAACGGAGGACAGCAATAATGCACTTCCTGAATATGCTCTTCTTTGACATCTATCCGTATATTGCCGGTACGGTATTCCTGGTCGGCAGCTGGCTGCGCTACGACTATGGGCAGTACACCTGGCGTGCGGGTTCCAGCCAGATGCTGGATCGTAAGGGGATGAATCTGGCATCAAATCTGTTTCATATCGGTATTCTGGGGATCTTTGCCGGGCACTTTCTCGGCATGCTGACTCCGCACTGGATGTACGAGTCCTTCCTGCCGATCGACGTGAAGCAGAAGATGGCAATGCTTGCGGGCGGCGCCTGCGGCGTGATGACGCTGGTGGGCGGCCTGCTGCTGCTCAAGCGTCGTCTGTTGAGCCCGCGCGTTCGTGCAACCACCACTAAAGCGGATATTCTGATCCTTACCTTGCTGATGGTGCAGTGCGCTCTGGGTCTGCTGACTATTCCGTTCTCCGCTCAGCATATGGACGGTAGCGAAATGATGAAGCTGGTGGGCTGGGCGCAGTCGGTGGTGACCTTCCACGGCGGCGCTTCGCAGCATCTCGACGGCGTGGCGTTTATTTTCCGCGTACACCTGGTGCTGGGGATGACGCTGTTTGTGCTGTTCCCGTTCTCCCGTCTGGTGCATATCTGGAGCGCGCCGGTCGAGTACCTGACGCGCAAATACCAGATTGTTCGCGCCCGTCGCTAATTCGCTGTTTTGATACCTACCCCGCATTCGCGGGGTTTTTTTTCGCCCCAGCCAAGGTTGTTGCCCGCCGCGGCAAACAGGATCAGCGCGCCGCCCGCCAGCTGCGTAAGATTCAGCGAGTGTCCGAATACCAGATTATCGACAATAATTGCCACTACCGGATAGATAAACGACAGCGAGCCGGTAATGGGCGTAGGCAGCTTCTGAATCGCGCTATAGAGCAGTTGATACATAATGCCGGTATGGACGATGCCCAGCGTTAGCAAGATAGACCATGGAAAATCACCGGAAAATGACGGCATGCGGGCAAGCGGCAGAAGCATCACTACGCCAGTCAGCACCTGAATAAAGGCGATATGCTGCGCCGCGATGGATTTAAGCCTGTGGGCGATCATCGCCGTTAGCGCGTAGAAGAAGGCGGCTCCCAGCGCCAGACCGATACCGGCGAGCCATCCGGCGCGATGTGAGCCCGTCAGCTCGCCGGATAGCAAGATGACCACGCCGGCAAACGCGAGAACCAGCCAGCCCCATTTCATCAGGCTAACGCGTTCACCTAAAAGCATTCCCATCATCACCAGCATAAACGGCTGGGTGTTATACACCACGGTAGAAAGACCAATCGAGAGTCGTTCGTAGGCGGCAAACAACAACAGCCAGTTCACCACCAGAGCTATGCCGCCGAGAATAGCCAGCACCAGGGTGGCGGGAGAGAACGGGCTGAAAGGCTGTTTACTGAACCGAATAAAAATAAACAACGCCATCGCCCCAATCAGACAGCGCCAGAATACAACCTCCGTCACAGGCAGGCCGGAGAGTAAAACAAACGCGCCAATCGAGCCGGAAATTAACATCGCCAGGCACATTTGCCAGACGCCATTTTGTTTTTCACGCATTGCACACCTCCTGAGTGAGAGGTGCTATTTTCGGAAAAGAGTGTCGGGTTTTACAGTACTGAGATAAGGTTGAATGGCTAAATCTCTTATTAAAATTAGGTGAAAGTGATGGATTACCTTATCGATGATATCGACCGACAAATTTTAGCCTGTCTGGTGGAGGATGCTCGCGTATCGCTGAAGGTGCTGAGCGGTCGTATCGGCCTGACATCTCCCAGTACGGCGGAGCGTCTTAAAAGGCTTGAGGAGCGGGGCGTGGTTCAGGGGTACGGTGCGCGCGTGAATCTGGCGGCGCTGGGGTACACCCTCCAGGCGCTGGTGCGCGTGCGTCCGCTGCCCGGGCTGCTGCATAAAGTGGATAAATACATTCAGGCGATGCCGGAGTGTAATGAGAGCGACAAAGTGACCGGAGAGGACTGTTTTGTGATCAGGCTGGTGGTACGTTCGATAGAGCAGTTGGATAGCCTGCTGGACGGTCTGGCGGAGCATGCCCAGTGTAATACCTCTATCGTAAAGAGCTCGCCGGTGAAGCGTCGGCTGCGGCCGATGTAGTTGTGCGCCGCCGGGAAGCTGCCCGCAGTCTGCTGCGGTTATTTCGCCGGGCCGTGCTTCGGGATGAGCCGTTTTGTGGCCCCGATAAACGCGGCGCTATACGGGAAAAAAGCGCTCGAATCGAACCTGGTCGAAGCTTCTCATCCTTCCCCGTACCGGAAGAATATATGGCAGTGTGCTTTGAATGGAAGAGTGTGCAACAGAGAAGTGATGGTGGTGGGGGAAGGATTATTCGTCGCTTCGCTCCTCACCCTTCGGGTCGTTGCCTGCGGCAACGCTTTCTCGCTGGCGCTCGAATCGAACCTTGGTCGAAGTTTCTCATCCTTCCCTGCATCGGAAGAATATAAGGCAATGTACCTATGTGAGAGTCGGTGCGTTCTGGAAGTGATGGTGGTGGGGGAAGGATTATTCGTCGCTTCGCTCCTCACCCTTCGGGTCGTTGCCTGCGGCAACGCTTTCTCGCTGGCGCTCGAATCGAACCTTAGTCGAAGCTTCTCATCCTTCCCTGTACCGGAAGAATATATGGCAGTGTGCTTTGAATGGAAGAGTGTGCAACAGAGAAGCGATGGTGGTGGGGGAAGGATTCGAACCTTCGAAGTCGATGACGGCAGATTTACAGTCTGCTCCCTTTGGCCGCTCGGGAACCCCACCAGGGGTAATTCATATTGTATAGGTAAAGCCTGAAATGGTGGTGGGGGAAGGATTCGAACCTTCGAAGTCGATGACGGCAGATTTACAGTCTGCTCCCTTTGGCCGCTCGGGAACCCCACCACGGGGTAATACTTTGTACAGGCCGGCTTCCTGGTGGAAGCGGGGCGCATCATATCAAATGAGACGCCCCTGTAAAGTATTCCTTTGATAAAAATAAACCGGTTGCCTGATTTTTATGCGCAAAGATGCAAAGCTAACCAGTTAATTTTATTATCGATTAAAGAATAATCGTCCGGTTGCCGTAAACAAATACCCGCTGTGCAAGAACCTGATACAGCGCGCGGCTCAGGACATTCTTCTCGACGTCACGGCCCGCGCGCATCATATCCTCAGCGGTATAGGTATGATCGACGTGAATAACGTCCTGCATAATAATCGGGCCTTCATCCAGATTATCGTTCACGTAGTGGGCGGTGGCGCCAATAATCTTCACCCCGCGGTCGTATGCCTGGTGATACGGGCGCGCGCCGATAAAGGCTGGCAGGAATGAATGGTGAATATTAATAATCTTATTCGGGAAGCGAGAAACAAACTCAGGGGTTAATACCCGCATATATTTCGCCAGCACCACGTAATCCGGCTCATGGGCGGCAATAGCGTCTCCCATTTGTTTATCATGCTCTTCGCGAGTTAAACCCTCATGGCTTACCAGCTGGAAGGGGATATCAAAACGTTCAACCAGCGAGCGCAGCGTTTCGTGATTGCCGATGACGGCGGCAATTTCTACATCCAGTCCGCCATAGTTGGCTTTCATCAGCAGATCGCCGAGGCAGTGCGCCTCTTTGGTTACCAGAATGACTACCCGGCGGCGTCCCGCTGGATTGAGCTCACGGATTGAACCCTCCGGCAGCGCGCTGTCGAGGTCGGCCAGCAGAACAGAGTCATTAAAAATACCCTCAAGCTCGGTGCGCATAAAGAAACGGCCGGTCCGATGGTCAACAAACTCATTGTTTTGCACGATATTCAGTTCATGCTTGTAGCAGATATTAGTGATACGCGCGATGAGGCCTTTCTGATCAGGGCAAATGGTGCGTAGTACTTTTCGTTGTAGTGAGTGCATCGCGGGGAAAATCCTGTAGTGTTTGCTATTCCTGCTGCTGGCTTACTGGCCGCAGCATTTTTTAAATTTTTTACCTGAACCGCAAGGGCAGGGATCGTTACGACCGATTAGCGGTCGCGTGCCGTCAATATAATACCACTGTCCGTTTTCTTTTAAGAATCTGGATCGTTCAATAATGGCCCCGGAGCGGTTATCGTCAGCGTAACGAGCGATAAAACTGACGAAGCCTTCATCAGGGTTCTTGCCCTTATCGGCGGCGAAGACGGTAAGACCATGCCATTGAGTGCGAATAAAACCGTTTTCAAGGTCTGCGCGAAACCGCTGCGCCTGACAGGATGGGTGCCAGGTTTTAATCAGATAGTCGGCGTCCTGCATAACAAATGCGCTATAGCGGGAGCGCATCAGCTGTGAAGGGTCCGGTGCCAGCTGCGCACCCGTCAGATAACGCTGACAACATGAGCTATAATCCAGAGCGCTGCCACAGGGGCATAATGGTGACAAAACGGCCTCCATGGGAAAAAGAAAGACGGCCCTACGCCGCCAGAGCGCAATATGTTAACTGAGGTATGACGATGACGCCATGCCCGGAGTGGAAGGATATGTTTCGGTAATAATGAGAAAGCTCAAAATCGGTCTGGCGTTAGGAGCTGGAGCCGCCCGCGGGTGGTCCCATATCGGCGTGATTAATGCGTTACAGCGAGCGGGCATTGAGGTTGATGTCATCGCAGGATGCTCCATAGGATCGCTGGTGGGGGCGGCCTACGCCTGCAATCGGCTTCCGGCGCTGGAGAAATGGGTATGCTCATTCAGTAACTGGGATGTACTGAAGTTAATGGATCTCTCCTGGCAGCGAGGCGGCCTGCTGCGCGGCGAACGAGTGTTCAGCCAATATCGCAAACTGCTGCCTGTCACCGAGATTGAACGCTGTGAGCGTCGATTTGCCGCAGTGACAACAAATTTAAGTACCGGTCGTGAGCTTTGGTTTACGCAGGGGGATTTGCATCTGGCAATACGCGCCTCTTGCAGTATGCCTGGCCTGATGTCACCGGTGATGCATAATGGTTACTGGCTGGTGGATGGCGCGGTGGTTAATCCCGTGCCAGTGTCTCTGGCCCGCGCGATGGGTGCTGATATCGTCATTGCCGTTGATTTGCAGCACGATGCGCATCTGATGCAGCAGGATTTGTTATCGATGGAGATGCCGCGTCCGGAGAATGATGAAGACTTCTCGTGGCATTCACGCTTGCGTTCCCGTCTGGCGCGCATGACCGCTCGTCGGGCGACAAGAGTGCCAACCGCTATGGAAATTATGTCGACCTCGATTCAGGTTCTGGAGAATCGCCTTAAGCGAAATCGTATGGCGGGAGACCCACCGGATATTCTGATTCAGCCCTTTTGCCCGCAAATATCCACTCTGGATTTTCATCGCGCTGGCGAAGCGATAGCCGCCGGAAATCTGGCAGTTGAAAAGAGAATGGATGAACTATTACCTCTGGTGCGTACCTCCGTGTAGCGCATTTGATGCATACTTAACATACTTAAGTTAATTCTGACAGGCGGTAGAGCGAATAGCATGCCACTATT
Source organism: Klebsiella oxytoca (assembly GCF_009707385.1). Lineage (NCBI taxonomy): Bacteria > Pseudomonadati > Pseudomonadota > Gammaproteobacteria > Enterobacterales > Enterobacteriaceae > Klebsiella > Klebsiella oxytoca. The sequence continues at coordinate 3,195,241 of NZ_CP046115.1, read as the reverse complement.
AAATTATCGTCAGTCAGGGGAGAGATCATGACGCAGCCATTGGCGGGAAAACAGATTCTGATAGTTGAAGACGAACCCGTTTTCCGCTCTCTTATGCATGCCTGGTTATCTTCGCTTGGGGCGACCATCGTCCAGGCGGAAGATGGCGTGGATGCCCTGCAAAAAATGGCCGAGTCAAAACCCGATTTGATGATTTGCGATATCTCAATGCCGCGAATGAACGGACTTGAGCTGGTGGAACACGTACGTAATCAGGGCGAACAGCTGCCGATTCTGATGATTTCAGCTACGGAAAACATGGCGGATATTGCTAAAGCTTTACGTCTTGGGGTCCAGGATATCCTGCTTAAACCGGTAAAAGATTTCGATCGGCTGAGAGAAACGGTTTATGCCTGCCTCTATCCCAATATGTTCAACTCGCGTGTCGAAGAAGAAGAACGCCTGTTTGAGGACTGGGATGCGCTGGTAAGCGATCCGACGGCGGCGTCAAGGCTGCTACAGGAGCTTCAGCCTCCGGTCCAGCAGGAAATGTCGCGTTGTCGCATTCACTATCGCCAGCTTGTCTCGGCCGATAAGCCCGGACTGGTGCTCGATATTGCTCCGCTATCAGAAAATGATTTGGCGTTTTATTGCCTGGACGTCACTCGGGCTGGTGATAATGGGGTTCTTGCGGCCTTATTGCTGCGCGCGCTGTTCAATGGGCTGCTGCAGGAGCAGCTCGCCCATCAGGGACAACGATTGCCGGAAATGGGGAGCCTGCTAAAACAGGTCAATCAATTACTGCGTCAGGCTAACCTGCCTGGGCAATTTCCATTACTGGTCGGCTATTACCATAGTGGCTTGAAAAATTTAATTTTAGTCTCTGCGGGTTTGAACGGCACGCTGAATACGGGAGAACACCAAATTCAGATTAGTAATGGCGTTCCGCTAGGGACATTAGGTAATGCATATCTCAACCAAATAAGTCAACGCTGTTCATCATGGCAGTGCCAAATTTGGGGGGCTGGTGGACGTTTACGCCTTATGTTGTCTGCGGAATGAACGATTATTCTTATTTTTATGCACGCGGGATTACCACGCGATCTTTTGTGGTGATACTATCCTGGGGTTTAATGCGTAAAATTCCTAATTCGAAGATATCCAATCCTTTTCGGAACAGGTTTGACTGAGCAGGCTGATATACTCGAAACTATATTATTAACGAGAAGTTTAAAAAACGAACAGTCCAGGAGATTTCAATGGCTGCGCTTAATTCTAAAGTAAGAAAAGCTGTCATCCCGGTTGCGGGATTAGGCACTAGGATGTTGCCCGCTACTAAGGCTATTCCGAAAGAAATGTTGCCGCTGGTTGATAAGCCATTAATTCAATACGTTGTTAACGAATGTATCGCTGCCGGGATTACTGAAATTGTGCTGGTTACGCACTCTTCAAAAAATTCTATTGAAAACCATTTCGATACCAGTTTTGAACTGGAAGCAATGCTGGAAAAACGTGTTAAACGCCAGCTTCTGGAAGAAGTTCAATCTATTTGTCCGCCACACGTCACTATTATGCAAGTGCGTCAGGGGCTGGCTAAAGGTCTTGGCCACGCTGTGCTTTGCGCTCACCCGGTTGTTGGTGATGAGCCGGTGGCGGTTATTTTACCGGACGTCATTCTGGATGAATATGAATCCGATCTGTCCCGCGATAACCTGGCGGAAATGATCGCTCGCTTCGATGAGACCGGCGCGAGCCAGATAATGGTTGAACCGGTCGAAGATGTGACCGCGTACGGCGTTGTCGATTGTAAGGGGCAGCCTCTGCTGCCGGGTGAGAGCGTGCCGATGGTTGGCGTGGTTGAGAAACCGAAGGCGGACGTTGCACCATCTAATCTGGCGGTTGTCGGTCGTTATGTGCTGAGCGCGGATATTTGGCCGCTGCTGGCAAAAACGCCTCCGGGAGCTGGTGATGAAATTCAGCTGACCGATGCCATTGATATGCTGATCGAAAAAGAAACGGTTGAAGCCTATCATATGAAAGGTAAAAGCCATGACTGCGGCAATAAGCTGGGCTATATGCAGGCTTTTGTTGAATATGGCGTACGTCATAAATCGTTGGGCGCAGAATTTAAAGACTGGCTGGAAAAAGCCGTAGCGAAGTAATCATCCGCTACGCAGTGAAAGGCCGGGGGCGAAATTCGTTTCCCGGCTTTTTTATGCCTGTACGGTGCGGAGTCGATTAACAGATAAAAAAAATCCCGCCGAAGCGGGATTTTTAAACGGATACGATAGCTTATTACAGCAGGAAATCGTCCAGAGATTTACCCTGCTCATCCATCGCTTTCTTGATCACTGCCGGAGTACGGCCCTGACCAGTCCAGGTTTTAGTTTCGCCGTTTTCGTCAACGTAGCTGTATTTAGCCGGACGTGCAGCGCGCTTGGTTTTAGTTCCTGCTTTAACTGCCGCCATGGTGCTCAGCAGTTCATTCGGATCGATACCGTCAGCAATCAGCATTTCACGGTATTGCTGCAGTTTACGAGTACGTTCTTCAATTTCTGCAGCAGCAGCGCTTTCTTCTTCACGACGTTCGTTAACCACAACTTCTAATTTTTCCAGCATTTCTTCGAGCGTTTCAAGGGTGCATTCTCTTGCCTGCGCACGAAGAGTACGGATGTTGTTCAAAATTTTAAGTGCTTCGCTCATTGTAGTAATCTCAAACTTATATTGTGGGGTGGTTTGTTGGACTAATAATAGAGCGATAAATTCAGATGTGCAATAGGGGAGAATGTAAGGAAGTCAAAATAACTTGTTATTTGTCTCGGGAATTAATTCATTTAACTTAAATTTTATGTGCGGGTTCACATCTTTCTCGCTTATACGGAGGTGAGCGACATAAGCTAAAACCCTGAGATAGTATGCTTTTTCCGATGCGTGCTGAGAAAAATTATACTTTGCATGGATAAATATGATTGTCGGTATTAGCACAATGGTCATGATGATGTTTAATATAAAACACTTGTCCGCAGTGGTTATAGCTATCAGAAAAATGCCAGGTAGGCACAAAAGGACAATACTGATGTAAGAAAGCTCCGCTTTGGTCGTACGAATAGCAGGCATTGTGATTGTATTAAGATTCTTAATCTTTCAGGTATCCACAGCCTGAACATTCTTCGCAATACCCATACCGAGAAGGCTGATAGCAGGAGAATATATGATACAATTTTACCGCGAAAAAACACATTGATTGGGGTTACGCGGCCGATGGCACAACTTTATTTCTACTATTCAGCAATGAATGCAGGCAAGTCTACCGCTCTGTTACAGTCTTCATACAATTACCAGGAGCGAGGGATGCGTACCGTGGTTTATACCGCAGAGATCGACGATCGCTTTGGTTCGGGGAAAGTGAGCTCAAGGATTGGCCTCTCTTCGCCTGCCCGGTTATATAATACCCAAACTGCGTTATTTACTGACATTGCCGATGAACATAAGCGCCAACCAATTCACTGCGTGTTAGTTGATGAGAGCCAATTTTTAACTCGTGAACAGGTGCGTGAGCTGTCTGAGGTTGTGGACCAGCTTGATATTCCCGTGTTGTGTTACGGTCTGCGTACAGATTTTCGCGGCGAACTTTTTACCGGCAGTCAATATTTGCTCGCATGGTCCGATAAGCTGGTTGAATTAAAGACTATCTGTTTTTGCGGCCGTAAGGCAAGTATGGTGCTGCGTCTCGATCAGGAGGGGCGCCCTTACAATGAGGGTGAACAGGTAGTGATTGGCGGTAATGAACGTTATGTTTCCGTGTGTCGTAAGCATTATAAAGAGGCGTTAAGCGAAGGTTCACTGGCCTTTGTGCAGAACAAACAGCGCTCCTGCTAATACCTCCCGTTAAATCTTCCCAGGCGCTCTACCGCGCCTTTTTTCCTGGTCACCGTCTCTTCCCCATTGATTACACATTTCGTCCGCCTGAGGTGATTTTTAGGCCGCTGAGCGACAGATATAAAAAAGCCCCATCAAAAGATGGGGCTCATTGTAACGGTGTTAGTTAAGAGCAGATTACGCGGATTTTTTCGCTTTTTTCTCAGCTTTAACCGGGGCTGCGTCTTTTTTCTCTTCCACAGCGCCTTCAACGTAGTTACGTCCGTAGTAGGTATCCAGCAGAATCTGCTTCAGTTCGGCAATCAGCGGGTAGCGCGGGTTAGCGCCGGTGCACTGGTCATCGAATGCATCTTCAGACAGTTTATCTACATGGGCCAGGAAGTCAGCTTCCTGCACGCCAGCTTCGCGGATAGACTTAGGAATACCCAGTTCAGCTTTAATTTCGTCCAGCCAGCCAAGCAGTTTTTCAATTTTAGCTGCGGTACGGTCGCCAGGAGCAGTCAGACCCAGATGGTCAGCGATCTCAGCGTAGCGACGACGGGCCTGCGGGCGGTCGTACTGGCTGAATGCTGTCTGCTTGGTCGGGTTGTCGTTGGCGTTATAGCGAATAACGTTGCTGATCAACAGGGCGTTCGCCAGACCGTGAGGAATGTGGAACTGAGAACCCAGTTTGTGCGCCATTGAGTGACATACGCCGAGGAAGGCGTTTGCAAACGCGATACCGGCGATAGTTGCGGCACTGTGTACACGCTCACGCGCTACCGGGTTTTTAGAACCTTCATGGTAGGACGCCGGCAGGTTTTCTTTCAGCAGTTTCAGCGCCTGCAGAGCCTGACCGTCAGAAAACTCGGAAGCCAGGACGGAAACGTAAGCTTCCAGAGCATGCGTCACCGCATCAAGACCACCAAAAGCGCACAGTGACTTCGGCATTTCCATGACCAGGTTAGCGTCAACAATCGCCATGTCCGGGGTCAGCGCGTAGTCAGCCAGCGGGTATTTCTGACCAGTTGCATCATCGGTAACAACCGCGAATGGCGTAACTTCAGAGCCAGTACCGGAAGTCGTGGTGATTGCCACCATTTTGGCTTTAACGCCCATTTTCGGGAACTTGTAGATACGTTTACGGATATCCATAAAGCGCAGCGCCAGTTCTTCGAAGTGGGTTTCCGGATGCTCATACATCACCCACATAATTTTTGCAGCATCCATCGGGGAGCCGCCGCCCAGCGCGATAATCACGTCTGGTTTGAAAGAGTTGGCCAGCTCAGCGCCTTTACGCACGATGGTCAGAGTCGGGTCAGCTTCTACTTCAAAGAAAACTTCAGTTTCTACGCCAGCAGCTTTCAGCACAGAGGTGATCTGGTCTGCATAGCCGTTGTTGAACAGGAAGCGGTCAGTCACGATCAGCGCGCGTTTGTGACCATCAGTAATCACTTCATCCAGTGCGATTGGCAGTGAGCCACGACGGAAGTAGATAGATTTCGGAAGTTTGTGCCACAACATGTTTTCAGCTCGCTTAGCAACGGTTTTCTTGTTGATCAGGTGCTTAGGACCAACGTTTTCCGAGATGGAGTTACCACCCCATGAACCACAACCCAGAGTCAGGGAAGGTGCGAGTTTGAAGTTATACAGGTCACCGATACCACCCTGAGAAGCAGGGGTGTTGATCAGGATACGCGCGGTTTTCATCAGTTGACCGAAGTAAGCAACGCGCTCTGGCTGGTTATCCTGGTCGGTATACAGGCAGGAGGTATGGCCGATACCGCCCATAGCAACCAGTTTTTCAGCTTTATCAACAGCGTCTTCGAAATTCTTCGCGCGATACATCGCCAGCGTCGGAGACAGTTTTTCGTGTGCGAACGGTTCGCTTTCATCAACGTCAGTCACTTCACCAATCAGAATCTTGGTGGAGACGGGTACGGTGAAGCCAGCCAGCTCAGCGATTTTATACGCCGGTTGACCAACGATAGCCGCGTTCAGGGCACCGTTTTTCAGAATGATATCCTGAACCGCTTTCAGCTCTTTGCCCTGCAGCAGGTAGCCGCCGTGGCTTGCGAAACGTTCGCGAACGGCGTCGTATACTGAGTCAACAACCACAACGGACTGCTCAGAAGCACAAATTACGCCGTTATCGAAGGTTTTAGACATCAGCACGGAAGCAACGGCACGTTTGATATCAGCGGTTTCGTCGATAACAACCGGGGTGTTACCTGCACCTACGCCGATGGCTGGTTTACCGGAGCTGTATGCTGCTTTAACCATGCCCGGACCGCCGGTCGCAAGGATCAGGTTGATATCCGGGTGATGCATCAGCGCATTTGACAGTTCTACAGAAGGCTGGTCAATCCAGCCAATCAGATCTTTCGGCGCACCGGCAGCGATTGCGGCCTGCAGTACGATATCTGCAGCTTTATTGGTCGCATCTTTAGCACGCGGATGCGGAGAGAAGATGATAGCGTTACGGGTCTTCAGGCTAATCAGAGACTTAAAGATAGCGGTTGAAGTCGGGTTAGTTGTTGGCACGATACCGCAAATAATACCAATCGGTTCAGCGATAGTAATGGTACCGAAGGTGTCGTCTTCAGACAGGACGCCACAGGTCTTTTCATCTTTATAAGCGTTATAGATGTATTCAGAAGCAAAGTGGTTTTTGATCACTTTATCTTCGACGATACCCATGCCGGATTCGGCAACGGCCATCTTTGCGAGAGGGATTCGAGCATCTGCGGCGGCCAGAGCGGCGGCGCGGAAGATTTTATCAACTTGTTCTTGAGTGAAACTGGCATATTCACGCTGGGCTTTTTTTACGCGCTCTACGAGTGCGTTAAGTTCAGCGACATTAGTAACAGCCATAATGCTCTCCTGATAATGTTAAACTTTTTTAGTGAATCAGTAGCTCGATTCGACAGTATAGACAGTGTGTTAACGGCTTGCATGTAAATGTTAACGTAAAGAATTTTGTGCTTCTGACTTCACCGATTGACTAAAAAAGCTTTTATTTTTTCGTTCAGGTACCGCTGTTTTTCCTCCCCGTTGTGTGTAAACAAGGTTACTCACTTCTGAGTACAATTTATGTGATCTAAATCAATAATCGTCGAAGCTGATACCTTTCAGCAGGTCATTTTTTGACCTCTTTGATAAAGTGTAATGATTCGGTATGCTAATTAAATGACTAAATAGCATTAAGGAAACAAATAAATAACATCCAGCGCTTATTATGAACCCAAACATGAATAGAGATGAATTATGCTATCAAACAGCGTATCTTCTCGCGGATATTTTATGCTGGTAGCTGTCAACAGCCGTTTTTAATGAAGCCGCGGAGCGCATAGTGACTCAATCGTTGTTTGATTTTTCAGCTTATTTCAAATTTTTCATTGGCTTGTTCGCACTGGTAAACCCCGTCGGTATTATTCCTGTCTTTATTAGTATGACCAGCTATCAAACGGCGGCGGTGCGCAACAAAACCAATCTGACGGCTAACCTGTCAGTCGCCATTATCCTGCTAACGTCTCTGTTTTTAGGTGACGGCATTTTGCAGATCTTTGGTATCTCTATCGATTCTTTCCGAATTGCTGGCGGAATTCTGGTTGTCACTATTGCCATGTCGATGATTAGCGGCAAGCTTGGTGAAGATAAACAGAACAAGCAGGAAAAATCAGAAACGGCAATCCGCGAGAGTATTGGCGTTGTGCCCCTGGCGCTGCCTCTGATGGCGGGGCCTGGCGCCATTAGTTCAACCATTGTCTGGGGAACCCGATATCATAGCGTCGCTCATTTTTTAGGGTTTGCCGTTGCCATTGCTCTTTTCGCTCTGTGCTGTTGGGGAATTTTCCGTATGGCCCCCTGGCTGGTTCGCCTGCTTGGGCAAACGGGTATTAACGTAATCACTCGTATTATGGGGCTGCTGCTGATGGCTCTTGGTATTGAGTTTATTGTTACCGGGATAAAGGCGCTTTTTCCGGGTCTGGTGAATTAAACTCTGCTCCGCGCGCGGGACAGCCTGTTCCGCGTTTGCTCATTATCAGCAAAACCTATTAATAAAAATGATGTATCCGCCAGTGATAATATTTTTCAATATTATGGTATTTCCCTTTATTATCAGATTGTTATGATTTCTCTTCGCGATGTCCTGCGCTTTTTGCCCATCTTAATGACTGTTATTTTCTTCACATCATTCTCTGGCGCTTGCCGTCAGATAATCGAAATGATATTAGTAATTTCTCCAGTGAAGCAGATGAATGTGCTAAATAATAGTCAATTGTTAATTTTTCGTACAAAAAAGCACCGCTTCAGCATTGTCTGGCTCCTGACGGGAGAGAACTGATGTATCTATATGATAAAAAAGATTTTAATCGTTTACGGTTGACGGGGAGGGGACAAATCCTCATCAATTTGAAGGCCACAAAAGAGAAACCGGTAACATATTTGCAAATTGCATTGGCGGATAATAAAGCGTTTTGGTACTTTCCGGCGTTATCTTAAGCCGTATAAACAGGCAAATGAGAATTTTTATTAAATAGCTCTTCGCAATTTAATATCGCCTCCGGACAGGGGGGAAGAATCGACGTCAAGGCTGCCGTCTGAGCGGTCGTAATAAATAAGTCGGTGATAGCAAGCAGTACTCTCTGGCAGCGGCATAAACTCCTGCCCTGTGCAGAATCCAGAAAAGAGAAACAGGCTGGTTAAATAGCCAGTAATTATAATGATTGGAGTAACAAACACATGACCATCATCACGAAAAAAAGCCTGGTAGCTGCAGGAGTCATTTCTGCGCTAATGACTATTAATACCGCCGTGGCGGCAGATGTACCAGCAGGGGTACAGCTAGCGGATAAACAAACGTTAGTTCGTAACAATGGCTCAGAAGTTCAGTCGCTTGACCCGCATAAAATTGAAGGCGTGCCAGAATCCAATATCAGTCGTGATTTATTTGAAGGGCTGCTGGTGAGCGACCTTGACGGCCATCCGGTAGCGGGCGTTGCTGAAAAGTGGGACAACAAAGATTTTAAAGTCTGGACTTTCCATCTGCGTAAAGATGCAAAGTGGTCCGATGGTACGCCGGTCACGGCACAAGATTTTGTTTATAGCTGGCAACGTCTGGCGGATCCGAAAACCGCTTCTCCCTATGCGAGCTATCTGCAGTATGGTCATCTCGCCAACGTTGACGACATCATCAGCGGTAAAAAACCAGCAACGGACCTGGGCGTAAAAGCGCTGGACGATCATACTTTTGAAGTTACTCTCAGCGAGCCGGTGCCATATTTCTATAAACTCCTCGTTCATCCATCGGTTTCTCCGGTTCCTAAATCCGCTATTGAAAAATTTGGTGAGAAGTGGACTCAGCCCGCGAATATCGTCAACAACGGTGCGTATAAACTAAAAGATTGGGTCGTCAACGAGCGCATTGTACTGGAACGTAATACTAACTATTGGGATAACGCTAAAACCGTAATTAATCAGGTCACCTATCTGCCGATTTCTTCTGAAGTCACTGACGTCAACCGCTACCGCAGCGGTGAAATCGATATGACCTATAACAATATGCCGATTGAACTGTTCCAAAAACTGAAAAAAGAGATCCCGCAGGAAGTTCACGTCGATCCGTATCTGTGCACCTATTACTACGAAATCAATAACCAAAAAGCACCGTTTACCGACGTTCGCGTGCGTACTGCACTGAAGATGGCCCTGGACCGCGATATTATCGTTAATAAAGTGAAAAATCAGGGTGACCTGCCGGCCTACAGCTACACTCCACCATATACCGATGGCATGAAACTGATTGAGCCTGAGTGGTTTAAGTGGTCACAGGAAAAACGTAATGAAGAAGCGAAAAAGCTGCTGACCGAAGCGGGGTATACAGCTGATAAGCCGCTGACCTTCAATCTGCTCTATAACACCTCCGATTTACATAAAAAACTGGCCATCGCCGTGGCGTCTATCTGGAAGAAAAACCTGGGCGCAAACGTGAAGCTGGAAAATCAGGAATGGAAAACCTTCCTGGATAATCGCCATCAGGGTACCTTTGATGTCGCGCGCGCAGGTTGGTGTGCCGACTACAATGAACCGACCTCCTTCCTTAACACCATGCTGAGCGGTAGCTCAAACAATACCTCGCATTATAAGAGCCCGGCATTTGATAAAATCATTGCTGAAACGCTGAAAACCAGCGACGAAGCGAAACGTGCAGACCTGTATGCCCAATCTGAGCAGCAGCTGGATAAAGACTCGGTCATCGTTCCGGTCTTCTATTATGTTAACGCCCGTCTGGTTAAGCCGTGGGTAGGTGGATATACCGGCAAAGATCCGCTGGATAATACCTACACAAGAAACATGTACATTGTGAAGCACTAATGGCAATACGTGGGGCAGGCATTATCGCCTGCCTCACGGTGTCTATTTCATCGCACTATTGAAGGCACACGCCAGAAGGTACGGGCAATGTTAAAATTTATCTTTCGTCGCTGTCTGGAAGCGATTCCGACGCTATTTATTCTAATTACCATCTCCTTCTTTATGATGCGTCTTGCGCCTGGTAGCCCTTTTACCGGCGAGCGTACGCTGCCGCCGGAAGTGATGGCGAATATTGAAGCAAAATACCATTTAAACGACCCTATCATGACCCAGTACTTCAATTATCTGAAGCAGCTGGCGCACGGTGATTTCGGTCCTTCCTTTAAGTATAAAGACTATTCAGTTAACGATCTGGTGGCCTCAAGTTTCCCGGTATCTGCCAAATTAGGCATGGCGGCGTTTTTTCTGGCCGTGGTACTCGGCGTGACCGCCGGCGTTATTGCGGCATTGAAGCAAAACACTAAATGGGACTTCGTGGTGATGGGGGTGGCAATGACCGGGGTTGTCATACCCAGTTTCGTCGTCGCACCTTTGCTGGTCATGATTTTTGCAATCACGCTGCACTGGCTACCGGGCGGAGGATGGAACGGCGGGGCGCTGCAGTATATGATTTTGCCGATGGTAGCTCTGTCGCTGGCCTACATCGCCAGCATCGCGCGTATTACCCGCGGCTCCATGATTGAAGTCCTGCACTCCAACTTCATTCGCACAGCACGCGCAAAAGGCTTGCCGATGCGCCGCATCATTCTGCGCCACGCTTTAAAACCCGCGCTGTTGCCGGTGCTGTCCTATATGGGACCCGCTTTTGTCGGCATTATTACCGGCTCGATGGTTATCGAAACCATTTACGGCCTGCCGGGAATTGGTCAACTGTTCGTCAACGGCGCGCTGAACCGTGATTACTCGCTGGTACTCAGTCTGACCATTCTGGTTGGCGCATTGACCATTCTGTTTAACGCGATTGTTGACGTGCTGTATGCCGTTATCGATCCGAAGATCCGTTACTGACGCTGGGGCTCGCCATGATGTTAAGTAAGAAAAACAACGAGGCGCTGGAAAACTTCAGTGAAAAACTGGAAGTCGAGGGACGCAGTCTTTGGCAGGATGCCCGCCGCCGCTTTATGCATAACCGCGCCGCGGTTGCCAGCCTGATAGTGCTGGTGATCATTGCGCTGTTTGTCACCATCGCGCCGATGGTTTCGCAGTTCTCCTATTACGATACCGATTGGGGCATGATGTCCAGCGCGCCTGATATGGAGTCCGCGCATTACTTTGGTACCGATTCTTCAGGACGTGACCTGCTGGTGCGTGTGGCCATTGGCGGGCGTATCTCATTAATGGTCGGCGTAGCTGCTGCGCTGGTGGCGGTGGTGCTGGGGACGCTGTACGGCTCGCTTTCTGGTTATCTCGGCGGCAAAGTGGATTCGGTGATGATGCGTCTGCTGGAAATCCTCAACTCGTTTCCCTTCATGTTCTTCGTCATTCTGCTGGTAACCTTCTTTGGCCAGAACATCTTGTTAATTTTTGTCGCGATTGGGATGGTCTCCTGGCTGGACATGGCGCGTATCGTTCGCGGTCAGACTCTGAGCCTGAAACGTAAGGAATTTATTGAAGCCGCACAGGTCGGTGGCGTTTCAACGGGCAATATCGTGATCCGCCATATCGTACCTAACGTGCTTGGAGTGGTTGTAGTGTACGCCTCACTGCTGGTCCCGAGCATGATTCTGTTCGAGTCTTTCTTAAGCTTCCTCGGCCTGGGTACTCAGGAGCCGTTAAGCAGCTGGGGGGCGCTACTCAGCGATGGCGCGAACTCGATGGAAGTATCGCCGTGGCTGCTGTTATTCCCTGCCGGTTTCCTGGTGGTAACGCTGTTTTGTTTTAACTTTATCGGCGATGGCCTGCGTGATGCCCTCGACCCGAAAGACCGCTAAGGAGCGCCGTCATGACTACGATTGAAACGGCGAAAGCGCCGCAGACAGTACAGCAATCCGGGCTACTTCTGGATGTGAAAGATCTCCGCGTTACCTTTGCCACCCCCGATGGTGATGTGACCGCGGTAAACGATCTCAATTTTAATTTACGGGCTGGGGAAACCCTGGGCATCGTGGGTGAGTCCGGCTCAGGAAAGTCGCAGACCGCTTTTGCGCTGATGGGGTTGCTGGCGGCAAACGGCCGCATCGGCGGATCCGCGACGTTTAACGGCAAAGAGATCCTGAATCTTCCGGAACGTGAACTGAATAAGCTGCGTGCCGAGCAGATCTCCATGATTTTTCAGGACCCGATGACGTCGCTTAACCCCTATATGCGGGTAGGCGAGCAGCTGATGGAAGTCCTGATGCTGCATAAAGCACTGAGTAAAGCCGAAGCCTTCGAAGAGTCGGTGAAAATGCTGGATGCGGTTAAAATGCCGGAAGCGCGCAAGCGGATGAGAATGTATCCGCACGAGTTTTCTGGCGGGATGCGCCAGCGCGTCATGATTGCTATGGCGCTGCTGTGCCGGCCTAAGCTGCTGATCGCTGATGAGCCGACAACCGCGCTGGACGTGACCGTGCAGGCGCAAATTATGACGCTTCTGAATGAACTGAAGCGTGAATTCAATACGGCGATCATTATGATTACCCACGATCTCGGCGTCGTCGCCGGCATCTGCGATAAGGTGCTGGTGATGTACGCCGGGCGTACTATGGAGTATGGCCAGGCGCGCGATGTTTTTTATCATCCGTCGCACCCGTACTCTATTGGTCTGCTTAATGCGGTACCGCGTCTTGATGCGGAAGGGGATGCTCTGTTAACGATTCCAGGCAATCCGCCAAATCTTCTGCGCTTGCCGAAGGGATGTCCGTTCCAGCCGCGCTGTCCGCACGCGATGGAGATTTGCAATAGTGCTCCACCCCTGGAGGAGTTTGCTCCGGGTCGTCTGCGCGCCTGCTTTCAACCGGTGGGGGATTTGCTATGAACGCCGTTACGGAACAAAGAAAAGTCCTGCTCGAAATCGCCGATCTGAAAGTGCACTTTGACATTAAAGACGGTAAACAGTGGTTCTGGCAGCCGTCGAAAACGCTGAAGGCAGTGGATGGCGTGACTCTGCGTCTTTATGAAGGGGAGACGTTGGGGGTCGTCGGGGAGTCCGGATGCGGGAAATCGACATTTGCGCGGGCGATCATCGGTCTGGTGAAAGCCACCGATGGTAAAGTCGCCTGGTTAGGTAAAGATTTACTGGGCATGAAGGCCGAAGAATGGCGCGATGTACGTAGTGATATACAGATGATCTTTCAGGATCCGCTGGCGTCGCTAAACCCGCGCATGACTATCGGGGAAATTATCGCCGAGCCGCTGCGCACCTATCATCCTAAAATGCCGCGTCAGGAAGTTCGCGATCGCGTTAAAGCGATGATGATGAAAGTCGGTCTGTTGCCAAACCTGATTAACCGTTACCCGCATGAGTTTTCCGGCGGCCAGTGTCAGCGAATTGGTATTGCGCGGGCGCTGATCCTCGAACCGAAGCTCATTATCTGTGATGAGCCGGTTTCGGCGCTGGACGTATCTATTCAGGCGCAGGTCGTGAATCTGCTGCAGCAGCTGCAGCGTGAAATGGGGCTGTCGCTAATTTTCATCGCCCACGACCTGGCGGTAGTGAAGCATATTTCCGACCGTGTGCTGGTGATGTACCTTGGGCACGCCGTGGAGCTGGGAACCTACGATGAGGTGTACCATAATCCCCTGCACCCCTACACCAAAGCGCTGATGTCGGCGGTACCGGTTCCGGATCCCGATAAGGAAAGAAACAAAACTATCCAGCTACTGGAGGGGGAATTACCCTCGCCGATTAATCCACCGTCGGGCTGCGTATTCCGTACGCGGTGCCCTATTGCCGGGCCGGAGTGCGCGAAAACGCGACCGGTTCTGGAGGGCAGCTTCCGGCATGCGGTTTCCTGCCTGAAGGTAGACCCGTTATAATCTCCTGGGCTGGCGCGTAAGCCAGCCCTTTTTTTAGCGAGGTTAAGGTGGTTTTAAATATTCATGCCGCTCGTTTGCGGCTGTATCATTTACTCTTCGATCAGAACCGGCGCTCTGGTCGCCATTTCGAAGGGCTGTGCGGCGTTTTTGCACTGCTTAGCGTTCTGGTGATATTTATCGAGTCCGGGCTGGGTACGCAATATCACCTGACCGTCGATGAATGGCATATTTTCGTCTGGCTGGAACTGGTGATTACCGCGGTTTTTACCGTCGAATATTTTTTGCGCATTATCAGCTGGCCTAATCCGCTAAAGTATATTTTCAGCTTTTGGGGAATTATTGACCTGGCGACTATTTTACCGCTTTATGTTATGTGGCTGTGGCCGGAAATCAGTCTTGATTATGTCTTCGCCTGGCGGGCAATGCGCGCCATCCGCGCGTTGCGTATTCTTAAACTACTGCGTTTTATGCCGTCGCTGAATGTTTTCTGGGCCGCTATCGTCAGCGCTCGCCATCAGCTGATCCTTTTCTATTCTTTTATTGCCATCGTGATGGTGATTTTCGGGGCGCTGATGTATCTGGTCGAGGGGCCGCAATATGGTTTTACTACGCTTAATGCGTCGGTGTACTGGGCGATTGTGACGATAACAACAGTGGGATATGGCGATATCACGCCGCATACGCCGCTGGGGCGAATACTGGCCTCGATACTTATCTTAATCGGCTACTCAATTATTGCGATTCCGACCGGCCTGATTACCACCCATATGACCACAGCGTTTCAGAATCGCCGTACTCAGCGTGTATGCCCGAATTGCCAGCATCATTCTCATGAAAAAGACGCTCGTTACTGCAACGCCTGCGGCAGCGTTCTGCCTGAGTAAATAAAAAAGCCTGCCCTGGTTAAAACAGGCAGGCTTCATTTGTCCGACTCTTTACGGCAAAAGACTTATTCGCGCCACAGGATATGGCAGAGCTTGTGGTCTTTTTCGCGGCATAGCAGTACGCGAGCAAAAATATCGTTTATCTCTCCACCATCTTCATCGGCCAGGCCAATAACGACTTCAGCGAAGAAATCAGGGTTTAAATCGAAGTCAACGTGCTCTTCCCAGTCCGGAGCCGGGTCAAACAGTTCAGCGCCGCCGCGTTCTTCAAACTGCAGATTGAACAGAATGACATCTGCCGGGTCGAGGTTGTCGACTGCCAGCTCGAGAAAAATGTCGTATGCCTGTTCAAGCGTTTCGTCTTCGGTCAGGCGATTGTTTAAATCCATATCCATGATTGTTACCCATTAAACATCTGATTGGCACGTTTTACAGCAACGGACTGAAGAAGTAAAACAGTCGCTCGGCGATCCGCTGCCACAGCGGACGTTTTAACCACAGTCTGGCGTCCAGCAGCCGCGAGCGGGAGATATAATCGTCCTGCACAGCCGCCAGATCGCTACCAAATCCGGCATCGTCAATCACCAGCGTAATTTCAAAGTTGAGCCACAGGCTACGCATATCGAGGTTAACGGTTCCCACCAGGCTGAGTTCTCCGTCAACCAGTACACTTTTTGTATGCAACAGGCCACCTTCAAACTGGTAAATTTTCACCCCGGCCGCCAGCAGTTCGGTAAAGAAAGCGCGGCTGGCCCAGCCAACCAGCAGCGAGTCGTTCTTGCGCGGCAAAATAATGCTGACATCGACACCGCGCTGGGCTGCCGTGCAGATAGCATGCAGGAGGTCGTCGCTGGGGACAAAGTAGGGGGTCGTCATGATCAAATGCTCTTTAGCTGCATAGGCGGCAGTTAACAGAGCCTGATGAATCAGATCTTCCGGGAATCCCGGGCCCGAGGCGATGGTATGAATCGTATGCCCGCTGGCCTCTTCGAATGGCATAATGTTCGCGTCCGGAGGTGGCGGCAAAATACGTTTCCCGGTTTCAATCTCCCAGTCGCAGGAGTAGACAATTCCCATCGCGGTCGCGACCGGGCCTTCCATTCGCGCCATCACGTCAACCCACTGCCCAACGCCGGAGTCCTGCTTAAAGAAACGCGGATCGACCAGATTCATACTGCCGGTATAGGCAATATAGTTATCGATCATGACCATTTTGCGATGCTGACGCAGGTCCATGCGGCGCAGGAAGACGCGCATCAGGTTTACCTTTAAAGCCTCGACGACTTCAATTCCGGCATTGCGCATCATGGCGGCCCAGGGGCTGCGGAAGAAGGCTACGCTACCGGCAGAATCGAGCATCAGGCGGCAATGCACGCCGCGCCTGGCCGCTGCCATCAATGACTCGGCGACTTTATCGGCCATCCCTCCGGGCTGCCAGATATAAAACACCATCTCAATATTGTGGCGCGCGAGCTGAATGTCGCGAATGAGCGCCTGCATGACGTCATCGGATTCGGTGAGTAACTGAAGCTGGTTACCTTTGACTCCGCCTATTCCCTGACGGCGTTCGCACAGCTGGAACAATGATTCCGCCACCGGGCTATTTTCATCGGCAAAGATATGCTTACAGGCTTTGAGATCCTTTAACCACTTGGCCGTGGAGGGCCACATTGCTCGCGCACGTTCCGCCCGACGCTTACCCAGATGCAGTTCGCCAAAGGAGAGATAGGCGATAATCCCCACCAGAGGAAGGATATAAATGATTAACAACCACGCCATCGCTGAGGGGACGGCGCGTCTTTTCATTAATATGCGTAATGTTACACCGGCGATAAGTAGCCAGTAACCGAGTATGACCAGCCAGTTCACCACCGTGTAAAAGGTTGTCATAGATGAAAAATCCTTTTGAATGTCTTTATGAGATGAGTTTACGCATCAACATCCATCTGGCAAATAAAAACGCAGCGAAAGCGTTGGTTAGCCAGATTCATCGGTCTATAATGCAGGCTGTTTTCACTCGTAGAGTAGTAGCAATGAAGCGTAGTAGAACGGAAGTAGGGCGCTGGCGCATGCTTAGACAGGTGAGTCGCCGTAAAGCACGCTGGCTCGAAGGGCAATCGCGTCGCAATATGCGCATCCTCTCCATCAGAAAGGGGCTGGTTAAGCGGCAACGTCACTCTCTGCTGTTCACCTTTTCAGAGTTTTGAGAGTCGAAACAAAAGGCACCGCTCGCGGTGCCTCTGCTTTTATGCCAACAATTCGTTTTTAGAATACTTTTTTGAAAGGTTTTACAGATACTTTCTGATAAACCCCAGCGGCAATATACGGGTCGTCATTAGCCCAGGATTGTGCCGCTTCCAGTGATTCAAACTCCGCAATAACCGTTGAACCGGTAAAGCCAGCCGCGCCGGGCTCATTACTGTCTACCGCAGGCATAGGGCCAGCGGTCAGTAAGCGACCTTCATCATGTAATAATTGCAAACGCGCAAGGTGGGCGGGACGTACCGACGTCCGTTTTTCCAGAGAGTCGGCGATATCTTCAGCGTAGATAACGTAAAGCACGGCATGGCTCCTTATCAATAAATTGGCGAATCACGTTAAGTGAAACCGTTGTTGACTGCAATGCAAAGATGCTCACTATCCTCAGCATGCCACGTCCCGAAGGCTTTTTGTCAGAAAAGAGAGCAAATTTTGATACAGGCTAACAACCCTAGTTGAATATGATTGCTATTTGCATTTAAAATCGGGGCATCATTTTTCAACAGAAACGACTATGAGCGCAATGACCTTTGATTTACCTCGCCGCTTTCCGTGGCCTACGCTACTGTCCGTGGTTATTCACGGCGGTGTTGTCGCGGCGTTGCTCTATACATCGGTACATCAGGTTATTGAACGGCCTTCACCATCGCAGCCCATTGAAATTACAATGGTAGCCCCGGCAGATTTGGAACCGCCGCAGGCGGCACAGCCGGTAGTTGAACCCGTTGTTGAACCGGAACCAGAACCTGAGCCGGAAGTGCTCCCGGAACCGCCAAAAGAGGCGCCGGTTGTTATCCACAAACCGAAACCCAAACCGAAGCCAAAGCCTAAACCGAAGCCGGAAAAAAAGGTTGAACAACCGAAGCGTGATGTGAAACCGGCGGAAACGCGCCCGGCTTCGCCGTTTGAAAATTCAAATACCGCCCCCGCGCGCACTGCGCCCACGACTTCGACCGCTACCGCCAGACCAACCGTGACGGCACCCAGCGGGCCTCGGGCGTTAAGTCGCGGAGAGCCGACCTATCCGGCTCGTGCGCAGGCGCTACGTATTGAGGGAAGTGTGCGGGTCAGGTTTGATGTTACGCCAGAGGGGCGCGTGGATAACGTGCAGATCCTCTCTGCCCAGCCTGCCAATATGTTTGAGCGTGAAGTGAAAAGCGCCTTACGTAAATGGCGTTATGAAGCGGGTAAACCGGGGACCGGGATCACTATGACCATTCAGTTCCGTATGAAGGGCGTACAAATCAGCTAATGAGCAAAAGCGAGGCCCCTTACGGGGCCTTCTCCATTAACACATCATCAAGCGCTTTCTGTGCTGTTACCAGGTGTTGCCCACCAAACAATATTGCCCGATTCAACAACGTATATAGTTGGTAAATGGGCTGTCGTTCGAGAAAACCGGCAGGCAGTGGTGAAACCGACTGATAACCATCATAGATTTGCGGCGGCTGTTCCGGATGAAGCGGAAGCATGGCCAGATCGCACTCGCGATCTCCCCAGTAGCAGGCCGGGTCGAAAATGTAAGGCCCTTTTGGCCCGAGAGCGCAGTTTCCCGACCATAAATCACCGTGGAGCAGCGATGGCTGCGGCTGATGGTTGCTCAGTAACTGCTGTACGGTGTCGACAATGCTATCTATATCTCCAAAATGCAGCCCTTTCTCAGCGGCGAGTTCCAGCTGCCAGCCTATACGCTGCTCGGCAAAAAACGTGGACCAGCGTCGCTGCCAGGCATTGGGCTGGGGAGTGGTGGAAAGGTCGTTGTCAAAGTCCAGACCAAACTGCGGTTGATCGCTCCACTGATGCAAATGGGCTATTTGCTGTCCTAGCAAGAAAGCGCTATGCGCATCCAGCGGACGAGGGGGAAGATATTCCATGACCAGAAAACTGTAATCCCGATCGCTACCTACGGCAAAAACCTGGGGTACATTCACAGTCTTGCTTCGTGACAGTAGTTCAAGCTGGTCTGCCTCGGCTGTGAAGATGGGTAAAAGTTCGCGTTCATCGCATTTTACGAAGTAATCCCGCCCGCCATAACGTAAATGCCAGGCCGCGTGGATCTCCCCACCAGGGAGTTCGTTTCGCAGTTCGATTTCAGCGGCTTCGGTATGCCACTCGCTTAACAAATTGCTGATAGCTTGCCACATGCTGTCTCTCCCCATGTTTTCCAACATTTCATAAGGTTAGCGCATAATGCCGGCGTAAAACTCGAACTGACGCACAACTGGAACGTTTTACGTAGCGCTAATCGCACTTATTGAGCGTTTACCCACTCACTGAATCTGCTGACGCTGACTTCGACGGGTCTTCCCAGCGCGGTTTCAGCTAAACCTGTGCTTAAGGCTTTAACTTCTTCTGCATTATGCACAGAAAGAAGACCAAAAGTATTGGTTCCGAGTTCATGGGGAGTCCCTTCGTCGTCATTTAACACAAGGGTAAATCCAGCGCGAGTGAGGTGATTACTGAGTTCGTTAATTTCTGTTAACGTTTCTTCATGAAAACTAACCGTGACGACCCAGGCATTAATTTCGCTACTCATTTTTCACCCCATTGTTATCCATGGCATTTTCAGCATAGACCATCAGGCTGATTTGGCGACTCCCTCTGGAGAGGCAGAGGGAGTGAAGGGGATTAACCACCACGCAGGTAATCGTAAATTTTTTGCGTATTTTCCAGCGAACAAAGGCGGGTGCCCTGGTTTATTGTCGCCGCGCTTCCCGCAGCAACCCCAAAGCGAACCATATCTTCAAGCGAAGCATTTTCCGCCAGCCTTAAGGTCATTGCACCGACCATGCTGTCCCCGGCGCCGACGGTACTCTGACTTTTCATCGGCGGAGGTACGACCTGGATACTGCCACCGGCGTCAACGCCAAGCGCACCCTGGGCGCCCAGGGAGACGACGACGCGCTGGACTTTGCCTGAACGAATTAACTCTTGTGCGGCGCGACGTACATCATTCGGTTGGCTCAGCTCTCTCTTTACCAGCGCACTTAGCTCTTTCTGGTTTGGTTTTACCAGTTCGATATTTCCTACATCAAGCGCAGCGGCGAGAGCATCTCCGGAACTATCAACGATACAGCGTAATCCATGCTGCTGGGCGTTTTTGACCAGCTTTGTCAGGTTATTGACGCTAATGCCCGGCGGCAGGCTTCCGCTAATAACCAGCAACGAGCCGGAGGGGAGGGCGAGGACTTTTTTCTCAAGCAGAAGGAATTCTTCCTGAGTTAAAGCGGCGCCCGGCATAACGAAACGATATTGCTCGCCGCTGGCGTTAACATGAACGTGTAGATTTTGCCGAGTCCAGTCATGGGTCTCTACTGTTTCTACCGGAACATGTTCTTCCGTTAGTAGTGACGTCAGATGTTCACCCGTCGCGCCGCCGACGGGAAATATAGCAGTGGCGCTGCCGCCAAGAAAAGTAATGGCACGCGCGACGTTAATGCCGCCTCCGCCGGGCTCAAATACCGGGGCGCTACAGCGTAGTTTCCCTTCCGGATAGATTTGCGGAGTCTGCGTCGCGCTGTCGAGTGAAGGGGCTAACGTAAGCGTATAGATTTTGGTCATCCAGTTTCCTCCATAATTCGAGTTTAGCTGCTCTGATTTTAAGCATGGCACTTAAAGGTGGGCAGGGGAAGCCGTGAGTAATATTTGCACAGATGTATCTTTATGAAATAAAGATTGTTTTGAGAAGCGTCTTATACAAAAAATGAAATAGTAATTGATTGCTAAGTTATTCGTGCTTTTTTATAATTCACCTCCTTTCCAGGAGCGGCTGTCTGCATTCCTTGCGAAAGCTCCCGGGACTGTCCCGGTCTCCTTTTATGTTGTACGGACTTAAAATTAAATGAAGCTTTTGAAGACAGTACCCGCAGCGGTTATGCTGGCGGGGGGGCTTTTTGCGTCTGCATGCGCAATGGCCGATGATTCCGTTTTTACTGTCATGGATGACCCTTCTTCTGCAAAAAAACCTTTCGAAGGTACTGTTAACGCCGGCTATCTGGCGCAGTCCGGCAATACGAAAAGTTCTTCGATGACCGCTGACTCCACGTTGACCTGGTACGGTAATACAACCGCGTGGTCACTATGGGGAAATGCCAGTAATACGTCATCAAACGATCAGCGATCTTCGGAAAAGTACGCGGTAGGCGGACGCAGTCGTTATAATCTGACCGACCAGAATTATCTTTTTGGTCAGGCGAGCTGGCTGACGGATCGTTACAATGGTTATCAGCAGCGTGATGTTTTCACGGCGGGTTATGGTCGGCAGGTTATGAACGGGCCAGTACACAGCCTGCGTTTTGAATTTGGTCCCGGCGTTCGCTATGACGAGTATACCGATGGGGACAATGACACTCAGCCGTTAGGCTATGCTTCCGGTACCTATGCGTGGCAGATGACCGACAACGCTAAATTCACGCAGGGCGTCTCGGTATTTGGCGCTGAAGATACTACGCTGAACTCAGAAAGTGCGTTAAATGTCGCGATTAATGCGCATTTTGCTCTCAAGGTGGCTTACAACCTGACGTGGAACTCAGAACCGCCGTCATCGGCGCCTGAACATACCGATCGCCGTACTACGCTATCGCTCGGATATAAAATGTAATATTTTCAGGCCGGATATACCGGCCTGATTGTTTTAAATTTAGCAATAAGTGACATTATTATTTTTGGCCTGTCGTTTTGTTTTTTATAAAAAGAAATAGCCTCCATAATTTCCTCATAATTGCTATTTTGCTGACAAATATGCAGTTAATTTGACACGAAATGATAAATATTAAGTCGGACAAAAATGTGATCTGGATCTATACTGTTCAGCACCGGCGGAAGTAACGATTCCGTTCAGTTACCTGAAACAAATAAAGAGAATGACTATTATGAGAAATAGCAAAATCGCACTCGCAGCCGTAATGCTGTGCACGCTGTCTTCTGGCGCATTTGCTGCCGCCTCCGCACCGCAACCGGGCCATAGCGATCGTACGCAAATTGGTATCGCTAAAGCGACCGATGTTGAAGCGGGATCGAACATAGCTCCGGGTTCGCAATCTACCGGGCAATCAATGAACGATGCTTTTGATGTTCATAAACTTGTTGCCGGTGAATGGTCCTGATATTTCAGGGTCATTAATAATTTCTATTTAATTATTATGCAAAGCAGCAAGCCGGGTAATGTTGTACCGGTTTTGCTTAGAGCATTTTTTGTTAAACTTGCCTTGTTTATGTGAAGTTACAAATATTCTTATACGCGTCTTGTCGCGTCGTTAACGTTTCCTTTCCCGTAGAGCGTTGAAGCAATTACGCTGCGTTGTTATCGCATCATCATTTTTCCCCCATTAACAATAACCATTTAGTCTCATGTGACTTTTATCACGCAGTAATGATGTGTAAACTAACAGACGGTGTTATCAACAGGCGGCTGCAGGTGGGCAGGCTTCGGTGAACGGGCGTGCACATATTTTCGCAGAGTGAAGCGGGAACTGGGTCTGAACTTGTTGATAATTATGATTATATTGTTTTGTATGTGCTCTTTCGTGCGGGGCACCACTGCAAATAAGGACATGAAATGCCTGTAATTACGCTTCCTGATGGCAGCCAACGCCATTTTGATCATGCTGTGAGCCCGATGGATGTCGCTCTGGATATTGGCCCCGGTCTGGCGAAAGCTACCATCGCTGGCCGCGTCAACGGTGAGCTGGTCGACGCCTGTGACTTAATTGAAAACGACGCGACGCTCTCTATCATCACCGCGAAAGATGAAGATGGTCTTGAGATTATTCGCCACTCCTGTGCGCACCTTTTGGGACATGCAATTAAACAGCTGTGGCCAAATACCAAAATGGCGATCGGCCCGGTTGTCGACAATGGTTTTTACTATGATGTCGATCTGGACCATACCCTGACCCAGGAAGATATCGACGCGCTCGAAAAACGTATGCACGAGCTCGCCGAAAAGAACTACGACGTCATTAAGAAGAAAGTCAGCTGGCACGAAGCGCGTGAAACCTTCGTGAAGCGCGGTGAAAGCTATAAAGTTTCCATTCTTGATGAAAACATTGCCCATGATGACAAACCCGGTTTGTACCATCATGAAGAATATGTCGACATGTGCCGCGGGCCGCACGTGCCGAATATGCGTTTCTGTCATCACTTCAAACTGATGAAGACCGCTGGCGCCTACTGGCGTGGCGATAGCAACAATAAAATGCTGCAGCGTATTTATGGTACCGCATGGGCGGATAAAAAAGCGCTGAACGCCTATCTGCAGCGTCTGGAAGAAGCCGCTAAGCGCGATCACCGCAAAATCGGTAAACAGCTCGACCTGTATCATATGCAGGAAGAGGCGCCGGGCATGGTATTCTGGCATAACGATGGCTGGACTATCTTCCGCGAACTGGAAACTTTTGTGCGTTCAAAGCTGAAAGAGTACCAGTATCAGGAAGTGAAAGGCCCGTTCATGATGGACCGTGTGCTGTGGGAAAAAACCGGCCACTGGGACAACTATAAAGATGCGATGTTTACCACTTCTTCCGAGAACCGTGAATACTGCATCAAGCCGATGAACTGCCCGGGACACGTGCAGATCTTCAACCAGGGTCTGAAATCTTACCGCGATCTGCCATTACGTATGGCTGAATTCGGTAGCTGTCATCGTAATGAGCCGTCAGGCGCGCTGCATGGCCTGATGCGCGTACGCGGCTTTACTCAGGATGATGCCCATATTTTCTGTACTGAAGATCAGGTTCGCGATGAAGTGAACGCCTGTATTCGTATGGTCTACGATATGTACAGCACCTTTGGCTTCGAGAAAATCGTCGTCAAACTGTCTACTCGCCCGGAAAAACGCATCGGTAGCGATGAGACCTGGGATCGTGCTGAAGCGGATCTGGCCGTTGCGCTGGAAGAGAACAACATCCCGTTTGAGTATCAGCTGGGTGAAGGCGCGTTCTACGGTCCGAAAATTGAATTTACCCTGTATGACTGCCTCGATCGTGCATGGCAGTGCGGTACTGTACAGCTGGACTTCTCTCTGCCGCAGCGTTTAAGCGCCTCCTATGTAGGCGAAAATAACGAACGGCAGGTTCCGGTAATGATTCACCGCGCAATTCTTGGTTCGCTGGAGCGCTTTATTGGCATCCTGACCGAAGAGTTTGCGGGCTTCTTCCCGAGCTGGCTTGCGCCAGTGCAGGTTGTGGTCATGAATATTACTGATTCTCAGGCTGAATACGTTAACGAATTGACGCGTAAACTACAAAATGCGGGCATTCGCGTAAAAGCAGACTTGAGAAATGAGAAGATAGGCTTTAAAATCCGCGAGCACACTTTACGTCGTGTCCCTTACATGTTGGTCTGTGGCGACAAAGAGGTAGAAGCCGGCAAAGTTGCCGTGCGTACCCGTCGTGGCAAAGACTTGGGCAGCCTGGACGTAAATGAAGTTATCGAGAAGCTGCAACAAGAGATTCGCAGCCGCAGTCTAAAACAACTGGAGGAATAAGGTATTAAAGGCGGAAAACGAGTTCAAACGGCACGTCCGAATCGTATTAATGGCGAGATTCGCGCCCTGGAAGTTCGCTTAACTGGTCTGGAAGGCGAAGCTTTGGGTATTGTGAGTCTGAGAGAAGCAATCGAAAAAGCTGAAGAAGCTGGAGTAGATTTAGTTGAAATCAGCCCTAACGCCGAACCGCCAGTTTGTCGTATCATGGACTACGGCAAGTTCCTTTATGAAAAGAGTAAGTCTTCTAAGGAACAGAAGAAAAAGCAAAAAGTTATCCAGGTTAAGGAAATTAAATTCCGCCCCGGTACCGACGATGGCGATTATCAGGTAAAACTCCGCAGCCTGATTCGCTTTCTGGAAGATGGCGATAAGGCCAAGATCACGCTGCGTTTCCGCGGTCGTGAGATGGCCCACCAACAGATCGGTATGGAAGTGCTTACGCGCGTTCGTGACGATCTGAGTGAACTGGCAGTAGTCGAATCCTTCCCAACGAAGATCGAAGGCCGCCAGATGATCATGGTGCTCGCTCCTAAGAAGAAACAGTAAGGCCTTCAAGTAGCAATGTCTGGGGAGCCTGTGGGTTCCACAGATATTGTTCGCCTACGTTTCGTTTATTAACAATGCGAAGTGGAAGTTATTAAAATGCCAAAAATTAAGACCGTACGCGGTGCTGCTAAGCGCTTCAAAAAAACCGGTAAAGGTGGTTTTAAGCACAAGCACGCTAACCTGCGTCACATTCTGACCAAAAAAGCTACTAAGCGTAAACGTCACCTGCGTCCGAAAGCCATGGTTTCCAAAGGCGATCTGGGCCTGGTAATCGCGTGCCTGCCGTACGCATAAGTCGTTAACCCTTTTAACTTTTTAATTAGAATAGATACAGGAGAGCACATATGGCTCGCGTAAAACGTGGTGTAGTTGCCCGTGCACGTCACAAGAAAATTTTGAAACAAGCTAAAGGCTACTACGGTGCGCGTTCTCGCGTATACCGCGTTGCCTTCCAGGCTGTTATCAAAGCTGGTCAGTACGCTTATCGTGACCGTCGTCAGAAAAAGCGTCAGTTCCGTCAACTGTGGATTGCGCGTATCAACGCAGCAGCACGTCAGAACGGTATTTCTTACAGCAAATTCATCAACGGCCTGAAAAAAGCCTCTGTTGAAATCGACCGTAAGATCCTGGCTGACATCGCAGTATTCGACAAATTAGCGTTCACCGCGCTGGTCGAAAAAGCGAAAGCAGCACTGGCATAAGCCAGTTGAAAGAGGGAGCTAGTCTCCCTCTTTTCGTTTCAACACTATCAATACATTGACTTTTATTCGCGTAAGCTTTTCAATATTGTCCTTACGTTTTATACCAGACAAGGTAATGCAAGCATGAATGCTGCTATTTTCCGCTTCTTTTTTTACTTTAGCACCTGAACTCAGGAGGCTAGCGCGTGAAAGAAGAAACGGAAAACAGCGCCAGAAAGCCTCCCACTGTGGAGGCTTTTTTTGTATCTGAACTGGCTCGTTCTATTTCAAGCTCCAGACGAGTGGCTTGACCTGGACATTCCGACAAAGGGCGGATTTCCTGCCGTCTGCGGCTCGAAATAGTGAGAGCAAAATAATAACCATAACCGGTGTCTGCACCGACATAATGAGGAAAACCATGTCACATCTCGCAGAGCTGGTTGCCAGTGCCAAGGCAGCCATTAACGAGGCATCAGATGTTGCTGCGCTGGACAACGTCCGCGTGGAATACCTGGGTAAAAAAGGGCTCCTGACCCTTCAGATGACGACCCTGCGTGAGCTGCCTGCTGAAGAGCGCCCGGCAGCCGGCGCGGTTATCAACGAAGCCAAAGAGCAGGTCCAGCAGGCGCTTAACGCGCGTAAGACCGAGCTCGAAAGCGCAGCGCTTAACGCTCGTCTGGCCTCTGAAACTATTGATGTCTCTCTGCCTGGACGTCGCATCGAGAACGGCGGCCTGCATCCGGTGACCCGTACCATCGACCGTATCGAAAGTTTCTTCGGTGAGCTCGGCTTTACCGTCGCGACCGGCCCGGAAATCGAAGATGACTATCACAACTTCGACGCGCTGAATATTCCTGGCCACCATCCGGCACGCGCTGACCACGACACTTTCTGGTTTGATGCCACGCGCCTCCTGCGTACGCAAACTTCAGGGGTGCAGATCCGCACCATGGCTAACCAGCAACCACCGATCCGTATTATTGCGCCGGGCCGCGTGTATCGTAACGACTACGATCAGACTCACACCCCAATGTTCCACCAGATGGAAGGCCTGATAGTTGATACCAACATCAGCTTCACCAACCTGAAGGGAACCCTGCACGATTTTCTGCGTAACTTCTTTGAAGAAGATCTGCAGATTCGTTTTCGTCCGTCCTATTTCCCGTTCACCGAGCCGTCTGCAGAAGTTGACGTTATGGGGAAAAACGGTAAATGGCTGGAAGTGCTCGGCTGCGGTATGGTGCATCCAAACGTTTTGCGTAACGTGGGTATCGATCCGGAAATCTATTCCGGTTTTGCCTTCGGTATGGGCATGGAGCGTCTCACCATGCTGCGCTACGGCGTGACCGACTTACGCGCATTCTTCGAAAACGATCTGCGTTTCCTCAAACAGTTTAAATAAGGGCAGGACAGAACAATGAAATTCAGTGAACTGTGGTTACGCGAGTGGGTTAACCCGGCTATCGATAGCGAAGCGCTATCGGACCAGATCACCATGGCTGGCCTTGAGGTTGACGGCGTTGAGCCGGTCGCGGGAAGCTTCAACGGTGTTGTCGTGGGTGAAGTCGTAGAGTGCGCTCAGCATCCTAATGCCGACAAACTGCGCGTCACGAAAATCAACATCGGCGGCGAACGCCTGCTCGACATCGTCTGCGGCGCGCCGAACTGCCGCCAGGGCCTGAAAGTTGCGGTTGCAACTATCGGCGCCGTTCTGCCGGGCGATTTTAAAATTAAAGCGGCAAAGCTGCGCGGTGAACCGTCGGAAGGGATGCTGTGTTCTTTCTCTGAACTGGGTATTTCCGACGATCATAGCGGCATTATTGAACTGCCCGCTGACGCGCCGCTGGGTACCGACATCCGTGAATATCTGAAGCTTGACGATAACACCATTGAAATCAGCGTCACGCCGAACCGTGCCGACTGCCTGGGTATTATCGGCGTGGCCCGCGATGTTGCCGTGCTCAATAAGGCTGAACTGAAGGTGCCGGAAATGACCCCGGTTGCCGCGACCATCAATGACGTCCTGCCGATTCAGGTTGATGCGCCGGAAGCCTGCCCGCGCTACCTGGGCCGCGTGGTAAAAGGCATTAATGTTAAAGCGCCGACGCCGCTATGGATGAAAGAGAAGCTGCGTCGCTGCGGTATTCGCTCTATCGACGCGGTGGTTGATGTGACTAACTACGTGCTGCTCGAGCTGGGTCAGCCGATGCACGCATTCGACAAAGACCGCATTGAAGGCGGGATTGTCGTGCGTATGGCCCATGAAGGTGAAACGCTGGTCCTGCTCGACGGCTCCGAGGCGAAGCTGGACACCGATACTCTGGTTATTGCCGATCACCAGAAAGCGCTGGCGATGGGCGGTATTTTCGGCGGCGAGCACTCCGGCGTAAACGATGAAACGCAAAACGTTCTGCTGGAGTGTGCCTTCTTCAGCCCGCTGTCCATTACCGGCCGCGCACGTCGTCATGGCCTGCATACCGATGCTTCTCATCGCTACGAGCGCGGCGTGGACTCAGCGTTGCAGTATCAGGCGATGGAGCGTGCCACTCGACTGCTGATGGATATTTGCGGCGGTGAAGCTGGCCCGATCATTGACGTTACCAACGAAGCGACCCTGCCGAAGCCTGCGACCATTGTGCTTCGCCGCAGCAAACTGGATCGCCTGATTGGCCATCACGTTGAGGATGCGCAGGTTAGCGACATTCTGCGTCGTCTGGGCTGTGACGTTACCGAAGGTCAGGACGAATGGCAGGCCGTGGCGCCGAGCTGGCGTTTCGACATGGAGATCGAAGAAGACCTGGTCGAAGAGGTTGCCCGCGTCTATGGCTATAACAATATCCCTGATGAGCCGGTACAAGCGGGCCTGATTATGGGTTCCCACCGCGAAGCGGATCTGTCGCTTAAGCGCGTAAAAACGCTGCTTAATGATAAAGGCTATCAGGAAGTTATTACCTACAGCTTTGTTGATCCGAAAGTACAGCAGTGGATCCACGCTGGTGAAGAGGCGTTAATTCTGCCGAGCCCAATTTCCAGCGAAATGTCGGCGATGCGCCTGTCGCTGTGGACTGGCCTGCTGGGTACGGTAGTTTACAACCAGAATCGCCAGCAGAGTCGCGTACGTATCTTTGAGAGCGGTTTACGCTTTGTACCAGATACTCAGGCTCCGCTGGGCATTCGTCAGGATCTCATGCTGGCTGGCGTGATTTGCGGTAACCGCTATGATGAACACTGGAACCTGGCAAAAGAGACCGTCGATTTCTATGATTTAAAAGGCGATCTTGAGTCAGTTCTTGACCTGACCGGCAAGCTTTCCGACATCGAATTCCGTATCGAAGCCAATAATGCGCTTCATCCGGGCCAGTCGGCTGCGATTTATCTGAAAGGTGAACGCATTGGTTTTATTGGGGTTGTTCATCCGGAGCTGGAACGTAAACTGGATCTTAATGGTCGCACTTTGGTATTTGAACTGGAGTGGAACAAGCTTGCAGACCGCGTGGTGCCTCAGGCGCGTGAAGTTTCTCGCTTCCCGGCGAACCGTCGCGACATCGCCGTTGTCGTTGCAGAAAACGTTCCCGCAGCCGATGTTTTAGCCGAGTGTAAGAAAGTTGGCGTAAATCAGGTAGTTGGCGTAAACTTATTTGACGTGTACCGCGGTAAAGGCGTGGCGGAAGGCTTCAAGAGCCTTGCGATTAGTCTAATCCTTCAGGATACCAGCCGTACACTCGAAGAAGAGGAGATTGCCGCTACCGTCGCCAAATGTGTAGAGGCATTGAAAGAGCGATTCCAGGCATCATTGAGGGATTGAACCTATGGCGCTTACAAAAGCTGAAATGTCAGAATATCTGTTTGATAAGCTTGGGCTTAGCAAGCGGGATGCCAAAGAGCTGGTAGAGTTGTTTTTCGAAGAGGTCCGTCGCGCTCTGGAAAACGGAGAGCAGGTAAAACTCTCCGGGTTCGGCAACTTCGATTTGCGTGACAAGAACCAACGCCCGGGCCGTAACCCGAAAACGGGAGAGGATATCCCTATTACAGCCCGGCGAGTAGTGACTTTCAGACCAGGCCAGAAGCTAAAAAGCCGTGTCGAAAATGCGTCACCCAAAGATAAATAATCTGAACTAACTAAAAAGGCCGCTATGCGGCCTTTTTTCTTTTCTTTGCCGAATACCGTAAAATCAATGATATCCCTTTCCCGGACTCAGGAATCTATGCTGACCTTTGCTCAAATTCAACGACGTCGTAGCCGGCGCTGGCTGGCGGTATTAACGTTGCTGTTGCTGATCACCTCGACTATCAGCCTGTGCGCTGGCGACCAGTGGATTGGCCCAACAGAATGGTTTAGCGCTAAAGGTGAGCTTTTTATCTGGCAGATTCGGCTGCCGCGCACCCTGGCCGTGCTGCTGGTGGGGGCCGCGCTGGCGCTTTCCGGGGCGATTATGCAGGCGTTGTTTGAAAATCCGCTGGCGGAACCCGGGCTGCTGGGGGTCTCAAACGGCGCTGGAGTCGGCCTGATTGCTGCCGTATTGCTGGGAAAAGGGCTGCTTCCTGGCTGGGCGCTGGGGCTCTGCGCAATCGCTGGCGCGCTGGTCATTACCTTTATTTTGCT
Source organism: Klebsiella oxytoca (assembly GCF_009707385.1). Taxonomy (NCBI): domain Bacteria; kingdom Pseudomonadati; phylum Pseudomonadota; class Gammaproteobacteria; order Enterobacterales; family Enterobacteriaceae; genus Klebsiella; species Klebsiella oxytoca. The sequence goes on along the minus strand of NZ_CP046115.1, from coordinate 3,164,611 downwards.
ACGCTTTGCCCGGCGGCATCTGTCTACCAGCCGTCTGCTGCTGGCGGGCGTGGCGCTCGGTATCATTTGTAGCGCGCTGATGACCTGGGCGGTCTATTTCTCTACCTCTTTCGATCTCCGTCAGCTGATGTACTGGATGATGGGCGGCTTTGGCGGCGTAGACTGGCAGCAGCTGTGGTTGATGCTGGCGCTGTTGCCGGTGCTGGCCTGGGTCTGCCTGCAGTCGCAGCCGCTCAATCTGCTGGCGCTGGGAGAGGTTTCAGCGCGCCAGTTGGGGTTGCCGCTGTGGTTATGGCGAAAAGTGCTGGTGGTCGCTACCGGTTGGCTGGTGGGGGTCAGCGTGGCGCTGGCCGGAGCAATTGGCTTTATCGGCCTGGTTATCCCGCATATTTTGCGTTTATATGGCTTGAGCGATCACCGCGTGCTGCTTCCTGCCTGCCTGTTAGCGGGGGCCAGCGCTCTGCTGGGAGCGGATATCGTCGCGCGTCTGGCGCTCTCGGCGGCTGAATTACCGATTGGGGTAGTTACCGCCACCCTGGGCGCGCCGGTATTTATCTGGTTATTATTGAGATCAGGCCGCCCGCAATGACGGGCGGCTGTAAATGGTCACTGTATTACCAGCCCTTAATCGCATCGCCTTTGTAGACTTCCGCGGCCTTATCGGCAACCTCTTTAGTCTGGAAGGCGTCTTTAAGTTCCTGAACCTTTTTACTGTCTTTATTGTCTTCGCGAGAAACAATAGCGTTGACGTATGGAGAGTCAGGGCCTTCCATAAATAAGCCATCGCGAGCCGCTGACAAACCGGCCTGAGCAGAAAAATTGGTGTTAATGATAGACAGCGCGACATTCGGATCGTCAAGCGTACGGGTCAGCTGCGGAGTGTCGACTTCGACAATTTTCAGCTGTTTCGGGTTATCGATGATATCCAGCGTCGTTGGCAGATAGCCGGTACCATCTTTCAGTTTGATTAAGCCTTGCGCCTGTAGCAGCAGCAGGCTGCGGCCAAGGGTTGTCGTTTCGTTAGAGATAGAAACCGTCGCACCGTCAGGGAGTTCGCTGATATTTTTGATTTTCTTAGAGTAGGCGGCAATCGGGAAGACAAAGGTTTTACCAACGATGGCAAACTTATAGCCGCGCTCTTTTGACTGAGCCTCAAGGTAGGGCAGGGTCTGAAACGCGTTCGCATCAACGTCTTTATTGTTTAAGGCTTCGTTCGGCAGAACATAATCATTAAATGAGATAACCTCTACGTTGAGGTTATATTTCTCTTTGGCCACCTGTTCTACGACTTTCCAGATAGCCTCGTCCGGGCCGGTATTAATCGCGACCTTAATTTTATTATCTTCATCCGGCGAGCACGCTGACAGCAGCGCGACGGAGGCGGCAATTAATACCGTGCTAAACATCTTCTTCATCAATAAAACTCTCTCAGATTAACAATTAACGAAACACTATTACATCCACTCACCACTGTACACTGAATTACCCCGTCCCGGTGTTGAGATGAATTCATGTTGCGCAGTCTGTTACATCAAGAGACACTCCTGGTTGATTCAAAGTACAATGACCCGGTGTGAATCCGCTACAGTAGATAGGGATCACCTGAAGCAGAAACCGGTTTTATTCACTGAGGGAAGGCTATGCAACACGATATTCTCAATACTGAAGTCACCACTATCGAGGGTGAAAAAACGACGCTTGCACCCTGGGCGGGGAAAGTGCTGTTAATTGTTAACGTCGCTTCAAAATGCGGTCTGACGCCGCAATATGAGCAGCTGGAAGCGTTGCAAAAAGATCTCGAAGGCGAAGGTTTCAGCGTACTTGGCTTTCCGTGCAACCAGTTTCTTGGACAGGAGCCCGGCAGCGAAGAAGAGATTAAAACCTTCTGCAGCACCACCTACGGCGTAACCTTCCCTCTGTTCAGCAAAATTGATGTCAACGGTGAACATCGCGCGCCTTTGTATCAAAAGCTGGTTGATGCCGCGCCGCAGGCCGTCGCTCCTGAGGGCAGCGGTTTCTATGAGCGCATGGCCAGTAAAGGCCGCGCGCCGCTGTATGTTGACGACATTTTATGGAACTTTGAAAAATTCCTGATTGGCCGCGACGGCCAGGTTATCGGCCGCTTCTCCCCGGATATGACGCCGGATGATCCGCAGCTGGTGGCCGCAATTAAAGGAGCCTTAGCGCAATAATGCCGTTTTTGATGCAGCTACAGGATGTAGAAGAAGCTGGAAGGCTGGCGCCGTTTTCAGCAGATATCCGGCCGGGAGAGATTATTCATCTGGTGGGGCCAAACGGCGCGGGGAAAAGCACGCTGCTGACGCGTATGGCGGGACTCTCTGGCGGTCCGGGGCTTGTGACGCTGAATGAACGTTCCCTGAGCGACTGGCCGGCGCAGGAGCTGGCGCGCCATCGTGCCTATTTGTGCCAGCACCAGATGCCGCCTTTTGCCATGCCGGTCTGGCATTACCTGTTGCTGCATCTGCAGAATGATGAACAAAACGGACTGTTGAAGAACATCGCGGAGAAACTGGGCCTCGGGGATAAGCTTGGGCGTCAGGTAAACCACATCTCTGGCGGGGAGTGGCAGCGCGTACGCCTGGCGGCGGTGATCCTGCAGATTCATCGCCGGGCGAATCCAGCCGGGCAATTACTTCTGCTGGACGAGCCGATGAATAGCCTTGACGTGGCGCAGCAGGCCGCGCTCGATCGATTATTGAGCGAACTCTGTGCATCCGGAATTGCCATCGTGATGAGCAGCCACGACCTGAATCATACTTTGCGACATGCCCATTGCTCCTGGCTTATCTGTCAGGGAAAGACCGTCGCTTGCGGCAGCACCGTTGAGGTACTGAGTGAAGAGAACTTAACCGCCGCCTACGGGATGGACTTTCAGAGAGTCGAGGTGGCGGGTCATCTTATGCTCGTTGCGTCACAGTAGCACGCAGCAAGCTTGTCAGTGAATTGATAAACAAGCTAAATTATGCTGATAACAGGATAGGGAACAGAGGATTCGTCTGAGATGCGTTTCTGGTTCGTTTTGGTTGTAGCGTTATTTCTCGCAGGATGCAGCAGCCATCGGGCACCGCCGCCAAATCCGCGGCTTGCTGATTCGATTACCGTTGTTGCCAACCTGCATGAGCAATTAAGGAACTGGCGGGGAGCGCCGTACCGCTATGGCGGGATGTCGCCACGCGGCGTTGATTGCTCAGGTTTTGTACTGATGACCTTCCGCGATAAGTTTGCGTTGCAGCTGCCGCGCGAAACCCGCGAGCAGGCGGAAATTGGCACGAAAATCGATAAGAGCGAACTGCTGCCGGGCGATCTGGTGTTTTTCAAGACCGGTTCCGGAGAGAGCGGTCTGCACGTCGGTATTTACGACACTGATAACCAGTTTATTCACGCTTCAACCAGCCAGGGCGTGACGCGTTCATCGCTGAACAATGTGTACTGGCGTAAAAACTTCTGGCAGGCGAGAAGGATCTAGTCCGGCATTTTCTCAGGCGAGGCCTGATATCGAGGCCCGGTCAGGCATTAGTCGCCACCGGGCACCCTTTATTCCCACCGGCTTTTATAGTAATCCCCCTGAAATTCCTCCGTGTTAATAACTTGTTGAAAGCACTACACTGAAGGCAGGAGGAACCATGACCCTGTCTTTTACTACCCACTGGCGTGATGAACTGCCGGATTTTTACACTGCATTAGCCCCCACGCCGCTGGAGAACGCGCGCCTTGCCTGGCATAACGCGTCGCTGGCGCAAGAGCTGGGCATTCCCGAGTCGTTGTTTAACCTCGACAAGGGCGCTGGCGTTTGGGGCGGTGAAACGCTGCTGCCGGGCATGTCGCCGCTGGCGCAGGTCTACAGCGGTCACCAGTTCGGCTCGTGGGCCGGGCAGCTTGGCGATGGACGCGGCATTTTGCTGGGCGAACAGCAGCTGGCGGATGGACGCCGCTTCGACTGGCATCTGAAAGGAGCCGGGCTGACTCCCTATTCGCGAATGGGAGACGGTAGGGCGGTGCTGCGTTCGACCATTCGCGAAGCTCTGGCCTCGGAAGCGATGCATGCGTTGGGTATTCCCACCACTCGCGCGCTGTCGATAGTCGTCAGCGATACGCCGGTATACCGTGAAACCGTTGAACGTGGGGCGATGCTGATGCGCCTCGCGGAAAGCCACGTACGTTTCGGCCATTTTGAGCACTTTTACTACCGCCGTGAGCCGAAAAAGGTACAGGAGCTGGCGGACTATGTAATTCGTCACCATTGGTCGCATCTGCAAGACGAAGCGGATAAATATATTTTATGGTTCAGTGACGTCGTCAAACGAACGGCCGGGATGATTGCCAGCTGGCAAACGGTCGGTTTTGCCCACGGCGTAATGAACACCGATAATATGTCGATCCTTGGGCTGACGATGGACTACGGACCGTACGGTTTTCTCGATGATTTCCAGCCGGGATTTATCTGTAACCATTCTGATTATCAGGGGCGCTACAGCTTTGATAATCAGCCAGCGGTGGGATTGTGGAACCTGCAACGTCTGGCGCAGACCCTCTCGCCTTTTATCAGCGCTGAGGCACTGAACGGCGCGCTGGATAGTTACCAGCATGCGCTGCTGACGGCGTATGGCCGCCGTATGCGCGACAAGCTGGGGCTGTTCACGCAGCGGCAAGGAGATAACGAGCTACTGGACGGCCTGTTTGCTTTGATGGAGCGTGAAGGCTGCGACTACACGCGGACGTTCCGGATGCTGAGCGCCAGCGAGCAGGAGAGCGCCGCCACGCCGTTACGCGATGAATTTATTGACCGCGACACGTTCGATCGCTGGTTTGCCGACTATCGCGCACGCCTGCGTGATGAACAGGTCGACGATGCGCACAGGCAGTCACATATGCGCAGCGTGAATCCGGCGATCGTGCTGCGTAACTGGCTGGCACAGCGGGCGATTGAGCAGGCGGAGCAGGGAGATATGAGCGAGCTGGAGCGTCTGCATAACGCATTATCTCAGCCTTTTGCCGATCGGACGGATGATTATAGTCACCGTCCTCCTGACTGGGGAAGGCGTCTTGAAGTGAGCTGCTCAAGCTAATGATAATGCTCCCTGCCTTTATCGGCGGGGAGCATTATTTGGTCAGGATCAGCTTCCCTGAATGGGTCTGACGCAGCAGATAGCGCTGTCCGCCGTGTTCAATTACCACCCGTCCTTCGCTGCCTAATAACGTTCGGCTGCTTATCTCTTTGTCCGTCGGGACAGGATACGGAGCATTGTCTTTAGTTTTTTCTGCTGTGGCAGTGTTATCCATACGCGTCATAGCACTAAAAATAAAAATCAAGGTAACAATGATAATCATTATCAATAATGTTGTTTTTCACAGCAAGCATTATTTATCGAAATACCAGATTTAGCGGGGGGCGTTAGGACAGTCGGGAAATACCCCCGCCGCTGTTTCGGCGGGGAAGGGAACTACAGGCGGGTGGCGGTTGCGGCGGCTAATTCGTCCAGCAGGCGTTCGCTGTCTTTCCAGCTGAGGCAGGGATCGGTAATCGATTGTCCCCATGTTAACGGCTGGCCTGCGACGACTTTTTGCGTGCCTTCCTCGAGGAAGCTCTCTGCCATAATCCCGGCGATGGCGGTTGAGCCTGCGCGGATCTGCTGGCAGATATCGGCGCAAACATCCAGCTGACGGCGATGCTGTTTTTGGCAATTGCCGTGACTGAAATCAACCACCAGCTGTTCAGGAAGGTCAAACTCAGCCAGTGCGTCCCCGGCAGCCGCGATATCGGCAGCGTGGTAATTCGGCTTTTTACCTCCGCGCATAATAATATGGCCGTATGGGTTACCGCTGGTCTGATAGATAGTCATTTGTCCCTGTTTATCCGGAGACAGGAACATATGGCTGGCGCGGGATGCGCGGATAGCGTCAACGGCAATGCGCGTATTGCCATCGGTACCGTTCTTGAAGCCCACCGGACAGGAGAGCGCGGAGGCCATTTCGCGATGGATTTGGCTTTCTGTGGTGCGCGCGCCGATGGCGCCCCAGCTTATCAGGTCAGCAATAAACTGCCCGGTCACCATATCGAGAAACTCGGTGGCGGTCGGTACGCCAAGCTGGTTCACCTGCAGCAGCAGGCTTCGCGCCAGCTCAAGGCCGTGATTCACCCGATAGCTACCGTTGAGGTCCGGGTCGGAGATTAGCCCCTTCCAGCCGACCACGGTACGCGGCTTCTCAAAATAGGTGCGCATCACGATTTCCAGCTGCGGCTGATAGCGTTCGCGCATTCCCTGCAGGCGGTGCGCATATTCCATCGCCGCATCAATGTCGTGAATGGAACATGGACCGATCACTACCAGCAGGCGGCGATCTTCTCCGTTGAGTATTTTCTCGATTCGGCGGCGTGAGGCGGAGACATGTGCTGCAACATCGGCAGACACAGGGTGGCGTTGCGCCAGTTCCGCAGGCGTTACCAGGCTTTCAATGCGCGCGGTACGCAATTCGTCTGTTCTATTCATTAGGGTCTCAAAAATCTGTTTCTTCCGCGGCGAAAATGCCGGGAAGTGATGCGCATCACGATAAACCAATCCCTGCTTATTGCAAGAGCAGGGCATGATCCTGTAAAGGCCACGGGTGATAGCATAAACAAATTTTTGATATCGTACTAGTGTGTTAGTACATTCTGCGGCTTAATCCCATTATATCCATGATTTTAGTGGCGATCTCTTCGACGGAATAATTGGTGCTGTTCAGGCAGGGTATCTTGTTTTTACGATACAGCGCTTCAACTTCGGTCACTTCCATCCGGCACTGGCGCATGGAAGCGTAGCGGCTGTTTTCCCGTCGTTCTTCGCGGATGGCCGCCAGTCGTTCTGGATTGATAGTTAAGCCGAATAATTTGTGCTGTAGCGGTTTAAGCGATGCCGGAAGAATCAGATTGTCCATATCATCGGCGATAAACGGATAGTTGGCGGCGCGGATCCCATACTGCATCGCCAGGTACAGGCTGGTGGGCGTTTTACCGCAGCGTGAAACGCCGAGCAGGATCACCTGAGCCTGATCGAGGTTACGCAGCGAAATTCCGTCATCGTGGGCAAGGGTGTAATCGATAGCGGCGATGCGCGCGTCGTATTTGTTCAGGTTACCCGGCGTCAGGCCGTGGGTGCGGTGAGCAATAGGCGTCGGATCGAGGCGTAGCTCCTGCTGCAGAGGGGCCACCAGCGCCTGGACGATATCCTGACAAAAGCCCTCGCTTTGTACGATGATATCGCGGATTTCCGGCAGAACGATGGAATAGAACACTAGCGGGCGAATACCGGTTTGCTGGAAAATCGCGTCAATTTGCTCCTTCACGGCGCGCGCGCGGCTGATATTTTCTACAAACGGCAGGGTTACGCTGCTGGTGGCAACCGGGAATTGCGACATGACCGCATGGCCCAGAACCTCTGCCGTAATAGCGGTACCGTCGGATATATAAAATACGTGGCGATCTACAGCACTTTCCATTTTGACCATCCGGTATAATGAGTTTAATTGTCTGAAAGCTGATATTAAATTTAAGCATATCGCTCCAGGCTTTGTCTCAAATTTAAAAAATGAAACGCTATTTTTATTTTTAATGAAAAGGTCAGTTCATTTTTAGCAACTGCGTATCTTTTGTATCAAATTCCAGCAGATTTTAGAAGAATCATTAGCTTAGCTATATCCGGAAAAGAATCCTAAAAAAGAAAAAATAATTTGCTTGAACGATTCACCGTTTCTTTCAGCTGGATAAATATGTCAGGATAAATCTTGTAGTCGATCGTGAATTATTTATCACTGGTATTAAATCACAAAAGGATTGTCTCGATGTCCAACAATGGCTCGTCACCGCTGGTGCTTTGGTATAACCAACTCGGCATGAATGATGTAGACAGGGTTGGGGGCAAAAATGCCTCCCTTGGTGAAATGATTACAAATCTGTCGGGTATGGGTGTTTCCGTACCGAACGGATTTGCCACCACCGCTGATGCCTTTAATCAGTTTTTGGACCAAAGCGGCGTAAACCAGCGCATTTATGAACTGCTGGATGAAACCGACATTGACGACGTTTCCGCATTAGCGAAAGCGGGCGCGCAGATCCGTCAGTGGATCATAGATACGCCGTTCCAGAGCGAACTGGAAAATGCGATTCGCGATGCGTATAACCAGCTGTCGGCCGACGACGCTGAGGCCTCCTTTGCCGTGCGCTCCTCCGCGACGGCGGAAGATATGCCGGACGCCTCCTTCGCCGGTCAGCAAGAGACATTCCTTAACGTGCAGGGCTATGACGCCGTGCTCGTCGCGGTGAAGCACGTGTTTGCTTCGCTGTTTAACGATCGCGCAATTTCCTACCGCGTGCATCAAGGATACGATCACCGCGGCGTGGCGTTATCCGCCGGGGTGCAGCGGATGGTGCGCTCCGATCTGGCATCGTCAGGCGTGATGTTCTCCATCGATACCGAATCCGGTTTTGATCAGGTGGTGTTTATTACCTCCGCCTGGGGCCTCGGCGAGATGGTGGTGCAGGGCGCGGTGAACCCCGATGAGTTCTACGTCCATAAACCGACGCTGGCAGCGGGTCGTCCGGCTATCGTGCGCCGCACCATGGGGTCGAAAAAGATCCGCATGGTTTACGCGCCAACCCAGGAACACGGCAAGCAGGTGCAGATTGAAGATGTGCCGCAGGCGCAGCGTGACGTTTTCTCGTTAACCGATGCGGAAGTGCAGGAGCTGGCTAAGCAAGCGGTACAAATCGAGAAACACTACAAACGCCCGATGGATATCGAATGGGCGAAAGATGGCCATACCGGTAAACTGTTTATTGTGCAGGCGCGTCCGGAAACCGTGCGTTCGCGCGGCCAGGTCATGGAGCGTTATACCCTCCATGCGCAAGGACAGATTATCTCCGAAGGGCGTGCTATCGGTCATCGCATTGGCGCGGGGCCGGTGAAAGTTATTCACGATATCAGCGAAATGAACCGCATTGAACCAGGCGACGTACTGGTTACCGACATGACCGACCCGGACTGGGAACCGATCATGAAGAAAGCGGCGGCGATCGTCACCAACCGCGGCGGGCGTACCTGCCATGCGGCGATTATCGCGCGTGAGCTGGGGATCCCGGCGGTGGTTGGCTGCGGTAACGCAACCGATCGCATCCAGGAAAACCAGAACGTGACCGTCTCCTGCGCCGAGGGCGATACCGGCTACGTATATGCCGAAATCCTCGACTTCAGCGTTAAGAGCTCCACCGTTGGCGATATGCCGGAGCTGCCGCTGAAGATCATGATGAACGTCGGTAACCCGGATCGCGCTTTCGACTTTGCCTGCCTGCCGAACGAAGGTGTGGGCCTGGCGCGCCTGGAGTTCATCATTAACCGCATGATCGGCGTACACCCGCGCGCGTTACTGGAGTTCGACGATCAGGAGCCGGGCTTGCAGAACGAAATTCGCGAGCTGATGAAAGGCTACGACTCGCCGAGAGAGTTTTACGTCGGTCGCCTTACTGAAGGGATCTCAACCCTGGGGGCGGCATTCTTCCCGAAACGGGTGATTGTTCGTCTGTCCGACTTTAAATCGAACGAATACGCCAATCTGGTTGGCGGCGAACGTTATGAGCCGGAAGAAGAGAACCCGATGCTGGGCTTCCGCGGCGCCGGACGCTATGTTTCGGAAAGCTTCCGCGACTGTTTCGCGCTGGAGTGCGAAGCGGTTAAGCGGGTGCGTAACGACATGGGGCTAACTAACGTCGAAATCATGGTGCCGTTTGTCCGTACCGTGGCGCAGGCCAAAGCGGTGGTTGAGGAGCTGGAACGCCAGGGTCTCAAGCGCGGCGAAAACGGCCTGAAGCTGATTATGATGTGTGAAATCCCATCGAATGCGCTGCTGGCTGACCAGTTCCTCGAATACTTCGACGGTTTCTCTATTGGTTCCAACGATATGACTCAGCTGGCGCTGGGGCTGGATCGCGACTCCGGCGTAGTTTCCGAACTGTTCGATGAGCGTAACGAAGCGGTGAAAGCGCTGCTGTCGATGGCTATCCGCGCGGCGAAGAAACAGGGCAAGTACGTGGGTATCTGCGGACAGGGCCCGTCGGACCACGAAGATTTTGCCGCCTGGCTGATGGAAGAGGGGATCGATAGCCTTTCCCTGAACCCGGATACCGTGGTGCAAACCTGGCTGGGTCTGGCGGAACTGAATAAGTAAGTTTTCGCCTAAAAATATTTCATCCCCGTCAGCAGTGGCGGGGATTTTTTGTTTTTGGGGAGGCCGATTTCGGGCAAAAAAAAGCCCATCGTGGGAGATGGGCAAAGACTACACACAGCAATTCGTTGTTTCACTCAGGGGATTTCCATGCTTATAAATCAAGGCGTTGATTTATAACCGTGAGGTAATACTAGGCACTGAGGCTTTTTGCGTCGATCGGATTCCTCTCAATAGTTAAATTGAGGTAAAGAATCTGCGAAGGAAATGTGGTTTCCACCAGCAAGGAAAGGGAGGCATAGTGGAAAATATATTAGTTTTGTTTAAGTGTATGCGGGCCTTCCGTGATAGCGTGCCGTTTGTGCGAAGCGAATAACCTAACTCAATGAAATTGCAGTGTTTGTAGACTAAGCCAGATGCTGGCCGCCTTGCGGCTTTAGCTGGAGCGCAATGTTAAAGGCGGGTTTCCCCGCCTTCTCTTTTACTTCTCCAGCGGGGCTCGGTTATTCAGCTCTCTGAGTTCCTCAAGCACCAGATCGGGATCTTTTGGCGGCGGCGGGGCTTCATTCACCCACGCGTCGTACAGGCGCCACGACACGGCCAGCAGGACCGGACCAATGAACAGCCCAATCATGCCGAATGCCACCAGGCCGCCGATAACGCCGGACAGGATCAGAATCATCGGCAGGTCAGCGCCCATCCGAATCAGCAACGGGCGGATAAAGTTATCCATAGTACCCACCACGCAGCTCCAGACCAGCAGTATGGTCCCCCAGGTCGTGTCGCCGCTCCAGTACAGCCAGATAATCGACGGTACCAGCACCAGTAAAGGCCCCAGCTGGACGAGGCAGGTGAAGATCATCACTACGGTGAGCAGCGCCGCGTAGGGTACGCCGCTGACCGCAAGACCAATACCGCCCAGCACCGCCTGGGCCAGGGCGGTGACGACTACCCCCAGCGCCACGGCGCGAATCGCCTGGCCGGCGAGGATCACCGCCGCGTCGCCGCGTTTGGCAGCCAGACGGGTGGCGAAATGGCGGAACCCGTAGGCAACCTGTTCGCCGCGCCAGTACAGCAGGGCGCTAAATAGCAGCATCAGGCCGCAGTAGACCAGCAGCTTACCGATATGGGCCGCCTGACCAACAAACCAGGTTGTGGTGGTGCCAAGATAGGGGCGAATTTTGGTCATAATTGCCGTTCCGCCCATCTCCAGCAAATTATGCCAGCCGGTATAAAGCTTATCGCCGATTAGCGGAATGGTGTTTAACCACGCCAGATCCGGCGGCGTGAAGTTGCCGCTGGTAATCACTTTTATCAATGGCACGCTATTATCGACCAGGCTGTTGACCAGCAGCGCAATGGGGATGACGAAGAGTAAAAACAGCAGCAGCGTCATCACCAGCACGGCCAGCGCCCGCTTACCAAAAAGCAGGCGCTGCAGGCGCAAAAGTACCGGCCAGGTTGCGATAACAACGGTGCCGGCCCAGGCAAATGACAGGATAAATGGCTGCACAACCCACAGGCAGGAAATAATAATCAGGGACAAAAACAGCACCGACAGCAGAACTTGCGGTATGTCCCGGGGCTGATTGGGGTTAATCATAGTGAAATTTTACCTTTGCAATCGCGTCAAAAGGCTGACGCAGCGTAATTCCATGTACTGATAATAATATCAATAAGTTCGCGCGCCTGATTTTGCGCTTAATTCTGGCGGGCGCATATGAAAAAAATGTGATAAAAAGTTGAGTGCGTCACGCAAACGATTAATCACTTACAACACAACATAGTCAGGCAGGGTCGAGCCTCATGATCCCACAGATTTCTCAAGCGCCAGGTGTCGTTCAGCTGGTGCTGAATTTTTTGCAGGTACTGGAGCAACAGGGTTTTACCGGCGATACCGCCACCAGCTACGCCGACAGGCTGACGATGGCCACTGATAACAGTGTATATCAGCTGCTGCCGGATGCGATTGTATTCCCCCGTTCCACGGCAGATGTGGCTCTGCTGGCAAGACTGGCGGCGGAAGAGCGTTTTAAAACGCTGATCTTTACCCCGCGCGGGGGCGGTACTGGCACTAACGGTCAGGCGCTGAACGCCGGGATCATCGTTGATATGTCCCGCTATATGAACCGCATTATTGAAATCAACCCGGAAGAAGGGTGGGTGCGGGTGGAAGCGGGGGTTATTAAGGATCAGCTCAATCAGTTTCTTAAACCTTACGGCTACTTTTTCGCGCCGGAACTTTCCACCAGTAACCGCGCTACCCTAGGCGGGATGATCAACACCGACGCCTCCGGGCAGGGCTCACTGGTGTATGGTAAAACCTCCGATCACGTACTGGGCGTGCGCTCGGTACTGATCGGCGGCGATATTCTTGATACCCAGCCGATCCCGGCGGCGCTGGCGGAAACGCTTGGCGCAGAGCAGTCGGCCATTGGGCGGATTTACCGCACGGTCTATCAGCGCTGCAAAGCGCAGCGGCAGTTGGTTATCGATAAATTCCCTAAACTTAACCGCTTCCTGACGGGCTACGATATGCGTCACGTCTTTAACGACGAGATGAGCCAGTTCGACCTGACCCGTATCCTTACCGGCTCAGAAGGAACGCTGGCGTTTATCACCGAGGCGCGGCTGGATATCACGCCTTTGCCGAAAGTGCGCCGTCTGGTCAACGTTAAGTACGATTCATTTAACTCCGCGCTGCGCAACGCGCCGTTTATGGTTGAGGCGAAGGCGCTTTCTGTTGAGACCGTCGACTCGAAAGTGTTGAATCTGGCGCGAGAAGATATTGTCTGGCACTCGGTGAGCGAACTTATTACCGACGTTGCGGATAAAGAGATGTTGGGCCTGAATATCGTCGAATTTGCCGGGGACGACGCCGGGCTGATAGACGGTCAGGTGGCGACGCTGTGTCAGCGCCTGGACGAACTGATGTCGCGCAACGAAGCGGGCGTTATCGGCTGGCAGGTATGTAGCGAGCTGGACGGCGTTGAGCGCATTTATGCGATGCGTAAAAAGGCCGTGGGCCTGCTGGGTAATGCCAAAGGCGCTGCCAAGCCGATACCTTTCGCCGAAGATACCTGCGTGCCGCCGGAGCATCTGGCCGACTATATTGTGGAGTTCCGCGCGCTGCTCGACGGCCACGGTCTGAGCTACGGCATGTTTGGCCATGTTGATGCCGGGGTGCTGCACGTACGCCCGGCGCTGGATATGTGCGACCCGCAGCAAGAGATGCTGATGAAGCGCATTTCCGATGAGGTGGTGGCGTTAACCGCTAAGTACGGCGGCCTGCTGTGGGGAGAACACGGCAAGGGATTCCGTGCGGAGTACAGCCCGGCGTTCTTCGGTGAGGAGCTATTTGGCGAACTGCGTAAAATTAAAGCCGCGTTCGACCCTGATAATCGCCTGAATCCGGGCAAAATATGCCCGCCGGAGGGCGTTGATGCCCCGATGATGAAGGTGGATGCGGTGAAGCGCGGAACCTTCGATCGGCAGATCCCTATCGCCGTGCGCAATTCATGGCGCGGCGCGATGGAGTGTAACGGTAACGGTCTGTGCTTTAACTTTGATGCGAAAAGCCCGATGTGCCCTTCAATGAAGGTCAGCAACCACCGTATTCATTCGCCAAAAGGCCGGGCCACGCTGGTGCGAGAGTGGCTACGTCTGCTGGCGGATCGCGGCATCGACCCTAATCAGCTGGAAAAAGATTTGCCGGAAAAACGCGCCAGCCTGCGTACCCTGGTGGAACGTACCCGCAATAGCTGGCACGCGCGTAAGGGAGAGTACGATTTCTCCCATGAGGTCAAAGAAGCGATGTCCGGCTGCCTGGCCTGTAAAGCCTGTTCGACACAGTGCCCGATAAAAATTGACGTGCCGGAGTTCCGTTCGCGTTTCCTCCAGCTCTACCATAGCCGCTATCTGCGGCCGGTTCGTGACCATCTGGTAGCAACGGTTGAATCCTACGCGCCGCTGATGGCGCATGCGCCCAGGACCTTCAACTTCTTTATTAATCAGCCATGGATGCGCAAGCTGTCGGAAAAGCATATCGGTATGGTCGACTTACCGCTGCTCTCGGTTCCATCGCTGAAGCAGCAGATGGTTGGCCACCGTTCCGCCAACACCACGCTGGAGCAGCTGGAAGAGCTGAGCGATGAGCAGAAATCGAAGACGGTGCTGGTGGTTCAGGATCCGTTTACCAGCTACTACGATGCGCAGGTTGTTGCCGATTTTGTTCGCCTGATAGAAAAATTGGGCTATCAGCCGGTTCTGCTGCCATTCTCGCCAAACGGCAAGGCGCAGCATATTAAGGGGTTCCTGACGCGATTTGCGCGCACCGCGCAGAAAACCGCAGATTTTCTTAACCGGGTGGCCCAGCTCGGCATGCCGCTGGTGGGCGTCGATCCGGCGCTGGTGCTCTGCTACCGTGATGAATACAACCAGGTGCTCGGCAACAAGCGCGGCGATTTCCGCGTGATGCTGGTGCACGAATGGCTGCCGCAGGCTTTATCGCAGACCGCTGCGCAGGATAAAGGCGGCGAGTCGTGGTATCTGTTTGGCCACTGTACCGAGGTGACGGCGCTTCCCGCTTCCACCAAACAGTGGGCGGATATTTTCGCTCGTTTTGGCGCGAAGCTGGAGAATATCAACGTGGGCTGCTGCGGCATGGCCGGAACCTATGGTCATGAGGTGAAGAACCACGCCAACTCGCTGGCCATCTACGCGCTTTCCTGGCAGCAGGCGATGCAGCGTTTGCCGCGCAATCGCTGCCTGGTCACCGGCTACTCCTGCCGCAGCCAGGTGAAGCGTATTGAAGGCAGCGGCGTACGCCACCCGCTGCAGGCGCTACTGGAGATTATTGGATGATTTGGAAACGTCACAGCACGCTGGAACAGCTGAATGCAATGGGCGATGGTAATATGGTCGGCCTGCTCGATATTCAGTTTGAGGCAATAACCGGCGATACGATTGAAGCTACCATGCCTGTGGATGGCCGTACCCATCAACCGTTTGGCCTGTTGCACGGCGGCGCATCGGTGGTACTGGCGGAAACGTTAGGTTCAGTGGCCGGTTATCTGTGCAGCGAAGGTGAGCAGAAGGTGGTGGGGCTGGAGGTTAACGCTAACCATATACGCTCGGTGCGCAGCGGCAGAGTTCGCGGCGTGTGCCGGGCGCTACACGTTGGTTCCCGTCATCAGGTGTGGCAGATTGACATCTCTGATGAACAGGGGCGTCTTTGCTGTTCGTCGCGGCTGACGACGGCGGTAATCTAAGTTTACTCAGGGGGAATATCTCCCCCTGAGCGCTATTTAAACCTTATAGCTAATCCTGGCAATAACTTTCTCTGATTAATCACCCAGGCCGTTTTGCAGCGATATCTGGCGCTTATTTGTCCTTTGCGCACTCCGGGTTGACGTTATCTGTTTCCGGGAAATGTTATTGTTTGTCACTCTGGACCGCAGGGCTTTAATAGCCTCATTGATCTTTTGCTTATTAAATAAACTCTCCGGGGCCGTAGACTATTATTGCTAATATGACAAGAGTTTTGCTGTTAAATATAAATTTAGCAATCACCGTTCATATTTATGCTAATCTTTTAAATACCAGAGGTTTACAAGGTAACAAGAGGACGGAGCTAGCTATGGGTATCATTTCATGGATCATTTTTGGGCTTATTGCCGGTATTTTAGCCAAGTGGATTATGCCGGGGAAAGACGGCGGCGGATTTATCGTTACCGTAATTCTGGGTGTTATCGGTGCAGTTGTCGGGGGCTGGATTAGTACTTTCTTCGGCTTTGGCCGCGTTGACGGTTTTAATTTCGGCAGCTTTGTTGTAGCGGTGATTGGTGCGCTGGTAGTACTGTTTATCTACAGGAAGATTAGGAGCTAATACGCTCTGCGCCACAGCTATGGCATAACTGCGATGGCATAAATGAAGAGGCTACCGATATTGTCGGTAGCCTTTTTAATTTATTTAAGCCTGATTGAGCAATTTCGCATCTGTGTCTTAATGGAGGCGAAAGCCCGTTCGACCGCGCGAAGTTCAAGGATTGCGAAGGAGGAGGTGGTTAATCGAGCAAAACGCTAATAATTAACAATACGACCATACACATCGACATGACATCTGTTTCTATATCCATAATTCAGTACTACACACGTTCCCGAACGGCCGCCGCGCGGCATGGCGTTTAAAGATGAAAGAAATCTAGCAGCGCATTTTACATGAGCCAGTCAGCGGTGAATAAATCTTTATTTCTGTGAAATGAACGCACTTATAATGAAAATGAATAGAATTTGTTGCATGAATGCATTCAGCGCAGGAGAAGGGGGTTCTGCCCCTCCCGATGCCCGCCAAAGAGGGGCTCAGGAAGAGAGCAAGCCAGCGCCACAAGACGTTAAGAAGGCGATGCTGAAGATATAGATCCCCGGGATGCCTTATTTGCGTCATGTATCAATGCGCATGCCCGGCATATTGATTGTCGCTGCTGTGGCTGGTGTATTTAGCGAGATTGTCGGGCCGACCGGTGTTCAATGCGCTCGCTCAGGCGCGATGTACACGGGGTCGACCCTCTTAAGACATATAGAAGTAATTGAGAATGGTTTTATCTGCTTAGTCGGTGCGTTTATCTTTGGCGGCGTCCAGTTGATCGACTGCTGCTTGATTGATTTTATCCTCATGGGTATGAATCAATTGAGTGAGCGCAATTTGCTCCTGAAATTTTGCCAGCAAGAGCTCCGCGTCGGATTTAAGCATATCCTCGGATGATTCCAGCACCGAGTTTATCGCTTTTGTGACATTCCCAACCAACTCGGCGACGCCTCCTTCCTCACCCACGGCGAGCATTAATGCGCTTATCAGCAATGACTGCGCTTCAACCTGTGCGGCAAGCTGCTTGTTTTCTGCGTCCATAGAGGAAATTTTCGCAATAATGCTGAGAATGACATTATTCATGATGTTCCTTAAATCAATAAGTTAAGCCGAATTTTATGCTGGCTATCTTCGTTGCAGGATCAGCGAAATATCCATTGATAGTCAATATGCCAGAAAATATATCATCAGCGGTAGTAGGGGATTCTCTATATCTGACGATGGTTGAAAATAGCTGATTATTGACCTGCTTGCGCCGTTGGCCGCGTTTATCCCGTATTGCACATGCCCTCTGGGCGTAACTCGTTGAAAGCTCAGACAAGTAGATCGAAAGTGCTATTTTCGCTGCCTATCTTATAAATCGGTATTTTCGATGCATCTTTTCCATTGCTCCTAACAGCCCGCTATGAAAGAAAATAACTTATTATTTTTCAAAATATTAAAGCATGAATCTGCGGGCTGAAATGACGATAAACAGGGTCTATGCTTATAAAAAGAGCAATAAATGAGCCTGAGGGGAGAATACCCCTTCTCCGGATGGGTTGAAGTGATAATCATTATCACTAACATAACGAGTAAGCCCTGATGGCATCAACCTATGAGGTAGAGCGATGGATTCACAAACAGGAACTTTTAATCCCGACGATTTTAGCTGGCGCGGCCTGGCGATGACCCCTGCCGCCGCCGCCCATATTCGCGAGCTGGTCCACAAGCAGCCTGACATGCAGGGGCTGCGTTTAGGCGTTAAAACCAGCGGCTGCGCCGGTTTTGGCTACGTCCTTGAACTTATTGCCGAACCGGCAAAAGACGATCTGCTCTTTGAGCGCGATGGCGCGAAGCTATGGGCGCCGCTGCAGGCCATGCCGTTTATCGATGGTACCGAGCTCGATTATGTACGCGAAGGCTTAAATCAAATTTTTAAGTTTCATAACCCTAAAGCTCAGCACGAATGCGGCTGCGGCGAGAGTTTT
The DNA here is from genome assembly GCF_009707385.1 of Klebsiella oxytoca. NCBI lineage: Bacteria > Pseudomonadati > Pseudomonadota > Gammaproteobacteria > Enterobacterales > Enterobacteriaceae > Klebsiella > Klebsiella oxytoca. The sequence goes on along the minus strand of NZ_CP046115.1, from coordinate 3,146,560 downwards.
GGCGTTCAGGCGGAGTAACTATGTCTCGTAATACTGAAGCAACTGACGATGTCAAAACCTGGAGCGGCGGGCCACTCAACTATAAAGAGGGCTTTTTCACCCAGCTACAGACCGATGAGCTGGCGAAAGGCATAAACGAAGAGGTGGTTCGGGCGATTTCCGCACGCCGTAATGAGCCAGAATGGATGCTCGAATTTCGTCTGAACGCCTTTAAAGCCTGGCAGGCGATGGAAGAGCCGCACTGGCTGAAGGCGCACTACGACAAGCTAAACTATCAGGATTACAGCTATTACTCAGCGCCCTCCTGCGGCAACTGCGATGATACCTGCGCCTCTGAGCCCGGAGCGCTGCAGCAAACCGGTTCCAGCGCGTTTCTGACCAGTGAAGTTGAAGAGGCATTTAACCTTCTCGGCGTGCCGGTGCGTGAAGGGCGGGAAGTCGCCGTTGATGCCATCTTTGACTCGGTTTCCGTGGCGACCACCTATCGTGAAAAGCTGGCGGAGCAGGGAATTATTTTCTGTTCCTTCGGTGAAGCGATTCACGATCATCCGGAACTGGTGAAGAAATACCTCGGCACCGTGGTACCGGGCAATGATAACTTCTTTGCCGCTCTTAACGCGGCGGTAGCCTCCGACGGCACCTTTATCTATGTGCCCAAAGGCGTGCGCTGCCCGATGGAGCTGTCGACCTATTTCCGCATTAATGCGGAAAAAACCGGCCAGTTTGAACGCACCATTCTGATCGCCGACGAAGGCAGCTACGTGAGCTACATTGAAGGCTGCTCGGCACCGGTGCGCGATAGCTACCAGCTGCACGCGGCGGTAGTCGAAGTGATCATTCATAAAGACGCCGAGGTGAAATACTCCACGGTGCAAAACTGGTTTCCCGGTGACAACAACACCGGCGGGATCCTCAACTTCGTCACCAAGCGCGCCCTCTGCGAAGGCGAGAACAGCAAAATGTCGTGGACCCAGTCGGAAACCGGCTCGGCGATTACCTGGAAGTATCCAAGCTGCATCCTGCGCGGGGATAACTCCATCGGTGAGTTCTTCTCGGTAGCGCTGACCAGCGGCCACCAGCAGGCGGACACCGGCACCAAAATGATTCATATCGGCAAAAACACGCGGTCGACGATTATTTCGAAGGGAATTTCCGCCGGTCACAGCCAGAACAGCTATCGCGGTCTGGTCAAAATCATGCCGACCGCGACCAACGCGCGCAACTTCACCCAGTGTGATTCCATGCTGATTGGCCCGGACAGCGGGGCGCATACCTTTCCGTATGTGGAGTGTCGTAATAACAGCGCTCAGCTGGAACACGAAGCGACCACCTCACGTATTGGTGAAGATCAGCTGTTTTACTGCCTGCAGCGAGGGATCAGCGAAGACGATGCCATTTCAATGATCGTCAACGGTTTCTGTAAAGACGTTTTCTCCGAGCTGCCGCTGGAGTTCGCCGTAGAAGCGCAGAAATTACTGGCGATTAGCCTTGAACACAGCGTCGGCTGATAACAAAGGAAATAAGATGTTAAGTATAAAAAATTTGCAGGTCGCCGTTGAAGACAAAGAGATCCTGCGCGGGCTGAATCTGGAGGTTCGCCCCGGCGAAGTGCACGCCATCATGGGGCCGAACGGCTCCGGGAAAAGTACGCTCTCTGCCACGCTTGCCGGGCGCGAAGACTATGAAGTGACCGGCGGCAGCGTGGAATTCAAAGGCAAAGATCTGCTGGAGCTGGCTCCGGAAGATCGCGCCGGTGAAGGCATCTTTATGGCCTTCCAGTATCCGGTGGAAATTCCCGGCGTCAGCAATCAGTTTTTCCTGCAAACCGCGCTGAATGCCGTTCGCAGCTACCGCGGCCAGGAGCAGCTTGACCGTTTTGACTTCCAGGATCTGATGGAGGACAAAATTAAGCTGCTGAAGATGCCCGAAGATCTGTTGACCCGCTCGGTTAACGTCGGCTTCTCCGGCGGTGAGAAAAAGCGCAACGATATCCTGCAGATGGCGGTGCTGGAGCCCGAGCTGTGCATTCTGGACGAGTCGGACTCCGGGCTGGATATCGACGCGCTGAAGATTGTTTCTGACGGCGTCAACTCGCTGCGCGACGGCAAGCGCTCATTTATTATCGTCACCCACTATCAGCGCATTCTTGACTATATCAAACCTGATTACGTCCACGTGCTGTATCAGGGGCGGATCGTCAAATCCGGCGATTTTACTCTGGTCAAACAACTGGAGGAGCAGGGCTATGGCTGGCTTACCGAACAGCAGTAACGCGCTGCAGCAGTGGCACCATCTGTTTGAGTCGCAAAGCGGTCAGCGCAGTCCGCAGGCGCACCAGCACCTGCAGCAGCTGTTGCGCCTGGGACTGCCGACGCGTAAGCATGAAAACTGGAAATATACGCCGCTGGATGCGTTGCTGAACCAGAGGTTTGTTGTCGCGGAGCCGCAGACGCTGACGGCGGAACAACGCGATGCGCTGGCGCTGAAGCTGGAGGCATGGCGGCTGGTCTTTATTGACGGGCAATATAGCGCAAACCTGAGCGACGATCTGACCTCCAGCGGCTATGAAGTGCGGGTGGATAATGGGCGTCAGCAGCTGCCGGAGGCCGTTCAGCCCGAAGTGTTTCTGCATTTGACGGAAAGCCTTGCCGCCAGCGTCACCCATATTAAGGTCGGGCGTAATCAGCGCCCTGAAAAACCGTTGCTGATTGTTCACATGACGCGCGGGCTGACGAGCGATGAAATGAATACCGCTCACTATCGCCATCATCTGGAGCTGGAGAGCGGCGCAGAGGCAACGATCGTCGAACATTATCTGAGCCTTAACGATGAGCGCCACTTTACCGGCGCAAGGCTGACGATGAGCGTGGCGGATAACGCGCATCTGCAGCATACTAAGCTGGCGTTTGAAAATGCGCAGAGCTACCACTTTGCCCATAACGATCTGGCGCTCGGGCGCGATGCTTCGGCGTTCAGCAGCAGTTTTCTGCTCGGAAGCGCGGTGCTGCGTCACCACACCAGCGCGCAGCTGAACGGTGAAAACAGTAACCTGCGGATTAACTCGCTGGCGATGCCGGTCAACAACGAAGTGTGCGACAGCCGCACCTGGCTCGATCACAAGGTTGGATACTGTAACAGCCGCCAGCTACATAAAACTATCGTCAACGACAAAGGACGTGCGGTGTTTAATGGTCTGATTAACGTCGCGCAACATGCGATCAAAACCGATGGCCAGATGACCAACAACAACCTGCTGCTGGGCCGCTTATCCGAAGTGGATACCAAACCGCAGCTGGAGATTTACGCCGACGACGTTAAGTGCAGCCACGGCGCGACCATCGGGCGCATCGATGATGAGCAGCTGTTTTATCTGCGCTCGCGTGGGATCGCGCAGCAGGCGGCGCAGCACATGATCCTATACGCCTTTGCCGCGGAGCTTACGGAAGCTATCGGCGATGAGGCGCTCAGGCAGCAGATCCTGGCGCGTATCGGCCAGCGTTTGCCGGGAGGTAAAGCATGACATTTTCTGTGGAACGCGTGCGCGCGGATTTTCCGGTTCTCAACCGCGAAGTAAACGGCCAGCCGCTGGCCTACCTCGATAGCGCCGCCAGCGCGCAGAAGCCGGAAGCGGTCATTAACGCCGAGGCGGAGTTTTATCGCCACGGCTATGCGGCGGTACATCGCGGTATTCATACCCTTAGCGCGGAAGCTACGGCGCGCATGGAGCAGGTGCGCCAGCAGGGGGCGACCTTCCTCAATGCCCGTTCGGCGGAGGAGCTGGTTTTTGTTCGCGGCACCACCGAAGGAATCAACCTTGTGGCGAACAGCTGGGGAAACGCTAACGTCGGCGCAGGCGACAACATTATCGTCAGCGCGATGGAGCATCATGCCAATATCGTTCCCTGGCAAATGCTGTGCGCCAGAGTAGGGGCACAGCTGCGGGTGATCCCGCTGAATCAGGACGGTACCCTACAGTTGGATGCGATTCCCGGTCTGTTTGACGAGCGCACTCGTCTGCTGGCTATCACTCAGGTTTCTAACGTACTGGGTACGGAAAACCCAATCGCCGCTCTGGTTGCCTTAGCCCATCAGCATGGCGCAAAAGTGCTGGTGGATGGCGCGCAGGCGGTGATGCACCATCCAGTGGACGTGCAGGCTCTGGACTGCGATTTTTACGCGTTTTCCGCGCACAAGCTGTATGGCCCCACCGGGATCGGCGTGCTCTACGTTAAACAGGAAATCCTGCAGGAGATGGCGCCGTGGGAAGGGGGCGGGTCGATGATCGCCACGGTCAGCCTGACCGCAGGTACGACCTGGGCCAAGGCACCGTGGCGCTTTGAGGCGGGAACGCCAAATACCGGCGGCATTATCGGTTTCGGGGCGGCGCTGGATTACGTTAGCGCGCTGGGGCTGACGCACATCGCGGAATATGAACAAACCCTGATGCGCTATGCGTTACAGGCGCTGGAAAGCGTGGAGGATTTAACCCTTTACGGCCCGCAAAATCGCCTGGGGGTAATCGCGTTTAACCTTGGCAAACATCATGCCTACGATGTCGGTAGCTTCCTTGACAACTACGGTATTGCGGTACGGACCGGGCACCACTGCGCCATGCCGCTCATGGAGTTCTACGGCGTCCCTGCCATGTGTCGGGCATCACTGGCGATGTACAATACCACGGAAGAGGTGGACCGGCTGGTGGCTGGGCTACAGCGGATCCATAAATTATTAAGCTAAGGGAGCGACTATGGCGGCGTTACCGGACAAAGATAAACTGCTGCGCAACTTTAGCCGTTGTGCGAACTGGGAAGAAAAATATCTCTACATTATTGAGCTCGGTCAGCGCCTGGCACCGCTGAGTCCGGAGGAGCATATTGCGGAAAACATCATTCAGGGTTGCCAGAGCCAGGTGTGGATCGTCATGTCGCAGGACCAGAGCGGCGCTATTGCGCTGCGCGGCGACAGCGATGCGGCCATCGTTAAGGGACTTATCGCGGTGGTATTTATCCTTTATGACCGCATGACGGCCAAAGATATCACCGCTTTTGACGTGCGCCCATGGTTTGAAAAAATGGCCCTCACTCAGCATCTCACCCCCTCGCGTTCCCAAGGACTGGAAGCAATGATCCGCGCAATTCGCGCGAAAGCAGCAAATCTTAGCTAGAATAAAACAGTAGATTTCATTCTGTTATGCGCGACGGGAGGTGAGCTTCTCGTCGCGCATAACAGGCCTGGCGTTTTATCAGCGAAAGAAGGAATCTCAGTATGAAACGCGCGTCTCTTTTTACTCTGGCTCTTCTGAGCGCCCTCAGCGCGTCACATGCAGCCTTAGCCGTCGACTACCCGCTTCCCCCTGCCAACAGCCGTCTGATTGGTGAAAACCAGTTTTGGACGGTACAGGAGAGCGACCGCAACCTGCAGGCGATAGCCCGTCGTTTTGATACGGCGGCGATGCTGATCCTTGAGGCTAACGATACCATTGCGCCGGTCCAGCCTAAACCGGGTACCCGGGTGCTGATACCCTCGCAGATGTTGCTCCCGGACGTACCGCGCGAGGGGATCGTCGTTAACCTGGCTGAATTACGCCTTTACTACTTTCCGCCGGGTATGAACCAGGTGCAGGTTTACCCTTTGGGGATTGGTCAGCAGGGGCTTGAAACGCCGGAGATGACCACGCGTATCGGGCAGAAAATCCCTAATCCGACCTGGACGCCGACGGCGGGGATCCGCGCCCGCTCGCTGGAGAAGGGAATTAAGCTGCCGCCGGTGGTGCCCGCAGGGCCAAACAACCCTTTAGGACGCTATGCGCTGCGTCTGGCATACGGTAACGGTGAATATCTCATTCACGGCACCAGTGCGCCCGACAGCGTCGGACTGCGCGTCAGCTCTGGCTGTATGCGCATGAATGCGGCGGATATCCAGGCCTTATTCAATCAGGTGAAAAGCGGAACGCCGGTGAGGATTATCAACCAGCCGGTCAAATTCGCGGTGGAGCCGGACGGCAAACGCTATGTTGAAGTTCATCGTCCGCTGACGTCGGATGAGACCAGCAATGCGCAGACGATGGCCTATACGCTTCCTGCTGAGTTTCACCAGTTTGCCGGTGATAAAGCGGTTGATGAGGCGCTGCTGAAACGCGCGTTGACCAGACGGGCGGGCTATCCGGTTGCGATATCTGCTGGCGGCAGCGCCGGGTCGGATCTGTCGGTGCAGAACACGCCGGTAGATGAAGCGAAAAGAGTACAGTAGGCGGGAGAAGTCAGAGGCAAAAAAAATGGCGCACATTGTGCGCCATTTTTATTACACAGATACTATTACTTACGGTATTTAGTAGCTGCGTTGTCCAGACGCTGGTTAGCGCGAGCTGCGTCATCTTTAGCAGCCTGAACGTCGGAACGCATTGCGTTCACGTCGTTGCTCAGCTGGTCAACTTTAGCGTTCAGAGTCTGAACGTCAGAAGACAGCTGATCGATTTTAGCATTGCTGGAGCAACCAGCCAGCAGAGTAGAACCCAGGATTACCGCGCCCAGTACCAGTTTAGTACGATTCATTATTAATACCCTCTAGATTGAGTTAATCTCCATGTAGCGTTACAAGTATTACACAAACTTTTTTGTGATGAGAATATTTTTTTACCTGAATACGCTTATTTTTGATCGTTCGCTCAAAGAAGCATCGAAATCATCACATAACGTTAAAAAGGCGAGTGAAAACAGCGCGCTTCCATCGGATTCATCTTAGATAATCCTCGCGTTAAATAGTAAATTCCGATTTGCATTTTTATTAATAGTGGCTAGTGCTGGAATAAAAAAAAGCGCTCCGAAGAGCGCTTTTAAAGGAAATTCTAATTAACCTGTAAATTATTACAGCACGTGTACGGAAGCGGTATTGGTGGTTCCGCTCGGTACTAAAGCGCCGGAAACCATAACAACCACATCGCCTTTACGCGCCAGGCCGCTTTGCAGCGCCAGCTCTTTACCCTGGATATAGAACGCATCGGTAGAGGAGATTTCATCGACCAGCTGCGCGACTACGCCTTTGGTCAGCACCAGCTGACGCGCGGTAGTTTCATTGGTCGTCAGTGCCAGGATGGTCGCATCCGGGAAGTATTTACGAACGGCGCGCGCGGATTTACCGCCCTGGGTGGCGACAACGATCAGCGGCGCTTCCAGTTTTTCGGCAGTCTCAACGGCACCGCGGCAAACTGCTTCGGTGATACGCAGCTTACGGTTGTCATTGTTGTACTCGAGACGGCTGGTCATTACGCGGTCGGTACGTTCGCAGATGGTCGCCATGATGGTGACCGCTTCCAGCGGATATTTACCTTTTGCGGATTCGCCGGACAGCATGACTGCGTCGGTGCCGTCGAGGATGGCGTTAGCCACGTCGCCTGCTTCCGCACGGGTCGGACGCGGGTTTTTGATCATGGAATCCAGCATCTGAGTCGCGGTGATAACCACTTTACGCGCGCGGATACATTTTTCGATCATCATCTTCTGCGCGAAGATAACTTCTTCAACCGGGATTTCAACGCCCAGGTCGCCACGCGCAACCATGATGCCGTCAGAGGCTTCGAGGATTTCGTCGAAGTTGTTCAGGCCTTCCTGGTTTTCGATTTTGGAGATGATCTGGATCTTCTCGCCGCCGTGGGCTTTCAGGTGTTCACGGATTTCAACAACGTCGGAACGCTTACGAATAAAGGAAGCCGCCACAAAGTCAACGCCCTGTTCGCAACCGAAGATCAGGTCCTGTTTATCTTTCTCAGCCAGCGCCGGCAGAGCGATAGAAACGCCCGGCAGGTTAACGCCTTTGTTTTCGCCGAGGTCGCCGTTGTTCAGCACTTTACAAACGACTTTATTGCCTTCGATAGCGGTGACTTCCATACCGATCAGGCCATCGTCAACCAGTACCGTGTTGCCAACGCTCAGGTCGCTGGTGAAGCCTTCATAGGTCACCGCAACGATTTCATTATTACCTACCACGGATTTGTCGGTGGTGAAGGTGAAGGTCTGGCCCGCTTTCAGAGAAACGTCGTTGCCGCCTTCCAGCTTGATGGTACGGATTTCCGGACCTTTGGTATCGAGAAGGATTGCCGCTTTCTTACCGGTTTTACTCATCACATTGCGCAGATTCTGGATGCGCTGACCGTGTTCCGCATAGTCACCGTGAGAGAAGTTCAGACGCATAACGTTCATGCCAGCGTCGAGCATTTTGGTCAACATCTCTTCGGATTCGGTTTTAGGACCGATGGTGCATACAATTTTGGTCTTTTTCATGACAGTTTAATCTTTAAGTTGTGAAGGATAGGGATGGGGAATCTGACTTCGCGGGCGCACTGCCGCAAAGTTAAACCTGTATTACGAAAGTTGCTTTGCCACGCTCTAAGGATAGGTGACAACAAAAGAGCGTGCAGAAGAATGTGTGCTGGCGGTTCAGCCCATGAAAAGAGGCAGTGTGTAATGCGTTTAGTCATGCAATCCAATGCGCTGAAACCATTCAATAAGAATTTGCTGGGCATTATACGTTGCCCAATCCAAAAAAGAAAATGAAAACCATGTTTCATTTCTATAGATATATACGTAACAAAATGCAAACTAATCCTATGCTTATGCGCAACACAAATTTTCACCAGCTGACAACATAAAGAGGGCGGGAACGCGGAGTTATTCACAACTTTTGCAGTAAAAAGACGCCACTGAAGCATAAAACGCGCGCTGGTTTGCTATCAGCGAGAAATATACCAATAATAAATTGATTGATAATGAAAAATTAAGAGCCAAATATTATGGGAAATACAGCTAAAGATGAGGCGTTATATCAGGAAATGTGCCGCGTAGTGGGGAAAGTGGTGCTTGAGATGCGCGATCTGGGTCAGGAACCAAAACATATTGTTATCGCCGGCGTTGTGCGTACCGCTCTGGCAAACCCTAAAATCCAGCGTTCCGCGCTGACGCAGGAAGCGATGGAAAAAGTTGTCCATGCGCTTTCCGGAAACTAGCCGCTCCTGAACATGAGTTCAGGCATCAGGAAATGACGAAACGAATAACCGCTTTGACGGCGATATCGCAGTGGTGAGCAACCATGGCTTCATCATCAATTTCTGGCATCGGGTCGTCCAGGTACAGGCTGCTGAAGGTATAAAAGTTTGATACCTGGTAGAAGCTAAAGCTGCTGATCAGTCGGTGTACATCGCGCGCTTCCAGCCCCGCCTGAAACACCCCTTGCCGCTGCCCGCGCTGCAGAATATCTTCCAGGATAGACAGGGCGGTACGGTTTAACGGTTTTAGCTGACCTGAATTTTTCAGCCACTTCCCGCGCTGCATGTTTTCCATACAGATAACCCGCATATAGTCCGCGTGCGTGGCGTGATAGCGCACGCTCCACTTTACCAGCTGCACCAGCGCTTCTACCGGCGGCACGTTTTCCAGTCCCAGCTGCTGCTCGGTTTCACGGATCCGGGCGTAGACGTGCTGAAGCACGGCCTGATAAAGCTGCTCTTTGGTCTTGAAGTAGTAGACCACCATCCTTTTAGTGGTCTGCGCCTCGGTGGCGATTTGCTCCATCCGCGCGCCCGACAGTCCATGCTCGGCAAAAACGGTAATGGCGGCGGCGAAGATCCGCTCTTTCAGAGACTGCGCTTCATCGTGAGCAACGACGGACATAACGACTCCTTTTCTTGAGATGCAAAAAATACACATATTGATCACAATTTTGCAACCAGTCATGGCGCAATTGAACCAATTGATACATATTCAGGTCACTACGTCAGCAAATGACACGAGGATACTATGCTGCGCTCCATCGCCACCGTTTCGATCTCCGGCACCTTACCCGAAAAGCTTCATGCCATTGCCGCTGCGGGCTATCAGGGCGTCGAAATTTTCGAAAACGATCTGCTCTATTATACCGGTACACCGGCCGATATCCGTCATCTGGCGACAGATTTAGGGCTAAAAATCACGCTTTTTCAACCATTTCGTGATTTTGAAGGCGCCAGCCGCAGTCAGTTCGCGGCGAATATGGAACGCGCCAGGCGCAAATTTGCGCTCATGCATGAACTGGGCTGCGACACCATGCTGCTGTGCAGTAACGTCCAGCCGGACTGTTCCGCCGATGTTGAACTGCAGGTCGCCGACCTGCGCGCCCTGGCTGAACTGGCGGAGCAGGAACGCATCACTATCGGCTACGAGGCGCTGGCGTGGGGTACCCACGTTAACCGCTGGCACCAGGCCTGGGAGCGAGTCAAAAGCGTCAACAGTCCTGCGCTGGGCATCGTGCTTGATAGTTTCCACATTCTGGCGCGCGGCGATACCCTGCAGCGGCTGGCGGACGTTCCGCTGGAGAAAATCACTTTTGTCCAGATGGCCGACGCGCCGCTGATGAAAATGGATATCCTCGAATGGAGCCGGCATTTTCGCTGTTTTCCAGGGCAGGGGCAGCTGCCGCTGGTGGATTTTGCCAGCGAACTGACGCGCCGCGGCTATCGCGGGCCATGGTCGCTGGAAATCTTTAACGACAGTTTCCGCGCCTCACCCAACGGAGCGACCGCGAAAGACGGCTATCGCTCGCTGCTGTGGCTGGAAGAGCAGGTCCGTCAGCGGCTGCCGGAAAGCGGCGCGCCGCTGTTTAACCCCGCGCAGCTGCCCGTCTGCGCCGGTCTGGAATTTATCGAGTTTGCCGCCAGTCCGGCGCAAGCCAGCGAGCTTGGGCAAAGACTGACGCAGCTCGGCTTTGCCGAGGAGGGAACGCATCGCACAAAACGCGTTTCACTCTGGCGCAACGGTGGAGCGCGCGTGGTGGTTAACGCCCAGCCGCACAGCTGGGCCGACCATTTTCACCAGCGCCACGGTGTTTCACTCTGCGCCATGGCGCTGCGCGTCAGCCAGAGCGCGGCGATTGTAGAACGCGCCCGCGCATACGGCTACGCCACCTGGCAGGGAGATGCCGGGCCGAACGAAAGCCCAATCCCGGCGATTTGCGCGCCTGACGGCAGCCTTATCTATCTGATTGAGACAGGCGACGATATCTACACCCGCGATTTTAATCTGCGCCCCGATTGTACGCCGCGTGAAGATTATTGGGGAGTCGATCATCTGGCCCTCGGCATGGAAGCGGATAGCCGCGATAACTGGATTATTTTTTTCCGTACCGTATTTGGCTTTACGCTTGAGCATGAGCAAACGCTGCCCGATCCGTATGGGCTGGTGCGCAGCCTGGCGGTACGCAGCCCGCAGGGAGATATTCGCCTCGCGCTCAATATTTCACAAAGTCGCGCCACGCAAATTGCCCGCTCGGTAGCCTGTTACCAGGGGGCCGGTTTACAGCACGCGGCTTTTGCCTGTCACCATTTGCCTTCCGTTGTTGAAAGCCTGCCGCAGGTTGCCGTCGACGCGCTGCCGATCCCGGCGAACTATTATGACGATTTGCTGGCACGTTTTGGCGACGCCGATAGCGTCAATCTGCTGAAAAGTCACCAAATCCTTTACGATCGTGACGGAAACGGCGGTGAGTTCCTGCACCTCTATACCCGGCCATTCTCGGCGGGCCGCTTTTTCTTTGAGTTAACCGAGCGACGCAACGGTTACGCACTTTATGGTGCTGTAAATGCAGCTGTACGCTTGTCAGCAATGCAGTACACCTTGTAATGTAGCAGATGGTTCACAACGCAACGGCGCAATCACAATAACAACGCTTATCTGTACCCTATGACAGGAAACGACTATGAACTCTTATAGCCATAACCAGACGACGGCGGGCGCCGCGTCCGGAGTGCGGCCATCCCGGCGGCGTATCGGTATACTTGCGCTACTGGCCGTCGGCACAATGATCAACTATCTCGACCGTACGGTGCTGGGTATCGCCGCGCCGCAGCTGACCGCTGAGCTGGGGATTGATGCTGCTGTAATGGGCATCGTCTTCTCCGCTTTTGCATGGACCTATGCTCTGGCGCAGATCCCCGGAGGCATCTTTCTTGACCGCTTTGGCAATAAAGTCACCTATTTTCTGGCGCTGACCCTGTGGTCGCTATTTACCATGTTCCACGGGATGGCGGTTGGCCTGAAATCTCTGCTGCTGTGCCGTTTTGGCCTCGGGGTCAGCGAAGCGCCATGTTTCCCGGTGAACAGCAGGGTGGTTAGCGCCTGGTTCCCGCAGCAGGAGCGCGCGAAGGCGACGGCGGTCTATACCGTGGGTGAATATCTCGGACTGGCCTGCTTTTCACCGCTGCTGTTCTGGATAATGGGCAGCTTTGGCTGGCGCGCGCTGTTTATTAGCGTCGGCGCAGCCGGAGTGCTGTTTGCTATCGTCTGGTGGCGCTGCTATCGCGAGCCGCATGAGGATCGGCAGCTCAATCAGCTGGAGCGCGAGCACATTATTAACGGCGGCGGGATGTCGACCGGCGCGGAGCAGCATACCGCCTTTAGCTGGCCGCTGATTCGCCAGCTGCTGGCCAAACGGCAGATCCTCGGCGCCAGCATCGGACAGTTTGCCGGTAATACGGTGCTGGTCTTCTTTCTCACCTGGTTCCCGACCTATCTGGCCACCGAGCGCCATATGCCGTGGATTAAAGTCGGCTTCTTCGCCATTATGCCGTTTCTCGCGGCGGCGGGCGGGGTGATGTTTGGCGGCTGGGTTTCCGATAAGCTGCTGAAAGCCACCGGCTCAGCGAACCTCGGGCGTAAGCTGCCGATTATCGCCGGTCTGCTGATGGCGAGTACGATTATCTCCGCCAACTGGCTGACCAGCGATCTGGCGGTGATTATGGTGATGTCGTTCGCCTTCTTCGGGCAGGGGATGGTGGGTCTGGGCTGGACGTTAATCTCCGATATCGCGCCGAAAGGCCTGGGCGGTCTGACCGGCGGCTTATTCAACTTCTGCGCTAACCTTGCCGGGATCCTGACGCCGCTAATCATTGGTTTCATCGTCGCGGCCTCCGGCAACTTCTTCTATGCGCTTGTTTATATCGGCGGCGCAGCCCTGCTGGGCGTGGCGGCATATGTGTTCATTTTGGGCGACGTAAAGCGTATCGAGCTTTCGCAGTAACAAGGAGCTGGGAATGGTGATTAGTGGGAACACGCGGCTGATAGCGCATCTTGGCTACCCGACCGCAAAATTTAAAGCGCCGATGATCTATAACCCGTGGTTTGTTCATCGGCAGGTGGATGCCAAGGTGGTGCCGATGGGCGTGAAGCCTGAGGATTACGCCACCTTTGTGCCGATGCTGTTTAAGATGACCAATATTATCGGCGCCCTGGTTACCATGCCGCACAAAATCGCCACCTGCGGGCTGGTGCAGCATATTAGTCCGACGGCGGCGATTGCGGGCGCCTGTAACGCAATTCGCCCTGAAGCCGATGGCTCATTAAGCGGCGATATGTTTGACGGCGAAGGTTTTGTCCTTGGGATTAAGCGTAAAGGTTTCGATACACACGGCGCGCGAGCGCTGGTAGTGGGCAGCGGCGGCGTTGGATCGGCCATTGCCGCTTCGCTGGCAGCGGCGGGCGTTAGCGCGCTGACGCTATACGATACCTGCTCACAGACGGCTGAAGCGCTGGCCGGGCGTTTGCTTCAACACTACCCACGACTGAATATCACCCTGATGCAACGCGACCCGCAGGGGCACGATCTGGTCGTCAACGCGACGCCGCTGGGGATGAAAGAGGGCGATCCGCTGCCGCTGGACCCTCAACGCCTGACGCCAGGAACCTTTGTCGGCGAAGTGGTGATGGCTCAGGAGTACACTCCCTTACTGCTGGCGGCACAGGCGGCGGGCTGCCCCATTCAACGCGGTACCGATATGCTGTTTGAAATGATCCCGGCCTACCTGCGTTTCTTTAATCTGCCGGTGGCGACCCCTGAACAGCTACGCGAACTGGCGGAAATTCGCTACTGAGGCGTCCTGGGTCCGGGTCATCGAACGCTATATTGATCGGTTGGTAGCGATTATTTTTATAACCCCTTCTTTTAGCGCTGCTGCGTAGTTTCAGCATCACACCGGGATCCTGGATTGGGGTTCTGCGGGATCGTCGCCGTGGCGCATCGTAGGTGATGAACGCCACGGTCAGCCACCTGTTTACAGGGCTATTCGTAAAAAACCTCTTCGTCAGCCATGCGCTCTTCAAGCTGGCTGGCGACTTTTTGCAGCGAGGCGAGATACTTTTGTACGGCCTGGTCGATGCTCATCGCTTTAGCCATATACACCAGGTTCAGGCAGCCGATAACCCTCTGCTGGCGGCGTACCGGGACGGCGATAGAGGCAATTTTCTCCTCCTGCTGCCAGCCGCGAAAGTTTTCACCGTAGCCATTATGTCGGGTACGTTCGAGGATGGCGGCCAGCTTTTCCGGTTCTCGCGCCAGCTGATACTCCGCTTCCGGCCGCGCGGCCAGCATCTCAATGAGTGAGTTGCGTTCATGTTCTGGGGCGAAGGCCAGCCAGGTTAAACCGCAGGCGGTCAGCAGCAGCGGCAGGCGGCGGCCGACCATCGCCCGGTGGAAGGAGAGACGGCTGAAGCGGTGGGTAGTTTCGCGCACCACCATGGCATCCACATCAAGAGTCGTGATGTCGGTAGGCCACAAAACCTCCCGCAAGAGCTCGCCAAGCAGCGGGGTGGCGAGGGCAGAAATCCAATGTTCGTCACGAAATCCCTCACTTAACTGACGAACTTTAATCGTCAATCGAAAGCTGTCATCCGAGCGGCTGCGGCGTACGTATCCCTCATCCTGCAGCGTTTCCAGTAGCCGCCTGACCGTCGTGCGATGCAGGCCGCTAAACTCGGCCAGAGTCCCAACCGTCGCGCCTCCGTCGAATTTATTTAACAGATTTAATAACATTAAGCCCCGGCTTAACCCACGCACGCTTTTATAATCTGCCGTCCTGTTCGCGTCCATTTTCCCTCGGTAAAAAGTAGTCTAAACAACCATGTGCACCTGGTGCACATTCGATGATGTTTTGATTGTAGCGCAAATTAGCAACTCTATACTGACCTCACTATAAAAATATATTCACATTTAGTTAACAACTGGCCGTATTGAGATTTCCCCATCACGGCAGTTGTCCGCAGCGTGAGGTTTTGAAAATGACAACATCTAATCCTGATATCCAACCCGCCGTACAGCACACCGCTCAGGTCGCGATTGCCGGAGCAGGTCCGGTAGGCCTGACGATTGCCAACTATCTCGGACAGATGGGCGTAAGCGTGCTGTTGATTGAAAAGCTGGAGTCGCTGATCGATTATCCTCGCGCCATCGGGATCGATGATGAAGCGCTGCGGGCGATGCAGGCGGTAGGGCTGGTGGATAACGTGCTGCCGCACACTACGCCGTGGCACGCGATGCGCTTCCTCACTCCGAAAGGGCGCTGTTTTGCCGATATCCAGCCGATGACCGACGAGTTTGGCTGGTCGCGCCGTAACGCGTTCATTCAGCCCCAGGTTGATGGGGTGCTGTACGAAGGCCTTAGCCGCTTCCCCAACGTGCGCTGCCTGTTTTCCCGTGAAGTGGAAGCCTTTACCCAGAGCGGTGACAACGTCACGTTAAACCTTAAAGGTAGCGACGGTGAACATGAAACCGTACGCGCCGACTGGCTGGTGGCCTGCGACGGCGGAGCGAGCCTGATTCGCCGCACGCTGAATATTCCCTTCGAAGGTAAAACCGCGCCGAACCAGTGGATCGTTATCGATATCGCCAACGACCCGCTCGCCACCCCGCACGTCTACCTGTGCTGCGACCCGGTGCGCCCGTATGTCTCCGCCGCGCTGCCGCACGGCGTACGTCGCTTTGAATTTATGGTCATGCCCGGCGAAACCGAGGCCCAGCTTAGCGAGCCGCACAATATGCGCCAGCTGTTGAGCAAAGTGTTGCCGGACCCGGATAACGTCGAGCTGATCCGTCAGCGCGTCTACACCCATAACGCGCGTATCGCCGAACGTTTCCGCGTCGATCGCGTTCTGCTGGCGGGCGACGCCGCGCACATTATGCCGGTCTGGCAGGGACAGGGTTACAACAGCGGCATGCGCGATGCCTTCAACCTGGCGTGGAAACTGGCGCTGGTGGTGAACGGCAAAGCCGGAGAGGGGCTGCTGGACAGCTATCAGCAGGAGCGGCGCGATCATGCTAAAGCGATGATTGATCTGTCGGTGACCGCCGGCAACGTTCTTGCGCCGCCGAAACGCTGGCACGGCGCGGTGCGCGACGGTATCTCATGGATGCTCAACTATCTGCCGCCGGTTAAACGCTACTTCCTTGAAATGCGCTTTAAGCCGATGCCGCAGTACCGCGAGGGCGCGCTGCTGGCGGAAGGAGAAAGCAAAACCTCGCCGGTAGGCAAAATGTTTATTCAGCCGAAGGTCACGCTTGAGAACGGCCGGGTCACGCTGCTGGATGAGGTAATTGGCGCTAATTTTGCCATTATCGCCTGGGGCTGCAATCCGAAGTGGGGACTCAACGATGAGCAGATCGCCCGCTGGAGCGCCGTCGGGGTGCGGTTTATTCAGGTGGTACCGGAGGTACAAATTCATTGCGACCAGGACAACGTGCCTGGGGTGATCCGCGTCGGCGATACGCAAAACCGCCTGAAAAGCTGGTTTGCTCAGCACGATACCGCCATTGCCGTGGTGCGTCCGGACCGTTTCGTCGCCACCGTGGCAATTCCGCAGACGCTGAGCAAAAAGCTCGACGCCCTGGCAAGCAAGATGCAGCTGGCCTCCGCGCAAGTCGCAGAAACTATTGAACAGGTGGCTTGATATGAATGCTTATCTTCATTGTCTCTCGCATACCCCGCTGGTGGGATACGTTGACCCGGAGCAGGCGGTGCTGGACGAAGTTAACGGCACCATCGCCGACGCGCGGGCGCGCATTGCCGCCTTCGACCCGGAGCTGGTGGTGCTGTTCGCTCCAGACCACTACAACGGCTTTTTCTACGACGTGATGCCGTCATTCTGTTTAGGCATCGGGGCGACCTCTATTGGCGACTTCAGCAGCGCCAGCGGCGTTCTGCCGGTGCCGACGGCGCTGGCAGAGGCCTGCGCCCATGCGGTAATGAAGGATGGCATCGATCTGGCGGTTTCTTACTGCATGCAGGTGGACCACGGCTTTGCGCAGCCGCTGGAGTTCCTGCTCGGTGGGCTGGATAAGCTGCCGGTTCTGCCGGTATTTATCAACAGCGTCGCGCTGCCGCTGCCGGGCTTTCAGCGTACCCGCATGCTGGGTGAAGCCATCGGCCGCTTCCTTAGCACCCTCAATAAGCGGGTCTTAATTCTTGGCTCCGGCGGGCTATCGCATCAGCCGCCGGTACCAGAGCTGGCGAAGGCCGATGCGCATATGCGCGACCGGCTGTTGGGCAGCGGCAAACAGCTGCCGCCGGACGAACGCGAACTTCGTCAACAGCGGGTGATTAACGCGGCGAAGCTGTTTACCGAAGACCAGAATTCGCTCTATCCGCTCAACCCCGTCTGGGACAACCGCTTTATGAGCCTGCTGGAGCAGGGGCGGCTGGCGGAGCTGGACGCCGTCAGTAACGAAGAGCTATCGGCAATGGCCGGTAAATCAACGCACGAAATTAAAACCTGGGTGGCCGCCTTTGCCGCGCTATCCGCTTTTGGCAGCTGGCGCTGCGAAGGCCGCTATTACCGACCTATCCCCGAGTGGATCGCCGGATTTGGCTCGCTGAGCGCCGCCTCGCAAAACTGAATAAAAGGGAGAACACAATGAGCTATCAACCACAAACCGAAGCTGCTACCAGCCGTTTTCTCAACGTTGAGGAGAACGGAGAGACATTACGTATCCACTTTAATGACTGCGGCCAGGGTGAGGAAACCGTAGTCATGCTGCACGGTTCAGGTCCCGGCGCGACGGGCTGGGCCAACTTTAGCCGCAATATCGACCCGCTGGTGGAGGCGGGTTATCGGGTTATTCTGCTGGACTGCCCCGGCTGGGGGAAAAGCGATTCTATCGTCAATAGCGGCTCACGTTCCGACCTGAACGCCCGGGTGCTGAAAAGCGTCGTCGACCAGCTGGATATCAGCAAAGTACATCTGCTGGGCAACTCCATGGGCGGTCACAGCGCGGTGGCTTTCACCCTGACCTGGCCGGAGCGCGTCGGCAAACTGGTGCTGATGGGCGGCGGAACCGGCGGTATGAGTCTGTTCACGCCAATGCCGACGGAAGGCATCAAGCTGCTGAACGCTCTGTACCGTGAACCAACCATCGAAAACCTGAAGAAGATGATGAATATCTTTGTTTTCGATACCAGCGATCTGACCGAAGCCCTGTTCGAAGCGCGTCTCAACAATATGTTGTCGCGCCAGGATCACCTGGATAACTTCGTTAAAAGTCTTGAAGCGAACCCGAAACAGTTCCCGGATTTTAGTCCGCGTCTCGGCGAAATCCGCGCCCAAACGCTGATTGTCTGGGGGCGTAACGATCGCTTTGTACCAATGGATACCGGGCTGCGCCTGCTGGCGGGCATTAACGGTTCCGAACTGCATATCTATCGCGACTGCGGCCACTGGGCGCAGTGGGAACACGCGGAGAGCTTCAACCAGCTGGTGCTCGATTTTCTGGCGCGTACCTGAGGAATTACGATGACGACGTTATCTCATGAACAACTGGCACAGCGTCTGCGTGAAGCGGAAGCTGCAGGCCAGGCAATAGAACCGCTGCGCGATATTCTCGGCATTGATAACGCGGAAGCGGCCTACGCTATCCAGCGGATTAACGTGCAGCACCACGTGGCGCATGGTCGCCGGGTGGTAGGGCGTAAGGTGGGGCTGACCCATCCTAAAGTGCAGAAGCAGCTGGGCGTTGACCAGCCGGACTTCGGCACTCTGTTTGCCGATATGTGCTACGGCGATAATGCCGATGTGCCGTTCTCCCGGGTGCTGCAGCCTAAGGTTGAGGCTGAAATCGCGCTAGTGCTTAAACACGATCTGCCGCATGCCGATACCACCTTTGATGAACTGTACGCCGCTATCGACTGGGTGCTGCCCGCGCTGGAGGTTGTCGGCAGCCGTATTCGCGACTGGTCGATTGGCTTTGTCGATACGGTAGCCGATAACGCTTCCTGCGGCGTATACGTGCTTGGTAGTCCGGCGCTGCGTCCGGAGGGGCTGGATCTGAAAAACTGCACCATGCGTATGACCCGTAACCAGGAAGAGGTTTCCAGCGGGCGCGGCAGCGAATGCCTTGGCCATCCGCTGAACGCGGCGGTGTGGCTGGCGCGCAAAATGGCCAGCCTCGGCGAACCGCTGCGGGCGGGCGATATCGTGCTGACCGGGGCGTTAGGCCCAATGGTGGCGATTAACGCCGGCGATCGTTTTGAAGCCCATATCGATGGGTTAGGTTCAGTGGCGGCGACGTTTGTTGCCCAGGGAGAAGGCAGTCATGAGTAAACGTAAAGTCGCCATTATCGGCTCCGGCAATATCGGCACCGATTTAATGATCAAAATTCTGCGCCACGGTCAGCATCTGGAGATGGCGGTAATGGTCGGTATCGACCCTGAATCCGACGGGCTGGCCCGCGCACGGCGCATGGGCGTTGCCACCACTCACGAAGGCGTTGGCGGCCTGATGCAGATGGCCGAATTCGCCGATATCGATTTTGTTTTTGACGCCACCAGCGCCGGGGCGCATGTGAAAAACGACGCCGCGCTGCGCGAAGCTAAACCGGGGATCCGCGTTATTGACCTGACCCCGGCGGCCATCGGTCCGTACTGTGTCCCGGTAGTCAATCTGGAGGCTAACCTTGCCCAGGGCAACGTCAATATGGTGACCTGCGGCGGCCAGGCGACGATCCCGATGGTGGCGGCGGTCTCTCGAGTCGCGAAAGTACACTACGCGGAAATTATCGCCTCGATTGCCAGCAAATCCGCCGGCCCGGGAACGCGCGCCAACATCGATGAGTTCACCGAAACTACCTCGCAGGCTATTGAGAAAGTGGGCGGGGCGGAAAAAGGCAAAGCGATTATTGTGCTCAACCCGGCAGAACCGCCGCTGATGATGCGTGATACCGTTTATGTTCTGAGCGAAGCAGCCTCACAGCAGGAAATTACCGCTTCGATAGAGGAGATGGCGGCGGCGGTGCAGGCCTACGTGCCGGGATATCGCCTGAAACAGCAGGTGCAGTTTGAAGTGATTCCGCAAGATAAACCGGTGAATCTGCCGGGCGTTGGCCGTTTTTCCGGCCTGAAAACGGCGATTTACCTTGAGGTCGAAGGGGCGGCGCACTATCTGCCAGCCTATGCCGGCAACCTCGATATTATGACTTCGGCGGCGCTGGCGACGGCGGAGAAAATGGCCCAGGCGATGAACGGTACGGCGGGAGAAGCAGCATGAACGGCAAAAAACTCTATATCTCAGACGTGACCCTGCGTGACGGGATGCACGCGATTCGCCACCAGTACTCGCTCGACAATGTGCGCCAGATAGCCCGCGCGCTGGACAGCGCTGGCGTCGACTCAATAGAAGTGGCCCACGGCGATGGCCTGCAAGGTTCCAGCTTTAACTACGGCTTCGGCGCGCACAGCGATCTGGAGTGGATTGAAGCGGCGGCGGAGTCGGTCAGCCAGGCGAAAATCGCCACGTTACTGTTGCCCGGCATCGGTACTCTGCACGACCTGAAAAATGCGTATCAGGCCGGGGCGCGGGTAGTGCGGGTGGCGACCCACTGCACCGAGGCGGATGTTTCCGCTCAGCATATTGCCTTTGCCCGCGAGCTGGGAATGAACACCGTTGGCTTCCTGATGATGAGCCATATGACCACCTCTGAACAGCTGGCGCAGCAGGCGCTGAAGATGGAGTCCTACGGCGCGACCTGTATCTACGTGGTCGATTCCGGCGGAGCGATGAATATGAACGATATTCGCGATCGTTTCCGCGCTCTCAAAGCGGTGCTTAAGCCGGAAACCGCCACCGGGATGCACGCGCACCATAACCTGAGCCTCGGCGTTGCCAACTCTATCGCCGCGGTGGAAGAGGGCTGCGACCGTATCGACGCCAGCCTGGCGGGAATGGGGGCCGGTGCGGGCAACGCACCGCTGGAGGTGTTCATCGCCGCCGCTGACAAACTAGGCTGGAACCATGGCACCGACCTTTATGCTCTGATGAACGCCGCCGATGAGCTGGTGCGGCCGCTGCAGGATCGCCCGGTGCGGGTTGACCGTGAAACGCTGGCGCTGGGTTATGCCGGGGTTTACTCCAGCTTCCTCCGTCACAGCGAAGTGGCCGCGGAGCGCTACGGCCTGAGCGCGGTAGATATTCTTGTCGAACTGGGCAAGCGGCGGATGGTTGGGGGTCAGGAGGATATGATCGTCGACGTTGCGCTGGACCTGCTGAATCGTAATAAATAAATCAAAGAAACGCGCGGCTGGCAATGAATCAGCCGCCATTCACCTGCTCCGTTTGTCCGGATATCGCAAAGGTACCCTATGACTAAGACAACTACTGCAAGCAATTCGCGCCTGATGTTAACCGTCGGGCTCTGTTTTATGGTGGCCCTGATGGAAGGGCTGGATCTACAGGCGGCGGGCATCGCCGCCGTCGGCATGGCGCAGGCGTTCGCGCTCGATAAAATGCAGATGGGCTGGATTTTCAGCGCCGGGATCCTCGGCCTGCTGCCCGGTGCGCTGGTGGGCGGCATCCTGGCGGATCGCTACGGGCGCAAGCGTATTCTGCTGGGCTCGGTGATGCTCTTCGGCCTGTTTTCAATTGCCACCGCCCTGGCGTGGAACTACCCGACGCTGCTGCTGGCGCGTCTGCTAACCGGCGTCGGCCTGGGCGCGGCGCTGCCGAATTTGATTGCCTTAACCTCTGAGGCCGCTGGCCATCGCTTTCGCGGCAGGGCGGTGAGCCTGATGTACTGCGGCGTCCCTATCGGCGCGGCGCTGGCGGCGGCGCTGGGATTTTTCGGTCTGGCTACGGCCTGGCAAACGGTGTTCTGGGTCGGCGGTATCGTTCCGCTGCTGCTTGTACCGTTGCTGATGCGCTGGCTGCCGGAATCGCAGGTTTTTCAGCGCAGCGCGCAGGCCGTGCCGCTGCGTATGCTCCTTGCGCCGGGCAACGCTACCGCCACTCTGCTGCTGTGGGTGTGCTACTTCTTCACGCTGCTGGTGGTATATATGCTGATTAACTGGCTGCCGATGCTACTCGTCGGCCAGGGATTCAGCTCCAGCGAGGCGGCGGGAGTGATGTTTGTCCTGCAGTTTGGCGCCGCCTGCGGCACGCTGATGCTGGGTTCCCTGATGGATAAGCTCAGCCCGCTCTGGATGTCGCTGCTGATCTACAGCGGTATGCTGGCGTCTTTGCTGGCGTTAGGCACCGCGACATCGCTGACTACAATGCTCTTCTCCGGCTTTGTCGCCGGGCTGTTTGCCACCGGCGGACAGAGCGTGCTTTATGCGCTGGCCCCGCTGTTCTACCGCACTGAAATCCGCGCTACGGGGGTGGGGACCGCCGTAGCGATTGGTCGTCTCGGCGCGATGAGCGGACCGCTGCTGGCCGGAAAAATGCTGGCGCTGGGCACCGGCACGGTTGGCGTGATGGCCGCTTCCGCGCCCGGCATTTTGCTGGCAGGCGTGGCGGTGTTCTGGCTGATGAACCGCCAAAAGCGCGCCGCGCTGGCCTGAGCATTTTCGTCTATTCCCGGGGGCGGCGCGGTAAACCCGCGCCTTGCCCGGGCTACCGGCCCGCTGGGGATGGAGGCAAATTGTAGCCCGGCTAAGCGCAGCGCGAGCCGGGGAGCCGCCTTGCGCATCTCTCCACTTTGGCATAGGTTAAATCATCATCCACTGATTCTTCCGGGCATCATGTCTTTTACCTCCCGTTTATTAAGCGATATCCCCGGCATCCGCTATGCCTTCCTCGACGTGCATGAAACCGCCGCCTTTCCCTATAGCGAAATGGCGCCGGTTAAACTGGTTCACAGCAACATCGTGCATGAATATCGGGCGCTGCAGGCGGAACGACCCCACGCCGATGCGATGTTTACTGCGATCCGCGGGCAGAAAATGGGCGTGGTGACCGCCGACTGTCTGCCGCTGCTGATGGCTTCGCGGGACGGACGCTATATCTGCAGCGTCCACGCCGGCTGGCGCGGTGCGGCTAGCGGGATCATTGAAAATAGCCTCGCGCTGTTTCAGCGTTATCACGTCGCCCCGCAAGACCTGGTGGTGGTGAGCGGGCCGCATATTCACCCCTGCTGCTATGAAGTCTCCAGCGATTTTTATCATTCACTGCTGGCGATGCCCGCGGGCGAGCTAGTAAAACGCCATCGGGAACAGCTTTTCCTGCCCCGTCAGGCGGCGTCGCAGGGGGAGCAAGCGCAAGCGAGCGGGGGCGACAATGTCTGGTTCGATCTGCGGGCCTTTGCCCATCTCCTGCTGCGCAGCGCGGGGGTGCCGGAGGAAAACATGGAGTGACTGGGGAGCTGCACCTACTGCACGCCGCAGCTGCTGGGGTCTTTTCGCCGGCGTACGCATTTCCCGGCGCCAAAGTCGTTTCAGTACTCATGGATTATGCGCGAGCCTGATGGGCGGACCGATGAGGCGAAATGATGTTTGATGATGTGTAACATCGCCGGGCGCCTGCTATCTCTGCACTCCTTCAAACAAGGAGGAGTGCAAAATGAAATTGAACCCGTTCGCTTTAACTCTCGCGCCGCTGCTGGCTGCCGGCGCGTTTTCAGCTCATGCCGGCCCGCAGGCCCACGTGGTCTGCGCTTATCACCATACGTTGGGCGATGACGCCATTATGATGTTCGGCAAGCCGAATCAGGCTATGTGGCATGATTTTTTTGGCAATACCCATACCGACGCGGTGTCCACCTATCAGACGCTGCGCGACCAGCCGGAAACGACCTGCGATAATAAAGCCGACAGCTCCGCCTACTGGGCTCCGTCGATGAGGTTGCCGGATGGGCAGGTGGTGACACCGGCTTATCAGAAAACCTACTATCAGACGAGCAGCGTGGAGCAGTATCCGCTGCATCCGTTCCCGGCTGGCCTTGAACTGCTGGCGGGCGACCATCACGGCTCGGCTCCCGGCTCGCGGATTACGTTTTTGTGCGCTAACGGCAAGGGCTACACCAATAAAGCCGGCGAAGTCTGCGGAGTGCGTAAAGCGGGAGATGCGGTGCAGTTTAATATCGGTATTCAGTTCCCCGACTGCTGGGATGGCGTCAATCTGAAACCTGGTCACGGACATAGCAACGCGACGTACGATGTGAACGGCGCCTGTCCGGCTGATTATCCGGTAAAAGTTCCAACGGTGAATATGAACATCGCTTACGTTCTGCCGCAGATTCAGTCGTTGGATACCGCGAAAGTTCAGCTGTCGATGGACCCGGTAATGAACGGCGGTGTACGCGAGGAGCGCTGGGGCAGTATCTATACCGCCCATGCGGATTTTATGAATGGCTGGACGGTCGACGGTGCGCGCTATATGACCGAGCGCTGCATGAATAAAGGGATCGACTGCGGTAGCGCGGTACCGTATGGCTTCACAACGGTTGAGGAGAACGCGCTGGTGGACAGCGCCGAGCCGACGGTGACCCATGCCGCCCCGGAAAACCTGACGGTGAGCGACAACTGGAAAAACGGCGGGCGCACGCATAACCCGGAAACCATGACGCTGGTGAAATTCCCGATCCCGCCGCTGCCGCAGGGACAGGACGCTTCGCTGTTTAAATACCAGCTGCGGATCTACGGTGGAAAAGTGGAAACCAACGGCGCGGATCAGATTTTTTTCTACCCGGCGAACAACGACTGGAGCGCCAGCAGCGTGACCTGGAATCATCGTCCGTCCTGCAGCTACAGCGCGGATGCATCGCTATACCTCAACTACAAGCGGGAATACCGGATGGTCGACGTCGATAAAGCAGTACGTAAAGCGCTGGCTGAAGGTAAAACCGAGATTTCGTGGTATATCGGCGGCGACCGCCAGGGTAACCGCTATCATTTCGACCCGGCGGGCACGGCGCAGGAGCCGATGCTGATGCTGATGGGCTTTAAAACCACTCCGGAGCTCTGATTCCGCAGGTGCCGAGAAATTCCCGGGGGCGGCGCGATAAAGCCGCGCCTTGCCCGGGCTACCGGCCCACAAACGGCGGTTATCCTGTAGCCCCGCTAAGCGCAGCGCAAGCGGGGAGTCCTGGTCCGGCACGGTGCCATCCCGGCCCGCAATCGGCGGTGATCCTGTAGCCCCGCTAAGCGCAGCGCAAGCGGGGAGCCCTGGTCCGGCACGGTGCCATCCCGGCCCGCAAACGGCGGTGCTCCTGTAGCCTCGCTAAGCGCAGCGCGAGCGGGGGGAAATCACAATACTTTAAACCCGTGGGTGCCATCGCGCTTCAGCTGTTCAACCAGGCCGAATTCCCAGTCGAGGTAGGCCTGCATTGCCGCCGGAGAGTTATTGGTGCCCTCATACGGACGCTGATAGCGATCGCTGCGCGGCGTCGCCAGATGCGTTTCGCCATGCTCCAGCGCCAGCCCGGCGTCAATCCATGCCAGCGTGCCGCCGCTCAGCAGCTGCACCGGTTTACCGGTTAATGCCGCCACTTCAGGTACCGCGTAGCGGGCCAGCAGGCTGCTGCCGCAGGTGACAACGTAACGTTTGGCGGAGGGAATAACCTCCAGCGCCTCGCGCAGCTGCGAACGTATCAGCCAGTAAGCGCCCGGTATATGCCGGGCGACATAGTTGGCGCTGGTGGTAAAGTCCAGCACCACGGTACCCGCTTCCCGCAGCTGTTCCGCCAGCTGCTGCGCAGATATCTCCTCCACCTGTGGACCCGGCGGTACGCGGCCTGCGGGAGTACCGCGCTCGCTAAAATCTTCCAGGCGCGCGTCGCGCAAAACCGCTACCTCCCAGCCCATCTGCGCCAGCCAGGACGCCGTTATCGGCGCGCGTATCTCGTCATCGGCAATCAGCACGATGCGCGCGCCGCGCACGCTGGCGAAATGGTCGGTTTCCTGCACCAGCTGCCCGCCGGGGGCGCTGACGCTCTGCGGCAGATGGCCTGCGGCGTACTCCTCCGGGCTGCGGACGTCGAACAGGTAAGTGGTGCGTGCGGGCTGCCGCAGCCAGCGCTGAAGGGTCTGGCTATCTATAAAGGCGACGCCGGCGCGCTCCGCCAGCTGTCTCACCGCCGCCGTGCGTTCGGCCGAGGCGCGAGAATCGGCGTCGTAGCGCCGCTGCTGGCCGTGCTCAAGGTCAAGCCCGGCTAAGGTCCAGCCGATGGTGCCGTTGCGCAATGCATAGACCGGATTGGGCAAACCGGCGTTGCGCAGCGACTGCGTGCCGATAATACTGCGCGTGCGCCCCGCGCAGTTGACGATCGCCGGGGTCTGTGGCGAAGGGAGCAGACTCTCAATACGCAGCGCCAGCTCCCCGCCGGGCACGCTGATGCTGCCGGGAATATTCATGGTGTGATACTCATCGAAGCGCCGCGCGTCGACGATAACCACTTCCTGTGGGCTATCGAGCAGCGTCTTCACTTCCTCGGCGCTCAGCGAGGGGGTATGTCGTTCGCTCTCTACCAGCTCGCCGAAGGCTTTGCTCGGCGAATTCACATCCTGAAACAGTTCCCCGCCGCTGCGCTGCCAACCTGAGAGGCCACCTTCCAGCAGCGCGACATCCTGATAACCCCAGCTCAGCAGGCGCTTGACGGCCAGTTCCGCCAGACCTTCGCCGCCGTCATAGACGGTAATCGGCGTCGTCAGGCGCGGTACGCGGCGAAAAATATCCAGCTCCAGCTTGCTGAGCGGCAGATTGGCGGCAAACAGCGGATGGCTGCGGGCAAATTCGGCCTCTTCGCGAACGTCGATCAGCGCCAGCTCCGCGCCGTCGAGCAGCGCCTGGCGCAGCTGGGCGGCAGGGCGATAAGAACAGGTGGGCATATTAATTATCCTTTGAGAGATCCCAGATATTGGGTAAGTGGCGATTGGAGTAGCCGGAGACAAAAGGTTTGACGAGGCCTTCCGGGGTATAAACCGCGCGCCTGACACCGCCGATATTGCCGCCGTAAACGTGAATACTGATTGAGACGCTATCCGCGAGGGCGTTGCTCACCCGGTGAATATCGCCGTCGCGGGAAGAGATTTTTTCCACTTCGCCGGGGGAGAGGCGTTCGGCAACGCCGCTGACCACCGGCTGGCCGCGATCGTCCAGGCGGTAGCGCTGATTCTCCTCCGCGCCGCGCAGCATGCCGATGGCGCCCCACACCCGATGATCGTGAATCGGCGTCGATTGCCCCGGCCCCCAGACGAAGCTGACAATGGAGAATCGCTGTCCGGAATCGGCATGCAGCAGGTACTGCTGATAGTGGTGGGGATGCGGCAGGGTGTACTCCTCCGGCAGCCAGTCATCTTTTTTCACCAGCTCGGCCAGGCGCAGGGTCACGGCATCGAGCAGGGCTGGCTCTTCGGCAAATTCGCGATGCAGGGCATCAAGATCGTGAATAAACTGACGTAATTTTGCCACTCGCGGTACAGTCATGGTCGCTTCCTGTTGTCGGGACTGGTCTTTACGCTAGCAAAGGCGTTAATATAATTAAAATGCAATTTCCGCATATATTAATATGCAAAAATCACATTAAGGATTATATGCGTATCGACGATATCGACGCCCTGCTGGCCACCGTGCAGTTCTCCTCGCTTAATCAGGCGGCAGAATATCTCGGCATCACCCAATCGGCGATAACCCGCCGACTTCAGCGGCTGGAGCAAACCCTCAACGTGACGCTGCTTGAGCGTCAGACCCGGCCGCTCACCCTGACCGCCGCCGGGCATCGGGTTTACGAGCAGTGTCTGAGCATCAAGCGGGAAACCAAAAAGTTATATGGCCTGCTAGATCCTGAGGCGGAGCCGCACGGCATCCTGCGTCTTGGGGTGCCGCAGAGCGTGGCGGAAATTGCGCTACAGCCGGCGCTGGCCGCGCTGCGCCAGCAGTTTCCCTCCCTCCAGCCGCAGGTGACCTGTGGCTGGAGCAGTCTGCTGCAAAAGCGTCTTGAGAGCGTCGAGCTGGACGGCGTGCTGGCGATGGGACCTGAGCTGCAACGCTTTGCTGAGGGCTATAGCGGTCGGCTGCTGTGCCCGCTGGATATCGTGGTGATTGCGGCCAAAAGCTGGCGTCTGCGCGCCGGGGCGCTGCGCGACTGCGCGGAAAAAGGCTGGGTGCTTAATCCCGACGGCTGCGGCCTGCGCGCCGGGCTGATTCGCGAGCTGCAGTCCCAGGGGCTGCGTTTAGCTCTGAACGTTGAGACCGCCGGCGCTCAGCTGCAAATCAGCCTCGTGGCGCAGGGGCTGGGGCTTGGCCTGGTGCCGCGCGCCGCGCTGGCCGCCAGCCCGTGGCGCGATGAGGTGACGGAATTGTCGCTGACGGATTTTCAACCCGCGGTGCATCTGTGGCTGGTTCACGCGCAGAATCTGGCTAATCTAAGCCAGCCGCTGACTTTTTTCGCCGGCAAAGTCGTTCAGCAGCTAAACGTATCTAACTGAAAGAACTAGATAATATTGATAAATGCTAATCTTGCATATTAAGATATGATAAAAATGCATTTTGTTCATTAAGGGCCCGTGTATAGGGTAATGAAAACGCGCCGCCGCGGCGGCCCACTCATTATCCTGCTACAAGGAGTTCTGCATGAGCATTCAGTTTCTCGGCATGATCGGCCACCGCCTGTCGTCGGAAACCATCGCCCCGGTCGGCCCAATTTTTGACCGCGATTACATCGTCCGTTTTGCGCAAACCCACCAGGCCGCCGGGTTTGACCGCCTGCTGGTAGGCCACTGGTCCGATCAACCCGACGGATTTCTGGTAACCGCGCTGGCCGGGCTGTCAACGCAACGTATTAGTTTCCTGCTGGCCCACCGTCCCGGTTTTGTCTCGCCAACTCTCGCCGCGCGTAAGTTCGCCACCCTTGAACATCTGCTGGGGGGACGGCTGGCGGTGCATATCATCAGCGGCGGCAATGACGCCGAGCAGCGCCGCGACGGCGATTATCTCGATCACGACCAGCGCTATGCACGCACCGACGCTTTTCTCGATACCATCCGTAAGATCTGGACCGCCGAACAGCCGGTAGATATCGACAATGATTTTTATCAGGCGCAGCAGGCGTGGTCGGCGATACGCCCGCTGCAAAAACCGCATATCCCTCTCTATTTCGGCGGCTCGTCGGAAGCGGCGATTACGGTTGCCGGTAAACACGCTAACGTCTTCGCGCTATGGGGGGAATCGCTGGCACAGACCGCGGAAACCATCCAGCGCGTGCGGGCCGAGGCGGCGAAACATCAGCGCGAAATCGACTTCAGCGTCTCGTTCCGGCCGATTATCGCCGCCACCGAAGCGGAGGCCTGGGAAAAAGCCGAGCATATCCTGCACGTTGCCACCGAACGGGCGGCGCAGAGCGGAGACGGTTTCAAAGCCAAGCCCGACAGCGTCGGGGCGCAGCGTCTGCAGGCCACCGCAGCGCAGGGCAAGGTGGTAGATAAACGTCTGTGGACCGGAATTGCGCAGCTGGTAGGCGGCGGCCACAACTCTACCGCGCTGGTAGGCACCCCGGAACAGGTTGCCGACGCGCTGCTCGATTATTACGACCTCGGCGTACGCAACTTCCTGATCCGCGGTTTCGATCCGCTCAATGATGCTCAGGAGTACGGGAAAGCGCTGCTGCCGATCGCCCGTGAAAAAGCCACCCTGCGCGCCGCGGCGGAGCGCGTATCGTGACCGAGCCAGCTACCGATGATTGGGCGCGTCGTCTCGCGGATATTCGCCAGCTGATGGCGGAGCAGGCGGCCGGTCTCGACGCCAGCGGCGACTTTCCCCGCGACAATATCGACCGTCTGCGCCAGCGCGGCTTTTTAAGCCTCGCCGTGCCGCAGCAGTACGGCGGGGCGGGGGCCGATCTTCCCAGGCTCCAGCAGGCGATTGCCGCTATTGCCTGGGGCGAACCGGCGACGGCGCTGATTGTCTGCATGCAGTATCTCCACCACCTGCGGCTGGCGGAAAACGAGCGCTGGGCCGAGCCGCTGCGCCAGCGGGTTTTTCAGGATGCGGTGGACAGGGGAGGCTTGATCAACAGCCTGCGCGTGGAGCCGGAACTGGGCTCCCCGGCGCGCGGCGGTCTGCCGCAAACGGTGGCGACCCGCGGCGCGGAAGGGTGGCAGATTAACGGCCATAAAATTTATACCACCGGTATTGAGGGGCTGAGCTGGCTGGCCATCTGGGGCCGTAGCGACGATAGCCCGCCGCTGGTCGGTACCTGGCTGGTTCCTGCCGACAGCGATGGCGTCAGCGTGGTGAAAAGCTGGGAGCACCTGGGGATGCGGGCAACCGGCAGCCATGAAGTGGTGCTCAACAACGTGCAGGTGGCCGCTGATCACGCGGTGGACGTATGGCCCGCTGATGCGCCGCCCGCGCCGGATGCCGAACAGTTTCGCCTGTTTGCTAACCGCCACACGGCGCTGCTGGCGACAATTTACGACAGCATCGCGCGCGCGGCCCGCGACTGGCTGGTGTCGTGGCTGGCTACGCGTATTCCGGGAAACCTTGGACAACCGCTTTCCAGCCTGCCGCGGGTGCAGGAAAAAGTCGGTCAGATTGACGGATGGCTACTGGTCAACCGCAGTCTGCTGGAAAACGCCGCGGCTCTGGGCTTTTCCACCAATGAGGCGAATCTCGCGAAAGTCACGATTACCGACAACGCCATTCAGGCGGTAAACCAGGCGCTGGAGCTGACCGGCAACCATGGCCTGAGTCGACAAAATCCTCTGGAGCGCCACTATCGAAACGTGCTGTGCGGAAGGGTACACACCCCGCAGAACGACAGCGCGTGGCTGGCGGCCGGCAAACACGCTTTTCAAAAATAAGGATAATTCATATGCGCAGACTTCATATTTCCGCTTTAGCCGGGACAGTTTTGCTGCTGGCCCTCAGCGGCTATGCGGCGGCTCAGGAGCGAATCACCCTGCGAATCGCCGATCAAAAAGGCGGTATGCGTTCGCAGCTGGAGGCCGCTAATGCCCTGCAGGATCTCCCTTACGAGATTAAATGGGCCGAGTTTCCGGCCGCCGCGCCGCTGGCGGAAGCGCTCAACGCCGGGGCGGTGGATGCGGGGATCATCGGCGATGCGCCGCTGCTGTTCGCGCTGGCTAACGGCGCGCCGGTCAAAGCCATCGCCGTTGATAAAAGCAATCCGGCCGGTACCGCAGTGCTGGTCTCGCCCGGCAGCGCGTTAAAAAGCGCGGCGGATTTAAAAGGCAAACGCATCGCTACCGGTAAAGGATCGATTGGCCACTTTGTGGCGCTGAAAGCGCTGGAGCAGGCGGGCATTTCGCCAAAGGATGTGCAGTGGGTGTTTCTCGGTCCGGTGGACGCCAAAGTGGCGCTGCTCAACGGTTCGGTTGATGCCTGGGCGACCTGGGAGCCGTACACCACGCAGCTGGTGAAGACCGCCGAGGGGCAGATCCTGGTCAGCGGCAAAGGGTTGCTGCCGGGCAACACCTTCCTGGCGGCAACCGATGATGCCCTGAAAGACCCGCAGAAGCGCGCGGCGCTGCAGGATTACCTCAATCGGCTGGCCGGCGCCGAGCGCTGGGCGTATGCCAATCTCGATAGCTACGGTAAAACCCTGGGGGAGATTATTCGCTTTCCGGCGGATATCGCCCGCGCGCAGTTTGCCAATCGCCAGTCGCAGTGGCAGCCTTTGAACGCGAAGACGGTCGTCCAGCAGCAGTCGACGGCGGATTTTTATCTCGCCAACGGGCTTATCCGCGCGAAGCTGGACGTGACGCCGACCTTTGATAACGGCTTTAGCGTGCCTGCCGCGCAGGCCCATACGGAGGCGACGCCATGATAACCTCCGCTTTTTCCCGTCGTCGTTTCTTACGCTTAACCGGCAGCCTTGCGCTGGCCAGCGCATCCCTGCCGCTTTGGGCTCACGATATGGCGGCCATGACGAGCGGGGAGGAACATCCGGCCCTGCGCCTGGCGCAGCCGTACAAAATCAAGCTGGCGATCAATAAAAGCGCGGTGTGCCTCGCGCCGGTCGCCGTCGCCGAGCAGCAGAAGATCTTCAGTAAATACAATCTCGACGTCGAGTTCGTTAATTTCGGCAACTCGACGGACGTGCTGCTGGAGGCGATTGCCACCGGCAAGGCCGGCGCCGGGGTGGGAATGGCGCTGCGCTGGCTGAAGGCGCTGGAGCAGGGCTTTGACGTCAAGCTGACCGCCGGTACCCACGGCGGCTGTCTGAACCTGCTGACGGCGAAAAATTCGCCGTTCGGCGGCCTGGAGAGCCTGAAAGGGCAAACCATCGGTGTTACCGACATGGCCGGTCCGGATAAAAACTTTTTTGCCATCCTGCTTAAGCGCCACGGCATCGATCCCATCAGCGATGTGCAGTGGAAAGTCTATCCGGCGGATCTGCTCAGCGTGGCGCTGGATAAAGGCGAAATTGCCGCTATTAGCGGCAGCGAACCCTTTAGCTATCGCCTGCTGGAAACCGGTAAGTACCAGCTTATCGCCAGCAATATGACCGGCGATTACGCTAACCTGAGCTGCTGCGTGCTGGGGGTCAGCGGTAGCCTGGCTCGCGATCATAAACCGGCCGCCGCCGCGCTCACTCAGGCGATTCTGGAGGCGCACAGCTATGCCGCCGCGCATCCGGAAAGCGTGGCGCAATCTTTCCTCGCCCATGCGCTGAATACCAATGAGGCTGAAGTGAGCGGCATTCTCCACGGCCAGGGGCACGGCCATCACGCGGTGGGCGAGGCGTTCGTAAAAGAACTGACCCAGTACGCGGTGGATCTTCAGCGGGTGCAGGTCATTAAACCGGGAACCGATCCCCATCAGTTTGCGGAGAGCATTTATGTCAACGTATTCGCCTGACCGGGTGCTGACGCGCCCGACAAGCGGCAAACCTCGATGGATGGAAGGCTGGCTGGCCGCCGCGCTGTGGCTGCTGAGTGGCCTGTATACGCTGGCCTGGCCCGATGCCGGGCGGCGCTGGCCGTTTAGCGAAGGCTGGGCGCTGGCGCAGTTGACTATCGGCGGCGGACTATTGCTGCTGGCGCTGAGCTACCGCTACTGGCGGCAGCGGGGCGCGCGGTTGCAACATGCCGGGAAATGGCTGGCGCTGCTGCCGGTGCTGTTTGCTATATGGGAAGGGCTGACGGCAAAGACGGCGTTTCTGCCGGTGCCGTTTTTCGCGCCGCCGCAGGCACTGATTGAAGTGCTGCACGATGACTGGCCGCGCCTGCTCGATAGTCTTCTGCATTCGCTGGGGCTGCTCGGGCTCGGGGTGCTGCTGGGCACCAGCTGTGGTTTTATCAGCGGGCTGGCGATCGGCTGGTCCCAGCGCATCGGCTACTGGGTGCATCCGGTGTTGCGTCTGCTGGGGCCGGTGCCGTCCACCGCACTGCTGCCGCTGTGCCTGTTTATCTTCCCGTCAAGCTTCGGCGCCAGCGTCTTTTTGATTGCACTCAGCACCTGGTTCCCGGTCACGGTACTGACCTGGTCCGGGGTTATCGGCATCGATAAAGCGTGGTATGACGTGGCGCGCACCCTGGGAGCCAGCCAGCGTTTCCTGATCCTGCGCGTGGCGATCCCCGCCGCGCTGCCGAACGTCTTTGTCGGCCTGTTTATGGGGCTGGGGGCGTCTTTTTCGGTGCTGATCGTCGCCGAAATGGTCGGCGTAAAATCCGGTATTGGTTTTTATCTGCAGTGGGCGCAGGGATGGGCGGCCTATCCCAATATGTACGCGGCGCTGCTGGTGATGGCGCTGCTCTGCTCCGGCCTGATTAGCGGGCTGTTTATGGTCCGCGACCGGCTGCTGAGCTGGCAGCGGGGAGGGATGCAATGGTAACCGCGAACGCCACTTCTCAGGCGGCATCGACCGGCGCAGCGGTGTCGATAAGCCATCTGCATCATGCTTTTGCTCTTGGTAAACAGGCGGTACCGGTGCTGGAGAATATCAGCCTGCAGCTGCGGCCCGGAGAAAGCGTCGCGCTGCTCGGCCCCTCGGGATGCGGTAAATCCACTCTGCTGCGGCTGCTGGCGGGGCTGGAGCCGCAGCAGGCCGGGCAAATTCAGATTGATGGGGCGGCAATGGGTGGGCCGGGGCCCAAACGGATTCTGGTGTTTCAGGATCCAACGCTTTATCCGTGGCTGACGGTACGGCAAAACGTGCTGCTGGGGCCGCAGGCGCAGGGGAAAAAGGGGCTTGAGCCAAAGGCCGATGCGTTGATTTCGCGCATTGGGCTACAGGCGTTTAGCGAGGCGTGGCCGCGCCAGCTTTCCGGCGGCATGGCGCAGCGTGCGGCGCTGGCGCGGGCGCTGCTGAACGAGCCGCGTCTGCTGCTGCTTGACGAGCCGCTGGGTAAGCTGGATTCGCTTACCCGCATCAGCATGCAGCGGGAGCTGATCGCCCTGTGGCAGCAGCAGGGCTATACCAGCCTGCTGGTCACCCACGATATTGAAGAAGCGCTGCTGCTGTGCGAGAAGGTACTGGTGATGTCGCCGCGTCCGGGGCGGATTATCGTCGAGTTTGCGCTGCCGCTGGCGTTTCCTCGCCATCGGGATAACCCGCTGCTGCTGCAGCATCGTCAGGATATTCTGCGTATTCTTGGCCAGGAAGAGGATTGGTAAGCAAAGCGCGTTATCCAGACATTCCCCCGCTCGCGCTGCGCTTCGCGGGGCTACCGGAGCAGAGTAGTCCGACGTGCTGTAGCCCGGATAAGGCGCGGCGCGCCGCGATCCGGGTTGGGGTGGGGTTTAAAAATCCATCTTCAGCGTAAACTGCACTTCACGCGGGTCGCCGATCTGGTTACCGAGATTATTGGTGCCGATAGATGATGTGTAATACGTCTTATCGAACAGGTTCTTCACGTTGACTTGTAGCGTGACCGGATATTGCAGCTTCATTTTATAGGCCGCAAATATATCCGCCACCGCATAGCCCTGCAGATAATAGTCCGCGCCGTTGGTCCCGGAACGTTTGCTCACCGCGCGACCGCCGCCGCCCACCGTCAGCGTATTGCTGTCGTAGACGTTATGAATGTCATAGCTCAGGAACAGCGAACCGGTGTGTTTCGGCACGTTCGGCAGCGGTTTGCCTTTGTAATCCGGATCGTCGGTGACCTTCGCATCGGTATAGCCGTAGCTGGCGATGACGCTCAGGTTATCGGTCAAGGATCCGGCCAAGTCGACTTCGACGCCGCGAGAGCGCACCTTACCGGCGGTTTTCGCCACGGTTTCATCACCCACGGATTCCGTGTAGAGAACGTTGCGCTTATCAATATCAAACAGCGCAATATTGGCGGTGACGCCGTTGAACAGCTCAAACTTTGCGCCCAGCTCGTACGCCGTGGACTCTTCCGGCGGTAGGTTGCCGATATAACTGGCGATCGAGGACTGCGGCATAAACGACCGCGCCACGTTACCGAACAGCGAAACGGACGGCGTCAGCTTATACACCAGGCCCACTTTTGGCGTCCATTTCCGGTCGCTGCTGTCGGTATTGACGTTAAACGGGCGGCCTTTACCCGCGTACTGGGTGTAATACTGGTAGCGTACCCCGGCAACGGCAATCCAGTTATCGGTAAGATAGAGCGCGTCCTGCACGTAGCCCGCGTAGCTCTCCTGTTCAATACGCTGATCGCTGTCGGATGCCGAAACGCTGGAACATTTGCCAACCGTGCCGTAGACCGGATTATAGATATTGAATCCCTTCACGTTTTTACAGCGGATCATATCGGTACGCAGCAGATCGTAATTCTCATAGGCCAGACCGGTGAGGATCTCGTTGTAGAAGCCGCCAATAACCACGTTACCCTGTAAATCCGCTCGCGAAGAGTGCATTTTCTGGGTTGAACCGTGGGTGGCGTCGACGCGGCGGGTCAGGCCTCCAGTCGCCGAATCATAAGCCATCACGCGAGCCTGATTATCATTGTAGTGATCCTGGCTGTAGCTGTAATCAAAGCGGGCGGTCCACGCGTCATTGAGGCGGTATTCGGCATTCAGCTGCGCGAGATCGGAATAACCGTCGGTAATGTTGAACGGTTCATCAAAACGGGTTTTACGATCGACGTTCACCGCATGACCGGTATGCAGATCGAAGATGGTGCCGCGATCGAACGGGGTGCTGTAGTTACGGTGTGAATACGAAACGTTTACCGTCGCCCGCTCGCCGAACCAGCTCAGGGAGGGGTTAATAAAGCTGCTCTTCTCTTTGCCGAAATTACGCCAGTAGTCTTCATGCTGATATTCGCCAATCACCCGGTACGCCAGATGTGTTCCTTCGACTGGGCCGATAACGTCAAACCGGCCGCTGCCGCCGCCAAAGCTGGTGGAGGTGGCGGAGACGGAGCCGCCGAAGCTGCGCTCCGGGCGTTTGGTCACCACGTTGATTAATCCGCCGGGGTCGAGAATACCGTACAGCGTTGAGGCCGGACCTTTAAGCACTTCGACGCGTTCGGCGGCGGCGGTAAAGCTGCGCGGCAGTACGGTACGCAGGCCGTTGGTCATGATTGAGCCGTCGCGGTTAGCGCCAAAGCCGCGGCGGGTGAAGGCGTCCTGGGTTCCGCCGAGGGTATTGGTTTGCACCACGTTGGCGACGTTATACAACGCTTCATCGAGGTTCGTCGCGTGCTGATCCTCGAGCACCTGCTCGCTGACGGTATTGACCACCTGCGGAATATCCAGCAGCGGCATGGAGGTCAACGTGGCGGTCGAAGAATTGAGCGGCTGATAGCCGTTGGTGGCGTTTTGCTGACTGCCGTCGGCCACCACCGTCATGGTTTCATCTGCGCTTTTCTTTGCGCTATCGGCGCTATTTTCCGCAGCCAGCAATCCCGGTGAGGTGAAAAAAATCAGTGAAAAAAGCGCACGCCCTTTTAATGCCGAAAAAGGGACATTTAATGGAATCATTTTTGTTTCTCGTGAACGAACCTCGCCTTTGCGGGAGGTAAAGCCAATAAAATCATTGCCCTGAAAAATAAATCTATCTGTTTTTTACGCCAGAAGGCGCGCAGATATGTAATTGAGAATCATTCAATCACGAAGAAATGTAGTAGTAAACGTTATGTAAGCTAAAAAATCGGCGAGATAAATAATCAAATAATTAGCGCGGAACAGGCAGCGGATTAAGTATCTATTTAATTGTTTTTATTAATGATTAAATCTATTTCAAATTATCCGGTCTTTAGTGGCAGACCGCTAAAACTTACGCAGTGGCGGGGTATTGACTACTACATTCATCCACCGCATGATCAAAAGAGAATGAGATTTATTTTTGTTTGAGTGCGGAACGCGCGGGCATGCAGCCACGCCGTTGCGGCGCGGGAGCGAGTTATGCCACAGCGGGTGTTGCCTGCAGAGCAGGGGATCGTCCTTGATTCCCTGTCGGCCGGATATGGCCAGACGCTAATTGTCGACAATATTCATCTGACTATCCCCCACGGGAAAATGACGGTGCTGGCCGGTGCCAACGGTTCGGGTAAATCGACGCTGCTGTCGACCATCGCCCGGATGCTCAAGCCGCTGGGCGGCTGCGTACGCCTGGACGGTGAAGTGATACATCAGATGCCGACCCGGGAGGTTTCCCGGCGGCTGGGCATTCTGCCGCAATCGCCGCTAACGCCGGAAGGGCTGACGGTGTTTGAACTGGTTTCACGCGGGCGCTACCCGTGGCAGGGGCTGATGCGGCAATGGTCCGAAGCCGATGAACAGGCGGTAGAAGAGGCGCTACGACTCACCGGTACCGCCGAATTTGCCCATTTACCGGTGGATAGCCTCTCCGGCGGCCAGCGCCAGCGCTGTTGGATCGCCATGGCCCTCGCTCAGCAAACGGCGACG
Source organism: Klebsiella oxytoca (assembly GCF_009707385.1). Lineage (NCBI taxonomy): Bacteria > Pseudomonadati > Pseudomonadota > Gammaproteobacteria > Enterobacterales > Enterobacteriaceae > Klebsiella > Klebsiella oxytoca. The sequence goes on along the minus strand of NZ_CP046115.1, from coordinate 3,108,724 downwards.
ATTCTGCTCGATGAACCCACTACATGGCTCGATCTGCGCTATCAGGTCGACATTCTTGAACTGCTGCAAACCCTGACTCGCGATCACGGCCGCACCGTGGTGACCGTCCTGCATGACCTGAACTTCGCGGTGAACTATGCCGACCTGCTGGTGTTTCTCAAAAAAGGACGGATTGCCGGGGTGATTAATGAACAGCAAATTTGCACCCCGGAGTTGATTAAAACCGTCTTTGACGTGGACGTACAGATGTCGCTTAACCCGCAGACCGGCAAGCCCTTTTTTATGCCGTTCCGCGCCCGCGAGGAGAAAGCTTTATGAGCGCCTCCGCGCTGCTGCTGCCGCGCCGACAATCCCGGCCACGGCTGGCGCTGGTACTGTTGAGTTTACTGCTGCTTGGCGGCTCGCTGGTGCATCTTGGTCTTGGCGCGCGCTGGATTGCCCCGCAAACGGTGCTTCAGGCGCTGCTCCATTACGATCCGCGTAACTTCGATCACCGCATTATCGTTGATTTACGTCTGGTACGCCTGGCGGCGGCGCTGCTCACCGGGGCGGCGCTCGGCGTAGCGGGCCTGCTGCTGCAAACGGTGATCCGCAATCCGCTGGGCGAACCGCATATTCTTGGTCTTAACGCCGGCGCTTCGCTGGCGGTGGTGGCGACATCGGCGCTGGGCATTAGCCTCGGCGGCGTGGCGTTAGCCAGACCGCTGACCGCCGCCTGCGGTGCGGCGCTGTTGTTTGGCGGCGTGATGCTGCTGTCGTCATCCGGTCGCGGCGGCGTAACCCCGCTGCGTATTACCCTGTGCGGGGTGGCGCTGTCGGCGTTTGCCTCGGCGGTGACGGCGGCGATTCTGATCCTTGATGAACAAACGCTGCTGGCGATGCGTACCTGGCTGGCGGGCGATCTGGCCGGACTGAACTGGCAAACGCTGCGCGCTGCGCTGGTTCCGGCGCTGGCGGGGCTGACGATCGCGCTGATCATTGCGCCGCGTCTGAACGTGCTGGCGCTGGGCGATAAGGTCGCGCTGGGGCTGGGGGTGAAAATCGTTCAGACCCGCCTGCTGGGGCTGGCCGCCATTGCGCTATTGTGCGGCTCCGCGGTGGCGGTGGCCGGGCCGATCGGCTTTGTCGGTCTGGTGGTCCCCCACGCGGTGCGTCGACTGATTAGCGAAGATATTCGTCTGGCGCTGCCGCTGGCCGCGCCGGTTGGCGCCCTGGTGCTGGTACTGGCGGACATCGCCGCCCGCACCCTGGTGGCACCTCAGGAGCTGGCGACCGGCGCGATGACCGCGCTGGTGGGGGCGCCGGTGTTTATTTTTATCGCCGCGAGATTTTTTAAATGAAAAGCGCCGTTCGTCGCGCCGGTTTTCGCCCGTTTGCCTGCGGCGGTCGGCATCTTTTGCTGCGGCCAGCGGCGTTAAAAATCGCTGCCGGCATGTTGCTCGTTATCCTGCTGCTGGCGCTGTTTAGCCTGACCCGCGGCAGCTTCCCGCTGCCTTCCGGCACTTTATTCCATGCGCTGCTGGGTGGGCAAAACGTGGACGAACAGCAGCGATTTATTCTGTTTGATATCCGCCTGCCGAGGCTGTGTATGGCGCTGCTGTGCGGGGCGATGCTCGGCCTGGCCGGCGCGGCGATGCAGAGCATTACCCGCAACGGTCTGGCGGATCCCGGGCTTATCGGCGTGAAGGAGGGCGCCAGCATTGTCGTCCTGGCGCTGGTGCTGTTCTTCCCGGCGGTGGGCCTGGTCTGGCGGCCGCTGGCGGGAATGCTCGGCGGCGTGCTGGTGGCGCTGATGGTTCTGGCGCTGGCCCGCGATTGTTCGCGCCCGCGCTTTATTCTCATTGGCATCGGCGTGTCGTGGACGCTGGCGGCGGCGGTCGGTATTTTTATGACCACCGCCGACGTGCGCGATGTACAAACGGCGATGATCTGGCTGGCGGGAAGTTTGCACGCGGCGACCTGGCCGCTGCTGGCCGTCGCCTTCTGCTGGGCGCTGCCCGGGGCGCTGATCCTTTTTTTGACCGCCAGGGCCGCCGATGCGGCGCTGCTCGGCGACCGCACGGCCATCGGCCTCGGGGTACGTCTGCAGCAGCTCACCCTGTTGCGCTTTTTCGCGCCGGTGCTGCTCACCTCCGCCAGCGTCTCCTGCGTCGGTAGCCTCGGCTTCGTTGGCCTGATGGCGCCGCATATGGCGCGTTTTCTGCTGCGCGGCGGCCAGGTGGCGCTGCTCTGCGGCAGCGCGTTGATTGGCGCGCTGCTGGTGTTAGTCACCGATACCATTGGCCGACTGGCGTTCGCGCCGCTGCAGATCCCGGCAGGGATCGTCATTGCTCTGGTCGGTTGTCCGTTTTTTATCGTTCTGCTGTGGCGTCGTCGTGACGCCCTGTAAATCAAAAAGGATCGCTATGCGTTGGTTCATTTCTCTGCTGGTGCTGCTGGCGGGCGTCGCCTCGGCCGCCGATACGCAAACCTTTACCGACGACTTAGGTCGCACGGTAACCGTTCCGCTACACCCGCAGCGCATTGTGTCAATGCACGACCTGGATATCACCATTCCGCTGATCGAGCTTGGCGTCCCGCCGGTAGCCAGCCATGGCCGGACCCGCCCGGACGGCAGCCACTTTTTACGCGCCAGCGCGCAGCTAACCGGCGTTGATTTCGATAATAGCTCGATTCAGTTTATCGGCACGGCGGATATCGACCTCGAAGCGGTGGCCGCCGCGAAACCGGATCTGATTATTACCGAGCCCAGCCGCCACGTTTCGGTGGAGCAGCTGGAGAAGATTGCGCCAACGGTCAGCATCGACCACCTGCAGGGTAGCGCGCCGCGCATCTATAGCAAGCTGGCGCAGCTCACCGGCACCCAGCCGCGGCTATTGATTCTCGAACGCCGCTATCAGGCGCAGATAGCCCAACTGAAGTCGATGGTGGACACGCAAAAAATCGTTGTTTCGGTGATTCAGGCCAACAACGGCAAGGTTACCGTGCATCACGCCTATCATGCGCTGGGCCGCGTGCTGCGCGATGCCGGATTTCGTTTTCCGCCGCTGATCGACAACATCCCCGATGGCCAGCGTATTGACGTCAGCGCCGAGCAGCTGCCGGCGCTGGACGCCGATTTCGTGTTTGCCACCTGGCGTTCCGATACCGGCGGCAGGCCGCAGGATGAGCTGCAGGCGATGGAGGGCGTGATGCCCGGCTGGTGCGACTTTATGCGCGCCTGCCGCACCGGGCGCTATATTTTGCTGCCGCGCGAGGAGGTTATCTCTAACTCCTACGCCGCGCTGTCGCTGATGGTCGCCCAGGTGCAGTCGCATATTGCCGGTCGGCCTTTGCCCGAGGGGCTGAAATGAAAACGGTGATCAAAAGAGAGAAGGGGCGGGTTGACCTGTTCGGCGAACGTTTTCGCGCCCGCGCGCACCAGCTGTCGCCGCGTTTGCTGGCGGTGGTGACCTATATCAATGATAACCGCGAAGCGGTGCTGGAGCGTACGGCTATGGAGATAGCGAACGCGACCAATACTTCGGACGCCACGGTGGTACGCGCAATCCAGGCGCTCGGTTTCGCCGGACTACGTGAACTGAAGCAGACTATGGAGCGCTGGTTTGGCCCGTCGGTGACTTCGTCGGAAAAGATGATCTCGACGGTTGGTGCGCTCTCCAGCGATGTCGATTCGAGCATCAATTTCGTGCTTGAAGGGCACCAGCGCGCCTGCGAAGTGCTGTCGCGCCCCGACAACCGCGCGGCGGTGGCCCAGGCGGTGGCGCTGCTCACCGACGCCCGTCAGGTGGGGATTTTCGGGATCGGCGCCTCGGGTATTCTGGCGGAATATACCGCCAGGCTGCTGAACCGCATCGGCCTCCCTTCGTACGTAATGAATCGCACCGGCTTTAGCCTCGCCGAGCAGCTGATTGGCCTGCAGCGCGGCGATGTGCTGATTATGATGGGGCAAAAGTCGCCGCACCGGGAGGGAATGACCACCTTACGCGAGGCCCGGCGTCTGGGGATCCCGGCGATTTTGCTCACGCAGGCGCTGGACTCTCGCTTTAGCCAGGAGGCGCAGGTGGTGATAAACGTGCCGCGCGGCGGCGATAACGGGCGGGTGCCGCTGCACGGGACGGTGCTGGTTTGCCTGGAGATGATCGTGCTGTCGGTGGCCTCCACCGCGCCGCAAAAAACGGTGAAATCGATGAAGCGGATCGATGAATTACATCGGGCTATTGGTAAGTCAGGCGGTAAAAGAAGCTAAACGGCAGATAATTTACCGACGGAACGGTTTCCGGTTGCATGCTATGCTGACTGTGTGTATTTTTATGCAAAATTAATGCATAAAACGGAGTTGTCATGGTTAAGAATTTGATGAAAGCATGCTGCCTGGTCGCGGCAATGATCGGCACCGCCCACGCGGCACAACAAACTTACGTGGTGGGCTCCGGCGGAACCTATCGCCCGTTTGAGTTCGAGAACAGCCAGAAACAGCTGGAAGGTTTTGATATCGATATCATCAAAGCGATCGCTAAAGCGGAAAACTTTGATATCAAACTGGTTAATACCCCGTGGGAAGGGATTTTCGCCACCCTCGGCACCGGCGATCGCGACATTATTATCTCCGGGATCACCATCACCGATAAACGTAAGCAAATGGTTGACTTCTCTGCCCCTTATTTCCCGGCCGAACAGTCAATTGTCGTGCCGGCGGATTCGAAAGTGGCCTCTCTTGAAGCGCTGAAAAGCGAGAAAGTCGGCGTGGTGAACTCCAGCACCGGCGATATTGTGGTTTCCGAGGTGCTCGGCAAGAACAGCACCTCAATCAAGCGTTTTGATAATACCCCGCTGATGCTGCAGGAGCTGTTTGAAGACGGCGTGAGCGCGGCGGTAGGCGACGTCGGCGTGGTGAAATATTACATCAAGCAGCACCCGGAGAAGCAGTTCAAGCTGGTGCCGGATGCCAAATTTGAGCGTCAGTATTTCGGTATTGCGGTCGCCAAAGGCAACAGCGAACTACAGGCGAAAATCAACGCCGGGTTACAGAAAATCATCGCTGACGGCACCTACGCCAAAATCTATAAAACCTGGTTTGACGAGAACGTCCCGACGCTGCCAGCGCAGTAATTCGCATTGTTGTTTACATCACGGCTATCGACTCTGACGATAGCCGTATTTTTTAGGGAAGGGCTATGACGGGATTCCGTTGGGAGATCATTGAGGAGTACGGTCCGCTGTTTATGGACGGTGCCCTGATGACCATTAAATGTACCATTATCTGCGTGATCCTTGGCACCCTGTGGGGGTTAACCCTCGGGCTGGGGCGAATGGCGAAAGCCGAGCACGGGGTATGGAAATACGTTCTGCGTTACCTGGTACAGTTTCCGGTGCGCTTTTACGTCAGCGCGTTCCGCGGCACGCCGCTGTTCGTGCAAATTATGGTGGTGCACTTTGCGCTGGTGCCGCTGTTTATCAACCCCCGCGACGGACTGCTGGTCACCAGCGGCATGATGAGCGCCGATTTTGCCCGCGAGCTGCGCTCTAACTACGGCGCGTTTCTCTCCTGCATCGTGGCGATTACGCTGAACGCCGGGGCCTACGTATCGGAGATTTTCCGCGCCGGGATCCAGTCGATCGATAAGGGGCAAATGGAAGCCTCCCGCGCGCTGGGAATGCCGTGGTGGAAAACCATGCGTCAGGTGATTCTGCCGCAGGCGTTTCGCCGCATTCTGCCGCCGCTGGGCAACAACGCTATCGCCATCGTTAAAGATTCCTCGCTGGCGTCGGCCATCGGCCTGGCGGACCTGGCCTACGCCGCGCGCACCGTTTCCGGCGCTTATGCCACCTACTGGGAACCCTACCTGACCATCTCTCTGGTGTACTGGGTTATTACTTTCCTGCTGGCGCAGCTGGTTAACCGTCTGGAAAAGAGGTTTGGCAAAAGTGATTCACATTAACAATCTGCACAAGCGCTTCGGCGACAGCCACGTTCTGCGCGGCATCAGCTGCGACATCAAGCCGCAGGAAGTGGTTTGCATTATTGGCCCGTCCGGTTCCGGAAAAAGCACCTTTCTGCGCTGCATGAACGCGCTGGAAACCGTCAGCGAAGGCGAGGTTGAGGTGAACGGCTTTGCCGTCCACGATCGCGCCACCAACCTTAATAAGATGCGGGAAAGCGTCGGTATGGTTTTTCAGCGTTTTAATCTGTTTCCGCATAAAACGGTGCTGGAAAACCTGATTATGGCCCCGATGAGCCTGCGCGGTATGCCGCGAGCGGAGGCGACGCATCTGGCGGAAGAGCTGCTGGCGAAGGTTGGGCTGAGCGACAAGCGTGACGCCTGGCCCTCCAGCCTCTCAGGCGGCCAGCAGCAGCGCGTGGCCATCGCGCGGGCGCTGGCGATGAAGCCATCGATTATGCTGTTCGATGAGCCCACCTCGGCGCTCGATCCTGAGCTGGTGGGCGACGTGCTGGAGGTGATGAAAAATCTCGCCAGCGAAGGGATGACGATGGTTATTGTGACCCACGAAATGGGCTTTGCCCGCGAAGTGGCCGACCGGGTTATTTTTATCGACCAGGGCATCATTCAGGAAGAGGGTAAACCGGCGCAGATCTTTGGCGCGCCGACTAACCCGCGTACCGCCGAGTTTTTGAGTAAAGTGCTGTAATCGACAACGACCCCGGCGCGCGGCTGCGCCGCCGGGGAGAAGATCTTACGGAAGGTGAAAGCGCTTTCGTCCTCTTAAAGCGTGACTACCGGACCCTTAAGCGCTACTGCGCCGCCTCGCTAATATCGTCCATCTCTTCTTCGCGCTCGCGTTCGTTGGCCAGCAGCGCTTTTTCGTTTTTACCCAGGCACTGAATCAGCAGGAACAGCGCGCCGCTGGCAAACAGCGTAATCAGCAGGCCGTCATAGCCCGAAACGCTGATTAGCAAACCGCTGACCACCGGGCCAGCCACGCTGCCCGCAGACCAAAAGAACCCCAGCAGGGCGTTGATCATAATCAGCTTCTGCCCGGAGAAGGTTTTCCCGGCGCGAACCAGCGACAGAGTATAGAGCGCCCCCGCCGCGGCGCCGAGAAGCAGGCAGCCGACAATCAGCTGGATATGCGACGCCAGTAGAAACGGCAGGGCCAGCAGGGCGAGGCAGAAGACCACCGCGCAGGTCAGATGTACGCGGCGGATGCCGAAGCGGTCGGCAATCCAGCCCAGCGGCGCCTGGAATACGGCGTCGCCGGTCAATACCACCGTTACCAGCAGCACCGCCGTGACTTCACTTAGCCCTTTATCCATCCCATACAACGGCAGCAGCGCCAGAATGCTGGCATCAAAAAAGGCAAAACAGAAGACGCCGGAAGCCAGCACCGGTAAAAAGGCGCCGAGGCTGCGCCAGCTGGCGCGCTCAGCAAGCCGCTCGCGGCTGCCGGAAGGCAGATGACGCAGCATCAGCAGGCAGGCGAGGGTCACCAGCCCGACAAGCAGCAGGGTCCAGGATTGATACGCCTCTCCGGCGGAGATCAGCAGCGGCCCCGCCAGCTGGCAGCCGGTAAAGGCGGAAGCATAAATACCGGTCAGCGTTGCCCGATTCTTACCCGCCGCGCCGCCGGTAATCCAGCTTTCGTCAATAACAATAATCATCCCCGAAGCCAGGCCGGTAACCAGACGCGGTAGCAGGAGATGAATCATATCAAACGACAGGCAGGAGGCGATCGTAGCCGCCGCCAGCGCCACCAGGCTAACGGAGAGCAGAAGCCCCATCTCGAAGCGCCGGCACAGCGCAGGTGAGAGGAAGGAGGAGATCATCATCCCCGCTGGCGGTAGCGCGGCCAGCAGGCCGACGTAAATGGTATCTATTTGCTGTTGGGCCAGCTCAAGACTGATTAAAGGCACCGTGTATCCGGTGATAAATCCCACTAATGAAGCCGCCATGATCATCGCCAGCGTGGGGGCAAGGCGATTCTGCTCTGGGTTGAACATTTTATTTCCGGTTAAGGAGGTCTGAAGAGTGAATTGTTCGGCAAAATGCCAGTATAGCTGCATAATAATTAATCGCACGCCTTATGTCACCGTTGATATGACTACAAAAAAACGCAGTGCAGGCGGGATGCCGCGCGCGGGCGCGCTGGCGCTGGGTTTGGCGGAAGTTGTCAGCGAGCGGGCGACAGGATATAACCAATAGGCTAGCGGGTTACCCGTAGTGCCAAAGAATTGCATAAAACACTGGTTCAGCGCTGATGCTGTGCAGGAAAGGAGTAAGACATGGCAGTATCCTCTTCACTGATCGCTGAGGCCATTCGCTGGCGACGTGATTTTCATGCTTGCCCTGAGCTGGGGTATCAGGAACAGGAAACCTCGCGCCGGGTGGCTGAGCTGCTCGCCTCATTTGGGCTTCCGGTGTATCGCGGGCTGGCGGGTACCGGGGTGGTGGCGACGCTGGAGAACGGCCCAGGTCCGGTGATTGGCCTGCGGGCCGATATGGACGCGCTGCCGATAACTGAACTGGGCGATGTCAGCTATAAATCGCGAAATCCGGGCGTGATGCACGCCTGCGGCCATGATGGTCACAGCGCGATGCTGCTGGCGACAGCGGCGCATCTGGCACAAACCCGCCGCTTTCGCGGCACCGTTCACTTTATCTTTCAGCCCGCCGAGGAGAACCTGGGCGGCGCGCGCAAAATGGTGGAGGACGGGCTGTTTGAGCGCTTCCCGATGGATGCCATTTACGCGCTGCATAACTGGCCGGGTATGCCGCTGGGCCAGGTGGCGATTAACAGCGGGGCAATGATGGCCTCTCTCGATGCGTTTGAAATCACTCTGACCGGCAAGAGCTGCCACGCGGCGATGCCGGAGCGCGGAGCCGATCCGATTGTCGCCGCGGCGCAGCTGATTATGGCGTTGCAAACCATACCTTCCCGCCGCCTGTCGCCGCAGGAGTCAACGGTGGTGAGCATTACCCAGATTGTCGGCGGCGAGGCGATTAACGTGCTGCCGGACAAAGTCGTGCTGCGCGGAACCTTCCGCTGCCTCAACAACCAGGTGCGGGATCGGGTGAGGGGGCTTATTGAGAGCTATGTCGCCGCCCAGCCGCAGGTGTCGGACGTGGAAGGCAAAATCTCCTGGTATCCCGGTTATCCGGTGACCACTAACCACCCGGCAGAAGCGCAAAAGGTTCGCGACGTGGCGCGCGAGCTGCTGGGTGAGTCGGCGGTGATATGGAACGGTAATCCGTCCATGGCGTCGGAAGATTTCGCCTGCATGCTGGAGGTCTGCCCGGGCGCCTATTTCTGGATCGGCACCGATGGCGAGACGCCTTCAAAGCCGCTGCATAATGCTGGCTATGATTTTAACGATGAACTGATTCCGCACGGCGTGGCGCTGTGGACGGCGCTGGTGGAAAAGCTGCTGGCGTAAGAGACCGATCCCGGAGGCGATGCTGCGCATCTGTCCGGACTACCGATCCGCAGACGGCACTGAACCTGTAGCCCGGGCAAGGCGCGTTGAGCGCCGCCCCCGGGAGCCGCGCGCAGAGTGGCAGAGTTTCCCGGAGGCGATGCTGCGCATCTGTCCGGGCTACCGACCCGCAGACGGCGATGAACCGAGCCCGGGCAAGGCGCGTTGAGCACCGCCGCCGGGAGCAGCGCGCAGAGTGGGTGAATTTCCCGGAGGCGATGTTGCGCATCTGTCCGGGCTACCGGCCCGCAGACGGCGGTGAAACTGAGCCCGGGCAAGGCGCGTTGAGCGCCGCCGCCGGGAGCAGCGCGCAGAGTGGGTGAATTTCCCGGAGGCGATGCTGCGCATCTGTCCGGGCTACCGGCCCGCAGACGGCACTGAACCTGTAGCCCGGGCAAGGCGCGTTAAGCGCCGCCCTCGGAAGCAGCGCGAAGAGTGGGGGAATTTCCCGGAGGCGATGCTGCGCATCTGTCCGGGCTACCGGCCCGCAGACGGCGATGAACCGAGCCCGGGCAAGGCGCGTTGAGCGCCGCCCCCGGGAGCAAAAGTGGATAGGGAGGGAGACGCGCGCATCTCCCTCCGGTGTTTTACCCGTGCACCGCCGCTTTCAGGCGGGCTTTCATCTCGCTGTAGCTGTTCCACGCGTACTGCTCGGCCCAGCGCTGATCGGCAATCGCCTCTACCTTCACCGCGCAGTATTTGGTTTCCGGCGTTTTTGAAATCGGATCGAGGTTATCCTGCGTCAGCTCGTTACAGGCGCCTATCCACCACTGATAGGTCATATACACTGCGCCTGGGTTAATACGATCGCTGATGTCGGCTCGGCTGATCACCTTCCCGCGCCGCGAGCTGACCCACACCAGCTGCTGGTCGGCGATACCGAGGCGCTGCGCGTCGGTACGATTGATTTGCACCCGGCCCGGTTCATCGGCCAGCGACTGCAGAGCCGCGCAGTTACCGGTCATTGAACGACACGAGTAGTGGCCGACTTCGCGCACGGTACACAGCACCAGCGGATACGTCTCATCCGGCATTTCGGCCTGCGCGCGCCACGGGGCGGCGAACAGCTGGCCTTTGCCGGTCGGCGTGTCGAAGAGATTATCTTTATACAGCCACGGGGTACCGGGATGATCCAGCGTCGGACACGGCCACTGTACGTGGTTCATATCGCCCATTTTTTCATAAGTGACGCCGTAGAACAGCGGGCAGAGCTCGCGCATTTCGTCCCAGATCTGCTGGTTGTTGTCGTAATGCATCGGATAGCCCATCTCGCTGGCCAGCAGGCTGATGATTTCCCAGTCGCGCTTAACGTTGCCGGTAGCGATAACCGCCTGTTCGAAGCGCTGGAATCCGCGGTCGGCGCAGGTAAACACGCCGCCGTGTTCGCCCCAGGAGGTGGCGGGCAGCAGCACATCGGCGATTTCTGCGGTTTTGGTCATAAAGATATCCTGCACCACCACAAAATCGAGCGCTGCTATTCCCTTGCGCACCAGGCCAAGGTCAGCTTCGGTCTGCAGCGGATCTTCGCCCATAATGTAGTAGGCTTTGATCTCGCCGCTCAGCGCTTTATGCGGCACTTCGGTGATGCGGGTTCCGACCTTGTCGTCCATAAGCGCCGGGTCAATGCCCCAGGCTTTGGCGAATTTGGCGCGTACGCTGGCGTCGGTGACGTCCTGGTAGCCGGGGAACATATTCGGCAGCACGCCCATATCGCAGGCGCCCTGGACGTTGTTTTGCCCGCGCACCGGGCCGACGCCGACGTTGGCGCGTCCCAGATTGCCGGTTAACAGCGCCAGACTTGCCAGCCCTCTGACCACATCCACCGCCTGACCGAACTGGGTCACCCCCATGCCCCACATAATGGTGGCGGAAGGCGCGGCGGCAAACATGCGCATCGCCTGGCGAATTTCAGCGGCCGGCACGCCGACTATCTCTTCGACGGCTTCCGGCGCATAGTCTTTAACCATCTCACGATAGGCATCCAGCCCTTCGGTAAAGCGCTCGACGTAAGCGTGGTTATATAATTCTTCCTCCAGCAGGACGTGGGCGAAGGCGTTGACCAGCGCCATATTGCTGCCGTTGTTGAGCTGTAAATGGCGATCGGCGATGCGGGCGGTTTCGATACGGCGCGGATCGCAGACGATGATTTTCGCGCCGTTTTCCCGGGCTTTAATCACCCGGCGGGCAACGATAGGGTGGGAGTCGGCGCAGTTATAGCCGAAGACCAGCAGGCATTTTGAGTTTTCAATATCGCTAATCGAGTTGCTCATCGCGCCGTTACCAAGCGTCAGCTGCAGACCGGCCACCGACGGGCCGTGGCAGACGCGGGCGCAGCAGTCGACGTTATTGGTGTGGAGCACGCCGCGAGCGAACTTCTGCATCACATAGTTGGTTTCATTGCCGGTGCCGCGGGATGAACCGGTGGTCATAATGGCGCGCGGGCCATATTTCTCCTTTATTTCACGCAGTTTTTTCGCCGTATAGCGGATAGCTTCATCCCAGCTGACCGGGGTGAATTTACCGCCTTTCTGATAGCGAATCATCGGTTGCCGCAGGCGGGGCGTCAGCAACTGGGTGTCGTTGAGAAAATCCCAGCCGTAATAGCCTTTCAGACACAGCTGATTCTGGTTGGTGACGCCATCAGCGGCTTCGGCACGAATAATTTTATTGTTCTCAACGACCAGCTTAAGTTTGCAACCGGCCCCGCAATAAGGGCAAACGCTCGTGATTTTTTTCATCAGTAACAGACCTGTTAACAGAGGATAAACAACAACGGACAGGCCGGACGCGGCCCGCCTTTGTCAGGGCGTCATAAGCCAGCGTACCGGCAGATGACGGGAGCGTAATGCACAGGCTGTGCCAAAAAAACAACTCTTTGAATTGGAAGTGAATATTGATCCGGAAACCGCGAGCGGCAGGGATATCGACACTATTGACGATGACATGACGCCCGGGCGGGCGTCATCAAGAGAAAATCAGGCCAGCTTATGGCGAAGCTGCGCGAGGGTGTCGGCGGGCAGGCCCACCTCCTCGGCGGCGGCGCAAATCGCCTGCCAGCTTCCGGCGTCCAGCGGTATGCCCTCCGCCAGACGCTGCTGACGGTTAGCCTCCTCCCACTCACCCGGGGCGAGGATCGGCGCGTCCGGCTCGTGCGGCGACTGTTTGCACCATTCGATAAACGCTTCGGTCTCGCGCTGCATATCCGGCGCGTCGAACGCTTCCGGGCTAAGAATAATGGTGGTCATACAGTTGAAAATGGCGTCAACGCTGCCCTGCAGAGTCTCTTTGTGGGAGGTTTTCCCGCCGGATACCGCGCCGCCGATAACTTCGCACAGCGCCGCCAGCGCGTAGCCTTTGTGTTCAGCAAAGGTCAGCAGCGCGCCCAGCGGTGAAGTCTGCATCACCGCTGGATCGGTGGTGGGGACGCCGTGAGCGTCGATCAGCGAACCCGGCGGTACCGGGACGCCTTTGTGCCAGGCGACGCGGGTTTTACCGAAAGCGATGGCGCTGGTAGCGTAATCCAGCAGCAGCGGCGGATGGCCTGCGCGCGGGAAAACCACGCATAGCGGGTTAGTACCGAAGCGGCTGTCTTTACCGCGGAACGGGGCGACCATAAGGTTGCCGACGACGTTAACGAAGTGGATAGAGATCATCCCGGCGGCGGCACATTGTTCCGCCCAGTAGCCGATGCGGCCAATATGGTGCGCATTGCGCAGCGCGACGGCGGCCATACCGTGCTGTTTCGCTTTCTCGATGCCTGTCTGCATCGCTTCATGGGCCACAACCTGGCCGAATCCGCCGTTGCCGTCGAGGGTCACTACCGCTCCGGCGTCCTTCATCACCGTGGCGTGCTGGTTAAGCTGGAGGTAGCCGAGGGCGTGAGAGCGGACGTAGCTTGGGATCATGCCGACGCCGTGGGAATCGTGTCCGGCCAGGTTGGCGGCAATCAGATGGTCGGCGATAAGCGACGCTTCGGTGGGAGAACTTCCCATATGGGTAAAAAGAGTTTTAACAAATTGATGCAGATCCGTGGCCTGGAAGCGATGTCCTGTTTGCACTGATTCTCTCCTGTTATTGGGTTGCGATTTATTGTTGTAGTGTGTTTGCGTTTCCATGCTGCTCCGGGCAACGAAGAAGATCAAGGCTTTGCACTATACATGTAAGGTTTTTCTCTGGCGGCCACGGCGATGAGGCGCAGTAAAAGAAGATCTTGAAGCCGGAGCAATGTGGGTGATGTGATGATGGTCCAGGCCCGGCGTTTGCGAATTAAATTAAACGCGATATACCGCTCTTTTCAGGCAGTCTTTTTTATATTTGTATTAAATCACCGCCGTTATTCAGCGAATCCTGAGTCCGAAAAACTTAATCTTTTCTTAATATTTCCGCGCGCCAACGTTTATCACTTTGGCTTTATCTCACCAATCTCCATTTAAATTACGCCAGCGTCACAAAAGCCGTAAAAAAACCAACCTCCGGCGTTGCAAGGCTCCGTCGTCCCGCTATATGTTAAATTTACGTTTAATAATTGATGCTAAAAGGTTGATTTTATGTGTATGAAAATTAATGGTCTGGTGATTTCACTGACGGCATTATTCTCCGGTCAGGCCTTTGCTGCGGTTCCTCAGGGCTATCCGGCGGATTATCAAAAAGTGGTGGACGCCGGGATTAAAGAGGGCAAAGTCGTTATCTATTCAACGACTGATACCAAGGCCGCAGGCCTGTTAATTAAAGGCTTCGAAGAGCAATATCCCGGCATTAAAGTTGAATATAACGATATGAACAGTACTGAATTGTACAACCGTTATATCAGCGAGCAGGCTGCGGGCGGCGGTAGCGGCGATGTGGTCTGGAGTTCTTCCATGGATACGGCGCTGAAGCTTGCCACCGACTACGCTGAGGAGTACGCCTCGCCGGAGATGGATAAGCTGCCGAAATGGGCGGTCTGGCAGCAAAAAGCCTACGGTACCACCTATGAGCCGGTGGTCTTTATCTACAATAAACGACTGATCCCGCAGGGGGATGTGCCGGATTCCCATACTGCGCTGGCGAAGCTTATCACCGGCCAGGCCGATAAGTTTAAAGGTAAGGTCACCACCTACGATATCGAAAAATCGGGGCTGGGGTTTATGCTGGCGGTACAGGACAGCAAAGCCGATGCCAACTACTTTACCGATTTAGCTGGAATAGCTAAAGGCGGGCTGACCGTGCAATCGTCTACCGGGACCATGATGGAACGCGTCTCCTCCGGTGAAAACCTGATTGGTTACAACATTCTCGGCTCATACGCCGAAGCGCGGGCAAAAAACGATCCTTCGCTCGGGATCTCCTATCCGAAGGATTATGTGCTGGTGCTCTCAAGGGTCTCTTTCATTACCGCAGAAGCCGGACATCTGAATGCGGCGAAGCTGTGGTTGGATTACGTGTTGTCGGAAAAGGGGCAAAGTATCCTGGCAAATCAGGCCGATATTCCCTCGCTGCGTAATGATATCGAAGGGAAAAATGATATCGACGGTATGACCAAAATGCTCGGTAGCGCGCTGAAGCCAATTCCGGTCGATGAAACGCTGCTGGAATATCTTGAGCCGAAACAGCGTCTGGAATTTATCAAACAGTGGCGCACAGCCGCGGCGAAATAACCTTTTGACGCTGTGCATCCGGGGATGCGCAGCGCTTTTCATGCCCGGCAGGTTTACAGGGATCGCTTATGAATGTTTTGCGTCGAAAATGGCAGGGTTTGCCGCGCGGTATCGTGGTATTGATTACGGCGCTGGCGATATATGTCCCGCTGTTATTTATTGTGGTGCAGAGTTTTCTCTCGGCACCTTTTTTTGCCCGCTCGAAGTCATTCAGCCTTGAAGCCTTCGAATTTATTTTTACCGATCCGGATTTTTATCTGGCGCTAAAGTCCGGCTTTATTCTCGCCTTCGGGTTGGTGGCGATTGCCATTCCCCTCGGTGGGATCCTCGCTTTTTTGATGGTGCGCACCGACTTACCGGGACGGCGGTTTATTGAGCCGCTGATTCTGGTGCCGATTTTTGTTTCGCCGATGGTACTGGGCTTTGGTTATGTGGTGGCTGCGGGGCCGGTGGGCTTCTTTTCACAATGGGCTGAACAGCTGATCGGTTTTGTGCCATGGAATATCTATTCGATGTTCAGCATCGTGGTCATTGCCGGACTGACGCACGTCCCTCATGCCTATCTCTATATCTCTTCCGCGCTGCGCAGCGTCGGATCCGATGTCGAGGAGGCGGCGCGGACGGTGGGCGCATCGCCGCTGCAGGTGATGACGTCGGTAAGTCTGCCGATGGTGCGTCCATCAATACTCTATGCCTGCGTGCTGCTGTTTTTCCTCGGTCTGGAAGTATTTGGCCTGATGCTGGTGCTGGGGGATCCGGAAGGCAATATGGTGCTGGCGACCTACCTTTATAAACTCACCAACAAGCTGGGTACGCCTTCCTATCACCTGATGGCGGCGGTGGCGGTAGTACTGATTTGCATCACCATTCCGCTGGTGATGCTCCAGCGTCGTCTGATGCGCACCGCAAACCGGTTTGTCACCATGAAGGGTAAAGCATCCCAGGCCCGGGCGCTGCCGCTGGGGAAATGGCGCTGGGTGGCCGGGCTAGTTGTGGTGGCATGGTTAACCGTTACCATCGGCGTGCCGCTGATTGGCGTAGCGCTGCGGGCTTTTATTTCGAACTGGGGGGTGGGCGTTCCGCTGTGGGATGAGCTTTCGCTGGCGACGTTCCGCAACATCTGGCAGCAGCCGAATTTGCTGCGCGCTATCGTCAACTCCATGGCGATCGGGGTGATAGGCGGCGCGCTGGCGGTGGTCTGCTATCTGTTCGTGGGTATCGCAATGCATCGCAAGCCGGACAACGTCACGCGCTTTCTTGACTACAGCGTGCTGGTACCGCGCGCGGTACCGGGACTGCTGGCCGGGCTGGCGTTTTTGTGGGTGTTTCTGTTTTTGCCGATGTGGCTGGATCAGTCGCTGAAAAACGGCTGGCTCTCGGCGCTGCCGGTAGCCGACTGGCTGCGTGAGCATCTGATTGTTCAGCTGCGCGCGCTGCGCAATACCATTTTTAGCGTCTGGCTGGCCTATACCGTGGTGTGGATGGCCTACGGCCTGCGGCTTATCTCCTCGACGCTGCTGCAGGTGGCGCCGGAGCTGGAGGAAGCCGCGCGCAGTACCGGCGCATCGCGAGGGCAGATAACCCGCCATGTTACGGTGCCGCTGTCGCGCTACGGCCTGATTGGTTCATGGCTGCTGATGTTTCTTATCTTCGAGCGCGAATATTCCACCGGGGTGTATCTGCTCTCACCGGGAACGGAAACGATCGGTTCGATGCTGGTGTCGCTGTGGGCGGCGGGGGCTATCGATATCGTTGCCGCGCTCTCTTTTATCAATATCCTGCTGGTGGTCGTCGGCCTGGGTATCGCCCTGCGCTTTGGAGTGAAATTACATGATTGAATTAGCGGTAGAAAACCTGCATCTGACCTACGGGGACAATCCGGTGCTGAAGGGCGTTTCCATGGAGCTCCGGCGCGGAGAAGTGGTTTCGCTGCTCGGGCCGTCGGGCAGCGGAAAAACCACGCTGCTGCGGGCGGTCGCCGGTCTGGAGAAGCCGACCAGCGGCAATATCACCATTGGCAAAACCCGCGTTTATGACGGCAATCCGCGTAGCGAAATTCCGGCGGAGGAGCGCAACCTGGGGCTGGTGTTTCAATCCTATGCGCTGTGGCCGCATAAAACGGTATTTGATAACGTCGCTTACCCGCTGAAGCTGCGCAATGTTGCCTCCGCGGAGATTAAGCAGCGGGTGCAGACCGTACTTGACCAACTGGGGCTGGGACACCTTGGCAATCGCCATCCGCACCAGCTCTCCGGCGGGCAGCAGCAGCGCGTGGCCATCGGTCGGGCGCTGGTTTATAACCCGCCGGTGATTCTGCTGGATGAGCCGCTGTCGAACCTTGATGCTAAGCTGCGGGAAGAGGCGCGGGTCTTTTTGCGCGAGCTGATCGTTAAGCTGGGGCTGTCGGCGCTGATGGTGACGCACGATCAGAATGAAGCGATGGCGATTTCCGACCGCATTCTGCTGCTCAATAACGGGGTGATTGAACAGCAGGGAACGCCGCAGGAGATGTACGGCAGCCCGAGAACGCTGTTCGCCGCCGAGTTTATGGGCAGTAATAATCGTCTGCATGGTACCGTGACTACCCTGGAGAACGGTCGGGCGCGAATAGAAGGTGCCAGCTGGGCGCTGTGGGGAATGGCCGGGGAAGGGGTCAGCGTAGGGGAAGAGGCGACGGCGGTGATCCGCGTTGAACGCCTGCGTCTGGCGACCTCGCCCGATGACAATACGCTGGAGCTACCGCTGCTGACCAGTATGTACCTTGGCGACCGCTGGGAATACCTGTTCCGCACCAAAGGCGATGATTTCGCCATTCGCGCGTACGGCAGCGCGCTGCGCGATGCTGAACATTGCTATCTTTCATTACCCGTCAGCGATCTGTGGATCTTCCCTAAACGCTAAAAAAAAGCCCCGGCGTCAAGGCCGGGGCAAACCATGTCAGAGCTTATCTATTATTTGTTTCTTAGTTAAAAACCATGCCGCCATCGATCAGCAGCGATTGGCCGGTCATATAGTTGGAATCGGGACTGGCGAGATAAGAGACGCAGGCCGCGACATCTTCCGGCTTGGAAAGCCGTCCCAGGGTAATGCGTTTAGCGAACTCCTGCGTTCCGTAGCCCAGCGGTTTACCCGCCGCTTCGGACACCTGACGGTCGATTTCCGCCCACATAGGCGTTTTGACGATCCCCGGGCAGTAGCCGTTAACGGTTATCCCCAGATGAGCCAGATCGCGGGCGGCGGTTTGCGTCAGGCCGCGGACGGCAAATTTACTCGAGCTGTAGACCGCCAGCTCCGGGTTACCTACATGGCCGGCCTGGGAGCAGGCGTTGATAATTTTGCCGCCGTGGCCCTCTTTCCTGAATGCCTCTACCGCGGCCTGAATGCCCCAGATAACGCCTTTGACGTTGATATTGTAAACTTTATCGATGACCTCCTCGCGAATCTCTTCGATAGGCGTGGAGGGCGCGACCCCGGCGTTGTTAACGATCACGTCAAAACCGCCTAGGCCCTGACGCGCCCGTTCAACGGCGGCAAAAACCTGATCGCGTTTTGACACATCGACCTTCACCGCCAGCGCCTTGCCGCCGTGCTGGTTAATTTCGTCAGCGACCGCCTGGGCGGTGACGTCGTTATAATCGGCGATAGCCACGGCAAAACCATCTTTTACCAGGCGAAGGGCGATAGCTTTACCGATGCCCTGGCCCGCGCCGGTGACGAGTGCGACTTTTTTCATTTTCTGGATCCCTTTTGTGATGAATTAAAGTATTTGGCTGAGATGGAGCTGGCCCATCAGCAGCGGGTTATCGCGGTAATCCACGGGGATGGCGACCACGGCGGGGCCATCGACGTCCATCGCCGCCCGCAGCGTTGGCTCAAGGGCAGCGGCGCTCTCTACCGCAAAACCTTTCGCGCCAAAGGCCTCGGCGTAGACTTTAAAATCCACCGGGCCGAACTCGACGCCGGATAGCCGCTGGTATTTTTTCTCCTCCTGAATCGCCACCATGTTGTAGCCGTTATCGACCCAGATGATATGCAGGACGTTCGCTTTCAGCCGTACGGCGGTTTCCAGCTCCATGCTGGATTGCAAAAAACCGCCGTCGCCGGAAACGGAAACCACTTTGCGCTGCGGGTTGACCAGCCAGGCGCCAATCGCCCACGGCAGCGCCACGCCCATGGTCTGCTGACCGTTGGAGATCATCACCTGACGGGCGCGGAAGCTGTAGAGATAGCGGGCGATCCAGATGTGAAAACTCCCCATATCGACGGTCAGGGTTACGTCGCTATTGACGATATCCTGCATGGCGCGAACGATGCGCAGCGGATGGAGCGCAAACTGATTCAACTGCGAGCCGCGGCGATCGAGCAGTTCCCGCTGATGCTGGCGGTCAACAAGGATCTCGGCGGCCTGCGGCGACAGCACCAGCTGATGGTCAATACGCTGAGAGAGTTTGTTCAGAGTGGCGGCAATATTGCCGACCAGCTCGATGTCGGGGGTATAGTTACGCTCTTCGTAAGCGGGCAGCACGTCAATATGCACCAGCGTGGCGTTGCCGTTATTCCACATCGCCGGTTCGTACTCCACCGGGCTGTAGCCAATGCAGATAACCAGGTCAGCGAGATGCAGCAGCCGATCTCCGGCCTGGTTATTGAACAGCCCAACCCGCCCGGCGAAGCGGGTAAAGTGGTCCTGATTCACCGCGCCAGCGGCCTGATAGGTGCTGGTGACCGGGATATGGCTTTTTTTCAGTAATTCACGCAGCGCCGCGCTGTTTTCCGTCTGGCTGGCCATCAGACCGAGCAGGAATACCGGGTTTTTCGCTCGGGCAATCATCTTCGCCACTCGCTCGATGGCTTCGTCCGGCGCCGCGCCGGTCTGCGGCGCTTCGCTTGCGGGCAGTACTCTGGCGTGCACCGGTTCATCGACCACATCCTGCGGCAGGCTGACGAATGCGCTCCCCGGGCGCCCCTGTTCGGCGGCGCGAAACGCGTTAGAGACCACTTCCGCCAGCGCATCTGCGGCGGTCACTTCTACCGAATATTTGGTCACGGGGCTAAACATGGCCACCGTATCCATACTCTGATGCACCTGTTTGGCTTTATCGGCCCGTTTTACCGCGCCGCCCAGCGCCACCACCGGATCGCCTTCGCTGTTGGCGGTGGCCATGCCGGTAATCAGGTTGGAGCAGCCGGGGCCGGAGGTGACCAGCGCGACCCCCGCTTTACCGGTGATACGGCCAACCGCGGCGGCCATAAAGGCAGCGTTGGCTTCGTGGCGCACCGGGATAATACGAATGGTTGAATCGAGCAGCGAATCGAAGACTTTATCGATTTTTGCCCCCGGAATGCCGAACACCTGGCGGACGCCCTGAGCTTCTAGCTGGCTGACTATTAAATCGGCGCCGTGCGCCCACTGGCGCGGTTGATGTTGATTATCCAAGAGAATCTCCTTAGTTTTCCACTGAGCGAATGGCGGCATCAAGATTATCCGGATGCAAATTGGCCTGCAGAAAAGCGCTATCGGCCGGCAGGTCAATCATCAGTTTGTGGATCTCGCCAAAGGTCAGCACGCCGTGGTCGAGCTGGTAATCCAGCAGATGACCGCCGCCCTGACGGTCATCGGTGATGAAGTGTTCGTGGTAGCCGGCGACGTTAATGCCCTGCATATGCTGCGGCGTTCTGAACCCCACCAGCACGCCTTCGCGCTGGTTAAAACGGAAAACCGGCTGATCGTCGAGCACATCGGTCATCGCCCGATAGGGGGGCGCCTGGCGCGGTACGGTACGAGTGTGGGCATGGCGAAAATGACCGTTAATGTGCAGGGCGCAGAACAGGTTATCGGAAGGGATTTGCCGGTCGATTATCGCGTGTAGCTGCTCGCGGCTGACCGGCTTATCAAATGTCTTGCGGTACTGCGGCTGAAACCAGGTCATCACCGCGAACGGCGTACGCTGATCCATTCGGGCTTTACGGGCGCTACCGTCGGCGCGCAGCTGGTAAACCTCGCTGCTAAACGCGATCATCTCGCCGTCGAGTTCATTAAAGGTTCCAAGGCCGAAATCACCGTGGGTGAGTAAATCGGCGATGGTCGTGTTGCCTTCATAAACGCCGCTTAACAGCGCGCTCATCAGAGAGGTCTGATAGATGACGCTATCGGGATGTTGCGCGGAAAATCCTCGTAGCGTTTCGCACAGGCTCTCTTCACAAGAGCATTCAGCAGAATGGTTCATTACCCGCTTCCTCGTTCAACAAATATCAGAAAGGTTAAATTAATGTTGACGCGATTCAGCTCACAGTTCCAATATAGAAACCATGTCTGTTTGAGACGTATTCGATATGGAACTTCGCTATCTGCGTTACTTTGTCGCCGTCGCCGAGGCGCGACACTTTACTAAAGCGGCAAAAGAGCTTGGCATGTCGCAACCACCATTAAGCCAGCAAATTCAGCGGCTTGAACGGGAGATTGGTACGCCTCTTTTCCGCCGTTTAACCCGGGGCGTTGAGCTGACGGAAGCGGGGGAGTCGTTTTACGAGGATGCCTGTCAGATCCTGGCGTTAAGCGATGCGGCGTTAGAAAAAACCAAAGGGATTGCCCGCGGGGTGAACGGCCGGCTATCGCTGGGCATCACCAGTTCTGATGCTTTTCACCCGCAGATCTTTAGCCTGCTGCGGCAGTTTCAGCAGAGCTACCCGGCGGTAACCTTGCATCAGGTCGAGGGCAATATGGCGACGCTGATGGGGGCGCTTGGCGAAGCGGAGCTGGATATCGCTTTTGTACGTCTGCCCTGTGAGAGCAGTAAAGCGTTCAACCTGAGGATTATCGATCAAGAGCCGATGGTGATTGCGCTGGCGCGTACGCATCCGCTGTCGTCACGTAGCGAGCTAGCCCTTGAACAGCTTAGCGACGTGGCGCCGATCCTGTTCCCACGCGAAGTCGCGCCTGGACTGTATGAACTGGTCTATAACAGCTATCTGCGCGCCGGTATTGACGTGCAGCAAGCCAGGCAGTCATCGCAAATATCATCGTCGCTCAGTATGGTGGAGGCCGGATTCGGCTTTGCGCTGGTGCCGCAGTCGATGACCTGCATCACTCTGCCTAATGTTAGCTATCACCCCTTGCAGGGCACGCCGTTAAAAACCGACATTGCTATCGCCTGGCGGCGCTATGAGCGCTCGCGCACGGTGAAGCATTTTCTGGCGATGTTTTAAGCCCCGGGATGCTGCGATGAAGCAATATTCGGAGTTTTTTGATCTTTTTAAGAAAGATAGACGTTGGCGGCGGTGGGGCCACGTAGTCCATTTACCCGACGAAATTCTACGCGGATTCCGGGGCTGATTGTGCTGGGTTCACCGGGGGATAATGCGGAAATATGCACCTGAACATCTTTACGGCCATCGGAGGGAATTATCAGGCCTTTGCCTGTTTTATTATCAAATGTTTTGACAATACCTGTCATTTTTTGGAACAAATAAATACCTTTTAAATATAAAAACCGCTTCGACTATACAGTAAGCGGGCGGGAAGTCTATTCAAATCGAAATAAAACCCGCGCAGGCGGGCTTTTCCTGGTCAGAAAAACCATCGGCGTTAGCCGACTATTGCTCACAGAGGTGGGCAATCGGTATCTGGCAAGTGATAATTAAGCTGCGGAGCGTGACGAAGACTGGAAAAGTTTATGGCAGTAGGGGCAAATGAGTTGCGCACCTTTTTGGACCCGGCTGAAGCTGTGTTCTGAATCCTGAGAGCAGTTAGGGCAGGAACATTTTACGAGATAATTACGGCGAGTTTTAGCGTCTTTGCGTTCTGACATATGATATTTCCTGATTTAAGGGCTTATGACCATACAGCATTCCGCAACAAATAGCTCGAACTCATTTACCGAAGATTATTTTCCAAAGATGGTGGCCGGGTGGTTTGCGGGCGAAATCCGAAGATCGTCTTTAACGAACGCCGCAAAAGAGTCATTTTTCCCCAGAGTTTTGTGATTCACATTACCCATTTAAAATGAAATCTTTATTAGTCAATCATGAAGGTTTTGCTGATTAATTCAGAGAATAGTTTTCTCCATAAATAGCCAGATATTTTTTTTGCTATCAAACGACGTTTTGCCGGTTTTTTTATTAAACCGCCTGGCTAACTCTGTCAATAAAAATCACGGCATTTTACGCTTGATAATAGTTTGAGTGCACCCTGTGAAAACCAGGAATATAGATTTTTTCACCCAGGCTATTCATGCAGGAAATTAATGTGGCCCGGTAAATAACACTATATTTAACCCGGTCGTCATTGCCTGCTCGTCTATCCAACCCTTGCTAAAGAACAGGCTATGACTACCACAGCGAGGGACGAAAGCGTCTTATGAAAATAGAGGAGGGGCGCAAGGTTAAAAAAAACCGGCGCAGTCGCCGGTTTGGTCATTAGATTTTACATGCGTCGCCGCAATCATCATCGGCAACGATGGCCTGCGCTTTTTTATCGGCATCTTCAAGGCGTTCAGCGTTGCGCTCCTGCGCTTCTTCCAGCCCGCTAAAAACCAGATTATCGAGATCAATTTCCATGAGTTACCCATTTAAGTTCTGTTTTGACCGACAACAAGTATAGGCAAAACGCCAGGGGGATGCATCCGGCATGAGCCCGGTTAGCACATAGCGATAAGCGGGAAGAGAGGTTCAAACCGTTTATCATCAGCTTAGCCAGCTCCGGGCAGGCGTTAAACCGCATGACAGGCGACGTAATGACCGTCGGCAGCTTCTCTTAAAAGCGGAATATCGCGATGGCAGCGGTCGCTGGCCTGCGGGCAACGGGAGGAAAAGCGGCACCCGGAAGGCGGCCGGGACGGGTCGGGGATTTCACCTTGTACTACAGCTACCGGTTCGCTGTTCGGGTCGAGGGTTGGTACCGCCGCCAGCAGTGCCCGGGTGTAAGGATGCAGAGGCCGACTGAATAGCGCATCGCGGCTGGCGGTCTCCACCAGCTGCCCGAGATACATCACCGCTACGTCATCGCACAGATGCTCTACCACGCCAAGGTCGTGGGAGATAAACAAAAACGTTACCCCGTGGTCGTCGCGCAGGTCGGAAAACAGATTAATAATCTGCGCCTGAATCGACACATCGAGGGCCGAAATCGGCTCATCGGCAATAATAAAATCCGGGTTTAAGATAAGCGCCCGGGCAATACCGATGCGTTGACGCTGGCCGCCGGAAAACTCGTGCGGGAAGCGGTTGTAATGCTGTGGCGACAGCCCGCAGATGCGCATCACCTCAATGGTTTTGTCATACAGCTCTGCCCGGCGGCAGAGCTTGTGCTCCAGCATCGCCTCGCCGATGGCGTCACCGATGCGGATACGCGGGTTTAACGAACTGTAGGGATCCTGAAAGACCAGCTGCATTTTCGGGCGCAGCGCGCGCATCGCCTGCGGCGACAGTTCAGCAAGCTCCTGACCGCAAAATTTTACGCTGCCTGCGGTTTTCTCGTACAGCCCCAGCAGCGTGCGGCCAACGGTGGTCTTACCGCTGCCGGATTCGCCCACCAGGCCAAAAATCGTTCCCCGGCGGATCTTAAAACTCACGCCATCCACCGCCCGCAGCTCGCCGGTCTGCTGGCCGAATAGCCCATCGCGCAGCGGGAAATGTTTTTTCAGCCCATCCACTTCAATCACGTATTCATGACTCATACTCTCGACTCCGCGAGTTCACTGTAAAAGCAGGCTGCCTGCTGGATTTGTCCCACCAGTGGCGGAACACTCTGGCGGCAGCGCGCGGTCGCTTTTGCGCAGCGCCCGGCGAAGGCGCATCCGGCGGGCAGGGCGGCGAGGTCCGGTACCTGACCGGGGATCGAGTAAAGGCGTCGGCGGCGTTCCCCCGCTACCGGACGCGAGGCAATCAGCCCCTGGGTGTAGGGATGCTGCGGGTTGCGCAGAATAGCGGCGGTCGCGCCCTGTTCGACGATGCGTCCGGCGTACATCACCACAACGCGTTCGGCCATCTGCGCGATAACCCCGAGATCGTGGGTTATCAACATCAGCGCCATCCGGTGGGCCCGCGCTCGTTCGCGCAGCAGGCGCAGGATCTGCGCCTGCACGGTGACGTCCAGGGCGGTGGTCGGCTCGTCGGCAATCAGCAGCTTCGGCCGGCAGCTCAGCGCCATGGCGATCATTACCCGCTGCAGCATGCCGCCGGAAAGCTGATGCGGATAGCTGGTCATCAGGCTTTCCGCCCGCGCCAGCCCGACATGGGTGATTAACTGGATAGCGTGCTGCCATGCGGCCCTCGGCGATTCACCGCGGTGGCGAATCAGCGGTTCGCACAGCTGCTCGCCGACGGTGAGTACCGGATTGAGGGCGGTCATCGGCTCCTGGAAAATCATCGCCAGCTGATTGCCGCGCAGATCCGCCATACGGGCGTTGTTCAGCCGCAGGAGGTTCTGTCCTTCGAAAAGAATTTCCCCGCCGTCAATGCGCGCCGCCTGCGGCGGCAGAAGGCCCATTAACGACATGGCGGTGACGCTTTTACCGCAGCCGGACTCGCCGACCACGCCAACGGTCTGCCCGGCGTGGATAGTGAACGATACCTCCTGTACCGCGCGTACCCGGCTTTTTTCGGCGGCAAAAGAGACCGAAAGCTGATTAAACGTGATTAACGGGCTGCTCATTTCAGCCTCTGCTTCATTTTGGGATCCATGGCGTCGCGCAGGCCGTCGCCCAGCACGTTAATGGCAATGACGGTGATAAAAATGGCGATCCCCGGCGGCATCCACAGCCAGGGTCGGCGTTGAAAATCGATCAGGCTGTTGGCGGCGTCCATCATATTGCCCCACGATGGCGTCGGCGGCACGACCCCAAGCCCGAGGTAGCTGAGCGCCGACTCGCTGAGGATGGCGTTAGCGACCGCCATAGTCGCCATCACCACCAGAATCGGTATGGTGTTGGGCAGCAGATGACCAAACAGGCGTCGTCGCGCCGACAGTCCCAGCACCTGGGTCGCCAGCATAAAGTCGCGCTCGCGCAGGGAGAGACACTGCCCGCGCACCAGCCGCGCCAGCTTCGGCCACTCCAGCAGGCTCAGCATGATTACCACCATATAAATGCGTGAATCCGGAGAAAAATCGAGCTCTGAGAGCATCGCGCCCGCCACTATCAGCAGCGGCAGGCCGGGAATGGTCATCACCAGAGCGGCAAAACGCATAATGAGTTTATCGGTCAGGCCGCCTGCGTACCCCGCCAGCGCCCCGAGCAGATAGCCAAGGGCGACCGACAGCAGCATGGTCAGCAGACCAATAATCAGCGAAATACGTCCGGCCAGCAGCAGGCGGGTATAGATATCGCGGCCGAGAAAATCGGTGCCCAGCCAGTGCTCCGCGCCGGGCGGTTTGTTGATCATTAGCGCATCGGTGGCATCGTCTTGCCACGGCGACCACAGCGGACCCAGTACGCACCACAGCGCCATCGCTGACAGCAGCAGCAGGCACAGCATCGCCAGACGGTTGCGGCGCAGCGCCCGCCAGGCCTGATGCCAGGGGGACGGGGTCACTTGGGCCAGCGCCGGGATTTCCGCCTTGCGCAGGCGTCGGCTGGAAGAAAACAGAGAGCTGAGCATCAGGACCTCACGCGAATGCGCGGGTCGGCCCACGCGTAGAGCACATCGGCAATCAGGTTGCCAAGAATGGTCAGCACCGCCAGAAACAGGGTGAAGCCCATTAAAACCGGGTAGTCGCGGGCGGCCAGCGAATCAATGTGAATATGTCCGGCGCCCGGCCAGTTAAACACTTTTTCAGTGATGATCGCCCCGGAGAACAGACCCGGCAGCTCGAAGCCAAGCAGGGTAATTATCGGCAGTAGGGCGTTACGCAGTGCGTGCTTCAGGATAACCGTGCGTTCGCGCAAACCTTTGGCGCGTGCGGTACGGATGAAGTCCATTTTCACCACATCGAGCATGCTGGCGCGAAAATAGCGGGTCAGGCTACCCGCCTGCAGCATCACCAGCGCCAGAACCGGTAGCACCAGATGGGCGGCGACCTGCAATACATAATTCCAGCCGCTATCGTCGCTGCCGGTATTGGTCATGCCGCCCACCGGCAGCCAGTGCAGATCGACGGCGAACCACTTGATCAGCAGCAGACAAAGGAAAAAGGTCGGGAACGACATGGCGGCGAAAACCGCGACGCTCACCAGATGATCGAACAGCGAGTCAGGCTTCAGCGCCGAGACCACGCCCACCGTCAGGCCAATCCCCCAGTAGAACACCAGCGCCACGCTTGCCAGCAGAAAGGAGTTCCAGATGTACTGGTTGAGCAGCTGGCTGACGGGGATCTGGTACTGCAGCGAGAACCCGAGATCGCCGCGCAGCAGCTGGCCAAGCCAGCGGAAATAGCGGGTGAGCAGCGGCTGATCCAGACCGTAAATCGCTTTCAGCTCGGCGGCGCGGGCGGCGGTCAGATTGATATTACCGTCGATAAAGTCGCCCGGCGTTTTGGCGAACAGCATAAAAATAATAAAGGAAGCCAGCAGCAGCATCGGCAGCGTTTGCAGCAGCCTTCTCAGGATGAAATTTCTCATGACATTCTCGCGTCAGCCGCCGGGAGACCCGGCGGCCGGGGATTTACTTAACGATTTTGACATCCGGCAGGCTGCCGGTCAGGCCGTTGTAGATATCCGGTTTGAAGCCGGTGACCCGGGCGCTGCTGGCGGAGAGAATTTCGCGATAGCCGAGCAGGATAACCGGTGGGTCCTGCGCCAGCACCTGATACAGCTGATGATAGATAGGCTTACGTTTCTCGACGTCGAGCACCGAGTTGCCTTCGGTAATCAGCTTATCGACCTGCGGATTGCTATAGCCGGACTCTTTCGCTTCCGTACTGTAAAAATCCCAGACGCCATCGTGCGGGTCGTTAAGGGTGCTGGTGCTGAACGACGCCAGGTCGTAATTACCTGATTTACGCTGCGCCATCAGGGCGTTGAAATCGACGACCTGCGGCTTTAACAGGACGCCAATCTGCTGCCAGTTCTCTTTGGCGATGGGGATCAGCGCATCGTTGAGCACTTTCTTGCTGGCCAGCAGGGTTAACTCCAGACGTTTGCCATCTTTGACACGGATACCGTCCGGCCCCGGTTTCCAGCCGGCTTCGTCAAGCAGCTTTTTCGCCTGCTCCGGGTCATATTTATACGGGTTCACCCCGTCGGGGTTGTAAGCCCAGGAGATCGGCGCGATAGGCTCGATCGCCACTTTACCGTAGCCCTGGTAGACCACATCAATCAGCTTCTGGCGATCGAGGCCGTATATCAGCGCCTGGCGCACCTTTACGTCCTGTAATGCCGGGCGGCGGACGTTGAATTCGACCTGGCTGTAGTCGCTGGAGCCGTAGAGGTTGATGTTGGCAAAACCGAGCATTTTTAGCTGTTCAATATCATCAGGACGCGAGGTAAAGGCGTCGTAGTCGGTTTCACCCGTCTGGAATAGCTGAAAGTTAGTCGACGGATTCGTCACGCGATAAATAAAGCGCGGAGTGGGCGGGGTTCCGCGATAAAAATGGCTATTGGCGTGGAAACGAATCTCCTGACCGGGAATATATTTGTCGTAAACGTAAGGGCCGTTGCCCAGCGGTTTACCGTGCAGGGTGCGCAGATAGTCAAGATTGCCGCGCTGGTAGCCTTTACCGTAATAGGCTCTGGAGAGGACCGGACCGCCAATTTTTGCCAGCGTCGTCGCGCCCGGCTGGCTGGTGGTGACCTGCAGCGTTAAGGGGTCAAGCACTTTCAGACCGCTGACGCTATCGGCTTTTCCCGCTTTGTACTCCGCGCCGCCGGCGATATTGGCGAGGGTGATATCGGTATCGCCGTCGTATTTCGGGTCCAGCAGCACGGTGAGGGTAAAGGCGACATCCTCGGCGGTCAGCGGCGAACCGTCGCTAAAGGTCAGGTTGGGGCGCAGCCTGATGGTGTATACCTTGTAGTCCGGGCTCACCGTCCAGCTTTCGGCGAGGCCCGGCACCAGTTTGCCATGGCTGTCCCAGTCGATCAGGCGTGAGAAAATCACGTTGGTGACGTTCTCATCCCAGCCGTTGACGAAAAAGTAAGGGTTAAAAATACCCTGCGGCTCGGAAATACCTGCCACAACGGTATCTTTACGCAGCTTCGCGGCCGCGGGGATCTGGCTGGCATCGCTGGCCGGGGTAATCCCCTCCTTTAAAATATCGTCGGCGATGGCGACGGAAGAAAATGCCACCGCGCCGCCGAGAAACGCGATTTTCAGAGCAAGCGCGAACCGCGTTTGTTTGGTTTTTAACCCGTGCAGTAGTCTGGACAAAAGTGCTCCCTCATCAAATGATTGCGTGAGATATTTACAAATCATGACGCAAGATAAGAGGCGCATCGCGGCCTGTCTAACACCGAAAGGCTATGGCTTATAGCGATTTAGCATTAGTAATAATCCAGCATTAATCTGCCATTTTTGTGCTAAGCGCCAGCATTCTCTGCTGTGCGCTCGTCGGATAAGGTTAAGCGGTCCGCCACCCAGCCGGATTGCTGCTGGAGGCCGGGGTCAGCCAGCGGTTTCGCGAGGCGTACCCGCAGTTGACCGATAACCCGTCCCTGAATCTGCTCGCAGCTACCGTACAGCAGTCGCGCGTCGTCGCCCAGCAGGGCGGCGATATGCTGTAAGTTGGGTTCATGCCCGCTGCTGCCGTCAAAATGCAGCGTGACCAGCTGCTGACTGCCGGTTAGCGGCGAACGCTCATCCGCGCGATCGTGATGCAGCGTGCCGAGCATACTTTGCGTGACTTCATGCCGGGGATGGCCAAATACGCGCCACACCTCGCCCTGTTCGATAATTTCTCCGCGCTCGAGCACGGCGACCCGATCGCAGAGGGTGCGAATGACGTCCATCTCGTGGGTGATCAGTACGATAGTGAGTCCGAGGCGCTGATTAATCTCTTTCAGCAGCTTCAGCACCGCCAGGGTATTTTCCGGGTCGAGGGCGGAAGTGGCTTCGTCACACAGCAGGATCTCCGGCTGTGTGACCAGCGCGCGGGCGATGCCGGTACGCTGCTTCTGACCGCCGGAAAGCTTCGCCGGCCAGCTGTCGCGCAGGGCGTTGAGTCCGACCAGTTCGAGGATCTCCGCAACCCGTTTCTGCCTTTCCGCACGCGGCACTCCGGCCATTTTCAGCGGCAGTTCAACGTTTTGCGCCACCGTTTTGGTGGCCATTAAATTAAAGTGCTGGAAAATCATCGCCACCCGGCGGCGCAGATCGCGAAGATGGCTGCGGGAGTAGCGCCGCGTGGGTTCGCCGTGAATGATAATCTCGCCGCTATCGGCGTTTTCCAGGCGATTGAACAGGCGCAGCAGGGTTGATTTTCCGGCGCCGCTGCGCCCGATAATGCCAAAGATCTCTCCCTGATTGATCTCGAGGTTAATATTGCGTAGCGCCTGCACGCCGTTGGGGTAGGCTTTACTTATCTGGCTTAACTGTATATGCGTTCTGGCGGTGAGTTTTTGCGTCACGGTAGCGTACCCGGTTAACGGAATTAAACGGCAGCCCGAAAGCTGCCAACGGAGAGTGAACGGTTAAAAACCGGGCAAAATTTTGCCTTTATAGCGGGTGAGGATGAAGTTACGCACGCTATCTGAATGCAGGGCTTTCGCCAGTTTCTGAATGCCTGGGTCGTTGATGTTGTCCGGGCGCGCCACCAGATACTCGACGTAAAGATCGCTGCCTTTTTCCACCAGCAGCGCCTTGTCGGTATCAATCCCGGCCTCCAGCGCATAGTTGGCGAAGATAAACGCCAGATCGACCTGATTTACCGCCCGCGCCAGCATCGCCCCTTCCAGTTCGCGAATTTTAAAATGGTGCGGATTGGCAATAATATCTTTGGTCGCCGACTGCGGATCCTGCGGGTTTTTCAGGGTAATCAGCCCGGCGTTGCTGAGCATTACCAGCGCGCGTCCGGTATTCACCGGATCGTTCGGAATAGCAACGGTAGCGCCATCCGGCACCTCTTTGATGCTGTTATATTTACCCGAATAAGCGCCAAAGGGTTCAATATGCACGCCGACCACCGGCAGCAGAGTGGTGTGGCGGGTCTGGTTGTAGTTATCGAGGAACGGGCGGTACTGGTAGTAGTTGGCATCAAGGTTTTTTTCCGCCAGCTGCTGGTTTGGCTGGATAAAGTCGTTGAAGACTTTGATTTTCAGGTCGACCCCCTGTTTCGCCAGCTCCGGCTTCACAAATTCGAGAATTTCGGCATGGGGAACCGGCGTTGCGCCCACGGTCAGCGTCTCGCTGGCGCTGACGGATAAAGAGAAGAGGGCCAGAAGCCCGGCTGCGATAGTCGTTTTTTTCATTGTCTTATTCCTGAATCTGTCGTTATTTACGGCTCATCGCCTTTACCAGACGATCGCCGCTCATTTGTAGTATCTGCACCAGCGCAACCAGCAGCAGGACGGTTATCACCATCACATCCGTTTGAAAGCGCTGATAGCCAAAGCGAATGGCCAGGTCGCCCAGTCCGCCGCCGCCGATCACTCCGGCCATTGAGGTGTAATCAACCAGTAAAATCGCGGTCACGGTAACGGCGGCAATGAGCCCGGAGCGGGATTCCGGCAGCAGGGTGTGCCAGATGAGCTGCCAGGTATTACCGCCCATCGACCAGCTGGCCTCTACCAGCCCGTGCTCTACTTCCCGCAGCGCGGTTTCCACCAGCCGGGCAAAGAAGGGCGCGCAGCCAACCACCAGCGGCGGAATGGTGCCTTCAACCCCGAGCGAGGTACCGGTAATCAGCGTTGTCACCGGGATCATCACGATTAATAAAATGATAAACGGCAGCGAGCGCAGAACGTTGACTCCCAGCGACAGCAGGCGATAGAGGCGCGGAGCGTGCAGTAGACGCGGCTGGCCGCTGAGATAGAGCACGATCCCCAGCGGCAGACCAATCAATACGGTAAAGCTCAGCGACCAGCCCAGCATAGTGAGGGTGTCGAGGCTGGCCTGCGCCACGTCCTCCCAGTCAATATCAGCGAAAAAAGCCAGCGCGCTGTTCATCTCAGTTCCAGTCATGACGTTGCGGAGGAATGCCGTTAAGTACCCAGTTGCCCAGCAGCTGATATTTCCAGCGCACCGGATCGTGCAGGGTATGGACGCGCCCGTTGCGCCAGTGGCGATCGAGGTTCAGGCTGTTGCTGGTTGAGCGGGTGCCGCTAAGTTCGAACAGGCGGCTGGCGGCCTCCAGCGCCGCTTCGGTGGTAAAGACCTTAGCGCGCGCCACGGCGACAGACGCCTGCGCGACGTTCTCCTCGCTCAGATCGTATTTGTAGCGATCGAGCACTTTTCCGGCCCGCTCCAGCAGCGCATCGGCGGCGGCCAGTCGGCTATCGAGCTGGCCGATGTGATAGATAGTCAGCGGGTCTTCGCTGGCGCGCTCGACGCCGGCATCAATCCACGGGCGGGCGAATTCGCTGACAAAGCTCACCGTGTCGTTAAGCGCCGCCCGGGCGATACCCAGATCGATGGCGGCGGTAGTGAGCTGGGCAAATGGCCCGGCAAGGGTTGGGGTGGCGTAGGATTTCCACGTCGGGAACAGATGAAAAGGCTGCACGGCAAGATCTTCCGCCAGTACCGTCCCGCTGGCGGTGGTACGCTGCCCGAGGCAGGCCCAGTCATCGACCACGGTAAGCCCGGCGGAGTCGCGCGGAACAAACGCCAGCTGGGCGTTATTCTCAGCATCCAGCGCCAGAATGCCAATCCAGTGGGCATAGAGTGAACCGGTGCAATAGCCCTTACGACCGGAGATCCGCAGACCTCGGTCGCTGGCCTCAAGACGAGTGCGAATATCGAGCACCGTCTTGCCGCCGGTTTCCGAAAGCGCGTTGGCAAAGCGATAGCCTTTCAGCACCTGAGCGAAGAAGAATGCCTGCTGCTCCTGGCTCCCCTGCAGACGAATATCCTCCAGCAGGCAGTAATGGTTCTGCGGTATCTGTCCCAGCGACGGGTCGGCGGCGGAAATAATTGCAATCACCTGGGCCAGCGTCGCGGCGGAAACTTCGGCTCCGCCCCATTGCCTCGGGACGGTGATCCCCCACAGGCCGCTGTTGGAATAGGTGTCGATAATTTCCGCCGGTACGATGCCGCTGCGATCGCGTTGTGCCGCGCCGGGCTGCAGCACCGCGGCAATCTCATGGGCGATAGCGATAGCTTCGTCATCGCTGCGAATAACGTGCGCCTTTGGAAGCTGGCGGGTGTAATGAATGATTGGTTTATCGTCGGGCATAGTCACTTCTCATGGTTAAACAAACGGCATATGCAAAAATTAGCTAACTAAATACTTAATGATTCCAGTGGGTTATATGACAGCTGAAGCAAAGGCTATGCCAGAACGTTTTTGAGATTTAAAATTTTAATAATCAATGAGATAGGTTTTTATCTTGGCTGAGATGCTGCTGCAATTGCAACCTGAATTCACCAGGGTGTTGGATTTGCAACAGCGTGGAAATGAGGGGCGCGCCTATCGCCCCGGAAGACCGGGGCAGGATGTGGATGAAAGAGGAAGTGATGCCGTGCTGGCGTAAGCGGTTTGTCTAGCGCGAATGCCAGAGGGTATCGGGCTCGGCAAAAGCCTCTTCGACGAGGGCGAAAAAGCGGCTGGCGTGCAGGCCATCGACAAAGGCATGATTAAATTTCCCGGCAACCGGGACAATACCGTTTTTAAGCTTGCCCCAGGTGAGCGCAGGTACCGCTGCGCCGACGAAATATTCGGCGTGGGTGATCGCGCTGAAGTGCAGCCACGGCAGGCAGCTGGCGCAGATAAAATTTTCGCCGTCGACGATCAGCGGCGCCGGCGCGGTGCGTTTTGCCGCTTCAATATTTGGCGTAGCGGCACGGCTAAAGGCGGCAAAATCGGCGGCATTGTCGCACCAGACCTGGCGAAAACCTTCCTGCCCGGTCATCACCGGCGTCATCACCGCCAGCTGGTCATATTCGATAATATCGTCATCCAGCAGCCGCTGTTTAAGCTGCGGCACGCCGTTAGCCGCGCGAACCAGCGCATAGAGCGCCAGCTGGAAAAAAGAGACATCGCGGTCCTTCGCACATTCGTATAGCCGCTGCGCTTCTATGGGAACGCAAAGATTAAAGCTGGGGTTGGCAAAACCGCGATAGAAATCAAAATGATCTTTTCGCGGCCAGTTTTGTTTATCGATTACGCGATAGTTGGCCACCGGTGTCTCCTGTCTACAGAATTTCTTTAACTATGCGATGATTTCAACCAGGTTGCCATCCGGGTCTTTAATCACCGCCTCATAGTAGCCGTCTCCGCTGGTTCGCGGCGGAGAAACCAGAATCCCCTGCGCAGCGGCGCGTTTCGCCAGCATATCCACGTTTTCAGCGCCACCAACCGCGATCGCCAGATGAACCCAGCCAGTATGGTTATTATCCACCGTCTGGTCGACAAGTCCCGGTTTGGTCATCAGCTCAATGGAAATGTCCTCGCCAATTTTGACAAAAAAGGACTCAAAGCCGGGGTTGTTTTTGCTGCAGTACTTTTCATTAATTTCGCCGTCGAAAAACGAAACCCAAAAACGGGCCTGCAGGTCAAGCTGGCGGGTCCACAGGGCGATGTGACCAATTTTCATAGTAAACCTCTTCATATTCATAGGGTATGTTGACAGTCAGGGTAATAATGCACGATTATGCACTTTGTTGCTCGTTGAAGATTTCATCAGGAGTTATTTGTGCTCGATTATGCAGCTTTCCCCAAACAACGACAAGCGCTTATTTGCCAGATCTTGCAGGAGAACGGCAGAGTGGTTTGCGCAGAACTGGCCAGCCGTCTGAACGTCTCTGAGCATACGATTCGTCGTGATTTACATGAGCTTAGCCGCGAAGGCTACTGCAAAAAGGTCTACGGTGGCGCGGTGATGACCCTGCCTGAGGCGGGTGACTACAGCGCGCGGAAAGAGAAGAATACGGCGACAAAAAGCAGAATCGCGCAGAAATGCGCAAAGCTGGTGAAGCCCGGCGGCTGCATTTTTATCGACACCGGTACCACCAACCTGGCGATGGCGGAGGCGCTGCCAACCGAGCTGGCGTTAACGGTGGTAACCAATTCCCCCGAGATTGCCGCGGTATTGTTAAAAAAGCCGCTCTATGACGTGGTGATGCTTGGCGGCCAGATCCAGCGTGGCAGCGGCGGCTGCGTGGGAGCCTCGGCCGTCGCGCAGATTCAGGGCATGCTCTTCGATCAGGGCTTTATCGGCGGCTGTGCGATGGCGCCGGAATCCGGGCTGACGGGGTTCGACTATCCCGACTGCGAATTTAAAAAAGCGGTGATAAAACAGTGCAGCGAGATTATTGTTGGTCTGACTTCCGATAAGATCCCGGCGGTGGCGCGCTTCGTGGTGGTCGACAGCAGCGCCATTGATGTGCTGGTGGTTGAGGAGAACATCAGTCGGGAATATCGCGACGCTTTTAGCGAACACGATATTCGTATTTATACCGTTTAGCGGGGAAATCAGAGCCGTGGGCTTACTTTGACCACGATGTGAAAATCAGGCGCAGGCCGAGCGCGCCAAGCACCGTGGCGGTGACGATATCAATCTTATGCTTCATGCGCAGATAAACGCTACGCGGTCTGGCGGAAGAGAGCACCAGGGCCACCAGCGAATACCAGCTGACATCAATCAGAAAGCTCATCAGCGGCACGATATAGTAGAAGGACAGCGGAATGCGTTCCGGCAGCAGAGCGGTAAAAATTGAGGCGAACACCAGCGCCGTTTTGGGGTTGCTGAGCTGGGTATAGAGGCCATCGCGGAACGTTTTGAATAGCGAATGTTCCGCCGCCATGCCGCCTGCGGCAAAATCCATCGGCTGCGCCGCGCCGCGATAAATTTTATAGCCCAGCCATAACAGATACAGGCCGCCTGCGACCTTCAGGCCGATAAACATCTCCGGCACCGCCGTCAGGATTTTTTGCAACCCCATCATCGCCATGATTGAAAAAATGGCGGCCCCCATACCGGTTCCCAGAGCGGTGACCAGGCCATGGAGCCTTGAGCGCGCGACGGCATTGCGGGCGACGTAAATAAAGCTCGGGCCGGGACTGATAACGCCCATAATGAGTACTGCGGCAATAGCCATCAGGCTGGATAAGTACATAAACGCTCCTGGTTGATGTTGAGCGCTAAGTCGTCTCTGGCTCCCGCTCATGATGGTTTTCTCAAGCAAAAAATAAACAATATTGAACGCTCTGTCACCTGGCTTTGTGGGGCGATGGTTAAGCTGATATTCGAATAACGATTCCCATTTCGCGCGTCGGTGATAAACTGGCTAAATGTGATCTTTGTCATATCGTCATTAAAACAGAGAAAAGAGACACTGCTATGCAACATATCATTGAGGGTTTCCTCAACTTCCAGAAAGAGATCTTCCCGCAACGTAAAGAGCTCTTCCGCAGCCTCGCATCCAGCCAGAACCCCAAAGCGCTGTTTATCTCTTGTTCAGATAGCCGCCTGGTGCCGGAACTGGTGACCCAGCAGGAGCCGGGACAGCTGTTTGTTATTCGTAACGCCGGGAATATCGTGCCCTCTTTTGGCCCAGAGCCGGGCGGGGTTTCCGCAACCATTGAGTACGCCGTTGTCGCCCTCGGCGTGAGCGATATCGTGATTTGCGGCCACTCAAACTGCGGCGCGATGAAAGCGATTGCTACCTGCCAGTGTCTGGATCCGATGCCTGCCGTTTCCCACTGGCTGCGCTACGCTGATGCGGCGAAGGCTGTCGTTGAGAAGAAAACCTGGGCCAACGAGACCGACAAAGTAAACGGCATGGTGCAGGAGAACGTCATCGCCCAGCTCAATAATATCAAAACCCACCCGTCGGTGGCGGTTGGCCTGCGCGATAGCACGTTGCGTCTGCACGGCTGGTTCTACGATATTGAAAGCGGTGATATTCGCGCGCTGGATAAAAACAGCAAAACCTTCGTGTCGCTGTCGGAAAACCCGGACGTCTATTTCGAATAACCCTCTTTCAGGGCACGGAAGCCCTGCGAATTTCCTCCTTTCTGCCATACATCTCTTATCTGCCATACTCATGACTCCCGCATAATCGATTTCTGAAGGAGAAGTGATGATTAAGCTGTGCGCAACCTGCGGTACTTCATATGCTGACGATAATAAAACCGCTGGAGAGTGTAAGATTTGTCAGGATGAACGCCAGTACGTGCCGGTCAGCGGCCAGATATGGATGGAATTAGAGGCTCTGGTTCGCACCCATGTGAATAAATGGCAGCAGCATGACCGCCAGCTATTAAGTATCAAAACGGTACCGAAATTTGCCATCGATCAGCGTGCATTTCTGCTGCTCACTCCGCAGGGCAACATTTTATGGGACTGCATCGCTAATCTTGATGCGGCCACAAAAACGCTGATAACCGCGCTGGGTGGGATAAAGGCGATTGCTATCTCCCATCCACATTACTACTCGACCATGCAGGATTGGGCGGAAGCCTTCAATGCGCCAGTTTATCTCCACGCCAGCGATCGCGAATGGATTATGCGCGACAGTCCGGCGATTACGCTGTGGGAAGGGGATGAGCTGGAGATCCTGCCAGAGGTGCGGCTGCTGAGGCTTGGCGGACACTTTGCCGGGGGAACCGTGCTGCACTGGGCAAAAGATGAAGGCATTATTCTGGCGGGCGATATCATCCAGGTGACTCCTGGCGCGAACGCCGTCTCGTTTATGTGGAGCTATCCGAATATGCTGCCGTTGGCTGCCGCCAGCGTGGAGAAAATCGTTGACCGCCTGGAGGACGTCCGTTTTGAGAAGCTGTACGGCGCTTTCGAGGGGCTGAATATTACCGAAAATGCCCGGCAGATAGTGATGAGTTCGGCGCAGAAATATCTTTCCTGTCTGAAGACGACGGCGGGCCGCTAAGGCGTACCGCATCATGTGGTTTAAAGCACGCTGTCGTCGGAGCACCAGGCCTGGCCGCGTCCCGTTAAAAGCATAAGATTAGTTGGTGAGGCAGCTTCTCCGGGTTACTGACGAATGGGTGAACGGATTTAAGTTTTTAATTGCCAATATTTAACTGCCATTTTCCCGATAATTAACTGCTTTCCGGGAGTCTTTTTTGCAATACATAGGTGAGTAAGCTCCGCGTACTTCAGGACTATTCTATCGCTATCGAACGGGTATATTCCGGAGCGTGTTAACTCTGCGCAGCGGGAGTATTTATGCTTTTACTTAGCGGCAGCGGAAATAATTTCTCGGAGAATTCGTAAACGATCGCGCTTGTGAAAGTAAGCATCCGCAACCAGACTTATTATAACCACAGAAGAATTTTCCGGAGGTGTTGATGAAAAAGCTACTGCTTTGTATTTTCTGTTCCTTGATGGTCCCCGGGGTATATGCCGCGGATGAAGGGGGCTTTCAAAAAGATGCCGCACCGCCTCCGCCGCACAAGATTGATGACGGCTATCGCGGGACCGAAGATGCCCGCATCATGACCGTACGCCAGGCTCAGGAAATGCACGACGGCGCAACCATTTCACTACGCGGTAATCTTATTGAACAGCACGGCGAAGATCGCTATCGCTTTCGCGATAAAACCGGCACCATTTCAGTCATTATTCCCGCCGCGGTATTTAATGGCCGGGAAGTGAAGCCCGATCGGATGATCGGTATTAACGGTAGTCTGGACAAAAAAATGACGCCGCCGGTGGTGCGGGTGGACAGAATAGAAAAATAACCGCTGACTGAGGAGGAAACTATGTCCGTAAACAATCCCGCTGACCCGGATAAACGTGGGCGTCATCCCTCGAAAGAGGACCCGCGTGAGCAGGGCGAAGTCCCGAGAAAAAGAGACGACAGTGAAGACCATAAACAAGATCCCTGGCACCCGCAGCCGCAAAAACGCTAGAAACGCCGCCCGTCAGGGCGGCGCAGGCTTAGAGGTCGAGCGGCGATAAACGTCTGCGGGAGCGGCTCGCCGGCTGGGTTATCGCTCTGGCTATCGCGGTGCCAATTTCCGCGCAGGCGGTGATCCCCTGCACAAACGGCTGGTCATGCATCAGCCATGGGATCGCGGCAAAAGCGATGCGTCCACGTACTTCAGAAGGCTCCAGCAACGTATAGTCATCCCCGACCTCCGGAATGTCTTCGCCTGTCGCCAGCAGCTGCTCTTTGAGATGCGGGAAGGGCAGGTCCTTATTTTTCAGCGGTTTTTGCCCTCGGGCATCAATAAACAC
Organism: Klebsiella oxytoca; assembly: GCF_009707385.1. NCBI lineage: Bacteria > Pseudomonadati > Pseudomonadota > Gammaproteobacteria > Enterobacterales > Enterobacteriaceae > Klebsiella > Klebsiella oxytoca. The sequence goes on along the minus strand of NZ_CP046115.1, from coordinate 3,069,428 downwards.
GTCAAACGTATATTGATTCTCCTGATTGCGAATCACCGTTCTGGCCTCCTGAACGTCCATCTCATAATCATGGCCTAAAGCGAGAATGCTTATAACCCCGGCTTCGCGCAGCGCCAGCAACCGGCGAATAGACTCAGAGGGAATAGCGGCGTAGCAATCGATAAATACCCGGGCAAGGCCGCCTTTAAAACGCTCCCGGTCAACGTCGTTAAAGTGGGGAACCGCTGCCTGCACGGCTTCATGTAGCCGCAGAATGACGTAGCGCCATGCAATCGTATATTGTGCGCGTTTGTTACGCTCCACTTCCTCAAGGTTAGCCAGCGCCCAGTGGAAAGGGTTGTGCTGCTGGCGTTTGCGAAACCACGCCTCGCTGAAGCTGTCGGCATTAAGGTTACGAAGGGCAATGTTTTCGCTCCATCTGGGGTCGGCGAGCTCGATTTCTTGCGCCACCAAATCGAATATCCGGTCAAGGAGGCCGTCGCTCCCTTCGACGATGGCTTTTTCCACCGCGCTTTCGGTGACGATGCTGAGCGGCTCCCAGGGAATAGGGCAGTAAAAATCGGCTTCGGGAAGGATGCCGGAGCGCGACATCAGCACTATTTTTAGCGCCTTGCTGGCATCGTCCAGCTCAAAGGCGAGCGCGTCGTCGTCAGAGCCGATAAAACGGCCGTGCTGAACGGCGACCGCCATTGCGGCGTCAATTCCGCTCAGCGAGGTACCCATAATACCCACCCGGCAGGGTGGGATTCTGGCCTCCATCAGACCTGACCACGGGCTGGGAAACCAGGTCCGGGTAGACTCCTCTTCATCAGGCCAGACGTGACCGGTGGCGATGACCGCGAGGTTAAAGGCTTTCGCTATCGGTTCATCTTCTACCCACAGTCTGACGCCTTCTTCGGTGGCCTGCAGGTCGGTGACCCGGCATGACTCATTGACCTGTATCTGAAAGCCCTTGGCTTTAGCTCGGGCGACCAGCTGCTGAAAACGATCGCGAAAATATTCCCCCAGCAGAATGCGCGGCAAAAACTGGCGATCGTGTAAAGCGTCATAATCCACCCCGTAGCGCGCAAGATGCGCCGGGCTCTGGGTTTTTAGCCAATCGAGATAGGTACACAGAAGGGGAGGAATTTCAATGCTGGCGATGTTTGCCAGCATCATGCGTGAATTTTCTTCGTCGCTATAAGGCATCCCTACGCCGGCTTCCGCGGCCTGCTCGTAAATTGACACGTCCAGCGGTTCTCCATGCTGAAGTAGTGAGAACAGGGTATAAATCCCGGTTGGACCTGCGCCGATAATGGCAATTTTCTTCATTTAGACTGACCCGCCGTTGTTGTTATCACCTTTGTTGTCGGAGGTCTTCCGCCAGTTGAGAAGCTCCACGATAAATCATTTCCGGGTTAGGGAAATCTGGCACAGTAATTGTGGTTCAAAATGGCGAAGTGGGCCAATCGCTGGCGTCCATCTTTCAGGTGTTGTCGATAGAAGCGTGGTCTTTACATCTGATTACCCGCCGGGCGCGCCAAAATATCCGCCGCCTGTTGCGCCTTACGAGCAATACCCGATCGAAATAATCAGCGGCGATATGGCGGGGTGGTACAGGTGCTGGAAAGCGTCCCGGGTGGTCATAGCAGAAGAGATTCGCTTTATTAAATAGCCGGGCAGATATGAATTTGACATCTTAGGTACCGTCTGGTTCGCATGGAACTTTCGCGGTGAAATCGGCGCGCATAAGGTGCTATTTTCCGGCGAGTGTCAGGATGTGGTCGAAAAAGCGGTGCGTTATTCGCTGGCGCTTCTCCTGGAGAAGCTGCCTGGCTGGAAGAGTGGATAATCCCCCCTTAACAGCAGACAACCCTAATTCAGATTACCCTGCGTGGGCCAGCTGCAGCAACTCTCAGGGTTCGGTCTGGAGCTTATATAGTTGTCATTTTTTTGCTTCAACGCCCGCGGTATCAGAGCGCAGGAGGAACTGCTCCGTGGTTTGCGGGATATGCTTCAGCAGCCAGTCGGCCATGGCTCGTTCCTCTGCCAGAATCGATTCGATAGCGGGGATTGCGGCGCTGTCGCCAGCTTGATTTGCGGCGGCCAGCAGAGAGGTATAGCAGGCAATTTCAAATTGCTCGAAAACATAGCCGCTGATGGACCCTTTAACGATTTCATCAGAAGGAAACATGCCGCCAATGGATTGACCTAATGCGGCTATCTTGCTCATCGAATCCTTCAGTACCGAGCGGGAAATATGGTTACGGTCGAGTATTTCTTCCAGTACCGTAATCTGGCGTTTCGTTTCACTAAGATGTTGTTCAATTCTGCTGCGCAGGTCAGGGTAGTTATCAATTCGACCCGCCATGGATTCCAGCATAGATTCTGCCTGCTTTTCCATAGCATGCGCATCGCGCAGCCAGTCGTGATAATGTTCAACATGAGTCATTATGGGCTCCTCAATATTAGATTATTTTCTGGCTATTTATTTTGTGCGTTTTGATTAATATTACCTGACGCCAGATCGGTTAATTTAAGATCGGTGGCTTTTTCTTCCTCTAACGTTGCCGCTAAAATTTTTACCGCTTTTTTATATCCAAGCTGTTCTGCGAGCGAGGCGAGCGTGCCATAGCTGGCGATTTCATAATGTTCAACTTTTTGCGCCGCGGCAATCAACGCAACATCACGCACTTCATTTTTCTCAGTACTCTCAATGACCTCGTTAGCTTCTTCAATAAGACCCTCCATGGCCACGCATTTTATGCGTTTAATTTTTATATTTTCCTCTTGCTCCACAATTTGGTCGATACGCTCAATTTGTCCGTGGGTCTCCTCCAGGTGGGCCCTGAACGCAGCGCTAAGCTTTTCGCTTGATGCCGCTCTGGCCAACTTAGCCAGTCCGCGGATTAATTGTTTTTCCGCACTATATGTATCCGATAGCAGATGAATAAAAACGTCTTCTATGCTCTTCATATTCATATAAAACACCTTTACAAAAGAAAATAACTGCGAGCCCGCAGACCCGCAGGATATTCATTTTTTAATGACCCGAGATTAAAGCAATTAATAATCAGGAGTTGTCAGATTTACGTCCGCCGCCATGACTATTTTGGCCGCCTTTTTTTCCGGCCTCAGATGCACGTTGCGGATCGTTTTTAAAGTTCCCGCCGCTGTGCTGGCCGCCTTTACGTCCAGCTTCAGATGCTTTATCACGGTCTTCAGCGAAATTACCGGAACCACCACGATGTTCTGCCATATTTAACACCTCTGTTGTTGCGTTAATGTCAGGGAGATACGATTTAATTACGTATCCGTTGTCGTTCAGAAATTAAATTTAGTCGTTATTTTTGAACAGTCAAAGCGGTTTGTATTGATATTTTTTGAAATACTTTTCTTAATGCCATCGTTGCCGTTTCGCTTATCTTTAATGAAATGCAGAGGTAACGGGTTATTATCTAACGAAAGATTTTTACAAATGAGAGAATATAATTCAGAGCACTGCGTTAATAAAATAACAGAAAAGAGAGAGGGGAGATTTACTTCAATTTACATAACCAGCAGAAGTCATTTACTGCGCGGCGGAGTCAGAACGCAAAGAGCAGCAATGTACCTGACAGAATTAAATAGCGCTGAGGGTGATTTTCGGATATTTCAACAGGAAAGGTAAACCGGCACCAAATCACGAGGCTGTGAAATGGTGCGTCCGAGTGGACTCGAACCACCGACCCCCACCATGTCAAGGTGGTGCTCTAACCAACTGAGCTACGGACGCATTATGGTGCGTTTAATTGGACTCGAACCAACGACCCCCACCATGTCAAGGTGGTGCTCTAACCAACTGAGCTATAAACGCATTATGGTGCGTTCAATTGGACTCGAACCAACGACCCCCACCATGTCAAGGTGGTGCTCTAACCAACTGAGCTATGAACGCAATGTTGCAGCGGCAACGGGGACGCATATTAGCGGCAGGGAGGGTTTGTGGCAAGAGGCAAACGTCACTTTTCTTTCAGTTTTCTCGCAATCGCAGAAGTTTTATCCATATTGCTTATATTTTACTGATGCAAAAGAATATTTCTTCATCATCAATAGATAACGGCGCTTAATCAGCGCCGTTGGATCGTTAAAAAACCTCTGTGCTTACTAGCGAGCCGCCCGTTGCAAAATAATGCTGGAAGGCTGGCGCTGGAGGAATCGCATGCGCAGCATCATCATAATAGCCGCGGAGGTCAGGCCGATAATAAATCCGCACCAGAAACCGGCGGGCCCCATGCGCGGGACCACAATATCGGTAAGAGCCAGCAGATAGCCGCTCGGCAATCCCAGTACCCAATAGGCGGTAAAGGTAATAAAAAAGATAGAGCGCGTATCCTTATAGCCGCGCAGGATCCCGCTGCCGATAACCTGGATGGAATCCGAAATCTGGTAGATAGCCGCGAGCAGCATCAGCTGCGACGCCAGCGTCACCACCTCGGGGTTGTCGTTGTACAGTAGCGCGATTTGCTTGCGCATCAGAATAGTGAAAACCGCGGTGATAACGGCCATACAAACTCCGACGCCCACGCCGGTTCTGGCTGAGGTTTGCGCTTCCAGGGTCGACCCCTGACCGAGACGGAAACCGACGCGAATCGTCACCGCAGCCGCCAGAGAGAGCGGCAACACGAACATCAGCGAGCTGAAGTTGAGAGCGATCTGGTGGCCAGCTACGTCGACGATCCCCAAAGGGGAGACCAGCAGCGCCACGACGGCGAACAGAGTCACCTCAAAAAACAGCGCCAGCGCAATGGGCAGGCCCAGCTGTACCAGGCGCTGGATGACGGCAAAATCCGGTTTGCTGAAGCGTTGAGTATGATGAATATCGCGCATCGAGCGCGCGTGGCGAACCCAGTAGAGCATGCTGAAAAACATGACCCAATAAACCGCTGCCGTTGCCACGCCGCAGCCAATTCCCCCGAGCTCCGGCATTCCGAAGTGACCGTAGATAAAAATGTAGTTCACCGGAATATTGACCAGCAGGCCAATAAATCCCATTACCATTCCTGGCTTGGTTTTCGCGAGGCCTTCACACTGGTTGCGGGCTACCTGGAAGAAGAGGTAGCCAGGGGCGCCCCACAGCAGCGCACGCAGGTAGCCAACGGCTTTATCGGCCATTGCCGGATCGATGTTATGCATTGAGCTGATGATGTAACCGGCGTTCCACAGGACGACCATCACCAGGATGGAAACGAAGCCAGCCAGCCAGAATCCCTGACGCACCTGATGGGCAATACGGTCGCGACGGCCGGAACCATTCAATTGGGCAATAACCGGCGTCAGAGCCAACAGCAGGCCGTGGCCAAAAAGGATGGCCGGTAGCCAGATGGAGGTGCCGATAGCGACCGCCGCCATATCCGTGGCGCTGTAGCCTCCCGCCATCACGGTATCGACGAAGCCCATGGCAGTTTGGGCGACCTGGGCGAGAATAACCGGTATAGCCAGTGCTAATAACTGACGCGCTTCAATAAAATACTTCTGCACGTGAACACCTATATATTGTTGTTATTTGGGGACTAAAAAAGCCGCCATCTTTAGCAGCAAGAAGAAAAAGCAGAGGGATTTGCCAGACTATTGTAGCGAGGATTGGCTATTTAGCCAGTGAAAAAAATCCACTGCACGTTGTGCGCTGGCAACCTGTTTTGCCAGCTGTTATTGTTCGTCATAGCCTAAAACGGTACTGATACCGTCACGAATTCATACAGGAGCAAAATATGTTTACCGGTATTGTGCAGGGGACCGCGAAAGTGGTGTCTATTGATGAAAAACCCAATTTTCGCACCCACGTCGTGGAACTGCCTGAGCATATGCTGGCGGGTCTTGAAACCGGGGCTTCGGTAGCGCACAACGGCTGCTGTTTAACCGTCACGGATATCGATGGCGCGCGAGTGAGTTTTGACTTGATGAAAGAGACCTTGCGCATAACCAATCTGGGCGCGCTTCGCGAGGGCGATAGCGTTAACGTCGAGCGTGCGGCGAAATTCAGCGATGAAATTGGCGGACACCTGATGTCAGGCCACATCATGACTACCGCCGAAGTGGTGAAGATCCTCACCTCGGAAAATAATCGCCAGATTTGGTTTAAGGTTCAGGACGCGACGCTGATGAAATATATCCTTTATAAAGGCTATATCGGCGTGGATGGCATCAGCCTGACGGTGGGTGAAGTGACGCCAACCCGGTTTTGCGTCCATTTAATCCCGGAAACGCTGCAGCGCACCACGCTTGGCGGGAAAAAACTGGGCGACCGGGTCAATATTGAAATCGATCCGCAGACTCAGGCGGTTATTGACACCGTCGAACGTGTCCTGGCGGCGAAAGAAGCGGAAGCGGCGTTGAAAAAAGCGGCTGAATAAAAATATCCCCCGCCGAAGCGGGGGATATTTTTAGCGGGCGACGCGCAGACCGTGTTCGGCCCCGCGGGAAAAAACCACCTGCCAGAGCTGAATATCACGCGCGCGGAAAGCGCCAGCGCAGGCATTCAAATAGTAGCTAAACATACGTTTGAAGCGCTCTGAATAGTTGTCGGCAATTTCCGGCCAGCTATTAAGAAAACGCTCATACCAGGCCATAAGCGTAGTATCGTAGTCGGCCCCAAAATTATGCCAGTCTTCCATAACAAAATGCGCTTCGCTGGACTCGGCAATATGACGCACCGACGGCAGACAGCCGTTAGGGAAGATATATTTGTTGATCCACGGGTCGACGCTAACATCGGTTTTATTAGAACCAATGGTATGCAGCAGGAAACGACCATCCGCCTTGAGGTTACGATCGACCACGTCAAAATAAGTCGCGTAATTTTTCGGTCCGACGTGTTCAAACATACCTACAGAGACGATACGGTCGAAGCTCTCGTGCAGGTCGCGATAGTCCTGGAGCAGGATCGTGACGTCGAGATCGGCGCAACGCTGCTGCGCCATTTTCTGCTGCTCAGCTGAAATCGTGACGCCTACAACGCTGACCTGATAATTTTTGGCCATATAGTAAGCCAGCCCGCCCCAGCCGCAGCCAATATCCAGTACCCGCATGCCGGGCTCAAGCTGAAGTTTGCGGCAGATGAGGTCCAATTTTGCCCGCTGTGCTTCTTCAAGATTCTGCGCGTCTTTCCAGTAAGCGCAGGAGTACTGCATAAAAGGGTCGAGCATCCGGCTGAACAGATCGTTACCTAAATCGTAGTGTTCTTTACCGACTATCCAGGAGCGTTTTTTACTTTGCAGATTGAATAAGCGAGCGCTGGCGATACGCAGGGTATCTTTGAAATGATGGGGGAGTTGATTTTCCAGACCTGCGCGCAGAACTTTATGGAAAAATATATCCAGCCGTTCGCAATCCCACCAGCCGTCCATATAACTCTCACCTAACCCCAGCGACCCTTCCTGCAACACGCGCTTAAAAAAGTGGGGGTTTTTGATCCGCAGATCGGAGGGCGCAGGGCCATTAATTTGAATGCCCGCGCGGCTTAATAATTCAGCTGCAATTCGGTACCAGTCATCATTCGGTACACTGACTTCTTCTATACACGATGAACTCATAGCTTCTCCATCACGCCCAAGTGATCAGAACCTTAAAACAGCGTAGACGCTTTTTTGGCTTTGTGAGAAATCTCACGGATAATCCGTGAGGCTGCTATCCGACGTAGAACAGAGGAAGGGAGATAACCCTTGCCGAAAGGCCTTCCATGGGGAAACGGGATGCATCCTGCTCCCGTTAAAATCAACTAATCCTTCTAATTATGTGATGCGGGATCCAGTATAGGCCGCTAAAAACAGGCTTTCAATAAAAATATCTTAGCAAGCTAATTACTGGATCTTAACACCAATGCGTAGTTTACCTTATGCGTGTGACGATTCTGTTGTCACCGAACCTGCCCGATACTGCATGCGGTAGCCAATTCCGGCCAGCACAATGGAGACAAGCATCGCGCTGGTGGTGGTTTGCAGCGGAGTGGCAATCAGCGCGGAAACCACCAGACTGGTGAGGAAGCACAGGCCGAGCTGTAAGGTATTTTGTAACGCTGCGGCGCGGCCGGTTGCCTGTGGGAACGGCTTCAGCGCCTGGGCGACGACGATAGGATAAATACCGCCATTCACGGTTGCCATTGCGCAGAACGGAATCATTAAGCCAACGAGCGATGCATTCTCCTGCAGACCAACCAGCCAGGTGGCGGCTACGCTGATGGCGAAAATCACCAGTAGCCAGGGAAGAATTTGCTGTCCCTGCCATTTTTGCAGCGCCGCGCGGCAACCATAACCGCCCACCAGAAACGCGATAGTTTGCGGCACGTAGCTCAGGCCGATAACGGTAGGACCATAGCCCATCTCATGCAGAATAAACGGCGAGCCGGTCAGCCATGCAAAAAAGCTGGCGGAGCAGGCGGCGTATATCAGGACGTTACCGCTATATTCGCGCGAACGCAGCAGCGTAAAGAACGTCAGCTTTTGCTGCACGTCAGCAATCGGCTTATTTGCCGGTTTCAGTCGCAGCGCGGGCAGCATCAGCAGCAGAGTAATGGCGAACAGAACGGCAAAAATAGCCTGCCATTCGAAGTGGACCAGCAGCCAGCTGCCGAGCAGCGGCGCCAGCGCCGGGGATAAACCTACCAGCGGCATAATGGCGGCGAAAATTCGGTTGGTTTTTTGCGCAGGATAATAATCGGTTACCATCGCCTGCCAGGTCACCGCGGCGGCACAAACCCCCAGGGCCTGAATAAAACGCAGCGCCAGCATCAGCGTGGCATCGCGAACCCATAGCATCCCCAGACAGCCAATAGCGAATATGGCCAGGCCGCTCAACAGCACCGGTTTACGACCATAACGATCGGAGAGCGGTCCCCAGAAAAGCTGCCCAAGCGCAAAGCCCGCAAGGAATAAGCTCAGGCTGGCGCTGATGGAGGCGGCGGAAGTATTCAGATCCTGCTGCATGGCGGCGAATGCCGGTAAATACATATCGGTTGCCAGAAAGCCCAGCACGCTCAATCCGGCCAGCCAGACTAAAAATCCTTTTCGAGGTTGTTGCATAATCTTCTCTTTTTAGTGATGCAGGTACGATGGCGCAGAGTGTAGGGAGTGCATAACGTCTTGTGAAACGCTAATATTTGTCAGGTGAATTCAAAAATTTTGCAGGCAGAAAATGTGGTCTGAATACTCTCTTGAAGTTGTCGATGCTGTCGCCCGCAACGGCAGCTTTAGCGCCGCCGCGCAGGAGCTGCACCGCGTCCCCTCGGCGGTCAGCTATACCGTACGCCAGCTGGAGGAGTGGCTGGCGGTACCGCTATTTGAACGTCGCCACCGGGATGTGGAATTAACGCCTGCCGGGGTCTGGTTTTTACAAGAGGGGCGCTCTGTTATCAAAAAAATGCAGATCACCCGCCAGCAGTGCCAGCAGATAGCTAACGGCTGGCGCGGGCAGCTCTCTATCGCGGTGGATAACATCGTCAAGCCCACGCGTATGCGCCAGATGATCGTTGATTTCTATCGTCATTTTGATGACGTAGAACTGATCGTTTTTCAGGAGGTGTTTAACGGCGTCTGGGATGCGTTGGCCGACGGGCGCGTGGAGTTAGCCATCGGCGCGACGCGCTCAATTCCGGTCGGTGGACGCTATGCCTTTCGCGATATGGGGATGCTGAGCTGGGACTGCGTTGTCGCGAGCCACCATCCTCTGGCAAAAATGGCCGGGCCACTGAGCGATGATCTGTTGCGCAACTGGCCGTCGTTGGTGAGAGAGGATACTTCACGCTCGCTGCCGAAGCGAACCACCTGGCTGTTGGATAACCAGAAGAGGGTGGTTGTGCCGGACTGGGATGCCTCCGAGACCTGCCTCTCCGCCGGACTGTGCATCGGAATGGTGCCCGGGCATTTAGCGCGTCCGTGGCTTGATAGCGGCGAATGGACGGCTCTGGAACTGGAAAATCCTTTCCCGGATGCCGCGTGCTGCCTGACGTGGCAGCAAAGCGATGCCTCTCCGGCTCTATTATGGTTGCTGGATTATCTTGGTGATAGCGAAACGTTAAATCGGGAGTGGCTGCGGGCGCCGGAATAACCGGCGCCGCGGGAAGGACTAACGGCGGTAATCAACAAACGGACCATCGGCCACAGAACGGCGCTCGACCAGACGCGGATGAACCTCAATCGACTGAGAAACTTCACGCTTATTGACGATTCTGTCCAGCAGCATATTGAAGGCCGCTTCGCCCAGAGAGTCTTTAGGCTGATGGATAGTGGTCAGCGCCGGGCTGAAGTAGCGGGCGTTGCGCACGTTATCATACCCGATCAGCGAAATATCCTGCGGTACGCGCAGACCCATTTCATCCGCCGCGCAGATTGCGCCCATCGCCATGATATCCCCGCCGCAGAAAATTGCCGTAGGGCGATGATGCTGGCTGAGAATTTGCTGCATGGCGCGGTAGCCGGATTCCGGTTCAAAATCACCCTGTACAATCCAGTGCTCCGGGATCTTAATCTGCGCTTCTTCCATCGCTTTCATAAAGCCGGCCAGTCGACCTGCGCCGGTATTACGTTCCAGAGGTCCAGGAATGGCGCCGATCTCGCGATGTCCGCGCTCAACAAGGTAGCGACCGGCGATATAGCCGCCTTCAAAGGCGTTATCAATCACCGCATCGGTAAAGTCGGCTTTCGCTTCGCCCCAGTCCATGACGACCATCGGAATGTGGCGATACTCTTCCAGCATGCTTAACACCGATTCCGGGTACTCGGAACACATCACCAGCAGGCCATCTACGCGTTTTTGCGCCATCATTGAAAGGTAAGCGCGCTGTTTCTCCGGATCGTTCCAGGCATTGCCAAGAATCAGGGTATAACCCTTCTGAAAGCAGCTTTTCTCAACGGATTCAATTATTTCAGCAAAATAGGCCGCTTCGCTGCTGGTCGCCAGCAGGCCAATAGATTTGGTGTGATTCACCTTCAGGCTGCGGGCGACGGCGCTGGGGGAGTAATGCAGCTCTTTGATTGCCGCCCATACCGCATTGCGCGTCTCTTCCGCAACGAATCGGGTTTTGTTAATCACATGTGACACTGTTGTAGTGGAAACGTTTGCGCGTTTCGCTACATCTTTAATAGTTGCCATTACTTCTCACTCCAGACCTTGACCTGAACGTCTGTTTATCGGTACGTAAACGTTTGCCTGTACACACCCTGACGCCAAAATTATTCATGGCATCACGTCGGGAAAACGACACAGAACGACAGGAAGGGGTCAATGGCCGATACGCTTTCAAATTAGCGTGGGATTTTGTCCGATCTTGGGGCAAAGGGGAAGAGCAAAAATGTGCATCACCCTAAATCCAGGAAGATTTTTACGCTAATCTGTGTAAAAATGAGCAAGCTCACTTTTCATGTGGGGATAATCAGGGGGAAAAATTGATGGATACAGATTTAAAGTTTTCGCTGACAACAACGATTATTGTTCTGGGTTTGATTGTCGCTTCAGGTTTGGTCGCCGTACTGCACTAATTTCACAATAAGGGAGAGGTCGCTCTCCCTTTTTCATTGCGCATTATTATCAATTTCGCAAAAATCTTTTGCCATTTCGTTTACTTTTGTTTTTCTGTGATTGATGTCATGCTTTTGACTTCTGATGAGATGCCGTCGCGAAAGGCGGCCTGATGGAGTTCTTGCATGAAAATCAATTTTCCCCTGCTCGCGCTGGCGGTCGGTGCTTTTGGCATCGGTACGACCGAGTTCTCCCCGATGGGGTTATTACCGGTTATCGCAAAAGGCGTGGATGTTTCAATTCCGGCCGCGGGAATGCTGATCAGCGCCTATGCAATCGGTGTCATGGTTGGCGCGCCGCTGATGACTCTGCTGCTCTCCCACCGCGCCCGCAGAAATGCGCTGATCTTTTTGATGGCGATTTTTACTCTCGGCAATGTGCTCTCTTCAATCGCACCTGATTACACCACGCTACTGCTGTCGCGTATCATTACCAGCCTTAATCACGGCGCATTCTTCGGCTTAGGATCGGTGGTTGCGGCAAGCGTGGTGCCAAAACATAAGCAGGCCAGCGCCGTGGCAACGATGTTTATGGGGCTGACCATTGCTAATATCGGCGGCGTTCCCGCAGCGACCTGGCTTGGCGAAACTATCGGCTGGCGCATGTCGTTTCTCGCAACCGCGGGGCTGGGCGTAGTGGCAATGATCGGCCTTTGGTTCTCTTTACCGAAGGGCAGCGCCGGCGAGCGCCCGAACGTGAAACAGGAGCTGTCGGTGCTGATGCGCCCGCAGGTACTGTCGGCGCTGCTGACGACCGTGCTGGGGGCAGGGGCGATGTTCACGCTGTATACCTACATTTCCCCCGTACTGCATACAATCACTCATGCCTCGCCGCTGTTTGTTACCGCGATGCTGGTGCTGATTGGCGTAGGCTTCTCGCTGGGTAACTACCTTGGCGGCAAGTTTGCCGACCGTTCCGTTTCCGGCACGCTGAAGGGCTTTCTTCTGCTTTTGATGGTTATCATGCTGGCGATACCGCTGTTAGCTCAGTCACAGGCGGGCGCGGCCATCAGCATGGTTGTGTGGGGCGCGGCGACCTTTGCGGTAGTTCCGCCTTTGCAGATGCGCGTGATGCGCGTCGCTCATGAAGCGCCGGGGCTCTCATCTTCGGTGAATATCGGCGCTTTCAATCTTGGGAACGCGCTGGGCGCGGCAGCGGGAGGAGCGGTAATTTCCGGAGGACTGGGATATGCGTTTGTGCCGGTGATGGGGGCGATAATTGCCGGCGTGGCGCTGCTGCTGGTGTTGTTCAGCGGCCGGTCGCAGCCGAAAGAGGCGTTCGCCAATCAATAATATTCTAAGGTGAGAAAAATAACCGCAGAAGCAGCAATGCCTCTGCGGTTCGCTTTTATGCTGCCAGATTAGCCGCCACAAACTTCCAGTTTACCAGCGCCCAGAAGTGCTCCAGATAGTTTGGACGAGCGTTGCGGTAGTCGATGTAGTAGGCATGCTCCCAGACATCCACGGTCAGCAGCGGAGTAGCGTCGCTGGTCAGCGGCGTGCCCGCGTTGCTGGTGGAGACAATCGCCAGGCTGCCATCGGCATTTTTCACCAGCCAGGTCCAGCCAGCGCCGAAGTTTTTTGCTGCCGCATCGGTAAATTTGGCTTTGAAATCAGCAAAGCTGCCGAAGGATTTAGCGATAGCTGCCGCCAGTTCACCTTGCGGCTCGCCGCCCGCGTTTGGCGCGAGGCAGTTCCAGTAGAAAGTGTGGTTCCAGACCTGTGCGGCGTTATTGAAGATACCACCGTCAGAGGAACGCACGATCTCTTCTAAGGTTTTACCTTCAAACGCGGTGCCTTTGATCAGGTTATTCAGGTTGGTGACATATGCCTGGTGGTGTTTACCGTAATGGTATTCCAGGGTTTCTGCGGAAATGTGCGGCGCCAGGGCGTCTTTTGCATATGGTAATGCAGGTAATTCGAACGACATTGCTACTCTCCTTTTTATCGTTATACCCGTCATATTTCCTGCTGCATCCTGGTCGGCTGTCTGCGCTTATCCGGTCTACCGGTTGGGCGTGCAGGCGCCGTTCCAGGCGCAAGAGCGCCTTGTGATGCGGCGGAATGATTTTGGGCATAGTACGCGCAATAACCCTGTATTGCGCAAGGTAATAGTAGCAAATTAAAAGATGTGGTAAAAGAGAGAGTTACCCTGTCGCCAAAGCAACAGGGCGCGATTAGCGAATGGTTTTCGGCGTCATGACCCGGCGCGCGCCGACGTAGTGGCGAACCCAGTAGTCTTCACTTAAGGAAGTTATCTGAATATCGCGGCCGGTGCGCGGCGACTGGATAAACTTGCCGTTGCCGACATAGACGCCAACGTGATCGGCGGTACCGCGGCCGCGGGTACGGAAGAAGACCAAATCACCGCTTTGCAGTTCGCCGCGATCGACAGGACGGGCGTCGCGCAGGTGATACATCTCATTCGCCGTGCGCGGAATACGAATTTTGACCAGATCTTTATAGGCGTAATAAACCAGACCGCTGCAATCGAAGCCGGTGCGCGGGGAGGTGCCACCCCAGCGATAAGGCTTGCCAATCTGATCCATCAGCTTCGACATGGCGGTCGTTTGCGCTTTTTGTACCCTGGCCTTATGCGCATCGGCGATGGTCAGCAGAGGTTCGTCGACAACAGGTTTGCAGCGGGTTTTATAGCCTTTACGCACCACGCACTTTTTCTGCACGCTCGCCGTTGCCATCCTGCTTTCCGCTATCGACTTTGTCGAGCTGGCGCACAGCTTTTTATAGCCCTTACGCAGGACGCATTTTTTGGCGGCGCTGGCGGTCTGGCGTGACGCGGTTAATTTAGTGCGGCTGGAGGTCGACGTTTTCTTGCTGGCGGTTTTGGCGGTGGTTTTGCTTTTGGAACTGACTGCTTTTTTCTTCCGCTCTGCGGTAGTGCCCTTAGCTGGATGCGCTTTAGGCTTAGAAGAAGCGTGCGTATGCCCTGTAGCATGCGCTAATGGCGGAAGTGAAATAGTTGTAAAAAGTAATGCACAGAGCGAAATCGCAATTTTGTTAAGACGCGCCACTGAGCAATCCCCTGATTAAATTACAGACATATACCTATGCCTGACGATGATTGACAAAACGCATCGATTCTAAAGCATAAAAACGCGGAGAGTTAATACTCTTTTGTATCAAAAGACTCGTTTGGTTAACATTTGCAAAAAAATGCGTCCGCGAGCCGTTTCCGTGTATGAAAAATGCGCAACGCGTTGCTGCGTATAATAATGAAATGATATTTTTGAGGCAACTTTTGCCTACAGAAGATAAAATGTGGCAAGTGAAAAAAATGTTATTATCGGTCCTGCGTTCAGAGCGCTACAATGACAAATAACTGCCGTAGAGATGTTTAAGGAAGCACGACAATGAGCACCACTTTAGAAAAAATCCAACGTCAAATCGCTGAAAACCCAATCCTGCTGTATATGAAAGGGTCTCCAAAACTGCCGAGCTGCGGTTTCTCCGCTCAGGCCGTTCAGGCGCTCTCCGCCTGTGGCGAACGTTTTGCCTACGTCGATATCCTGCAAAACCCGGACATCCGCGCAGAGCTGCCGAAATACGCTAACTGGCCGACCTTTCCGCAGCTGTGGGTTGACGGCGAGCTGGTCGGCGGCTGTGACATCGTGATTGAAATGTATCAGCGCGGCGAGCTGCAGCAGCTGATCAAAGAAACGGCGGCGAAGTATAATACTGACGAGCCGAAAGCAGAGTAATTTTGCTTCCCATAAAAAAGCGACTTCAGATGAAGTCGCTTTTTTTTATCTCTTATTCTTCGGCTACGGGCAGCGGCCAGCCGCCAAGACGCTTCCAGCGGTTGACAATTTCGCAGAACAGCTGGGCGGTTTGTTCGGTATCGTAAAGGGCCGAATGTGCCTGCGTACCATCAAATTCCATCCCTGCGGCAATGCAGGCTTTTGAAAGCACCGTTTGACCGAGCGCAAGTCCGCTCAGGGCAGCGGTATCGAAAGTAACGAACGGATGGAATGGATTGCGTTTCAGACCGGCGCGCTCGGCCGCCGCCATCGTAAAGCCGTGATCGAACGTGGCGTTATGCGCGACCATAATAGCGCGGCTGCAGTCGCTCTCTTTCATTCCCTTACGCACCATTTTGAATATCGCGTGCAGCGCATCGTATTCGCTTACCGCGCCGCGCTCGGGATCGTTGGGATTAATACCGTTAAAAGCCAGGGCTTCAGGCTGCAGGTTTGCGCCTTCAAAAGGTTCAACATGAAAATGCAGCGTTTCGTCCAGCATCAGCCAGCCTTCCTCGTCCATTTTCAACGTAATAGCGGCGATCTCCAGCAGGGCGTCGGTTTTGGCATTAAATCCGGCAGTTTCAACATCAATTACCACTGGATAAAAACCGCGAAAACGGTCGCACAGACCATTAAGTTGAGCGTTCTCGGACATCAGATTCTCTTAGCTGGAAAAAAGTAGCGCGCATTATGGCAAATTTTACCGCGCCTTGCAGCAGGCAGGGGGGATAAAACAGCGGGCACCGCAGGTGCCCGAAGCGGATTAGTTGCCGAGGCCTTTACCGGCGTCTTTCTCTTCAATCAGTTCGATTTTATAGCCATCCGGATCTTCGACGAAAGCGATGACCGTGGTACCGCCTTTGACCGGACCTGCTTCACGCGTCACGTTACCGCCGTTCTGGCGGATGCGCTCGCAGGCTTCAGCAGCGTTTTCAACGCTCAGCGCGATATGGCCATAGGCGCTGCCGAGGTCGTACTTATCAACGCCCCAGTTGTAGGTCAGCTCAATAACGGCGGTATCGCTTTCTTCGCCGTAACCCACGAATGCCAGCGAGTATTTATACTCAGTGTTTTCGCTGGTGCGCAGCAGTTTCATGCCCAGCACGTTGGTGTAAAACTCGATAGAACGTTGCAGGTCGCCGACGCGCAGCATGGTGTGAAGTAAGCGCATAATGTCCCCTATGCAGTTTATTTTGATACATCAGAGCGTTGAGTATAGCGGCGATAACCCGCCGCTATCAATGGAGGGATTACAGCGTTGGGTAGTCGGTATAGCCTTCAGCACCGCCGCCGTAGAAGCTTTCCGGACGCTGCGGGTTGAGTGGGGCCTTTTTCTGCAGGCGCGCCACCAGATCCGGGTTGGCAATATAGTCGCGACCGAAGGCAACGGCATCAATCAGCCCTTTACCAATCAGGTCATTTGCCTTTTCGACCGTATAGGCGCCAGCGCCGATAATCGCTCCAGGGAAACGGTCGCGCACTTTCTGGCGGAACTCATCGCTATACGGCTGGCCGCCAGCCCAGTCCGGTTCAGACATGTGCAGATAGGCGATCCCGCGTTTGGCCAGCTGTTCGATCAAATAGAGCGCATCGGCTTCTTCATTCGGACCATTATCGACGTTCTGGAAGCTGCCGATTGGCGAAACGCGAATACCGATACGGTCGGCGCTCCACTCTTTACTTACCGCATCAACCACTTCCAGCACGAGGCGGGCGCGATTTTCCACGCTGCCGCCGTACTCATCGGTACGATGGTTAGAAGAAGGGGACAGGAACTGGTGCAGCAGGTAGCCGTGCGCGGAGTGCAGTTCGACGAGGTCGAATCCAGCATCGCGAGCGTTGCCTACCGCCTGACGGAAATCGTCAACGATCCCCGGGATCTCTTCGGTTTCGAGCGCGCGCGGCATCGACGTATCGACGCGAATAGCATGGCCGTTTTCATCGCGCAGCGAGGTGCGGGTACCTGCGCTTATCGCCGATGGCGCAACCGGTGCGGCACCGCCGGGCTGGAGGCTGCTATGGGAAATACGCCCGGTGTGCCACAGCTGAACGGCAATACGCCCGTTTTCCGCATGAACGCCAGCGGTGATTTTTTGCCACGCGGCAATCTGTTCCGGGCTGTGCAGGCCAGGCGCTCCCGCGTAGCCTTTAGCCTGAGCGGAAATCTGCGTGGCTTCGGTAATAATCAGGCCGGAGCTGGCGCGCTGACGATAGTATTCGCCCATCAGCGGAGTAGGAATATCGCCCGGCTCAATGCTGCGCAGACGGGTCAGCGGAGCCATAAACACGCGATTCGGTACGGTTACCGCACCCACTTTCAACGGGGTAAACAACTTTGATTCTGACATACTGACTCCTGAGTAGACCGGTCGTCTTGTGGCTGGTGAAATAAAAACGCCTGTTAAACGGCAGGCGCGGCAATAATATTTTTAACATGAGCAAGGGCGCTTTCCAGCGGCGCGGCGTTACGCGTGATCTTGGCCTGCAGATTGGCCCCGAGCCACAGGGAGTAAAGCACCTGGGAGAGCGTTAATGCGTCGCCGTCAAATGCCAGGCAGCCTTCTTGCCGGCCCTTTTCAAGAGCGTCGCCGAGCAGGATGATAATCTGGCTGGCGCCTTTATCCATTGCGGTGCGCATATCTTCCGACAAATCGCACACCTCGGCCGACAGCTTAACCGTCAGGCAACCGCTGATAATACCCCGCTGGCAAAACTGCGTCAGCGTATGCTGATAGTAGGCTAACAGGCGATCGCGATAGTTTCCTTCGCCGTGTTCAAAATGCTCCACCAGGCGCTGAAGATATCCGGCGTAATGATGGTCGAGCAGCTCAACGCCGAAGGCCTCTTTAGAGCGAAAGTAGTGATAAAAAGAACCTTTCGGCACTTCCGCTGTTTTCAGCAGTTCGCTCAGACCCATACCGGTAAATCCCCGATGCATGCAGAGCTTCTCGCCGGTGGCAAGGATATGTTCGCGGGTGTTGCATTCACTGTGCTTGTTCATGGCGCCCACTGTAATAGACCGATTGGTCTAATGCAAGTCATAATTAAAAATGCTGCCTGGCGCAGAGGGTGATGAACAAAATTTGCTTACGGCGAGTGAAACGTCTTCAATAAAGAAAGAGATCGGTGCAGGAGAGGCGAAGTGGCTGAACAACTTGAGTTCTTCCCGGTACAAAGTCCGTGCCGGGGAATTTGTCAGTCTGATGAACGCGGCTACTGCCGGGGTTGCTTGCGTAGTCGCGACGAACGTTTTAACTGGCAGAAAATGAGCGATGCGCAAAAGCAGGAGGTTCTGCGTCTGTGCCGCCAGCGGCTGCTGCGTAAATTACGCGCAGCTAAACAGGAGAGTCCGGAAGAACCGCAGCAACCTTCACTGTTTTAAGCATAAAATTGCGTATACTCAGGACACTTTTTTGTTGAGGAAGCTGTTATGGTTCAGCGTATTGCTATGGCTCCGCAGGGGCCGGAATTCTCTCGTTTTGTGATGGGCTACTGGCGTCTGATGGACTGGAATATGTCCGCTCAAGAGCTGGTGAGCTTTGTTGAGCAGCACCTGGATCTGGGCGTTACCACCGTCGATCATGCCGACATCTATGGCGATTATCGCTGTGAAGCGACGTTTGGTGAAGCGCTGAAGCTGGCGCCGCACCTGCGCAGCCGTATGGAAATTGTAACCAAATGCGGGATTGCGACCAAAGCACGGCGTGAAAATACCATAGGCCACTATATTACCGACCGCGACCACATTGTGCAGAGCGCGGAGCAGTCGCTGCGTAATCTGGCCACCGATCGTCTTGACCTGCTGCTGATTCATCGCCCGGACCCGCTGATGGATGCTGATGAAGTCGCGGAAGCTTTTATGGCGTTACATCACAGCGGCAAAGTGCGCCACTTCGGCGTATCTAACTTCACGCCTGCTCAGTTTACTCTGCTGCAGTCGCGTCTGCCGTTTACCCTCGCGACCAACCAGGTGGAAATTTCCCCGGTCCATCAGCCGCTGCTGCTTGACGGCACGCTCGATCAGCTTCAGCAGCTACGTATTCGCCCGATGGCCTGGTCCTGCCTCGGCGGTGGTCGTTTGTTTAATGACGACAGCTTCCAGCCGCTGCGCGATGAACTGGCCCGCATCGCTCAGGAGCTGAATGCCGAGAGCATTGAGCAGGTGGTATACGCGTGGATCCTGCGTCTGCCTTCGCGGCCGCTGCCCATTATCGGCTCTGGTAAAATTGAGCGCGTGCGCTCCGCGGTTGTGGCTGAGAAGCTGAACATGTCCCGCCAGCAGTGGTTCCGAATTCGCAAAGCGGCTTTAGGGTACGACGTTCCGTAACCCTTCATCGCCTCCTTAATGGCCTACACTTAGTAGCGATAGAGCCATTAAGGAGGTGCTATGCAACGATGTATTCTTGCCATATTTACCCTTACCGTATGCGCCGGCGCACAGGCGGCAAGCGAAAGTGTTGATATCAATCTGGTGACCAATCAGAGCGTTGGTCAGCACATAGGTAGCGTTAAAATCAGTGAAACCGCTAAAGGTCTGGAGTTTACCCCTGATCTGAAAGCGCTTCCTCCTGGTGAACACGGCTTTCATATTCATGCCAACGGCAGCTGCCAGCCGGCCATTAAAGAAGGCAAAGCCGTCGCCGCTGGCGCAGCCGGCGGGCATTATGATCCACATAACACCGGAAAACATGCAGGGCCTGACGGTGCCGGTCACCTCGGCGATCTGCCATTTCTGGTGGTCAATAACGACGGTAAAGCCACCCAGCCGGTGGTGGCTCCACGTTTAAAAAACCTGGATGAGATTAAAGGGAAAGCGCTGATGATTCACGTGGGGGGCGATAATATGTCCGACAGCCCTCAGCCTCTGGGAGGCGGCGGCGAGCGGTTCGCCTGCGGCGTGATTAAGTAGTCCTTTCGGTCAGCGTTCCGGCAATCGGCGCTTGTTCCAGCTGCGACAGCGCGCACCACAGTCGCCAGATGACCGCCGCCAGCTCTTTGGCCGCGGGCTGGTGATGGTGATTAAGCGTGTCGCAGATTCGCTGCAGCTCCTGCAAAGTCGAGGCGAGAGGGCGCTGCTGTACGCCGCGCTCGCTCATGACGTCCCGCAGCAGGCTAATACATAGATCCCGTACCTGTGAGAGCGGGTCGGAGCGGGTTTCCCATTCCCGCAGCTGCCACACCACATGGGAGCAATTGAGCAACACCACGCCCCAGCGCAGCAGCCAGCGGCGAGCCTGCGCATCCTGACTATTACTTAACTGACTAATATGGTGATAAACCAGCGATTCAAATTCGTGCTCGCTGTGCTGCGGACGACGGCTGAGCTGGTCGACAAAGTGACGCCGTAACGCCCGGATGTGACGGCGGCTTTTGCGGGCGTCTGAACCCGGGCTAATAATAGCGAATGCCAGCCATGCAAGGCCTACACCAATGATTTTCCCCAAATTGTCGTTCAGGAACGAGGCGTAATCATAGACCGGAGGATTGGTGACCGATATAAATGACCCCATAAATACAATCAGCTGTCCCCACAGTCCGGCCAGCTTAGGCATTTGCAGTTTGAGCAGCTGCATGGTGGTCAGCAGGGGAAAAAGGAACAGTAAAAACTGCCACAGATCGGTTATCTGCACCATCAGGCCAAACTTCACCACAAAGCTAAATAGGGAAAGCAGGATCAGGGTGCGCATCAACAGCGTTAACGACTTGAACGGTGAGGATGAGATTGAATAGAGCACGCAGCAGATTGCCGCCAGAGTCAGCGCCGCCGCGCAGGACTGCCATTGGGTGCTAATTCCCCAGGCACCGAGCATTACCAGCGCGCAAAAGGCGCGTACGCCGTTCCACAAGGCTTCGGTCTGGTCTGTATGGCGGGCCAGCGCGGGGGCTGAAGGCACGTTAAATTCCGTTATCGCAGAAGCGTTTTCGATGCGTTTGATCCAGCGGCTATTGTCCAGATAGAGACGACAAAAGTAGCGCAGGCGCTTCCAGAAGGCGATGTATCGGTAGTCCGCATCCGATGGTGGAGCCAGCGGAGCGATAATGCGGGCCACGCTCCAGACGTCAGCGTTTGACTTGGCTAATTCGCTGAGCAAAGACTCCAGTATTTCGCGGGTATTGGCGGGCGCGGTGGGCCAGTTGAGCAGCATTCTCCGCAGGCTTGAAATCACGCTGGTCATTCGCAGCTGCTGGTGAAGCAGGTAGTTCAGCAGCGGGTTTTGCCGACGAAAGCGATAGTGGCTCCAGAAGGCCTGGATGCGCAGCAGATTCATGGTCAGGATCTGCCCAATCACGCTTTCGTGTGCGGAACGGATTGCATCGGTAGTTTCCGGTACCCACAGCAGGCTGGCGTGTTCCAGCAGGCGCGCATGCATGTTTTTCAGCGCAGTTAGCAGCGTGGCACCATCGGAGGTACTCGGTAAGATCATCATCATTAGCCCGCCGCACAAGATGCCGACGATGACTTCGCAGACCCGCGACTGCGCAATGGTCCACAGTTCGTTAGCGTCAGTGATGTTGATAACCGGGAAAGCAATAATCGCACAGGTGTAGCCTGCCAGCTGGAAAGCGTAGGCGACATTGTTGGTGAACATCGCGCAGGCCCAGGTGCAGAGCGCTATCCACGCTGAAATACTGAAAAGAAACAGCCACGGATCGTTAAGCGTGTGCCCGGCCAGCAGCAGCGCCGCGCAGGCGCCAAGCAGGCTACCGGCAATACGTCCGAAGCTTTTGCTGATGACGCCGCCGACGGTAGGAAAACTGACCACCGCGGCAGAGGTCATCGCCCAGTAGGGTTCATCAAGATTCAGCCAGTAGGCGACGCTTAGCGCGAGGCACATCGCAATCCCATTGCGCAGGGCATAGCGCCACTGCGGACGGCTGGCCTTAATCCAGGGGAGTGAACGCCAGGTCAGGGCCTGCAGCTTCATCACTGAGGGCCAATGGCAACGGTGCAGGTGGTACCGGAGACCAGCGTGACATCCGGCGGCAGATTGTCAAACTCAATGCGTACCGGTACGCGCTGGGCAAGACGTACCCATGGAATATTGGGTTTAATATTGGCGACCAGCTCGCCGCCGCCCTCTACGCTCTGGTCAACGATCGCACGTCCAATGCTGCCTACGTGACCCTGTAACTTTTGCTTGCTGCTGTACAGGATTATTTGTGCGCTATCGCCGGGGCGGATATTGCGCAGTTTAGTTTCTTCGAAATAACCCACCACGTAAAACGAGTGGCTGTCGACAAGAGCAAAAACCGGATGACCGACGGCAGCGTAGTCGCCAACTCGGGTGGAGAGATTGGTGACCCAGCCGTCAACCGGCGCTTTGATCTCCGTTTGCGTCAGCTGCCACTGGGCATGAGCGAGGGTGGCCTGCGCCGCGCCAACTACCGCCTTTGCGGCTTCAAGATTAGTATTTGCGGTATTAAGCGCGGTATTGGCGCTTTCCAGGTCTTCAGCGGAAATGAAGTTTTGCGAAAGACTGCGCCTGCGGCTGGCATCGCTGGCGGCTTTTTTCTGTTCTGCCTGCGATCGGGCTACTTCAGCTTTGGCTCTGGCGAGCTGCGCCTGAGCGTTGAGCAGGGCAATTTTATAAGGCGTATCATCAATGCGGAACAGCACATCCCCGGCCTTGACTAACTGATTATCGCGAACGTTGAGCTCCAGGATGCTGCCGGAAACCTGCGGCGTAACGCCAACCTGTTCGGCGCGTACCTTACCGTCGCGGGTCCATGGAGATTGAGTGTAGTAATTCCAGACCAGCCAGGCGGCAATAATGGCCAGCGCGGCAACCAGCAGCGTGGATAAGTATTTTAGTTTCTTCATGAAATGAACATTACCAGATAGTCAGTAAAGCCAGCGCCAGACAGACGGAGAGCGCAAACAACGACAGGTCCATCAGCAGGGGATGCCAGATCTCCCCCGCGTACATCCAGTCCCGAAGCTGACGATGAACGATTAGCCAGATAAAAAAGCCTAACAGGACGGCTTTAAAGATAGGAGGGAAATAGACAGACGCGCCGAACACCAGGTCCTGAAGCGACAATCCGGCAGTGTTAAGACTCAGTTTCACAAGCAAAAATCCTCTGCCGTTGCAGGAAGAATGTTCAGGTGATGCAATTATTCACATTGTAAATCATTGTCTTGATTTTAGTGAATCAGGTAATTCATTTGTTTTGGTAATTTAAATGCTGCACACTATTCTAAAATCAGTATAATAACTTAGCAAGCTAATTATAAGGAGATGAAATTGGAATCGCCACTTGGTTCTGATCTGGCACGTTTGGTGCGCGTATGGCGCGCGCTAATCGACCATCGCCTGAAACCTCTGGAGTTAACGCAGACGCACTGGGTCACGCTGCATAACATTCACCAGCTGCCGCCTGAACAGTCGCAGATTCAGCTGGCGAAAGCCATTGGTATTGAGCAGCCTTCGCTGGTACGCACGCTCGACCAACTGGAGGAGAAAGGGCTTATTTCTCGCCAGACCTGTGCAAACGACCGGCGAGCAAAACGTATCAAGCTTACGGAAAAAGCCGAGCCCCTGATCAATGAAATGGAAGAGGTTATCGGCAAAACGCGTGATGAGATTCTGGCAGGCGTTTCTAAAGAAGAGGTGGAAACTCTGCTTAATTTGATTCGTAAACTTGAACACAACATCCTCGATCTCCAGGCAAAAGATTGACCTTCCTGAGGCCCCGGATATTCCCGGGGCCTCTTTTTAACTTACTCCTGCCAGACCACCACGCGATTACGACCGGTATTTTTGGCTTCGTACATCGCTGCATCCGCGCGCTTCACGCACTCTTCTGCAGAAACATGCGCATCGTGAGTGGTAAACACGCCCATACTGATAGTCATTCTTTCGGGCAGTCCTTCCTCTCGATCGCTCACGGTAAGGCGAACACGTTCGGCGATTGCCAGCGCTTCTTTTGCTCCAATGTTGACCAGCAGCAAGGCAAACTCTTCACCGCCGATACGCGCTGCCGCGTCGTCCTGGCGCACATTGCTTTGTAACACGCTGGCGGCGAACTGAATCACCTTATCGCCCTGTACGTGGCCGTAGGTGTCGTTTATACGCTTAAAGCGATCGAGGTCGCAGACAATCACCGACAGCGGCTGTGAGGCAGACACCTTCGGCAATTGTTCATTCAAAGCGTCATAAAAATAGCTGCGGTTATACAGCCGGGTAAGGGGATCGCGTATGGAGTTTTGGTAAGAGTGGACGTACTTGTTGTGCGATTCACGGTAGAGCATAAAAACGTCGCAAAGTAGTACTAAAACCAAAAACAGGGTGCTCAGCGTTTCAAAGAGCCGAGCCTGGTTCCAGGCGCGTCCGCTATCATTACCCGCGAAGAGCAGAACCATCAGCGTAAATATATAGGCCGTACAAAAAAAAGCGCCGCTGTACCAGAATATATTGCGCAGCTTAGTCAGGCTAATAAGTAAGATTAGCGTCAATGACCAGATGGTAATTAATAACCAGCCAACTCGGTTATGCCATAACGGAGTAAAAGTAAACGTTAAGTTGTCAATAAATTCAATGCTTAACCATGGAGAATTGCTGGAATGAATCCACGATAATATGAGTATTGCCGTGATGAAAATAAAACAGCTGGACAGCACCGCGCCGTGGATTTTCCATGCGCTAATAGTACTATGGCGAATGCGATATAAAATTATCGAAGTCATAAATAAAATAGCCATCATGACGTTACGGAAAAAATAAAAAATAAACGCGTCATTCTGATTGATGACGCGGCCCTGACCGCACATCAGCCAGTCCGGGTAGCTGCTGATAGTCCCCAGCATCAGCAGGGCTGAACAGGCAAATGCGAAGGCAATCGGCGCCAGGTACAGCCTTTTTTTATCACACAGATACTTCATTCCCATAAAGCAGGCGACCATGATATGGAAGCCCATCAGGGAAATAGTCAACACCGGAAAAAGCATAGATGACGTTGCAGAAATACGATGAATTAATGAGCCGCTAAGGAAATTAATCGTAACAATAGAAAAACCGCATACGGTAACGTAAAGAAATATCCGGTGGAGTAAGCATTTAAGATTTAAAAACATAGTCAGCATCCCTCAATAAAAGGGCAAAAGTAAAACGACGCAAACGTCGTAAATGATTTGGGTATTACTGACTGAAGACTACTTGATGATGATGGGGAGAATATTGCGCAGGCGCAAATAGTAGACGCGCGAGAGCGAATTTAAATATATTTGGATTATCTATTTATATTACTGAGTAATACATATTTTATATAAATAAGCGGCCCGTGAGGGCCGCATCAATAAGGTTTAGCGAGGGGATACCGTCACCTGGCTGCCGCTGCCGGCAATGGCCACGCGCTGGCCAACAGAGAACGGCGTGCTGCCCTGTTTCTGCACAACCATAATGGTGTTGCCGTCATCTTTGCGGATTTCCAGCTCAACGCCCTGGGTTTTGTTCATCGCACCCTGTACGCCCTGGCCGGCTACGCCACCTGCAACTGCGCCTGCCGCGGTTGCCAGTGAGCGACCGGTGCCACCGCCGATGGTGTTGCCCAGGAAGCCGCCGAGTACCGCGCCGCCGATGGCGCCGATAGCGTTGCTGTCATCGCCGCCCTGAATCTGAACCGCACGGGTATGGACAATGGTGCCGTAGGTCACGCTTTGGACCTGTTTGGCTTCAGATGCGGAGTAAACATCGCCGGACAGGCCGCTGCTGCTGACGCATCCTGCAAGCGTAAAACCAATCATCGAGACAGCCAAAACACGTAAAATCATTTATGAATCTCCTGTTCACCAAGAAGCGTTCTATTGAACTTCCTTGTAGCCAATTATATGGCATTTAAGCGTCTACTGGCATAGTAGATGCTGTGACTATACTAAAAATAATAATCAGAGTCGTCTCAACCTAAACTAAACACAATTTCTTTACGCTAAGCAGGCTAGTGCTGCTTGTATTGTTAAAAAGTATTATAGCAGCATAGCATTGCCCCCTCGTTTATGATGGAGTGTGGGGATATACGAGAGTCATGGAATGAAGGAAAGCGTATGAAATCAGGTCGCTTTATCGGCGTAATGTCCGGCACCAGCCTCGATGGTGTCGATGTTGTTCTCGCAACTATTAATGAAACGATGGTCGCTCAGCAGGCCAGCCTGACATTCCCCATCCCCATTGCTATTAAAGAAGAGATTCTGGCTATTTGTCAGGGGCAACAGCTCACGCTGGCGCAGCTGGGGAGGCTTGATACACGTCTGGGGCGGCTGTTTGCCGATGCGGTTCTGGCGCTGATGGCGCAGGAGAAGCTACAGGCATCAGAAATCGTGGCCATCGGCTGCCATGGCCAAACGGTCTGGCATGAGCCTGCGGGCGATGCGCCGCATACCATGCAGATTGGCGACAATAACCAGATTGCCGCGCGCACCGGCGTAACGGTGGTCGGTGATTTTCGCCGTCGCGATATGGCGCTCGGTGGTCAAGGCGCGCCGCTGGTTCCGGCGTTCCACCATGCGCTGCTGGCGCATCCTGTTGAACGTCGAATGATTCTCAATATTGGCGGCATAGCCAACCTCTCGTTGCTGGTGCCGGGTCAGCCGGTGCGCGGCTACGATACCGGGCCTGGTAACATGCTGATGGATGCGTGGATCTGGCGTCAGTGCGGCAAACCCTATGATAAAGACGCCCGTTGGGCCAGCGAGGGCAAAGTTGTGCTGCCGCTGCTGCAGGATATGTTAAGCGACCCGTGGTTTGCGCTACCCGCGCCGAAGAGCACCGGTCGTGAGTACTTTAACTACGGCTGGCTGGCGCAGCATCTGGCGCGTTATCCGGGGCTACGCGCCCAGGACGTGCAGGCAACGCTGACCGAACTGACCGCCGTCAGCATCAGCGAACAGGTGTTGCTGAGCGGCGGCTGTGAACGTTTGCTGGTATGCGGCGGCGGCGCGCGTAACCCGCTGGTGATGGCGCGTCTGGCGGCTCTGCTGCCGGGGACGGAAGTGTCGACCACCGATGAGGCCGGTATCAGCGGCGACGATATGGAGGCGCTGGCGTTTGCATGGCTGGCGTGGCGTACGCTCGCGGGACTACCGGGAAATCTTCCGTCGGTCACCGGTGCCTCAGAGGCTTCGGTGCTGGGGGCGATTTTCCCGGCAAATCCGCGGCAAAATCAGAGTTAACTGAAATCACCCGCGCTGGTTTATCCGTAAACTGGACATCGTTGAGGGAGGGCGTAAGGCCTTCCCGGACCGGGAAAGTCGAAGGCAAACCGATGAAAAAAATTCTTATTCTTGCTGTACCTTTTATGCTCGCTGGCTGTAGCTACTACAACCAGTTCGTCGAGCGGATGAATACTGACACGCTGGAATACCAGTGTGACCAGAAACCGTTGACCGTCCATCTTAATAATACTCGCCAGCAGGTCAGCTTTATTTACGATAACCAACAGCTTAACTTGTCGCAGGGACTTTCGGCATCTGGTGCTCGTTATACCGACGGCGTTTATGTTTTCTGGTCAAAAGGCGACAGCGCCACCGTCTATAAACGCGACCGTATTGTGCTGGAAAACTGTCAGCTGCAAACCGCCAAACGTTGAGATTTCAGTCATGGGGGCGCACAATAACGCTACCCTTTGCTTATTTTCTCTAATGCCATGTCTGATAACGACGAATTGCAGCAAATCGCGCATCTGCGCCGTGAGTATACCCGTGGTGGCCTGCGCCGCCACGATCTTCCCGCCGAACCTCTGGCATTATTCGAACGCTGGCTGCGTCAGGCCTGTGACGCCAAGCTCGCTGACCCAACGGCGATGGTCGTCGCCACCGTCGATGAAAACTCGCAGCCTTACCAGCGCATCGTTCTGCTCAAGCATTACGATGAGAAAGGCCTGGTGTTTTATACCAATCTCGGCAGCCGTAAGGCCCATCAGATAGAAAAAAATCCTCGCATCAGCCTGCTGTTCCCATGGCATATGCTGGAGCGCCAGGTAATGGTTATCGGTAAAGCGGAACGCCTTTCGACGCTGGAGGTCGTGAAGTATTTCCATAGCCGACCGCGCGATAGCCAGATTGGCGCCTGGGTATCACAGCAATCCAGCCGCATCTCGGCTCGCGGTATTCTTGAAAGTAAGTTCCTTGAGCTAAAGCAAAAATTCCAGCAGGGCGAAGTTCCGCTGCCGAGCTTCTGGGGCGGATTCCGCGTCAGCATTGAACAGATGGAGTTCTGGCAGGGCGGTGAGCACCGTCTGCACGATCGGTTTCTCTATCAGCGGCAAAACAGCGGCTGGCAAATCGACCGCCTCGCGCCATAAAGGACATAAAAATGTTGCGTTAAGCGCTGGTGCATCGTGGCCCGGCGCTTTATTCTATATGCTTCATTTTTCAAGCTGCATCTTAGTTAGCTGCGCCTGCCTGGCTCTGTTGCACATCTGAGTAAATTTCCGGGGCTTTTACATGCTTGCCGCCGCGATGCAGTTTGAATAATTTTTGCGTAGATATTTTTTCGCGTCTGGCGAAAAGTCGTGTACCGGCAGAGGTGCAGTCGTTTTATAGATGGAGAATTTGATGGCAAGCAGTAACTTGATTAAACAATTGCAGGAGCGGGGGCTGGTAGCCCAGGTGACGGACGAGGAAGCGTTAGCAGAGCGACTGGCGCAAGGCCCGATCGCGCTCTATTGCGGCTTCGACCCTACCGCCGACAGCTTGCACTTGGGGCATCTTGTTCCATTGTTATGCCTGAAACGCTTTCAGCAGGCAGGCCACAAACCTGTTGCGCTGGTAGGCGGCGCGACGGGGTTGATTGGCGATCCGAGCTTTAAAGCCGCTGAGCGTAAACTGAACACCGAAGATACCGTGCAGGAGTGGGTAGATAAAATTCGCAAACAGGTCGCGCCTTTCCTCGACTTTGATTGCGGCGACAACTCTGCCATTGCCGCGAATAATTACGACTGGTTCGGCGGTATGAACGTGCTGACCTTCCTGCGTGATATCGGCAAGCACTTCTCTGTAAACCAGATGATTAACAAAGAAGCGGTGAAGCAGCGCCTGAACCGCGACGATCAGGGCATCTCTTTTACCGAGTTCTCCTATAACCTGCTGCAGGGTTACGATTTTGCCTGCCTGAACAAACTGCACGGCGTCGCGCTGCAAATCGGCGGTTCTGACCAGTGGGGTAACATTACTTCCGGTATCGATCTGACCCGTCGTTTGCATCAGAACCAGGTCTTCGGCCTGACCGTCCCGCTGATAACCAAAGCCGATGGTACGAAATTTGGTAAAACCGAGGGTGGCGCAGTATGGCTGGATCCGAAGAAAACCAGTCCGTACAAGTTCTACCAGTTCTGGATCAACACCGCCGATGCCGACGTATATCGTTTCCTGAAGTTCTTCACCTTTATGGATATTGCGGAAATCAATGCCCTGGAAGAAGAAGACAAAAATAGCGGTAAGGCGCCTCGCGCCCAGTATGTGCTCGCCGAGCAGGTGACCCGTCTGGTTCACGGTGAGGAAGGCCTGGTAGCAGCTAAACGTATCACCGAGAGTCTGTTCAACGGCAATTTAAGCGATCTGAGCGAGGCTGATTTTGAACAGCTGGCGCAGGATGGCGTGCCGATGATTGAAATGGAAAAGGGCGCCGATCTGATGCAGGCGCTGGTGGATTCCGAGCTGCAGCCGTCACGCGGCCAGGCGCGTAAAACCATCGCTTCCAATGCGGTGACCATCAACGGCGAAAAACAGTCCGATCCGGAATACGTATTTGTCGATGCCGACCGCCTCTTCGGTCGCTACACCTTACTGCGTCGCGGTAAGAAAAATTACTGTCTGGTCTGCTGGAAGTAATTGCGTAAAGGCAGGGGCGTGGGAAACCACGCCCCTTATTTTTTGCTCTCAGGTAATCAAGATGAAGAATATCCTCGCCATCCAGTCCCACGTTGTGTTTGGCCATGCGGGCAATAGCGCCGCTGAGTTTCCAATGCGCCGTCTTGGCGCCAACGTCTGGCCGCTTAACACCGTACAATTCTCCAATCATACTCAATACGGAAAATGGACCGGTTGCGTCATGCCGCCTGCGCATCTCACGGAAATCGTTCAGGGGATTGCCGATATTAATCAGCTACAGCGCTGTGATGCAGTGTTAAGCGGATACCTGGGGTCGGCTGAACAGGGCGAACATATTCTTGGTATTGTGCGCCAGGTTAAAGCCGCTAATCCGGCAGCGAAATATTTCTGCGACCCGGTGATGGGACACCCTGAAAAAGGATGCATCGTTGCGCCTGGCGTTGCAGAGTTTCATGTGCGCTATGCGCTGCCGGCGAGCGATATTATTGCGCCAAATCTGGTTGAGCTGGAAATCCTCTGCGGGCATCCGGTAGCCAACGTTAACGAAGCGGTATTAGCCGCGCGGGAGCTGATTGAGCAGGGGCCTGAAGTGGTGCTGGTTAAGCATCTATCGCGCGCCGGGCTTAGCATGGACCGTTTTGAGATGCTGCTGGTTACCGCGCAAGAAGCCTGGCATATCAGCCGTCCGCTGGTGGATTTTGGCATGCGCCAGCCGGTGGGCGTCGGTGATGTTACCAGCGGCCTGCTGTTGGTTAAGCTGCTGCAGGGCGCGACTCTGCGCGATGCGCTGGAGCACGTTACCGCTGCGGTATATGAAATCATGCTGGCGACAAAAAATATGCAGGAGTATGAGCTACAGGTTGTCGCGGCTCAGGATCGTATTGCACAGCCGGAGCACTATTTCAGCGCCACTCAGCTTTAGAAGATGTTCACGCTTGCCCGACAGCCGCCGGGCAAGCGTCAGCCTTACTTAAGCCCTTCGGCCTCAAGAGCGGCAGCGACCGCAGGACGGGCGGCAACGTGCTTCATCCAGGCCGCAATATTGTTATAGCCTTCCATATCCAGCTTCACGGCGTAGGCCCAGCGCAGCACGGTGAACAGATAGCCATCGGCGATGGTGAAACGGTGCCCGTTCAGCCACTCTTTATCCTGCAGACACGCATCGACATACTGCATTTTTTTATCCAGCTGCGCGCGAGCAATAGGTTTGAAATCCTCCGGCGTGTCCGGGCGGAACAGTGGAGTAAAGCCTTTATGTAGCTCTGTCGCCACGTAGTTTAGCCATTCCAGCGTCTGATAGCGGGCGATGCTT
Source organism: Klebsiella oxytoca (assembly GCF_009707385.1). Lineage (NCBI taxonomy): Bacteria > Pseudomonadati > Pseudomonadota > Gammaproteobacteria > Enterobacterales > Enterobacteriaceae > Klebsiella > Klebsiella oxytoca. The sequence continues at coordinate 3,038,003 of NZ_CP046115.1, read as the reverse complement.
CCCACCGGAGCCAGCAGCTGGCGATCGGGCACGAGATCGGCGATATATTGCATAATGGCCACACCTTCCGTCAGCAGCACATCATCATCCAGCAGCAGCGCCGGTACCTGGCCCTTCGGGTTGATCGGCAGATAATCATCCCCGTTTTCGAGGCGTTTTTTCATTACGTCAACGCCTTGTAGGGTGAAGTCCAGCCCGCTTTCGCGTAGCGCAATATGCGAAGCAAGTGAACAAGCGCCGGATTTGTAGAACAGTTTCATCGATAACTCCTCGTGGCTGCGGTTTTCTGTATGTTAGTCCGCCCCGGGGCAAAAAAAAACCGCTAACAGAACGTTAGCGGTTTAAATTTATGGGTTTTCCCGAAGAGCTTAAGCCGTTGCGGTATCGCTGGCTTTTGCTGCTTTATCATCGTCCTGGGTCATGCGGTTCAGCTTCGGCGCCGTCAGCAGCATCAGGATGGCGATAACGCCGGTGGCAATACCGATGTTGAGGAAGACGCGACCGTAGACTTCCAGCGACATCAGCGGGTCTGTTACGTTTTCTGGTACTGCCATCATATTCGCAACATAGCCGCCGATCAGGTTAGCGCCAGCGGTGGTCAGGAACCAGCTGCCCATGATGAAGCCCATCAGTCGCTGAGGAACCAGCTGAGCAACCATTGCCAGGCCCAGACCAGAGATCATCAGTTCGCCAATGCTCTGCAGGCCATAGCTCATAACCAGCCAGCTCACGTTCACAATACCGGCATCGCTGGCGAACTTAGCGCCCAGCGGTAGTACGAGAAACGCGCCTGAACACAGAACCATACCAATAGCGAACTTCATCGGCATCGGCAGAGTATCGCCCATTTTGTTATAAATGGCGGCGAGAATCGGGCTACCGATAATGATCCAGAACGGGTTCAGCGCCTGATACTGCTCGGGTTCGAAAGCAATGCCCAGCAGAGAGTGTTCAACGTTGCGAATAGCAAAGAAGTTCAACGAGGTTGGCATCTGGCTATACAGTACGAAGAAGATAATCGCCTGCAGCATCAGAATGAACGCTACGATCATTTTACGACGCGCAGCGCCCTGCATCGCAAAGGCTTCTTTAGCGAAAATAATGATGATACCTAGCGCCACTACGCCCAGCGCCATGCGTGCGATGCCCTGGTTGTGCAGCAGCCAGGTGGCAATTGCTATCAGAACCACTACGCCGACGATAGTGGCCAGCAGTTTGCCGACATGCACCGGTGCGAAGTCTGGTTTGGAACCGTACTGTTTAACCCAGCGCTGGCAGAAAGCAAAGTTGACGATGGTGATCAGCAGGCCGACAAAGCTCAGCGCGAACGCCACGCTCCAGCCGAATTTGGCGGCCAGCCACGGCGTAGCCAGCATTGAGAAGAATGAGCCGATATTGACGGACATGTAGTACATGGTAAATGCACCGTCCAGACGCGGATCGTTCTTTTCATAGCAGGTTGAGAGCAGAGAAGAGGGGTTTGCCTTAAAAAGGCCGTTACCGACGGCGATAGTCGCCATACCCATATACACGATGCCCGCATCGTGACCGGACCACGCTACCAGAGCATAGCCGATAGCAAGGACGATGGCGCCGAGCATAATAACGCGTTTGGTACCCAGCACCTTGTCGCCCAGCCAGCCGCCAATCGCTACAAGACCGTAAACCAGGGCGCTGAAGGAAGAGAACAGGGTGATAGAGTCCGCTTCTGACATACCCAGCTGTTTAACCAGGTAAACGGCCATAATCCCTTGCAGGCCGTAGAAACCAAAACGTTCCCAGAGCTCAATAGAGAAGATGAGATAGAACGAACGTGGTTGTTTGAAAGCGTTCAAACTGACGCTTTCTGTTGGTTTATTGTTTGCAGTCGACACAAATACCTCTTTTTTTACATCCCATATTAACGGGGAGTGCTCGGGGCGCAATCTTCTCAGACCGCTGCCTTTATAGTTATTCTGGAGGGAAAACGGCAGGTAATGTTCACTATCCTGCCCCTTCAGGCAATAGCTTTGTAATAATCTGTTACACATATTCGGTGCGTTATAATACACCGCTCTTTCAAATGTTATGCAGAGTTAAATTTCAATGTTTGTTAAATGGAAGAATTTTTATCTGCCAGAATCCGAATTTTTACGCATAATGGCAATATGTTCTGCTGTTTGCGCTTGAATCCAGTGATATAGCCCATAATCCTAAAAATTGATGGGGTATTGTTTTGGTATTTAAAGCAGGGGTATTTGAATGAGCGGATTTACGTATTAATACATTAACAATAAATCAACAAGAAATAGACTGAGTGATCTAGCTCACAAATGTATAGAAAATTTATCTCTGAAAAAAATGAATAACCTGACTGGTGGTTATATAACCGAATAATCACCCGCCTTAAGGCCGATAATATGGCGTTAACGTCGGGAGAGAAGGGGATTAAACAGAGCCATGATCCTGCATAAGACGATGGCTCTGAATTTTGTCAGGAGTAGACCTTCTCTTTGAACTCGCAGAGGTCTTCAATCAGGCAGGAGCCGCAGCGCGGTTTGCGGGCAATACAGGTATAACGACCGTGCAGGATTAGCCAGTGATGGCAATCCACTTTAAATTCGGCGGGAACGACCTTTAACAGCTTTTCTTCGACCTGTTCAACGTTCTTGCCGGGGGCAAATTGCGTCCGGTTACACACGCGGAAAATATGCGTATCAACGGCGATGGTTGGCCAGCCGAAGGCCGTATTCAGCACCACGTTAGCGGTTTTGCGACCGACGCCGGGAAGCGCCTCAAGGGCAGCCCTGTCCTCCGGGACCTCGCCATTGTGCTGTTCTAGCAGGATCCGGCAGGTCTTAATGACATTTTCAGCTTTGCTGTTAAACAGGCCGATGGTTTTAATATATGACTTCACGCCTTCAACGCCCAGCTCCAGCATGGCGGCAGGGGTGTTGGCTACCGGGTAGAGCTTCGCCGTGGCTTTGTTGACGCTGACGTCGGTTGCCTGCGCCGAGAGCAGTACGGCGATTAATAACTCAAACGGTGAGTTAAAATTCAGTTCCGTGGTGGGGTGCGGGTCGTTATCCCTGAGCCTGGTGAGGATCTCCAGGCGTTTACTTTTATTCATCCTATGCTTTTCCCGTCACATCAGAGGGCGCAATGATATCGGCTTGCGCCGCTTTGGCTTTGCGCTGTTTGCTACGTTCATCAATCAGGTATTTTACCGCTAACATCATGCCGAGGCCAATAAATGCGCCGGGCGGCAGCATGGCCAGCAGGAACGGCGTATCGGTATGGAAAACTTCTATTCGCAGAACTTTCGCCCAGCTGCCGAGCAGGCTGTCGGCGCCATCAAACAGGGTGCCGTTACCGAGAATTTCACGCATCGAACCGAGGACAAACATCGCGCATGTCGCCCCCATACCGATGGAAAACCCGTCCAGCGCCGAAAGCGCCGGGCCTTTTTTAGCAGCGAAAGCTTCCGCGCGGCCAACCACGATGCAGTTGGTAACGATCAGCGGGATAAAAATACCCAGAGACTGATAAAGACCAAAAGCGTAGGCGTTGATCAGCATCTGCACGACGCTGACGACCGATGCAATGATCATCACGTAAATCGGGATACGGATTTCCGCAGGGGTCCAGCGTCGCAGGCTGGAAATGGTCAGGTTAGTTAGGGTGAGTACCAGCGTCGTCGCCAGCCCAAGCCCAAGGGCATTGGTGGCGGTTGAGGTTACGGCGAGCAGGGGACACATCCCCAGCAGCTGAACCAGCGCGGAGTTGTTTTTCCACAACCCCTGAACTATGACATCTTTTACTTCGCTCATGGTCTAGCCTCCACAGGGAGTGAATGCGGAAATCTGCGCGGGCAGCGTTTGTGCGTACAGGCCCGCACGCTTGACGGCATTGACCACCGCGCGCGGGGTAATCGTAGCGCCGGTAAACTGGTCGAAATCTCCGCCGTCTTTTTTCACCGCCCAGCCGCTGTCGCTTTGTCCGTGAATAACTTTACCGGCAAAGAGGGTGATCCAGTCAGAAATTCTGAGCTCAATTTTGTCACCCAGTCCGGGCGTTTCATGATGTTCGGTGACGCGGGTGCCCAGTACGGTTCCTTTAAAATCAGCGGCGACAAGCAGGTGAATAGCCCCGGAATAACCGTCCGGCGCGGTGACTTCCATCACGGCGGCCACCGGGCTCTCCTGGTTTTGCGCAATCCATACCTTATGCGGGCCTTGACCCAGCGCCGGGGCGTTAACCAGATAACAGTTTTTCAGCAAATCATTATTATAGAGATTCGCGGGCATAACCTGGTCGAATAGGGCTTTTTGCTGCAGGGCGGCCTGGTCTTCAATGGTGCTTTTGGTCAGTTCGTTGATCGCTGCCGTCAGGCCGGTAGAACCCGCAGCAAAGAGTGCCAGCGTGATGCCGTGTTTGCGCATGCTTTGTAACATCTTCGGGTCCTCAGCGGTGGCCGTACGCGCGCGGGCGCGTGTAGTAATCGATCAACGGAACGGTAATGTTGGCCAGCAGGACGGCAAAGGCCACACCATCCGGATAACCGCCGAAGCTGCGAATTAACCATACCAGTAAGCCCGCCAGCGCGCCGAAGATCAGGCGACCTCGGTTGGTAGTGGAAGCGGTCACCGGATCCGTCAGGATAAAGAAGGCTCCCAGCATGGTCGCGCCGGAAAACAGATGAATCTGCGGTGAGGCGAGGGTTGCCGGGGCCAATATCCAGCCGAGGGTGGCGCAAACGGCAAGGCTCAGCAGGAAGCTGACCGGGATATGCCAGCGAATGGTCTTTTGCCACAGCAGGAACAGACCGCCTGCCAGATAAGCTACGTTGACCCACTGCCAGCCGAGGCCGGCGAGTTCGCCGCCGTAAACAGGATACCGCAGGATCTCTTCTACCGAATGACCAGCATGAAGCGAGGTTTTAAAGGTATCCAGCGGCGTTGCCTGGCTGACACCGTCAATGCCGATCCGCAGGCTATTCATATCGCCACCGGTAGCGGTATGGCCGCTAAAAATGACCTGTAGCGCATCGCTGAAGCCGGGTACCGTGGCGGCTATCTCATGCGGCGGGAGCCAGGAAGTCATCTGAACCGGGAAGGAGATCAGCAGCACCACGTAGCCAATCATCGCCGGGTTGAAAGGGTTATGGCCCAGACCACCGTAAAGCTGTTTAGCAATAATGACGGCGAAAGCGGTACCTGACACCACCATCCACCATGGGGCGAAAGGCGGAATACTGATGGCTAACAGCAGACCGGTTAACAGCGCTGAGTTATCGGCGAGGGTTGCGGGAATATTCTGTTTGCGCAGTTTAAGGATAGCCGCTTCGGCTCCCCATGCCGTGAAGGCGGCAAGGGCTATTTGCACCACGGTACCCCAGCCGAAAAACCAGCTCTGAACCACGATGCCGGGTACGGCGGCGAGCAGTACCAGCAGCATAATCCGTGAAGTCTGGCGCTGATTATGGGTATAGGGGGAACTTGCGATTCTGAAAACCATTTAATCCTCGTTAACTGCCTGCCGGGATGCTTTCCGGGCCTGAACGCGGGCGATTGCTTCAGCGACTGCCGCTTTGCGGGCGTCGTCATTGGCTGCCGACGGGGGAACTGTTGGTTGCTGCTGAGTTTTACGCGCTTTTGCCCGGGCGATCGCCGCTTCGACGGCGGCTTTGCGCGGGTCAACGGCTGCGGGCTGCTCTGCGGCGGCAGCTTCAGCCGGGGCGCTCTGCTGTTCGGCTTTACGCGCTTTTGCTCGGGCGATCGCGGCTTCGACGGCGGCTTTGCGCGGGTCAACGGCTGCGGGCTGCTCTGCGGCGGCAGCTTCAGCCGGGGCGCTCTGCTGTTCGGCTTTGCGCGCTTTCGCCCGGCCAATCGCGGCTTCGACGGCGGCTTTGCGCGGGTCAACGGCTGCGGGCTGTTCTGCGGCGACAGTTTCAGCCGGGGCGCTCTGCTGTTCGGCTTTACGCGCTTTCGCCCGGGCGATCGCGGCCTCCACGGCGGCTTTGCGCGGGTCTGCGCTAATTTCAGCTGGTTGTCCGGCGGCGTTGTTTTCCGCTGTTTGCTCCGCCTTACGCGCTCGCGCCTCGGCTTTACGCGCCTCACGAGCGGCGATAGCCTCACTGTTGTCAGGTTTTGCGCCTGCGAGCACGATAATTGGCTGCGCGGCCTCACGCTGTTTCTCACGTACCCGGGCAAGCGCGGCGTTAATAGCGTCCTGATCTTTCGCCGCTGGCTGTACCGCAGCCTGCTTATGGCGTTCCAGACGAGCGGCTTTATCGCGCTCCAGTCGAGCCTGACGCGCCTCAAAGCGAACTTTAGCTTCCGCGGCGCGTTTCTCTTCTTGCGCAATAGCGTAAATCTCGGCTTTCTCCTGGCGGAAGTACTGCACCAGCGGGATATTGCTTGGGCAGACCCAGGCGCAGGCTCCGCACTCTATACAATCGGCGAGGTTATGGCTGGTAGCTTTGTCGTGCTGCTGTCCTTTGCTGAACCAATAAAGCTGCTGCGGCAGGAGATCGGCCGGGCAGGCGTCGGCGCAGGCGCTACAGCGGATACAACCTTTTTCTTCTTCAGGCTCGCCCATTTCGCTCGCCGATGGTGCCAGCAGGCAGTTAGTGATTTTGACTACCGGCACATCAAGCCATGGCAGGGTGAAGCCCATCAGCGGGCCGCCCATAATCACCATCGGCTCTGCGCCGGGGCAGAAACCGGCATCCTTCAGCAGATGGTTTACCGGCGTACCGAGCCGGGCCCAGACGTTACCCGGACGCGCGACCGCTTCGCCAGTCAGGGTTACGACGCGCTCCGTCAGCGGCTCACCGTCAATTACCGCGCGTTTTACCGCATAGGCAGTACCCACGTTTTGCATTAAGACGCCGATATCCGATGAGCGGCCATCGTGAGGCACCTGCTTGCCGGTGAGGATTTGCGTTAACTGTTTCGCGCCGCCGGAGGGATATTTCGTGGGGATTACGCGCAGCGAAATACCGTGCGTACCGGCTAATACCGCACGCAGCATTGAAATTGCCTGCGGTTTATTATCCTCGATGCCGATCAGTACCTGTTCAGGCTGCAGAATGTGGGCAAGGATACGAATACCTTCCACAATTTGCGCCGCGCAATCCTGCATCAGCCGGTCATCGGCGGTGATATAGGGTTCGCACTCTGCCGCGTTGATAATCAATGTTTCGATTTTATCCCCGCCGCCGCGCAGTTTGCTTCCGGTCGGGAAACCCGCGCCGCCCAGTCCGGCCACGCCGAACTGGTGGATACGTTCGATCAGCTCTTCGCGTGATTTGTTGTGGTAATCGCTCCAGCCATCGCGTTCTATCCAGCGATCTTCACCATCGGCATCAATAATGACGCTCATTTCCGCCAGCGCGGATGGATGTGCGGTGGAATGGGGGGCGATGGCCGTCACGATGCCGGAGGTTGGCGCGTGCACTGGCAGCATTCTGCCCCAGCCGCGGGTCAGCGGCTGGCCGCGCAGAACGCGATCGCCCGGCTTAACGCAGAGTTCACCTTCAGCGCCGATATGCTGTTTTAGCGGGATGACAAAACGCTGCGGCAGTGAAACCTGGCGCAGCGGGGTACCGTTGGACTGGGTTTTCATTTCTGGCGGATGAATACCGCCGTTGAAGTCCCAGACTTTGTCTTTGCGAAAAGCGGAAAATAACTTAAACATGTTGTTCCACGGGAATAATGCGTACCGGGATGGTTTGAAGATCCCACTTCCAGGTTGCTGTCGTTGTCGCCACCGGGCGTAGCTCAATACATTGCGTCGGGCAAGGCGCGACGCAAAGATTACAGCCGGTACACAGATCGCTTATGACCGTGTGCATCGCACGGGTTGCCCCTACGATGGCGTCGACCGGACAGGCCTGAATGCACTTGGTGCAGCCAATGCAGTTCGCTTCATCGATTATTGCCAGCATCCGCACCGGCTCCGCCTCTTGCGGATCGCCATCTACCGGCTGGGGATCGACGTTTAACAGCTCGGCGATTTTAAGCATTACTGCCTCACCGCCGGGGGCGCAGCAGTTGATTTTCTCTCCCTGGATTCCTACCGCTTCCGCGTACGGACGGCAGCCAGGATAGCCGCACTGGCCGCACTGGCTTTGGGGAAGCAGGGCATCAATTTTTTCCACCACCGGGTCGTCTTCCACCTCAAAACGGCGGGAGGCATACCCCAGAATTAAGCCGAATATCAGCCCCAACAGGCTAATGGCGACTACGGCTATCCAGACAGCGTTCATTACAACTTCACCAAACCACTAAAGCCCATGAAGGCAAGAGACATTAAACCTGCGGTGACCAGCGCAATAGCGTTCCCGCGAAACGGCGCCGGAACATCCGCTACGACCAGACGCTCACGAATGGAGGCGAAAAGCACCATCACTAACGAAAAACCGACCGCGGCGGCAAAACCGTACAGGGCGGATTGCAGGAAATTGTGCCCGAGGTTTATGTTCAACAGCGCTACGCCCAGCACCGCGCAGTTGGTGGTAATCAGCGGCAGAAAGATACCCAGCAGGCGATACAGCGCCGGGCTGGTTTTACGCACCACCATTTCGGTAAATTGCACCACTACGGCGATGACCAGGATAAAGGCCAGCGTACGTAAATAGACGAGGTCCAGCGGGATGAGGATCCAGGTATCAATCAGCCAGGCGCAGATAGAGGCTAGCGTCATCACAAAAGTGGTCGCGAGCCCCATCCCCATTGCGGCTTCCAGCTTTTTGGAAACCCCCATAAACGGGCACAGTCCAAGAAACTTCACCAGCACGAAGTTGTTAACAAGAACGGTGCCAACAAAGAGCAGTAAATAATCAGCCATCATTCGACCTGAAATAGAAAAAGCCGTCTATTATCGAATAAATCGATACCGGCGACAACAGGTTAACTGTGTGGTTATTACGGATTCACAAAGGTCCGTTTTACCCGCTCAGAACGCCTGAAGTAGGGCGCAAACAGGGCTGCTGCGAGAAGTGGGAACAGAAGCTGGCGCAGCGCCAGCGCGTCTGAAATGGGGGAAAAGGCAAAAGCTTTTACCGCCAGCAGAAGCGTAATCAGCAGCCAGATAATGTAGTGTTTTGGTACGCCTTTGCGCCGCTTAAAAAAGGCGATAGTCAACCATAGCGTGTAGTACCACATGGCGACGGCGAAGGCCAGAGAAGCAATCCACAGGGCGAGATGACCGGCACTCATATTGCTCAGCAATGTATAGGTCTGCGAAGACATCAGGGCATCAGCAAAAAACAGTAGCGACAATGAGGCGCTAAGCAGGGCTACGAGGAGCCATGCCAGCGGCGCCAGAAGCCATCCGCCAATACGTTCCACAGAGTCAGAGGACATTATTACTCCTGAATTCAACGCCAGTTATAAATAAAAACAGGGCGGAAGTATAAGCAACTGGCGTGAATGATTACAGTATTTATTGCACGTAGCGCCAGACCGATTTAGGAACTTCGCCGATGTTGAACAATTTCCCGCCAGACACCAGCTCCGCCCGGCGATGATCCGCGGCTCGATACATGTTGACGATCTCTTCGTTATCGGTCAGGGAATAGTTGAGGTGATCAAAAAGTTTTTCCAGCGTTTCCAGCGAACTGATTTTACGAAATTTTAATAAGTAGTCCTGAACGGTCATTTGCGTATCCATTTTATAATCGGAATAAATTGAGTTGAATATACCAATTCTTAGTAAACCTGTTCTCAACCAGCAGTTACTTTTTGGGAACAACTGTATGGAATTATTTCGGTTGTAAATACTTAATACAAGAACAGATGATGTTTCCGCTCCGGTAAAAAGAAATTTAAGAATATTCCAGAGCTTAATCAGGCGCCGGCTGGCGCCTGGGAGAGAAGATTAACGCTGTTCGCCTCGGCTGGCAATAACGTTTTGGTACCAGAAAAAACTCTTTTTACGTTTTCGCGCCAGATTTCGCTGGTGATCAACATAAACAAACCCGTATTGTTTTTTATATCCATTAAGCCAGCTTAAAAGATCAATAAAAGACCACGGGTAATAGCCGCGAACGTCAGCGCCCAGTTCCAGCGCTTTTTCCAGAGCAGTAATATGACTACTGAGATAGTCAATGCGCGGATCGTCGATAATTTCGCCATCGATAATCGGGTCTACTGCCCCCAGTCCGTTTTCGGTGATATAGATCGGAATATCACCATAGCGCTCTTTAATCATCATAATCCCATCAGTTAACCCCTGAGGCCAAATTTCCCAGCCCCATTCGGTGTAGGTACTCTGCGGATTACGCACGAAGTAAAAGAGCCCCTCAACCCCCGGCTCACCCCCGGTCGGTATCTCAGGCGGCAGCGCCGATACGGTTTCGCGACGGTAGTAGTTCAGGCCGATAAAATCACAGCGATTCTCGCGCAGTAGCGCATCGTCGCCTTCGGCAAAAACCGGAACTCCCCACAGCGCTTGCGTCTGCTGCAATAGCTCTTCGGGATAGCCGCTTTTTAACACCGGATCGTAAAGCCAGTGGGTGTGGATTGCGTCCGCCATCTCCGTAGCGCGCCTGTCTTCCGGGCTGTCGGTCAATGGGGTATGCGGCTGAAGGACGTTAACAAAGCCAATCTTTCCTTCGATGCCCATTTCACGAAACGTTTTCACCGCCAGAGCGTGGGCGATGAAGACGTGATGGCAGGCTTGAATGGCGCGAGCAGGGTCGCGCACCGCCGGTGGATGAATGCCGCTAATGTATCCATGCCCAATAAAGACAATAGTTTCATTAAAGGTTGCCCACAGTTTGACGCGAGAACCAAAACGTTGATAACAAAGTCGTGCGTATTCAGCGAAGGCTTCGGCCGTGGTGCGCGCCTCCCAACCGCCTTCATCCTGTAGCGCCTGCGGGAGGTCCCAGTGGTAGAGGGTTATCATCGGTTCAATATTATGCGCCAGCAGTTCATCGATCAGGTCGCTATAGAATTGAATACCCGCTTCGTTCACTTCGCCGCGGCCATTCGGCAGCAGACGAGGCCATGAAATAGAAAAGCGATAGCTTTGCAGGCCCATTTCCGCCATCAAGGCTACGTCTTCGCGAAAACGATGGTAATGATCAACGGCGATATCACCGGTTGTGCCCTGATAGGTGGTGCCTGGGAGGTGAGAATAAATATCCCAGATGGAAGGGCCTTTACCGTCGGCATCGTGTCCGCCTTCAACCTGCCAGGCGGCAGTAGCGGCTCCCCATAAAAAGTGCTGTGGAAATCCGGACATGAAGAAACTCCTTATCAATTGATAAGGTGAGTGTAATAAAAGTATGAGCAACCATGCAACCGGTTTCAGAAACCGGTTGCATGGTTGCGAAGCAGGTCACTGTTTATTTCGACAGCGGCTTCGTCTTAACAACATCAATGGAGGGCGGCGACTGGTAGTTATCAATATGATGAGCGATAACTAAAAGCAGGGCCGAAACGCCCAAAACAATCCAGCCAATAAGTTCTACAATACGATTAAAAACGTTTTCCATAACTCTACTGCAAATTGTGAAACCAGACTGAAATGGTACTTAACGATTGAGGTAACGCAAGTATTACCTGGCGTGAGTTGCGCAACTGGCGTAATGCTGAGCAATTATGCACGGGAAAACTCGTGGAGGGGCAGAGAAATGAGTGACGCTATCCGGGTAGGGCTAATTGGCTACGGCTATGCCAGTAAAACTTTTCATGCGCCGCTAATTAGCGGTACGCCGGGGATGACCCTGGCCGCAGTGGCGAGCAGCGATGAGAATAAAGTGCTGAGCGACTGGCCTGCGATGAAAGTAGTTCCGCAGCCTGAGCCGCTTTTTAACGACCCGAACATCGATCTGATTGTGATCCCAACCCCGAACGATACCCATTACCCGCTGGCAAAAGCCGCGCTGGAAGCGGGTAAACATGTGGTGGTGGATAAACCCTTTACCGTGACGCTAGCGCAGGCGCGCGAGCTGGAAGCGATAGCGAAAAGCACGGGGCGTCTGTTATCCGTATTCCATAACCGACGCTGGGACAGCGATTTTCTCACCGTAAAATCGTTGATTAATGAAGGAGTACTGGGCGAGGTCGGCTATTTTGAGTCGCACTTCGATCGCTATCGACCGCAGGTTCGTCATCGCTGGCGTGAACAAGGTGGGCCGGGTAGCGGTATCTGGTACGATCTTGGCCCGCATCTGCTCGACCAGGTAGTCAACCTCTTTGGATTACCGGTCAGCATGCACGTCGATCTGGCGCAACTTCGTCCAGGCTCGCAGGCCATCGACTATTTCCATGCGGTTTTAGCTTATCCGCAGCGTCGCGTAGTGCTGCACGGCACGCTGCTGGCCGTTGCGGAAACGGCGCGCTTTATTATCCACGGCTCGCGGGCAAGCTATGTGAAATATGGTCTTGACCCGCAGGAGGAGCGGCTAAAAAGCGGCGCACGTTTGCCGCAGGAGGACTGGGGATATGATATGCGTGACGGGCTGCTGACGCGGGCCGATGGTGAAGCGATCGCTGAAGAGTCGTGGCTCACTCAGCCGGGTAACTATCCAGCCTATTATGCCGCCATTCGCGATGCGCTCAACGGCGCTGGAGATAACCCGGTTCCGGCAAGTCAGGCGATTCAAATAATGGAACTAATTGAACTTGGGCTGGAGTCGGCCAGGCATCGGGCGACGCTGTGCGTTAATTAGAACGAGCTGGCACTGTTTCGGTTTAATAAAACCCCCGTTTATCACGGGGGGAGATGGTTAAGCCTGCTGAACGCGCTGTATTAGCGCGGCTTTATCCTGAGCGTTTAAAAAGGCGAGTTCGAGGCCATTTATCTGCGCCTGACGAATTTGTTCGCGGCTCAAGCCGGCAGCCGGGGCGGCAACGGTATATTCGTGAATAATATCCACGCCCTGAACGGCGGGATCGTCGGTATTGATACAGGCCATTACGCCGTGCTCGAGGAAGGTTTTCAGCGGATGCTGATCCAGCGATGGCACGGTGCTGGTCTGAATGTTAGAGGTCAGGCAGGACTCAATGCCAATACGGTTGGCCGCAAGATAATCCATCAATGCAGGATCCTGTACCGCCTTCACGCCGTGACCGATACGTTCCGCTCCCAGTTCGCGGATCGCCTGCCAGATGCTTTCCGGGCCAGCGGCTTCACCCGCATGTACCGTGATGCGCCAGCCTGCATCGCGCGCGCGGGTGAAGTGCTCCATAAACAGCTCCCCCGGGAAACCGAGCTCATCTCCGGCCAGGTCAAGAGCGGTGATGCCGTCACGATGAGCGAGCAGGGCCTCCAGCTCTTCTGTGCAGGCCGCTTCACCAAAGGTACGGCTCAGTATACCGATCAAACGAGCCTCAACGTTAAAGTCGCGGCTGCCTTCTTTCACTCCGGCGATTACCGCTTCGACAACTCCGGCGACCGGCAATTGATGAGTCATCGCCATATAACGCGGAGAAAAACGGAGTTCAACGTAATGCAGGCCGTTTCGTGCCGCATCTTCGAGATTTTCGTAAGCGACGCGGCGGCAGGCTTCGAGTGAGGCCAGCACTTTTACCCCCCAATCGAGCTTTGAAAGGAAGCTGACCAGATCAGGTTCATTGCTGGTGACCTGGACGTGCGGGCGCAGGGTTTCCAGGGTGTCTGCCGGAAGCGCAAGATTGAACTGGCGGCCAAGATCGAGAATAGTTTGGGCCCGGATATTACCATCCAGGTGGCGATGGATGTCTGTTAATGGCAGCGTTATATCAATCATGGTCGCACTCATTTTTTAGCTAAAGTGCGCGTCATTGTACATCAGAACGATAAATGGTTAAAAGAGGATAAAAATACCGAACAATACAATGGAAATGAGGGATGCGACGGCGGATTCCCCTTCAGCTGGTCGAACGAAAAACGCTCATAGCAAAACGCTATTAATCATAGTGAATCAGTATTTAATTTCGAACGGGTGATTTTCTATAGTCTCTGGTGCTGATTTTCCTGCGATGAATGGCAGGCTATTTTAAAAAGGACCCTGGGAAATGGTATTTACGTTAAAAAAATTCGCTGTACCGCTGGTTGTCGTGGGCTCACTGCTGCTGGCGGCGTGTAAACCTGGAGAGCAGGACCCCAATCACATTAAGGTGGGTATTAGCGCAGGTGTCGATCAGGACGTGTGGGCGGTAGCGCAAAAAGTGGCCAAGGAGAAGTACAACCTCGACGTGGAGGTGGTGACATTTAATGATTTCGTTCTGCCCAACGAGGCGCTGAACAACGGCGATCTTGATGCCAACGCATTCCAGCACAGACCTTATCTGGACAAACAGATTCAGGAGCGTGGCTACAAGCTGGTTCAGGTTGGCACGACATTCGTCTATCCGATAGCGGCCTATTCGAAGAAAATTAGCTCGGTGGCACAACTGCCTGACGGGGCTCAGGTTGCGGTTCCGAACGATCCGACTAACCTTGGCCGCTCGCTGCTGCTGTTACAAAAACAGGGGCTGATTACCCTGAAGGATGGCGTTGGTTTGCTGCCAACTTCGCTGGATATTATCAATAACCCGAAACATCTAAAAATCGTCGAGATCGAAGCGCCGCAGCTTACCCGCGCGCTGGACGACCAGCAGATAACCATGGCGATTATCAATACCACTTTCTCAAGCCAGGTGGGGCTGTCGCCATCGCGTAACGGCCTGTTTGTTGAAAGCAAAGATTCTCCTTACGTTAATATTTTCGCCAGTCGTATCGAGAACCAGGATAGCGAAAAGGTGAAAAATCTGGTCAAGGCTTATCAGAGCGACGAAGTCGCCGCTGCGGCAGAAGAACTGTATAAAGGCGATGCGGTGAAGGGCTGGTAGTCGGTAAAAAAGTCCCGGTCCGCAGTTGGGGTCGATTTCTTCGCGCGAAGTTGCGGTTATTGCAGCCGGTAGCTCATCACTACCGGCTTTCACTTAGCTATTTTTGGATCAAATAGCGGATGGTTGGCCCATCCTGCTGAATGTCGAGCACGGTGTAACCGTGATTTTTGGCATCCAGCGGGATATTGTTAATCGACTGCGGACAGTCGCTGACCACTTCAAGAATCTCGCCTTTCTTCAGTGAAGGCATCGCTTCAAGCGTAGCGATGGCCGGATAGGGGCAGGGTTCGCCAACCATATCGAGGCGATAATCGGGAACGAGATTTTTCATGCGCTTTCCTTAACGGGCGTGGTGGCGAGAGATTTGCGGCGGAAAAAGCGTTTTTCCCACGCAATAACCAGGGCCAGCGCCAGCAGCAGCAGGAGATAGGTCACCAGCAGGCCACCGAAAGGTCCAAACGTTGCCAGCAGGTTGATCTTGTCCCAGCTGGTGGCGAGGGCAGGAGAAAGGTCATCCCAGTACCACGCAAGGATGGTGGAACCAATAACGTTACCCAGGCCAACCCACCAGTAGTGCACCTGACCTTCTACCGCCCGGTACATCCAGCCGGTTTCACAACCGCCCGCCAGTACGATGCCAAAGCCAAATAGCAGTCCGCCAATAACCGCGTTAGGCCCCGCCCACATAATTTTCGGCTCCATACCCAGCTGCACATAGCTGAAAATCCCAATGGCGCTGACGGCCATGCCGAAAATTATCGCTTTTGCCATATTGGTGCGCCCGGTGATCCACATATCGCGAAAGGCAGAGGTAAAGCAAATTTGCGCGCGTTCGATAAGCAGACCGAATCCCACGCCAAACAGCAGCGCCATGCCAAGCTTTGGCTGGTTAGCCGCGGTGAGCAGACCCCAGGCTATCATTGCGAAAAAGACGATCATTCCCAGACGGAAACGGCGCTTTGCCTGGTCAGGTTTTTGCGTGAGCGGCGACGCCTGCGACACTTTCTCCATTTTTACCGGAATTCGGAAGACAGGCAGTAAGGTAAAGCGCGCGCCGAACCATGTACCGATAGCGGTAGCGATGGCAAAGAACCAGGCATGCAGAGAGAACTGCGGGATACCGGTGAAGAACGCCGCCAGATTGCAGCCCATCGCCAGCCGCGCGCCGAAACCGGCAATAATTCCCCCGGTGATGGCCTGAAGTATGCGGATTCGGCTCCGGGGAAAACGTAGCTTAACGTTATTGGCCCACAGCGCGGCGGCGAAACAGCCGCCGAACATGCCGATAATCATCATGCCGTCGATGCGGGTGAGCGGAGAGCCGTCGAGATGAATCAGTTTATAATAACCCCACTCTTCGCTGTGGACGCCGACCAGCTGCAGCAGTTGCCCTCCCCAGCGGGTAAACTCGCCGGTGACGGCCCAGAAGGTGCCGGTGATTCCGAAGTAGTAGGTTGAGAGAATGCCCGCAGCGATAACGGCGGGAACGGGGGACCAGAATTTAATCAGCCACGTTTGTTTGAACTGTTGCCATGTCATGAAGATGCCTCTGAACTCAGAAGGTATTTAACCCGTCACGGGTTGGAAGGGCGCGATAATACACCGCTAATAAACTGAAAACGCTCGGTGGGATCAAATTGAACGAGTAACAAAATCCGAAAGGCCACATTTTGGTGGCCTTTCACTAGCCGCTCATTCGCGGTCTGAGGTCGGTAAATATTGTTGAGACTAGTTAAAGCCGAGACGAATAAGGTTCAGTGGGCAATATAGCCTTTGCTGTCCGTCTATTTCCACACAATCAGCACGGCGGGTCTGTTCTGCCGTTTTACCGTCAGCATGGATGGCTTTAATGACGCCCGTCGCGCCGGTGTCTGCCACCATAACCATGCTGCCGGTAGAGATAGCGTTGCGGTTACGATCGTAGGTTTTCATGTTTTGTCCTCCAGATTAATGCTTTGACGGGAATTTAAAACGGCCTTTAAATACATCTTTGTAGGGCATTATTTTTTGAGCATAATCAAAATAATGTCTATTTATCCTCAGAGAACGGATGGAAGCTCGGGCGCGAAGTTTTCGAAGATGAGATGCGGCGATAATTAAGTCTGATGCTATTCGGGGCGCAGGGGGATCAATGTTAACGGTAGCGGACCTGCCGCTACCGGGTTCTTGGCTTGCGCCGTCTTTAGCGCAACGAGGTCAGGGCGGCAATTAATCCTTGTACACCCTTTTCCAGCTTCTCGCGCGGACAACCGGCGTTCAGACGGATAAAACCGTTCCCTTCTTCGCCGTAGGTATAGCCGGGCATAATGGCGACCTTCTGCTCCTCGATTAACGCTTTTTGCAGGGCGCGGTCATCAACGCCCAGCGGCCGCAGGTCAATCCATGCAAGGTAAGTTGCCTGCGGCGGCTGCCAGTTGAGTTCGGGAAATGCCTGGTTTAGCTCGCGAGCGATATAGCGCATATTGTCCTGCAGATATTTGCGCAGGGCATCCAGCCAGGGGGCGCCATCTCGATAGGCAGCAATATGCGCAACCAGGGCGGGTACCGAAGGGGAAGAGAGGCCGTCGCGGCTCTTGAGCGCATGCAAATAGCTTTCACGTGCGGCGGCGTTGTCAATAAGCCCATATGCCCCGGTAAACGCCGGAATGTTGAAGCTTTTTGACCCGGAGGTAAAGAGCGCCCACGGGCTGCGGGCCACGTCACACCACGGCGTGTGCCGATACTCGTCCCACACCATATCCATATGGATCTCGTCGCTGATCACCTTCACGCCGTGCTTCTCACACAATTTCGACATGGTTTCCAGCTCTTCGCGGGTCCACACCTTGCCGGTGGGGTTGTGTGGGCTACACAGCAGCAAAACGGTATTGCGCGGGTGAGCCAGTACCTGTTCAAGCTGCGCCATATCGCAGCGCCACTGGTTATCGTTGAGGGTGAGTGGAACCGGAGCGACGCGCCGTTGATTGCCTTCGATGGTTTTAAAAAAGGCATCGTAGGCCGGAGTGTGTACCACGATGCCGTCACCCGTAGCCGACCACTGGCGAATCATCTCCGCTACCATATAGATAACCGATGGCCCATAAACAATGGATTCTCTGTCTATCTGGCTGTGAAAACGGCTGGCGAACCAGTGGCTCACCGCGCCGAGAAACTCATCATTTTTCCAGCGGCTATAGCCAAAAACGCCGTGCGTCAGGCGTTGGCTGACGGCGTCCAGAATGCAGGGCGCGGTGGCGAAATCCATATCTGAGATTGTAAAAGGCAGCAGATCGGCTGCGCCAAAGCGGTCGGCAACGTAATCCCACTGCGTACACCAGGTGCCATGGCGATCGATCGGCGTTGAAAAATTAAACATCTATACTTCCTTAATCATGCCCCCTCCAGAACGGAGGGGGAGCGGAGCTTATGCCTCAACGGTATTCATCAGTACGGCCATTTCATCTTTCACCGACTGTACCTGCGGGCCAATCACCACCTGCAGGTTGTGCTGGTTGAGCTGAACCACGCCGATGGCGCGGTTGGCTTTCAGCGCGGCGCTATCGACTTTGCTCATGTCGTTAACCGACAGGCGCAGGCGGGTAATGCAGTTATCGAGCGAAACGATATTTTCCGCACCGCCGAGTGCCGCCAGAATCGCCGGAACGTTATAACCCGATTTTCCGGTAACGCCGGTGACGGCTTTCTCAAATGCGGTATTGGTTTCAATATCGCGTCCCGGGGTTTTCAGGTTAAAGCGCGTAATTGCGAAACGGAAAATAGCGTAGTAAACCGCAAACCAGATTGCCGCGACTACCGGCACCATGTACCACTTGGTGGACAGGCCGTGCAGAATACCGAATACCACAAAGTCGATAACGTTACCGTCGGTGTTGCCGATGGTCACCCCGAGGATAGCCATCACGGTGAAGCCCAGACCGGTCAGTAAAGCGTGGATAACGTACAGCACCGGCGCGACGAACAGGAACAGGAATTCCAGCGGCTCCGTGGTGCCGCCGACCACGCAGGCGATAACGCCGGAAATCAACAGCCCTTTAATTTTATGGCGATTTTCCGGACGGGCACAGTGATACATCGCCAGCGCCGCACCCGGCAGGCCGCCGAGAAACGCCGGCATTTTGCCCTGCGAAAGGAAACGGGTCGCGCTTTCAGAGAAGCCGTGGGTGGTCGGGCAGCTAAGCTGGGCCTGGAAAATAGTCAGCGCGCCGCTGACGCTATGACCGCAAACGTCCATGGTACCGCCCGCTTCGGTAAAGCGGATCAGCGCAACCAGAATATGGTGCAGGCCGAAAGGCAGCAGCAGGCGCTCTCCGGTGCCGAAAATCATCGGTCCGAAATCCCCTGCGCTATTAATGACATGACCGAGGGCATTAATACCCATAGCGAAAACTGGCCATATCAGCGGGATAACCAGGCCGACCAGGCCGAGAACCACAGTCGTGATGATCGGTACAAAACGGGTGCCGCCAAAAAACGCCAGCGCATCAGGTAGACGGATATTGTGAAAACGCTCATGTAGCATCCAGACAACAATCCCGGCGATCACTGCGCCGAGGATCCCGGTGTCGATGGATTGAATGCCGATAACGTTCTGAATGTTATTCGCTTTGAGGACCGCGGCATCGGTGGTTGGCAAAATACCTTTTGCCGTCAGCCAGAAATTGACCGCCAGATTCATTACCGCGTAACCCACGAAACCGGCAAACGCGGCGACGCCTTTATTTTCACGCGCCAGCCCTAACGGGATGGCGATACAAAACATCACCGGCAGGAAGCTGAAGGCAAAGGAGCCGACTTTGCCCATCCAGACGAAAACGGCCTGCAGCAGCGGCACGTCCAGCCAGGGCAGGAGAGTAAGGACATCATGGCTGCTTAGAGAACTGCCGATTCCCAGCATGATCCCACAAAAGGAGAGTAACGCTACAGGTAACATGAAGGTTTTCCCTAACTGCTGGAAAAACTCCCACAAGGTAATTTTGGTTGCTGTTTTCGCCGTCATAACACGAATCCTGGTTCTTTAAGTTATCGGTAGGATGTAACGCCACGGAAAGATAAAACGTTTTATCAAATTTTAGTGCGATAAAAATCACATATTCGGGCGATAATAAGGTTTATAAATAGGGCACCTTGATAAATCGTTTTATCGAAAGCCAAAGGGAGTCGGCCTGCAGTTATGGCTATCGCGAAAAAAATAACCATTAATGATGTCGCGCAGGCGGCGGGAGTTTCGGTCAGCACGGTATCGCTGGTGCTGAGCGGCAAAGGGCGCATTTCGTCGGCAACCGGCGAGAGAGTCAATCACGCAATCGAGCAACTGGGCTTTGTGCGTAACCGCCAGGCGGCGTCTCTGCGCGGCGGTCAGAGCGGGGTCATTGGTCTGATTGTCAGCGACTTATCGAAGCCATTCTACGCGGAAATGACCGCCGGATTGACCGATGCGCTGGAGTCGCAGGGCAGAATGGTATTCCTGACCCAGGGGGGACACAGCGGTGAAAAAATGCTCCAGCGTTTTGATACCCTGATTGCGCAAGGGGTCGATGGCGTGGTGATTGCCGGAGCGATCGACCAGGGAGCAGAGCTGCGCGATCGCGCTGCGCAGGCCGGAATGCCGCTGGTTTTTGCTTCCCGCGCCAGCTATCTCGACGATGTCGACCTGATCCGTCCGGATAATATGCAGGCGGCGCAGATTGTCACCGAACACCTTATCCGCCGCGGCCATCAGCGCATCGCCTGGCTGGGAGGGCAGAGCTCGTCCCTCACGCGCGCTGAACGGGTCGGCGGCTACTGCGCCACCTTGCTGAAATATGGCCTGCCGTTCCATAGCGAATGGGTGCTGGAGTGCGAGTCGAGCCAGAAACAGGCGGCAGAGGCAATGACCGCTCTGCTGCGGCAAAACCCAACGATTAGCGCCGTTCTGTGCTACAACAGCGTGATTGCCACCGGCGCCTGGTTTGGCCTGATGCGCGCCGGGCGGCAGAGCGGGGAAGATGGCGTGGAAAGCTACTTTGAGCAGCGGGTAGCGCTGGCGGCGTTTGCTGAATTACCTGAAGATGCGCTGGACGATCTGCCTTTGACCTGGGTGACGACACCGGCCCGGGAGATGGGGCAAAGCCTGGCGGACTGCATTTTACGCCGGATGGAAGAGGGCCAGGGCGCGGCGAGAAACCAGATAATTTCTCCCCGGCTGATTACCCGAAAATAGCCCCCTGGCAGGGGCTATTATCGTTTACTGCTGCGGAGCGGCTGGCGGAACCACCTCCTGCGGCGTGGTTTCTTGCGGCAGAGTTTCCTGCGGCGCTGCGGGTTCAGCGACGTCCGGAAGCGCTAAACCGAACATACCGGCAAACTCGTCCAGCGGCATTTTCTGCCCGTTCAGCGTTACCTGGCCGTCAGCATACTGCAGGCTGGAGGTAATGGCGTTTTCTTCCATGGTGGTAATACGGAACATTTGCCCCATTGCCGCCAGCCCTTTCACCTGCTGATCCGCCAGCTTAGCGGCGTCTTCGGGCTGGTAGCCTTCAAGCGCGGCGATCTGGGTCATAAACGCCGTCGCCATATCAACCGGGATCACCAGCTTGCCGTCGAGAGATTTGACGCTGCGATCGACCTCATCCGCCAGGGTTTGCGGCGGGGTAGTGGTCAGCGACGGATCTTTCAGCAGAATCGACAGATTAAAGGTGGTTTCGCCTTTCGCATTGCGCCAGCTCAGCGGCGAGATGGTCAGGGACGGGCTGCCTTTCAGCATCACTGGCAGCGAGCTGAAGAAGGTTTGCGTCAGCGCCTGCTGATAGAGCTCGGGGTTTTGCGCCAGCTGCGGATCGGCCATCAGCGCCTGCGCTTCGGCATTGTATTTTTGACTGAACTGATGGAAGGCTTCGCCATCAATATTATCCAGCTTCAGCGTTAGTCGGCCGCTGCCGATATCCTGATTTTGCAGTTTCACGCTGTTGACGGTGTAGTCCAGCTGGCTATTAATGCCTTTACCGTCGGCGGTCAGCGCAGAATTACCATCGATTTTCATTCCTTCAAACAGCGCCAGCTCTTTACCTTCAACGCCAATCGACATTTTCTCCAGCGAGATAGCCTGTTTGCCGATTCGCTCGTTGAAGCTGGCCATTTCGGTTGAACCATCGGTTTTCAGGTTATCAAAGGTGAGCTGAACTTTCTGATTATACTGGTTGACCGCGTTAACCTGCCCGCTACCCGCTTCGCCGGTCAGGCTCAGGGTTTTCCCCTCGCGATCGGCGTTGAGCTGAAACTGACCGCCGCTGAAGGTTACTTTCTCATCGCCTTTAGCGTAATCAAGCGGATTGAGCACAATAGCGGACTGATTATCGCCGCTATAAGCGATACGGGTATCAATAGTAAATGGCGCTTCGCCTTTCGCTATTTCGAATAGCGCCTTACTGGCATCATTATTGACCAGGATGGTTTTGACGGACGCCATGGCGGGGGCGAGGTTAAAGGATTTCAGCGACGCCAGCGGGAAAGGGCCGTGATCGACAACTTCATCAAAGACCAAAGATTGTCCGGCGGCAAGCCAGCGGGGCGCTTTACCGGCGATGGGTTTCACCACCAGCTGCAAATGGCTGCTAAACAGACCACGCTGATAGTCCTGATACGTCAGCTCCACGCCAGCCTGCGGCGCGCTGCTTTGCAGCTGAGCATTCGCCTGCTGCACCATATCGGCAATGCGGCTTTCCAGCTGCTTCCCTGTGTACCAGGCGCCGCCTGTCCAGACGACGCCCAGCGCGATGATAACTCCTGCTGCGACCAGCGATTTTTTCATAGCATTTGTCCATAAATGAAACCAGGCGGATTGGGCCGCCTGGTTGTGTTGTCATGATGGGTGAAAGTCTAGCAACTGTCGCTAAAAAGTTCAGTAAGTTACTGGGCCTTATTAAAAACGCGCGCGATACGACCTTTACCGCTTACCTGTACCGGAGATTCATTACAGCCGATAAACGCTGATTCTCCGGGCTGCAGTGTCAGACTCTGCGCACCTTTGTTAATCACCGCTTCGCCCTCGACGCAGAACAGAATCGCCGCGCTATCCTGGGCGATAGTTGATGCCTGCGCTGACAGATCGTGCAGGGAGAAGGCAAAATCATCAACCGGGATCGGGAAGTCCAGCTCGGCGCCGTTAATCACCGGCTGGGTCAGCAGTTCACCCGCGGGTTTTGGTTCAAATTTGACGTTCGCCACCAGCTCAGGAATATCAATGTACTTCGGCGTCAGGCCCGCGCGAAGAACGTTGTCCGAGTTGGCCATGACTTCCAGCGCCACCCCTTGCAGATAAGCGTGCGGGGTTTCGGCAAACAGGAACATCGCTTCGCCCGGATTCAGTTTTACCACATTAAGCAGCAGCGGAGAAAAGAGTCCGCTATCGTCCGGATAGAACTCGGCTATCAGGCGGATTGTCTGCCACGGTTCGCCCTGCTCGCTGTTCAGCGCCGACTGCAGAACGCTTAAGGCATGCGCTTTTTCATCGCCCTTCATATTCAGCAGGCTGGCAAACAGCTGGCTCAGATGCGCGCCGTTCGGCTGTGCGAGAAATTGCGCAATCGCCGGATGGGCATCGGCGACCGGCCGCAGCAGGTTGACGATATCGGTGAACTCGCGGAAGGCGTTCATCGCGAGGAACGGCGTTAGCGCGAACACCAGCTCCGGCTTGTGGTTCGGATCTTTATAGTTACGTTCAGCGGCATCAAGCGGGATCCCGGCAGCATTCTCTTTGGCAAAACCGATTTCTGAAGCCTGCTTGTTCGGGTGAACCTGGATAGACAGCGGCTGCGCGGCGCACAGCACTTTGAACAGGAACGGCAGTTCACCGAAACGCTCGGCAACTTTCGCGCCAAGCAGGTTGGTTTTATCGCTGTCAATAGCGTCGCGCAGAGAACGCGGCGCTCCGTCATTATCCAGAATCTGCGAGCTGCTCTTCGGATGGGCGCCCATCCACAGCTCCGCCATCGGCAGGTTGTTCGGGTTGGCAATCCCATAAAGTTCGGTTAAAGCAGTATGACTTCCCCAGGCGTAGTTCTGCACTGAGTTAATGAGCTTTTGCATTCTCAATCCCTGTTTCCACTTGATAGTAATGGCACTATTAAACCAGCAATCGACCGATAAGCAACCGGCGCGAAGAAAAAGTCGTCCTTGTCTCAGTTTTTGTTAAAAAATTGTGTAAAATCGATCGACTCGCTTTTCCACGGGCAAATGGAGTGTCTGCCTGAAATATAATCAGCTAAGCAGTAAGTGAGAGCACAATGTCGAATAAACCGTTTGTATATCAGGATCCTTTTCCACTAAAAAAGGATGATACCGAGTATTACCTCCTCAGCAGTGATTACGTCTCCGTCGCCGAATTCGCCGGCCAGGAAGTTCTGAAAGTTGAACCTCAGGCGCTAACTTTACTGGCACAACACGCTTTCCACGACGCCTCCTTTATGCTTCGCCCGGCGCACCAGCAGCAGGTCGCCGATATCCTCAACGATCCGGAAGCCAGCGAAAACGACAAATACGTCGCGCTGCAGTTCCTGCGTAACTCCGACATCGCCGCCAAAGGCGTGCTGCCGACCTGTCAGGATACCGGTACCGCGATTATCACCGGTAAAAAAGGCCAGCGCGTGTGGACCGGCGGCGGCGATGAGGCCGCGCTGGCGCAGGGCGTTTATAACACTTATATCCAGGATAACCTGCGCTATTCGCAAAACGCGCCGCTGGATATGTATAAAGAGGTCAATACCGGCACTAACCTGCCAGCGCAAATTGACCTCTACGCCACCGACGGCGAGGAGTACAAATTCCTCTGCATCGCCAAGGGCGGCGGCTCGGCGAATAAAACCTATCTGTACCAGGAAACCAAAGCGCTAATTACTCCGGCGAAGCTGAAAAACTATCTCGTCGAGAAGATGCGCACCCTGGGTACCGCCGCCTGCCCGCCGTACCATATTGCTTTCGTCATTGGCGGCACTTCGGCGGAATCAACCCTGAAAACCGTTAAGCTGGCCTCAACCAAGTACTACGACGGTCTGCCGACCGAAGGTAACGAGCACGGTCAGGCCTTCCGCGATATTCAGCTCGAACAGGAGCTGCTGCTGGAGGCGCAAAATCTCGGCCTCGGCGCGCAGTTCGGCGGCAAATACTTCGCTCATGATATCCGCGTTGTTCGTCTGCCGCGCCACGGCGCATCGTGCCCGGTGGGCATGGGCGTCTCCTGCTCGGCGGATCGTAATATCAAAGCGAAGATCAACCGCGAAGGGATCTGGCTGGAGAAACTGGAGAGCAACCCGGGCAAGTATATTCCCGAGCATCTGCGCCAGGCCGGTGAGGGCGAGGCGGTCAAGGTCAATCTCAACCAGCCGATGAGCGATATTCTGGCGCTGCTGTCGCAGTACCCGGTGTCGACCCGCCTGTCGCTGAGCGGCACAATTATCGTGGCGCGCGATATCGCCCACGCGAAGCTGAAAGAGCTAATTGATAGCGGTGAAGAATTGCCGCAGTACGTCAAAGATCACCCGATCTACTACGCGGGTCCGGCAAAAACGCCTGACGGCTACGCTTCCGGTTCTCTCGGCCCAACTACCGCGGGTCGTATGGACTCCTACGTTGACCTGCTGCAGGCGCACGGGGCGAGTAAAATCATGTTAGCCAAAGGCAACCGCAGCCAGCAGGTGACCGACGCCTGCCATAAGCACGGCGGTTTCTATCTCGGCAGCATCGGTGGCCCGGCGGCGGTACTGGCGCAGCAAAGCATCCGTAGCCTGGAGTGCGTGGCGTACCCGGAACTGGGGATGGAGGCTATCTGGAAAATTGAAGTAGAGGACTTCCCGGCGTTTATCCTCGTGGATGACAAAGGCAACGATTTCTTCCAACAAATCCAAAGCTCACAATGCGCCCGCTGCGTGAAATAACATCAGCCGCCCTCCGGGGCGGTTTTTTTTGCCCCTTAGCGGCACGATCGACTAAAACAACTTATCAATCTGGCCAATACTTAACGCTTTTAAGCAGGTGAGCTTTGTCGCTGTTACGCACTTTGAATCTAGGGGAGACAGTAATGACAACGCATCGCAGTGAAAAAGACTCTATGGGCGCAATCGATGTGCCTGCTGACAAGCTATGGGGCGCGCAAACCCAGCGCTCGCTGGAACACTTCCGCATCTCGACGGAAAAAATGCCGGTTGAACTCATCCACGCGCTGGCGCTGACCAAGCGTGCGGCGGCGCAGGTGAATAACGATCTCGGCCTGCTGACCGCCGAGAAAGCGCAGGCGATTATCCAGGCTGCGGATGAAGTGCTGGCCGGTAAACATCCGCACGAGTTTCCGCTGGCTATCTGGCAAACCGGCTCCGGCACGCAAAGTAATATGAATATGAACGAGGTGCTGGCGAACCGCTCCAGTGAACTGCTGGGCGGGGTACGCGGGATGGAACGTAAGGTTCATCCTAACGATGATGTCAACAAGAGCCAGAGCTCTAACGACGTTTTCCCGACGGCGATGCACGTAGCTGCGGTTATTGCCCTGCGGGAAAAGCTGATTCCACAGCTTGAGGTACTGAAAAAGACCCTTAATGATAAGTCCGCTGCCTTCAGGGATATCGTTAAAATCGGCCGCACCCACCTGCAGGACGCAACGCCGCTGACGCTCGGCCAGGAGATCTCCGGCTGGGTGGCAATGCTTGAGCATAATCTCAAACATATTGACCATAGCCTGCCGCATCTGGCGGAGCTGGCGCTGGGCGGCACGGCGGTGGGCACCGGGCTGAACACGCATCCGGAATACGCGGTGCGCGTCGCCGCCGAGCTGGCGGCCCTTAGCGGCCAGCCGTTTGTTACCGCGCCGAATAAGTTTGAAGCGCTGGCCACCGTTGATGCTCTGGTACACGCGCACGGGGCGCTAAAAGGACTGGCCGCTTCGTTAATGAAAATCGCCAACGATGTGCGCTGGCTGGCTTCCGGACCGCGCTGCGGGATAGGCGAAATCGCGATCCCGGAAAACGAACCCGGTTCGTCGATTATGCCCGGTAAGGTCAATCCGACCCAGTGCGAAGCCCTGACCATGCTGTGCTGTCAGATCATGGGTAACGATGTGGCGATAAATATCGGCGGCGCGTCGGGTAACTTTGAGCTTAACGTCTATCGTCCGATGGTGATCCACAATTTCCTGCAGTCGGTGCGGCTGCTGGCTGACGGAATGGAGAGCTTTAACGAGCACTGCGCGGTGGGGATTGAACCGAATCGTGAACGCATCAGCCAGCTGCTCAATGAGTCGCTGATGCTGGTCACCGCGCTGAATACCCATATTGGCTATGACAAAGCGGCGGAAATTGCCAAAAAGGCGCATAAAGAGGGGCTAACCCTGAAGGCGTCCGCGCTGGCTCTCGGCTACCTGACGGAAGCCGAGTTTGACAGCTGGGTACGCCCGGAAGAGATGGTGGGCAGTATGGCTACTCGCTAGCCAGCCAAAGGTGCAGCCGCGGGATCAGAAGCCTGAGCGACTGCGCCTGTGGTTTATATCGATACTGTACGTTTTCGGCGTCATAGTTCAGCAACTCGCCGATATCCGGTACGCTAACGCCTTTCGTACCGGATATCAGCGCAATCATCGGTCCCGGGCAGGCGTACTGCACCTGTTTCTGCTCCCCGCTGTACCAGACCCTGGCAATAGGCTGCACTTTTACCGGCCGCTTAATCTTCAGCTTTGCCCGCTGCGGCAGGGCGGCAATATCCTGATACTCTCGCTCCAGCTTGCTCTGCCACTGTTCGCGCGTCCATGGCGGAACCGCGCGCGGCGACTGAAGGCTTTTTTCCAGCTGCATCAGCACCTGGTCGCGGGTAAGATTTTTTATCACATGCTTATTGGCCCAGCCGAAGCGGATGGTGCTCGGGTCAAACAGCGGCGTCAGCGTGCGATAGGCGCTAAGAGTAATCAGTCCAGGCAGATGGCGATGAACCCACTCAAACCGCGCGGCGGCAGGCAGGCCGGAATCGACGGTAATAATCTTCTCAAAGGTCGCTTTGAGGGCATTAATATGGGCAATTTTGCCTGATAATGCAGTTTGCTCTTTAGCGTCGGCCTGCAAACAAATTGCGCCCGGTAAACGCACGGCGGCTTTACTGCTACGGGTCTCCGACTGCTGCTGGATAAACAGATGACTGTAGTGCTTCAGCGCCATTTCCAGCGCGGTTTTGCCGGTATGCTGCACCACATTAATGCTGTCCAGCGGCTGATGTTCGGCATCCTTATTGACCGGCGGCAGCTCAAATACCCGAGCGGCCAGCAGACGGCATTGGCTCAGGGCGCGTTTCAGCTCTTGCAGTTCATGCTCGAGCTGGCGAAAGGTGTCGTTCAGACGTTCAACGAGGTCATAGCTGGCCATATTTCTCCGCCTTAGTTACAACATACTTATGGTTTTTTAAACTATACGCAGACCTCAACATCTGCGCAAGAGCTCATCAGGACGAGGTAAAACTCGGCAGCTGATGATAAACAGGCCAGCTAAAACAAAAACAGGCACCGCCCAGTGAACTCTCTTCGCAATGGACTTCTCCGGCCATCGCCTGAGCGATGCTGTGGACGATAGCCAGGCCAAGACCGCAGCCGCCGGTGGCGCGATCGCGGCTGGGATCGAGGCGGACGAAAGGCTCGAAAATGCGTTCGCGTTCGTCAGGGGCAATTCCCGGGCCATCGTCTTCAACCCGCAGCGTCGCGCGTGAGCCCTGCAGCGTCAGGCCTATCTGAATGCGCTGGTTACTGTAGCGCAGAGCGTTATTCACCAGATTATCCAGCACGCGCTCCATTAAGCGCATATCGAGCGCGCCGTAATTACCGGTTACGACTTCACCTGGCGCTACCTCGCGCTGAGGATTCACCGCCTGGATATCTTCCACATGGTCGCTGATCCACGCCGGAAAATTGGGCGTCGTCAGCTTAAGTTCATTCTGCGGGCGGTCAAGTCGCGCGTAGGTCAGCAGCTCTTCAATCAGCGCTTCCAGCTGGCTGATATCGCGATTTAACGCCTGTGTTTCAGCTTCGGTAAGATTCTCGCTCATTTCCAGCCGATAGCGCAGGCGAACCAGCGGTGTACGCAGCTCATGGGCGATACCGTCAATCAGCTGTTTTTTGCTGGCGATAAGCGCGTTGATATTATCGGCCATCTGATTAAACGCTATCCCCAGCCGCTCAAAGCTGGACGTGCTGTCGAAATGAATGCGTTCGGTAAGATGTCCGTCGCCGAAACGCTGGGCGGCGGTCTCAATACGCAGCATGTCCTGCCAGTGCGGACGCATCCAGATAAATACCGGGAAGGCCAGCGAGATGGCGATAAACGCCATCAGCGCCAGATCGAGCAGGCGCATCTCATGCAAAAAATAGAGATACGGCACCGGGCCGACGGAAAGGACGTAGTGGCTGCGCGGGATCCGCTGGATAAAGGTGTACTGATCGTCGAGAGCGACAATATCCCCGGCACGCAGATGCTGCATCGAGTTTTCTGAGAGTTTGAATTTACCGATCGGTTCGATATGCAGATCGAAAGAAAGGTTAAGGTCCAGCTCTTTGAGCGTCTTACTCCAGTCGCGCGGCGGGATCTCCCGCAGTTCGCTGCGCATCAGATAAAGCGAACTTTTCATTAAATCGTCCAGAGACTGACGCCCTGCGCGTTCGGCGGTGAATTTGTATACCAGACCCACCATCATAGTCATGACCAGAAAACAGACGAACAGCAGCAGGTAGAACTGGACAAACAGCTTTTTCATATACACCACCGAAACGACAATAAGTTATCTACGCTGCGTTATCGCGCAGGGGTAAAAAAGTTGGTGTTGTCATCGTCAATCTTCTGGTGCAAAGGATAACGGGACCCATAGAGCGTCTGTATCCGGGTAGAAAGAACGAGATCAATCATAACTACCTTTAATACCTTGTTCAGGTTGCTATGAAAGCAGGGTTTGCTCCCGCTAACAACTACGTCAGGCGCTTATATTTTTAGCGTCGGGAGCGGGCAGGCCGCAAGGCGTGCGTAACGGAGCGTGTCGCAAAAGTACCCGTGAAATAATATAAAGTTAATGGGGTATTGGTGGTGAGTATCTTTGAGCGCCACATTTGCCCGTCGTCGGGGGGCTGTTTCATCAAGTCTGCTTTGTGCAACAAACAGACCCGATGACTGGCGTCCTGTCTCTGTGCTGGCGTGGCGATTTTCCTGTCAGCTTTGGCCTGACGTACCGTTTCGTCCAGCCGAGTATGAGCACATAAACACCTCTATTGCGTGCGTTACCCGGCGTTCAATTTCCCGATCGGTTAATGTCTGCCTCGCCCCGAGTTTTATCTCAATACTTGTCATCCCTAACCAGAGACCGGCCAGATCGTCTGCGGCTTCACGGGGATCGCATGGCTTTAAAGCCCCTGCGGCGATAGCTTCAGTAATGATCGCTTCCAGCATTTGCTGGGCCCTGCCCGGGCCGGCAGCATAAAATCGTCGCGGTAAATCCGGATGACGAATTGAGGCGGATGCAATCAATCGATCCCAGCCGGTTAGCTCGCGCTGGTTGATGAAACGGACAAATCGATTGCCAAAGGCCGTCAGAACTTCAGTCAGCGGCAGCCGGTGACGTTCAGAAAAATCACGATCGCTGATTGTTAAATCCGATTCCTGACGCAAAACCGCCTCAATAAGCAGCTCCTTATCAGCAAAATTGGAGTAGAGCGTTGCTTTTGCTACCCCGGCGACGCGGGCAATCTCTTCGGTTGTGACCTCCAGACCTTTTTCGAGAAATAATTTACGGGCGGCCTGTAGTATCGCCTGCTCTTTGAGCGGATCTTTAGGCCGACCCTTCCGCCGGATATTATCCTTCATCGTTTATAGCCCGAAAGAATAGCGCTCATCATTAATCCTCCAACCACGGTAATATGCTCAAGAACGATGTGGAATTCTTTTGTACGTTCCGGCTCGCTAAATGCCCAGAAGGGATGCCCCAGCGGAATAGTGAGTAATGTAAACACAATCAGCATTATCGATCCAATCCATCCTGACCCTGCAAAGTTGAATATGACTACAGCCGATCCTGTGAGCTGGCATAAGATTGTCCCGATAGCGAATAAAACAGGCCATGGCAGACCAACGGCCATCATTTCGTCAACGATGACATTAAAATTAAAAATACCAAACAGACCTGCCATCCAGAAGAAAAAAGTCAGAAAAACACGGGATAAACATAGAGTTATAAAAAGAGACTTTTGGGTTAGCATTTGATTTTTCACCAGCTTATTAAACAGACTGGCAAGTCTACATATAATTAGTAGACTATCAAGTCTACTAATTGTGCGGATATTAATATGCCCTTTAATACCCATGAAGTCAGAGTGGTTAAAGGATCCTGGATAAAGGCAGGAGTTTTAGCTTTTAGCAACAATGAATTAGCGAGTAAAGCAGGAGAAACTGACCACTCGTATTTAAGATCAGCTGACTTTTATTTAGTCACCTCCTGTTTTTACAAAGATTATCTTTAACAGGAGGTTGCGTTTATTTTGCTGGTTAAACCCGCGCTGGCGATTTTTTCAACGACAGAGTGATTAATTAATTGTCCCAGGCGTGCGGGGCAAACAGATAGCCTTTGTTACGTACCGTCTTAATACGGTAAGGTTCTGTTGCGTTATCGAGAAGCTTCTTGCGCAGGCGGGAAATGGCAACATCGACGCTGCGATCCATACCATCGTAGCTGACGCCGCGCAGATTTTTTAATAAAGCATCCCGATCCATAATCTGACCGGCATGGGTTGCTAACTCCCAGAGCAGGTCGAAATCCGCCGTGGACAGCGCAATGCTTTCACCGCTAAGCATTACCTGCCGATTAACCGGATCGATGCTCAGGGAGCCAAAGGTTATCGCTTTATGCGGTGTGAGTGAGGAGGGGGTAGCGCTGCCAGGAACCGCATTATGCTGGCGCAGATGCAAACGCAAACGAGCTAACAGTACCGCAGGCGGCGTCGTTTTCAGGATATAGTCGCTGGCGCCCATTTCAAGGGACAGAATATGGTTCATGTCGCTGTCCAGGGAGGTCAGCAGCACGATAGGACCCTGCCACTGACCGCGTAAATCCCGACACAGCGTCATACCATCTTTACCCGGTAACATGATATCCAGCAGCACCAGATCGGGTTTCTCGCGTGCAATAACTTCCTCAGCCCGATCGCCGCGCGGTTCGACGACAACGTCCATATCGTGTTTACCAAGATAGGCCGCAATCAGAGCACCGACCTCCGCATCATCCTCAACGAAAACAATTTTATTCATATCGTGTATGCTTGCACCCATCTATAACCGTTTGAAACGCCTGATCAGGATCGTGGCTTATACCGCGCATGAGGGCAGGAGCCAATGTATACGCTGTTGGCATTGTAAACCATTCGGGCATTAATATGAGCTATGAGTTAGCCAGTAAATTCGCCATCCATTTGCGCGATGGAGAGGCGGGGAGAAGACCGGTGTTTTGCATAAACCGACATTGGATTCAGATATGCTCAGGAGCGTTGCGCGCTACGGGCACAGGAACAATATGATGTGGGCCAGATCCGCCGGAACAGACTCTGCCCGCAGAGAAACGGGCGACCGAGTATAAAGCGCAAATCAGAGAGCACTTATTCAAGACTCTTGTGCCTCGCGCCATACGGGCATAAGGCGAATTTGCAGATATTTCTTCGATTGCAGATCGCCAACATTGGATTCTGATTACCCGGACATTGAATATACCTGGCAAGCATTGACCATAAACTCTCCGTGTAGGGGAAGGCATGAATGATCTGCAGCTCTCCAGGCTCACCGTTAAGCAGAGTTTCACGTTGTGAGATGTTAATAACCGAGCCGATGTTCAAAAAATAATCACCATTATACCAGATGATTAATTTCAGATTTCTCGCACTAGACGCAACGGAAAATCCGGTTCCTGTTACAGGACATACAAGACTATTTTCGATATTCCACTCCATGCTTGATGCTCTCCATAAATTTATGCACATGCGACAACTGATAAATATTTTTCGACCAGGTTCGGATGATTTGAGGGTGAGGGGAAGGCAGGCTTGAACATTAAATTTCCTTTAGCTTTTTCTTATACAGAATAATATCGATGCTTACGAAGGTATGAGTACCTAACACTGCTAATGATAATAGCAACAAGTTAATGATTCGAAAAACACACTGGCAATGAACTAATGAACTGCATTGGCATTAATTAACAGAATAAAACACTGAAATTAACAATTGGTTTAGATCGAAAGATCGCGAAATCAGATAATTACGATCATATTCACTGGCATGCATTTAATTACTGGCAAAGTATGCTTTCGGATGAAATCGGTTTTATATTGATTTCAATCAAAAAATAACGCCTTATTGTACTTTTTTCCTAAGAAAGTTCTATGCCTTTTTATTTTTGTGCTACTCAGGGAAATAATATAAAAATAATTAAAAAAGGCAATAATGTGTCTAAATCAATAATCAGTATTCTCAAGAACGATCCAGGTATTGATTTGTATCATTTCTCCAGATTCAATAGTCATATTTTTTATAAAATATAAATAAACTATTTTTTAAATGCTGATTAATAGCTTATATCCATGGCGGGTTTTATTTATAAATTTGCTGTTCTTGTTTGCAGAGTAAATATATTGAACTGATTTTTGTGCAAAAGTGCGATAAATCGTAAGTTATACGTATAACCGGAAAATAACCAATGCGCGTCTCTTCCGGTTGTGAAAAAAAAGCAGGGTTCGAGGAGCCGTTAGCCGGGCCTGAAACAGCGCGTTGCGTTGGCCTGGCAGGATATTCTCATAGCAAAAACTAACCGGCGCTCCTTGCAGGGAGAGCAGTCTCAGGAGGTGTGGAAAATCTGTCGTTGCGGCTATGCCAGTTTGCCATTTTTACGCATTTATAAATATCGGCTGTTCCGCTATGCTGCGGGCTCTGGTTGTTCAAATGTTAAGGCAAAAGGAATGGGGCTGTTGATAAAAGCGCTGCTTGGGGCGCTGGTAGTTGTCCTGATTGGCGTGCTGTCCAAAACGAAAAATTACTATATCGCCGGATTAATTCCGCTCTTTCCCACCTTCGCGCTGATTGCGCACTACATCGTTGCCAGCGAACGGGGTATCGAAGCGCTGCGGACTACCATCGTCTTCGGTATGTGGTCGATCATACCGTACTTTATCTATTTGCTTTCGCTATGGTATTTCACCGGAATCATGCGCCTGCCGTTTGCCCTGGCAGGCGCAGTGGTGTGCTGGAGCTTATGCGCGTGGCTGCTGATTATTGGCTGGAGTCGTTTCCATTAACGCAGGTGGCGGCCGCCATCGACGGCAAATGAGCGACCGGTCACGTAGTGACTGCTGAACAGATATTCAATCAGCTCAATAATCTCTTTTTCACCTGGGGCGATTTTCATCAGCGATTTATCGAGCGCCTGCCTGCGGTACTCTGCGTCATCGCCTTCATTAAATATGATCAGCGATGGGGCAATGGCGTTGACCTTAATTTCCGGCGCCAGCTTGCGGGCAAACGATCGGCTCATATTATCCAGTGCCGCCTTACTGGCGGCGTAGGCAATATGCTTATCGCTGCCGCGCTCAACCACGTAGTCGGTAATATGGATAATGTCGCTGGCGGCGTGGCCGTGGCCGCGCAGCAGGCTTTCCAGCGCATGGTTGAGCAGGTAGGGGGCGTTGACGTGAATTTGCATCATGCTGGCAAGTACGGTGGTTAACGGAATACCCGGCTTTTCCGCCATCCAGCCGCTGGCGTTATGGATGATTGCGCGCAGGCCATTGCCGGCTTGCGTTTTAACCTCTTCGGCAAATGCCAGAATGCTGTCGTCCGTACTGAAATCCGCATGCAGGCAGACGGCGCCCGCTTCTCGCAACGCGTCGATGGAGGGATACCAGGTGCGGTAGCTGATGATAACGGGCTGCCGCTGCGCCAGAAAATGGCGGGCCAGGGCGAGTCCGATACGACGGCCCCCGCCGGTAATCAGGATCGGATGAGGCTGGATGTCAGCCATGGGTATCTCCTTTGAGTTCAGCGGTAGGGCAACCGCTTACCCTACCAACATCCACGTTGCCGGTACGGCGGCAACCAGCAAAAAACCAATTAATGCCAGATCACGGCGTTTGAGCGGGCGGTCGTGCTGGTGTGTACGACGGGCATACAGAAAAACCAGCAGACCTGGAGCGTAAAGTATCACTGACAATAATAAATGCACAGGGCCGGAAGCATATAATAACCATAAGCCATAAATGCAGGCTCCGACACCTACCGCCTTGTGCAGCGGCTTCCGGGCAATTTTCAACAGAAATGCGCCGACCAGGAAGTACGGGACCAGAATCATCTCCGAGGCGATGGTCAGCAGCGTGTTGTAATCTGAGCCGGTAAGCCAGATCAGCACCAGTGAAGCCTGCACGCTGATATTGGTGAGCCATAGAGAAGACGAAGGGGCATTGTTTTTATTTGTTCGCGCGAACAGACGGGGGAATGCTTTGTGCGTCGCGGCCAGATAAGGTACTTCGGCCGCCATAATCGTCCAGCTCAGGTATGCGCCGCAAACGGAGATAATCAGCCCGGCGGCGATAACGATTTCGCCCCAGGAACCCATCATTTTGACCATCAGCCCGGCCATTGACGGGTTTCGTATTTCCGCCAGTTCGCTTCGCGGGACGACGCCTAAAGAGAGCAGCGTCACCAGCAGATAGACCGCCAGCGCAGAGAGTACCGCCAGCAGCGTCGCGCGCCCTACGTCCCGTTTATGGCGCGCGCGGGCGGAAACAACGACCGCCCCCTCGACGCCGATAAATACCCATAGGGTGATCAGCATGGTGTTTTTCACCTGCTCCCATACCGGCACGCCCAGCGCCAGGCCGCTGAAATCCAGGCGGAATGTCTCCATGCGAAACGCAACGGCGGCCAGTGCGACGAACGCGCCAAGCGGCAGCAGCTTCGCAAGCGTCGCTGCAAGGTTGATACCCGCCGCCGTTTGTACGCCGCGCAAAACCAGAAAGTGCACAATCCACAACAGCACGGATGCGCCAACGATGGATTGCCAGGTGTTACCGTCGCCAAACAGGCGCAGCTCAGGGGTATCGGTAAAGAAACTCAGCGCCGAGAACACGATCACCAGATAGGAGACATTGGCGATAACCGCGCACAGCCAGTAGCCCCAGGCCGAGCAGAAACCAATCAGCTCGCCGAAGCCTTCCCGGGCGTAGGTAAAAATACCGCCGTCGAGCTCCGGACGAATACGGGTGAGCAGCAGCATGGCAAAGGCGAGGAACAGGATCCCTACGCCGGTGATGCCCCAGCCGATAAGCAGTGCGGAAGGGCTGGCGACGGCGGCCATGTTTTGCGGCAGACTGAATACACCGGCACCCAGCATTGAGCTGAGTACCAGCGCGGTCAGGGCGCTAAGCCCCAATTTCTTTTCCATTGCATTCCCGAGGTGACAATGAGCAAACAAAGAATATTTATTTTGCGAAATCGCATAAAAATGGAAGATTGCGCTAAGGCGCGGGATTTTACGGAGTGTTTTGTAGGCATGCAATGGCGGAAATGAAAAAAAGAAAAAAGGCGGCAAATCGCCGCCTTTTTGTTCAGCTTAAAGGCTGTTATTTATACAGATCCGCGCTGATAGTGATGTTGCCACCGCGCTCTTGCCACTGACGGGTAATGTGATAGTACTTCGCGCCTTTTTTAGCGGCGCGCTTAGCCGTCTGGTAGGAGATTTCCGTCATGTTACCGTAGTTACCGGTAAACTTGATGCTGTCGTAAGGAACCATCTGCGCGGCGGTGATTTTATTCACTTCCTCAACTTTTGTGCCGTCCGGAAGAGTGACAGTGTAACGTCCGCCTTTAGACGATTGCGTTTCGAAGAATCGACCTACGCCAGTACCGGATCCAACAGCGGCAGTGGTCGCAACCCCTGGAATTTCAACTTTTTTGGCCGCTTCTCCGCCTTCAGCCAGCGCCGCGCGACCGGCTTCTGAATCAGCAGGTATAGCGTCAGGGCTTTGCAGAACGCGTTTTTTGGCATCCGCTTTGTAGATATAGGCGGTGATTCGCTGGTTGCCGCCCTGGTTGGCATCAACCTGGCGCACGATAAAG
Source organism: Klebsiella oxytoca (assembly GCF_009707385.1). Lineage (NCBI taxonomy): Bacteria > Pseudomonadati > Pseudomonadota > Gammaproteobacteria > Enterobacterales > Enterobacteriaceae > Klebsiella > Klebsiella oxytoca. The sequence goes on along the minus strand of NZ_CP046115.1, from coordinate 3,001,060 downwards.
AAAGAGGCTGCGCCCTTGGTCCTTGCCGCTTTAGTGATGGCGTCGTTAACTTCCGGCTGGCTGCGGAAGAAACCCTGGACGGTGACGGTATCGAAAGGTTCCAGCTCAACGGCCTGGTCTTTCGGTAATTCCATTATGCCGTTGATAATACGATTTTTCGGCGCGTCTGCCTGCGGGGCGTTTTCTTTATAAAAGTCGGCCGTTACGCGCAAGTTGCCGCCGCTGCCAAAATCAGACGTGTCGACAACATAAAAGGAAGCCGCGCCTTCTTTGTCTGCTTTACGGGAAACTGCCTGCACCGCGTCGCCAATGGCGTTAAAACGCCCGGTGACCACCACGCGATCGTAGGGCTTCAGCGCTGCCGCCTGCTCCGGAGTCAGCTCTTTAGCTGCATGGGCAGACAACGCGGTGGTAGCCAGAAGAGCAGACGCGAGGAGTGAGTTCTTAAGCTTCATAAAAATAATCCTTTGCCTTGCGCAAACCATGTACTGGTATTGTTGTTGACTGAAAACGTTTGATTATTGCATTTATCGTGAGTGACTGTCTGCGTCAATTTTCAGTTGTCGCCCTAATCGTATACTACGGAAATATAGCATTTTTCGATATGTTGAAAAAACAGCCGCTTGACCAGCAAAATCGATAATCGATATCACTTTCATAAGTTAACGTAATGTTAATTTAATGATCCGGACGGCGATAAATGGTGAATTAACCTATCAGCCAAGCGGATTATCAGGCGCTGGCAGAAAAATCAGGTAAATATTGCTGCCTGACGCGGTTGGCCGTGCATTTTACCAATAAAATCAAAATTTCTGTTTTATTGCTGTAGATCACAATCGGTATTTTCAGTAGGTTATAAAAAGTTTGTTACTGTTTTATTTTTTCAGACACATGTTGGAGGCGTGTTCATCCGCCTGCACGACGATTGTTTGTAAGAAAAGTAAACCATCATCAAAAACCGATGGAAGGGAAAACTATGCGTATTGGTGTACCAAAAGAGAGACTAGCCCTGGAAACCCGGGCTGCTGCCACGCCGAAGACGGTGGAGCAGCTGCTGAAACTCGGGTTCAGCGTCGCGGTAGAGAGCGGTGCGGGTAAGCTGGCCAGTTTCGACGACGAAGCCTTCGTTGAGGCTGGAGCGGAGATCGTTAGCGGTAATGACGTATGGCAGTCTGATGTCATTCTGAAAGTCAACGCGCCCGATGACGATGAAATCCAGCTGCTTAACCCGGGCACGACCCTGATCAGTTTTATCTGGCCGGCGCAAAATCCGCAGCTGATGGAAAAGCTGGCGGCACGTAACATTAACGTGATGGCGATGGATTCGGTGCCTCGTATTTCGCGCGCCCAGTCGCTGGATGCGTTAAGTTCGATGGCTAACATCGCCGGCTATCGCGCGATCGTTGAGGCCGCACACGAATTCGGCCGCTTCTTTACCGGCCAGATCACCGCGGCAGGTAAAGTTCCACCGGCGAAGGTGATGGTTATTGGGGCTGGGGTTGCCGGTCTGGCGGCCATCGGCGCGGCGAACAGCCTCGGCGCGATCGTCCGCGCGTTCGACACCCGCCCGGAAGTTAAAGAACAGGTGCAGAGTATGGGCGCCGAGTTCCTTGAGCTTGACTTTAAAGAGGAAGCGGGCAGCGGCGACGGCTATGCCAAAGTCATGTCTGAAGCCTTCATCAAAGCCGAGATGGCGCTGTTCGCGGCGCAGGCTAAAGATGTCGATATTATCGTCACCACGGCTCTGATCCCGGGTAAACCGGCGCCGAAGCTGATTACTCGCGAAATGGTCGACTCCATGAAGCCTGGCAGCGTGGTGGTGGATCTGGCGGCGCAAAACGGCGGCAACTGTGAATACACCGTGCCGGGTGAGGTTGTCACCACCTCAAACGGCGTGAAGATTATCGGTTATACCGACCTGCCAGGTCGTCTGCCAACGCAGTCCTCGCAGCTGTATGGCACCAACCTGGTCAACCTGCTTAAACTGCTGTGCAAAGAGAAAGACGGCAATGTCGTTATCGATTTTGATGATGTCGTTATCCGCGGCGTTACCGTGGTTCGCGAAGGGGAAATCACCTGGCCCGCTCCACCCATTCAGGTTTCTGCTCAGCCGCAGGCGGCAGCGAAAAAGGTTGAAGCGCCAAAAGCAGAAGCGAAACCGAGCTCGCCGCTGCGCAAATATGCGCTGATGGCGCTGGCGATTATTCTGTTCGGCTGGCTGGCAAGCGTGGCGCCGAAAGAGTTCCTCGGCCACTTTACCGTCTTTGCGCTCTCCTGCGTGGTGGGCTACTACGTCGTATGGAACGTATCCCATGCGCTGCATACGCCGCTGATGTCGGTGACTAACGCTATTTCCGGCATTATCGTGGTAGGGGCATTGTTACAGATAGGTCACGGTGGCTGGGTTAGCTTCCTGAGCTTTATCGCGGTGCTGATCGCCAGCATTAATATTTTTGGTGGTTTCACCGTCACTCAGCGCATGCTGAAAATGTTCCGCAAAGGATAAGGGGTAACAAATGTCTGGTGGATTAGTTACAGCTGCATACATTGTTGCCGCGATTCTGTTTATTTTTAGCCTGGCGGGGCTTTCCAAACACGAGACCTCCCAGCAGGGCAACTACTACGGTATTGCCGGGATGGCGATTGCGCTGGTGGCGACCATTCTGGGGCCGGATAGCAGCAACGTCGCGTGGATCCTGCTGGCGATGGTGATCGGCGGCGCTATCGGTATTCGTCTGGCGAAGAAAGTTGAAATGACCGAGATGCCGGAGCTGGTGGCGATTCTGCACAGCTTCGTGGGTCTGGCGGCGGTGCTGGTTGGCTTTAACAGCTACCTGCAGCATGAAACCGGTATGGAACAGATTCTGGTCAATATTCATCTGACCGAAGTGTTCCTCGGCATCTTCATCGGTGCGGTCACCTTCACGGGTTCCGTGGTGGCGTTTGGTAAACTGTGCGGCAAAATGTCCTCTAAGCCGCTGATGCTGCCGAACCGCCACAAGCTGAACCTGGCGGCGCTGGTCGTATCCTTCCTGCTGATGATCGTGTTTGTTCGTACCGATAGCATCGGTATGCAGGTGCTTTGCCTGCTGGTGATGACCGTTATTGCCCTGGCGTTTGGCTGGCATCTGGTGGCCTCAATCGGCGGCGCGGATATGCCGGTCGTGGTATCAATGCTGAACTCCTATTCAGGTTGGGCGGCGGCGGCGGCGGGCTTTATGCTCAGCAACGATCTGTTGATCGTGACCGGTGCGCTGGTGGGTTCTTCCGGTGCGATTCTGTCCTACATCATGTGTAAGGCGATGAACCGTTCGTTCTTCAGCGTTATTGCCGGTGGTTTTGGTAGCGACGGTACGGCTTCCACGGGCGATGAAGAAGTTGGCGAGCATCGCGAAATCAGCGCTGAAGAAACCGCTGAAATGCTGAAAAGCTCTCAGTCGGTCATCATCACCCCGGGCTACGGCATGGCGGTTGCGCAGGCGCAGTATCCGGTCGCAGAAATCACTGAGAGACTGCGCGCGCGCGGCATCAAGGTGCGTTTCGGCATTCACCCGGTTGCCGGGCGTCTGCCGGGCCATATGAACGTCCTGCTGGCGGAGGCGAAAGTGCCTTATGACATCGTGCTGGAGATGGATGAGATCAACGATGATTTCTCCGATACCGACACCGTACTGGTCATCGGCGCTAATGATACCGTTAACCCGGCCGCACAGGACGATCCGGGCAGCCCGATCGCCGGTATGCCGGTACTGGAAGTGTGGAAAGCGCAGAACGTCATCGTATTCAAGCGTTCGATGAACACCGGTTATGCTGGTGTACAGAACCCGCTGTTCTTCAAAGAGAACACCCACATGCTGTTTGGCGATGCTAAAGCCAGCGTCGATGCTATTCTGAAAGCCTTATAAGGTTGATTGTTTAAAACCTTTACTTCTTAAGCCGTCTCTTCTGAGACGGCTTTTTTATATATCCAGTGAAGTCATCATTTGCTCATAAAATCATCAGTTCAGGGTGTTATAATACGTACGTTTTTCACCCAAACAGAGGATATTATGGATACCGAGTTAACCCCCACGCAACTGGCCATCGAATTTCTGCGCCGTGACCCCGCTGCTTTAACCCCCGCGCAGTATCTGAAAAAGCTGAAACTGCTGGAACTTGAGTTCGCTGATTTAATGGCGCTCTCCTCCATGGAGCTTAGAGAAGAGATCGATCACGCCTGGCGTTTAGGTATCCACTAACGTTTTAGTCACGATAAACCGTTGCAGCAGGGCCGAATGGCCCTTTATTTTTACTAAATTGAAAATAAAAAAATCCCCCGCACGGGCAGGGGATTTTGTACAGCGGATGCGGGAGAGCGACGCTAATCGTCTTCTTCGTCATCCAGCTCCACCGGCGTCTGATACTCATCCGGCTTCAGCGCCAGCAGGTCGCAGCGCAGGTGATCGATAACCTGCTCGGCGGTATTGCCGAGGAAGGCCGCCGACAGGCCGGTACGACCGATAGTCCCCAGCACCACGATCCCCGCCTGCAGATGCTCTGACAGGTCCGGAATGACCTCTTCAGGTAATCCTTTTTCGACATGCGTCCGGTTTTCATCAATACCGAATTTCTGCCGCAGGGCTTTCATCGCCAGCAGATGCTGACCGCGAATGGCATCGTTGTAAACGCTGGGGTCAAAATCAGGTAGCTCAATCGCGATATTGATGGGCGTTACCGGATAAGCGCCTACCAGATGAACCTCGGTGTGGTTTACCTGCTCCGCCAGCTCAATGGTTTCGCGTACCAGTTTCTCATTGAGGGCGTTATGGTAGTTTTCTTCACTGGCGAGATTAACCGCCACCAGCGCTTTACCGCCTTCCGGCCACGGCTGATCTTTGACCATCCATACCGGGCAGGGACACTTACGCAGCAGGTGCCAGTCCGTAGGCGTGAAAATGACCGCTTCCAGCTTGTCGTGCTGGTGTGCCATCTTCAGGACTAAATCATGCTTTTCGCTGATGATTTCCTGGATAATGGCTTCGAAGGGACGATTGTGCCACACCACTTTAATATCAATGGGCACGCCGGATTCAAGGTAAAATTTAGCCTGCTCGCGGATCCAGGCGGTACGCTGTCCGATGACGCCCTGGCGCATGGCCGTGCGCTCATCGGGCGAGAGCAGAGTGGTCATTTCATAGGAAAAATCATAGATCGGCAAAAAGGCTTTGATGCGGCCACCAATCCTTTGGTGCAGATACACCGCGCGCCGCAATGCAGGCTGGTCGTCCTGATTGGGGTCGATTACTACCAGCATGTTCTGATACTTCGCCATACAGGGTCTCCTTACAACTGTAACTACAGTTTGTAATTAAAAAGATAACCTATATGGATGAAATGAAACAGGGGAGGAGCCTGGCCAGATCAACAAATTAGAAAAAAATTCGCGATCTGGCCGGATAATGAAGTGCTATCAGGCGACGTTACGGGCCTGACCAGCAAGCTGCGCCAGCAGGTCGCTGTTTTCGATAGTGATATATTTACCTTTAACCGCCAGCATACCGCTTTTCTGGAAACGACCCAGCAGGCGGCTGATGGTTTCAACCGTCAGACCAAGATAGTTGCCGATATCGCCGCGAGTCATGGTGAGGCGGAACTCGCGCGGGGAGAAACCGCGCTGCGCAAAACGGCGGGACAGGTTGTAAATAAAGGCCGCCAGACGCTCTTCTGCGTTCTTTTTGGAAAGCAGTAGAATCATATCCTGATCGCCTTTAATCTCACCGCTCATCAGACGCATCATCTGCTGACGCAGATTCGGCATCTTGCCGGAAAGATCGTCCAGCGTTTCAAACGGAATTTCGCAGACCATTGAAGTTTCCAGCGCCTGAGCAAAGCTCGGGTGGTGGCCGGTACCAATGGCGTCAAAGCCAACCAGGTCGCCCGCCAGATGAAAACCGGTGATTTGCTCATCGCCCTGTTCGGTGATGGTGTAACTTTTAATGGTGCCAGAACGAATGGCATACAGCGATTTCAGTTCATCACCGGCTTTGAACAAGGTTTGGCCTTTCTGGATAGGCTTTTTCCGCTCGATGATATTATCAAGCTGATCAAGCTCATGCTCGTTCAGAGTGAAAGGGATGCAAAGCTGGCTAATGCTGCAATCCTGGCAATGGATTGCACAACCGCCAGACTGAATGCGTCGTATAATTCGCTTTTCCGGGATCATAAGTCTGCTCAGGCTTTAATTGATATTGGTCAATTTTAACATCTTTTTGGTGCGCAGGTAAGCCTCGAACCTCTGAAACACGTAATATTAAGAGGGTAAATCAGTTACCCTCTTTATCTGATTGATTGTGAATGATTTATCGGGTGGGATTCGATTGTAAAATTACCGGAAGATTCCAAAAAAGCACATACAGTCAAAGAAGAAGATACCCCTCGTGACGCAAGAGCCACTCTTTTCGCTGCACGCCTCCGGCATAGCCAGTCATCGTACCGTTGCGGCCGATTACGCGGTGGCAGGGCACGACAATACTGAGCGGGTTTGAACCATTGGCTGCCCCCACCGCACGCGCTGCGCCGGGTCGCCCCAGCATTTGTGCCAGCTGACCGTAGTGCATGACCTGACCGCAGGGGATTGTGCGCAGCGTTTTCCAGACTTCTCGTTGGAACGGCGTGCCCGCGGTTGCGGTGGGGAGGGTATCGATAATGGCGAGATCGCCGGCGAAGTAATCTTTGAGCTTACTGCTTAATTTACCCGGATCGCGGGAATCAACCCGTTGGTAACCTTCACGCCGATAATGAACATTCAGCAGTTGCTCCATGCGGTCGCGGTGCTGATCCCACTCAACGGCCCGCAGGTTAAACTGCTCATCACAAATCACCCACAGTGGCCCCAGCGGTGTGTCAATTTTATCTTGCAGCAGCGTCAGCATCGGTAATCCTTCATCGAGATTTTGGCAGGGCATCACCATAGCACGACGCGATGCCGGCAAACTATACCCCGAAAAGATCATCAAATAAGCTCAGCTCCGACTATTCATTATGGCTTTATTTTCGCCTTCACCGGCCAGCCGCGCTAACGCTTTTATGGCCTTCCCTGGCCAACCTTGATGTTAAGGTAATCGCGGATAAATACCCGGTCCGATGGGGAGCCCTGCGAGGTACCAGCCCACCAGCAACAGTAGCCAGACGGCAAGGAATATTAATGGATAAGGCAAGACCAGCGAGTAGTAGGTCCCCAGTTTAGCCTCGGGCCGGTAGCGCTGTAAGAAGCCGAGAAATAGCGGCACAAACGGCGATACCGGCGCCAGCGGCAGCACCGATGAGTCGGCAATGCGAAACAGAATCTGCGCGAATGCCGGGTGAAAGCCCAGTAGCATAAACATCGGCACGAATATCGGCGCCAGAATTGACCAGATTGCCGAACCGCTGGCGATAAACATACATAAAAAGGCGGAGAGCAGCGCCAGGCCGACAAACGCCGGAACGCCATTCATTCCCGCGCTCTCCAGCAGGTCCGTTAAACCGACGGCCATAAATTTCCCCATATTGCTCCAGTTAAACATGGCGACGAACTGGGCCAACGGGAAGACCATCACGATAAAACCTGCCATCTCTTTCATCGGCTCAATCATCAGCGGAGGCAGGTCGGCCTGACGGCGAATTTTGCCGGTGGCAATGCCGTAAGCCAGGGAAACAACGAAGAAGAAAAAGATGATTAACGGTACGATCCCTTTTATAAACGGTGAAGGCATCACGGTATGCTTGATGGGATCGCGCAGGATACCGTTTTCCGGTATGACCATCAGCGCGATGACCGCCACGAATATCAGCGCAGCAACACCGGCCACGCGCAGGCCGAAACGCTGTTCGGGCGTCAGCGACTTAAGCGTTTCATCGCTCTTGCCCTGCCATTGACCCAACCGCGGTTCAACCAGTTTATCGGTAATCAAGCCGCCAACCAGAGTGAGAACGATCACCGAGGTTGCCATAAAGTACCAGTTATCAATCACGCTGACGTGTAGTGAGGCGTCAATGGTTTTTGCCGCTTCGGTACTGATTCCTGAGAGCAGGACATCGGTGGTAACGATGAGCAGATTGGCAGTGAAGCCGCAGCCGACGCCGGCGATTGCCGCCAGCAGTCCAGCAACCGGGTGGCGGCCAACGGCGAGAAACATCAGGGCGCCTAACGGCGGCATAATTACCAGCGCGGCATCGGAAGAGATATGGCTAAAGAAGGCGATAAACAACACCATATAGCTGGCGTAACGGGCGCTTACGTGTGATGACATTTTCGCCATCAGCGAAGGCAGCAGGCCGACCCGTTCAGCAAATCCTGCCCCCAGCACCAGAGCCAGAATGGCCCCCAGCGGCGCGAAACCGCTAAAGTTCTTAATCACGTTCGGCAAAAACCAGTGTAACCCCTCAACGCTGAGCAGGTTTTTCACCACGACTCGCGAGCCGTCGGTGGGGTTCTGTACGCCGACGTTCAGCGCCGACAGGATGGCGGTGGCGACCATCAACACCACGATCAGATAGATAAACAGTAAAAACGGATGTGGAACCTTGTTACCAATTTTTTCAACCCAGCCATAGAGCTTACCGGTGGGGGAAGGCGACGGTATGGAAGACATACTCATGGGCGTTCCTCAGTTGTCATTGTTGTGTTTGTTGTCTTTCTACCCCAGGCTGTGTCAGCAGTTGTTTTTTAGCGATTACCGCGTTGCTGTACTCCATCCGAAGGGCTTTTTATTATTTTAAAATTGAAGGCTCGACGCCCTGTGGGATCGGGCACCGGTAGGGCCTTTCGGCTAAGACCTGTGCCAGCTCCTGCTGGCTGGTGGTAAGTAACGACCTGTCGCTGAACAAACGAATGGCCGTCGCCCCCAGTACTTTTCCTGCCAGAAGCATCCCTTTATGGGCAATGGAGGTTCTGCCCTGGCTGACCAGTTGCCAGGTGTGCAACGGCGTCCCGACGGCAAAGCAGGGGCTGAAGCACTGGGCTACGGGGGTTTTCCAGCTCACGTCGCCGACGTCGGTAGAGCCCGCAAGGATATTATCGGTAGCCGCCCACGGTGCCACCTCGTCGATAAGGATCGTCTCGCGGTGGCGGCGGGCGAATGCTTTTCCCTCGTCGCCGCTGGTGCCGGCAATGTTTTTCAGGCTGTTATTAATATCGTTCTCGCTTAAGGTCGCGCGAATTTCGGCGGCGAAAGCGCGCTCTTCTGCGCTCCAGTGCGGCGTGCCGTAATGGCATACCGCCTGATACATTGCCGCTTCCAGCGTGCGGTTGGGCAGATAGCTGGAACAGGCTTTTTCGAAGCGGCAACTGACGCTGGTCTGGGTCATCAACGCGGCACCCTGGGCGATTTTCTCGATCCGCGCGAAGATTTGCTGCGCGTCGGCCATTTCCGGCGCGCGAATGAGATACAGCACCTCCGCCTGCGCCTGAACTACATTGGGGGAGACGCCGCCGGTATCGGTGATGGCGTAGTGCACCCGCGCCTTTTCGATAATGTGTTCGTTAAGGAAGTTGCTGCCGGTGGTCATCAGCGTCACGGCGTCCAGCGCGCTGCGGCCAAGATGCGGCGAGTTTGCCGCATGCGCCGCGGTGCCGGTAAACCGCCACGCCGCCTGAATGTTGGCAAGGGTGCTGGTGCTGAACATCCCGGCCCAGGCTTCCGGGTGCCAGGTCAGGGCGGCATCGACGTCATCGAACAAACCCTCACGGACCATAAAGGTCTTTCCGGAACCGCCTTCCTCGCCGGGACAGCCATAAAAGCGTAGGGTACCGGTGCCGCCTTGCTGCTGCAGCCAGTTCCTGGCGGCGACCGCGGCGGCGAAAGCCGCCGTACCAAGCAGATTATGCCCGCACCCATGGCCGTTTTCCCCCGGCGTTGAAGACGCGGGCGCTGCGCAGTGTGCCTGTTGGCTGAGCCCCGCCAGGGCGTCAAATTCACCGAGCACGGCAATCACCGGTTGGCCTTCGCCATAGCTGGCGATAAAGGCGTTGGGGATCCCACCCGCATTGCGGGTCAATTGAAAACCTTCCGCTTCCAGCGCATCGGCCAGACGCGCAGCGGACCAGAACTCCTGAAAGCGGGTTTCCGGATGATCCCAGATATCATCGGCTATGGCGCAAAAATCGTTGCGTCGCCCCTCAATGACGTCATCGACAAATTGATAAACCTGTTCCATCACACACCTCGCTGCCAGGGAAAGTTCAGGGCGACGCGTGCTAACGTGGCGACGGCCAGGGTCATCACGCTTTCGTCGAAATCGAATTTTTCGTTGTGGTGGCCAGCGCTTAGTTCCGTGCCGAATATCATGTATGAGGCGAGACCGCCGCGCTCCTGGACCCGGGCCATCATCAGGGTGGCATCCTCGGAACCCGCCGGGGCTGCAATACGATCGACGGCCTGTTTAACACCGGGGACCTGCGTTGTCTGCTGACGCAGATAGTCCACCCACGCCGGCGAGGGGGCGCTGGAGGTGGCCGCGCCCATCAGCTGTAACTGATAGCTGGCTTCATACATCATCGCCGCGCCGGCGATCGCCTGTTTGGCCCGCTCAAATACGTACTGGTTAATGGCTTCGGTTTCGCCACGGGTTTCGATTTTTAAGAGGGCGGAAGAGGGCACGACGTTACGCCCGGTACCGGCCTGCATGACGCCGACGTTAACCCTTGACGCCCCGGCGCTATGTGGCGCGATGGCATGTAAGGCAAGGGTGGCCTGGGCCGCCGCCAGCAGCGCATTACGGCCATCTTCGGGTTTTCCGCCGGCGTGGGCGGCGACGCCGCTGAACTGCACATCGAATTTGGTGGTGGCCATAAAGTTATCGCCACCGCAAACGACGGTGCCGGAAGGGACGCCGGTACCGATATGAATGGCGGTGAAATAGTCCACGTTATCCACCACGCCCGCCGCTACCATGGCGCGCGCGCCGCGGGTACCTTCTTCCGCCGGTTGGAAAATCAGCTTGATCGTTCCGTTGAGCTGCTCGGCGTATTCCTTCAGCACGTGCGCCAGCCCCAGACCGATTGCGGTATGACCGTCATGGCCGCAGGCATGCATCATGCCTTCGTTGCAGGAGGCAAAACGATCGCGGTGCGGGCGGTGACTATCATCGTGCTGCTCGTTGAGATCGAGCGCATCCATATCGACGCGAAACGCCAGCGTCGGCCCCGGCCGTCCTGTGTCGAGGGTTGCCACTACTCCGGCGAAGCCGCCTTCAAACGCCGGCAGCCAGCGTTCCGGCGCACCCTGTGAGCGGGCGCGCTGGAATGCCTGCGCCAGCGTCTCTTCATCAGGCAGACCCATACGGCTCTCGGCGTCGATAACGTCTCGCCCCAGCGCCAGCTGATAGCCCAGACCGTCTAAGACCTCCGCCACCTTGCTGGCGGTGCGGAACTCCAGCCAGCCGGATTCTGCATGCAGGTGAAAATCGCGACGCCAATCGGCCATTTTGGGCGCCAGCTGGTTGATGAAATCATAAAGTTGCGGCATAACCTTTCCTGTCATAATCAAAAACTGTGATGGCGTTCACGAAGTGATAGTGTTTGCTTATCGCCAACCCCTTTCATGCACTCTCATCCTTAACCTGCCACAGGATGATCGATTACAGTAGATGTCATTTTCTTCTGTCTGATACATATTGGTTATCACTTGCGAGATGTCATTCCAGATTAAATTTCATCAGATTCGCGCCTTCGTTGAGGTCGCGCGCCAGGGAAGTATTCGCGGCGCCAGCCGGACGCTGGCGATTTCACAACCGGCGTTGACCAAAGCGATTAAAGAGCTGGAAGAAGGGCTCTCTACGCAGCTGTTTGTGCGCCGTAGCCGGGGGGTGGCGCTGACCGAAAGCGGCGAAAGCTTCTATCAGCATGCGAGCCTGATCCTGGAAGAGCTGCGGGCGGCGCAGGATGAATTGCTACAACGTCAGGGTGCGCAGGCCGGGCAGATAAATATCGGCCTTGGCGCCAGCGTAGCGCGTTCGCTGATGCCTTCGGTCATTTGCCGCTTTCATCAGCAGCATCCGCTGGTGAAGGTGCGAATTATGGAAGGTCAGCTGCTGGCGATGATTAACGAACTGCGGCAGGGTGAGCTGGATTTCACCATCAATACTTACTATCCCGGCCCGTACGATCATGAATTCAGCTTTGAGAAGCTATTTGAGAAACCCTTTGCGGTATTCGCCCGCGCCGGTCATCCGGCGGCACAAGCCACTTCACTTCAGGCGTTGCTCGAACATCACTGGACGATGCCGACGCCGCGCGGCAGCTACTTCAAACAGCTGCAGGAGATGTTTAATCAGGCTGGACTGGCACTCAAGGTGGATATCGTCTGTGAGACCTTCTCTTCGTGCATTAGCCTGGTAGTGAAAAGCGATTTTCTCAGCATTCTGCCGGTCGAGCTTGGCAACGATCCGATGATGGCGGATAAGCTGGTGATGCTCCCTATCCGTGAAGCGCTACCTAAAGCCACCTATTATCTGATTCAGCGCCGCGATACGCGGCAGACACCCTTAACGGCGTCATTAATCACGCTGTTTCGTCGTCAAAGCCGCCAGCTGTTTCCCTAGGTCAATTTACCCGCAGAGGTGTTTAAACGCGTTGAGGAGGCGTCGCGAGGCGGCTATAGTACCTTCCCAGTAGTAGCTGGAGGAACGCGCATGAACCTTGACGACAAATCCCTTTTTCTTGGCGCCATGGAGGACGTTCAACCGCTGAAGCGCAATAACGACGTTCTCTGGCACCCCGAGCGCAATACCCGCGCCGTGCAGCGAATTGACACCCTGCAGCTTGATAACTTTCTGACCACCGGCTATCTCGATATCGTACCGCTGGAGACCGCGCTGGAGTTTAAGCGCGAAGGTTTGCAAAGCGGCGTGCTGGAAAAGCTCCGTCGCGGCAAGTACAGCCAGCAGGCCAGCCTCAATCTGCTGCGCCAGCCGGTGGAAAAGTGCCGACAAATGCTGTTTGCTTTTGTCGTAGAGGCGCAACAGCAGGGGCTGCGTAATCTGCTGATCGTTCATGGTAAGGGGCGCGACGACGACGCGCACGCCAATATTATTCGTAGCTACCTGGCGCGCTGGCTGGTGGAACTCCCGGAGGTGCAGGCGTTCTGTGCTGCGTTACCGCACCACGGCGGCAGCGGAGCCTGCTACGTGGCGCTGCGAAAATCGGCTGAAGCTAAGCAGGAAAACTGGGAACGCCACGCTAAACATAGCCGTTAGCGCATCAGAAGCGTTAATTCCCGGGCTGCTTTCTGTAGCTCTGGTAGCACCCGCTCCAGCATTTCGTGTGCGGAAACCTGCCCGGCGTGCACGCCGACGTTAAGCGCCGCCTGAATCTGTCCCTGAGGATTAAACAGCGGGACCGCCAGGGAGCGCAATCCCATCTCCAGCTCCTGATCGTTAAGCGCGTAACCCTGCTGATGCACCCGTTTGAGCTCGGCGCGCAGCTTCGCGACCGAATCAACGGTTTGCGGGGTATAGCGAATCATCGTTACCCGACCCAGCATATCGTTCAGCTTCTCTTCCGGCTGATAGCTCAGTAACACGCGCCCCATTGATGTCGCCCAGGCGGGCAGGCGGCTGCCAATATCCAGATCGATGGTCATAATTCGTGAACTGGAGGCGCGGGCGATATAGAGAATATCGTCGCCGTCGAGAGTCGCAATTGAGCATGACTCGTTAAGCATTTCGCTTAAATGTTTCAGCACAGGCTGCGCCGAGCGCGCCAGCGGCGTCGATGCCAGCCAGGCGTGGCCCAGTGACAGAATACGCGGACGTAGCTGGAAATTTTTACCATCCTCGGCATAAACAAACCCCAGTTTGCTCAGCGTATAGAGACAGCGGCGCACCGCCGCGCGCGGAATACCGGTCTTCTGGCTGATTTGCGAAATAGAGAGCAGCGGGCGCTGCGGAGTAAAGGCCTGGATCACCTCCAGTCCGCGCGCCAGCGAGGCCATAAAGTTGGGATCGCCCTTAAACGCATCGCTTTCGCCCGTCAGTAAATCGTCTGGATGTTTCTCCATTTTTTTCTCCGTATTTGCCATCGATCACATTCTTTCGTTAAACATACATGATGTTCGATTATCGCACCATATTTCGATTATCGCCCTTGACCAGCATCGTTAAGCGGGTCACATTTTGTGCGAACAACGAATAAAAGTGCGATTACCGCACATACAGGAGCGACCTGATGATTGATAAAAGCGTATCGACGCTAAATGATGCCATCGCTGGGATTCACGACGGGGCGACCATTATGATTGGCGGATTTGGTCCCGCCGGGCAGCCGACGTATCTGATAGATGCTCTGATAGAACAGGGGGCTCGTGATTTAACCATTATTAACAACAATGCAGGCAATGGTGAAGTGGGTCTGGCGGCGCTGCTGAAAGCCGGACGGGTGCGCAAAATGATCTGTTCGTTCCCGCGTCAGGTCGACTCACAGATTTTTGACGACCTCTACCGTCGCGGCAAAGTTGAACTGGAGCTGGTGCCGCAGGGGAATCTCGCCGCACGTATCCAGGCGGCAGGCGCCGGCCTCGGCGCGGTATTCACGCCAACCGGCTACGGTACGCCGCTGGCCGAGGGAAAAGAGACTCGCGAAATCGACGGGCGTCATTACGTTCTTGAATATCCCATCAAGGCCGACTTTGCGTTGATCAAAGCTCACCAGGGCGATCGCTGGGGAAATCTGGTTTATCGCAAAGCGGCGCGCAATTTCGGCCCGATTATGGCCACTGCCGCGAAAACAACCATTGTAGAAGTCTCGCAGCTGGTGGCTCTTGGCGACCTTGACCCGGAAAATATTATTACCCCGGGCATTTTTGTGCAGCGCGTCTACTCCCTGGAAAACCTGACTGCCGCTAAGAGCGCCTGAGGAAACCGTAATGCAAAAACTGACACGTGATGAAATGGCCCAGCGCGTAGCCCGCGATATCCCCGAAGGCGCTTACGTCAACCTGGGGATCGGTTTACCTACCCGTATCGCCAACTATCTTCCTGCGGATAAGGAAATTTTTCTGCACAGCGAAAATGGCCTGCTGGGGATGGGGCCGAAACCGCTGCCGGGGGAAGAGGATCCGGAATTGATTAACGCCGGGAAAGAGTATGTGACTTTGCTTGAGGGCGGCTGCTATTTCCATCACGGCGACTCTTTCGCCATGATGCGCGGCGGTCATCTTGATATCTGCGTGCTGGGAGCCTATCAGGTTTCCGCCAGCGGCGACCTGGCAAACTGGAGTACCGGC
The DNA here is from genome assembly GCF_009707385.1 of Klebsiella oxytoca. Classification (NCBI taxonomy): domain Bacteria; kingdom Pseudomonadati; phylum Pseudomonadota; class Gammaproteobacteria; order Enterobacterales; family Enterobacteriaceae; genus Klebsiella; species Klebsiella oxytoca. The sequence continues at coordinate 2,985,818 of NZ_CP046115.1, read as the reverse complement.
GCGCCCGATGCCATCCCGGCAGTCGGCGGAGCGATGGATCTGGCCATCGGCGCTCGTCAGGTATTTGTGATGATGGATCACCTGACCCGCGACGGCGAATGCAAGCTGGTCGAGCACTGCACCTATCCGCTGACCGGCGTCGCCTGCGTGAGCCGGATTTATACCGATCTGGCGGTCATCGATATTAGCGAAAGCGGCCCGGTGGTGCGGGAAATCTTCAACGGCCTCTCTTTTGAGGAACTGCAGCGTATCACTCCGGTGGCGCTGACTTTCGAACAACTGGCGGAAAGCGCGTAAGGAACCTATGATGAATCAGGCATTTATCTGTGATGCGGTACGTACCCCGTTCGGTCGTTTTGGCGGAACCCTGGCGACTATGCGCGCCGACGATCTGGCAGCGCTGCCGCTGAAAGCGCTGCTGGAGCGTAATCCGGGTCTCGATCCGGCGCGTATTGACGATGTGATTTACGGCTGCGCCAACCAGGCGGGGGAAGATAACCGCAACGTCGCGCGAATGGCGCTGCTGCTGGCTGGTTTGCCGGAAAGCGTGCCGGGCAGTACCGTTAATCGCCTGTGCGGTTCCAGCCTTGATGCGATCGGCATCGCAGCGCGCGCGATTAAAAGCGGCGAAACTGAACTGATGATTGCCGGCGGCGTGGAAAGCATGTCGCGCGCGCCCTTTGTGATGGGCAAGGCTGAAAGCGCCTTTAGCCGCACGATGAAGATGGAAGATACGACCATTGGCTGGCGTTTTATCAATCCGCAAATGAAAGCGCTGTACGGCGTTGATTCGATGCCGGAAACGGCGGAAAACGTGGCGGGGGATTTTACCGTGTCGCGCGCCGACCAGGATGCGTTTGCGCTGCGCAGCCAGCAGCGTACGGCGGCGGCGCAGGAGGCAGGACGTTTTGCCGACGAGCTGATCGCCGTTTCGGTGCCGCAGCGTAAGGGCGAAGCGCTGCTCTTTACCCGCGATGAGCATCCGCGCAGCACGACGGCGGAAGCGCTGGCGAAGCTACGCGGCGTGGTGCGTGCTGATGGCACGGTTACCGCGGGTAATGCTTCCGGGGTTAACGACGGCGCTTGCGCCCTGTTGTTAGCCAGCGAGCAGGCGCTGGCCGTCAATGATTTACAGCCGCTGGCCCGCGTAGTGGGTGTCGCCACGGCAGGCGTTGCGCCGCGTATTATGGGATTTGGCCCGGCGCCGGCGGTACGTAAGGTGCTGGCGCAAACCGGGCTGACGCTTGGGCAAATGGACGTTATTGAACTGAATGAAGCCTTTGCCGCCCAGGCGCTGGCGGTAACGCGCGATCTTGGACTGCCCGACGATGCGGCGCACGTCAATCCTAACGGCGGCGCGATTGCCCTCGGTCATCCGCTGGGGGCCTCCGGCGGGCGTCTGGCAATGACCGCGGCCTATCAGCTGCGTCGTACCGGAGGACGCTATGCGCTGTGCACCATGTGCATTGGCGTGGGTCAGGGGATCGCGCTAATTATTGAACGCGTTTAAGGAGCCACGATGAGTTTGTTGACCCCGATGATGCGCACCAGTCCGCTGACCGCCTGGTTCAGCGATGCGCAGCGGGTACAGGGGATGCTGGATTTTGAAGCCGGGCTGGTTCGCGCTCAGGTCGAATGCGGCCTGGTGCCGCAGGCGGCGCTCAATCCCATCGTCGAGGCCTGCCAGCATGAAAAAATCGACTTTACCACGCTGGGGCAGGCCGCTACCAGCGCGGGGAATCTGGCTATCCCGCTGGTAAAACAGCTGACTGCGCAAGTTAAACAACGCGACGAAGCGGCGGCGCGCTATGTTCATTGGGGGGCGACCAGCCAGGATGCCATCGATAGCGGATTTATCCTGCAGCTACGCGGCGCGTTAACGGATACAGAGTCATTACTGCAGGGGGTACTCGACGCTTTGGCCGCTCAGGCCGAGCGCCACCAGGATACGGTGATGCCTGGCCGCACCTGGATGCAGCATGCGCTGCCGGTGACCTTTGGCCTTAAGCTTGCCGGGACGCTGGATGCGCTACTGCGCTGGCAGGCGCGTCTGCGCGAGATGCGCCCAAGAATCCTGGCGCTGCAGTTTGGCGGCGCAGCGGGGACTCTTGATTCGCTCAAGTCGCAGGCTCCGCAGGTTGCCATCGCGCTGGCGAAAACGCTCGAACTGCAGCTTCCTGACACGCCGTGGCACAGCCAGCGCGACCGCATGCTGGAGGTGGGGGCGTGGTACGCTGGGGTTTGCGGTACTCTTGGCAAATTCGCCAATGATTTTTCTCTGCTGATGCAAACCGAAGTCGCGGAGGTGGCAGAACCTATTGCTGAAGGGCGCGGCGGTTCGTCAACCATGCCGCACAAGCGTAACCCCATCTCCTGCGCCGCTATTTTAACCGCCGCTCAGCGAACGCCGGGGCTGGTGGCGACGCTTTACGCCGGCCAGATCCAGCAGCATGAGCGGGCCCTGGGCGGCTGGCAGGCAGAGTGGGAAACCCTGCCGGAGCTGATTACTCTCGTTGGTGGCGCGCTGGCGCAGAGCGAAGCGCTGGTGCGCGACATGCAGGTATTCCCGCATAAGATGCGCGCCGACCTGGATATCACCCATGGCCTGATTATGGCAGAGGCCGTTACCCTGGCGCTGGCGGAATTTATCGGTAAGGCCGAGGCTCATCACCGGATTGAGGCGCTGTGTCGTCAGGCGCTGGATACCTCAAGTTCGCTGCTGAGCGTGCTGGAAAGCGATCCGCTGGTCAGCGGGCATCTTTCCGCCAGCCGCTTAACCCAACTGCTGGATCCGACAACGGCGACCGGCAGTTCAGCACTCTTCGTGCGCCAGGTTGTGGCGCGCTATAAGGAGCAACGTCATGAATGTTGATTATAAGATTGATGGACCGCAAGATGCGCCGGTCATTGTTCTCTCCAACTCGCTGGGGACCACCCGGGCGATGTGGCAGCCGCAGATTGAAGCGTTAACGCAGCATTTTCGCGTCCTGCGCTACGATACCCATGGTCATGGAGCCACTCATAAAAGCGGCAAAGTCACCCTGACTCAGCTCGGCGAGGATGTGATTGCGCTGCTCGATCATCTTAATATCGCCAAAGCCTGGTTCTGCGGAATTTCAATGGGCGGGCTTACCGGCCTGTGGCTGGGGCGTTTTGCCCCTGAGCGCTTTTACGGTCTGATCGTCGCCAACACCGCGGCGCGGATTGGCGACCAGGCGGGCTGGCTGTCGCGCGCCCGTACGGTTCGTCAGGAAGGGATGGATGTGGTCGCCGCGGGCGCGGCGGATCGCTGGTTCACCCACGGTTTTCGTCAGAAGTCTCCGGAAGCGGTGGAAGCGTTATGCCATCAGCTGACCCACAGCGACGCTGAAGGTTATGCCGCCTGCTGCGAAGCGCTGGCGGCTGCCGACCTGCGCGCGGAAGTCGCGCAGATCCCGGTTCCGGTGCTGATTATTGCCGGTGAAAGTGACCCTGTCACTACCGTTGCGGACGCTGACTTTCTGCAACAGCAGATCCCCGCCTCAGAAGTCGTGGTACTGGCTGCCTCTCATTTATCGAATATCGAAGCGCCGCAGGCGTTTAACGCGGCGCTACTGGACTTCGCTCAAGGAGAGAACCATGGAGGATAAACAGCGTTATCAGCAAGGAATGGCGGTACGGCGCAAGGTACTTGGCGACGACCACGTCGATAAAACTCTGCAAAAGCTGACGCCGCTTAACGAAGAATTTCAGGACTTTATCACCCGCTACGCCTGGGGAGAGACCTGGACTCGTCCGGGGCTCAGTCACCATACCCGCAGCATGATAACTATTGCCATGCTGATCGCCCTCAATCGCGAAGCTGAGCTGAAAATGCATCTGCGCGCGGCGTTTAATAACGGCGTCACCCGCGATGAACTCAAAGAGCTGATCATGCACTCCGCGCTCTATTGCGGCCTGCCTGCCGCTAACGCCACGATGCATCTGGCGCAGCAGGTGTTTGACGAAATGGAAGGATAAATTCCCGGTAGGGTGTGTGCTACCGGGAGTGGGCGTTAATTTACCGGTGCCGGGCGCGCGTCAGCGTTCGGCTCATCGGCTGTGGCCTCTGAGCTCTGGCGGCGCAGCGCCAGTAGCCGACAAATCTCCGCGTGCTTGTCTTCGGTGAAGGTGAAGCGCGACATGCAGAGCAGGCGAATCAACGATCCTATAGCCGGAAGCAGACAGATGCCAAAAAACAGGCCGCTCAGTACGCCATCGCTCTGGCTTTGCGCCTGTGGAACGTAGCCTACCATCGTTAACCAGATGCCAATCAGCCCACCGCCCACGGCGACTGACATTTTACCGGTGAACGTCTGTCCGGAGAAGGTGATGGCCGCGCAGCGACGATGCGTGTGGTATTCGGCATACTCAATGGTATCGGCAATCATCGACGACGTCAGGATATTGCTCATCATGACAAACAGCGTACTCAGACCCAGCAGCAGGAACAGCACCGCTACGTGTTGATAGCCGATAAACCACATCAGCAGACGAACCACGATATCCAGCGCGCACAGGATCATAAACAGCCGGCGTTTCTGCATATGCCGGGTAAGAAGCGGGGCAATCAGGCAGATAACGGCGGCGACGATCCCCATTATGCCGATCGCCATCTGCAGGCTGGCGTCGCCAAGGTTGTAGATAAAGAAGTAGATATAAATGCCGTTCGCCACGTTGTGAAAGACGCAAAAGAAAAACGACAGCAGGATAATAAACAACGGCTTATTGTGGCGCAGATTGCGGAAAGTATCGCGAATGGTGACTTTTTCCGGGCTGGGCGGCACGCGCTCTTTAATCTGTATAAATCCGTTGAGCATTAGCGGCAATCCCACCAGCATCATCACCAGCGCGGCCATAAAATAGCCTTTATCATCACTATACTGGGCGAAAAAGGCCGCCAGTTTAGGGAAAAATATATTGGCGCAGGCTATACCGGCGTTAACCCCGAGCATCGCCGCGGTTACCGCGCGGGTACGCTGGCCAGAGTCGTTGGTCATTACCGATGACATTGACCAGAAAGGAATATCGGAAATCGCGTACAGAGTGCCCCACAGAATATAGGTGACTCCGGCATAAAGTATTTTCGTGGTGAGATCGGCCTCAATTTTGTAAAACGCCAGGAGCGTGACGCCGGTGATCAGCAGCGGCGCGATCAGCAGAAAGTGGCGAAACTTACCGAAACGGCTGTTCAGGGTATCCATAATACTGGCGAAGAGCGGGTCGTGGATCGCGTCCCAGGCGCGGGCGATCAAAAAGATGGTGCTCGCCGCCAGGGCGGAGATCCCCAGCACATCGGTATAAAAATAGTTGATAAACGAACCCACTAAACCAAAGCTAAAACACTGACCTAAACCATAGCCAAAATAGGACCATAACTCGCGAGAAGGTATTTTCATGGTGCTTGCCATCGTGTGTTCCCTCAAGCTCCGACCGTGTCCGGTCGGAGCATCTGTAGAGATAATGTTTTTATGCGTTAGTGGGGTGCAGGCCAATCTGGCTTAATTTACGCACCAGCGCCATTTCGCTTTTAGCAAACGGAATGCCGTTTTCATCAAATACGTCGTGAAACCACAGGCGGCAGTAATCCGGAGCGTTTTTCATAATCACCGGCCAGGGCAGCCAGGTCTGGGTTTTGCCGCGTACCAGCCCCCACTGGTAAGGCGCGACGTTGGCGGCATGCATCAGCGGAAGCTGTTCCTCAATCAGGCTGCCGACATGGCGCGCCAGCCACTCGGTACAGAATAAAGGCCGCCCAAGCTGCTGAAGCTGATGGATAATGGCGACCATCCGGGCGGTATTGGTGTAGGCGTGAAAGCTAATGACATCGGAGAGCGCCAGCGCCGCCTGATCTAAGGGATGCTGATAGAACACTTCGTTTGCCGTTTCTTCAGGTAATTTCCACGCGCAAACGGTTAGCGGCTGCGTCGGATCCTCTTCGCGTACCCAGCGAAACGCCGACTTCATCAGCTCCAGGGCATAGTGCTCCAGCTTTTCGTCGTACAGCACTTCAACGGTGCCGCTGGAAAAGATGCCGCGATTGCCCGGTTCGTTATACAGGTCCCAGAGCAGCACGCGGCGATCGTCGCGGAACTGACGCACGATATCGCGTAGATAGCGCTCAACCTCCGGCCAGGCGTCGCGGTTGCAGACGATTTCCCTGCCCGGACTGGCGGCAGCCTGGCTGTTGTGTTTTCCCGGGACCGGCGCTTTTTGCGCTCCGAGATAGGGCTCATCGCCGGAGAATCCACAATCATCCATCAGCGTCAGCATTGTGCGAAAACCGCGGTTATCGGCCAGAGTCAGAAACTGGTCGATACGGGCGATTAGCCCATCGCGATCGTGCTGCCAGACAATAAACGGCAGGTTGATACGCAAGGAGTTGTAGCCAACCTCTGCCGCCCAGCCAAGTTCGCGGTCGATCGTTTGCGCATCAAAGGTTTCCGCCTGCCAGATATCGGTCCAGTTCACCGCCGTTGACGGAAGGTAGTTAAAGCCGCATAGCCATCCCTGCTGTTGGTACCACGTTTGCGCCTGTTCTGATGTCCACTGCTGTTTCATGGTTCTCTCTCCAGCTGATAATAATTAGCTAATAAATATTAGTTGGCGTATATATGAGCAAATGGTGAAGCGGAAAAAAGCGAAGAAGGTCACAATCCTGGCGGCAGTAAAGCAAAGAAATGTGAGCAAGGGCGCGAGCGTAGCAAACTGCGGTTATGATGTGGGTTCCTCGAGCGAAGGGAAGTGATGATGAAACGTAAAACCAAAGTGACAATGAACGATATTGCCAGAGCCGCGGGGGTCTCGCAGGCGACGGTGTCGCTGGTGCTGAATCAGTCACGTAATATTAAACTCAGCGAAGAGACGCGCCAGAGAGTCATCGAGGTGGCGACAACGCTGGGTTATGACCGTTTGCCCGCCATCCATTCGCCGCGTAATCAGCAAGAGATTGCCTTGTTGATTAGCTCCTTACAGAGCTACGATCCGTTTATCGACGCTATCAGCCAGGCCCGCGAGGCGGCGTGGCGCAATGAAATTCTGTTGACGGTCTATGAATATGGCGATGATGCAGAGCTGGCGATCAACATCATTCGTCAGCTGGAAAAGCGTAACTGTGTGGGAATAATTCTGGCTTCGCCGGTGACGACCATTAGCGATATGTCGCAGTTTCGCGATTGTACCGAGCTGCCGCTGGTGCTGCTCAACCAGCGCGATCCGGATTCGCCGCTGCTACCGTCTTTTGTTCCGGATGACTATGCCAACGCCTTCCAGGTTACCCGCCATCTGATACAGCAGGGCGCGAGCCGGGTGGCGCATATTACCGGCGAAACGTGGATGGAAGCCACCAGGCAGCGTCTGGCAGGGTGGCGCGCGGCGCTGGAGCAGGCGGAAATCACCGTGCAGGAGGAGTGGGTTTATGAGACCAACTGGCAGTTTAGCGAGTCCCATCAGGCCACGGTAAAGCTGCTCACGCTGGAGCCGCGTCCCGATGCTATTTTTTGCGCCAGCGACTGGCTGACGATTGGCTGCTATCAGGCGCTGGCGATGCACGGCCTCGCGATCCCTGACGATATTCTGGTGGCGGGCTACGACGATCAAAAGATTTCTGAGCAGCTTACGCCGCCGTTGACCAGTATCCAGCTCCCGTACAGCGAGCTGGGCAGGCTGGCGGTTGAGTATCTGTGCAATGAAGAAGATGCGGCCACCCACGTGACGCTTGCCGGACGGCTGCAAACGCGCAAATCGAGCCAGCGGTGATAAAAAAAGGCCGCCATTCGGCGGCCCTGAGGGTCAGGCCGATCTTTTATTAGCGCTGCGAACAGCCTGCGCACTGCTTATTCTGGATCTGCTGGAAGAAATCGTTACCTTTGTCATCTACCAGAATAAACGCCGGGAAGTTTTCCACCTCAATTTTCCAGATAGCTTCCATCCCCAGTTCCGGGTACGCCACGCACTCCAGGCTCTTGATGCTCTGCTGCGCCAGTACCGCCGCCGGGCCGCCGATGCTGCCAAGATAGAAACCGCCGTGCTTATGACAGGCGTCGGTGACCTGCTGGCTGCGGTTGCCTTTAGCCAGCATCACCATGCTTGCGCCGTGGGATTGCAGCAGATCGACGTAAGAATCCATGCGGCCAGCGGTCGTAGGACCAAGGGAGCCTGACGCATAGCCCTCCGGGGTTTTCGCCGGACCCGCGTAGTAGATCGGATGATCTTTGACGTACTGCGGCAGTTCCTCTCCGCTATCGATCAGCTCTTTGAGTTTCGCATGGGCGATATCGCGCGCCACGATAATGGTGCCGTTGAGGGTCAGGCGCGTTGATACAGGGTGGGCGGAAAGCTGAGCCAGAATCTCGTTCATCGGCTGATTCAGGTTAATGCTAACCACATTACCTTCACCCTGCTGGCGCAGATACTCGGGAATATACTGGCCCGGATTGCTCTCCAGTTTCTCAATCCAGATGCCGTGGCGGTTGATTTTAGCTTTGATATTACGATCCGCCGAGCAGGAGACGCCCATGCCCACCGGGCACGATGCGCCGTGGCGCGGCAGGCGGATGACGCGAATATCGTGAGCGAAGTATTTGCCGCCGAACTGGGCGCCGAGGCCAAGGTTTTGCGCCTCAAGCTGCAGCTCCTGTTCCAGCTGAAGATCGCGGAAGGCCTGACCGTGCTCGTTGCCTTCGGTCGGCAGACCGTCATAGTAGTGGGTTGAGGCCAGCTTGACCGTTTTCAGGGTCGCTTCTGCCGAGGTACCACCAATCACAAAGGCGATATGGTACGGCGGGCAGGCGGCGGTGCCGAGAGTGCGCATCTTCTCGACAAGATAGTTTTTCAGCTTCGCCGGGGTGATTAACGCTTTGGTTTCCTGGTACAGATAGGTTTTATTCGCCGAGCCGCCGCCTTTGGCCATGCACAAAAACTTATATTCGTCGCCGTCGACGCTGTACAGGTCGATTTGAGCGGGCAGGTTGGTGCCGGTATTGACCTCTTTATACATATCCAGCGCGGCGTTCTGCGAATAGCGCAGATTGTCTTCGGTATAGGCGTTATAGACGCCGCGGGCGAGGGCGGCTTCATCGCCGCCGCCGGTCCACACGCGCTGGCCTTTCTTACCCATAATAATCGCCGTACCGGTGTCCTGACAGGTGGGCAGCACGCCTTTGGCGGCGATGTCGGAGTTACGCAGGAACTGCAGCGCCACGTATTTATCGTTGTCGCTGGCCTCTGGATCGAGAAGGATCTGCGCGACCTGTTTCTGGTGGGATACGCGCAGCATAAACGCTGCGTCGTGAAACGCCTGCTGCGCCAGCAGAGTCAGAGCCTGTGGTTCCACTTTGAGGATCTCCTGGCCTTCGAATTCAGCCATCGAGACGTACTCTTTGCTCAGCAGATAGTATTCAGTTTCATCTTTCGCTAACGGAAATGCTTCCTGATAGACAAACGGTTTAGTCGACATTGCTTTGCTCCCTAAGAGTAAAACCGCCGGGGTTTAACGCCCGACGGTTATGAATCAGAACATCATGGACATCCACGGATAGCCAATCAGCAGCAGGGCGGCCAGGAAGATGGCGCCGAAGATAGTACCGAGACGCCAGTAGTCTTTGGTCGGCAGATAGCCGCTGCCGTAGTAAATTGGGCTGGGGCCGGTACCGTAGGGGGTGATAATCCCCATCACGCCGAGCGAGGTCACCATCAGCAGTACGAACACCTGCATATTCATCCCCGGAATGGTGGAGGCGATAGTCAGCATCGCCGGCAGCAGCGCGGTGGTGTGCGCAGTGGTGCTGGCAAACAGATAGTGCAGCAGATAGAACGCCAGCAGCAGTACCACGGTGGCAACGCCCGGGGAGATACCGCTCATCAGCGCGCCGCCTTCTTTACCCAGCCAGGCGATAAAACCGGTGGAGGAGAGGCCGTCGGCCAGCGCCACCAGGGTGGCGAACCAGGCGAAGGTGTTCCACGCCGCTTTGTTGCTGGTGATATCGTTCCACGAGAGGACGCCGGTCCACAGCATCAGCACGATGACCAGCAGTGCGGCCAGCGCCGGTTCAATCCATTCGGCGGCGAAGATCCACATCATCAGCGCGAAGCAGACAAAGACCAGCAGCAGAATTTCGTTACGTGACAGGCGGCCAAGTTTTTCCAGCTCGCGCGCGGCCCACAGCGGCACTTCATCGTTTACTTTCACTTCCGGCGGATAGAGCCAGTAGGCCAGCAGCGGCATGGCCAGAATCAACAGAATACCCAGCGGCAGGAAGGCAATAAACCAGGTGCCCCAGGAGATATTAATGCCGACGATGCTTTTCACCAGCGCCAGAGCCAGCAGGTTTGGCGCGAGGGCGGAAAGGAACATGGAGCTGGTGATACAGGCCGCGGTGATCGCCACCCACATCAGATAAGAGCCAATGCGGCGCGCGCTTGGGTCGTTAGGTTTAGAACCGTACAGCGGCGGCAGGTTTGCGATGATCGGGTAGATGGTCCCCCCGCTGCGCGCGGTATTGGATGGCGTAAACGGCGCCAGCAGCAGGTCGGCGAAGGTGATAGCGTAGCCCAGCGTCAGGCTGCGGCGGCCGAGATATTTCACCAGAATCAGCGCCAGACGGCGGCCGAACTGGGTTTTATCGTAACCGGCGGCAAACATGAAAGCGCCGAAGATAAGCCACACGGTCGAGTTACCAAAACCGCTCACCGCCCATTTAAAAGAGGCGCCGGCAAGCCTGAAGTTTGGCGCGGACAGCTGTTCAGGACTGAAGAGGAGCCATTGGCTGCACAAGGCAATGACCACAACGCCGGTGAGCCCAATCACTGCCCCCGGCAGCGGTTCGAAGATCAGACCGACGATCACGCCGACGAAAATAGCAAAGTAGTGCCAGGCGTAAGGGGGCAGGCCATCGGGCACCGGGACAAATAGCAGGAGTACGGCGACGATAATGGGCATCGCCATCATCAGCAGACGTTTAGAAGCAGCCTTTGTTGCTGCACCGGCAGGCGGTATGGTTGTCTTTTTCTCTTTCATAATGAGTATCTGCAAGTAGTTAAAAATAGAGTTTTGTCGCCGAATAGCCGTCCGGTTTTTTTAGTTGCAAAACTTTCTTTAATTATTAATTACCGGCTCTGGTTATTACGCTGACAGTTAATTAACGCTTTTCTTTGGGCGTTAAAATAAAATATTGGGTTATTTATATATTGCGCTTTCATACGCCGTTGCAATTGATTGAGATCAAGAAAAACGGCTTGCCGGTCACTTTTTTTATCAATCATAATAACCCTAAAGGATGTGGTTTTTATTTGGTAGAAATACGTATAAATGTTAAATTTAAAATTCACCCTGGCTTTTAATTTGTTTTTAAATACATGATTTTAATTTTATTTTTTATTTATATGATTAATATTTGACCTTAACAAAGGTTTCCGTTTTGTTATCGTTTATCTCGATTGTGTGAAAGAATTATTTTTATTTAATAATACAATGGAGGTATGGATGTTATTGTTGGTATTAAATAGTTTTTTAACTAATGTAATTTCTTTAGTAACTAAAAATAGCGCTATATTATTACCATGACTTAAGGGGTTACCAACGACAATAAAAATAATCCTGTCACCCAATTCTGAATTTTATATTTAAAGTCTGGAGCGTCATTATGACCAGTAACCAACGAATTCTGCGTCCTTTTACTTTACCCAACGGTACTGAACTGAAAAACCGCCTGTTAATGGCGCCGATGACCACCTGCACGGGTTATTTTGACGGTACCGTGACCAGTGAGCTGGTGGAGTACTACCGCGCTCGCGCCGGCAGTATCGGCGCCATCATCGTGGAGTGCTGCTTTGTCGATAATTACGGTCTGGCGTTTCCGGGCGCTATCGGTATCGATAACGACGAAAAAATAGCCGGCCTGGCGAAAATCGCCGCGGCTATCAAAGCGGAAGGCTCTAAAGCAATTCTGCAGATTTATCACGGTGGCCGGATGGTCGACCCGCAGCTGATTGGCGGACGCCAGCCGGTCGCCCCCAGCGCAATTGCCGCACCGCGCGATGGCGCCGCGACGCCGCGTGCGCTGAGCGGGGAAGAAGTTGAAGGTATGATCGCGAAGTTTGGTGAAGGCGTACGCCGCGCTATTCAGGCGGGTTTCGACGGCGTTGAAATTCACGGCGCGAACACCTACCTGATCCAACAATTTTATTCGCCAAACTCTAACCAGCGCGACGACGAGTGGGGCGGTAGCCGGGATAACCGCGCAAAATTTCCGCTGGCGGTGCTGGATATCACGCACAAAATGGCTCGTCAGTACGCCGATGACGCTTTCATTATTGGCTATCGTTTCTCTCCTGAAGAGATGGAAGTCCCCGGTATCCGTTTTGCTGACACCATGTATCTGCTGGAAAAACTGGCCGCCCGCGGCGTGGACTATCTGCACTTTTCAGTTGGCGCCACGCTGCGTCCCTCAATTGTCGATACCCGCGATCCAACGCCGCTGATTGAAAAATATTGCGCTATGCGCTCTGAAACCTTAGCTCAGGTACCGGTGATGGGCGTGGGCGGCGTGGTTAACGCGGCCGATGCCGAACAGGGACTGGATCACGGCTACGATCTGCTGGCGGTGGGGCGCGCCTGTATCGCTTATCCTGACTGGACGGCGCGCATCGCCGCCGGCGAAGAGCTGGAGCTGTTCATCGACAGCACCCAGCGAGAAGCGCTGAACATTCCGGAACCGCTGTGGCGCTTCTCGCTGGTAGAAGCGATGATCCGCGATATGAGCATGGGCGACGCGAAATTTAAACCGGGTATGTTCGTCGAAACCGTTCAGGAAGACGCTAACGAGCTGGTTATCAACGTTAGCCTGGAAAACGACCGCATTGCCGATATCGCACTGGCGGCAGGCCCGGTGCAGACCGTCGAGTTCACCACCAGCTTTGAAGAGATCCGCGAACGTATTCTCAGCGCCAACACTCCGCACGTGGATGCGATTTCCGGGGCGACCAGCCAGAGCGAAGCGGTGAAAAAAGCGGTCTCTAAAGCGATGCTGAAGTCCAGCAAAGCGCTGGCCGCCGAAGAGGGCGAAGGCGATGCCGGGCCGAAAAGCTACGATGTGGTGGTGGTCGGCAGCGGCGGTGCCGGTCTGGCGGCAGCGATCCAGGCGCACGATGAAGGAGCGAGCGTGCTGATCGTTGAAAAAATGCCAACTATCGGCGGCAACACGATCAAAGCCTCTGCCGGGATGAACGCCGCGGAGACGCGCTTCCAGCGCGCGAAAGGCATTGAGGACAGCAAAGAGCTGTTCTATCAAGAAACGCTGAAAGGCGGTAAGAACAAAAACAACCCGCAGCTGCTGCGCTGCTTCGTGGAGAATGCGCCGGAGGCCATTGAGTGGCTGGCGCGTCGCGGCATTATGCTCAACGATATCACCACCACCGGCGGGATGAGCATTGACCGCACCCACCGTCCGCGCGACGGGTCGGCGGTAGGTGGCTACCTGATCAGCGGCCTGGTACGTAATATCACCAAACGCGGCATTGATGTCCTGCTGGATACATCGGTTGAAGAGATCCTGATGACCAACGATGAGGTAAGCGGCGTACGTCTGCTTAACGATGAACAAGAAACCGTTGTGGTACAGACGAAGAGTATTGTGGTGGCTACCGGCGGTTTCAGCGCCAACAGCGCGATGGTAGTGAAATACCGCCCGGATCTGGCGGGCTTTGTGACCACCAACCATAAAGGAGCGACCGGCGGCGGTATCGCGCTGTTGGAACATATCGGCGCGGGCACGGTTGATATGGGCGAAATCCAGATTCACCCGACCGTCGAACAGCAGACCTCGTATCTTATTTCCGAGTCGATCCGCGGCGGCGGGGCGATTCTGGTGAATCAGCAGGGCAACCGCTTCTTCAACGAGATGGAAACCCGCGATAAAGTTTCGGCATCGATTATTGCGCTACCGGAGCACTTCGCTTATATCGTCTTTGACGAGCACGTGAGAGCGAAAAACAAAGCCGCCGACGAGTACATCGCCAAAGGTTTTGTCACCAGCGCCAGCTCGCCGCGCGAACTGGCGGACAAACTGGGGATGGATTACCATGCTTTCCTCAATACGCTGGAGCGCTACAACGGCTTTGTTGAAAAACAGCATGACGCTGTCTTCGGCCGTACGACCGCGCTGCGCGCGCCGATTAATGAGGGCCCGTACCATGCGATTCGTATCGCGCCGGGGATTCACCACACCATGGGTGGCGTGACCATCAATACGGACACCGCGGTGCTGAACGCCAGCGAACAGGTGATTCCGGGCGCTTTTGCCGCGGGGGAAGTGGTCGGCGGCATTCACGGCGGTAACCGCATCGGCGGCAACGCGGTGGCCGACATTATCATCTTCGGCACCCTCGCAGGCCATCAGGCGGCGACACGTGCCAGAGGTTAATGCGTAAGCAATCCCGCCGGGCAGGCCAATATGCGGCCCGGCGTATTTACCTCTCTTTGGGAGTGCGTTATGTCCGACAACCGCGTCTACAGCTACTCCGCCGTGCTGATGGGATCCCCCATCCTGCTTAAGCTCTATGTTCACGATGAACCTCTCGCGTCCCGCGTTTTTCAACTGATTAAAGGCTATGAAGATCTTTTCACCGTTAACCGCGCGCACTCTCAGGTGATGGATATCAACCAGGCCGCCGGGCGGCATCCGGTGACGGTAAGCCGTCCGGTCTACGCGCTGATCAAATGCGCCAAAGCCGCCAGCATGGTGCGCGACAGCGCGTTTAACCTCGCGATTGGTCCGCTGGTGAAGCTGTGGCGCATTGGCTTTCAGGGCCATCGCGTACCCGCAGCGCAGGATATTGCCGCCCGGCTGACGCTAACGCGACCGCAGGATGTGATCCTCGATGACGCCGCCTGCAGCGTCTATCTCGCCCAGGCGGGAATGGAGATCGATCTTGGTGCCATCGCCAAAGGATATATCGCCGATCGGGTGCGTGACTATCTGCAGCAGCAGGGGATTAACGCCGCGCTGATTAACCTTGGCGGTAACGTCCACATCCTCGGCGAGTGGTCCATAGGGCTGAAAAAACCGTACTCCGCGGCGGATGCGCTGATTGGCAGTATTGAAGTGGTGGGGCAGTCGGTGGTGACCTCGGGCATTTACGAGCGTTATTTCGAGCAGGATGGTAAACGCTGGCACCATATTCTCGACCCGCGCAGCGGCTATCCGCTGGATAATGAACTGGAGAGCGTAACGATTATTTCCGCCGACTCGCTGGACGGCGATATCTGGAGCACCCTGATTTACGGCCTTGGCGTGGAGAAAGGCTGCGCGGCGCTGCGCCAGCGCGAGGATATCGAAGCGATTTTGGTCACCAAAAACCGCGACGTTATCCTCTCTTCCCGGCGCCGTTTCCGCTTTCAGCTGCTGGATGACGGCTACCGGCTTACTGGCAGTACTGCTTAAGCAGCCCGTACTGCTCGGCTATCAGGTGATAGCGATACACCGGACGTCCGGTGGCGCCGTAATGAATGCTGGTGTAAAGAATGTTAATTTGCGCCAGCCAAATTAAATATTTACGGCAAGATACCCGGGAGATATTTACCGCCGCCGCCAGTTCGTCGGTTGAGAACTCGATGTCCGGATGGGCATCAATCCACTGGCAAAGAGTGCGCAGCGTCTGTGGGGTTAAGCCTTTCGGCAGTTTGCGTGAATCAGCGGTCTCCGGCACGCCGCCGTGCAAAAGCCGGTCGACGTCCGCTTGTTCATAATAGGGCTGACCGGTCATCAGCTTACGTTTTTCGCGCCAGGCGGTCAGCGCCTCTTCAAACCGCGGGAACTGGAAGGGTTTAATCAAATAATCCACCACGCCGTAGCGCATAGAGGCCTGAACCGTCGCGGCGTCGGCGGCAGAAGTGATCATAATGACGTCGATGGCCCGCCCGGAAGCGCGAATGGCAGGCAGCAGATCCAGACCGCTATCCTGCTGCATATAGACATCCAGCAGGACCAGATCTATCTCCAGACCCTTATCGTTAATCATCTCCCTGGCTTTACTCAGCGTAGACGCCGTGCCGCTACAGCGGAAGCCGCTGACGCGCGCCACGTACAGGCGGTTCAGTTCGGCAACCATGGCATCATCGTCAACAATTAAGACATTTATCACGTACTTTTCCTTTTACTATCCCAGGGGAGATGAACAAAAAATTGGGTAAACACGCCGGGTTCGGACTCGACGGACAGCGACCCGCCCAGCTCGCGAAGCTGCTGGCTGGCGAGAAATAGCCCGACGCCGCGATTTTCGCCTTTAGTGGAAAATCCTTTATTAAAAATATCATCGATGAACGCTTCCGGGATCCCGGGACCATCATCGCTGACTTCACCGCTCAGCCAGCCGTTCTGATAATGCAGTAGCAGGCTGACTTCGCCTTCAGCCTGGCCGTTCATGGCATCCAGCGCGTTCTCGATTAAATTGCCCAGTACCGTGACCAGTATGGTGACCTGCTTTTCGTTCGGGCAGTCCGGAACCTGGCTCTCTTCCGCGAGGGTAAGGGTAAAACCGCGCTCCCTGGCATGCTGAATTTTGCCGATTAAAAAGCCCGCCACTACCGGTGATTTAATTCGGTGCTGGATCTCGCCGATATCCGCCTGATAAGTGTGGGCGGTCTGTAAGACGTACGCTTCAAGCTGGCTGTAGCTTTTCATATTCAACAGGCCGAGGATCACGTGCAGCTTGTTCATGAATTCATGGGAGGTGGTGCGCAGGGCGTCGACATAGTTCACCATTCCGTCGAGCCGCTGTAGCAGCTGGCTGACTTCCGTTTTATCCCGGAAGGTGCTGATCGCGCCAACCACGTCATCCTGGCTGCGGACGGGAACCGTATTGCTAATAAGCAAAAGACCGTTGCAGCCCAGCTCCCGATCGTAAATCGGCTCTCCGGTGTGCAGAACTTCCTGCAAATCCGCCAGGAGCGGGGTTTGCGCGATGTCGTTATCGGGCCCGCTAAACAGCATATCGCGCGCGGCGGGGTTAATCAGCGTCACCTGCCCGTCGGCATCTACCGCCACGACGCCTTCTTTTAAGGAATGCAGCATCGCCTGGCGCTGCTGGAACTGAGTTGAGATCTCCTGCGGCTCAAGGCCCAGCAGGACGCGTTTGAGGCCGCGAACCAGGCTCCAGGTGCCAACAGCGCAAACGACGGCGCTGAACAGCACGGTCAGAATCACATCCCAGCGGCTGGCGGCGATCTGGGTATCCACTTTGCTTAACGAAATGCCAATCGCCACCACGCCGATTTGCCGGCGATTATCGTCAAAAACCGGAGTAAATATCCGCAGGGCCTGGGCCAGCACGCCGTGGTTGACGGCAACGTTCTCTTTGCCCTGCAGCGTCGGCTGAATATCGTCGCCAATAAAGGGTTTACCGATAATCTGACTGTTGGGATGCGAAAACCGAATGCCGTCCATATTGGTAACGACCGCAAACAGCAGGCCATTGCGTTTGGCGGCGGCCAGCGCCAACGGCTGAATAATACCGCTGTCCGGCGGCAGCGTCAGACCGCGCTTGACTTCCGGGGTGTCGGCGAGCGTTCGTGCTACCGCCAGGGCTGTATCTTTCACGCCCTCGCGGGTGGCGCTGCCGATCTGCATAAACCACAGGGCATAAACCAGAATCAGTACCGAGCCGATGACGCTGCCAATCATCAAGGTGACGGCGGTACTTAGCTTCATACTCATCGGGCGTTTACGCGCGGGGGACGCCTGCGGCGCTAATTGCTTCATACCAATCCCAGAAAAAACTCATAGATATGTATTATCGCTGAATGGGCGGCTTTCATAAAGCCGTGTAAAAAAAGCAAATAAGACGGATGAAAAGCCGTCTTAACTGCTGTTTTTTTATCTGCCGCAGGGACCGGTAAGCGACGCGTCACAATATGCCTCATGCAAGTTTCGTAGGGCTAATGCATATACTGCCTGAATAACGACCAATAGACAGCTGAATGGCTTCAGGGGGCGAAAACTGTGACTTCCGTGGCGGTAAACCGCGTCATTAAAGCTTTACACTGCTATTAATAAACGTGGTCAATGAAAGGGTTTTCCTCACGCTAGCGCTTTCGCCCCTGTAGGTTCTTTCGGTTTTAAATGGAGGTTTTTATGAGCTGTAAGCCAACCGCTTCAATGATGGAACGACGCCACCCCGAAACCACCCATATCGATAGTCTCGCCACTCTCGATATGCTGACGCTGCTGCATAAGGATGATAAGCAGATTGCCGAAGCCGTTGGGGCCTGTTTACCGGAAATAGCACGACTGCTTGATAACGCGACGGCGACGCTGAGTCGGGGAGGACGGCTGGTGATTATCGGCGCCGGTGCGTCAGGCCGCGCCGCCGTGCAGACGGTGAGCGAGTTTACCCCCGATGGCAAGCATTCACTGGTCGCGCTTATCGCCGGAGGGCCAGCCGCCGCGCTGCAGGAGATGGAAACCGCAGCGAGTAATTACGATCTTGGGGCGTTTGAACTGGAGGCGTTGCAGTTCAGTAATCAGGATATGCTACTGGCGTTGACGGTAAGCGGCAAAACGCCGTGGGTCTGGGGAGCGATGCGTCACGCGTGGTCGCTTGGCGCGCCAATTGCGGTGCTTACCCAGCAGACCAGCAGTGAAGCCGCGCAGCTGGCGGATATCATTATTGCCCCGCCAACAGGCCCGGAGGCGGTGGCGGGCTTTGGTAATCCAAAAGCACAAATTGCCCAGCGGCAGATCCTCAATATGCTGACTACCGGACTGGCTATTCGCGCAGGGCGGGTGTATGAAAATCTGCGCGTCGATCTGCAGGCCAGTACCCCGCGCTGGGCCGAGCGGCAGATAGCTATCGTAATGGCGGCGACGGAGTGTTCGCGTAGCGAGGCCAAAGCGGCGTTGGCCAACTGCAACCAGCACTGCCGGACGGCGATATTAATGATCCTCAGCGGGCTTGATGCCTGGCAGGCGCGCGAGCTGCTGGCGGAGCACAACGACCATCTGCGGATTGCGCTGCGTGCGGCGCAGCCGGTTGCCTGAAGTTAACCCTGGGGCGCGTATTTCCGCGATACGCGCCGTATAATTTGAAATATCCCGCAGGTAAATATTTTAGTTATTCC
Organism: Klebsiella oxytoca; assembly: GCF_009707385.1. Classification (NCBI taxonomy): domain Bacteria; kingdom Pseudomonadati; phylum Pseudomonadota; class Gammaproteobacteria; order Enterobacterales; family Enterobacteriaceae; genus Klebsiella; species Klebsiella oxytoca. The sequence goes on along the minus strand of NZ_CP046115.1, from coordinate 2,966,686 downwards.
ATACGGTTTAGCTGCTTTTTCAGGGTGTTATTTATTCTGCCGTTAAATATTCATCATAGGTTTATTTCTTCGCTGCAGATTTATTTTACTTTTTTAAGTTAAAAAACCAGGTTAATGATAATTAGCTGCCTGTGCGAAAGTGTAAATGATATTTTAAAATAAAGTAAAAGTGCGTTAATATGCAGGCTCTTAATACACTTGTGCTATGTGATATTTCTATTATGCCTGCAATTAAAAATACGATTATATCTATGACCGCATTAGCGATGTTCGTCAGTACGGCGACCTTCGCAAATGACGATGCCGCGAAAAAAACCGATTTCCTGCTGATTGGCGGCGGTATTATGAGCGCGTCGCTGGGGACCTGGCTGCATGAACTACAGCCGGACTGGAAACAGGTAATGGTTGAGAAACTCGATGGCGTCGCGCTGGAGTCCTCCAACGGCTGGAACAACGCCGGAACCGGACACTCCGCTAATATGGAGCTGAACTACACGCCGGAACGCCCGGACGGCACCATCGACGTCAGCAAGGCGCTGGATATAAACGAACAATTTATGATCTCCCGCCAGTTCTGGACGGCGCAGGTCAAACGCGGCGTGTTGCACGATCCGCACTCCTTTATTAATTCCACCCCGCATATGAGTTTTGTCTGGGGTGATAACGTCGATTATCTGCAAAAGCGTTATACCGCGCTGCAGCAAACGACCTTATTCCAGGGCATGAAATTCTCTACCGATCACCAGCAAATAAAACAGTGGGCTCCGCTGGTGATGGAAGGACGCGATCCGCAGCAGCGCGTTGCGGCGACCTGGACGCCGGTGGGTACTGACGTTAACTATGGGGAAATAACCCGCCAGCTGATTGCCAGCCTGAAGAAAAATAATAACTTCACGCTGCAAACTTCTTCTGAAGTGACCGATTTTAAACGTAACGCCGATAATTCCTGGCACGTGACGATTAAAAACGTTAATAGCGGCGAAGAGCAGGCGATCGATGCGAAATACGTATTTATCGGCGCCGGCGGTGGTGCCCTGAAATTACTGCAAAAAACCGGTATTCCTGAAGCGGATAACTACGCCGGATTCCCGGTTGGCGGCTCCTTCCTGATGACCGAAAACCCGGCGGTGACCAACGAGCATCAGCAAAAAGTTTACGGTCAGGCCTCGGTGGGCGCACCGCCGATGTCGGTACCGCACCTGGATGCCCGTTACCTTGACGGCAAGCGCGTGGTACTGTTTGGGCCATTTGCGACCTTCTCGACTAAGTTCCTCAAAAATGGTTCATTCCTCGACCTGCTGAGCACCACGACTACCAGCAACGTGCTGCCGATGACCCACGTTGGTCTGGATAACTTTGACCTGGTGAAATACCTCATCAGCCAGGTCATGCTCAGCGACGATGACCGCTTTGCGGCGTTGAAAGAGTATTACCCGGGCGCGCGTAAAGAGGACTGGAAGCTGATTCAGGCCGGACAGCGCGTACAGATCATCAAAAAAGATGCCGAGAAGGGCGGCGTACTGAAGCTGGGCACCGAAGTCGTTGTTGACCAGCAGAAAACTATCTCCGCGCTGCTTGGCGCTTCGCCGGGTGCTTCCACCGCCGCGCCTATTACGCTCAACGTGATTAAGCAGATGTTCCCTGAACAGTTTAACTCGCCGCAATGGCAGAGCCGCATTCACGAGATCGTACCGAGCTATGGCCAGAAGCTGAACGGCAACGTCGCGCTGACCCAGCAGGTTTGGGATGATACCGCGGCTGCGCTCCAGCTCACCAAACCGCCGGTGATTGAGATGAACGCCTCCGCTCCGGTTATGACCGCCAAACCGGCAGAGCCGAAGGCGGAAGCTTCGCCGCAGCACGATATGGCGCTATAAGTTCACACCCGATGAAATTGCCCGGTGGCGGCTGACGCCTCACCGGGTCTACTGGCCTCTGTTCGCTGCCTGGCGAAAACGCTAAATTGCTAAAATCTCTTCCCCCCGGCGATATCCCCCTTCCGGCCAATCCTTCACTCGTTGATTATGGTTATACTGTCTTGAAATCCCGAAAGAAAATGCTAATCAAGACCGAAATGCGGAGCGCAGGGCCATGAAAGACGACATTAATCAGGACATCACCTTCCGCAAGCTGTCGGTATTTATGATGTTTATGGCGAAGGGCAATATCGCCAGAACCGCAGAGGCAATGCAGCTAAGCGGCGTTAGCGTCCACCGCGCCCTGCATACGCTGGAAGAGGGGGTCGGCTGCCCGCTGTTTATTCATAAAGGGCGTAATCTGCTGCCGCTGCCGGCGGCGTGGACGCTGCTGGAGTACTGTCAGGACGTCATGAGCCTGATGACACGCGGGCTGGAGGCGACGCGCAAAGTAGCGGGCGTCGGGCAGGGGCGGCTGCGCATCGGTACGCTTTACTCCCTGACCCTTGAAACCGTGCCGCGTATTATCATGGGTATGAAGCTGCGCCGTCCTGAACTGGAGCTGGATCTCACCATGGGCTCCAATCAGATGCTGCTGGATATGCTCGAAGATGACGTGCTGGATGCGATTCTGATCGCCACCAATGAAGGTGAATTCAATGATTCCTCTTTCGATGTGGTTCCGCTGTTTGAGGATGATATTTTTCTTGCCGCCCCGGCTGCGGAGCGGCTGGAGGCCAGCAAACCTGCTGAACTACGCGATTATGCCGATCGCAAATTTGTTTCGCTGGCGGAAGGGTTCGCTACCTATGCGGGCTTTCAGGATGCGTTTCAGATAGCCGGTTTTCAGCCGGAGATCGTCACCCGGGTTAACGATATCTTTTCGATGATTAGCCTGGTACAGGCGGGGGTGGGCTTTGCGCTGCTGCCGGGACGAATGAAAAAGGTGTATGAAAACGATGTACAGCTGTTGAAGCTGGCGGAGCCTTATCAGATGCGCCAGCTGATCTCTATTGTCTATTCGCACCATCGCGAGCGCGACGCCGACCTGCTGGCGCTGGCGGCAGAAGGGCGGATGTACGCCCGTAGCCTTAATCGATAAGTCGGGAAGCCAGGTGGCGTGCGACGTCGATACCGCTGCGTTCCAGCGAAATAGACTCTCCCTGCCAGCCTGCCTGGCGGGTGAGGCAGGTCAGGACGCCGCCGGGCGGCATTTCGATTGCCAGCCGCGCCTCCCGCTCGTCGGCGGCGATCATCGCTTCCTGCCAGCGCACGGTGCGCGCCATATTCAGCGCCAGGTCGTCGGCTATTCTTATCGGGTCCCATAACACCCGCGCCGTGGAGCCGCTCAGATACGCGCGGCGCGGCCGTTGGAGCGTGACGCCCGCGAAGGCTTTTGCCAGCTCCGCAGCGGGTTTATTCAAAAGCGCGCAGTGCGAAGGGACGCTAACCGCCAGCCGCTGCGCTTTGCTGGCGCCAGCGGAGAGCGCCAGCTGCGCCACGCGGGCCATTTCGTCATCGCGCCCGGCAATGACAATCTGCGTTTCCGCGTTGAGGTTGGCAATATAGAGGTCGCTGTCGGCAATCAGCTTCTCCACGCGGTCGAGCGTCAGGCCCATAATCGCGGTAAGCCCATAGCCGTGAGGATAGGCCCGCTCCATTAAATCGCCGCGTAGCGCTACCAGCCGCAGCGCGTCGGCGAAGTCCAGCGCGCCGGCAATGACCGCCGCCGGGAAAGCCCCTATCGACAGGCCGCTGACCATATCCGGAGTCACCCCCTGACGCTCCAGCTCCCGCGCCCAGGCGACGCCGGCGATTAGCAGGCACAGCTGCACCGCACGGGTGTGTTTTAACGCCGCGGCGGTATCTAAATGGTCGACTTCATCGCCGAGCACGGTCCGCGCCTCGGCAAGGATGTTCTGGCGGTCGGGAAGGTCGGCGAGCATATCCGGCCGCTGGTTTCCCTGACCGGGAAAGGTAAAAAGAATTTTCATGCTTCCTCCCTGAGCCACGGTTCGGCGGTTAGGCGCGGGCCGCGGGACGTTTTCAGCAGGACGCGACCATCGCGCAGCCACTCGTTTAGCGCGAAAGCCCCGGTGGGGGTTTCAATCTGGGTGTCCGCCCGGCAGGGTAGCTGCGCGACCCGGGTCTGCCAGGCGAGCAGCGCTTCGCGGGCAAGCGGCTGCGGGGCGCGGATCAGCAGATCCAGATCGCTGTTGGCGTGCAGCACGGGGATTTCGGTGGCCAGCGCGTAGCCGGTGCTGCCGGTAATGCCCCAGCGCCACGGCCAGTCGTGCAAGGTCAGTGATATAGCCGCCTGTACCGGCGGCTGAGAGACAAACGGCGATCGCAGAAGCTGCTGACGATCGGCGAGCGTTTCCGGAGTAATGGCACGGACGATATTCTCCATCCGTACCCAGCCCGCGGCGCGCTGCTCGCGCTTCATGCCCCGCACGCCCACTGGAATGCGGGCGCAGGCGTCAACGTCGCGTCGTACCACCACCGGCAGGCTGGTGCGCCAGTGCCGGGCGACCCAATGTTCCTCAATCGCCTCCAGCGCGGCGGCACTATTCAACCAGACTAAATCGTGAGGACGCGGCGTTGATAGCATCGTTAGATCCCTGAAGTTAAAGTGATAAACAGCGGCAGCGACAGGATACACAGAACCGAGCTTAACAGCAGCACCGCTTCCGCATCCGGCGACTGTACGCCAAAGCGGTTACCGAAGACCACGCCGAAGAAACCGGCCGCCAGGGCAATCATCAGAATGGCGGTAATGGCGATAGAACCGTGCAGTCCCAGCAGCATCACCAGACCCCAGGCGATAAACGGCTGTACCAGCAGTTTAGCGATGGTAGATGTGGCAATCAGCGCATTGAGCTGCAGCTTACGCGCTGACAGAATCACACCGGTCAGGAACAGCGCCGCAGCGGTCGCCGCCAGGCCCAGCGGTTTGATAGAGGCCAGCAGCAGATCCGGCATTTTGATACCGATTGCCGAAAGCACAACCCCCAGCAGCGGTCCCCAGACGATCGGTTTTTTCACCGAACGCCACATCAGTACCGGCAGCATCGCCAGCGTCGAGCCGCTGTTCTCACCGGAGGCGAGCGCTTTTTCACGTTCCAGAATCAGCAGGCAGAACGGCGTCATCAGTACCGAGCCGCAGGCAATGGAGACAGCCACGGAGAGAGGGGTCGATGCGCCTTCGCCGAGCACGCTGCCCAGAATCGGCAGTCCGAGAGCGGCGTAGTTAGGCAACGCTACGGTCAGGGTCAGCACGGCGGCATCCTGCGGTGAACGCTTAAACACGCGGGTGGCGAGAAAGTAGATGGCCGCATAGGTAATCCACATCGCCCCGGTCAGTACCAGCACCAGCGGCGATTGGGCGACGATACCGTTCCATGGAGTTTGCACCGTGGCGCTAAACAGCGTCGCGGGCAGGGCAAAATCCATCACGAAGATGTTGAGTAAAGAGACGTTCTTGTTATCGACCATTTTGGCCTTACCGGCCCAGAAGCCCAGCAGCATGATGACAAAAATCGGGGCGAGAGCATGGATAATCACATAAGTCATAAATCACCTGTAAATGAGAAAGAGTACTGACGCGATTGTTATTATTTCTAAAAGCGGTTCCTTCCCGGGGCGCTTGATGGCGCCCCGGGTGGCCGCTTCCGGCAGGTTTTCTTCTGGTTAGGGACTGACTACCAGCTGGCGCGCATGCGATCGCGTACCAGTTGGGAACTACGGCGGTTCTCCGCGCCAAGGCGGCATTTCAGTGAGGCATCCCGGCGGGCGTCAGCGATGGCGTCGCGCAGGGTGTCGGTGACCAGCGTCAGGTCATGGGCGCTCGGCGCATCAGGATTACTGATATCCAGCAGGGCGGAGAGCAGGCCGAGCGTCGCGTAGTTGCTGACGTCATAGGCCATCGGCGGAATGGTTGCCGCCAGTTTCTCCAGCGCCTCAACGGTGCGCAGGGTGATCCGCGCGGCGGACTCTTTACCCATCGCATGCACCAGTACCCCGGCGTCGTTAAACGCGATCAGACGATTGGCCTGGTAGCCGTGGGCGAGAAACGCCCCGGACATCGCTTTGCCAACGATCAGGCCAATCACCGGGTGCCCGGCAAGACGCGCCTTCGTGTATGCGCCTGCCGCCCCGGCCAGCGCCTGATGAATACCAAACGCTTCTTCGCGACGGCCATAGGCCTGGCTGGGGACATCGATAACCGCGATAATCGGGCGCTTCACCGTCTTATCGGCATCGGCGTCAATGGTTTCGTTGACCACTTTTGCCAGCGTCCAGCCTTCCAGCAGGCCGACTTCACCCTGAGCGGCGCGTGGGTAATGGTTATTAGCATCCGGTACCACGGCGATAAAACGGGCGCTTTCACCGTTAAAATCGGCGTCGGCAACCTGCACCGATGGGCACAGACCGGTCATTAGCGGGGCGTTTGGCGCCAGCTGATTTAGCCACAGCGCGGCGCGATTAGTGAACTGGCTCATTATTTCACCTCCCGGGCGAATAGCTGTTTGATCTGCGCGGTGTCCGCCTGCTGGCGGGTATCGAATCGGGTCAAACGGGTCAGGAAATCCTCATATTTGTCGCTGCGATGCTGTGCGGGTACGCCTTTGGCAATCGCGTCGTTCATCGCGGTTTTTACGGCGCTGATGCCGTCGCCCACCAGGGCGTCCACCAGGCCGCTGGCGTAGCGAATTTCGCCGCCGGTCATGCTCCAGATAAACGGACGGTCGCGGGAATCGTACTCTTCTATCCCCGCTTCCTGCTCGATAACCTGCGGTCCGTTAAGGCCCAGACGCGCTTCGCGGGTGACAATCAGGTAGCTGCACAGCGCCGCGGCGATGGACATGCCGCCGAAGCAGCCGACGGTACCGGCGACAATGCCGATCACCGGAGTGTATTGGCGCAGGTCGACAATCGCGGCATGAATATCGGCGATGGCGGCAAGGCCCAGATTGGCTTCCTGCAGGCGCACGCCGCCGGTTTCCAGGCACAGCACCGCCTGGGTTGGAATACCGTTGCGGTTATCTTCCGCCGCCAGTTCAAGGGCGGCGGCCATTTTCGCGCCGGAGACCTCACCCATGCTGCCGCCCTGGAAGGTACCTTCAATGGCAATCACCACCGCCGGCTGGCCGTTAATGGTGCCTTTTGCGACCACCATACCGTCATCGGACTGCGGAACGATGCCCTGCGCGCCCAGCCAAGGCGACATAATGCCTTCGAACGGATCCAACAGTTCGCGATAGCTGCCGTCATCCAGCAGCATGCGGGCGCGTTCACGAGCGCGGAGTTCAATAAAGCTGCGATCGTTACGCATGGGCCACCTCCTCAAAAACCTGTTCAATACGGATCCGCGCGACGCCGGGCGTGGCGCCGAAGTCGTGAATAATCAACTGACCGCCGGGCAGGCCGTTAATCAGGCTCAGCCGTTCGAACAGCGCGTTCCAGCGCGCCTGGCTGTTATCCACCGAGGTGGTGATTTCTACGTTGAGCGTATCGCTCTGCCCGGCGGTATACAGCACTTCCATATCGCCGGAGCCTACAACGCCTGCCAGCGCTTTGCCGCTGAGGCCGCGAGTGGCAGGGAATGACAATTTAATCTGTTCCATAACATCCTCTGAATGCGTTAAGCGGAAACCCGGTCGAGAAACAGGGTGGCGGCAAGAAGATCCGCCGCGCCACCCGGCGAGGCGTTATGCGCCAGCATCTGCGCATCAAGACGCGCCAGCGCGGCGCGTCCTCTGGCTGTCGCACATCCTCCTGCCGCCAGCACCTCGCCAGCGCCTTGCCGCATCGCTTCAAGGCCCGCCATTCCGGCGCGGGAGAGCACGCAGGTATCGCTAAGCGACGTCATAATCGCCATCAGCGCGTCGAGCCGGGCCTGTTCTTCGCTGGCTCCCTCGGCCCGGCTGCGCAACAGCTGCGGCAGCGCCAGAGTGGTGACGTGCGGAAAAGCGCGCTGCGCTTCTTCCCGCGCGCCCGGAACCTGCCAGCGGCGGCTGGCGCGCAGACCTTTACTAAAGGTCCTGGGCGCGCAGGCGTCCGGCAGACGGGCGAGGGCGGCGGCGGTTTCCGTAATCTTCTGTGCATGACTTTCTCCCCCCAGCATCGCCGTCGCGCTGACCAGCAGGCCCAACGCCCAGATAGCGCCGCGATGGGTGTTGACCCCCTCGGTCGCCAGCATCATCCGCGCTTCGCCTTCGCGACCCAGACGGCCGACGGTTTCGCGCAGGGCGATATCGGCTGGACGCCGCCAGCTCTGCAGGGCCAGCGCGTGAAACGTTGGCTGCAGGCTGCGGGCAGAGCGCTCCATCAGCGCCAGACTCAAATCGTGATGCGCGCCGCTGCCGCGGCTGTCGACCAGCCCCGGCTTGGGGCTCAGCCGCGCTTCGTCAATCAGGCAGGCGCTGGCGGTCTGGGCCAGCCAGCGGCCCCGGCTTTCAGCAAATTGGGGGGAGAGTTTTTTCATTACCAGCTCCGGAATTTTGCCGGTGGGTTGTACAGACCGTCGGACCACTCAACCAGGTCGGCTACGCTGCCGGCGGCGAGCAGGGAACGGGTGGCGTCGCTGCGGCGAATACCGATATCTTCCGGATACACGACTTTGCCGCTTTGACGCAGTGCGGCCACGCGCCTGGCGTCGACGCCGAGACCAATATCGGTGATCCCGGCTACGGCAGCTACCATTGCCCGGCGTTCTTCAAGGCTTTCTGCCCGATAGAGATAGGCGATGCCTTCTTCGGTCAGCACGTGGGTGACGTCATCGCCGTAAATCATCACCGGCGCCAGCGGCATCCCGGAGGTTTTGGCGACTTCAACGGCGTCGAGTTTCTCCACGAAGGTCGGTTTAACGCCCGCCTGGAAGGTTTCCACCATCTGTACCACCAGCTTTTTACCGCGCTGCATCGGGTCCGGTTCGGTAATCATGTTAAGCCATGCCGGCGTGGCGTGGCGGCGACCGTGCGGGTCGTGACCCATATTCGGCGCGCCGCCGAAGCCGGAGAGGCGGCCGCGGGTTACCGTCGAGGAGTTGGCCAGACCATCAACCTGTAGGGTCGAACCGATAAACATATCTACCGCATACTGGCCCGCCAGCTGGCAGAAGGCGCGGTTGGAGCGCATGGAGCCGTCGGCGCCGGTAAAGAAGATATCCGGACGCGCGCGAATGTACTCTTCCATCCCCAGCTCGCCGCCGAAGCAGTGCACGCTCTCTACCCAGCCGCTTTCAATCGCCGGAATCAGAGTGGGATGCGGGTTCAGCGTCCAGTGTTTACAGATCTTACCCTTCAGACCGAGCTGTTCGCCGTAGGTCGGTAGCAGCAGTTCGATGGCGGCGGTATTAAAACCGATCCCGTGGTTGAGGGATTGCACCTGATGCTCGGCGTAGATGCCTTTAATCGCCATCATCGCCATCAGGATATGCTCCTGTTTAATCAGGCGCGGATCGCGGGTAAACAGCGGCTCGATAAAGAACGGCTTGTCTGCGACAACAATATAGTCAATCCACGAGCCGGGGATATCCACGCGCGGCAGATCGCATTCGTCATCAACCAGTTCGTTAACCTGGGCAATAACGATGCCGTCATGAAACGCGGCGGCTTCCACCAGCGCCGGAGTGTCTTCGGTACTTGGCCCGGTGTACAGGTTGCCCTTGCGGTCGGCCTTATAACCGGCGATCAGCGCGACGTTCGGCGACAGGTCAACGTAAAGGCGAGAGTAAAGCTCGATGTAGGTGTGGATAGCGCCGATTTCCAGCAGGCCATCTTCCAGCAGCTGCGAAATACGCAGGCTCTGGGTGCCGGAGAAGGAGAAATCGAGCTTGCGGGCGATACCTTTTTCGAAGAGGTCCAGGTGCTCGCTTCGCCCGACGCTCGGCATAATCATATGCAGGTCGTGAATTTTTTGCGGATTAACTTCCGCCAGCATCCGCGAAAGGAAATCGGCCTGTTTCTGGTTGTTGCCTTCCAGCACCACGCGGTCGCCGGGGGCCAGCAGCTGCTCAAGAACCGCAACCAGCCGGTCGGTGGGGATTACTTTGCCTGAGACTTTGGCCTCGGCCAGTCGCCGCTGTTTTTCCGTACGGCGACGGTTCCAGACGCGTCCCGTCGTTTGTTCGGCACTCATTATTAACCTCCTGATTCGACGAATCGTTTTGATTGTCCTGGTGTGGGAATAAGTGTGCGTCTGAGCGAGCCGGGCATCAATTAAGGCAGGTGATGAATTGTTAGCATAAGAGTAATAATTAGCAGGCTAGATATGTGATGGCGATCAATAATGAAGGTGAATGATTGGTCTACAAGGAGGCGACGTAGATATAAAAGTGACAAGTGGGGGAATTTTCCGGTGGCGCAGCTTCTCCCCGGCTCGCACTGCATTTAGCCGGGCTACGGGTTCACAGCTGTTTGTAGGTGGTAGTCCGGACAGATGCGTCAGCATCACCTCCGGGAAGTTTTGCCACTCCGCACTCAGTCCCCCGGGGGGGTGCAAAGCGCCTGCCCGGGCTACAGGTTAACAGCCGTCTGCGAACAAGTAGCCCGGACAAGGCGCATCATGCGCCGCCTCCGGGAGAACCGCGCGCAATGTCGTTAGTTTTTACTCAAATCGCTAAGCAGAAAGGCGATACTTTGCCCGGCAACCGTCTGTTCGAGGGCGATTTTGACGATAATCGTCAACGGAACTGAGAGCAGCATGCCAACCGGGCCCAGCAGCCAGCCCCAGAAAATTAATGACAGAAACACCACCAGCGTCGATAGCCCCAGGCCGCGGCCCATAATGCGCGGTTCAAGGATGTTGCCAAACACCAGGTTAACGAGCAGATAGCCCGCCAGAACCACCAGCGCTTCGTACAAACCGCCAAACACCAGCACCTGCAGAATCGGCGGGATGGCGGCGAGAACCGAGCCGATATTGGGAATATAGTTGAGCGCAAAAGCCAGCAGCCCCCACATAAAGGCAAAGCGAACGTCCAGCACCACCAGCATTCCCCAAACCACCAGCCCGGTCACCAGGCTGATGGCGGTTTTTAACACCAGGTAATGAGAGACGCTATCCAGCGCGCGCTGAATCGCGCCCATGCCTTCAACCGGCCGCGACATCAGCTGCTGCAGCTTTGCCGGAAGCTGCGGCACTTCAAGCAGCATAAACACCACCGTGAGCAGCAGCAGGAAGATGGAGGACATGGCGTTTGAAAGCTGGGTGAGCAGGCTGGTCACCATCGTCATCACCGCGTTGGGGTCTATATATTTATTCAGCTCAACCACCGACACGGTGAAGCCGAAACGCTGTAACCACGGCGCAACGGTTTGCATCGGTTCATACAGGTAATTGCGATATTGCGGCAGGGTACGCGCGAGTTCGTTGAGCGAGGTGCCCAGCGAGGCCAGAAGTATTACGGCCAGCAGGACAATAACGCCCACCAGCAGCGAAATGGCCAGCACCCGCGGCACCCGGCAGCGTACCATCAGCTGAACCAGCGGGTTAATCACTACCGCCAGGAAAAGCGCCAATATGAAAGGAACGATAATATCCGCCGCGAAGCGAATGCCCGTAAGGATGATAACCATCATGCCGAGCATGATGACTATTTTTAAGCCGTTAAGCGTGATAATGGGTTTGGCCATACCGCTCCCTGCGAGAAAGCACTGAGTCTGTTGTGAGTTCATTGTAGACGCTGGCAAAGTCGGCGTCTCAACGCTGCGTGTCTGCTAAAAAGAAAAATGCCCGTTTATTTATAATTGACGAAGTGAAATCATAATGGCAATCGCGATTGGAAAAAGCTAATCCAAATCAAATATTAGAGGTAAAGAACTGCAAAGGCTTTGAGTTAAATGTGGCGTTATGGTACAAATCTGCTGGTGTATAACTACAGAGGACAATTTTCATCCGCAAATGACGAGAAGCAATACCGCGGATAATTGTAATTTTATGGACAATCGGTTCAGGATGTATATTTCTCATCACCCTGCAGTATCCCACTTAAACTCCCGCTTCCTTGGCGAGCAGCACTGGCGCTCGGCGCTTTAGTCTTCTTCTCTCTGCCTGAGCTGGCGCGCTGCGCACGGCTAAAATAACGTCAGAATTTTTCCGGTTTATCTTACGGTAAGCCGCGGTGGATTATATTCTCAAGCAGGAGAAGGGATCATGTTTTATTGGATTTTATTAGCTCTAGCTATCGTTGCCGAAATTACCGGCACTCTGTCGATGAAATGGGCAAGCGTAAGCGGCGGCCAGACTGGCTTTATTTTAATGCTGGTGATGATCGCGCTTTCATATATTTTTCTGGCATTCGCAGTGAAAAAAATTGCCCTCGGCGTCGCCTACGCCTTGTGGGAAGGGATCGGCATTTTACTGATCACCATCTTCAGCGTCCTGCTGTTTGACGAGACGCTGTCGACGATAAAAATTGCCGGGCTGGTTACCCTGGTTGCCGGGATTGTACTGATCAAATCCGGGACGCAGAAAGCGGCAAAATCAGGTAAGGAGAGCGCTCATGCAACAGTTTGAGTGGGTCCATGCCGCATGGCTGGCGCTGGCTATCGTGCTGGAAATCGTCGCTAACGTTTTTTTGAAGTTTTCCGATGGTTTTCGACGGAAGTTTTTCGGCGTGATGTCGCTGGCTGCGGTTCTTGGCGCCTTCAGCGCGCTCTCGCAGGCGGTGAAAGGAATTGACCTGTCAGTGGCCTATGCGCTGTGGGGCGGTTTCGGTATCGCCGCGACCATGGCCGCCGGCTGGGTGCTGTTTGGCCAGCGTTTGAACTATAAAGGGTGGGCCGGGCTGCTCCTGCTGGTGGCAGGCATGGTGTTAATAAAACTCGCTTAATATGATGCCGCCGGCGAACGCGGGCGGCAAATTCTGTGTCAGCGAGCCTGGGCCCGTCGCATTATTGCCGCTACGCCAGCAGCAGGGCAGACCGCTTACTGAGCGGCCAGCGCTTCCAGCTTATCGCGAAAACCGGTCACCGATATGGCGCGGTTGTCCGCCCGCCAGCGATCTTGTGGGCCAGGAGCTGAACTTTGTACCGCTATCACCTGCCAGCCATTATCGGTTTTTAGCAGCAGCGGGGAGCCGCTATCGCCCGGCAGTGTATCGCATTGATGGGAGAGCACCGAGGTTTGCGCCCAGCCGGTAACCACGCAATCTTCGTGAGTGTAGAGGTTATCCAGATGATCTTCCGGATAGCCTGACTGGGTTACTTTGCGCTCTGCGGTTTTAAGCGCCGCGGTCAGGTCGGCTTTACTGCCGCTGAAAATGGGCACCGGCGCGATCCCTGAGGGGGCATAGCGCAGAACGATAAGACCAAAATCCCACGGTGCAGCGGCGCTCGGAACAATCCAGCCGTCGCCGTCGGCCTTGAGCCGTTTCCCCAGCGAAGGATCAACGCGGCCTTCAATACCGTGGATTTCATACACCCAGCTGCCTTTGCGCGAGATAAAGCGTAGCGCGACGGGTTTATCCGGCTTGCCCTTGGGCGGCATAAGCAGACAGTGTCCGGCGGTGAGCGCCAGATTGGGGGTGATTAGCGTCGCGGTGCAAAGATTGCCGCTGGCGGTTTCCAGCTGCCCGATGGCATCCCAGGGGGCTTCTGTGGGATTGCTTACTGGTTTACGGTCATCATGACCAAAAAACAGCGTCTTAATATCCCTGGCGCTCATACCTTCATCATCGGCATGGACAAGCGCAGGAAAAAGATAAATGGAACACAGTAATAACAATACGTCTCTACGCATATCACTCTCTGGGGAGATAATTATGTATATTGAAAGTAGCAGCAGATTTAAGTTTATGAAAGTTAACAATAATTTTAATTAAGCCAGACGGCAGGCAAAACCGAGCCAAAACGCTGGTTACCGGCGGATGAATGGCGTGAATTCAATGCCTTAACGCCGTTTTCCTGCGGCGCTATTTCCGCAGAAAAAAGCGACGGAAGCAACATAAATCGTGTATCCGAACGTACATCGGAATGATGCGATAAATTGCTTTTCATTTTTGCGCTTCGCCAATATTGCTCTTCGGATAAAACCACCAATATCGGCGAAAATTGAGAAATCATCACAGGAAAAACGCACTTCTTTACCTGATTATTACTTATTTTCAAAGCGAAACATTTTCTCACCGTAAACGTTGTTATTGCTACTACCTTGTTGAGCAAATAGAGATGTTATCCCGGCAATGATATCTGCAATTTCTAACACCCGATGTATGGGAGGGGCTATGTCTAAACAAGGTATTCGCGCATTAGTTTATGTGTCGCTGGTTTCTGCGCTGATCTGGGGCGCTACGGGCTATCTGCTGGTGACTGCAGTCCATATTCTGTAATACAGGTTTCTCTTCCCGCAGGACGATTCCAACGGCAAGCGAAGCGGAAACAGTCAGGTTAAACAATATCAAGTAGGGCGATGGGCTATGGCAGAAGAACGTTTTTCGGTCAGAGCTGATAATCATCGCTGGTTCCGACGACCAGCTAAAGGGTAATGCTAAAAGCCCCGCACGGAACGCGGGCGGCTTTCGCAGGCGAGCGGAATGATGACCGTGCTGGTGACGGTTAAGCCATCTCCAGAATATTTTCTTTTTTCCGCAGATTATTCATATTCCTGACGGCCTCAGGTTGAATCCGGGACTATTCATAGCGACGTGAGCGAGCTTTCGTTTTATATCCCGGCGGTTGGTTGCGGGATAACGGTGCGGTACGCCCAAAAAATTGGCGACAATCCCGGCGCTTTTTCTGACGATTTACGGCCCGGGCTTAACATCTGGCAGCGAAGTTTTTAGTAGAGGAAAAAGCGGCTGGCGACCAGCGCGCAGATTATCAGCAGGATCAGGATGAGCTCAAAACGATAGCGCCGCAGCATGGTGCTCTCCAGAAAAAAACGGCGCTGAATCCAGCGCCGGTATCATATTAAACAGCCTTAACCGGGGAGATTAAGCAGCCGGTTGTGCAGCTGGTTTAGCGGTATGATGCTTTGTGGTTTTATGGTGTTTTTTAGCAGCCTGCGCTTTTTGAGCTACTGGTTTAGTGGCTGCTTTTTTGTGTTTCTTAGCGGCCTGCGCCTTCTGGGCTGCGGCTGGTTTAGCTTCAGCTTTTTTGTGTTTCTTGGCGGCCTGAGCCTTCTGGGCTACAGCCGTTTTAGCGGCCGATTTTTTGTGCTTTTTAGCCGCCTGAGCTTTCTGCTCTGCGGCCGGTTTGGCAGCGGCAGCATGATGTTTCTTGTGGTGGGTCGCTTTAGCGGTGGTGCTGTGAGTTGCCGCAGCCGGAGTGGTAGTCGCGGCAGCATCGGCTGCGAAAGCAACAGAAGACAGACCCATAGCAGCGGCAACGACCAGAGCTAATACTTTTTTCATTCTGATATCCTCGAAAAGGTTTCTTGTTTCAACCCCACTGCGGGGCCGTTGAAAGAACTATATGCTGGTCTTCTCGAGGTTTCCGTGAGTGTTTGGTATCGGCGTGTAACCGTATGTACAACGGATAAATACAAAGCAGGACAGGGCGTCGGGCAGGCCCGACGCCGGTGATTTACAGATAACGCGAGGTCAGGTGCTGGCGGAAAAAGTCGCTGTTAAGGTCTTCCCCGGTCGCGTGCTGAATCAGCTGCGAGGTAGGGAAACGGCTGCCGTGCTGCCAGATATTCTGCCGCAGCCAGTCGAACAGGGCGCTGAAGTTACCGCCAGCGATGTCGCTTTCTAACTGCGGTAGCGCTCTTCTGGCGGAAGCCATCAGCTGAGCCGCGTACATTGCGCCCAGCGTGTAGGATGGAAAATAGCCAAACCCGCCGTCGGTCCAGTGGATATCCTGCATACAGCCGTCGCGGTAGTTACCGGTAGTGGAAAGTCCCAACCAGAGCTGCATTTTTTCGTCCCACAGCGCCGGAATATCATCGACCTCAATATCGCCATCAATCAGCGCGCGTTCAATCTCGTAGCGCAGAATTACGTGAGCCGGATAGCTCACTTCGTCAGCATCGACGCGGATAAAGCCCGGTTTGACGCGCTGATTCCATGCGATAAAGTTTTCGTGGCTGAATGCCGGCTGATCGCCAAAGTACTGGCGTATCGTCGGCAACAGGCGCTGTAGAAATGCGTCGCTGCGGCCAAGCTGCATTTCGAAAAACAGGCTTTGCGACTCGTGGATTGCCGTTGAACGGGCGAGGGCGACGGGCTGATCCAGCCAGTTACGCGGTAAATTTTGCTCGTAGCGCGCGTGGCCGGTTTCATGAATCACGCCAAACAGCGCGCTGAGCAGGTCGTTTTCGTTATAGCGTGTGGTGATACGAACATCCTGAGGCACGCCGCCGCAGAACGGATGGGCGCTGATATCCAGACGCCCGCCGTCGAAATCAAAACCCAGCACGCGCATCGCTTCCAGACCCAGTTCGCGCTGAGCGGCAATTGGAAACGGCCCCTGAGGTTCAATAAGCGGCGACCGGGACTGTTTTTCAACGACTTTCTCCAGCAGAGCGGGAAGCCATGACTTTAGATCGGCGAATAGCACGTCCAGACGCGCGCTGGTCATATCGGGTTCAAAAATATCCAGCAGGGCATCATAGCGGGAGCAGCCTTTTGCCGCCGCCCGGATCTGCGCCTCTTCGCGGCTCAGTTTGACCACTTCCCGCAGATTTTCGGCAAACCCCAGCCAGTCATTGGCGGGCCTCTGGCTGCGCCAGGCGTGTTCGCAACGGCTTCCTGCCAGTGATTTAGCTTCCACCAGGCTTTCCGGCAGCAGCGCCGCCTGCTCATACTGGCGGGCCATTTCGCGCAGGTTGGCCTGCTCAACATCGTTCAGCTCTTCCTGAAGAGCATTGCGCAGCCATTCCCCCACTTTTTTATCGGTCAGAATTTGATGCTGCAGAACGCCGAGCTCCGCCAGGGCTTCACCGCGTGCGGCGCTGCCGCCGGGGGGCATCATGGCGAACATATCCCAGCCGGCGATGGCGGAGAGATGCGAAAAGCGGGACAGACGCTGGAAGGTGCGGGTAAGCTGATGATAGTTCTTGTTTTCCGTCATGATTACGCTCTGGCTGTTGCAAGTGAACAAAAGTGCTATTCGTGGTCCCTACACTAACCTGATACGCCGTTGGGGTCGAGGAGTGCGATTTTTTCGCCGCATAAATCTTCTCGCCGCTTGTGCAGACAGCCGCTCGGCGTATCAGAACCCTTCATTAGCATAATGTAGTGGTTAATCGATTGCGTATTTTATGTTTAGCTCGAAATAATCCAGATGTGCGCAAAGTAGCAGATTCTTTCTCTGCGCGGCGGCTAAACTCAATACAAGAACAGGCCGCGATGCGAGGTGAATTATGAATCCGTTTACCTGGCTGTTTTTTGCTCTACTTTCTCTTGATGCCGTCAGAGAACTGATGGGAATGTCGTCGGTATTAGGGATGTGGTGAATGAATAACGTGGCCTGCAACAGGCCACGTTAACTGCGTTATTTCAGACGCTTGTGCAGACAAGCGCCGGTGAGCAGTGCCGCTATTAACAACAGAGCGATAAACCCGCCTACGCCGTTCCAGCCGTAGTTATGCCAGAAAATACCGCCAAATGTTCCCGCCATGCTCGAACCCAGGTAGTAACTGAATAAATAGAGCGACGAGGCCTGGCCGCGTGCGCGACGGGCTCGTGGGCCAATCCAACTGCTGGCTACCGAGTGTGCCGCGAAAAAACCCGCCGAGAACAGCAGCATGCCGAGAAAAATCAGCCACAGCGAAGAGAACAGGGTCAACAGGAGGCCGCCGAGCATCACCGCCGTCGAGAACAGCATCACCGGACCGCGTCCGTAGCGAACGGTCATCGCGCCGGCTTTTGGCGAACTCCAGGTTCCGGTCAAATAGGCTACCGAAAGCAGGCCGACCACCGCCTGGCTAAGCGACCACGGCGAGAGCATCAGACGATAACCGATATAGTTAAACAGAGTGACGAATGCCCCCATTAACAAAAAACCTTCGAGAAACAGCAACGGCAGTCCGCGATCGCGCCAGTGCAGGCGAAAGTTGATCAGCAACGATTTTGGCCGCAGCGAGGTCGGACGAAAGTGGCGCGATTCCGGCAAAATACGCCAGAACATCAGCGCTGCGGCGAGGGCAAAGCCGCTAATGACCGCCAGCGCAATTCGCCAGCCGAAAAAATCAGTGAATACCCCGGTCAGCAGACGGCCGCTCATACCGCCAATAGAGTTACCGCTGATATACAGCCCCATGGAGAAAGCCACTACGCTGGGGTGGATCTCTTCGCTCAGGTAGGTCATACCGACCGCCGCCACGCCGCTTAATGACAGGCCAATCAGGGCTCGCATAATCAGGATCCCATGCCAGCTGGACATCATCGTCGACAGCAGGGAGCAGCAGGAAGCCAGCATTAGCGCGGTAACCATCACCTGCTTGCGGCCAATAGCGTCGGATAATGGCCCGGTAAACAGCAGGCCCACCGCCAGCATGGCCGTGGAAATCGACAGGGAAATACTACTGCTGGCCGGTGAGACGCCAAATTCGCTGGAGAGCACCGGCAGGATCGGCTGCACACAATAAAGCAGCGCGAAGGTCGCCAGTCCGGCAGAAAAGAGGGCGAGAGTAACGCGAATAAATTGCGGAGTACCGCGTTTAATAAACTGATTTGGCTGCGGTGCAATCATGTCGCTGATGTCGTGTGCCGGGACGGTATCAGCGGTAGTTGTACGACTCACGGAAAATCCTTGCTGTTTAACAGAGAGTTGAGCGGCGCATTGGCCCCTTATTCAGAGTATGAAAAGGTAAATATTCTGTCTAATATATTAATAATCTCAAATAAGATGTTTTAAATATGAATATTGAACTGCGCCATCTGCGTTACTTTATTGCGGTAGCTGAAGAGCTGCATTTCGGCCATGCGGCGGCGCGGCTGAACATCTCTCAGCCGCCGCTCAGCCAGCAGATTCAAATCCTCGAACAGCAAATTGGCGCCCGTCTTTTTGCCCGAACTAACCGTAGCGTCAGCCTGACCGAGGCAGGAAGGCAGTTTTTGGCCGACAGCCGACAGATCCTCGCTCAGGTAGACGATGCCGCCGCGCGCGCCGCGCGTCTGCATCAGGGGGAAACCGGCGAGCTGCGCATCGGGTTTACCTCTTCGGCGCCCTTTATCAAGGCGGTATCTGACACGCTGTCGACTTTTCGCCGCCGTTACCCTGATGTGCATATTCAGACTCGGGAAACCAATACCCGTGAGCAAATCGTCCCGCTGAACGAAGGCGCGCTGGATCTGGGGCTAATGCGTAATACGCAACTGCCGGATACGCTGCTCTGGGAGAGAGTGCTGCGTGAGCCGCTGCTGGCGATGGTACCGAGGGATCACCCGCTGGCGACTCAGCCTGCCGTTAGCCTGCGAGAACTGGCGCGGGAGCCGTTCGTGTTTTTCGATCCCCATGTCGGTACCGGCCTGTATGACGATATTCTGGGCTTGATGCGCCGCTACGGGCTGACGCCGGTCATTACTCAGGAGGTGGGGGAAGCGATGACTATCATCGGCCTGGTTGCCGCCGGGCTGGGGGTGTCGATATTGCCGGCGTCGTTCAGGCGGGTTCAGCTGTCGGATATGTGTTGGCTGCCCATCGAAGAACAGGACGCGATATCGGAAATGTGGCTGGTGTGGTCTAAGCATCGCGAACAGGGGCAGGCGGCCCGACGTTTTCGTGAATCGCTGCTTGCCAGCGTTACGTGAGATTTTTAAGACAAATAAGGGCTAAAAATGTGCGGTAAATCACAAGGCTAAGCAAAAATTTGACGAGTACCGTTGAAGTGTTTCACCATAGCCCTCAGTTTATTTCGAAGCGCGAAAATAAAGGGAGTCAACGGTGGTAGCGGACAGTCAGCCAGGCCATATCGATCAAATAAAGCAGACCAACGCGGGCGCGGTTTATCGCCTGATTGATCAGCTTGGCCCGGTATCGCGCATCGACCTTTCGCGCTTCGCGCAGCTGGCCCCCGCCAGTATCACCAAAATTGTCCGCGAAATGCTGGAAGCTCATCTGGTCCAGGAAACGGAAATACAGGAACCCGGAAGCCGGGGACGACCTGCCGTTGGGTTAATGGTGGAAACCGAAGCCTGGCATTATCTCTCTGTGCGTATCAGCCGCGGCGAAATCCATCTCGCGCTTCGGGATTTAAGCAGCGCGCTGGTAGTGGAAGAGCAGCTGGAACTGGAAATACAGCACGTTCAGCCTTTCGCGACCCGCTTGCTCGATCACGTTGATCAGTTTTTTATTCGTCACCAAAAGAAGCTGGAACGTTTAACCGCCATCGCCGTCACCATGCCGGGGATTATTGATACTGAGAACGGTATCATTCATCGGATGCCTTTTTATGAAGACGTTAAGGATATGCCGCTTGGCGAGATTTTAGCTAACCATACCGGCGTGTCGGTTTACATTCAGCACGATATCAGCGCGTGGACCATGGCCGAATCGTTGTTTGGCGCGTCAAGAGGCGCGCGGGACGTGGTTCAGGTGGTGATTGACCATAACGTGGGCGCAGGCGTGATCACCGATGGACGCCTGCTGCATGCCGGCAGCAGTAGCCTGGTGGAAATTGGACACACCCAGGTCGATCCTTATGGTAAGCGCTGTTACTGTGGCAACCACGGCTGTCTGGAGACCATCGCCAGCGTGGAGAGCGTGCTGGAGCTGGCGCAGGTGCGAATGGCTAAATCGATGAGTTCGATGCTGCACCAGCAGCCGCTAAGCGTGGAGTGGCTGTGTCAGGCCGCGCTGCAGGGAGATTTACTGGCGCGCGACATTATCAGCGGCGTAGGGAACCATGTCGGGCGAATTCTGGCAATTATGGTGAACCTCTTCAATCCGCAAAAAATCCTCATTGGCTCTCCTTTTAACCAGGCGTCGGACATCCTGTTTCCGGCAATATCTGATTGTATTCGGCAACAATCGTTACCGGCTTACAGCCGACATATCGCGGTAGAAAGCACTCAATTTTCTAACCGGGGAACGATGGCTGGCGCGGCCTTAGTCAAGGATGCCCTCTATAACGGATCGCTGCTGATACGACTGTTACAGGGTTAACATTTTTTCGTATTCACACCAAAAATTGCGCTATCTCAAGCCGGCCTTGGGCCGCTTCGCGTAGACTTTTTCCACAGTTGATTATTTCTCTCCCGTATATTTCATCAACATAACTGTGGGGTTAGTGATGTTTAAGCGTTTCTTCATAACAGGTACTGACACTGCTGTCGGAAAGACAGTGGTTTCCCGTGCGCTGTTGCAGGCACTGGCTGCCAGCGGCAAAAGCGTCGCCGGGTACAAGCCTGTGGCGAAGGGTAGTAAAGAGACGCCTGACGGACTGCGGAACAAAGATGCGCTGGTCTTACAGAGCGTGTCTTCGCTGGTGTTACCGTATGATGCTGTCAATCCCATCGCGTTAAGCGAAGATGAAAGCAGCGTGGCGCACAGCTGCCCGATCAACTACGGACTGCTTTCGGATGGCCTGCAGCGTCTCAGCGGCCAGGTGGAACATGTGGTGGTTGAAGGCACCGGCGGCTGGCGTAGCCTGATGAACGACCTGCGTCCGCTTTCAGAATGGGTGGTGCAGGAACAGCTGCCGGTATTAATGGTGGTTGGTATTCAGGAGGGCTGTATCAACCATGCCCTGCTTACCGCGCAGGCGATTGCCAACGATGGCCTGCCGCTGATTGGCTGGGTAGCTAACCGCATTAACCCGGGTCTGGCGCACTACGCTGAAATCATCGATGTGCTGAGTAAAAAATTGCCGGCGCCGCTTATCGGCGAATTACCCTATTTACCGCGCGCAGAACAGCGTGAGCTGAGCCAGTATATCGACTTATCGATGCTCGGCGAGATGATGGCGGTAGATCGAATCCCGGCGTAACGTCCGCGATATCACCGATGCCAGCACGCTGGCAATCAGTAAACCGGGCAGTAAAACGTACTGTCCGGTCATTTCACAAATCATCAGCGTTGACATAATCGGCGCATGGGTTGTGGCAGCCAGAAATGCCGCCATCCCGGTTAATCCCATCATTATCGCAATCCCCTGATAATCAGGCAGCCATAGCCCCGTCAGGTTCGCGAATAGCATACCGACGCCGAGACCGACAAATAGCGTTGGCGTAAACACGCCGCCCGGGGCGCCGGAGCCGCTGCTGGCCAGTACAGCGAATAGCTTGCAGACAAACACCATAAATACTGAGCTAAACAGGGGCGGCGACAGAAGATAGCTTTGTACAACGCTATAGCCATTTCCCCATACTGCCGGAACCATCAGCGACAGCAGGCCGACGATAAGGCCGCCGAGGGCCAGCTGCCACGGCGATGAAAGTTGGAGCCGGACAAAGCACCGATGGCTATAGCCCATCAGCCAGATAAATAACGGGCCGCATAGCCCGGCCAGCAGAGCCGTAGCCAGCATCAGCGCATAGTGCATTGCGCCCATGGTTTCGTGAAATTCAACGTGGTAGAGCGGAGCTGAGCCGCCGTTGAGCAAATTGGTCAGCAGCAGGGCGACCACCGCGGCAATCACCACCGGGCCAAGCGAGGCCAGCATCAGGGTGCCAAATAAGATCTCAGCAATAAACAGACTTCCGGCAAGCGGAGCGTGATAGGCGCTGGCCATACCGGCAGCGGCTCCGCAGGCGACCCACAGTTTCCACTCGTTTTTCGGCGTAAAGCGGCGGGCAAACCATGATGCTGCCAGCGCGGCCAGCAGGATCATCGCTCCCTCGCGGCCAATGGCGCTGCCTGTTGTCACCACCAACAGAGAAGCCAGTGATTTAACGAGGCTGGCGGGCGTATCAAACATGCCGTCGCCAGTCTCAAGGGCCTCCATATAATCTGTTGCCGCTCGCGGACGTTCGTTCATGCGGCACTGCCAGATCCAAAGCAGCCCCCCCGCCGCCAGGCCGCCAAGCGCGGGCGTTAGCAAGCGACGCCACCCTGGCATCGATGCGGCGGCATTGACCAGGCTGCCGCTGGTATTGCTGAGAAACAGGATTTCCAGGCCGGTCATCGCATGACGAAAGAGGGCGACCGCGAGAGCGGCGAAGATGCCGACCAGTATAGCGATTGCCAGGCGGCGAAACATAACCTGAAGATCGGGATAAGCATGAAGTTGATGCATCTGCGGATACGGTGGCGTAAAGAAGAGCCTTATTTTCACCCGGAATAAAGATATGCGCAAAAGCGATAAGTGCGAATGATTACAGAGGTGACGTTGTCACAAAAAGATTATGCCCGACCAGCGGGCATAATTAAGAGGATTAACGGTAGAGAGGTTTTTCGACGACCGCACAGGGCAGCAGTGCCTGCCATTGCGCCAGCGTCCCCTGCGCCAGCTCACCCAGCGCCTGATAAAAAGGGTTGCCGGCGTCGGCGATAAATACGCTCAGGAAGCGGCCTGACCACGGCAGAAGATGCCAGGCCAGAAGCTGGTTGAATGCCTCATCCTGGCCGGACTCGCAGAGCCATGCCGCCAGTAGCAGCAGAGTACCGAAGTGGTCTTCCGGCTCAGCGCGCTGCTCAGACAGCGCGATGCCGTTTGCCCGCATCCATTCGCGCAGCGCCAGCGTCGAGTCGCCGAACAGCACGCTTTCTTTATCCAGCCAGACGGAGCCCCACGGCGGCGCAGGGAGAGCCCATGGCCCGATAAACAACCGCTGCCAGGCCTCAGGTAAGGGTTCATCACTATCGGTGGCGAACCGTGCCGCCAGGCCATCAGCTATCGGCCAGGGCCACTGGCTTTGCCAGCTACCATCGCGCAGGGCCGCAACCAGCGGAGCGGCCTGCTCGCTGTGTGGCGAAAAAGAAAACAGAGCGCCCAGCGTACGGGCGCTGAGTGCGATGGCGTCGCGTTCTTGCGGTTGCATCATACCTATTCCTTAGAGCACAGGGTGCGAGGCACCCCTACATACATTAACCGGCAATCGCCGTACCAACGGTCATATGGAGACCATAAAACAGTCCGCGACCAATAAACTCGCCGAAAAATACCAGCAGCAGGCCGAGCAGCAAGCTGGCGATATGCGGGTTTTGCTTTCTTGCCAACGGGCAGATCCAGCAGCCAAGCCCCAGCGTTAAAAGTACCAGGCGCAGGATTTGTAGCCAGCCATAGTTTGGCAGCAGGGTGCTGGCCTGCTGAACGGAGCTGTGGATCTCCGCCAGTTCACTATTCTGCAAAATGACTACCGCCAGGCTTGCCAGGAGTGCAAGTACGCTCATCGAGGCGAAGACTCTGCCTTTAAAAGGCACATTGGCGATACGCAGCAGCAGGGCGGCGAAAAGCGGCCCGCACAGCACCATAGTCAGGAAAAAGGCGGCGGTGGTGTAGACATTGTACCAGGTCGGTACGGTATCGATTTGATATACAAAGGTCATCTCGAGGACGAACAGGCAGCCGAGAAGCATGGTGAGCAGGAGCCAGGCTTTCGCCAGAATCCGCGGCATTTTGCCGAGAAACGTGATGAGCCACCAGAAACCGCCGACGGTGAAAAATAGTGCGCCGCTGGCGATTTCATTACTTAACGCCGATGATCCTATCCGATTGAGGGAGTTAAATGCCCGCAGCGGCGAGCCAAGGTGGATGATTGATGCCAGAAAACCGACTCCCATTACCAGCCAGACAAAAAACATGCAACGCACCAGACGTTGTCGGGCTTCGGAGTTGTTATTCAGCGAAAGCCAGCCGAGCCCGCTGACGATAATCGCTCCTGCAACGCTTTGGCCCAGTACCGTAAACAGTACCAGCGGCCATTCATGCCATCCATTTCCCATTTTATACCTCCTTCGGATTGGCCAGATAGCCGGTGGTATCGCCGCACGGACGTGCGTTAGCGTTCGGTTTGATTACGATACTCGGCCTGGTAAAGTGCGCTGACGGCAGCGGCGCGACGGCGGCAAGCTGCCCGTGCTTTTCGCGAAGCTCTTCGATGGGGCCAAAGTCCAGCGCCCGCAGCGGGCAGGACTCGACGCAAATCGGTTTTTTACCCTCAGCAACGCGGTCGTAGCAGCCGTCGCACTTGGTCATATGGCCTTTTGCCGCGTTGTACTGCGGGGCGCCGTACGGGCAGGCCATATGGCAGTATCGGCAACCGATGCAGACCTCTTCGTCTACCACCACGAAACCATCTTCGCGCTTGTGCATTGCGCCACTGGGGCACACTTTAGTACAGGCCGGATCTGCGCAGTGGTTACAGGCGATGGACAGATAGTAGGCGAAGACGTTTTGATTCCAGACGCCGTTATCCTCCTGCCAGTCTCCGCCGGCGTATTCGTAAATACGGCGAAAGCTGACGTCAGGCGTTAAGTTTTTATAGTCTTTACAGGCCAGCTCGCAGGTTTTACAGCCGGTGCAGCGGGCGGAATCGATAAAAAATCCATACTGAGCGCTCATGGTTTACTCCTTAAACCTTCTCGATTTCAACCAGATTGGTGTGCTGCGGATTGCCTTTCGCCAGCGGTGAAGGGCGATGCGTGGTCAACGTATTGATACAGGCGCCGTGATCGACGCGATCGCCGTTCATATTCGCGTCATGCCAGGCGCCCTGGCCCATCGCCGATACGCCTGGCATGATACGCGGAGTCACCCTGGCCGCAATGCGTAGCTCACCGCGGGCGTTAAATACGCGCACCATATCGCCGTTTTTAATCCCGCGTTTCCCGGCATCCACAGGGTTAATCCACACCTCCTGACGGCAGGCCGCCTGCAAAACATCAACGTTGCCGTAGGTTGAATGGGTGCGAGCCTTATAGTGGAAACCGAACATTTGCAGCGGGTATTGATCGCGCAGAGGATCGTCCCAGCCTTCGAAAGTCGAAGCATAAACCGGTAATGGGCTGATGGTTTCGTCTTTTTCCAGCTGCCATGTTGCCGCAATGTCGGCCAGACGGCTGGAGTATATTTCAATTTTACCCGACGGAGTTTTTAACGGATTGGCGAGTGGATCTTCGCGGAAGTCACGATAGGCGACAAAGTGGCCGTTGGGGTCTTTACGCTTATAGATCCCCATCTTTTTCAGTTCGTCATAACTCGGCAGCGCCGGATCTTTCGCCAGCATTTTCGCGTACAGATGCTGTAGCCACTGTTCCTGGGTACGGCCTTCGGTAAACTTCTGATGAACATCATCGCCAAGGCGTTTTGCCACTTCGCTGAGGATCCAGTAGATAGGCTTGCGTTCGAATTTAGCGGAGGTGACCGGTTGAATAAAAATGAGATATCCCATATTGCCGGCGTAGTCGTTGGGAATGATATCTTCCTGCTCGACGGTCATCAGGTCCGGCAGCAGAATGTCGGCATATTTGGCCGATGAGGTCATAAAGTTTTCGATAACCACGATCATTTCGCACTTGCTGTCGTCCTGCAGGATTTCGTGGGTTTTATTGATATCGGAGTGCTGATTGATGATGGTATTACCGGCATAGTTCCAGAAGAATTTAATCGGCACATCCAGCTTCTCTTTGCCGCGTACGCCGTCGCGGGTGGCGGTCATTTCCGGGCCGAGAGCGATGGCGTCGGTCCAGCTAAAGCAGGAGATGGCGGTTTTTACCGGGTTGGTTAACACCGGCAGGCGTTCAATGGTGATGGTATAGGTAGATTCGCGCGCGCCGCTGTTGCCGCCGCTGATGCCGACGTTACCGGTAAGTATTGGCAGCATAGCGATAGCGCGCGCCGCCAGTTCGCCATTAGCCTGGCGCTGCGGCCCCCATCCCTGGCAAATATAAGCGGGTTTGGTACTGCCGATTTCCCGGGCCAGCTTGATAATGCGATCGACGGGAATGCCCGTAATCCGCGAGGCCCACTGTGGCGTTTTAGCCGTGCCGTCATCGCCCTGGCCAAGAATATAGGCTTTATAATGGCCGTTTGCCGGGGCATCCGGCGGGAGCGTTTTTTCATCGTAACCGACGCAATACTTATCAAGAAACGCCTGATCGACCAGGTTTTCGTTAATTAATACCCAGGCGATACCCGCGACCAGAGCGGCGTCAGTGCCGGGACGAATAGGGAGCCACTCATCTTCACGCCCGGCTGCGGTATCGGTGTAGCGCGGGTCGATAACGATCATCCGCGCATTGGAGCGCTCGCGCGCCTGCTCCAGGTAATAAGTAATGCCGCCACCGCTCATACGGGTTTCCGCCGGGTTATTGCCGAACATCACCACCAGCTTGCTGTTTTCAATATCGGAGGTGCTGTTACCGTCATTGCTGCCGTAGGTATAAGGCATAGCGCAGGCGATTTGCGCGGTGCTATAGGTTCCATATTGATTTAACGAACCGCCGTAGCAGTTCATCAGGCGCATAACCGGTGAGGCGGTAGGCGATGAGCGGGTCATGTTGCCGCCGACAATCCCGGAGGAGTAGTTAATGTAAACAGCTTCATTGCCGTAATCTTTGACGATTCTTTTGAGATTGTCGGCAATCGTATCCAGCGCTTCTTCCCAGCTAATGCGGACAAATTTGCCTTCGCCGCGTTTGCCGACGCGTTTCATGGGGTAATTCAGGCGGTCGGGATGATTAATGCGTCGGCGTATGGAGCGGCCGCGCAGGCAGGCGCGCACCTGGTGGTCGCCATAAATATCCGCGCCGGTATTGTCGGTTTCGACCCAGACCACTTCGTCGTCGCGCACGTGAGAGCGCAGAGCGCAACGGCTGCCGCAGTTGACCGAGCAGGCGCCCCAGACAATACGTTCCTCGCCCTGAGTGGCTTCTTGCACTGCGGCGGCGGCATGACGCAGGCTAAAGGGTAACGATAACCCGCCGGCCGCGAGGGCCAGAGAGCCTAGAGCGGAAGATTTGATTAGCGTTCGACGGCTAAGACCGCCAGGATGTTCCTGGTTAGACATTGCTCACCCCATGATTTTGTTATAATAACGTAATGCCGACGCCAGCTTAATAACGGCGCGGAGAGTGAGAAATAATACTTAAAGCGGGGTAGAGAGATCTTATCCCCGGTCAACCGAGGGATAAGACGTCTCTCTAAAGTGGCGAGATTACTGCGCTTCGCTGTCGCGCGTGTAGATTATCTTAAAGGTGTCGTTGGCGCAGTGGCCGACAACCTGTGCGCCGGGCCGATCCGGCTGATCGTTCGGGACGATGGTCAGGCTAAAGCCCGATTCGGGAACGCCGTTGTTAATGATTTTTTGCTGAATATCGCTTTTAACCCGCTCGCAAGAGTCGGGCGCGGCTAAAGCGGATACCGAACCCAGCAGCAGAGCGGTGCTTAGCCAGGGTAATAGTTTCATCATAAACTCCTTATTGACGTTATCCAGAGTTAAGCATAGCAGAAGTGGTGTAAACAATTGTATTTGCTAATATGATTGCACTATGCACAAAAGGAATCGGGTGTGAAAAAACTGTTTTTGCTGATATTGGCAGTAGGAGGACTTAGCGCTTGTGATGAAAAGGGTGCGCCGCAGGCTTATACGCCGGAAATGGCGAGTTTCTCCAACGAATTTGAGTTCGATCCGCTGCGTGGGCCAGTGAAGGAGTTTAGCCAGACGCTGTATGATGAGCACGATGAAGTGGTGAAGTGGGTTAAAGGACGTTTGTCCAGCGAAGGGTGCTTTGACCTGCTGGCATTTGAGGATCTGGAGAACAAAACCGGCGCGGCTTTGGTTCTGGACGCTAACTATTATCTCGATGCGCAAAGTCACGAAAAGCGCCTGCGTTTACAGGGAAAATGCCAGCTGGCGGAGATGCCCTCAACGGGCGTGTCGTGGGAGACCGATGATAACGGATTTGTCGTCACCGCCCGCGGTAAGGAGAGCACCGCTACCTACCGCTACGATAGCGAAGGCTATCCGCTTGGCAAAACGACGACCGCTAAAGGTGAACGTTTTACGGTGAGCTCAACGCCATCAGCGGATCCACGCAAAAAAATGGACTATACCGCCGTGAGCATCTTCAACGACCGCACGCTGGGCAACGTAAGTCAGACCTGCGATTACGATAGCCATGATAACCCGGTTAGCTGCGAGCTACAGGTGGTCGACGACAGCGTGCAGCCTTCGCTGACGCGCCACTACACTATTAAAAGCACCATCGAGTATTACTGAGCCGTTGGTTTTAATAGCGTCTGGCCCGGCGTTTTATGCTCGGCCAGATACTGGTGCTGGAACAGGCACATGCGGATGGTATTGCGGTATTCGCCGTTAATAAAGAATTCATGAATCAGCTCGCCCTCAACCATAAAACCAAGCTTGCGGTAGATGTGAATCGCTTTTTCGTTGTCTTTATCAACAATCAGGTACAGCTTATAAAGGTTGAGTACCATAAAGCCGTAGTCCATCGCGAGCTTAGCCGCACGGGTTGCCAGGCCTTTTCCCTGGTAATCAGGGGAGATAATTATCTGAAACTCAGCGCGGCGGTGCACGTGGTTGATTTCAACGAGCTCAACCAGCCCGGCCTTTTCTTCATTGTATTCGACAACAAAGCGGCGTTCGCTCTGATCGTGAATATGTTTGTCGTACAGGTCGGAAAGTTCGACAAAGGCTTCGTAGGGTTCTTCAAACCAGTAGCGCATGACGTTGGCGTTGTTGTCCAGCTGGTGCACAAAGCGTAGATCTTCGCGCTCAAGCGGGCGAAGTTTGACGTGAGAAGCGTCAGTCATGGAAATACCTGTGAGTTATTGCGGAGGTTTAGTGATTGTGGCGCCCGCAGGCGCCATATATTACGGAGTAATGGTACGGCCGGTACGGCGGTCAAGGCAGCGCAGGGTGTTAGGTTCCCAGTAAGCGTTGACGTTCGCGCTCTTCTGGCAGTTATCCTGGGCATCAAATGCCACATCGGCTTTATCCCACTCTTTTTCGGCCCGCTTATTGACCTTCTGGCGTAAAGAGCGGGTATCGTTCCACTGCTCTTTTTCCATCGCGGCGTGCTGACGGCTCTGGGCGCTGTCGCCGGACTCGATCACCAGCCGGTCAGTTTTAGCAAATGACGATGCGGTAAAGACCATCGCGCTCAGCGCCAGCAGAGCGGTCAGGCACCAGCGTTTATTCAGTGTTGTATTCATCACGATTTCCTTTAAGTGATCTCCCTGATTTGAGTTTACTACATCTCCTTACGGCGTCATACCCGACAAAACAGAGTAAACGGCGTCCATTATTGCGTAGAATGAGTTAACGCTTGCTCAACTCACGATATTTGGGATGTTAAAAACAACGCTGCTTTTTTTTGCTACCGCGCTGTGTGAAATCATTGGTTGCTACTTACCCTGGCTGTGGCTAAAGCGTGGGGCGACGCCTTTATTATTGATCCCCACGGGCATTGCTTTGGCGCTTTTTGTCTGGCTACTGACGCTGCACCCGGAGGCCAGCGGGCGGGTATATGCCGCTTACGGTGGGGTTTATGTTTGTACCGCGCTGCTCTGGCTGCGCTTCGTCGATGGGGTAAAACTTACCCACTATGATTGGGCCGGGGCGCTGATTGCGCTGTGCGGCATGCTGATTATTGTCGCTGGCTGGGGGCGCGCTTAGCCCCTCTTAACCGCGATGAAAGGTACAGGCGATGCCATTCCGGCACCGTTCTGTACTGATTTTCTTACCGCTTTTTCTCATTAATTCCCCATTTTCCCCGTTGCAATAATGTGATCTTTAGCGTCTTTTTCGATCATTATACTTGTATGGTAGTAGGTCTGATGTTTTAATTTTCTGCACTAACCGCCTGGAAGTAAGGAATAAGAAATGAAGATCGTTGCCGCTGAAGTTTTCGTCTGCTGTCCTGGACGTAACTTTGTCACTCTTAAGATCACCACTGATGACGGTATTGTCGGTTTAGGTGACGCTACGCTGAACGGGCGCGAACTGTCCGTCGCATCGTATTTGCGGGATCACCTTTGCCCGCAGCTGATTGGCCGTGACGCCCATCGCATTGAGGATATCTGGCAATTTTTTTACAAGGGCGCCTACTGGCGCCGCGGCCCGGTAACGATGTCGGCTATTTCTGCCATCGATATGGCGCTATGGGATATCAAGGCGAAAGCGGCGGGCATGCCGCTGTACCAGCTGCTGGGCGGGGCGTCGCGAGAAGGGGTGATGGTTTATTGCCATACCACCGGCCATTCCATTGATGAAGTGCTGGAAGATTACGCTCGTCATAAAGAGATGGGATTTAAAGCGATTCGCGTGCAGTGCGGCGTGCCGGGCATGAAAACCACCTACGGGATGGCGAAAGGAAAAGGCCAGGCCTACGAACCGGCAACGAAAGGCCAGTGGCCGGAGGAGCAGCTCTGGTCCACCGAAAAATATCTTGATTTTACTCCGCAGCTGTTTGCCGCCGTGCGTGAAAAATTTGGCTTTGAGGAACATCTGCTGCACGACATGCACCACCGCCTGACGCCGATTGAAGCGGCGCGTTTTGGCAAGAGCATTGAAGATTACCGTCTGTTCTGGATGGAAGATCCTACCCCGGCGGAAAATCAAGAGTGCTTCCGCCTGATTCGTCAGCATACCGTCACGCCGATTGCGGTCGGTGAAGTGTTTAACAGCATTTGGGACTGTAAGCAGCTTATCGAAGAGCAGCTGATTGACTATATCCGCACCACCATCACCCACGCGGGCGGAATTACGGGGATGCGTCGTATCGCTGACTTTGCCGCGCTTTACCAGGTTCGTACTGGTTCACACGGCCCCTCCGATCTCTCTCCGGTCTGCATGGCTGCCGCTTTGCATTTTGACCTGTGGGTGCCGAATTTCGGCGTGCAGGAATATATGGGTTATTCCGGGCAGATGCTGGAGGTTTTCCCCCATAGCTGGACGTTCGATAACGGCTATATGCACCCGGGCGATAAACCGGGCCTGGGAATTGAGTTTGATGAAAAACTGGCCGCGAAATATCCCTATGAACCGGCCTATTTGCCTGTCGCACGTCTGGAAGACGGCACGCTGTGGAACTGGTAAGGAAGGAGACAAAAATGAAAAGCATTGTGATTCAGCAGCCCGATGAGCTGGTGATTGAAGAGCGTTCGCTCCCGCAACCTGCTGCGGGAGAAGTGCGGGTTAAAGTGAAGCTGGCGGGAATATGCGGTTCCGATAGCCATATCTATCGCGGGCACAATCCGTTTGCCAAATATCCGCGCGTGATTGGGCATGAGTTTTTCGGCGTCATCGACGCCGTAGGTGAGGGGGTGACGGACAAAACCGTTGGCCAGCGCGTTAGCGTTGATCCGGTGATTAGCTGCGGTCATTGCTACCCCTGTTCCGTGGGTAAGCCAAACGTTTGTACCTCTTTAGTCGTCCTTGGCGTGCATCGGGACGGCGGGTTTAGCGAGTATGCGGTGGTGCCCGCTAAAAATGCCTGGACGGTTCCTGACAACGTTTCAGACAGGCATGCGGTCATGATTGAACCTTTTACCATCGCGGCTAACGTTACCGGGCAGGTCTCGCCAACCGAGCAGGATATTGCGCTGGTATACGGCGCCGGGCCGATGGGGCTGACGACGATTCAGGTGCTGAAACGGGTATATCGCGTGAAGCAGGTGATAGTGGTCGATCGCATTGATGAACGTCTGCAGATGGCCCAACGTAACGGCGCTGACTGGATCATCAACAACGGCGACCAACCGCTGGCAGAGATTCTGAAGGAGAAAGGAATATTACCGACGCTGATCGTTGATGCCGCCTGCCATCCTTCTATTTTGCAAGAAGCGGTAACCCTGGCTTCGCCGGCGGCGAGAATTGTCTTGATGGGATTCTCGACGGAGCCATCCCAGGTGATACAGCAGGGGATTACGGGTAAGGAGCTGTCCATTTTTTCCTCGCGACTTAACGCTAATAAATTCCCCGTGGTTATCGCCTGGTTAGAGCAAGGGTTAATTAATCCGGATGAATTGATTACTCACCAATTTGCCTGGCAACAGGTTGCTGATGCTCTTGAACTTTTTGAAAATGACAGAAAACGTTGCTGTAAGGTTTTATTAACCTTCGGGCAATAATAACAAGTGCGGACTTTGTACCCTACAATTAGAGATAATCATTATGACTACCGTTAAAAATGAGAGAACGACTACCGATCTCATTCGCGCAGCCGTATCTGGTTGGTTAGGAACTGCGCTGGAGTTTATGGATTTCCAGCTTTATTCGCTGGGCGCAGCGCTGGTTTTTCATGAGATATTTTTCCCGGAACAATCTGCCGCCATGGCGCTTATATTAGCGATGGGGACCTACGGTGCGGGGTATATAGCACGAATCGTCGGTGCCTTTATTTTCGGCAAGATGGGGGACAGTATCGGGCGTAAAAAAGTTCTGTTTATTACTATTACGATGATGGGGATTTGTACCACGCTCATTGGCGTTTTGCCGACCTATGCTCAGGTGGGCATTTTAGCGCCGGTGTTACTTGTCACATTACGTATTATTCAGGGACTGGGCGCAGGTGCAGAGATATCTGGAGCCGGCACCATGCTGGCGGAATACGCGCCGAAAGGTAAACGCGGCATCATTTCTTCGCTGGTGGCGATGGGAACCAACTGCGGTACTTTAAGCGCCACGGCTATCTGGGCGGTAATGTTTTTCGTGCTGGACCGCGAGCAGCTGGTTGCGTGGGGATGGCGTATTCCGTTCCTCGCCAGCGTAGTCGTAATGATTTTTGCCATCTGGCTGCGCCTCAACCTGAAAGAGAGCCCTGTATTTGAAAAGGTAAGCGAAGACGACAGCCTGCAGCAAGAAATTGCCACCCAGGAAGGCACCTTCAGCTCAATGTTGAAAAGCAAATCCTTCTGGCTGGCGACAGGGCTACGCTTCGGGCAGGCCGGCAACTCAGGGCTATTGCAAACGTTCCTTGCGGGCTATCTGGTTCAAACCTTAATGTTTGATAAAGGTATACCCACCGATGCGCTCATGATCAGCTCCGTTATTGGCTTTATCACTATTCCATTCCTCGGATGGTTGTCGGATAAAGTGGGACGGCGTATACCTTATATTATCATTAATATTTCCGCTATTATTCTGGCTTATCCGATGCTGTCGATAATTGTGGATAAGAGCCACAGCGCGAGCACCATTATGGCGTCATTAATTGTCATTCATAATATTGCGGTGTTAGGGCTGTTTGCGCTGGAAAATATCACCATGGCTGAAATTTTTGGTTCACGTAACCGCTTCACCCGCATGGCAATCTCAAAAGAGGCAGGGGGCTTAGTTGCCGTAGGTTTTGGTCCCGTGCTGGCCGGTATTTTCTGTAATATGACTGGTTCATGGATGCCGATTGTTATTATGCTGGTGTGCTATTCAATCATAGGCTTAATTTCTGCCATTCTGATGCCTGAAGTCCGCGACCGCGACCTGAGCTTGCTTAATGATGCCGCAGATTGCGTACCGCAGAATAAAGCAGTGGGTAACGGGCAATATATTTAAAGATCTAAAGTCCGCACCTTATGATGATAGCCATAAATCACTATCTGCCGGGCTTATAGCCCGGCATTTTTAAATCCTTTAATACCTGAAGCGGCGAAAATATAACCGTTCAGTGTTCTTGTATGGTAGTTGATGAAAGTCAAAGATGTCATACTAATTGCATGAGATGGTTTACATCGCCGCGCATTCTCACGCACCGTGGGGATACAGAAATCAAAAATATGAGAGCTAACATGGAAAACATGCTTTTAACCGCTAACGCCACGCGACCATCTTACGATCGTCACCGTCTTGTGCCACGTATCGTCCATCTGGGCTTTGGCGCATTTCATCGCGCCCATCAGGCAGTATATGCCGATATTCTGGCGACAGAACACGGCAGCGACTGGGGTTATACCGAGGTGAACCTGATTGGCGGTGAACAGCAAATCGCCGATTTACAGCAGCAGGATTTACTTTACACCGTTGCCGAAATGTCGGCAGATGCCTGGACCGCCCGCGTCGTCGGAGTGGTTAAGCAGGCGATGCATGCCCAGGTGGATGGTCTGGAAAGCGTGCTGGCAAAAATGTGCGAGCCTCAGGTGGCGATTGTTTCCTTGACCATTACCGAGAAGGGCTACTGCCACTCTCCGGCCAGCGGTGAGCTGCAGCTGGATCATCCGTTAATTGTTGCCGATTTACAAAATCCCCATCAGCCAAAATCTGCTCCGGGCGTAGTGGTAGAAGCGCTTGCGCGGCGCAAGGCAGCAGGGCTGCCGGCATTCAGCGTAATGTCCTGCGACAATATGCCGGAAAACGGTCACGTTATGCGTAATGTCGTTTGCGCCTACGCACGTGAAGTTGATGCTGATTTAGCCGAGTGGATTGCGGGTAATGTGACTTTCCCGTCCACCATGGTTGATCGTATCGTACCGGCGGTGACTACCGATACGCTGGACAAGATAGAACAGCTCACCGGCGTTCGCGATCCGGCGGGCGTTGCCTGCGAGCCGTTCCGTCAGTGGGTTATTGAAGATAACTTTGTCGCTGGCCGCCCGGAATGGGAAAAGGCGGGGGCAGAGCTGGTTGCCGACGTGCTGCCGTTTGAAGAGATGAAGCTGCGTATGCTGAACGGCAGCCACTCTTTCCTGGCTTATCTGGGCTATCTGGCTGGATACCAGCATATCAATGACTGTATGCAGGACGAGAACTATCGCCGCGCCGCACACGCGCTGATGCTGGAGGAACAGGCGCCGACGCTGAGCGTGCAGGGCGTTGATTTTGGTCGCTATGCCGGGCTTCTGATCGAGCGCTACAGTAATCCGGCGCTGAAGCACCGGACCTGGCAAATCGCTATGGACGGTAGCCAGAAGCTGCCCCAGAGAATGCTGGATTCTATCCGCTGGCACCTGGCGCATAACAGCAGCTTTCCTCTGCTGGCTATGGGGGTTGCCGGTTGGATGCGCTATGTCAGCGGGACGGACGATCGGGGGCAGGCAATTGAAATTTCAGATCCTCTGCTGCCGGTGATTACGCAAACCGTACAGAGCAGTAAAGACGGCGAAGAACGAGTGAGGGCGCTGCTGGGTATTGAAGCTATTTTCGGCTTGAATCTGCCGCAGGAAAAGTGCTTTGTCGATGCGGTAGTTGGCGCTTATTTGTCACTGCAAGAGCACGGTGCAAAAGCCACCGTTGCCGCCTGGGCTCGGGCGAACTAATTGCATCGTTAACGCGTGCCGCCGATACCTGGCGGCATGATTATCTCACTTGATTCCCAAACGATATTTCCGCTTTAAAAATATTTCTGACATGTATGAAATTTTGATCCAGATCGTTGAATATACATAACTTTATCTTACAACAGTTAAATATAAATTAGTGGTATTTATTTTAATAGATTAAATATTTATCTGCGTGATTATTCATTCTCCTGCTGAAGTAAATATGGCATGATGAGTTAACTTATTAAGTTTCTTCAAAAAAAGGAGAACGGACTATGTACAAAAAAATTTTGCTACCCGTAGACGTTTTTGACATGGATTTAAGTGACAAAGCGGTTCGCCATGCTGAGTTTCTGGCATCGGCGGATGAAGGGGAGATAACTTTGCTTAACGTTCTGCCAAACAGCAGCAGCTCGGTGTTACGCGGTTTTGCGGAGGATATACGCAAGTTTGAGGCCTATATGCGGGAGGAGTCAGAGAAAAAAATGAAGACGATATCGCGTCTGTTCTCAATTCCCGCCGAACGTATTCACGCCAGGGTTGTTTTCGGCAACGTGCGTGATGAAATTCTGGCCGTAAGCGGTAATGAGAATTTTGACGTTATTGTTATTGGCTCCCGTAAACCGGGTATTACTACTCATCTTCTTGGTTCTAACGCTGAGTCGGTTTTACGTCATGCCAAAATACCGGTTCTGGTTGTCAGATAATCCTCATAGAAAATATATCGCGGCAGAGAATCCATTCTGCCGCGACTTATTTACTCTTCGCTGAACCAGTCGCTGTTTTCCTGGCGCACGAGCAGCACGGATTCACTTATTTCTTGCAGATGTAAGCTCATCGCTTTTTCCACGGCATCCGGGTTACGGGCGACCAGAGGCTGGAAAATATCATAATGCTGGCGCAGCATCATATCGGGGGGAGTCACATGATCGAGACTCATATAGCGCACCCGGTCAATGGTCGCTTTTATGTTTTCGACGGTGTCCCAGGCCAGCTGACAGTCGGCAATTTGCGAAAGCTTCTGGTGAAATTCATCATCCAGCTGGAAAAAATCAGTTAACTGCTGGCGCTCGACCGCCGTTCGCTGCTGATTCAGGTTTTGCTCAAGCAGGTAGAGCTGTTCATCATTCACCATCCCGGCTGCGCGTCGCACTACGGCGCATTCAATGGCCTGGCGGACAAAACAACCGTTACGTACCTGAGAAAGCGAAATCTTATTCACGTAGCTGCCGCGCTGCGGCCGGATTTGGATCAAACCGTTCTCGGCCAGTTTAATAAAAGCTTCGCGAACCGGCTGACGAGAAACGTCAAAGCGCACGGAAACTTCTTTCTCTGAAAGGGGGGTACCAGGCGGAATCAGACAATGGACGATATCCCGACGAAGGATACGATAGATTTGCTGATTTACGGGCTGTGTCGGATTCAGTTGCGGTTCTGCGGCCATTGATGATTACTTTTTATGAGGTATTTGCGCCATTTTACGTGTTTTTTACCTTCCAGCCCAGACCCGGCCAGCTGGCCGGGTCACTGAGCTTAGCCCTGGCGATGAACGTTCAGCCCGGCAAAACTTTGGCTGACCGGCATCATTTCCAGCGTGTTGATATTGACGTGTTCTGGCAGAGTCGCGACCCACCAGACCGCTTCGGTGACGTCTTCCGGCGTCAGGGCCTGAGTATTCTCGTAGGTTTTACCCGCTTTAGCGTCGTCGCCTTTAAAGCGCACGTTAGAGAATTCGGTTCCGCCAACCAGACCCGGTTCAATATCGGTCACGCGGAGGGCTGTACCATGAAGGTCGGAGCGCAGGTTAAGGCTGAACTGGCGTACAAAGGCTTTGGTTGCCCCGTAGACGTTGCCGCCGGCATAAGGCCAGGCGCCGGCAACTGAACCAATATTAATGATGTGGCCGCGATTACGTTCAACCATACCCGGCAGGACGGCGCGAGTCATATACACCAGCCCTTTATTATTGGTATCAATCATATCTTCCCAGTCTTCAACGCTGGCCTTGTGCGCGGGTTCAAGACCCAGCGCAAGCCCGGCATTATTGACCAGAATATCAATTGCTTGCCATTCGGCGGGCAGTCCGGCAATCATCTCTTCAATGGCCGCGCGATTGCGCACGTCCAGCTGTGCGGTATAAAGGTTTTCACCCAGTTCATCTTTCAACGTTTTCAGGCGTTCTTCGCGACGCCCGGTGGCAATCACTTTGTGACCGTTAGCGACAAAACGGCGAGTAATACTTTCACCAAAACCTGCTGTTGCTCCGGTAACCAGGATAATCATCTTACTGTTCCTCAACGCTTTTTGTGTCTTCATAACATAGCACGCGATTCCGACGACGGGTAATGGAAATCGTCAGACAAATATTGTCGGTCGCGGCGGTAAACAGAGTATTCATTGCTATCAATCAATGAGTTGCCTAATCTTACAGGATAATCGTGTTCAGGAGATGAAGATGTCGGTAAACAATCCTCTTTTAAGCGTTAGCCTGTTGCCCTATCAGGCGCCGCCTTTCGATCTCATCGACGTGAATCATTACCGTCCCGCCTTTGATGAAGGCGTACGGCGTCAGCGTGAAGAGATTGCCGCAATTGTGAATAATCCGCAGCCGGCGGATTTTGCCAATACGCTGGTGGCTCTGGAACAGAGCGGTCAGCTGCTGGCACGGGTAACCAATATCTTTTTCGCAATGGCAGGGGCGGATACCAACCCAACCATTCAGGTGCTTGATGAGCAATTCTCCGCCGAGCTGGCTGAACTGGCTAATGATATCTGGCTCAATGATGCCTTGTTTCAGCGGGTGAAACAGGTGTGGGAGCAGCGTGAATCGCTGGCTCTGGACGACGAGTCACAGCGTTTGCTGGAGGTAACCTGGCAACGGTTTACCCTCGCTGGCGCGGTGCTCGACGGCGAGCAAAAAACGGCGCTTCGCACGCTGAACACCGAAGCGGCATCGCTACAAAGCCAGTTTCAGCAGCGCCTGCTGGCAGCGGTAAAATCGGGCGGTCTGGTGGTGGATTATGCGCACCAGCTCGCTGGTCTCAGCGACGATGAGATAAGCGCGGCGGCAGAAGCCGCGCAGGAGAAGGGATTAAGCGATCGCTGGCTGCTCTCTTTACTCAATACCACCCAGCAGTCCGCGCTGCTTGCGTTGCAGGATCGGCAGACGCGAGAAAATCTGTTTGCTGCCGGCTGGACGCGAAATCAGAAAGGCGATGCTAACGACACCCGCGAGCTGGTGCTGCGGTTAGCGGAAATTCGCGCACGCAAAGCGCAGCTGTTGGGCGCCGATGACTTTGCCAGCTGGTCGATGGCCGATCAGATGGCGGGGGCCCCGGCGGAGGCGTTTGCGTTTATGCGGCGCATCGCCCCGGCGGCGCGGACTCGCGCCGAGCAGGAGCTGGCCGACATTCAGCAGGTTATTGATAGTGAAGGCGGGGATTTCCGTGCGCAGGCGTGGGACTGGCTCTATTATGCTGAACAGGTGCGCAGGGCGAAATTTGCCATTGATGAAGCACAGTTAAAACCCTATTTTGCCCTCGATCGAGTTCTGCGCGATGGCGTGTTCTGGACCGCAACGCAGCTGTTTGGTATTCGTTTTGTCGAGCGATTTGATATTCCGGTTTATCATCCTGACGTACGGGTGTGGGAAATTATCGACGCCAACGGAGAGGGTATTGCGCTGTTTTATGGCGACTATTTTTCGCGCGATAGCAAAAGCGGCGGAGCATGGATGGGGGTATTTGTCGAGCAATCCACCCTGCGTGCGCAGCATCCGGTTATCTACAACGTGTGTAACTATCAGAAACCGAAAGCCGGGCACAGCGCGTTGCTTTCCTGGGATGAAGTTATCACTTTATTTCACGAGTTTGGCCATACCCTGCACGGTCTGTTTGCCAGCCAGAAGTACGCCAGCCTGTCGGGAACCAATACGCCACGCGATTTTGTTGAGTTTCCTTCGCAGATTTATGAGCACTGGGCCAGCGAGCCGCAGGTGTTTGCCCACTATGCGCGGCATCATGTCACCGGCGAGGCCATGCCGGAAGCGCTGCGCGATAGTATGTTCCGCGCATCGAAGTTTAATAAAGGCTACGACATGAGCGAGCTGCTCGCGGCGGCGCTCCTCGATATGCACTGGCATAGCGTCAAGGTGGATAAACTGCCGCAGGACGTTGATGCTT
Organism: Klebsiella oxytoca; assembly: GCF_009707385.1. NCBI lineage: Bacteria > Pseudomonadati > Pseudomonadota > Gammaproteobacteria > Enterobacterales > Enterobacteriaceae > Klebsiella > Klebsiella oxytoca. Next base: position 2,926,542 of record NZ_CP046115.1, on the reverse strand, counting down.
TTGAAGCTGCGGCCCTGCGTGCTGAGAGGATGGATCTTGCCGCGGTGCCGCCGCGCTATCGTAGCAGCTATTTCTCGCATATTTTCGGCGGCGGCTATGCCGCAGGATATTACGCCTATCTGTGGACGCAGATGCTGGCGGACGACGGCTACCAGTGGTTCGTCGAACAGGGCGGTTTAACCCGTAAAAACGGCCAGCGCTTCCGTGAGGCGATTTTATCTCGCGGCAATAGCACTGATTTAGCAGAACTTTATCGCCAGTGGCGCGGACACGATCCGAAGATTGAGCCGATGCTGGAAAACCGTGGGCTGAGCGAGTAGAGCGATTGTAACGGACGAGAGGACCGGGCGCAGAGCCCGGTTTTTTGTCCGGTTTTTCTTCCCCAAAAGTCTGCGTCAGCTGTGTATTTGTCCCGATAACCAAACCTGGATCTTCGTTCTTCTTGTAGAAGCCAGAGTTTTAGCCCGCAGTGCCAACTGGCGGACAGGTTACTAAGGGAAACTTTGCGCTCTCTGGGTCGTCAATAAAGAGCCAATCATGATAGCTGAAATGGATGAGGCATCTGTCATAGGATGACTCAGTAATGAACTCATCGTGCAAGAAATTATTCCACACCGGTGGAGTGGTGGTGATGAGATAGAACAGTGCATTTCCGGTCATTTCAGTGAGCTCATCACTAAAAACGGCTAGTAGATGCAGCTTGAGCTGCTGGCACCCGGCCGCCATCCGGAATTCCTGATCCGCTATGAGCGAAGAGCGGCAGTTGGCGCTATGTAGTGAGCAACAGGTGAGGCGCCCTCCCTGAAAACAGAACCTCTCGTTTCATTAACGTGCTTCCTCAATACCAATTTCAGACCCGCGCCCTCTGTATCAAGGGGAACCAGATTCTTTTTCAAGCTCGATCATGCTCGATTTTGCAGTTTACAGGTTTAATCATTGCTCGATAATGGTACCTTATGAGAAGTACAATATGAGCTGGCCGTAGTTTCATGATTAGGAAGCTGGTCACTTCGCAGGATATGTTCTGGCCTACTGGTATGAAGCGCTTGTTCACAAAGCACTGCTCGTCGAGGCAGAAATTCACAGCAGAAGCATGCTAACAGTGCAACATTCAGCATGACGGGACCGGTAAAAAGAACAATACACGTTGAATTCAGAGGAAACAGAATTAATGATCGAAAAATTATCCCCCCGCACTGACACTGGCCTTGAACGAGTGCATCTAAAAGACGGGGAGTATTTTTTCCCTTCCGAGCCAGCTATAAAAGCGGATTCTCTGCGGACAAAATCGCTCCTTCATCGTTTTAACCACACCGATCCTGCTGATACTGATTCCCGACTGCAACTGATGAAAGCGTTGTTGCCTGAATGTGGGGAAGGTGTATCTGTCACCACGCCTTTCCATTGCAGCAGAGGGTATAACATCCGGGCGGGTAAGAATTTTTACTGTAACTTTGACTGCGTTATCCTTGATCTCACTGACGTTATCATCGGGAATGATGTTCAGTTGGGTCCGCAGGTGAATATATATACCGTCAGCCATCCCGTTGATCCCGGTCAGCGGAGTACCGGGATCGAATATGTCCGACCGGTCACCATCGGTGACCGCGTCTGGATAGGAGGTAAATCGGTCATACTGCCGGGGGTAAAGATCGGCAGTGATGTTGTTATTGCTGCCGGGAGCGTCGTGACCCGTGATATTCCGGACAGGGTTGTAGCCGGTGGGGTGCCTGCCAGAGTGTTAAAACAGATTAAGTAAAGGGAAGTAACTAAAATGAACCATTCACATGCTGGAAAAATTATTCTCGACGAATCCACAATCGCGGAAGGTGTCAATCTTGTTGCCGACAGGCTAAATTCTGACTTCAGCAATGCGGTGATTATTACCGTCGTACCGGGCGGTATATTTTTCACCGCAGACTTAACCAGAAAGCTGAACTTTGATGTTGAAATGGATTATATTTCTTGTCCGCACACACCTGGTGAACGCAATAACGCGTCAGAGATTGTCTTCCATAATAACATTGGCATTGAGGGACGACATGTGATTATTATCGATGATGCCATTGAGTCTGGGGGGACAATGAAACGACTGGTGGAACATCTTATCGAAAAATATAACCCACGGTCAGTCTCGGTTTCCGTCCTTTTCGTTAAGCCCGGACGCGTATCCATTCCGGCACACTGTTATTACGCTTATGAAATGGAGAATGACGATCTGCTGATAGGGTACGGCATGCCCTGGCAGAACAAGTTCCGCAATTTACCCTGTGTGTCTCAGTTGATCAAAGGCAGCTGACCGGCTTCAGGTTAAAAACGAGCGTTCTCCGCTTCTGGCAAGAGCAGGCGAGCTAACTGAGCTAAAGGGGCGCTGAGAGCGAGGAATGGCCGCCCCGTTCAGCGAAGAACGTAAAAAAAACGCCTCACGGCGGTTTAGCTGTCCAGTCAGGAAGTTGCGTTTGCGAGTCGTGCTGCAAATCCAATGAAGAACATACCTACCAGCGCGTTTCCAATGGTTGATAACCTACGGTTGCCTTTCAGACGGCTGAGCAAATAAGAGCCGCAGAAAACGAGGAAGCCGAAATAAACGAGAGTAATTGCGAACATTACTGCAGCAAGAATGATGAACGCCATCCAGGAGTGTTCAGCCTGAACATTGATGAACTGGGCGAAGAAAGAGATATAGAATAGCAGCGTCTTTGGATTGAGTAGAGTAACCAGCATTCCGCGCCCGATGATCCCCCTGGCGTCAGCTGAAGATTTCTTTTCCTCACTCGTTTCAACTGTTGGTTTAAAGATAGCGCGTATCGTCTGGACACCGAGATAGAAAAGATAGGCAGCACCTGCGTATTTGATGGCGTTAAACAAGGCAGGGGTTGAGCTTATGACCGCAGCCAGCCCACACCATGCCAGCAGGACCAGAAGTACGTCACTCAAGAGAATGGAAAATATTGCAGCAAAGCCTCGTTTGATGCCGCTCGTAATGCTTGTTTTAATCACGAACTTGGTTTCAGGGCCAGGAGCAAGGACTATCAGTGTCGCACCAATCAGATACGTCCAGAAATTCACGATACCAAAATCAGCAAACATTTTTACTCCAGTTCTCTCGTTTTCAACGTGGCTATTCTAACGTAACCAGCGTTAATGAAAACACATCACGGTCGCCTCTATTCAGCCTATGTCCGCTTCTGGCACAGAGCGGACGAACCCACTGAGTTTAAGATCCAGTCTGAGCGAGAAGCGGACACCGGGTTTACCGGTTCTGTATAACTTAACGGGCAGATTTCGATACTATGCCGGACCCGCTAAACAACATGCGGATACCCAGGCCAATCATGACAACGCCTGTAAATCGTTCCTGCCATTTGATAACGCCTGGGTGTTTACCTAGCCAGTTTCCAAATGTCCCTGATGCCATCGCGACTGACCCCAGGGAAACAATTCCAGCCAGCTTTTGGATACAGCCCAGGACAAGTAATTGCAGCCAGACAGGACCAGCGGCAGGATCGACAAACTGAGGAAGAAAAGCAAACATGAACAGCAGGGATTTTGGGTTAGTCAGGCTGTTCAGAGCGCCTTCCTTAACGGCATTCCAGTCAGAAATTTTTGCCGTTTTTCGCAGTCGCGTATCAGTGCCTGAAGTCGCAATCATTTTTATGCCCAACCACATCAGATAAGCCGCACCAGCCCACCTTAGCAGATCCAGCGCTACTGGCCAGGCATGAACAACGGTTACCAGCCCCAGGACAAGAAAAGAAACTTGCACAAAACCAGCTACAAATACATTACCCAGTACCGTAAGCAGCGCAATACGTCTTCCCTGGCCGACTCCTCGGGCGATAGTCAGCATCATGTCTGGCCCCGGAGAAATCTCCAGAAGCGTCAGCGCCAGAAGGAAAGTCATAAACGTTTCGATGGAAGGCATTCAGGTAGAGTCCGGAAAAATATTTCCGTTACGTTACCTCAGTCCGATTCGAGCCGAAAGCGGAATGTACTGCAACGTCCGTTCCTGGCATAGAGCTTGCAAGCTAATTGAGCAAAAGGTCCGCCATGAGTAATGAGCGGGCGTCGTGCTTAAATCATGATGGCTCAGGCAGAATGGGCCTTGAATAATTGAAAATTAACGACTAATCCAGGTGGCGTAAATGTGTAGCGATCCCCCATCTGAGAGTGGAGCACCTTCCATTAATCAGGTCGAAAACGGAGTAACTCGCGTTAGGTTGTGCATACCTGGGGAAATCATCGACAGCTCCACTTTTTAGAATCGAAAGAACGCCCTGAGTGACGTGCCCGTGAGATACAAGACATATTGTTTGATGATGTCGTTTTTTTTCCAGATTGTATAAAAAATGCATCATTCGCTGAGAAGCATGAGAGAGAGACTCTCCTCCAGGGGGACAATACTCTGCATCTGATTTGAATAACGCCTTTGCAGCGTCCGGAGAGTGCTGCAGGAGCTGTGCTGTTGTCATGCCTTCAAACTGACCAAATGCCTGCTCTTTCAGGGCAGGTACAGCTATTAGTGAGCAACAAAAGCTCTCAGCCAGACTCTGTCCCATTTGCCAGGCGCGGCCAAGTGGGGAAGCGTAAACACATTCTACCCGCAAATCACTCTCTGCAAACGCTGCAAGCAAGGCTGATGTTTGGCGCTCTCCTCGAGGGGTCCACGCGCTATCACTATGTCCCTGAATAATACCTCTTACATTCCACTCTGTTTCCGCGTGTCTAACAAGTATCACTTGCATCATTAAAGGGCCATATATGTTATTGATTTAAATACTACAGACAAAATATATCCCTTAACGATGGGATGCTTTCTACTCTGGACAAAAAACCGAAACAAGTGTAGCTGAACATTGTTATGTTCAGTCTCAGAAGTGATGCATTGAACATAGTTAACATTCGTTTCGGGCACGAAACGAACGACTTAAATGAACTGAAGGTCCGCGGTGAGCGAAAAATGGACCTTCAGACTATTTATTCAACATCAGTATGGGGATAGGTAATCGCCCGCACTTATAGTAACTGTCAAGTACTTCCAGCCATTGACTCGACGTAAAAAGCTGATACTCGTTCTTATAAAAATTTTAAGGGAAGTTATTATGCTTCCCCTAATACACACTTTAAAAAGTTGCAAACTATTCATATAAAATATATATGAATTTTATTCAATAGGTAAATTGTGTTGTTTTAAGAAAGATAGCTTATCCCAATAGCCTCTTTGAAAAATAATTTTATTATTTACTATTTGAAAAAAACCGCAACCCCTCAAACCTAATGGGGCACGCCACTCTAAAATTGCCCATTGTCCATCTTCGAAAATGTTTTCAACGATACAAACCATTTCTGGAATAGAAAAATCTTGTTCAAACATTTTCTTTATAGCCTCTTTCCCAATAACTGGCTCATTGGCTACCTGATGGTTTATTGCATTATCATCATATAATTCTGAAATAGTTTCTACATCTGCATTATTAAATGCGTCAACCCATTGGCAAAGTATTTCTTTTGGCTTCATATAAATTACCTCCAGACCTGTAAATATTTCCTTTCCACAGCATAACATCAAAATCTTATCAAGCTCAAAATTTATTTAAAGCATAGGAAAACTTTTAAAGTGCAATAATAACTCTGACCTGCTCCCCACAAAATGATGCAAACGTCAGCTTCTGGCACAGTGCGGACTTTACTTCCATAGATGATGAGTCAGGCTGCTAGTCACAAAAGTTGTAACAGGCGCTAATTCTTAAGGACTGCAAATAAACATCGTATGACATCACCCGTCCCGAAAGCCACCAGCTCACCACCACCATTCTTGCGAATGACATAAAAGGCGAATATATCTGGAAGAGTAACCGGAGACCGTTTTCCGGTCAGTTTCATCTGCTGAGGCCAGCGAAAGTAGAAAGGTCAAAAATAACCTTGTCGTACAATAGCTTTCGATGTCCAGACTGACCTCTTAATCAGTTCGGTGCATGGCAGACCGCCTCAATATTATGGCCATCAGGCGCAATGACAAATGCGGCATAGTAGTTTTTACTGTAGGAACGTAAGCCAGGTGCTCCGTTATCCCGGGCACCCGCACGCAAAGCAGCATTGTAAAATTCATCAACTTGCTGCCGGGTTTTCGCGACAAATGCCAGATGCAGAGGAGCCGGTTTGTCAGTCGTTTGGAACAGGCAAAGTGAAACATCGTCGGAACTCATTTCCAGACCGTAGGTTGGTGTGCCTTCATCGATGAGTTTCACGCCAAGCGGCTGAAGCGCGTTAAGGAAGAAAGTTTTACTTTTTTCGTAATCACTTACGCCGAATTTCACATGATCGAACATTATTTATTCCTTTAAAGATATGAACAAATAAAGAGTATAGTTGATGTCCGGATGCTTGCGTGTCGACAACGTCCTGAATGATATTGAGTCGGTTAACCGCGTCCAAAGGGAAAAAACCGCCGTATGAGTTGTCACCAGATTCCCTCGATGATGAGTCCAGATGACGGATATCTCAATTTAGCTACCAGAACAGGGCTGCCGGTTTTCTGCTGCAACCTCGTTGCTCTGCTTGAAACAGAGCGGCCATATGCAACATCAGATACTTTATGTTTTACCAGGCGCAGCCTCGTAGCTTATTGTTCCGGGCCATCTTGAAGAGAGCCAAATCGCGCGTCTTACCTTCCGGTTCAAGCTTGATTCGGATCTCCCAAATATGAGATATCTGTTTTGCTCAGGTGAGTTCTTGTATCCGTTCTGACCCCCCGATTCTGCACTTGTGTTACCTGCCTGGCGGGAAACAGGGGGGCGATGTGCACACAGCACTCTCTAGAATTTATAATTACCCGCTGTGTTTAAGCCTTAGTCAATCCAAGAAGCCAGTCCAGCAGTCCGGCTTGTGGGCTGTTGGGTAAGAAGGGTTGTGGTGATAACAAGTAATAGCATGAGCCGTCCTCTTTAAAGCCCAGCGGAGCCGCAAGTACACCGCTATTGAGATCATCACAAACCTGATACCAGGAGCCGATAGCCACGCCAAGGCCGGCAACAGCAGCCTGTAGACTGAAGTAAAAATGGTCGAAAATTTGCCCGCTGCTATTGATAGTTTTCACCCCTGCGGCATTGGCCCATTCCGTCCAGGCGCCGGGACGTGTACGCGTGTGCAAACATTCTGCCTTTTGAGAAAGTTGCAAACCGGATTCTGTGCTGATAAACCACTGGGAAATTTTGTCGGGGCGGCACACCGGCCCGACCTTTTCTCTAAATAAGGGTTCGGCATAGTAGTTATCTGGCCAGTCAAAATCGTCACGACGGATAGCCAGATCAACGCCACTCGCAAATGAGAATTCCCCGCCTCCAGCGGCCAGATGTATTTCCGGGCCAGAATATTGCGTCTGGAAACCAGGCCAGCGTGGTATCAGCCAGCGCATGAGTAGGGTGGGTTCGCAAGAGAGAATCAGCCGCTGGCGCTGACGTGCGCTGACGCGCAGGTCATTAACGGCTTTCTGCATTATATGCAGCCCCTCACCAACCGCTCTGGCAAGAGTCTGTCCGGCGTCAGTAAGAAAGACGCGCCGGTTGCGTCTCTCAAACAAAATAACGTCCAGCTCGTTTTCCAGCTGCCGCACAGCCCGGCTGACGGCGCCATGGGTGATATGTAACTCATCGGCTGCGCGGCTAAAGTTCTCTAAGCGAGCTGCCGCTTCAAAGCTGCGTAGCGCAAGTAACGAGGGTAATCGTGAAGAAATTAACTGTGACTTTAATTCACTAATTTTGTCAGAAAACATCGTTATTAACCTTCCCATACTGAATTTAAAATCAAGGGGAATTATTGAATAATACAGGATGTTATTATGACTGAATTGTTAGCTGTGATCACCATTACTCTACTTGCAGTTATCAGTCCCGGGCCCGATTTTGCGCTGGTCTCGCGCAACAGCCTGGTGCTGTCGCGTCGTGCCGGGCTGCTTACTGCCTGCGGTATTGGATTAGGTGTTATTGTTCATGTTTCCTATACATTGCTCGGTCTGGGATTGTTGCTCCAGCAGTCGCTTTGGCTATTCAATGGCATAAAGTTTATCGGGGCGGTGTATTTGATTTATCTGGGTATTAAGATGTTACGCACCAGGGGCGGGGAAGCGATTTCTTACAACGGTGTATCACCTCTGTCAGATTTAGCTGCTCTGCGAGCGGGGTTTCTGACAAATGTGCTCAATCCTAAAACGTTAATTTTCATTGTCAGCTTGTTTATGCAGGTGATAAAGCCCGAAACGAGCCTGATAATACAGATCTGTTATGGACTCATTATCTCGCTGGCTCATATAGTCTGGTTTACTCTGATCGCAGTTTTTTTCTCCTCAGGAGTTATACGAGCGCGATTCCTTTCGATGAGGCACTGGATAGACAGAACTTGCGGCAGCATGTTGATTATCTTTGGTGCGTTACTCGCCGCATCTGGTCGGGCGCGTTGATATTCGCTGCCGTTGAGTCTGGTTTAATAAGACTACCGATCACGCGCATAACTCAAGTGAACGGGGCCGAGACTGAAAACCCTGGGCTGAGTGAACAGAAGAGGTTATCGAATAAAAAACCGGGCGCAGAGCCCGGCTATTTATTTTCAATATCTTGCGACCACCGTTTCAAACCTTAAGCAGTTTCACCGTGGCGTCGATGTCTATCTCATCTTCGGAGAAAATTAGCGTGGTGCCCTGGAAAGTGGTGATAGCCAACTTTTTCACCGAGCGCATTTCACCGGGCTTAGCCGTAGATTTTGGTCTGATATTGCCCATTAACAGGCCCACGGAAAGTACCGCATTCTCTTTATCGATGCGGGCATCAGCAGGTTCTTCCTCGCTGTATACCAGGAAAGATTTGATCGACGTGAGCTTAATTCGTTCGCCGGCGATATAAATATATTTGCTCTCAGGCAGGACCTTTACCGCATAAGCCGACAGGCCCTTGTTATTGGTGGTAGGTTCGAAAGTGACTGCCGCATCTTTTTTAATCAGTTCAGGGTTGGCAACCTTAATCACATGAAAATAGCGATTATCGCCATTTTCATCTTTGATAAAGCCAAAACCTTTATCCTTAAACCATGTTGTGATCGTTCCGTTCATCGCCGTTACCGCCTGGTTAATCGTTTATCTACTCAATTTTTGCCGCGCGCAGTATAAAGCCCGTTCTCCGCGCAGACTACGTCTGGATATCAGGTCTGCGGGGAAGGCTTACCACATCAAATCATCGGGCACTTTAAAATCAGCATACGGATCGTCTTCATCCTGCTCTTCGGCGCTCAGGGCGCTGTTTAAGACGATGCTGCTGGCATCCCGTTGGGCGATTTTATCGGCGACGCTCGCCGGGATAATCGCATATTTACTCTCGCCGTCATTATCGCCAGCCAGACGCGCAATCGCGAGACGACCGCTAATTAGCTGAGCCTGAGTCAGCTTATCCACGGCGATTTTTTTAATGAAATTATTATCCGTGAAGTTAAAATCAATATTGCCTTTTGAAATATCGATTTTATTCATCTCAATAAGCTGCTTGACCTGCGCTTTGTACTCTTTTGATAAAGCCGCTTGTTTTTGCTGTTCGCTTAGCTGCTTGTCCCGTTCCAGCTGCGCCTTTTTATTCTCTTCTACCGCTTCTCTGGCTTCACGAGCCTGAATGCGTGACTTTTTCGCCGTTCTCTGAACTTTAGCCATTTTTTTGCTGGTCACTAGCCCGGCTTTTAGCATCTGCTCTTGTAAGGTGAGTTTTGTCATTTTGCTGTCTGAATCCGCTGAATAATGGATGCGATTATACCTATAAATGTCGGTGATGTACCAGGCGGTATGGCCACGTTGATCTTTCTTGCATAAAAAATCACTTCTGTTGGGTTTAATTTGCTATAAATGCATTATTAGTGATTTTTTATTGGGGTTGATGATGATAGTCAGAACATGGCATGGTTGTGTGCCCGTAGAGTTTGGTGAGGCATTTGCGGTTCATCTGCAGAATACCGGGGTTAAACATTCGCAGAGCATTGCCGGAAACGCGGGAGCGTTTGTCAGGCGAGAAACGCAGGGGCAATGGGAACACTTCTTTCTGGCAACGTACTGGCACGATCTGGAGGCCGTCATCGCTTTCGCCGGTGAAGACTACCATGTCGCAGTGACCTATGCGGATGATGAGCAATTCCAGCTGCTGTCAGACCCGTACGTTTTTCAGTTTGAAGTTGCGGCGGTAGTGGGTATCTGAGTGAGATGGACTGAACGTTTCCAGACCAGGCAAAAAATTAAGGCCCGAAGGGCCTTATCATTATTTTCGTCCTGCCAGCAGGCCAATAACCAACCCGATGGCACCGGCTGCCAGTAACCCGGTCAGCGGATTTTCTCTGACGCGCTCTGAGACCTCTGACACCGCATCTGAAGCCTGAGCGGCGTATTTACGGGCTGCGCCTTTGAGCTGGTGTTTTGGCGAATCTACCGCGTCACCAAACTGCTGCTGGGCTTCCCCGGCAAATTCATTGACTTTATTACCGATTTTATCCGCCAGGTTCTGCGCGTCGTTTTCATAATCTTGTGATGACATGGGAGTCTCCTTTCGTTTGACTCATTTAAGTCTAGTGGCTGACAGGCGAAGTACAAATTCTCACCCTGTAGTGAACGCCACTCCAGGATTTTTCCACATCGCCTCGGATATAAACCAGACGGTTGTTTCTGCCTTAAGAACGGTAAGCATCTTGCGTAAAAAACAGGTCGGGATAGTGGATATTCCTGTTATTTCAATTGATTAAGACAGGGGCAGGATATAAGATCCTGCCGGTGCTGTAGCGTACGGCGCGGCGATGTATAAATAAGAGCTATTGATATTCACAATTGCTCTTTTTTCCTTCATCATTTGTCAGCTTTTGCTACTAATAATCAGCGCTTAGCTCAGCATAAGAAATAAATTTTTTACTCAAGGCCGGTATGAACTATAAGAATGTACTGAAGAAAACGTTACTGCTTGCCCCTGTGGCGCTCCTGAGTCTGCAAATGCCCGCCTGGGGCACGGAAGTAACGAAAGCGGCAACCTGTCAGAAAGCCCCGCCGGCGGTGGATAAAGACGGCGTGCCGTTACCGCCCGTTGTTGGCAAAGAGGGAGCTCAGCCGGTTTCGGCTAATGGCAAGAGCAGCCATGGTGACGTAATCGCTGACTGTCTGCCTGTGGCCAGCGAAAATTAATCATTGACCTCAACCCGGGAGGGACATGGTGCACCCATTCATTAAGGTGATGCTGGTAGGGGGAAAGGGCGACGGCCTGATGGTCAGCGTTGCCGATAACGCCACGGAAGTTTCTGTTACCCCAGCACAATATGGCGCGAAATCCGGTCAGCCACTGCACTACAGAATTGTGTCCCGGACGATTGACGATGAGCGCTATTTTTTCGGCGTCTTCAACGACAGCCATGAGGACACGGATAAACTTAAAAGGGTCGCGCTGACCCGTGGCATGAAAAAATTCTTCAGTTAATCTGCGTCCGGGCGGCTCTCTGTCGCCCGGTCAGTTAATTTTCGTTTTCTTCCCGCCTCCGATACAGTAGGGCAAAACGTTTTGTCAGTTGCGGGAATCTATGATCAACCATATCCGGATAAAGAACTTCAGATCGGTCAGAGATCTTGAGCTGGAGCTCGGGGCGCTGAATATTGTCTTCGGCCCCAACGGCTGCGGTAAGTCTAATATCTATAAAGCCATCCATCTGCTAACCGCCTGCGCCGATGGCAAGTTCTCGGGCTATATCAGCGATGAGGGCGGCCTGGAAAATATCATGTGGTCCGGAGCGAGCGCGCCGACCGATCGCTTTCCGCGTCGCCTGCAGATTGCCTGCCTGACCGATGAGTTTGACTACCAGCTGCAGGTCGGCTTTCCGGAAAAACTGCCTTATCCCACTCAGTTCCAGCTGGATCCGCTAGTGAAAGAAGAGTCTATCTGGCTGGCGGGATTTTCCCGTCGTCCTTCATCGAGAGTACTGGAGCGAAAAAATCAGACAGCGTTCCTGGTTGACGTCAATGGCGAAAGAAGCACCTTTACCGATACCATCTATGAGAACGAATCGATTTTTGGTCAACTCGGCGAACCGCATCGCTTTCCGGAAGTCTCCAGGGTCAGGGAAACCATGCGGCACTGGCGCTTTTATCACGAATTTAACATTGGCAGGCACTCGCCCCTGCGGTATCCCACGGTAGGCTACCGTTCACCGGTGCTGGACAGCGATGGGCACAACCTTGCCGCCGCTTTTCAGACTATCGTCGAGATTGGTGCCGAAGAACTGCTGCATGAAATCCTCGCGGAGGCGTTTCCGGCCTGTACATTTTACTGTGAAAACGAAAACTCGCGCTTTTCGATGAAAATGCGCCGCAACGGCGTCTGGCGGCCTTTGCTGGCTGCGGAAATGTCCGACGGTACGCTACGCTTCCTGTGCCTGGCGGTAGCGTTGCTGAGCCCACGCCCTCCGGCTTTTCTGGCTATTAACGAGCCGGAAAACAGCCTGCATCGCCAGATGTTTCCCGCGCTTGCCCGGCTTATTGTTGAAGCGTCACGCTATAGCCAAATCTGGTTAACCAGTCATTCGGCCGAGCTGGCTGAGCTTATTTCGTCGATGGCAGAAGCACGAATTTATGGGCTGGAAAATAGCGATGGGGAAACGCGGATTATCAGCTAAAAGCCGTCGCTTACGCTGGCCGGAGTCTTTCTCATCGTCAAAATAATCTGATGAGAAGCCGAGCTAAGCCGCCGGATTGTTGCCGGCGGCATGGCTTTATGCCGCCGCCGGGAGCAGCGTTTTGCTGCCTTTCAAAGTGAACAGCGAGAGCAGGGTAAAGCTCAGGGTAATACTGCCCAGGATCAGATAGGCCTGATGAAAGCCGACGGTATCATACATCCGTCCAACCCACGCTGAGAGCACAACGCCCGATAGCTGTTTTGATAAATTAAAACCAATCAGGAACAGAGTAGCCGAAAGCTTCGGGTTAAACGCTGAGGAGATATATTTGAAGGTGCCGACCAGCAGGAACGGGATCTCAAACATATGCAGCATTTTTAATATGATGACTTCCAGCGCCGAGCCAGCGAAAGATGAACCTAAAATACGCACTGACATAATCATCCCGGCGATTAACAGGGCATTCTTAGCGCCAATTCGGTTAACTATTGCCGGCGCGCAGAACATGATTAGCGCATTGAGTAATTCCCCTCCGGTAGTGACGAAGCCAAAGACTTCGGTTCCGCGCTGCGGGCTGGAAAAGAAGCCTTTAAAGAAGTTGGCGAACTGCTGGTCAAAAACATCATAGACGCTGGCGACGCCAACGACATAGATAATAAAGCCCCAGAAGCGCGGCATTCGCAAAAGCTCGGCGGCGGTGCGCATCGAGAAAGCCTGACGGTTGGCGCCGAGGGCATCAATCACTTCTGCGCTATTACTGCTTTCCGGCTTTGATACCCACAGCAGTACTCCGAGGATCAGGGCAAAACCGGAGGCGATCCAGAAGGTGATATTAGGGTTGATGCTAAATAAAATACCGGTAATGGAGGCGCACAGCGCCCAGCCGATACATCCGGAGACGCGAACTTTACCGTATTCAAAACGGTTGGCGCGACTGACGCGCTCAATATAGGCTTCCACCGCCCCGGAGCCGCTGGAAAAAACGATCCCCAGATAGATCCCACCGACCAGCGCGCCGGCGATAATATTCATCTGTAGCAGCGGCGAAAAAACGAAAATAAAGAAGGGGGCAAACAGGATTAACAGGATTGTAATGGTCCACAGCAGGTGTTTGCGCAGCCCAAGCTTATCGGAAATCAGACCAAAAACGGGCTGGAAGATTATCGCGAATAGCGAAATCGAGGAGAAAACGATCCCCGTCTCGGTTTTGGTTAAATGATTAACTTCCGCCAGCCAGACCGGGAAGAAGGGGAAGTAGGCTGACATAATGAAATAGTAGAAGAAAAAGAACAGCATGAAATAAATAAAATTATGCCGTTCTCGTGGTGAGAGTTCAGAGAGTTTCATTGTGAATATTCCCTATTATACACGCCACCATTCAGGTCATCTCTGTGCAGGCTGAGGCCAGCCTGCGAATGACAAATTCGTTGCCGATGAGTTTGTCATTCGCTTACCGCCGTCAGGTGGCCGGAATGATATTGTGTACTGGTTTATTTTTAAGGGCTTACGCCGCCAATTATTATTGGAAGTAAATCGTTAATCGATATTGCCACTGTGTCTCAAGCAACAGCCATTGCTGCAGGACGCTGGGTGTCCAGGAGTCATCGCCGCCGATGCCCATGTGCCGGCCATCGAGGGTGATCCAGACGCCATTTTCCGGCTTCATCCAGTGCCAGTGGTCGGTCTCCGTTAACTGCGTGGTGCTATAGGGTTGAACTGAGAAGTGGAAGTCACCCGCCACGTGCCAGCGCCCCCAGTCCAGCGCTTTGTTATCGCAGCGCAGGCCGTTCTCCGTCGGGAATATGTACGGGGTGGTCATCTCGTCCATTGGCAGCTGCCAGCGGGAGAAACAGGCGCTGGTACGGCGGTCCGGATAGTTTTCATGCGGGCCGAAACCAAGCCATGAGATTGGTTGATGCTGATCCGGTACCTGGAAATGCAGCCCGATGCGCGGCAGCGGCGGCAGGGTACCCGCGCGCTCGCCATTAATCGCCAGATTCAGCTTACCTTCGCTATCAAACGTCATCCGCCAGTGGCTGACAATTACCGCTTCGTCGCCGCGCAGATAGTGCCAGCGACTATCGATAACGACCTCATGGGCGAGGCGCTGAGCGTCGCACTGTACGCAGCGGGCGTCGAGGTTGTAGAGCCCGGCGCTTTTCCAGCGTTCAACCCAGGCGTTAGGATCGATGCGCTCCACTTCGCTGACGCCAATATCGTTATCCAGCGGCGCACGTACAAACTGATCGCGCAGCGGCGTTAGCAGCTGTTCCACGCCGTCCACCTGCCAGTGGGTAAGAAGACCGCTTTCACGGTCGATGATCCATTGCTGTGAACCGCTGCGGACGGTCCAGGCGCTGTCGCTGCTTTCCAGTACCGGTGCGGCGCCGGCGGGCGCGGGATTGCGCAGAGCCAGCGGAGCGGCGAGGGGAAACTGCTGCCAGGCAACGCGGTGTCCGGCCTCAGACCAGGCGGTGGCCAGCGGCTGAATAACCTCCAGCGTTAGCCACACCTCCTCAGCACCGGCGGGCAGCACCAGCGCTTCGCATAGCGTTAATTCGCACCGACCTTCAGGGCGAAGCGCAAGCTTCAGGCTTCCTTCGGCAAAGGTTTCACCGGCGGCCTGAACCTGCCAGCGCAGCTCTTCGTTATCGGTAGCGCGGAACAGATATTCGCTGGTGATGCTGATACGTAACGGTGATTGCGCAAGCAGGGCAAACTGGAAATACTGCTGAGCGTGTTTAGCCTCGATCAATGAAGGGTGAGCGCGACGGTCGGGAAAGACCAGACCGTTCATACAGAACTGGCGATCGTTAGGCTTATCGCCGAAATCACCGCCATAGGCCCAGCCAACGCTGCCGTCGTCGAAGGTTTTTGTAATAGCCTGATCCGCCCAGTCCCAGATAAACCCGCCCTGCAGGCGAGGATAGTCGCGAAATGCCTGCCAGTAATCAGCAAAATTACCGAGACTGTTGCCCATCGCATGGGCGTACTCGCAGAGGATCAGCGGTCGTTGTTCGCCCGGCATACTGATCCACTTTTTGATCCCCCATTTCGGTACCGCCGGAATGAGCTGGTCGCGCTCTACGCGGGCGTACATCGGGCAGATAATATCGGTGGTGGTGCTGTCGCCGCCGCCGCCCTCATACTGCACCGGGCGCGAAGGATCGTTGCGCTTGAGCCAGTGATACATGGCTTCATGGTTGCCGCCGCCGCCGGATTCATTCCCCAGCGACCAGATAATAATCGACGGATGGTTGCGGTTGCTTTGCAGCATTCGGCTGACGCGGGCGCTGAAAGCCGGTAGCCAGGCCGGATCGTCGGAAATACGATTCATGGGCACCATACCGTGGGTTTCAATATTGGCTTCGTCGACAACGTACAGACCATAGCGGTTGCATAGCTCGTACCAGCGCGGGGCGTTAGGGTAGTGGGAGCAGCGCGCGGCGTTAAAGTTGTTCTGCTTCATCAGCAGAATGTCCTGCACCATATCCTCTTCGGTGACCACCTGGCCGCGCAGGTGATGATGCTCATGGCGATTGACGCCGCGGATCAGCAGCGGTTTACCGTTCAGCAGCAGCAGGCCGTTTTTAATTTCAACGCGGCGAAAGCCAATATCCCAGGCTTCAGCTTCGATCGTTTCATCGCCGCGCCACAAGGAGACTACAGCCCGGTAGCAGTTTGGCGTTTCGGCGCTCCACAGCGCCGGTTTTTCTACCGGCAGACGAATCATCGCGCGCTCGGCATAGTTTCCGCGCTCGTCAATAATCGGCGAACCTGGCGCCTGCTGGTGACTGGCTACCAGG
The DNA here is from genome assembly GCF_009707385.1 of Klebsiella oxytoca. Classification (NCBI taxonomy): domain Bacteria; kingdom Pseudomonadati; phylum Pseudomonadota; class Gammaproteobacteria; order Enterobacterales; family Enterobacteriaceae; genus Klebsiella; species Klebsiella oxytoca. The sequence goes on along the minus strand of NZ_CP046115.1, from coordinate 2,910,067 downwards.
GTCTCCCCATCCCACAGCTCAACTTTTACCGCCAGCTCCTCCAGCAGCTCCGCCGGGGCGGCGACGCTTAAATTCACCAGCAGTTCACCATCGCGGTAGAGCGCATCCAGCTGCGGCGTCAGCTGGACGTCGCAGAGGTGCAGCGTCGGTTTATTCAACAGCCAGACCGAGCGGAAGATCCCGCTCATTCGCCACATATCCTGATCTTCAAGCCAGGTTCCCGCGCTCCAGCGCATCACCATCACGCAAATTCGGTTATCGCCCGGCTGAAGACAGGAGGTGAGATCGAAGGCCGCGGGCAGGCGGCTGTCCTGCGAGTAGCCGACCCATTTACCGTTGCACCACAGATGAAACGCGGAGTTAACGCCATCAAAAATAATCTGCGTCTCGCCGTCGGCCTGCCACTCCTCATCGACGCTAAAGGTCAGCGAGTAGCAGCCGGTTGGGTTCTCCTCAGGGACGCGCGGCGGCGTGGTGTCGATAGGGTAGCGAACGTTGGTATAGACAGGGGCGTCGTAACCCTCCATTTGCCAGTTTGATGGTACCGGCGTACTGCGGCTGTCCGGCAGATCGTCCTCCAGCCAGCGGGCATCAACGTCAAACGGACTGCGGGCGTATGAAAACCGCCACTGGCCGTCAAGAAGACGACGGTAGGGTGAAGGCTGGTTTTCCCGAGCGGCGGCGGTATCGCGCCAGCTGGCAAACGTCGGATGAGCCGGTAAACGGTTGAGATGGGTAATAGTCTGGTTTTGCCAGTCTTCGCGGGCGAGAACTTGCAGAAAATTCGCTTCTGCGGCAGAGAGAGAGTCGTGTTGTTGCATACGCATACCTGACGGATAAGTGGAAAATGTCATTCGTTAGACAATATAATTTTGTTATCAGGTATTTTCTTTTAAGCCGCAATATTCAAGAAAATGAAACCCATCTACGATCACGAAAAGCTGTAAAAACGGCTGATCTTTGTCGTGATTTAAACATAAAATGTTAGCGGACGACATTGACGTTATTGATAGTGAAGGAGAGGGCTATGCCGCGCCGTTTGGCAACGTTAGAAGATGTGGCTCGTGAAGCTGGAGTGTCTCAGCAAACGGTCTCCCGGGTGCTGAATAACCCGGACGTGGTGTCTGAACGAACCCGCGATAAAGTCATCCGTGCGATGCAAACGCTGCGCTATGTGCCAAACCGCTCCGCTCAGCTGCTGGCGGGTAAGTCCGCGCCGTCGATTGGGCTGATTACCGCCTCGCTTACTCTGCACGCGCCTTCGCAAATCGCGGCGGCGGTGAAAAGCTACGCCGGTTTGCACCAGCTTGAGGTGTCGATTGCGATGCCGGCGCAGGTCGACTATTCATCGCTGCAGGCCAGGTTAAATGAATTCCGCGCCCAGCATATTCGCGGGGCGATTATCAGTTTACCGCTGGAAAGCAGCCTCGCGGAGCGGCTGGTGGTGGAGAACCCCGATATTGCCTGTATGTTTCTTGATGTCTCTCCGGAGGCCGATGTGTGCTGCGTGCGTTTCGATCATCGCGACGGCTGCGGGGCATGTATACGCCACCTCTGGGAGGCAGGGCATCGCGAGTTTGGATTACTGGCCGGGCCGGAGAGCTCCGTCTCTGCCCGTCTGCGGTTGAGCAGCTGGCGCGAGGCGCTGCACCGGCTGGGGGTGAGTAATGCGGTGACGGTCTTTGGTGACTGGAGCGCCGCCAGCGGCTGGAGCAAAACTTTCGAACTTTTGCATCAACATCCGCGTATTAGCGCGATCGTGGTGGCAAATGACCAGATGGCGCTCGGCGTGCTTAGCGCGCTGGCGCAGCTTAATCGCAGCGGTAGCCAGGCTATCTCTGTCACCGGATATGACGATACGGCGGACAGCCTCTACTTCCAGCCGCCGTTAACCACCGTTGCCCAGGATTTTAATGTGTTGGGGAAAAGGGCGGTTGAGCTGCTGATCCGGCTTATGGCGGCGCCACAGATAAAAATTCGAGAGCTGTTGCCCACGCGCCTGATTATCCGCCAGTCCACCTGGCCCTGTACGGGGGCCCGAGATAATGATAACGGCGAATTAATTGCGCAGCTCAAAGCGCTGGTGGAAAAACTATGAGCAACGCGGTCGTTTAGCTTTCATTTATGTTTCGTGTGCTAGCGTAATGTACAGACGTAGATAGGGTTGTTATACCCTCGACGTAAAAATGCAAAATACAATCTATCCATGCAAGCATTAATTCACCGCCAGTCATATGGCGGTTTTTTTTGCTCTTAGTTTTACCAAACGGGAATAGTGTTATTTTATTTAATTCTGCTATCCGGGCGTTTAATCGCCTGGTGATAGCATGAATGCTCTGTTTTCCTGGCTGCGTGTCAAAAAATTTCCCGAGGTTATACTTTTTGAAGCAGCATAAAATGCTGCGAGGCAGCCGACATCATAACACCTCTTTTTTACATCATCGCTTATGCTCTGAGTTAACGCTGACGAGTCGGAGGCCATGTCATGATGGTATTAAAAGATAAAGAGTATATAGATTCCGTGGGCTGGCAGAGGGTTGCGGAGATCGTTGCTGATGCAGGACTCAATCAGCGTGATGTGGTGCTGATTGAGCGTGCATTTCGTCATAGTACTTTTTGCTGGTTTGGCTATGAAAACGGTCAGCTTGTCGCCGTTGCTCGCGCGATTAGCGACCTGACCTGGTGCAGCTATCTGGCGGATGTTGCGGTGGCTCCGCATTGTCAGGGCAAAGGTTACGGGCAGCAGCTGATGCAGGCGGTCAGCGAGCAGTTACGGCCGTTCGGTAAAACCTTTATCTATTCCGTTGCAGATAAAATAGATTTCTATCGCCGCTTTGGTTTTGAACTGCTGGCAACGGGGATGGTGTGTACCAGCCAGGAGGGGATGGTACGTATGCGTGAGCAGGGATATATTCGCAATGAAAGCCTGAACCGCAATGAGTAAAAATGCGTTGTCAGGTTTTTATTAAGGGATTTATTCATTATGCCAGATTAGCTTATTTAACGAATATGTTTGTGGAATATAAGGCGCGGAGATAAATATAATAAATAAGCTGTGTTTAAACGTGAAAATGTGTTACATAGTGTCTTTTTTACCGGTAACAATCTGGACGGGTTTATGCTGACCACCCTGATTTACAGAAGTCAGATACATTTAACTCATGAAGCTAATCTCCCGCTACTGGTTGAAAAAGCGAATGCCTATAACATGGTGCATGAAGTTTCAGGTATTCTGCTTTTAAAAGATAATTTTATTCTTCAGATACTTGAAGGTGATGAAAGCGTTCTTGAGCAGCTTTTCAGTAAGATAAAACTCGACCCTCGTCATTTTGGGGTCGTAGAACTGATGCGTGATTATGCCCCGCGCAGGCGTTTCGAAAACGTTGGAATGATGTATTTTAACCTTAATCAGTTAGAAGGTGACACTGTGCTGAAAGCCGTCCGCCAGCTTAGCCAGCTGAAAGGATATCTTTCTACGGAAGAGCGCATCTATAAATTCATTCATACTTTTATAACGCAAAAGCGACATATTCCGGTTTCACACCGCTTCCAGCCTGAAAAATGGTCTGTTATCCCGCAAAATGCTCCATTTCATCAGCCACAAATATCCGCCATAGAGGGGCGGTGCTGCCAGTTTGCTTTCCAGCCAATAATCGAGCCGCTGGCCGGTAAAATAACTTCGCTGGAGGCGCTTATTCGCGATAAAGATGGCGGAAGCCCGGCGAGCTTTTTTGCTTCCATTCCGCCAGATAAACGTTATGAAATGGATCTAAAGTCTAAGTCCGTTGCTTTTGCCCTGGCGAAAGACATTAATATCGGTGACCATAAAATATCTATTAATATTCTTCCAATGTCCCTGGTTGTTATCCCTGAGGCCGTTGAATTTCTACTGCAGGAGATAAAAAAACAGGGGCTGGAGCCTGAACAGGTTATCGTTGAGGTGACCGAAGATGAAATGATCTCCGGTTTTAGTCAGTTCCGCAGCGCGATAAAAAAGCTGCGCGTCTCAGGTATGGGGCTGGCGATTGATGATTTTGGCGCCGGGTATGCTGGACTTTCGTTGTTAACAAAAATTCAGCCCGATAAAGTAAAAATCGATCGCGAGATTATTACCAATATCCACCTGAGTGGCCCTAAACAGGCAGTGGTACGTTCTATCATCGGCTGCTGCCAGGAGCTTGAGATTGCGGTGGTTGCCGAGGGGATTGAACGTCTTGAAGAGTGGTGTTGGCTGGAGTCCGCAGGCATTAAGCGTTTCCAGGGATTTTTGTTTGCATTACCTCAGCTGAATGGTGTAGGTGAAATTCGCTGGCCGAGGGAAAGTGCCTGATAACCGCTTACAGGCGTAAAGTTTTGCTATAACCGGATGTTTCCCTGCCTGCCGTTAATTTTCGCGGCAGGTCACTTGCGCAGACGATAAGCGCTTTCCTCTCTTCAACGAGACACCTCCACGGATACACGCTACGAATCTGGTTGATTGCCTTCCCACTGCGTCAGCAAATCCAGCTCTGCGTAAGATCATGAAAATGACTCATGTCGCGATGAAATTAAGTCGCTTTCACTCATTCCCGGGCTCTGGCATAAATTAGTCAAAATTAACTTATTGGCAACATGAAGACGATTGTAGAGCACACCGTTTAATGCTGTATGCCAGCACCGCGCTCAGTTTTCATTGCAAAATCAGGATGCAAGATCGCCATGAATACAGATTTTACATTTACTATTAAACGCACTCTTTTTGATGAAAACTATAACCCTTCGGAAAGCACGCGTATTACCACGAACTTTGCAAATCTCGCCCGCGGGAAAAATCGCCAGCAAAATTTGCGTAACACCCTGGCCATGATTGATAACCGTTTCAATAATCTGGCACATTGGGATAACCCGAACAGCGCGCGCTATTCCGTTACGCTGGAAATTATTACCGTGGAAATGAAAATTGAGGCTACCGGCGATACTTTCCCGGTAATTGAGATATTGCAAACCAGCATTATTGACAAAAAAATCAATAAGCGTATTGAAGGGATCGTCGGCAATAATTTCTCCTCATATGTTCGGGACTATGATTTTAGCGTGCTGTTGCCAGAGCACAATAAACAACGTGCAGGCTTCAGCATTCCAGACGATTTTGGCGGTTTACATGGCAATATATTCAAACATTTTGTGAACTCTGCGGAATACCAGGCCCATTTCAAAAAATCACCGGTAATCTGCCTTAGTGTATCCAGCAAAGACACCTATCATCAGACCGGGAATCAGCATCCGGTATTGGGCATCGAATACCGGCCAAATGCTTCATCTTTGACTGAGCAATATTTTGGCAAAATGGGCCTGCAGGTTCGCTATTTTATGCCGAAAAACAGCGTAGCGCCTTTGGCATTTTATTTTACCGGTGATTTACTCAGCGACTACACCAGCCTTGAATTGATAAGCACCATCAGCACGATGGAGACGTTCCAGAAGATCTACCGCCCAGAGATCTACAATGCGAACTCTGCCGCCGGACTCTGCTATCAGCCCGATCTTAATCATCAGGATCATTCGTTGACAAAAATCGTTTATGACCGGGAAGAGCGCAGCCAGTTGGCTATTGAGCAGGGTAAATTTACTGAAGAGCACTTTATTAAACCGTATAAAAATATTCTTGCGCAATGGTCGGCTCAGAACGCTCTTTAATACATCGCATATACAAGGCTATCTATTATGAAAAAATTATTACCGACATCAACGGCTGGCAGTTTACCTAAACCATCCTGGCTTGCCGAACCAGAGAAACTATGGTCCCCCTGGAAACTCGAGAACGACGAATTAATTGAGGGGAAACGGGATGCGCTGAGTTTATCCTTATTCGATCAGCTACGCGCCGGTATTGATATTGTCAGCGATGGTGAGCAAACCCGTCAGCACTTTGTTACGACTTTTATTGAGCACCTTAGCGGCGTTGATTTTGCAAAGCGTGAGGTGGTGAAAATACGCAATCGTTATGAAGCGAGCGTCCCTACCGTCGTCGGTGCCGTTGAGCGTCAAAAACCAGTGTTCGTCGAAGATGCCCGTTTTTTACGCCAGCTCACCAGACAGCCTATTAAGTGGGCTCTGCCGGGTCCGATGACCATGATTGATACGCTTTATGACGCTCACTACAAAAGTCGCGAAAAACTGGCGTGGGAATTTGCGAAAATACTTAATCAGGAAGCCAGAGAGTTAGAGGCGGCCGGCGTCGATATTATTCAGTTTGATGAACCGGCTTTTAACGTATTTTTCGATGAGGTCAATGATTGGGGTATCGCGGCGCTAGAGAGAGCCATTGAAGGACTCAAATGCGAAACTGCGGTTCATATCTGTTATGGATATGGCATTAAAGCCAATACCGACTGGAAAAAAACGTTGGGCACAGAGTGGCGCCAATATGAGGAAGCGTTTCCCAAACTGCAAACCTCGAATATCGATATCATCTCGCTGGAATGCCATAACTCGCGCGTGCCGATGGATTTGCTGGAACTGATTCGCGGTAAAAAAGTAATGGTCGGAGCTATCGATGTAGCGACCAATACGATCGAAACGCCGGAGGAAGTCGCCGCGACTTTACGTAAAGCGCTGCAGTTTGTTGATGCCGATAAGCTTTATCCTTCAACCAACTGCGGCATGGCTCCATTATCTCGCCGGGTGGCAACGGGTAAGCTTAACGCGTTAAGCGCCGGGGCAGAGCTTATCCGCCAGGAGTTGCAGGCTAAGTAAAGCGAGTTATTCATTATGGCTCCTGGGGGCAATAAACTCCAGGGGCGACGTTTTTTCAGAATCTTCCCCTGACTACATTTCAATTCCCGAACAATGTCAAATTCCCCCCTCTAAAACACTTTCAGAATATTAGCAAACCTCCGGCTGGCGGCCGTTGTTGAGTAAAGCAACCAAACCGCAAGCGGAGAGGTTTCTTCAAATTACGGCTGTTAATGTCTGGTACAACTATCAAACAACCTTGAAAAATAAATGGACATTTAATTACATATCATTACATTAAATTTCACAACATTTCAGAAAATGGAGTTTTTGATGTCGTGTTTGTCTTGTCTCAGGCATGGATTTCTGTTGACTGGCTTTTTATCAACCGCTGTGTCGGGAGCGCCACTTAGCCCTGTCGATCAGAATGTCATTGAGCAACAGCAAAAGGCGTTACTGGAAAATTCGCAGCAGCAGCGCGATATACTCCGCAATTCCACGCCAGCACCATTACTTCCCGAAACTCTCCTTCCTGAATCGACAGGGCAATGCTTTAAAGTCCAACACATCCAGCTAGAAAACGTCACGGTTCTCCCGCTATCCGCGCAGCGAAAATTAACGACAATCCCAATGGAAGGGTGCATGACTCTCCAGCAAATAGAGCTGCGGGTACGGGATATTACTCAGGATTACCTTTCCCGAGGATTTATAACCTCACGCGCCTGGTTGCCGGAACAGGATATTTCAGCAGGGAACCTGATCATCGCCGTAACTGAAGGGAAGGTGGAGACCATCACTCTGGATGGTTCTCAGGAAAATGCTCTGAAAATGGCTTTTCCGCAGGTTGAAGGGCAGATACTGAATCTCCGCGACATTGAACAGGGGCTGGAACAGCTGAATCGCCTGAATTCTCGTTCGCTGACAGTTGATATTGTGCCGGGACAAAGGGAGGGATATTCCCGTTTAGAACTGGTATCGCTCAGCCGGCGTTTTCCCGCGAGCCTGGATGTTAGCGCCGATAACAGCGGGCAGAAAAGTACCGGCAGCGGACAGATGAATACACGCCTGATTGTGGATAATCCACTCAGGCTGGCAGAACAATGGACGCTGTCAGCAGGAAGGGATAGCGAGTTTCATCACGACAGGCGCAGCCGCAGCATTCAGGGTGGCGTATCGGTTCCTTACGGATATTGGTTGTTCAGCGCACAGTATGCGTGGTCTGATTTTTATCAGACCCTGTCTGTCGGAGATACCGCCCTCCGCTGGCGATATGAAGGTCATGTGCAGTCACACCAACTGGCCGCCAGCCGGACATTGCTGCGAGATGGTAAACAACGCCTGGCGCTGGATATGGCTCTTTCCCGCAGGGAGACAGAAAATCGGCTTGGGGGCGTGCTCCTTGACGTTAGTAGTCCGACCCTCAGCAGCGTGGCTGTCGGTTTAAGCTATAGCCGGAATATTGGCGGCGGCTATCTTACAGTCGGTCCGTCTTTAACACATGGACTCTCTTTAGCCGGAGCAACACGAGATGACCCTGCTCACCCCGATCTGCCCTGCAGCGAATTTCGCCGCTTCAGCGCCAGTACAAGCTGGTTTTACCCACTGAATCCCTCACTGTACTGGCTCACATCCGCCTATGGGCAGACCACTTCAGACAACCTTTATGCCAGTGAACGATTGTCAGTCGGTGGACAGTATTCGGTCAGGGGTTTTAAAGAGCAGTATCTGTCAGGTAATCGGGGAGGTTACTGGCGGAATGAACTAACTAGCCAGTTGCTTACGCTGCCGTTTACAGGTGGAAAGCTGTCAGCGACGGGGGCCCTGGATATCGGTCATGTAGTGCGTCAGAGAGGAATAACCGAAGGTGGCACGCTGACTGGGACATCGATTGGGCTGGAGCTCACGGACAAATGGTTCTCTCAGTCATTGACTGTAGGTGTCCCGTTGTCCTGGCCGGACTCCATTACTCCGGATAAACACGTGGTTTACTGGCAGGCCACGGTTTCACTTTAACTGCCAGCACACAGCAGGGGCCATGACGGCCCCGTCATACAGGATGTTCAGATATGGATAAACTTGCTCATCCGCTGGCCCGAGGGGCCAGCTGGCTATTGATATACCTCACAGCCGTTCAGCCTTTGCATCCCGCTATTGCGGCGGGTATTACCGCTGCTAATGGAAATACTCAAGTGGTGATTAAACCGGGAAATGTTCCGGTGGTGAATATCGCCACGCCCAACGCAGCTGGAATATCACACAACACCTATAAGGATTTTAATATTGGCGCCCCTGGTGCGATATTAAATAACGCAACGCAAGGTGGGAAGACCCAGTCAGGGGTGACCCTTGATAACGGTAATTCCAGACTCAAGGGAAAACCGGCCGAACTCATTATTAACGAGGTGACCAGCGGTAACCGTTCTGAACTGAAAGGAAAGCTGGAAGTTTTTGGCAACAAAGCCGGCGTGATGATTGCCAATCCAAACGGTATTACCTGCGACGGTTGCGGTTTCATCAATACTCCTTCAGTGACTCTGACAACCGGCAAGCCGCAGTTTAACAAAAAAGGAGCGCTTGAGGCGCTCGATGTTAAAAAAGGCGCGGTGATTATCGGCGGCAACGGTCTCGACGGAACCCGAGCGGAATATGTTGATGTTATCAGTCGGGCAACCGAACTGAATGGCAAAATTAACGCTAAAACGCTTACCCTGACCCAGGGAGCGAACCGGGTTAGCTTTAAAGATGGCACGATAAAGACCATTACCGGCGATGGAGCAAAACCTCAGCTTGCCGTTGACACTAAGGCTCTGGGCGGCATGTATGCCGGTAAAATCCGCCTTGTTGCCACCGAGGCTGGAGTAGGAGTTAACCTGAAAAACGTTACCTCTACCCAGCGTGATATTTCCCTGACGACTGCCGGAAAAATCACCCTCAGTAACGTCAAAGCGCAAACCGATCTTAATGTCAGTGGGAAGGAAATTGTCACGCCCGCCGGAAGCAGCGTGCGTGCAGAACGTGATATGACGCTGGCAGCCACAACCGTGGACAACAGAAGTAGTACCACTTCCCGCGGGGATATGCGAGTTTTCGCTTCCACGGTGCGCAATACTGGTAATGGTGCGGCGCTGCATAGTAATAATAATCTTTGGATTCAGAAAGATGCTCAGGGTAATAAAGCCACCCTGGTGGAGAATCGTTCTGCGCGTATTCAGACCAATACTGGTGATCTGGTAATACGTGCAGAACGGCTGGAAAATACTATCAATAAGGCTAACACCAAGATCATTACAGAGCGCCCCAAGACAGCACTGGTATCAAACTCCCGCTTGGGTTGGCATCCTGTGTTTGTGGGAAATCTTGGTCAGGGAATAGGGCATGTCGTAGGTGAGATGGATAAGGGGGAACCAGATAAGTGGTTCGGTAGTGTTGATTTCAAAAAAATGACCTTCCTGCAGACAGAAAAGCAACATTATACCGTGCTTATTGAAGGTACCCGTCCAGTTATTAATGCGGGTAACAATCTTTATATTAATGCTGGAGAGCTGATTAATCGTTTGGGAGATATTTCAGCAGGCCGCAATGCAGTGCTTACCGGTCGTAGATTTATTAATGAAAATCGTTTTGAAGGTACAATGGGTAAGTATTTTATCTATGAAAAAAATCCCTATGTTGATAGCCTCGCCCCGGAGCCTGAGGGCGGAGTGTCAGGTGGTGGGGCGTTTCACCGCAAGGAAGTGCTGAAATTCCGCCATACCGGAGAGACAACAGACTGGACGCCAGGCCGATTGCTGGTTTCTCGACTTAATGCTGTCGGGAATCTGGTCGCTGATTTTTCAGAGCGAATAGAAAGTAATGAGCCATGGGTCACAAATGTGCCCTATTCCAGTGTCGCAGCCCGACCGGATACAATTACGGCCAAAAATATTCTGCTGAGAGCAGGAAGTATTATTAGCACCGATGTGATGAAAGCTGCTGGAGATATTACGCTTCAGACAGATTCGTTCGCTACATTGTCTCTGGCAATGATGAACGCCGGGAAAGATATTTCAGTGCTAGCTGGAGGTAATATCGATTTCTGGCAGAGCGAACTGAAGGGACAGGATATTACGCTTGTAAGTCGTACAGGTGAAATAAAAGTGCACTCCAGCGAGCGGCCTAATTATTATCACACTGATGGCGTTCGGTGGCTCGGGAAGCTACAAGCCTCTCGTGACCTTGCATTAACCTCAGGCAGCGCCATTACGCTGAATAATATCTTACTGGCACCACAGAGTCGCAATATCAGTCTGACATCTTCTGGCAGCATTTCGATAAACAGGACTGATACCATCCTTACGCGTCACCGTCCGGGAGAAAATCTTTCGGCAGATCAGCAGATGAAATATTTCAGTAATCTGCTCCATGCTGGTGCTCTAAACGCGACGGATTCCGTCACGTTGAGCAGCGGTGGCTATCTTGCGTTGCATGGCATCAGGATTAATGCGGGCAAAGATATCACCCTGTTAGCCGGTCACAATGTTGACCTGAATTACAGAGCGTTGGACCTTAATTATGGCCATCCGTTTGCTGGCTCCCGGACTCCGGAGCTTGGAAGTCAGGTACATGCGGGCGGTAATCTTCTGATCAACTCTGCCCGTGACGTAGGGACACAGGGCGGAACGCTTTCCGCAAAAGGAAATATCAATCTTCTGCCGGGCAGAATCTTTGGTTATCAAATGTAGCTTACTCCACAATCGATAATGCCAATGATAATAACAAGGACGACCGTCATGCAGTGACGACACTCACTGCCGGGAAAAATCTGACTGCTGCAGCTAACAATCAGCTACTAACCTACGGATCAAAATTTTCCTCCGGCGGTAACATGGTCCTGAGTTCAGGGCGGGATATGCGATTCGAAGCTGTGCGAAATCACACTTACCGTGAAGGCGGTAACGCATTTACCGAAACTGTGACCCAGCAGGGCACTGTGTTTAATGCTGGCGGTCTGATGACCCTTGTATCAGGCGGTAGTATTCTTTTTCAGGCATCTCGCCTGCTAGCGAAGGGGTCAATGGATGTGGCGGCCAAAGGGAGTTGGCTCTATGCCCAGGCAATGGAGGAAACAAGCCATTATGAGAAAAAAAACACGAAGAGGAAATGGTGGGGTAAAAAAACCACTATCAAACAAACAAAACACAGCACTACCAATCGGGTAACCGAGTTTATCGCGGGAGGGAACCTCAGCCTGCTGAGCCGCGATGATAGTACCTATGAAGCCAGTAAAATCGAGGCGAAAAAGAACGCCAAGCTGACCAGTACAAACGGAAAAATCAATTTCCGTGCTGTAAAAAATACCACCTTCGAGCAGACTGTCAGCACCTCGAAAGGTTTCTATATCAAACAGGCAAATAAGGGCTACAGCGAAGGGAAATGGGTGCTTCCATCTGTTTATGCCGGTGGAAAATTGACAGTTAATGCCGCGAGTGGCATCAGCGCCGATGTTAAAACGAAAAATAGTCAGGCTTTGAAGGGGGCGGTCACTGCTCTGGGTGCACTCCCAGGTACGGAGTGGTTAAAGGGACTGAACACACGCAGCGATGTTCAGTGGAATACGGTTAAGGATGCTTACGACAGCTGGAATTATAAAAGTCAGAGCCTGAATCCGGCAGTGGCGGCGGTAATCGCTATAGCTGCTGCTGCGGCCACGGCAGGTAGCTCACTGTCGGCGACAGTTGCATCTTCAGTAACTTCTTCCGTTGGTGGTGGCGCAGTAACGACCGGTGCAGTCACCGCCGGGATGTCTTCGCTGGCGGCACAGGCCGCCGTGGCTTTGGTTGAAAATCAGGGAAATCTGTCAAAAACGTTGTCGGCACTGGGAAGCAGTAGCTCGGTTAAATCGCTGGCAACCTCTATGGTCATCGGCGGTGCTCTGGCGGGCTTTGATAAAGTCATGAATATTGATGTTCCGCCCGATAAAGCAAGATTGCCAGCTCTGGTCAGAAACGAAGGATGGGGAAAAATTGTCCAGCGCGTGGCCGGTCAGTCGGTTATCAGCTCCAGTCTGAATACCACCATCAATGGCGGCAGTTTTAAGAACAACCTGACTAACGCTTTGTTGGCGAATATTGGCAACCAGATTAATGCCGAAGGGGCCGGGCTGATTGGCGATAACGGTGAGGTACTGGGTATACCGGGTAAATTACTGAGTCATGCTGTAGTTGCGGGTATCAGCGCAGAAATTGGTCGTGGTGACGGGAAAGGGGCCGCTGCCGGAGCTCTGGCTGCAGAGCTGGCAGGGGTCATTATGCAAAGCTCGATGTTTGAACCAGCTAATCTGAATGAACGGGAACGTCAGCTAGTACGGTTGCAGGAGGCCTTAAATGGTAACGCAGCAAAAGAGCAGACGGCACGCGTTATTGGCGCGTTGACTGGTGCGCTGATTACGCACACACCAGAAGGTGTATACAGCGGTGCGGATAGTGCTCAGAACGTATACCGCTACAACATGACGGAACATATGTTGCAGCAGTATGCACTGGACAATCAGCGGGATATTCTGGCGGCAGATAAAGGGGATAAGGAAGCAGCTAAACGTGTTCAAGCCCGGCGGGAAGCGGCGATTATTGTGGCTGCTGCCAGCGGCGGAGGGATGGCGCTGACGGCAGGTGGTATGACTCTGGTTGGTGCGGCACCCGAGCTGGTTCTGGCGGCAAAACTGGTTATCGCAGGTTGTAAAACAAATCCTGCGCTCTGCCTGAATCAGGCGGGTATTTATGCGGCAGATATTGTGGCACCAGAAGCACTTATCGGTACCGGGGCCATTACCACTACCAGTACGCTGATTGTCGGGAAAACCGCAGACAGCGTGAAGAAGCTTTCACAGCAGTTGGTGAAGGCCTATGATGAGCTGAATATAACAAAGACATTAAACCTTCAGCCTGTTGCTGGTTTTATTAAAGGCGAAACAGCAGCTGGAGCTAATTTGTCGACGAAAACGGCCGATTATGTCAAAAGCCTACAGAAAGATAACATTGACAAATTAGTAAGTATTTTTAACAAACAAAACCCTAAAGCTGAACTAAATGTTTTTGGGAAACCTTTGCAACAAGTTTTGGGGCCTGGAGGTAGTGATACCAGAGGTAAAACTAAAGTTTTTGCTGCAGAAAAGTTAACTGAAGATGAAATTATTAGCTTTGCTACCTCTCTAACTGGTGGTGTACCATTTAAAGAGCAGATTCTTCCAGACGGAAGACTGATGTATGCAAAAATAAATGATAATCAAACAATCAATCTTCGAAATTTTTCCGCTTCAGCAGAGAAAACCGGAGCAAGGTGGACAATTGAAATTATTGGGAACGCCGATATTAAAGCTGCCTCCAAAACATCATTAAATAGATTTGAAGTAAAATTTAGATAGTAGAAGAGGTGAGTGATGTATTTAACCGAAAAACAATATCAGGAAAGGAAAGAGTTTCTTCGAGGGGCTTCTACTACCATGTTATGGAAAAATATCGACCCAGCAAGTGTAGATGGTATCTATAAGCTATCTTATAAAGAAGAGAAAGCGCTTTATATCTGGTTTATTGGGCGTTTGCTAGAGGATGGTGAGATAAAACTTGCTCGCCATGGTAAGTTTCTTTCAGGAAGCATCGACGAGCAGATAGAGGCTTTTGAAGTAGCATTTCCCAAAAATGAAGATGATATGGACTGTGATGCTTTTGAAGGGTTTTGGTTTTTAAGTGAAGCTTGCCCGGCAGGTATTGTCTGGGTGAAGAGAGATGGAAGCCTTGACTGGACCTGATCGAACCTGCTGAAACTTCATTCACAAATGAAGGTTTCAGGAGTCTTGTGAGGTTTGATCAGTAGGCCAAAATAGAACGCCCCCTGGTGCATCTGCAGCAGGGGGCGTTTACGGGTGGGGATTAGCGTCGTTCATCAGTCATCCCATTTGTGGCTTAGATACGCGGCAAGAAATCCAAAGAACACGATGGTTCCCAGAACTGCCATAAATACATGCATATTTCCCAGCATGATTAACCTCCATTAGTTTTGCTATGCGCTATGTTGTCCTCATTGAACAGGTTTACGGTTGTTGGATAGATTTTAACTCGAGAAATCTAAACAAATGCTTAACAAATTGCCTGAAGTGATTATTTATCTGATCAATTACACCGCGTTTTTATCAACCTGCATTCTCTTGCGATACTGCAACGGACTAAGCGCAAACTGCTGGCGAAAGTGGTGGCGCAGGGTGCTGGCGTTTGAGAAACCGCAAAGCTCGGCAATCTGCTCAACGCTCAGTCGGCTATGGATTAAGTGCTGAGTAGCGCGCAGCAGGCGCTCATCAAGCAGCCAGCGGGCGGGAGTTTTGCCGGTGGCGTCTTCAAAACGGCGCAAAAACGTCCGTGGCCCCATGCCGGCTCTTGCCGCCAGCGATGCGACGGTGTGGCTGGCGGCGAGGTTCTGGTGCAGAAAATCAAATAATTGCCCCAGCCGCTGGCTCTCCCGCGCTTTGGCCACCGGGCGAACAATCTGCTGCGCCTGAGCGCCGTCGCGATGGGGGGAAACCACTAAACGCCTGGCGACGAGATTCGCCGCGTCGATACCGAAGTCCTCACGCACCAGATGCAGGCATAAATCGATGCCTGCCGCGCTGCCCGCGGAGGTCATCACGCCTCCGGCACCGACGTACAGCACATCATCAATCACTTCTATCAGCGGAAACCGCACCCGTAGCTGGTCGGTATAGCGCCAGTGGGTTGTTGCCTGGCGACCGTTCAGCAGCCCGGCGGCAGCAAGTACGAACACTCCGGAACAGATAGATATTATCCGGCAGCCTCGCGCATGTGCGGCAACGAGCGCTTCGCAAAGCGCAGGGGGCACAGGAGAGTCAATACCGCGCCAGCCGGGCACCACGATGGTATCCGCTTCTTGTAACAACGCCATACCACCGTCGGTCATCAAACGGATCCCGCCGGTTGCCTGCAGTTCGCCTTCATCGACGGCGGCCACCGCAAAGTGATACCAGCGGTCGCCCATTTCCGGACGCGGCAGGCCGAAAATCTCCACGGCGACGCCAAATTCAAAAGTACAGAGGCCATCATAGGCGAGGGCGATGACCCGGTGTCGCGGCAGCGTCACGGATGAAATTGTCATCATTTCAGCGTTTTCAGTCATGGTTATCGGCAGATGTTGTGCAGGCGGTTAATTAAAGTAGTGGTATCACAGACAAGGAGAAGATGCCATGAGTGTTGTAACCACAATTGCCCCCGCCAGTTCATCCGACGCTGCCGCCTGGTTCCGTCATAAGCTCAGCCTCGAGACCGACTGCGCCGATGTGTACAGCGCAATGCGTGAAGGGGACACAGATTTCGTTCTGCTGCACGTCGTCGGTAGTGAAGAAACTTTTGCCCGTCGTCATATTCCGGGAGCCCTGCATTTACCGCATCGGCAAATAGATGAAGCCAGAATGGCGCAGTGGCCTCTGGATACGCTGTTTGTTGTTTACTGCGCCGGGCCGCACTGCAATGGAGCGGACGTTGCCGCGATGAAGCTAGCCCTGCTTGGACGGCCGGTAAAAATGATGCTCGGCGGTCTGACCGGCTGGGAAGATGAAGGATTGCCTTTCGCAAAATGAATTTATTTCATATGCCATGAAATATTCTCGTTTGCCGATGCATCGTCTGCATGACAATATCTGGATATATAGCCATCCAGAAGTCTAAAAATTCAAATAATGAACTATCACGGTGGGCAATTAACCTTGCCCGCCGCTAAGGAGACACCATGCAACGTCATCAGGCCCCGTTCCGCGCAGATATCGTCGGCAGTTTTTTACGTCCGGACGCCATAAAACAGGCCCGTCAGCAGCTGGCCGCAGGCGCTATTGACGCGCAGCAGCTGCGGCAGATAGAAAATGAGGCGATACGTCATCTGGTCCAGCAGCAGTGCGAATGCGGACTACACGTGGTGACCGACGGGGAATTTCGCCGCGCCTGGTGGCACTTTGATTTCTTTGATGGTTTGCAGGGCGTAGAACGCTACGACTCTGAAAAGGGTATTCAATTCAACGGAGTACAGACTAAAGCGCACGGAGTTCGCGTCACCGGCAAACTGGCCTTTGGCGATCATCCGATGCTGGAAGATTTCCGCTATCTGAAGAGCATCAGCGGTAATGCGCAGCCGAAAATGACCATTCCCAGCCCGAGCGTGCTGCACTTCCGCGGCGGGCGGAAAGATATCGATGCGACCGTTTATCCAGACCTTGCCGACTATTTCGATGATCTCGCGACCACATGGCGCGATACCATCCGTGCCTTCTACGATGCAGGCTGCCGCTATTTACAGCTGGATGATACCGTCTGGGCCTATCTGTGTTCCGATGAACAGCGCCAGCAGGTGCGCGATCGCGGCGAAGATCCGGATGAGCTGGCGCGCATTTATGCCAGCGTGCTGAATAAAGCCCTTGAAGGGAAACCGAACGATCTGACCGTCGGCCTGCACGTTTGCCGCGGCAACTTCCGCTCAACCTGGATATCCGAAGGCGGCTACGAGCCGGTCGCTGAAGTCCTGTTCGGCGGCGTTAATGTCGATGCGTTCTTCCTCGAATATGATAACGACCGCTCCGGCGACTTCGCGCCGCTGCGCTTTATTCGCCCCGGTCAGCAGCAGGTAGTACTGGGTCTGATCACCACCAAAAATGGCGAGCTGGAAAACCCGGAAGGCGTGAAGGCGCGTCTGCTGGAGGCGGCGCAGTACGTTCCGCTGGCGCAAATTTGCCTCAGCCCGCAGTGCGGTTTTGCCTCCACCGAAGAGGGGAACTCGCTGACGGAAGCCCAGCAGTGGGATAAAGTCCGTCTGGTCACCGGCATCGCCGCCCAGGTCTGGTAATTCTTTATAGCGCAGCGTTGCACTATTTTAAGGCAACGCTGCGCGCGACCCTTTCGTTCTCTCGTATCCCATCGCGCTTTCAGGCTACTTTGCAACCTGGCACCGTTTTTGCCTTATCACTTCCGGTTAGTCGTTAATTCATTTTTGTTTTTGCGCTATTCAGGAGTGACACACATGCAGCGTCGAACACTATTAAAAGCTTTTGCTCTCTCCGCCTCTGTCATCAGCATGGGCTTCTCCTTGCCGGTTTATGCCGCCGATACCATTAAAGTCGGGATTATGCATTCACTTTCCGGAACGATGGCGATTTCCGAAACCCCGCTCAAAGATGTCGCCCTGATGGCTATCGACGATATCAACGCCAAAGGCGGTGTGCTGGGTAAAAAACTCGAGCCGGTGGTGGTGGACCCGGCCTCAAACTGGCCGCTGTTTGCCGAAAAAGCGCGTCAGCTGCTGACGCAGGATAAAGTCGCGGCGGTGTTCGGCTGCTGGACTTCGGTGTCGCGAAAATCGGTTCTCCCGGTATTCGAAGAGTTAAACGGTCTGCTGTTCTATCCGGTGCAGTATGAAGGTGAAGAGATGTCGCCCAACGTTTTCTACACCGGCGCGGCGCCAAACCAGCAGGCGATCCCGGCGGTGGAATATCTGCTGAGCGAAGACGGTGGCGGGGCGAAACGCTTCTTCCTGCTGGGCACCGATTATGTCTACCCGCGCACTACCAACAAAATTCTCCGCGCTTTCCTGCACGGCAAAGGCATTCAGGACAAAGACATCGAAGAGGTTTACACCCCATTCGGCTATAGCGACTACCAGACTATCGTCGCTAACATCAAGAAATTCTCCGCAGGTGGCAAAACGGCGGTGGTTTCCACCATTAACGGCGATTCCAACGTCCCCTTCTATAAGGAGCTGGCCAACCAGGGCCTGAAGGCAACCGATGTACCGGTGGTGGCATTCTCCGTCGGTGAGGAAGAGCTGCGCGGTATTGATACGAAACCGCTGGTCGGCAATCTGGCGGCGTGGAACTACTTTGAATCCGTTGATAACCCAACCAACCAACAGTTTGTCGCCGATTATCGCGCGTACGCCAAAGCCCACAAGCTACCGAATGCCGATACCGTGGTGACCAATGACCCGATGGAAGCCACCTGGGTTGGCCTGCATATGTGGGCGCAGGCGGTGACTAAAGCGGGCACCACCGACGTTGACAAGGTGCGCGCAGCGATGGCCGGGCAGACCTTTAAAGCGCCGTCGGGCTTTACCCTGACGATGGATGCGACTAACCATCATCTGCACAAGCCGGTAATGATCGGCGAAATCGAAAACAACGGTCAGTTCAACGTGGTCTGGCAGACCGAAGAGCCGGTACGCGCCCAGCCGTGGAGCCCGTGGATTGCCGGTAACGACAAAAAACCGGATAGCCCGGTAAAAACCGCCAGTAACTAAGCGTTATCCCCGGCATAGCGCCGGGGCTATTGATTCTGTCTTGCGGGCCCAGGGCCCGAATTTCCCTGAAAAGGAGAACGACCATGAACGCATTGCGCCTCATGTGTTATTTCGCGCTGTTAATGGTATTGATGCCGTGGCGAGCGCAGGCAGCGGACGCCGACGATTTCGTGGCCGCCAGCCGCAGCCAGCAGGCTCAGCTGCTTGAGCAGTGGGCCAGCGCGCCCCAGGCGTCGCGTTTACCGCTGCTGCGGGCGCTAAAAGATGAAACATTACAATTGGATAACGGCGGTCATGCCTTCAGCAAGCAGGGTGAAAATTTGCTGGCGCTGGGGGCGGTTTCGGCACCTGAAGGGGGGACAAAACCGGTGCGCCTGACCAATCGCCTGCGCAACCTGGCGGCAGGCGCGCTGGCAAGTCATCTGCTTTTAAGTGACAACGTCACGGAAAGGGCCGCGGCGGCGAAAACGCTCCAGAGGGAAGCGACGCCGGAGATGGCGGGCCTGCTACAGCAGCGGCTGGCGGAGGAGAACGACGACGCGGTGAAATCACAGCTGGAAATTGCGCTTGCTCGCCTGCAGCTCGCCAGTCCCCGGCCCGCACAGCGGCTGGCGGCCATAGAACTGCTCGGTCATTCCGCCGAGCCGGCAACGCAGGCGCTGCTGTCGCCCTATACCGATGCGCAACATGAGCCGGATCCGGCGATCCGTGCCGCGGCCCGGGAGAGCCTGAACAAAATTGAACACCGACTCCGGCTGGGTGAGCTTCTTGGCCAGGCGTTTACGGGGCTATCGCTCGGCTCCGTCCTGTTGCTTGCCGCGCTTGGTCTGGCAATTACCTACGGTCTGTTAGGCGTTATCAATATGGCCCACGGCGAGATGCTGATGATCGGCGCCTACAGCTGCTGGATGGTTCAGCAGGCGCTGGCGCAGCTGGCTCCGCAGTGGCTGGCTTTCTACCCGCTGATTGCGCTGCCTGTGGCGTTTCTGATAACCGGCGGCATCGGTATGGCGCTGGAGCGCACCGTGATTCGTCATCTCTATGGCCGTCCGCTGGAGACGCTGCTGGCGACCTGGGGCATCAGCCTGATGCTGATCCAGCTGGTGCGGATGCTGTTTGGCGCACAGAACGTTGAGGTGGCCAATCCGGCATGGCTCTCCGGCGGCGTGCAGGTCCTGCCGAATCTTATTCTGCCGTGGAACCGTCTGGCGGTGCTGGCCTTTGTGCTGCTGGTGCTGCTTTTCACCTGGCTGACGCTGAACAAAACCCGCCTGGGGATGAACGTGCGGGCGGTGACGCAAAACCGCGCGATGGCCGCCTGCTGCGGCGTTCCTACCGGGCGGGTCGATATGCTGGCATTTGGTCTTGGCTCCGGGATTGCCGGACTCGGCGGCGTCGCGCTGTCGCAGCTCGGCAACGTCGGTCCGGAACTGGGCCAGGGCTACATCATCGACTCCTTCCTCGTGGTGGTACTGGGCGGCGTCGGTCAGCTGGCCGGCAGCGTGGCGGCGGCGTTTGGTCTCGGCATTTTTAACAAAATTCTTGAACCGCAAATGGGGGCCGTGCTGGGCAAGATCCTTATCCTGGTGCTGATTATCCTGTTTATTCAGAAACGTCCCCAGGGACTGTTCGCTCTCAAAGGGAGGGTTATTGACTGATGAGCCAGCCCATTACCTTAACGCTGGCGCGTAAAGCGCCGCGTCCGCTGCAGTGGCTCGGCGTCCTGCTGCTGCTCGCTCTATTGAGTATGCCGTTTCTGGCGCTCCTGCCCGCCACGCATCCGCTGGCGGTCTCCGCCTGGCTGCTGACGCTCATCGGCAAGATCCTTTGCTACGCCATTGTTGCCGTGGCGCTGGATCTGGTCTGGGGGTATGCCGGGATGCTCTCGCTCGGCCACGGGATATTTTTTGCCCTCGGCGGCTACGCCATGGGCATGTACCTGATGCGTCAGGCGGCGGGAGATGGGCTACCGGCCTTTATGTCGTTTCTGTCGTGGAGCGAGCTGCCCTGGTTCTGGTGGGGCACCCAGCATTTCGCCTGGGCGATGCTGCTGGTGGTGCTGGTGCCCGGTCTGCTGGCGCTGTTTTTCGGTTGGTTCGCTTTCCGCTCGAAAATCAAAGGCGTCTATTTTTCGATTATGACCCAGGCGCTGACCTACGCCGGCATGCTGCTGTTTTTCCGCAACGAAACCGGCTTTGGCGGTAACAACGGATTTACCGGCTTTACCACGCTGCTCGGTTTCCCCGTTACCGCTATTGGCACGCGTGCGGCGCTGTTTATGGCAACGGTGCTGCTGCTGTTGCTTACTCTGTGGATTGGCTATTTTCTGGCGCAAAGTAAATTTGGCCGCGTGCTGACGGCGGTGCGTGATGCTGAAAACCGCCTGATGTTCTGCGGCTACGATCCGCGTGGATTTAAGCTGCTGGTCTGGACGCTTTCCGCCGTGCTGTGCGGCCTGGCGGGGGCGCTGTACGTGCCGCAGGTCGGGATTATCAACCCCAGCGAAATGTCGCCGACCAACTCTATCGAAGCGGCAATCTGGGTGGCGCTGGGCGGTCGTGGAACCCTAATCGGCCCGGTGCTTGGCGCGGGTCTGGTCAACGGCGCGAAAAGCTACTTTACCATGGCTATGCCGGAATACTGGCAGCTGTTTCTCGGGCTGATCTTTATCATCGTGACGCTGTTTTTACCGCGAGGGGTTATCGGCCTGCTGCGTAAGGGAGATCGCTGATGCAACCGAATGAAGAACTCTTTACCCGTCAGCTGCCCACGGACCGTTTTCGCGAGCAGACCGACCCGGTGCTGCAGCTGGAGGAAATTAACGTTAATTTTGACGGTTTTCAGGCGCTGACCAATCTGTCGTTGCAGATTGGCGTCGGCGAACTGCGCTGCGTGATTGGCCCCAACGGCGCCGGTAAAACCACCCTGATGGATGTCATTACCGGCAAAACCCGGCCGCAGAGCGGCAGGGCGCTTTACGATCAGTCGGTAGACTTAATGACCCTGGATCCCATCGCCATCGCCCGGCAGGGTATCGGGCGCAAGTTTCAAAAACCAACGGTATTTGAGGCGCTGACGGTAACGGAAAATCTCGAACTGGCGATGAAAGGCGATAAGTCGGTGTGGGCCAGCCTGCGGGCGCGCCTCAACGGCGAGCAAACCGACCGAATTAGTGAAATCCTGCTCCTGCTGCGGCTGGAGGCTGAGCGTTATCGTCCGGCTGGGCTTCTCTCGCATGGGCAAAAGCAGTTTCTGGAAATCGGTATGCTGCTGGTGCAGGAGCCGCACCTGCTGCTGCTGGACGAGCCCGCCGCCGGAATGACCGACGCTGAAACGGAGTACACCGCCGAGCTGTTTCGCACCCTGGCCGGGCGGCATTCGCTGATGGTGGTCGAGCATGATATGGGATTTGTCGAGACCATCGCCGACCGGGTAACGGTGCTGCATCAGGGGCAGGTGCTGGCGGAAGGATCGTTGCGTGAGGTGCAGGCCAATGAGCAGGTGATTGAAGTTTATCTCGGACGCTAAGGAGCGCGGATGCTACAGGTTAATCAGTTACATCAATACTATGGCGGCAGCCACATTCTGCGCGGGGTGGATTTTACCGCCCGCCAGGGGGAGGTCACCTGTCTGCTCGGGCGCAATGGGGTGGGCAAAACCACCTTACTGAAATGTCTGATGGGGCTTATTCCGGCGCGCAGCGGCAAGGTGCTGTGGCAGGAGAAGAATATCACGCATCGTAAGCCGCACCAGCGGGTGCAGTCGGGGATTGCCTACGTGCCGCAGGGGCGCGAAATTTTTCCCCGGCTGACGGTCGAGGAGAATCTGCTGATGGGGCTGTCGCGCTTTCCCGCCCGCGACGCGCGGTCGGTGCCGGAGGAGATTTATCAGCTGTTTCCGGTGCTGAAAACCATGAAGCAGCGGCGCGGGGGCGATCTTTCCGGTGGGCAACAGCAGCAGCTGGCGATCGGCCGCGCGCTGGCCAGCCGTCCGCAGCTGTTGATTCTTGATGAGCCGACGGAGGGGATCCAGCCGTCGGTGATTAAAGAGATTGGCGAGGTTATTCGTCAGCTGGCGAACCGCGGAGATATGGCGATCCTGCTGGTCGAGCAGTTCTATGATTTTGCCGCCGGGCTGGCGGACCGCTACCTGGTGATGTCGCGCGGCGCGATTATTCAGCAGGGCAGCGGGGGTGATATGGAAGCCGAAGGGGTCCGCGGGATGGTCGCCATATAAGCCCTTCCCGGATGGCGGCCTCTCCCCGGCTCGCGCTGCGCTTAGCCGGGCTACAGGTCCCGTCCGGGCTACCGCTCGCAGACGGCAATGGATCCGTAGCCCGGGCAAGGCGCTTTGCGCCGCCCCCGGGAGAAGCGCGCACCATAGTTCAGCGGATTACTTGCGCAGCAGCCGCTGCAGGCGCGCCTGACGCCAGCTATTGATCCATTCGCCAAACACAAACAAGCGCAATCCCTTAACCGCCAGCAGCGCTCCCCAGATAATCGCCACCCAGACGGACCAGTAGCTCCCGGAACCGGTCAGCCAGTTCAGCACTGCCAGCAGGGCGCAAACCACTACGGCCACGGACAAAGAACGGAAAAAACGGCTTTCTTGTTCGACGCGCGCTTTGGCCTGCTCAATGCGTAAATCCAGCGACTCTTCATGACCCTCCGGTGAATCGCCGCTAATCTCAGCGACGTTAACTTCAAACACCGCCGCCAGCGCGCTAAGCGTCTCCAGGGCAGGCCGGTCGCCATTTTCAATGCGCTGAATGGTCCGCACGCTCACGCCCGCCAGTTCGGCCAGCTGTTCCTGCGACCAGGCGCGCTGTAAACGTAATTGTTTAACCTGATTACTACTGTTCATTGTTTCTCTCTCCGGGTAAAACCTGAGATCGAGTATTACTTCACTGGCTGTCAGGCACCACGATCGAAACCCGACAGGGAGACGACAGCAGCCTGACAGCCATACGGCGCCCGGGCTCAGGCACGGACGACCGCCCCATCATTCCACGGACGAACGTTCATTCCACGGAAAATCATCAGCCATGCGGCAATAATAGCCAGCATCAGTATCACAAACAGCGACCAGTGCGGCAGATGGGTCAAAATCGTTCCGGTCAGCATCGGGTTAAACGCCGCCCCCAGCCAGCCCAGCGACTGGGCGGAAAAGTAGCTGGCCTTCATGCCAGGCGGCGCTATGTTATCGATCAGCATGTATTCACCCGGTGCGTAGATAACCTCTCCGAGGGTAAAGATTGCGGCGGAAACGCCCCACAGCAGCAGGCTATTATCGGAAATAACGAAACCGCCCAGCCCCAGCACGAAGCAAACTGTTCCGAAGGTCATCAGTGGCCGAATATTGCGCGCGGTAAGACGACGACCGACGGCGTACTGCAGCGCCACCACCACGGCGGCGTTGACCGGCAGCACCACCGCAACCACTTTCTCGGCAAAATCGCTATCGGCCACTACCAGCACGTACTGGGAAATACAGGATGCAAAAGAGCCGCCGACAAAGGAGGCCAGCAGGCCGGAGAGGGTAAACCACAGCAGTGCGCGATCGCGAAGCAGCACCGAAGGCGACCACTGAACAGCGTTATCCTGAGCAATCGCGGCGCTGGTACGTTGCACAAACAGCTGAATAAATACCAGCGGCAGCGCGGCGCAGCCGGCCGCCAGCCAGAACGGCAGGTTAATGCTGTGCATCACCAGCAGGGTGCCGAGAGGCGGCCCGACGGTCCAGCCAATATTGAGAAAGGTATAATTGAGGGAAAATATCTGCGCCTTCTTTTCAGGTGTCAGCACGTCGGCGAACCACGCTTTCAGTACGGTTGAGAACACCGAATAGGCGCAGTTAATCAGGGCGAAGAAAAACACCACCAGCGCGACGCTATTAACCAGCGGAATAGCGATAAAACCGCCAATAAACGCCAGCACGGCGAGGGTCATATAGCGCTTTTTGTCGAACTTATCGGCGAGAATGCCAAAACCCATGCTGAACAGTACGCCAACGATCAGCGCCGCCGACAGGGCGTAGCCGATTTTATCCACCTCCAGCTGGTACTGGCGGGTGAGGTAGATAGTCATAAATGGCAATGTTGCGCCACGGCCAATAGTTAACAGCAACGACGAAGCCAGCAGCGCTGCGGTTGAGCGCCTGAGTGTCGGTATCATTTTTTCCTTGCCTGATGTGATGTTATTTTTGTTGTCCCGATCACAAATAGCACGCTATTCAGGCCTTGTATAGCTCCCGTCGGTGATGAAATGGGGCTGCATGCCCTACTGAAAATAGTGATCTCTATCCTGAATAATTCGAGTCTCAGGGCAAGGCACCGTGTCCTGAACCGCGCTTGCGCTGCCCCCGCAGGAGCGAGGCTCTGGGATGAGCTGAGTAAGAACGTCAACGCAGATGCAACTTGAAGTAAGGCGGGGATAGGCGTCAGGCGAATTATTCGGTATGTTGATTTTGTTCACAAAAATTCTAATAACAACCGAGGCAGGGTATGACGCGTAAAGATGGGCTGCTGGCATTGCTGGTAGTAGTTGTATGGGGGCTGAATTTTGTCGTCATCAAGGTGGGATTACATAATATGCCACCGTTGATGCTCGCCGGGCTGCGTTTTTTACTGGTGGCTTTTCCGGCGCTGCTCTTCGTGGCGCGGCCAAAAATTCCGCTAAGCCTGCTGCTGGGGTACGGCCTGACGATTAGCTTCGGGCAATTTGCGTTTCTGTTTTGCGCCATAAGTCTGGGGATGCCCGCAGGCCTGGCCTCGCTGGTTCTCCAGGCCCAGGCCTTTTTCACTATTATCCTCGGGGCGTTTATCTTCGGCGAGCGTTTACAGGGTAAACAGCTGGCCGGGATCGCCCTGGCTATCTTTGGCGTAGTGGTGCTGGTGGAAGCCAGCCTCGGCGGTCAGCATGTGCCGCTGGTGGGCTTTATGCTGACGCTGGCGGCGGCGCTTAGCTGGGCATGCGGAAATATCTTTAATAAGAAAATCATGTCGCATGCGAGCCAGCCGCCGATTATGTCTCTGGTCGTGTGGAGCGCGCTGATCCCGGTGTTGCCGTTTATGCTGGCGTCGTGGATCCTCGACGGTCCGCAGGCTATGGCGGCCAGTTTACGGGATATCGATTTGCTGACGATCCTGTCGCTACTGTATCTGGCTTTTGTTGCCACCATTGTTGGCTATGGGATTTGGGGGACGCTGCTGGGACGCTATGAGACATGGCGCGTGGCGCCGCTATCGCTGCTGGTTCCGGTCGTCGGAATGGCCAGCGCCGCTCTGTTGCTGGGCGAAACGCTAAATAGCCTGCAGCTGCTGGGGGCGGTCCTGATTATGGCCGGGCTGTATATCAACGTATTTGGCCTGAAGCTTGTACGTCCCGGCATGGCGCGGGGATAAAAAAGCCCCGGTGACGGGGCTAAAGGGAATATTACAGGTCTTGCTGGTTGTAATACGGCACACCGAGTTCATCTGATTTATCACTGCCCGAAGCCATGTGATTGAAATCAAACGGCGAATCATTATGTTCGGAAGGAATAATCATCGCATCCCGGTTATTGTGACGAACCGGAGTGGTGGGTTGCTCCGCGTAACTCTGGCCAGAGACCAGCGCCAATAGCACGATGGCGGCGGAAGCGAATTGTTTCATGATTTCCTCAATACGTCTTTTGCAGGCGATTAACAACAGTTGTTCAGTGGGAGCAGGTAGCGCGACTCGCCCGGCACGTTAGTAATGCGGTACTGGTGCGGCGGAACATCGAAGTAGTTTTTGAACGTTCGAGTCAGCGTTTGCTGTGATTCAAAACCATAGCGCTCGGCCAGGTATAAAATAGGTTCATTACTCTGCTTTAGCTTTTGCGCGATCTCGGTCAGCTTGCGGCTGCGAATATATTGTCCCAGCGAGTGACCGGTCTCTTTCTTGAACATTCTTTGCAGGTGCCACTTGGAATAACCTGAGCGTTCTGAAACCTTCTCCAGCGACAGCGGCGATTCCAGGTTATCCTCGATCCACGACAAAATACTATGGATAGTGATGGCGTCATTATTACGTCTGGACATCATCTTACCTCTTCTTATTACGACAGAACTTTTTTGAGTAAACACTCAAGAGTGCCTACTTCATCCGTCGACAGGTTTTTTGTTAATTCCTGGTGCAGTTTCTGACCCACAACCTGGTGACATTGCTCGCAAAGGGCTGCGCCGTCCGGTGTTAGCTGCACCAGTACGCCACGCTTGTCAGTCGGGTTGGGTAACCGTTCAATCCAGCCTTTACAGACCAGACGGTCGAGCATGCGCGTCATTGCGCCCGGGTCGACCGAAAGCACGGTTTTCAGCTCAACGGGGGTAATACACACTTCGCAACGAATAGAACAGAGCACCCGAAACTGGGTGGAAGTAATGTCCATCGGTGAGAGGTAGTCGTTGAGCAGGCGATCTTTTTTCTGGTTAACCATCTGGATCAGGCGACCAAGAGGGATCATTTCGTTAAACAGGTCGCTGGTGTTTTTCACAGTGGTTGCCCAGGCAATGACTTAGTTGCGGGAGATATTATTGCCTAGGCAAATATAAGTCAACCTGATGAATTTGCCGATGACACGATTTGCTAAAACGAATTGTTGTGATGCAGGTCACTCTATTTCGCTTTCTTGTCTTATGATTTGACTGAATGATGAATGCATCAGGCGGGGAACGGGTACAATCCGGCCACAGACGATATGCTCCGCGTGCGTTATTTTTTTGATAATCCAATATTTACAGGACCTTAACTCATTATGATGGATCTTTTAAAAGCGATTGGCCTGGGTCTGGTGGTCATTCTGCCGCTGGCTAACCCGCTGACTACCGTGGCGCTGTTCCTTGGCCTTGCCGGCAACATGAACAACGCCGAGCGTAACCGCCAGTCGTTGATGGCCTCGGTCTATGTCTTTGCCATCCTGATGGTCGCGTGGTATGCGGGTCAGGTGGTGATGAACACCTTTGGCATATCGATTCCCGGCCTGCGTATCGCAGGGGGGCTGATCGTCGCCTTTATCGGCTTCCGCATGCTCTTTCCGCAGCAAAAAGCCCATGATTCGATGGAAGCTAAGCTGAAATCAGAGGAGCTTGAGGATGAACCGACGGCCAATATCGCATTCGTTCCCCTGGCGATGCCCAGCACCGCAGGGCCGGGAACGATCGCGATGATTATCAGCTCCGCCTCGACGGTAAAGCACAGCGCGAGCTTTCCTGAGTGGGTGATACTGGTTGCACCGCCGATTATTTTTGCCCTGGTCGGAATTATTCTGTGGGGCTGTCTGCGCAGCTCCGGGGCGATTATGCGTCTGGTCGGCAAGGGCGGCATTGAAGCAATTTCACGGCTGATGGGTTTTCTGCTGGTCTGTATGGGCGTGCAGTTTATTATTAACGGCGTGCTGGAGATCATTTCTACCTATCACGCCTGACCTGAAATATGATGTAAAAAAGCCTGCCGATCTCTCGACCGGCAGGCTTTTTTCGAACGATCAGGAGTGATGCGGCTGCTGATCCTCCAGGGAACCAGGCCAGCGGCGAAAAATCATCACCGCCCACATTAGCGCGACGACGGCAGGAATGGCGCCGACATAGCCAATAGACGCCATCGAAAGATGGGTGCTGACCTGGCTGCCGACCAGCGCGCCCGCGCCGATACCGATATTAAATATCCCTGAGAATAACGACATCGCCACGTCGGTGGCGTCCGGCGCCAGCGCCAGCACTTTCACCTGCATGCCGAGCCCGATAATCATGATGGCTATGCCCCAGAAGACGCTCAGCAGCATCAGGTGGTTGGCGTTATGCGAGGCAGGCAACAGCAGCAGTAAACACGCCAGCAGCAGGCCAATGGCGGCGTTAATTAAGCCAGAGGCATGAAGGTTGCCGAGCCTACCGAACAGGATGCTGCCGACGATACCCGCGCCGCCCAGGGTCAGCAGCAGCAAGGTGGCAAAGTTGCCGCTCAGCCCGGCCACCGTCTGTACGAACGGCTCAATATAGCTGTAGGCGGTATAGTGCGCGGTCACCACAATCACCGTCAGCAAATAGATGCTCAGCAGCGCCGGACGGCGGAACAGCACCGGCAGGCTTTTTAACGAACCTGAGTGTTCGCTCGGGAGCTTCGGCAGCAGTTTGATCAGGCAAACCATAGTGATCAGCGCGCCGAGACCAATGACCAGGAAAGTAGTGCGCCAGCCAAAATATTGCCCGACGATACGGCCAATCGGGATCCCGAAGACCATCGCCAGCGCGGTACCGGTGGCAATCAGGCTCAGCGCCTGGGCGCGTTTACCCGGAGGCGCCATCCGAATAGCCAGCGCCGAGGTGATTGACCAGAACACCGCATGGGCGAAAGCGATGCCGATGCGGCTGATCACCAGCACGTTGAAGTTCCAGGCCAGGAATGACAGCACGTGGCTGGCGATAAACAGAATAAACAGTCCCACCAGCAGGCGCCGGCGTTCCATCTTGCTGGTCAGCAGCATAAAGGGCAGCGACATCAGGGCGACAACCCAGGCGTAGATTGTCAGCATGATCCCGACCTGCGCGGTTTCCATGCCAAAGCTGTCGGCGATGTCCGACAGCAGGCCTACGGGCGCAAATTCGGTGGTGTTAAAGATAAATGCCGCAATCGCAAGCGTGACTACGCGCAGCCACGCGACCTTGCGTGAAACCGTATTTGTCATCATAAGTTCAGGGCTGGTTAAAAAGAGGAAAGAAGTGGGACGATCTTAAAACGATTGCTGCTGAAAATACAATCGTTTTGTGATCTGCATCTCATTTTTGTTTAGGCTGGGTTTGAGTAACTAACTGATTAATTTTCCAGTTAAACGTGTGCATTTATCGTCTTTATGTCATGTTATCGATAAGTAAAGGAAATAGAAGGGCAGAACTATGCTGGAAATTGACTTTTATCTGGTAGACGCATTCAGCGATCGTAACTTCGGCGGCAACACGGCGGCTGTTTGCCCGCTCACTGAATGGCTACCTGACGAAACGCTGCTGAAAATGGCCCAGCAGCATAATCAGTCAGAGACGGCGTTTTTCGTGCGCACGGATGAAGGATATGAGCTGCGTTGGTTTACCACGCTTGCTGAGATAAACCTTTGCGGTCACGCGACGCTGGCGGCTTCGCACGTCATTTTTGAATACTTCGATCATCCCTCATCGACGATCGTATTTAGTACCCGCTTCGTCGGCGAGCTTCGCGTCACGCGCAGCGGCGACTGGCTGACCCTGGATTTACCGGCGTGGGAAACGAGGAGCATTGAGCAGCCGCCTGCGGAGCTGCTTGCCGGGCTCGGGGTGAGCGAAGCGGTGGAGGTTCGCATGGCGCGCGATTATCTGGTGGTATTAAGGGATCGCCGCCAGGTGGAAGCCGTGCGTCCGGATATGCATATGCTCCAGCGCCTTGGCAAAATGATCTGTATCAGCGCAGCGGATGAAGAGTATGACTTTGTCAGCCGCTTCTTCTGCCCGGGCGAGCCGGTAGCGGAAGATCCGGTCACCGGATCTACCCACAGCATGCTGATCCCCTACTGGGGCGCAAAGTTCGGCAAAACGGAGATGCGGGCGCGACAGCTTTCGTCCCGCGGCGGCGAGCTGCTCTGCCGCTGGCGGGGTGAGCGAATTCTTATTGGCGGTCAGGCAACGACCTATTTGATTGGCACAATTACGTTACGTTAAGGAGTCCCGGTGACTGAAATTCCTGTGTATCTGGTGGCGGCTTTTAGCGACCAGCCTTTTGCCGGTAATCCGGCGGCGGTTTGCCTTCTCAAAGAATGGTTACCGGATGAAGTACTGCTCAAAATGGCCCAGCAGCACAACCAGTCGGAAACCGCATTTGTGGTGCCTGAGAGCGATGGCTTTGCTTTGCGCTGGTTTACCACCTGCAACGAGGTCAATCTCTGCGGTCACGCCACGCTTGCCAGCGCGCACGTCATTTTTCATCACCTGGATTTCCCCGAGGCGGTGATTCACTTTGCCACCGCTTCCGGCAGGCTGAGCGTGAGCCGCGAAGGCGACTGGCTGACGCTGGATTTTCCTGTCGGGGAAACCGAAGAGTGCGAACCGCCTGCGGCGATGCTTTCCGCGCTGGGAATCGATAGCTATCTGCATGTCCGTAAGGGGCGCGCCTGGCTTATCGAACTGGCAACTCGTGACCAGGTCGAAGCCGTGCGGCCCAATATTTCTGCGATGAATCCAGGCGAGCATAAAGTCACCATTACTGCCGCAGGCCAGGGTGAATATGACTTTGTCAGCCGCTTTTTTTCACCCGGAGAAGCCGTCTGGGAAGATCCGGTAACCGGTTCGGCACATACCATGCTGATCCCTTACTGGAGCGCAAAGCTCGGCAAAAACCGTATGCTGGCACGGCAGGTTTCCGCGCGCGGAGGCGATATTCGCTGTGAGCTGAAGGGAGAAAGAGTATTGATGAGCGGCCAGGCGGTGACCTATTTAAATGGCGTAATAATGCTGCGCGACACCACGTCTGGCGAGTAAGCAAAATAAAGAGGGAGCGGCAATCAAACTGCGCTCCCTGATATGTTGTGCACTCTACGAACAGCCGGGAACTCAAGGTATAAATTAATACTATGGCGGAGCTGTCTGAGCTCCGCGCTACAGTAGGCTCAAAAAGGAGCCTGTATATGTACACCATTGCCGCCACCCCGCCAGACCATCCGGAACTGACCGCTTTAATTGCCCAGCTGGATGCTTATCAGCAGACGCTTTATCCGGCAGAAAGTAATCATTTGCTTGACCTCGGCGCGCTAGCGGAAAATTCGGTCATCGCGCTGCTGATCCGCGATGCGCGGCAGCAGGCCGTCGGCTGTGGGGCGATAGTGCTCACAGAGGAGGGGATTGGCGAGATGAAAAGAGTGTTTATTCTCCCGGCGCATCGCGGCCAGCAGCTGGGAGAAAAACTGCTGGCGGCGCTGGAGAGAGAAGCATTGCGCCGTGACTGTCATACCGTGCGCCTGGAAACCGGCATCCATCAACACGCCGCCGTTGCGCTCTATACCCGCAATGGCTACCAGACCCGCAGCGCCTTTGCGCCGTATCAGCCGGATCCGTTAAGCATCTTCATGGAGAAGATGCTGCTTGCCGATCTTCGTTCAGCAGCGCTATAAATGCATCAAGCTGGCGGGTTTTCGCCCCGCGCCGCC
The DNA here is from genome assembly GCF_009707385.1 of Klebsiella oxytoca. NCBI lineage: Bacteria > Pseudomonadati > Pseudomonadota > Gammaproteobacteria > Enterobacterales > Enterobacteriaceae > Klebsiella > Klebsiella oxytoca. The sequence goes on along the minus strand of NZ_CP046115.1, from coordinate 2,877,853 downwards.
AGACCAGCCAGGTAGTCAGCCAGCACCACTCTTCCGCCAGCGGCCAAGCGGAAACCTGTTGATGACCCGGCATGCTCTCCAGCATGCTGCGCGGGATTAGCGCCAGCCCGGCACCGGCAATCACGCAGGCCAGCATTCCATGGTAGGACTCCATCTCATGGATCCGCCCCGGCGTGGCACGATCGGCGTGGAACCAGCTCTCAAAGTGACGACGGTAGGAACAGTTGGCGCGAAATGCGTAGACGCTGGCGCCGTTCACTTCGCTGGCGCGCGCAATGGGCGGGTGGCCAAAGGGCGCGACGATCATCATCTCTTCCGGGAAGACCGGTAACCCCTCAAGTCCCGGATGCACTATCGGGCCGTCAACGAATGCTGCGCTCAGATTGCCCTCGAGTACGCCGTCGATCATGGTGCCGGAAGGGCCGGTGGAGAGGGCCAGATGAATCTTCGGATAGCGCTGATTAAAATGCGCCAGGGTAGGGGAAATCCTCACGGCGGCAGTACTCTCCAGCGAGCCGAGCGAAAACAGCCCCTGAGGCTCATCACCCGCGACGACCATGCGCGCTTCGTCGACAAGGGCCAGGATCTGCTGGCTATAGCGTAAAAAACTGTGTCCGGCGGGCGACAGGCGCAGGCGCTGGTTTTCACGAATAAACAGCTCCACGCCGAGATCCGCCTCCAGCTGGCGAATACGCGTGGTCAGGTTCGACGGCACCCGATGCACCTTTTGTGCGGCCTGGGTAATACTGCCGGTGCTGGCGACGGCGTTAAACATCTCAAGCTGGGTCAAATCCATAGTGTTCTTCTTTTGTGAAAAGGTTGCTTAATATTATTCATTTTTAATGAAGGGTAGGGTAAGCCAGAATAAGCTCACTTCGCAATCAACACAGAGAGAAAAACGATGAATTTATCTGCTACTCATGCGGTTTCCGTGAACCCGACCACAGGTGAAACGCTGTCATCTCTGGCCTGGGCGAGCGAACAACAGGTCGATTCTGCCATCGCCCTCGCAGAACAGGGCTATCGCCAGTGGCGCAACGTTAGCGTGGCTGACCGCGCGGCGGCGTTGCGTAACGTTGGTAGCGCGATGCGCGCCCGTGGTGAAGAGCTGGCGCAGATGATCAGCCTTGAGATGGGCAAACCAATTGCTCAGGCGCGCGGCGAAGTGGCTAAATCAGCCAATCTTTGCGACTGGTATGCCGAGCACGGTCCGGCGATGCTGAATACCGAAGCGACTCTGGTTGAAGATAATAAAGCGGTGATTGAGTACCGCCCGATGGGCGCGATCCTCGCCATCATGCCGTGGAATTTCCCGGTGTGGCAGGTGCTGCGCGGAGCGGTGCCGATTCTGCTGGCGGGAAACAGCTATCTGCTTAAACATGCGCCAAACGTACTGGGCAGCGCGGCGATGATTGGCGAAATTTTTGCCGCTGCGGGCGTGCCGGCCGGCGTGTTCGGCTGGGTTAACGCCACTAACGACGGCGTTTCGCAAATTATTAACGATTCACGCATCGCTGCGGTGACCGTCACCGGTAGCGTGCGCGCCGGAAAGGCGATTGGCGCACAGGCGGGCGCGGCGTTGAAAAAATGCGTGCTGGAGCTGGGCGGTTCCGATCCGTTTATTGTTCTTAACGATGCTGACCTCGATGAGGCCGTCAAGGCGGCAGTAATTGGCCGTTATCAGAATACCGGGCAGGTGTGCGCCGCCGCGAAGCGTTTTATCGTTGAGGCGGGCATTGCCGATGCCTTTACGCACAAGTTTGTTGCCGCGGTGGCCGCGCTGAAAATGGGCGATCCGCGCGATGAACAGAACTACATCGGTCCGATGGCGCGTTTCGACCTGCGCGATGAGCTACACGAGCAGGTGCTGGCAACCTTAAAAGAGGGGGCAACCCTGCTGCTGGGCGCGGAAAAAATCGAAGGCGTGGGCAACTATTATGCGCCGACGGTACTGGGCAACGTTACCGCTGAGATGACCGGTTTCCGCCAGGAACTGTTTGGCCCGGTGGCGACAATAACCCGGGCCCGCGATGCTGAGCATGCGCTGGCGCTGGCTAACGATAGCGAGTTTGGCCTTTCCGCGACGGTTTATACCACCAGCGAAGAGCAGGCCCGTCGTTTCGCCAATGAACTGGAGTGCGGCGGGGTATTCATCAACGGCTACTGCGCCAGCGACGCTCGCGTGGCGTTCGGCGGCGTGAAGAAAAGCGGATTTGGCCGCGAGCTGTCTCACTTCGGCCTGCATGAATTCTGCAACGTACAGACCGTCTGGAAAGATCGCCGCTAGGCTGCGCAAAATCCCCGGGCTGCGGGTTCACAACCGTCTGTGGGCCGGGTAGCCCGGGCAAGGCGCAACGCGCCGCCCCCAAGAAATGTGCCGGGGCGGAGGCGTCGGCGCTGCCGCTTCCCGGCTCGCGCTGCGCTTAGCCGGGCATCATCATCTGCGATCGAGTAGCCCGGAAAAGGCGCGTCAGGCGCCGCCTCCGGGATGGTCCCATGAGGCAATAAATTTTGCCGGCACCGCTGCTGTTAACCAAACCCCATTATCCGCCTGATAGAACGCAATATTCTGCTCGTGCATTAATAAGGCATTAATTTTCAACACCACGGGCTTACCGTAGCGTTTTCCCACTTCAGCCGCGGTTGTCTCGTTGTCCGATAAATGCACGTATTGCCTCGATCCTGGGAGCAAACCCTGCTCCTGGATCGCCGCAATAAAGCGCGTTGCGGTTCCATGGAATAAAAACTCAGGCGGCGCTGTGGCGATAAACGCGATGTCAACCTGCCGGGAAGAGTGCCCCTGAACGGCACGGATTCGCTGGCCATCGGCCGAGATGGCAAAACGTTTTTTATCGCTACTCGCAACCACTGACTGAATCAGCGGCCTGTCGAGCGCGACGCCTTCTCCTCCCGCGCAGGCCATCAATTCATCGATATCTGCCCAGCCTTCGCTATCGAGTACCAGACCGATGGCCTCTGGCTGGTGGCGCAGGACATAGCTTAAAAATTTGCTGACTTCCGTAGGCGATTTACCCATTAAATTTACCCTTTGCTTCCTTGTTAAGGTTGAGTTCTCTCCGTGCTTTTATATCACTCATAACGCTGACCCAGCGTACTTTTTATTCAGGGGTAGCAGAAGAGATTGAAATGGGCTGTTGCTTATCATGGAGGGCGCCTATAATTACCGCCCGAATTTTGTTGTTGGCAAGGAGCCTCGCGTGGCGACGGTAATTAATAACGCAATGCTCGATGCCATTTTGGCTGAAGTCAGGCCGCTGATTGGGCGCGGTAAGGTGGCGGATTATATACCGGCGCTGGCCAGCGTCAGCGGTGATAAGCTCGGCGTTGCCATCTGTACGGTGGACGGCCAGCACTACAGCGCTGGCGACGCGCACGAGCGTTTCTCTATTCAATCTATTTCGAAAGTCCTCAGTCTGGTGGTGGCGATGAACCACTATCAGGAAGAGGAGATCTGGCTGCGGGTGGGGAAAGATCCCTCCGGACAGCCTTTTAACTCGCTACTGCAGCTGGAAATTGAACAAGGCAAGCCGCGCAACCCGTTTATTAACGCCGGGGCGCTGGTGGTCTGCGATATGCTGCAAAGCCGTCTTAGCGCGCCCCGCCAGCGAATGCTGGAAATCGTACGGCGCCTCAGCGGAGTCGGCGATATCGCTTACGATCCGGTGGTTGCCCGTTCAGAGTTCGAGCATTCCGCGCGTAACGCCGCAATCGCCTGGCTGATGAAATCTTTCGGTAACTTTCATAACGATGTCGCCACGGTGCTGCAAAACTATTTCCACTACTGTTCGCTGGAGATGAGCTGCGTAGAGCTGGCGCGTACTTTTCTGTTCCTGGCCGACAGAGGTATCGCTCCGCACCTTGAGACGCAGGTTATCGCGCCGATTCAGTCACGGCAGGTTAATGCTCTGATGATGACCAGCGGCATGTACCAGAACGCCGGAGAATTTGCATGGCGCGTCGGCTTACCGGCAAAATCCGGCGTTGGCGGCGGGATTGTGGCTATTGTTCCGCAGGAGATGGCGATTGCGTTATGGAGCCCGGAGCTTGATGAAGCGGGAAACTCGCTGGCCGGAATCGCTTTACTGGAAAAACTTACCCAGAAATTGGGAAGGTCGGTGTTCTGATGGTGCCAATAGAAAACCTGTTCGCCCGCCTGCGGCGCTCTACTTTTCGCTCGCGGTTTCACCTCGGCGTTAAAGAGAGGCAGTACTGTTATGACAAGGGGGCGGAAGTTATCGACCAGCATGCGGCTGATTTTATCGCCAGGCGGCTGGCTCCTGCGCAAATTCCTAACGATGGTAAACAGACGCCGATGCGCGGGCATCCGGTGTTTATCGCGCAGCATGCGACGGCAACCTGCTGCCGCGGCTGCCTGGAAAAGTGGCATGCCATCCCCCGCGGGCGCGGGCTGAGCGAAGAAGAGCAGCGTTACGTGGTGCAGGTCATTCACCACTGGCTGGTTATTGAGATGAATACGCCGAACCGCAGCCGACCGTAATTCATCAGGCGGCGGTATATGCCTGATAATTATTCTCATGATATGATGAACTGCTAACTAATTATTAACATAATAATTACCTGAAACAATTAGACGGATAATCATGAATGTCTTCACTGTCGATTCGGTCATTCTCGCTGTTTCGTGAGGAACATCCCGTGCGCGATGCGCTGGTGTTGTTCACTTTAACGCTATTGCTGCATTTTCTGGGCGCGATGCTGCGCCTGGTGCAGGAACTGTCGTTTTTCTGGCCGCTTAATGCGGTGATGGCAGGGGTTTTTGCGCGTTATGTCTGGCTAAATCGCAGTTATTTTTATGCCGTCTGTTTTGCCGCTATGCTGGTTTATGACGGATTAACTTCGCGTTGGGGAATGGGGTTTGCCTCCTTCCTGATTAATTTCTCCAATATTGTTTTTATCGTGACCCTGGCGCAGCTTATTTTGTGGGATAAGCGCCGGACGGATTCGATGCCGGGACCGATTAACGCCCTGAGTCTGTTTTGCTACTGCCTGCTGGCGGCGCTGCTGTGCGCAGCCGTAGGCGCGCTGGGATCGGTAGACGTTGAACGCGCTACCTTTGTTTCCCAACTGGCTGACTGGTTCAGCGAACAGTTCTCGACCGCGGTGCTGATCCTGCCGTTTATTTTGACCCTGACGCTCCCTTCGGCGTTCGGGCGTTTCCGTCTGCGTCAGCTATTACCGGCCATTGCATTAGTGCTGTCGCTTGTGCTCGGGGTGGCGGTTGGCGGAGCCGGAAGCATCACGTTTCCTTTACCGGCGCTGATCTGGTGCGCGATTCGTTATCCGCTACCGCTCACCTGCCTGTTGACCTTTATTACCGGAATTAGCGAAATACTGCTGGTGGCCAACTCGCTTATCCACCTCACGACCGATGTCCGGATGCAGTCGTGGCAGCTGTTTTCAACGCGTCTGGGGATTGCCGCGATGCTGATAAGCCCAATCATCGTCGCTTCCAGCGTTGAGGCGATAAATAACCTCGTTAAACAGCTGGCGCTGCGGGCTGATTTCGACTTCCAGACTCGGGTTTATTCGCGCTCGGGGCTAAGCGAAGCCCTGAAACGTCAGACGTTCGAGGATGAAAAATGGTTGACGGTTATGGTACTGGATATCGACGGCTTTAAGCAGGTTAATGACCGCTGGGGCCATGAGTGCGGTGACAGCGTTCTGGTTCAGTTTGCGCAGCAGGTGCGCCAGCTGGTGGGCGACGAGGGGATGGTGGCTCGTATCGGCGGGGAAGAGTTTGCCGTCGCGGCGCTGAGCGCATCAGAGCAGGACGGACAGGCGCTGGCGGAAAAAATTCGCCAGGGCATTGAATCCCAGACCTTCAGCTGGGGACAAAACCACATTCAGCTGACTATCAGTATGGGGCTGGAGAGCCAACCGCTCGGCGCGGTAAGAGTCACCGATCTGTTTAATCAGCTGCTGATGGAGGCCGACGATTATATGATCCAGGCCAAGAAAGCGGGCCGCAATCGTATTTTTACGCAAAGACTGGCCTGAAGCGTGACATAAGAAAACGCGATGATAATTTTGCTTGTGTTAAATTTAAGTTAAAAACATAGTGATGTGGTCAAGCTACGGAGTTACCTATGACCACATCATTTTCTCTGCGCACGCTCTCGCGCGACGATATTCTTGAACACTTGCCACAATTAACCGACATCCTCGTCAGCTGCGTCAACGGCGGGGCATCGGTGAGTTTTATGCAGCCCTTTGCACCGGAAACCGCGACGGCATTCTGGCGGCGAATGGCGCAAAGCGTTGCCGCCGGGGAACGCGTGATCCTTGCCGCGGCGGATGCGCAGCAGCGGCTGGTTGGTACGGTGCAGCTGGTTATCGACCAGCCGGAAAACCAACCGCACCGGGCTGACGTTGCCAAGCTTCTGGTTCACCAAAATGCGCGTCGTCAGGGACTGGCAAATGCGCTGATGACCAGGCTGGAAGAGATTGCGCGCGAGCAGGGTAAAAGCGTTCTGGTGCTGGATACGGCGACCGGCAGCGGAGCGGAAAACTTCTACGTCCAGTGCGGCTGGGAAAAGGCCGGAGAAATCCCGCGCTATGCCCTGATGCCGGACGGCGAGCTGACCGCGACATCTCTGTTCTATAAATTCCTCTGATATCCCCGTCATACTGCAGGCCGCAGCGGCGGTGGCTTTCTTAGCCTGGTTATCCAGTAGCCACGCCGTTAGCTGCCGTTGCTTAATGGCGCCTGAATCCGTTGCGGATCGTCCCCGGTCATTCTGCTGAACAGGCGACTGGGGATTACCCGTTTGCCGCGAAATTTACGTCTTCAGAGTCAGCGCCAGGCGTTGTTCAACCGTTTAATGGTCTGTCCCGCAGCTGGAATTATTTTGGCTACAAATTTGATATTGCATACAGCTTTGATCAAAACAGGGTTTCACCTGGCTAAAAAGCTGATAACTTATTGGACCAATCAATCAGGTTGTATGACTACTCTATGAGGGAACCTTTGTGAAAACATTAAACCGTCGCGATTTCCCGGGCGCGCAGTACCCTGAACGCATCATTCAGTTTGGTGAAGGCAACTTCCTGCGCGCGTTTATCGACTGGCAGATCGATCTCCTTAACGAGCATACCGACCTGAATTCCGGGGTGGTGATCGTGCGTCCGATTGAGAGTGCTTTTCCGCCGTCGCTCAGCACCCAGGATGGTCTCTATACCACGATAATTCGCGGTCTGAATGAGAAGGGCGAAGCGGTCAGCGACGCGCGCCTGATTCGCTCCGTTAATCGCGAAATCAGCGCCTATGCAGATTACGCTGAGCTGCTGCGTCTGGCGCATAATCCGGATATGCGGTTTGTGTTTTCCAATACCACCGAAGCCGGGATTAGTTATCACGCGGGAGATCGTTTCGACGATGCGCCTGCGGTAAGCTATCCGGCCAAATTGACCCGCCTGCTGTTTGAACGCTACAGCCATTTTTCTGGCGCGGCGGATAAAGGTTGGGTCATCGTTCCCTGCGAGCTGATTGATTATAACGGTGAAGCGCTACGTGAACTGGTCCTGCGCTATGCGCAGGAGTGGGCGCTTCCGCAAGCCTTTATCACCTGGCTGGATGAGGCCAACGCCTTCTGCTCCACGCTGGTAGACCGGATAGTCACCGGCTATCCGCGCGATGAAGCCGCGCAGATTGAAGAACAGTTAGGCTATAAAGATGGTTTCCTCGATACCGCAGAACACTTCTACCTGTTTGTTATTCAGGGGCCAAAATCTCTGGCCACCGAGCTGCGTCTCGACAGATTCCCGCTTAACGTGCTAATCGTTGACGATATTAAGCCGTATAAAGAGCGCAAAGTGGCGATTCTGAACGGGGCGCACACCGCGCTGGTGCCGGTAGCTTTTCAGGCGGGCCTGGACACCGTGGGTGAGGCGATGAACGATGCGGAAATCTGTTCTTTTGTTGAAAAGGCGATTTATGAAGAGATTATTCCGGTACTCGATCTGCCGCGAGATGAGCTTGAATCTTTCGCCAGCGCGGTAACCGGCCGTTTCCGTAACCCGTATATCAAGCATCAGCTGCTGTCTATTGCCCTGAACGGTATGACTAAATACCGTACCCGCATTCTCCCGCAGCTGCTGGCGGGGCAGAAAAAAGAGGGCCGGCTTCCGCCGCGCCTGACCTTTGCCCTGGCGGCGTTGATTGCGTTTTATCGCGGGGAGCGTAACGGCGAGAGCTATCCGGTACAGGATGACGCCGAATGGATGGAGAGCTATCAGGCGCTGTGGGCCCGGCATCGGGATGCGCAAATCAGTACCAGCGAACTGGTAAAAGCGGTGCTGTCCGTGGAGTCCCACTGGGAGCAGGACCTGACCAAAGTCTCCGGCCTGGTGGAACAGGTGACGCTGGATCTGGACGCAATCCTGCACGACGGCATGCGCGCTGCCGTTAAGCCGTTGTGCTGATATCCTGAATCCCGCCTCTGGACGGTAGATATCAAGAGTAACCCGACATTCAGCCGGGTACTCTTTGCCCCTTAATTAGTTACAACATACTTATTTTTTTTTCCAATCACGCAGGTCTGTAAGAACCTGCCAATGGCGTCCATCAGTAAAAAAAGGGCAATTGTGAGAAAACGATGAATTGTGTCCTGGTCGCTTGAACAAATTATCTCACCGGAAAATAATGGCTTATCCAAATGAGGAGTTGGACCAATGGTCATTGAAATTCGTGAAGTGAGTCTGCAGGACAAAGCGCAGTGGCTACAGCTTTGGGAAGGCTATACCCATTTCTACGATAGCCCGCAGCTGCCGGACGTCACCGAACATACCTGGCAACGCATGCTTGATTCCGCATCGCCCGTATTAGGCCGCGTGGCCCTTGCAGATGGCAATGTGGCGGGGTTTGCGATTTGCGTGCTCCATGAAGGAACGTGGGTCAAGACGCCTGTTTGCTATCTGGAGGATCTGTTTGTCGACCCCCAGGTTCGGGGGCGGGGCATCGCCAGAACATTAATGCAGGCGCTCCAGAGGGAAGGGAAAGAGAAAGGGTGGTCGCGCATGTACTGGCATACCCGGACTGACAACCCGGCGCGACGTCTCTATGATGAATTTACGCCCGCTGATGACTATGTTCGTTACCGCGTGACGCTCTGACAGTCTGAGATTAAGAAGTTGTTAAGATTTTCCCTGTAAACCTGGGGAAACGACTCAGGAGAAATAAAATGGAAAAACGCATAGAGACGGTTGTAAATGTCATCATGTTTCTTTCGCTGTTGGCTACCGCGTGGGATCTTTCTCTGGTCCATCATCTTTCCTGGTAAATCAGACCATACGGCGTCGGTTTACGGCGCCGCCGCTAGTCAACTCCCCTCGGATTAACGACGTGCGACGATAAACAGACGCGGAAATAGTAATAATACCTTTCCGTTACACTGTAACGGATAGTGCTGTTTTAGCCGTTCCAGATAACATGCAAGAAACGTTTCACGCTGTTGTGCATCAAGCCGTTGTAAATATGGCCGCAGCCCGGTGGACTGTAGCCATTCAATAATGGCCTGATGCGATGCCAGCGGGTGATAGTAGGTTGTGCGCCAGATGTCCACCTCACAGCCGCTGGCGGTCAGAATATCGTAGTACTCCTGCGCCTGCGGTAAAGGATGCCGCCCGCTGGCAGGGTGCCCCAGTTCTTCCGCGATCTGACGCATCAGGGTATGAGAAGGCTCCTGCCAGTTATCGGGCATTTGCACAGCCAGAACGCCATTTGCCGCGAGATTGCTTATCAGACGAGGAAATAGCCGCTGATGGTTCGTTAGCCATTGCAGCGATGCATTAGCGTAAATTAAGTCAACCGGCCGCTCAGGGCGGTATTCGGCGATATCCGCTTCGATAAACCGGCAGTCCGGTAGCGTCTGTGCGGCCTCTTCGAGCATCGCGGGAGAGTTATCAACACCCATTATCGTCGCTTCAGGCCAGGCATCACGTAGCAGAGCGGTACTGTTGCCGGGACCACAGCCTAAATCAACGGCCAGGGTTACAGGATGATGGGCGACGCGGGAGAGAAGCTCGGCGGCGGGCCGCGTGCGCTCAGCGCCAAATTTCATATACAGGGAAGGATTCCAGTCTGCCATAGTGCGCTCCGATTATGAGAAACCTGCCCATCATCATAGATGGCAATGTTTATCTGGCAAAGGACGAGAGCCTTTTGTCGGGCTTTAAGTGACAACGTCACGTTTTTAGTTGAGGATTGGTCACGGCATGCCTGCCGGGTTTGGGTTAGAGTAGACGAGGTATTTATTTGCTAATGGAAATAAAATGGCTTTACTCGTTAAGGTATTGCTCGAAAACCGCCTCGGCGAGGGACAGGATAACACGCTGAAGGTCAAACCCGGTTTAAGCCTGCTTTTAGAGGATGAAACCAGCCGCGTGCTATTTGATACAGGTCCTGACGACAGCTTTATGCAAAATGCGCGGCGGATGGGCGTTTCGTTAAGCGACCTGACCGCTACGGTGCTCTCACACGGTCATTACGATCACTGCGGCGGCGTGTCATGGCTGCCGGATAATAGCCGTATTATTTGCCATCCACAGGTCGGACAAAGCCGTTACTCGGCGCTAACCGCTGTCGGGCGCAGCTGGAAAATCAAAAAGCTATCGCGAGAAATTGACTATTCCCGCCACCGCATGGAGTACAGCCGCCAGCCGCTGATAATCGGCGAACGGTTCATGTGGTCCGGTGAGATAGACGTGGCTCACCCGCGAGCATATGGCGTTCTTGAGGGGGAGCGTCAGCAGACGGATTATATTGCCGATGAAGGCGTGTTGATTTACCGCTCGCCGCGAGGATTAGTTATCATTTGCGGATGCGGGCATCGCGGACTCATCGACACCATCAGCCATTGCCAAAAGATAACCGGCGTCCGCCAGATACACGCCATAATCGGCGGCCTTCATCTGCGTACCGCGCCCCCTTGGGAGATACGTCGCCTCAAGCAGTTTTTACACCAGCAGAAAGTGGAAAAAGTGCTGGCCTGTCACTGTACTGGTTCGTGGGGGCGCTGGTGGTTGTCTGCAGATTCGGCTCCGGCAACCGGCGATACGATAGTGCTGGAATAACAGTAGATTTGATTTCTGAAATTACATATAAATAACATTTTTGCTATTTATTAAATACATTGGCTTTCTCTATACACCTTCCCCCAGGGGGAAGGTCAAATCATTATTTAGCCATACGGTGTAAATATTTATAGAGAAACTTCATTCTATTTAACTTGTGGTTTTCTGTTTGCAATATCGTTTAATTCTGCTGATGAGTGTGATTTAATTCAGCGGTCTTTTCATTGTGAATATCTCTATGACTCGGTCACTACAGGCATTTTTTAAACAAGTCACCCGGCGCCGTTTGCGGATCCGCGCCGGGCTTGTTGTCGCCTGTTGGTTACTGCTCAACCTGCAGCTGGCCGTTGCCGCGCACCACGGCGGCCAGCAGCAGCCGGTTACATCCCAGGTCCAGATTCATCATATTGTCGATGGCATGATGAGCATGCCCGGTATGGAAAACGTCGGCCAGAAAGCAATCTGCGAGAAGCACTGCGATCCGGATACCGCGCAGCCGAACCCATCTACTTCTTTACAGCTAAATGCGCTTCCTTCCGAAACCACGCTATTAGTGGTTTCCCCGCAGCAGGAGAACTGCGCTGAACGTATGGACTGGCACACGCCGCCGGTCACCGGTCCGCCGGCTGAAATACGCTTCTGTCGTTTCAGAGAATAAAACGCCGTTAAAAACATTCATCAGACCTGCCCGGTTTGCGGGCGACTTTATGTTTTTTTCGGAGATTTTATTATGCGTTCGACCTCTATTTTTCTGCTTATTACCAGCCTTCTGACCTTTGCCTTCGCTTCATTTAACGCCAGCGCTGAAGATGGCGCTATGCATCACCATAATATGTCCAGCATGGCAGCAATGCCGGAAATGAATCAGCCGGATGATTCCGCCACGCTTTATTCGGCCAGCGGCGTGATTAAGGCCTGGCGCGATAATGCTGTCGTAATTGCCCACGATCCGATAGCCCGGCTGAGCTGGCCGGCGATGACTATGAGTTTTGCGCTCGGTAATAACCAGGAGAGAAAGCTGGCGGTAGGGCAAAAGGTCGATTTTACCTTCCGCCAGACGGATTCCGGCTACGCGCTCGTTTCTATAACCGCGCAATAACTCCGGAGTCATTATGCACATTTTAAACAAGGCGGCCTGCGGGCTGCCGCTCTTGCTGTCGCTGGTTTCCACCCACGGTTGGGCGACAACGTTGGCTGAGGCCTTGTCGGCTGCGGAAAGCTATTCTGCCGAGCTCTCCGCCAACGACCATCAGGTTAATGCATTAAAAAACATGGCGGACTCCGCTATGCAGCTGCCCGATCCGAAGCTGAAATTTGGTATCGAAAACGTCCCTCTGGGTGGGAATAACGCCAGACGCCTGACCCGCGAGGGAATGACCATGCAACGGGTTGGCGTGATGCAGGACTATGTCAGCAGCACCAAGCGCGAACGTAAGGCCGACTCGATAACCGCCGAGGCGCGCCGTACAGCCGCCAGTACCGATGTTATTCGCGCCCGATTACAGCGGGAAACCGCCCAGGCGTGGCTGGCGCTGGCGGTGGCGCAGAAATCGCTGCGTTCGGTACAGGCGTTGATTAGCGAAACCTCCCGACACATCGGCGTACAGACGGCGGGCATCAGCAGCGCCAGCGCCAGTCCCGGCAGCGTGCTTGACGTTCAGCTGGCGCTGAATGCCATGAAAAATGAACAGGATAATGCCCGCCGCGATGTTCAGGTCGCTCAGGCGCGTCTGATGCAGCTTACCGGTAAGGATGTCGAGGATATCTCCGGACCGCTGCCGCGAATTGAACGTTTGCCGGCCGACGAAGCCGCCTTGATTGAGGGAATAAAGCTACATCCGGAAGTGATTCAGGCCGCGCGCGAGGCGGATCTGGCAAAAGCGAAATCAGGCCAGTCGGCGGTGGCGGCGATCCCGGACGTTGGCGTCGAGGTCTATTACGCCAGGCGCGGGGATGATTACGACGACATGGTCGGGGTCATGTTTACCGTCGATATGCCCGTTTTTCAGGGCAAACGTCAGGATAAAGACCACGCGGCCGATGTTTCACGTAGCTATGAAGCTAACGATCGGCTGACGTTATTGATGCGCGAGCATCAGGCGCAGCAGTATCAGCTGATCTCGCAATATAACGCCGCGAAAGCCATTTATGACCGCCAGCAGGACGAGGTTCTGCCGCTGCTGCGCAAAAAGGTGAGCCTCGTCAACGCCCAGTATCGTGCCGGCAGCTCTGCTCTGGCGGAGCTGCTCTCTGCCCGCCGCGACCTGCTGAGCGGAGAAATTGCCCGCAACAATGCTGAAAAAGCCCTCGCCGACGCGTGGGTCGCCATTCGCTACCTTATTCCACAGGATGTTAAATAATGAAGCTTAAAACTGCTTTTTCCCTTGTGGTGCTGGCTGTCGCCCTTGCCGCCGCGGGCGGATACTGGCTGGGCACGCGCCATGCATCGACGCTCTCCGCTGGCGAAGCGCAGGCGGAACCCGGCGGCAAAGTGCTGTACTGGTACGATCCGATGGTCCCCGGCACCCGTTTTGATAAACCGGGAAAATCGCCGTTTATGGATATGGAGCTGGTGCCGCGCTACGCCGATGAAGGCGCGAACGACGATGCCGGGGGCGTACAAATTAGCGCCCGTCAGCAGCAAAATCTGGGCGTACGCACCGCCGAGGTCACCCGGCAGACGCTGGCGCAGACGGTCAGCGCTTTTGGCACCGTCGCCGCAGACGAGCGTCAAGTAGAAACGGTTCCGGCGCTGGCCAACGGCCTGATTGAGAAACTTTACGTTAACGCTTCTCAGCAATTTGTGAAAAAGAATGAGGCGCTGGCAGAACTATGGCTCCCGCAGTGGGCGGCGGCGCAGCAGGAGTATCTGGCGGTGAGGGGGCTGGGCGATAGCGGGCTGACCGCCGCCGCCCGCGCCCGTCTGCAGCTGCAGTTTATGCCGGAGTCGATTATCCGCAGCGTCGAGCGTAGCGGTAAACCACAAACTCGTATGACGGTGCGCGCCCCTCATGACGGCTATGTCAGTAAGCTGGACGTGCGTACCGGCGCGCAGGTGACGGCTACCCAGCCGCTGTTCGAGCTGGCCAGCCTCGATCCGGTATGGATAGTGATTGATTATCCGCAAAGCCAGGCCAGCCTGCTGCACGTAGGCAGTCCCGTGACGGCGACCACCAGCAGCTGGCCGGGTAGCGAATTTCAGGGGACCGTCAGCGAGCTGCTTGCCGATCTCGACGCGACAACTCGTACGCTAAAAGCCCGCGTGGTGCTGAATAATCCGCAGCATCAGCTCAGGCCAGGGATGTATTTGAACGTGCAGCTGGCTGAGGCAGGCCAGAGGAATTCGGTTCTGACCATTCCGGAAGAGGCGCTGATCGCGACGGGTGCCAGCAATCGCGTGCTGATTGCTGACGGTGCGGGCTATTTCCGTCCGGTTGAAGTGGTCGCAGGGCGTACGCAAAATGGCCTGGTCGAGATTAAATCCGGGCTTGAAGAGGGCCAGAAGGTGGTGACTTCTGGACAGTTCCTGATTGACTCTGAAGCCAGCCTGCGCAGCGCGCTGCCGCAAATCGCCGGCCAGCAAGAAGAGATAAAAAGCTACTCGGCCCATGGCGTCATTAAGGCGGTGAGCGATGAGGCGGTGACCATCGCGCATCAGCCGGTCCCGGAGCTGAAGTGGCCGGCAATGATCATGGACTTCGCCATTAGCTCGCAGCAGCGGCAACAAATGCGACCCGGGGAGTCGGTCATGTTTAGTTTCGTCCTGACCGACGAAGGGGCGCGCGTCACCTCTGTAGTGCCGATGAACGGCGCTAAGGAGCAGCCATGATTGCCGCCGTTATCCGCTGGTCGTTGCGCAACCGCCTGCTGGTGCTGTTGGCAACGCTAATTATGGCCGCCTGGGGCGTCTGGTCGATACAGCAGGCGCCGCTCGATGCGCTGCCGGATCTCTCCGATACCCAGGTGATTATTCGCGTGAGCTATCCGGGCAAAGCGCCGCAGATTGTTGAAGATCAGGTGACCTACCCGCTAACCACTACCATGCTGTCGGTGCCGGGGGCAAAAACCGTGCGCGGCTTTTCCATGTTCGGCGATTCCTACGTTTACGTACTGTTCGATGACGATACCGACCCTTACTGGGCGCGCTCCCGGGTGCTGGAGTACCTGAGTCAGATCCAGAGCAGCCTGCCGCCGGAGGCGAAAGCTTCGCTGGGCCCGGATGCCACCGGCGTCGGCTGGGTGTTTGAATATGTGCTCACTGATAAAAGCGGCCAGCATAGCCTCGGCGACCTGCGGGCGATTCAGGACTGGATCCTCAAATATGAACTGAAAACCGTGGCGGATGTTTCAGAGGTCGCCAGCGTCGGCGGGATGGTGAAAGAGTATCAGATTGTCCTTAATCCTGACCGGCTGCGGGCGCTGAACGTGACTCACGAACAGGTGATTAGCGCGATTCAGAGCGCTAACCAGGAAGGGGGCGGCTCGGTGCTTGAGCTGGGCGAAGCCGAATATATGGTGCGCACCACCGGCTACCTGAAGTCTATTGAGGACTTTAATCAGGTCGTTATCGCTGCGCGCAGCGGCGTGCCGGTACTGCTTTCCGATGTCGCCAGCGTGCGACGCGGCCCGGCAATCCGGCGCGGCGTCGCCGAGCTGAACGGCGAAGGAGAAGTGGCGGGTGGGATTATCATTATGCGCTCGGGTAAAAACGCCCTGACCACGATTAATGCGGTGAAGACCAAACTGGCGGAAGTGCAAAAAAGTCTGCCCGCCGGGGTAGAGATTGTCCCGGTCTATGACCGTTCGCAGCTGATAAAAAACTCGGTCGAAACCCTGAGTCATAAACTTATTGAGGAGTTTATCGTCGTTGCGGTGGTCTGCTCGCTATTTCTGTTCCACTTCCGCAGCGCGCTGGTGGCGATGATCACGCTGCCGCTGGGTATCCTCGGCGCCTTTATCGTGATGCACTATCAGGGCGTCAGCGCCAATATGATGTCGCTCGGCGGGATTGCGATTGCCATCGGGGCGATGGTCGATGCGGCGATCGTGATGATTGAAAATATGCACAAGGTACTGGAGCAGTGGCGGCATGAGCATCCCGAGCGCCAGCCATCCTCCGCCGATTACTGGCAGATAACCCAGCACGCGGCGTCGGAAGTGGGGCCCGCGCTGTTTTGCAGCCTGCTGATTATCACCCTGTCGTTTATCCCGGTCTTCACCCTTGAAGCGCAGGAAGGCAAGATGTTCTCGCCGCTGGCCTTCACCAAAACCTGGTCGATGGCGGTGGCCGCTGGTCTTGGAATTACGCTGGTTCCAGTACTGATGGGCTACTTTATTCGCGGAAAAATTCCCGATGAAACCGCCAATCCCCTTAACCGCTGGCTGATTCGCGCCTACGAACCGCTGCTGGATAAGGTTCTGCAGTGGCCGAAGGCGACGTTGGCGGCGGCAGGCCTGCTGCTGGTCGCCACGCTGTGGCCGCTGGCGCAGCTCGGCAGCGAATTTTTGCCGCAAATTGACGAAGGCGACCTGCTGTATATGCCGTCCACGCTACCAGGGATCTCCAGCCGTGAAGCCGGACGTCTGCTGCAGCAGACCGATCGTCTGATTAAGACCATCCCTGAAGTACAAAGCGTGTTCGGTAAGGCCGGGCGGGCGGAGAGCGCCACCGACCCGGCACCGCTGACGATGCTGGAAACCACCATCAGGTTCAAACCGAAAAGTCAATGGCGGCCCGGCATGACCATGGATAAGCTTATCAGCGAACTGGACAATGCGGTGAAAGTGCCGGGGATTGCCAACGTCTGGGTACCGCCGATTCGTAACCGCCTGGATATGCTGGCGACCGGTATCAAAAGCCCGGTCGGCATCAAAGTGAACGGTAACAATCTGGCGGAGATTGAAAAAACCGCCGGGGAAATTGAACGTATCGTGCGTAACGTACCGGGCGTGACGTCGGCGCTGGCGGAACGTCTCGATGGCGGCCGCTATATTGATATCACTATCGATCGGGTGAAAGCCGCTCGTTACGGCGTGTCGGTGAAGGAACTGCAGTCGGTAGTCGCCAGCGTCGTCGGCGGCGATAACATTGGCGAAACCATTGAGGGGCGCGAACGCTACCCGATAAGCGTTCGCTATCCGCGCGAAATGCGCGATTCGCTGCAAAAGCTGCGTGAACTGCCGGTGGTGACCAGCAGCGGGGCGCAGGTGGCGCTGTCCGAGCTGGCGGATATCGCCATTACCGACGGCCCGCCGATGCTTAAAAGCGAAAATGCGCGCCTGTCTGACTGGATCTACGTGGATATTCGCGGGCGCGACCTGAAGTCCGCGGTTGATGAAATGCAGAGCGAAGTCAACAAACAGGTCAAGCTGCCGGAAGGTATCTCACTGACTTGGTCAGGGCAGTATGAGTACCTGGAACGCGCGACGGCGAAGCTGAAAATCGTACTGCCGTTCACCCTGCTGATTATCTTTATTCTGCTTTACGTCACCTTCAGTGGGGTTAAAGACGCGCTGTTGATTATGGGCACTTTGCCGTTTTCGCTGGTAGGCGGCGTCTGGCTGCTCTGGCTGCTGGACTATAACCTGTCGGTGGCTGCCGCCGTTGGCTTTATTGCGCTCGCCGGCGTGGCGGCGGAGTTTGGGGTCATCATGGTGCTCTATTTAAACCAGGCGATTGCCAAACGCCGAGGACAGCTGGATGAGCGGGTTCTCAACGAGGCGATTCATGAAGGGGCGGTGCTGCGCGTGCGTCCGAAAGTGATGACCGTCGCGACGATTATGGCGGGTCTGTTGCCAATTATGTGGGGCGGCGGCACCGGTTCAGAGGTGATGCAGCGTATTGCCGCGCCGATGATCGGCGGAATGATCACCGCGCCGCTGCTGTCGATGCTGGTGATCCCGGCAGTCTACCTGTTGACGCACCGCAACAAGCGTTAATACTTACTGAATACCCGGGCCCGACGGCTCGGGTAAAACTCAGTCGGTATTTTTGAGATCTTCCGCGCGTTTAGCGGTGGCATAGACAAAATCCAGCATCGGTTCGAGATCGGTGTCGTAGCCGGCCTGAATGATTTTCCCGCGCAGCCATTCGATTTCGCTGGTGATATCCGGGTGGAATATATTGTTGTCCTGAGCTCTGCGTAGCCACTTTAGCAGGAAGTTATTTTTCCCGCGAACACCGCCCGATTTCTTCGATTTTGCATGTATTTTCAGCGCCACCAGAATGCAGTAATAGAAATGTACGCGCTGATTAAAACTTTGGTGCATGTCTTTGTATCCCGCCAGAATCAGGTTGCGGACGGGCATGAACCTTAAATATGAGGTCTCTGATATTCACCCGTACCACCATCGCGCCGCTTGCCGGACGCCGGGGCGATGGTGGCATGGAAGCCGAATTGCAGTCAAATATTGATTAGTTTTTTACCAATATTTTGCGTCAAACCTCGCTTGAAGAATGCGGCTGAGGTTAGCTGTAAATCCGCCTAATCAAGAGCTGCCGCCAGCGCAGGGAGAGCAGAGGTAGCTGGGCAAGGCGTACGCAACAGAGTATAAAATTGGTTAACTGAACATGGACAATGACAGGAGAGAGTATGGAATACGATTTAGCCGGAATGGATGTATTGTTTATCGCGGGCTTTGGGCCGATCGCGCAGTCCACTGCAGCCAGCCGGGAATTTTATGCCGCTGCGCTGGGTCTCCCGCTAAAACCAATGCCCGGCAATGAAGAGTATCTGCTGACCGAACATGGTGCGCTCGACGGGGTCAAACATTTTGCCCTGTGGCCTCTGGCTCAGGCGGCACGCTCCTGTTTTGACGCTGATATCTGGCCCGATTATTTGCCGGTGCCTCAGGCATGGATCGAGTTTGAAGTGCGCGATATCGACTCGGCAACCGATGTGCTGAAAGCCAGAGGCTATCGCCTGCTGGTGGATAATCGGATGGAGCCATGGGGACAAACCGTTACGCGACTGCTTAGCCCGGAAGGTTTGCTGGCAGGAATTACCGTAACCCCGTGGCTGCGTGAGGGTTAAGCATAAGGGCAAAGGGGACGGGAAGGCTATCGCAGTCCCCTCCTGGCGCAGATGAGAGGCGTCTTAAAATATCCTCTCCCGGTGGTGAGGAGAGGCGCTTAAGGCCAGCTTCTGTTTTGCAGAACCACACGATAGCCATCGTGGTCGATAAACGTTTTACCGCTTACGTTCCAGTACGGATTAAATGCGCTGACCGACAAAAAACCGGCGGTCAGCATTCTCTCACACTGTTCCTGCCATTCAGCGATTTGCGGGTAATAGAGCACCAGCAAATCTTCTTCGCTCGGGGTGGGGGTCACCGGATGATGATGACAGAGGGTGAATTCAAGGTGCCAGCCGAGATCGCGGCGGCCCACCATAACTCCGCTAAAGCCATCATGATCGACAAACTGTGCAATTTGTTCCAGGCCCAGCCCGTCGCAGTACATTTTGCTACTGAGTAGAGGATCGGTGACCGGTCTGGCGATGCGCATTTGGTGAGTTGTCATAAAAACCTGCATTGATAGTCGTTAGGCTGAATGACTGTATCCGGTTTTGCGACGGGCGTTTGTCGTGAAGAGCTCTCCGAACCCGTATATTCTTCACGTAATTCTGTTCCCGGTCATCGATAACCGCTTTTTTGTACCAATATCCTGCAGTTGAATATAAAAAGCGTGCTATTTATTTTCGCAGATAAATAAAAATAACTGCTCTTTTTTTGTGCTGAACTTAAACGAATCATAAACGAGAGTTTTAGGTGAGATAGGACTTTTCTCGTGTAACACAATGTTTCTAATGTTGAGGAAAGGTGTTTTCATGCAAAATGAAAACAACATATCCATGTAAATCATATGGATATATTATTGCCATAACCAAAAAGAACGGTTTCAGCGATCAATTTAATATTTATTGATAAGCGTTAGCGATTAAATATTTGTCATTGATCGTTGGTTTCGATGTATGTATCGTTTTGCACGTATTTCACAGGTAGCACAAAATTATTAGATCTCATTTGCGAAAAATAATGATGCAGATTGCTTTTTAATTAGATGACGCAATTTACTTGTTTTGAAAATTATATCGCATGTAGATCGGTGCTGCTTATTGATGCCTGATAATCGTGGTGAAATATATAAACGACTATGACTTCTCTCAGGTTATTTCCTGAATGTGTAGTATGGGCCTGGTGCCTTTTTTAATTTCCACCATTATTCATAAATGGAGTTTTTTATGAGCATTAAACGCGTTTTTCTTTCTGCTGCCATTTCCTGTGCCTTAGTTTCAGGCGGCGTCATGGCGGCCGAGTCCGGTACTGTGAGCTTCAGTGGACTGATTACCGGCGCCACCTGTGATGTCAACATCGGTGGTGCTGGCGCAAATGCGGCAGTAGTGCTGCCAACCGTAAGCGCAAATACGCTTGATGGCGCCACTAAAACAAATGGTAAAACTCGTTTCAGCTTTGAGCTGAGCGGCTGTACTGGCGCATTAACTCAGGCAAAAGCTTTTTTTGAAGGTGGTAATACCGTAGATAGCGCCACCGGTCGTCTGATTAATACTGATGCTACCGGTGCAGAGAATGTTTCCCTGCAACTGCGCGATGGCCAAAATAATAGCGTGATTAATGTCGGTGATGCCGTACAGTCTGCCCCCTCTGCTATTGGATATGTTGATATCTCTTCAGGTACCGCTTCACTTCCGTACTACGTGGAATATTACGCTGAAGATGCCGCAGTAGCCGGTACCGTCGCCTCTCAGGTGACCTATAGCCTCATCTATAAGTAATGTTTCTCCGGGAAGGGAATTTATTCTCTTCCCGATTATTTCTGGAGACATCACATGGATGTTAGGAAACTTATTTTCTCGCCGGTTGCGGCAGCTTGTCTTATTAGTTCATTGTGTTCTTTTCAGGTTCAGGCCGGGGTCGTTATTAATGGTACTCGTGTGATATATCCCGGCAATGAAAAAGAAATTACCGTTCAGGTTAGTAATAACGGCCAGCGCCCGGTTCTGGTTCAGAGTTGGCTGGATTCCGGCGATAGCGGGGCGACCCCGGATGAAATTACCACCCCCTTTATTTTAACGCCGCCAATCAATCGTCTTGATGCAGGCAAGGCCCAGTCTTTACGCATAAGCGGCGTGAGTACATCTGCACTGCCGCAGGATCGTGAATCTCTGTTCTGGCTTAACGTGCTGGAAATTCCCGGGCGTCCCGGCAGCGAGATGAAAAATGAAAACTATTTGCAGCTGGCGGTGCGCTCGCGCATCAAGTTGTTCTGGCGTCCCGCTGCGCTGAGAGAGGGCGCAGCCGGTGCGCCGCAGGCGCTGGGCTGGTCCGTCACGGAACAGGGGCTGAAAGCGATTAATCCAACGCCGTACTTTATTTCACTCGCGACCATCACCGTGGGAGGAAAGACCATGGATGTGGATATGGTCGACCCGTTCAGTCACCGTACTTTCCCTCACGTGAAAGCCTCCCGGGGGAGCACGGTACAGGCCGAATGGATTGATGATTACGGTGCCATTCGTTCACAGAATTTTACCGTTAAGTAGCTCGTTCGATATCTGTCTGTCCTGGAGAAGTCATCATGCAGGGAATTGCACTGCCCGGTAAAGCGGCGCTGCTGTCCGTTTCTGTATTATCTGCCCTTGCGCTTAACGCTGCGGCTGAAGAAAACGCTGAAATTAATTTTGACCCTTCATTCCTGCGTCTGGGCAAGGGGCCTGCGCCAGATTTAACGCGTTTTACTCATGGCGCCAGCCTGTCACCCGGAACGCACCGTCTGCGGATACTGTTCAACGAACAGCCGATAGTGAACCAGGATGTCCTTTATGTCGCCGAAGGGACTGGTTCTACACCTTGTCTGACCTCTGAACTGATTACTCAGCTGCCGCTTCGCCACAATATGCTGTCTGACAGGGCGTGGAGCGCTGAGGGTGGCGAGTGTAACGATCTGTCGGCGCTAATCCCCGGGGCGACGGTAACCACGGACAGTAACGCGCAGACGCTCAGTATCAAGGTGCCGCAGATCTGGGAAAATCGCAGCGCCCGGGACACGGTTCCGTCCGCTTTGTGGGACAGCGGTATTCCCGCAGCGCTACTGGGCTATAGCGTTAGCGCATATAGCAGTGACAACAACGGCTATAGCCATGACAGTCTCTATGCCAGCATTAATGGCGGCATTAACGTTAGCAGCTGGTATCTGCGTCACAACGGCAACTGGAGCCGGGATAACCATGGCGGCAGCCGTTATCAGACGCAGAATACCTATATTCAGCGCGACCTTCCTTCTCTGAAGGGGCGTGTCTCTTTCGGCCAAATTAACACTTCGGGACAGCTTTTCGACACGCTGGCGTTTTCAGGCTTAAAGCTGGAGAGCGATGAGCGTATGGAGCCGCTCTCCCGTCGCGGCTACGCGCCGGAAATTCGCGGAATTGCCCGGACCAGCGCCCGGGTAGCTGTCCGCCAAAACGGCAGCCTGATTTATGAAACTACCGTCAGCCCTGGGGCATTTGTGATAGACGATCTCTATCCCACCGGCTATGGCGGCGATCTGCACGTAACCGTTTATGAGGCTGACGGGAGCGAACAGCATTTTCAGGTGCCATTTGCTTCCGTCACGCAGCTATTACGTCCGGGACAGTCGCGGTATGAACTGGCGATTGGCGAACTCAATAACCGCTCGCTGCCCGCCGATCCTTCACTCTGGCAGGGGACCTGGCAGCAGGGCCTAACCAACTGGCTTACGGTTTATGGCGGAATACAGGCCAGCGATCGCTATCGGGCGGGCCAGGGCGGGATCGGTATTGCGACCCCCGCAGGTGCGGTGAGCGCTGATGTAACCCATGCCCGCACGGAGTTAGCGAATCGCGGCCAGGGAGACGAGACGCGCAGCGGCGAGAGCTATCGGCTCAGCTACAGCAAAAATATCAGCGAAACGGCCAGTAATTTTTCACTGGCAGCCTACCGTTTCTCCACCAGCGGATATATGGACTATCTGACTGCGATGCAGACGCGGGAGGCGATTTTTCAGGGGGAGCGCGCTGATAGCGTCCGCCGCAACAAAAGCCGCTATACGCTGACGGCCAGTCAGGGATTGCCGGACGGGTGGGGCCAGTTTTACCTGAGTTCATCGGTACAGAACTACTGGAACGCCAGTGGTACCGACAAACAGTATCAGTTTGGCTACAGCAGCAACTATGGTCGATTCAGCTATGGGGTAAACGCTGGTCGCAGCTGGAGCGCCTATGGTCGTTCCCAGGACACCCTTTCCGTTAACCTCAGTTTCCCGTTAGGCAGCGCCCGGCGGGCTCCAGTCGCCCGACTTAGCTATGACCATACCCGTCATGGTGAGAATAGCGTGCGAACCGGTATTAATGGCTCCCTGGGCGAAGATAATCGCTTTAGCTATGGCCTGTCCGGCACGACAAGCAGCCAGGGGATAGGCAGCAGCGCGGCCGCGAGTGCTCAATATCAGGCGAATTTTGCGTCGCTCAATGCGGCGCTCGGCAGCGGGCGAAATTACCGTAGCGTGTCTGGTGGGGTAAGCGGAACCCTAATCGGCCACAGCGGTGGTGTCACGCTGAGTCCGTATCAGGGCGATACCTTCGCTCTGGTAGAGGCTAAAGGCGCCGAGGGCGCTGGCGTCAATGGCTATAGCGGCATTCAGGTTGATAGCCGGGGCTATGCGGCGGTGCCGTATCTCAGCCCCTATCAGCTGAACGATATTCGACTCGATCCTAAGGGCACCGCCAGCGGCGTGGAACTGGATAGCACCTCGCAAAAAGTCGCACCGCTTGACGGCGCGGTAGTGAAGGTCAGCTATCGGGCACGTCAGGGGTATCCGTTATTGATTACCGTGACAGGGGCAACCCCTTCGCTGCCTTTCGGTACGGAGGTCCATGATGCTGCCGGACGCGCGGTGGGGTATGTGGGCCAGGGTGGACAAATCTATGCTCGGGTGGAGCAGGTGAGTGGAGTATTAACCGTTCGTGCCGATGGAAAGTCCTGTCGACTGCCTTATGCCCTGGCGCAAGCAAAAGCGGCGGTGCTGGAAGAGATCTCTCTACGTTGTGAATATCCTTGAGGGAATAGATTATATGTTATTTAAAATTAGCAAAAAAAATAGCCTGTCGGTCAGTGTACTTTCGGGGCTGGGTTTCTTTTTTTCTGTTACTACGGATGCCAAAGCGGCCTGCATAATAACCAGTACGCCACTCCCGCCAGTGCTGCAAACGTATCCATTACCCATTAGCCGTATATCGCCAAACGTACATAACAATAATGTTTTATTAAGCGTGAAGAAGTACTTTGACAGCGCAGCGGTGAAATGCGCTACCGGCACTATTTACTGGACTTATAAAATTGAAAATACATCCGGTACTACCGGTGTTTTTATTGATGGTTCTCCTGTTTATAAAACCAATATTGAAGGGCTTGGAGTTTATTATACTAATGTAAAATCAAACGGTATGCAGGTTGAATCAACAAATGCCGGGGTAGTATTAGTTCCTCAAGTCGATATGAACTTGATAAAATTAAATAACGCAACGGTTAGCGGAGTTTTAGATGCATCGACGCTGCCGGTTGTGAGTTTTTACGCCACTGAATCCAGCAGCGGTGTTTTTAACAGCAGCGCGGTGCAGATTACTAAAATGACGTTCAGCGGCACCGTGAGTTATGTGGTACCCAGCTGTAGCGCACAGGATAAAGATATCTGGCTGGGCGAGTATACTACCGGCGATTTCACTGGCACTTCGGCGACGCCGTGGGTCGATGCCAGTATTGTTCTGACCTGCGATACGGTTTTCCGCAATGCCTATAACAACGTTTCAGAGTTCTTTATTACAGGCAATATTACTACTACCACCAGACCAGATAATTATTATTCGGTATCACTGGATTCCGTTAATGGCTTTATTGACAGTTCCCGAGGCATTATGGCGCTGGACAGCGGCGGCGCCTCAGGGCTTGGGGTGCAGATTTCCCGTACTCAGTCTGAACAGGAATGGTCTTCTCTGGCATGGATAGATGAAAATAAAGCGGCAGCAAATACAATTAAGATCCCGCTCTATGCGCGTTATATCCAGACTGAAAGCAACGTCACCGCGGGTCAGGCAAACAGCAAACTTCTGTATACCGTTCAGTATAAATAACCACTTTTCCAGGAAGGTAATATGCAGACAGAAAGGGAAGTAAGCCCGCTGGTACTGATTGGTCTGAAATTTATGGAACGCAAACTTGATAAGTATTTCCGTGGCAGAGCATTTGTTTATCTACCGGCGATGCGTTTACAGTCAGAATGCTGTTGCCACTTAACGCGTAAATATATCGTTATAGGTGTTTCACCTCCGGCGGAGAATATTTTTCTGAAGCGCCATATCAGCCTCGATGACTCTCTTGAAACTATTATTAAAAAGTTGAATTTTTATCGCAGCAGCCGTCAGCAGGATACCTGTGAGTTTTGCCATTTCATACAGGGTTTGAAAACAGATGATCAACGCGTTTTCGATGCGCTATCCGAAAGCAATAATTATCGAATAGCTGCCCGGCAGCTCAATATTCAGGAAAAGCGCCTGCGCCGAAAAGTTTATACCTTCACGCAAAAGATGAGTATTCCAAATCGTCGCTGGTTTCTCTGGTGGATTACCTATATGAGCCGGAGTCACCCCAATTTTTTTCATGTGAGTGCGGATTAATGGCAGCATTTTATCCGGGGGCAGTAATTGCCAGCGGCCGCTGCTATGGCTATCTGCATTAACGCTGGGTCAGCGTCTGGCAGCCGCGGGTTTGTATTCATCGCAGACGCTAGTCAAGCGTAAAAATAAGTAAGAATGGAGTTTTTGTCTGAATTTATGATGATTGTGATAATTCTCATAAATTAATAATAATCCTGCCGCCGCCTGTAGTTATTGCACGCTTAATATGTTTCATTGTTACCGATAACAAACACCCCTGATTTGAACGCTGACGAAAATTTTTTGCCAGCAAATGTTACCGGTAACTAAGGAGGAAAAATGGCATTAAGAACAGCAATTATAGGGTGCGGAAAAGTGGGGCATTTCCATGCCAGAGGCTTTGCTCAGCTGGAAAACTCGCTATTTTGCGCCGTGTTTGACCGTGATATCAGGCGTGCGGAAGCTTTCGCCAGTGAGTATGGCGTCAGGGCATACGACGATATCGCGGAGATGATAAAAAGCGAAAAAATCGATGTAGTCAGTATCTGTACGCCGCACCCGGTTCATGCGGCGGTGGCTATTGAAGCTGCGCAGAATGGTTGTCAT
The DNA here is from genome assembly GCF_009707385.1 of Klebsiella oxytoca. NCBI lineage: Bacteria > Pseudomonadati > Pseudomonadota > Gammaproteobacteria > Enterobacterales > Enterobacteriaceae > Klebsiella > Klebsiella oxytoca. The sequence continues at coordinate 2,851,448 of NZ_CP046115.1, read as the reverse complement.
ATCCTGGTTGAGAAACCGTTGGCCAGTAATCTGAAAGATTGCGATGCGATATTGAAAGCGGCGGCTGAAAATAACGTTAAAGTGGGAACTGTCTGCCAGCGTCGTTTTTATCGGCCATGCATGAGAATAAAGCAGGCTATAGATAGCGGTAAACTGGGGCGTCCGGTTTTAGGCACCGTAAATATGCTGGGCTGGCGCGATAAATCTTATTACGAGAGCGATCCCTGGCGTGGTACCTGGGAAGGTGAAGGTGGCGGCGTTCTGGTTAACCAGGCTCCTCATCAGATTGATCTTCTGCTCTGGTATATGGGCGACATTGAAGAAGTTTATGGTCTCTGGCGTAACCTTAATCATCCGTATATTGAAGTGGAAGATACGGCTGTCGCCGTCATTAAATTTAAAAACGGCGGTATTGGCAACGTCCTGGTGAGCAACTCACAGAATCCTGCGCTCTATGGAAAAGTGCATATTCATGGTGAAAACGGTTCAACGGTAGGTGTACAAACCGACGGGGGAGCCATGTTTATTGCCGGTGTTTCGTCAATTACCGAACCGCCCTATAACGATATCTGGACTATTCCACAGGAGGCTGAACAGCTCGCGCAGTGGCAAAGCGAAGATCGTGATTTTTTCAATAGTCAGGATTCAATGTACTACTACCATCAGGTACAGATTGACGACTTCATTAATTCCATTATCACCGGGAAACCTTCACTCATTGACGGGATGGCCGGCAGAAAAACCGTCGAGCTTATTGAAGCTATATACCGGAGTACCGAAAGCGGGCAGCCCATAAAATTTCCTTTATGATCTGAGGCACGCATGAAGACTGGTTTTAATCAGGCGACATCAATGCACTGTTCAACGCTGGAAAAAGATGTGCAGCTTTGTGAAGCTCAGGGATTTGATTTTATCGAGTTCAGACTTGATAAGCTCAAGGAGTATTTTGCGAAGAACAGTATTGATGATTTAAAAGCGCTCCTGGCGGGTAAGAGAATTAAACCCCACGCGTTCAATGCGTTGTATACCTGGGATGAGTTGTTCCTCGAACCTGACAGCATTAAAGATGCTCAGTTGCTTGACGATTTTAAATGGGGTCTTGAGATAGCCAAAGAGATTGGCTCACAGGATTTCATTATCGTTCCGCCACTACAACGCGACCCCAACGGGGGCCCCTATAACGGTACCGAGCAACAAACACATGAGAACTGCGTCAGAATTCTGAATAAGCTGGGCGCAATTGCTGAGGCCTATCATGTTCGGCTCTGCTTTGAAATTGTGGGCTTTAACCGCAGTTCAGTGCGTAGCGTAGAGCAGGCATGGAAAATCATTCAGGAGGTCAACAGAGAGAATGTCGGCCTGGTGCTGGATGCTTACAACCTGTATCTGTATGAGCAGCTGAATGATTTTTCGGTCATTAAGCAGATAGACCCTAAAAAGATATTCTGTGTGCATATTAATAATTGTGACGACACGGATGGCGCACCGGCCACGCAGGAAAAAAGATGTTTCTGCGATGCCGGAGTAATAAATATCAATAACTTTCTTCAGAATTTAAAAGAGGTGGGTTACGACGGTATTATCTCTGTGGAAATATTCAGGCCGGAATATTGGCAAAAGCCCGCAGAATGGGTTATTTCCTCGGCATGGAAAACAACTAAAAAAGTAATGGAAATTAATAGGATCTGATTGCCGGTCAACGCACCGGCGTCTTGTAATATCTAAGGAAGCACAAATGAAAGCAACAAGATCAAGATTTTTTGTTCTACTACTGCTATTTATTGTCACTGCGATTAACTATATGGACAGGGCGAATCTGTCGGTAGCAGGAACCAGTATTCAGGGGGAGTTTGACCTCTCTCCGGCGCACTTAGGGCTATTATTCTCCATGTTCACCTGGACCTATGTGCTAAGCCAAATTCCGGTGGGCTATATTCTTGACCGTATCGGCGTGAGAAAGCTCTACGGCGCTGCGGTTATTATCTGGAGTATTTTCACCTGTTTAATGGGGCTGGCGTCGCACCACCTTTTCACTACCGCTGCGGCATCATTTGCGTTTCTTTTGCTGTGTCGTGCCCTTATCGGTATTGCTGAAGCCCCCTCATTTCCGGCCAATGCCAAGATTATTTCAACATGGTTTCCAACCCAGGAGCGAGCCAGCGCCACGGCGGTATATGCCTGCGCCCAGTATATCGGATTGGCTCTGCTCACTCCTGTGCTGGCGTTTATTGTTGCCAACTACGGTTGGGAGATGTCGTTCTATGCCTCCGGCGGCGTAGGGATCGTTTTTGGAACCTACTGGCTGTTCAAATACCGTGACCCGCTGGACAACAAAGCGACCAATGCCGCAGAGCTTGAGCATATCCGCAAGGGCGGTGGCCTGGGCCAGATGTCTGCTGATAAAAAAGTCGTGAATGAAAAAGTTGAATGGAGCGATGTGGCCCATGTTTTAAAGCAGCGTAATATCTGGGGGCTGTTTATTGCTCAGTTTGCAATGAACTCAACGCTTTATTTCTTTCTGACATGGTTCATTGTATATCTGGAGAAAGGTCTGAATTTGTCTATCTCCAAAGCGGGTATTGGCGCAGCCTTCCCCTATATGATGGCGATGCTCGGCCTGCTGTGCAGCGGTTTTGTCAGCGATGCGCTGATGAAAAGAGGTATTTCCCGCACGGTATCGCGTAAGCTTCCGGCTATTCTTGGGTTGGGACTGGCGGGCACGATGTGCTTTGTCAATTTCTTTGAGGACAAGCCGGTTATTGCGATTGCGATTCTGTCATTTGCTTTTTTTGCCAACGCTTTCTCGAATATTGGCTGGGTTATCTTAAGCGATATTGTCCCATCGAAAGTCATCGGTACCGTAGGGGGATTCTTTAACGTTTCCGGCAACCTTGCGGGGATCGCAACTCCTATCATCATGGGCGTTATCCTGCAGACAACGAACAGTTTCGCTTACGCGATGTACTATATCTCCTTTGTTTCCGTACTCGGCGCGTTGTCCCATATCTTCATCATCAGAAAACTCGACACGATCCAACTGCCGGGAAGCGGTAAAAAAGTTGAAGAGGCCCAGGCCAGTTAATCTTGCCAGGATTTGCGGAGTTATTTCCGGCTAGCCGTAGCAAAGGGGCGTGACTGACGCCCCTTATTACTGTGGTTTTCTTCTGAAGCGAATCCCGCCTTTTTTATCAATACGCGACTATTTGAGCTTTAACCAAGCGCTAAAATATCCCGGCCCATGATCTCCGACCTGCGCTTCACTCCATACTTCGTCCTTCAGCGAAGCATTGCTGACTGCTTCCCGTAAAGTTTCTCGCCAGGCGCTGCTGCACAGCGCTGCTTTAAGTAGAAATATAATAAAAAGAGCATAAAAGGAGGTGAGGGTGAACGTTTTGCAAAGAAGGCCGGAGTTAAAGGCCTTTCTCCTGGCGCTGGCCGGTTCAGTGGTGCTGATAGCGGGAATGGGCTATGGCCGTTTTGCCTATACCGGGATCCTGCCGCTGATGATCGATGAACAGGTGCTATCGCTACGTGAAGGTAATATTGCTGCTTCGGCAAACTATGCCGGCTATCTCGCCGGCGCGCTGCTGCTGACGAAAGCCAGGCCTTCAGACGCCCGATTTTTAAATCTGCTTTCCGTACTGTTGACGCTGCTCTGCCTGGCCTTGCTTGCCTTCCTGGTTTCACCGCTGGCCATCATCGTGGTACGCGGTATTGCCGGGCTGCTAAGCGCGGTCACGTTGATTGCCGCCTCCCTGTGGCTGTTGCAGCATATGAAGCATCATAACGGCGCGCCGGTGCTGTTTTCTGGCGTCGGTATGGGAATATTTTTGTCGGCGGAGTTTATCTCACTGGGTAAGGCGCTTGCGCTCTCCAGCCAGCAAATATGGCTGATATGCGCGGTAAGCGCAGGCGTGCTTTTTTTACTTGCTCTGCGCCTGTTGCTGAGCCCGGCTGATTATCTCATCGCGTATAAAGCTTCCGATAATCTACACCACCAGCAGACCGAAGATAAGCCGCGTGAGGCATGGAAACTGCTACTGATTTATGGTCTGGCCGGCTTTGGCTACATTATTACCGCCACCTATCTGCCGCTATTTCTCAGCGGATCGCTGAACGCCATCGATCCGGTGCAAATCTGGGCTATTTTCGGGCTTGCCGCGGTACCGTCCTGTTTTATCTGGCATCGGCTGGTGATGAAAGCAGGCTACCGTCGCGCCTTCACCCTTAATTTGCTGATTCAGGCCGTTGGCGTGATTCTCCCGGCGTGGAGTCATTCGTTACCGTTTTGTATATTGAGCGCGCTGCTGGTGGGCTTTACCTTCCTGGGCACGGTAACTATCGCGCTGTCGCAGGGACGGCGGCTGAACCATTTGGTTTCGTTTAATATGATTGCCGCAATGACCGCAACCTACGGTATCGGGCAAATTGTCGGCCCGCTGGTCGCCGGGGCGCTGTATGCTCGCAGCGGTTCGTTTAATCCTTCGCTCGGCGCGGCGGCAATCGCGCTGCTGGCCGCCGCTGCGCTGGTAGCGACAGGCGCGCGGCGGCGCTCAAAGATCGGCGGCTGATTCAAGAAGCTGACGCATTTGTTCGAGGGCGGGAGAGGCATAATCCTTGCGCCAGATAAGCTGCGTCAGCGCCTGGCCTGCTGGCCGCAGCTGGTACGCTGCAGGCAGCGTCAGGGTGTCGAGCACGCTCTGCGGTAAAATACCGGCGTAGCCGCCGGAGGTGACGCAGGCGAGCATCGAATGGTAGGAATTGACGTCCTGGATTTCAATCTCAGCGTCCCCGGACTGCGCCAGAAACGCCTCCCCCAGCGTCCGGTAAGTACAGCCATCGGCAAAGGCGGCGAAGCGCAAGCGCCGCCGGTCGTCGGGAAGCACCATTACCAGCTGTTCTTGAAAGATCGGCACCCAGGCAAGATTATCGGGCGTGCTGGCGTTCTCTGGCAGGCTCACCAGCGCACAATCGAGCGCGGCGTTCAGAACCTGATGAGTAAGCTGGCGGGTTGGCTGGGTGATGAGGGTGAGACTGACTTCCGGGCATTGGGCATGAAACCGGGGAAGCAGCTGGGGGAGGCGGCTGGCGGCGGTGGCCTCCATCGCTCCCATTCGTAAAATGCCGCCCGGTTTCGCCGGATGGAGCGCCTGTCGCGCCTCCTCGGCCAGGCTGAGGATTTTCAGCGCATAGCCCAAAAAATTCTCTCCGGCGGGAGACAGCAGCATCTTCTTATTGCTGCGGGCAAACAGCTCAACGCCGAGCTCTTCTTCCAGCTGGTGAATGCGGGTGGTGATATTGGACTGCGCCCGGCCCAGCAGCTTCGCCGCCCGGGTAACGCTCTGCGTTTCCGCCACCGTCCGGAAAATCTGTAATGTGGTGTGGTTCATATTTTTATTCTTAATTTGAAAATAATGTTGATCTTATCATCTCTAAAAGAGATTTTATTGGTCCGCACGCACAAATTCTGACAGGGCAAATATGAGCAACCGGCTTACGCAGCAGCTTGATATTGATTATCCACTTATCCAGGCGCCGATGGCGGGCGTTTCGACGCCAGAGCTGGCGGCGGCGGTCAGCGAAGCCGGCGCGCTTGGCTCGCTGGGGCTGGGCTCGTCCACCGTGGCGCAGGCTGAAGCGTTGATTAAGCGAACCCGTGGCTTAACGACTCATCCGTTTAACGTCAATCTGTTTTGCCACCTCCCGGCGATGAGAAACCCGCAGCGTGAAGCGCAGTGGCTGGCGCGGCTGGGCCCTGAATTTGCGCGTTTCGACAGCCATCCGCCGGAAACGCTGGCGGAAATTTACCTCAGCTTTCAGCAGCAGCCACAAATGGTTGAGCTGCTACTCGATCTTATTCCGGCGGCGGTGAGCTTTCACTTTGGCGTTCCGGATCGGGAAGTCGTTTTCCGTCTGCGTGAAAAGGGCATCGTTACCCTGGCGAGCGCCACCAGCGTCGAAGAGGCGCTACTGGTTGCGGCGCAGGGGATTGATATGGTGGTGGCTCAGGGCTACGAGGCCGGCGGCCATCGCGGTATGTTTGACCCACAGGCGTTCGATGGGCAGATGAGCACCTTTACCCTGGTTCAGGTGCTCAAACGGCGCGTTGATATCCCCGTTATCGCCGCAGGCGGCATTATGGATGGGGCCGGAATTAACAGCATGATGGCCATCGGCGCCGATGGCGTACAGCTGGGAACGGCGTTCCTCCTGTGTCCGGAATCGGCGGCGGATACCGGCTACCGCGAGGCCATAAAAGGCAGCCCTGACGGACAGACCATTTTAACCTCAGCGATTTCCGGGCGTCCGGCGAGATGCATTGTTAACGGCTGGCGAGAGATAAACGAGCCGCATCTCGTTCCGGCCTATCCGGTGGCTTACGATGCCGGGAAAGCGCTGGCCGCAGCGGCAAAAGCGCGGGGAGACCATCGGTATGGCGCTCACTGGGCCGGGCAGGGAGTGAACCTGATTCGCGAGCTTCCGGCGGCGGAACTGATACAAATTCTGGTGAACGAAAGCGGGTTTTAGTCGCGGATGGCGCGCAGCCATCCGCCCGTTATGCTAACGCCGGTGGGCGAGGCTGCGTACCAGACGATCGCCCGCCATCTGTACGCCCTGCACGAGAGCGACCAGAATCAGCACCGTACCGACCATCACCTCGTTATTAAAGCGCTGATAGCCATAGCGAATAGCGAGGTCGCCGAGTCCGCCGCCACCAATGACTCCCGCCATCGAAGAGAAGCCGATCAGCATGACGATCGTCAGCGTGACGCCGGCCAGCAGCGTCGGCAGGGCTTCCGGCAGTAGTGATTTAAAGATTACGTGCCAGACATTGCCGCCCATCGATAAAATCGCCTCGATACGCCCATAATCCACTTCATCCAGCGCGTTCTCGGTGAGACGCGCGAAGAAGGGAAAAGCGCCGATAGTGATCGGCACCACCGCGGCGGTACTGCCGAGCGTGGTGCCGATAATCAGGCGGGTGAAAGGGATCAGCGCAATCAGTAAAACGATAAACGGCAGCGAACGGCCAAAGTTGATAACCGCGCCTAAGATCGCGTTGAGCTTCGGCATTGGCGCCAGGCCATCGCGTCGTGAAACAAACAGTAGTACACCGGTGGGCAGCCCGAGCAGCACGGTAAACAGCGCCGCCAGGCTGACCATATAGACGGTATCCGTCGTGCCCTGTAGCAACAGCGGCCAGAGATCTTCCCAACTCATGCTACTGTGCATAACGGCCTCCCGTGAAATCCGTGGCGCGCGAGAAAATCCCGCTCCGCCTGCGGGTCGTGGAGCAGCGACTGGCGCAGCTGCGACCACGGCGCCGCCAGCAGATCGGCAATTCTGCCGCTTTCAATAATTTCACCGTGCTCCAGCAGCGCCGCGTGATCGCAAAGGGTTTTCACTACCTCGAGTTCATGGGTAATCAGCACGATGGTGAGGTTCAGCTTTTGATTAATGTCCGCCAGCAGGCCGAGCACTGAGGCCGTGGTCTCGGGATCGAGCGCGCTGGTGGCCTCATCGCACAGCAGAACGTCCGGGTGCGCGGCCAGCGCGCGGGCGATTCCCACGCGCTGTTTTTGCCCGCCGGAAAGCTGGGACGGAAAGGCGGCGGCTTTGTCCGCCAGTCCCACCAGCTCCAGCAGCTCCGCAACCCGCGCCTGTCGGGCGGTTTTCGGCACTTTGGCGATTTCCAGCGGCACCGCCACGTTGTCGGCGACGCTGCGGGCGTGAAGTAAATTAAAGTGCTGAAAGATCATGCCGGTACGTAGCCGGTACTCGCGCAGCGCGGTTTTATCCATCCGGGTAATATCGTTCCCGTTGACAATAATGCGGCCCGTAGTGGGCCGCTCCAGCAAATTCAGGCAGCGTATCAGCGTACTTTTGCCCGCACCGCTGCGGCCAAGGATGCCGTAAACGGCTCCTCTCGGCACCTGCAGAGAGACATCGTTTAGCGCCGGTCGGCCTGTTCCGGCATAAGTCTTACTCAGCCCGACAATCTCAATCATGACTGAGGGGCAACCGGGATCACCGAGCCGTTATACTGTTTACGGATAAATTCGGCGACCTGCGGCGAAGTCAGATCCTTCGCCAGCGCCTTGATACGCGGATCGTTCGCCAGCTCCGGGGTGGTGACCAGAATATTGGCGTACGGATTGTTGGCAGAGCTTTCCAGGCCCAGCGCGTCTTTTGCCGGAACCAGCCCGGCTTCCAGCGCGTAGTTGCCGTTGATCACCGCCAGATCGACATCGTCCAGCGAGCGTGGAATCTGCGGTGATTCAATTTCAAGAATTTTAAGGTGCTTTGGGTTTTCCACGATATCTTTCGGCGTTGCCAGGGTGGTCGCCGGGTCGGTGAATTTCGCCGCCAGCTTAATCAGTCCCTGATTTTGCAACAGGAACAGCGCGCGGCTCAGGTTGGTGGTGTTATTCGGTACCGCCACGGTGGCGTTTTCGGGCAGCGATTTAAAATCTTTATATTTGTGCGAGTAGATCCCCAGGGGTTCAATATGCACGGTAGCCGCGACGGCAAAGGTCTTACCCAGCGCTTTCTCCTGATCTTTCAGGTAGGGCACATGCTGGAAATAGTTGGCATCGACATCGCCGTTGGCCAGCAGCTCGTTGGCGTTAACGCCGCTGGTTAATTCGACAACTTTCAGATCGAGGCTGGGATCGATCTTCTTAATATAGTTAAGAATTTCGGCGTGCGGCACCGGGTCCGCGGCAACGCGCAGCGCGGCGGCCTGGGCGGAAGTCCATGCCAGAGAGAGAGACAGTGCGACCCCTGCCAGTTTAAATGCGGCATATTTCATTATCTTAATTCCTTGCGTTTGTTGTTATGTTTAAACGATCAATTGCTCGGCGCGTTCGCGAAAAACATCCTGGTAGTAGCGTTCAGCGACATCAGGATGCGAGCGCAGACGCCCTTTCAGGTAATTCCAGCCCACTTCGCGCAGCAGCGGATTCTGCGGGTCGCTATCCGGTCCGAGGGCTTCGCGGGCCAGCTCGTCGGGCAGCGTGTAGACGGGGACCATGGCGTCGAGCTGCGCGCCGAGGAAAAAGGCTATCGACAGTCGCTGCTGTTCGGCGGGCGGCGAAACCACTCTGTGCACCGTCGCGCGCAGATAGCCGTTGGTCGCCAGCTCAAGCAGTTCGCCAATATTCACCACAAAGCTTCCGGCCAGCGGAGTCGCGTCAATCCAGCGGTCCGGGGACACTTCGACCTGCAATCCTTTCTGCTCGTCCTGCAACAGGAAGCTGAGAAAACCGGAGTCCTTGTGCGCGCCAACGCCCTGGGCGCTCTGGGTCTCCTGCTGGCCCGGATAACGGATCAGCTTGATATGTTCGTTAGGTTTATCGCCATACAGGCCATCAAAAGCATCCCGCGGCAGGCGCAGCGCTTCGGCAAAGGCGCGCAGCAGGGCGATCCCGACCTGGGTCATCTGCCATTGCCAGGCCAACAATGTCGATTTAAGCGCTGGAAGAGATTCAGGCCACAAATTAGGCCCCTGCAGACGCTGCCAGCGCGGAGCGCTTTCGCTAAGCGACAAGGCCGGACGCTCGGCGCCGATGTCAAACTGTTCGCGCCAGTCGGGCTGGCCGCGGGTTAATTCCGAAGCGGCGCGGTTGTAGCCGCGAAAATGCGGAGAGTGGATCATCGCCACCTTCTGCTTTTGTTCATCGGGGAGGGCAAAAAAAGCGCGGGACTGCCGCTGCACTTCCTGCTGAAGCGTCTCATCAACGCCGTGGTTGATGAGATAAAAGAAACCGATATCTCGCGCAGCGTGGCGCAGGTCGGCAAGAAACGCCGCTTTTTCAGCGGGGTCCGCGTAGCGGGCAAGATCCAGTATTGGTAAGGTTGTCGCGTTCATTGTCTTCTCCGAAGATGGCATGCAGGTATTTTCGTGTATAGAAGCTTAGGGTTCGGGGACAACAACAGCGCATGATCGATTCCTCAGTCAGGTGGTTGCAGTCAGCTTGCCTCAAGCGAAAATAATCAACCAATAACGTTCTTTTCTAATTTATGACTGTGCAGGGTTCAGTGCTTTTGCGAATTTTGGATAAGGGGAGGCGGGCCGGTTGCACATGGCGTCGGGAGTCAGTATGGTGGGCAAAATTTACATTCAGGTAGAGACGCAATGGAGCACCCGAACGATCCTCTGCACGGCATTACGCTGGAAGCGCTGCTGAACGCGCTGGTGGCGCAATATGGCTGGGCCGAGCTGGCAAAACGTATCAATATCAATTGTTTTAAAAGCGACCCGAGTATTAAGTCGAGCCTGAAGTTTTTACGCCGTACGCCGTGGGCGCGCAAAGAGGTGGAGGAGTTGTATATCGATTCGCTGGCGGATGTGAAGTCAGCTATTACGGATGCCCCGACGGAGAGTCCGTGGGCGAACTGGCAGAAAAAATAAGGAGCGCAGCGGATATTTCCGCACGCTCCTTTTGCTGTGGTTTACTGAAGATTACCCGCCGTCAGGGTTTCTTTGTCGAACGCATGGCTCACATCGATATGGTTCTGGTGCACAGAGGTATCGATATTTGAACCTGCCTCCGGGCGCGCAAAGCTATTCTCTGCGGCCATCGCGCCGGACGATAGTGTAGCGGCCAAAAGCAGTGCGGTGACTACGCCGATATTTTTCATGATCCGTTCCTTATTGCATCGTGTTGTCGCTGTCGCCTGTTTTTTGGCGGCCCGGCAATGACGTCGAGTGTATTTATTTTGTTAATTCAGCGGTCATATACACGCGGTTATTGAACTGAGCGCTGGTGATTTTGTAAGAAGCGCCTTGTTCTGCAGCCTGCGCGGCAATTTTGGCTTCCGCGCGGTCCAGCGTTGAAGCGCTGGCGCTGATGCTCTGGGCAAAAGTACCGAAAGAGATCATTGAAAGGGCGGCAACTGCAACGAAAGTTTTGATGGATTTCATGGTCGTATTCCTTTTGTGTTTTATCAGTGTTGAAGCGATGTTGCTTCGATGTGATAAATAATAGGCCGACCATGGGATGATTAAAATCGAAACAATTTGCGCATCTTATTCATAAAAATTGAATAATATTCAGGCTGGCAAAACTATTGCGCTTCTTCCCGCGCCAGCTCGCGCAGCGCACCCGGCGCTTTGCCGGTGATACGTTTGAAGGCGCGGCTAAAGGCAGCATGCGAGCTGTAGCCGAGCCTGAAGGCCACGGTCTCCAGCGCTTGCCCCTCATGGGAAATGTACTGTATCGCCAGGCGCATGCGCAGCTCGGTCAGGTAACGGGCAGGCGTGGTGCCGGTGGCGGAGAGAAAGCGTTCGGCAAATACCGAACGGGAGGTTCCCGCCTCGCGAGCCAGATCTTCAACTTTCCAGTTAATGCCGGGCCGCTGATGCATGACGTAGATGGCCTTAGCCAGTTTAGGATCGCGCAGTACCTGAACCCAGCCGGTGGCGTTACCGCAGCCGCACTCCACCCAGCCGCGGACGATCAGCGCGGCGACGACATCGGCAAGCCGCGCCAGAATACCGGCGTAGCCCGCCTGTCGGGTAAGACTTTCGCGCTCCATGGCCGCCAGCATCGGCTGGATCTCCGGGCGGCTGGTCAGCAGGCTGCTCACCAGCATCACTTCCGGCATTGCTTTGACCAACGGTTGCATGCCGCCCAGCTCAAAGTCCATGCAGGCGCTGAAGATAATAGCGCTGTCGCTTTGCGCATCGTCGCAGGCGTTTTTGACGCAGCTGACCGAGTCGCAGACCGGTTCGCTGGGAAGCCGGGAAACGTTGACCACCGATGCCTGATCATCCGAGAGCAGCACGTGACCATCGCCGTTGGGAATAAACAGCGCATCTCCGCTTTGCAGCAGTAAACGCTGACCGCTGACCATGCGCAGCAGTACCGGTCCCCGGCTAATAAAGTGAAACTGCGCTTTACCCGGCACAAAGCCAAATTCGACCCCAAACGGGCGAGAGGTTTCGATGCGTCGGTAGTTGACGCCGGAAAGGCGCATCCCGCGCAGCAGTTCGCTGGTGAGATCGAGAGTTTGCTGGGTCATCACATCATTCCCGGACGAATTATCAATAATCACGGAGTATGCATCATAGATCGTCCGAGCAGAAGCTCCTAATCTTAACGAAATGTTAATTAATCTGGAGAGATGTTTATGAGTTCCTGCATTGCAGCTGAAGAGAGTCTGGCAAACGCCAGACCCGCATGGCGCGCCGTCTATGCGCTGGCGCTGGGGGTGTTTGGCCTGATTGTTGCCGAGTTTCTGCCTGCCAGTTTATTAACGCCAATGGCGGCAAGCCTCGGCGTGAGCGAAGGCATGGCAGGGCAGGCGGTGACCGCGACGGCGCTGGTGGCGCTCTTTACCGGGCTGTTAATCACCACCGCGACGAGAAATATCGACCGCCGATGGGTGCTGATGTTCTTCTCCGTTTTACAAATCATCTCCAGCATCATGGTGGCTTTTGCCGGATCGCTTGAGTTTTTATTGCTTGGGCGTCTGCTGCTGGGAATAGCCATCGGCGGCTTCTGGGCGATGTCGACGGCGACCGCCATGCGTCTGGTGCCGCCGGCCATGGTTCCCAGGGCGCTGGCAATTATTTTTTCTGCCGTATCAATCGCTACCGTCGTTGCCGCGCCGCTGGGTAGCTATTTCGGCGCGCTGATAGGCTGGCGTAACGTATTTTTGATCTGTGCGCTACCGAGCGTGGTGGCACTGTTCTGGCAGCTGTGGGTATTGCCTTCTATGCGCCCGGAGAGCGCGGGCAGCTTCGCGACGCTGTTTAAGGTGCTGCGCCGACCTGGCATGATTGGCGGACTGCTGGCGACTATCCTGATATTCAGCGGCCATTTCGCCTTCTTCACCTATTTGCGACCGTTTCTGGAGACCGTGGCCCAGGCCAGCGTTGAGGGCGTCTCCCTGATTCTGTTGGGCTTTGGTATTGCAAACTTTATTGGTACCTCGATTGCCGGACATTTTCTTTCCAGAAGCCTGCGCCTGACGCTGGCGCTGGTACCGCTGGCGATGAGCGTGCTGGCGCTGATGATGGTGGCGTTTGGCCACTTTGCGCTGCTGGATGGCTTGCTGGTAGCGATGTGGGGTTTTGCCTTTGGCCTGGTGCCGGTGGGCTGGTCGACCTGGCTTGCCACCACGGTGCCGGATGAAGCGGAAAGCGCGGGTGGTCTACTGGTGGCATCTATTCAGCTGGCGATTAGCGCCGGTGCAGCGGGCGGCGGGGCGGTATTCGATCTTAACGGTGCCAGCGGCGTCTTTGTCGGCAGCGGGATGCTGCTGGTTAGCGCGATGGTGATTGTGCTGTTTGCGGTGAGAGTGAAACCGGTGGCGAGCGAAGAGTAGGAAAACTCCCGGCTCGCGCTGCGCTTAGCCGGGCTACAGGTCCATCGCCTTCTGCGAGCGGTAGCCCGGACAGATGCGCAGCATCGCCTCCGGGAAAGCGGCCACTGATGAGCCCCGGGTAAGGCGTTTACGCCGCAACCCGGGATTGTGCGTCAGCACCGCCGCCGGGGTGGGGTTAACTCTCCCCGATATCGTCAAGCAGATGCTGAATCAGCAGTGGGATCGGCCTGCCGGAGGATACGCTTTTACCCCCTTCGCGCCACAGCGCCGTACCGCTGACGTCGAGATGGGCCCAGGGGATTTCCGGCGGACAGAAGTACTGCAAAAGCCAGGCTGCGGAAGCGCTGATCGCCGCATTGTTGCCCGGCGTGTTGCATAGATCGGCAATAGCGCTTTCGGTCTGTTTCTTCAGCCGATTATCCAACGGCAGGGACCAGACTTCATCACCGCTCTTAAGTCCTGCCTGCGTGAGCGCCGCCCGCAGCGGTTCGTTTTGCGTCATCAGACCGCTCAATTCGTAGCCCAGCGCCTTCACCACCGCGCCGGTGAGCGTTGCCATATCAATAATATAGCGCGCCCGCGGATGACGCTGGCTGGCCCAGGCGATGGCGTCGGAAAGTACCAGCCGGCCTTCGGCGTCGGTATTGTTGATTTCTACCGTTAAGCCATTGCAGGCCCGGGCGACGCTGCCCGGCTGCATGGCGTTTGGACCAATTGCGTTTTCCGCCAGCGCCAGTACGCCCATGGCCCGAACCGGTAACGCAAGCCTGGCAATGCACAGCATCAGGCCGAGGACGTTGGCCGCGCCGCACATATCGTACTTCATGGTGTACATTCCGGCGCCTTCCTTCAGCCATAGCCCGCCGGTATCAAAGGTCACGCCTTTCCCTACGTAGCAGCGAACCGGACCATCGCTGACGCCATCATAATGAATCGCCAGCAGGCGCGGCGGGCGCTCAGATCCTTTACCTACCGCATGCAGCAGCCCGAGTCCTTGTTCAACGATCGCCTTTTCATCAAGCGCTTCGCAGCGCAGAGCAGGGATATTAGCGCACAGACGCTGGGCCTCTTCCACCACATACTGTGGCGTACACTGCTCGGAAGGCAGGTCAGCCAGTCGTCGTGCGGCCATCATGCCGTGCGCGATAGCCTGCTGCTGGTGAGCGAGGGCCTCCAGCTCCATTGTCTGCCCAGGCAAAACGTAAAGCGTCAGCTGGCGCAGGCGAGTTCTGACGGTTTTGTCCTGGTGCAGGCCTAAATCATCCAGCTGCCAGTCGAGATTGAACAAATAGCGCAGCGTTTTCGTCAATGCGCCACTGGCCTCTTTCTGTGAGCAATCGAGGATAATGGAGTCGCTTACCGGCTTTTTGCACAGCGGCCTCAGCGCGGCGGTCAGGCCGTCGTTAAGCGTATCCTGCCATAGCGCCTGCGGAACAATGGTTATACGGGCGAAAGGCGAGCAGCCGAAACGGGTATCCGCGATTTCACCACCGATGGCCTGTGCTTTCATTTCCGCCAGCAGGGGGCTGGCGCTAAGAGGCGACTCAGATAACAGAGTGCTGTCGGGCCAGGTCACCAGATGTGCGCCTTTGCAGGCGCTGTCCAGCTGATTAATTAAGCGATAAAGCATAATTACTCCTCGATGGGGGCGCGAATGCGCGCGGCGTAGGCCTGCATCCATTCGTCATCCACCGGACGGTAGTGGGTTTTTTCCTGTACGCGCTCGGCGCAAAATACGGTGAGCGGCTGCGCTGCGCTGGCGACGACAAAGGAGAAGGTTTTGATATTGGTGGCGGCGCCGAATTCGCCGTGGCGGTTCATGCATACCACCGAAAGATCGCCCGCGCGACCAAAGCGCGACATGAGTTTGTCCTCCAGTTCGTAAACCACCGAGTCCGCCGCCTGCTGCGGGCTCATCCCTTGAGCCATTCGCCGGACAATTTCATAGCTGGTGCAGCCTTTCATCAGATCTTCGCCGACGCCGGTCGCCGTAGCGGCGCCGGTTTCGCTATCGCAGTAGAAGCCGGAGCCGATAATCGGCGAATCGCCGAGCCGCCCGCGCTTTTTCATAAACAGGCCGCTGGTAGAGGTGGCGACGCTCATCGACCCCTGCTTGTCGAGACCGATGATTCCGACGGTGTCGTGGCCATCATAGGGGCTGAGGCCTTTATCCAGCGTTTCGCGACAGCGCTTCCGGTAGTGCTGCATAGCGCGCTCGGTGAGCATCGGTTTGGTGGCGAAACCCTGACTGATGGCCCACTCTCTGGCTCCCTGACCGACCAGCAGGCTGTTATAGCGCTGGCGGCTCAGGGCGTGGGCTACTCTCACCGGGTTGGCAATATCCACCAGGTTGCCGACTGCCCCGAAGGCCAGAGTATCACCATTCATATAGGCGGCATCCAGTTCGACTTCACCGTTTTCCGTTGGCAGGCCGCCGTAGCCTACCGATTTGTACAGCGGAAAATCTTCTACCGCCGCCACCGCATTAACCACGGCGGTAGTGGTGTCAGCACCGGCTGCCAGCGCCGTTGCCGCTTCCGTCACGCCTTCCAGCGCCATTCGCCAGGTGGCAATCATTCCCCACATTGGTTTACTCCTGTTTAGCAAGCGTGTTGTCCGTTTCGGCCCGGGCGGTGATTTCCGCCGCGCGATACTGCTTATCGACGATGCGCATGAAGGGCAGATACAGCATGGCGCCAATCAGTAAATTGAGGATCTGCATCACGCTACCGCTAAGATGACCGGTGACAATAAATCCGCTGATCACCGGCGGCAGCGTCCAGGGAATAAATACCCCGGTGGTGACGGCCACCGCGCCGATCTTCATCGCCGCGTACTGGACCGTGACCAGTACCAGCGGCACGAGATTAAACGGGATCAGCATGACTGGATTCATGATCACCGGCAGGCCGAACAGAATCGGTTCGTTGATATTAAAGATTGAGGCACCTGCACCAAGGCGAGCCACTTCGCGCATGTTCTTACTGCGGGCGAAAATCAACATGGCGATCACCAGCGACAGCGTCGCACCCGCGCCGCCCATCCAGATCATATCGAAGAACTGCTCGGTAATGATGTGCGGAGGGGTGACGCCAGCCTGGATGGCGGCGATATTATCGGTCTGGTTTTCCATCCACAGCGGACGAATAATACCGTTGATCATTGAACCCGAGTTGATGCCGACCGACCACAGAATGGTAATGCTGAAAACGGTCATCAGCGCGCCGAAATAGGAGGTACCGTAATGGCGTACCGGCGAGGCGACAACCTCATAAATAAACTGGTGAATGGTGGCGTAGTGGGTATGCTCGAAACCGATGCGAATTGCCAGTATCAGAATCATAACCATCAGCGCCGGAATCAGCGCGGCGAAGGACTCCTGAACCGCAGGTGGAACGCCGTCCGGCATCTTGATAACCAGTTTTTTACGTTTTAACCAGCAGAAGAGCTCGGTCCACAGCAGTGAACCAATCATGGCGACGAATAACCCTTTAGTGCCGATCCATTCCACCGGGATCACCGTGATGCCGCCGTTCTCTGCGACCTTGATAAAAGGGGTGAGGATAAGAAATCCCACCAGCGAGAGAATTCCGCATGAGATGCGGTCCTCACCGTAGTGCTCCGCCAGACGATAGGCGACCAGGAAGCTGATAAATAGCGACATTGTCGAAAATACCGCGTTAAACGGGATTTCGACGATCGCGCTCCAGCTGGCGCCAAAGGTGCTGGCCATAAATTGCTGGTAGCCCTGATTAGGGAATGACGAAATCACCAGCAGTATTGAACCGACAATAATAAAAGGCATGAATGAAACGTAGGCGCCGCGAATCGCGCCGAGGTGACGCTGCTGGGCGGTTTTCGCCGCCAGCGGCATCAGTTTGGCTTCAAGAAATCCCAGAACATTGTTCATTGTGAACTCCGTACAAGATCGACAGTGGCTGTGTGTGTTATCTATGGCGGATTATGAGAGAAAGCGGTGGATTGAAAGGTGAAGCGGTTCACATTGTATTCTCTGTAATTATATATATCTCATATGATTGGTTATATTTCCTGGAGAGGAATGTATGGAAATTAAGCTGCACGCTAACGCAACCACGACCCCAAGAACGCGAAAATATCTCCAGGAATCGACGAAAAGTGACCGTGAACTGGCGCAGGAACTGGGGATTTCTATTACTACGGTTCGCCGCTGGCGCAATCGTAGCCAGATTTCAGACAACCACACCACGCCGCATTTGATACACAAAGTGTTGAGACAAAATCAGGAGATACTGATTAATGCCCTGCGCGATATACTGCGCGCTCCGCTGGACGAACTGCTGTTTATGGTTAATGAAGGTTTAGGCATCGTCATTTCCCGGGCTACGCTGAACCGCTATCTGCGTCCGGCGCATGCAGGGCGGAAAAACGCCGCGCCGCAGGGAAAGAAAGCGTTAAAGGCCGGAATGCGCGCGGATACGCTAACGCTGCATTACCGCCAGCTGGCGCTGTCGATGGACGACGGCGGCGAGCATCATCTGCTCTGGGCCCAGGAGCCAGTCAGCGGCTGGTGCTATGGGCGCATCTATTCCGGAATCTCTCCCGCGCTGATTGACAGCTGGCTGGGACAGGTGCTTGATGCCTGTCCTGCTCGGATACAATGTCTTGAGACTTATGCTCATCAAGGCTTTCAACCCGCACGCGCGGGTTTGGTATGCAGAACGGTGGCGACAGAGGAGAGCGGGGCGGTGCAGCTCAGTGAACGCCTGGCTGATATCATCCCGGCGCTGGATGAACCGGACGCGACGCTGCAGAGGCTATGCTCGTTGTGGAACCAGGGACGGAGGCAAAAAAAGCTTGGCGACAGCACACCGCAGGGTTTCCTGCAGTCGTTGAATCAAGGCTAAATACAAGATGGTTTCAACTATGGCGCTGCCATTTTGTTGGGTGAAGGCTTGCCCCGCAGGCCGATCCCAGCTAAGCGCAGGGTGAGCCGACCGGGTCAGCCGGAGCGCAGACTATCAATAGCGCTTTCGCTGAGAACCATTACCGTTTTACGCTAACGCTGATTTTATCGATAATGGCCTGACGCGGGCCTTCACGCCACGCGGAGCTGCTGTAGAAATGCTCCTGCGAAGTTTTTAAATGCGCCAGATCGTCATAGGCTCGGATCAGATAATAAGCATCGTTGTCATCAATGGAGTTGCCGAAAGAGACGATATCCATACCGGCGTCACGGTGGCAGGGGACGCTTTGTTCTTCCATTATCCTGTGAAAATCGCTGCCGGTACCCGGTTTCAGGGTATAGAGCAAAAACTCAACCGTTTTCATGCAGAAGTTTCCTTTTCAAATTAACTGAGTGCTGTCGCAAAGAATCACGCTGCGAGCCCACAGGCGTAGCAGAATGTCATCATTTCGAGCCAATATGGGGACTGTTTATTATTATTCTGCTTGTCACAAGCCAGGGTGAAACTTTCCGCCTCCGGCCGTGACTGCCATTTCCACGTGATGCCGCTTAAACGAATGGCAAACAAACATTTAGAAGATTGATATCATGTTAACCTGTTTTGCGAGCAACAATTCTATTGTTGGTATGATATTTTAATAAAACCATTTTTATGGTTTTATTAATTGAATATTATTTATTTTGTGGAGGTTTGTGCTGAAAACTTCTTTTTTTCTCTTTTAAATTAAGAAAAATCCTAAAGTAATGGATGGCAAGGTCGCTGTACGTAAGGTTGCGCAAAGTTTCAACGTGAATTTATCGCGGGATTTTTCTGAAAATCGATCGTCTGGACAATAATTATTAAACAAACTTATAATTTCCGGACTTCACTCATGGGTATATCCCCATGGAGCGTATTATACGCATTTCTATAAAGGATTATCGAACTTTCGTGAGGGAAAGGAATGTTGACTATTTTCAGCCATAATCATTTTTTTAAAAAAGCAATGCGTGTGAAAATAAATGACATAAAAACGGCGAGGCAAGCCAATCTGGTCGATTTACGTTTAACAAACTACACCTCAAGCAGCGACGCACAGTTTCATTTCTTGATTAATAGCTTTGAAATGAAAAAGAATTTTGTCTGTTTCAAAGTGGAAAGAAATATCATTTGTTTGATAAATAAAAGACGTACCGCGCATATTGCTAACATAATCGCAAGAGTGACGGATGGCATTCCCGTAGGTGAAGATATCTCTCTGACTGAGAGGGAGTTTCAGTATATTTTCGTTATGAAGTTTAACGTGCTGGCAAAAGATTATCCGGAACTATTGGGTCTCTCACCGAAAGCTTATAGCAGTTATAAAAGAAAACTAATTGATAAATTTGGATTTAACTCATTTCATGCGCTGCTGGCGCTCTCTAATTATTTACACGCTTCTTCAATGATCGATAGATTCACACCGGATTAGCTATCGTAAGGATCCTGGTTTCGTCGCTATATAGCGCTATTCTCTTTCGCCGTTTTAAACGTGGTTTCATAGGTGATATCAGCCGTATTTATAGTTCTGCTAATTAATTACACTACTGCAAAGATAATTATTCTGGCTCGCCATTGCTGATGGCGAGTTCCCGCTCACATCGTGTTCTTTATTTAATAATCTGGCCGATCGTCTGAATAAAACGCAGGTGCTTAGCTATCTCTTCGTCCCTGAAGACGGTATCGGCAACGGCAAATTCATTTTCACACTCTTGCCACTCAAGCCATGACTGACGACCTGAAGTCATATGGCGGCACTGACTCACCTCAAGATGCTGGCTTCTGGACCAGATTGAGCGCCAATGGTCGGTAGTGAAAAGGTTCATACCACCCTCAATCAGCGAACGAATTTCAGGAGGCGTTTCCGCGTCGCTGTTGCGCAGGCCAGGAACGACGATAGCAACGGTACCGCCGTTTTTTATATACGGGGCGATGCACCGATCAAAGAAATGTATATCGCTACCAAAATAGTGCCACGCATTGACGCTGACTATCGCGTCGAAGGCGTCACGGGCGAAGAAACCCAGTCCAGGTGAGGTGCTGATATCAAGATTAATCGGCGTGAGCTTGTTATCCATGCCCGCTGCCGCAAAACGGAGGGCATTATCATCAGCCTGGATCCACAGGTCAGCGGCAACCACTTCCACAGCAAACTCGCTAGCCAGATACATCGAAGACAGCCCCGTTCCGCAGCCCAGATCGAGAATTCGCATGCCCGGCCAAAGCTCCAGGGAACGACTAAGTTCTTCTGTCAGCCTTAACACATTCGGCCCCATCATATTCTGATAGACATAATCCTTCGGGCAATTTTCTGGGCTAAATTTATTCATTACTAAAGCTATCCCTTGAAAATACTGTGGTTGTAATCCCTTCCACAGAAAAGCTAAACAAAATCTAAACGCCAGAGGTATACTTTGCTTGAGTTTTGTAAAAAAACTTCAATAACAAAAATGGCGTAAGAAGAAAGCTCTGAATATACCTATGGAACCGGGATCTGGCGAATTGATTCGTTTATGTATAAGAATTTTCCATTGAGAATTTTAATTTTAATGCATTGATTTTATTAACTTTTAACATATTGAAATGTTTAATTTCTCTTATCATTAGAATTTACTTATAAGAATTTATTTATTTTGGTTGAATATTCTGGTTTTGTTGCTTGCGGTGAGATCGCTTCAGAATAATTGGCGGTGTTGGTTGGTTTTTATTGATCCAGGTCAATTAACAACTGCGTGTGATATCACATTTATAGTATTTGGTATAAAAATCCGGAACTTTTAATTACAAGTCTCTTTGCGAATTATCGCATAATAGGCTCGCTCAGAAGGTATCTGAGATTTGATATTCTATTAATAGTTAGGGACGAAATAATATGAAATTAAAATTACTAACAGTGGCCGTCTCTACACTTCTTGCTGCAGGAACCGTGCAGGCAGCTGAGGTGTATAACAAGGACGGAAACAAACTCGACCTCTATGGGAAAGTGACCGGCCTGCATTATTTCTCCAACGATGATGGCGAAGATGGCGACCAGACCTATGCACGTCTGGGCTTTAAAGGTGAAACACAAATCACCGATCAGCTGACCGGTTACGGCCAGTGGGAATATAACTTCAGCGCCAATAACGTTGAAGGCGACAATTCCGGAGACAAAACGCGTCTCGCGTTCGCCGGCCTGAAGTTTGGCGAGTATGGTTCTCTGGACTATGGTCGTAACTATGGCGTTGCTTATGACATCGGCGGCTGGACCGATATGCTGCCTGAGTTCGGTGGTGACACCTGGACGCAGACTGACGTCTTCGCAACCGCTCGTACCACCGGCGTGGCTACCTACCGTAACAATGGCTTCTTCGGCCTGGTTGACGGTCTGAACTTTGCCGTACAGTACCAGGGTAAGGAAGAAGGCAAGCGCGACCTGGCTAAACAGCACGGCGATGGCTGGGGCATGTCCTCTTCCTATGAGTACGAAGGATTCAGCGTAGGCGCGGCCTATGCGGCTTCCGATCGTACGAATACTCAGGTTAATGCTGGTCGTGCTAATCCGGATCTCCAGGCTCGTGGCGAAAAAGCAGAACTGTGGGCAGCCGGCCTGAAGTACGACGCCAACAACATCTACCTGGCGACCACCTATGCTGAAACCCACAATATGACCAAGTTCGGCAAAGACAATACCGCCAATACTACGCAAAACTTTGAAGTGGTTGCCCAGTATCAGTTCGATTTCGGCCTGCGTCCGTCCATCGCCTACCTGAAATCAAAAGGCAAAGATCTGGGCCGCTACGGCGACCAGGATCTGGTTGAATACGTTGATGTAGGCGCGACTTACTACTTCAATAAAAACATGTCTACCTACGTAGACTATAAAATCAACATGCTGGATGACAATACGTTCACCAAAGCTGTTGGTATCAGCACCGACAACATCGTTGCCGTGGGCATGACCTATCAGTTCTAAGTAACGCGTTTCATAGTACGATGCCTGCCAGATAACCCTCCTGGCAGGCATTTTTATTTCTGGGGCAGGGCAAAAAGCCCGATACTTCTACCCGCACCGGGGAATTAAGGCGCCGTACTAAAAAACTCGCCGAATTTCACCGCCAGCCAGCCAACCGGAGTGGTCGCTCCGCCGACGATATTGGTGATTTCCGACATCCCTTCCGGTACCGGGATATTAGAGTTAACTGCCGCCTGAGTGTACTCTTGCGAGATATCCGTCCCGACATACAAAATGCAGGTGACCACCAGCGTGCCGGTAACAAACATGCGGAACATATTGCGTTTACAGAACGGCGTGACCATCGCTAACAGAAACATTAGCGAAGCCAGATCGACAAACGGCAGCACGCGGTTGCCGGGCAGAACGATCGCCAGCACTACCGCCATGGGGATCAGCAGCAGTCCGGTCGCCAGTACCGAAGGTTCGCCAATAAGCAGCGCGGTATCCATCCCGATATAGAAATCGCGATTGGGGAATTTTTCCTTCAGCTTCGCTTCGGCAGCATCACGAACAATCAGTAAGCCCTGGACTAAAATTTCGATCATTTTCGGCAGCAGCAGCATGGCGGCGGAAACCTTAATTGCCAGCGATACCGCAGCCGAAACATCGTACCCGGCCAGGAAAGCCAGCAGCAGCCCCAGTACGAAGCCCAGAGTCAGCGGTTCGCCAAAAACGCCGAATTTTTTATTAATACTCTCCGGGTCGAAATTAATTTTATTGATCAGCGGAATCTTATCAATAATATAGTTACAGGCAATGCCAAACGGTACGTAGGTTATACAGGTAAGATGGGGAAATGAAATTCCCTTGAGATTATAGTTTTTTTGCAAATACGGTGCGGTTAAATCTGCCGCCAGCAGGGTTAAAATGAATATACCGAAGGTAATGCCGACGGAGAGCCAGTAATTACCGGTTCCGGCATACACCACCGAACCCATAATCAGAAATATCCAGTAGTTAAATATATCAATATTCACCGTTTTGGTTAATTTGAACAGCAGCATGGCGATATTGATAACGATAAAACCTACCACTACCGGCAGCATCAACGGCGAGCCCCAGCCTATCGTGGAGGCCGTTGGCCAGCCTGTATCCACAACCGTCAGATGCAGGCCAATACGCTCGACCATTGCCTGTGAAGCAGGACCGAGATTGGTTAACAACAGACCAATAACCAGGCCAACCCCTTCAAAGCCAATTCCTACCAGCATTCCGGCTTTAAAGGCGGTGCCAATTTTTACCCCAAAGCAAAGTGCGATAATAAAGAATATTACTGGCATCATCACTGATGCCCCCAGACTAATAATGCTGTTGATAATATCCATAATATTTCCTTTAACGGGCGGCTGAATTGGGCGCGAGCGAACCCGCGCCCAATTGGCCGTATAAAAAACCTTAACTGTTTCTTTTAATATTTAACCGAGTTTCTTCAGTAAGATCTCAGAAAAAAGTTTTGGTGAATTACTGAACGCGTCAATAGTACTTCCGGCAATATGCGGCGTAATCGTGACGTTGTTCAACGAATAAAACGGGCTGTCGTCCGGTAGCGGTTCATCATCAAAGGTGTCGAGGGCGGCGCCCATGATTTTCCCCGCCCGCAGCGCGGCGATCAGATCGCTTTCGTTAATGAGCCCGGAGCGTGCCGTGTTAACAATAATGGCGCTTTCCTTCATTAGCTCGAAATGATGGGCGTTGATCAGATTTTCGGTTTCCGGGGTCATACGGGCATGAAGAGAGACCACATCCGCACGGCGAACCAGTTCATCCAGCGAATCCACTTTTTCATAGCACTCATGACCGGAGACGTATTTATCGTAAAAGATAATGTCGCTGCCAAAACCGCGCAGAAAACCTGCTACCAGCTGGGCGATATGCCCCAGCCCAACCAGTCCTACAACTTTACCGCCCAATTCGGGTATGGCCTGGTGGTTAGGGCTGTCTTTGCGCCAGAGCTTATCGCGCAGCGCATCGTGCGAGCGGGCGATGTTACGCATTTCTGCGAGGATCATTCCGACGGTAAACTCCGCCACGCTGCGGGCGTTGCGTCCAGGGGTATTGATGACTTCCACCCCGCGTGCCTTTGCCTGTGCCTGGTTAACGTTTTCAATTCCGCCGCGCAGCACCCCGACGTACTTGAGAGCGGGCAGTTTTTCAAATACCGCGGCGTTAACGGGCGCAAACTGGGTAATCAGGATCTCAACGTCTTCCGCGTCCTGAAGCAGGGCGTCAGGTAATGCCACCGCTTCAGAACCTTGTTGCTCGACCAGTAAATTATCCTCCTGCAGCTTTTCAATCGATTCGTGCGCCCACTCGCGCACCTCAACTTCAATACCTTTATCTTTCAGCGCCTTCAGACCTGCGTCCATCATCGCTGGGTTGATAAAAAGATCGGCAATCGCCAGACATTTCATAATGATTCTCCATCAATTAACGCATCAACATACCGCCGGTGACATCCAGAGTCGCTCCCGTCATATAGCTGGTTTTAGGAGAGACCATGAAGACTCCGATGTCGGCAATTTCGTGCGGCTGGGCCACCCGGCCAACCGGAATTCGGCTGACGTAATAGTCAGGATTTTGTTCAATGTTTTTACGGATCATCGCGGTGTCCATAATGCCGACGGCGATGTTGTTAACATTGATTTTCTGTTTTGCTACCTCACGCGCCAGCGAGATAGAGAAGGCGACCAGACCCGCTTTACTGGCCGCATAGTGGGCATGACCGGTTGTCGAGCCGTGGAAGGCTGCCTGAGAAGTTATATTCAGAATGCTGCCGGGCTGCTCTTTCGCCAGACAGTGGTTAACGAACAGCTGGCACAGGTGGAAGACCGCTTTCAGATTGACGTTCATCACTTTATCCCAGTCCTGCTGGGTGATTTCAGTGACGTAGCCGCTCAGCCAGATCCCGGCGTTATTGACCAGAATATCGGCGTTCCCCAGGCGGTCGATACAGGTCGTGAACAGATTCTCCCGGCTTTGCTCGTCGGAAAGATCGGCTTTCACCGCCACTATTTCGACGTTGGCGCTACTTTTCACCGCGTCGATTAGCCGCTCTGGATGCTCTTCATCACGCATATACGTGAAGCAGATGTTGACTCCTTCTTTGGCCAGAGAAAGGACAAACTCTTTGCCCAGCCCGGTTGCGCCGCCGGTTACGATAGCTGTGCGGTGATGTAAATTCAGATCCATACTTTCCTCACTTAATGCGTGATGTAGTTACTGCAGCTTTTCCACGGAGACTGCATTTCCGATAACAGGTTTTTGTAGAGCTGATACTTATCCTGATAGACCTTGTTGTTGTCCGGGTTCGGTATGACGGTTCGCGATACGTGAACCATCTCATTGGAGGCGGCGAAGACGTCATCAAACCAGCCAGCCATTACTGCCGCCGTCATCGCGGTGCCCAGCGTGCCGTGCTCTTTGACGTCGACAATCTCCAGAGTGGACTGGAAAATATCGGCAAATACCTGTAGCCAGACCGGAGAGTTGGTGACCCCTCCCGCAATACGTATGGTGCGGCTTAGCTCGGGGTTGATATGGCGCAAGCGTTCGGTGTGATAAAGATGGCTGAAGGCGACGCCTTCATAGATAGCGCGCAGAAAATGCGCTTTTTTATGGAAACTGTTCAGACCGATAAAGCCCGCAGAGGCGTCGGGAATAGTGTTGGAGCCAAACACAAACGGGAAGAACAGCAGGTGGCTTTCTGCCGGCGTCGTGGTGGACACCAGCTCATTGCACAGATCGTAAACCGACGCTCCCTGCGCCGAGGCGGCCGCGCGATCGCCCTCCATAAAGTTATTGATAAACCACTCCAGATTGCTGGCGGAAGTGGGGCTGGCCTCGGTGATTAGCCATTTACCCTCAATGGGATAGATGGAAGTCATAAACAAATCCCGGTCGATAACCGGATGGTCGGTCACGTATTCGTTGATACTCCAGGTGCCGGTAATGATGGCCAGCTTATTTAGCGTATTGATCCCCG
Source organism: Klebsiella oxytoca (assembly GCF_009707385.1). Taxonomy (NCBI): domain Bacteria; kingdom Pseudomonadati; phylum Pseudomonadota; class Gammaproteobacteria; order Enterobacterales; family Enterobacteriaceae; genus Klebsiella; species Klebsiella oxytoca. The sequence goes on along the minus strand of NZ_CP046115.1, from coordinate 2,825,170 downwards.
AAGCCACCGATGATGCCGAAATATCAAAGACGCCGCCGGAGACCGGCGTTCCGGCACATAACCCGGTCAGCTGCGCGACTTCGTCGGTAATGTAGCCGCAGCAATCGGTGGAGAGTTTAATCGGCGGGAGCTTGTCGCGCAGATCGCCAAGTCCCCACCAGGCCAGCAGCGATGAATCATAGTCGCGGTCGCGCACGTTGATCAGGTTGGTTCCTGAGATATCGGTCAGCTCAAGGAAGGCTTCGCCGGTCAGATAAAAACGAATCAGATCTTTGACCATAAAAATGTAGCGCGCTTTGTCCAGCGCTTCAGGCTCGTTATCTTGCAGCCAGGCGAGGAGGGCAACGGGCTGGCCGGCCCAGATGGACTGCATGGTTTTGGGTAAAATGTCGCGACTAAAGGTCGGGTCGTTGTACCACTTTTCAACGTACGCTTTCGCCCGGCTATCGGTAGAAATAATTCCGTTGCGTACCGGGGTACCGGCTTCATCAACCATATACAGTCCGTTACCGTGGCCGGTCACCGCCACGCCTTTGATCTGACTGGCGTCAATCCCCGACTGCGCAATAGCCGTTTTAATCACTTCGACGTTGGCCGCCCAGAGCTCGTTGATATCACGCTCGGTATGAAATTCTTTTGGCGTCAGCATTTGCGTTGACTTCGACGCGATGGCCACTACGCTGCCGGCACGATCGTAAATCGCCGCTTTGGTTACGGTTCCGCCATTATCGATGCCCATGACATATTGTTCTTTCATTCGCGTGAACTCCTTATGAGTTACCATAAACCGGGTTCGCTGGTGGTGATCCCTTTAAATCCGGCATGGAATATTTTATCTACAAGGTATTTCCGCTTAACAAAGCCTCCGGCGATGAATATCACGTCAAAGCCTTTTAAATTCCGGCTAATCAATTCCAGACACTGGCAGGCATATTCAGCAGGTAAGATTTCAATTGCATCCGGCGGGTTATGCTTAACAATATCGATGGACTGATCCAGCGAACGCGAGTCGATCAGCAATACCCGAAAGATAGTTAACAATCCCTCTTTTTTGGCAGAGCGTAGGGCCGAGAGATTGGACGAAATAACACCATCAACCTTGTAGTAATTTTTTAGCAGACCGATCCCCGCCTGGTCGGGTTTAAAACCACCCAGTAACTCCAGATGAATAAGGACTTTTTTGCCGCTTTGATGACATTTGCCAATCAGCGACTGCAAATTACCGATATTCGCTTCGGATAACAGTACGTATTCAGATGCGCAGGCCAGCGCCTGTTCAAAATGTTTATATTTTCTGACTGAAGGAATGATGGTGTTATTTAAGAGCATATGTATATCCGTTGTTATTTAGCCATGTAGAGGCTGTAGGCATCTTCCGCGGTGGCGTTTTCATGGATGATGGCATTCAGACCTGCTACCACTTTTGCTGGCTGTGGGTCCTGCGTGATATTGCGGCCCACCGCCACGCCTTTAGCACCCATCTGCATGCAGTGCTGCACAAATTTAAAATAGCCGTCAATACCGGTTTTGGGCCCGCCCAGCGCCAGTACCGGTACGCCGGCCGCTTCGACGATAAGTCTGTCATCATCGGTGCCGGTAAAGCGGGTTTTGATGACGTCGGCGCCGAGCTCAACGGCGATGCGGGCGGAGGCGGCGATGATAGCCGGGTTATTAGAATCGTCGCTGGTGACGGGATAGCCGTATGGCAGGGATTCAACGATCAGCGGTACGTTCCAGCGATCGGCCGCCTGCGCCAGCTGCATGGCCATGATATGCGTTTTCTCTTCGTTGAACGCGCCGGGAAAGGTCATGCACACAACGCCATCGGCAGCCACTTTCAGCGCATCTTCGATGGAAAAAACCGGGGTGGTATCGGGAACGGTATTATCAAAAATACTCACTGTGCTATCGACGCGTAATACCACGGGAACGCTATTGAAAACTTCGCGGAAATTTTTCAACATCCCATAAGTCACCAGCGCACAGTCCAGGCCACTTTCGACCAGCGCCGGGAGCTGGTTTATCGTATTATCAATACCATTTGTTTTGTTTGAAAAATAGTAGCCATCCAGCGCCAGAGTGACTGATTTACCATCTTTTGCGAAAATGCGTGAGAGACGACGTTCTTTAGACATTTTTTTACTCCTGAGATAGAAAAAACAAAAAGGCCCTCAGAGACTTTCGTCTCTGAGGGCCTTCGATTCACTTACCCTTTTGATAATCGTTCAGCAATCCAAACCATTATCAATTCAATTTTTCAGCCTGTCGGAAAGGGGTTTAAATTCGTTTCATTTAAATCCGTTCCCTTGCTTGAATAAATTACTAGCATGCCATGGTTCTTTCTGTCCAGCCGTTATTGATAAATTGCGATTCTCATCACAAATTTAATCTGAGTTTAATCTTAATGGAATTTTTTAATTTTGAACGGACTCAGTACCAATCGATGAACATTTGTGATTGTCCTGCATGCAGAAAAATATTCAAGCTAAATATTTCCCATGGGAAATGTTAACCTGTTTTACCATTCGGTTTTTCCTGTGTTTTTTTCTACCAAAATCATCTTCTGATTCATCGCTGCACGCTTTATCTCGCCGGTGCCGCAGGCTTTTATCCCACGAAATTGAATTAATCGAAATGTTGGTTGAGAAAATTCCTAATGGCGGCGATGGCAAGGGGGGGGGCTTTATCAGGTTTTTCTATTTTCATCACTGATGGTGAGGGCGATTTTTCTTAAAGTTACAGGTAATAGACAGCAGATATTCGTAAACTTATACTGCGCCGTATTCATATTTGAATATACATTTAGCCAGGCTGTTTTTTAGGGCTGTAAAGTCTTTCTGGTAACCCGTAATTAATATTATTCTGCTCTTCGGCAGAATATCTCTGTGGCGGCAACGCCAAAGCAATACATCTGGAAATTTTTATTAAGGATATATAATGAAAAAGTCTCTTTTGGCAGCATGCGCTTCTTCTATTCTTTTTTGCTCCGGCGCGATGGCCGCTGACGTTACGGCATCAGCCACGGCAAGCTGGGATGCCTCTGCAACAAAAGATACCACCAGTCTGCTGGTTGTTACGCCGCTGCGTTCTGTGTCTTTTGAATATGCTCAAGGCCTGAAAGCGTTTAATACTCAGGATGGTGCGTTTGATATCACTATTCAGGGCCAGGAAAATGCGACTGACTTCGTCTTAACCTCCCAGCTGGTTACCAGCACGCTGAACCGCGCGGCGGATGGTTCGACGCTGGAAATCGGTGTGGCATGGAACGGTGAGAAGCTGTCTAAGACCGCGCCGGTAACCATGATTAATATCGGCAGCAATATTAGCGCTGGCCTGGAAAACCTGGCCGCTGGTTTTGATGATCACGTTAACCGCACCAGCACCCAGAGCGCGTTCCTGTTTAGCGTAGACTCCGCAACTTCTGACGGTACCGCACCGGCGACTTTTGCTTCTTTAGCCGACGGTTACTGGAGCGGTGACGTGAAAGTTCAGTTCACCGCCGAGTGGACCCTGTAATTTCCCCATAGCCAAATTCTGACCTGCAAAAAGGAGGGGTAGCCCTCCTTTATTTTAATAATGAAAAAATCACATATCTTTTTATTTCTGACGCTGTTTATCAGCGGTAGCGCGGCGGGCATTGGCGTCGGGGAAGTCACCTCAATAATGTTTGCCAACGATCAAATGCTGGCCAAAGAGATCGATAACGCCAGCGATACGGCACGCTTCGTCAGCGTGAGCGCGCATCGAATCTCTACGCCAATGTCGGGCGGAAAAATTATCCCGATGGAGCAGAACGGAGAGCTGCTCTCTACGCCGGCCAATATGATTTTACCTGCCGGGGCCAGAGAACATTTTCGTTTTATTTATCATGGTCCGCAGGATGATAAGGAGCGCTATTACCGCCTGTCCTGGCTCGATGAGCCGGTGAGCGATCATCAGGTCAGCAGTAATTCACGCCACGGTCTGGCGACCACGTCGGCGCAAATAAATACCATTCTGGTGGTGGCTCCCCGCAAAGCGAAATTTAATTACCAGCATAGCGGCGATACGGTGACAAATACCGGCAACGTGACCTTCAGGGTTATTTCATATGGCCCGTGTCAGGACCCTGCAAAAGATAAAGGCGAGGGCTGCCGCGAACGTTATTATGTGATGCCCGGGCTTAGCGCAAAAATAAAGCAGACGCAGGTTACAAATAAACAGACGCGAATTGGCATCTGGCACGAAGGTAAATATATCCACGTCAAATAGAGAATTACAGATGTCAGGATTGTTATTCAGAAAAGGAATGCTGCTGTCCGGAATATGTCTCGTCTGTACGGTGGATGCATCTGCAAGCGATAACGCGGGCAGGGCGACGCTGCTGCGCGTGGGTGATTATGTTATTCCTCCCGTATTTGCCGATGCGCTTAAGCAAGGCATGCGGGTACCGGTTTTTATTCGCTATAAAGAGACGGAGCAGCCGACGCGAAGCCGACAAAAAATTGCCGACGCGCTGATTGCTACCGAAGACGGCGCGCTGACGATCCGCGAACTCACTCTGGTCTCCACGGCGGATAACCTTTCGCTTTCTGCGCCGGTGGAAGAGATAGTTAATGGCCTGAAGGACCGCCAGTTTTCCTCCGACATGACGCTTCATCTTTCCGAAGCCGCGCAGATAACCTTCGATGTCAGGGCCTTCTACCTGGAAATGACCGTCGACCGCAGCGCGCTGGCGACGACGACGCTCCCCCGACATAGCGCTTTAGGGGATTCCACCGCCAGCGCGCCATCGAACGTGCTTAACTACTCTTTTGGCTCCTATCACCATCGCTACAACGGCTATGACGGTACCAGCAGCTATCTGACCCTGGATAACACCACGGCGTTGCGTGAGCACCACGTTAATCTCAACGGTTCTTTCTACGGGATCGGCTCATCCAACAGCAGCGGTAATCTCTACCGGGCGATGTATGAACGCGATGTCAAAGGTAATCGACTGGCGCTGGGTATGGTGGATACCTGGAATCTACAGTCCATCGCCAGCATGACCGCCCTTAACTCCAGCCGCATCTACGGCGTCAGCTATGGCAACAAGAGCAACTCGCATCTTGAAGATACCACGCTGTCCCTGACGCCGATCACCGTATTTTTACCGGCGGCGGGCGAGGTGCATATTTTGCGCGACGGCAAATTGTTGAGCATCCAGAACTTTGCCATGGGTAGCTATGAAGTAAATACCGCGACGCTGCCGTTCGGGATTTACAACGTTGAGGTTCAGGTGGTGATTAACGGCAAAGTTGCCAGCAGCCGCAACGAGCAGATCAACAAAACCTACTCCCGTCGTTCAAGCGTGACTGAACGCTGGTCGTGGCAGGTATTTGGCGGAATGCTGGAATATCACAAAACCGATTATCGGCCGAAAAACGCGCTGCGCGAAGGGAAGCAGGACACCTGGCTGAGCGGCGGATCGGCGGCGGTCACGTTTCCCTGGCTTGCCGGAACATCGTTTAAATCTACGCTGTACGGCTTCGACAGCAACGCCGTCAACGAAAGCGAAGTTGACGTAATGTTCAACGAACGCCTGCGGGCCAACCAGCAAATACTGCTGGCCAACGATGGCAGCAGAAAAAGCATCACCACCCTCAATCTGAGTCTTCCTGCGGGCTATGGTTCATTTTGGGGCTCCCGCGAATTTACCCATATCGGCAATCATTTGCCGTTACGTAATGGGGATTATTTCACCTGGGGCGCGACGCTGCCCCTGCAGTCGCTGACGCCTTATCTTGGTTCTTTGACCTTTAGCCGGACGGAAAACTACAGCAACAAAACGCGCTATAACAACCTCGACTACTCCCAGACGCTGGCCTCGGGGCGCTATGGCACGGTCACCCTGAGAACCGGAGTGCAGAATTATCATTATCAGCGCAACCAGGACACCACCCGGGATAAATACGTCAATCTTGAATTCTCGCTGCCGTTGGCGGCCTGGTTTAGCGCAGGCGTCTCCAGTGAAAATGGCAATATGCTGGCGAATATGGCGCTCAGGAAGCGTTTTACCGACAGTACCATTACCCAGGCGGGACTATCGGCTTCTCAGCGGTTGAAGAGCAAAGAGAGTGAGAGCCACCGCAGCGATAAGCGCGCCATCAACGGTTTTGTCAGCTACGACAGCAAATACAGCAGCGGCACGCTATCCGCCACTCATGCTTCGGATAACAGCACCAATGTCAATTTCAGCACCCTGGGAAGCGTTGCCTGGGCCGGACGCGACGTGGTTGCGGCGAAAGGTAGCCACGCTTCCGGCGTGCTGATCCATACCGATTTCAACGATAACGCGACTATGACCGCCAAAATTAACGGCCAGCATTATCCGCTCAGCGGCAAGAAAAACTTTATTCCGCTACCTGCCTACGCGCGCTACAGCGTGGAGCTGATGAATGACAAACGCAGCGTTGATAGCGTGGATATTGTCAGCGGCAGAAGCCACCAGTCAGTGCTTTATCCCGGCAACGTTGAGGTGATACGTCCCGAGATAAAACAGCTGGTTACGGTCTTTGGCCGTATTCGCCGCGATAACGGCAGCGTCGCCGCGCACCTCGATATTCATAACCACATTGGTAAAGGGCGTACTGATGGACAAGGAGAATTCGCGATGGATGTAGATAAACGTTACCCGACCATCACCCTGGTGGAAAAAAACGGCCAGCGTTGCGAACTGGAGCTGGATTTACAGGAAGCGCGCGGCGCCGTGTGGATGGGGGATTTACAGTGTGAATCACAAACCCGAATGGCCGCACAAGGGGAGGCTCTGCGTGGGACGCTGTAAATTTTTTTTCGGTCTGGCGCTGGGCGCTTGCCTGAGCGTGACATCATTTCACTGCTGGGCGGTCAACGCCAGCAGTAGCGGCTCGGGGAAAAATGATTACCTGTTTATTGAAAACCACGTCGATAACGAGTATTTCGTCACCCCCGGTAGCCTGGATCCGCGTTTTTCCGGCGCGAACGTCTGGACCCGCTATTCAACGAAGCAGCGTAGTCTGGGCTATATGGGCTACGTTAGCTGGAGCTATCGTTCCTATTATTATGATATGTGGCTCTCCAACTCGCCGGTAAATACGCCGTTTGTCGGCATTCGCTGCATGACGACCGGTACCAGCTGTCCGTCGCAGGGCTATCTTTCCGGTGAGGTTATTGATAGTGAGGGTTTTTACCATACGATGGCCGGTAGCACTCTGGAAAACGGCGGTACAGGATACGCGACGTTCTCTCCGGCGATGTATGAATATCTGCGTAATCGACAGCCGGGTGAGACCGACGCTTTTGTGCTGAATCTGTGTTATACCAAAACCGATTATGATGCCGCGTCGGGACAGCGCTGTCGGGACCTGGCCTCAGGAGCGACGTGGCGTTATTACACTATCAATGCCACCAAGGTGGGGCACCTGACGCTGAACAGCACCGGCGCGCTGGCGGAAATCTGGATTGCCAGCGATGGCACGCCCAGCGTCAACGTTGGCAGCGAGCACTGCGAAGTCAGCATTGTCGGCGGCGAGAGCGGGATGACCTGCAAGATGGTCTCGTACCGCTATCGGGAAACCAAGCGCGTAACCTCGTCATTGTCTTTTGAAATGGTGGTCGATACCGCGACGCTCGGCTTCAGTCCGGCAGCGAAAACCATTAAATACAGCGGCAATGGCTCAAACTGGTATAACTGGAGCGCTTCCACCACCTACTCCAATGTATTTACCACCGAGGGTCAGTACGTTTATGTGTTCCTGTCGAAAACTTTCTTTCAAAATCTGATCCAGCGCGGGATCAGCATTACCAATAACGATGAGCTGTTCACCTTTTTCTTTGATAACGGCAATACCTCGCAGTCCGGTTATTACCAGTTTACGGCGTCGAGCATGATCAACATTCTGCCGAAAGAGTATGGGATCAGTATCGTTTCATCGGATGGAAACTCTGCGCCCAAAGAGTCTGGCAATATCGGCGACCCGACGCCGATTGAGTTTGACTATCAGGTCACGGTCTCTTCGTCGCGTATGGCGGATGCGGTGACGGCGGAGGTAACCGGAGCAGGAACCTCTATTGATGGCGTTTCTTACTGCCTCTTCACCTCGCAGGAGGGCGGCTGGCAGGTACCGATCCCGGCATTTCTCTCCTGGACGGCAGCGGGCGGGGAAACGGTCAAAACCCGCAACAGCTGTATTGACACCCCGGTAGATATGACCGGCGCGCGCTGGACGCAGACGCCGTGGAATGCGGCCATTGATGACGGATACTATTTTTCTACCCGCCTGAAGCTGCTGTTTCCGATGGACGATCCGCGTTCACGGCGCACTCTGGACGGTAGCGACTGGATGGGAACCGTCAACGCCAGCGGTGAGGTAAAGGTTACCGCCAAATGGCTGGGTGTCGATTAATGGTCAGCAGAATCAAGGCCATGACAACGTTGCTGGCCGCCGCGCCGCTGGCGGCGGTAGCGGCGTTTTTTAATGCGGTGATTTATGAGATGCCCTCTGACCAGGCGTTTATCTCGCAGCCGCTGTATAACGATACGCCGCGCAATAACATGTATACCATCTCCGCGTGGAAAATCGCTAAACCCGGGGCGGGAAACGAAACGGTTTTGCCCAATCAGGGCGAACTGCTGTATGCCCCGCTGCGTTTTAATTTACAGCCGCGAAGCAGTGAATATTTTCGCCTTTACTACAAAGGCCCTGAAGATAGTCAGGAGCGTTATTACCGGGTGGTTTTTAAAGAGACGCCGGTTACATTGTTGCCGTTCAGGGCGGCGGCGCAGCAGATGGATGTTCTGCCGGTGGTGGCGATGAGCACGATTCTGGTGGTCAGGCCGCGTAAGCAGCGCCTGGAGTGGCAGATTGACGAGCGTACAGGAGAGATTCGCAATAGCGGGAATACCTTTTTCCGGGTAATTATTCATCAGGGGTGCGCGGGAGATGATGAACGATCCACCCAGTTCTATATGCTGCCCGGAGAAAGCTATCGCGACGCATCGTTAAGCGGGGAAAACCGAAAATTTGTGGTGGCCAACCAGCGTTATTTCACGTTGGGAAAAGCCTGCTCTGAGATCCGATAACAGCAGATTATTCAGACAGCAGCAGCGATTCCACCGTCAGCTGTACCAGTAAAAGTAGTAAGGCCAGAAACGCAAGCCATTTCGCCGGCTGAAGCTTATGCTGTGGAATCGTTGTATCACGTAACCGGGTGAGCCATTCGCACTTTTTCATTGATGACATCCTGTCGACAGACAAATGAATACAATCCAATGACCTGATACTAATGTATTAGAGGACAATAGCCATCAATAAATCAGGCTGGTTGAGGTTTCATTCAATAAGTGAGCTTTAAGTGATATGCGCAACGAATAATATTGATGGTCTGAAATAAAAACTCTTTCAGACCATCATTCACTGCCAATACTTGCTGGGGTAAAGCCTAATCAGGACTCAAAGCTCATGCTGCCACGGTGGATTAGCGCCGGCTCTTGAAACCGTCGCCGCCGCGGCGCCGACGCAGGGGAGGAAGGCGGAGGCGTTTTTCCGTATCTGGCAGGGCAGCATATCAATGAGCGCTTCTCCGCAGCACAGGATCACAGGCTATCTCCTTTATTTACCGCTACCAGCGGCGGAGTTTCCAGCTGGTTGGCTATCAGCGTCCAGCGATCGGCATACGGTCCGCAGGCGGTCTTGATATCGACGCCGACCGGGAGTTCAGGGCATTCGTTTTCACCGTTGCTGCCCCAGTTAACCCATCCGGACTGACGGCGCTGGACAATCTGAAACGCGCCGGAGGGACGGGAAGTCCACCAGATCATCGCCCGGCCGCTAGCCGAGTCATATTCGACGGTTTTACTGGCCGGGCCGGGGAAAATGGTTTCATCGGCCACGGAGGAAACGTCCACGGGGGAGTCGGTCAGCAGCCATTGCCGTTCGGGCAGATCGGCCCTGAGATGCGCCCGGGTGCGAACCTGGCTCAGCCGCTGGCGAATTTCCGCCTCATCAAGCACGTTCTCCCAGCGGCAGAACATCCGCCAGTAAAGATCCCAGTGAGCGGAAGCCATATCGGCAAGCTGTTCGCGGAATTCAGCAAATTTCGGACCAGCATTCTCCGAGGTGGCGACGGTATCGGCGACCATGGCGACCAGCTCTTCGGCATAGGGATCGCCCGCGCGGTAGCGGGTACCGCCATAGGCCGCGAAGCGGTCGAACAGCAGTTTTCCCGGGCCGCTTTCAAACTCGTCGCCGACGGTTATTTTGTTGGTGACCGAACGTCCGTTAATGACCGTTGAAAAGTCATCCACGCAGTATCGCCGCTGAAACCACGGGGTGCCCCAGCTAAATTTCCAGTCGATAGCGAAACCTTTACCGCGTAGCTCCGGTAATAAGCCATCGGGGATTTCGCCGCGCATGCGGTAATGATGGTAGACCGGACCTTGTTCAATAATGTCTATGTCGACAACAGTATGTTCCGGTGGGTTAATCAGCCCATTTTCCGGAGTAAAGAAGGGGCCGTAAAAACCCCCGATGGCGTTATTGCCGGAAGGAAGCAGCTCGACGTCGTCTGCCAGACAGCGGAAATGGCGCAAACCCCATTTGGATGAGCCGACGCCCTGAGCGGTTCCCCGACACATTTCCAGATCGAAACAGCCGGTGTTAAGGCGAACGAAGCAATCACTCTCCCGTCCCGGCAGCGTTTTGATGCCGGAAATTTCCCCGACTTCCGCCGCCGTGAGCGGGCGTTCGAGCCGCATGTTCAGCGTTCCGCAGAAGCTGATCGTAGCGATAAAAGCGGTGCTGTCTTGCGTCGACTGATGATTGAGGCGCTGGCAGAGGATCCGTTCTCCGTTTTCGGTGATAGCCCACCACAGGGATCCTGACAACGGCTCCGGGAGCGTAAACGTAATCGGTTCGCCTTCCCGAGTGCCGTTCATCGGGTCCGTCAGCGTAATAAGATATGTCATCGGCGTGTACTCCATTCAAATTTAAGCAAGCGAAAACCCGCCGCCAGAGCGGCGGATAAACAAATCGTCAGGGAAAGCTAGCGGGGACGGGCGATCTCTTTTTTCCGCCAGAAGGTGAACAGCTCCGGATGCTGCTTTAGTCCGTCTATAGCTACGGCGAGAATAATGACGATGCCTTTAATTAATAGCTGGGTGAAAAAGGGCACGCTCAGCAGTATCAGGCCGGTGCTGAGTACCCCAAGAATAATCGAGCCAATCAGGGTGCCGATAATTCGTCCGCGGCCACCGGCAAGGCTGGTGCCTCCCAGAACCACCGCCGCAATGGCATCCAGTTCATAACCTGTACCCGCCGTAGGCTGGGCGGAAATAACCCTGGCAGCGAAAATCATTCCCGCCAGACCCGCGCAGACGCCGGCAATCATATACACTGCCGCCAGCACGCGTTTTACCCTGACGCCGGCCAGACGGGCAGCCTGAGCGTTGCCGCCGACGGCGTAGATGTGACGACCAAATCGCGTACGTTCAAGGATGAACCACGCCAGCAAGTACACCACCAGCATGATGATCACCGGAATGGGAATACCGGCAAGATAGCCGTTTCCCAGCTCGCGAAAGCTAAGACTGCTCGAAACAATGGGTTGCCCTTCGGTAATGGTGTAGGCCATCCCGCGAAGAAACGTCATCGTGCCCAGGGTGACGATAAACGGCGCAAGAGCGAGATAAGCGGTAAGCACGCCGTTCAGCAGACCGCAGAGCGCGCCCACACCCACGCCGGCCAGTAGCGCCAGCGGTGCAGGGATCCCGGCCATCGCCGCAACCACCGAGACCACGCCGGAGACGGCGACGATAGACCCGACGGACAAATCAATACCGCTGGTTAAAATGACGAAGGTCATGCCCGCCGCCAGAATAGCGTTGACGGAAATCGAGCGGGCGATATTCAGCAGATTATCGACGCGGTTAAAGTTCGGGGCAAAGGTCGACATCAGGATCAGCAGAACCAGCAGAACGATTAAAATTCCCACCCGATCCCACCATTTGGCAAAATCAAACGGCGCTTTGACCGCCAGCTCCGTCACAGGTTTATTGTTGTCCATGGCATTCTCCGGATTGACTGGTATAGGTTCCTGTTGCATGCAGCATCACTTCTTCTTCCGTTGCTGAAAATGAGGGTAACTGGTGAACGATTCGCCCGCCGCGCATCACCAGCACGCGGTCGCTGATGCCGATGGCCTCCGGTAAATCTGAGGAGATAACCAGAATGGCTTTCCCGGCGCGGGCGAGCTTATCGATCAGTTCATAGATTTCCCTTTTGGCGCCGATATCCACGCCGCGGGTAGGTTCATCGAGAATCAGTAGCCTGGAGTCGCGCAGTAGCCAGCGCGCCAGCGCCGCTTTTTGCTGATTACCGCCGGACAGGGCGCCGACGGGCAGTTCGACCGCATTTTCCCGCAGCCGAAGCCTGCGCATCTGCTCAAGAACGGCGGCGCGGATCGTCTTGCGCTTTACCACGCCGCCGGCGACAAAGTTATCCAGCGAGCTGATATCGATGTTGTGCTCAACCGAATGAACAAGAAACAGCCCCTGAGTTTTGCGATCTTCGGTCACCATCCCGATACCGTCGGCGATGGCGGCGGTAGGATCTGCCGGATGGCTGGCTTTACCGTCAATACGCACGCTGCCCTGGAGCCGCACGTCGGCGCCAAACAGCAGGCGGGCGACTTCGGTTCGACCCGAGCCCACCAGCCCGGACATGCTGACCACTTCGCCAGCCCTGACCTCAAAAGAGACCGGACCGGTAGCGTTTCCCGCCAGATCCCTGACCTCCAGCAATACGCCACCGGGCGTACGCGGTTCATGTTGATAAAGATCGACAATTTGCCTGCCAACCATCATGCGCACGATATCAGTGGTCGTGACGCTGCCCATGGTTTCTGTGCCGATCCAGGTGCCGTCCCGGAACACCGTGACCCGATTTGCCAGCCGCCATACCTCTTCCATACGGTGCGAGATATAGACCATTCCGACGCCCTCCTTGCGCATCTGTTCTATCAGCTGGAATAACTGCAGCGTCTCCGCCCGCGACAGGGCGGCGGTCGGCTCGTCAAGCACCAGAACTTTCGCGTTTTCGCTCACGGCGCGGGCGATCTCCACCATTTGCTGACGGCCGATGCTCAGCGAGCCGAGCGGCGCCTGCGGATCGATGTCGGCGTTAATCCGCTCCAGTTTCTCTCTGGCTTCCCGCTGCATCCGTTTGCGATCGAGAATACCGCCGAAAACGGTCGGTTCCTGGCCGAGAAACAGGTTTTCCGCCACCGTCATATCGGGAACCGTATTCAGCTCCTGGTGGATAATGGCGATGCCATATTTGCGGGCATCCCTTGGCGTGCGAATATCAATCTCCTGCCCGTTGATAAAAATCGCGCCGCTATCGCGCTGCTCGTTTCCGGAGAGGATTTTCATCAACGTGGATTTTCCCGCGCCGTTTTCCCCCATCAGGGCATGGACCTCTCCGGCGAATAAATCAAAGCGCACGTTGTTCAGCGCCAGCGTCGCGCCGTAGCGTTTTGAGATCCCTTCCAGCCTGAGTAAGGGGTGTGATGATCTGTCGGCCATTGTCTTTGCCCTCCGGGATGAAGCTGTGCGTCATCCCGTTTGTTGCCTCTTGAAGTGATGATGTGATTACCAGCCCGGATAGCTTTCGACGCTATCGCGGGTTACCAGCACGCTGGGGATCAAGACGGTACGGGAGGCGAGAGGTTTGCCGTCGACCATCTCCTGAGCAAGAGTGATGGCCTGGCGTACCATTTCCCCCGGGTTCTGGGTTGCGGTGCCGATAAACGGTGAGCCGCTGTGCTTGAGTTCTTCAACCGCTTCCGGGCTACCGTCTACGCCGGTGACTTTGATAGCGCCGGCTTTGCCTGCCTGTTCAACGGCCAGCACCGCGCCGAGAGCCGAAGGATCGTTCATGCCGAAAATACCGGAAACGTCCGGATTGGCAGTGAGCATATCGGTGGTAACCATCAGGCCGGAGGCGCGGTCGTTGCGCGATGCCTGCTGGCCGACAATTTTGATATCCGGGTATTTTTGCGCGACGTTTTTGCACCCTTTGATACGATCGATAATGGTCTGAATCGGCGTACCATCGACCAACAGCACTTTGCCTTTACCGCCCATCTGGTTGAACAGATATTCGCAGGAGGTTTCTCCGGCCTGAACGGCGTTTGTCATGATGGCTGCATCAGCGCCTTTGGCTGGCGTATCGACCGCGATAACAATGATCCCGGCGGCTTTGGCTCTTTGAATAGCTGGTTCGATCCCGGACTCATCAACGGCGGAAATAATAATGAGATCCACTTTCTGCTGAATAAACGCGTCAATCTGCGTGTTCTGATTAGCCAAATCGACTTGAGCATCCTGGACGTTAAGGGTTGCGCCGATTTTTGCCGCGGCCTGTTTTGCGTTTCTTTCCATTGCCGAGAAGAAGGGGTTAGACATGTCCTGCACCATTAATCCGATGCGGGAGATTTTTTTATTTTCCTGTGGCACCGCACCGGCGGCGGGAATAAATCCTGTCATGGTGGTTATAACCGCGGTAACAGCGACAGCCAGCCATGCTTTGCGAAGTTTGGTCATATTGTGCTCCTTTCATTTTCTCGTGTTATGACTTACCGCCAGGTGTGGGGAACCCTCAGAAATAATCCTCTGATATTGTTTGGCGTTAGCGACTGAAAAGCTCAGCCGGGATTTAAATAGATAAATCAGTTGAGATTGCTGAACAGTGGACAGGCGCAGGGCAACTCCCCAAAACGCGCTTTGTCAGCAATCTCAACGCTGTTTTTAGTCGTTATTAACTTTTCTACAGCCGCAGGACTGGCGAATAACCAGTTCGGCGGGAACTGTAAGCTGCGTGTTTATTTCTCCTTTTCCTTCCTGATTAATTAAGCGGATAAGCATTGCAGCCGACTGCCTGCCGATCTCTTCGCTGTTTTCATTCAGGACCGTGAGCGGCGGGTTTAACAGCGGCGCCCAGTCAAATTCGTCATAGGCAATAAGGGCCATCTCGTCAGGTATAGCTATCTGACGCTGCTGGAGCTGCTTGAGAGAACCCAGCAGAATAGGGTTGTTACCGGCGATGAGCACATCCGGCAGGGGGTTCTGACAATCCAGATATTGGTTTAATTTAGCCGCGGCAGATAGCGCGTCGTTTTCTGTCTCCAGTACCTGGAGCGTCGCGCCGCAGCGTTCTGCCGCTTCGCGGATCCCGCGTTCGCGTTCAAAACGCGTCGTCCAGCGGTCCGGATAGATCAGCAGTAGCCAGTTCTTATAGCCATGCTGCGCCAGATGATTTCCCACCAGCAGGCTGGCGTGGTAATTGTCGGTAGTGACGCTGGGAAAATTGTGTTCGCCGCGGGGAGGTGAGTCGACAAAAACCACCGGAATGTCCCATTTGGCCAGCAGACTCAGGCTTTCCGGCTGCAGCGTGACCGTTGAAATGATCCCGGCCATACGCGACTCGATCAGCCGGTTAATCATGCGATCCTCCTGCGCCCGGTCATAGATGCCGTTCACCGCAATATCGCCAAGAACGACGGTCCATTGCGAAGGCGGCAGCATTTGCTGAATACCGGACATCAGGTTGAGATAATAAGAGTTTGAGGCATGGGCGGTAATAACCGCCACCGAGTCTCTGCTGGAGCGCCGAAGCGCCTGAGCCGCGCGGTTGGGGACATAGCCAAGCTCCCGCGCCACTTTTAAAATCAGCTCGCGGCTATCCTCAGCAACGCCATCACCACCGTTTAGCGCACGTGAGACGGTGAACATTGAAAATCCCGTCGCCTCACTGACATCCCTCATCGTTGCTTTTCGCATTTTCCGCTCTCTGAATTGATGAAAATACCCATGACATAAACGGTTATTAGCTCAACCTAAACGTTTATGAAGCAAAACATAAACGTTTAGGTTTGTTTGATCAGTGAGCCGCTTCTCGTTTTGTGAACAGGGCGTAAACAAGACTATCTGTGAATGAATTACAACGATTTATTGATTTGATACAGATGTAGAGCCTGAGGCGCTTTGTTATCCTTGGCTCATTCATTGGCGATCAGACAGGGCAGTCGTGTTGGAAATCTTTTTTTAACCCACTGAAAAGTATTCTCTAAATATTTTTCACATCGCAAAAATCACGGTCCGTTAAGCACGGATCCGCTTTTGTATGGGTTAAAAAAGGTTCACCATGAAAGTCACATGGAACATCAGCCCTGTGGGCTACCAGCTGATTTGCAAACGCTGTCCCTCATGTCACGGGCAGCAGGATTTCATCCCATCCGGTGCTTTCCGGATCAATTCACAAAAAAAACGGCTTGATGTCTGGAGCATTTATAAGTGCGTGCGCTGCGCTTATACCTGGAATATCAGCCTGTTCTCTCGATTGCCTGTCAGCAAAATCAAGCCGCAACTTTACGCGCGACTTATCGCTAACGATAAGTCCGCCGTCCTGGCGTATTCACACGATCTGCAGATTTTACGACGTAATGGCGCGTTGCTGTCCGGCTCGCCCGAATTTGTTGTAGACGAACACTGGCGAAGCAGCCTTATCCGCTCGGCCTGGGTTTGGGTACATATCAAACCGGAACGAGCCTTTCACGCCAGCTTGCTGGCGGTGCTGCGACAACAGCTGCGGCTCAGCGGCTGTGAGATCCGTAAGCGGATTGATGCGGGCGAAATCGCCGGTATCACGCCGAAGGAATTGCGCTCGCCAGGGCTCAGAGCGGAAGGATACAGGCTTTACATCAGCGTAGAGCTGCTCCTGGCGCGCAGGCGCATTCTGCTGTCTGCGGGTCAAGATCCAGAGAGGAGATAATCACCGCCCCGGACAGGGCTTCTGTCCGGGGAGCTGACTCGCAAAAATGAATACTCGTCGAAAATAGCCTTGCCTTTAGTACTGTGTATTTATACAGTTTTGGGTATTTCAGCAACACGGCGCTGGTGTCCCGGGAATAGCCCACGCTGAATGTTGCGCCGACGGGTTTTGAACTACTCAAGGAGAGAATGATGTCTACGGATACCAAAAATGAAGTGCTGTTTGTGCTGATCCAGGAGTATGCCGACTGGGAGTTTGCCCTGCTGGCACCGGGGCTGCGCCGGGGATTTGGCGTTTGGCAGCCGAAATATGCAGTCAAAACTGTTGCTGCGGATGAAGGGCCTGTGATGTCCATCGGTGGAGTTCGTTGTCTGCCGGATTATACCTTCCAGACGGTACCTGAAGAATACGCTGCGCTGATTCTGGTGGGGGGCATGAACTGGTGGGGCGAGGAAGCTCAGCGGGTAGTTCCGCTGGTGCAACGGGCATTGGCAAGGCAGGTCGTTGTCGGCGCAATATGCGATGCTTCGGCATTCCTGGGGGCCAAAGGATTTCTCAATAATGCCGAGCACACCTCGAACGGACTGGCCTATCTGCAGAGCAGAGCGGGGGAAGTTTACACCGGCTCGGCCCGTTACCGGAACGTTCCTTCCGTGCGCGATGGCAACCTGGTGACCGCCAACGGCGTCGGCTTTGTCGACTTTACCTGTCATGTGCTGGCGGCACTCAACGCGGCGGAGGAAAAAGAGATCGAGGCAATGAGAACAGCGTTTACGTCAGGAATGTTTACCGAGGGTTGATGTGGAAAAATAACTATCCATTTATAACCAATTGAATAATACCGTTTTATTTTCGGCGTTGTGCAATGTGGACATTTTTTGCCCCAGGTCATCATCATGCGTTAGCATAAAAGGCAAAATCGGCGAGGTTTGATACGGTGAAATATCACTCGCGATGTGAACATATCTATAAGGATCCGGCTCTATGTTCAGAACCCAATTTGCCGTTAACGGGATACCCTGTACCCTCTGGGGCGAGCAACCCAGCGGGAAAGTTGTTCTTGCGGTGCACGGCAACTTTTCGCACAAAGAAGATACCTGCATCGCGATCCTCGCCGAAGAGGCCGCCGCGGAGGGATATCAGGTACTGAGCTTCGATCTTCCCGCGCATGGCGATCGTATCCGCAATGAAAAAGAGTGCCATATCATTCAGGCGGTGAGCGACATTCAGTGTATCCATGCCTACGCGCGGGGGCACTTCAGCGAAGTGGCTCTCTTCGCCTGTAGTATGGGGGCCAGTTTCAGCCTTTTTGCCTTTCAGCCCGGCGACTTCAGCCAGGTCCTGTTTCTTTCGCCGGTGGTCGATCTGCTGGCGCTGCTCAGGAAAATGCTGGCCCACGCCGGGATTGATGAAGAGCAGCTATCGCGCGAAAAGGTGATGACTACCGGCAGCGGAATGGTGTTTCGCGCGGACTATCTCGATTATCTCAAGCAGCGCTCGCCCGTCGTCTGGGAGGGCTCCATGGGGATTCTTATTGGCCGCAACGATAGCGTGGCGGATTATGCCGCCGTAAGCGCTTTTTCCCGTCAGTATGGCGGCGTTCTGGAGGTCGTTGAGGGAGCGGAACACTATTTTCATGAACCCGAAGAACTACAAACGATACGCGAATGGCTTCGTCACTCCCTGACCGCGAAATAACCCTCTGTCCGTCGGTTTTAATGGTCGTTTGCGTAATAAACAAATGCCAGTTTATTGCCGTCCGGATCTCTGACATAGGCGCTGTGGAAGCCTTCACCGTACTGCGGACGATGCCCTGGAGCGCCTTCATCAATCCCACCCAGACTTAACGCCAGCTCATGCAGCTGCTGAATGTGCTCAACGGAGCGCGCATTCAGCGCAACCATCACGCCGTTTCCTGTCGTTGCCTGCTGCTGATTGAACGGCCTGCCAACGCACAGTCCGCTGGTGCTGTTTCCGCTGAATGTTCCCCAGGATGCGCCTTCATCGCTGCGTCCGCTCTGGGGATGTCCCAACATTTCCATCAGCGGATCGTAAAAACGAATGGCGCGGGGCAAATCGTTGGTACCGAGCATGATGTAGGAAAACATGGTTGCTCCTCATTGATTACCTGAATGGATATACCACTCTAGCAGCAAGGAGTTGGCGCCTGTAGCCCGGCTGGGCAGAAATCATACATTCCTCGCTATTATTAGCCGTTTTCTCACGTGACGATTTATAAAATGATTTTTTATAACCCTATGAAATTTATAGATAATTAATTATTTAACGCTTGAGTTTTATTGTAAAACAATAAACTATTATTGTTTTACAATAATTTTGTGTATTCTGTCACCAGCGGCACGGATAAAATTACAGAGGAATGTATGACTACTGATGCACTCGCGCAGTTCTGCCAAAAGATGGTCAGCATCACCATGCTGTTGATGGTGGCAATAATTATGATGAATACGGTTGTTCTGTTTTTTCCATCCTGGTCATTGAGCAATGAGCGGTTGGGAATCGATATCTCGCTTTCGAATCGACTATTGTCGACGCTTGATATCAGCCTGGAGGGACTCCCGTGGTGGCAGGCGGCAGGGGCCGGGCTCATTAGCTTTCTGGTTCTGATACCGCTTTGTTACAGTCTGTTCCATCTGCGCGCTCTGTTCTGTACCTATGCGCGCAGAGACTACTTCTCTGCCAGCGCGGCGCGGCATATGCACAAAATCGGTATCTCTCTTGGTTTCTGGGTTGTAATGACAATCGCCGCCGATCCGCTGCTCAGCTACTGGCTCACGATGCTAAAACCTGACGGCGAGCGTGAAATACTTTTTGGGTTTGAACTGCAATCAGTCGCCTGGCTTTTTATTGCTGCGTGCGTTGTGGCGGTGGCCAGGATCCTTGAAAAGGCCACCTTAATTAATGAAGAGAATAAACTCTTCCTCTAATACTGCCGCATTTCTGGCCATTATTTTTTCACTGGGTGCTAATCGGCATCCTGGTATTTCACAGCCAGTGGTTTCACTCGCCTGAAAAAATAAACACCTCAGTTAATCATACATTTTAAATAAACATTGCCGTTTTGATACCACAATTTTCGATTCTATTATTTGTTGTCCGGAGGAGTAAAGTGTTTATAAAATTACGAGGGTCATCTGTTTTTATTCTGCTGGTGGTTTGTACATTTGCCACAGTAGCCGCCTCCGGGTCTCAGGTTTTTCATCCGCCAGAACCGGAGAAAAGCGCTGTATTGCATCGTGGGGATTATGCTCAGATCATTGCCGAAAAACAGGCTCGTCTGACTGAGGAGCCGCAGAACCACGCTCTACGCTGGGAGCTGGCTCAGGATGAACTCATGAGCGGAAACCTGACGGCGGCGGAAAACAGTCTGCTACCGCTCCTCACGGTTCCCGCCTGGCAGGAGCGCTCATCCTGGTCTTTGGGGCTTATCCACTATTTACGTGGACAATATGCCAGGGCCGAAAAATATTACGCCAGCGTTAATCGCGATTCTTTCTATTATCAGAAAAGCCGTGCCGGGCTACTGTATGTCTATTATCAGACGGGACAGTTTTCTAAAGCTAAAACGTTATTTAACAGCGATGAGGAATTACAGCAATTTTCCGAAAACGAACAAGCGCTGCTTGCCCTGATGAACGATTTTGGCGATAGCCAACCCTATCGACCACAATGGCGAGAGAATAAATCAGTACTGCCGTTTATTGCGATGAATAATCTGCCGGTTGTTTCCGTAAGCGTAAACGGAAAGCCTATTAACGTTTTTATTGATACCGGGGCCGATCTTCTGGTCCTGAAATCTGCGACCGCTAAACAAATGGGAATTAAGCCCGTTGCCAGCTATACCGGCATTTATGCCGGAGGGAAAACGGCTGAGACAACCTATTCGCGGCTGGCGCGCCTGGATTTGGCTGCCGTGACGCTGCATGACGTACCGATTGATTTAGTGGAGTTTCCTCCAGAGTGGGTTTTTACCGATGAAAAAACCGGCAAGACCATTGAGGTTGATGGCATTTTATCGACCGGCGTTTTCCATCAGTTTCTCACGACCCTGGACTATCCGGGAAGACAGCTGATACTGAAACCCAGAGGAGACGCGGTCAGTACAGCTAAGGCCGCAGCCGCTGAAATTCCGTTTATTCTCGATGGTACCCATTTCATGATTGTTCAGGGGGCGGTTAACGGCAAAGAGGGCATGACCTTTTTTCTCGACTCCGGCCTGGATGATGCTGAAGCGTCCATCCTCCTGCAACAGGGAGCCCTGGATTATGCCGGAATCAAACGCGACGAACGGGACGCTTTTACACCGGAAAACAGCAAAGGAGGGCTGGGCGGCGGTGGATTTGCGATAACCCGCTTGCGTATTGACAGCGTGGCTCTGGGGGCGTTGAAGCAGACGGCGTTAATCGGTTTATTTGGCGTTTTACCTGAAGCGCTTTACCACACGGAGTCAGGAATGATCCTCGACGGTTTTCTCAGCCATCAGTTTCTCAGACACTATAAATGGACAATTGATTTTGACTCAATGACCATGACATTCCAGTAATGGTAAAGCTCGGGAGGAGAGCGCCTCCCGAGATCTTAGCTCAGGTCATGCAGATCTTTATCGTTCGGCGGCAGCAGAGACATATCGTGAAAATTGACCTGCAGACCGCTGCGCTGCGGCGTACAGCACATGACTCCTACTTTCACTGCGCCAAGTGGAAAGGGGCACAGCCGCAGCAGCGGCCATTGGCGACCATCTGAAGAGTACTGCAGCCGCAGCGCGTCTCCACGGCGGGTCAGCCGCAGCCAGAACTCACCGGCGTCACCCGGAAAAATACCGGTCGCCCAGTCTGATTTCTCCAGCGTCAAGACGCTGCCGATGGCGGGCGCTCCGTCGTTATATTCAATACCGGCCTTGAGCCAATGGCGGGCATCCTGCATCAGCATGATACCCGCCTGATCGTAGAGAGTGCTGAAGTCGGCGCGTACTCTAACCTGAAAGGTAAAATCTCCGGCAATATTCGTTGCGTATATATGCCCGCTGAAACGCTCAAAACCGTACCAGGTTTCTTGCCAGAAGTCGGTTTGCGCATCGGTTACCACGCGGAGCGCGTCGTCTTGATGAGTCCAGGTCGCCGGTTCGTTAATCCAGTGAAATGCCTGTTCCATTATGCCTCCTGTTGCTGCTGAATAAGGGAGATAAAGCGGTCCGCGATCTCCGCTACCTGTCGCGCAAGTCGGGAGTTCCACGCCTGGCTATCCGCATCGCAAAAACCGTGCCGCGCATGAAACATGCGGCAGATCACGGTCGGTTGTTTTTTCAGTTCATCTTGCAGAGCGCGGGGATCGAATGCGGGCTCATCGCTGGCGAGAATCACCAGCGTCAGGCAGGGCGGCGCTATGTTGCTGTATTGACGGATCCGCGAACCATAATGGCAAATCACGCCGTCGCAGAGCCCGCTTCTGGCGGCCAGCCAGGCTAACGTTGCGCCCGTACTGTAGCCGATGATCAATACCGTGGCATATTTTGCTCTCAGCTCAGCCAGCAGGGAGACGATCGCGGTGGGATCAAATCCGACCTTATCGCAAAAGTGGCGATAGGCTTTGTCCTGCTGATGATAAGCAAAAGGCGCCGCGTGAGGGAAGAGCGCCGGGGTATAAACATCGAAGCCGCGGGTTTTCCACCGGTCAGCGGTTCGCTGAATATGCGCGTTAAGGCCGTAGATCTCATGCAGCAGAACGATGGCTTTATTGCAGTCAGGTAACATAAACGCGCCTCTGTTGGAAACCATGGACCGGTTGCGAGTCGAATACCTCCCCGGAAGCGCCAGTTTATCAGGGCTGAAGTCCGGAGTATAAGCTTGCTCTCTGGCGCCGCGAATTACCTGTGCGGCGCTACCGTGCGGGACATACCGGCTACGAAAAGCATCAGGACGGTGATAAAAATAAAGGCATTGGTTAATGAGCTCAGATGCGCGACGTAACCAATCAGCGCGGGCCCGGCCAGCACGCCCAGATAACCCATGGTCGTAATCGCAGGAACCGCGACTGACTGTGGCATTAATTGCTGGCGCCCGACGGCGGAGAACATCGCCGGTACTATATTGGCGCAGCCCGCGCCGACCAGGGCATAGCCAAACAGGGATAGCGGCCAGGCCGTGATAAAGATCACCAGACAAAAACCGACCGCGGCCAGAAGAGCGCCGCCAAAAACCACCGGAATAAAGCCCATTCGCGTCATCATACGATCGCCGCTTAGCCGAACCGCGGTCATCGCTACGGCAAAAAAGGCGAATCCGAGCCCACCCAAATTCTCTGGCATCTCGCGAACTTCGGTTAAAAAGACGGCGCTCCAGTCAAGAACCGTTCCTTCGGCCAGAAATACCGCAAAGCAGATAATACCGATCAGCAGCACAATACCCCGAGGCATTGCCAGAGCGGGTCCGCTGGATGGATTGGCCCAGGGCAGCAGCCCCTTAATGCTGATAAGCATGAGTCCTGCCACTATCAGTACGACCAGCAGCGTTGCGATAAAAGCGCTTAGCCCAAAGGTAAGAAAGAGGGTCATCACCCCGGCGCCAGCGATGCCGCCCACGCTATACATACCGTGGAACCCGGACATTAAAGGCCTGCTTGCCTGGCGTTCGACGATGATAGCCTGAATATTCATCGCGCAGTCCGTTACGCCGATACCTACGCCAAATATCAGCAGAGCGATGCTGAGCAGCCACGCATCGTTGATGCTGGCCAGCAGTGGCAGGGAAATGATGACAATCGCCACCGATGAGACGATTACCCGACGGCAGCCATAGCGGCTGGTGAGTATGCCGGTAAGCGGCATGGCGATAAGCGCGCCCATTCCCAGGCACAGCAGCAGGGTTCCCAGCATGGCATCGTTAACCGCGGTGTTGTTTTTAGCGAAGGGGACCAGCACGGCCCAGGTGGCGGTCGCGAATCCGGAAATAAAAAAAGCGATGCGCGTGGCTAACGGTTGGCTGGCGTCTGATGCGGGTTCGTGCATGATTCTCCCTTTTCTTAAGATTGTAAGATTTCCCTGTACCCGGCAGGCACCACGCCCATACCGGGGAGTGGCTATCATTCACTTGCTCAATAATGCTCGAATGATGTTTTCAGACTGCGGTATTCGCTCGATTTTGCAGTATTTACTTCAGACCAGCAAGCCTTGATAGGGCGAAAAGACGGGTTAAGATGTCCGTAGCGTCACAGTCCGCAGGCGACTAAACGGGTATCATCATAAGCGTGAGTAATCCGTTCCGGTACTTTGTCGTGCAGGGATATATGCGTCATTTTTCAGGGAGAAATGTATGTTCGATCATACCGGTATTACAGTCACTGATTTTGAACGCAGTCAGATTTTCTATGTCGCCACGCTCGCTGCGTTGGGAATCGGAGCCAGTAAGTCGCCACCGGGGGAGCGATTAGGATTCGGCAACCTGAGTAAGACCGGGCTGGAGCTGGCGGCAGAAACGTTCTGGATCACCGCCGGCATACCCTATGTACCACGCACCCACATCGCCTTTCGCGCGCGTTCACAAGCGGAGGTCGAGGCATTTCATCAGGCGGCTCTGCAGTCCGGAGGACGTGACAACGGTTTGCCCGGACTGCGGCCCCAATATGGTGACGGCTACTATGCTGCCTATGTTCTTGATCCTGATGGTTATAATATCGAAGCCGTATATCGTTACTAATATGCCAGGATTTCAGTGAACGCCGGTATGGAAAAGCATGTTGTGAATCAACAGGAACTCTTTAATTTATTCAATGAACTCGATATTGATTATCGCTACATTGAACATCCGGCCATGCATAGCGTTCGTGACAAAGCGCACCATGCAGTCAGTCTGCCCGCGCAATTGCTCAAAAATATGCTTTTAAAGAACAGCAGCGGACGTCATTTCTATCTTTATATCCTTGACGGCGAGAAAAGAGCTGATTTAAAAGCATTGGCCAGCGAAATTGGCGAAAGCCGACTTTCGCTGGCCACGGCTGGCGAGCTGAAGCTGCTGATGAGTCTGCAGCCAGGCGAAGTGACGCCCTTCGCGCTGTTAAACGATACCGAGCAGAAAATACAGGTACTGTTAGATATCTCGGTGGACGAACAGAAGTTATTAGGCTTTCATCCGTTGATAAATACCGCCACGGTCTGTATCTCACCGGCGGATCTCCAGCAGTTTCTGCGCTATTCCAGGCATCTATCCAGGCGGGTAGGCGATATTGCCGGCAATTGATGCTAACCATTACCGGCATTATCCTGTTTTCACTTCACGCTATACGGGCCTGAGTGTTGCTGCTTTCAGGCGCTGGGCGAAGGCTTTCAGCTGCTCCAGCATGACTTGCGGATCGTTAACGTGCTGCTCGATAATTTTCACAACGGCTGAACCGCATATTACCCCGATGGCTCCCGCTTTCAGGGCATCCTCAACCTGTTGCACGGTAGAAATACCAAAGCCCTGTAGCGCCGGTGGCGCCTGATACTCATTGAGCTTTGCGACCAGATGATGCAGCGGCAGCGCGCCGCGGTTTTCCGCTCCGGTTACTCCCGCGCGCGATAGCAGGTAGGTATAACCGCGGCCATGAGCGGCAATTTGCCGCAGTAGCGCATCGTCAGCGTTCGGCGGACAGATAAAAATTGGCGCAATATGGTGACGCATCGCCGCTTCGCGGAACGGGGCAGATTCCTGGAACGGGACGTCTGCCACCAGCAACGAATCGACTCCGACGCGGGCGCAATCGGCATAAAACGTATCGATTCCCCGGTTGTATACCAGGTTGGCGTACATCAGCAGGCCAATTGGGATAGTCGGATACTTCTCGCGGATAGCTGCCAGCATGTCAAAGCAGCGGTCTGGGGTGACGCCGGAGGAAAAAGCGCGGAGAGTGGAATTTTGTATCGTCGGGCCATCAGCCAGCGGATCGGAAAACGGGATCCCCAGCTCCAGCGCATCGGCTCCGCCAGCAATCAGCGCGTCAATTATCTGCAAAGAGAGCTCCGGATGCGGATCGCCGAGCATCACGAAGGGAACGAAGGCGCCTTCTCCACGGTTTTTCAGCTGAGAAAATAACTCGGTATAGCGTTCCATTAGATTTCTCCTCGCGCTTGCAGAATGTCGTGTACGGTAAAAATGTCTTTGTCGCCGCGGCCGGAAAGATTCACCACCAGAAGCTGCTCTTTCTCCGGGTTTTCACGCATCATTCTCAAGGCGTGCGCGAGGGCGTGGGAGGACTCAAGTGCCGGAATAATTCCTTCGGCGCGGCTCAGCGTTTTAAAGGCTGCCAGCGCTTCTTCGTCGGTTGCCGAAACATAGTCTGCGCGACCAATGCTGTTCAGATACGCATGCTGTGGCCCGACGGCCGGGAAATCGAGACCCGCGGAAATAGAACAGGACTCTTTAATTTGTCCGTCATCGGTTTGCATCAGAGGCGTTTTCATCCCGAAATAGATGCCGGTTCGTCCGTGCTTTAGCGGTGCGCCATGCTCGCCGGTCTCAATACCGTGGCCCGCAGGCTCGACGCCAATCAGTCCCACTTCCGGGATATCGATAAAGTCAGCAAACATGCCGATGGCGTTAGAGCCGCCGCCGACGCAGGCGATAACCGCGTCCGGCATCCGCCCCTCTTGTTCCTGTATCTGCGCCCTGGTTTCCTCACCGATGATGCGCTGGAATTCTCGCACGATAGTTGGAAACGGATGCGGTCCGGCGGCGGTACCCAGCATAAAGTGGGACGTTTCATAGCTGCCGGACCAGTCGCGCAGCGCCTCGTTTGAGGCATCTTTCAGCGTCGAGGAACCGCTATGAACGGGGATGACTTCTGCTCCCATCAGACGCATCCGAAAGACGTTTGGCGACTGACGTTCGATATCTTTGGCCCCCATATAGATACGGCATTTCAGACCCAGTAGCGCACTGGCCAGCGCTGACGCCACGCCGTGCTGGCCTGCGCCAGTTTCGGCAATAATTTCGCTTTTCCCCATGCGCTTAGCCAGTAGCGCCTGGCCGAGCACCTGGTTAGTCTTGTGCGCGCCGCCGTGCAGCAAATCCTCACGTTTGAGGTACAGGGTGGTGCGGGTTCCTTGCGTGAGGTTGCGGCATTTTGTCAGCGCCGTTGGGCGACCGGCATAGTTTTTCAGCAGCTGGGTTAGTTCAGCCTGAAACGTCGGATCTTTGCGTGCGCTGACAAAGGCTTCTTCCAGCTGGCGTAGGGCCGGAATAAGGACCTCTGGTACATAGGTTCCGCCGAATTCGCCGAAGTAAGGGTTGAGTAATGTACTCATTAATTGCTCCTTGATGTATGCGCAGTGCCTGATAGCCCGGAAACATCGTTTCCGGGAGGACTCTGCACGTGAAATGAAATCAGGTACTGCGCAGCCGTTCCTGACTGCTTTTTACGCCCGGGTTTACTGTTTAGGTAAAATCTGGACGAAAAAAAGCCCGCTCATTGGCGGGCCGGGTATCGGTATGCAAACTGCAGACGTGACGATACTGCCCGTTATCGGGAAGTGCGCCACCAGCCGTGCAGAGTCATCATGATTACGTGTTGCATTGTAGCGATACCTTAAAATTGATTTTGTACTAGTAAACTAGTGTTGGGGTTTAATGTCAACCGTTGAATGCCTGGCGACTGGAATTCATTATTACAGTAGTTCTGACTGATGCGACGGATTGCTTTAAAGCATCAAATCAAGGTACCGTTGTTTTTTTAGCTTATTTTTTCCCACGTTAGCGAGGCCGTATGAATCTGAACCGTGCTGATATGGCCGATCTCATCTATTTTTGCGCCATCGCGCGCCATCACAGTTTTAGCAAAGCCGCCGTCGAGCTTGGCGTAAGCGCATCGACGTTAAGCCACGCCCTGAAAGGGTTTGAGGCGCGTCTTGGCGTGCGTCTGCTGAACCGAACAACAAAAAGCGTCACCCTGACGGCGCCAGGCGAGAGCCTGGCTCGTGCGGTAAGCGAACCCGTCGCCTCAATCGATGCTGCCATTGAACAGCTTAATCAGTTTCGCGATTCGCCTGCGGGACATATTCGGCTTAACGTCGCCGTTGAGGCGGCCACGCTGCTGCTGGCTCCGGTTTTACCGATTTTTGCTGAACGTTACCCCAATATTGAGCTCGATATCGCGGCCAGTAACCGCATAATTGATGTGACGGAGCAGCGATTTGACGCCGGGATCCGCTACGGTGGAACCGTGCCTGAAGACATGGTGGCGCAGCGGCTGTCCGCCGACGTGCGCTGGGTCGTTGCCGCATCACCGGAATATCTGGCCCGCTTTGGCGTGCCGCAGCATCCCAACGATCTTCATCAGCACCGCTGCGTCAGCAATCGTCTGGGAAATAATCGGATTTATAAATGGGAGTTCGAGCGCGGCGACGAGCAGATCGCCGTAAAAGTTCCCCCTTTGCTTACCGTCGATCAGGCCGAAACCGGGGTGGTGGCGATTTTGCAGGGGTTTGGCCTGATGTATCTGCCTGAACCGCTGATTGCAGAGCACGTCAGCAAAGGGCGCCTGCGCCTGGTGCTGACCGACTGGGCCTCCTACGGACCGGGGTTCTATATCTATTATTCCAGCCGTCATCAAATCCCGACCGGGCTGCGCTTATTAATCTCTCTTGTCCGCGAGATAAAGCCGTTAGGTCTGTAAGCTGATTGATGAAAATTATTCACAACGCCATTCGACGCTGAGGGCTGGTTCCTTCTTATTGCTCACCTTACCCTTGAGGCAAAAGAGAAGGAGACCTCGATGAAACACCCAATCCGTTATATCCCCGGTCTGTTTTGCCTGTTGACCGCAGCCGTGTTTTTTATTTGTTCTACCAGCGCCAGCATTGCTGCCCAGCATAAAACGCTGGTTATTGTTTCTCATCCTTATCCGCAACAATCCGTCATGACCAAAGGTCTGGAGGGCGCAGCGCAAAGCGTACCCGGCGTAACGGTGCGCAATCTGGAAGCGATTTATGGTTATGACACGCAGAAAATCAATGCTGAAGAAGAGCGTCGCTTTATGCGTGAAAGCTCGCGTATCGTTTTTATTTTCCCTACCCACTGGTTCAACATCACACCCATGATGAAAGCCTGGCTTAACGATACCTGGGGGAGCGTGGGGCCTGGAGTCTGGCAGGGCAAAGAGATGCTGATTGTTACCACGGCAGCCGGCGGAGAGTCGACATACGGCGAGTCCGGGCGAGTCGGTATCAGTCTGGCAGAGGTGTTTACGCCGATGAAGGCCAGCGCGCTGCATGCAGGAATGACCTGGCTCCCCCCGCTGGTTTTTCAGAGCGCCAGCCGCAGCCAGTTACCTGAATATCAGCGTCAGCTGGTGGCAAGGCTGACGAACTAGTTCACCAATAAGGAGTTTATCGTGAAAGCATTGATTGCCGCTGCTGCCATGACATTGATTCTGGGCGTTCCTGTCCAGGCGGAAGAAAAAAAAGGTGAAAAAATGGCTCAACCACTTAGCCCTACAGCATTATCCGTTGAGGATATTCAGTCCGTCGCGCCCGCGCTGGTGCGTTTTGGCAGCGAGGTGCTGGAAGAAGACCTCTGGCAGAGAAACGAATTATCGCGCCGTGACCGCAGTATCGTAACCGTGGCGATGCTTATCGCCCGTCATCAGCCTGATGAGCTTAAGCATTATGTTGCTGTTGCTTTGAATAATCAGGTCACTCCGGCTGAGATCTCTGAGATTATCACCCATCTGGCTTTCTATTCCGGCTGGCCAAACGCGATGTCCGCTATCGCGGTGACGAAAGAGATATTCGTCGCGCGCGGTGTTAGCCGTGAACAGCTGGCTTCAGTTTCACCGGAGCTTCTTCCACTTAATCAAGAGGCGGAAAGCCAGCGTTCGACAACGGTAGAGCAGAACTTCGGCGCAATTTCTCCTGGACTGGTGATATTCACCACTAGCCCGCTGTTTCTGGATCTGTGGCAAAGACCGGGACTGAAACCGCGCGACCGTAGCCTGGTTACGGTCAGTGCGCTGATTGCCGCCGGGCAGAGCGCGCAGATTGGCTATCACCTCAACCGGGCGATGGATAATGGTCTGAGCGCGCAAGAGGCGGGGGAAATCGTGGCCCATGCCGCTTTTTATGCCGGATGGCCAAATGCGTTTTCCGCAGTGGCGGTGGTTGGTGAAGTGCTGCGAGCTCGCGGTCTGGTTGGATGAGCCGATGCTTAAAACACTTAGCGCGACGCTATTTTTGATCGCCATGATGAACGCGGCGTCAGCTGCCGAACGGGAGAGTGCGGTGAAAATTAAGTTTGAGTTTAACGGAACCAGGGTGGTGGGTGTACTGGAGCCGAGCGCTGCGACAAAAGCGTTTCTGGCGCAGCTGCCAATCACGGTAAAGCTGGAGGATTACGGTACGACCGAAAAAATCGCCTGGCTGCCGGCTAAATTGCGTCTGGCGGACGCAGATGCAGCAATGACCCCAAAGCGCGGCGATATCGCCTATTACGCCCCGTGGGGTAATCTGGCGATTTTTCGCGAAGATTTCCGCTACTCGCCGGGATTGATAAAACTCGGTCGGGTAGAGGAGGGGCTCACGTCTCTCGACCAGCCAGGCGCGGCAACGGTGACAATCGAGCGTGATGATTAATTAACCTTACCGGTTATAAACTGTC
Source organism: Klebsiella oxytoca (assembly GCF_009707385.1). Classification (NCBI taxonomy): domain Bacteria; kingdom Pseudomonadati; phylum Pseudomonadota; class Gammaproteobacteria; order Enterobacterales; family Enterobacteriaceae; genus Klebsiella; species Klebsiella oxytoca. The sequence continues at coordinate 2,794,695 of NZ_CP046115.1, read as the reverse complement.
CAGAATCTGGACAGTTTACTCAGCCGCAATATCCCATTCTTGCGTCACTATTGCTGCCAGCTCATTATTATCAGTAACAAGAATTAATCGATTATTATGATCGCTATACTGTACGGAAATATTAATTCCGTGTGACGCAAGCGCATTGGCTATTCTTCCCAGCTCTCCCGGCCGTTCCTGTTTTAATTTTCTGATAAGAGGTTTAGTCACATCCCGGACATCGAGACCTGCATGGGTTAAGACCTCACGGGCTCGTGCGCCGTCTTCAACCAAAAAGTGCGCATGACTTTCGTTACCGGTAGTAAAAACGCCGCCGCCCTCCAGACTCACGCCATGTTGTCCAGCGAGAGTACCCAGCGATGCCAGTGACCCCGGCGTATTGTCGAGAATAATGTGAATATCATACATAGCGATAGTTTCCTCTACGGGATTAAATGATAAAGACCCGGTCTTCGTCTGTTTGCGCTGACAGCGCTGACTCAGGATTACCGCGCTTACTATAGGGTCTGATATTCATCATGCTTCGTTGGGAAACGAAAGATGGAATGTGTGGAATATCATTTCATTTATTAAATTGAGCAAAAAATATACTTTTCAAGGCCTTTTCGCCCCTGAACTATTAGTAAAAATATCATTTTCACCTCCCGCATCGGCAAAAATCATCTACACTTTTTCAGCCGGGTCATTTTCAAGCCGAACGAGGAACGATCGTCGACAGACAGAACATCTACCTTTATACCCGACTAACTGCAGGCGTCAGGCCCGCAGCCTTGTTTTCTCAATAGAGGAGTTTGTAACATGGCATTTGTGACAACCAAAGACGGCGTCAATATCTATTTCAAAGACTGGGGCCCGAAAGAGGCGCAGCCTATCGTATTTCATCATGGCTGGCCTTTAAGCGCTGATGATTGGGATAACCAGATGCTTTTTTTCCTGGCAGAAGGCTTCCGGGTTATAGCGATTGACCGTCGCGGTCACGGTCGTTCAGATCAGGTGAGTGAAGGTCACGATATGGATCATTATGCCGCCGACGCGTCCGCGGTCGTAGAGCACCTGGATCTGCATAATGCCGTTCATGTCGGGCATTCTACCGGCGGCGGACAGGTAGCGCGCTACGTTGCCAAATATGGTCAACCGCAGGGGCGCGTGGCCAAAGCGGTACTCATTAGCTCGGTTCCGCCGTTGATGATAAAAACAGCAAACAATCCGGGCGGTACGCCGGTTGAAGTCTTCGATGGTTTTCGTAAAGCGCTGGCCGCCAACCGCTCGCAGTTTTATCTCGACGTAGCGTCCGGTCCGTTCTATGGCTTTAATCGCGATGGCGCAGAAGTTTCGCAGGGTACCATTCAGAACTGGTGGCGTCAGGGCATGACCGGCAGCGCGAAGGCGCATTATGAAGGGATTAAGGCATTTTCTGAAACCGACCAGACCGAGGATTTAAAAGCGATTACGCTACCGGTGCTGGTCATGCAGGGCGATGACGATCAGGTTGTTCCCTATAAAAACGCGGCAATACTGCAGGACAAGCTGCTGCAAAATAGCCAGCTAAAAATTTACCCGGGCTATCCACACGGTATGCATACCTCGCACGCTGATGTGATTAACGCAGACCTGCTGGCGTTTATTCGCTCGTAGTCGTCTGAAATAGTCGTGTGAAATAAGAGAGGCCGCCATCTGGCGGCCTTTTCACCAGCGTCAGGCCTTGTTCAGGCTTTCATGCTGGAGGATTTTAAGCATTTCATCCTTCAACAGAAGTTTCTCTTTCTTCATATGTACAAGCTCGAGACTGTATCCTTTGCCATCGTCTCCTTCTATGCGTGAAATATCGTGATCGAGTGCATTATGTTTTTCGAATAGCGACTGAAAGCGCGGATGCGTGGTCTTCAATCGAGAAATCAACTCTCTGTATTCTGGAAACATGTACCTTCCTTGTTAATGGAGAAAAGTGTGTACGCTGACACACAGGTTCAGATTACCCATATGAATAAAATGGTAATGAGAACAAAGTCGCGTTTATGTTATGTTGCGATGAAATCTCAGAAGCCGGGGACCGGCCTGGAGGCATAGATGACAGTTGAAGAGCCCACCATAGCGCTGATCGGTCCTGGCGCAATCGGAACGACCATCGCCGCTGCGCTGCATGAGGTAGGGCGAACGCCTCTGGTGTGCGGCCGTAGCGCTCATCGGCAGCTACTCCTGCGCTTCGACGGCGGAAGCATTGTGGTTCCGGGGCCGGTGGTGACCGATCCCGGGACGGTCGCCAGGCCGTTTGACCTGGTTTTTGTAGCGGTAAAAGCAACGCAAATTGCGGCTATTGCGCCCTGGCTGAAAGCGCTATGCCACGATAAAACGGTGGTTTGCGTCTTACAGAACGGCGTAGAACAAAAAACGCTGTTCGCCGCGCACCTGCCGGAAGCCGCTATACTACCGTCGGTCGTCTGGTTTCCCGCACAACGCGAACCAGAGGCTTCCGTCTGGCTACGGGCGAAACCGCGACTTACGTTGCCCGACGAGCGGGGGGCTGACCTGGTGCAGCGCGCGCTGCGGGGCACCCGCTGCGAAGTAGACATTAGCGCCGATTTTACGGCAGTCGCGTGGCGTAAACTGCTGCAAAACGCGGTCGCGGGTTTGATGGTGCTGGCGGGGAGAAGAGCGGGGATGTTTGCGCGTGAAGATATCACGCAGCTGGCCTTAGCTTATTTAAAAGAGTGTCTTGCGGTAGCCCGCGCCGCTGGCGCCAGCCTGGACGATGGCGTATTGCAGGAAATTATCGACGGTTTCCATCGGGCCCCTCCAGATCTGAGTACTTCCATACTCACCGATCGACAGGCCGGACTGCCGCTTGAATGGGATATACGTAACGGAGTCGTGCAGCGATACGGCAGGATTTATCACATTGCCACGCCGTTAAGCGATGTGATAGTGCCGCTGCTGGCCGCCGCCAGTGACGGGCCGGGATAAAAAACATCGATCGGTCCGGAGTCACCGGGCCGGTCGTTATTAGAGCGTCATCCGATTGCTTTAGGGAATGGCGACAAATGTGCGTTAATCCATCCCGGGTTTGCCGTGATTAAAGAGATTCCGCTAACCGGTCTACCACCACTTTTCCGCTGTTATCAAATTGTGTGATCCGATAATTCACGCAATATGAACGGCGGGTGCTAAATTGGTTAAATAAGGCTACGCGGCCTTTTTTATCACCATTTTTATTCACAATAATCCATTCAGTAACATCCGTTGAATTGATTTTACCGTCGCTGGCGCCTTGTTGTTCTACCAGACGGTCTTCTTTCTCTACTTTTAAAAAATCACGTAACATTTATTTATCTCCTATCATCAACATTTTTAACAATACTCCTTTCATCGATTCATTCAATTAAACTTTTTAATCAATGAATGGGATTATTAGGCTGAGATGGTTTTCGTTTTATATCTTCTACTTTATTGTTTTAAAAGGCTAAATTTAATTTTATGGCGGGCAGGGAACGGATTTCTAACATCAGTAATCGTTTAGTAAGGCTATATTATTATATGTGACAACGTCACGTTTTTGTCAGCATCAGTATTGAGCTAATCACGCCTTATCACCATGCGGTATGAAAACTGATGGTCAGATTTTCTGCACAATTATTTCACTTGTTAATGTTTAACCGCCGGTCCGGAAATATCGACGCGCCTCACAGATAAGAATTTAATATAATTGATGCGAACTTGATCACTTGACTGGTCAAGTGGCGCTCACCTATGTTGAAAGTACCTTCTTATCCGTTCCAGGGAGCAAGAAACATGGGCAGCATTCGTACGTTAAACGGGGATATTTCTGCTAATCAGCTGGGCGTAACCTATAGCCACGACCACATCTACTGTATTCCGCCATATTGGGCCGAGCGTCGGGATGACGATCTTTTACTCGACGATCCGCTGGCTTCAGAACGTGAGTTAAGCGACTTCCGCCAGGCCGGGGGGAACGCAATCTACGACGCCACCGCGCCGGATTATGGCCGTCAGGCCGCAGCCGTCGCTGCCATGGCGCAGCGCCAGCAGCTGCACATTATCGCTACCGCGGGTTTTAACAAAGGCTTTCTGTGGAGCAGCCCGCGGCCAGGGCTGACGCAGACTTTTGCCGAATGGATTGCAAACTCAGACATTGATGAGCTGGTTGAACATGTATGCCGTGAGGTTACCGAAGGGATTGAAGGTACGGTCCATCGCGCTGGCGTAGTGAAGTGCGGCACCGGCTACAACGCCATTTCCCCACTGGAACAAAAGACCATGGAGGTTATCGTTCGCGCCCAGCAGCGTACCGGAGCGCCGATGCACAGCCATACGGAAATGGGAACGATGGGGTTAGAACAGGCGCAGATCTTTAAAAAATTGGGGCTGGATTTGTCCCGCTTATGTTTTGCTCATATGGATCGCAACCCCGATCCGTGGCTGCACCGTCAGATCGCCAACACCGGGGCGTTTCTCTCTTTTGACGGTATCAGCCGCATCAAATACCACCCTGAACATATTCGCACCCAGGCGATTCTGGCGCTGTGCCAGCGAGGTTATCAAAAACAAATCTTAATTGGCGGCGATTTTGCCCGTAAATCAATGAGCGCGCACTATGGCAAAGGCGGGCTGGGGCTGAAGTTCATCCTTAGCGACTGGCGGCCAAGATTCATTGAAGAGGCGCATGAGGCCGGGTTTGATGGTGAAGCGTTGCTGCATGATTTCTTTGTCGAAAACCCGGCGCGCTACTTCGCTTTCGAGTAGAGAGGACGCTATGAAGCTGCATCATTTAAATGAACGTGAGGCCCGACAGGCGCTGGAGAAGGCGAAAATCGCGCTGTTGCCGCTCGGCGCCGTCGAACCCCACGGTGACCACCTGCCGCTGGATACCGATAATCTGCTGGCCGAGCGGTTTTGCGCACTACTCGATGAGCAATTGGGCGACTGCGCCTTGAGCCTGCCGGTCGTCTCCTACAGCCAGGTCTGGTCACTGCGCGGCCACGCGGGCGCGATTGACATCGGTAATGAGCGGCTGACCTCGCTGCTGGTATCGCTGGCGGAAAACATGGCCAGCTACGGTATTACCACCACGGCGGTGATCAACGCGCATTACGGAAATTTTGACGCCATGAAAGCCGCTTCCCGCCAGCTTAAAGAGCAGGGCATCACGCTGCTTAGCTATAGCTGGGCGGGCATGGATGAGGAGGTAAAAAAACGGCAGGTTTCGGCGGTGGCTTATCCTGGCTATATGCACGCCGACGAGGTCGAAACGTCGCTGATGCTGGCGCTGGCGCCGGAGTTTGTCTCCATGGCCAACGCCCGCGCGCACTATCCGCATTTTCCACAGAACTTTCGCTATCAGCCGGTACCCTGGACCGAGTTTTCGGATTATGCGGTGCTGGGCGATCCCGCTCAGGCCAGTGAAGAGAAGGGACGCGCGTTCGTCCAGCTGGCGCTGGAAACCACGCTGGCCTCTATCCGCCATCATTTAACGCAAGGAGTCAGTCATGATTGAACGTCAGGCGATAACCGTCGACTGTTCCGCCGCTACGCCGGAGGAGGCAATTCGCGTAGCGGGAAACGCGCTTTGCCGAACGGGAGCCTGTAGTCCGGAGTACGTTCAGGCCATGGTCGATAGCTACCACGAACTGGGCCCCTATTTTGTGATTGCGCCGGGGCTTGCTATGCCGCATGCCCGTCCTGAGCAAGGGGCGATGAAAGCGCAAATCAGTGCCGTCAGGCTGCGCGAGCCGCTGGTCTTCGGTCATGCAGACAACGACCCGGTGCAGGTGGTGCTGGGCCTGTCGGCAACCAGTAGCGATGCGCACATCCAGCTTATTCAGCATATCGTCACCGTTCTAAGCGATGAAAATAACCTGCATACCCTGATGCATTCTCACGATCCTGAACAACTTTATCGGCTGTTAGCCAGCGCGTCATAGCCTGCTCGCAGCGTTTGTAGCTTGATTAACACGGAGTGAATCGCGATGAAAATTCTGACAGTCTGTGGTTTAGGTATGGGCTCCAGCCTGATTTTAAAAATGAACGTTGAAGCAGTGTTAAAACAACACGGTATCCAGGCCTCCGTAGAACATATGGACGTCTCGTCCGCCGCTTCAGCCAATGCCGATGTGGTGATAACCAACGCGGAACTGGTTGATAACCTCAGGCATTTGTCCTGTCCGGTGGTGGTGGTGAATAACTATATCGATAACGGCGAAATTACCGCGGCGCTGGCGCAGGCGAAAATACTGCATACGGGAGAGACGTCATGAACGAATTTCTTGGCGTGCTGCGCTGGATAACCATCAATATATTTGGTGAGGCGTCGATTTTAATCGGTCTGATTGTGCTGCTGGGCCTGGTGCTGCAAAAGAAATCGCTGGCGGAAATTGTTTCCGGCACACTCAAGGGGATCCTGGGTTTTCTGATTATCGGTGCGGGGGCGGGGATTATCGTGTCCGCGCTGCTGATATTTCAGCCGATCTGGACCGAAGTATTTGGCCTCAGCTCGATGAATCTGACCAATATTATCGGCCAGGCGCGCTTCAGCGAGCGCTATGGAAGTTGCGTGACTATCGCTATTGCCGGTGGGTTCGCCATTAACTTATTGCTGGCCCGGCTGACGCGATTTAAATACATCTACCTGACCGGACATATGATGTTCTGGACCACGATGATCTTTGCCGGAGTGATGGTGAACACCGATCCCGGTATTTCAGCTATCCAGCTGACGCTAATGCTGACGGTCATTATGGGACTGTACTGGACCTTACAGCCAGCGCTGGTTCAGCCATGGGTACGGAAAATCACCGGCAATGATAACGTAGCGCTGGGCCATACTTCCGCCTCGGTCGCGCTGCTGGGGGCGATTTTCGGCCAGATATTCGCCCGCAATAAAATCAGCTCCGAGGATATCAAAGTTCCTAAAAAGCTCGGTTTTCTGCGCGATTCCAATGTGGTAACGGCATTGACCATGGCGCTGCTGTTCTTTATTGGCACCTTTATTTTGCAGATCAAAGGCACGCCGAAAGCTGCTGAAATTCTTGCCCAATCCGGCGATCTGAGCTTCTACATCTACGCCCTGAAACAATCGCTGATGTTTACCGGCGGTATCGCCGTGGTGCTCCTCGGCGTGAGGATGTTTATTGGCGAAATGGTACCGGCGTTTAACGGCATTGGCTCGCGGCTGGTTCCCGGCGCAAAGCCTGCGCTGGACTGCCCGATACTGTTTAACTTTGCCCCCAACGCGGTGGTGCTGGGCTTCGTCGGCGCGTTTGTTGGTTCTCTGCTATGGCTGACTCTTATTGGCCGCTATACCGGCTACGTCTTTATTCCCAGCATGATCGTGATTTTCTTTCACGCCGGTACGGCAGGCGTTTTCGGCAATATTACCGGAGGCTATAAAGGCGCGCTGCTGGCGGGATTTATCACCTCGACCGTGGTCGCATGGGGGCAGTATTTCTGCGTCACCGGCTTCATCAACAGCACAATTCCGGATACCGCGCTATGGGCTGGCGATAGCGATATGTTTGTACTCGCGCCAGTCATTCATCTTTTGACCCGCTTGCTGACGTTCTGATATCAGGAGGAAGTCTATGAGTCAGGCACTGAAAGAGTATTACGGCCAGATCCGCCAGAAGCTGGCATGTCTTGAGCAGCGCGCAGGGGAGTTAACCCGGGCGGCGGAAATGATGACCCGGAGCATTGTGGAACAGCGCAATATCTTCGTCTTTGGCGCCAGCCACGCCGGGATTCTGGCGGAAGAGATGAGCTATCGGGCAGGGGGGCTGGCGGTGGTTAATCCGCTTTTTACTCCGGCGCTGATGCTTAACGTCAGGCCGTTAACCCTCACCAGCGCGGTGGAAAATGTGGAAAATCTCGGTCGTGTTCTGGTGGAGCAGTCCCCGCTGCGGGCCGGGGATACGCTGTTGATCCACTCGGTTTCAGGAAGGAACGCGATTAACATTGATGTCGCGCTGGCGGCAAAATCCTGTTGCGCGAAGGTCATTGCCATTACCAGCCTTGCAACGGCTGCGCGCGTGACGTCGCGCCACTCCAGCGGCAAGCTGCTGGTCGATATAGCCGATATCACCCTCGATAATCACTGCGAGTATGGCGATGCGGCGGTTAGTCTGCCGGGGCTGGCGCAGAAAGCCGCGCCGCTCTCTACCATTATGGGCGCGGCGATTGCGAATAGCCTGGTGCTACGCGTCTGCGAAATGATGCTGGAAAATGCGCACACCCCGCCGATCCTTGCCAGCGCAAACATAGACGGCAATCAGGCGATAAATCAGGATATACTGAGCAGATACAGGAGCCAAATACACTATCTCTGAGTGGAGCACAAGTATGTTTGAGTCGGATGGACTCCCTCTCTATTTAAGGATAAAAGACGTTATCCTGCAGCGGATCCTCTCTTTTACCTACGACGATAAACTGCCGGGCGAGCTGCTGCTCGCCGGGGAGTTCAAGGTCGCGCGCGGAACAATTAAGCAGGCGATCGATTCGCTGGCCAGCATTGGCATGGTTTACCGCGAGCAGGGTAAAGGGACCTTTATCAACCGCGATGCGCTGCAGAGATATTACACCGATCTGCCGGACGTGCTGACGACCTTTGCCGGGCCGGGGGCGGTAGAAGTGGAGGTCTTGTCGCTGATTTCAACGATGGCTGACCGCCAGGTTGCCGGGCAAATGGGGCTGGATTTGGGCAGCCAGCTGATGCGACTGGAGCGGTTATTAGTGCAGGAGGAACGGCCGGTCGGTCATGTGCTGACCTGGCTTAATGGCCGTATTTACAACGATCTGAGCCATGTGGACGGCAGCCGCTCGCTGTATAAGCAGCTGCGGGAAACCTTCGGCTACTCTCCGGCTAACGCCACGGAGCGCTATACGCCGGTCTGTTGCGATGCCCGCACGGCAGGATTGTTAAATATTGAGCCGGGTCTCCCGCTGTTTCGGATTGAGCGGGTGGCCCGCGATTTGGATGACGTAGTGCTTGAATACAGCATTGCGCATACCCTGGACGCAAGCCTGTCGCTACAGATAGCCACCAGCCAGAGCAGCGTGAGCCAGCAGTGGAACTGTACTATCGAGAAGGGTACCTAATCCGCCTCCCAGGCGAGAATATCGCCTGGTTGACACTCCAGCGCCTGACAGATTTTGGCCAACGTATCGAAGCGAATACCTTTTACCTTTCCCGATTTGAGCAAAGACAGATTCTGCTCGGTGATCCCGACATAGGCCGCCAGCGCCCTGGACGTCATTTTTCTTTCCACCAGCAATTTGTCCAGATTAACCACCACCGCCATAGTCAGATGAACTCCTTATTCTCATTTTCCGCTCTGATCCCTTCGAGCATGGAGTGAAACGTCACAAATAACAAGCCGCCCGTCAGCAGCAGTATGAAATCGCTGAGCAAAAGAACGATCTGCGCGTAGGGATGCGGCCAGTAAAAAACCAGCGGAACCATGAAGCGAAATAGCGGCAGCAGAATGCCCATTCCCAGCATCGCCAGCGCTATTTTTCGTACCCTCAGGGCGAGGTCGAGGCTCAGAATAGTGCGTTGTCTGACGTATTGAGTGATGCGAATTCCCTGCCAGATGGCCCAGGCGAAAAGTCCGGCAGGTAAATAAAGCAGCGCCAGCAGTAACAGCAGCTTATAGGTGGGGGCAGACAAAGTATGTTCATTGCCGAAGGGCACCTCGGCAAATTTCAGCATATTAGCGAGAAAAAACGTCTCGCCGGTAAAATAGATCCACACTGGCGTAATTAACGCCAGGATAAAAAACAGCGGCAATATTCCAGCCATTAAGAACAAACTCAGCTTATTTTGCGCTTTTTTCACCTTTCACCTTCCACCTTCCTGAAATAAACACCACGATCGACAGAAACGTCAATACCGCCCACAAAATATCAATCCAGTTCATTGTTTGCCTCTCCCGGCAAATTAAGCGATGAAATTGCGCGCAGAATATCCTGATATTTATCGTTTTACAATAAAGTTTTATTGTTTTGTATTTAACATTGATGGTGAGTGTGGCTGAAGATAAAGAGCGAGGACGCGCGAAAACAGGCGTATAAACCCGATCGCGCGGCCCTTGCTTATAGGCATGTCCGGGAACGCGCCCTATCAGGGGATAACGCGTGCGGCTCGTAGCTGAGAGAACAGGCGGAAAAACATGTCGTCGGTTGCCTGCATGCGGGTGAAGCCTGCCCGGCGCAGCTTGCTACCATCGGCAAACATGTCGTAGTTCCAGCCAAAGACGAAATCGGCAAAATTCCCGTCGCTTAGCTGCAGGAGATCGGGCTCTATCAAATGCTGCCCGGCCATCTCGCGCCACAGCGCACGGTAGTCGAGAAACAGTTGCTGGAATGACCGCCTGACCGGCGGGGCGCATTCCAGAGCAAACCAGTTTGCGATGCGCGGCCACAGCTCGTACCAGCGCCAGATATCACCGTTGTTGACGTTAAAAGCCTCATTTTCTGCCATCGATGAGGTTGCGGCCCAAATCGTCGCCTCGGCCAATAATTCCCCATCCGTGTGGTCGACAATGCTATGCCAGGTTTTTTCCGAACCGGGAAAGCGCAGCGGTAAATCCAGCGCCTTGCACAGTGAAGCATAGAGCGCAATGCTCAGTGCGAGATTCATCGTGTTGCCGGGTACCGCGCTGCCCACCACTCCCGGTCTGATAGCATTCCAGCGCCATGCCTTTCCTCGCTGAAAATGGTTGAGCCAGTTGAGCTGGGCGGCGTTGAATTCTGCGCCGGGTACGCCCGGATCGCTTTCCCGCGCCGGCGTTTTGAAGGGGCCAAGGTGCGCGCCATAGACTTTATATCCCTGCATCAGGCTTACCGTTCGTAGCGGTGAGGTTTTCTCAAGGTTGCTGACCAGGTTGCGCAGCATGGCGACGTTTGGTTCGACCATTTCTGCCCAGTTTGCAGCGTTCAGCCATGCGCTGTAAAAAATATGGCTAATGCCGTTGAGTGATTGCAGCTTTTGCGCGCTGTCCTGGGTATCCAGTAAATCGACGTTGAGTAGCAAAATGTTAGCAGGGTGAGCTATGGCACGGTGGCTGAGGCCAATAACCTCCCAGTCATTGTGTAAAAGCGTTTTGACAAGCTGTGTGCCAACAATGCCGCTGGCGCCAGCGACCAGCGCGACTTTTTGGTGCGGTCTCGTGTTCACGTTATTTCTCCGACAGGGTGACAGAGACAGTGTGATATATTATTTTTTTTAAACATATCCCGTATAACTGATGGTACTTATAAGCAGAATCATTAAATGAATAATAAGCTCAATGCCATCGCCACCTTCCTGCGCGTGGTTGAAGCAGGATCCTTTTCTGCGGCCGCCCGCCAGATAGGTATGAAACAATCCGCCGTCAGTCAGCAAATTGCGGCCCTTGAAGAGGAGCTCGGCGTAGTGCTGCTGCATCGCACTACGCGAGCGATGGTGCTGACCGAACAGGGGGAAAGCTATCGACGAGATATGCAGCTTGTACTTGATGCCATGCGCGAAGCGGAGAGGCGCCTGAATCCTGACGATCGTCCATGGCAGGGTAAGGTACATATGCAGCTGCCGGGCGGTTTAGGGCGGATATTTTTACCGCATTTACTGGCGCTGCAGAAAATGAATCCCGAACTACACCTTACGCTGTCACTTGATGATCGTATCGCCGATCTTGTCACTGAAGGCGTCGATGTCGCGCTGCGGTTGAGTAGTGAACCTCCGCAACTGCACGCGGCACGCGCGCTGGGGCGCATTGAAACGGCGCTTTATGCCGCGCCTGATTTTCCACCGGTACAAACCATCGGCGAATTAGCTACCCATCCTTATGTACGATTTAGCGGCATCCCGCACGATGCACCGCTGCGCCTGGTTTCTGCAGATGAAACGATTGATGTGAAGGTGAACACCGTGTTCCGCGCGAACACGAGCGAGGCATTACTGCAGGCGCTGGAGTCCGGCATCGGTGTTGGCGGCATGCAGATCCCGCTGGTAGCCAGGGCGTTACAGTCCGCCCGGCTGGTCCGAATATTACCCGCATGGCGATTACCGGATCGCTTTCTCTACGCTGTTTATCCTGACGCCCGTTTTATCCCGCCGCGGGTCAGAAGCATTATTCGCGTGATTGAACAGTTGCTGCCTGGGGTCACGCAGAGCATTTAAAACTGAAACGTCCGCTCTGGCAGAGAGCGGACGCCGGTGTTAAAGGAAAACGAATCCCTCTGAGCAGACCCTAAACGCTCAGCAACAATTCAGCATCAATGCAGTTCCTGCGCGATCGCGCTGAACATCAGCGATGCTTCCAGCGGCTGGGCGCTAAAAGAGGGCTCCGCCTGCGGCCAGGTTGACCACTGAACGATCGTCAGATTTTCTGCCTGATTGACCATAATCATTTGACCAAAAATTCCCAGAGCCCATAGCGAATTCTTCAGGGATGCCTGCGGCGTCGGTTCAACGTTTGTCGAATTGGCCGGCACTTCGTTATTCCACCACTGGTAGCCATAAATGCCCTTTGGATGTGCCGCTGACACCGACCCGGCCGCCTGGGTCCAGCTGGCAGACTGGGCAACCCAGTTTTCCGGCAAAATCTGCTCGCCGTTCGGCAACACGCCATGATGAAGAATAAATTCCCCAAAGCGTCCCCAATCTTCTAGCGTAGCGTTAAAGCCATGGGCACCCACATCGTGCTGACCTTTGGTATAGGCATGCCACACGCCGTCGCTCGCCATACCGTATGGCTGCCAGATACTTTTCTCCAGGTACGCCGCCAGGGTCATGCCGGTAGCGCGTTCCAGCACATCTCCCAGCAGCCACGCGCCGCCGGATGAGTAAGACCAGTGCTCTCCGGCCGGGTGTTCACGGCGCAGGCCGGATACCAGCTTACGAACGCAGTCGTAAGCGCCGGGCCTGGCTTCACACTCGGTAAGCTGTGCAAAGTCCGATTTCGGGTCGGTGTAGTCCTCATTCCACGCCACGCCGGAAGTGTGGGTGATCAGCTGTTTGAGCGTTACACCTTCCCAGGCGGTGCCTTTCAGGTCGGGTTCATATTGTGTGATGAGATCGTCAAGCGAGTGAATTTTACCTTGTTTAATCGCCACCCCCGTCAGCGTAGCAACAACGGATTTGCCCACCGAGCGGGACGTCCAGAGGGTGGCGTCGGTATTGCCTTCACCCAGATATTTCCAGGCGACTTTGCCATCTTTCAGCACCAGCATGCCGCTAACGTTCTGGCGCCGCAGGTAATCCTGCAGGTTATAGGTTTTGCCATTTACCCGATAGCTAGCGTCGGTTAGCTGTTTCGGCGCGGTCAGCAGAGGAACGGCGTTACCGTGATGAAAAACATCTCCTGCATAATTGCGGTAGTCGTTGCGAAAACCGATTACCCGTTCGCGCTGGCTCCAGGTGAGCATTTTGTGCGTATCCGGAAGCCGGGCATCAAAGGGGGCAGGGCACGCGCTCAGTTCGGTTCCGGCACAGGCGGCCTGGGCGACGGGGGCCAGCAGGCCGCCGCAGAGACTGATAACAATGCCCGCCAGCAGGCGACGTTGAAACACTTTGCTGTTCATATTTTTTCTCTTTCAGGTCAGGAAGGCATTTAGCTTAAAAAAAGTCGGCTGATGATAAAAAGCGCATAATGGGGGAAAATCCCCCTGAAAAACCGGATGGAGGGCCACATGTCGAGCCTGATTTATTCATTTGCCCAGCTGGAAGCTTTCACCGCCGTCGTGGAGTGCAACAGTCTGGCGGAAGCCGCGCGCAAACTGGGCAAAGATCGCACGACGCTGCGCGATTTGATTGATTTCCTTGAGGATGGGCTGGGATATCCGCTGTTCCTGCGCGAAGGACGTAGCCTGCACCTGACGCCGGAAGGCGAGCAGTTACAACGCCAGGCGCACCTGCTGATGCGTCAGGTGAAGGCATTTGAAGCGTTTGCCAAAGAAGTGCCGAAGCGCGCGGCCCAGGAAATTTCCCTGGTCTACGATCCTTTTACCCCCAGAGCGTTGCTGCAATCGCTGATAGTTACGATGGCCGAGCGCAATACCCGTCTGAGCTTGATTAACGCGTCGCGTGATGAGGCGGAAAAGCTGCTGATGAGCGGACAAGCCGATTTGGGCATTTGCCAGGCGCGCCATCGCAGCGTAGGCGATGCCATGGAGTGGCGTGCCTTAGGAGCAATAGAGATGGATTTTTACGCCTCTCAAGCGCTTTTCCCCGACGCTAAAGCACCGCTTTCGCTGCTGGAGCTGTCGCTGGCGCCGCAGGTGATTATGCATCCGGATACCGACGAACCGGTGGCGCGCCGGCTGCAAATTTCAGGTCATACCATTTTTACTAATGAGCAGGAGATGCTGCGTGGTCTGATTGAACAGGGATGCGGCTGGGGATTTTTGCCGACGCATATGAATGCCGCACGATGGAAAAACGTCAAAACACTGTGTACTGAAGTCGGTAATCAGGGGATTGGCCAAACGATGGTGACCATCTGGAAGCCCGGCAATGATAGACGCCCGTTGATTGCTGACGCGCTCGCATTACTGCCGGAGCTGTGGAGAAAGCTATGATGGCGGGACATTGCGTACGCTACGGCGGCTGGGTGAAAAGGATGACGTAGCGGAAGCGAGAAGCGGACAGTATTATTGTCCGCTGATGGGGCACTGTTTAATCATACTGTCGTGAATATCGCCGCCGGAATTAATCAGGAGCGCTGCGGTGACGAAAATTTAGCCGCAATAGCTTCAGATGTTGGCTGAATTCCTCCCAGGCTCCACTGTTCAGGTTCATGTTCATCAATTCGAATCCAGACTGAACGTCGAAACTCTGGATCGCCTTTCCCCTCAATCTCGACAATAAGGTCTGTCATACGGCGTAATAGCTCTTTTTTTTGCTCCGAATTCATAATTCCTTTAATGGTTTGCACATTAACGAAGGGCATTGTATTCTCCTTAAATATCTGGGTCTAAAATTAATACTCAGGTTAGGGGGAAATAGTTCAGATGTCAAAAGAGAATTCATTACCGTATCTGTTACCTGAGCTTTGTGGGCTTTCCGCAGCAGCAGAACTTTTGGGAGATCAATGGGTTTTATTGATCCTGAGAGAGGCTTTATATGGAGTTACTCGCTTTGAAACGATACGTACGCATACCAAAATCCCAAAGCAGACGTTGGCAAACCGGTTAAAAAAAATGACTGAACTCGGATTGCTCAGCAAAATACCATATCAAGAGGCAGGCGCTCGCGAACGCTATGAGTATGTCCTTACGTCAAAAAGTCGCAGTCTGGCGCCGATCCTTTTTTCATTAATGGAATGGGGTCACAAGAATATTTTGCACGATGAGCCTCACATCGCTTTGGTTGATAAAGAGAGCGGGGACCTGATACACCACGCATTTGTGTCAACTAATGGGGGAGTCGTTGAATCAAAGAATATTCAGATCGTGGCGCTTAAACGCTGATCTCTGTTACCCCTGGGGCCCGGTCACATAACAAAGTTAACTCAACAATAAACAGACAAAAAACTGGACGCTGAACCGCTGAGGGTTAATATACGGAACGTATATAAATCGTAATGGTATGTATCAATGGGAATCGTAAAAATTTCAGACCTGTTGCACGTCGATATTCGTGATGCCAGCAAGGCGATGTCGCGTTCGGTCAATGCACAGGCGGAATACTGGATCCGCCTGGGGATGATGAGTGAACTTTATCCGGAGCTCAACCATCAACAAATCAAGCTGTTAATGCTAAAGTCTGGATCCGATCGTTTGCTGGAGGTGATCAATGCTATCAATTCCCATTAAGACCGCGGACGAACTGGCCAGACAACGTCAAGCAGGAGCGCTGCTGGCCTCGGTGTTCGATATGCTGGATACCTTTATGCAGCCCGGCGTTACCACCATGGACATCAATAATCGCGTTGAGGATTTTATCGTCAACGAGTTGCACGCACGTCCGGCCAGCAAAGGCCAGTATGATTTTCCCTATGTCTTGAATACTTCTATTGATGAAGTGGTTTGTCACGGCATGCCTAAGGAAAGTGAACATCTGAAGCCCGGCATGATCATCAATGTTGATATTACTCTGGAAAAAAATGGCCTGATTGCCGATTCCAGCAAAATGTATCTGATTGGCGACGTTTCTCCGCTGGCCCGTCGACTGGTAGAGAAAACCTATGAAGCGATGTGGAAGGGGATCAACGTTGTCAGGCCCGGCGCGACGCTCGGTGACATTGGCCATGCCATTCAGTCCCATGTCGAAGCGAACGGTTACAGCGTGGTCAGGGAGTACTGCGGGCATGGGGTGGGAACAGAAATGCATGAAGATCCCCAGGTGCTGCATTACGGCAAACCCGGTACCGGCGCGGTCCTTAAAGAAGGGATGGTATTTACTATCGAACCGATGGTTAATCAGGGAGACAGGCGGATAAAAACCAAAAAAGATGGCTGGACGGTAGTTACCCGTGACAAGAAACTGTCCGCGCAGTGGGAGCATACCATCGCGGTTACCGCGGAGGGATTTGAAGTACTGACGTTGCGTAGAGGTGAAATCATTCCAGCGTGATTCTGTTAACAGGTTTCAATCCTGCGGACTGAAACCTGCTTTCTCTTACCGGGACTACAGCGCCATTTCTTTACGTCCCATATAGCGCTCTTTCCATAGTGCACCAGCAACCCCGATATCGAGGAATGGGGAAGGCGGCATAAAGTTAGCCTCGCCAAGTGACCGCATGGCCGCAATCAGCGGATTGTCCTGCCCCATAGCCAAATCGGCAAGAAGCGTCCCGGCGATAGTCTGTTTGGATATACCCGCGCCATTACAGCCGCCGGCGGTCCAGATCTGCGGCGCGAGACGCCCCCATACCGGCGCGCCATTACGGGTGACGCTGATGGTCCCGGACCAGGTGCGCTCCAGCGGTACATCTTGTAGCTGCGGGTAGGCATTGCGGAACAACGTCAGATGCTGTCGCGCGGCGTTGGCGGTCTGTCCGGCGGTAATCACGCCGCGTAATGCCGGGTCGACGTGCTGACGCACCAGAAAACGATGGTCGTGGGTATAGCGTAGCGTTGCCCCAGCGATAGCATTAACCGGCGTGAGTCCCCAGCTAGTCATCTCCGGCAGGCGCTGACGCTGCTCGGGCGTCAGCGGGGCCGTTATGCTGGCATAGGTCGCCATAGATGCCTGACGAGCAGTTACCGGTGAGAGCTCCCGGGACAGCGCATTGGTAGCCAGCATAACCTGAGCGGCGCGGATCGTACCCTGCAGCGTGGTTACTCTGATACCGCCGCCTTCACTGTGCACGGCCAGGGCCGGAGTCTGGTGATAAACCGTGATATTTTCCGGCAGATGACGTTCAAGACCCGCTATCAGTTTCGCCGGGTTCACCAGAATACAGCCGGGAGTATAGATACCTTTACTATAGAGGCGGGTTCCCAGCTTCTGGTACAGCTCTTCGCTGTTCAGCAGGCTGTAGGGCTCCTGCATAAGCTGCAGATTATCCATGTACTCCTGCATGATGGCTTCGCTGGACGGGTCTATCTGGCAGTGGTATTTGCCGACATTTTCCCACTCGCAGTCAATCTGCCGCGCGTTGACCGTTTCCTCAAGCAGCCGGATGCCTTCCTGCAGCAGAGTGCGATAGTCCTGCGCCTTTTTCAGCTCGGCGGTAGAGCTGCCGATATTATGCGGCAGGCCAATAATAAAGCCCGAATTTCTTGCGGAAGAGCTGCTGGCGGCGCATTCGGCGTCGATAAGTACAATATTTAGCTGCGGGTCGAGGCTGGCAAGCCTGCGGGCAAAGCTTACGCCAGCATAGCCAGCACCGATAACCACCCAGTCAGCTTTGATATCTCCACTGAGTGAGGGCTGTCGGTGACGGTCTGCTTCGTTAAGCGGCCATCCTACCTGATTCTGGTTGAAAGGGACTGATGCAAATTTCACGATAATTCTCCCTGTAGAAAAAAACACCTGCACGTCAGGTGTGAATAAGCTCGCCGTTCTTCCTTTTATTGGTTTCAATATTGAGCTGGCAAGAATAGCGCCGTGGCCAGGAGAGTTTCTGCAGCAGCGAAATGCTGAATGATAATCACCTGGACAACAATTCAGCAGAATAACAAGGAACGGGCAAAATAACACCTCTTGATGTATGGGTTTAACTTTGTCTTCTGCTTGCGATTTAACCTGGAGCGGTTAGTCGGTTCCATCCGCTGCCGCGATAGGGCAACAGTTCATATCTTGTCGCTTCCTGTGCGAAATTCTGCAGCAATTTTTGCTGTGGATCATGATCGCCCTGACCACATATCTATAATGTAGCCTCGTCTACAAGGCGTATTTTTGACCAGGAGGTAAAAATAACGCTCCTTCTTGCTCTTCTCTATATAGAACGCCCATCCATTTCATAGGATTTTTCGTCTTTTGAACCCCCTTTTTTGCTTTATGTATTAGGAATTTTCTCATGGAAAAATCCTAATGTTCTTAAATTTCTGGGCGTTTGTCCAAGTCACTGAAAAATAACAGTTTTTATTTTTGTGTAACTATGCGTGCGATCTTTTTAAATTATACAAATAGTTTATTTTAAATTATTAGTAATATTTTCACATGTGTTGTCGTATTACCTTACACGCACAGGATTTTATCCTGTTAGATATTTTTTTATAAAATTATTAGCTCGTAATGATCGTTTCAGCAGGTACATATATTTTATTGTAAGATTTTTCGCGTTAGTATGACTTCGCTGTCAGGAAATAAACGTAACTCAAGAAGATAAATAGAGGTTTTTATCCCTCTCAATATGAGCTGTTTTCTTCGAGAGTTATTTTCAGGATGGTTATCCAGTAACTTTTAATATAACGGAATGTATTATGAAAATTAGCAAAATTGCATCTGCTGTTGTTCTTACTATGGGTGTTGCCTCTTTCGCAGCTCAGGCCGATCAGGGAAGCGGCAAGATCAAGTTCTGGGGTTCGATTATTGATGCTCCATGCTCAATTAAAAATGGCTACGGCGATCAGAGTATCGAACTGGGACAGATTTCCAATACGCATTTAGATAACGGCGGTATCTCTACTCCTCGTCCGTTCAGCATTGAGCTGGAAAACTGTTCCTTCGCGAAGGATTCAAACGGCGACCCGATGTATAACACCGTAACTGTCACCTTCAATGGCGGTAACGTTCCTAACGACATGACCATGCTGGCTATTACCGGTCAGGCTGCTGGCGCTGGTGTTCGTATCGAAGATTACTCTGGCACGATGGTCACTTTAGATAAGCCGACTGCAGGTCGTATTCTCGGCATTGGTAACAACTCTCTGAGCTTTAGCGCTTACCTGGAAAAAATCGCTTCAGTTACTAACGTAACTCCGGGTGAGTTTGAAGCGGTTACTAACTTTACCTTGGCTTATCAATAAGTCGTAGCCTGTTCTCAAGTAGTTTTATTCGGGCTGCGTCTGCAGCCCGATATTCAGGAGCACAGTCATGGTAAAAATTACGCGTTTCCTGACATCGAGTCTTTTATTGGGAATATCTTCTGTTTCTGTGGCATCCGAGCAGGGCAAGGGACTCGTCACAATGAATGGTCAGATTCAGGAATCAGCCTGCTCTATTCATACTGATGATATCTGGCAGGAAATACCATTTGGGGTGATTTCTTATAATGACCTTGACCAGGAAGGCAAAGCAATTATTAAACCCTTCGCTGTTCGTCTGGTGAACTGTTCACTGGAAAGAAGTCATGGCGGTTTATGGCAAAGCGTGAATATCACTTTTAGTGGGGAAACGGACGTATTTCGTCGCGATATTTTTAAAGTTTATGGCGATGCTCAGGGGCTTGGCCTACGTATTCACAGCCAGGTCGGCGATGTGGCACAAGACGGAATTCCGATGCCGGCCGTCATGTTACAAAATGATAATAATGAATTGCGTTATTTATTATCGCTGGTGCGCGGCGGAAAATCGTTGTCGGAAGGTGACTGGTACGGAATTATTCGCTTTATGGTGACTTATCAGTAACTTAAAGCGTTATTAAATGGCTGGGACCTTTATTCCTCCTCATCCATTTTCCCCGTAGTAGAAACTTTCCCACTGGTGAATTCTGGTAGGCAATAAATGGATTTTAAAAAATGAAAAAAAGCAGACCACCAGCTTATTACCTGCGGCGTCTGGGTGTTTACATTGCTATTGCCATTTTTGGTTCTACATCACCAGTTGTGGCGGTAGAGTTTAATGTGGATATTCTGGATTCTGAGGACCGTGAGAATATCGATTTATCCCGCTTTTCTCGGGCCGGATATATTATGCCCGGGACCTACACGTTGAGCATGCGTCTTAACGATCACGGCATTTCCGATCAGGATATCACTTTCGTTGAAAGAACACGCGACGATCAACTGGTTGTCGAAGCCTGCCTGACGCCTGAGCAAGTCGATTTACTCGGGCTGCGTGAAGATGCGCTCAAAATGATTCAGTGGCTTGAAGGCGGTCGTTGTGCTGATTTCTCCGCGCTTGAAGGTATGGTGTTGCGCGGCGATCTGTCCGAATCCTCCTTACAGGTTTCCGTTCCGCAAGCGTGGCTGGAGTATCAGGATGCTTCCTGGTTGCCTATTTCCCGCTGGGAAGATGGTATTCCTGGTCTGCTGTTTGATTACAACCTCAACACCAATGTCACGTTTCCTCGGCGCGGCAATCAGAGCCAGAGTGCCAGCGTTAGCGGTACCACCGGGGTTAACCTTGGCCCATGGCGTTTAAGAGGGGATTACCAGGGAAGCTATTACAACACCACTGGACGCCCGAACAGCACCACTCGTGAGTTTGACTGGAGCCGGTTCTACGCCTACCGCGCGCTGCCTGGCATTATGTCAAAGCTTACCGTCGGTGAGGATTATCTTACTTCCGATCTTTTCGATTCGTGGCGCTATACCGGGTTATCGCTGGTCAGCGATGAAAGCCAGCTGCCGCCAAAACTGCGCGGCTACGCTCCTGAAGTTTCGGGGATCGCGCGGACGAACGCTAAGGTTACGGTCACCCAGCAGGGGCGAGTGATCTATGAGAGTACCGTCGCGGCGGGACCGTTCCGTATTCATGAGCTGAGCAGCGCCCTGACCGGAAGACTGGATGTGCGGGTTGAAGAACAGGATGGTTCGGTTCAGACATTTTCCGTGGATACGGCCCAGGTTCCTTACCTGACGCGTCCCGGCCAGCTTCGTTACAAGCTGACCACCGGTCGTCCAAGGGATTATCGCCACAGTACCCAGGGACCTTATTTTGCTACCGGTGAACTCTCCTGGGGCCTGACGAATGCCTGGTCGGTGTACGGCGGCGGTATTTTCTCGCAGGACTACAACAGCGTGGCGCTCGGGGCAGGCCGTGATATGAGCATTTACGGCACATTGTCCGCTGACGTTACTCATGCCAGCGCCCGCTTCCCGGGGGACAAAAACCGTAACGGAAGATCCTGGCGACTCAGTTATTCCAAACGCTTTGATGAACTTAACAGTGAAGTCACTTTTGCAGGCTATCGCTTCTCCGAGCGCGATTATCTCACCATGGGTGAATATTTAGATATTCGCTACCGGGAAGGTTACATCGGTAACAGTAAAGAGCTGTATACCATCCAGGCGACCAAGAATTTCGAAGATTTGCGCCTCTCCACCAGTATTAACTGGTCGCACCAGACTTACTGGAACCGCCCGGCGACCGATCGCTACAGCGTTTCTCTTAACAAATATTTTGATCTCGGCGACTGGCGGCATCTGTCGGTATCGCTCAACGCAGCGCGCAGCGAATTTAACGGACGTAAGGACGATACTGCCTACCTTTCGCTCTCGATGCCATTTGGTTCGGGCACGGTTGGCTACAACGGAAGCATAAACCGCGACCGCTATACGCAAAACGCCAGCTGGAGCGATCGTCTTGAAAATAATGACTATTATCGCATCAACGCCGGTAACAGCATGGGCGGTGGACAGGGAACGCGTAGCCAGATGAGCGGCTATTACTCGCACCTTGGCAGTATGGCCGATGTCACTACCAACTTTAACTGGGCGCAAAGCCAGTTTACCTCCTTTGGTATCTCTGCCAGCGGCGGTATGACCGCAACGGCTGAAGGCGTGGCGCTGCATTCCGGCGGTGTTCAGGGCGGTACCCGCCTGATGATCAGCACGGATGGGGTGAGCGGGGTGCCTGTAGGCTATCAGGGCTATAGCAACGCCTTTGGTATTGCGGTGATCCCGGGTGTACCGAACTATTTCCGCACCAGTGCCGAAATCGATGTTAACCGTTTACCAGACGACGTAGAGACTTCCGGTTCACCGATTGCTGAGCTGGCGCTCACCGAAGGCGCCATCGGATTCCGCCGTTTCGATGTGTTAAAGGGCTCGAAAGTGGTGGCTATTCTCAGCCAGGAAGATGGTCGTCATCCACCGTTTGGCGCGACGGTTCATAACGCCAAAGAGCGAGAGCTGGGAATGGTCAGCGACGGCGGACTGGCCTGGTTGAGCGGCGTTAATCCGGATGAACATTTAACCGTGCACTGGGGCGGTTCCGCCCGGTGTGAAGTCGTACTGCCACGAGTCATCCCTGCACAGCAGCTGTTGCTGCCATGCAAACCGATATCTCGCGGCTGAGAAAGTGAATGGTGATGGAATGAAAGTAAATAAAACTGCGATGGCTATTCTGCTGGGAACGCTGACATCAGGTCTGCTGAATGATGCAGAAGCGGCGATTGCCCTGGACAGAACGCGGGCGATTTTCCCCGGCTCGGAGAAGAGTATTACCCTGAATATTACTAACGACAGTACGTCCATGCCGTACCTGGCCCAGGGATGGATTGAGGATGCGCAGGGGAACAAAATAAGCGGTCCTTTGGTCGTGGTGCCACCGCTACAGCGTCTTGAGGCAAAGAGTAAAAGCGTTATGCGCATCAATGCAATGCCGGATGCAGCAATGTTACCTCAGGATAAAGAGAGCCTGTTTTATTTTAACGTGCGCGAAGTTCCGCCGAAAAGCGAGCGGCCGAATGTGATGCAGCTGGCGCTGCATACCAAAATAAAGTTGTTCTATCGGCCAAAAGCCATCCTGCCGGAGAAGTATAGCCGCTGGGATAACCAACTGGTGCTGCAGAAGGTGAACGGCGGATATCGGGTGGAGAATCCGACGCCTTATTACGTGACGGTGATTGGTATTACTCCAGCGCCGAACATGGCCGTGGCGAAGGGATTTGAGTCGGTAATGGTCGCGCCAAAATCGACGGCGATGGTGAATAGTTCACACTTTACGACGCCGCACGTCACCACGATTAACGATTTCGGCGGTAAACCCACTTTGCCGTTTAGCTGCAACGGTAATGTCTGCCGTGCGGCAGCCAAACCAGCATCCTGATGGAAGCTGGTGTTGTACACAGGAGATGCCTGATGAAACATGGATTCGGTCGTACCACCTTGATTCTTTGGCTATTAACAGCCGGGGTCGTTTCTGTGGCTAGCGCCGCAAACTGGGACACTGACGGCCTCAATGGTGGAATTCGCGCCACGGGCACGCTGGTTGCGTCTCCGTGTGTACTGTTGCCGGAATCGGCGGAACAAGAGATCGATTTGGGCAGTACCGTCGCCTGGGGACTGGATCAGCCAGGTTCGGTTACGACGCCGGTAGCGATATATATCAAATTAGATCGCTGTCCCGGAGAGTATCAGTTTATGCGAGACCATCAGTTGATGCGGGGTTCGCTGATGCTTAACGGGCAGTCCGCCGTAAGAATGACTATTTACGGAGAAGTAGAACCTACGGATGGTCGGTTCTTCAGGGTACATGGAGGCGTGACAGGGGTAGCGCTGCGATTGAGCGACCAGCGGGGCGAGCTCCTGCGTCCTGGTATGTCAAGCCGGCCGCAGATCCTTACTCCCGGACGCAACGATCTGGTGTTTCAGGCGCAGCTATGGCGTCTTCCTGCTCCGCTGATGGCCAACGAATGGCGCAGCGTAGTGAATGTCGGGTTGGAGTACGAATAATGAAAAGACACATAGCGCGAGCGCTAAGCCTGGTGGGCATTCCCATGCTGCTGCTGGTCAGTATATCGGCCACTCATGCTGATACGGATGTCTACTTCACCGGTAATCTGGTAGCTGACCCGTGTGAACTGCACGTGGATTCAGAAGATCAGATTGTTGATTTCAGGAACATACCGTCAAAAACGTTTATTAAATATCACCTGAGTGAACGTGAGCGCTTCACCATCATGCTCATTAACTGCGACCTCTCTTTGGGGAGCACGGTGAAGGTCACTTTCATGGGGGCCGAGGATGTCGATCAACCCGGACTTTTCGCGGTTACGGGGACGGCTGGCGGGATCGCCATCGCCATTGAAGATGCCGATGGTACTCCGGTGTTGCCTAATACCACAATGCGGCCGACCGCGTTGACAACAGGTGACACCAATTTAAATTTCCAGGCTTTTGTTTCCGCGCCGGTCCATAGCCGGGTGCGCGAAGGGGATTTCGAATGCGTGACAACATTTTTGCTTGAGTACGACTAGAGGTAGCTCGTTATGAAGAAAACACTCGTTTTTGCCACGGTTGCAGTGTTATCGGCGAGTTCTTTGTTACCCGCTGAGGCGGCATTAACGGTTAGCCGTTCGCGGGTGATCGTTAATGAAGGGGACAAAAGCGTCAGTATGAGCGTGACGAATCGGAATACTCAGGAACCCTATCTGGCGCAGACCTGGATAGAAGATGAAACAGAGGCCAAAATCACGAGCCCATTGATGGTATTGCCGCCGGTGCAGCGCATCGAAGCCGGTTCCAAAAGCGCGGTGCGGGTTCAGGTTCTACCGGATATCGGCAAGCTGCCGAAAGACAGAGAGAGCGTGTTTTGGTTCAACCTGCGTGAAATTCCGCCGCGTAGCGATAAGCCAAACGTCTTAACGCTGGCGCTGCAGACCCGGCTGAAAATTTTCTGGCGTCCGGCCGCCATAAAGGTTGATTCGAAATACGATTCCTTTCCCGGCATTCAGAACGTGACGCTGGCTAAAAATGGCAATAGCTACACGCTGAATAACCCGACGCCGTACCATCTGACGTTTGTTGAAGGTCGTAGCAGCGTGAAGGGAAAGGGCAAGGAAGGATTTGAACCGATAATGGTAGCGCCAAAGGCCCAGACGGCGCTGAACGTGGGCGCAGCTGACCTGGGCGCAACGCCAGTTCTGGTTTTTGTGAATGATTACGGTAGCTTACGTTTGCTGCCATTCCAGTGTACCGGTTCCGCCTGTAAGGCGCAGCCGGTTATCACGCCTGAAAGCTGACGGGAGGCAGAAAGTGAAAACATGGAAATTAGGGCGCCTTGCCGTTCTTTGCTGCCTGATAGCCGCATCACCATACGGCCTGGCATCAGACGGTGGAACAACCACGTTGACTATCACCGGCAATATTGTCGAACCTGAATGTGAAATCAATGACAATCAACAGATTGTGGTCAATTTTGGTGAAGTACTGACCACCCGAATTGATGGTGCGAACTACGAAACGCCGATTGTCTATACGCTGAAATGCACAAACCTGCTTCGTAATACGTTAAAAATTAATCTCAAAGGTAACGGCGCGTCATTTAACGGCCAGCTGTTTACCACCGATGTAACGGGCCTTGGGATAAAAGTGTACGACGCGAGTAAAGCGACCATCGCTCCCAATAGCGGAGTGCTGAATTTTACCTATGCCGATAATAACCCTCCGGCTCTGTATGCGGTTCCGGTCATGCAGACCAACGCCTCGCTACCAGACGGGGCGTTTAACGGTTCAGCGACTATGGTGTTTAGCTATCAATGAGGATTATCTAATGCGTCAGCTAACAACAGCCGCGCTTTTACTCAACATCCTTTTCGTTGGCGTTAGTCCGGCGATGGCCGCCAATGAAGCCGACGTCATCTTTAAAGGGATGCTGGTCAATCCGCCGCCGTGCTCGATAGACAACGATAAAACTATTCACGTGCCGTTTGGCGATCGTCTGTCGATCAAAAAGGTCAGTGACGGTGTTTATCGTCAGGATGTGCCGTACAACCTGGTATGCGACAGCACTGCCGGCAGAGACTGGAAACTGATGCTTAGCGTACGGGGAACTCTGGCGACATTTGATACTACCGATCGCGCGACGGTTGCCACATCGATGGGCAATATTGGCAATCTTGGGGTGAAGATCCTGCGTGACGGCCAGCCTTTTAAGTTTGATACACCGGTAGAAATTAGCCTTTCGGCGATACCCAAGATTGAAGCATTGCTGGTGCAAAGGCCGAACATTGAGCTGGCTGAAGGGCCGTTCGAGGCGACGGTGACCTTGAAGGCGGAATATTTGTAACGGAATCCCGTGGTCGGAATACTATTTAACGCGGTAGGGTGCTTATGGAAAAGAGAAAGTTAAAAAGATTGATACTGACGGCGGGGATCGTACTGGGCAATGCTCTGCTATGGTCTGAGTCAGCATCGGCGGCGAATTGTAATGCCTTTGGCAATCAGGGGGGAGGATGCCCGACGGTACAGTCTCTCACGGTGAGCGGAGGTTCCGTCGCGGTCAACTGGGCTTTAGATTTAAATGCGCAGTCTTTCGCCTCGATAGAAACTACCAGGGCCGCAACCTGGGGGCTATATATGATTTATGGCTGGGGGACGTCGATGAACGGTCACTGGTTTGGCGGGGGAACCAAGCAACCAATTATGACCGTAAGCAATACCGATCCTGTGCGTAAATCTGATGGTAGCACTACAACAGATTATTGTACTGATAATCCGTTTTATTGTACGCATCAGATGATGGCCGCTCGCTTCTATCAGAAATATGGCTTCTCCGGTACCGCCAGCGTCGCATTGCCCCCATCGTCATCGTACCCTGCTCACGCACCGCCGTGCCTGATTTTTGGGGCGATGAACCCATCGACCGGAGACTTCTATACAGTTTTTGCTCCAGGACTGGCGGAACCTTGCCAGCCAGGATTCCCTGGGACGGTTGATCCTGAACCCGATCCGGAGTGGTGTGGCATGAGCACCAGCGCGCTGTCCTTTCCATTTGACGATATGGCGCCGGGGGCAGTATCAGGGCAATCGCTGACAAGAAGCGCAACCATGGCCTGCAGCGATGCAGGGGTGGTTTACAGCTTATATCTGAGTAACGTTTCTACCACCGGCAGGGACACCGTTGATTTAGGGCGTGGCGTTACCGCAAAGGTTACTGTTAATAGTCAGGCGCTACAAACAAACAGAGTTTCAGCCGGTAAAACGAATAACTTAAATGTTACGGTAACCCTGAATGGTACGCCGACCAGTACCGGTCCAATTAGCGGAACCGGGATACTGGCTGTAAATTATTTATAATTGAAATCGCCCTGAAGGTGTTTCAGGGCGGTATTGAATGGCATATTCTTCACCGTCGCAATCTTCATAATATTCATTGTCATGCTGACGATGAAGAAATAGCGATGAATATTAATTCTGGAGTTAAGAAAATAATGATTAAATCAGGCGTTGTCGCAGTTATCATTGCGGGATTTTTTTTAACCGGCTGTGTTCCTAAAAAAGCACCATCGCTGGTGACTTCCTCAGGGGAAGCGGTTGCGCCGCCGACAAATCCGGAAGGAGAAGTCGATATGGTACAGTGCGAAAAAGAGTTAAACGCATTGGGAACTGTTAATCAACTCAGATATGCCGAATTAAAAGCTCGGTTTGAGCGTGTTATGCACGGAGCTTCCGGATATACCACCGTGCGTAACTCCGTAAATCCAGAAACTCGCAATGCCATTGATGCTTTGTATAAGTTTCAGGCGGTAAAACTATGTTCAGAGATCCGTGGGGAAATGCTTAATAGTCTGGCAGTCAAACCAACAGGAGATAAGGTCGAATGAATCATCGGGCAGGGAATGCTATAGTCTTCATTCTCAGTATCACGATGATTCCATGCGTTCAGGCCGACGTTTTAAATTATGCCAGGGATTGGACGCAGCGCGAAGGGGAAAATAAAACCGTCGAGCAGCCGCAAGCGCAGGAAAAGAAACGTCCTGCGCCGCGTCCAAAATCCGAGACGCAGAGAAAAGCACCTGCTAAAGAAAAGATTAGCGCCAAACCATCAGCCGAAGTAAAGGCCAAAACGGTTCCGGCGAAAATTAAAACGACTGATGAAAAGCCCAAAAAAGCGCCCGAGGTCCAGCCTGCTGAATCTAAAAGCGTCTCGGGCGTGACGATGGTGCCAAAAACAGGCGGCGAGGCTAAAATTGAGACTAAAAAGGAGGTGTCGCTTCCTGACTCACGTATTTTAGGTCGCTGGATGAAATCGTTGATACAACATATTTCCGCTACTCCTTCAGAGAAGGAAATAAAGGAAATGTATCTCAAGCAAAAAGACGAAATAAAAAGCATTAATGATAAGTTAACCCAGCGTGAAAGCGAGGTGGTGAGCTTGAAAAATAATGACAAAGAACGTCTTTCACTTATTTTCAAGGTCAGTCAGCTTGAGGAGAAGAATGCACAGTGGCAACTTTTGACACAGAAAATACAGAAAAACCTGAAGGAAGTTAAATATCCTTCACTGCCTACAAATGAACATGATTTAGAGGATTTTGCTGCCGGGATGGCAATGGGTGTAGATATTATTGACCTGCTTGAACAGCGTAATGAACAAGGTATTCAAATTGACCGCAAATTTTTTCTGGCGGGGATAACCGAAACGTTACGCGGGGAACGGCGCCTGTCTCAGGAAGAGTTTGAGCGCCATCTTGCCCGGGCCAATCAGCGGGTTAATGACGCTATTCAGCAAACCCTTAAAAATAAGGAGGTTCGCGATAGTGAATGGCTACAAAACTTTATTAAACAACAGGATACTCTAGCTGCCGGGAAAGAAGCCTGGTACCGGGTTATTTATACCGGTAACGAGTTATTACCAGAAGATGATTCGACAACCGAATTAACAATTTCGCTGGTACGTCGTCTCACTGACGGAACGTTGATTGCAGATTCCGATCTTTCTGGCCTGGTGCTGCAAGAAAAAATTATCGATTTGCCGGCCTGGCTGCAGGTGGTGGTAAAAAAAATCCGCCTGAATGGCGAGGCAGAATTAGCTGTAAAAGTAAATGAATATGGAGATCCCTGGGAACAGGGAACATATGTCGAGCATTGGAAAGTTCGAGTGGTTAAACAACAATCAATGTAAATGTAAAGGTTAAAGATTTACTATTCTTTTAATATATAATCCGTATACCCGAGAGTATTTGTACTAATACAATTGTATAATTAACTTAAGCTCATATATTTAAACAGGACGAGCTGAATCAAAACTGAAGGAGGTTCATTATGGTATCTGCTGTTAAAAATATATACTTGCCGGTGCATATTGCAACTGAGAATAATTATTTTTCCATGGGGCTGATATTCCTTTTAAAGGAGCTGTTTGAAGAGGAGTATCAGAGCGGAGTGATCGTTTCTAAGGTTAGCGAGCCTAAGGATGCCGATCTGGTTGTGAAATTCCACTCTCCGGGAGAAAAAGTTTTTGATTGGGTGGGGTGCCATGAGTTCCAAACACAAAATGATTATAAGTTCAATATGTTGGGTAAAAAGTGGCTAAGCGTTTACCCTCGTACCGAACATTACGATCGCAATATCAATTGCCCGGTAGTGAACTCGGTTATCACGATGAGAAACTCGGTGGCCACGATTCGCCGAAAATTGTTTTCGTTATTTTTCGCCGATTCGATGAGTGGCCCTCCGGACTTGCGTAAGCCAAATTGTTCAAAATGCCCTGGGCCATACCAGCTGGCATGGCGAGAACAGTTGATGTTAGGGTATTTAAGTCAGGGATTAGGGCATTATGAAATTTCGCAAAAAATGGGTTGTACAATAAAAGCCCTGAGCAGCTACCGTCGTTCAATTATGCGAAAAATCAATATAAAAAGGTATAGCGACTTCGTACTCTGGTTAGGCACCAGGTCAGTGTCGGAAAAATATGCGGAAATCGTTAAGCATCACGTTGAGGAGTACGCTGACGACCGGCTCATATGGAAAACAAAAGTTGTCAGCGAGGTTGACGGTGAGTCAGATGATAAATACCGTGTATTACAAAGTATGAAACGCCTGACCAGCAGTCGTTTACATTTAAGATCGCCTGAAAATGAAATCTGGCTGACAACGAGAGAAATCGCAAACGAAATGGATATCAGTATTTACAGTATGCGTTACTTATTATGCCAGATGGAAAATACGGGTGCCGTGATAAGTATTAAAACCGGGAGCGGGAGAAGTAATACTCTGCGATGGAAATTAGCAAGTTAGTTGTAAATTAAGCATATAAATCTTGTCACAATTTTATAAAGTATTTAACTTGTTCACCTGTGAATAAAAATGAATACATATCCTGACGTTAATATCCTGCGTCATCACAGTAAGCGGCACACCATGTTTTTAAGGTTATAAATCAGTAAGCCTCTTAAAAGAGCCTAGTTCTTAGGCTCTATCTGCATATCATTATATCGAGTCGATAATCAGGAAATGCTCAGGCTGGCGGGGTTGAGTACAGTCCAAATGTTTTCACTCATGCCTCGCTGGCCGCTAAAAAGCATCGCCGCATTTACACCTGGCCTGACCCTCAGCGAGCAGATGTCAAAATTATGCCTAAATCAGAACAGCAAGTAGCGGTCGAAAGCACCTGGATTAACAAGCCAGCTATCCGAAGAGGTGGGAAGGGATTTAAATCTGGGAAGGCTTTGTGCCTGAATCAGCAACACCCAGTGCAGCGCCATTGCGCTCAGGGCCAACACGGCGCGAACCGGCAGCCTCAGCAGATTGTGGAGCGCGTAAATGCCAAAACAGATGGAAATGAACCACAACGCCAGCAGACCGATGACGTAATAGAGTGCCGAAGATGACGTTTCCAGCCACTGACGAATCGCCGTGCCTGATAAAGAGTCGCTGCTTACCCACACCGTTACCAGCAAAGCCAGGACGATCAGCGTCAGGGACTGCCACTGCACCATTCTACGCTGCTGCGGCAGGGTAATGCGCGTAGAGGCAAGCATCAGCGCGAAAAAGGTTTGCAGCGCGCTCAAGAACATCATCAGCGTGAAGGCATAGCTAAACCAGACCGGATGCGACAGCGTCAGGGAAATCTCCAGCCCGCTATAGACCAGCAGGCCGGGCGCTAAAATAGCGCAAATCACAGCCAGCCATTTAGTGACGGCGTAACGTTTATTAAAAAACCGCGTTGCCCATTGTGCCGCTCCCCACAGGCTTAAGAACAGGGCGAATAGCGGCAAAAGCGACGCTCCCCATGACATCCACGACGGCGGTGCGGGATGCGTATACAACTGCCAGATGCTGGCGGATTGATGCGACTCCACCAGGAGCGCCAGCAGTGCGGCTATCGCGCAGAGCAGGGCAATCAGCAGCGCCGCGTCCTTACGTTGCGGATGGGGTGTTTTGCTCCAGTGGAGGGCGGAGGCAAACAGTGCGGCGCAGGCGGCTACGCTGATAGAAAAATAATACAGCATCGCCCACGGTAGCCAACTGACCTCCTGCGGGCGAGAAATTACCTCTTCGACATGCGCATGGGATAGCGGAACCAGAAAAGCGCCGGCGCTCGCAAAGCTCAACAGCACCAGAAAAAGTCGTTTACGCTTATCCATATTTTCTCCCTCACGCGGCAACTACAAAATATTTGTCATACCGTTGACTTGCACGTGATACATAAACAAAGTTGATGATTCTCAGTGTAAAAATCGAGGCGGGGTTATCTCTATTGTGGTTAACCACATACCCGTCGAAAAATTGATCCAGAACAATATAATGAAAGGGTTTATCAGGTGGGAGCGAAAACTGTAGGGCGTCTGGCGCTGCTGATATCGACATTGCTGCTTATCTGTCCAGTACGGGCGGATTCATGGCATATCGGTATTTTGTCGATTCGCGGCGATGTTTTTGCTCGCAGCAGCTGGCAGCCGCTGGAATCATTTCTTAATGAGCAGTTGCCCGATCAGCAGTTTCATATTCGTCCGCTGGATTTGCATCAGATGCAGGAAGCGGTCAAAAACGGTAGCGTCCAGTTTGTCGTGACTCATCCGGGACAGTTTGTTCAATTAAATAACCATTTTCCCCTACGCTGGCTGGCTTCATTGCGTGCTTCCCATGGCATAGAAAACGTTACAGGCAGCGCGATCCTGACCCGTCGCGACAGCGAAATTAAGACGCCTGAGGATCTGATTGGCAAAACGGTCGGGGCCGTCGATCCGATGGCATTTGGCGGTTATCTGCTGGGATACAAAGCTCTGAGCGATGCCGGATTGATGCCAGACCGCGATCTTCATCTGCGCTTCACCGGATTTCCCGCCGATGCGCTTATATATCTGCTGCGCGAAAATGCCGTGCAGGCAGCGATTGTACCGGTCTGTCTGCTGGAAATGATGGATGAAAAGGGACTGATCCATAAAGACGACTTTGTTGCGCTGATAAAGCGCCCTTCATCCATACCCTGCGTAACCAGTACTCGTCTTTACCGGGACTGGTCGTTTGCCGCGCTGCCTGCTGTCAGCGATGAGCTCGCCGATCGCGTGACCCGGGCGTTATTTAATGCGCCTGCTGATGCAGTCTTTCAATGGGGGGCGCCAGACTCCACTAACCAGGCTGAGGCGCTGATGCGTGAGCTGAAACAGCATCCTCAGCAGCGAGAGCTGTGGATGGATGTGACGAGCTGGTTTGTGCAAAATCGCCTGGTGATGGCCGCAGCCGGGCTGGTGCTGATGCTGCTGATAGTGAACTATATCTGGGTCATGATACAGGTTCAGCGGCGCGGGAAACTACTTGAGCGCAATGCCGTGCAGCTGCGTAAGCAGGAGCAGGACCTGCAAACCGCCCGGCAAATAAGCGTACTGGGCGAAATGACTTCAGGCTTCGCTCATGAACTTAACCAGCCGCTAGCTGCAATCCGCCACTACGCCCAGGGCTGCGCGATCCGTCTGCGCAAGCTGGATCCGCAGCACCCACTACTACCCGCCCTGGAGAATATCGATCTTCAGGCTCAGCTCGGGGCTGAGACATTACGTAATCTGCGGCTGTGGGTGAATCAGGCGCAGGGAAAACACGTTACGGCAGAGAAATGGGAGTGCATCAGCATTGTCCAGGCCATTGAAAATGTCTGGCAGTGGCTGCACGTACCGCGACAGTTTCCTGAGCTACGCATTATTGGCAGTATCGACCACACGCTAACCGTCATATTGCCGCCGGTTCTGCTTGAGCAGGTATTGGCTAATTTAATTCTCAATGCGGCTCAGGCAGGAGCGAACAGGCTATGGATAAACGCCAGTCGTGCAGCCGGAGAGGTAGAGATTACGCTACAGGACAACGGCGGGGGAATTGATGACGCCATAATGAAGCAGGCATTCGAGCCTTTTAAAAGCGGTAGAAAGGATGGCATGGGTTTGGGGCTGGTTATCTGCCGGCGGCTGGCGCGCTACGCCAGAGGTGAGATAAGCATTGCCAATAAAACGGCGCCTGACGGCAAAAAAGGATTAACTGTGAGCATCAATTTTTCGCAACAGGAGGATAACAGCGCTCATGGCAATTATTCATCTGCTGGATGACGATCTGCAAGTTACCAGGGCATGCGCCTTTTTACTGGAGAGTCTGGGTTATGAAGTGATGTGTTGGGCAGAGGGAGAAACGTTTCTGGCCCAGGCTAATCTCTATCAGGCCGGTGTGGTTTTACTGGATATGCGTATGCCAGGGCTGGATGGCCGGGGCGTTCATGAGGCGTTGCGTCAGAGCGGGAGTACTCTGGCGGTGGTGTTCTTGACCGGACATGGCGATGTGCCGATGGCGGTAGAGCAGATGAAGCAAGGGGCCGTGGATTTTCTGCAAAAGCCGGTTTCGGCCGAGCCGCTGCAGGCGGCGCTGGAACGTGCTCTGGAGCTCTCTTTGGAGGCGGTTTCGCGGCAAAAAATTCTTGAGTGCTATCAGCAGCTGACACCAAAAGAGCGAGAACTGGCTCTGCTGGTGGTACAAGGATTGATGAACCGTGAAATTGCGCAGGTGATGAATATTGCGGTACGTACGGTAGAGGTTCATCGGGCTCGGGTAATGGAGAAAATGCACGCCGGGAGCCTGGCTGAGCTGGTGTGGATACTACAGCTGGTTATTCAGCCTTAACTGCAAACAGCGGTGGCGGAAGGTCGCTGCTTTCTCTTCGCTAGCCGCGTCCAATCGTCATGGGCCGCACGCCGCTGAACCCGATATCGCTTTCCTCCTCATTAAAATCCTACCAGCATGAAATCATACAAAAAGTATGATTTACGGCTCTCAGCAAACAAAAAGTAAGAAAAAATTGTGTTGGCGATCACTTTTCGTTCAGTTTCGTGTTGCTGAAATTCTGTTAGTCCGGGTATACATAACAAAAAGTTTGGTCATCTAACATAAATTCAGGTCAGCATGGAAAACATAAAAGAAAATTTAGACTTCTTCATTCCGATGATGGAAGGGATTGCAAATCAGTTCGGTGAAAACTGCGAGGTGGTCTTACACGATCATTCCCAGGGACTGGAAAGCAGCATTATCGCCATTATTAATGGCCATGTTACTGGCCGCAAGGTAGGCGATCCTAGCAGTAATCTGGGACTGGAAGTGCTTCGCGGTACGGATGTGAACGGTGACCGGCACAACTATTTTACCCGCACTCGTGAGGGCAAGACTCTGCGATCTACCTCTATCTATATCCGTAATAGTAACAAACAGGTTATTGGCGCAATGTGCATTAACCTCGATATCAGCGACATATTACTGGCGGAAAAAATGCTAAATAAAATGGCCGGTCGCGCTGATATCGCTCCCGCCAAAAAAGAGGATGTTACGGAAGTCTTTGTCAAAGATGTTAATGAACTGCTTGATTACTTGATAAATGAGTGCATGACAATTATCGACGTGCCTGTCGCCAATATGTCTAAGCAGGATAAGCTCAATGCCATTAAATTTTTTGATGATAAAGGGGTATTTCTCATCAAAAAATCCGGAGAGAAAATCTGCGAGTTTTTGAATATCTCAAAATATACCCTGTATGCCTACCTGGGAGAGGTCAGAGGGGAAAACCCATCAGATGACGGTTAGCCGTCAGGAGGAAAAATGTTAACCACACCTTATGTTGCGCTGGATATGGATATTATGGAGAAAAATATTATTGCCATGACCTCCGGACTATCGCGCAATAATATTCAGCACTGGCCGCATATTAAAACCCACAAATCCGTGCGGCTGGCTAAGCTGGAACAAGAGCTGGGGGCGAGTGGCATCACCTGCGCCAAGCTGGCAGAAGCGGAAGTGATGGCGGCCGGAGGAATTACCTCAATTTTGCTGGCTTACCCGCTGATTGGCGACGATAAATGTCAGCGTTACGCCGAGCTGGCCCGCCAAATCAACATGCGCACCATTGTCGATAGCCTGACCGGCGCGCAGGGGCTGTCGCGGGCCGCGGTGAGAAACAGTCTGACGTTTGATATTGATATAGCAATTGATTATGGCGCACACCGCGAAGGCATCCAGCCAGATGAATTACTGGATTTCGCCCGCGCGGTGGCGGCGCTCCCTGGCTTAAGGGTAAGCGGCGTATTTACCTATGCGGGGACCATTTATCAATATCGTGAAGAGCCGGATATCCGCCGTGCGGCGCGTGAAGAAGCCGCTTTACTGATTAATAGTCGGGATATTCTCAATGCGTATGGTTTTGATATCAAAGTATTATCCGGAGGTTCAACGCTTTCTTCATTTTATGCCGATGAGCTTAAAGGCATTACCGAGTCGCGCGCCGGTAATTTTATTTTTGGCGATATGAATGCGATCAACGGAGGAATTTATACTGCGGAAAACTGCGCGCTGACCATTTGCGCCACCGTGGTCAGTATTCCACTTCCAGGATATGCGACAGTAGATGCTGGTACCAAATCCCTGACGTCGGATCTCTCCGCTACGCCGGGATCTTACGGATTGATTCAGGAATATCCCGAGGTCGCGCTGGTAAAACTTAATGAAGAGCATGGATATTTACGCTATGACCCGGAGAAAGTCTCACTGACCATTGGGGAACAGCTGCATATTATTCCCAATCACTGCTGCGTGGTCGCCAATCTGGTCGATGAAATATATGCCTTCCGCAATGGAATATTGAGCGAAACGATAACTATCGATGCCCGTGGCAAAAGTTATTAATTAACTGAGAGTATTTATCATGATCGATATTAAATTAACTGCCGATGAACGGCAGGAGTTAGTTACGCTCCTGTGCAGCCTGATTCAGTTTCCCTCAGAGAATCCGCCGGGCAATGAAAAAGCCGTGGCGCTATTTATTGCCGATGTTTTACGCGGAGAGGGAATTGAAGTCGATATACAGGAGGCGGTAGCCGATCGGCCGAATGTTATCGCTCGCCTTAAAGGCCAACAGCCGGGTAAGCGGTTGATCCTTAACGGTCATTCCGATGTGGTTCCCTGTGGAAGCGGATGGTCGGTCGATCCATTTGCCGCCGTCATTGACGGGGAACGCATTATCGGCCGCGGGGCGGCAGATATGAAATCCGGCGTGGCGGCAATGATGTACGCCGCTATCCTGATTAAGCGCCGCCGGTACGCTTTTAGCGGTGAAATTGTTCTGTTATTTAACGTTGATGAAGAGCGCATCAACCTGGGGATGGAACATTTTGTTGCCCAGGGCGTAGAAGCTGATTATGCGATTATTGGCGAGCCGACGTCGCTGGAGATTTGCGTCGCCCACAAAGGAGTTAGCCGTACCCGTTTGACAACTCACGGTACCGCCGGACATGCGGCGAAAACCCGCAATCCGGATAGCGCCATCAACAAAATGGCGGTACTGCTTCCGGGACTGCTTGAGGAGTGCCGCCGGGTTAAACAAAAGCATCATCCGCTGCTGGGAAATGCTTCCATGCTGGTGACCACAATTAACGGCGGCAGCGCGCCGAATATCGTCCCGCAGTCATGCGTTATTGAAATTGACCGCCGGGTGCTACCGGAAGAAAGGCGTAATGAAATCAACGATAGTTTGCAGATAGCCCTTGCCGAATCGGGTCTGAAGCCGCAGCAGGATTATTCGCTGGATAATTATCTGTTTATTCCGGCGTCGGCGATTGAAGAGTCGCATCCGCTGGTGGAGGCTGCTTTCCAGGCCGTGGACGCATTAACCGGCGCGGCGAAAAAAACGATTTTTGACGCAACCTGCGAAGCGCCTTTTTTCTCCGTGGGCTGCCAGATCCCGACCATTATTCTTGGGCCAGGGGATTTAGCGCAGGCGCACGTCAAAGATGAGTATGTAAAAATTGAAGAGCTGCACCAGGCGGCACAAATATATACGTCGCTGGCATTACATTTACTTAAATAAACTACCAGGGAAGCATTATGAATATTGAAGAGCGCTTAATCGAGCTGGGTATTTCACTTAGTGAGCCAGCGGCACCTAAGTTTTCCTATGTTCCGCTTAAACAGACCGGTAACTTACTTTACTCTTCGGGAAACGACTGCCGGGTCAATGGTGAGTTAATTTATCAGGGCACCCTCGGAAAGGAATTATCGATAGAGCAAGGGCAGGCTGCCGCTCGCCAGTGTATTATCAACATTCTCTCATCCCTGAAGAGCTATCTGGGCGATCTTAATCGGGTTTCCGGCTGTATTAAAATGCTTGGTTTTGTCCAAAGCGCCGATGATTTTAAAGATCAGCCGCTGGTGATGAACAGCGCTTCAGATTTGCTGATAGCGATATTTGGAGAGTCGGGTAAACATGCACGCTCGGCTATTGGCACTAATACATTACCCTTCGATACGCCTGTTGAAATCGAACTGATTGTTGAAATTAAAGATTAATACTAATTAGTATTTTGCATTATTAACCCTCCGGGAATATCTCCGGGCCCTATGACGGCATTATTCTGCATTAAGCAGCATTGTGCCGTGGTTAACATTACAAAAGGATAATATATGTCCAGTCAAGCAAGCCCTCGCCTGAAGCGTTTGCAAATTATGGCATTATTGTTTTTGCTCGTGGCGGGTATTATTAATTTTCTCGACAGAACTTCACTTTCAATTGCTAATACTACCATTCGTGAAGAGATGGGGCTGACGGCAACGGAGATGGGATTGCTGCTGTCGGTATTCTCCTTCGGCTACGCTCTGTGCCAGTTACCGATTGGCATGGTGATGGAGCGTTTCGGCATCAAGAAAGTGTATGGTTTCGGCATCTTTCTGTGGTCTGCGGCCCAGACCGCGCTGGGATTTGTCGGCTCCTTCAGCCAGATGATTGTTGCCCGTATCTTTCTGGGTATAGGGGAGTCACCGCATCTGCCTACCGGCGTTAAAGTCGTCAATGACTGGTACAACATTCGTCAGCGCGGCGTGCCGATGGGGATTGTTAATATGTCGTCCACCCTGGCGCAAGCGCTGGCACCGCCGCTGCTTATCGCCATGATGCTGGCTTTCGGCTGGCGCATGATGTTTATCATCATTGGGGTGAGCGGTATTATTCTTTCAGTTCTCTGGTTTATCTTTTATCGCAATCGCGAAGATGCCGGGCTGTCGGCGGAAGATATCGCGCATCTGGAAGAAGAGACGCCACCCTCCAGCAAAGAAAAGGTGACCCTGAAGGACTGGGCCGGTCTGTTTAAGCAGAAATCTATGTGGGGCATGATCATCGGTTTTAATGGCGTCGGCTACATGGTGTGGTTGTTCCTGACCTGGCTGCCTTCTTATCTGGAAATGTCTCGCGGGTTGAGCCTCGAGAAAACCGGCTGGGTAGCGGCGATTCCGTTCCTGTTCGGCGCTGCCGGGATGCTGGTGAACGGGGCCGTAGCCGACTGGGTAATGAAGCGCGGCGCCGATAAAATGAAAAGCCGCAAATGGATGATCTGTCTGGGACTGCTTTGCGCCGCCGGTTTTACCTTGCCCGCGGCGTACACTGACAGCACGTTTATGGCCGTCGCCTGTATCAGTATGGCCTTATTCTCAATTCATTTTGCCGGTACATCGGCCTGGGGACTGATTCTGGTTTCGGTTCCGTCGCGTCTGGTGACCTCGGTAAGCGGCATTCAGAATTTCGGTGGCTTTATCGGTGGCTCTTTTGCACCGATTATTACCGGTATGATTCTGGATAATACTGGGTCATTTACCCTGGCGCTGGTTGCTTCTTCTATTATTGCGTTTATGGCATCGCTGGTATACTTCTTTATGGTTAATAAACCAATCGTGGATCCAGCAGCACAATAATATTGAGAGTAGGGAATCAGACAACCCACGGTAAGCCTCCAGCATTGCACTGGAGGCTTACTTATATTGCTATTTTCAGTCAGTGCATGGTGGATTAATGTGGCTGTGAAACCAGATAGTTATCCTGCATTTTCTTAAAGTCGGCGTCGCTGAAGCCCAGCTCATTTTTAATATAAGCGCTAACGCTACCGGATATGGCTTTCATGGTCTTTAATGCTTCAACAATAAAGGCTTCGCGAGTATCGATAAGCGTTAGCAAATAATCGAGTACATCCTGATTATCCGTAATCTGGCGATAGGCGGCCATTTTCACGTTGTTGCGTTCCAGGCGATTAGCTCCGGTCAGCATATAGTCGGCAATAATATCCTGCTCGGATACGCCAAGCATGGCGAGTACCAGTAAAGCGCCGTAGCCGGTACGATCTTTGCCGCCGCGGCAGTGCTGGATATTTGGCGCGTTATCCGCATCAAGTAGCACATTTATCACTGCTTTGAAGGCTTTTTTTGACTTCTCGCTGACGACGAAGTTTCGATATTGTTCAATAACCTGGGCGCCGTCGCCGTTAATTAACTCAGCAGGAATATCGTGGATCACGCTTTCTATCAGCGCGCGATCTTCATTGCTGGGTTCAGCGGCAAACTGGGCCGCCAGCTCGGCGGTTTGCGCGGTAGCATCCAGATGAAAGGTTTGACTTTCACCAAT
Source organism: Klebsiella oxytoca (assembly GCF_009707385.1). NCBI lineage: Bacteria > Pseudomonadati > Pseudomonadota > Gammaproteobacteria > Enterobacterales > Enterobacteriaceae > Klebsiella > Klebsiella oxytoca. The sequence continues at coordinate 2,754,743 of NZ_CP046115.1, read as the reverse complement.
ATGGCAATTGGGGCTTTTAGCGATTTCATTGGCGCTACGGTAATCAATTATGGTTTTAACACCCAGCGCCTCCAGATAGGCCTGAGCCTGCTGAGTCAGATTATGCAAATGGTTGGAGCGATAGAGAACGCCCCATTTTACCGTTTTCCCGTCTGCGCCGGTATAGCCGCCCATATCGCGGAAATTGTTTATGCCGGATACCGGTAAGGTTCTTTCACCAAATAGCCACGATTGGCCCGCATGCTCAAGTATAAAATAGATACGCTGCTGCGCCTGTAAAGGATCGTCAAAATATACTGTACCGGCTGCCTGCTCGCTAATAAGGTTACGCTCGGTGGTATTGACGTCATTTTCGCGTGTCCAGTACAGCGTGGCGTTGTCTAATGGGACGGAAAAATGAATTTCAAGCTGCGTCTGGTTCTTACGAATAACTGAAAACTGCGGTGTTTCGTTCATACATCATCCCTTAACTTAATTTAAAATTCCCAGCATCGAAAAAATGACACCAATACACATCATGCCGATGATAAGCGCGACGGTATGTTTCCCTTTAAACTTTCTGACCAGGAAGAAAATACCGAGTGCAAACAGCAGGGTGAGTAAGTTAGGAATAACTTTATCAAACATCTCCTGCACTTTTATCGACTGCTCGCCAACGGCAATCACCAGCGGCGTTGATATTTTTACCGTCGTGGCAATCAGTGACCCCAGGACCATCACGCCGACGACGTTCGCGATATTGGAGATGCGCTGAATAATATTTGAATTTTTGGACTGCTCGATTAAATCGACACCCTTGTTATAACCGTAGTGAATAAAGAAGTACTTCGAGCCGACGTTGACGATGTTGAAAAGCAGAAACATCAGTATGGGGCCGATAAGATTTCCCTGGAGGGCAAACGCCGCGCCAATACTGCCGCAGATTGGCAGCCAGGTGAATTTTAACAGGCTGTCTCCCAGGCCCGCAAACGGCCCCATAAGCCCGGCTTTTACCGAAACGACGGCCTCTTTTTCTTCTTCCGACGTCTTTTCTTCCAGCGCTGCGGTAACGCCAAGGATCAGCGCGCCGGTGTTCACCTGCGAGTTGTAAAACTCAAGGTGGCGCTTCATGGCCTTGATACGCGTGGCTTTATCGGCATCGCTATACAGTCGCTCAAGGACCGGGATCATGCAGTGGGCGAAACCAATGGTCTGTAATTTTTCGTAGTTGTAGGAAAAGGACATTGACTGGATATTCCAGAAAATGCGGTTAAGATCCTGTTTTGTCAGTTTTTTGTCCTGGTTGGAATTTTCAACCACACGATAAGAGGCGACGTCGGTCATAAGTCATATCCTTCTTCAGTCTCGGTATCGGACTGTTTCTCTTTTTCCACTGGTGAATTCGCTGCGTTGTTACTATTGCTGTAGGCCATGTCATAAAGCACGGCAAAAGCCAGGGCGATAAAGGTGATTGGAATGATAGGCAGCTTCAGGTAGGTCGTCAGCATGAAGCCCAGCAAGAAGAAGAACCACATCCGGCCTTTTAACAGCATCAAAAGCAGAATACATACGCCGATCGCCGGGATCATTTTGGCGGCTACGCCCATACCGGTCAGAATGCTTTCCGGGATGGCGGCGAGAATTCGGCCCACCAGATCGCCGCCGAAATAGACCGCCAGGAAGCAGGGGACTGCGCGGATCAAGAACCACAGCGGGGTGGAGAAATAGTGGATTTTGAGCAGCTTGCCATAATCACCATCCTGGATAGATTTCTCCGCCCAGACGTTCAGGAAGCTTGCGAAGGAGCGCCAGATAATAAGAAGCTGCTGGCAAAGTATGGACACCGGAACGGCGAGAGCGATACCCGCAGCAATGCCGCCATTAGAGGAAATACCTAATGCGACGCCGATAATTGACCCGGCAATAATGTCGGGCGCGGAATAAGCACCGACGTTACCGATGCCCATCCACATTAATTCCAGCGTGGCGCTGATTGCCAGCCCCTGAACCATATCGCCCATAATGATCCCGGCGACGGTTCCCGTCAGTAGCGGGCGACGCAACATTTGCGGCCCGACGTCGTCCAGTGAGCAAATACCAGCCCAGATGGCGACCAGAATAGCTTCAATTAACATAGAGTTATCCCTGTTTTTTTAAGTTATAAATACATTGACGCTAAATTAACGTCTGCAGGTCAACTACCGGATCCTTTGGCACCATCTGTATTTCCACCGGGATATTTCTGGCGAGAATCGCTTTAAACGCCTGTTCTTCTTCCGGGGTCACGGCGACGGCCCGAGAAAGGCTCTTTCTGCCCTCCTGCATGCGCATACCACCCACGTTGAGCTTGTCGATTTTTACGCCATTTTCTACCAGGGTATTAACGTCAACGCTGTTGGTAAATAGCAGCATGGTGCGTCGTTTAATTTCCGTCTTTTGCAGAATTTCTATGAATTTACGTACGCCGAACACCTGAACTTTTAATTCCGGCGGCGCTGACATCGTTAAAACAGATTGCTGAATTTTATCGTCAGCCACTTTATCGTTGATGATTAACACCTGCTCGATATCGTGATTTTTTACCCATGTGGTAATCACCTGTCCGTGAATAAGACGATCGTCAATTCTTGCAAGATTTATCGGCATAATTATTTCCCCTACAGATCGGTTGATTGTGTGTGTTCTGTCTGTAACATTTCCCCGACGTTAAAACAGCTACCGGGGAACACCTCTTCGATAACGGCGCCAATCTCATTGAGCGGTAAATCGCGATTGCTGAGCACTTCCAGCAGCGTCGGAATATTGAATCCACAATAAAGCAGGATGTCGTCGTACGTCAGAACCAGCTCACTGGCTAAGTTGCAGGGCGACCCTCCCATCATGTCGACAAGAATGACTACGCCGTTACCCTTGTTGACCGTCTTATAGGTATCCAGCAGGGTGGCGCGAACGTCGTTGATGTTGGCCTCCGGCAGCAGTGATATGACTGCGACATTGTGCTGCTTACCGATGAGCATTTCCGCACAGGAAAGCGCGCCTTCAGCAAAGGGACCGTGGCTAACCAGAATGACAGGAATCTCAGTTTGCATGTTTTCTCCCCAGCGGATCGTTAGTTACATTATTACTAAATATTGCTTCGTTGTTAGTAATGCTATTACTTTCAGTCGAGGGAATACACAGGGCAAAAGCCCATTTATCCATTCTGCGAGGGTGATCACTCTTCAGGCATTGATCGCCATATTACGTCTGCGGGATTGCAGGCGTAGCAAGGGTAGGGAGCGGTACGACGGTATCCGTCAGGATTTGTGATTCTGATTGTAAAAACGCTGAGCGCGATTTTTGGTTTGTTTCAGCAGTCGTTCATCGTACTGTTGAATAAAAAGGTTTGTCACCAGCATGTTGATAACCGAAAGCTGAGACATTTTAGAACGGATAGGGATCAGGCGCGATACGCTCTCGCTGGTAATGGTATGCAGCAGAATGGTAGCGAGCGCCGAGATACGGCTTTGGCCCATTTTGGTTATCGCAATTGACGGAACGCCCAGCTGCTGAGCCATAGTAAGCAGCTTGACGCCTTCGAGATTTTCACCCGAGTGGGAGAGGATAATCACCAGATCATTCTCGTCCAGGGTGTTCACTATGCTGTACTGGATACTGTAATCAGCGTGGCAGCTGACATCCTTTTTTATTTTGATCAGCTGATACTCCAGCTCTTTACCCACCAGTCCGCTGCTGCCGGCGCCATAAATAACGATTTTATTGCTTTTTCTGATGAGCTGAATTGCCAGCTCTAATTGTTCTGTGTTGACGATAGCGTGCGTTTCGTCAATTGATGATTTTTCGATCAGCTGAATCTTATGATTGACGCTTTCCGTGGAGTCATCGAGGTTGATATCTTCCTGTAAAACTTTGTCGTTATTGCTGTGACCCGAAGAGGTAATCAGGTCAATTTTAAGATCGCTGAAGCCCTGATAACCGAGTTTATGGCACAGGCGCAGAATGGTGGTGGTACTGACATTATTCGCTTTGGCCAGAGTCTGAATGCTTATGCTCTTCAGCAGAGGTTTATTCGCCAGAATATAGTCGGCGACCAGGCGCTCTTTTGCGGATAAGCCGTTATTAATTTCTCTTAGCTTCAGGTCAAGCATCTGGCCACCATAACAGGAAGACGGTAATTGGGTCTGAGGCTCAGCGGAGCAAAACTCGCCTGAGCGCCAAAGTCGGTTAACCCGATTATCTTCACTCATCCGTCCGGCTCTTTCAACCTTGACGGTAAGGTCAGGTGCGCAATAATTGCTGTTGCCAGGGGCACTTAACTCTCGTGATGACGACCAAAGCTGTCGAGCGTTTTCGGCTGAAGATATCATCTCCATGGGCCTTAATTCACGATCGTACGATTTTTCGCCGGCTACAATCGCATTCCACTTAATATGCTGTCGAATATCTATAAATATGATCCGGTAAAATTATCCGCTAATAAGCAGCTGAGAAAAGAGAAGAGGTCTGCGCGAATGCCTGCGCTGCGGAAGAGTCATTTATAAGCCAGAAAAGTGCCAGCAGGCTGGCACTTATTTCCCCGGTGCTGACGTTATTGTGCGTCGGCAAGCGTTAAAGCGGCCTCTTCCTCCTGAGCGTTTTTACGCTGTTGTTCAAGCTCCAGCGCACCGCGATGAGAAAGGTAGCAGAACAGAATGCAGCAGACGATCCCGCCCATCAGCAGATAGAACCCACCGTGCCAGCCCATTTTATCCACCATTACGCCAAAAAGGCTGGTCCCTAAAGATGCGCCAAAGATGTAGCTCATAAATCCGCGCAGGCCAACCGCTGAACCTACCGCAAAGCTGGGAACAATTTCCATCGTCTGAACGGAAGCCAGAAACTGTGGAACGTAAATCAGACAGCCGACTATCGCGGCGAAAACCGTCACCATTAGCAGAGATTCACTTTTCCAGTAGCCAATCAGGCAGACGAAAATCAGCGCCATACAGATCATGGCTAACGGCATGCGGCGCCCTTTGAATAACTTGTCGGAAAGCCATCCGGCCAGCAGGGTGGAAGGAATGGCCGCCCATTCAAAAAACAGGAAAGCGACGCTCATCTGTTCTTTAGAAAAATGTTTCACCGTCAGCAGATAGATAGGCAGCCAGCTGATCATGCCGAAGCGCACCATATAGACAAACACATCCACAAGGGAGACATACCAGGCGTTTTTGTTACGCAGTACGTAGGTGCAGAAGATCTGGAATGCGCTCATGTTTTCCGGCGCTTTTACGGCTTGTTTGGTCTTCAGCACCACTTTTTCTTCCGGCATCATCTCTTCCAGCGAAGGCAGTCCCTCCTCACGCGGTGAGCCTTTACCAAGCAGCAGTACACTCAGGGCGAAAACCACCGCTACGCAGGCCGGAACAATATAGCTGGCGCTCTGCCAGTGTTCAGTGCCGAGGATAGCAAACGCGGCGCCCACGATCGGAGCCACGATCCCGCCGCCGACGTTGTGCGAAATGTTCCAGAACGCGCCTACACGTCCACGTTCGCGGCGCGGGAACCAGTTAGCAATAGTAATAAAAGAGGGGCCGACGCCCATTCCCTGAAACAGACCGTTCAGAACAACCAGCGCAGCAAAGACCCAGAACGCGGTACTGAATCCTAAACCCACGTTGACGATAGCGCACAGCACCAGGCCGCAGGCCATAAAAACTTTCGGGCTGGCTTTATCCGCGAGGCTACTCATGACGCCTTTGCTGATCCCGTAAGCAATAAGCATGCAGCTGCTGAGTAAGCCTATCTGCGTGGCGCTAAGATCCAGCTGCTCTTTCAGATAAGGCGTGGATAACGTGAAGTTATTGCGCACAATATAGTACGCCAGATAGCCCAGAAATACGCTTAGTAGCGCCTGCATACGGTATCGACCATAGGTTGCCTGAATTTTCTCAGCAGGAACCTTATTTGCCGACGGCCCTTTTTTTAATAATGAAAACATGTCGTCACCTGTATTTTATATTGGTATGAACATCAGGAGTATTCGGCATGAAGAGTGAAATAAGCGGCCATGAAACTCAAGTCGAGGAAATGTGTCAAAATTGACTCAATTTGATGATTTGATGAGTTATTTTTGACTCATTTTGAAGGGCTGAATTACCCTGGAATTAATTTTTCACTGAATTTGTCTCAGGCTTGTGCGGATATTAACAAAATCCCTGATCATTATCTGGTAATCTCTGCCGATATTCCCGGTTAGCGCTAAGAATATTTCTACGTTCGCGATTTTAAATTTGTTGGTCGTCATAAACGGGTAAGTTTTGTCTCAACACTATTTTTTCGATATTGCAATATTTTGAACGGGATCACAAACATGTCTCTTCGTCGAGGTGGAATGCCTGGCAGAACTTTTGCGCTGCTGCTGTTGGCTATGTTGTTCAGGCCCTGTGCCGCGCAAAGCGATGAGCTGGTGATGGCCACCACGTTTTCCCCCAGCGCTACGGCATGGATTATCCAGCGCTGGCAGACGGAGCCGGGGTCGGTGATGATTCGCACGCTCAACCGTACCAGCGCCTCGCTGGAACAGCTGTTGGATACGGCCAATGCGGAAAACGTGGATCTGATCCTGACTTCGTCGCCGATGTTACTCCAGCATCTTCAGGAGCATCAAAAACTGGCGCCGTTCAGCGGTGCGCCGTCTGCGAGCCAACGCCTGGTACCGGAGTCCATCCGTTCTACGTCCGTTGCGGTAGCGATTTCGGGATTCGGTTTGCTGATTAATCGCTCGGCGCTGGCGACGCGGCATCTGCCGTCACCGACGGACTGGGGCGATCTCACCGATCCCAGATATCAGGGAGCGCTGCTGATGAGCAGCCCATCGCGTTCGGATACCAACCATCTGATGGTGGAATCGCTTTTGCAACAAAAAGGCTGGGCGCAGGGCTGGAAAACGTTGTTAGAGAGCGCCGGAAACCTTGTGACAATTTCCTCACGCAGCTTCAGCGTAGCGGATAAAATTAAAAGCGGGCTGGGCGTAGCCGGTCCGGTCATCGATAACTATGCCAATTTACTGCTGAACGATCCGCATCTGGCTTTTACCTACTTTCCGCAGTCGGCCGTTTCGCCCACCTACGTCGCGGTCCTGAAAAACAGCCAGCATGCCAGCGAAGCCCGGCGCTTCATCCGCTATTTACTCAGCCCGGAAGGGCAGCGGATCCTCGCCGATGCCAATACCGGGAAATATCCTGTGACGCCGCTGGCACCGGTAAATCCCCGGGCAGCGCAGCAGGCGGTGCTGATGAATCAACCGCCGCTAAATTACCGGCTGATCCTGAAGCGTCAGCGTCTGGTTCAGCGCATGTTCGATACGGCAATCAGCTTTCGTCTCGCCCAGCTTAAAGATGCCTGGCGCGCTCTGCACAGCACGGAGGCTCGTCTTAAGCATCCGTTGCCCGAAATTCGTGCGCTGTTAACCGCTATACCGGTCGATCCGGCAAGCAGCGAGGATGAAGCCTGGCTGGCGCAGTTCGATAACAAGAGCTTTGCGGAGCAGCAAATGATGAAGTGGCAGCTCTGGTTTCTCAATAACCAGCGTCAGGCAATCAATAAACTGGAAGAACTGAAATGACGGGCCGGTCGATGCTGCAGCGTCTGCGGCAAATCAGTATCAGCAGTAGTTTACGAGGGGCTTTCCTGATGGGGGCGCTGCTGACGCTGATTGTCAGCAGCGTCAGCCTCTATTCCTGGCATGAGCAAAGCTCGCAAATACGCTACTCGCTGGATGAGTATTTTCCCCGAATCCACTCTGCTTTTCTGATTGAAGGTAATCTCAATCTGGTGGTGGATCAGTTAAACGAGTTTCTGCTCGCGCCGAATACCGCGGTGCGCCTGCAGCTGCGCAATCAAATTATTCAGCATCTGGATAAAATAGAGCGGCTGAGCCAGGGAATGCCTCCGGCAGAGCGCCAGCAGCTGGCGGTGATTTTGCAGGACAGTCGCGCGTTGCTGTCGGAACTGGATCGCGTGCTCTACAACATGTTTCTGGTGCGCGAAAAGGTGGGAGAGCTGTCCGCGCGCATTGACTGGCTACATGACGATTTCACCACCGAACTGAATTCACTGGTGCAGGATTTTACCTGGCAGCAGGGCACGCTGCTGGACCAGATTGAAGCCCGACAGGGCGACGCGGCGCAGTACCTGAAACGTTCGCGAGAAGTCCAGAACGAGCAGCAGCAGGTCTACACGCTGGCCCGCATCGAGAATCAAATCGTTGACGACCTGCGCGACAGGCTCAATGAGCTGAAATCCGGAAATGATGACGGCATGTTGGTTGAGACGCATATCCGCTATCTCGAAAACCTGAAAAAAACGGCGGAAGAAAATATCCGCGCTCTGGATGACTGGCCCAGCACGATAACTCTGCGTCAAACCATTGATGAGCTGCTGGAAATTGGCATGGTGAAAAATATGATGCCGAATACCATGCGCGATTATGTTGCCGCGCAAAGCGCGTTAGTGGAGGCCAGCCGCGCCAGAGAGGCGACGCTGGGGCGCTTCAGGACGCTGCTTGAAGTCCAGCTTGGCAGCAGTCACCAGCAAATGCAGATGTTTAATCAGCGTATGGGGCAAATTGTTCGCGTTAGCGGTGGGTTGATTTTGATTGCAACGCTGCTGGCGCTGCTGCTGGCGTGGGGTTTGAACCACTATTTTATTCGCTCGCGGCTGGTTAAACGCTTTACCGCGCTCAATCAGGCGGTGGTACAGATTGGTTTGGGCCAGACGGATGCCACTATTCCGGTTTATGGTCGGGACGAACTGGGGCGTATTGCGGGTTTACTCCGCCATACGCTGGGCCAGCTTAACGCGCAAAAGCAGCAGCTTGAACAGGAGATCGGCGAGCGAAAAACCATTGAGGCCGATCTACGCGCCACCCAGGACGAACTTATTCAGACGGCAAAACTGGCGGTCGTAGGGCAGACGATGACAACGCTGGCGCATGAGATCAACCAGCCGTTGAACGCGCTGTCGATGTATCTTTTTACGGCGGGTCGGGCGATTGAACAAGGACAAACGGAACAGGCGCGAACAACGTTAACGAAGGCGGAGGGGTTAATTAACCGCATTGACGCGATTATCCGCTCCCTGCGCCAGTTTACCCGCCGCGCGGAGCTGGAAACGCCGCTGCATCCGGTTGATCTGCGCCAGGCGTTCACCGTGGCGTGGGAACTGTTGGCGATGCGCCACAAACCACAGCAAGGCACGCTGTTGATACCGGATGAAACCGTCTGGGTTCGTGGTGATGAGGTGCGAGTCCATCAGGTACTGGTGAACGTACTGGCGAACGCGCTCGACGCCTGTCCGACCGCTGCCGAAATTAACGTGAGCTGGCAAAGGCAGGGCGACACGCTAAGCGTGTTGATTGCCGACAACGGACCCGGCTGGCCTGCGGCCTTACTCCCTTCCTTACTGAAGCCGTTTACGACCAGTAAAGCCGTGGGGTTAGGAATTGGGCTGTCGATTTGTGTTTCGCTGATGACGCAGATGGAGGGCATGTTGCGTCTGGCATCCACCTTAACGCGCAATGCCTGCGTGGTGCTGCAATTCAATTTAACGGATGTAAAAGATGTTGAGTAATGAATGTTCGATTCTGCTGATTGATGATGATGCCGATGTGCTCGATGCGTATACCCAGCTGCTTGAACAGGCGGGTTATCAGGTCTGTGCCTGCAATAATCCTTTTGACGCGCGCGAGTGGGTGCAGAAAGACTGGCCCGGCATTGTGCTGAGCGATGTCTGTATGCCCGGCTGCTCCGGCATCGATTTGATGATGCTGTTTCATCAGGATGACGAGCAGCTGCCGATACTGCTTATCACCGGGCATGGTGATGTCCCGATGGCGGTGGAGGCGGTGAAGAAAGGGGCCTGGGATTTTCTGCAAAAGCCAGTCGATCCGGCAAAACTCCTTTCGCTGGTGGACGACGCGTTACGACAGAGGCAGTCGGTCATTGCGCGTCGCCAGTACTGTCAGCAGAAATTGCAGGTTGAGTTAATTGGTCGCAGCCAATGGATAAATCAGTATCGCCAGCGCTTACAGCAACTGGCGGAGACGGATATTGCCGTCTGGTTTTATGGCGAACCGGGAACCGGACGCATGACCGGCGCGCGCTATTTACACCAGTTGGGGCGCAACGCCGAAGGTCCTTTTATCTATTGCGAACTGACTCAGGCTAATGCCCAAAAGCTGAATGAGCTTATTGAGCAGGCGCAGGGCGGGACGCTGGTATTAAGCCATCCGGAGTATCTGAGCCATGGGCAACAGCATCAGCTGGTGCAGCTGCAGAGCCTTGAGAGACGGCCTTTTCGCCTGATTGGTATCGGTAAAGCTTCGCTGATGGAGCTGGCATCCAGCGGCCAGATTGTAGCGGAACTCTACTACTGCTTCGCAATGACGCAAATTGCCTGTCAACCTCTGTCAAAGCGTCCCGATGATATCGAACCGTTGTTCCATCACTATTTACAGAAAACGTGTCTGCGCCTGAATCATCCGGTGCCGGACGTGGATAACACTCTGTTGAAAGGGATGATGCGTCGGGTATGGCCGAACAACGTTCGTGAACTGGCGAATGCCGCCGAATTGTTTGCCGTTGGCGTATTACCGCTCGCGGAAACGGTGAGCCCGCAGATACACGGCGGTGAGCCGACGCCGCTCGATCAACGTGTAGAAGATGTTGAACGTCAAATCATCACCGAAGCGTTGAATATCCACCAGGGGCGCATCAACGAGGTCGCTGAGTATCTGCTCATCCCGCGTAAAAAGCTCTATCTCAGAATGAAAAAATATGGTCTGAGTAAAGAGCACTACAAAGGGGTTTAACAGAAATCGAGGGGAGGGGGATGACTTTGTGGTCATTTCCTCTTTGTGCAAAATGTCTCCGTTTTGATTGACTGACCGACACTCCTGGAAATATTTTCTTTGATTTTTCTTTAATCGTATGACAAATATTATTTGTTCCCTTCGGACTTAGGGTATATAAAATAAAAAAGATTAAGGGCACCCATCAAAATAATAACGTATTAAAAATGATACCTTAAAAAATATATAAATTTCGGTACTACTTTTGATACCTTAAAAGTCACTTCAATAAATCAGGTTATGTGATCGCGGTTAGTGAATTAGCATAGTCGCATTTAATAAAATAGCCAAATAAACACAGTGTTTTTATTACCTGAATCTGGGAGTCTTTTATGTTTCTTTCTTACCACAGTTTATTCCAACCGGACATTCTCCCGTTGGCTGGACATTCCTGCTGGTTACAATCCACGTGTTGATTGGTACTTTGTGGTCGCTGTTGCTTATTTCAGCTACCCGCTATGCTTCTGGTATTCTGAAAAAGCCCGCGGTAGTAAAATGGATGGATCGTACGACCGGATGCCTGTTTCTATTATTTGCCGCGAAGTTGGCGATGAGTCGAAGGTAATAAAGCAGGGGATTTTCCCGCTTAGATGGGGTAGGGAAGAACAGCGCTGAATCCTGAGGAAATATAAGCAGGCAGCCTGTACGATGACGTACAGGCTGTTGACTATGACAGATGTCTCATAAACTATAATTAAGTTCTGATGACATCAATCATTATTTATAAACTTCAGCGTTTGCTTCAAAGTTTGGCCCATGCTCACGAGCAGCAGTAATAACATAGAACTTGCCGCCTTTCTCATCAGCTAATTTTGAAAGCTGGTCATGCAAGTCGGAAGGTGAGGAGAATTCTCCACCGGATGGGCCTACAGAGATGGTTCCCACATGGGTAAGTTTAAAATGATCGACTTCTTCTTTAGTGATCAACTGAGAAGCTGAGGCACCAAATGCAAATGCGGACAACATTAATGCGGCTAATACCTTTTTCATTATTTAATCTCCTCAAAAGAAAGCTCATCATAAGCTTTTTCAGTTTCAGTATAGTTGCCATTTTCAGTATAGCCACAAAATGGCGCTTAACCGGAAAATAAACACATTTCCCCCTTCAATGCTTGATGCTGAAGGCTTTCCGGCGTTCAGTTACTAATGCGTAGCAGGTATAACGATCGCGTGACTGCTGATTTGTCCGGGATAGGGCAAAGTTCAGCAGTCCGCGCTGTGCCAGAAGTGGACGATCTAGAGTAGAAAGCAGCGTCAATTTTCTCTTGAGGCCACCCTTACAATGTGATTTTATATGCTTAATTTAAGCATAAATATTCATTAAAGGGAGTTCCTGCATGTCAATAGAATCGATCGTCCAGGCGCAGTTTGCCGCCTATAATGCTCATGATATTGAAGGGTTTATCACTTGTTTTGCAGATGATTTTAAAGGGTACCGGATGCCCACTGAAACGCCTTCAACGACAGGCAAGGGACCATTACGTGAGTTTTACGTCAATAACCGCTTTAACAATCCAGAGCTGAGGGCTGAACTTATTTCCAGAATCGTATTAGGCAATAAAGTATTCGACCATGAGCTGATATATGGTTTGTCCTCTGAACCACTGGAGAGCGTGGCCGTCTTTGAAGTTAAAAACGAACTTATTACTACGGCATGGTTCTATTTTCCGTAGCCGGGCATAGCCATCATCGTTGATGGCATGTCGATTGTTGATTCTGAAAACGCTGGCTTTGTCACTGTACAATGCATCAGCCAAAGCTGCTTTTGCTCTCATATATGGACGTGTTTCGACAAATCCCCAGAAATCAGTTCACCACAACAGGCACGGCGATAGCATGGCTGCTGAATCTTTAGTGCTCGTTGTTTGCGCGGAACCCAGAGACCGGGTTTAACCATAAACGACCGGACAGTTTCCTTGGACAAATGGATATCGTGAAGTTCTGCGAGTTTTTCATACGCCAGAGTTGGCCCAACGTCGGTATAACGTTCGCGGATTATGTTGAGTGCGTACCGGGCAAGACCTGCGGGGAGCTGGTTATTGCTGGGTTTTCCACGACGACGGTTAGCCATACCAAGTGTCAGACGTTGGTCGATAACATCCTGAATGATTTTAAGTCGGTTAACTTCATCCAAAGTGAAAAACTCCGCTGCATGAGCCGTCATCAGAATCCCTCGATGGAATCTACGTGACAGACATCTTTAATTTAGCCCAGAACGGACATTACAACGTGGCTGTTACACCATTGGTGCGCATAATGTATATTATGTTAAATTGCCTGGGTTTGATCTTAAGTTCCTGTCTACACCAGTCTCCTTAATGAATCAGTAATGCTGGCGTAAGACTATGGTATTCGTGCAAGGATATTAGGCAAAGGCTTCCTGGCGGGACCGATTAAGCCAGGGGAAAGATGATTATCGCAGTACCGTGCCGCGTTTCGCCGAACAGGCGATTGAAGCCAATGAAAAGCTGGTCTCCTTGCTGGGTGAACTGGCGGCAGAGAAAGGAGTTACGTCTGCACAAATCGCTCTGGCATGGCTGCTGGCTGTTCCTATCCGCAATTGAACAACTTCGTGCTTTAGGTGGCTGGCCAGTGACCAGCAAAGTTCCATTAAGATATACCAAGCGGTTTGTTGGGTTAGTAACCAGAGCCCTCCGAATGTACGAAACATTCAGATATGAAGTTAGCTCCCCGAGGAACATACGTTTCGCAAACTAAAACCTACCACTTGCCAGAAGATAATGGTTATGATGACGGCTTCACATTTGAAGGTTTATTCAACTGATAGCGGTATTTCCAGGGGATAATCATCTAAACCCCCTCCCCTTCACTTCATAAAATAACAACGTGAATGGATTGAAAATATTCAGATTCCTACACGATTATTCTTAATGGATGCATTAGGTTTATGAATTCCATTCATAGCGTCTATTTAAGCAGCGTAATTATCTTTAATCGCAACTTCTTTAATCTTGGTCTATCGCGTGAATACTTAATGTGAAATGCGGCAGCAAGTGACTACAGCTGATGGACATCCCCCAGCCTGCGCGGCCGGGCGTCATCGAAGGCTAATTAAATATTCTTATCGAAGAAGACGTTTAACTTTTGCAAAGCCTTGTCAACGTACTCAGGAACCCAATAAGTCTCGATATGGGTAGCACCATCGATCAGGAAGAGTTCTTTGTCCTTCGTACCGGTGGTTTTCGCGAACGCATCTTTAGTCATATAGAGCGTATCCGCTTTTGTACCGGCAATCATCAGCAGCGGTTTATTGATGAGATTGATATGGTCCGTTACGTCAAAGCTCATCAAATCCAGCAGACTGTTGGTGGTGTATTTAAACGTGGAGTTCGGGTGAGAGTGAGTTTTCCAGTAGTACTCGTAGCCCTGGCGATATAAGGCAAAAGGTAATTTAGCAATCTGTTCGTCCGTCAGGTTGGCATCGCCGGAGTAAAGCACTTCTCCTCCGGCTGCTTCCTGAGCACGTGCGTCAGAAGCCTGCTGAAGACGCTGCTGGATAGTATCCAGCTGTGAATCCTGCATACCGTTACGGCGCACAAGGCCTGAATTAAACATGCTGATGGTTGCAATCGATTTAAACCGTTTGTCCGTCTCGGCAGCAACCAGTGAATAGCCGCCGCCACCGCAAATGCCAAGCAGACCGAGGCGGGCGGTATCGACACCAGGATACTGGCTGATGTAGTCAGCCATGCCGTGGATATCCTCGATGCGATTAGCGGGTTTATCCACGCTGCGGGGCATCCCACCGCTAGCGCCCTGATACGCCGCATCGGCGGTAATCGTGATGTAGCCCTGCTCGGCAAGACGCTGAGCATACAACCCGGCGACCTGTTCTTTCACGCCGCCATTAGGATGTGCGACCACCACGGCAGGGTATTTTTTGGCGGGATCGTAGTTAGCAGGGGTATAGACATTCGCAGCAATCTGGATGCCATGCAGATCGTACTTCACCGGATGAATGTTGACCTTACCGTTGATGTTCTCAGTGATGGCACCGTCATAGGCTAGCGTGAAAGGGTTTTGCTTGTAATCAGCCGCATTGACTGAGGTCACTCCGGCCATTGCCGTGAGTAGCATTGCACTAATAAGCGTGAATTTCATGGTCTCTCCCGATGAGTGTCGGCCTGGCTATACAGGAATTTGCAGGCTCAGATTAGGCGGAGAGGACTGTCAACATCGTGACAGGAAAATAACATTTTTGTCAGGAAACAGACTGGGATGGGAACGCATTTCTGACATTGCTGTCAGGTAACCGTCAGCTTTATGTTGGCAATCCGGAGGCAGAATGGTCTCACTTAGATGAGATTCACGTTCAATTTTCAGAGAAAAGGAGCGATCAATGAAAAGCCAGAATGACCCAACAAGGCCACAGCGACGCAAGCTATTGGCCGCCGCCTCGCTGATTCCCCACGTATCGGCGGCGAGCCAATCATCTCATTAAGAGGAAGTCCCGTTATGCGCCTGTTGTTAATCGAAGATGAAGAAAAAACGTCAACCTATCTCAATCGTGCGTTGAGTGAATCCGGATTTATGGTAGATGTCTCTGCAGACGGAGCAGAAGGTCTTCATTACGCG
Organism: Klebsiella oxytoca; assembly: GCF_009707385.1. NCBI lineage: Bacteria > Pseudomonadati > Pseudomonadota > Gammaproteobacteria > Enterobacterales > Enterobacteriaceae > Klebsiella > Klebsiella oxytoca. The sequence goes on along the minus strand of NZ_CP046115.1, from coordinate 2,739,277 downwards.
CTGGAGTTCGACTACGACGCGATAATACTGGATGTAATGCTGCCCGGGATGGATGGTTACCGGGTACTTGAAGGTGTGCGAGCAACCAAACAGACGCCGGTGCTGATGCTCTCGGCCCGCGGCTCGGTCGACGAGCGTGTTAAAGGGCTGCGTCTTGGCGCGGATGATTATCTGCCCAAGCCCTTTTCGCTTATTGAACTGGTAGCGCGTATTCAGGCGCTGGTGCGTCGCCGCTCTTCGGATGGCGCGGACATCACTCAGTTGCAAATTCATGATCTACATCTCGACCTGCTGGCTCGCCGCGTATTTCGCGCAGGAACGAGACTGGAGCTGACCGCGAAAGAGTTTTCCCTGTTGAGCCTTCTGGCCCGGCATCAGGGAGAGATTCTGTCAAAGATGATGATAGCTGAGCAGATATGGGACATGAATTTCGACAGCGATGCCAACGTGGTTGAAGTGGCCATTAAACGCCTGCGAGCCAAAGTGGATGCGCCGTTCGACGTCAAACTGTTACATACCGTTCGCGGCATGGGGTATGTCCTCGAAGTCCGGCCCGAATAAATGAAGGGGATAAGCATGCCTAAACGTTCCATCTCCGTTCATCTGGCGCTGATGTTTGCCTTATCCGCGCTGCTGATTGTGTCCGTTATCGGTATCCTGCTCAGAAGCTCCTTGCATGACTCTTTGCAAAAGCAAATGCACAACGAGCTTTTATTCCGGGAATCATTAATGAGCCCGTGGATCACTGCACGAACCTCAGCTGACGGCTGGTCAACGCTTGCCAATAAATTTACCGTATTAACCAATTCTGAAGGTGAGCGCGTTCGCTACTGGATAGTGAGCGATAATCCACGCTTTAGCATGGGGGGTGCCCCGCCGGTGGGCGTTCAGTGGTCTTCATTGCTGGAGGGCTTTAATAAAGTACCCGGGGCATCAGAAGGGGCATGCTCACTGTTTCTGTTAGTGAAAACGATCCCCGCTAACGGTGAAAGACCTGAGCTACGCTATATAGTTGCCATCGACTCCACACCGTACATGGGCACACTGAATGCCTTCACTCGGACGCTGCTTGTCATAGCCGCACTGGGCGTCGTGATTGTCGCCCTGCTGGGACACATCGTATCAAGGATCGGTCTTCGTCCCGTTGGAGCACTTAGTAAAGAGGCCCGGCATCTCGCACCGGGAGACCATGGCCAGCGCCTGAATACCCGCGCTTTGCCCGAAGAACTGCAGCAACTGGCATCATCATTTAATGGCGTGTTAGAGCGTCAGGAAATCGCCTGGCGTCAGCTCGACAGCTTTAATGCCGATGTCGCGCATGAACTCCGTACCCCGCTGACTAACCTTATCGGCCAGACGCAGCTAGGTCTCTCACGCCGACGCTCGCATGATGAACTGGAAGAATTATTGGGTTCCAATCTGGAAGAACTTGAACGTATGACGTCTATCGTTAACGACATGCTGTTCCTGTCCCATGCCCACGCGGGTGAACATGCTTCCCAGCTTACCCAGGTGTCCCTACGAGAAGAAACCCTGAAAACAGCGGAGTATGTGGAACCCTCTTTTGCTGAAAAACAGCTTTCTCTGGATATGGAAGGCGACGTCACCGCGCACATCGACCGGCGACTGTTCCACCGCTCACTGGCAAATTTACTGGAAAATAGCGCAAGACATTCGCCGTCCAATAGCACGATTACGGTTCGCTTAAGCGAAAAAGATCATCAGGCATGTGTTGAAGTTTCTAACCCAGGCGAACCGATAGCGGCAGAGCACTTACACCGGCTTTTCGAGCGCTTTTATCGCGTTGACACCTCCCGGGCCAGGAGTGATACCCATCATGGGCTGGGCCTGTCGATCGTACGCGCCGTCGCCATTATGCACCGGGGAGATGTTTTTGCCCGTAGTGAGAACGGTATCAATACCTTTGGGCTGACGTTTGCTAAACAGCCAGATGCTATGCGTCCAGAAAGACCGATATCAGAAACAAAATCGGGACGCCAGTGCGCCAGACGTGCTGACAAAATTGTCAGAGAGCCGTCAGTCTGATGTCAGGCTAACTGCGCCAGAATACCTGCTAAAACCACTGCTGATTGAAGGAAGAAAACAGTGAGAATAAAAAAAGTATTTAGCGGGTTTCTGGCGATAATAGTCATGGGGCTTCTGGGACAGCCCACGTTCGCCGCAGAGAATTCATCCACACCGTTCCGCACGCTTATTATCTGGTTTTCCCAGCCCGAAGAAATGAAGCCCGATGCCGTAGACGGTTTTTCCGGGGCCAGCGTATTACAAAAATACACGCCGGAGACAGGGAGCACGCAGTTTGTTGCGCAACTGATTCAGAAGCAGACTCTCGGTGACCTGTTTCGCATTGAAACCGCTACCCCCTACCCTCGCCAGCATGATGCACTGTTACGCGTTGCCGAAAAGGAACAGCAAACTAACGCCAGGCCATCACTAAAAACACCTCTGCCCGATCTTAGCGATTACGACACCATTTACGTTGGCTATCCCATCTGGTGGTATACCATGCCAATGGTGATATATAGCCTCTTTGAGCAAAATGACTTTGCCGGTAAAACAGTCATTCCCTTTACCACCCACGGCGGCAGCCGGTTAGCCGATTCCCTGCGACAAATAGCCCGTATGCAGCCGCAGGCCAGATTAGTCACTCGTGCACTCTCGATCTCGCGCAATGATGTTTCAGGTCCTGACGTACCCGTGCAGATTGAGCAATGGGTAAAACAAGTCCAGCCACAGCGTTAAGCCATCGACATGAAGAAAATTTATATTTTCCAGGTCATGCAGGATACGCTGATGGCGTTACTTCTGCTGGTACTGATGGGGTTCCATCTTCACGGTGAAATCGTACATGAATGGGCGGGGATTATTTTTACGCTGCTCATCATGTTGCATTTATACCTTAACCGCCATCGCTTGTGGTCACTGTCGCCGAATATTCCGTTAACGATGCAGATAGTTAACAGGGTCATTAACGCAGTGACTTTCGTTGTCATCCTGACCGCTATTGTCTCTGGCATGATGCTGTCCCGGCATATTCTTCTGGCGCTACCGTTCCACAACCCGGCGAACTGGGTGAGAAAAGTACACATGACGTCGGTCCATTGGGGAATGCTCATTCTGGCGCTGCATATCGGGTTGCACTGGAAAATGCTGGCCACGTTTTTCTGCCGGTTCCTGAACATCTCCGGCGACTCACACGTTGCAAATGTTATTATGCCGGGTGTTTTTTCGCTCATCGCACTACTGGGATTGTACGGATTACTGAGCCAGGACTATCTCGATTATTTGTTGATGAAGGTCGATTTCTCCTTTTTCGATTACGATGAATCTGCCCTTCTTTTTTATCTGCGCTATCTGGCCATTATTGTTTTATTTGCATTAATGACGCGCTTTTTGCTTTGGTCTTTTATTTTTAGAAAATGCAAAGCGGTGTCACCACATAGAGGTTAACTGACAGAATTGTCAGGCTGGCGTCAGTCTGACGACATGTCACACTGATTAGAATCATTGCAGATACTCCCCATCATCGTAGATAAGGACGCTTTGCATGATTAGACATTTACGTTATCTCGGGCTGTTACTGCCCCTCTTCACATTTTCATCCTGGGCAGCGGAGCATAATCCCGCTGTCCATATCGCCCCCGCAGGAAGTCAGAACGCAGTATATGGGCCCGCCGAGAACTTTAGCGGTCGCGTCCGGGTTGATCCTCTCTTCAAGCCAGATAAAGACATCCCTGTATCCGGGGCTTATGTCACCTTTGAACCTGGTGCTCGTTCCGCCTGGCATACACATCCAGCAGGTCAGAGGCTGATTGTGACCTCAGGTGTTGGACTCACCCAACAAGAAGGTCAGCCGGTGCAGGTTATCCGCGCCGGTGACGTTGTCTCTTGCCCGGCTGGCGTCAAACACTGGCATGGGGCAGCCCCCGGCAGTGCGATGACGCATATGGCAATAACCGGGATTGTGGATGGCAAAAACGTTGACTGGATGGAGAAAGTGACCGATGAACAATACCACGCCCATTAAGGCATTAACGGCAGCGCTATTGCTGACCTTTGGTTTTGGTCACTCGGCACATGCTGTGCCCGTCAGTAAAGGAGCCTCAGAAATGAACCACGAACAAACGGTTTCAGATACGTTGTCAGCCCGCCAGCAGGCCATCCCGTTGATTGCGGCATCGATGGCCAGCAGCCAGATGGATAAGCTGAATGCAGCCCTCAATCAGGGACTGGATGCCGGGCTCACGATAAACGAAACCAAAGAGATTCTCGTCCAGCTTTATGCCTACACGGGCTTCCCCCGAAGCCTGAATGCGCTGAGTGAACTGATGAAGGTTGCCGAAGCTCGTAAACAACGTGGCATCGAAGACGTTGAGGGTAAAGAGCCGGTTGCCCCGATCCCTGTTGGGGATGAGCTTCGCCGTGTCGGTACCGCAAACCAGACGAAAATCTCAGGCGCTCTCGTCCAGGGTCCGCTGTTTGATTTTGCCCCGGTCATTAACCAGTTCCTACAAACGCACCTTTTCGGCGACATTTTCGCCCGCGATAACCTCGACTGGCAAAGCCGCGAGCTGGCAACGGTTGGCGCATTAGCGGCCACGCCGGGCGTCGAATCACAACTGCTGTCGCATACGCGAGCCAGCATGCGGGTCGGCCTGACGGCAGCGCAGTTGCGTCAGCTGGCACAGGTTCTGCGTGAACATGGCGAAAGTGATGCAGCAACGCGAGCTGAAAAGGCTCTGCAGCAGGCGCTCGCAAACAATCAGGAGTTTGTTATGGAGCTCGAAGAAGATTAATCGCCGCGCTTGTCGGGCTGACGCTGGCGGACGTCTCCCTGGGCTCGACAGCCACCGGAACCGCAAACGTGCAGGATAAAAGCCGTGTTCTGGTGGCGTACTTTTCCCGCAGCGGAAATACACTAGTCATTGCGGGCGTCATTCACCGTAGCCTGAAAAATAGCGTCGTAGATATCTCACGCTACGAGATCGTGTAGCTCGGATGGGAGGTGGATAATGAGTACTAGAGTATTATGTGAACAATCTCATCTTTTGGAACAAAAAGCTGACCATCAGCTTTTCTCAATTAATGAACACATCTAATAAACCCTAGCTAATTACCCCACCTAATCGAATAAATCACTTTGCGTTATGCTTTTCCTGGACAACAGCTGAAGGATAACGTCATGCAAACTGTAAAACTGAACAACGGTATTGAAATGCCCCTGCTGGGCTTTGGTGTGTTTCAGATATCTGATCCCGCTGAATGCGAAAGAGCCGTTATTGATGCCATCGATACGGGATACCGCCTGATCGATACCGCCGCGTCTTACCAGAATGAAACCCAGGTCGGGAACGCTCTGAAACAGAGCGGTATCGCCCGTAACGAACTTTTTGTAACGACCAAACTGTGGCTACAGGATACCAATTACGAAGGTGCTAAAGCCCAGTTCGAACGTTCTCTGAATCGGCTGCAGCTGGATTACGTTGACCTGTACCTGATTCACCAGCCTTACGGCGATGTCCATGGGGCCTGGCGTGCCATGGAAGAACTGCAGCAGGCAGGCAAAATTCGCGCTATCGGCGTCAGCAACTTCCATCCTGACCGACTGGCCGATCTTATCGCCTTCAACAAAGTGGCCCCTGTGGTAAACCAGATTGAAGTTAACCCCTTCAATCAGCAGCTGCATGCCGTTCCATGGAATCAAAGCCGCGGTATTCAGCCGGAAGCCTGGGCGCCATTTGCTGAGGGTAAAAATGGCCTGTTCCAGCATCCCGTTCTAACGACAATTGGGCAGAAGTACGGCAAAAGCGTGGGCCAGGTTGTGCTGCGCTGGATCTTCCAGCGAGGCATCGTTTCACTGGCGAAATCGGTGCGCAAAGAACGCATGGAAGAGAACATCAATATTCTCGATTTTGAACTCAGCCCTGAAGATATGCTGCAGATTGCCGCCCTCGACACCGCGACCAGCGCCTTCTTCTCACACCGCGACCCGGCGATGGTGGAATGGCTGACTGGCCGCAAACTTGATGTTTAAGTCGCGATAAAAGAGGTATTCATTCAATGCAAAAACGTTATCTGGGTAAATCCCGACTCGAAGTCTCCGCACTTGGGCTCGGCTGCATGGGCTTAAGCCACGGCTACGGCCCGGCGACCGATACCCGACAGGCTATCGAGCTCATTCGCGCTGCGGTTGAACGTGGCGTCACCTTCTTCGATACCGCCGAAGTGTATGGCCCCTTTCTTAATGAAGAGGTGGTCGGTGAAGCCTTAAAACCATTTCGTGACCGCGTGGTCATCGCCACTAAGTTTGGTTTTACTTTTGGCGACGACAACAAGCAGCAGATTTTAAACAGCCGTCCGGAGCATATCCGTGAAGCGGTGGAAGGATCATTACGCCGTCTTAAGACTGATGTCATTGATCTTCTGTACCAACACCGTGTCGACCCGGATGTCCCTATTGAAGATGTTGCGGGAACAGTGAAGGACCTGATCGCTGAAGGCAAAGTTAAACATTTCGGTCTGTCCGAAGCGGGTGCGCAAACCATTCGTCGTGCGCATGCCGTACAATCTGTCACGGCGCTGCAAAGCGAATACTCCATGTGGTGGCGCGAGCCTGAGCAGGAGATCCTGCCGTTACTGGAGGAACTGGGTATTGGTTTTGTGCCCTTCAGCCCATTAGGCAAAGGCTTCCTGACGGGATCGATTAAGCCTGGAACCACTTTTGGGAAAGATGATTATCGCAGTACCGTGCCGCGTTTCGCCGAACAGGCGATTGAAGCCAATGAAAAGCTGGTCTCCTTGCTGGGTGAACTGGCGGCAGAGAAAGGCGTGACGTCTGCGCAAATAGCTCTGGCATGGCTGCTGGCACAAAAGCCGTGGATTGTTCCTATCCCGGGTACCACCAAACGACACCGGCTGGAGGAAAACCTGGGGGCTGCCGACATCATTCTTTCGCAGGCTGACTCTCGGCAGATAACCCAGGCGCTTGAAACCATTAAAATCGTCGGTGAACGTTACTCTCCTGAGCACCAGGCTCGCGTGGGTCGTTAATACCCGAACGGGTCTACGGACCCGTTATTCCTGGTAGCGAAGTGCATCGATCATTAGCGCAAAAGCAGGCGGATGCTGCTTACGGCTAGGGTAGTAAAGATAATATCCGGGGAAAGATGGGCACCAGTCCTGCAAAACCTGAATAAGCTCTCCTGACTTTATATAATCCTGCACCCTATCTTCAGGTATACAGGCAATGCCAAAACCGGATAACGCAGCATCAATCCTTTCCGCCTGCAGATTAAACGTGACCTGCCCTTCCACTCTGACCCGCAACGGTTTCCCTTCCTTCTCAAACTCCCAGTGGTAAAGTCCACCGGCTGTCGGCAGGCGCATATTGATACAGCGATGATTTTGTAGCTCGTGCGGCGTTTCAGGTACAGGGTTTGTAGCGAAATAAGATGGTGCCCCCACTACGGCCATTCTCATGTCCGGCCCTATTCGTACCGCAATCATGTCCTTATCCACGCTTTCGCCCAGGCGGATCCCGGCATCAAAACGCCCCTCAACAATATCGACAAAACCGTTATCAACCACCAGTTCGAGATTAATTTCCGGATATTCCCTGAGGAAGGGTTTTAGCTTCGGCCATACCAGACTTCGCGCGGCATGCTCCCCGGCAGATAAACGGATATTACCTGAGGCGGTGCCGTTCAGTTGAACAAGCGATTCCAGCTCCTGCTCCAGATCGGCAATACGCGGTTCAAGGCAGGCAATAATTCTCTCACCGGCCTCTGTAGGGGCTACGCTTCGGGTCGTGCGCGTCAGAAGGCGGATATTCAGCCTTTCCTCGAGTGTCTTCATCGCGTGGCTGAGTGCAGACTGAGAAACGCCCAGTTTACCCGCTGCTTTGGTAAAACTTCGCTCCCTTGCCACAACAAGAAAGATTTGCAGTTCGTTGAAGTTTTCTTTGAGCATCGGCGATTTCCTTATGATGGAGGAACGCCCTTCATCACACGTTCATGAAGGGGGTTCATAGACACAACCATTTTAGCCCGATTACTGACAATAATAATAATTGATATTCTGACCGTATCGAAAATCAGTCTGAATTATCAGAAGGTTTGTCATGAAAATTCAAAAAATTAACCAATCAACAATCCTGACAATTTTGTCATATCGCGGTCAGCCTTATGACAGCTTAGGTCTGTATATTTGATTTTACAGAGGAGGATAGTTCCCCTGATTCGAGTTCAGTTTCAAACATAGATTTTAAAAGAGGTATTAAATATGAAAGCACTACTTATTACTACATTGGTCATGGGGTTTATTGCAGTGAATGCCGCCTCTGCTGCTCAGGAAATTAACCAGGCTGATGGGAAAGAAAAGATGGGGGTAGTCTCAGCCAGCAATGCCTATACGCTTGATGAGTTATCGGATGTTCTTTCTCGTAAGGCTGATGAGCAAGGAGCAACGTCATTCAAAATTCTGTCAACCACGGGGAATAACCGACTGCACGGGGTTGCTGAAATCTATAAGTAATTATTAGCATCTCGAAAAGGATGTTTAACGGCCCTCTTATAGTGAGCGTCGATCTATGTTCAGAATAGAAGACAACATCAATGAGATAACCCAATGGATTGATTCAAATTTACATAAACCGCTGAAGATAATCGATTCTGTTCTTTACCGATAAGCGCAGTCCGTCCCTGTGGCTGGATGAGTTTGACGCTTTGGAACTGGTGGCAAACTCTACAGCTGTGCTTTCCCGGCAGTCATTCCGGATGATGAAATTGCTACCCATCACAGTATAGCCGCCCTGACTCTGCTTCAGAAACATATTCATCAATGAGACCAGACAGAAATGGTTGACCGGCCGGCACTCATTTTGCAGGCCGGATATCTTTTCGCAGGTAATATCGCAGGTACACTATTAGTCAGACTAACGAAACATCCGACGTCAAAGCACGAACTGGCACGGCATGCTTCACCGCTCGCCTGTTGGTCTTTTATTGTCTAAATAAAACACAGATGTCTATCAGGAAACCAATATGAAATTCAGCAACGTAAGGCTATTAGTCACAAATTACCGTGAATGTTTTGACTTCTACACCCAGCAGCTTGGTTTGGAAGCCGTCTGGGATATTGAAGATTGCTATGCCAGCTTCAAAGTAGCTGAAGGAATAGAAGGCTTCGCCCTATTTACCTCCGACATGATGGCACCGGTTGTTGGAAATACCGAAAAAACGCTCCCTACAGGATATCGTGAAAAATCAATGATTTCTTTTGAGGTGAATAATGTCGATGAACGCTATCAGGCATACTTAACAAAAGGAATTAAATTCATTAACAAGCCAATGGATATGCCAGAATGGGGCATGCGTGTGGTTCATCTGTACGATCCGGAGGAAAACTTGATTGAGTTATTTACCCCGCTAGCTACAACAAAGTAATACATATAATTAAAGAACGGTGTTAATTGTTCGAGGATAGCTACGCCGTTTCTGAAGCCTGTCTTTGATTTATTGAGCGCATATAAAACAGGGGCAAAAGCCCCTTTTTTATAACCTTTCGCCTATCGCCCATTTCGCGAAAAGCAGAGGGTAACTACATAAAAAGCAAAATGACTCAAGGTCGTCTGAATAACGCAATGCTGCGTCCCGCCAGAACAAAATCAATGGCTTCAGTAATGACTATGCGGTCAGTTTTTTCTTCAGAGGTCGATAGCTCAAGAACCCAGCCGCCTTCGCCAAACTGCGGAATCCGGAACGGTACCGCGCCCTCAAAGGGATTAAACAACATCAGCACGTCATGCCAGATCCCCTCCTCTTTTTCCAGATCGGCGCGACTGATAGCCACGCCCAGCGTTGAGCCTTCATCCCATTGTTCAGACTGTTGCAAACCGCCACCGGCGTTAAACCAGCGTATCTCGAGCCCGTCACGCCAGCTTTCACGGCGTAAAAGCGGTTGTTCTGCACGCAGAGCAAGCAACTGCTGCGCAAAATTACGCAGGGTTTTGTCCTGTTCCGACAGCGATTCCCAGTTTATCCATGAAATCTCACTATCCTGGCAGTAACCATTATTATTACCCTGCTGCGAACGACCAAACTCATCGCCGGCCAGCAGCATCGGCGTACCGTGGGAGAAAAGCAGCGTAGTGAGAAAATTACGCTTCTGGCGTTCACGCACGGTGACGATATCCGGGTTCTCGCTCGGTCCTTCTTCGCCATAATTGCATGACCGGTTATCATTATGTCCGTCGTTGTTGTCCTCACCGTTTGCTTCATTGTGTTTTTCGTTATACGAGACCAGATCGTTTAACGTGAAACCGTCATGGGCAGTAATAAAATTAACGCTGGCCCACGGGCGACGGCCGCGCAAATCATACAGATCCCCCGATCCCAGTAATCGGGCGGCAAAATCGGTGGCAACGTTATCGCCTTTCCAGTATTCCCGAACCGTATCACGGTACTTGTCGTTCCACTCTCCCCAGCCTGGCGGAAAGCCCCCAACCTGATAGCCGCCGGGTCCAATATCCCAGGGTTCACCAATCAGTTTGAGTTTCGACAAAACGGGATCCTGGGTTATCGCATCAAAAAAGCCGCCTCGCGGATCGAACCCTTCCGGCTCGCGACCGAGAATTGTCCCAAGGTCAAAGCGAAAGCCGTCAACGTGCATGGCCTGAGCCCAATAGCGCAGCGAATCCATGATCATTTGCAGCACGCGCGGATGCGAAGTATTAACCGTATTGCCGGTTCCGGTATCGTTAATGTAATAACGATGCGCATCCGGCATCGTCCGGTAATAGGAGTAGTTATCTATTCCTTTGAATGAAAGCGTGGGCCCCAGTTCATTGCCTTCTGCAGTATGGTTATAAACGACATCGAGAATCACTTCGATGCCTGCGTCATGAAAAGCACGAACCATGTTGCGGAACCCTTCAATCCCCGAGGGGCCATAGTAACGGGAGGCGGGAGCAAAGAAGCCCAGCGTATTGTAACCCCAGAAGTTTTTCAGCCCTCGATCCAGCAGATGCTGGTCGTCTGGAAACCAGTGCACGGGAAGGAGTTCAACGGAAGTGATGCCCAGACTTTTGATGTAATCCACTGAAGCGTGATGACCCATCCCCTCATAGGTGCCGCGTAGTTCAGGCGGAAGAGCAGGATTTAGCTGGGTAAAACCTTTCACGTGGGCTTCATAAATTACCGTCTCAGGCCATGATACATCAGGACGCTTCTCCCCCTGCCAGCTGAAAGCATCCGGGTCGATGACCTTGCATTTGGGGGTAAACGCAGCGCTATCGCGGGTATCGAAGCTAAGGTCTTTCTCCTCATGCCCCAGCTCATAGCCAAAATGGGCGTCGTTCCACTCAATATCGCCGACCAGCTCGCGCGCGTAGGGATCGATAAGTAATTTATTCGGATTAAAGCGATGCCCGTTTTGCGGATCGTAAGGACCATAAACGCGATAGCCGTATAGCGCTCCTGGCTGTAGATCGGGTACATAGCCATGCCAGATTTCGTGGGTATATTCTGGCAGTTCAAGCCTCGCGATTTCCGTTTTCCCGGAAGGATCGAATAAACACAGCTCTACGCGTTCAGCGTGCGCTGAGAACAGCGCGAAGTTTACGCCTTTCCCGTCAAAATTGGCCCCCAGCTGCTGGCCGTGACCAGGACGTATTTCAAAAGTTTCTTCCTTTGGCATCGTCATTCTCCACTTTCCTCACCGCTAATAAGCGTCAATAACCACCCTGCTTCTGTCGTCAGATCGAGCGCCTCTTCAAGCAGACGACCTTCGCCAGTGAAAACATCGTGAAAATATCTTCCAGCCAGCTCCTCGGGTATCGATACCGCCGTATTGCCCCATAATTTTGCTGAAGACTCAGACAGTCCATGCGCCGCGACGTCAAACACCAGGCGAGGAACAACCACAATCAGCCCCTTCTCCTGATTGATACGGGCATAGGCGATGAGATTATCCTCCCTTTCACCAGAGACTTTTAACGGAACCCAGTCACCATACTGAAAGAGCGCCGCGTGCTGCTGTCGAAGACGTAAAAAAGTGGCGGTGACGTACTGTTTCAAGCGCCCGTCACGCCATGGCTGTTCATGCAAAAATAGCGTCGGATTTCCTGAATTGAGATTTTGTGCAAGGGTTTTAAAGTCAGGCTCTCGTCGGTTATCCGGATCGACAAGGCTAAAGTTCAGTCCTTCGCTTCCCTGGTATATATCCGGTACCCCGGGTGCGGTCAGCTTTATGACCGTCTGGCTAAGGCTGTTCACCAATCCTGCGCGGATAAACGGCTGCAGCGATGTATAAAAATCATTTAAAAACAGCTGATTTTCCGCAGAGAGAAGCTGTTGCGCATAGTTGAGAACAACGCTTTCATAGCTTTCATTGCTGTCGATCCAGTCGGTTCTTTGCTTGGCCTCACGCAACGCTTTTTCCACAAACCCCAGAAAACGCTCTTCCAGTGATTTCAGCCCGGCGGTATCGTCCGGCAACAGCGCCGCGGGCCACACGCCGGCCAGCGCCTGATAAAGCATCCATGTATCCGCCGCGTTGGGGGCCGTCCCGTCGTTTAAAAAGCGCACCAGGGTTTGGTTCATCTGGCGCCAGCGGGCGAGGTTCGATGCCCACAGCTGCGGCGCTTCCGTTAAGGTATACAGACGGGCGCGGGCATCCTCACCTCGTTTAGTATCGTGGGTCGAGGTTCCCAGCAGCGCATCGGGCTGACGGGCAAGCCGAATGCGCATCTCCTGGTGAAAACGAGACAGTGAAAAAGCGCGGGGAGTAGGATCGGCCCCGACTTCGTTCAAGGCCAGATCCAGGTTATGACGAAAGAACAGCGTATCTTCAACTGATTTAGCCATTAAGGGACCGGTCAGCTGCTGAAAACGGGTTCTGAATAATGAAGCGCTCTCCAGACTGGTCTCTTCCAGCTCGCCGGTCAGAATATCGATAATGGCACCAAGAGCAGCGGGGTCGGATTTATGATCCAGAGAATTAACACGATCAACGACTTTATTTAAAAGCGTAATATCATCGGGCGTTAGCCCTTCTCTGGTGCCATAGGTGCGATACACCGGAAAAGCGATCAATAATTCTCGCAAAGCATGCCGAAGCGACTCGTGCTCAACCTCAAAACCGTTACGCTGTGCCAGTTCGCAGGCCAGATGCAGCAAGGTAGTAAACTCGCCCTCAAAATTGCGGTCCGTCATCAGCCCTTTAGCATCGCGCAGTTCTTGATGGCGATCGACCGTTGCGCCAAGCGCGTCGTCATGAACCTGCTGCAGCAGCTCGAGGTTATTATCATCCACCAGCACTTCCGCCAGCGAAGCGATAAACTCATATCCCGTCGTGCCGGAAACCGGCCAGCTGGCAGGCAGCTGCTCCCCTTTAGCGAGGATTTTTTCAACCGTTATATAGCAATCTGGCCCGGTCGCCTGACGCAGGCGCTGTAGATAACCCAACGGATCGGCAAGACCATCGATATGATCGATTCGCAATCCATCAACGATGCCTGCATGTACCAGCGCCAGAATAAGCCGATGCGTCTCTTCAAATACCGACTCATCTTCGACTTTTACGCCGATCAAACCCATCACTTCAAAAAAACGCCGCCAGGAGAGCTGTCTGGGCGCTTCCCGCCAGCACATCAACCGCCAGCTTTGCGCTTCGTGCAGTGCGGTGATTGCCTGCCGATCGGGAAATGTTAGCAGTTGCTCACAGCCCGCTATGCTTTCAGGATTAAGAGGGTAAGCCTGATCATAGTAAACGAATGCCGCTTTGCCCGTGGCAGGATCGCGCTTTAGTTCGAGCGCCCCGCTTTCCAGTTCCGCCTCAAAAGTATCGCCGAGAAACGGCAGCGTGAGAGGCCGCGTCCAGTCGATATCGAAATAGTTCGCCCAGGCGCTGTTCTTGCCATGTTCAATCACGTCCCGCCACCAGCGATTCTCCAGAGAAGTCGCCATATGGTTGGGAACAATATCCAGAATTAGTCCTATCTGCGCACTACGCAATGCCGTCACCAGACGATCGAACCCTTCGCGCCCGCCAATAGCCGGGTCGATTTCGTTAGGATCGGTAATGTCATAACCATGGGTAGAACCGGTGGTTGCCGTAAAAATCGGCGAGGCGTAAAGATGACTGATTCCGAGTGCTTTAAGATACGGCACCAGCGTCGCGGCGCGATCGAAAGTCATCCCATTGCGGAACTGAATACGATAAGTAGCGGAAGGGATCATGATGATGCTTCTCCATTAGCAAAACGAACAACAATACTGTCTGCCGTTAACGCATCGCGCCGCTCCGGCCAGCTAAAAATGACCTCTCCCGGTACATCCGGTATCGCAAAAGATTTGTCGCCGATATTCAGCGCCACAGACAGCGTAGCGCCCGGAAATAGCCAGCTCACGGCCAGCGTTTGCGGATCGGTATGCAGAATTCGGCTCTCGACGGGGCCGCCTTCGGTGAGTAGAGGGACGATATAGCGATGGCGCAGCCGCAGCAGGTCGCGCGTAAAGCGCAGCCACGACTTCCCCTCCTCGCTTGCCGCTTGTTGCCAGTCGAGCTTAGAGCGGATAAAGGTGTCTGGATCATTCGGATCCGGGACGGATTCATCATGCCCTGTATGTCCGGCAAACTCTTTTGCACGCCCTTCCCGTACGGCCTTCGCAAGCTCGCCCTTAAAATCGGTAAAAAATAGAAACGGATTCGTCTCACCATACTCTTCCCCCATGAACAGCAAGGGAATGTGGGGAGACAACAGTAAAGCGGCGAGCAAAACCCGCGTTTTCTCCGCCCCGGCAAGAGAAATGAGCCTTTCTCCCTGGGCTCGATTGCCGGTCTGGTCGTGATTCTGGATAAAATCGACAAAAAACTGCGGGGGCTGCTCTGAACACTTTACGCCGCGAGATTGTCCCGTCTGGGGAGAGATCTCCCCCTGGTAGACGAATCCTTCGGCCAGCGCTTTCGCTGCATTTTTGGCGGGCTGATGCGCAAAGTCCTGATAATACCCATGCGTTTCGCCGGTCGCGAAAACGTGAACTGCGTTATGGAAATCATCATTCCACTCGGCGGTAAAGAGCGGAGTGCGTCCATTTTCATCGCGCGGATGCAGGAATATCACGTTACGACTATCTTCGGTAGTAAGGTGGATATGACGGTCGGGAATCGCTCTGCGGATGTTTTCGGCTATTTCTATCAGCACATGTCTGGCTGAACGATCCTCAATCTGGTCGATAGCGTCAAACCGTAGCCCGTCAAGATGATACTCAGTAAGCCAGAACAGCGGCGCTTCGCTAATATATTGCCGCACGGCTGCGGTTTCATAGGCGATAGCATTGCCCCACGGCGTCATCCGCTGCTGATGGAAAAAAGCCGGCGAGAGCAAAGGCAGATAGTTACCTTCCGGGCCAAAATGATTCAGAACGATATCAAGAACCACTGAAAGCCCCAGCCCATGGGCGGCATCAATAAATGCGTGAAAATCCGCCGGTGAGCCATAAGCCGAGTGCGGCGCATAAAGTAATACGCCGTCGTAACCCCAGCCGCGCGAACCGCCAAACTGCGCAACCGGCATCACCTCTATCTGCGTGATTCCCAGTTCGGCCAGATAAGGCAGCTTTTCAATGGCGGCCTGGAAAGTCCCTTCTGGGGTAAAAGTACCGGGATGAAGTTCATAGATAACGGTTTCTTCCCACGGGCGGCCTTTCCAGTCACGGTGGATCGGTTGATAAACTCTGGGGTCGATGATCAGCGAAGGGCCATTAACATCATCGCGCTGCGCGCGCGCCGCCGGATCGGGAATGCAGGTGCCATCAGCTAAACGAAAGCGGTATTCATCACCATGCTTCAGGCCAGCAACGTCAATCTGGAACCAGCCGTCCCCTACGGCCTCCATGATAATGTCCCGATCCCGTAGACTCAGTGTCATCGTATTCTGCCCTTCCGCCCACAGGCGAAAACGGACAGTATCTGCAGAAATGAACTCCGATCCCCAATGCTTTTGAAACGATATGGATTCCATTCAATGTCCTTAAAAGACCTGTTCAGATAACGCTGCGTGAAATATAAGATTAGACCAGGTTTCGTCGAGTGTGCTGTTGGCGCTGCGGCTGTTAATTTTAACGACGTTGTCTATCATTAATAAAACGCTAAAAAACAAGGAAAGCTATGCACATTCGTAAAGGATTAAATACCGACCTCGCACGGCTGGAATATTGTGATTTTTCCTTCACCGTCAGTCATATCCTCAGTGGTCCATTTATAAATAATGACCTGCAAATCGAAGCGTTAGACAGCTCATACATTAAAAGCTATGCGCTTGATATCCAGACCCTGGAGAATCATTGCCTTAATCCGGATGCCATATTTCTGATTGCCGAGACCGAAGATGCGCAAATTGCAGGGTTTATCACGGCATCGCTCAGCTGGAACAAATTTATTTCCGTTGATTACATCGCCATTGAAAGTTCAAAACGCAGAACCGGCGCGGCCAACAAGCTAATGGCTGCAGCCCATATCTGGGCCCGCAGTATGAACGCGGCGGGATTAAAGCTGGAGACGCAAAACGTCAATGTTCCTGCCTGTCTCTTTTACAGAAATTATGGGTTTACGCTTGGCGGTTACGACCGCTATCTCTATAACGCATTAGCGGAAAAAGATGAAATTGCGCTGTTCTGGTATTACATGTTGACCTGATCCCCGGGTAAATAATTCCTGGTTTTACGCCGTTAATTATTCTTAGTTTATAAATTTTTGCTCACCTGAACGCGATGAGTGACTAATCTTAAGTTTCACTTATGAAGGAGGCCGGTATGACAACAGGAAATAATTCAACGCTACATTATCCTCTTCCGCCGTTTATCGAGCAGCCACAGCAGCCCCCAGGGCTGGCATCAGAAATGAAGCCTCTCCCCGACCATGGTGAGACCAGCTATATCGGCTCGGGGAAGCTTGCGGGAAAAAAAGCGCTTATTACCGGCGGTGATTCTGGTATTGGTCGGGCTGTCGCTATTGCCTATGCGCGTGAAGGCGCGGATGTCGCTATCGGCTACCTGCCGGAGGAAGAGTCCGATGCGGCTGCGGTGATGGCTCTGATCCGGGCTGAAGGAAGAAAAGCCGTCGCCATTCCCGGTGATATTCGGATTGAATCATTTTGCGACACCCTGGTGGAAAAAGCGGTCGCAGAGCTTGGCGGTCTGGATATTCTGGTGAACAATGCCGGCAGACAGCAGTATTGCGAATCCATCGAAGAGTTAAGTACCGCAGCGTTCGACGCCACGTTTAAAACCAACGTCTATGCTCCATTCTGGATAACCAAAGCTGCGCTTCGGCACCTGTCTGAGGGCGCGGTTATCATCAATACCTCTTCCGTTCAGGCCTTTAAACCGAGCGAGATCCTGCTGGATTACGCCCAGACCAAAGCCTGCAACGTGGCGTTTACCAAATCCCTGGCCCAGCAGCTTGGCCCCCGCGGTATTCGGGTTAACGCCGTCGCGCCCGGACCATACTGGACACCGCTGCAGTCAAGCGGCGGACAGCCGCAGGAGAAAGTGAAGAAATTCGGTGAGGATACTCCGCTCGGCAGACCGGGCCAGCCGGTAGAGATTGCGCCGCTTTATGTTCTCCTCGCCTCAGACGCCTGTTCCTATGCTTCTGGTCAGGTCTGGTGCTCGGATGGCGGCACTGGCGTAGCTTAAAGCAACAAACTGTCGCTGTAGCGTTCTGACTTAATCAGCGCGTTGCAGCGATTCCGATGACCCTTCATAGATGTAAGCGTAGAAGTCACTCTTATCATGTCACTTTACATGTTTTAAAAGCTCAACTCTTCGTAATATTCACGCTCATAAATACGCTCGAAATTAGAATAATCTCATTTATTCTCTCAGAACTATTTATTTTTTAAGCTTATTGGATATTTAGTAACCATCCGGTTTTATCCAACAAGACAATATCGCAAGGCTAAAATTTGCAAAAACAAACGCAGCGGCTAAAATAATGACAAGATAACTAAACACACAGGGAGATATTATGGGTTTTTGGCGAATTGTCTTAACGATTATTCTACCCCCGCTCGGCGTTCTGCTCGGCAAAGGCTTTGGCTGGGCGTTTATTCTTAATATTATCTTGACCATCCTTGGTTATATCCCAGGTCTTATTCATGCGTTCTGGGTTCAAACCAGAAGTAATTAATTACAGACTATTACATTTTTATCCACTTTAGATCGGATGATTTGTTGGGGATGTCATCATCCCCGACAAGCAGTACAGAAAACGATGCCCACCGGTCAGGCCGGTATCATTAACGATATTTGACCGCCGTTCAATTTGAAGAACCTCGCCAGAAGATTCCACTAAAATAATAACCTGCGGTTTTATATGCGTTCAAAGCAACGCCTCCCACAGACGGGTCATTATTTCTTACAAAACTCATGTTGCTGGTTATTTAATCGCGGGGATAGCGAGATTTTCCCCGATAATTTGCATTCACTGACAACCGAAGCCATTATTAAAAGGCGTTAAACGGAACAAGTCATTCCACAGGAGTAATGAAATGCTGAAAATGTTAACCGCGGTCGCCTTTCTGGCCGTATCAACCAGCGCTATGGCGCAAGACGAAATTACGCTGAATAATCTGGCGAAAAAGGAACCGGCTGCCTTTAGTCAGATGTTAAAAGGGCATAATCTGCCCGCGTGGATAAAGTCAGGCGGCACAACCACTCCTGCCCGAACGGTTAAGCTCGGCAGTGAGACTTATCAGGTACTGAGCGCCTGTAAACCCCACGACTGCGGGGCGGAACGCTTTGCCGTGCTCTGGTCGGAAAAATCCCGACAGATGACCGGTCTTTTCTCCACCGTAGATGAAAAGACGTCGCAGGAAAAACTGACCTGGCTTAACGTTAGCGATGAGTTATCCATTGATGGTAAAACCGTCCTCTTTGCCGCCCTGAGCGGGAGTCTGGAAAACCATCCCGATGCTTTTAACTACCAGTAGCCGGTATTGAGCACATCTGCCGTTCATACTCGAGGTGTGGACGGCAGAATATTAGCAAAACCCTATTCACCTTGCCCGCCGACTCTCCGGAACGCACCTTCCTACAGCGAGATGCCGGCAAATGACATAAAACCCAGCGACATTAATCCGGCGGTAATGAACACGCTGCCCAACCCGCGTAATCCTTTCGGCATGTTGGCATACTTCAGCTTTTCGCGAATGCCGGCCAGCGCCACAATCGCCAGCATCCAGCCAATTCCGCAGCCGGTGCCATAGGTCAGAGATTCCAGGAAGCTGTATTCGCGCTGCACCATAAAAATGGTTGCGCCGAAGATGGCGCAGTGGATGGTTAATAGCGGTAAAAACGGCCCTAAAGCATGGTTTAAGGCATGGAAATATTTGTCGATTACCATCTCAAGGATTTGTACCAGCGCCGCAAGAACGCCGATAAAGGTGATGAAATCAAGGAAACTCAGATCGACTCCTTCAATCAGGGCATTCTCTTTCAGAAGATGGTGGTAAATCAGGTTGTTGATCGGAGTCGCGATCGCCAGCAGAGCTGTTACCGTCACACCCAGGCGAAAAGCTACGTCGATTTTTTTGGAGATAGCGAGGAAAGTACACATCCCGAGGAAAAAATTGAGCGCCATGTTCTCAACAAACACCGCGCGGATAAAAATATTCAGGTGAGATTCGAACAAGACAACCTCCATGTTGTTGAGTTATTTCTCAATGATGCCAAATTTTTAGCGGAAACAGGAAATTACGACTCGGTTTTGCCGAGTCGATCACCTTTTAATTTCCTGTTTTTTGCTACGGCAGGGCTGAAGCCTTTAGCCCCCCTTCTTGTCTAGCGAAACGTGCGAGAAAGCATTGTGATGTAATCATTAACCGGTACCGGTTTCGAGAAATAGTAGCCCTGGTAGATAGCGATCCCCATATTTTTGAGCATCTCGAGCTGCTCCTTCTCCTCGACGCCTTCAGCAATAACCTGGCAATTAAATTTCTTCGCCAGATTGACCATATTCTTAACCACCAGCGCAGAAGCAGTATTGGTGACAATGTTGAAGGTAAACACTTTATCGATTTTGATGATCTCCGGATTAAACTGCTGGATGTAGCTGTAATTAGCGTGACCGGTACCAAAATCATCTAGCGAAAACTGTACTCCGATGCTTCTGAGTTTGTCCGTAACCTCTGACGTTTGCAGGGTATTATCGATCGACTCTCGCTCGGTGATCTCCAGTACCAGGCGCACTTGCGACTCTTTCATCTGCTGAATAAACGTCTGGCATAGCGTAACAATTTCGTTGTCCTGAAAGTTGACCGAACTGGTATTAAAGCAGATAAACAATCCCTTCGGGATGAGCGATTGTTGACGACGGAGCTGACGACTCACTTCGGCAAAGCAAATCGCGGTTATATCTTTTATCAAACCCGTCTGCTCCGCCACGGAGATAAATTTATCCGGCGCAATAAACCCCTGTTTGGGATGCTCCCAGCGCACCAGCACCTCGCCGCCGACAACCGAGTTGGTTTCATTGCTGATAATAGGCTGGATGTAGGGTTTGAGCTGTTTAAGCTCGATAGCCTGTCTGAGCTGATACTCAATGGTATTACGGTAGCGCAGGTAGTTTCTGAATAAGAAAGTCAGCAGCAGCGAGGCCAGAATAATCGCGATAAGCGTATATTGTTCATGGTGTATAAACGCACCAATACCGCTCGCATAGTGACGATCGGCAATAACTGAATAGTTAAACTGCTCTGAGGCAAGGCGTACGGGAACTTTGATATCCGGCGTCGTCGTTACTTTCCCCTTGCGGGTCATCACCCTGTCTTCGACCTTAAGATACAGATGCGCATCGCCATCAAGGACATTCAAAATGTTGTATAAATAATAACCATCAACGCCAACCAGAATAGTATTTCCCTGTTCATCTTGTTCAGAGTAAACCATTAAGGGCTTGGACGGCGTAATTTCGCTGCCGCTGAGCAGGCGTAGCGCTCCTTGCGTATATTGCGTGTGATCGAACTGAAACGTGCGACCGCCGAAAACTGAGGTGCAGTAAATTTCATCATGGTGCCCTAAATTTACCGTGCGCACATCCGGAATGGTGGCAACCAGCGTTCGCAGCTCCGTCAGGACATTCTCACTACACTTTGCGCCAAAAAAATGTTCAGCCTGATCGGCGGCCTGCTCTGCATGTGAAACGGTAACGTCAAGGCTCGAAATCGCCTGTTGAAGCCGTGAATGGATATCCCGGTCGACTTTTTTTTGCATTTGCCAGTAGCAAAGCCCCGTTCCCAGACTCATTACCGTAATCAGAAACAAGAGTATCCACAAACGATGGCGTAATGATGAGTAGTTCATTGTGCTAATCCAGTTCCGCTCGCCATAGGGGGCGACGGTCAATTGTTTGGCCAAATTTTAACAAATCCTGTTTAAAATCGCCCTGAACCGATCAAGTTTTAATGCATATCAATGATATATCATGGCAAACCGTTGCGTGACGCGAGAAGATGCTTAATCTGCTGCGGGCAGAAATGATCTGGCCGTTATGTCTGCCGCTAAACTATTGACTTAAAGCCGAATGATACGAAAATGACTCTCCTGTGCGATGACCAGAAAAGCTGGCAAATATGACGATCCGCTCGCGTAACACTATCCTGAATAAAATAAAAATATCCGCCGTACCAATAACTGCTGCGCTGCTGCTGGCCCACTGCGGCAGCAAACCGCCCGTTTCGCTTGTCACCCCAACGCCGCCGGCAACCAAACAACCAACCCTACCCAAAAGCCACGAACCGGTGCGCGGGGTCTGGCTGACCACCGTTTCCCGTCTCGACTGGCCGCCGCTGGAGTCGGTCAACGGCAGCATCACGGCCGATCGTCGCATCGCTCTCCAGCAGCAGGCGCTAATCGCTAAGCTGGATAATTTAAAAAGCCTCGGTATTAACACCGTATTCTTCCAGGTAAAGCCAGACGGTACCGCCCTGTGGCCGTCAAAGATCCTGCCATGGTCCGATATGCTGACCGGAAAAATCGGCGAGGATCCGGGCTACGACCCGCTCAAATTCATGCTTGATGAGGCCCATAAGCGCGGGATGCGCGTTCATGCCTGGTTTAACCCCTATCGCGTTTCGGTCAACACCCGAGCAAAAACCGTCGCCGAGCTTAACAGTACGCTGTCGCAGGTTCCAGCCAGCGTTTACGTCCTGCATCCTGAGTGGATCCGCACCTCCGGCGAGCGCTTTGTTCTCGACCCGGGGATTCCTGAAGCGCGCGACTGGATAACCAGCATCGTGGCGGAAGTGGTGGAGCGTTATCCCATCGACGGCGTCCAGTTTGACGATTATTTTTACACTGAGTCGCCTGGATCGGCACTTAACGATAACCGGACGTTCCAGCAGTACGGCCAGGGTTTTGCCGCGAAAGCGGACTGGCGTCGGCACAATACCCAACTGTTGATTGAACAGGTTTCCCGCACTATTAAGCAGCTTAATCCCGATGTCGAATTCGGCGTCAGCCCGGCAGGCGTCTGGCGTAACCGCTCCCACGATCCGGCGGGTTCCGATACCCGCGGCGCGGCAGCCTATGATGAGTCCTACGCTGACACCCGTCTCTGGGTGCAGCAAGGGTGGCTGGACTATATCGCGCCGCAAATTTACTGGCCCTTTGCCCGCGACGCGGCCCGCTACGATGTGCTGGCGAAGTGGTGGGCTGAGGTGGTGAAACCTACCAATACTCGCCTGTACATCGGCGTAGCGCTGTACAAAGTCGGTGAACCGTCGAAGAACGAGCCCGACTGGACGCGCAACGGCGGCGTGCCAGAATTGAAAAAGCAGCTTGATCTGAACGAGTCGATGCCGCAGATTCAGGGCACCATTTTGTTCAGAGAGAATTACCTCAATCAGCCGCAAACCCAGCAGGCCGTTAACTATCTGAAAAGCCGCTGGGGAGGTTGATTCATTCACCTGACAGGCCTCGTGCCTGACACTAAAACCATCGCTGGAGGATGTATGCTGAAAAAATCGATCGTCGCCTTTTCACTGTTTTGCGCTCTGACGCCCGCCGTTTTTGCGGGCAATAGCGAAAGCGAACAGTTGAATAAAAAGAATGTTATTGATTTTTATAATAAAGCCTTAAACGACAAAGACTTCTCTGCCGCCAGGCCCTATCTCGGGGATCACTATATTCAGCATAACCCGATGGCAAAAGACGGCGTGGAAGGCTTCCAACAGTTTATCGCTTTTCTGAAGAGTAAATATCCCGACTCGCACAGCGAAATTAAGCAGGCGTTTGTCGACGGAGATAACGTGATCCTGCACGTTGAGGTGACCGGTCGTGAGCCGGGCGTTACGCGAGCTATCGTGGATATCTTCCGCCTCAACGAACAGCACAAAATCGTTGAACACTGGGATGTTACCCAAAACGTTCCGCAAAAAACCGCCAGCGGCAACGGCATGTTCTAAAACCCGGCCAGGAGCCTTCTGCTAACACTCTCGCTTTCCCTTTTTTCATTCGTACAGATGATCGCTTGTTTAAACATTTTATTTACTTTACTGTAAAGTAAACAAACAGACGAGATCAGACTGATGTTCAACGAAGGAAACTGGGGAAAGCTTCTTTATTTCATTGGATTATCGTTTTTCACCTGCGGTGCGAACGCTTCGTTGCCGAAATTCATCCTGCAAGATGATAGTGTCCAGAACGTCTGTTCACACACCTCAGAGGCGGATAATTCCCGGCTCTGTCACGCCCTTCTCACGAGCCAGCCTGCACAACGGCGGCAGCGCGAACTGCACTTTTTACTGCAGCAAAATATTTTCAGTATTCAGACCTATGACTATCTGTGGAGTGAATACCAGCGCGCATCGTCATGTTCAGCAATTCGCAAATTGTTTACGAGCAACCTTCCCGATGCGGCAAGACAGGTATTGCCCTTTACTCCTCTCCCTGCGTACGACGAGCTCAGCGAACCACCTGCCGTGTTTGCTCTGCAAGAATCCCTTAACTGACCGAAGGTGAATAACAATGCTGGCCCGCTTTTTTGTCTTTCGCCCCGTTTTTGCCGCCGTCATCGCCATCTGCATTATGGCGGCCGGCGCTCTCGCCCTGCTGACCTTGCCGGTGGAACAGTATCCGGATATCGCTCCTCCTGCCGTCAACGTCACGGCGAACTATACCGGCGCTTCAGCGGAAACCGTCGAGGATAGCGTTACCCAGGTGCTGGAGCAGCAGATTAAAGGCATCGACGGGCTGATCTATTTCTCCTCAAGCAGCAGTTCGGCTGGCCAGGCGCGGATTAGCCTTAGCTTCGATCAGGGCGTTAACCCTGATATGGCGCAGGTACAGGTACAAAATGCGGTAAACCAGGCGATTACCCGCTTACCGCAGGAGGTACAGCAGCAAGGCATTACCGTTACCAAATCCCAGGGCGACAGCCTGATGGTGGTTGCCCTGTATGACCAAAGCGAGCAATTAACCAGCCTTGATATCAGCGATTTTCTCGTCAGTTCCCTGCAGGAGCCGTTGAGCCGGGTTGAAGGCGTGGGTGAAACCACCGTTTTTGGCGCGCAGTACGCCATGCGCATCTGGCTTAATCCGCTCCAGCTTACCAGCTATGGTCTGATGCCCTCGGACGTACAGGCCGCCATTGAAGCGCAGAATTCGCAGGTAACCAGCGGTGAAATTGGCTCGCTGCCGACGCTTGAGGGACAGTATCTGAACGCCACGGTGACGACGCAGTCCCGACTTGAGCGTCCGGAGCAGTTTGAGAATATTATTCTGCGCACGAATAGCGATGGCTCGGTGGTGTACCTGCGCGACGTAGCCCGTGTCGAGATCGGCGCGGAAAACTATCAAAACCAAACTACGCTCAATGGTTACCCCTCCGCCGGGATCTCGATTCAACTGGCCTCGGGAGCCAACGCGCTGGAAACCGCGGAAAAAGTTCGGGCCGAAGTCGAACGCCTCTCTTCCCGCTTTCCACAAGGCGTGGTCGCTGCCTACCCGCGCGACAGCACACCGTTTGTGACGGTATCGATCGAAAGCGTGGTGCATACGCTGATTGAAGCGATCCTCTTTGTCGTGGCCGTCATGTATCTTTTTCTTCAGAGCTGGCGGGCGACGCTTATCCCGACCCTTACGGTACCGGTCGTTCTGCTGGGGACTTTCGGTATTCTCAGCCTGCTCGGTTACAGCATTAATACCCTCACCCTGTTTGCGATGGTGCTGGCAATCGGCCTGCTGGTTGATGACGCTATCGTGGTGGTGGAAAACGTTGAGCGTTTGATGGCAGAGGAAGACCTCACCCCGCTGGAGGCCACGCTACGATCGATGAATGAGATAACCGGGGCACTAATCGGTATTGCGCTGGTTCTCTCCGCCGTTTTTATTCCGATGGTGTTCTTTGGCGGCTCGGTCGGGATTATCTATCGCCAGTTTACCGTGACTATTGTCTCAGCCATGGCGCTGTCCGCGCTGGTCGCCCTGACGCTGACGCCAACGCTGTGCGCCCATCTGCTCAAGCCAGGACACATGAAAAAAGGGCGTTTTTTCACCCTTTTCAATCGCGGCGTGACGATAAGTCAGAACCGCTACCTGGCCACGCTCCAACGAATAACCGCCCGTCCGTTCCGTTTTGTTTGCCTGGCCCTGATCCTGACCTTTTTGATGCTCTGGCAATATCAGAAGCTCGCTAGCGGATTTCTGCCCGAGGAGGATCAGGGGGCGGTCATGGTTCAGTACACGCTGCCGTCTGGCTCGCCGATGTCAATGACCGAGGAGGTTGGCGCTGATATTGCCCGCTATTTTATGACCGAGGAGGAAGATAACCTCAACGTTATTTTTATGGTCACAGGGAGAAACAATGCCGGCAGCGGGCAGAACGTCGGCATGGCATTCGCTGAGTTAAAGCACTGGGACCTGCGTCCTGGGGAGAAAAACAGCGCCCAGGCGATTATTTCCCGCGCGAACCAGTACTTTAATAAAAATGCCCGGCAGGCCAACATCAGCGTGATGTCGCCCCCGACCGTGCGCGGGCTTGGGCAATCCAGCGGTTTTGAGCTATGGCTGCAGGACAGCGCGGAAAACGGCAGCGCGGCGCTTATGCAGGCGCAAACCACCCTGCTCAATGCCGCCAGAGAAAATCCCGCTCTGGACGCGGTACGAATCAATAGTCTGGAAGAAAAGGCGCAGCTCCAGGTCGATGTCGACAGACAAAAAGCGCAGGCTCAGGGCCTGGATCAGGCCGATATCAACAATACGCTCTCGGCGGCCTGGGGGGGCGTATATATTAACGACTTTATCGACCGTGGGCGGGTGAAACGCGTGTATATGCAAGGAGACGCAGCCTGGCGTTCGACGCCGGAAAATTTATCCGCCTGGTTTGTCCGCGGCAGCAGCGACAACATGGCTTCCTTCGACAGCTTCTCGACGTTTCGCTGGACCACCGGGCCGCAAATGCTTCAGCGGTTTAACGGTTTGTCGGCCGTGCAGTTTCAGGGAGGCGCGGCGCCCGGCGTCAGCTCCGGTACGGCGATGGCTGAGATGTCCGACCTGGTCAGCTCGCTGAACGGCTTTGATCTGCAATGGAGCGGTTTGTCCTGGCAGGAGCAGTCATCTTCGGTGCAAACGCTGTGGGTCTACCTGGCATCGCTGGCCTTTATGTTTTTATGCCTGGCCGCCTTATATGAGAGCTGGTCGGTTCCCATTGCCGTAATGCTGATTATCCCGTTGGGCATTATTGGCGCCATCAGCGCTTCATTGTTTGCCGGTTATGAAAATGACATTTACTTCCAGGTAGGGATGCTGACGACAATGGGCCTCTCGGCCAAAAATGCGATCTTAATCGTTGAGTTCGGGCTGGCGCAGTTCCAGCAAGGGAAAAGCCTGTCGGAGGCCGCCCTCGAAGGCGCACGCCTGCGTTTGCGTCCTATCATTATGACCTCACTCGCATTTGTTGTCGGCGTGATCCCTCTGGTACTCTCTAGCGGAGCCGGTGCTGCCAGCCAACAAGAGATTGGGACGGCGGTCATTGGCGGTATGCTCACAGGGACGCTGCTGACGTTGCTTTTCGTTCCACTATTTTTCCTGCTGGTGCAGCAAGGAATCATGCGGCTGAAAAGTCGCAAACAGTAAGGAATCAATTGATGGCCAATCAACGCGGGCGGCCGATGAAAGCCCGCCCCCGCATTTTACAAACTGCCCGTGAGCTGTTTCTCCAGCACGGGCTGGACGTGTCTCTGGATACCATTGCCGCCGAAGCGGGCACCACGCGGCCGACGCTGTACAGCCATTTTCCCGGCGGTAAAGATGCGCTGCTGCTGGAGACGTTTGCGTTTCTGAATGACAAAATGCAGCCGCCCCTGCGCCAGCTTTTGCAGGAGCGCCAGCAGGATCTTCCCGCGCTGCTGCACGGGTTTGCTAACGTTGTGCAACAGCACTTCTATGCCCCGGAGAATATCCATTTTCAGCGCCTGCTTATCCAGGTGCTGGTGCAGAAACCCGAGCTTTACGTCACGCTTGAGCAACGACCCTCTGGCCGCGTACTGCAGGCGCTCAGTGAGATCCTTGCGCAGAAACGAGATGAGGGTCTGCTGACCCTCGACAACCCGGAACTTCAGGCGACGGCGTTTCTCGGCGCAATTATGGGCTACCCGTTGCCGGGAGCGCTCATTGCACAAAAAGCGATAGATCCTAAAAAGCTCGAGCAGCTTGCCGACTGCGCGATTGCGCTGTTTCTCAAAGCATGGGACTACAATCCATAATGCTTCACCGTTAACAATCCGGCCCTCTGTGAAAGGGCCGGATGCACGCCTAACCGGCGAGGAGCTCATCGTACAGGCAGCGCAGACGAGTGCGCAGATAGAGAACCGCCTTGTGCTTACGCGAAAGCAATGCCTGCTCGCTCGCGCCGGACTCTTCGGCCAGTTCCCGATAGCTGTAGCCCTGCAGCTCTGTTTTCTCAAACACCTCGCGCTGGGCGGGAGGTAGTTCTGAGAGCGCCTGATTCAACTCCTCCCACAGTAGCGCTTTAAGGTACTCATCCTCCGGCGTTTGTGGGACGCCAAACAGCGTCTCGGCCAGCTCATCTTCGGGAAATTCGCCCTCCTCCTCATCCTGGAAGCCTTGCGCCAGCGGCAGCTCGCGCTTTTTTCTCGCCCGATCGGTCATTTCATTTCGCGCCGCCCGGAACAACCAGGCGGCGATATTCTCCACCGGCTGCTCGACGCGGATAAGCTGATAAGTCACTTCCTGCAGGATATCGTCGGCTTCATCGTGCAGCGGGGTTCGTCCGCGAATAAAGGCTTTCAACCGTGACCGGCAGGCATTGATGGCGGAAATAAGCCGTGAGTCCGCCACGACCCCATTTTTCATCGCGCTCACTCGGGATCCGCGTGTTTAACCGGACTCTCTTGCTGCGGCGCATTTTCTTTGCGCCGTTCGCGCCAGCCACAGTGGTCGCGGTTCCAGCGGTGACCAAAGCGCTGAACGAATTCATCGCGCTGCTCGGGGCTCATGTTCATCCAGCGTTCATGCATCCGACGTCGCCCGTGCCCGATACCAAACATTCCCGGTCGAAAACCGAGACCGCCGAACAGGATCCGCGATAGCGCCAGGAGACCTAACGCCTGCCAGAAACCGATGCTCTTTACCCCAAGAATGGCCGGCAGCAGCGCATTCCACAGCGACATCACCACAAGTCCGAGAATGGCGATGAGCACTACGCCGATAATCAGCGGTTTTGCCATTCTGTGGCGGCCAAATCGGTCATGGTGTTGATGCTGGTGTTGGCGGTCGTGCCTGTCGAAATCTCTCATCATCTGTTTACCTCATTATGTTTGTGAATATAAGCCTGTGGTGAGGTAGACGAATGAGCGGACGAAATATTGCTGAAAAATTTAAAAGATTGGATAAAAGAGATACGCGTGAACGCAGTTAAATTTCTGAAAGCAATGACGTTGATGAGTGTTGCCGCGGTTGTATTCTTGAGTCCGCATTGAACCGCCCGGCGTTCAGGGCGGCTCGTCAGCTTATCGCGTTACTGTTTGTCGTTAAGCGCCTTAAGCATGAAAGGCACCGAGTTGCGTAATGACGGATTAACCGTACCGCTGTGATCCAGTCCTTCGTAAATATGCACTTCTGCATCAGTTCCGGCACTTTTCACCGCATCAGCAAAGCGTTTTTGCATCGATGTTGGCACGTTGATATCCACGCTGCCAATGCCGATAAATACCGGATGATCGACTTTCAGCGTCGGGTAAAGCATGGTATCCACGCTGGCGTTCAGCAGTGAATCCACGCCAGGCTTGAGAGAATTAGCGGCATTCAGGCCGGCCTTCATCACCTCATCGTTCAGCGGCGTAATGCACAGATTGTTCGCCTCTTTCAGCAGCGGCAGCGCTTTGTCCTGGAAATAATCGCCCGGATTTAGCTGCGGATTGCTATCGGCGGCGGAGAGATAGATATAGAAAATATACGGTATTTTCGGATCGCCGCCGGTCTGAACTTTACCGCCAGACGGCGGGAGAATATCGGAGGCGGTGGTGCCTTTCTCAAAATAAGGCGTGCCGGTTAGGACCGTCGCGCGAATATTCAGCTCCGGCGCATATTCCGGCTGATATCCCGCGGTAGCGAACGCGGCATGGGCGCCCTGCGACTGCCCTACCAGAATAAGTTCATTCTTAAGCGGAAACTGCTTCAGGGCGGCGCGTACGCCATCGAGAACGCTCCATGCTTCGCCGCGGGCATTAAGATAGTGGTGCAGGCCAGAAGAGCCTAATCCAGCGTAATCCGGTGCGACTACCGCATAACCCAACGACAGCCAGGTATTTAAATATTGCTTATCGCGATCGCTGCGCGGATTCAACGACGGCGCGCAGTGATTGGCAACGCCAACCGTACCGTGGGCCCATACCACCACTGGCCATCCTCCTTCCGGCGTTGCGCCAAAGGGAATAAACACCGCCGCGGTATCTTCACGCGCGCTTTTGCCATCAACGCCGCTGCGTGAAGGATAGTGCAGCAGATACTGCTTAGCCGCCTCGCTTAAACCATTCTCGACGTTCAGCGGCGAAACGAGCTTATCGGTGTCGGCTGCGGCAGTTGCCGGAGCGGAGCTCATTGAGAGCAGCAGTAGCGCCGAGGTTGCAGTAAGTAATTTTTTAGTGAGTGAATAAGTCATGACATCCCGTTCCAGAATTGGCGATGAACTTATTGTAGACCCTTAAGCATGAATATCAGGTCAATAAAGCCTGACTTTCCAGTGATTTTTATAAATCCTCGGTTTGTTCGCTTTTTACCGGGAAAAATAATGATAGATTTTTATCATTCATATCTCAGGAAAGACATCTATGTCAGCAAAAAAAGTGACCATGGCCGACATCGCCCGGGAGGCCAGAGTGGGTATCGCGACGGTCGACAGAGTGCTCAACAAACGTACTGCCGTCAAAGAGAGTACCGAACGTAAGGTACTTGAGTCAGCGCGCCGTTTAGGTTTTGCGCTCGAGCAGCCCCACTATCGGCTGGCCGCCGGGCAGCCGGCGATAGCCCTCAGAATGGGGTTTATTTTACTGCAGCAGTCGCACTCGTTTTATCATCAGCTGGCGCTGGCCCTTGAAAAAGCGGCCTTATCATGGCACAGCCCGACTCAGGCCCCGGTTTTTCTGCATTACGATATCAATGCCATCGACGACATGGTCGCCGCCATTTCCCGTCTCAGCGAAGAAGTGGACGTTATTGCTATTGTCGCGCTGGACAATCCGCTTATTCGCCACGCTGTCGTTCAGGCCATTGATAAAGGCGTGCATGTCTTCACCCTGCTCTCGGATATGAGTATTGCCCAACGCACCGGCTATATCGGGCTGGATAACCAAAAAGCGGGCCGCACCGCAGGATGGGCGGTGGACAGGCTATGTCACGGCGATGGGGAGATCGGCATTATCGTTGGCGATAACCGGTTTATTTGCCAGGAGAGCTGTGAGATAAGCTTTCGCTCCTACTTACGCGAACAGGGGAAAGGCGACCGGGTGCTTGAGCCAGTGCGCAGCCACGAACGCGCCGATATCGCCCGCCAGGTGACAGAAGAGATGCTGTACCAATATCCCGATCTGCAGGCTATTTACGCACCCTGCGGCGGCGTGGAGGGGATTATCGCCGCGCTACATGCGCATCAACGTCAGTATCAGGTCACCCTGATTTGTCATGGGCCGGTAGATAACGGCGAGCTGGCGTTAATCGACGGCACTATCGATCTCATGCTTGCCCATCGGCTGGACGAATTTGCCACGGCGACAATCCACGCGTTTGTTCAGGCCGCCAGCCAACCGCAGCCAAACTTTATCAACGCGCTGCAGCCGTTTGATTTACTCACCAAAGAAAATCTCTGATCGCCGGTGGCGCGTGTGAATCAGCCGCGCGCCTTCTGGTGACTTAATTTGATAAAAGACCATCATTTTAACCATCAAAATAAAGCTTGAATCACATCAAAGAATTTAAATTTCATCATTGTTGATTTTGAAATTTTCATTCAATACTGGTCATGTTTACCCCTCATTATGAAAAGGAACCGGTCATGACCATACATATTGCTAATGCGCCGTGTAGCTGGGGCGTCGATGATCCCAAAAACCCTTATCTGCCAGCATGGTCCAAGGTGCTGCAAGAAGCGGCAACCGCAGGCTATAAAAGCATTGAACTGGGGCCCTGGAGCTATTTACCGACTCAGGCCGATGAACTCCGCGCTGCGCTGAATAAGCAGGGGCTGTCGCTGGTTGCCGGCACAATCTTTGACGATCTGGTCAGCGAAGAGAACTTCGCGAATATTGTCGCACTGACGCATAACATTTGCCGCAATCTGTCGCAGGTGCCGGCGGCGGAAGAAACGGCGGGCAACCCTTTCCAACCCCCCTATCTGGTTATTATTGATTTTGGTAATCCGCAGCGGGCGAAATATGCCGGACGCGGAGATCTGGCCCCCCGCCTTTCCCCCGCCGACTGGCGGCGGATGATCGACCACATCACTATCATCAGCAAACTGGCGTGGCAGGAGTACGGCGTTCGCCCGGTTATCCACCCTCACGCCGGCGGCTGCATCGAGTTTGCCGATGAGATAGATCTGCTGGCAACGCAAATTCCCCATGATGTCGCCGGGTTATGTCTCGATACCGGACATCTCTACTATTCGGGTATGGACCCTATCGCCTGGCTGGATCGCCATTTTGACCGCCTTGACTACCTGCACTTTAAAGATGTCGATCCGAAGGTATTCGAGAGCGTGATTTCCCGGGGCATCGACTTCTTCTCCGCCTGTGCCGAAGGGGTAATGTGTCCGCTCGGCACCGGCGCGATTGACTATCCGGCCGTACGCGCGTTTCTCGATAAGCGCGGCTATCAGGGCTGGATCACTATCGAACAAGAACGCGATCCGCGTAACGTTGAAGGCAGCCTGCAGGCAGTAACGGAAAGCCTGCGCTACCTGCGCTCCGTTGGCTTTTAATCAGGAGAGAACACGATGATTAACGGTACTAAACCCGTCGGCAGGTCATTACGCTGGGGAATGGTTGGCGGCGGCGCAAGCAGCCAGATTGGCTATATTCACCGCTCAGCGGCGCTGCGTGACGGTTCATTTACCCTGCTGGCCGGGGCTTTTGATATTGACGCTCAGCGCGGGCGTGAATTTGGTCGTCAGCTTGGCGTTGAGGCCGAACGCTGTTATCCCGACTACGCGACCTTGTTTCGCGAAGAAGCGGCGCGAGAAGATGGTATTGAGGCGGTGTCTGTCGCCACGCCGAACAATACCCACTACGCCATTTGCCGCGCGGCGCTGGAAGCCGGGCTGCACGTGGTATGTGAAAAACCGCTGTGTTTTACCGGCGAAGAGGCCGATGCGCTGGTGGCCCTGAGCGAAAAGCAGCGCAAGATTATCGGGGTTACCTACGGCTATGCTGGGCATCAGCTGATTTTGCAGGCGCGGCAGATGATTGCCCAGGGGCTGCTGGGCGAGATCCGCATCATTAATATGCAGTTCGCACACGGTTTCCACAATCTGCCGGTGGAGCAGGACAACCCCAGCACCCGCTGGCGAGTGGATCCGAAATTTGTCGGCCCAGGCTACGTGCTGGGCGATCTGGCTACGCACCCGCTGTTTCTGGCGGAGACCATGGCACCGAAACTCAACATCACGCGCCTGATGTGCTCCCGCCAGAGCTTTGTTAAAAGCCGCGCCCCGCTGGAGGATAACGCCTACGTGCTGATGGAGTACGACAACGGCGCCGTGGGTTCGATGTGGTGCTCGGCGGTCAACAGCGGCTCAATGCACGGGCAGAAAGTGCGCATCGTCGGGGAAAAAGCCAGCCTGGAATGGTGGGATGAACAGCCAAACCAGCTGCGCTATGAAATCCAGGGTGAGCCGGTACGCATCCTTGAACGCGGAATGTCCTATCTTGATCCTCTGGCCCTGCAGGACGACAGAATTGGCGGCGGTCATCCCGAAGGGCTGTTTGAAGCCTGGTCAAATCTGTACCGCCGCTTTGCTATCGCCATGGATGCGACCGATCGCCGCGACGCCGCGCTGCTGGAAAACTTCTGGTATCCGGATGCGAAAGCCGGGGCGCTCGGCGTGCACTGGGTCGAGAACTGCGTACGTTCTGCGGATAGCGGAGCCAGCTGGGTCGAGTTTCGTTAAATCTGTTGCCCGGCAGCGGCGCGTCTGCCGGGCAAGGAACAGCTTTGCTTATCGCATATCTGCTACGGCCGAGCGCCGCCCGGCAAGAGTGCTCAACTATTATTTCTCGCTGGCCCATTCGTGACAACGTCACCTGTTTTCGGCATATTCACGGCATTGTAATCAAAAAGCGAATGCCGTATAACATGGGCCAAACCGAGGGGTGTCCCGTGAGGGCTGAGATGGCGTAAGCCGAACCCTTTGAACCTGATCTGGGTCATGCCAGCGAAGGGACGGGTCGGCATTTCCGCCAGTTTTGCGCCATTGCCTGTTCACACTTCTTTCTGCACGCCCGGATCTCCCTTTTATCAGGAGGTCCTGTGATTGTTCCCGCATTTACCCAGGGTATTTATGGTCGTCTGCGCCAGCAGGCCGATACCGCCTGGCAGCACTACGTCAACCATCCCTTCCTGCGTCAGCTCGCCGACGGCACCCTGCCTGAACCGGCATTCCGCCGCTATCTGACGCAAGACTATCTGTTTCTGATCCACTTTGCCCGCAGCTACGCGCTGCTGGTCAGTAAACTGCGTACTCTGCCGGAGATGCGCGCCGCCGCCGCGTCGATGAACGCCATTCTCGACGAACTGCCGCTGCATGTTGGCTACTGTAACGGATGGGGGCTGGACGAACCCGCGATGGCCACCGAACCGGAAGCCTTAGAAACCATCAACTATACCCGTTACGTGCTGGACATCGGCCACTCCGGAGACGCGCTGGATCTGCTGGCGGCGCTGATGCCGTGCGTCGCCGGATATGCGGAAATCGGTCTCGGCCTGCTGCATAATCCGGCAACCAACCTGATCGACAATCCCTATGCCTCGTGGATCCGCAACTACGGCGACGAGGGTTATCTGAACGGCGTCAATGCCGCCATTGCCCTGCTGGAAACGCTCTGGCAACAGCGCGGCGGCGAGGCGCGTTTTGCGGAACTTGGCGTCATTTTCACCACCGCCACCCGTCTGGAAGCCAACTTCTGGCAAATGGGCCTTAATGCGGTTGAGGGGAATCCGGCGTGAGTGCGCCAGCAATTGAGGTACGCGGCCTGAGCCTGCGCTTTGGCGCACGGCAAATTTTCGACAACCTGACGTTCGATATCCCCGGCGGCCAATGGATATCGCTGCTGGGGCCCAGCGGCGTAGGGAAAACCACCCTGCTACGTGTTCTCGCCGGTCTGGCAAAAGCCGCTGCCGGTGAAGTCCGCGCCAGCGACGGGCTGCCAATCGCTAAACGGCTGGCGTGGATGGGGCAGAAAGACTTGCTTTACCCGTGGTTAAATGTGCGTGACAACGTCTCTCTTGGCGCCCGTCTGCGCGGAGAGCGCGTTGACCACCGGCGCGTAGCCACGCTGTTACAGCAGGTAGGCCTTGAATCGTGCGCTAACGAACTTCCGGCCCGTCTGTCCGGCGGCATGCGCCAGCGGGCGGCGCTGGCGCGCACCTTATATGAAGACCAGCCCATCGTACTGATGGACGAACCCTTTTCCGCGCTCGATACCATCACCCGTACGCGAATTCAGACACTGGCTGCGGAGCTGCTGGTTAACCGTACCGTGGTGCTTATCACCCATGACCCGATGGAAGCCTGTCGCCTGAGCCATCGGCTGCTGGTGCTTTCTCCCGCTGCCGGCGGAATTGACGATAGCCACCGTCTATCCGGCACGCCGCCGCGTGCGCCGGACGACCCGGCGCTGCTGATCGGCCAGGCGGAACTGTTGCAACAGCTCATGAGGGCTAACGGATGAGCGCAAAAGTGTTTCGCGCCGCCGTGGTGTTCTGCGGCCTGCTGCTGCTCTGGTGGCTGGCGAGCCGCAGCGGCATTCCGGCCTTCCTGCTGCCTTCTCCCGCAGCGGTGGCCAGCGCGCTGTGGATGAATCGGGATTATCTCGGCTGGCACACGCTAATCACGTTGAGTGAGATCGTCAGCGGTCTCGCGCTCGGCGTCCTGCTTGGCGTGATCCTGGCGCTGTGCATGATCGTCTCGCCGCGTCTTCAGCGCTGGCTGATGCCGCTGGTGCTGATCAGCCAGGCGATCCCGGTCTTTGCTCTCGCCCCGCTGCTGGTCCTGTGGTTTGGTTTCGGCATGAGCGCAAAGGTCATGATGGCGGTTCTGGTGATTTTTTTCCCCGTGACCTCGGCGTTTTTTGACGGCCTGCGCCGGGTTAACAACGATTATCTCGATCTGGCGCGCACGATGGGCGCCTCTTTTAGTGCACAGCTGCGTCATGTGCGCATGATGGCCGCCCTTCCGGCGCTCGGCTCCGGCCTGCGGATGGCGGCAGCCGTCGCCCCCATTGGCGCAATAATCGGTGAATGGGTCGGTTCAGCCGAAGGGCTTGGCTACGTGATGCTCAACGCCAACGCCCGTTTGCAAACCGATATCTGCTTCGCAGCCCTGTTTATTTTAGTACTACTGACGGTCCTGCTCTGGCTGACGGTGGATGCTTTTCTGCATCGGCTGGTCTACTGGACGCCGGAATAACGATTTAACAATAAGGAATAACCATGCGTAAGCATCTTTATGCCGTGATGGCCTTCGGCACGCTGATCGGCGGTCAGGCGCAGGCTAACGAGAAACTCACCCTCGTGCTGGACTGGTATATCAATCCTGACCATGCGCCGATTATGGTAGCCGAACAGATTGGCGCTTTTAAAGAGGCGGGTCTTGACGTCAAAATTGTGCCACCGTCCGATCCGGCGCTGCCGCCACGATTGGTGGCTGCCCGCCAGGCGGATCTGGCCATTACCTACCAGCCGCAGGTACATTTTTTCGCTGATGAAGGGCTTCCGCTGGTCCGCGTTGGCACGCTGATTAATTCGCCGCTGAACACGGTGATCGCGCTGGATAAAAACATCAAATCCCCCGCCGATCTGCAGGGTAAAAAAGTGGGTTATTCCGTTAGCGGAATCGAACAGGCGACGCTGGCGACCATGGCACAGCACGTACAAGTCGATCCCAAAAGCATCAAGCTCATCAATGTTAACTTTCAGCTGACCAGCGCTCTGATGGCCGGTCAGGTCGATGCGGTCATTGGCGGATATCGTAATATAGAAGCGCTGGAACTGATGCTTCAGGGGAAAGATCCGGTGGTAATGAACGTCGAGGATTACGGCGTACCTGCCTACGACGAGCTGGTGATCGTGGCGAATCGCGATGCGGCCAACGCGCCGAAAATTAAGGCTTTCCTCACGGCGCTACAGAAAGGCGTCGCTTATTTACGCGCCCACCCGCAGGAAACCTGGCAGACGTTTGCCGCCGCGCATCCCGAGCTCAATACCGCGCTGAATAAACAGGCATGGCTGAAAACCATCCCTCTGTTTGCCCGCGATCCAGCGGCCCTGGACAAATCACGTTATGAAACTTATGAACAGTTTTTATATAACAATAAGTTGGTGAAAAAAGTCACACCGCTAAGCGATTATGCGCTTGAATTGCATTGAGAGCCGTTTCTGCTGGCGGAAATTTTTCGCCAGCAATGGTCAGCAAAACGGTAATAAAAATCGCGACAAGACTTCATTAATAATTACAATTTTAAAGGTCTTTTATCCTGTAAAACACTTCATCCCTATCAATGAGTTACGTTCACTTTTTACAATGTAAAAATAACGTAAATACCCCTTAATCAATAAAACGTTGAATGCGGATTTAAAAAGCCATATATTGTGCCCGCTTTATGCATGGCGATTCAATTTCTTACACCAATTTATTCAACCAGGGTTCAACCGTAACGCTGGTTGTGGGAGTGATATGATGACGGATAAAGTCCGTATTGATACTTTAGGCGCAGACTTATTAAATGCAAACAACGATACCTTTTTGGCCCGTCAGGCTGAATTCGAATCGAATGTCAGGAGCTATCCGCGCAAGCTGCCCCTTGCGATTACCAAAGCGGAAGGCGTCTGGCTGACCGATGCGGATAACAAACAGTATCTGGACTGCCTTGCCGGCGCCGGTACCCTGGCACTCGGCCACAACCATCCTGATGTGCTGCAGAGCATCCAAAGTGTCATTACCAGCGGCTTGCCGTTACATACTCTCGATCTGACCACTCCATTAAAAGATCGTTTCTCTGAATACCTGCTTTCCCTGTTACCGGGTGAAGGTAAAGATTATTGTCTGCAGTTCACCGGCCCATCCGGCGCTGACGCCGTAGAAGCGGCGCTGAAGCTGGCGAAAAAATTCACCGGTCGTACTTCGGTTATCAGCTTCTCCGGCGGCTACCACGGGATGACCCACGGCGCGCTGTCCGTTACCGGCAACCTGTCGCCGAAAGCGGCGGTTAACGGCATGATGCCGGAAGTGCAGTTTATGCCTTATCCGCACCAGTACCGCTGCCCGCTGGGTATCGGCGGTGAAGCGGGCGTGAAAGCGCTGACCTACTACTTCGAAAACCTGATTAACGACGTTGAAAGCGGCGTGCGTAAACCGGCTGCGGTGATCCTGGAAGCCGTTCAGGGTGAAGGCGGCGTCAACCCGGCTCCGGTCGAGTGGCTGCAGCGCATCCGTAAAGTGACTCAGGAACACGGCATTCTGCTGATTATCGACGAAGTTCAGGCTGGCTTCGCGCGTACCGGTAAATTCTTCGCCTTTGAGCACGCGGGCATTGAGCCGGATATTATCGTGATGTCTAAAGCCGTTGGCGGCGGTCTGCCGCTGGCCGTTCTCGGTATCAAAAAGCAGTTCGATGCCTGGGAACCGGGTCACCACACCGGCACTTTCCGCGGCAACCAGCTGGCGATGGCTACCGGCCTGACCACCCTGCGCCACCTGAAAGAAAACAATATTGCCGATAAAACCGCCGCCCAGGGCGAGTGGTTGAAAGGTAAGCTGGCCGAGATGCAGAAACGTTACCCGGTAATCGGCCACGTTCGTGGTCTTGGCCTGATGATCGGTATCGAGATCGTGAAGCCGAACGAAGCGCCGGACCACATGGGCTGCTTCCCGGCGGATGGCGAGCTTTCCGCGCTGCTGCAGAAGAAATGCTTCGAAGCAGGCCTGATCCTTGAGCGCGGCGGTCGTCACGGCTGCGTGCTGCGTCTGCTGCCGTCCCTGCTGATCAGCAACGCTGAGCTGGAAGTATTCTTCGATAAATTTGAACAGGCCCTGCTGGCCGCCGGCGTAAAACCGGTCTGAGTGGAGTAAGTGACCGCAATGTCCAAATTGAATCCGATTCTTGCTGGTTCTGCGCAAAGCATTGAGGCTTATCAGCAAGCGATCGCCCAGACCAGCCAGGCGGTAGCGCAGTGGCTGCAGCAGCCTGAGATGTATCAGGGGAAAAGCGTTGACGAACTACGTGAACGCATCACCCTCGATTTCAACGAACAGGGTCTGGGCAACCAGGCGGCGATTGAACGTGCGATCGAATACTTCCTGAAAGATAGCCTGTCGGTGCATCATCCGCAGTGCGTAGCGCATCTGCACTGCCCGAGCCTGGTGATTAGCCAGGCGGCGGAAGTATTGATTAACGCCACTAACCAGAGCATGGACTCCTGGGATCAAAGCCCGTCAGCGACCATCATCGAGATCAAGCTGATTGAATGGCTGCGCGCTCAGGTTGGCTACGGCGCTGGCGATGCGGGCGTCTTCACCAGCGGCGGCACCCAGAGCAATATGATGGGCCTGATGCTGGCGCGCGATGCCTTCTTTGCCCGTCAGGGCCACTCCATCCAGCAGGATGGTTTGCCGGGCGATATTCGTCGCTACAAAGTACTGTGTTCAGAAAACGCCCACTTCTCGGTGCAGAAGAATATGGCGCTGATGGGGCTCGGCTACCGCTCCGTGACGCTGGTGAAAACCGACGAATTCGCGCGGATGGACGTGGCGGACCTGAAGGCCAAAATCGCCGAGGCGCAGGCTAACGGTGAGCAGATTATGGCGATTGTCGCTACCGCTGGCACTACCGACGCGGGGGCCATTGACCCGCTGCGGGAAATCGCGGCCATTGCGGCAGAGCACCAGATCTGGCTGCACGTTGACGCCGCCTGGGGCGGCGCGCTGCTGATGTCTGAGAAGTATCGCGATCGTCTGGACGGCATTGACTTAGTGGATTCCATCACTCTGGATTTCCATAAGCAGTTCTTCCAGACCATCAGCTGCGGCGCGTTTCTGTTAAAAGAAGCCCGTCACTACGAGCTGATGCGCTATCAGGCGGCCTATCTGAACTCCGAGTTCGACGAAGAGCACGGCGTACCGAACCTGGTGTCCAAATCGCTGCAGACTACCCGCCGCTTCGACGCGCTGAAGCTGTGGATGGGCCTTGAGGCGCTGGGCCAGAAGCAGTATGCGGAAATCATCGATCACGGCGTAACGATGGCGCTGAACGTGGCGGATTATGTCGAAACTCAGCCAACGCTTGAGCTGGTGATGCAGCCGCAGCTGGCGAGCGTGCTGTTCCGTTCGCGTCCCCAGCAAATGGCGGGCAGCGATGCCGCCGCCATCGCCCTGCTCAACCAGCGGGTTGGCGATGCGCTGTTGGCCTCCGGCCGCGCCAACGTCGGCGTGACCGAGCACAACGGCGTTACCTGCCTGAAGCTGACGCTGCTGAACCCGATCGTCACCTTAGATGACGTGAAGGTGCTGCTGAGTCTGGTGGACCGTACCGCCCAGGAACTGCTGGCGCAGTAAGCTAGTTTTGCACCAAACGCTGAAAAGCCGATAATTCACTTTATCGGCTTTTTTTTTACATATAAAGAAGTGACATTGTCACTAAACTCCTGGAGGCGGTGCTGTGCACCTGTCCGGGCCACAGCTACACAGCCACCATTGGGCTGGTAGCCCGGACAAGGCGCGTTAAGCGCCGCCTCCGGGCAATGCAACTGCAATCGCTAGCTCAGGCCCTCGCCTCTTGTAACAGCTGCTGGATCATCTTCTCCTGCTGGACATAGTCTCCTTCGCCAAAAGCGGTATAGCGCAGCTTGCCTTTGGCATCGAACAGATAGTGCGCGGGCCAGTATTGATTTCCAAACGCGTTCCAGATGGTGTAACCGTTATCCGCCACGATGGGATAAGTTATCTGCCATTTATCAACCGCCGCACGTAGCGCGGGTAGTGACCGTTCCCAGGGATATTCCGGAGTATGCACGCCGATCACGACCAGTCCGGCCGCACGATATTTATTCGCCCATTCGCGCACATGCGGCAACGTGTGCTGGCAGTTAATGCAGTCCCGGGTCCAGAAGTCGATAAGAACCACTTTCCCTTTTAGCGAGGTGTTATCAAGCGGTGGGCTATTGAGCCAGGCGCTGCCGCCCTCAAGCGCGGGCATTTCGCTGGTTGGCGCTGGAGCAACAATCGGCTGTCGTACCAATTTTCGTTCC
This sequence comes from Klebsiella oxytoca, assembly GCF_009707385.1. Taxonomy (NCBI): domain Bacteria; kingdom Pseudomonadati; phylum Pseudomonadota; class Gammaproteobacteria; order Enterobacterales; family Enterobacteriaceae; genus Klebsiella; species Klebsiella oxytoca. The sequence continues at coordinate 2,698,223 of NZ_CP046115.1, read as the reverse complement.
GACGGCGGCAAACCAGCGCTGAGACGCTGCTCCAGACGCTGCGTCAGTCCGTTTGCGCCCTGCAGAAAACTGGCCTCTCCGCTGGCAATCAGTATCACTGCTGCCAGCATTGCCATTCCCGCCAGCTGACGCAGGCGTTCGCTAAAGCCCAGCCCCCGGCGCAGACGCCCAATCAGCCGGGAACCGAACAGCCACAGCAGCGCCAGCATCAGCGCGCAGCCGCTACCGTAAGCCAGCAGCAAGAGACCCGTTTTTACCGTGCTACCGTGGATAAACCCCAGGCTCAGGATTGCGCCCAGTACCGGTCCGGCGCACGGCGCCCAAAGCAACCCCACGCCCAGCCCCGCCAGCAGCGCGCCTGTTCCTCCCGCGTACCGATAGCTGCTCGCGTTAATACGATTACCTAACGCCACTGCCGGTGCCGTCAGTCGCTGGGCGACCCGCGGCGAAATCAGGCTCGCACCGACCAGCGCCAGAGATAGCAGCGCCAGCCAGCGTCCGGCTTCAGTCAGGCTAACTATCCAGCTGCCGGCAACTGTCACCAGCAGCGACACGGCGGTAAACATCAGCACCATACCGCTAAGCATTAACAGCAGATACCTCCTGTTACCGCGTACGCTGGCAAAAATTAACGGAATAACCGGCAAGGCACAGGGACTCAGCAGCGTCAACATACCGCCCAAAAAAGCAATCACAATTGGCATACCCATTCTCCTCAGTTGAGCTCGCTGCCTCACCGGCAGCCAACCCATTACAACAGGCGAATGTATGGCTAAGGTGTCTGAAACAGGGGGAATTTGTCTGCTTACTTATCTGGCGTCGCCGGGGATACAGAAGGATACA